>CBDBFM010000002.1:0-23360 GCA_965204875.1 Candidatus Aldehydirespirator sp. | reverse complement strand
GGAGGCCAGGGTAAGGTGGGCTACATCTTCCATGATGCCGCCTACTATGTGACCAATCAGCGCGACCAGGCGTTCAAGGCTTGGATCGAGATGAACTACCCGGACATCACGATAGTCGCCGAGCAGGGCCTGGCTGATCCGGCGGCGGCCGAGGAGATCGCGTCCGCGATGCTGACCCGCAATCCCGGCCTTGACGGCATCTACGCACCCTGGGCGGCCGGCCCCGCCGACGGCGTGCTGGCGGCTTTGCGGGCGGACGGTGCGTCCGACGTTGCGCTCGTGACCATGGACCTCGACACCAACGTGTCGCTGGATATGGTTGAGGGCGGAAACGTCGTGGGGATCGCAGCCGATGAAGCCTACAACCTCGGCCGCACGATGGCCCTTGAGGGCGCATACGGGCTGTTGGGCAAGTCTGCGCCGGCGTTCGTGGTGGTACCGGCCATCGGAGTCACGGCCGACAACATCGTTGAGGGGTACAGGCAGTCGCTGGCGGCCGATCCTCCTCAAGAGGTGCTCGACGCCCTGGGCAACTGAGTCCCGGACAACCGAGTCCTGGGTAACTGAGTCCTGGACAACCGAGTCCTGGGTAACTGACGAGAGTTTCGTTTCCCCTGCAGGGTGTCCCGCTGACGGTTCTCGCGCCAGCGGGACGCCCTGGTTGTTCGAGTTGTCGCATCAGTGAGTCATAGTGAGTGGTCCCCAAGTGAGTAGCAGCAACATGATGGCCGGCACTGTGAGTGAGCGGTGTCTGCGCATCTGGCGATCCGCCGCGCCCCGCCAATATGTGGTCTATGCCGCAGCAGCGCTCATATTCGTGCTGTTCGCAGTGTTGCTGCGCGATGACGGGTTCCTCACTGCCACCAACCTTCTGAACATCGGCCGACAGGCGACCCCTATCGCCGTGATGTCGGTGGGGATGGCCTTCGCGCTGGGCGCAGCCGAGATCGACCTGTCCATCGGCTCGGTGGCGGCCCTGTCGTCGCTGGTGGTGGCGGATGCTGTGGGCAGCCTCGGGTTCGCCGCGGGTGTCGCGATCGCCCTCGCCGTCGGAGGCGGGATCGGCGCCGTCAACGGGCTCATTGCCGTGAAGGTCCGCATACCGTCGTTTCTGGTCACCTTGGGGATGCTCGGAATCGTCGGCGGTGTGGCGCGGAACCTCAACAACCTCCAGTCGCTGCCGATACGCAACGACCTCTACTTGGGAGTGTTCGGCGCGGGGTCGGTCGGCCCTGTCTCGTCGCTGCTGATCTGGACGGTCATCGTGGGAGTCGTCGGGCATCTGGCCCTGCACCAGCTGCGCTGGGGTCGTCATGTGCTGGCCGTTGGGGCCGACCGTTCGGCTGCGTCGGCGCTGGGCATCAAGACTGATCGGATCCGTATCTCCGCGCTGGTCGCCAGCGCTGCTGCGGCGTCGCTTGCGGGGATGCTGCTGGCCGGCCGCCTCGCCATCGGCCGGCACGACCTAGGCGAGAACCTGCTGCTGACCGTGATCGCTGCGGTGGTGATCGGCGGCACCAACCTGTTCGGCGGGCGCGCCTCCGTTGCCGGCGCGATCGCCGGGTCGATCGTCATGGCGATGCTCAATAATGGCTTGATCCTGATGGGTTTGCGTGTCGCAGACCAGCTGATCGCCCGTGGCGTGATCATCATACTCGCGGTCGCCTTGAGCATGCGCGAACACAGGGAGCCCTGACGTAAGGCTCTAGGGAGGTCCAAAAGTGTTCTTGCAAGCGCTTCTTGAGCGCAACCCCGGATTCGTCCAAGCGGCGGTGCAACTGCATCAGCATGGGCTCATTCCGGCGAACAGCTACGTGCTCGACCTCGACGCGATAGGCGCGAACACGCGACACCTGTGCAGCGAGGCCCACGATCTGGGACTCACCGTGTACCCCATGACCAAGCAGATCGGCCGTGCATCGGCGGCGCTTGAGGTGATCGCGGGCGGCGGCGCCGACGGGTTCGTGGCAGTGGACATGGCCTGCGCCCGCCCGATCGTCCGCAGCGGGCACAACCTCGGACACCTGGGCCATCTTGTGCAGGTGCCGCGCGGCGAGGCCGGTGTTGCGGCCGCCCTGGAGCCGGACTTCTGGACCGTGTTCTCGCTCAACAAGGCGGAGGAGGCTGCGGCGGCCGCGCGCGCCCGGGGCCGCGCTCAGCGGTTGCTGGTCCGTGTCTACGACGACGGCGACGAGTTCTACCCCGGTCACGAGGGCGGCATACCCCTGGGTGGCCTGCCGTCGATGATCGACCACATCGCCGCGCTCGATGGTGCCTTCTTCGCCGGACTCACCACCTTCCCGGCATTGCTGTATGACGCGGCCTCGCAGAGTGCTCGCATCACGCCGAACATGAGGACGCTGAGCCGGGCTGCAGCCATCGCCCGCCGCCACCGGGCATGCCCCGAGACGCTGCACATCAACGCGCCCGGCACCACATCGTCGCAGGTGTTGTCACAGTTGGCCGAGGCCGGCGCCACCCAGGTGGAACCCGGTCACGGGCTCAGCGGCACCACGCCGCTGCATGCGGTCCGGGATCTCCCCGAGGTTCCCGCGGTGTTGTACCTCAGCGAGATCGCGCACGTTCACATGGGTGTGCCGATGTGTTTCGGCGGCGGGTTGTATGTCGATCCCGTCTTCGGTGACTACCAGGTGCGAGCCGTGGTCGCTGGGGATCCGTCGGAGATCTCGACCCGGCCCGTGCCGGTTGAGATGCCGAGTACCGCAGCCATCGACTATTACGCCAAGCTCACGCCGGCTGCCTCGCGGAGTTTCGCCGAGGGTGCCTCGGTCGTGTTCGGGTTCCGCGTGCAGGCCTTCGTCACCCGGGCCTTCGTCGTAGGGGTTGCGGGCGTCACCCGCGGCGATCCTCGCGTGGCCGGTGTCTGGAACGGCTTCGGCGATCCGGTGAGCCTCGACTGCACAGATGGCGCATATGCGGGTGCGCCCGCATGAAGGCTCCTGCAGCGTTGGCGGCGCTTGAGGTTGAGGGCCTGTGCAAGTCCTTTCGGGCGGTGCAGGCCCTGGACAGCGTGACGCTGAGGCTCCACTACGGCGAGGTCACGGCCCTGCTGGGTGACAACGGCGCGGGCAAGTCGACGCTCGTGAAATGCGTGGCCGGGGTTTACGCGCCCGAGGCAGGTGTGGTGAGAGTCGACGGAACCGAGGTCGTGATCACCTCTCCGGAGGCGGCTCGAGCCTTGGGCATCGAGACGGTGCATCAGACGCTTGCCGTCATCGACACACTCGACGTGGCCGAGAACCTCTTCTTGAACCGTGAACACACCCGAGGCGGCCCGGTTGGAGCCTGGCTCGGCGTGTTGGACAAGAAGCGCATGAGAGACGAAAGCGAGCGCATCCTGGAGGGGCTCGGTATCCGGATTCCCTCGTTGCGCCACCGGATGGGGACGCTCTCGGGCGGGCAGCGTCAGGCTGTGGCGATCGGGCGGGCCACCGCCTGGGGGCAGCAGATCGTGATGCTTGACGAGCCGGCGGCCGCGCTGGGCGTGCAGCAGGCTGCCCGTGTGTTGGAGATGATAAGAGGCCTGCGCGAGGCTGGCGCAGCGGTACTGCTCATCACGCACAATATGGATCGAGTCGGCGAGGTCTGCGATCGGGCGGTGGTGCTTCGTCAAGGGCGCAAGACCGCGGACGTTCTTGTCAGCGACACCACCAAGGACGACCTGGTCGCCTACATCACCGGTGCCAAGGCCCAGCGAAGCTCCCCATGAAGATCTCCGGACCGGCCCTAGATCCCGGAGCCTCCCTGGCGCAGCCGGCGCTTGTCAATGGCATCAACCCGAACGCACAGCTCGGCGTCGATGTTGGCGGTACCAGTATCAAGGGTGCTCTCGTCAACCTGAGCACAGGTCAGCTTGCAGGACGGATCCACAGCACGCCGACACCTGACGCGGCGACACCCGAGCAGGTGGCGTCCCTCATACGCCAGATCGCAGCATCCGAGAACTGGGATGATCGTGTCGGTGTGGCGCTGCCAGGGGTGATCACCGGCTCTCGGCTGTGTCACGCGCCGAACCTGTCCGCTGCCTGGGAACGGGACGGTGCACTGGACTGCCTTCGGGACGCGGGCGACGCCGGAACTGTGCTCATCAACGATGCCGACGCCGCCGGGCTAGCGGAACTCACCTACGGCTGTTCTGATGGCCCTAGGGACGGCCTGACCATAGTGCTCACCTTTGGAACCGGCATCGGCAGTGCCCTGATCCACGATGGCAGCCTCATCGCGAACTCCGAGTTGGGCGGGCTTCATGGTCCCGCCGGGCGGTTTGAGGATGTGGCATCGGGGCGCGCCATCTTGGAGGATGAGCTGTCACCTGTGGAGTGGGCGCAACGCGCGCAGCCTTACTTCGACCAGCTGGAGACCATGCTCAATCCGGTCCGGTGGGTTCTGGGCGGGGGGCTGAGCGAGAACTTCCAGCAATACTCATCCCGCCTGAAGTTGTCCCAGCCGGTGACCGCGGCCCATCTCAGGCTGCATGCCGGAATCGTCGGGGCGGCCGCGGCGGTACAGCACTCGCGCTCAGCAGACAGCTAGCCGGAAAGAGCGACTTGAGGTGCGGTTGGCGGGCCGGTCGGTGGTGGCCGACTCGCGTTCAGCAGGCAGCTAGTCGGATTGGGCGACGCTGGCTGATGGCGGGCTGTGGAGCGTGCGGACACAGCCGGAGCGTTGATCAGCGATGAGGTTGCACGCGGTCCGGGATCAAGCGGCGGCCGCACAAGCGGCAGCCGACATCATTGAACGGTTCCTGAACGAGGCTGCGCCGGCGGTGCTGGGAGTCGCGACCGGCGCCACCATGGAGGAACCCTTCGCTGAGGTCGTGCGACGCTACCGGCTGGGAAGGCTGAGCATGACTCGCACGGAGGTTTACCTGCTCGACGAGTACATCGGCCTCGAACGGCACGACCCGAGCACATTTGCCAACACCGTCAAGCGGCTGCTGGTTCAGCGGACCGACCTGCCTGCGGACGCGGTTCATGGCCCGGATCCTCATGCTGCCGACCTGCATGCTGCATGCGAAGAATACGAGCGGCAGGTGCGCAGCGCACAGATCGGCCTGCAACTGCTCGGGATAGGAACGAATGGGCACATCGCCTTCAATGAACCGGGATCGGTCTTCAGCAGCACGACACGTGTGGTGCGCCTGAGCCAGCGGACGCTGGCCGACAATGCAGCTATCTTTGCGTCCGGCACATCTATGCCCGCAACCGCGATCACCCAAGGCATCAGCACCATCCTCGCCGCCGAGAAGTTGCTTCTCATAGCCTGCGGCAAGCACAAGGCAAGAGCCGTCTCACTGGCCATCGAGGGTCCCCTCAGCGAGGCACTGCCGGCCTCGGCGTTGCAGCTTCATCGCAACGTCACCGCCATCGTTGACGCAGCAGCCGCATCGCTGCTGTCCGAAGCCGCCCACCCGAACGAGCACTCACAGTGAGATCACTCGAGGCATTCGCCTCATCCGATGTCCAATATCGGTACTCTGGCGTGTCAAATCTGTGCAGTGTCAGGTGTCAATGGCCGGTAGTCTGGCGGGGTGGCCGAGTACCTGGAGCGTCTCGCGGAACCGCTCATCGCTGCACTTCTCAAAGAGCTTCCAGCCTTGGCGCTGGTCGGTCCGAGGGCCTCGGGGAAGACCACCACCGCGGCGCGCTACGCCCGTACCGTGATCCGGCTGGATCGCCGAGCCGAGGCCTTGGCGGTCGCGGCCGATCCCGACGCAGCGCTCGAGGGCCTGGCCGAACCCGTCCTGCTGGACGAGTGGCAGGAGGTGCCCCAAGTGCTGGGCGCCGTCAAGAGGGCCTGTGACGCCGAACCCCGCCCGGGACGCTTCATCCGGTCCACCAGCGGCGTCTCGGGCACGCCCGACTGCTCGCCAACGGTCATCTGACTCTCAGATGGCCGGCGGAGGCTACGACAGTGCGAGGCTGGCCCGCTTCTTCGAGGCATACGCGCTCAACTCGGCCGGTGTCGTTGACGACACGACCCTCTGTGATGCTGCGGGCATCAACCGGCGCACCGCGGTGCGCTACCTGGATCTGCTCGGCCGGCTTCACATCGTCGATGAGCTGCCGGCCTGGACGACGAACCGACTCAAGCGGCTGTCGCTCGCTCGGAAGCGGTTCCTGGCGGATCCTTCGCTGCTGGCGTCCGTGACGGGTGCCACCGATCGCTCAGCCAGGCGTGACGGCAACCTGCTGGGTCGCCTGCTTGAGACATTGGCGGTGGCGCAACTGCGGGCCCAGGCGGCGGTCAGCGAGCACCGCTGCCGGCTCTATCACCTCTGGCAGCACCACGGGCGCCATGAGATAGACGTCGTCGCCGAACTCGACTCGCAGCACTTGGTCGCCATCGAGATAAAGGCCACGGCCGCGCCCTCGCCCGATGATGCACGCCACCTCGCCTGGCTGCGTGATCACATAGGCGACAGGCTTCTTGCCGGCATCGTGCTTCACACCGGCCCCTCGGCGTTCCCGCTAGGCGACCGCCTCTGGGCACTCCCGATCAGCTCCCTCTGGGGCGAGCGTGTCAGCGATCACTTGGGCAGGCCGTACTGGTCGTAGAGGAGTTCGCCATGATCAACCTCCGCGGACCCCTTGTCCAGCAGGCTGGCGCAACTAGCGGAGATCTCCCGCAGCGACCGAAGGCGTTCCTCGGTGCTGCGCCTGCGCATCTCGCGCTCCAAGCGTTCTCTGAGCGCCACCGTGATTGCCTCGGTCTTCGTCTCACCAGTGAGGAGCGCCAGTGGGGCTTCCCCCCGTTGACCGGTCACCTCGTTTAGGAGGTAGGCATGTCGTCTATGGATGATCAGCAGCAGCAGCAGCATCTGGCGCGTGCGGGTCCGGGTCGGGTGCGGCGGGTGTTTCCGGGGGAGTTCAAGGCTGATGCGGTGGCGTTGGTGCTTGAGGAGGGTCGGAGTATCGCGTCGGTGGCTCGGGCGTTGGGGGTGGGGGCGTCGAATCTGGGGAACTGGGTGCGCCAGGCGCGCGTCGATGCCGGTGAGCGTGAGGGTCTCACGACGGCGGAGCGGGCGGAGCTGGTGAGCCTGCGGCGTGAGAACGTGCGTTTGCGTCAGGAGCGTGAGCTGCTCAAACGAGCAACGGCCTTTTGGGTGAGGGAGTTGGGACAGTGACCCGCTATCGGTGGGTGCTGGCTCAAAGGGCCATGGGATTCCCGACGAGGTTGTGCTGTGAGGCCGCCCGCGTGTCGCCGCAGGCGTTCTATGGGTGGCACCGCCGGCAGCGGCGGGGTCCGACGGCAGCCGAGCGGGCCGAGGCGCAGATGGTGGCCGAGATCCGCGGCATCCATGATGCTTCGGGTGGGGTTTACGGGTCGCCGCGCGTTACGGCGGAACTGCAGGCCAGAGGCCATAAGGTGAACCACAAGCGGGTGGAGCGGCTGATGCGCAGCAACGGCATCGCAGGGATCCGCAAGCGGCGCCCCAAGCGCACCACCACACCCTCACGAAACACCGATGCGCGGCCGCCTGATCTGCTGCGCCGGGATTTCGGTGTCGGTGCGCCGGATCGGGCGTGGGTGTCGGACATCACCTACATTCGCACCGGTGAGGGCTGGCTCTACCTGGCTGTGGTGCTCGATCTGGGCAGCCGGCGCCTGCTGGGCTACCAGATGAGCGACCGCATCAACACCCAACTAGCACAAGACGCACTGACAATGGCCGCACACACCCGCAAAGGGCTCACCTGTGGGCGGCAGCGGCGCGGAGGCTGATGTGTTGCCGGTGTTTTCTGCGTGTTTTGGTGACGCGTTGGGGGATGCGGGGTTTGTGGATGTTGCGGGTATCGGCGCTGAGGACGCGGTGAACTGTCTGGCGTATTACGGGGTCGCCGTGAGCGCGTCTGACAGCCGGTTCGGTGCCGGTCATGTGGTGTCGCGCGCGGAGTTGGCGCTTGTGTTGTATCGGGCGGCGGTGCTCGCGGGGGTTGAGTTCGGTGACGCCGAAGATGACGCCGGGATGGATGACGACGCCGCGATGGACAATGAGACCCGGCGTGCTGTGGCGGCGTTGGCCGCCGCCGGTGTGCTCTCGGGTGACGGTGCCATGTCCGGTGTGCCGGTGACGCGTGCTGAGACGGTGGCGGCGCTTGTGGGGTTGTTGCGGTTGGCGAGCCCGGGCCTGTTCGACGCGTCGGGCGCGTTGAAGCTCGGCGAGGGCAGCCTGGATCATTTCAGCGACGCGCGTTCGGGACGTGTGGGCACGGCGGCGAGTTATGGGTTCGAGTTGGGGTTGACGACGGGCAGCGCCGCGGACGGGAGCAAGTTTGCTCCTGAGGGTCGTGTGCTGCGCAAGAACCTGGCATCGTTCGTGTCGCGCTGGTTGGCGCACACGGGTGTGCGCCCCGCTGGCGTGACCGCGCAGGCCGATGGCAACACGGTGGTGGTGTCGGTGCGCGACGCAATGTTCATGCCGGTGGCTGGTGCGCCGGTTGACGGGTTCTATGTGAGCACGCAGCGCCGCTATCGGGCGTTTGATCTGCGGGGCGGGTGCAACGCGCTCGTGCGGAGCGTGAACCGCACCTCCACGGCGTGCGCGATCGACGCGCGTGATCCGGTCACCGGCGCCGATGGCGATGTGAAGCTGGACGAGATGACCGCCGCTGCTATCGGTCGGGGTGTCACGGTATGGGTCTGGACCGGCAACAGCGGCGACTCCTACGACGACAATGTGGGCGGTTTCGAGTTGCGGATCGCCGGGGCGGCTGATGTTGTGACTGTGCCGGCCGCGACTGCCGTTGTGCCCGCCGCCGGCGGCGGTGACGGCGGCGGTTCCGCCACGACAACAACCACGACCACCGCCCCGGCTACCACGACCACCACCACGACTACGACTACCACAACAACAACGACCACGACCACCACCACGACTACGACTACCACAACAACAACGACCACGACCACCACCACGACTACGACTACCACAACAACAACGACCACGACCACTACGACGACTACTATGCCGTTGAGTCGGGTTGCCGCGGAGTCGTTGAGCATTACTGCTGATGATGCGACTGTTGCGGCTACTAGGGCTGTGGACAGTGGTAATGGGGGCCTCGCTGGTACTGTATTTTATCAGATGAAGTTCGGTGACTGGTCGCAGTTCACGGTGCAGTTGTTGCACACGGACGAGAACGACAACAATAAGGTGAAGAGGGCCGCGTTCGGCACGGACGGCACCAACCCCGTGTTGCTCAATGTTCGGCAGGAGAACAGAAAGGCGCATGCGTTTGCTGTTACCCAGGGCGCTGACACAGCCCATGTGTTCGTTGGTGCTGACTGGATCCAGTTGCGTTGCAGGGGTTTCCAGGGTGAATGCCCTCTGTTGTCGGGTGAGACGGTTATTGCAGAGCGTAACGAGGCTGGTACGGTTGCTGATCTTAACCTGGAGACCGACAGCACGGGAATGGTCTCGTTCTCTGTTGCAGCGCCGGCGGACCCGAACCCGAACACTGACGGTGATAAGGTCACGCTGGCTGTCCACTTGTTGGAGGAGGTCAACGGTCCGGCCTCCAACGATGTCACCAATCTGCGGAATAAGCGGTTGCATGTGTTCTATGTGCATGTGTCCGAGGGCGTGCGCACGACTTCGGGTACTGCGCCGACCGCGACCGTTCCCGCCGGCAACGCTGCTGCCAGCATCACCGTGATGTCGAACGGCGCTGACACGGACAGTTCGTTCTCACCCGGGAATAGCAAGACGCGGGTGGCGGCCGATTACGGTGACGAGGTGACCATCACGGTGCAACTCAAAGATGCCGACGGTGCTGACACCACTGCCGGTGCTGACGGCACGAGCCGCGCCGCGTTCCATGTACACCGCCTCTACTTCCCCACAGGCGGCCACGCGAACCGGGTCAACAGGGCGGGAGCAACAGATTCTGTGATCAAGCCCGACTCTGTCAAGGCGTCCAGCGGTTGGCTGCAGTTCCGGCGAACCCGTTACACCGACGCTGACGGCAGTCTCATCTTCTCGGTCCGGATGGACGACCCCGACACCAGTGCCTCGGGTCAGACAGGCAGCGTCGTGTTCCTGATCCGTTCACAGACCAACGCTCCCGACGCCACCGACGACCTCGCCACCACGCCCTTCACAGCCGGCATCGTGAGACTCAGCGAACCCTGAGACTCAGCGAACCCACCGGCTAACGCCCCCGACCCCCAGACGGCACTGCCCCGAATGCCTCAGCGACACAGCCGGGGCCTTCGGGGCAGTGCCGGGGTTATGGGTTGAACTGGCGGTCTCCGGCATCGCCGAGTCCGGGCAGGATGAAGCCGTTTTCGTCGAGCGACTCGTCTATCGCGGCGACGTAGATGGCGTCGGCCGTGCCCGAGTTGCGCACCCGTTCGAGGCCCTCGGGTGCGGCGATCACGCACAGTGCGCTCACCCGCCCCGCCCCCTGGGAGCGCAGCAACTCGCATGCGTGCACGCACGAGCCGCCCGTGGCGAGCATCGGGTCGAGGATCAGCGCGTCGCGCCCGTCGAGGTTGTCGGGCACCGTGCTCAGGTAGCGCCGAGCTTCCAAGGTCTTCTCGTTGCGCACCAGCCCCACGAACCCGACCGACACGTCGCCGAGCAGTTCCAGGGCCGCGTCGAGCATGCCCAGCCCGGCCCTGAGCACGGGCACCACCACGGGCGGCCGATCCAGGCGGGCGCCCACGGTCGGCCCCATCGGCGTCTCGATGTCAAGCGGCGCCAGCGGCGCGTCGCGCATCGCCTCGTAGACGAGCATCGAGCTGATGTCGCGCAGCAGGCTGCGGAACTCCGACGTCGAAGTCCCCGAGTCGCGCAGGCGCGTCATACGGTCGAGGGCGAGTGCGTTCTCCACCACATGGATCTCGGTCATGGCAGTCTCCAGAACATTGCTCAACATGGCTCAAGTCCACCGTAACCGCCCCGGTGCGGCGCGGGCGGTCACCGTGTCACATTCAGGTTCTCGGCATGTGCTCCCGGCCCGCTCACTCGGTCGGGCGATCGAGGACGCAGACGACCGAGCACGCAGGCCGCGTGTGCGGAGCGCTAGGGGAGCCAGCCCAGCACGGGCTTGCCCGACGCCCAGGCATTCAAGCTGAACCGCGTCGGGTGGACGGCTGCGATGCCGCCGAACGCGACCATCTCGATGATGTGGCTGCTGTTGACCGGGTTGTGCTCCGGCCAGACGTCGCCGGCCAGGAACATGAACAGCATGAGAATGCCCGCGCCGATGGCCGATGTGCGGATACCGATTCCCAGCATCAGCCCCAGCCCGCCCAGCAGCAGGGCGGCCATGAAGCCTATGTCGGCGAGGTTGATGGCATCGGGCGCGGCCGGCGCCATCCAGCTGAAGAGATCACCTGCGTGGCTGCCGGAGGTCGCGAACTCCAGGAACCCGTAGGTCGGCGATCCGCCGCTGATCATGGCCGCGTCACAACCGAAGTCGATGGACGATGAGCCGTCGGCACGGCAGGTGGCGAATCCCAGGCCGAACATCTTGTCCAGGAAGGCCCACAGGAAGGACCAGCCCAGCAGGATCCGCAGCAGCGTCCAGGCCCACATGCCCGGCACCTCGCCGGCGGCTCTCCCAGCGGCGCTCACCACACCTTTGCTCCCCATGCCTCTGATTCCGGTGTCTGTCGTGTATATATCATTCATCGCAGCTCCTGACCTCCTTGCGTGGTTGCGATTGGCTGTTGCTGCCGGTTCAGCCGCTGGAACCTCGCACACTCGCAAGCGTCAGGCCACAGCCGACCTGCTCCGGCCAGACAGCCCCGCAGCGGCTCGCAGGCGCTGCTTGCGTCTCATAGCGCAGCGGGCCCCGCGTGTCAGGTGTCTGTGGCACTGGAGTCAGCGGCGCTGGAGTCAGCAACGCTGGATGCAGCAGCGCCGGAGTCACTGCTGCAGGCCGTCTCCAGCGCAGCGTAGCGCGGCTTGATGACGTGCTCAATCAGGTGCCGCCGCTCCACGAAGGGCAGGAAGCTCGACTTCATGGCGTCCACGGCGAACCGGCGCAGATGGCTCCACCCGTAGCCGAAGGCATCGCAAAGCGCGGCGAGCTCCGACGACACGGACACGCCCGACATGAGCCGGTTGTCGGTGTTGACAGTGACCCTGAACCCCAGCCCCACGAGCAGGTCGATGGGGTGCTCGGCCAGGCTCGCGGCCACGCCGGTGTTGATGTTGGAGGTGGGGCAGACCTCCAGCGGGATGCGCCGGTCGCGCACGTAGTGAGCCAGCCGGCCCAGCGAATGTCCGCCGCCGTCTCCGGTCACGCTGGCTCCGCGTTCGCCGCCGGCTCTGATGACATCGCCAACTCCGGTGTCGCCAGATCCGCTGACACCGCCGTCTCCGGTCACGATGTCCTCGACTATCCGGATCCCGTGCCCGAGGCGCTCGGCGCCGCAGAACTGCAGCGCCTTCCAGATAGACCGCGCACCCGATGCCTCGCCGGCATGGACGGTGACGTGGAAGTTCTGGCGGTGGCAGTACTGGAACGCCGCCAGATGCGCGTCGGGCGGGTGGCCGTCCTCGGGCCCGGCGATGTCGAACGCGACCACGCCCCGGTCGCGCCAGCGCACGGCCGCCTCGGCAACCTCGAGCGACCTGTCCCGGTGACGCATCGCGGCGCAGATCGCCCGGATCACCAGACCGGTTCCGGCGCTGCCCTGCGAGAAGCCTGCCAGCACGGCCTCTATGGCATCGTCGAGCGTCAGCCCGCGCCGGCCGTGCAACTCGGGAGCGAAGCGCACCTCGGCATAGACCACCCCGTCGGCGGCGAGGTCCTCGGCGCACTCACGTGCCACCCGCACGGTCGAGTCGGCGGTCTGCGTCACCCCGACCGTGTGAGTGAAGGTCTCCAGGTACAGGGCCAGGTCCTTGCGGTCGGCGCCCCGCCGCATCCAGGCTTCCAGGCGGTCGGGGTCGTGTGACGGCAGGGCGTTGTAGCCGGTCTCGCCAGCCAACTCGATGATGGTCTCCGGGCGCAGCCCGCCGTCCAGATGGTCGTGCAGCAACACCTTCGGCGCCAGTCGGATGCGTTCGAGGCATGGAGGCCCCGGCTCGACTCGAGGCTTCACCCGCGCTGCGTCGTGAGCATCCGGCGGAGCAGCGCCCGGTGCGTTCCGTGCGGCGGCGCCGGGCGTGTCCGATACAGGCGCGCTGGACGTGTCCGGTGCAATCGCCATACAGCAGGGTAGCCTTCCACTCCCGATGGCCCTTTCCGACACGCTTGTCAAGCGATCACAGCCGGGCGTCGAAGATTCCGAACAGGCTGGAGCCTGGGCTGGGACTTTCGCCGACCTGGGCCTGCGCAGCGAGATAGTCACCGCTCTCGCGGCGCGGGGCATCGCCGCGCCCTTCCCCGTGCAGGTGATGACGATCCCCGACGCGCTGGCCGGTCGCGACGTTTGCGGCAAGGCCAAGACCGGGTCCGGCAAGACCCTCGCCTTCGGCCTGCCCGTGCTCCAGTTGATGGCCAGAGCCGAGCCGTCCGCGCCCACGGGCCTGGTGCTGGCCCCCACCCGCGAGCTGGCCGGCCAGATCTGCGACGAGCTCGCCGCGCCGGCGGCCGCGGTGCGCCGCAGGGTGCTCGCCGTGTACGGGGGCGCGCCGATCGAGAAGCAGATCGCCAAGCTGCGCAAGGGCGTCGACCTCGCTGTTGCGACGCCGGGCCGGATGATCGACCTGATCGACAGGCAAGCGGTCAGCCTCGCCGCGGTGCGCCACGTGGTCGTGGACGAGGCCGACCGGATGGCCGACATGGGCTTCCTCCCCCAGGTGGAGTGGATCCTGCGCAACGCCGGGACGGGTCATCAGACGCTGCTCTTCTCCGCCACGCTCGACGGTGCCGTCGACTCGCTCATCCGCCGCTACCAGAGCGATCCGGTGATGCACTCCGCGGCGTCCCGTGAGGTGACC
Source organism: Candidatus Aldehydirespirator sp. (assembly GCA_965204875.1). Lineage (GTDB taxonomy): Bacteria > Actinomycetota > Acidimicrobiia > Acidimicrobiales > Aldehydirespiratoraceae > Aldehydirespirator. Next base: position 9,436 of record CBDBFM010000002.1, on the reverse strand, counting down.
GTCGAGGAGATGACGCACCGCTTCGTGGGTGTGCACAAGCTCGACAAGGTGAAGGTGGTCGCCTCCATCGCCAACTCGGTGAGGCGCACCCTGGTGTTCACCGGCACCAAGTTCGCCGCCGACCGCCTGGCCCGCGACCTGGGGCGCGAGGGTGTGACATCCGCCCCGATCCACGGCGACCTGCGCCAGCAGGCCCGTGAGAAGTCCCTGCGATCCTTCATCTCCGGCAAGCTGCCGGTGCTGGTCGCCACCGACGTGGCGGCGAGGGGCATCCATGTGGACGACGTCGATGTGGTGGTGCAGTACGACCCGCCGTCGGATCACAAGACCTACCTGCATCGTGCGGGGCGGACCGCCAGGGCCGGAGAGTCCGGCGTCGTGGTCACGCTGTCGCTCTGGGATGAGGAGCTGGCGGTCAAGCGGATCCAGCGCCGTGTCGGACTCGACGAGCCCATCGTCGAGATGTTCTCGAACGACCCCCGGCTGGCGAGCCTCGCCAACGCCGTCCCCACCCGCTGACCGCACCGGAGAGCGTGGGCGAGTGCTCACAGGCGAGCGCTCCTGCGGTCGTCAGCGCGCGAGTGTGTCGCGGATCATCGGACGTGAGAGCGCGGCGAGCGCTGATCGCGCCGGTGTCGGCCCCGCCCGCTGATCGAGGCTGTTCTGATCGAGCCTGTTTCTGGCTGAGCCTGTTCCGACCCAGCCCATTCTGATCGAGCCGCTCGCCTGGCGCGTTGAGTCCGGTCGGCGGGGCTAGACTGCGGACGACCTAGCAGTCGAGGAAATCACGAGAAGACATCACGAGAGGTGCGGCCTGCGGGCCGTGCCCGGCAACCTGGGGCGGATACCCAAGGTGCCAGTCGCTTGCGGGCGGCGATGTGGCGTCGGCCCAGCCGTCGCAACGAAGTGTCCAGAGGGGCATCCCCTCAAGTCACTGGCTCAGTGTCCGGTACAGGTGATCGAGTTCCCCTGCGGTGGCCCTCGCCACTGCGACATCGAGGAGCGGCATTGAGCGGCGGTTCTCACATCGAGCCACACGCACCCGGTACCGGCGGGCGCCGGCCGGGTGCGCCCGGAGTTGCCTCTGTGACGGACGGCGACGCTGCGTCGGAGCGGGCTGCGGCTGGAGTTGTCTCTGTGACGGACGGCGACGCTGCGTCGGAGCGCGAGACAGCGTCGGGCGGCGGCTTGGTTGAGCGCTTCGGTGCGGGGCTCCCCGTGACCGGTGCCTGGCAGCCCGGCCGGCCGGCCGGCGACCGCCGCTTCGCGCAGGTGGCGGGCGACCGGCCCTTCGCGCTTGAGTGGGGAGGGCGCCTTTCCGACGTGCGTGTGGCCTACGAGACCTGGGGCCGGCTCGACGCCGACGCCTCCAACGCGGTGCTGGTCTGCCACGCCCTGACCGGGGACTCGCACGCGGCAGGTGCGTCGAGCCCGTCGCACCCGACGGCCGGCTGGTGGAGCGAGCTGATCGGCCCGGGCAAGGCCATCGACACCGACCGCTACTTCGTGGTTTGCAGCAACGTGCTGGGCGGCTGCCAGGGAACCACCGGGCCCGCCGACATCGATCCCGCCACCGGGCGCCGCTACGGGCCGCGCTTCGGTGTCGTGACGATCCGCGACATGGTGCGTGTCCAGGCGCGGCTCGCCGACCACTTGGGCGTCCACCGCTGGCTGGCGGTGGTCGGCGGGTCAATGGGCGGCATGCAGGTGCTGGAGTGGGCTGTGATGTACCCGCGCCGGGTGCGGTCGATCCTGCCGCTGGCCACCTGCGCGGCCGCCAGCTCCCAGCAGATCGCCTGGAGCGCGGTGGGTCGGCTGGCCATCGCCACCGACCCCCACTGGCACGGGGGCGACTACTACGACAGCACCGAGGGGCCCTGGAGGGGCCTGGCGCTGGCGCGCGAGATCGCGCAGGTGACCTACCGCTCGCCGGAGTCGTTCGAGCGCCGCTTCGGGCGCAGGGTGCTAGACCCGATGGACGCCTTCGATCTGTGGGGGCGCTTCCAGATGGAGTCCTACCTCGATCACCACGGCCAGAAACTGGTGCGGCGCTTCGACGCCAACTCCTATGTCGTTCTCAACCGCTCGATGGACCTCCACGATGTGGGCCGCGGCCGTGGCGGCATCGAGGCCGCCCTGGGCCGTATCGCCGTGCCGGTGCTCACCGCGAGCATCACCAGCGACCGCCTCTACGAGCCGCGCCAGCAGAACGAGCTGTTCGACGTCATCACCGCGGCCGGCGGCGACTGCCGTCTGGTGACCCTGCACAGCGAGGAGGGCCACGACGGGTTCCTGCTCGAGCACGAGCTGCTGCACAAACCCGTCAGCGCCTTCCTAGAGGAGGCGTCCGATGGGTGAGGGTGAGGCGGGTCGTGGCGGGTGGCATCCCGACACTCGGGCGATACGGGCCGGACGTGCGGACAATGCCGAGGCGCTCGCTCCGATCTTGTGGGCCACCTCCACCTTCACCGCCGCCGGCGCCCCGCAGGCCCACGCCCTGGCGGCCGACACCCATTCGAGCCGCTACTACAGCCGCTACGGCAACCCCGGAGTGCGTGCCTTCGAGGACGCCATCGCGGATCTGGAGGGCACCGAGTCGGCCAGGGCGTTCGCCTCGGGGATGGGGGCGCTGAGCGCCATCGTCCTGGGCCTCTGCTCCAGCGGCGACCACATCGTCGCCCAGCGCCAGATCTATTCCGGCACCCAGATGCTGTTGCAGGCGGCATGTCCGCGCTTCGGCATCGACGTGACCTTCGTGGACGGCACCGAGCCGGGAGCCTTCGCCGCGGCGGTGATACCTGGTCGCACGGTGCTGGTGATCGCCGAGACTCCCGCCAACCCGAAGCTCGCCATAGTCGATCTGCGGGAGCTGGGGGCGATAGCCGGCCCGATGACCGTGGTGGACTCGACGTTCGCGACGCCGCTGGCGCAGCAGCCCGCCGCCTACGGCGTGGATCTGATAGTGCATTCGGCGACCAAGGCGATAGCGGGACACAACGACGCCACGATCGGCGTGGTGGCGGGCAGCGAGGAGCTGCTGGGCTGGCTGTGGAACTATGCCGTGCTCCACGGCGCCACCGCGTCGCCCTTCGACGCGCTCAACGCCCTGCGCGGCCTGCGCACCCTGGCCGTGCGGCTGCGCCGGCAGACTGCCACCGCCGCGGCGCTGGCGGAAGCGCTGCTTGAGCATCCCGCAGTGGCAGCGGCGCACTATCCGGGCCTGGAGTGCCACCCGCAGCATCGGCTGGCGTGCCGCCAGATGGCACTGGCGGGCGGCTTGGTGACCTTCGATCTGCGCGGCGGCTCAGCGGCTGCCCACGCTCTGGTGGAGGGGTTGGGCATAGTGCAGCTGGCCACGTCGCTCGGCGGCCCCGAGAGCCTGGTGACCCACCCGGCGTCCACCACCCACCTGAGCCTGCTCCCCGAGGAGATGCAAGCGGTGGGCATAGCCGGGGGCACGGTGCGGTTCTCGGCCGGCCTGGAGCACACCTCTGATGTGGTGGCCGACGTCCTCGGTGCGCTCGACCGCGTGCCCCTGAGCGATTGAGCGTGCTCACGGCGATAGCTTCACAGTTCGTGCGTTCGGGTCGTGCTCGGATCCTGGCTGCGCTCGCCCGTTCGGGTCGTGCTCGGATCGTGGCTGCGCTCGCCCGTTCGGGTCGTGCTCGGATCGTGGCTGCGCTGGCCGCGGGGATGCTCTGTGTATCGGGTGCCCTGGGGCCTGGGTTGACCGTCGCCAGTGCCGCCGCACATGGCCAGGCATCCGTTTCTGATGTTCCTGTCTCAGAGGCACCCCTGTTGGAGGCACCTGTTTCGGGGGTGCCCATGTCGGAGGCACTTGTTTCTGCCGACGCTCTGGGAAGCGGGTTGGCGGCATCGGAGGCACCCTCCGTGCCGGCGGCGCCCACCTCAGAGGACGCGACGGGGACGGCGACAACGGTCGTGGCTCAGGGCGGGGAGGGGTCCGACCCGCTGGCCACGCCCGAGCGGCGGGTTGTGCTGCGCACCAGCAGCGAGAAGGTGGACGCCGTGGTCATCGCGCTGTACTCGATAGCCGGTGGGATGACGGTGATGCTGGGCGTCTTCGTGTGGCACACCAGTCCCCGGCGCCGCCTGCGGATCTCCCTGCAGCGCTCCGATTCCCGAGACCCGCCGGCAGCGGCCCACCCGCAACACGCTCACACAACCTCACGCGAAACGGCGGCCGGCGGCCGGCCGGACGGGTCCGGGTCCGAGCAACCCGTCGCCGGCGATCCGGTCGGTGCCGGCCGAGTGGCGGGTTCCGGATTGCCGATGTCCGAGCGTCCCGACCAGCCCGCGGAGAGTCGTCGAGCACGAGCGCAGTGGCGGAGCCCGAGTCGGCGTCGTCTAGATTGGACCTCATGGTTGAGGGGTTCGACGCCGACGCCATGATCGCGCGCTTCCGTGAGCGTGCCGAGGGTGTGAAGCGCCGCAACCTGCCACCGGTCGCAGGCGAGGAGCGCAAGCGGTTCCTGGATCAGGCTCGAACCGACTACCAGGACTTCGCCATGATCGGCAATGCCTCCGCAGAGTTCGAAGACGGCATCCTGCGCCTCTCGATCGACCTGCGCCCACCCGCATCGTCATAGGTCACGGCCGCGACCAGGGTTCGGCCTCAGCCCGGCGAGGTGACCCACAATCGCCAGGCTGCGGGTCAGATGGTTGTGGTTGTTGCGTGCCGGGGCGGGGCCTGGGTAGGTTGGTGGGTGGTGTGGCGCTGGTGCTGCCGGGGTTGGCTTGTTGCCGGCCGGTGGTGTTAGGGTTGTGCTGGTCTAGTCGGGTCGGCGGGGTTCTGCCGGTGTTCGAGAGGAAGGGGAGGCTGAGATGTCTCTGATGGTTCGTACTTCTCCCGCGGGGGGGGGGGGCTGGTTGATGTTGTAGTCGGTCGCCGCCCGCGTCGTGGTGGTGGTGGGTTGTTGTGGTGTGTGTTGTTGGTGGTTGGTTTGGTTGGTTCTGTTGTGGTGGCTGCTCCGGTTGGGGCTGCGCCTGTGGGTGACAGCCGGGCGGAGGCTGATGTGTTGCCGGTGTTTTCTGCGTGTTTTGGTGACGCATTGGGGGATGCCGGGTTTTTGGATGTTGCGGGTATCGGTGCTGAGGACGCGGTGAACTGCTTGGCGTATTACGGGGTCGCTGTGAGCGCGTCGCAGGACCGTTTCGGTGCCGGCCATGTGGTGTCGCGTGCGGAGTTGGCGTTGGTGCTGTACCGGGCCGGTCTGCTGGCGGGGGTTGAGTTCGGTGACGCCGACGATGACGTCGGGATGGATGGCGACGCAGCGATGGACGCCGAGTCCCGTGCTGCTGTGGCGGCGTTGGTTGCTGCGGGTGTGCTCTCGGATGAGGGTGGTGTGTCCGGCGTGCCGGTGACCCGCGCTGAGGCGGTGGCGGCGTTGGTGGCGCTGTTGCGGTTGGCGAGTCCGGGTTTGTTCGACGCGTCGGGCGTGTTGAAGCTCGGCGAGGGCAGTTTGGATCATTTCGCGGACGCGCGGGACGGGGCGGTGGCTGCTGCGGCGAGCCATGCGTTTGAGTTGGGGTTGACGACGGGCAGCGCCGGTGATGGGAGCAGGTTTGATCCGGATGGTCGTGTGCTGCGCAAGAACCTGGCGTCGTTCGTGTCGCGCTGGTTGGCGCACACGGGTGTGCGCCCCGCTGGCGTGACCGCGCAGGCCGACGGTGGCACGGTGGTCGTGTCGGTGCGCGACGAGGCGTTCGGGCCGGTGGCCGGTGCGGTGGTTGACGGGTTCTATGTGAGCACGCAGCGCCGTTATCGGGCGTTTGATCTGCGGGGCGGGTGCAACGCGCTCGTCAGAAGCGTGAACCGCACATCCACGGCCTGCGCGATCGACGCGCGCGATCCGGTCACCGGTGCCGACGGTGATGTGAAGCTGGACGAGTTGAGCGCGGCGGCTATTGGTCGGGGTGTCACGGTGTGGGTGTGGTCCGGCGACCGCGGCGACTCATACAACGAGAACAGTGTGGACGGTTTCGAGTTGCGCATCGCCGGTGATCCTGACGCTGTCACGGTGCCGGCCGCAACCGCGGTCGTTCCCGCCGCCCCTGCAGGCGGCGGCGGTGGCGGCGGTTCCACCCCCGCAACCACTACGACGACTACTACTACCACCCCCGCAACCACCACCACGACTACGGCCACCACCACCACGACTACGACGACTATGCCGTTGGGTCAGGTGGCGGCCGAGTCGTTGAGTATCACGCCTGATGATGAGAAGGTTGCGGCTACCAAGACGACGAATGATGTTGGTGTTGACCATTATCGGATGAGTTTCGGTGATTGGTCGCAGTTCACGGTGCAGTTGTTGTACACCGATGAGAACGACAACGATAAGGTGAAGCGCGCCGCGTTCGGTGCGGACGGCACGAACCCTGTGCTGGTCGATGCTCGGCAGTTCAACATTGGCGGTCATGTGACTTCGTTTTCTCAGACTTCCAATGTTACGCCTGCGGTTGTTGCTCTCGACGTGGGTAATGTGCTATGTGATCCCCCGTGCTCGGATGCGGGTGGCGATGTTGCGCACCATAACCTCAAGACTGACAGCACGGGTAAGGCTTCGTTCGCGGTTTCGGCGCCGGCGGATCCGAACCCGGGCACTGCGGGTGACAGGCGCACGCTGATCTTGCAGTTCGTGGAGGAGATCAACGGTCCGGCGTCGCCCGCGATCACGAATCTGCCGAACAAGCGGTTCCATGTGGTCAACGTGCTCGTCTCTGACGGTGCTCGCACGACTTCTGGCACCGCGCCGACGACGACGGTGCCCTCGGGCAACGCGGCCGCGAGCATTACCGTGACCTCAAATGGCGCGAAGACCGACAAGACGTTCCCAGCGGGGGAGACCAGTACCACGTTCGTGGAGGCCGACTACGGTGATGAGGTGTCGATCAAGATCCAGCTCAAGGACAGCACCGGTGCTGACACCACCGTCGGCGCGGACGGCACGACCCGTGCCGCGTTCAATCTACATCGTCTTTACTTCCCCGTAGGCGGTCACGGAACCTCGGTTGGCAGGGGCGGCGCAAGAACGTTCACCGCGGCGCCCGCTTCGCTCAAGGCGTCCCAAGGTTGGGAACAGTACCGGCGAGTTCGTTACACCGGCGCTGACGGTAGTCTCACCTTCTCGGCCTGGATGGACGACCCCAACACCGGCACCTCGGGCACCTCGGGCAGCGTGCTGTTCCTGATCCGTTCACAGACCAACGCCCCCAACGCCACCAACGACCTCGGCACCACCCCCTTCACGGCAGGCATCGTCAGACTCAGCGAACCTTCGGGCTAAACGCCACCAATACCGACACGGCGTACCGACCGGGAGGCCCGGCAACACAGCCGGGCCTCTCGGCGCGTCTCGGGTGCCCCGGCTCGCTCGGCTCGCTTCCCTCCCCACGGCCCACAAGGGCGCGGGCAAGGGGTGTCGCTGTCGGCGAAGTATCGGGTCATGTGGCCCTGGGTTCGGGAGCGGCAAGTCCCGATCGTGGGCAGGGCTCTGAGCAGCTGTGTCCGGCGGTGGCGTTGTGGCTCTGGGTTCTGGAGCGGCGCGTGCGCGCTGGGACGCTCAGTTTCGTGGTTGGCGGCGAGGTCGTACCGCTGGGGCGGCGCGTGCGCACGGGGATGTCTCGATTAGACTGCCGATGACCCCGTTCCGTAGGAGGCGTCCCGCGTTATGAGCACTCCTAGCAACTCCACTGCCTCCATTCCTACTGCTGCTGATGCTCAACGTGCTGCGGAGGCTCTTCGGGATGCGCATCCTGAGATCGAGGCGGTTGTGCTGTTCGGCTCGGTCGCCAAGAACGCGGCGACGGAGCGCTCCGACATCGACCTGCTGGTGGTCGTGGACACGCCGGACTGCTCGGAGTCGGAGTTCGAGGCGCTGCAGGGCGAGTTGCAAGACCGGGTGCATAGCGTCACCGGTTTCGACTGTGACGCTATGCCGGTGACGCCGCGGCAGCTTGCCTGGAGTACCCGATATGCGCGCTCGTCGGTTTACAGCGAGGCCGTCCGCCACGGGCGCACCCTGAGCGGACATTCAGAGATTGACAGCGATATCGCTGAGCGGGAAGGGGCAGCATGGGCTATGGCACGCAACGATAGGCAGCTCGCCATCAACGAAATTATGCAGGCTGCAAGGAAGGCGGAGTCGGCGGACCGAGCAGCGCGAGAGTTGCTGATTTCTAGCGGTGCCGGCAAGCGACTGCGGACACTGCAGGACGCGTTGGAAAGCTCCCATGCTTGTGCCGAAGCCTGCCTGAACGCGGTAGGACGCCTGCGTATGGGGCGCATCCTTGACCGCGATCATCGGATTGAGATCATGCTGGAGGAGCTAGCCGAAGAAGTCGATGCGTATGCGGCAGCCTCCGTGGCGCTCAGCGACCTGCCGCGCGACGACAAGGGCGAGTTCACGAGGTGGCGGCTCGCGCTCTACGCTGGGGCAACCCCGAAGCTGATGGCTGAGACAACCGAGGAGAACGCTGCGGCTCATCTGGAAGCTGCGGCGGCACTCTTGAGATACGCGGCAGCAGAGGCGCGCGGCTCGCTGGAGAGGCTGCCGCCGATCAGCGCCGATCAGGAGGAGGAGCTCGCTGATGCCGATGCAGTGGCCGAGTCCTTGCGCGCTGCGGCGGTCAGCGTGCGCGATGCGCCCGGTTCGCCCGCAGCGCCCGGCGACCGCCACTAGAGCCGAAGCTGTTCCTGCCGGCGGCGTGCCGCGTCCGCGCCAGTGCGGCAACGTGCTTGTGCGATGCGTCGTGTCAAGCGACCGGTGCCTTGCAGCTCAGGTCCCCGGTTCGTCGGTCGGCCTGCCGGATCTGGTCACGGACGTGCCGTCGGGGGGCCGTCGTCGGCAGCAGGGGGGCGAGCCGGCTGGGGCGTCGCAGTTCGTGCAGGCGCTTGGATGATGTCCATGCGCTGCTAGCCGGCCGTTCTCGGCCTTGAGGGTTTGTGGTTGTTGCGTGCCGGGGGGCGGCTTGGGTATGTTGGTGGGTGGTGTGGCTCTGGTGCTGCCGGGGTTGGCGTGTTGCCGGCCGGTGGTGTTAGGGTTGTGCCGTCTAGCCGGGTCGGCGGGGTTCTGCCGGCGTTCGAGAGAAAGGGGAGGCTCAGATGTCTCTGATGGTTGGTAGTGGTTCTCGCCGCGGGGGGGGGGCTGGCTGATGTTGTAGCCGGCCGCCGCCGTGGTGGTGGTGGTTTGTTGTGGTGTGTGTTGTTGGTGGTTGGTTTGGTTGGTGGGGTTGTGGCAGCGGCTCCTGCTGGGGCCGCGCCTGTGGGCGGCAGCGGCGCGGAGGCTGATGTGTTGCCGGTGTTTTCTGCGTGTTTTGGTGACGCGTTGGGGGATGCGGGGTTTGTGGATGTTGCGGGTATCGGCGCTGAGGACGCGGTGAACTGTCTGGCGTATTACGGGGTCGCCGTGAG
>CBDBFM010000001.1:0-6364 GCA_965204875.1 Candidatus Aldehydirespirator sp. | reverse complement strand
CCGCATCCGATACCGCCAGCCCGTGATCGTCGGGTCCGTCTGCGCATCCCAGTGCAGCGACACCCAGTCCTCCACCGGCGTCGTGCTCAGGCTCGTCGGTCGCGCGGGCGGGTCGGGATCAGGGGGCGGTGTCTGCGCCTGCACGGACAACGAGGCGCCGCACAGGGAGAGGACCCCGGCGAGCAGAGCGGCTGCCGGTCGCGGCGGCGCCCCGCCGGGCCTACGCCCGAAACGCGGCGGCGCCCCGCCGGGCGCGCTGGAAGAGCGCGGAGGAGAAGGTGCCGAGCCTCTTGCCATGCGGAGAGTATCTTGCGGTTCGTCGGCAATATCCAGCCTGTCCAGGGAAACGGCCGGGCAAGGACACGACAGGGAGGGGTTGAAACCGCAGTGCGGCGGGGTTGTGCGCCGCGCTCCGGCCCGGGTCAGGCCCCCGGTGTCGCGGAGTGTCCGAGAAGGGCGGGAAGCGAGCTCGGGGAGTGAGCGGGGATCGGAGATCTCGCGAAGTCCCTCTCGTTGCGGGTGAGTATGACCTGGGCATTCACCTGCCGCGCGGACTCCGCGATCACCGCATCCTCGAAATCGTCGATATCGCTCCGGACCGCACGCTCCAGCACCGCACGGTTGACCGGAGCGACGTCCAGAATGGAGAGCAGCTCCGCGACCTGCCGGTGCGCGTCCGCCCGTCCGAGGGACTTGCGGGTCAGGTAGAAGATCGTGGTGACGGACATGGCGCAGGCGAACCCCTGGATCTGGCCGCGCTCGGCCTGCGCCAGCAGGTGTGCGGCGGGCTCGGCGAAGGGCGGGCGTTCGAGAAGGACGTCGAGGATGACGTTCGTGTCGAACATCACCTTCACAGGTGCTTCCCTTCCAGGTACCTCCGGTAATCCTCCCGACCGACGCCCGTCCCGGCAAGCGCACCCTTCAACCTCGAGACGGCCGGCGTCAGCTCGCCCCGCGCCGCATCCGGCGAGGTGACGGCGGAGAAGTACTCGGCGACCATCTGCGAGAGGGACTTGCCGGACTGCCGGGCGTAGTGCTTGGCATCCCGTATGAGCCGATCTTCCAGCCTGAGCGTCAGCTTGGTCTGCATGGCGGTCGCCCCGGGAGACGTACAGAATGGAGATAAATATACGGCTCGCTCGACGGAGATTCAACCGCGAGCCGACGGCCGGGTGTACGTCCGAAAGGCCGCGTTGTTCACGCCGCGCTCGAACCGGCGGCCATCAGTGCGGATTCCAGAGCAAAGTGATCACTCATTCCACGGCAAAGTGATCACCGATTCCATTCCAAAGTGATCAGTCATTCCAGAGCTTGGTGATCACCGATTCCATCGCAGCCGCGCTCTCCCGAGCGCGTACTCATCTGGTCATTGCAGGCAGCGAGAAAGTAGGGAACCGCATACGTGGTATGGTACGTCGGCAGGCGGGGGGCATTCGGTCCAGGGGGGATGGGTTCATGACGATGACCGCAAGCAACGCCGCGACGCACGGCCTGTGGCGGCTGTCCGGTCGGGACGGCTCCGGCCCGGCGCGCCCGCGCATTCTTCCTCCCTTTCTCCCCGCAAGCTCCCTCCCCCTCGCACTCCCTCCACCCCGCAGGAATCCGGACGCGGGGGCTGAGCCGGTGAGCGCCCTCCGGAGAGCCGCCCGCCGCCCGAGCGCCGCACTCGCCGCCGTCCTCCTGCTGGCGCTGACCGTCGTCGTCGCGCCACCGCCCGCGCCGGCGCAGTCTTCCGGGCCGACGGGCGTGACCGCCACGGCCGGCGCGGGACGGGTGACGCTCTCCTGGGGCAGCCCGAACGACATCATCGCCGCCCGGTGGCAGGTGCGGCACACCTCCAGGGCCTCGGGCTGGCAGGGCGCGTCCTGGGCCGACATCTCCGGCTCCGGCGCGGGCACCACAAGCCACACGGTGACGGGCCTGTCCAACGGGACCGCCTATCGCTTCCAGGTGCGCGCGGTGAACGCCGACGGCAACGGCGCGGCCTCCGGCGAGGCGACGGCGACACCGATGGCCGCTTCCGGCGGTGGCGGCGGCACGCCGGACGACGGTCCGTCGGGGGCTCTCGCGCGGGCGGACCGGGGCAACGCCGCGGTGCTGGCGGCGATTGGGTCGCAGGCCCTGGGGGCGGTCACGGGCCGCATCGAGGCGGCGGCCGCCGGCGGCGCGGCCGGGGGGGCGCTGCGTCTGGGGGCGCTGCCGGCGGCTCGCACCGCGGAAGGGCCGGACGGCCTGCGGCCCCTGGAGCAGCCCGGTCCGAGCCTGTCCGAGGTCCTGGACGGGGCGGCGTTCACCCTGCCGCTCGGCGCTTCCGCCACCGGCGGGGAGGGCGCCCTCCCCGCGCCGGTGGCGGTGTGGGGCCGGGGAGGCCGGGTGTCGTTCTCCGGCTCCGAGGACAGCGACTCCTGGGACGGCGGCGGGCTGTGGTCGGCGCATCTGGGGGCGGACATGCGCCTCGGCCGCGACCTGGTGGCCGGCGCGTCGGTGTCCCGGTCCGAGGGCGAGTTCGACGCCGGGACCGGCGACGGGACGAAGAGCGTCTACGAGGCCGAGCTCACTTCGGTGCACCCCTATGCGGCATGGCTGCCCGCGGAGGGCCTGAGCCTGTGGGCGAGCGCCGGCTATGGCCGGGGCGAGATGCGGGTCGAGGAAGAGGATGCCCGGTCGCGCTCCCAGGACCTGACGGTGGCGAGCGCCGCGCTCGGCGGACGCGGGATGCTGGTCGAGGATCCGGAGCTGTTCGCGGGCGGGATGACGTGGCTTGCGCTGAAGGGCGAGGGGTCGCTCGCCCGGGCGGAGACGGATGCCGGGGACGGCCTGGCGGCCCTGTCCGTGGATACGCACCGGCTGCGCCTGGCGCTGGAAGGCTCGCACGAGCGCGCCCTCGAGGACAGCGCGACGCTGACGCCGGCGCTGGAGGCGGGGCTGCGCCACGACGGCGGCGATGCCGCGGAGGGCTCCGGCGTCGAGGCCGGGGCGAGCCTCACCTGGCGCGACCCGGGGGCGAGGCTGACGGCGGAGGCGCGCACCCGCCTGCTGGCGGCGCATGAAGCGGACCGGGACGAATGGGGCGTGAGCGCGCGGGTGCGCCTCGACCCCGGAATCGACGGGCGGGGGACCTTCCTCACGCTCGCGCCCTCGCGGGGCGGGACCGAGAGTGGGCTCTGGCGCCTGTTCGACCGTGCGCCGGGGTCGGCTCCGGCTTCGGCCCGCACCACAAGCCGCCTGGACGCCGAGGTCGGCCACGGCATCGGTCTCGGCGGGACCTTCTTGCCGAGGTCGCTGCTCACCCCGTATGCCGGGCTTTCCCTGGTGGAGGAAGGCGACCGGGCCGTCCGGCTCGGCATGCGCTACCACCTGGGCGACGAGCTCCGGCTCGGGGTCAAGGCCACGAGCCGGCCGGGCGCGGCCGAGGACAGCCTCATGCTGCGCGGCGCGCTGCGCTGGTGAGGCCGCGCCGGCCACGACGGGACGGGATGGTCAGGGCCGGAGGGTCGGGCGGCGCTCAGGCTTGAGGGGAGGCAGCCATTCCCGCCAGGCGGGAACAGGCCCCCGCAATCCCCTCGACTCGACGCCCTGAAGGTCGAAATCGCACCACAATTCCACCACGGTACGGCCTCTCTCCGGGCGCTGGCGGGAATCGCTGGAGGGGAGGGGCCCCGGAGGCCGCGCCCCTATCATCTTCAAAAGGCCGCCTTCGCCCGCCTCAGAACCGCATTCCCCATCCCGCCAGGATGGTCCATTCCGACGGCGCATCCGCCCGGTGGCCGGGCTGCCGGCTCCAGATGGACTCCAGGGCCAGCGCGCCGCTGGTCAGGCCGTTGGTGGTCAGGCCGCTGATGGTCAGGGGGTAGTCGACCCGCGCGCTCAGGTCCAGTTGTCGGCCGCTCGGGGCGAGGCCGAAGCCGACGGTCTCGCCCACCACCCGTCCCTCGACGGTGCGCCCGGTCGGCAGGTCGAGGAAGGCCGCGCCCGCGGTGACGCGCACCGGCTGCTCCACGGCGAGGCGCAGGGTGGCGCCCCCGCGCGAGAGGGCGCGGGTGGCGGCGAGGCGAAAGGCGCTGGTGCTCAGGGTGGAGAGTTCGCGGATGAGCGGTCCGCGGGTGGAGTCCGGGCTCACCGCGCCGAGCTCACCCTGCGCGCTCAGGCGCCATCCCGCGGGGCCGTCCGCCTCCAGCCGGGCGGAGAGGAATGCGGTGCTGCCGGCGAGCCGCCCGAAGGCCCCGGAGGCGGAGCTGCCGAGGAGGGAGTCCGGCTCCGCGAGCCAGCCGGCCTGCACGGTGGCGGCCGGCAGGTCGGCGGGGCGCCATTGCGCGGCGAAGCCCGACAGGGGGTGGCGCCCGCCCTCGTCGTTTCGGTGGAAGAAGGCGGTGGACCAGTCGTGGGGGGTGGCGAGGTCGAAGCGGGCGGCGCCGTCGGCGAGGGCGAGATGGCCGAAGTCCCCGCCCCGGTCGGCGGGGCGCACGTTCAGCCACCAGGCGTCGTCGTCGGGGCGGTCGTCGTCGCCGGAGTCGCCGAGCAGCCGGTCGAGGCGGGCGGTCGCGGAGCGGTGGGGGAGCGAGTGCACGAGGTCGCCGGCCGCGAGCCAGAAGGGCGCGCCCAGGGCGTCGAAGGCGGCGACCTCGCGCTGCGCGAGGGCGAGGGCGAAGCTGTCGCCCAGGGTTCCGCTCTGGCGGATGGCGGAGTCGGCGGCGGCGGTCCCTTCGCGCTGCTGGGCCACGGTGCGGCCGGTGCCCATGAAGGCGACCTCGCCCCAGGGGTTGGTGGCGGCGCCGAGGTCCATGAGGCCCTGTCCGTAGATGGAGCGGTCGGCGTAGATGCCCGTCTTGTTGGCGGTGGCGAACAGGCGGGAGACCAGAGCGGAGTTGGAGAGCTGGCCCCGGAAGAGATGCTTCATGACGGCCAGCCCCCCGCTGACCATCGGCGTGGCCATGGATGTTCCCCTGCTGAGCCTCCATGCTCGAAGAACGCCATCTCCAGGTCCGAAATAGGCGACTCGGATCTCCGTGCCCGGCGCGGAGATGCAGTAGTCGGCAGCGATGCCGCAGCGGTTGGAAAAGCCCGCGATGGAGCCGCCCTGCCTCTGCACGGCGGCGACTGCAACGAAGTGGCCGCGCAGCTCCTCGATGCGAGCGGGCAGAGCGGCCCGGAACTGGGGGGAAGAAGCCTTGGTCCCGCCGTCGCCGCACCGGTTGGCCCCGACCTGCTTCACGTCGCAACGGGTTCCCTCGTTGTTGGCTGCGCCCCAGACGATGATCGTCTTCTCCCGGGCGTCTTTCTGCGCAAGGACGGCGATGGTCCTGCCGTAGCTCTTGCGCAACTGCTCTTCACTGTAATCTTCGATATTGCCATCCATGCCGATGCTCAGGTTCAGGATGTCGATTCCTTTCCTGAAGACGGCCTTGAACAGTTCGGACTGCTGCTGGTCCCTGCGGCTCAATTCCGCAAGCGATGTGGGTCTGTAGACGCCGTCGTCGCTGCCCAGAGGTATGGCGAACATGGCGATATCGGCGCCCCAGGCCACTCCGTGATGGGCATAGGAGTGGGATGTCCGATCGCTGACCGCAACGCTGGCGACGGCGTTTCCGTGTGAATCTCTTCTGTCGCCGGTCTCGTCTGTCGCTCCGTCCAGGAACTTCTCGGTGACGTCGATGTTTCGGAAGGCGGGATGCTCCGTATCGATGCCGGTGTCGACAAAGCCGATGGTGACGCCTTCCCCGGGCCTCACATCGGCCCCCTCGAGGAGGCGCAGATGGGCGTAGGCGCGGTCGGCGTTGATGGCCCCCAGACCCCACTGGTTCCGGAAGCCCGGCGCGTCGCGGTACTCGCGCGACCATTGCTCCACCTTGTTGAGGAACTTCTTCCTTCCGACGCATCTGAACCCGAGGGAGGGATGGGTGGCGAGGGTGCCGGGCGGGCAGGCGGACGGATTCGCCCGCCTGGCGCTCACGGACCCGAGGGGCTGGGGCGTGCGTGTGTCGTCGGTGGGGTCGGGCGGCAGAGGCGGCGCCCCGCCGTCGGTGGGGTCGGGCGACTGGGGCGACGACCCGTCGCCGACCCGGATGGCCACCGTCGTGCGGTCGTGGTTGCCGTGGCCGTCGCTCGCGGTCACGGTCATGGTGTAGGTGCCGGCCCGGGTGGGCGTGAAGGCGAGACGCGCCGCGCCGAGGCCGGTGCCATCGGGCAGCGCCGGGGTCGTCTGGCCCGCCTTGCGGGTCCATGCGTAGCGGACCGTGTCGCCGTCGGCGTCGGTGGCCGCCGCCGTGACCACCACCTCCTCGCCGACCTTTGCGGGCACGTTGGCGAGGTCGGCCAGCACCGGCGCCGCATCGTCGTTGGTGATGGTGCCGGTGGCCTCGGTCCC
>OZ242020.1:0-3054164 GCA_965204875.1 Candidatus Aldehydirespirator sp. | reverse complement strand
TGTGAAGGTGGATCTCGCCCTGCGGGCCGTGGCCGCAGCCGAGGGGCTCGAGGCCGACGACGACGCGGTCGACGAGGAACTGCGCCTGGCTTTCGCAGCCCGCGATGCCGGCACGGGCGGCGACGAGGCGGCCGAGCAGGCCGCGCAGGAGGCGATGCAGCTGCGGGAGCAGCTGGCAGCGGCGGGCCGGCTCTCCGCCGTCAGATCGGACATCTCCAAGCGCGCCGCGCTCGCCTGGATCAACGAGCGCGTCGTGCTTGTGGATCCCGACGGAGCGTCCGTGGATCCAGAACTCCTGAAGCTGCCCGAGTCCCAGGACCGGCCCGATGAGACACCACCCATGCAAGGCGGAGCGTGATCAACATGAGAATCAGCAACTACCTCGTGCCCACCGTGGTCGAGCAGACCAACCGGGGCGAGCGCGCCTTCGACCTCTACAGCAGGCTGCTGAAGGAGAACATCGTCTTTCTGGGCACGCCGATCGACGACGTGGTGGCGAACCTGATCTGCGCCCAGCTGCTGCACCTGGAGTCCGAGGATCCCGACAAGGACATCAACCTCTATATCAACAGCCCGGGAGGCGACACCAACTCGCTGTTCGCCATCTACGACACGATGCAGTACATCAAGCCGGACATCACCACCATCTGCTTCGGCCAGGCCGCGTCGGCGGCGGCCGTGCTGCTGGCGGCCGGCACCAAGGGCAAGCGCCTGGCCCTGCCCCATGCGCGCATCCTCATACACCAGCCCTACGCCGGCGCGTTCGGCGATGCCAGTGACATAGAGTTGGTGGCCGGCGAGGTGGCGCGCCTCAAGAAGTCGCTCGAGGAAGTCCTCTCCATGCACACAGGCCAGCCGATCGAGCGGATCTCGACCGACACCGACCGCGACTTCGTGATGACCGCCGAGCAGGCCCAGGAGTACGGGATCATCGACGAGGTGATCGAGGCCCGCAGCCTCATCGAGGCGAGTCCCGCCATCGCGGTCGTCAGCTGAGCGGGAGGGGGCGGACGCGTGGCAAAGCTCGGCGAGGGGGGCGAGCTTCTCAAGTGCTCGTTCTGCGGCAAGTCGCAGAAGCAGGTCAAGAAGCTCATAGCGGGCCCGGGCGTCTACATCTGCGACGAGTGCATCGACCTGTGCAACGAGATCATCGACGAGGAAACGGCCGGCCCGCCCGAGGAACTCGACGGCAACCTGCCCGCCCCGCGTGAGATCTACGCCTTCCTCGACGACTACATTATCGGCCAGCAGAGCGCCAAGCGCATCCTCTCGGTGGCGGTCTACAACCACTACAAGAGGGTGCGCTTCGACGAGGGAGAGGACCCCGAGGTCGAGCTGCAGAAGTCCAACATCCTGCTGGTCGGGCCCACTGGCTGCGGCAAGACCCTGATGGCGCAGACCCTCGCCCGGATGCTCAACGTCCCCTTCGCGATCGCGGACGCCACCGCTCTGACCGAGGCCGGCTACGTGGGCGAGGACGTGGAGAACATCCTCCTCAAGCTGATACAGGCGGCCGACTACGATGTCAAGAGGGCGGAGAAGGGCATCATCTACATCGACGAGATCGACAAGATCGCGCGCAAGAGCGAGAACCCCTCCATCACGCGGGACGTCTCGGGCGAGGGTGTGCAGCAGGCACTGCTCAAGATCCTGGAGGGGACCTCCGCCCTGGTGCCGCCCCAGGGCGGGCGCAAGCACCCGCACCAGGAGTTCATCCAGATCGACACCACCAACGTGCTGTTCATCTGCGGCGGCGCCTTCGCCGGGATCGAGAAGATCGTCGAGAGCCGCATCGGCACCCGCGGCGTGGGCTTCGGCGCCGACATCCGCCGCCCCCAGGACAAGGATCTCGGAGCGATCTTCGCCGAGGTGCTGCCCGAGGACCTGACCCGCTACGGGTTGATCCCGGAGTTCATCGGGCGCCTGCCGGTCATGGGCGCCGTCGGCAACCTCGACCGCGACGCTCTGGTGCGGATCCTCAGCGAGCCCCGCAACGCGCTGGTCAAGCAGTACGAGAAGATGTTCCGGTTCGAGAACGTCGAGCTGATCTTCGAGCCCGAGGCGCTGGAGGCGATAGCCGGCGAGGCTCTCAAGCGGGCATCGGGGGCGAGAGGGCTGAGGGCGGTGATGGAAGAGGTCCTGCTAGACGTGATGTACGACCTGCCGGGCCGTGACGATGTCGCCACCGTGGTCATCGACCTCCAGACCGTGCTGACACACGTCAACCCCACCCTGGTGCCGCGCCTCGCGACCGAGCAGGCGCGCACCCGAAAGGCCAGCTGACGGCCATCAACGCGTGGACTACGGCGCGGCTCTCAAGCATCTCGACAGCCTGATCAACCACGAGACCAGGCCGCGCGCCGGCCGCGTGGCCGGCCTGAGCCTCGAGACGATGCATCGTCTCACCTCCGCCATGGGCGACCCGCACCGCTGCTACCGCGTGATCCACGTCACCGGCACCAACGGCAAGGGCTCCACGGTGCGGGTGGCGGCCCGGCTGCTGCAGGAGATGGGCCTGCGGGTGGGGGCCTACACGAGCCCACATCTGGTCGAGCCCACCGAGCGCGTCTCGGTCGATTCCGAGCCGCTGGACGCTTCGGACTTCGCCGCCTCGGTCGGCGACGTCGCCCGCTTCACGGAGCACCTAGGCATCAAGGCCACCTGGTTCGAGACCGTCACGGCCGCGGCGCTGCAGCACTTCGCCGACGTGGCCGTGGACGTGGCGGTCGTGGAGGTGGGGATGCTGGGCCGCTACGACGCCACCAACATCGTCGACTCCGAGGTGGCCGTGGTCACCAACGTCGGGCGCGACCACACCGACGGGGTCGGCGATTGGCGGCTGGCGATAGCGCGCGAGAAGGCCGGCATCATCAAGCCGGGCTCGACGGTCGTATGCGGCGAGATCGACGCGGCGGTGCGCGAGGTCTTCCGGGCCGAGGCGTGCGGCGCCATGCTGGAGCGGGGCCGCGACTTCGGAACCTGCAGCGAGCGCCTGGCCGTGGGCGGTTGGGTCGCCGACTTCGAGACCCCCCACGGCTGCCACAGCGACACGCTGCTGAGGTTGCACGGGCGGCACCAGCTCGACAACGCGGCACTGGCGGTGGCGGCGGTCGAGGCATTCTTCGACGCGGCGCTTCCCGGTGAGGTCGTTGCGGACGCCCTGGCCGGTGTGAAGGTGCCGGGACGCTTCGAGATCGCGGGGCGCGAGCCGCTCATCGTGCTTGACGGCGCCCACAACCCCGACGGCGCGCGGGCGGCCGCGGCCACCCTGGAGGAGGACTTCGCCCCGGGCGGCGCCCGCCTGATCGTGGCCGGCATGCAGTCGGGCCGCGACGTGGCCGGCGTGCTCGAGGCTCTCGGCGCGGGCCCTGGCAGCCTCGTCGTGGCTTGCACCGCTCCCACGGCACGCGGCGTTCCCGCCGCGGAGGTGGCGGCGGCCGCGGCCTCGCTCGGAGCCGCGGCGGAGGTGTCAGCGGGCGTGCCCGAGGCCCTGGAGCTGGCGCTGGATCGTGCCGGCCCGGCCGACGTCGTCACCGTGGCGGGCTCCTTCACCGTGGTCGGTGCGGCGAAGGTGGCCCTCGCAGAGCGCCGGTAGGGTTGTCTTCGTGGATCGCACGCTGGTCATCTGCAAGCCCGATGCCGTCGAGCGCGGCTTGCTCGGCGAGATCGTCGGACGCTTCGAGCGCAAGGGGCTGCGCCTGGCCGCGGCCGAGCTGCGCACGCTCGACGCCGCGATCCTGGCACGCCACTACGCCGAGCACGCCGGCAAGCCCTTCTACAGTGAGCTGGTCGCGTTCATGAGCCGCGGTCCGGTGCTCGCCGCAGTCGTGGTGGGGCCGGCCGAGACGTGGCGCGTGGTGCGCGAGATGATGGGCGCCACCAACCCGCTGCTGGCCGCTCCGGGCACGATCCGCGGCGACCTGGGAACCGGAGTGACCGAGAACCTGGTGCACGGCAGCGACTCGGCCGAGTCCGCCGAGCGCGAGATCGCCATCTTCTTCCCGTCCCTCTAGAAGGGCGCGATGGCGCGTCGGCCGCGGCGATGGCTTAGACTCCCGACCGACGCCGGCTGCGGTCGCACCGCATTGGCGGCAGCTCAAAGCGAAGTAGGGATTGAGGGTTTGCGATGAGCAGAGGCAATATTCTCGCCGGGCTGGGCGCTGTGATGGGCAGGGACATGGCCCTCGATCTCGGCACCGCCAACACCGTCGTGTACGTGCGCGGCGAGGGGATCGTGCTCAACGAGCCCTCGGTGGTGGCCGTCAACACGCGCACGCGCAAGGTGCTGGCCGTGGGCAAGGAGGCCAAGTGCATGCTCGGCCGCTCCCCGGCCCACATCCGGGCGGTGCGTCCCCTCAAGGACGGCGTGATCGCCGACTTCGACATGTGCGAGGAGATGCTGCGCTTCTTCATCGCGCGCGTCCACCAGCGTCGCTGGGCCAAGCCCCGGATGGTCATAGCGGTGCCGTCGGGGATCACCGGCGTCGAGCAGCGCGCGGTGCAGGAGGCCGCCGAGTCCGCCGGGGCGCGCCGGCCGACCCACATCATCGAGGAGCCCATGGCCGCGGCCATCGGCACCGGCATGCAGGTCTGGGAGCCCGCCGGCAACATGGTCGTGGACATCGGCGGGGGCACGACCGAGGTGGCCGTCATCTCCCTGGGGGGCATCGTCACCAGCCAGTCGATCCGCGTGGGCGGCGACGAGTTCGACGAAGCGGTCATGCAGTCTATCAAGAAGGAGTACTCGCTGCTCGTCGGCGAGCGCACCGCTGAGGAGATCAAGATCGTGCTGGGCTCGGCGTACCCCCTCGCCAGGGAGTCGCGCGCCGAGATCCGCGGGCGCGACCTGGTCAGCGGCCTCCCGCGTGTCGTGTCGGTCACCACCGAGGACATCCGCGAGGGCCTGGAAGAATCGACGTCTGCCATCTGCGACGCGGTGAGGGGCACGCTGGACCTCACGCCGCCCGAGCTCGCCGCCGACATCATGGAGCGTGGCATCGTGCTGGCCGGCGGCGGCGCGCTGCTGAGGAACCTCGACCAGAGGATCGCCAACGAGACGGGGATGCCGATCATGGTGGCGCCGGACCCGCTTCATGCCGTGGTGAGGGGTTCGGGCCACGTGCTCGAGAACCTGGATCAACTGACCGGCTCTGTGACCACCTCGGGCAGTTCCTGAATCCAGCAGTGGCGGTCGCCCAGCGCAGCGGGCGGACCCGCTACCGCCTCATTCTGCTGGCTCTGACCGCTCTGGCGCTGCTGACGCTTGACTTCCGCGGCTACGGGCCCCTGGAGACGGCGCAGAGCCGCGTGCGCGACCTCCTGCAGCCCGTGGTGTCCGCCGTGGACGTGGTGCTGGGGCCGGTTGCGGAAGTGTGGACGGTCATGTTCTCCTACAACGATCTGCGCAGCGAGAACGCCGAGCTGAAGGACGAGGTGGGGCGGCTCCGCAGCGCTGACATAACACAAGACGCGGCAGCCGACGCCCTCGAGCGGCTCGCGGAGGCCACCGGGGTCGGCTATCTGGGCGACATCGACAGGGTGGTCGCGTCGGTGCTGCGGGACTCGGTGGGGAACTTCGACGACGACGTGATCTCGATCGACGTCGGCCGGCGCGACGGTGTCATGCCGGGCATGGCGGTGGTGACCGGCGCCGGGCTCGTGGGACGTGTCGACGCGGTGGACGCCGGCCTCAGCACCGTCACCACGGTCAGCGACCCGGACCTTGCGGTCGGCGTGAGGCTCCTCGGCAGCGGCGACGTGGGTCTGGGCCATGGTGTGGCCGGCGACCCCGCGCTGTTCTTGGTGGACAGGGGCCTGCGCTGGCCTGATACGCCGGATCCGGGCGAGCTGCCCGAGATCGGCAGCGCCGTCGTCACCGCGGCCGCCAGCCGCTATCCCGCCGGCATCCCCGTGGGTCGTGTGGTGTCGGTCACCGATGCCGAGGCCGGCCTGTCGCGGAGCGTGACCGTAGAGTTGGCTGCGGACACCCGCGATCTGGGCTACGTGACGGTGCTGCTGCAGCCGCCCGCCGACGAGGCGCCCCTCGGGCCCGATTCGCCGTTCGCCGGCGGGACCGCGCCGTGACTGTGCTGCGGCTCGTGCCCGTCGTTCTGGGTGGCCTCGTGCTGCAGTTGACCGTGCTGGTGGAAGTGCGTGTGGCCGGCGTCGCCCCCGAGCTGCCGGCGCTGGTGGCCGTGCTGGCGGGGCTCTTCGCCGGGGCCCACCGCGGATCTTTGATCGCCTTCATGGTCGGGTTGCTGTGGGACGTCTACCTGAGCACGCCGTTGGGGCTGGCGGCGGTCTCGTTCTCGCTGGTGGCCTACGCGCTCGGCGGCATTACGGAGGACCTCTTCCACGACACGCGCACCCGCACGATCCTCACGGCACTGGCTGGAACCGCGGCCTCGGTCAGCGTCTACGCGGCGCTGGGAGCGGTGATGGGCCCGCGCGGCCACCTCGACGGCGGCCTGCTGCGGATCGTGCTGCTGTCCTCGGTGATGAACGCGCTGATCTCGTTGCCGGCCGCTGCGGCGGTGCGCTGGGCGGTGACACAGCCCAGCGCGCGCCCGCAGTTGCGAAGCGTCCCACACCACACGACCGCGGGGCGCTGATGTCGGGGGCGCCGATGTCCGGGGTACTGATGTCCGGCGGCGGCGGGTGTGGTCGGGTGAGCGCCCCGCTGTGGCGGTGCGGGCGCTGATGGCCGGCGGCGACGAGGGCGGGCGCGACGCTCGCGCAGAGTTCCGGCTGCACGTGGTGGGCATCGTGGCCGTGTGCCTCCTGGCGGCGCTCTTCGCGCGGCTCTGGTACCTCCAGGTGCTCGAGAACGAGGAGCTGCGCGCCGCGGCCTCCAACAACGTTCGCAGGTCAGTGCACATCGAGGCACCGAGGGGGCGCATCCTCGACGCCCAGGGCCGGGTGCTCGTCGAGAACACGGCGGTGCCGGTGGTCGTGGTGGACCGCCGCGAGATGAACGCCGCGCTCGACGGCGCCGGCGAGCGGCTCGAGATGTTGGGCGAGCTGGCCGGGATCATCAGCCGGGCCGGCCGCCTCACCAAGGTCAGCGAAATAGTCGAGCGCCTCGAGAGCCGTCAGTTCGGCCCGTTCGAGGCGGTGCCCGTCGCTTTCGACATCGACCCGGACCTGCTCGTGTACCTGGGCGAGTACCAGGACCGCCTGCCGGGCGTCTCGGTGCAGGAGCGGGCCGTGCGCAGCTACCCCTACGGCGAGCTGGCCGCCCACATCCTGGGCTACGTCGGGCCGCTCACGGCCGAGGAGTACCGGACCCAGAGCGCCCAGGTCGATCCGTCGGTGCCGGACTCGAAGGTCTACGAGCCGGGCGACGAGATCGGCAAGACCGGCGTGGAGCGCATCTTCGAGAGCGAGCTGCGGGGAGTGCCGGGCCGGCGCGTCTTCGAGGTGAACGCCCGCAACGAGATCGTCGCGGAACTCCACGAGCTGGGCCGTGCGCCGCAGCCGGGCAACGACGTTCACCTGACCATCGACCTCGACGTCCAGAGCCTCCTCGAGCGCGAGCTGCGAAGCGGCCTGGCCGCCGCCCGCGAGCAGATCCCGCGCGACGACTACGAGGGGCCCGACCTGGTGGCCGCAGCCGGAGCCGCGGTGGCACTCGATCCCCGCGACGGCTCGATCCTGGCCATGGCCTCGCATCCCTCCTACAACCCGAGCGACTTCGTGAACGGCATCTCGCAGCGGCTCTTCGACGAGCTCACCTCGGCGGAGAACTACTCGCCCATCCTCAACCGCGCCATCGGGGGGCTGTACCCGCCGGGCTCGACGTTCAAGCTCGTCACCGGCTACGCGGCGCTGACCGAGGGCGTGGTCGGCGAGGCCGAGACCGCGCTCATCGGCATCGACGACTTCTACACCGACACCGGCACCTACCGCTATCCCTTCTGCGTGGAGGATTCGGACACGTGCCTGTTCGAGAGCCCGTACTGCTGCGAGCGCGGGGTCGATCTGCGCGACGCGCTGGTGGTGTCGAGCGACACGTACTTCTACCGCCTCGGGGGCGAGGGCTTCTTCCGGCGCGCCAGGCCGGACGACGAGGGGATCCAGGAGGCGGCCCGACTGCTCGGGCTCGGCTCCCGCACGGGTGTGCCGCTGCCGCACGAGCGCGCCGGCGTGGTGCCCGACCGCGAGTACTACGACTACCAGTTCTCTCAGGGCGTCTTCTCGCGCAGCGGCGCCCAGTGGTACGCCGGCGACACCATCAACCTCGCCATCGGCCAGGGGAACCTGCTGGTGACGCCCCTGCAGATGGCGAACCTGTACGCGGCGGCGGCCAGCGGGGGCCGGCTGCATCAGCCCAACATCGCCACCAGGATCACCGACCGGTCGGGCGCGACGATCACCGATTTCGGCCCGAGGCTGGTGAGGCAGCTCGAATGGCCCTCTGAGTTCGCCGACCCGCTGCTGGACGGGCTCAACGGCGTGACCGCCTACAGCCTGCCCTCGCAGTCCGGGGATTCCTCGGTGCTTCAGGGCACCGCGTATGGGGCCTTCAACGTTGCGGGCGCGGGCGTCGACTTCCCGCTGGCGGCGTGGCCGGTGGCGGGCAAGACCGGCACGGCCGAGGTGCGGGGCAAGGCGGACTTCGCCTGGTTCGTCGGCTTCGGCCCGGCGCCGTGGCCCGAGCGCGGCTTCCAGCACACGCCGGAGGTCGTGGTGGCGATGGTGCTGGAGGAGGCGGGCTTCGGCGGCGCGGCGGCGGCGCCCGCCGTGGCCAGGGTGCTGCATCCCATCGCCACCGGCGCCGTCGAGCCCGCACGCACGGTTGCTGAGTCGGCGGCACTCGCTCCGGAGGCCCAGGGGTGACCCTCGCAGCGGGGACGGTCGAGCGGCCGCGGGTCGACAAGCAACCCTGGTGGCTGCTTGTGGATCCCTTTCTCGTGCTGTCGGCCCTGGCGATCACAATGGTCGGCTGCGTGCTCGTGTACTCGGCCACGAGGGGGGGACTCGGGGATTTCGCAGAGCCCGACAGAACCCTGCTCGAGCGCCAGGCGCTGTTCGCGGCGGTCGGGCTGCTCGCAGGGTGCACCGCCGCCTTGATCCCGCAGAAGCACATCCGGCGGGTCTGGCCCTTCGCCTTCGCGCTGATGCTGGCGGCTCTGGCCGCGGTGCTGCAGATAGGCGTCGAGGTGAACGGCACCCGCGGCTGGTTCTCCTTCGGAACGCTGCGGCTCCAGCCCTCCGAGCCCGGCAAGCTGGTCGTGATCGTGGGGCTGGCTCTGGTGTTCTCGCCGCGTTCGGGAGAGGTCGGCCTGAAGCAGCTGGCACCGGCGCTGGCACTGACGGCGGCGCCGATCGTCTTGCTGCTGCGGCAGCCCGACCTGGGCACCGTGCTCGTGTACATCGCGGTCGCGGTGGCGATCGTCGTCACCAGCGGATTGCGGGCCCGCTGGATCGTGGCGCTGGCGCTGGTGGCCGTGCTGGGCACGGTCGCCGTGCTCCGCTCCGACGCCCTGGCCGACTACCAGCAGGCGCGGCTGACGGTCTTCCTGCGAGAACCGTCGGCGGTGGGCCCGGCGGCCGCCGAGTACGCCTACAACGTCGAGCAGGCGACGATCGCGGTGGGCAACGGCGGGATCCGCGGCCAGGGTCTCTTCCAGGGAACCCAGACCAGATCGGACCTGGTGCCCTTCCAGGAGACCGACTTCATCTTCACCGTGGCCGGAGAGGAGTTGGGGTTCCGGGGGTCGTCGCTGCTGCTGGGACTGTACGCGCTGATGCTGCTGCGGATCTGGCGGACGGCGAAGATCGCTTCGAGCCGCTTCGGTCGACTCGTGTGCATCGGGGTGTTCGCGATGCTGCTGTTCCAGATGTTCCAGGCGGTGGGCATGACCATGGGAATGATGCCGGTGGCAGGCATCCCGCTGCCCCTGGTCAGCTATGGCGGGTCGTCGATGCTCACGTCCATGGTGGGGCTGGGGCTCGTGGCGGGCGTGTACCGCCGCCGTCTCGACCCCGCGGGGACTCAGCGTCTGTAGGCTGAGACGGTGACGCACCTGTGGACAACGGCGGCCGCGTGTGAACGTGCCCGCGCGTGTGCTTGTGAGTTTGGCTGTGCCTGAGACCCTGCCGGTGTCCGAGCCGCTGCCGGCGCAGGCGGCCGGCGTCTGGGCCCGGCTCGAGCCGCTGCTGCCGAGAGTGTCCAAGCCGGCGCGCTACATCGGCTGCGAGGACGGCATGCAGACCCCGAGCCACGGGCCCGGCACCGTCTCTTGGCTGCTGGCCTACCCCGACACCTACGAGATCGGCCTGCCCAATCAGGGACTGCAGATCCTCTACGAGATCATCAACGAGCGCCCCGACGCGGCGGCCGAGCGGGCCTACGCCCCCTGGGTCGATCTCGAGGAGCTGATGCGGGCCGAGGGCATCCCGCTCTTCTCACTGGACACGCACCGGCCGGCGGTGCTGTTCGACATCCTCGCCTTCAACCTCTCTGCGGAGCTCACCTACACGAACGTGCTGAACTGCATCGACCTGGCCGGCGTGCCGGTGCGTGCGGCCGGGCGCGGTGACGGAGACCTGCTGGTCGCTGCGGGAGGGCACTGCGCCTACAACCCCGAACCGCTGGCGGACTTCCTGGACTTCGTCGTGCTCGGCGACGGCGAGGAGGTGGTGGGCGAGGTCACCGAGGTCGTCGGTGACTGGTCGGCGTGCGGGCGCGGCGGCGGGCGCCACGGCGTGCTGCGAGAGCTCAGCCGGGTCGCGGGCGTGTACGTGCCGTCGCTGTATGAGCCGGTGTACAGCAGCGGGCGCTTCGCCGGACTCGAGCCCCGTCGTGGTGACGCTCCGCCGGTCGTCGAGAAGCGCACCGTGGCCGACCTCGCGGACTGGCCGTATCCCAAGCAGCAGCTGGTCCCGCTCACCGAGGTCGTGCACGACCGCCTCAACGTCGAGGTCTTCAGGGGTTGCACCCGTGGCTGCAGGTTCTGCCAGGCGGGGATGATCACCCGCCCGGTGCGGGAGCGCCCGGCCGACCAGGTGCGCACCATGGTGTCCGAGGGGTTGCGCCGCACCGGCTACGACGAGGTGGCTCTGACCTCGCTGAGCACCGCCGACTTCAGCGGGATCGAGCAGGTGGTGGCCGACACGGTCAGCGACTCGGGCTGCGGGCAGGTCGCGGTGGCGCTGCCGAGCCTGCGGGTGGACGCCTTCACGGTGGGGTTGGCCGCGCAGGTCCAGCGCGCCCGCCGGACCGGGCTCACCTTCGCCCCGGAGGCCGGCACCTGGCGCATGCGCCAGGTGATCAACAAGCTCATCAGCGAGGAGGACCTCTACTCCGCCGTCTCGTCGGCGTACTCGCAGGGTTGGCGCCGCGTGAAGCTCTACTTCCTGACGGGCCTGCCCAGCGAGACGGACGAGGACACGCTGGGCATCGCGCGCCTGGCCCGCCGCTGCGTGGAACTGGGGCGCCGGCATCACCGCTCGCCCTCGGTGACCGTGTCGGTGGGCGGGTTCGTGCCCAAGCCGTTCACCCCGTTCCAGTGGTTCGGCCAGAACACCGTCGCCGAGTTGCGGCGCAAGATCGACCTGCTGCGGCAGGAGCTGCGCGGCGCCAGGGGCGTGCAGCTGAAGTGGCACGATCCCGCCGCCACCTTCGTCGAGGGTCTGGCCAGCCGCGGGGACCGCCGCCTCGGCGAGGTCATCGAGCGTGTCTGGCGCGCCGGCGGCACCTTCCAGGAGTGGTCGGAGCACTTCGACCTCGGCATGTGGAACGAGGCGGCGGCGGCCTGCGGCCTGGACACGGACTCCTTCGTGCACCGCCACCGAGGCGCCGAGGAGCCGCTGCCGTGGGACCACCTCTCGGCGGGCCTGCACAAGGACTTCCTGTGGCAGGACTGGCGCGACGCCCTCGACGAGGTGGGGCTCGAGGACTGCCGCTGGACGCCCTGCTACGACTGCGGAGCATGCACCGGCTACGGCATCGAGCACATCGTGGCCTCGGCCGTGCCGCCCGCGGGCGGCAGCCAGGGCACCGGCACGCGGGCACCGGTCGCGGCGGCGGCGCACACGGGGCGACCGCAGGCGCCGAGCTCTCCCGACCGCGCGCCGGCGCCCAGCGCGGTGCCGGTGAGGCTCTCGCAACGCCCGCTGGCGGGCGCGGGAGTGTCGTCGTGACGCTGCTCGACGGTGTGCCGGCTGGTGGGGGAGTGTCGTCGTGACGCTGCTCGACGGTGTGCCGGCTGGTGCGCCGGGCCCGCCCGTGGGCGCCGGCGGCGAGCCCGCGGGTGCCGGGGCCAGGGTGCGGGTCCGCTTCGCCAAGCACGGCAAGGTGCGCTTCACCTCGCATCGTGACGTCGCTCGGATCTGGGAGCGGGCGCTGCGACGGGCCGGTGTCGCGGTGGCCTACTCTGCCGGCTTCACGCCGCGTCCGAGGATCGCCTTCGGTCTGGCGCTGCCCACCGGCTACTGCTCCGAAGCGGAGTACCTCGACATCTCCCTGGACGCGGCCCGCGCCGCCGATGTCGACCACGACGGGCTCGCGGCTTCGCTCACGGCGGCGCTGCCTCATGGCATCACCGCGCTGGCGGCGGCGCGCCTGGGCGGGGGCGAGCCGTCGTTGCAGCATGCGGTCACAAGCTGTACCTGGAGGATCGACACCGCCGGGGCACCCCCGGCGAGCGTGTCGGGCAGCGTGGTCCGGGCCCTGGGCCCAGACACGCTGATGGTCGAACGCGAGCGCAAGGGGCGCCGGGCAACCGAGGACATCCGCCCCGCCGTGCTCTCAGTCGACGTGGCGGGGGACACAACCGACGGTGTGAGGCTCGTCGCCGAGCTGGCCACGCAGCCACGGGCGGTTCGCCCGGCGGAGTTGCTGGCGAGCCTTGATCCGCACCTCGGCGCGCTGCGGGTCTGCCGTCTTCACCAATGGATCGCAACCGACGACGGGCGACGGCGCGAGCCGCTCGCGCTCGCCGAGGAGTCGGTGGCACTGGCAGGGGCCCCGCAATGACGGCCCCGCCCACCTACGCAAAGGAACACGATGACAGACGAACGCGCCACAGCGCGCGCCCCGGGCACCCCCGGGAAGGAACCGAAGCCCGCTAGACCGCCCGCCGGCAGTCCGGCTCCGCGGCGCCGATCGGCGCCACCACCCGCGCGAAAGCCGCAGATCGGCGACAGCCGCCCCGCGCCGCCGAGTCCGCCGCGCCGCCGCGAGGCCGCCGGCGCTTCCGGCGGAGGCCCTGGAGATGGCTCCGGCGGCAGCTCCGCGGGCGGGACGCGGCGGCGACGGCGACGCGGCGGGGGCCGCTCGGGCTCGCAGGCCCAGAACAAGCCCCCGGTGGAGGCCGTCACCTACGACGTGCCCGTGAAGCTGGACGAGAAGAGCCTCCGCGGGCGCAAGGGCCGCACCCGCAGGGGCCAGGCCGTGGGCCGCTACCTGATGTGCGTCCACGTCGGCGCGCGGTCCACGCAGATAGCGGTGCTCGAGGGTCGCCGCCTCATCGAGTTCAGGGTCTCGCGCCCGGCCGACGACATCAACCAGATCCACGGCAACATCTACGTCGGCCGCGTCCAGAACGTGCTGCCTGGCATGGAGACGGCCTTCGTGGACATCGGCACGCCCAAGAACGCCGTGCTCTACCGCGGCGACGTCCAGTACGACCCCGACGAGATCGACTCTGCGCGCGACGGCGAAGGGGTCAAGCCCCGCATCGAGGAGTTGCTGAAGCCCGGCCAGCAGGTGCTCTGCCAGGTCATCAAGGACCCGATCGGCTCCAAGGGCGCCAGGCTCACTCAGGAGGTGTCGCTGGCGGGCCGCTTCGTGGTGCTGGTGCCCAACTCGTCGGGGTTCGGCATCTCCAAGCGACTGCCCGAGGGCGAGCGCCGCCGGCTGCGGTCGATCCTGGAGCGGGTCAAGCCGCCCGCACACGGTCTGATAGTGCGCACCGCGGCCGAGAAGGTCACCGCCGAGGAGATCGAGAGAGACGTCGAGCGCCTGAAGCGCCTCTGGGCCGACGTGGAGAGGCTGGCCGCCTCGGCCGCGGCGCCCGCCCTGATCTACCGCGAGCCCGAGGCGCCGCTGCGCCTCATCCGCGAGGAGCTCAACGCCGACTACCGGGGGGTGATCATCGACGACGAGGATCTCTACGAGCAGGCGTCGGGCTATATCGCCTCGATCATCGGGACGCTGTCGGACCGGGTGGAGTACTACGACGCCTCCAAGCAGCGCCTGCCCCTGTTCGAGCGCTACTACGTGACCGAGCAGCTCAAGAAAGCGCTGGAGCCCAAGGTGTGGCTGCCGTCGGGCGGCTCGCTCATCATCGAGCGCACCGAGGCGCTCACCGTGGTGGATGTGAACACGGGCAAGAACGTGGGCAAGTCGAGCCTCGAGGAGACCGTGCTCGCCAACAACCTGGAGGCCGCTGACGAGTTGGCCCGGCAGCTGAGGCTGCGCGACATCGGCGGCATCATCGTCGTGGACTTCGTGGACATGGAGCAGGCAGCGAACCGCAACCAGGTGGCGAAGCGGTTCCGAGACGCGCTGGCGCGCGACAAGACTCGCACCCAGGTGCTGGACATCAGCGGGCTGGGGCTGGTGGAGATGACCCGCAAGCGCAGCGGCGAGGGCCTGCTGGAGTCGGTGTCGGACATCTGCGCGGACTGTTCGGGGCGAGGCTTCCGCCTGCTGGACGACATCATCGACTGAGCGCGTGGCACGCGGCGTTCGCGCCGTTCGGCCACCGATGACGGCCACCGGCGGGACCGCCTGCGACCGAGCGTGTGGGAGGCCGGTGGTGCCCGTGGCGGTGCGGCATTCGGGCGCCAACGCATTGGGCACGATTGGGCTGGGAGTGTTTGCGCCGTGGTGGTGCGGGACTCGGGCGCTACCCTCTGCGGCCATGTACGCAGTTGTCGAGACCGGCGGCAAGCAGTACCGGGTGAGCCGGGGATCCACGCTCGAGGTAGAGCGGCTGGGCGAGCCGGGCTCGGAGGTGTCGCTGCGCCCGGTCCTCGTGGTGGACGGCGACGAAGTGCTGGCCACGCCGGATGCGCTCGCGGCGGCGAGCGTCACCGCCGTCGTGGTCGATGAGCACTCCGGTGCCAAGATCCGCGGCTTCACCTACAAGAACAAGAGCAACCAGCGCCGTCGCTGGGGCCATCGCCAGACGCTGGCGACCGTCGAGATCACCGATATTCGAAGGGACTGAACGCAGATGTCCAAGACCAAGGGCGGCGGCTCCACACGCAACGGGCGCGACTCGCGGGCCAAGCGGCTCGGGGTGAAGGTGTACGACGGCGGGCGTGTGCTCTCCGGAGCCATCCTCGTGCGCCAGAGGGGCACCCGGATCCATCCGGGACCCAACGTGGGCCGCGGCAGCGACGACACGCTCTTCGCCACCGCAGACGGCGTGGTGCGCTACGGCGCACGCCGCGGGCGCAAGCTGGTCAGGGTCGTTCCCGGCGACTCGTAGGCGGTTCGGATCGTCCGCAGCGCGACCGCGGCTCTGCTCCGCCGCTGTCACGAGGCACTTCTGGCCGCGCCCACACTCGGGCTCTTCCCGCCAGCGTTCGGTGGCAGAGCCTTGATCCGGTCGCGTCACAAGGCGCTCCCAGCGCTTACTCAGGCTCTCCTCGCCAGCGTGGGTGGCAGAGCTTGGCACACAACTTCTACTACAGGGCCGGCGACCCCGGTGCTGCTCGCTGGGGGGCGGTTGAACCATTCGCGTCACAAGGCGCTCGCCGCGTTCACTTAGGCTCCTTGGGATGTCCGGGTTCGTTGACGAGTGCAACCTGCACGTGACCGCCGGCGACGGCGGCGCCGGGTGCGTCGCGTTCCGCAGAGAGTCCCGTGTTGCCAGGGGCGGTCCCAGTGGCGGCGACGGCGGCCGCGGCGGTCATGTCTGGCTGGTCGCCGACAGCGGCGTGGCCTCGCTG
This sequence comes from Candidatus Aldehydirespirator sp., assembly GCA_965204875.1. Classification (GTDB taxonomy): domain Bacteria; phylum Actinomycetota; class Acidimicrobiia; order Acidimicrobiales; family Aldehydirespiratoraceae; genus Aldehydirespirator. Next base: position 3,038,255 of record OZ242020.1, on the reverse strand, counting down.
CTGTCGTTTCGCGACCATCCCCACCGCCGGGCTGCCAGCGGCAAGCACGGATCCGGCGGCAATCGCCACGGGGCGCGGGGCGAGGACCTCGACGTGAGGGTTCCGGTGGGCACCGTGGTGCTGGACCACGGCGACCGCACCCATCTTGCCGACCTGGCCGTGCACGGTGCCCGCTGGCAGGCGGGGCGCGCCGGCCGGGGCGGTCGGGGCAACGCCCGCTTCCTGTCCAACGCGCGGCGCGCTCCCGCGTTCGCCGAGCAGGGCGAGTGGGGCGAGCAGCGCTGGCTGCGCCTGGAGCTCAAGCTGCTGGCCGATGTGGCCATCATCGGGTTCCCCAACGTGGGGAAGTCCACCTTCATCAGCCGTGTGTCGGCCGCGAGGCCCAAGATCGCCGACTATCCCTTCACGACGCTCGAGCCGAACCTGGGTGTGGCCCGCATCGACGACGAGGTCGAGCTGGTCCTGGCGGACATCCCCGGGTTGATCGCGGGCGCCGCGGACGGCAGGGGCCTGGGGCATCGCTTCCTGCGCCACACCGAGCGGGCCCGGGCACTGCTCGTGCTGATCGATCTGTCTGAGCTTGCCGAGTGCGGTCCCAGCGAGCAGCTGGAGGTGCTGCTGCGCGAGTTGCACCGCTACCGCCCGGAACTCCTGCAGAGGCCCAGGCTCGTGGTGGGCAGCCGCGCCGACATGGCACCGGGCGCCGACTTCGCCGGCGGGCGGCTGTCGTCGGTGACCGGCGAGGGTGTCGGCGAGACCATGGGCAACCTGGCGCGGCTGGTGGCGGAGTCCCGCGGCGCGGACACCGTGGTGGAGGCGCCCGTGGTGCACAGGCCGCTGCCGCCGCGCTCGGAGGTGCACATCGACCGTTGCGACGACGGCTCCTGGGCCGTCACCGGCTCCGCCGCGGCCCGAGCCGTCGCCCTGAGCGATCTCACAGACCCGGGCGCGCTGGCCTACGCCCAGGACCGGCTGCGCGGCCTCGGAGTGGACCGGGCGCTGGCGCGCGCCGGGGCCGCCACCGGAGACTTGGTGCGGGTCGGGGACTTCACCTTCGAGTACCTCGACGACGCCGACCTGGCCGACGCCGAGCCGGCCGCCGACGACCGGCGGATGCGCAGCGGGCGGTGAGCTCGCAGACCTCCTCGGCGAGTGCCGGTTCGAGCGGCGCGCGCAGCGCCGGCGACCGCCTGCGGGACTCGCAGGCCCGCGCCCCTAAAGCGGGTTCGCGGGACGGCTCCTCGGGTCGGGTCGTGGTGGCCAAGATCGGCACGTCGTCGATCACCGACGAGCGGGGCGCGATCGATCGGGCGGCGGTCGAGAAGTTCTGCGCCGAGGTCGCCGGCCTGCGCTCGGCCGGGCACCGCACGGTGGTCGTCACCAGCGGCGCGATCGCGGCCGGCCTGCCGGAGTTGGGCATGGCCTGCGAGGGGCGGTCGGTGAGCGCCGAGACGCTGCAGGCCGTGGCCACGGTCGGCCAGAGCGCCTTGATGGGCATCTACCGCGAGGTGTTCTCGGGTCACGGCATCGTGGCCGGCCAGGTGCTGCTCGTGCCCCTGGACTTCGTGATCCGCAACCAGTACGTGCACGCCTCGTCCACGCTGCGCAAGCTGCTGGATCTGGGCGTCGTGCCCGTGGTCAACGAGAACGACGCCGTCGCCGACGACGAGATCCGCTGGGGGGACAACGACCGGCTGGCCGCGCTCGTGGCCAACCTGGTGCACGCCGACCTGCTGGTGCTGCTGACCGACACAGCCGGGGTTCTCACCGACGACCCCCGCCGCAACTCTGATGCGTCGCTGATCTCCGAGATCGTCGAGTTCGACCACCGGCTGGCGCGGCGCGCCGGCGGCGCGGGCACCGCACGCGGCAGCGGCGGCATGGCCTCCAAGATCACCGCGGCCCGCGTGGCGTCGCTCTCGGGGGTGCCCACGGTGATCGCCGATGCCAGCCGTGTCAATGTCCTCGCCGACGCGGTGGAGGGCACAGTCCCGGTGGGGACGCTCGTGCGGGCCTCCGGTCAGCGGCTGCCGGCTCGCAAGCTGTGGATCGCCTTCGCGGTCGGCTCCCACGGCGAGGTGGTAGTGGACACGGGCGCCCGCGCCGCACTCGAGCAGGGCAAGTCCCTTCTCGCCATCGGCGTGCGCTCGGTGACGGGCGACTTCGACGCCGGCGCGCCGGTGGAGGTGCGTGAGGCCGGCGGCGCCGTGTTCGCCAAGGGCCTGGCGCGCCACAGCAGCGAGGATCTGAGCCAGGCCGCGGGCCGCCGCCGCGACGAGCTGCCCGCCGGCGCACCCCACATTGTCATCCACGCCAACGACCTAGTGGTCCTACAAGCCTGATAGCTGTGCCGCCTATTGGGCGTCTGCGGCACGGTCCGGGCGACCTTCTTGGTGCGGTCGCCCGGATCGACCTACCCCCCAGACCACAATGCCTAGGCAAATCTGCCGTTGAATCGAAGGAACGCTCCATGCGCCAACAGCTTCCCGACTACAGCGATTCGGTTCGTGCTGCGGTAGCCGACTTCTGGAACGTGCGACGCTCCCAGGCGGACGAATCCGAGAGCAGAGGGGTGGTCAACACCGGCACTCGTGCCGAGGTGACGGGTGGGCGCCATCTGGACGCTCTCCACGATCTGGTTGTGAGCGTCTTCGTTGACGCGGGCATACCGGCTCGGCTTATCGACGTCAAGAGGCGCCCGATCGCCGGCTATTTCCGCCGCGACAAGAGCTGGGACATCGTAGTGATGGTTGCTGATCGGGTCGTCGGCATCATCGAGTTGAAGTCGATGGCGGGAGCCAACCCGGGTCAGAACTACAACAACCGCACCGACGAGGCTCTGGGCCAGGCTGTCGATGTCTGGAAGGCGGTGGAGCGTGAGATCATCTGGCCGCTGCGTCCCTGGCTCGACTATTTCATGCTGCTGGAGGATAATGAGGCATTCACAACGGAGGTGAAGCCGCGAAGCGCCGTATGGGAGACCGATCCGACCTTCGAGGGTGCTAGCTACGTGGATCGGTATGTGATCTTCTTTGAGCGGATGGTCCGCGAACGGCTGCTGGACGCCGCCTGCGTCGTGCTTGCCGACAGAGCCTCGGCGGAGCTTCGCTTCCCTTCGGATTCAGTGAGCTTCCAGGCGTTCGCGGCGGCGATCCATGGCAGGTGCCTCCAGTTCATGGCTATCAACTCCGATATTGACTGGTCCGGTTGCGCGCAGCCGGACCAAGGTTGACCATGCCGCCGGTTTGCCTTGGCTTGCGCACTCGCCCGTTGGTGCAGGTCGCCGGGCGGCTTTCCGTTCACTGACTACGTGGCTGGCCTGCCTCTGCCTTCACTTGTCGTTGCGGCTTTATGCCCGTTACGTTTTCCAGATCAGATTTGCTGATTTCGAACAGGAAAGCGGCTGCCTCGGTGGCAGCAGCGCGGTCTCGGCACCTGAAGGCCTGGGAGAGTGTGGCTGCGACTGCGGCGTCGATGGCATTCGGGGCCGGGACTCGGATCTTTCTGAGGTACTGGGCCTGGAAGCGGTAGGTGCCGCCGCGCATCTTCACGCAGTAGGCACCGACGAAGAGGTTCGTGAGGTCAGACAGCAGAAGTCCTCCCAGAACTTCGAGGTCCCACTTGTCGGATACGACGTAGTACAGGTTGTGATGGGGATAGAACTCGCCGGCGTCCAGCACCGGGTGAGAAGCCGACTTGAGGTCCGGCAACAGCAACTTGGGCTGCGACCGCAGGTCGGGATCGACCCGGTCGATTGTCCGATACCAGGAGGCTGGGCGGTTGCGTGCCACGTACTGCGCTCTGATTTTATTGCTGTGGCGCTCGAAGTATGCATTCAGCCCGGGGTACTCCTCGAGGTTTACGAGGCGGCCGGCATCCCACGGGTTAACCAGGAATCGGCCGCCCCAGCGTGGGGTACCCGATGCGATGTCTTGCGCGGTCAGCAGTGATAGCAGGCGGCACGGCTCTATACCCGTTGCCTCCGTCGTGACGAACACGTCGTCACAGCCGGTGGCTACTCCGATGCCGACGCGGGTGCCGGTGTGCCAGTCTTCCAGCGGATTGAAGCGCTCCTCCAAGTGCGCGATCAGCTCAAGTTGCCTGGATGATCCCGACGGCCAGTGGCCGCTGCCGCTGAACCACCCATCTAGCGTCGCCGTGTCGAAGCGGCCCCGTGCCGGGGTGGGTTGTGATCGCCGCGTGAGCCAGCGAGCGACGGTGCGACCGTCGGCCTCGTTGAATCCGTCCTTGGCTTCCACGACATGGGCCGGTCCCTGGCGCCCATTGCGCAGCACGGTGATCGCCGGGTACGCCGAGACTGTGTCCTCGAACGCGTCCACGCAGTGCATCGCCACGACCGTGTCAACGGCGTACTCAGCGGACACGAGGGCTCGCAGCCGCGCCCCATACTGGTTGTGCATCCAGCGGTCGGCGCAGATGAACGCGAGCCTGCCCTCGGGAGCGAGCAGCGACAAGCCCCTCTCGAAGAAGCCGACGTAGATGTCGGCTCTGCCGCGCATGGTGGCGCACTCGGCGCGATAGGCGGCGCCGACATCGGCGGGAACGTCCTCGAGCCTCACGTAGGGTGGGTTGCCGACCACGAAATCGGCTCGCAGGCCCCCGTCGTACTCGCAGCCGTCAAGCAGGAAGTCCCCTCGGGACACCCACTGCGAACTGAGCCGCTCGGCAACCTCAGCGGGCCGGCACAGATCCACCAGGCGGGCTGCCACGGACTCTCGAGCCGCCTCGACGTTCCGCTCGAGCACGTCAAGCGCCCTGATGGCCCGGCCCATGTCGTCCAGGCAGCGGCCGTGGCGAGCGCAGGAATCCGCCAGGCGCTCGACCATCGGAACCAGGAAGGCTCCAACACCGCAGGCAGGCTCCACGATCACCGAGCCGCCCAAGTCGGCATCCGCACGGTAGCCGGCCAGGTCGAGGATCAAGTCCACGACCCAGCGACGGGTGAACACCTCGCCGCCGACAGCGCTGGGATCGGCGATCGCGGCAGGCATTGCCCTGGGAGCCTCCACCAGCCTTCGCTGGCGGTATCCCGTCATCGACCGCATACCCGGATACCTGCCCACACACCGCCTGAACTACACGTGTGACACTTCATGACAGCACACCCTAGGAGCCCCCTCTGACAAGCAGCGCATCGAACTCTCGCGGCGATCCGCCACGATGCGTGCTGAATGGGGGTGAATCGCCGTGCGCCACGCAAGCAGCGACCGTCTTAGCACGGGTGCCGGCCGCCGACGTCACGATCTGCTCGCTCAACGAATCAGGTGGTACTGGCGGGGCGGTAGTTGCGCCTCACTGAGGCTCGCTGTGGCAGAAGTTGATTGTTGACTGCACAGCCACCTTGGCGCCGTCGGTGTCGAAGGTGGCCTGGAACAGCCTGTTGCTGTTGTCGCGGGCGAACAGCGTTACCGTTTGCCCGCTCTTGGCGACGAGCGTCTGTATGAGTCTTCGGCCCGCTGCGTTGTTCCATTGTTCGTTCCGAAACTCGCCAACGAAATGAGCCGTCTGGTCTGAAGAAAGGTTGACCGGCAGTTCGAGTAGCGTCTGATCCTCGAATCTGGCTGACAGGTTGTCCTCGTTAGCATCAGAATTCTTTTGAACAAATGGGAGTCCCCAGTCGACAACCAAATCCAGTTCCCAAGCTGCCAACTGGTCAGAATAGCCGCAAAGGATCGCCAGTTCTGCTACCGGTTCTTCGGCGCTGTGAGGCAGAACCTGTCGGATGCTACTTGTCCACACTCCTCTGCTGATGTGGTCTTCGTCGTTCCAGAAGCTGACCCAAACATCATGCGACACCGGTACATTCCCCGCGATGGCCGATGTGAGGCTACATGGCCATTCTTGCTCTAGACGCAACTCACACACCACGCGGTAGGTGTCCAGAGGATCGGCACCTTCGACGTAACAGTCGCTGCCGGATGTCATCAGCGAGCGGTGGATCGCTCCGCAATCCACCGCCTGTATATCCGGATCGTCCGTGTGCTCCCACCCGAACAAGGAGTGTCCCAGCTCGTGCGCCACCGTGGCGTGCAATCTGACCCTATTGGGACTGTCCTCGTCCAGGTTCTCCTCACCGGAAAGTGCAGCCATCGCAGGGCCGACGCCAAACCAAGCCCAACCAGCATATGTTTCCGAAGGCAAGGCAACCAAGACCAGTATCTGCCTGGTTCCACCCGCTGCGTTGACCGCATAGGTTTCGCATGGATCGTCCTTGTCGTCGTTATAGTATCGGTCGAAAGTGGAACGACTCCAGTCGATCGGCGGTGAGACGCTGCCAGCCCAATCTAGCCGCACATCCGCAAGGCCGGATGATTCCCGCATGTAGAAGGCGTTGACATGCGCGTGCAAGTCTGTGACAATATTCTGCATCAGCCGCGCCGAGTACGTTCCCTTCGGCATACAGAAGTAGGTTGGCACAAGATATCGTCTGGCGTTCTCTCGCGAAGCAAGCGTGGTAGTTGTCGGCGGCGTCTCTCGTTGCTGTCTGACGTTTCCTGCTGCCATCGCCTGGGTGAGCCATTCGTCGACGAGGCCGCGGTTGTCAGCGATCCACTGGGTGGCCAGGTCGGTGGGGCTGGCGCCGTCGTCCTGCTCCACGTTGGCCAGCGACACGTCGATCACCGACAGCTTCACAATCTCGAACAGCTTCTTGGCTGCGGGGTTGGCGGCAAGGAAGTCGTTGTTGGCCGTGACCAGGATGTCCGCTGCGATCCAGCCGATCGGGCACAGGCCGTCGGGATGCTCGGCCGCGGCCGGGCACTGGTCGGGGCCGATGGCCGCGTAACCGCCGTTGCCGTCAGCGCCGCGCTGGCTGTGCTCCTCGCCGCCTTCCTGGTTGGCCGGGTTGGAATCGTCGAGGATCTCGTTGAGGCCGATCCAGTACACGTTGTCACCGGGACGCAGCTGCGTGATGTACGCGGACGGCGTCCACGTGTAGGCCACCATCGGTACGCCCTCGTTGGCGTTGTCCACTGCCTGGGCGAACATCGCGTCATAACCGGCGATGGTCTGCTGGATGTTGTCCAGGCCCGAGAAAGCGATCTGGTTGGTGATGATGTTGTCACAGGTCCAGGACTCCGGGCAGCCGAAGATGTCTGCCATCCCGTTGCCGGGAACCGGATCCGTCGCGTCGAACGCGGCCAGCGCCTCGGCGTTGTCGTTGAGCGCGTTCAGCGTGTACACGCCGAACTCGTCAGCGAACGACTTGGTCACCAGGAAACCCTGCAGACCGCCCGCGATCATCTCCTCACCCACGACCGACACGTGGTCACCGACCAGAGAGCCATCGGGCAGCTCGCCCGCCAGCCAGGCCAGATGGCCCGGATACCAGCTGTTCGGCCAATAGTCCATCCAACCGTTGGCCATCACCATGTAGGCCTTGTTGGGGCCGAGCTCAAGCTCAGCAGGATCCGAGACCTCATATCCCAGCTCCTCCAGCAACTGCTTGTAAAGCTCCGCCTGCACGTAGCCGGTGCTCCAGTTGGCCCGACCAGCGATAACGCTGACACCTTCCCCGGGCAAGTCCATATCGTCCATTGCGGGGTCATCCATGGGCTCAGGAGCCCCTACTGGCTCCGGATACTCCGCAAGTTCTATCGCCGGCGTGGCCGTCCCTCTCGGCGCGTCAACAGCGGGCGTGCATGCAGCCACGGCTAGTGACACCAGCGCGGTCAATGTCAACAGTGTTCGCAGGCTCCCACTGGCGAAAGCGGCAGGTTTGTCCACAATGCGTCGGACGTTGAATTTGAGAATATGAAGAGTCATGTCACTCTATGAACTCGCGTTTCGTAAAACGAAATATCAAGAGTGGCTGGAGGTTGCTGAAGTCATGCCTTCAACTATAGGTGGGGGCTGTGACATGGCTTATTTCGGACGCTGGCAGTGTTGCCATGCGACTTCGACGCCAGCGCGCCGGTGGAGGTGCGTGAGGCCGGCGGCGCCGTGTTCGCCAAGGGCCTGGCGCGCCACAGCAGCGAGGATCTGAGCGAGGCCGCGGGCCGCCGCCGCGACGAGCTGCCCGCCGGCGCACCCCACATAGTCATCCACGCCAACGACCTAGTGGTCCTACCAGCCTGATAGCTGTTCGGTCTCTAGGCGTCAGCCTCTGACGCTGTGTTGATGAAGGTCCACGCGTTGGAGGGGTTGGTGACCGGCGGTTCGGTGTCAGGCGCTCTCTTCGGCTGCGGGGGCTGGGAGTCCTAGTTTCTCCCTCATCTGTGTGAGCCGGGCTTTCGCCTCGTTGTTGCGGGCGGCTGCCTCGATCTCCAGCATGCTGACCTCCGGGCCGCCTTCGGCCAGCTCGGCAATGCCCTTGGCCTTGGCGTAGCGGGCCTCGATCTTGTCGCGGATCTCGTTGAAGGTGGGCAGCTCCTCGCCGACAGCCTCCGACAGCGAGGTCATGGCCTCGTTCATCTGCTCCTGCATGCGGGCCTGATCGATCTGGCCGAGGAGCCTCTGTCGCTCGCGAAGCTTCTCCTGCAGGCTGAGCGAGTTCTGGGAGACCGCCGCCTTGGCCTCGTCGGCGGCCTGCGCCGTCTGCAGGTAGAGATCTTTGAGGTTCTCGATCTCGTGCTCGAGGGTGATGATGCGACCCGCTAGCTGCTCGGCTGCGGCGGTGTAGGACTTTGCCTTCACAGGATCGGCGGCGGCGCTCGCTTCCTGCGCCATCATCAGGGCCCGGCGAGCATTGACGTTCAGCCTTTCGAGCTCGGCGATCACCCGGTTGAGCCGCATCTCAGTCTGCTTCTGGTTGGCGATCACGTTGGCCGCCTGATCCTTCAGCCGCCGGTGCTGCTCTCGGGCCTCGGCGATGGCCTGCTCCAGCTGCACCTTCGGATCGGCCGTCTCCTCCCAGCGCCCCGCCAGCCGGGCGGTCAGATACCTCCAGCGGCGCTTGATGAGCTTCCACACGCTCTCGACTCTACTCGCCCTGATGCGAGGCGGTGAGCAGGCCGCGACCGGCGCGCGGCGTCGGGCACTGATGCCACCCTCCGGCGTTGCGACCGGATGCCTCTGAGACGGCTCGGTCCGCGCCGGAGGAATGGGGTTGCCGGTGAAGGATGGGGTTGCCGGTGATCCTCGGTGCTATCGGTGCGTGCCGTGCCCGTTGCCTTGGCCTCGCCAGATGATCCGGCGGGCGGGTCGCAGCAGCATCCGCGCCTCGTCGAGGCCGCTGCGATGGGCTGCCAGCCCGTAGACGGCGACCGCTGAGGCCGCCACCAGCGGAGCCGACAGCAGCACGGGCCAGCCCGATACCGCCAGCTTGACGGCCGCGGCCGCACCGAAGGCAAGCGCTGCGGCCAGCGCCGGCCCGGCAACGGCGGCCAGCACCGCGGCCGGCCCCCGAACCCGGCGCGACAGCAGCAACAGCTCCACCCAGGAGCCCAGCGCCGACCCCAGCGCCAGACCCACGGCCCCGAGCCGGACCGCATCGCCCAGCTCGCGCTCAGCGGCCGGCAGAGCCCAGGCCGGCCCCAGGGCGTCGGCCGCGCCGAGCAGCCCGTCGGGGCCGACGATGACACGGTCGAGAGGGAACATCACAGCCACACCGATCGCCGCGGCCACAGACACCCGCAAGGCGGCGATGCGAGCCGGCCCGGCGGTGTCGCCCACCGCGTAGCAGGCGTTCTGCAGCACCCTGCTCACGCCCGTCGCGGGCAGCCCGGCGGCGTATGCGGCAAGGACGAACCACACCAGCACGGTGTCGGCGGATCCGAAGGCGCCCCCCTCGAACAGCAGACCCACCACCAGGTCGCCGGCAGCGCCGTACACCGCGGCGGCCAGCATCGTCCAGAAGGCGACCCGGCGCGCCGCCGCCGAGGCCCGGGCAGCGACCGCGGCGGGATCTTGGCCGAGCCTGGACATCTCCGGCAGCTCCGCGGCCGCGACGCTCATGGCGAACAGGCTCACAGGCAGCATGTAGAGGATCTGCGCCCGGTACAGCGCGGCGACCGCGCCGGTGGCGAGCAGCGAGGCCAGCACCAGGTCGAGATAGGCCGACACCTGCACCACGCCGCGGCCCAGCACGGCCGGCCCGAACCGCCTCGCGACCTCTCCGGAGCCCGGGTGGCCGCGCCTCCATCGCAGCCTGATCCCGCGGGCCAGCCGCAGCGCGGTCGGAAGCTGCACCGCCAGCTGCGCCAGCCCGCCGAGGGCGACTCCCCAGGCCAGGGCTCGGGCGATCCCGTCCAGGTCGAAGGCGAGGATCCAGGCCACCAGCAGAGCCCCGACCTGCACGGCGTTCCACAGCACCGGCGCCGCATACGACAGGAAGAAGCGGCGGTGGCTGTTGAGCACGCCCAGGCACCAGGCCGACAGCACCGCGAACCCGGTTCCGAGCGCGGTGACCTTCACGAGCGAGACGGCCAGATCGAAGCGCTCGGTGCTGAGGCCCGGCGCCAGCAGGAAGGTGACGGGTCGGGACAGCGTGATGATCAGCAGCACCGCGATCCCAACCACGGCCAGCAACGCGGCGGCCACGGCACCGGCCGTGCGGCCCGCATCATCGGAGCCGTCGCCCTCGTCGTCCAGCAGCCGGCTGTACACCGGCACGAAGCTGGCCGAGAGCACGCCCTCGCCCAGCAGGTTCTGAAGCATGTTGGGAATGCGCATCGCCACCGCGAAGGCGTCGCCCGCGGCGGTGTTGCCCAGCAGCCTGGCGGCGACGGTCTCGCGCCCCAGTCCGGCGAGGCGGCTGGCACCGATGCCGAGCGCCACCAGCAACGGTGCCGAGGCCCGGCGCGGGCCTGCCGCGTTCACCGCCGGCTGATTCCCGTCCGGGTCATTCCCCTCCGGGTCATTCCCCTCCGGGTCAATCACCACCGGCTCGATTCCCACCGGGCTGATCGCATCCGCGATACACACCCGGCCGGCGTGTACCCGCTGATGCCCTTTGGTTCCACTACCGGCTCAAGTCAGGCGTGAACCTGGTTCTGGTTCGGGGGTTCGGGCTTGGCTTCGATTCCACCACCGGCTCAAGTTAGGCGTGGACGGTGGCGACGGTGTGGCACCTGCGGTGAGTCGCGTTCTTCCACCGGCCCCTGAGGGTAGGGGTGCTGGGGGCGCTCAGTGGCACAGTGACCGTCAGTGCCTCATCAGTGTCTGAGGGTAGGGGTGCCGGGGGCGCTCCCTGGGCGCTCCGAGTCCGTCACGCCCGTGCCGCGAGGCTGGGCGCGAGGCGCCTATAGCATGAGACGATGCCAGCAGCCTCCGCCGCAACTGCAACCGGGTCCGCGGTCCTGACCGCAACCCAAGCCACCACCGCCCTGCAGGGCGAAGTCTCGCAGCCGCTGGCACCCGCGCCGGAGCCGGCAGCGCCCGTTGCGGGCGCTGCTTCACCGACCGCAACGGCGACGGTCCCCGAGCTCGCCGCCAGGGCCAAGGCAGCGTCGCGGCTGATGGCGGCGGCCTCCACGGAAGCCAAGGATCGCGCCCTGCGCGCCGCGGCCGACCTCCTCGTGGAGCGCTCCGAGACGATCCTGGCCGCCAACGAGACCGACGTCGAGCGGGCCGCGGCCGCCGGAACGCCGGACCACATGGTGGACCGGCTGCGGTTGTCCGGCACGCGGATCGAGGCCATGGCAAGCGGCCTGAGGCAGGTGGCGGCCCAGCGCGATCCGGTGGGCGAGGTCTTCGACAGCTGGGTGCGCCCCAACGGCCTGCGCGTCGAGCGGGTGCGCGTGCCCCTCGGCGTGGTGGCGATCATCTACGAGAGCCGCCCCAACGTCACCTCCGACGCGGCGGGCCTGTGCCTCAAGTCAGGCAACGCGGCCTTCCTGCGCGGCTCGTCCTCAGCCGTCTGCTCCAACCTCGCGATCGCCGCGGCCATCACCGAGGCCCTTGCCGATGCCGGCCTGCCCGCCGACGCGTTGACGCTGGTGCCCGACACCTCCCGTGCCGCCGCCGTCGAGTTCATGCGGCAGACCGGCTACGTCGACTGCCTCATCCCCAGGGGCGGGCCTTCGCTCATCAACTCGGTCATCAGCAACGCCACCGTTCCGGTCGTGATGGACGGGGCCGGCAACTGCCACGCCTATGTGGACGCCTCCGCCGACCTGCGCAAGGCCCTCGACATCGTGGTCAACGGCAAGATGCAGCGGCCCTCGGTGTGCAACGCGCTGGAGTCGCTGGTGGTTCACTCGGCGGTGGCCGGCGAGTTCCTGCCGCGGGCCGCGCAAGCCCTCGCCGGCGTGGAGCTGCTGGGCGACGAGCGGGCCCGCGGCGCCGTGGCGTCGATGGGGGAGGCCACCGCCGCCGACCACGCGAGCGAGTTCCTCGGCCTCAAGATGTCGGTGAAGGTGGTGGACAGCCTCGACGAGGCCATCGAGCACATCAATGACAACGGTTCGGGCCACTCCGAGACCATCGTCACCTCCGATGTGGCAGCGGCCGACCGCTTCACCCGCGAGGTGGACGCCGCCGCCGTGCTGGTCAACGCCTCCACCCGGTTCGTGGACGGTGAGGAGCTGGGCTTCGGCGCCGAGATCGGCATCAGCACCCAGAAGCTCCACGCCCGAGGGCCCATGGGACTGGAGCAGCTCACCACGCTCAAGTTCGTGGTGCGCGGCGAGGGCCATGTCCGCTGAGCGGGCCGGCTGCTGAACAGATCGCCTGATCGCCGTGTCCCAGCGCTTCGCCGATGTCGCCGCGGTACGCGGCGATCTGGGCAAGGTCGACTACCTGTGCGACGACGGTGTGGCGGGCGTCGTCTTCCTGGCGGACCGCCTCGACAAGCCGGTGCTGGTGGAGGGCCCCGCCGGCACGGGCAAGACCCAGCTCGCCAAGAGCGTGGCGGAGATGTCCGGCAGCCGGCTGATCCGGCTTCAGTGCTATGAGGGTCTGGACGAGGCTCGGGCGCTGTATGAGTGGAACTACAAGAAGCAGCTCCTGCGCATCCAGGCCGAGCGCTCCACGGCCCAGGGCTGGGATGACATCTCCGAGGACATCTTCTCCGAGGAGTTCCTCCTGACGCGCCCGCTGCTGGAGGCGATCACCGCAGATGACCCGGTGGTGCTGCTCATCGACGAGGTCGACCGTGTCGAGGTCGAGACCGAGGCCCTGCTGCTGGAGGTGCTGAGCGAGTTCCAGGTGTCGATCCCCGAACTCGGCACCATGCAGGCGGTGCGGCTCCCGCTGGTGTTTCTGACCTCCAACAACACGCGCGAGCTGAGCGAGGCACTCAAGCGGCGCTGCCTCTACCTGCACATCGACTACCCATCGATGGAGCGCGAGCGCGAGATAGTGCTGGCCAAGGTGCCCGACATCGCCGAGAGCCTGGCCGACCAGATCGCCAGGGTGGTCCGGTCGATCCGACGGCTCGAGCTCAAGAAGGCCCCCTCGGTGTCTGAGACGCTGGACTGGGCCCGCACGCTCGTGCTGCTCGGAGCGCGGCGCGTCGACGCCGACGTCGCCGCCGACACCCTCAACATCCTGCTCAAGTACCAGGGCGACATTGCCAAGGCCCGCAAGGAGCTGGCGACCGCGGACGGCGTCGGCGCCTGAATCCCGCCAATGGCTGAAGCGCCCGTGACGGAGCCGGGCGAGGGGCTGCTCGACCTCCTGGGTGGCTTCATAGCGGAGCTGCGCGCCGTCGGCATCCCGGCGAGCCTCACCGAGAGCCTCGACACCATGGAGGCGGTCAAGCATGTGCCGCTGTCCGAGCGCGAGACCCTCAAGTACGCCCTGGCCGCGACCCTGGTGAAGAACCAGGCCCACTGGAAGGCTTTCGAGACGGTCTTCGAGGTGTATTTCTCGCTGCGCGGACCCCAGTACGAGATCGATGCCGACCCCGGTGACGACCCTGGCGGAGACGCCGGCGACCACCCGGTGAACGCGGGCACCGGTGGCGGGGCGAGCGAGCTGATGACACCCGAGGAGCTGGCCGAGATGCTCTACCGGGCGCTGCTGAGCGGCGACCGCGAGATGCTGGCGGCCGCGGCGCGCCAGGCCGTGCGGCGCTACGCCGGGATGGAGCCCGGCCGCCCGGTCGGCGGCACCTACTACCTGTACCGCACGCTGCGCAACCTAGACCTTGACGGCGTGCTGGAGCGCCTGATGGCGACGCAGCAGCACACCGAGGGCGAGCCCGACGCGTTCTCCGAGCGGCTCAGGCGCGATGTCTACGAGACGCGGCTGGCGGAGTTGCGCCGGCAGATCGAGGCGGAGATCCGTCGCCGCCTGGTCGCTGACCGCGGTGTGGAGGCGATGGCCAGGACCCTGCGGAAGCCGCTGCCGGCAGACATCGACTTCATGCACGCCTCCCGCGAGGAGATGGCCGGCCTCCGCAAGGCGATCTACCCGCTCACCCGGAAGTTGGCGGCGCGGCTGGCGCGCAAGCGCCGCCACGGCCGCAGGGGCCCCCTGGACTTCCGCTCGACGGTGCGCCACTCGCTGTCCTACGGGGGTGTGCCGGCCGAGCCCAAGTTCCGCCACCCGCGCCCGCACAAGCCCGAGATCATGGTGGTGGCGGACGTGTCGGGCTCGGTCGCGGCCTTCGCCCGGTTCACACTGCACCTCGTCTACGCACTGTCCAGCCAGTTCTCCAAGGTTCGCTCGTTCGTGTTCATCGACGGCCTGGACGAGGTGACCGGCTTCTTCGAGGGTGCCGAGGACATCGGCGCCGCCGTGCACCGGGTCAACACCGAGGCCGATGTGGTGTGGGTGGACGGCCACTCTGATTACGGCCACGCCTTCGGCGTCTTCTGGGACTCCTTCGGCGGCGACATCGGGCCGCGCACCACGGTGCTGATACTGGGCGACGCCCGCAACAACTACCACGCCGCGCAGAACTGGATCGTCAAGGCCATGCACGCCAAGGCCCGCCACCTTTACTGGCTCAACCCCGAGCCCCGCAGCTACTGGGACACCGGCGACTCCATCGTGGGGGAGTACGCGCCCCATTGCGACGGCGTGTTCGAGGTGCGCAACCTGCGCCAGCTCGAGGCTTTCGTGGACCGACTGGCCTGAGGGGTCAGCGCCTCGTCGCGGCTGAGCGGTCGAGCGGCGAGCGCCAAGGCTCGAGGCTCTCCTGGAGCCGCCCGGTCGCCCCGGGGATCGTCTGGCCTGAGGGGTTCAGCCGCGTCCCGCGAGCATCTCGCCCACGCGGAACGCCAGATCGACGGACTGGCGGCCGTTTAGCCGGGGGTCACAGAGCGTCTCGAACGCCCGCTCGAGGTCCTCGTGGCTGATGTCGTCGCCGCCTCCCACGCACTCGGTGACCGCGTCGCCGGTGAGCTCGACATGCACGCCGCCGGGCCAGGTGCCGCAGGACTCGTGCGCCGCGAAGAAGCCGCTTATCTCCGCCAGCACATCGTCGAAGTCGCGCGTCTTGCGCCCGGACTCGGAGGTGTAGGTGTTGCCGTGCATGGGATCGCACACCCAGGCGACCGGATGTCCCGAGTCGCGCACTGCGGTGAGCAGCGGCGGCAGCAGGTTGCGCACCCTTTGAGCGCCCATCCTCGTGATGAGGGTGAGACGCCCGGGCACGCGCTCGGCATTGAGCACCTCGCACAGGCCCAGCACCTCCTCGGCGGTGGCCGTGGGCCCGACCTTGCAGGCGAGCGGGTTCCGCACTCCCCGGAGGAACTCCACATGGGCGCCGTCGAGCCCGCGGGTGCGCTCCCCGATCCAGAGCATGTGCGCAGAGCAGTCGTAGGTGTCTCCGGTGGTGGAGTCCCGGCGGGTGAGGGCCTCCTCGTAGTCGAGGACGAGCGCCTCGTGGCTGGTGTAGAACTCCACCTCGCGCAGCTGCGGGGCCTTGTCGCTGGTGACACCGCACGCCGTCATGAACCGCAGCGCCCGGTCGATCTCGGAGGCCATCTGCGAGTAGCGCAGCCCGGCCGGTGACGTGGCCACGAACTCCCGGTTCCAGCTCGCCACCCGCGACAGGTCCGCGTAGCCGCCGCGGGTGAAGGCCCGCAGCAGGTTGAGCGTGGACGCGGCACGGTGGTACGCGGTGAGCAGCCGCCGCGGGTCCGGCAGGCGCTCGGGCTCGCTGAAGCCGATGTCGTTGACCATGTGGCCCAGGAAGGAGGTGAGCTCCACCTCACCCTTGATCTCGGTGGGGCTGGAGCGGGGTTTGGCGAACTGCCCGGCGATGCGGCCGACCTTCACCAGCGGCACGCCGCCCGAGTAGGTGAGCACGATCGCCATCTGCAGGATGACGCGCAGCCGGTCGCGGATCGAGTCGGCTGACGAGTCGAACGACTCGGCGCAGTCACCGGCCTGCAGCAGGAAGGCCTCGCCCGCGACCACGCGGCCCATGTGGCGCATCAGCGAGCGCGACTCGCCCGCGAACACGAGCGGCGGCAGATCCTGGAGTGCCTTCGTCGTGCGCTCCAGCTCGGCGAGATCCGGCCAGGCGGGCTGATGCAGCGCCGGCTTGGCGCGCCAAGACGAAGGTGACCAGGAAGAGGGCGGCCGGGACGCTGGCGACCGGGACGAGGGCGGCCGGGCGCTGTCGCCGGGGAACGGGGTCGGTTCGCCGGCGGTCACGGGTTTCAGGGTTTCAGGCCGCGTCGACGGTCTCGGCCAGGCGCGTCTCCGCGGCGTGCTCTCGCACGGTGTTGATGGCCCGCTTCACCAGGCGGCGCGCCGCCTCGGCTGTCACGCCGAGCTCCTCGCCCACCTCGCGGTAGGAGCGCTTGATCCCGTCGGAGAGGCCGAAGCGCTGCCTCACGGCGTACTTGGCGCGGTCCTCCAGGATGTCGAGCAGACCTGTGACCATCTCCTCCTCGGCCTTGGCCATCACCTCGAGCTCCGGCCCGGGGTTGGAGTCGGGCAGCAGGTCGATCAGCTCGTTGCTGTCGTCGTCGCCGATGGTGCGGTCCAGTGACGTGGGGGTGGTGAGCCGGTGCAGGCGGGCGTGGTCGTCATCAAGCTCGTCGCCGTCGCCTGACACCTGTCGCAGCGCGGCGCGCAGGCTGGCCGACCGGTCTCCGGGCAGGCGCACCAGGCTGGCCTTCTGGTCGAGGGCCCGCCCGATGGACTGGCGGATCCAGAAGGTTGCGTAGGTCGAGAACTTGAAGCCCTTGCGCCAGTCGAACTTGTCAACCGCGTGCTCGAGCCCGAGGTTGCCCTCCTGGATCAGGTCGAGGAGCTCCATGCCCGGGGGCAGCGGGTAGCGGCGCGCCACGCTGACCACGAGACGCAGGTTGGCCCTGATGAAGCGGTCCTTGGCGGCGTCGGCCTCGCGGATGGCCTTCTGTATGTCGCGGCCCCGCTCGCCCTGCTCCTTGCGTCGCCGGGCCTCCACGCCGCGCTCGATGGCCTGTGACAGCTCGCGCTCCTCTTGAGCGTTGAGCAGTGCCACGGCACCGATCTCGTTCAGGTACTGTCCTACCGAATCACTCATGTTGCACTCACATGACCGCATGGCCTGCTCGCGGCAGAGCGGCGGTCTACTCGCTTTCTGTGTGGGGAAGGTTGGTCGGTGCCGGGTTGCGCCCCCTCCAAGGGCGCCACTCCAGCCCAAACGGGTACAAGCTAGATTACGTGTTCCGTGCCTGCAAGTCAAGGCACGCGCAACGATTGCGCTGTGACATGCGTCACGGGCACGCTGACGCCTCAGCAGCTCGGATCGTACACTCCCAGCGTGTCGAAGTTGCACCGTGAGCGCATCGGTGTGCTGGGAGGCACGTTCGATCCCCCCCATTTCGGCCATCTCGCGGCCGCCTGCGAGGTGCGCCACCGCCTGGCGATGGCGAGGCTGCTCATGGTGGTGGCCAACGACCCGTGGCAGAAGTCGGCCGATGCGCCGGTGACGCCTGCGGGGCTGCGGCTCGAGATGGTGCGAGCGGCCACCGACGGCATTGCTGGGATCGAGGCCGGCGCCCTGGAGGTGGAACGCGGGGGCGCGAGCTACACGGCCGACACGCTCGACGAGCTGCGAGCCGCCCACCCCGATGCCGAGCTGATGCTGGTGATGGGCTCCGACGCTGCGGCGGGCCTCGACTCCTGGAAGCGCCCCGCGGATCTGCGCGCTCTGGCCACCATCGTCGTTGTGAACAGGGCGGGCGGGCGCCCGGAGTGCCTGCCCGCCGGCTTTCAGGCGGTCGCGGTGGAGGTGCCTGCGCTCGACATCTCCTCGCGCGACCTGCGGGACAGGTTCGCCGGCGGCCGCCCGGTCGATGCGCTGATGCCCCCCGCGGTGGTGCGGATCGTCAGGGCCCGAGGTCTCTACGGGGCGCGCCCGCAGGGCCGGCAGCCGCCGGATCCAGGCGTGCCGGGATCGTGAGGGCCGGTCAGGATCCGCCCGCCGAGCGTGTCGGACGTCGGCGCCGCCGCCCGGCTCCCAGCGCTCACGGGTTCTGGCGCTTCGCCTTCCCCGTTGCGGTGGCGGCCGCGGCCGCAGCCGTGGTCCTGCTGGCCGTGCAGGGCGGGCGGACCCTGATAACCCAGAGGATCGGTCAAGTCTCCGAGCCGTTCAGGTACCAGCCTGACGAGCCCGGGTATCTCGAGCTGGTCGGCGCGACCCCGACGTTGCTGGTGTTGCACACAAGCGACGGCGAGCTGGCGGGAGTCACCTTCATGGCGCGCACCGGCATCGACGCCGGCGGCGGCATCGTGCTGCTCCCGGCCGACGTTGCGGTGGCTGCACCGGGCAGCGACGCCGGTGGCGGCGAGTCCCTGGCTGCCAGCTATGCGCGCGGGGGAGCTGCTGCGGTGCGACAACTCGCCGAGGGCCTGTTCGGGCTGGGGTTCGACTCGGTGGTCGAGGTTTCCACGGAGGCGATGGCCGACATGATGGCCCCGGTGGGATCGCTGCCATACGTGATCCTGGACGATCTGGTGGAGTTGGCGCCCGACGGCGCGGCGCGGGTCGCCTACGAGGCGGGCCGCACGGGCCTCTCGGCTGCTGACGCTGCCGCGGTGTATGCCTTCCGCAACCCCAACGAGGCCGACGTCAACCGTCTGGAGCGGCAGCGAGCGATGTGGGTGGCCTGGCTGGAAGCGATCAGCGGCGCCGAGGACCCGTCGGTGGCCGCCGCGGCCTCCGGCGACCGCTTGAGCCCCTTCCTGGGTGCGCTGAGCGCGGGCACGACCGTCGTCGAGGTGCCTCCCACCCAGACGGTGCAGCGCGACGACGGCTTGCTCGCGCGGCATGTGCTGGCCGACGAAGGCCGCGCCTGGCTGCGGGAACGCTCGCTGGACCTGGTGCCCTGGCCGACCCAACCCTCGTCGTTCTGGCGTCCGCGCGTGAAGCTGCTCGACGGTACGGGCATGCCGGCGGTGCGTGATGCCTTGGTGGACGATGTGGTCGCGGCGGGCGGAGTGGTGACCGTCATCGGCAACGCCGCAGCGTTCGGTGTCGAGTCCACGAACTTTGCCTATCATCGCCCCGAGCTCGTGACAGATCCGATCGTCAACACCATCGCCTTCCGTTTGGGCCTCGACATGTCGCTCGTCGAGGCGCGCGAGGAGGTTCCCGGCCTGGTCGATGCCACCTTGACCGTGGGCCTCGACCGGGTGTCGCAGTGACGCAGACGGCTGGTGTGAGGCGGGGTGCCGCAGTGACGCAGACCGCTGCTGTGAGGCGGGGTGCCGCAGTGGGGCCGGGTGCTGGTGTGAGGCGGGGTGCCACGGTGGGGCCGGGTGCTGGTGTGAGGCGGGGTGCCGCAGTGGGGCCGGGTGCTGCCGTGATGCTGGTGCCACAGTGACGCAGACCTGCGGGCTGCAGGCGCGGCACCGGGCGACGTCGCCGCGGTCTGCCGGCGCGCCTTGGCAGTGACGCAGGTCTCGGCCGGCGAGGCGCGGCGTTGGGCGTTGGCTGCGGCGGTTGCGGCGGATCGTCGCAAGGGGGTGGACACCGTCGTCATCGACGTGGGCGACGTGCTGGCGGTGACCGACTTCTTCGTTGTCACGCACGGCAACAACCCGCGCCAGGTGCGGGCCATCACAGAGGGAGTGGAGGAGGAGCTGCGCGCCGCGGGCGGGCCGTCCCCCGTGCGGGTCGAGGGCGCCGACGACCGGCAGTGGGTGTTGCTCGACTACGGCGCGTTCGTGGTGCACGTCTTCGACGCGCAGCGACGCAGCTTCTACCAGCTGGAGCGGCTCTGGGGCGATTGTCCCGTCGTTGCTCCGCACACGGAGGAAATGCCCGCCGCCGCGCCGCCTGCGGGGTCCTGAGGGCCGGCGTTGTGCCGCCTGCGATGGAGTCCCGCGGGGGCTGGGCGCCTGCCGGCCGCGGCCTCGATGTGGCCGCCTAGCGGCGGAGCCTGACCGGGGTGGAGACCTCCGCGAAGAAGTCGTTGCCCTTGTCGTCGATCACTACAAATGCCGGGAAGTCCTCCACCTCGATGCGCCACACCGCCTCCATGCCCAGCTCCGGGTAGTCGAGCACCTCCACCCTGCGGATCGAGTCCCGTGCCAGGCGGGCCGCGGGGCCGCCGATGGAGCCCAGGTAGAACCCGCCGTGGCGGGCGCAGGCTTCCACGACCGCTGAGGAGCGGTTGCCCTTGGCGAGCATCACCAGCGACCCGCCGGCGGCCTGGAACTGATCGACGTAGGAGTCCATGCGCCCGGCTGTCGTCGGCCCGAACGAGCCGGAGGCGTAGCCCTCGGGGGTCTTGGCCGGACCGGCGTAGTACACCGGGTGCTCGCGCAGGTACGAAGGCATGGCCTCGCCCGCGTCGAGGCGCTCCTTGATGCGTGCGTGCACGATGTCGCGGGCGACCACCAGGGTGCCGGTCAGCGCCAGCCGGGTCTTCACGGGGCAGCGGGTTAGCTGGTCGAGGATCGCGGGCATGGGCCGGTCCAGGTCCACGGGCACCACGTCGCTGGAGAGCTCGTCCGGCTGCGCCTCGGGCAGGAAGCGTGCGGGGTTGGTCTCGAGCCGCTCCAGGAACAGGCCCTCGGCTGTGATCTTGGCCCTGGCCTGCCGGTCCGCCGAGCAGCTGACGGCGATCCCCACCGGGTTCGAGGCGCCGTGCCGGGGCAGGCGCACCACCCTCACATCGTGGCAGAAGTACTTGCCGCCGAACTGCGCGCCGATCCCGAACGTCCTGGTCAGCTCGAGCACCCGCCGCTCCCACTGCAGGTCGCGGAAGCCGTGCCCGGTGGCCGCGTCGCCGCTGGTGGGAAGCGAGTCGAGGTACTTGGCCGAGGCGAGCTTGGCCGTCTTGAGGTTGTGCTCGGCCGAGGTGCCGCCCACGACGAGCGCCAGGTGGTAAGGCGGGCAGGCGGCGGTGCCGAGCAGCCGCAGCGTCTCGTCGCAGAAGTCGAGCAGCGACTCCTCGTTCAGCAGGGCCTTGGATTTCTGGTACAGGAACGACTTGTTGGCCGAGCCGCCTCCCTTGGCCATGTAGAACAGCTCGTACTCGCTGCCCGGCTTGGCGTGGATCTCGATCTGTGCCGGCAGGTTGTTGTTGGTGTTGACCTCTGTGAACATGTCGAGCGGGGCGAGCTGCGAGTAGCGCAGGTTGGATGTCTGATAGGTGTGGTACACCCCCCGCGATATGACCTCGGCGTCGTCCGCGAACGTGAGCACCTGCTCGCCCTTGCGGCCGATGATCACCGCGGTGCCGGTGTCCTGGCACATGGGCAGCACGCCGCCGGCGGCGATGTTGGCGTTGAGCAGCAGCTCGGTCGCCACGAAGCGGTCGTTGCCGGTGGCCTCGGGGTCGTCGATGATGTCGCGCAGCTGACCGAGGTGCTCGGAGCGCAGGTAGTGGGCGATGTCGTGCATCGCCTCGGCGGTGAGCTCGGTCAGCGCCTCGGGCTCGACCACCAGCATGGTGCGGCCCGCCGCCTCGACGGTCGAGACCCCCCCGGCCGACACCAGGCGGTAGTCGGTCGTGTCCGGGCCCAGCGGCAGCAGATCCGAGTACGCGAACTCTGACACTAGAGGCGCCTCCTCGGTGGGGTGGTGTGAGCCATTATCGGTGCCTTCCCGGTGATCGTTGGTGGTCGCGATCAGCGCCCTCTCGGCGCGGCGGTCACGGCCGTGCGGGCGTTCCCGGGAAGGGCGCGGGATCCTCGCTGTCGCCGATCATGGGGCGTTTCCACTCGGTGAGGTCGGAGACGGCTCCGGCCACGGCCCTCCACTCCGGAGGATTCCAGCCCTGGGCTGCGGCCGCCACCGACCCGTCCTGGAGCACGAGCATGAAGGCGGGCAGGGTGTCCACGCCGAGTGCCGCCGGGACTCGTCGCTGCGGATCGGCGAAGGTCAGCAACTCCTGCGCGTAGGGGCCGAGGAAGCGCCTGGCATCGTCCGCGCCGCAGGTGACCACCCAGCAGGCCCGGCAGCCGGCGCCCGAGTAGTTCACGAGTATCCGGCGGGCGGTGTGCAGGATCCAGGCGCTCTCGTGGGTGTAGGGATCGAGGATGACCGGCGCGAGCGGGAACATGGTGAGCCAGTCCTCGAGCGGCCGCGGCTCAGCACCCACAGGGGCGAGTTCGACATCAAGCAGCGCACTGGCCATCAGACCCAAGCTACCGCCAGCCCACGCCTGCGATACGCAACGCAAGCTCCGAGACCGACATCGGATGCCCGCTGTCCCGGCCGCTCGTGACGCGCGGGAGAGCAGTCCCCACTGCCCAATCTCCCCCGACTGTCTCTGACGGGTCCGATTCGGAGAGCCGAGGCGGTCGGGTTGGTCATGCTGCCTTCATCGGGACGCCTTAAGCCCATCACCGGTCGGGCTTGCGGTGGGTGGTAGCGTGGCAAGCATGAGGTTCGAATACCAGGGCAAAGCAATAGGTCGTGCCGAAGCTAAAGCGGTCAACAAGGCTGCCCAACAGGCGGCAATATTGGAGGAAATGATGACCAAACACCGTGCACTGCTTGCGCCGATGAATGCCAACGTTGAACTTGCCTATGAAGCCGCAGCAGAAGTCGTCGCAGAAGCCATGGCAGAGGCCTTTGTAGCAGGCAAAGACAAAGACATCCGACGGGGGTGTCGGAACGCTGCCTACGAAGCCACTTTGGTTCCATGTATCGGCCCACATATCGGCTTGCGAGGCAATTGCCCCCAGAGGCGCAAGGGGGCGCTGCCAGGATGGTTGTACTGCGAGGAGTGCTATCGAAAACAGCACAGGGAGCTGCTAGAGGTGCAGGAGAGAAACCGAAAAAGAGAGGAGGAGCGGCAGCGAAAGCGAAAGGAGGAGCGAGAGGAGCGGCTGCGCACTCTGGCGCTCGGAGCGCTCGGAGGAGCGCTCGTAGTGGGCTTAGTTTTGTCCGTGCAGAACTGCACACCTGACGAAGAGTTGCTTGATGTTCCTGATGCTGTTCCAGCTCTAGGGTTCTGGAGCACGCTCGGCACCGAACCCACGGCGAGCCCTATGGTCACGGTGGCTCCCTTGGTGGAGAATGTCTCGCGAGCCGAATACCACGGCGACGTAGGCGTCCCACCCGCCACACGCGCACACAACCTCACGCGAACCGACACCTAGCATCGAGGTGTGCATCCGATGGAGCGGCTGCGGTATGTGGCCAGGGCCGGCGCTGTTCCGATGGTGCCGCTGGTACGCGAGGCGGCGTCGGCTCTCGGGTTCTTCGCCGACGACCCGATGGGTCTGCTGACCGCCTGCAGGCGGCTGCTGGACCGTCGCAGGGACTGCGGGCCGCTGGTGTGGCTGGCGGCTCGCATGGTCAGTGGCCTCGATCCCAGACTCGAGGCCGCAGAGGTCGTTGCCGCGCTGGAGAGCGACCCCACCGCGGAGGAACTCATGGGCGCGTTGGCGGCCCGCGCCAATGTGCTGGCCTGTGCTTGGCACGAGTCGGTCGGTGCCGCCCTGGATGGACGGCCCGACTGCGAGGCGCTGGATCGGACGGATCCCTGCAGTGTCGAGACAGCCGATCTCGTCGTGATCGCCAGCGACTGTGCCGGGCCGTCCGGCGCGCTCGTGCCCGCCGAGTGTGTCGATGTCGCCGAGTTGGCAACAGCCTCGGGCACTCCCGTGTGGCTGGTGGCAGGCGTGGGGCGAGTTCTGCCGGAGCCGATGTGGAAGGCGCTGGGTGCCGGCCACGGCTGGGACCATCTGGAGTCGCGCGACATCGCCATGCTGGAACTCGACCCGCTGGTCACCGAAGTGGTCACTCCAAGCGGCCTGCGCAGCCCGGCCGAGGCCGCTCAGCAATCCGACTTCCCAGTTGTGCCCGAACTCTTCACACCTTGACGGCTCTAAGGCAGATCCGCTCACGGCGCCCCGCCACCCGCAACACGCGCGAACAATCTCATGTGAACCGACAGCTAGGAGGCTTGTCGCTTTAGGAAGTCGATCCACTCCCGAGTGGGAATCCCCGCGTGCGTTGGGTTCATGTGGAGGTGCTCGCCGGAGTCGCTCGGGCGAGCACTGAGCGGAGGCGCTCAGCGGCGAGGTCGGAGAAATGCTCGACCAACTCTGCGCCGTATCCGGCACGACCGAGTCCTGCTGCTGCGACGACGGCGCTGCACAAGCCGCCGAACGGCTCCCACACCACATCGCCCGGGCGCGTTGACGCCTCGATGATGCGGCGCATGAACTCCCGCGGCTTCTGGTTGAGATGCACGGCGGCGTTGCGGCCCGGCCGATGCACGCGCGGCGCCGAGCGCACACCGTTGCCCTTGAGCCGCTCGCCGCCGTTCAGCGGCGGCGCCGACCAGACGTTGGTCACCCCGTGGGTGTGGCTCCACACGTCGCGCATGGAGGCCCACTCCTCCGCAGTAACGGGGCTCTCGCCGTTCACAGAGTAGTAGGGGGCACCATCGGGCCGGCCGTGCTCATTGGCGTATGCCACCAGCCGCTGCATCATCTCGGCTGGCGGGAAGTACCACAGCCAGTCCTGTGTGAGGTATTTGCGGGTCGCAGCGTTTGCCACCCCGCAGGCCTCGTTGGCGGATCGCAGGCGCAGCCCCGCACGCTGCCACTCGTAGCGCAGCCATCTCTTCGCCGGCATCACGCCGTCGGGTGTGGGGAACTCCAGGCGGCGCCTGTAGAAGGCGCACACTTCCGTCACCACCGGGAACCGCCGGATCGTGTCGCCGTTCACGTTCCCGGCGATGTGGGCTATGCCCTTGTCCCACACGATGGTCTGCACGTACTCCCAGCCGTGCCGGACCAGCACCGGATGCACTGTCGCCCAACCCAGCTCGGTGTTCCAGAACCAGAGCGTCGACGATGGGCGGGCGTGCTTGGACCAGCACTCGATGTGCGGTTCGTACCAGTCAGCGAGGTCGTCAGGTGTGCGGGGATCACCCGGGAAGCCGCCCACTCCATAGGCACCGTCGGAGATGATGGCCGCGGGTTTCGGCCACTGGCTGTAAGCGTCAAGGGCGTCGCCCCGAAACAGCTCCCATGTTCCAGGGCGACCGGCCTCCTCAGTCGACACATGCTCTCCTTCGCTGTATCCCAGGGGCAGCCTACGCAACCTGATCACGGCACTCGGTCATGCTCCTTCCTCCCGTAGTAGTGCACCCGAGATCAGATCGCGGGCGGGGAAGATCCGATGTGGTTGCCCAAGCTAGCGAAGCGGTGTGACACCGCTAGCCTGCGGCGGTCTCCACCAGCTTGGGAAGCTCGTTCTGACCGCAGCGCACGTACCGTCTGAGCCGGAAGTCGCGGTCCATCGGTCGGCACATCGCCCTGGGATGCCGACAATGCGTACCGTCTGAGTCCGAATTCTGCTGTAGCGGCTCTTGTTCTGCTTCGGCGGCTCTTGGCTGGTTTAGGCGGCTGCTGCTGGGCTTTGGGCGGGGCCTGTCAGTGCCTTGACTAGATCGTCGAATGCGGCGTCGGCTATGTCGGTCATCTCATCGTCGCTGCGGTCCTGGATGGGATGGCGGGTCAGCACGGCGGCTGCGTCGAAGCCGAGCGACTCGGACTGGGCCTGCACCGCCGAGGCGAAGTGGATCGTCGAGACGAACACCCCCGGAGTGCCGCGGCGCTCGATGTCGCTGACGTCGTGCACACTGCACGACACGCAGGAGCCTCAATCGGCGAGGGCCTCGATCACGGCGTCGCATCTGGTGGCTATCTCGTGGCGCAGGTCTGCCGGGGCCGGCTTGGTGAAGGTGGGCTTGGTGTAGCGGTTGACGGATGCGCCGAGCCCGGTGAAGCGTTCGGAGATGCGGTCGAGGAACACGTTGCCGCGCGGCTTGGAGATGTCCAGCAGCCCGACCGTGAGCCCGGTCAGGGACTCGGGCCGCATCGCCCGCGGGCGGCGCGCCGGGAGCTGCTCGCCGGTGGGGTCTAGCACCGTGGTCATAGCTCCTCCCTTCGGCTGTCAGAGGCTAGCCGCGGTTCACGGGGTGATCTCGCGGGTCACGGGGTCGCTGCCGCGCGGGCCGCTCGCCCACCCCCCGATGATGGCCGAGAACAGCCCGGCCGGGCCTCCGGCATGCACCACCAGCAGCCCGCCGGGGCGGAACTTCGAGACCGTCCCGCCGGCGGCCGCCGCCGGCAATCCCGCGGCGATGCCGCCGGTGCCGGCCAGCAGGTCGTCGGCGGGGAACGTCAGCTCGCTGTTGAGCCCTTCCATGAAGCGGTCCCGGCTCCAGCCGGCGTCCGCATAGCGGGCCATGTGCTCGGGTGACAGCACCAGCATGGCGTCCATCCCGAGCATCATCCGCGGCGAGACGGTCGCTGCGAGCGCCAGGGCCAAGTGTCTCGTGAGCGACTCCGGGTTGCGGGAGCGCTCGTCGGCGAAGATCCGGGGCGACTCGCCGGCGAACACGGTCACCGTGGACTGCTCCGCCCGCCAGCCGCGGCTCTCGGCCAGTGACGTCCACGGCGAGTCGGCCTCGTCCTCAGCGAAGCAGAAGCCCACCTTGGCGGGGGAGCCGAACGTGGCCCGGTCCACCTCGCCGGGCCGCCCACCCCCGACGTTGCGAACGACCAGCTGCAGGGCGCGTCCGATGGTCGAGTTGGCCCGGTTGCCCTGGCCCAGGGCGTTCAGCCCGCCGTTCATGCTGATACGCCCGGCGATCGGGCCGTTCACCACCAGCACCGGGGCGACGCTCATCGTCGTGGCCAGAACCCCGTGCAGGTTGAACTCGTCGTTGCAGGCCGCCTCCAGCGCGGCGATCACCACAGGCAGGTGCTCGGGCAGGCAGCCCGCCATGACCGCGTTGATCGCCACCTTCTCCACGCTGCACGGCACCAGGCCGGGCGGCACCACTGCCACGATCTCGGCCGGGTCGCGCCCGGTGCCCTCGAGCATGCGCAGCACCCTCGCCGGTGTCGGGGGCACCACGGGCAGGCCGTCTGACCAGCCGTGGTCCCACATCGCCTCCCAGTCGTCCTCCAACGCGGCCAGCTCCACGCGGCGGCTGCGCAGGCGCGAGCCGGAGAACCGCACGGCGAGCTCGCCGGCGCGGGCGGGATCGACGCTCAAGGACCCGCAGCCGGGACGCCAGCCGGGCAGGCCGTCGCCGAGACCGGCTATGCCGCTGAGTCGCTCCCAGTCGGAGCGCGACCATCCGAGGGTGCGCTCCTGCTCGACCCCGCCGGCGACCCTCAACAGCGTGGGCACCGTGTCGATGCCGTGATGCCAGGACATCGCCAGGTCACGGTCGTGGCGGACCCAGTCGCCGGAGGCCGGGAAGTCAGGGTCGTCCTGGGTGATCACCGTCAGGCCCGCACGGTCGTGCAGATCGTGCAGCACTCCTGTGACGAGCTCGCAGGTGGGGCAGTCGCGCTTGACGACCGCCACCAACCCGTCGGGCAGCGGCGGCATCACGCAGGCGTCTTGGCTCATCCGGCGATTGTGCCATCTCGCGGGGCGTGAGCGCGGAGGCGGTGCGACGGATTACCCTGCCGATGCGATGGCGACCGGCAGCGACAACGGCGGCAGCGCGAGCGGCGCCATCGACGGCCGCGAGTTCCGCCGGGTGCTGGGCCACTACCCGACCGGCGTGACCATAGTGACCGCTGCGTGTGAGAGCGGCCCCGAGGGCATGACCATCGGGTCGTTCACGAGCGTCTCGCTGGATCCGCCGATGGTCTCCTTCTGCGCCGGCCACGACTCCGACTCCTGGACGCGCATGCGCGAGGCGGGCGGCTTCTGCGTGAACGTGCTGGGCGCGCGCCAAGCGGACCTGTCCACCGTGTTCGCCGGCAAGTCCGAAGACCGGTTCGCGGGCGTCGCCACCAGGGTGGAGGCCACGGGCGCGCCCGTGATCGAGGGATGCCTGGCCTGGATCGACTGCGTCGCGCATAACGTCTACAGCGTCGGGGACCACGACATCGTGGTCGGACGGGTCGTGGCCCTCGACACCGCTGCCGCGGGCGCGGCCGGGTCACCCCCGGCGCCGCTGGTCTTCTTCCAGGGCGGCTATCACGGCGTCGCCGCGCTCTAGATGGCCGTCTACGCGCTGGGCGACCGCGTGCCGTTCACACGGTGCGCTCGGGTGCGCGGCACTCGTCGCTAGATGGCCGTCTACGCGCTGGGCGACCTCCGGCCCTGGATCGATCCCACGGCCTATGTCCACCCGCTTGCGGTCGTGATCGGCGACGTCGTGCTGGGCCCGCAGGCCTCCGTGTGGCCGTGCGCGGTGCTGCGTGGCGACGACGGCCTCATCCGTATCGGGGCCCGCAGCAACGTCCAGGACGGCGCGGTGATCCACTGCACCCCGGAGCTTCCCACGATCGTCGGCGACGACTGCACCATCGGCCACCAGGCCCACCTCGAGGGCTGCACGGTGTATGACGCCTCGCTCATCGGCGTCGGCTCGGTCGTGCTGCACGAGGCGCGTGTCGGTCCCCACGCCCTGGTGGGCGCCAACGCCACCGTGACCCGCGCGATGGTGGTGCCGCGCGACGCCATGGCGCTGGGAACTCCGGCGCGCATCCGCGAGAACGCGCTCAAGCCCGGCCAGAACCTGAGGAACTCCGAGGCATACGCCGAGCGCATCCACCGCTACCGCGCGGAGCTCCGCCGCATCGACTGAGAGTGCCGCCGGAGGCGGGGTTCCTGTCCCGCCGCCGAAGGCGCAGCGGGCAGAAACCGCAAACCTTCAGGGGCTGCTGACCCGCCTGCCTGCGTGCCGGGCGGTGGCGTGAGTGCTGCGGGCAGGAGCGGCGAGCCGGGGCCAGGATCCGGCGGGGCCGAGTGGATGCGGGGCGATGGGCCGGGTGATTGTCACACGGGGCGGTAGCTTGGGGTGCATGGAATGCAGCCGGGAGGTCAGCCCATGACGACAGCGGACATCGGCGTCGACCTCAGCCGCTACCAGCTCGGCTGGAGCGATGAGGAGGACTACGTCTTCAAGCCCAAGAAGGGGCTCGACTCAGACATCATCACGGAGATGTCGTGGCTCAAGGGCGAGCCGCAGTGGATGCTCGACTTCCGCCTCAAGTCGCACCGGCGCTTCGAGCGGCGGCCCCGCCCGAGGTGGGGCGGCGACACCTCCGGCATCGACTTCGACGACATCTACTACTACATCAAGCCGACCGAATCCCTGGCCAGCGACTGGGACATGGTGCCCGAGTCGATCAAGAACACCTACGAGCGCCTGGGCATCCCCGAGGCCGAGCGCAAGTACCTGGCCGGCGTCACGGCACAGTACGAGAGCGAGGTCGTCTACCACCGCAACCGCGAGGACCTCGAGGCCCAGGGCGTGCTGTTCTGCGACATGGACACCGCCCTGCGGGAGTACCCGCAGCTCGTGAAGCGCTACTTCGGCAGCGTCATCCCGCCCAACGACAACAAGTTCGCCGCGCTGAACTCCTCGGTGTGGTCGGGCGGCTCGTTCATCTACGTCCCGCCCGGCGTGGAGGTGGAGGCGCCGCTGCAGGCCTACTTCCGCATCAACGCCGAGAACATGGGCCAGTTCGAGCGCACCCTCATCATCGCCGACGAGGGCTCCAAGGTCCACTACATCGAGGGCTGCTCCGCTCCCACCTACTCCACCGACTCGCTGCACTCGGCCGTGGTGGAGATCCTGGTGGGGCGCTCCGCCCGGGTGACCTACACCACCATCCAGAACTGGTCCGACAACGTCTACAACCTCGTGACCAAGCGGGCCCGGGTGGAGGCCGAGGGTCACATGGAATGGATCGACGGCAACATCGGCTCGAAGCTGACGATGAAGTACCCGGCCGTGGTGATGGTGGGCCCCAAGGCGTCGGGGGAGGTGCTCTCGGTGGCCTACGCGGGGCCGGGCCAGCATCAGGACACCGGCGCCAAGATGACCCACGCCGCGCCTGAGACGACCTCCAAGATCGTCTCCAAGTCGGTCTCCTCGGGGGGCGGACGCACCTCGTACCGGGGGCTCGTGCGGGTGGAGGACGACGCCGGCGGCTGCAAGAGCCACGTGCAGTGCGACGCGCTGATCCTCGACCCCGACTCGGTGTCGGACACCTACCCGTACATGGAGGTCGGCTCGGGCGACGCCGTGATCGGCCACGAGGCCACCGTGTCCAAGGTCGCCGACGACCAGCTCTTCTACCTGCAGAGCCGCGGCCTCACCGAGGAGCAGGCCATGGGCATGATCGTCAACGGCTTCATCGAGCCGGTCACCCGCACGCTGCCGATGGAGTACGCGGTGGAGTGGAGCCGCCTCATCGAGCTGCAGATGGAGGGCAGCGTCGGCTAGGAGGGTCGGGCAGAAGTCCCTGCGGCGCACCTGCACCTCGCGGATGCGACGCGAACGGCACGCGGCTTGCCACACTGTGGGCATGCCGATGCGCCAGGACTGCAAGTACTTCGAGTCGCGCACCTATCCCAACGGTGACACCGTGCGCAAGTGCGATCTGGACCTGGCGCCGGAGGCGCCCTGGCGCTGCCCCGAGGACTGCCAGTCCTACACCCGTCGCCTGGCCGACGTGAACTGGAGCTACGGGTCGCTGGTCACGCCTGAGACGCCGCCCGAGCCGGCCAGCCTGGGAAACGACGACAGCATCGGCGCCCTGCTCGACGAGGCCGAGGACATCGTCAACGCCGCCGCCCCCGACATCTACGCGGACATCGAGGTGGAGCGGCGCAAGCGCCGGGGCGGGCCCAAGGGCCGCAAGAAGTCCAAGGGCAACCGCAAGGGCAACAAGAACACCAAGGGCAAGGGCAACAAGGGCGGCCGAGGCCAAGGTCCCTCCTCGGGCGGCGGCCTCGGCGAGCGGTTCCGCAAGCGGTACCGCGACGGCGGCTGACTTGGCGCACGATTTCACTGTCGATGCAGCCCGGGCGCTGGCGGGCCCGAAGTGGCTGGTGCAGCGCCGGGCCGCGGCCGCGGAGCGCTTCGCGGCCGCTGAGCTGCCCACCGCGGCCGCCGAGGAGTGGCGCTACAGCGCGATCTCCGACTTCGACCTGGGTTCGTATCGCCCGGCGAACGGTGTGATCGACGCTCCCGGAGCGGATGGACAGGGCGATATCCCAGGCGCGGACGCGGTCGCCGTGGTGGATGTCGCCGACGGTCACATGGTGGCCGCCGGCGGCGTGGATGCGCTGGCGTCGGAGGGTGTGTTCGTGGGGCCGCTGAGCGGGGCCCCCGAGGGACCCGAGTTGCTTGGCGCCGTGTCGGGCGAGCCCCGCGACTACTTCACGCTGCTCAACGACGCCTTCACTCCCACACCGCTGCTGATCGATGTTCCGGCCGGTGCCGCGGTGCGGGGCGCGATCGTGGTGCGCCACCACGGCTGCTCGCCCGGCGCGGCGAGCTTCCCGCGGCTGGTGGTGCGCCTCGGGCGTGACGCGCGGGCAACCGTGCTCGACGTCCAGCGCTCGGCGGGCGCGGCGCTCGTCGTGCCGGTCGTGGAGCTGCATCTGGCACAGGCGGCCCGTCTCGGCTACCTGAACCTGCAGACACACGACCATCGCGCCTGGCAGATCGCGGCGCAGGTCGCCCGGGTGGAGCAGGACGCCTCGCTCGTGGCCGCATCGGTCGCTCTCGGCGGGGCCTACGCCCGCACCAGCACGGACACCCGGCTCCTGGGCCGGGGCGCAGCCGGCGACCTGCTGTGCGCGTACTTCGGCTCGGGCGATCAGGTGCTCGATTTCCGCACCTACCAGGACCACGCCGCGCCCGACACGGGCTCCAACCTGCTCTACAAGGGCGCCGTGGGCGACGCGGCCCGCAGCGTGTACACGGGGCTCATCCGAATCCGTCCCGACGCCCGTGGCGCCAACGCCTTCCAGACGAACCGCAACCTCAAGCTCAGCGACGACGCCTGGGCGGAATCGGTGCCGAACCTGGAGATCGAGAACAACGACGTGCGGTGCAGCCACGCCTCCGCCGTCGGCCCCGTCGATCCCGACCAGGTCTTCTACTTGGAGAGCCGGGGCGTGCCGACGGCTGCGGCCGAGCGCCTGATCGTTGCCGGGTTCTTCGACGAGGTGATCGGCAAGCTGCCGGTCGGCTCGGTCGGTGAATGGGTGCGCCAAAGTCTCGACCTCAAGCTCAACGAGATGTTGAGCCAGGCGCCAGATCGGGCGGCATGATCCGGCAATGGCAGGCTTGATCAGGGCAGGCATGAGCGGGAGGGGTGACGATGGCGACCTATGAGCTGTTCGGCTTGGACGATCTTGCGCCGGACTCGGCACGGAGGGTCGAGGTCGCCGGCCACAGCGTTGCGGTGGTGCGCGTCGGCGACGACGTGTATGCCATCGGCGACACCTGCAGCCACGCCGAGGTGTCGCTCTCGGAGGGGTGGGTCGAGCCCGACGACTGTGCGATCGAGTGCGCGGCCCACGGGGCCATGTTCGATCTCGCGACCGGCGAGCCGCTCTCACTGCCGGCGACCCGTGCGGTGCCTTCATACGACGTGTCTGTGGTTGACGGGATGATCGTGCTGAAACTGGACAGCGCGGCGGCCGAGGACGGGTGAGTGGTTCCTTCGGTGATCGAGGTGGTTGCGCCCAGGCACTCCTGCTTGACAAGCGGCCGTGTCGTGACTTGGGCGTGTCGTGGGCGGCAGGGCGCGGTCATGGCGGGGGGCGTGCTGTGAGCACCCTGGTGATCGAGGGGCTGCGGGCCTCGGTGGCGGGACGTGAGATCCTCACGGGCGTCGACTTAGAGGTGCGAGCCGGAGAGGTTCACGCGGTCATGGGACCCAACGGCTCGGGGAAGTCGACGCTGGCCCACGTGATCGCCGGCCGCGGCGGCTACGGGGTGTCCGGCGGCTCGGTGCGCCTCGACGGCACGGAGTTGTTGGGGCTGCCGGCGTGGCGTCGCGCCGAGGCGGGGCTGTTCCTGACCATGCAGTACCCCACCGAGGTTCCGGGCGTCTCGCTGCTGGACATGCTCACCGAGTCGGTGTGCACGCCCGAGGGCGCGGCCGTGGCCGAGCGGATGCGCGAGGAGGCCGAGCGGATCGGCTTCGACGAGAGGTTCTTGGCGCGGCCCGTGAACGTCGACCTGTCCGGTGGCGAGCGCAAGCGCAACGAGGCGCTGCAGCTCGGCGTGCTGGCACCCGCCTTCGCCGTCGTCGACGAGCTGGACTCGGGCCTTGACGTGGATGCGCTGCGTCTCGTGGGCGACCGTATCGAGCACGCCACCACCCACGACGGCCTCGGCGTGCTGACGATCACCCACTCGAGCAAGGTCTTCGATCACCTCCGGCCCGACATGGTCCACGTGTTCGCGGGCGGGCGGGTGCAGGAGTCCGGCGGCGTCGAGCTGGCCGAGCAGCTGGAGGCCGAGGGCTATGAACGCTGGACCGCGGCTCTGCCCCGGCCCGATCCCGGCACCGCCGCGAACCCCTTCACCGACCCCTTCGGAGATCCCTTCGCCGACCTCCTGGCGTGAGGTTCGGCGAGATCGCAGGTAGCTGGTTGTCGGCCTGCGTGAGGTTGTGCGCCCGTGTCACGGGTGGGCGGCCGGCAGGTGGCAGGTGGCGGGGGTAGCATCGGTTCCGATGAGCGCTGGCGGACTGCTCACCGAGTCGGAGATCGCTGAGCTTCTGGCCGCGCATCCCCGGTGGCGCCGCGACGGCGAGGTGTTGCGCCGCTCCTATGAGTTCGCAGACTTCCGGGCCGCGTTCGCTTTCATGGCGCATGTGGCGCTGATAGCGGAGCGACTCTTCCATCATCCCGAGTGGTCGAATGTCTACAACCGGGTGGAGCTGGCGATCACCAGCCACGACGCAGGCGGCCTGACGGCTCGCGACCGTGACTTCGTCCAGCGCGTCGACGGCATTGCCGGCTGACTAGGACCCCGATCAGCCGGACTCCGATTCGAGTTCCGGCTCTCCTGGCGGCCTGGGTTGGCGGACCCGGCGGGCTGGGCGGGTTGTGTCCGGTGGGGGCTAGCCGGACTCTCCGCCTAGTTCGCGGTAGACGATGACGGTGGCTGCCGTCGCCACCCAGCCCACCATGGCTGCGATGACGCCGTCGATCAGCTGGACCACGTGGAAGGGCTCCTCGCCGGTGCCGGTGGCGATCGAGAGCGACAGCCCGATGACGAATGCGATTACGGTGACGATCACCCCGACGAGCAGCAGCCTCCCGAACGTTCCCCAGAACCGTCCCCGCACCAGTTGCAACGTGTACCGGATGGAGGGCTTCGCCGGGCCGGTCGCGGCCACGACGAACGCGATCTGGAGCACGGTGCCCCACACGACGGCAACCGCCAACATCGCGGGAACCGTCAGGAGCAGCAGCCAGGGTGACACGATGGCGGGCAGCAGCAGGATGATGATCGCGGCCAGCAGGAGCGCCGCAATCTTCAGTTGAACTCCCATCATTCGCAGGATCCGCTGACGGGTCTGCCTCAACGTCGCGGCCAGGGTCGGCGCTCGGCCGTCTAGGTCACTGGCGGACGCGATGATCACCGCCGTGACGACGAGTGCGATGACGAGCCAAGCGATCAGCGAGCCCAGCGTCAGGGGCACGAAGCTCCCCGGCGACCAGTCATACGTGAGCGAGCTGAAGTACTCCTCGTGCTCGGGAGCGTTCGGGTCGAAGTCGGGCTCGCTGATCCGGTCGAGGATCTCGTCGAGCCGGCCGTCAAGGATCCGGTTCGCGGTGGTGAGGCTGCCCCACCACGCGAGCGCAATGCCGGCCGAGGTAACTGCGGCCGCCAAGAGCAAGCCGCGCCACAGGCGCCTCACCAGGGCGAAGGAGCCGCTGATCAGCTGACCTGCCGGGCGCAGGCCGGACTCGGGAGTATGCGGACCCGGCTGCGGCTCGGTGTGTCGGGGCGCCCGGTGCTCGGTCCATGCCGAGCCGTCCCAGTAGCGGTACTGCGAGGAGTCCTCTGGATCGGTGTACCAGTCGGCCCGCGGCTGGTCGCTCACATCTCGACTATAGGGCGAGCGCAACATGGCCGGCCCGCGATCCGTGCGGGCGCGCGTTGCCGGGTGTCGCCTCGCGGTGTGCCGTGTTGCCATCTGCGTCCGGAGCGCCGGCTGGTGGCGTGCCTGCGTGAGCGCGCTTGGCAAGATGTAACGATGATGCTGCGATGACGCCGGCTGCGAGCGGCGCCGAGGGTGCCGCAGGTCCTGATTGCCTGGGCCGCAGCGTCCTGGTCTTGCCGGGGCAGCCCCCGCCGAGTCCCTGGGAGCGGTGCCCGAGAGTGCGGGTGCGACCCGAGGAGCCCGACCCGGACGCGGGCCGTCGCCTGCGTGCTGCCTGGTGCCACCGGGAGCGGCTGGTGATCGAGGTCGATGGCCCCCTGCAGCAGCATGAGCCGGTTTTGGAGGCGCCGTGGTGGGGGTGGAGCCCCGGCCTCACGCTCACCGACGAGGTGTGGCACCACCTGCTGACCTCAAACACAGTCGACGCTCGGGATCCAGACCGGCCGCGTTTCGCCCCGCTCGATCGCGCCCTCGCTCTGGGAGCGCGCCCCGCTGCGGTGGGCAGCCCCGGAGACGTCGCCACCGCGACCGGCGCAGCCTGGTGCGACGGCGGTCCGCTGCAGGCGTTCGATCCGGCGGATCTCATGGGCGTGCCGCTGATACCGGCCGCGAACCTGGCCGCCGGCAGCCTGGCCGTGTTGCATCGCAGCGAGCCGGCCGCGGAGCTGGCGCCGGATCAGCGCGAGGCGGTGGGCCACCTGGGAGGGGGCGCCTGCATAGTGGCGCCCGCCGGCTCGGGCAAGACGCGGGTGCTCACCGAGCGGGCCCGCTGGCTGGTGCGCGACCTCGGGGTGGCGCCCGCCGCGGCGTGCCTGGTCGCCTACAACGTGCGGGCCCGCGCCGAGATGCAGGAGCGCACCGCGGATCTGCCCGGCCTGAAGGTGCGCACCCTGAACAGCCTGGCGCTGGCCGCCTGCAACGGCACCGGCCCGTTCGCCGCGCCCCGCAGTCACGGCAGGGTGGAGGTGATCGACGAGATGCAGGCGCGCGACATCCTGCACGGCCTGGTGGGGGAGCGCTCGCCCCGGCGCCGCCGCCGTGCCATGACCGATCCGCTGGCGCCGTGGCTGGAAGCGCTGACGGCCTCGCGGCTGGGCCTGCGGGATCCGGCGGAGGTGGAGCGCGACTTCTATCCCGATGTGGCCGGCTTCGCGGAGTTGGCCCCCGCGTACGCCGAGGCTCTCGCAGAGCGCGAGGTCGTCGACTTCGACCATCAGATCGTGCGGGCCATCGACGTGCTGCTCACCGACCCGGCGGCGCGCGCCGCGGCCCGCCGAGCCTGCGGCGTGCTGCTGGTGGACGAGTTCCAGGACCTCACTCCGGCGCACCTGCTGATGATCCGCCTGCTGGCAGGCCCCAGAGCCGACGTCTTCGGCGTGGGCGACGACGATCAGACCATCTACGGCTACTCGGGGGCCTCGCCGCGCTGGCTGGTCGAGTACGAGCGCTGGTTCCCCGGCGCCTGCAGGCACCTGCTGAACGTCAACTACCGGTGCCCGCCTGCGGTGGTGGAGGCCGCCGCGAACCTGCTGTCGCACAACCGGTACCGCATCGCCAAGGACATCGAGCCCCGCCCCGACCACCCCGCCCGCGCCGTCGAGCAGCCGGTGGAGGCTGCGGCGCCAGGTACCGGCTCGCTTCTGGCGTGTCCTCCGAAGATGGTTGCACCGGCGCCTGTTGAGACGGTGATGACTGGCGAGAGCGATTTTGCGCTGGCGCCGGTGGAGACGGTGATGAGTGTCGAGGGCGGTTCTGTGGTGGGGTCTTCTCCGAGAGCGGCTGCGCTGGCGCCGCTGGAGACGGTGAGGTCAGATGACGGCGGCTCGGCAGTGGTCGAGCGGGTTGGCACCCTCATCGCCGGAGGCGCGAGGCTTGAGGACATCGCGGTGCTGACCAGGGTCAACAGCACGCTGCTGGCACCGCAGATCCTGCTGTCGGAGGCTGGCATCGATCACATGGCCCCGGTCGGGCCGTGGTTCTTGGAGCGCACGGGGGTCGCGGCGATGCTTGCATGGCTCAGGCTGGCCACATCGGGGACCGCCCGGCTGCCCGCACCGGCACTGGCCACGGCGGCGCGCCGCCCGCCGCGGGGCATCTCGCCGCGGGTCGTCGAGTGGATCGCGGAGCAGCGCAACGTGGGCGCGCTGCGGCGGCTGGCCGGGCGGATCTCAGATGAGCGGACCGCCCAGAAGGTCGCTGCCTTCGCGGATGACGTGGAGCGCCTGGGCGAGCTGGCCCGTGACGGCGCCGGCACGCAGCGACTGCTGGAGGCGGTGCGCGACGGCGTCCAACTCGGCGCCAGCCTCGACGAGCGGCTCGACGCCTCGCGCCGGTCGGTGGACCGCTCCGCTCACGGCGACGACCTGA
This sequence comes from Candidatus Aldehydirespirator sp., assembly GCA_965204875.1. Taxonomy (GTDB): domain Bacteria; phylum Actinomycetota; class Acidimicrobiia; order Acidimicrobiales; family Aldehydirespiratoraceae; genus Aldehydirespirator. The sequence continues at coordinate 3,000,662 of OZ242020.1, read as the reverse complement.
GGGCGCTGCTGTCGGTGGCGCCGCATTGCGACGATCCGGCGGGCTTCGAGGCGTGGCTGGCGGCCCGGCTCCGCAAGCCAGGCAGCGGCGGCGGCTCCGGCGAGGTCGCCCCGCGGATCGGGCGCGCATCGTGGGGGAGCGGCGTGCGCCTGGCCACCGTTCACCGGGTCAAGGGCCTGGAGTGGCCCCATGTGATACTGCTGTCAGCCACCGAGGGACTGATGCCGCACCGCCTGGCCGGCGACACCGAGGAGGAGCGTCGCGTCTTCCACGTGGCGCTCACCCGGTGCTCGGAGTCCGTGCTGATCATCGCTGACGGCCCGCAGTCCCCGTTCATCAACGAGACGGCCTGGCGCTTCAAGCCGAGTCCCGACAGCCGGCACAGTGCCGATACGACTCCGCCCAGCGGACCGGAAGCCACAACCAAAGCGACCACGGCCAGCGCACATGCGGCCTCCGTGCCGGCCAGGTCCAGCCGGCCGTCAGCTGCCAGGACGACTGGGACACGGGTGCCTACATCCTCGGCATCGGGGTTTCAGAGCCCGCCCATCGATGAGGCAGCCGAGCCGGAGGCCGCTGCGACCTTCCAGCGCCTGCGTGCCTGGCGGCTAGAGCAGACCCGAGCCGAGCAGGTTCCGGCCTATGTTGTGTTCTCCGACGCCGTGATGCGGCATCTGGCTCGCAGCCGCCCCACTACCGACGATGCCCTGCTCGCCGTGCCCGGGATCGGCCCGGCCAAGCTGGCCGCCTACGGTCCCGCTCTCAAGGAACTGCTCTCAGAGCCTCACCAGTAGGCCAGACCGTCACCAGCAGGCAACGCCGCCCGGCGATGGTCACCCTTGGGCTCAGTGCACGCGCCCAGTGAACTTGTTGCGCCGGGGCATCGTGCTCAAGACGAACGCAGCGGCGGGGAGGCTCAGCACACGCTCTAGAACACTTGTCTCACCGGTGCGCGACGGTGCCGAGGCAACGCCTTCGGGCAAGGGTGCTGCCGAGATGCGCTGCCGGCGTCGGTCGCTTAGGCCAGGGTCTCGTCGATCGCCTGCACCAGGGTGTTCCATGACAGCGTTGCGCACTTGATGCGCACCGGGAACTTCACCACGCCCCGCAGCGCCTCCAAGTCCCCGAGCTTCACCTCGCCCGATCCCTCCGCGCTCTCGGGCTCGCCGTCCAGATCATCGCCGGCGCCGCCGATGCCGCTCCCGTGGATGGACATCATCCGCTTGAAGGAACTCACGAGTTGGCGTGCCTCGGACACCTTGCGACCCTTGACGGCGGTGGACATCATCGACGCCGAGGACTGGCTGATGGAGCATCCCTGGCCGCCCGTCGACACCTCCGAGATCACGCCGTCGCGCACGTGCAGGTAGACGACCACCTCGTCGCCGCACAGGGGGTTGAAGCCCACTGCCTGCACCGCCGGCGGGACCTCCAGCTCGCCGCGGTTGCGGGGGTTGCGGTAGTGGTCGAGGATGATCTCGCGGTAAAGGTCCTCCAGACCGCTCACGCCACGCTCCTCAAGCCAACGCCGCTCACGCCACGCCCCCCTACCCGCAGAAGAAGTCGCCCGCGGCGCCCAGGGCGTCTGCGAGGGCGTCCACGTCGGAGGTGTCGTTGTACACATAAAGGGAGGCCCTGGCCGTGGCGGGCATCCCGAGGCAGCGCATCAGCGGCTTGGCGCAATGGTGGCCCGCTCGCACGCACACCCCGTGATGGTCGAGCACCTGCGACAGGTCGTGGGGGTGGATGTCGCGGAAGCTCATCGACAGGACGCCGCCGCGGCAGGCCGGCTCGGCCGGGCCGTGAACGTCCAGGTCGGCGCCGTAGCGCTCCTGCAGCGTGCGCAGCGCGTAGCCGGTCAGGCTCACCTCGTGGGAGCGGACCCGGTCCATGCCGAGGCCCTCCAGGTAGGCGACGGCCGCGCCGAGGCCGACGATCTCCGCGATGGGCGGCGTCCCGGCCTCGAACTTGTGGGGGATGTTGTTGGCCAGGAAGCCGTCCTTGCGGACGTCGAGGATCATCTCGCCGCCGCCCAGGAACGGCGGCATCGCCTCCAGCAGCTCGGCCCGGGCCCACAGCACGCCGATGCCGGTGGGGCCGCACATCTTGTGGCCGGTGAAGCCGAGGAAGTCGGCGCCGAGCGCCTGCACGTCGGTGGGCAGATGCGGCACGTATTGCGCCGCGTCCACGAGGATGAGCGCGCCCGCCGCGTGCGCCGCATCGGCCAGGCGGCGGATCGGGTTGAGCGTGCCCAGCACGTTGCTCATGGCGGTGACGCCCAGCAGCTTGGCCCCGTCGAGGAGCCGGTCCAGATCGCTCAGGTCGAGCTCGCCGCCGGAGTCGACGGGTATCCAGCGCAGCTCGAAGCCGCGTTCGGCGGCCATGATCTGCCAGGGCACGATGTTGGCGTGGTGCTCCATCTCGGTGATCACCACGGCGTCGCCGGGGCCGAGGTTGGCGCCCCCCCAGGAGCGGGCCACCAGGTTGATCGACTCGGTGACGTTCTTGGTGAAGACGATCTCGTCGGGCGACGGCGCGTTCACGAACGCAGCGACGGTGCGGCGGGACGCCTCCATGGCCTCGGTGGCGGCCGCGGCGATCTCGTAGGCGCCACGGTGCACGTTGGCGTTGATGGTCTCGTAGTAGTCGTTCATGGCGTCGAGCACGCAGCGGGGCTTCTGCGACGACGCGGCCGAGTCGAGATAGACGATGGGCCTGCCGCCCACGGAGCGGCGCAGCAGCGGGAACTCCGCCTTGGCGCCGGAGCCGATGCCCGCGCCGCTAACCGCGGCCGGGTCGTGCGGGTTGCCTGCGTTGCTCACGACGTGCGCCGCTCGTATCCCTCGCGCTCGAGCCGGTCGGCCAGCTCGGCGCCGCCGCTCTCGGCGATGCGCCCGTCCATCAGCACATGCACCCGGTCCGGCTCGAGCCCGGCGACGAGGATCCGCTTGAAGTGGGTGATGGCCAGCACGCCGAGGCCGGGCCGCTCCGAGCGCACCTCGCGCAGGCCCGTGGCCACGATGCGCAGCGCGTCGATGTCAAGGCCCGTGTCGGTCTCGTCGAGTATGGCCATGTCGGGCTCGAGCACCGCCAGCTGCAGGATCTCGTTGCGCTTCTTCTCGCCTCCCGAGAACCCCTCGTTGAGGTAGCGCTCCATCAGCGACGACTCGATGGCCAGGCGCTCCATCCACTCCCGCATGGCCATGTAGGTCTCGATCGAGCTGACCTCGGTGCCCTTGCGTGCCTGCAGCGCTTGCGTGAGGAAGTTGCGGATGGTCACGCCGGGGATCTCCTGGGGGTACTGGAACGCCAGGAACAGGCCGGCCTTGGCCCGCACCTCGGGCGGCCAGCCGGTGACGTCCTCGCCCTTGAAGCGGATCGATCCCGCGGTGACCTGGTACTCGGGGCTGCCGAGAAGCGTCGCTGCCAGGGTGGACTTGCCCGATCCGTTGGGACCCATCAGGACGTGCAGCTCGCCGGCGCGCACCACCAGATCGACGCCGCGCAGGATCTCGACGTCGCCGTCGGCCACGGTCGCGTGCAGGCCGTCGATCTCGAACAGCGGGGTGTCCGGCACGCTGTGATCCTACGGCTGCGCAGGGGCTCGGCACACTTGGCGCGAGCATTCGGCGCGCATACCGCGCGTGGCGCCCTCAGAGCGCGCCTGCCGCCTGGGCTCGGGACTGCCACCCGATCAGCGCATCATCCTTTCGGGGCGCATCCGGTAGCTTTGCGCACAACGAAAACGTCTTGAGGGCCAGAAGCGCCGCAGAGGAGAACCCACGTGAACTTCGCATTCACCGACGAGCAGGAGCAGCTGCGCGAGTTCGTCCGCGACTTCCTGGACGAGAAGTCGCCCGAGTCCGCGGTGCGGGAGCAGATGGACACCGAGCGCGGGTTCGACGACGAGGTCTGGGCCCAGATGTCAAACCAGATGGGGCTGCCCGCGCTGACCATCCCCGAGGCATACGGCGGCCAGGGATTCACGCGCGTGGAGCAGATCGTGGTGCTCGAGGAGATGGGCCGTGCGCTGCTTTGCGCCCCCTTCTTCTCGTCGGCGGTGCTGGCCGCCAACACGCTGATGCTGTGCGGCGACGAGGACGCCAAGCGGGCGCACCTGCCGGGCATCGCCTCGGGCGAGACACGCGCCGCGCTCGCCTTCACCGAGCAGAACGGCCGCTGGGACGAGTCCGGCGTCACCATGACCGCGGTGCCCGCGGGCGGCTCGTGGCGCCTCGACGGGGTGAAGATGTACGTGCTCGACGGGCACACCGCCAACCTTCTCATCGTCGCGGCGCGCACCGCCCGCGGCGTCTCGCTGTTCACCGTGGATCCCGCCGCTGCCGGCGTCGGCCGCACGGCGCTGTCCACCATGGACCAGACCCGCAAGCAGGCCAGACTCACTTTCGAGAACACCGAGGCTGCCCTGATCGGCGCCGAGGGCGAGGGCTGGGGGGTGCTGGAGACCGTTCTCGACCTCGCCGCCGTGGCGCTGGCTGCCGAACAGGTCGGTGGGGCACAGCGCTGCCTGGACATGTCCGTGGAGTACGCCAAGGTCAGGGTGCAGTTCGGGCGGCCCATCGGCTCTTTCCAGGCCATCAAGCACAAGTGCGCGGACATGCTCCTAGAAGTTGAGTCGGCGAAGTCGGCCGCCTACTACGCGGGCTGGTGCGCGGCGGAGATGAACGACGAGCTGCCGCAGGTGGCGTCGCTGGCCAAGAGCTACTGCTCGGAGGCGTACTTCCATGCCGCAGCCGAGAACATCCAGATCCATGGCGGGATCGGCTTCACCTGGGAGCATCCCGCCCACCTCTACTTCAAGCGGGCCAAGAGCTCCGAGCTGCTGTTCGGCGACCCCACCTACCACCGGGAGCTGCTCGCCCAGCGGATCGGCCTCTAGGGGTCGGCGGGCGGATCGGGTTTCGCTCGCCCCGGCACGACCTCGGCGATCGCAGGGCGGTCGGGGCCGCGTGGTCTGGCTGGTTGTTCCCGGCCTGGCTTGTTTGGCCGTGGTCTGGTTGTTTGTGCCTGGTCTGGTTGATCGGCCGTGATCTGGCTGATCGTCGCGGTCGGGGTGGCGGCCGTGACGGCGATTGCGCTCACAGCGGTCGGTGCCGCGGTGGGCCGCCTGGAGGCCGAGACGGCGCCGTCGGTGTACCGGCTGCCGGATGCCGTCGAGTACGTGGCCGGACGCCTGCCCGAGGAGGTGGCCTCCGCGGTCAGCTACGACGAGGTGCGCCGGGTGCTCGGCTGGCACCTCGACTGGTTCGCCGAGGTGGGCCTGGCCACGAGCCACGGATCCGAGCTGGGCGATGCCGCGGTGGCGGTGGACGCCGTGGCCACGGCCGACACCGACGCCGCCTGCGACGCCGTCGTGGCCCGCTCGATCGCCGAGGGCGGCCCCGACGCGGTGCACGTCGTGTGCATCCTCGACGCCGGGCTCGGATACCTGGCCGAGATCGGCGCCCTCAGCGTCAGCGACGACCCGGCATAGGGAGTGAGTGCCGGCAGGCCCACGTCGGCCGCGGCAGGCGCCGCGGGATGCGCGGCCTGGGTTGCCGGCCTCTCCGGTGACGGCAGGCTGGGCTGAGCCGCCGGCGCCGGTGCCACATGAGGCAGCGCGTGTGCTGTAACGCCAGTGGCTCAAGGCAGCGGCCGGGCTGAGCCGGTGGCACGGGCGCGACTGTAGGTTGCCGTGATGGAGCGCCGGTTCGTGGTCGATGGCAACGAGCTGGCGGCCCACCTGGCCCGCCCGGGTCGCAACGCGTCGCCGCAACCGGCCGTGGTGATCGTTCACGGCTTTCCCGCGGAGCCCGGCGGCGGCATCAACTCGACCGTCACGATGCCCGCGCTCGCCGATGTGGTGGCGGCCGAGGCGGGCTTCGCCGCGGTGACCTTCGCCTGCCGGGGCGTGAACGGGTCCGGGGGCGACTTCTCGCTCGACGGGTGGAGGCGCGATCTCGCCGGCGCGGTCGACTTCCTGGACTCGGAGGCAGCCTGCGACGGCATCTGGCTGATCGGATTCGGGACCGGCGGGGCGCTCGCGGTGGTGGTGGCGAGCCGCGACCAGCGGGTGCGCGGCGCGGCCGCAGTGGCCGCGCCGGCCGACTTCGAGGACTGGGCCCGCAACCCCCGCAAGCTGCTCGTGTGGGCGCGCGAGGTGGGCGTTGTGCGGGATCCGGACTTCCCGCGCCGCTTCGACCGCTGGGCGGCCGAGATCCGCGCCGTGCGCGCCACCGAGGCCGCTGAGTCGCTGGGCGACCGCTCCCTGCTGGTGCTGCACGGCAGCGACGATGAGACGGTGCCGGTGTTCGACGCCCGCGTCCTCGCGGACGCCCATCCCGGCTCGGATTTGCGGATCATCAGCGGCGCCGGGCACCACCTCCGCCACGATCCCAGGGCCGTGGCCGTGCTGCTGGGCTGGCTCGAGCGCCAACGCTGCTCTCACGCCAGCGCTTAGCCGGCCCTAGCTCTGGTTGCCGCCGTTGGGTGACACCTCGCCGGGGTTGGCAGGGAACGCCCGGTTGCCGGCCTCGGACCCGCTGCGATGCTCGCCGGCGCCGCCGCGCTCGGGCGTCACTCGATGCTCCCCGGCGCCGGCACGCCAGGGCATCACGCCCGAGACCATGTAGCGGACCCGGTCGGCGACGTTGACGGCGTGGTCGCCGATGCGCTCGTAGTAGCGGCCGATCAGGGCCAGCTGAACGGCGGGCTGGACGTCCAGATCGTGCGTGCGGCTGGCCTCTAGGAGCGATTTCACGAAGGTGCGGTGGAGGCTGTCGAGGCGGTCGTCGATGTCGTGCAGGGCACTGGCCAGGCCGGCGTCGCGCTCGGCGTAGGAGTCGACCGACAGCCGGATCAGCCGGATCGCCTCCTCGTTCATCTCCGAGATCAGGCTCCGCAGCCTCGGGGGGAGCTCGGTTCGGAACATGCGGCGGGCGCCCTTGCAGATGTTGCCGGCCAGGCCGCCGGTGCGTTCCAGCTCGGCGGTGATCCACATCACGGCCAGGATCTGGCGCAGGTCGCCGGCCATGGGCTGTTGCAGCGCGAGCAGGCTCTGGCACCGCTCCTCGATCTCGGTGGCGGCCATGTCGATGCTGCCGTCGTTGATCAGCAGGTGGGCCTCGGCGAGGTCATAGTTCAGCAGCGCGTCCGTGGCCCGCGACACCGTCTCGCCGGCCCTCGACGCCAGCGCCACGATGAGCTCGCTGATCTCGTCGATCTCGGCGTGGAAGGTCTTGCGGGTCTGCTCGGTCATGCTCGGGCCAGGCTCGTCAGCCGAACCGTCCGGTCGCGTGGTTCGGTCTCGCCTCGGACGAGTTGTGGCATGACGTGCTCCATCAGCCGAACCGTCCGGTCACGTAGTTCTCGGTCCGCTCGTCGGAGGGGTTGGAGAAGATCTTCTGCGTGGAGTCGACTTCCACTAGCACGCCGGTGCGGGCGTCGTTGTGCGAGTGGATCTCGGTGGTGAAGAACGCTGTGGTGTCACTCACGCGCGCGGCCTGCTGCATGTTGTGCGTCACGATCATGATCGTGTAGTCCCGCTTGATCTCCTGCATCAGGTCCTCGATGCGGGCGGTGGCGATGGGATCGAGCGCCGAGCAGGGTTCGTCCATCAACAGCACGTCCGGGTCGACCGCGATGGCGCGGGCGATGCAGAGTCGCTGCTGCTGCCCGCCGGAGAGCCCGGTGGCCGAGTCCTTGAGGCGGTCGCGCACCTCGTCCCAGAGTGCCGCCTTGCGCAGCGAGTTCTCGACGATCTCGTCGAGGCCCTTGCGGCGTCCGGCGACCCTGGGGCCATAGGCGACGTTGTCGTATATGGACTTCGGGAAGGGGTTCGGCTTCTGAAACACCATGCCGATGCGGCGCCGCACCTCGACCGGGTCGACTCGCTCGTCATAGAGGTCGACGCCGTGGTAGGTGATCGTGCCGGTCACGCGGGCGCCTTGTATCAGGTCGTTCATGCGGTTGTAGCAGCGCAGGACGGTCGACTTGCCGCACCCGGAGGGTCCGATCAGCGCCATGATCTCGTTGCGGTGAACGTCGAAGGTCACGTCGCGCACCGCACAGAAATCGCCGTAGTAGGCGTTCACGCCCTCCGACCTGAAGACCAGGTCCTGCTCTGAGCGCGCCGGCGCCGCCTGGTCCGGACCTGTGCTCTGGCCCGGATCCGGGTCGGCGGCCACCTCGGTGGCTGCCGGACGCTCGATCACGCCTGGCAGGCGGTCGGTCATCGGCACCGGGTCGGTCTCCACATCTGTCACCCTCGCTCTCAATCTGTCACCCTCGCTTGCTCTGGCCCTGATGTCGTGGGCGCCCCCGCCAATCTGTCAGGCTCGGCGTCTGCCGGTCTCGCTCGCACTTGGTTCAGGCTCGCTTTCTCTCGAATCTGTTCCTCAGAATGATGGCCGCGGAGTTGACCAGCAGCACGAACGCGAGCAGCACCACGATCGCGGCCGCCGCGGCCGCCGTGAAGCCGGGGTCGCGGCCCGACTGCTGGGTCCAGCTGGTGATCACTATCGGCAGCGCGGTGAAGCGCTCTGTGAGGGCGTCAAGGTCCAAGAGTCCCGGGTTGGATCCGAGCCGCCCCGTGACCGCGCCCACCAGGATCAGCGGAGCGGCCTCGCCCACCGCCCTGGCCATCGACAGCAGAGTTCCCGTGAGGATGCCCGGCGCCGCGTAGGGCAACACCTGGGTGCGGATCATCTCCCATCTGGTGGCGCCCACGCCGTAGGCGCCCTCGCGCAGCGAGGCGGGGACCGCCCGGATGGCCTCGCCGGCGGTGATGATCACGATCGGCAGCACCAGGATGGCCAATGTGATGCCGCCGGAGAGGGCGGAGCGCCCGCCGGTGAGGCGGTCGAGGCCGAAGACCTGTCCGTCGAGCAGCAATGCCAGGCCCAGCAGGCCGTAGACGACGGAAGGCACGCCTGCGAGGTTGCGGATGTTGACCTCGATGAAGGAGGTGAAGCGGTTGCGTGGCGCGTACTCCTCAAGGTACACGGCCGCGCCGATCCCGACCGGAAATGCCAGCAGCGCGACGATGATGGCGATCCAGAGCGAGCCGTAGACGCCCTGATGGACGCCGAGGCGCTCGTCGCCCGACTGCGAGCGCAGCGTGCCGTTGAAGAAGTCCCAGAAACGGCTTCCGAGATGGTCGGTGCCGTCCGCCACGACAGTGATGAGCAGCACGGCCAGCACGGTGAGCGTGATCAGCAGGCAAGCCTGCAGGACGGCACGGAACAGCAGTCCCTGCGCGTTCAGCTTGCGGCCCTCTAGCGAGGCGGCGATGGCCGCCCGCGACCGGTCATCGGAGAGGCGGCTGATCACTGTCCTAGTAGGCCTCTCGCACGCGCGAGACGAAGCGGGTGGCGACGATGTTGAGGCTGAGCGTGATCAGGAAGAGCATCAGGCCGACGAAGTAGAGGCTCTGGAACGTGAGCCCCTCGCCGACCACGTTGTCGGTGCCCGAGGCCAGCGACGCCATGGCCGCGGTCATGGTCAGGCCCCCCTCGAAGGGGGAGTCGGTGTATCGGGCGGCGTCGGTCGCGCCACCGGCGAGGAACACCACCATCGTCTCGCCGATGGCACGGGAGACGGCCACGATGAAGGCGGCGACGATGCCGGAGATGGCGGCGGGCACGACCACCATGGTGGCGGTCTTCATCTTCCGCGCCCCCAGGCCGGCGGAGGCCTCCCTGAGCGAGTCCGGCACGGCGGCCATGGCGTCCTCGGAGATGGACGCAACCAGGGGGATGGTGAGTATCCCCACCCCGATCCCGGCCGCGGCGAGGGATCCGGCGCCGTTCGGGGCGAAGTCCAGCCAGACGTTGAGCATCCAGGCGACGCCCACGACCAGCACCAGTGCGAGGGTCGCGATCGAGGCGATGAGGCCGATGTGGGCGGAGGCGTCCGCGGCGCCGTCGCGGTAGCGCCTGATCCTGTTGCGGGCGATGCCGGCGGCCACGGCTGCGTACGCGAGCAGGATCACCGCGCCCAGGATCAGGAACGTCTGCCTGCCGATGTGGCCGACCAGGTTGGGGGCGATCCAGGTGAGGGCGAAGAAGCCCAGCACGACCGACGGGATGCCGGCGAGGATCTCCAGGCACGGCTTGAGCCAGGCCCGCACCCTGGCGTTGGCGTACTCGGCCAGGTAGATGGCGGCGCCCAGCCCCAGCGGGCCTGCGACGACCATGGCGATGCCGGTGACGATGAGCGACGGGACAATGATCGACGGGATGTCATAGAGGCCCCGCCGGGGGAACCAGCCGCGCTGTCCCCAGGTGTCGGCCCAGACGACCTGCGTGACGAAGGCCCAGGCCTCGCGCACGAGGCTGAACACGATCAGGCCGCTCACCAGGACCGACACGAGCGCCATCAGCAGCAGGCTCGACCGGATGATCACCTCGCGGTGCCTGCGGGCAGGCGCGATCCGCAGATGATCGGCGGTCAGAGGCTCTGGCAGTGACTTTGGCAGCGGCTTCGCCGGTGCGACGCTCGTGTCGGTCACAGGTGAACGGTCCGAACGGTCCAGATGCGCTCAGTCTAGGGGCTTGCTCGGCCCGAGGCTGCTCGGTCCGTTCGCGTGTTCTAGCCGATGGTGCTGCGGCTGTGCCAGCGCTGCGCGGTCTCGGCGCGGGCCTCTTCGGTGAGGGGCACGTAGCCGACCTCGCTGACGGCTCTTGTGAGGTGTTCGGACACGTAGAAGTCCAGGTAGGCGACGAGGGCCGGGTTGCCGGCGGCTCTGTCTGCGTTGACGTAGATCCAGAGGTCGCGGGCGATGGGGTACTCGTTCGACGCGATGGTCTCGGGGGTGGCGCTGGTGCAGCCGTTGCCGTTGAGGCTGTCGATGTCGATCAGCTTCACGCCCGAGGCGTTGACCGCGAAGGCGAAGCCGACCCAGCCGAGGCTGGTGTCGCTGGACTGGATGCCCTGCAGGATCACGTTGTCGTCGCCTGAGGGGTTGTAGTCGGTGCGGGTGGTGGCCTCGGCGCCCACCTCCTCTGCGATGTCCTCGAGCACGATCTCGATGAAGGAGTCGAAGGTGCCGGACTCCTCGCCCGGGCCGTAGATGTCCAGCGGGGCGTCGGGCAGGCCGGGGGAGGCGTCGGCCCAGGTCCTGGTGTACTCGGAGTTGGGCCCGATCAGGTCGAAAAGCTGCGGGAAGGTGAGGCACTCCACGGCGTCGTTGTTGGCGTTGGTCATCACGGCGATGCCGTCCACGCCGACCTTGAGCTCGACGATGTTGTTGATGCCTGCGTCGAAGCAGTCCTGCCTCTCGGAGTCCTTGATCTGGCGGGATGCGTCGGAGATGTCGGTCTCGCCGGCGCAGAACAGCTTGAATCCGTCGCCGGTGCCGGGGCCGTCCACGGTCACAGCCACGTTGGGCGCGACCTCCTCGAACAGCTCGGCCACACGGATCGAGATCGGCTCCACCGTGGACGAGCCCGAGATGTTCACCTCGCCGGACAGCGAGCCAAGGTCGGCTGCCGGCATGGGTGCTCGGTCGTCACCGGCGGCTGCCGCGCCGGTGCTGTCCGCGTTGCTGCCGGCCTCGTCGCTGCTGGTCGAGGCAGCGGCCGGCGTGTCCGAGGCGCCGCCGCCGTCATCGTCGTCTCCGCCGCACGCAGCGGCGATGAGCGAGAGGCTCGCAAGGGTCGCGAGCAGACACAGCAGCCAGCGCCGCGGTCTTGGGTTGGGCATTGGGGTTTTCCTTCCTTGGATTGGGATCCCCCCTGTGCGCGAAGCGTACGCGCCGTTATCGCCGAGCGCGCGTCAATCCGAGCGTTTCTAGGCGGTCGTGACTTTGGTCACAGAGTGCCTCCTCGCACGCACGGGGAGGCGTCCTAGAAGACGTTGCCCTCGGCGTTGCGGGCAGCTCTGATCGCGTGCGCCGGGGCAGGGGGTCGGCAAGGTTGCTGACCATGACGAGGTTTCGTCCCGTGCGCGTCGGCGCGGTCGGAACGCGGTGGGGAAGGGCCGGCGCCTGGAGGGATGCCCTTGTTGCCTGCACCAAGAGCGGCGGGTATCTCAGCTGAGCTCGTTGAGCCGCTCCTCGACGAGCGCCGCGTCGAAGCGGTTCATCGTGGCGCCCGCCTGCACGCCGGATCTGTCGAGCAGCACGAGCCTGGGCTGCGAGGTGACGCCGAAGTGTCGCCACGAGTCGAAGGAGCTGCTCCAGAGCATGGTGAACGTGGCGCCGGTCCGCGCCACGAAGTTGCGCGCCATGTCGAGGCTGTCCTGTGCGCCGAGTCCGACCACCTTGATGCGCTGGGCGTTGTTTCGAGCGAACTGCTCGAGCTGCGGAGCCTCCCTCCGGCAGGTCGGTCAATGCGGCGCCCAGAACCAGAACAGCAGCGGCGTGTCGCCGTCCACCAACGATTGAAGCTCGACTTCGGCACCCGTGGAAACATCAAGCATCCTCAGGTCGGGCACATCGCCCGGCCCGGCCAGCCGTGCAATGGTGGTTGTAGTGGTGGTCGTGGTCGGTCGCGCCGTCGTGGTGGCGGGCGGTCGGGTCGTGGCCGGAGCTGTGGTGGTTGCTGGCGCCGCTGTAGTGGTGGTTGTCGTCGGAGCGGTCGTTGTCGCCGGAGCCGCCGTAGCGGAGGGTTGACTGGTTGTCGCAGGCGCACTCGTGGCGGGCGCGGCTGTCGTGGGCACGGGCTGCGAGTCGCTCGAACCGGTCGAGCCACCGCCATCGGTCGCAAGAGTCGCATCCCCATCACCGGTGGCCGTGCCGGCACCGCCAGTGGGCTCGCCCTCACCGCTCGGGACTGCCGCGTCGCTGCCGCCGTCGCCAGACCGCTCGCCGCCATCAGCGCTCGTGCCTGTGCCGTCGCCGCCCGTGGGTTCGCCGTCCCCGGCAACGGTGGTCGCGCTCGCGCCGCCGGTGGTCTCGCCGGCCTCGGTCACGGCTGCCGGGCTGTCAGCGGACGGCTCGTCGGCGGGGGCTGCCTCAGGCGTGGCGGGTGTCGCCTCACCCCCGGCCCCGGGTGCTTGCGAGGCTGTGGCTGAGGCATCGTCGTCCCGAGGCGCATCGCCACCCACCACGGCTTCTTGAGGCGCGCCGGTGCCATCGCCGCCGCAGCCGCCGACGGCAAGAGCCAGCACGAGGCCGCAGGCGGCAAGCACTCGGGGGAACTTCGCTGCCGCTTCCGGTCGACTCACCATGGGTGAGAATACCTGCCGGCTCGCCGCAGTTGCCCGCCGTGAGTCCCGAGGGTTGTCGGGCCAGTCACCGGGGCATCATCCCGCATCATTGCCGGGGGTTGTCGCAGAGCTCAGTTCGGTCGGCGGGCCGGCGCCCACTCCCGACCGAACTGCCTCTCCGACATCCCCCTGCGCTGCGTAACCACCTCCCGACATACCCCCGCGCGGAAGCCCTGCCGCGAGGCTCGCAGCCTGGGTGATGCGCACGCGGTACTCCGGTCGTTCGCCAGGTGTTGGGTTCCGCGGTTCGCCGCGACGTCGGGCTAGGCAAGCGGTTCGGGTGCTGGTTGTGGGCCGTACCGACCGCGCGTGTGGCGGTCACGCCGGAGCGCGTCGGGCTAGGTAAGCGGTTCGAGTGCTGGTCGTCGGGCTGTAGGGCGGCGCGGGCCGAGAGCGGCTCGTGCGGTCGCCGGCCCGCTGGATCCGGAGCGGGGATGCCGGCTCGAAGCTGTCGTGGCCACCTCTAGGTCGCTTGGTGGCGATGTTGCTGGGTCTTCGTGGTCGTGGCTTTCCTGCGTGAACAGCAGGGGTTGCTTGGGGGCGTGCGCGGGCCCGTGGTGGGTGCTGTTGGGCGGGTGGAGGCTGTGCTGCCCGCCGGGTCGCTTACGGATCTGCCAGCCGTGGTGGTGGATCTTCTGATGGCAGTCCCAGCAGACGGGGACCATGTTGTCGATCTTGGTCGCCCCGCCCCGCGAGACGGGCACGATGTGATGTATCTGACACATGTCCGGGCGCGCGGCGCAGTGGAAGCACCCGCCCCACTCCTTGAGCAGCGCCCGACGTTGCCGGTCGGTGGCGGTGCGCGAGGTCTTGGTCTGCCAGATGGCGGTGCCCGTGGTGCCGTAGACGAAGCCGGTGAGGCGGGCGTTGCAGACCAGTTCTTCGAGCACGGCCTCGGGCAGCCGTGACCCGTCGGGCAACTCGGCGATCAGCTTGCCGGTGGCACCGTCAACGTGCACGTTGACGCTGATATCCGCGAACGGCCTGCCCAATGCGCTGGACGTGCCTGTGGGTTGACCGGCGTCTGTGCCTGCCTCCGCTTCGGTGTGACTGGCCGCGTCAGCACCTGCCGAGGCCGCATCGGCGTCGCCGTCGGGGTTGGATCTGTCGGCCCAGGCTGTGTTTCCGCTTCGGTGCCTGTTCGCGCTCTCGCCCGTGCGCCTTTGCACGCTTGCGCCTGTGCCTGCGTCTGTCCCCGTGAGCGCCGCTGCTTCGGCCGATGTGTGCTTGTCCCCGCTTGTGCCATTGCCGGTGCTTGCGCCGCCGACGCTGGTCGCGCCGCCGCTTGCGTTGCCGACGCTGGTCGCGCTGGCAGGGGCGTTAGAGGTGAGGTTGTCGAAGGAGTCGGCCATGCACTGGTCGTAGGTGCGCCGTTGAGCGTCGAGCAGTCCGCCTCGCCCGGCGGCACCGGCTCCCGGCCCGCCGTCGCATGTGTTGCTGAAGCGGCCGTTGCGCCCCTTGCCGCGGCCTCCGCTGCCCTGGCCATCGGGTCCGCCGGTTCTGCTTACGGCGGCTGTCCTCTTGTCGTGTTCGTACATGCGGCGTGCTTCGTTGCGCAGCCGGGTCTCAATGCGTTTGCCGGTCACGGGATCGAACACGCCGTGGAGCTGCACGGTGCCGTCGTCGGCGTTCCAGATGCGCAGCTTGCGCTTGGCCCGCAGCCGCTGGTACTCGCGTTCGCCGCCGTCGTCTTGACGATCCGCGGTCCAGCGGCGTGCTTCTTTGGTGAACTTCTCGGGCGTGAGCGTGGCGGCCTTGGCGAGCAGTCCATCGTCGGCCTCAACGGCCTCAGCGCTGGTCTTGTTGACGGCCTCGGCCAGTCGCCGCGCGTTGGCCTGCGACACCTGGCCGGACTCGACCGCGTCGCGTATCGAGGGTGCCCGCGCGATCGCTTCGGCCGTTGCGACCTGACCGCGGGCGTCGCGGCGGGACAAACCCGCAGCCTCAGCGAGAACGCCGACGCCGCCGTCGCCGTGGCGTTGCATCTTGGCGATCAGTGACGCCGCGCTGGTCTGCGCAGCCTTGAGCACTGCGGTGGTGGCTTCGGAGAGGCGCATCATCTCACGCAGCTCCTCGCACGAGCTGCCGCCGGCGTTGACGAGCGTGAGCAGCTCCTTGGCGGCGGCGTTGTTGCGGCGGGCGGCTTCGATCAGCACAT
Source organism: Candidatus Aldehydirespirator sp. (assembly GCA_965204875.1). GTDB lineage: Bacteria > Actinomycetota > Acidimicrobiia > Acidimicrobiales > Aldehydirespiratoraceae > Aldehydirespirator. The sequence continues at coordinate 2,985,295 of OZ242020.1, read as the reverse complement.
AGGTAGTATGCCATACCCCTATGACATTCAACAACCCCTGCCGAATATTTTCACGCGCTTCTACAGTAGCAAACTCGGGCGGAGTTCGCATTGACCGTAGCCACCTCCTGCCTTGCCGGGTCGTGGTAGCCGTCCCCGCCGGTGGCAGGCAGGAATGGCGGTGTTGGTTGCCTCGGATTGGCGGGGGCTGTCGCAGAGCGCAGTCCGGTCGGCGGGCTAGCGCCCACTCCCGACCGAACTGCCTCTCCGAGATTCCCCTGAGCTGCGTAACCCTTTTGCCATCGGATTGCTCCGGCACGTCGCAAGGCACCGCGGCCTGGATGATGCAGGTGCGATTCTCCGGTCCTTCGCCAGCGCCGGGTTCCGCGGTTGCCGTTGTCGAGGGTGCGACGAGCGGTCACCCGCCCTCCGGTTCGCCGCGGCGTAGGGGCTAGGTAAGCGGTTCGGGTGCTGCTCGTGGGGGCGTTTGCGGATTCGCTAGTGATGGTGGCGGATTTGTCGGGGCAGTCCCAGCAGACGGGGAACCATGCAATCTTGGTAGCGCAGCACTGTGAGACGGGCACGATGGGAGGTATCTGGCACATGCCTCGGAAGGGCTCCGTGGGGTGGGCTTGCTCGTGTTCTAGATAATGGGTTCGCGTCTCCTTATAGCGTCAACTATCGAAACTTGTATGCATGCTTCTGCCATCAGATTGATTATCCGCAGTTTGGGATCTTCTACCGCGAGAACTGATGTGAGGCTTCTCGCACCCTCTCTTTCGTTCTCGTCGAGAGATGAGCGCATCCGCTGCAAATATGATTGTTTGAAAGCGGGGTCGTCATCTCCCATATTCTTGATGATAAGCGGGATCGCGTCCAACGTTTCGTCTGCAAGCAAATATTCCGTGCGCAATATGGCATAACAAAGTTGGGCGTGTTCCATGCGCCAGTTCGTATCCAAGGGCGGTCGTATCTGTTCATGCCGTTGACGCTGTTCACGCTGCTCGCGTTCCATCCGTTCACGCTTCTCGCGCTCTATTCGTTCTTGTTCTTCACGCGCCATCCGTTCACGCTTCTCGCGCTCTATTCGTCTACGCTGTTCATAGAGTTCATAGTCGCGTTCCATCTGTTCGCGCTCTTGGCGTCTGTGTCGCGCAATTCGGATTGCGTTGATAATCACCAGAAACACGGTTATCACGATGAAACGAAAGATTGTCTCCTCCCAATCGATTGATCGGGCAGCGAATATCTCTATCGTAGCTATGCTCATTGTCGGATCAAGGCAATGGTTTGATGGTCATCTGTTTGCAGTTGCTATGAGATCGGTTGCTATAGGACACTGTGTTGTTGTGATCTGATCTCGTCGATCTGAGGCCGTGTGTAACTGGTCGAGAAGGTAAGCCGAAGTTTGCAAGCTCCATCGGTGATGGCAGTGGGAAGGTTCCCGGCACTGCGACCGCGGCGACCGTGACGGCGGCTGCGCTTTTGACCTGCGAGCCAGAGACGGCGATCATGCACGATGAAGATAGGTGGATCATCCACGGCACCAAGGGTAGCCCGTCACGCATGGTGTCGTCAACGTGAACGCGTTGATCAGCTTGAACGCGTGGATCAGGCTTTCCATTGGCCGTGGGCTACGCCTCTGATGCGTGGCTCGTTGGCTAGCAGTTCGCCGAGCTTGGAGACCTCGTTGATGTCCCAGCCCAGGGCTTCGCACACTGCCGCGTCCCAGCGTTGGCGAACCTCGGTATAGCCGTCGCGGAGTTGGGGAATCGTCTCGCCGTGTGTTGCTTGCCACCCGCTGATCAAGGTGCTGACTATCTTCTGGTCGGTGATGTCGGGGATCAGAAGGTTGTTGACAGTATCAACGGCGTAGTTCGGATAGGACAACTTCTTGGAACTTTGCTGCATCAGCAACAGACGGGCAACGGTGGAGTTCAGCCACACAGCTAACGCTTGTGCTATGCGTGGACTGGCACCAGTCACAGGATGCCAGCCATTGCCCACGTATGCTTCCTCTGACGCTACCGCCTGCACTCGCGAGGTTCGCGTGTCATACCCTGCGGTGATGAGCAGATGCCCCGCCTTTGCCAGAAGGCTAGGCACCTTGGGCTCCGGCGCCCGCCACCATGCGGTAGGTGTAGCTTGCAAAGACATCTGAACATCTGAGCCCCTGTTCTCGTCGCCTCCCTTCCCCTTCAATATCGGGAATGCGCCAGGTGTTCCGGCAGTTGCGCGGCCGCAGCCGCGGCCGCGCAACTGCTGGCCTGTCGAGTGCCCCGACAGGCCAGCAGAGTCAAGCCTGAGCAGACCGGCGTCTCTGGCATACCGGGACGCGGCATCTGCTAGTTCGGGTGAGCGCCAAAGTGCTGCGCTCCAGTCGCCGGCGACGACTCGCTCGGCCGGCCATAGCGAGACCTCGCCCCAGCCGTGTAGCAGCGCGCCGGTCTCGCAAGCGCCGAGAGTGTCGAACAACTGTTCGGCCTCGCCGTGATCCGCGGGCAGTCGATCCAGCGAGATGACTCTGGTCGCCGGGGGGGGGGGGTCGGCGCGACGCAGCGCGACGATGCTCTCGCTGAGGGTGCTCTGCTGGCTCAACGCCACGTCTGTTTCCTGGTGGCAGGTGAGGATTGTGTGTATGTGGAACCGCCTGGCGAGTTCTAAGCGCTCGAGCAGTCCCGAGGTGTTGGTGAGCGCTGTTGTCGGTATGACCGTGGCGAACACGCCCTCGGAGCGGTCGAGGCATAGATCTGCTAGGGCCGCGAATCGCGGCCCTAGCGAGTTCTTGTCCAAGAAATCGGCTAGGGGCTTGTCCGCTCGCTCCAGAAAGCCCTCCAGGGTGTCCATCCTGCTGCGCAGCGCTTGCTGGATGCGCCGGTCGAACTTCTCGCCCATCTTCGTGCGGTTCGTGAAGGGCGGGTTCATTATCACGATGCGGGCGTCGCCGGCGGCTGCGACAGCGTCCTCCATCTCGGGACCCTGGAGCGCGCCACTGAGTGCCGCACCAGCCGAGACCTTGGTGGAGTTGCTCGCATCGTTGAACAACCGGCTCGCGTTATCGGGGCCTCCGAGCGCGCCGGTGAACTCGGCGCCGGTGGAGACCCTGGTGGAGTTGAGGGCATCGTCGAACAAGCGGCTGGCGTTGGCGATCCTCTGGAAGCCCAACAACTCCGGCGAACCGGCCGCGACGGTGCCGTCGGGCTGCGGCCCGTACGGCATCAGGTGGAGCCCCATCTTGCGATACTTCACGTCCGCGTTGCCCGTCATGAGCTGCGTCGCCGCCAGCTGGATGGACACGGGGTTGACATCAAGCCCGACAAGCATCTCCTCGACGGCGACCTTCTGAAGCTCGGCCAGCCTGTGTTCGTCCGCACCGTGGGTCACGGCGCGGCGCTTCATCTCGGTCATCACCGCCGCTAGCAGCGTGCCCGACCCGCAGGCAAGATCGACTGTCTTGTGGTCTCGCCACACGTTGGGATCAGACCAGTCCAGCGTGTTGTCCGGGTCAATGGCCTCCAGCGCGAGCCGCGCAGCGATGTCGGCCGCGACCGGGCGGGTGAAGAACGCCCCGTCGGAGGACTGGTCGCCCATGACCTGGTTGAACAGGGCGCCGGCGTGGTCGATGCCCATGTCGGCGTACAACTCGGCGATCTGCTCGGCCTCGGCCACGAGATGCCGCAACGCGCGGCGCAGCCCGCCGAGTAGGCCCGTGCGTCGCGCCTCACGCAGCGCCAGCGTCGCCGGTTCGATGACCGGCAGGAAGTCCTGCCTGGTGATGGCGTTCCACGAGTCACGGAGCGCTTCCTCGGGCTCGGGTGAAGCCTTGATCTCGGCCAGCGACTCGATGCCACTGCGACCGAGCCAGCCGCCCGCGTGGATGCGCTGATGCAGCATCGCCGCGTTCATCCAGAGCAGCGCGGCGATGGTGGCCCCGTCGGCCCGGGGCTTGCCCGCCTTCGGAGCGGACAGGTGGTCGAGCCCGAAGTGGGAGTCGAGAGCGGCACTCAACGCCTCCTCGCTGTGGAGATAGCGTGCCGCTTCCTCCACGGCGTCGCGCAGCAGGTTCAAGTCCCGTTCGGTGCGGTTCGCGGTCAGGCCGGAGCGCTCCAGCAGGTTCATGCGGATCTCCTGGCCGAGCTGGTCGGACAGGTCGATCAGCCGTTCCTGAATGTGCGACTCGAAGGCTCTTCGGCGGGACTCCTCACGTGCTAGTCGGGCCTCCTCGCGTTCTTTGCGCTGCCGCTGTCGCTCCTCGGGACTAGGCAGCACCCGGCCACGCTTTCCGTTGGCGACCTGGACGGCCCGCCGCTGGGTCTGCTTCGTGTTCACCGGCCCCTGCTGCTGTGCGCCCTTCGGCTTGTGGCGAACCACCGCGTCCTCGCGTGTCTCGGTGCTGCCGTCGGTGCGCTCAATGTGGACGATCAGCGTGGTCGGCTCGTCGGTAAGTTCCGGCCACGGCACCTCGTGGAGCGGCTGGGTGTTGTCGTAGGACACCAGCGGGCGGTCTTCGCTGACAGCGGCACGAAGCATGTCCTCGACGCGCTCGCGAACGTCTGTCGTCACCGCGTACTCCAGCGTCTTGCGGTCGGGCCTGCCGATGGCGACGACCGTTGACACCGGCAGTTCCATCTGGGGCTCGGGCGGCAGCTGGATGGTCAGCATCTCCGGCAGCGCGTCCTCGATGCGCTTGTCGTGGGCACGCAGCGCCTGGAGGATGTCCCCGAGCTCGCGCCATCCCTCGTGCTTGTCGCTCACGGCGAGATGTCGCTCGGCGTCCACGCCGGCCGGGATCACGACCGGAACCACGATGTAGCCGAGCTGCTTGCCCTCGGCGCGGCGCATCGCCCGACCGACGGCCTGCACCACATCGATGGGTGACTTGCGAGGCTCCAGGAAGGCGACCGCGGACAGCGACGGCGAGTCGGTGCCCTCGCCGAAGATCCCGACGTTCAGCACGCCGTGCGGTTCGCCGTCGTCGGCGGCGGCGAGCCTGCGCTTGGCCTCGTCGCGCGCTGCCACCGGTGAGGACGCGTCGAGGTGCTCCAGCCGGTAGTTCGGAGCCGGGTCGCCGGCCTGCTTGGCGACCCACTGGCGCACCGCTTCGGACTGCAGCACCGAGGTCATCGCCTGGCTGCGGGCGATGGTGTTGAGGAAACCGATGCAGGAGCGCAGCGGCACACGCCCTCCGGAGGCCGTTCGCGCCGCGCCGCCCATCGCCAGGGCGAAGGCCATTCCCTTGAGGTAGTCGCCGGTGCTCGGCAGTCGAGCAGCGGAGGTCTTGGCCTTGCGAGCGCGCCCGGCTGCGCTGCGCTGGGACGCCTCGGCTTCACGTGCGGCCTGCTCGTCGGCTTCGCGAACCAAGTCGTTGGCGATGTCGGTGGCCTCCTGACCGCCGACGGCCATGGCGATGATCCGGTAGTCCGAAAGCCAGCCGTTGCGCACGGCCTCGGCGTAGGAGCGGCGATACAGCTCGACCCCGAACGTGGCCTGGTCGTCCATCTGGCGGACCACGAAATCGCTGCGGTCGGCGCGGGCTGCCAGATGTGCCGAGGCGCTGTCACCGTAGATGCGCGGCGTGGCGGTCTGGTAGACGCGATACGTCGCCGGAAAGGCGTCGCGGTCGTGGCACAGCGTGAACTCGCGCAGCCGCTCCTCGCGGTCTCTGTCCTTGGCGGTGGTGCTGCGCTTGCGGCGCCTAACTCCTGCGGTGCGATGCGCCTCGTCGCAGACAAGCACCTTGAACGCGTCAGCGGCCCCGGCACGATGGATCCCCTCGGAGACTCGATGAGCGGACTGGTAGGTGCCGAAGATAACGCTCCACGGCACCCGCGAACGCGCCTCGCGCCGCTGCCGTATCCAGTCAGCTATCTCGTCAGCGTCGGTGGTGACCGGGCAGCCCTTGAGCTGCTCCGTCGTCTCCAATCCCCGGTCGATGGTGGGGTCATCGTCGTTGGCGACCTTCTCCTCATCGTCGGCGGCCACGCCCTTGTCGGAGCACACGGCCATCACCCTCAGCGGCGCCTTGGCGTGCTGAAGGAACTCGCGCCGTATCTGCGCTACCAGGGCGATCGACGGGCACAGCACCACCGACAGCTCGCCCGCATACGTCAGTTCCTCGGTGATCCGCAAGGCGATACGGGTCTTGCCGGTGCCGCAGGGCAGCACGATGCGACCACGCGCCTCGCCCCGGGGAATGCCCTCCTCGTCGGCCATCTCGTTGGCGCGCAAGCGTGAGACAGCCGTCTCGACCGCCTCGCGCTGCATGCACGAGCGTGTCTGCGCAGGTGCTTCTTCTCTGGGCGGGGCGACCCCGGTGGCGTCTGGCAGCGCGTGACCCGGCACGAGAGCGCCGTTGGCTGCCGAGCAGTGCGGGCATGACTCGTTGTCATCGTCGGCAGCCAACGCAGCATGCTGCGATTCGACGGCCTGTGCAACGTTGAGCACCGTTACCGGAGCGCCCGACATCGCCACCTTGCCTGGAGAATGCCCGCCAAGCCGGACATTGCCATTGACTACAAACCAGCGCTCTGCCCAGACGTCCTTGTCAGATGCCGCAGCCAAGAACTTATCGATCTCGGCTGAGTTGATCCGCTCGCCTTCGCCTTGCAAGTCGAGCTTGCGAGCCTTCACCTGTATTGCGATGTAGCGGCCATCGTCGCGGCGGCGGGCCACCAGGTCGATCCCGACATCGACTGAGGGCGTGCCCTCACCCATCACATCGCTGCGGGCTTGCCAGTCCTGCCAGCGCACGCATTCATCTACGTTCCAGTCGCGCAAATGCGGCGCGACCTCGGCGGTCAGATCTTCCAGCCAGCGGCCGTCGGTCTGCTGGTGCGCGTTCGCTTTAAGGCGGTCCAGCGCATCCTCAATGACAGAGTCGGCATCGACAGCGTTGATCTCGCCGGCGACGCTCGAACCGTCACCCATCGCCGGATCCTATGCCTCGAAGAGTTGGGCGCCGGTGTCGGGGTGGCCCGGGTCTTCTCGGTCGGCCTCTATTCCGTAGCGCTGCATGGCGAAGGCGACCTCATCGGGCGTCGCCTCGCCCGCGGACATAAGCGCCGAGAGCACCGCGATCACGATGTGGGCGGCGTCCACCTCGAAGAAGCTCCGCAGGGCCTCGCGTGTGTCGGACCGGCCGAAGCCGTCGGTGCCCAGCACGTGCAGGGGACGCGGCGTGAAGCGGGCGATCTGGTCGGGCACCAGGGTCATGTAGTCGGTCACGGCCACGATCGGGCCGTCGGAGTCGGCCAGCCTGCGGGTCACCAGAGCGGTGGCGGGCTCGTCGCCGGGATGGAACCGGTTGCGGCGCTCCACGTCGAGCGCCTCGCGCCGCAGCCGCTGGTAGGAGGTGGCGCTCCACAGCTCCGCCGACACGTCGTGATGCTCCGCTAGCAGCGCCTGGGCCTCGCGGGCCGCGCCCACCGAGGCGCCCGAGAACAGCACCGTGGCGTTGCGGCCGCGGTTGCCGGGCCCGTCGTGGAACTTGTACAGGCCGCAGGTGATGTCGGCGTCGCTCACATGGTCGGGACGGGACGGCTGCTCGTAGTTCTCGTTGTAGATCGTGATGTAATAGAACACGTCCTCGCCGTCGGCCGCCGCCGGCGGGTACATCCGACGCAGCCCGTCGTCGATCACGGCGCCGAGCTCGTACGCGAACGCCGGGTCGTAGGCCTCGCAGGCCGGGACCGTCGAGGCCAGAACATGGCTGTGGCCGTCCTGGTGCTGGAGCCCCTCGCCCGGCAGCGTGGTGCGCCCCGCCGTCGCCCCCATCAGGAAGCCCCGCGCCCTGGCGTCGGCGGCCGCCCAGATCGAGTCGCCCACCCTCTGGAAACCGAACATCGAGTAGAACGTGTAGAACGGCACCATCGGCACGCCCAGGTTGGCGTAGGACGTCGCGGCGGCGAGCCAGCTCGCCAGCGACCCGCACTCGGTGATGCCCTCCTCGAGGATCTGGCCGTCGGAGGACTCGCTGTAGCTCAGCAGAAGGTCGTGGTCGACCGGCTCGTAGAGCTGGCCCCGCGGCGCGTAGATCTTGAACTCCCTGAACAGCGAGTCCATGCCGAAGGTGCGTGCCTCGTCGGGCACGATCGGCACCACCCGCTGCCCGAACCCGTTATCGCGCATGAGTTCGCGCAGCAATGCCGTGAACGCCATCGTCGTGGACACCTCGCGCCCCGCCGAGCCCTTCTGCAGGTCACGGAAGGGTCCGTCTGAGTTGGGCGCGATCCGGCGCCTGTCCCTCACGACCCGCCTCGGCACCGCCCCGTCGAGCGCCAGGCGGCGCTGCTTCATGTAGCGGGTCTCCACCGAGTCCTCCGGCGGCCGGTAGTACGGCGGGATGCCGTCGGCCAGGTCGTTCTCGTCGATCACGTCCTCCATGTGAAGGCGCGTCCGCAGTTCCATGAGCTGGGACTTCGTCATCTTCTTGATCTGATGGGTGGCGTTGCGGCCCTCGAAGCCCTCGCCCAGGGTCCAGCCCTTGATCGTCTTGGCCAGGATCACCGTGGGCTGGCCCGTGACCTCCGTGGCCGCCTTGAACGCCGCGTACACCTTCTGGTAGTCGTGGCCGCCGCGGGGCAGCGTCCGCAGCTCCTCGTCGCTGAGGTGCTCCACCAGCTTGCGCAGTCGCGGGTCGGGGCCGAAGAAGTGCTCGCGTATGTAGTCGCCCGTCTCCACCGCGTAGCGCTGGTACTCGCCGTCGACCGTCACGGCCATCTTGTTGAGCAGCGCGCCGTCGGTGTCGCGCATCAGCAGCTCGTCCCATTTCGAGCCCCAGATCACCTTGATCACGTTCCAGCCGGCGCCCCGGAACACGCCCTCTAGCTCCTGGATGATCTTGTCGTTGCCCCTCACCGGCCCGTCGAGGCGCTGGAGGTTGCAGTTCACCACCCACTTGAGGTTGTCGAGGTCGTTGCGCCCGGCCAGCGAGATGGCGCCGAGGGTCTCGGGCTCGTCGCACTCGCCGTCGCCGAGGAAGCACCAGACGGTGCTCTGGGAGGTGTCGTCGATGCGGCGGTTGTGCAGGTAGCGGTTGAAGCGGGCGTGGTAGATGGAGTTGATCGGGCCGAGGCCCATCGACACGGTGGGATACTCCCAGAAGTCCGGCATGAGACGGGGATGGGGGTAGCCCGACAGCCCGGTGCGCCCCACCTCCATGCGGAAGTTGTCCAGGTGCTCCTCGCTGAGGCGCCCCTCAAGGTAGGCCCGGGCGTACACGCCGGGCGCGGCGTGGCCCTGGAAGTAGATGTGGTCGCCTGCGAGGCCGTCGTCCTTGCCCCTGAAGAAATGGTTGAACCCGACCTCGTAGAGCGCGGCGGACGAGGCGAACGTGGACAGGTGCCCGCCGATCCCGTCGGCGACCTTGTTGGCACGGATGACCATGGCGGCGGCGTTCCAGCGCACGAGCCTGCGGATGCTCCGCTCGATCCGCTCGTCGCCGGGGAAGAAGGGCTGCTCAGAGGCCGGGATCGTGTTGATGTAGGGCGTGGACGTGGTGCGAGGCACGCCGAGCTGCTGCTCGTTGGCGCGTTCTAGCAGGCGCGCCACGATGTAGCGGGCCCGCTCGCGCCCGGTGGCCGCGACCACGGCGTCGAGGGAGTCGATCCACTCCCGGGTCTCGTCGGGGTCGATGTCGGGGATCTGACGAAGGAAGTGGTCGGCCATCGCCCCTAATGATGGCAGCGCTTCGCGTCAATCGTGGGCTTCGTCCCGGGGGCTGCCGCCGAGCTCAGTTCGGTCGGCGGGCTGGCGCCCACCTCCGACCGAACTGCCTCTGCGGCATCCCCCTGGGCCGTGCACCCGGTGACTTTGCTGGTCTGGGGGGTTTTCGCTCCCTTTGGGTGGTGCGCCTTGTTGTCGCGGCTGGGCTGCGTTCCTGGTTTGGGGCTTCTGATTTGTTGGGTTTTTGGTGGTGAGCGGGCATTATTGAGGGGTGACTGGTGATGTTGCGGTGGCCTACACGGATGGGGCTTGTCTTGGTAATCCGGGGCCGGGTGGCTGGGCTTGGGCGGTGCCGGGCGGCTCCTGGGCCTGCGGCGCCGAGCCGAATACGACCAACCAGCGGATGGAGCTGCTCGCCGTTCTTGAGGCGTTGCGCGAGATCGACGGGCCAGTGGAGGTGATCTCGGACTCGACCTATGTCGTCAACTGTTTCCGCGACCGGTGGTATGACGGCTGGTTGCGGCGGGGGTGGCGCAACTCGGCCCGCAAGCCGGTGGCCAACCGTGATCTGTGGGAGCCGCTGATCGGCCTGTACCTGCGCCGCCAGGACGAGGTCTCGTTCCGGTGGGTGAAGGGCCACTCAGGTGACGGTTGGAACGAGATCGTTGACCAGATGGCCCGTGGCGCCGCCTTGGATCGGCGCGCCGGTCGGGGCACCAGCCCGGAGCCAACGGCGACGGGGTTGGCCGCTCCGCGAGACAATGCCTCGGAGCGGGGTTCGCCGGCTTCGGAGCAGAGTTCCCTGTTCGGCACCTAGATCACCCCCGGCCCGGTCGGCGGTTGGGCGGTCAGCGTGCGGATGGCCTGTGAACGCTTGGCCGATCAGTGCGTGGATGGTGCGTGCAGGTTTGGTGGTCAGTGCGCTGCCGGCTGGGGAGGGCGATGGTGTTGCGCAGCCGGCCCGGTCGGCGGCTGGCCGGTCAGTGCTCGGATAGCAGGGCGGTCAGGCCCGTGGTTATGTCGGGGTGGCTGAAGGCGAAGCCGTTGTTCGACAGCACTGCCGGCGCCACCCTTGCGCTGCTGTAGAGGAGGGCCTCCGAGAGTTCGCGGCCGAGCTTGGCCCACAGTGCGAGCTTGGGCGTGGGCAGCAGAGTCGGGCGCCGCAGCGCTCTCCCCAGCGCAGCCGTCAGCTCGCGGTTGGTGACCGGTTCCGGCGCGGTGAGGTTGACCGGCCCCTCGACATCGGCGCTCAACAGCCACATGAGGGCCGCCACCTCGTCTTGCAAGGTGATCCAGCTGACCCACTGCCGGCCGTTGCCGATGCGTCCCCCCAGTCCCAGCCGGAAGAAGGGCAGCATCTCACCCAGGGCGCCACCGGACCGGCTCAGCACCACGCCGGTGCGAGGATGCACGACCCGGATGCCTGCGGCCCGTGCCGGATGGGCGGCCGCCTCCCACTCGCGGCACACCCCGGCCAGGAAGTCGCTGCCGGTGCTCGATGACTCGTCGAGCCGCTCATCGCCGCGGTTCCCGTAGTAGCCGATGGCCGACGCAGACACCAGCACGCGGGGCGGCTCGTCCAGCGACGCCAGAGCCTCCGCAAGGACCTTGGTGCCGTGTACCCGGCTGTCACCGATGCGTTGCCTCTGCTCCGGCGACCAGCGGCGGGCGGCGATCGGCTCGCCGGCCAGATGCACCACCGCGTCGAGACCCTCCAGCTTGGATGCGTCGATCTCGCCCGCGGCCGGATGCCAGCCGATGCTCGCTCGTGGCACCGGCCCGCCGTCGCGTCCGGGTGTGCCATGGCGCACCACGGGAACCGCCCGATGCCCGTGGTGGCGCAGGCGATCCATCAAGGCTCGGCCGATCAGGCCCGTGGAGCCTGTCACTGCCACACTCATAGCGGTGCTCATGGGTAGGGTTCTAGCAGCCTCTGTGAGAAGGAGCGCACGAAGTGAACGAGGAATTCAGGCCCCCTGATATCGCGTCCGGCGGCGGGCGAATGCCGGTGCCGCCAGGGGTGGTGCTGGCCGTGCTCGTCGCCGTCGGGCTGATCTTCTTCGTCGTCCAGAACGGTGACGAGGTGGCCTTCGCCTGGCTGTTCTTCGACATGACCGGACCGCTGTGGGTGGTGATCGTCGTGGCCGCGCTCGCAGGTGCGGCGCTCGGCGGGATGCTGTCCTGGATGCGCCGGCGCCGGCGGCGCTGATCCGGTGACATCGTGAGGTTCGATCCGGGGGCGAGCGGGCACCGGCTCGGCCGGTCTTGAGCACCCGGAACCTGATCATCGCTGCGCTGCTCTGCGGCCTGGCGATCCTGCTGGCCTTCACCGTTCAGGTGTTGATCGCCGGCTAGCGGGCTGACCGCTCAGCCGCGCTCGGCACTTTGTGCTGGGTAGGGTCATCCGGCGGCGTGAGAGAGGCGTGACAGAGGCGTGGGAGGACATGTGAGCGACTCGACACACGACGTTGTCGTCATCGGCGGCGGGCCCGGCGGCTATGCCGCAGCCCTCTACGGCGCGGCCGCGGGGCTTGACGTCGCCGTGGTCGAGCGCGGCAAGGTTGGAGGCACCTGCCTGCACGTCGGCTGCATCCCCGCCAAGGAACTGCTTGAGGCCGCCTCGGTGTACCGGGCGGTTCAGCGTGCCGGCGAGTTCGGAGTCCTCGCGGGTGAGCCCGGCCTCGACTGGGCAGCGGTGCTGGGTCGCAAGCAGAGGGTGATCGACCAGCTCACAGCGGGGCTCTCCTCCCTGCTCGGGCAGCGCAAGGTGACGGTCTACCCCGGCACCGGCTCCATCGGCGGGCCCGGCACCGTGTCGGTGGCCCAGGGTGCCGATGAGCCCCCGCTCACCGTCGACGCCCGGTGGATCATCTTGGCCTCCGGGTCCGAGCCGCGCACGATCGACGGCTTCGAGGTGGACGGCCGGATCGTCGTCACGTCCGACCAGCTGTTCTCCATGGACGCTCTGCCCGCGTCGGCGGTCGTGATCGGCGGCGGCGCCATCGGCTGCGAGTTCGCGTCGATGATGGGCGACCTCGGGGTGGACGTGACCGTGCTGGAAGCCCTGCCCGGCCTCCTCGCAGGCTGTGACGCCGATGTCGCCAAGGTCGTGCAACGCTCCTTCCGCAAGCGCAAGATCAAGGTTCACACGGGTGTCACAGTGGCAGGCCACGAGCCCCGCGCCGACGGCTCGGGAACGGTCGTGTCTTTCAGTGGCGACCGCCAGGCCGACGTCGACCTGGTCGTGGTGGCGGTGGGGCGGCGGCCGCGCACGGAGGGTCTGGGACTCGCCGAGGCGGGCGTGAAGCTCAGCGACCGCGGGTTCGTCGTCGCCGACGGCACCTGCCGCACCTCGGCACCCGGCGTCTGGGCCGTGGGGGACGTGCTCGACACGCCTCAACTCGCCCACACCGCCTTCGCAGAGGGGATGCTCGCCATCTCCGACATTCTGGGAGAGAACCCAGAGCCGCTCGACTATCACGGCACGCCCTGGTGCATCTACTGCCATCCCGAGGTGGCCTTCGCCGGGCACACCGCAGAGAGCGCCAAGGCCGCCGGCCATGACATCGTCACCTCGACCCACCGCCACATCGGCAACGGCCGCGCCCAGATCCTGGGCGAGACCGACGGTCTCGTGAAGGTGATAGCCGAGAAGCTCCCCGACGGCACCGGCGGCCGGATTCTCGGTGTCCACATGGCCGGACCGTGGGTCACCGAGCAGCTCGGGCAGGCCTATCTGGCGGTCAACTGGGAGGCCACCGTCTCCGATGTCGCACGCCTGATCCAGCCCCATCCGACGATGAGCGAGCTGTTCGGCGAGGCGGCGCTGTCGCTGACCGGCCGCTCGCTTCACGGCTGAGGCGGACGTGCCGGTGACAGGCCCGCAAAGTGCCCGGCGCTACCCGCGTCGCGCCCGTAGGTTGAGGTGGTTCGTGCCGGTGACAGGCCCGCGAAGAGGGACATGAACATGGCTGATGTGGCAATGCCCCAACTCGGTGAGACGGTGACCGAGGGCACCGTCACACGATGGTTCAAGCAGGTGGGCGACACCGTCGCCTTGGACGAGGCGCTCTTCGAGGTGTCCACAGACAAGGTGGACACCGAGGTGCCGTCACCGGTCGCCGGGGTGCTGTCGGAGATCCTCGCCAACGAGGGCGATCTGGTGGAGGTGGGCCAGGTTCTCGCCCGCGTCGGTGACGCCGCCGCGGCAGGGTCCGGCGGGGCGCGGGCGCAGCCATCCCCACAGGAATCCGAGCCGGAGCTCCGCTTGGAGATGTCCGAGGTCGCCGTTGAGGATGCTGCGGAGACCGCGGAGACGATGCCCGCAGGCGAGCAGTGGAGTGCTGCGGCAGCTCCTGCCACCGACGCCGCGGCCCCGGCGCCGCCGGCCTCCGCGACCGAGCCGTCAGACGCCTCGGCGGCAGCGGTGCTCTCGCCGGTGGTCCGCCGGCTGATCGCCGACAGCGGCATCGACGTTTCAAAGATCGCCGGCACGGGACTTGCAGGCCGCATCACCAGAGCCGACGTCGAGCAGGCGATAAGGGCACACGGCGCGGCCGCGGCCGGGTCCGGCGGGGCGCCGTCCGCCGAGGTGCCCGTGGCGCCGTCGCCGCCGCCCGAGGCGCAGGCGTCCTCGGCCGCTCCCAGGCAGCGGCAACGCTCCGGACGCAGGACGCAGCGGCGCACCTCGCAGGCGACGCCGGCTACCGTTTCAGCCGCCGCCCAGGGTGGCGACAGCGTGGTGCCCCTCAACAACATCCGGCGCCGCACGGCGGATCACATGGTGATGTCCAAGCAGACGTCCCCGCACGTGCTCACCGCCGTCGAGGTGGACTACGAGGGCGTGGAGAAGGTGCGCCGCAGCGCCAAGGAGCCCTGGCGGGCGCAGGAGGGTTTCAGCCTGACCTACCTGCCCTTCATCGCCCGAGCGGTGATCGACGCGCTACGCGAGTTCCCGCACCTCAACGCGAGCGTCGGCGACGACGAGCTGATCGTCCACTCCGCGGTCAACCTCGCGGTCGCCGTCGACATCGACTTCCAGGGACTGCTGGCGCCCGTTTTGCACGGCGCCGACGGCAAGCGTCTGCGCCAGCTCGCACGGGAACTGGCAGACCTCGCCGCCAGAGCGAGAAGCCGCAAACTCGGCCTCGACGACCTGTCGGGCGGCACCTTCACGCTGACCAACGCGGGCCAGTACGGGACGATGATGCAGTTCCCGATCATAAACCAGCCCCAGGTCGCGATCCTGAGCACCGACGGCGTGTCCCGCAAGCCCGTTGTCGTCGTCGATGCCCACGGCGGCGAGTCGATCGCCATCCACTCTGTGGGCGTGCTGGCCATGGCGTGGGACCACCGTGCCTTCGACGGCGCCTACGCGGCCGCGTTCCTCCACCGGGTGAGAGAGATCATCGAGACCCGCGACTGGGAGGCCGAGATCCACTGAGCGAAGCATCGGTCGAGGCGGCCGGTTCCCCCGCGGCGATGCAGCCCGCCGGCTGGTGTGGCGCCGATGTGAAGGGCGCGGTCGCGGATCAGCCCGCCGGTGGGTGTGGCGAGGATCGGCTGGGCGCGGTCGCGGATCAGTCCGCCGGTGGTTCCCTTCCTGTGCTGCGCATTCGCTGGCTCGGTCGTGTGGACTATGGCGACGCGCTGGTGCTGCAGCGCCAGCTCCACTTCCATTCCCCTGACGACCACCTGCTGCTGCTGGAGCACCCCCATGTCGTGACCCTGGGGCGGCGGGGGCGGCGTGAGCACCTGCTCGTCGACGTGGAGGCCCTCGGAGGATCGGTGGTGGAGACCGACCGGGGCGGCGAGGCGACCTATCACGGCCCGGCACAGCTCGTCGGCTATCCGATACTCACGGTGCCGGGCCGCCGTGGCGGCGGGATGGCCGACACCGCGGCTTACGTCGGCGGGATCGAGCAGCTGCTGATCGACGTCCTGGCCGACCTCGGGCTTGGAGCAGGCCGCCTGCGGGGCCACACCGGTGTGTGGATCGACCCCGGCGGCAGCCGTCCCCGCAAGATCGCCGCCATCGGTGTGCGGCTGTCGCGCTCCCGGTCGATGCACGGCTTCGCCCTGAACGTGGATCCCGACCTGGCCTGGTTCGACCGGATCGTGCCCTGCGGCATCACCGGCCTGGGCGTCACCTCGCTGGCGGCCGAGGGGGTCGGCGCATCGATGCGCGAGGTGGTCGACCTCGTGGCGGAGCACGCGGTGCGAGCCTGGGCGCCCCACGGGCGTGTCGATCGAGCCGGCGTCGCCCACCGGACGCCCACCACCGACATGGCCCAGTTCACGCGTGATGCCGGTGTTGGCGCAGGTCGCGAGCCGTCCGTGCCCGGCGTGACGGCCAACACGGACATGGCGCAGTTCACGCGTGATGCCGCGGATGCAGTTTGCGAGCCGTCTGATCGCGGTGTCTCAACTGGTGCGGGCATGGACCAACTCGGGCTTGGTGGCGATGCCGGTGCAGTTTGCGAGCCGTCCGCGCCCGGCGGCGCCGCTGGGGCGGCCGCCGAGGGAGTGTCGCCGCGACTGCTGGGCCGGCTGGCGCAGGCTCGCCTCGATGGGAGTGATGCCGGAACCGCGGTGCCTCTGCGGTCGCGCAAGCCCTCGTGGATGCGCGTGCCGCTGCGCACCGGGCCGGAGTACCGCAAGGTGCGCTCGGTGCTGCGGGGCCTGGACCTGGTGACCGTGTGCGAGGAGGCCGGCTGCCCCAACATCTCCGAATGCTGGAACGACGGCACCGCGACCTTCATGATCCTCGGCGAGCGCTGCACCCGTGCCTGCGGCTTCTGCCTGGTCGACACCCGGCGTCCCGGGCCGGTCGATCCCAGCGAGCCGCAGCGGGTGGCGGAGGCCGCGGCCCGCATGGCGCTGCAGCACGTCGTCGTGACGATGGTCGCCCGCGACGACCTCGACGACGGTGGGGCGGCCGCTGTCCGCGAGACGGTAGCGGCGTTGCGGGCCAGGCTTCCCGGCGCCCGGGTGGAGACGCTGATCAGCGACCTCGGCGGCGATCCCGGCGCGCTGGGGACGGTCTTCGAGGCGCGGCCCGACGTTCTCAACCACAACATCGAGACGGTGGCCCGGCTGCAGCGCGCCGTGCGCCCCTCGGCCGGATATGCGCGCAGCCTGGCAGTGCTCGCCCGGGCCAAGGAGGCCGCGCTGACCACCAAGTCCTCGATCATCGCCGGCATGGGCGAGACCCACGAGGAGATCGTCCAGACCCTGCGCGACCTGCACGCGGCGGGCACCGACATCGTGACCATCGGCCAGTACCTGCGGCCCACGGCGCGGCACCTGCCGGTGGCGCGCTGGTGGGAGCCGGGCGCCTTCGAGCGCTGGAAGCGGATCGGCGAGTCGATGGGCATCGCCCATGTGGAGGCGTCGCCGCTGACACGCTCGAGCTACCACGCCCGAGGCGCCGCTGACGCCGCCGGCACCGCAGGCCGCCTGGGGTCCGCTCACACGGCACTCGAAGGATCGCCTGACGGCACGGCGCGGGCGGCACCCACCGGGGCCCGCTCCCACGGTGCTCGAAGCGAGCGCTGACAGCCGGCCGCCTCCTAACATCTGGGCCGTGTTCGCCGACCGGCTTGAGCGTGCCCGCGGGCTGATGGCCACCGGCGGGATCGACGTGATGCTGCTCTCGACCGGCGCCGACCTGCCGTACTTCTGCGGGTATGAGGCGATGCCGTTGGAGCGACTCACGATGCTGGTGGTGCCCCGCGACGACGCCGCCACGCTGGTGGTGCCCCGCCTTGAGGCGCCCAGGGTGCTGGAGCGGCCCGAGGTGTTCGCGGTGCGCCCGTGGGACGAGACCGACGATCCCGTGGCCATCGTCGCCGATCTGGCCGGGGCCGCGGGCACCGCCGCGGTCGGCGACCAGACCTGGGCCGGGTTCCTGGTGGACCTGATCGCAGCCATGCCGGACACCCTGTGGCGGCGCGCCCGCGAGGTGACCGCCCCGATCCGCTCCGTCAAGGACGGGAGTGAGATAGAGCGGCTGCGGGCCGCGGCCGCGGCGGTGGACCGGATCGCCGGCCGCCTCCAGCGGGGCGAGATAGACCTCGTGGGCCGCACCGAGGCCGAGGTATCGGCCGAGCTGGGACGCCAGATCGTCGCCGAGGGCCACGACCGGGTGAACTTCGCCATCGTGGCGGCCGGGCCCGATGCGGCCAGTCCCCACCATGAGCCCGGATCCCGTGTGATCGGCGCCGGCGAGGCGGTGCTGTGCGACTTCGGCGGCACGATGGTCGGAGCCGACGGCGTCGGCTACTGCTCCGACATCACGCGCTGTGTCTACACCGGCGAGCCGCCGCCGGAGTTCGTCGAGCTCTACGACGTGCTGTTCGAGGCGCAGGCCGCCGCAGTGGCCGCGGCGACGGTGGGCGCCGCAGCCTGCGACGTCGACCGGGCGGCCCGCTCGCGGATCGCGGCGGCCGGATACGGCGACCTATTCGTGCATCGCACCGGCCACGGCATCGGCACCGAGGCCCACGAGGATCCCTACATAGTGGAGGGGAATCGCCGGCCGCTGGTACCCGGCAACGCCTTCTCGGTCGAGCCCGGCATCTACGTGCCCGGCCGCTGGGGGGCGCGCATCGAGGACATCGTCGTCGCCGCGAGCGGCGGCCCCGACCCGCTGAATCGAGCCGACCACCGCCTCGCCGTAGTCGCCTGAGGCGGGGTTCGTGAGCCTCGCCGTGGTTGCTTCATGCCTTGGTTGCCTGAGGCGCAGTGATGGGTGAGGGCAGCGCCCGGCGGCCGGCCTCGGAGACGGGGTATCGGGCGCGGTGATCGAACTCGACACGGCGACACTGCTGGCAGGCTGGGCTGCGGGCGGCTGGTTCTTCCTGTGGGTCACGACGCGCCGGCGCGAGGTCGGCCTCGGCTACGGCTGGCTCATGCGCGGCATCTTCCTGGTGCTGGCGGCGGCGTCGCTGCTGCTGGGCACGCTGCGGGCGCCGGGATGGGCGGGCGACCCGCTCACCGCGGCCCGCAACGCCGCGACCGCGGGGATGGCCGCCGCCGGCGTCGCGTCCCTGGCGCAGTCCGTGAGCCGGCGCTCGGCCGGCGTTGCGGGACAGCGCGCCGAGGCTCAGCGCAGGTCGGCTCGGGTGGCAGCGATGGTCGGCACGCCCCGGCGCCGGCCGCGATATGACGCCGGCGCGCCGGAGTTCTCGCCCCGGCTCGATCTGCTCGCAGCGGTGCTGGGACTGGCCGCGGCGACGCTGGGAGCGATCGCGTCGGACGGGCCGACGCTGCTGGCGGTGGCTCGGACCCTGGTAGGTGCGCTGTTCGTCGGGGCGGTCGTGGACGCCATGCTGCTGGGCCACTGGTATCTCGTGCAGCCCGGCCTGGCCCGCGATCCGCTGCTCGAGCTCGTGCGAGCCGCCGCCGTCGCGTGGGTTCCGTCGGTGGTGGTGCTGTTGTGGCCCACGGGCATGGTCTCGGTGCTGAACGGCTCGATCGACGACGGCTACAACGGGCTGCTCGGATGGTTCTGGCTCGGCTGCACGGTGCTGACGATCGCCCTGGTGGCGGTGGCCGCGGCGGCACTGCGGGAACGGCAGTACTCGGCGGTGATGGCCGCCACCGGCCTCATGTACCTGGCCATCGTGACCGCCTTCGGCCAGGACCTCGTCGCCCGCATCCTGCTCACCCCCTAGAGCCCCCCAACACGTCTCGACACTGCACCGCTGCGGCGGGTTTCAGGCGGACTTGCGCACCTCTGCGGCAGCGGTGGGCTGGTTCGATGCCTCGCCGGACGGCTCGGTGGGATCCGCCTCAGCGCCGTGGCCTGCGGCGCTCGGGTGGCGCTGCCGGGACTGCTTGGCAGCGGCCACCGACGCTTCCAGGGCGGCCATCAGGTCGATGACCGTGTCCGATGCAGCCACGGGGGCGGCCACGACGTCGGTGAGCTCGCCGGCTGCCTTGCGCTCGATCAACTCGAGCACCGCCTCCCGATACGTGTCGTGGTAGCGGTCGGGCTCGAAGGCGCCCTCCAGTGCTGCGATCAGCTGGCGAGCCATCACGGTCTCGCGCTCGTCGACCTCCACAGTGTCCAGCGGGTCGAATCCCCCTACCTCGGCGGCGGGCACGATCTCGTCGTGGTAGAGCATCGTCGAGAGCACCAGCCGCCCATCGACGGGCCGCACCGCTGCCAGGTGCTGCTTGGAGCGCATCACAAACCGGCAGATCGCCACCTTCTGTGCTTCCTGCATGGCCGCGGCGAGCAACTTGTAGGGCTTGGCCGCGGCCTCGTCCGGCACCAAGTGGTAGGCGCTCTCATAGAACACCGGATCTATGTCGGCTAGATCGACGAACGTGTCGATGTCGATCGTGCGGGCCGCCTTCGGTGCCAGCGACTCCAGCTCCGCCTCGGTCAGCCTCACATAGCTGCCCGAGGCAAGCTCGTAGCCCTTGACTATATGCTCGGCGGAGAGTTCGGTGCCGTCGGCCTCCGACACCTTCCGCTGGCGGACGCGCGCACCGGTGCGAGAGTCGATTTGGTTGAAGCGCACGGCTTTGCGGCTCACTGCGCTGTAGAGGTGAACGGGAATCGTCACCAGCCCGAAGCTGACAGTTCCCTTCCATATGACTCTGGCCACCTTGGGCGCTCCTCGCTGATCCGCACATGCCTGCCGCGGTTCGCTGTCGGTGCGCCGGCGCGCCTGCCGACGCTCTCGCTGAGACTATGCTAGGAGGCTCCGAGGCTTCATCGGGTTGCGGGCAAGGACGGCTGCTGCAACATTGCGACCCCGGCGGGCGTTCGGCTCGGCGCGCGTTTCGTGCCCTGCCGCGGCGGTGCCGGTGTCGAAGACGTTGCGGTTCCCTTAGGTTCTAGTCGTGGCTGAGGCGGCCCGGCGCGTCGTGGTGGAGGTGGGCGGCCGGCAGCTGCAGGTCAGCAACCTGGACAAGGTGATGTATCCCCTCGTGGGGTTCACCAAGGCTCAGGTGATCGACTACTACGTGCGGGTGGCCCCGGTGATGCTCGCCCACATCGCCGACCGCGGGGTGACGCTGCGGCGCTGGCCCGACGGCGTGACGGCGGAGTCGTTCTTCGAGAAGCGCTGCCCCAAGCACCGGCCCGGCTGGATAGGCGCCTGCCGGGGCCCCGGCGACCGCGGGGGGCCGATCGGCTACTGCCGGCTCGACTCGGTCGCGGCGCTGGCCTGGTCGGCCAACCTGGCGGCGCTGGAGATCCACGCCCCGATGGCACGCTGTGACGACATCGACTCGCCCACCTCGCTGGTGTTCGACCTCGACCCCGGCGCGCCCGCCACCATCGTGGAGTGCTGCACGGTGGCGCTGCAGATACAGGAAGTTCTCGACTCGGTCGGTCTGGCGTGCTGGGCCAAGACGTCGGGCAGCAAGGGGCTGCAGCTCTACGCACCGCTCAACAGCCCCCACACCCATGATCACGCCGCGTCGTTCGCCCGCGCCGTGGCCCAGATGCTGGAGCGGCGCATGCCCGCGCTGGTGTTGTCGGTGATGAAGCGGAGCCTGCGCTCCGGCAAGGTCTTCATCGACTGGGGCCAGAACGCCCGCTTCAAGACGACGGTGGCCCCGTACTCGCTGCGGGGCCGTGACCGCCCGACCGTCTCGGTGCCGGTCACCTGGGACGAGGTGTCCGACGGCGCCGGCGGCGAGCCGCTGATCTTCACCGCACCGGAGGTCCTGGCCCGGGTCGAGCGACTCGGCGATCTCTTCGCGGACGTGACGACGCTCCAGCAACAGTTGCCGCAGCCCGCGGGCTGACGCGGGCGCTCACCTCCCCTGTCGAGGTTCTTGCTCACAGCCGCTTGGTTGCCGCAGCCCGCGTGTTGACACCCGCGCCCACAGGCGATTGCGGTCTGCCTGCCTTCCGGTCCTCTCCCGTTGCGCCAGTCACAAGGACGGTCTGCCCGGCTCGGACTCTGAACCCCGACCCGTAGCCTGGCTCGATGGCAATCAGCGTTCATGGCGTCCGCTCGATATCGAAGGCCGCCTCAGCCGTGGTGGATCTGGTCACTTCGGATGCCGTGGGGGCGGGCATCGACGGGTTCGACCCCGACCACCTGCGGACCGCGGGATTCGAGGGCAAGGTCGATCAGGTGTACCAGCAGCCCTCCGGCGGCCGCGTGGCCGCGCTGGCAGGCGTGGGCACCGGGTCCGGCCTCGACGCCTCCGCCGTTCGCAGGGCCGGCGCCGCCGCGGCGCGCACCCTCGCCCGCCATGAACGCATCGCGCTGCGCCTGCCCGATGGCGTCGACCTGGCTGAGGGCGCGGCCCGCCAGGCGCTGGCCGAGGGCGTGATCCTCGGCGGCTACCGCTACACGGCCCACAAGTCGGCCGCAGGCGACACGAGCAACCAGAGGCTCAAGCGGGTCGATGTGGCGAGCAGTGCCGCCGAGGGTGCCGCCGATGACCTGCGGCGCGGCGCGGCCGTGGCCTCCGGCGTGTGCCTGGCGCGTGATCTGGTGAACGAGCCCGGCGGCTCGCTGACGCCTCCGGCGTTCGCTCGCAAGGCCGTGGCCGCCGCCCGCAGAGCCGGGCTGGGATGCACGGTCTGGACGGCCTCCGACATCAGGCGCGAGCGTCTCGGGGGACTAATCGGCGTGAACCGGGGCAGCACGCAGCCGCCGCGGTTCGTGCAGCTCGCGTACGAGCCCGAGGGCGCCGCAGCCGCGACGCTGGCATTCGTCGGCAAGGGCCTGACCTTCGACGCCGGCGGCCTGTCCATCAAGACCGCCCAGGGCATGATGAAGATGAAGATGGACATGGGCGGTGCCGCGGCGGTGATAGGCGCCATGTCGGTGCTGCCGGCGCTGGGCGTGCCGGTGCGGGTGCTCGGGTTCCTGCCGATGACCGACAACATGCTCGGCGGTGACGCGACCCGGCCCGGCGACGTGCTCACCATCCGCAACACCAAGACGATCGAGGTGGCCAACACCGACGCCGAGGGGCGCCTGGTGCTCGCCGATGCCCTGTCGCTGGCCTCGGAGGCCGAGCCCGACGCCATCATCGACCTGGCCACGCTCACCGGTGCCTGCATGGTGGCGCTCGGCCCGAGCATCGCCGGACTCATGGGCAACGATCAGCCGCTGATCGAGCGGGTGCGCGCCGCCGCGGAGGCAGCGGGCGAGAGGGTTTGGCCGCTGCCGCTGCCGGCCGACTACAGCAAGCAGTTCGAGTCCGACGTGGCCGACATGAAGAACATCGGCGGCCCCCACGGCGGGGCGCTCACGGCGGGGCTCATCCTCGCGAACTTCGTTGCCGAGGGCATCGCCTGGGCGCATCTCGACATCGCGGGCCCCGCCTTCGCCGACTCCGACGACGGCGAGATCACCAAGGGAGGCACGGGCTTCGGCGTGCGCACCCTCGTGCAGCTGGCCTCCGGCTACGCCTGAGAACGCCGAGCCGCCTCAGCCTCAGAGCAGGTCAGCGAGTCGCAGCTTGCCGGCGGTGATGCAGTGTTGTCGCAGCGCAGGTCGATGATGCGGAGCCGTCTTTAGAGCAGGTCACCGAGCCGCAGCTCGTCGGCGGCTCGGCTGAAGCGGTCGAAGGCGACCGCGAGCAGCGATCTCTGGCGCTCCTCAGCCAGGTCCATGCCCCTGGCCGCGATCATCCCGTAGCAGATGCAGAACAGCGCAGCCTCGCGGTAGCGGTCCCACATGGCACCCACGTCCGACTCCGGCCGTCCCCCCTCGATGAGCGCGTCCCGCCACCGCTCGAAGAGTTGCGGCTCGATCCTGGAGGCAACGTCCGCGGGCAGGCTGGCCGTGACGAAATAGGCGAGGTCGATCGCCGGAGTGCCCTGCCCGATCACCTGGAAGTCCAGCAGCACGAGCCTGCCGCCGGCGTCGAAGAGCATGTTGTCCGCCCGGTAGTCGCCGTGGCCGAGTGTGGTCGGTTCCGTTGCCAGGGACTCGAGCAGGCGGGGCAGCGCCTCGATCCAGCCGTCGGAGGCCGCGGCCATGGGCGCGGGCACTGCCATTGCGTTGCGAACCTTCTCCCAGCCCTCGGCGAAGACCGTTGGAAGGATGGCCGGATAGATCGGATCGGCCACCGAGACGGCGGTGCCCCGCTCGACGATCGGCGCGGCCGCCCCCCACCAGTTGAGGTGCCAGGCTGCCAGGTCGTCCACCGCCTTCTCCGCATCGGCCGCGCCCATGCCCTGCACCTGGTCGACGGGACGGCACGAGCCCATGTCCTCTAGCACCAGCACGAACTCGTGGCTGGAGCGGTCCACGGCAGCGAAGTGCGCCAGGGGCACCCTGATGGGGCACTCGTGAGCGAGCTCCTGATAGAACCCGACCTCGCGGATGTTGAGGCTGAGCACCTGCGCCGCGAAGCGCGCCGCCTCGTCGGTGCTGGGGAGCTTGATCACGACGCTGCCGGGGCCGTCGCCCTCCAGCGACGCCCGGTACAGGCTGCTCATCATGCCGAGGCCCCGGCCGATCTCGTGCAGATCAACCACTGTGATCGGGGCGCCCACGGCCTGCGACAGCCACTCGTCGTCGATTTCCTCTATGCCTGCAGGTATCCGGAGGTCCAAGACCGCACCCTTCTCGCCGTTTGCGATCCTACTGCACCACAAGATCCGCAGAGGGCTCGAAGACGCGTGCAGGCGGCGAGCGGGCGTTCAGGCAGTGAGTTGGCGTGCGGGCGGCGAGCGGGCGTTCAGGCTGCGTCGGGCGGGACCGGCGCCACCGGGACACGACGCTGCTGCCATGCCCAGCGGACCGCTTCGGCGGCGAGGGCCGGGTGGAACTGCAGGCGCGCCAGGTGCAGCTCGGCCTCGTCCTGCTCGTCGCCGCACTCGATCAGGCTCAGCGCCAGCCGCCGGGCGCGCCGGCGATGCTCGGCGGTCACGTGGTCGACGGGCTCGGTCGAGACGTACTCGGCATGGAGCTGCTGGACGGGGCGAGGCAGGCGCTCCAGCTGGGTCCGGCTCACGCGGGGCAGCTTGGTGCGCACGGCCAGCGTGGACGAACCGACCGGGCGCGCCGCCCTGAAGCGGCAGGCGCGCGCCACGGTCCTGCCCATGGCGCTGCGGATGCCGCCCCCGTGACGGATCCCGAGCGTGGTGGCGGCGTCGTGCAGGTTGACGCTCGCCGCCTCCGAGCCCTCGAGGAGGTGGGCGCAGTGGCGCAGGAACCAGGTGGTCGAGGGACCGAGGGTGCCCAGCCAGAACTGCTCGACGTAAGACGACCTGGGGTCGTGGCCGAAGGCGTCGATGTGCCTGTCGGGCCACGCCAGGATCTTGATCACATCGGAGTCGACGATGGCGGGAGTTACGAAGGTGGTCAGGGTCATGTGGATCTCTCCGTTCTGTGTGCGCCGCAGGGGGCGTTCCAAAGGGCAGCTATAGTAGGGGGAAGTGATGAAATGCATTCATATAGCTATGCGGCGCGCTTGTCAAGCCGTGCGCCGTCATCAACTCGATCGCGAGCGTGAGCCGGCCGCCCGGTCGCCGGTTGTGCGCTTGTCAAGCCGGGGCACCGGCATCAACTCGATCGCGAGCGTGAGCCGACCGCCCTGTCGCCGGTTGTGCGCCTGTCAGGCCGTGCGCCGGCATCGACCTCGTCGCCGGGGCTCGTTACGCTTGAGTCGTGCCGCCGGCTCGCACCGCTGACGCTGCGGTCGCCGCGGCCCGCCTCTTGGTGGACGGCGCCGCGAGCGTCACGGTGCTCACGGGTGCTGGCATCTCCACCGACAGCGGCCTGCCCGACTTCAGAGGGCCCGAGGGACTGTGGACTCGGGACCCTGCGGCCGAGCGCGCCTCCAACATCGACGTCTACGTGTCGGACCCCGAGGTGCGCCGCCAGAACTGGGCCAGGCGCGCCGAGGGCTCGCTGTGGGCGGAGGTCGCGCCCAACCGGGGCCATGAGGCGCTGGTTCATCTGGAGCGCCGGGACAAGCTGCGCCTGCTCATCACCCAGAACGTCGACGAGCTGCACCAGCAAGCCGGCAGCGATCCCGCACGGGTGGTGGAGATACACGGCACCACCCTCAAGGTGCAGTGCCTGGCGTGCGAGTACCGCGACGACATCTCCGCCGTGCTGGCGCGTGTGCGGGCGGGGGAGGCGGACCCGCCCTGCCCGCGCTGTGGCTGGATCCTCAAGTCGGCGACCGTTTCGTTCGGGCAGAGCCTCGACCCGGCGAAGCTGTGGCAGGCCGAGCAGGCGGCCGTCGGGTGCGACCTGTTCCTGGCCGTCGGCACGTCGCTGGCGGTCTCGCCCATCAACGGCACCGCGCTGATGGCGGCGCGCGCCGGGGCCGGCGTCGTCATCGTCAACGGCGAGCCGACCGAGTTCGACCCCATCGCCGACATCGTGGTACGCGGCCCCATCGGCACGGTCCTGCCACAGATCACAGGCCTGGACCCGTTGCTGTCCTGATCGTCCCTCAGCGCGCCCGGCAGTTCGAGACCTGCCACAGGTCACGTGCCTGGACCCGTTGCGGTCCTGATGAGCGCCACCCGGCGCATGTGTAATCCCGACAAGACAGGTAGGATTTGTGCCATGGCTAGTTTCCGTGAACTGCTCCGGCAGGCCAAGGCGCAGATCCGAGAGGTCGACACCGCCGAGGCCGAGAGACTCCTCGCACAGGGTTGGACGCTGCTGGACGTGCGCGAGCCCGACGAGTACGAGCAGGGAGCCATACCCGACTCGGTGCACATCGCGCGGGGTCAGCTCGAGTCCGGCATCGAGAACCGCGTGTCCGACCGCGCCACGCCGCTGGTCGCCATGTGCGCCGGCGGCGTGCGCTCGGCCTTCGCCGCCGTGACGCTGGCCCAGCTCGGCTACAGCGACGTCGTGTCCATGGACGGCGGCTTCAACAAGTGGAAGGACGAGGGCCGTGCCTGGCTCCGGCCCCGCACCCTCACCCCCGAGCAGCGCAACCGCTACCAGCGCCACCTGCTGGTTCCCGAGGTGGGCGAGGAGGGCCAGATCAAGTTGCTCGACGCCAAGGTGCTGCTGCTGGGCGCCGGCGGGCTCGGCTCGCCCGCCGCGCTGTACCTGGCCGCGGCGGGGGTCGGCACGCTCGGCATCATCGACATGGACGTGGTGGACGAGTCGAACCTCCAGCGCCAGATCCTCCACAACGTCGACCGTGTGGGCGACCGCAAGGTGGACTCGGCCAAGAAGACCCTCACCGCGCTCAACCCCGACGTGAACGTGGTCACCTACGACACCCGCCTCGATGCCGGCAACATCCTGGAGATCCTCGACGGCTACGACGTGGTCGTCGACGGCGCCGACAACTTCCCGAGCCGCTACCTCCTCAACGACGCCTCCGTGAAGCTCGGCATACCGGTCGTGCACGGCTCGATCTTCCGGTTCGAGGGCCAGGTCACCGTCTTCGACCCGCGCCATGGCCCCACCTACCGCGACATGCTGCCCGAGCCCCCGCCCGCCGAGCTAGCGCCGAGCTGCGCCGAGGCGGGAGTGCTGGGCGTGCTGCCCGGCATCGTGGGCAGCGTGCAGGCGCTCGAGGCCATCAAGCTGATACTGGGAGTGGGCGATTCGCTCAGCGGCCGCCTGGTCGCCTTCGACGCGCTGGAGATGAGCTTCCGCGAGTTCAAGCTCCGAGTCGACCCGTCCAACGAGGTCACCCACGCGAACCGCGACCGGATCGAGGTGGTCGAGTTGGACGGCCTCTGCATGCCCGCTGTGAGCTAGGGGGTCGGTCAACCGGCTCGATGCCCGGCGCGGGCCGTGCTGGTCTGCCCGCTGTGAGTTAGGGGGTCGAGCCTAGACTTCCTCGGCGCACTCGCGCCCGGAGGGACAGTTGGCGTTGACGACTCAGAGGCCGAGTGGACAGACCGTGTTGCCCCGCGGAACCTCCGCCATCGGCTGGGGACTGCTCCTGAACGGTCTCGCCACCTACGGCTTCCTGGTGGTGGCGCGGCGTGCCATGGGCGACGACACCTACGGCAGCTTCGCGGTGCTCTGGGGCCTGGTGAACATCCTGGGGCCCGGCCTGTTCCAGCCCCTGGAGCAGGAGGTGGCACGGGCCACGGCCGACCGCGCCAGCCGCGGCCACGGCAGCGCCGGAGTGCTGCGCCGGGCCGCTGTGGTCGGCGGCGTGCAGGTGGCGCTGGTGACGGCACTGCTGGCGGCGGCGTGGCCCCTGGGGCTGGACTCGCTGCTGGACGGCCGCGGCGAGCTTCTGGTGGTGCTGCTGCTGGCGCTGGCGGCGTTCGCTGGCGCTGAGCTGGTGCGGGGCATCATCAGCGGTCGCCACCGCTTCGAGCTGTATGGCTGGTACTTCGCCGTGGAGGGCGGCGCGCGGCTGGCCTTCGCGGCCTGCCTGGCCGTGGCCGGGCTCAGCGCGCTCAGCGGCTACGGCCTGGCCATACCGGCGGCTCTGGCGGCGGCCGCGGCAACGGTGCTGCTGCTGGAGCGTCCCTTCGTGGACGCGGGGCCGACGGTGCCCTATCGGGAGCTGACACCCGCGGTGGGGCTGCTGCTGATCGCTGCCATGGGCGAGGCGTTCATCCTCAACGTGGGGCCCGTGGCGGTGGATCTGGCGGGTGGAGACGATCAGGCCGCGGAGGCGCCGGGCGTGTTCCTGAACGCCATGATCATCGCCCGAGTCCCCTGGTTCTTCTTCCAGGCGGTGAAGGCGAGCCTGCTGCCCAGTCTGGCCGGCCTGGCCGGCCGCGGCGACCTGGCAGGCTTCCGCAACATGCAGATCAAGATCGTGGCCGCGGTCGCGGCGCTGGCACTGGCCTCGGTGCCGGTGGCGGCCTGGCTGGGTCCCGAGATCGTGCGCGTGGTCTTCGCGGACGGCATCGGCCGAGCGGACATGGCGCTGCTGGCCGCGAGCGGCGGCGGGCTGATGCTGATGCTGTCGCTCTCGCTCGGGCTGGTCGCGCTGGGCCACACCCGCCTGGCGGCCGCTGGCTGGGGGGCCGGCGTGGCCGCGTTCGCGGCGGGCGCGGCGCTGAGGCTCGAGCCCTTCCTGCGGGTGGAGCTGGCCCTGCTGGCCGCGGTGCTGGCCGGCTCGGCTACCACGGGCATCCTGCTGCGCCTGCAGTACGCGGCCCACACCAGCAGGGCCTGAGGCCCGGCGCGCTCAGGTGATCCCGGCGAAGGCGAGATCGCATCCGCTGCGGGCCTCGTCGGCCTGCTTGATGAAGTAGGCGTCGCGCGCCGACCAGGTGTGTCCCTCGCTGTGGCGCACGAGCATGTAGCCCATGCCGTGGGTGCGATAGACCCGGCGCCCCGATCTGGTAACGTCGCCGATGAGCGCCCGGTCGACGCCCGACGGGATCTCCTGCCAGCCGCAGACGGCGTCGAGGTCGTGCCGCGAGATCATCAGCGCGCCCCCGGCCAGGGTGCTCGAGCGTCTCTCCGACTTGTTGCGGAAGCGCGCGATGGTGCGGTCTGAAGTCTCCAGGTAGACGTACTCCGCCGCCTTGCCGACCAGGCAGTCGCCCGAGTACTCGCGGGCCAGCACCAGGTCCCACAGGTGCTCGGGCCCGTAGAAGTCGTCGTCGTCGAACTTGGTGAGCAGCGCGCCGCTCGACGCGGCCACCGCCGCGTTCAGCACCGCTCCCAGGGGCGCGTGCCCGGGCACCGGAACCACCTCGGCAGCCAGTCCTGCGGCGCTCAGCAACTTCTCGACGGTGCGGGGGTCGAAACCGTCGCCGTGCGTCGCCAGCACCAGCTCAATGCGGGGATAGGTCTGGCACCTCACCGCGGCGATGGCCTCGGCCAGCCGCCGGGGCCGCCGCGTGGCCAGCAGCACCGAGACCAGCGGCAGCCGGGGCGCGGCGAGCGAGGTTCCGGCGAGGACCTGGCGTGCCCGGGCGCGCAGCGTATGGTCCCGCAGGGCGCAGCGCCGCATGGCGATGCTCAGCGCCTCCCGCTCGTGGTCGCCGGCGTCGATCACCCGGTCGCCGGCCATGAGCGAGTGAAGCTCCTCCCCCAGGTGGTGACGAAGGTCGCGGTCGTTGTCGGTGACGTGCACGACGACTCCGGTGGCGGCCGCCGCGGCGAGCACGCCCGCGCGGGACAGCACGTCGCGGTGGGTGTCGGCGGAGTCGGTGACATGGTGGAGCCGGCGCAGCCTCTTGAGCCGGTTGGGATCGAGAGCACGGCCGCGCGCCGCGCCCAGCGGCGCGTGCGAGGCCCGGTGGCCGGCGCTCCAGCCGCTCGGGTTGAACTGCTCGGGATCGAACGCGGACACCGAGGCGGACGGCTCCAGATCGGCGAGGACCACGGTCGCGGCCGTCCGCGTCGTCTGGCTCGGCGCGTGCGCCGCCGGATCCGGCGTTGCCTGGTCCCGTGGGTGTGCCATCGGATCCGGCGTTGGCACGCCTTGTGCGTGTTCCGTCTTGTCGTGTGTTGCCGCGCTTGGCGCTGCCTGGTCCTCGTGCGGCCCGTCGGTGACGATCACCTGCGTGTGCGGTCCCGCGGTCTCTTCCACATCGGCCGCGGCGGCGAACAGCGCTGAGGCGACAGGCCCGGACGCTGCCATCGCGGGTCCCAGCCGGTAACTGGCAGGCCGCTTGTGCACGAGCCTGGTGGCCGCGTTTCTGCGACGCCTGAGGCGCACGGTCGGGGCGAGGCGCGTGAGCCAGGTGCTGTGTCGCCGCACGGTGTCGAGACGCTTGCCGGCGATCACCGAGACGCTGCGCGCCGCCCACCTGCCGAAATCGCGGGCATCTTGAAGATCGCGGACGCCGGACGCCTCCCTGGCCACGGACCTGCCGACGTAGAGCGAGCGTCGCACGTTGGCGCTGGTGAAGTGCCACACCCTGCGCCATCGCAAGCGGATGCGGCGGAAGAACCATGCCCAGGCGGTTGGGCTGGTGAGGTGGCGGAGTCGGTAGCGGATGCGGCGGAAGAACCATGCCCAGGCGGTTGGGCTGGTGAGGTGGCGGAGTCGGTAGCGGATGCGGCGGAAGAACCATGCCCAGGCGGTTGGGCTGGTGAGGTGCGGCCGGGACGCTTGCTCGCGCTCTCGCCACAAGCCGCTCACACCCGTCTGGTCGGGGTCGAGCGGAGCGACCGTCTCGCACTCGGCGAGGGTGAGCCCCCGGCGGGCCGCTCGGTGCAGGACCCATGCTCGCACGATGCTGACGCCCGCGTCCGGGTTGAGCGGGTTCGTGGCCGCGGCCGGCGCTGATCCCAGCAGCTGTCGCAGGCGCTTTACAGCATCGCCGCCGACCGACGCGTCTGCCGGGATCGTGACATGGAACGAGGCATTTGGGTGCGCTTCGGGCGCGCCGCCAGGCGCCCCGAAGCGCACCCGCGGATCGCCGCCGAAGAGGCGCCGCAGCATCTCGAGTTCCGAGGATCGCTCAGGTGAGCCCTCGTCCGGCTCTTCGACCCACACGACGAGGTCGTGAACACTGCCCGCGAGCACCTGCTCCACGGTTTCGAGTTGCGCCAGGTCAGCGGTCACCGCCGCGCGGAGCGCGACCACGTACTGGGGCACCGAGAAGCTCCGGCCGGGGGACGATCGCCTGAAACCGCGATGGGCGATGAGCTGGGAGATCTTGGCTCGCTGCTGCTCCAGGCTGGCGGACTCGGCTGCGCTGGGCGCCGCCCCCTCACCCTGATGCCAGCACATGGCCTCGCGCACCGGCACCAGCAGCCCGCCGCGGGTGTAGGCCCGGTAACCGAACTCGGTGTCCTCCGCGCCCCACTGAGTGAAGCTCTCGTCATAGCCCCCGACGGTCTCGAAGAAGTCCCGCGAGACGCCCAGGTTGCCTCCGGTGACGATCCTGAAGATGTCGTCGTCGGCGGAGGTGAGATCGCTGGTGCGCGCCATGTGGAACTCGATCCACTCGGGCCGCTGCGAGGCGCGTCCGGCGAGCAGCTCCTCCAGCGAGCCGGGCCTGCCGCGCACCGTCGAGGGGTCGATGCCCTCGGTGTCCACATGGGATCTGAAGCCGAGCGTCAGCACATCGCCGGCGGCATGGTGCCAGCGGGCGTGCTCGGCGAGCCATCCGGCCTCTGGCATCATGTCGCAGTCGAGGAACACGATGATGTCGTGCGCCGCGGCGCGAGCGCCGGTGTTGCGGGCGCGGGCCAGCCCGAAGCCGAGATCCTCCTGGTGCACGACCCTGGTCTGCGGCGGCCCGCCCGCCGGAGCGGCGAGGGGAGGGTTCGAGCCGTCGTCGACGATCACCACCTCGAAGAGCTCCCTCGGGTAGCTCTGGCCCTCCAGCGCCGCCAGCGTGAGCTCTAGCGCCTCGGGCGCCTCGTAGTAGGTGACGACCACGCTCACCGGCAGCTCCGGCACGAAGCTCGAGCGCGCCGCGACCTCCAGCGAAGGCCACTGGTTGCCGCGCACGGCGGCCGGAGGCGGAGCAGTTCTCATCCGGCAATCATGGCGGCGTCGATCACCAGGTAGGCGTCGCCCGTGGCGAGAGGCGCTTGCAGTGCCTCGCTTCCGATGTAATCGGGGATCCGGTCGGAGCGCACCAGTATCAGGTCTGACGGGTGGACGGATCCGAGCCGGCTCTCGTCGAGGGCGAAGACCGGCGCGTCGAGGTAGTACGAGACCCAGCGGGGCGTGGAGATGCCGGGCGTCGTCCACACGACCTCGGGATCGTGCGCGGATCGCACCTGCTCCAAGACTGCGCCGGCATCCGCGGGGTCCGTCAGGTAGAAGTCGCGGGTGGTGCCCGAAACGACCGCGAGCAGCGTGGCCGCGGCCACCGTCGCCGCCAGGATGCCCGCGGGCAGCCGCAGCCGGGCCGCGCTCCCCCTCAGCGCCCGGCGCGCGGCATCTGCGAGCGCGGCGAGGCCGATGGTCACGGGGGCCAGCCACGGGAAGTTCCAGAGGCGGTGGATCCAGGCACCCTGCTGGAATCCGAACGTCAGGGTCGCGGCGAAGGCGAGTGTGATCAGCATCGGTGCCCGGGTCCGGCGGTCTGCGACGCCGGCTAGAAGTGCCGGCAACAGCAGCACCCTCAGCCAGATCGGCGCCATCAGCTCGTGGCCGGCGAAGCGCCACTGGCGGGCCAGGAACTCGCCGAAGGTGAAGCGGCGCTGCTCTATGGCGGTGGAGACGTCGCTGCCGAAGCGGAAGGCCGTGCGCTCGCCGAGCTCGGCGACGTCGGTGGCGTTGAGCAGCCATGCTGCGGTGACGGCGACACCCGCGGCAGCACCGGCGACGAGGGCACCGAGCGCTGGCGACCAGCCCGCAGAGACCCAGGCGCGGAGCCGGTGGCGCGAAGCGGGCGCTGCTCGTCGATCGCCGCCGGCGCTAAGGCCGCCGGAGCGAAGCCTGCTCAGAACCGGGCCGGCGGCGGGAGCGGAAACGCCGGCCGGGGCTCCGCTGCCGGCGATGTTGCCGGTGACGCCGGTCGCGCTCGCGGCAGCGGGGGTGCCGGCTGCCTGGCGCGCCAATGGCGTTCCGGCGACTCTCCGGCGGGCGCGCCTTGCGGTGAGGAGCCAGGGGACAAGCAGTCCCAGCGTCGCCAGCGCGATCCAGGACTGCATGGCTGCCAGCGCCGCTAGCGCCGCGGTGCCCGCGAGGGCCCAGCGTGGCGGGTGCTCGCGCTCGCGCAGCCAGGCCACAGCGGCCGTCGTCGCCACCAGCAGCGAGTAACCGACGCCGATGCGGGCGTACACGTAGAAGAAGCCGGTGCCGGCCATGGCCGCCAGAGCCACCAGGGTGGGACCCCAGCCGATGCCGCGCACCCGCAGCAGCGCCGCCATGAAGGCCACGGTGGCCGCGCCCATGCAGAAGGCGACGGCGCGCAGCGCGGCGAGGTTGTCGCCCAGCAGCCCGACGGAGGCGATCGTGACGAAGGTCTGGAGCGGCGGGTGGTGGGCGTAGGTGACGGACGCTGCGGGAGGCTCCGATCTCGGCGCCACGCCGTACTCGGCTCGGATGAACGGCTCTATGACCGCCCCGAAGCGCGACTCGACCGCGCCGAGCTCCCAGAAGTTCCTGGCTGCGAGGCCGTTGCGTGCCAGGATCCGGCCGTCGTCGCTGTTGCCGAGCGGCAGGTCCAGGTCGGGCAGCCAGATCGCCAGTGTCGCCAGGCACATCAGGGCCACGACGGTCCAGCCCGAGAGGAGCCTGGCTCTCGCCTCGGGGACGTTCACGTGCCGTGCGGTGCTGTCTCGTCGGCGCTTCCGGCGCCTGCCGCCGCAGTCCGTGGCGAGGGCGGCCTCAGGGCTGCCGCCATTACCAGCACCCAGTTGTAGGAGAACCACAGCACGAAGCTCTCGGTGAGGTTCTCCACGAGCACGAATGCTACAACCGCGGCCCACAGCCACGTGTCGCCGCTGGGGTGCCGCCAGGCCCGCAGCCCGGCGTTGCGCGCGGCCAGCGCCACGATGACCGCGAACGGCACGGTGCCGAGCAGCCCAAGGCCGAGCGCCACCTCCATGAGGCTGCTGTGGGCGCTGCCGCGGCGCAGCAGCACGTGATCCGTCAGCTCGTTGACGTCCCAGAAGGTGAAGAAGCCGTGCCCCAGCAGCGGGCGCTGCTGTACCTTGTCCCACACCAGCGCCCAGATGGTGCGGCGCTGGCTGAAGGTGTCGACGTCCCACAGCGCCCAGAGTGTGATGCAGCCTCCGGCGATCACCGCCAGAGCGCCTGCCGCTGGCAGCGCGCGGGCGCGGCGCCTGCCGGAGCGCCGGAGCAGCCAGTGGTGTGCCATCGGCACCGCGGCCGCGGCTGTGGCCGCGCACAGCGCCAGCCAGGCGGTACGGCTGCCGGCGCCGATCATGGCGGCAAGCGACAGCGCGGTGAGAGCGCCGCCCGCGACCTGCCGGCCGCGTGCGCTTCGTGTAGGGGGATCACACCCCGTGCCGGTGAGGGCGCCGCCCGCGATCTGCCGGCTTCGCGCGCTCGCGAATGCGTGGCGCAGGCCGACCAGCAGCCCTATGGCGGCCAGGGGCGCGAGCGAGTTGCGGTTGGTGTAGACCCCCTGCCAGCGGCCCGCCGAGTCGAGCCCGAGGTCCGGCCTGAGCACCACCAGGGCCACGCTGGCCACCACCGCGACAGCCGTGACCGCGGTGAGGACCGACCGGATCTCGCCGTCGCCGAGGCCCGACATCACCCAGGCCAGCAGGGCCAAGCCCAGGTACACGGCGGCGCGCCATGCGGTCTCGCTGCGATCCACGCTCCAAGCGGTGGATGCCACGGCGGCGAGCGAGTACCAGGTAACCGCCGCGATGGCGGCCCACTCCGCAACGGTGCGGGGCGCAGGTGGCCGGCTCGCTCGGTCCAGGGCGAGCATCGCCGCGGGCGTGACGGCGGCGGCCGCGAAGAACGGCCACACCGCCGGATCCTCCCAATGGCCCCGGCGGTCGAGCACGCTCTTGGCGAGCAGGAAGACCGGTCCGTTGGTCGCCACGATGAGCGCGGCGACCACCGGCGCCAGACGGCGGTACCTAGCGGCCGGGCGGGATGGCGGCAATCGACTCGAGTGTGCTCGGCAGGCGCGCCGACACCGTGGCCCGGCGCCGGAGCGAATGCGGTGCCGGCGAGTGGGGGACAGCGCCGAACCTCGCAGGCACCTCGGCAATCGTAGTATTGGCAGCGTGGGTGACGTGACCAGGCCGGCGCCTGACGCCGTGCACCTGATGGATCTCACGGCGCCGCCCTCGGTCGCCGCCTACCTGCGGGAGGTGTGGGACCGGCGCGAGTTCGCCCTGGTCGTCCCGGCCCAGGACCTGCGCGCCCAGAACATGGACACCGCCCTGGGCCAACTCTGGCATGTGGTCAACCCGGCCCTGCTCGTGGGCGTCTATTTCCTGATCTTCGGCGTGCTGCTCGACACCAGCAGGGGCGTCGACAACTTCTTGGGCTACCTGATCGTCGGCGTGACCCTGTTCCATCTGACCCAGCGGGTCACCCAGGACGCGGCCGTCTCGATCACGCGGAACCTGGGCCTGATCCGCTCCATCCAGTTCCCGCGGATCCTGCTGCCCGCGGCCACCGCCATCGGCCAGACGATCGCCTTCCTGCCGGCACTGGCGCTGGCCCTGCTCGCCGTTCTGGCCACCGGTGAGAGGCCCTCGCTGCGCTGGCTCGCACTCCCCGGCGTGCTGGCGGCACAGTTCGCGTTCAACCTGGGCGCGGCCCTGGTCGCAGCCCGGATCGGCGCCTCCGTGCCGGATCTGCGCCAGCTCCTGCCGCACCTGTTCAGGCTCCTATTCTACGCCTCGGGGGTGATCTTCAGCGTCGAGGCGTTTGTCTCCAGCAGCGCCTGGCGGCTGGGGTTCGCGCTCAACCCGATATACGGCTTGATCAGCTGCGCTCGCTGGTCCCTGCTCGGCGAGGGGCTCAGCGAGGGGATTCTCTGGAGCCTGGCGGCGTGGTGCACGCTGCTGCCGGCGGCCGGGCTCGTCATGTTCCGGCGCTCGGATCGGCGCCTGGGCGCCTGATGCTGTCTGATCCGGCGGTGACGTGTGGAGACGGTTCGCGCAGCGGCCCGGAATCGGAACCGGTGTCCGGGGGACTGATGGAGCCTGATCCGGCGGTGACGGTGAGCGTTAGCGACGCGCACGTCTACTACCGCGTCTATGAGGACCCCGCCGAGGGGCTCAGGCAGAGCTTCTCGCGGGGCCGGCTGAGGCGGCGCCATCACGTCATCCGGGCCGTGCGCGGCGTGACACTCGAGGTGCGCGAGTCCGAGACGCTCGGCGTGATCGGCACCAACGGCTCGGGCAAGACCACGCTGCTCTCGGCGATGACCGGCCTGCTGCCGCTCGAGTCCGGCACGATCCGGGGCAGGTCCCGGCCCTCGCTCCTCGGCGTCTCCTCCGCCCTGCGGCCGGCGCTGTCAGGTCGGCGCAACATCCTCATCGGAGGGTTGGCACTGGGACTCTCCCGCCCCGAGATCGATGATCGGATGGACGAGATCATCGACTTCGCCGGGCTGCGCGGCGCCATCGACCGCCCCATGAGCAGCTACTCGTCGGGCATGCGCGCCCGGCTCCACTTCGCCATTGCGACGGCGCGGATCCCCGACATCCTGCTCATCGACGAGGCGCTCGCCGTGGGAGACGAGGAGTTCCGCCGGCGCAGCGCCGAGCGCATCGACGAGATCCGCTCCGGCGCGGGCTCGGTGGTTCTGGTGACCCACAGCATGGACGAGATCGAGCGCTGCTGTGACCGTGTGGCGTGGCTCGATGCCGGGCTCCTGCGCGCTGTGGGGGACCCGGCAGAGGTGGTGGGCGACTATCTCGCCTTCTGCAAGGGTGCCTGAGCTCTCGGCCACCGGTCCGGCGGTGATGTGAGAGGTGATGCCGGTTGCGCCCGTGCCGCGCCGGCAGCCGCCTGGGCTCCCGGCTTCCTGGCAGGGCCTGCGAGAAAGCCTGCACCCCAGCAGAGGTGCATGACGGCGAAGGCCGCTGCGGCTCTGAGCCTGTCGCATGCGGAGAGCCGCGCAGGCTCGAGGCGGGCCGCGGCCGCTGCATGATGCTCGGCCTGCCCGCGCATCTCGGGGAGCGGCGCGGGCTCGAGGCGGGCCGCGGCCAGGGCCGAGGCGCACGTGTAGGCCACCGGTGCTGCGAGTCCCGCGGCCCGCCCGCGCGCCAACCCGACCGCCGAGGCCGCGAGGCCGGCCACAAGCGCCGGCGCTGCGAGCTGGCGCAACCGCAGCGAGCGCGGGTGAAGCAGCAGCACGGTGCGCTTCCATGCGCCGTAGGCGAAGTACTGCCGGGCCAGCGAGGCGAAGCCGTCCCTCGGCACATAGCCCACGACCAGCCTGGGGTCGAGCCACACCGTGTGGCCGCGCTCGCGCAGGCGCCAGTTGAGCTCGTAGTCCTGGTTGCGCTCCAGCGTCTCGTCGAAACCGCCCACGGAGTCCAGCGCGGCGCGGTCGAACACCCCCAGGTACACGGTGTCCGCTGGGCCCTGGCGGTTGCCCCGGCGGAACCGGGCCGGGCCGCCGCCGAAGGGCGACGCCAGCGCCGCGGCGATGGCCCGCGCCTTGGCGTCGCTAGCCAGCGGGCGCTGCACGCCTCCCACGTTGGCTGCGCCGGTCGCGGCCAGGGTCGCCACGGCGCGTGCGATGTAGTCGGGCGGCAGGCGGGACTGGGCGTCCACGCGTGCCACCACAGTGCCCGCGGAGGCCGCCACTGCCGCGTTGAGGCCGCACGAGGTCGTTCCTGCGGGGTTGTCGACCACGCGCACGGCGTGTCTGAGGCTCGCACCCGAGACCATCTCGGCCAGCACCGCGGCCGTGCCGTCGCTGCCGGGCGCCAGCGCGACCGTGATGTCGAGCGGGCCGCAGTATGTCTGGGCGTCGATCGCGGCCAGGCAATCTGCCAGCAACGAAGCGCAGTCCCTGGCGGGCACGACCACGGACACATGGATCCCGCACTTGCCGGGTCGGCCGCGATCCGCGGCGGCGCCCGCGCCTGCGGCTGCGGGCGCGGCGGCAGGCCCTGGGATGCTCATCGCGCCGAGCGGCGAACCATGACCAGCAGGCTCTTGGCCATGATCTGGAGGTCGAGCACTGCCGACCAGTTCACCACGTACTGAAGGTCGTGGCCGAGCTTGAAGGCGGGATCGGTCTGGTAGTGGCCCTGGATCTGGGCCAGGCCGGTGAGCCCCGGGGGGATGTCGTGGCGGCGGCCATAGCCGGGCAGTTGCTGCTCGAGCCGGGCCACCAGCTCGGGCCGCTCCGGGCGCGGCCCCACGATCGACATCGTGCCGGCCAGCACGTTCCAGAGCTGGGGCAGCTCGTCGAGCCGGCTGCGCCGCAGCCAGGACATTCCCGGCAGCACCCTGGGATCGTCCGCCGCGGCCAGCTCGGGGCCGGCGGGCTCGGCGTCGTGTGCCATGGTGCGGAACTTCACCATCACGAACCGCCGGCCGCCGCGGCCCAGGCGCGCCTGGCGATACAGCACCCCCCGCCCGGCCCGGACGCGCACGTAGAGCGCCACCACCGCGGTCAGCGGCACCGCGACAGGCGCCAGGGCGAGCAGGTAGCAGAGGTCCAGCAGGCGCTTGAGGCGCAGGCGGCAGGCCGGCAGGGCATGCGCTCGCAGCGCCACGAACGGTATGCCGCCGATCTGCCGGCTGCGCTGCAGTCCCAGCAGCGTGTCGGCGGGCGTGATGCGCTGGTAGACGCCCACCCGCCGCGACTCAAGCTCGCCCAGCGGCTCGGGATACACCGCGTCGAGCGACCGGCCGGAGAGCAGCAGCAGGTCGGTGGCCGACAGCTCGGCCACCCGGTCCAGGATCGCTGCGGGATCGTTCAGCTCGCCGACGATCACCGCGGCCGGCTCGGAGTCGCCCAGGTGCCTTCGTGCCAGCTCGATGTCGGTGCTGTCGCCCATCAGCAGCACGCGCGGCGGCCCGAGCCTGCGGGTGCGGACCCGGCGGGCCAGGCTGCGGTTGAGCGGCATGAGCAGGCTCGCAGCCACGGCCAGGATCAGCAGGTTCCCCCGCGGCATCAGGTAGCGGCCTGTGAGCAGTGCCACGGTGGCGCCCGCCCCGACCGCTATCAGCGTCAGCAGGGTCGCCCTCGGCAGCCACGGCGGCCTGCCCAGCCTCTGCTCGTACTCGTAGAGGCCCCCGAAGTAGTAGACGCCGATGTGCAGCGCGGTCGCGGCCCCGAAGCCTGCCAGGTAGTGCGTGACGGGGTAGGTGGGCCAGACCAGGCCGAACCGCACCGTCGTGATGGCCGCCATGAGCGCGAACAGGGTCGCGGCGTCGGTGAGGTAGAGGTAGCGGAATCCCAGGCGGCGCAGAGCCGGCATGGTCGCTGTCGCCGTGGCCGGCCGCCTCACCGATCCCGCATCAGCGGGGGCAGCGGCACGCCGCCGCCGAACGCGCCCGGCGTCCCGGCAAGCCGCCACAGGTATGACGCCACACGGCCACGCGTCACCGGCTCGCTGCGGCCGAAGTCGGCTTCGCTGCCGTCGGACGCCTTGAAGCTGCCGTCAAGCCAGAGGTCGTGCTCCACCATCCAGCGGGCCGCCTCAAGGAAATAGTCGTTCACACCGACGTCGCTAAACGGTATGGGATGGTTGCTGTACTTCTTGCCGGCGAAACGCCACAGGAAGGCGGCCACCTGCGGTGCGGTCATCACTTCGGTGGGACAGAACAACCTCACGTCGCCCGACTTGCATCCCGTGGTGACGCCCTCCCGCACCAGCCAGTCGACGGCCTCGAAGTAAGAGGCGTCCTCTGAGACGTCGTCGAAAGTCTGGGACGCATCGACTGTCACCGGCCGGCCCGCGAGGCGCCACAGCATGGTGGCGAACTGCGAGCGCGTTATCGGCCGATCCGGCGAGAAGGCGGTGGGGGAGGTCCCGCTGGTGATCTCGCTGTCGAGCATCCAGGCCACCGCCTCCGCGTAGGGGGCGCCGACCTCGACGTCGTTGAAGGGCAGATTGTGCACGTCGAGCTCGTCGCCGGAGTGGGCGCCCTGCAGCTTGAGCTTCGTCGAGAGCAGGGGCTCGCAGCCGGGGGTGTTGCGGCAGCCGAGCACGAGCGCGTAGTAGAAGCGGTAGCCGTAGCTCTCGCCGTCGTCGTCGAGCACTCTGAGCGCCCGCTTCGACCCCACCACCGTCACTCGGGCGTCGTCGATGCGACCCGAGGGCCCCTCGCCCGTGATGTAGATCTCCCGTACCTCGCCGACGTCGAGGTCGGCGAAGGGATAGTCGGCGAGCCACCGACTGATCTGTTCGGTCGTGTAGGTGCGCTGCCAGGAGTGGAACGGGTTCTGCGGGTCGCCCTGCTCATCGGGGGCCGCGTCGAAGGGGTCGGGCTTGGCCCTCAGGTAGGGGAGCGGCGCTCGGTTGGGCTCCTCGTTGGCGGCGGTGTGGCCGCCGTTGGAGGACGAGTAGAGAGCGGTGATCACCTCCGGTTGGGCCTGGTCCGGCGCCTGCCGCACCAGCACCGTGTCGTCGGTGGCGTCCACCGCCTTCTGCCAGGGGCGGTCTTCGGAGGCCTCTGCCTGTCGGTCCCAGCCGCGGTACTCCTGATCCTGCGTGGAGGTGAAAAGGTCGAACGGTGCGCCAGAGTCGGC
This sequence comes from Candidatus Aldehydirespirator sp., assembly GCA_965204875.1. GTDB lineage: Bacteria > Actinomycetota > Acidimicrobiia > Acidimicrobiales > Aldehydirespiratoraceae > Aldehydirespirator. The sequence goes on along the minus strand of OZ242020.1, from coordinate 2,944,686 downwards.
TCGGTCGCGGATCTGCGCCGTGGCGAAGCTGCGCGCCGCGATCGCCTGGGCCTTCTGTGCCTCGGCGGGCCAGCTGCCGGGCACCTCGTCGATCCCGTAGAGATACTGCTGCATCGTCATATCGCCGATGACCAGGCAGTACTCGCTGGCGGTGCGGTCCCCGCAGTTCGCCGCGCCGCTGCTCGCCGGGGTCAGCTGGAACTGCCCGTAGCCGTAGTACTGCGTGCCGTTGGCGGTGTCAGACACGCGGACGCGCTCGCCCTCGGTGAAACTGACCGTCAGCATGGTGCCGCTGCAGAAGCCCCGGCACCAGTCGATGTTGCTCGAGTTGATATGCCAGCCGCCGTCGCCGCGGCGCACCGTGAGGGTGTTGCGCGTCGTGTCGAGGAACCTGCCGTCCATGGCGACAGTGAGCAGTCCGGCCGGCTTGAACACGGTCGTGTTGTGGACGGCGATGCGGATGTCCAGGTCGTCGGGCACCAGGCCGGGATCCGTCCTCAGTCCGGTTCCCTCGTAGTAGAAGGCGAGGATCTCGGAGTGGTCCTGGCCGGCCTCGGCCCGTCCCAGCGCGCCGTACTGGCTCATCCCGGCGCCGTGGCCCCAACCGCCGCCGGCGAAGGTGTACTCGTCGTTGCTGGGGCCGTGCGGATGCGCGGCGGCCGGAGTCGCGGCAGTTACGGCCACGAGGGCGGCCACGGCGACGATGGCGGCTAGCGAGCGAGTGTTGTGACGAGGCATGACAGGACCACTGTGTTGCTTGGCAGCCGCCGGTCGCTCAGGCAACCAACGATTGCTTGGCAGCCGCCCCACTCCGCCAGAGCCTAGCCGCGCCGCGCGTTGGCCGCGCAGTGGCCGCGGTCGAGGAGTGCTTGCGGCTGCGGCGGCGCCGGTCGGCTCACTGTTGCGCGGCTCCGGCTGCGGCGCGCGCCTCCGCCAGCATTCGGGCACCCTCTATGGCGCTCACGGTGGTTACCTGGCTCCGCGGCCGGCGGCTGCCCTGGTTGGCCAGCAGCACCCAGGTGGGCCCGGGCGACAGGCTGAGGGTGTCGCCGCCGGCGCTGGTGAAGCGATAGCCGGCCCGGCCGGGGGTGCGCTCCCAGGTTGCGGTGTGGACGGCGCCGGCGGTCAGCAGGAGCGCCTCGCCGGAGCCGAAGGACAGGGCCTGGGGAGACTTCGGGTCGGCCGCGGAGGTCTTGTAGGGGAGCCAGAGGACGACCACGTTGGTGGGGGCGATCTCCACCGTGCCCAGGCCGGTCTCGGTGGTGTGCAGGTCGCCGCGCTGGATGCGCACCCAGCCGCCGACGCCGGCGTCCCAGATGTGGGAGGAGACGTTGCCGTAGCCGGCCCAGGTCACGGTCACGCCGGCCGCTGCGGGCGCGCCGCCCGGATTGGGGTCGCCGTAGTCGAAAAGGGGGGCCACCGACGCCCAGGCGGGGTCGGCCGTGGAGCTAGCGAGCAACTCCGGGTAGTGGAAGAAGCGATTGTGGGGAGCGCGCCTGCCGGCGTCGAGGGAGTACGCGGGCACACCGCGCAACGCGCCGGCGTCGATGACGCTGCCGGCCCTCACGGCCGCGCGCAGCTCGCGCAGCACGACCGGGTTGGCGCCGGAGGAGGCCAGGTACGGCACGCCCAGGTCGGCGATGAGGTCGATGTCGCTGGAGCGCACCGAGCGGACCGGGCCGATGCGGTCTGGGATCGCGGAGTGGAACACGGCCATGAAACGCGTGAAGCCACCCTCGACGAGCACCTCGTACACGACGTCCGCGTCGGCCAGCCCGAACTGCGGTCTCGGGGCCAGGCCGCCGTTGTCCACCTTCACCGCCACCGCCCGGCGTCCCAATGCCGACAGGTCCGTCGTCACCTCCCCGGTGAGCGGCAGGACTACCTCGCCGAAGCTCGCTGCGGGCGCGGCGCCACCGGCGTCCGGCGTGACCGGCGGAGTTCGCCCGCTCTCTGTGGCCGGCGCAGGCTCACCTGCAGGGTCGCCGGTCGCGCTGTCAGGATCGATCTCACCGGCTGGTGCTGAATCATCCGGTTCCCGCTCAGGCTGCGCCGCGCCCTCAATACCCTCGTCGCCCTCGCCGCTGCCGCTGCTGGAGCTGCCGTTTTCGAGTGCGCCGGCGCTGCTGGAGAGCGGCTCCGAAGGCTCGGTTCGCCCAGACGTTTCGGCTTGGCCGGTCTCGGAGGTGGAGGCTGCGGCCGTCGTGCCGGCTGCGGAGCCCGAGTCGGCGCCGCCGGAGCAGGCTGCGGCGAGCAATCCGGCAACTGTGATCATGGCGAGCGCCGAGCGCAACGCGCCGTCACGGCGGCACCTCCAGCGGAGCTTGACGTTCAAGGCCGGCTCCCTCAGTCGATCACGGCCACGGTGTCGCCGCCCCCGACCGAGTCCCCGACGGTCACCCGGATCTCGCGTACGGTGCCCGATCGGCCTGCGACGATGTTGTTCTCCATCTTCATCGCCTCGAGCACGACGATGGGGTCGCCCGCCTGCACCTCGCTGCCGACCTCGGCCAGCACCTTCACGATGGTGCCCTGCATGGGCACCGTCACCTCGCCCGAGCCGCCGCCCGCGGCGGCGGGCCCCCGCCGCCGCTGCCGTGCGGAGTCCGGGCGCACCCCTGCCGCCCGCGCGCCCGGGTCAGTCGCAGGATCCCCTTCCGGAACCCACACGGCGACCTTGAACAGCTTGCCGTTCACCTCGAGGTCCACCTCGCGCCGGCTGCGGGGAGCGCCGCCGGGGCCCGCCGATCCGCCGGGGTCGGGCCTCGACGCGACGCCTGTGAGATCGAGACTCTCCTCGACCCAGCGCGTCGAGTGTGCTACGGCAGCGAAGTCCGGGTGGGCGAGGATGGCCTGGGCCGCTCCGATGGTGGTGGCAACGCCGGCGACCCTCATCTCGGTCAGCGCCCGCAGCGCCCGCAGCCTCGCGATCTCGCGGTCGCTGCCCCAGACGACCAGCTTGCCGATGAGGTTGTCGTAGTAGGCGCTGACGTCGTCGCCGGCCTCGTAGCCCCCGTCCCAGCGCGTCGCGAAGCCCTGGGCGCACCGCAGCTCGGTGATCGGGCCCGGGCAGGGCAGGAAGGCGCCGCCGGCGGGATCCTCGGCGTTGACCCGCACCTCGATGGCGTGGCCGCTGATGGCGACCTCGTCCTGCGTGAAGGCGATGGGCCGGCCCGAGGCGATCCGCAGCTGCTGCTCCACGAGGTCGATTCCGGTGACCATCTCGGTCACGGGATGCTCCACCTGCAGGCGGGTGTTCATCTCCAGGTAGTGGAAGGCGTCCTCGGCGAAGAGGAACTCGACGGTCCCCGCGTTCACGTAGCCGCATCCCAGCGCGACCCTCGTGGCCGCCTCGCCCATCGCGGCGAGCACCGGCGGGTCGATCTCCGGCGCCGGGGCCTCCTCTATGAGCTTCTGATGGCGCCGCTGCGCGGTGCAGTCGCGTGTTCCGAGATGCACGCAGTTGCCGTGGGCGTCGGCGAGCACCTGTACCTCGACGTGGCGGGCCGCGGGGAAGTAGCGCTCCATGTAGAGCTCGTCGCGCCCGAAGTAGGCGAGCGCCTCGCGCCGGGCCGACTCCACCGCGTCGGCCGCCTGCTGCGGCCCCGACACCACCTTCAAGCCCCGGCCGCCACCCCCGTAGGCCGCCTTCACGGCCACCGGCCAGCCGTGGGCGTCACCGAAGGCCGCCACCTCGGCGGGGTCGCCGATGGGATCGGAGGTGCCGGGCACGCCGAGCACTCCGGCGGCGGTGGCGGCGCTGCGTGCCGAGAGCTTGTCGCCCATGATCTCGATGGCGTGGGGCGGCGGGCCGACGAAGGTGATCCCGCGGCGGGCCACGGCTCTGGCGAAGTCGGCGTTCTCGCTCAGGAACCCGTAGCCGGGATGAACGGCGTCGCTGCGGCTGCGCTCCGCGGCCTGCAGGATCGCATCGATGCGCAGGTAGCTCTCGGCCGCCGTGGAGCCTCCCAGCGCGTGTGCCTCGTCGGCGAGGCGCACGTGCAGCGCGTCGCGATCTAGATCCGAGTACACGGCCACCGATGCGATGCCCATCTCGCGGCAGGCTCTAATGACTCGCACTGCGATCTCGCCGCGGTTGGCGACCAGCAACTTGGAGAACATCGCCCGCATTGGATAGCCGATATCGGCTCGGATCGCACCAGAGTGGGTCGCTGGGCACTGCGCAGTGCGTTATCGCTTGCGCAAGGCGCCGGCCGTCGAGGGGAGCAAACTCTGAACGATGGATCCGGCTAGCGATGGTTGCTTCGACGCGACTGTGACGCTGCCGCTGAGTGCGGCGGCGGCGCAGCGGGCCGGCCTCGGAGCCCTGCGGCATGTGGCCGTGACCGGTTCCACCAACGATGATCTGGCCGGCGAGGCTCGTTCCGGCAACACCGATGCGGCCGTGCTGGTGGCCGATCACCAGAGGAGCGGGCGCGGGCGGATGGGCCGGCACTGGCTCGATGCCGGAGCGCCGCACCACACCGAAGGCCGGTCCCGGCTCGCGGTGGCGGCTGCTCCGGTTGCGAGCGACGGGGCGCGGCGCCCTGCCGAAGGCCGGTCCCTGCTCGTGAGTCTGCGGCTGCCTGGTCCGGTGGCGGCCGCCCACCGTCGGGTGGCTGCCGTCTCGGCCGCCGCATTCCAGGCGGCGTCGGCGGCACTCGCCGGCACCGGCGCGGTGGTGGGGTTGAAGTGGCCCAATGACCTGCTGGTTTCCTCCGGCAGGCTCGACGGCAAGCTGGCGGGGGTGCTGGCGGAGATGGTCGCGGGGGACCGGCCGGTGGCGGTGGTGGGTCTGGGACTGAACGTCGGACCCGTGCCGGGTGTGCCCGGAGCGATCTCGCTGGCCGAGGCGGGCAGCTTGACCGGCCGCGACGAGCTGCTGGCGAGCCTGCTGGACGCGTTGCCCGCCTACCTGGATGACCCGGCGAGGACCCGCAGCGTTCTGAGATCGGCCTCGGCGACGATCGGCCGGCAGGTGAGGGTCGAGCAGGCCGGCGGCGTCTCGATCACTGGCCTGGCGCGCGACATCGACGACGATGGCCGCCTGCTGCTGGTCGACGACCGCGGCGAGCGTGTCATCGACGGCGGCGACATCGTGCACCTGCGTCACACCTGATCCGCACAACCCGCGGTGACCCGCACAGCCCGCGGGCGGCCGTCCGGTAGCCGCCTGGTCACCATGGTGGCTGCGTGGAGCTGTCAAAGCCCGCCGCGGCGGTCTGCCAGACGCCTGCGGTCATCATGGTGGTTGCGTGGAGTTGCCCAGGCCCGCAGCGGGCGGTCTGGGAGCGCTCTGCCTCGCAGGGGGAGCGGTACGCTGCGGGGCCGTGACCGGGCGAATGCACCAACCGCTGCGACGCACCTGGCCGCAGCGCCTGGTGATCCTCGCGAGCGTGGCCGTCATCGCCTCGGCCGTCGTCTCGGCCCGGACGGTGAGGGTCGTCGAAGAGCACATCGAGGAGTTGACTCGGGTGCCGATCAACGACACCAGGCAGTACGGCCGGCAGCTCCTGGCGACCGACACCGAGCCGGGGGAGCCGGTCAACTTCCTCATCGTGGGCACCGACAGCGCCATGGGGCTGGATCCCGGCGACCCGGCCGCGTCGGGGCGCGAGATCGATCCCACCGGCCGGAGCCTGGCGGACACGATCATGCTGGTCCGGCTGGACCCGGCCTCAGCGCAGGCCTGGGCGCTGTCCATCCCCAGGGACCTCTGGGCAGCGATCCCTGGCGCGCAGGACAACAAGATCGCCTCGGCCTTCTACATCGGCGGCGCCCCCATGCTGGTGGCGACGATCAAGTCGATGTTCGACGTCGAGATCAACCACTACGTGCAGATGGACTTCGCCGCGTTCCAGCGGGTCGTGGACACCTTGGGCGGCGTGCCGGTCTGGTTTCCCCACCCGGCGCGCGACGCGAAGTCCGGGCTTGATGTCGCCGAGGCCGGCTGCCATGTGCTCGACGGGCGCCGTGCGCTGCAGTACGTGCGGAGCCGCACTTACACGGAGCTGATCGACGGGCGGTGGCAGATCACCCAGGGCGATGACTTCGCCCGGATAGAGCGGCAGCAGGACTTCCTCATCCTGGCCCTGGACAGGGCGATTCAGCGGGGCGTCCGCAATCCCTCCACCATGGTGCGGCTCCTCGAGGCGGGGTCGGCGAGCGTGACGCTGGATCAGGACCTCGTGCCGGCGGAACTGATCAGCCTCGGTCAGGCCTTCGCGGGCTTCAATCCCGACACGCTGCACCGCCGGCGCCTCGAGGTGTACACGCTGTGGTGGCCGGACGGCTCCTACAAGGGCGAGGCGGCTCGCTCCGAGGCCAACGAGCCGATCCTCGACGTGTTCAGGGGCGTGGCGGGCTTGACGGCAGCTCCGGACGCGCCGCCCGGCGCCGCGGTCGCGTCCGCTGCGCGACTCGGCGCCGGCACCGGTTTCGCCGCGGGTCCCGCAGCCGGATCGTCGCAGGTCGGTGCAGCCGTGGCGCGATCCTCGGCGGCCGGCGGGTCGCTCACCGTAGCACCGCCCGCGGTCCCTGGCGGGTCGCTCGCCGTTGCAGAGCCCGTGACCGCTGGGGGGTCGCTCACTGTTGCGCAGTCGCAGCCGGAGGGGGACGCACCGGCCATCTTTGGCCGGCCCCCCGAGGGCGAGACTTGCGGGTGAGTTCCCTGGGCGGATCCGCAGCGGAGAGGGTGGAGTACCTGCGGTGTCAGGCACCGTGACGATGACCTGCCTGAAGGGCGCGCAGACGAACAAGCCCTGCGGAGCATCGGTCGCTGTCGTCGGCGCCGGATACGTGGGCCTGACCGCAGCCGCCTGCTTCGCTCACCTGGGCCATCGGGTTGCGTGCGCCGACACGGACCCTCGGAAGATCGCCGAGCTGCGGCAGGGCCGGGTCGCGATCTGCGAGCCGGGCCTCGAAGACCTGGTCCGAGCGGGCCTCGCCTCCGGCGATCTCGCCTTCCACCACAACTCCGCCGAGGCCGCGGCGGCCGCCGACTTCGTCTTCCTGTGCGTGCCCACCCCCCAGGGTGACGACGGCGCCGCAGACCTCCGCTACCTGGAGGCCGCCGCCCGCGAGATCGGCCCGCGCCTGCGTTCCGGCACGATCGTGGTCAACAAATCGACCGTGCCGGCGGGCAGCGCCGCGCTGGTGCAGCGCATGATCGGTCGCGGCGACGTCGGTGTGGTCTCGAATCCCGAGTTCCTGCGCGAGGGCTCGGCGGTGCGGGACTTCCTGCATCCCGACCGGGTGGTCGTCGGCTCCGACGACCGCGCCGCGGCGCAGCGGGTCGCCGGGCTGTATGCGGGCGTGGACGCGCCGACGCTGATCACCGATCCGGTGTCGGCGGAGACCATGAAGTACGCCGCGAACGCCTTCCTGGCCACCAAGCTGTCGTTCACCAACGCCATCGCTGCCGTGTGCGAGGCGGTCGGCGCCAACGTGACGGACGTGCTGGCAGGCGTGGGACAGGACCGCCGCATCGGCAGGGAGTTCTTGAGGCCGGGGCCCGGTTGGGGCGGCTCCTGCCTGCCCAAGGACACCAGCGCGCTGCTCGCGGTCTCCGGGGCCGCCGGATACGACTTCTCGCTGCTGCGCAGCGTGCTGGCCGCGAACGAGGAGCAGTTCGCCAGGATCGTCGGCAAGGTCGCCGCCCGGGTCGATCCGGCCGGAGCGCGCCTGGCGATGCTCGGCCTGGCCTTCAAGGCCGGAACCAACGATGTGCGCGCCTCGCCCGCGGTGCAGATCGCGCGGCGCCTGGCCGCCGCGGGCGCCTCGGTGTCGGCCTACGATCCGGCGGTACCGGCCTCGGCGGTGGCCGATGACCCGGAGCTCGCGCCGATCTCGGTGGTGGACGACCCCTACGAGGCATGCCGCGGCGCGGCCGCCCTCGTCGTGGCGACCGAATGGGAGGAGTTCGCCAGGCTCGACTTCGCCCGGGTGGCGTCGGAGATGGCGCAGCGCCACGTGGTCGATGCCCGCAACCTCCTCGACCGCGAGGCGCTCGAGCGCCTCGGCTTCACCTACAGCGCGGTGGGAGTGCCCTGACGGTGCCGGCGTGGCGGGGTGCGCGTCTCGCGGCCTGTGCAGCGGCCGTTGCGTCACGGCGGGTTGTTGACGGTGCCGGGCTGTGCGGCGATAGCGTGACCGCCCGTGGCCAAGCCGAACTCGTCGAAGAAGGTTCAGCGCGCGGCGCGTGCCGCGGCAGCGTCGCGCGGCACGGGCGAGCGCCGGGAGCTGGGATTCCCGCTGGCGCTGGCCGCGGTCGTCGTCCTGGGAGTGGCGCTCGTGTTCTTCGCGAGGTCGTCGCGGGCGCCCGCCTCCGCGCCGCGGGTGGGCGACGACCACTGGCACGCCGCCTACGCCGTCTACGACTGCGACAGGTTCCTGCCCGCCTTCACCAGCGCCGCCGATCCCGACGGCATCCACTCCCACCAGGACGGTGTGATCCACATACACCCGTGGAACAGCTCCGCGTCGGGCACCGACGCCCGTCTCGACGTGTTCTTCGAGGCCATGGGCGCCCGCGTGTCCGACGATGAGATCAGCGGCCCGGGCATCGGCGTCCTCGAGGCCGGCTCGGACTGCAACGGTGAGCCGACGGTGATACGCGCCGTGCGTTTCGAGAGGATCGCCGAGGGTGACCCGGCCGGTGGGGAGCCGGAGAGCCTGTCCGACCTTTACAGCCCGATCGCGGAGTATCTGGACGACTTCGACGACATCCGCCTGCTCGAGGACCTCGAGGCGTTCACCTTCGCTCGCGTGCCGCCGGGCGCTGAGGTGCCATTGCCTCCGGAGGAGCGTCTCCAGCAGGCGCTCGTCTCCTCGCAGGGCAACCTGCTCTCAAGCGGGCCTCTATCCGACGTCGACCCGACCGACGCGCCGCCACCGGAATAGGGCGGCCCCGCTGCGGTGCAGGCGATCCTGCTGGCCGGCGGCTTCGGCACCCGCCTCCATCCGCTGACGCTGAACACTCCCAAACAGATGCTCCCGCTGGGGCATCGCCCCATGATCGAGCATGTCGTGGCCGGCCTGGCCCGTCACGGGGTCGATCGCGTGGTGCTGGCGCTGGGATACCGCGATGACGCCTTCCGGGCCGCCTACCCCGGCGGCCGGTGTGCCGGGGTGGAGTTGCGCTGTGCCACCGAGCCCGAGCCGCTCGACACAGCGGGTGCCATCCGCTTCGCGTACGAGGCCCAGGGCATGGGCTCGGCGGCGGGCGGCACGTTCCTGGTGGCCAACGGTGACGTGCTGACCGACCTGGACGTGAGCGCCATGGTGCGCCGCCATCATGCTCTGGGGGCCGAGGCCACGATCCACCTGGTTCCTGTGGAGCACCCGGCCGGCTATGGCGCGGTGGTGGCCGGCGCCGACGGTCTGGTGAGCGAGTTCGTGGAGAAGCCCCAGTCTGGTGAGCCGGCGCCGAGCCGCTGGATCAACGCGGGCACCTACGTGATGGATGCCTCCGTCATCGACCGCATACCGCCGGGACGGCGGTCGTCGGTCGAGCGGGAGGTGTTCCCGGCCATGGCCGCCGAGCGCAGGCTCTGGGCCCATCGCGAGGACGCGTACTGGTTGGATGCCGGAACGCCGCAGGCCTACCTGCAGGCGCAGCTCGACATGCTCGACGGGCGGCGCGGGCCTGCGGTGCAGGGAGTCTCGCCGCAGGCTTCGGTGGACCCCGGCGCGGTGGTGGAGCGCAGCGTCGTCATGGCAGGTGCGGACGTCGCTGCCGGCGCGGTCGTGCGGGCGTCAGCGCTGCACTCTGGGGCCGCCGTCGGCGCCGGAGCAGCGGTGCAGCGTTCCGTGGTGGGCGAGGGCGCGTCGGTCGCCGCCGGCGCCAGCGTGAGCGACAGCCTCATCGGCGCAGGCCGCCGCGTGGCGCCAAGCGCTGTGCTCTGCGATGCCCGTGTTCAGTGAGGGCGGCCTGATGCGGGGTGATTGGTTGGCGGTTGGAGCCGTGTGTTGCGATGCCCGTGTCGGTGGGGCGGACTGATGGCGACGCTGGTGACGGGTGGCGCGGGCTACGTCGGCAGCCACACCACTGTCGCGCTGCATGCTGCGGGCCGCTCCGTGGTGATACTCGACGACTTCTCCGCCGCTGAGCGAGCGGCGGTGGACGCCATCAGGGGACTCACCGATCGATACCTTCCGGTGGTCGAGGGCGACGCCGCAGATCCGGCGGTGCTCGAGGGGGTGTTCAACGCCCACAAGATCGACTCGGTGGCCCACTTCGCGGCGCGCAAGAGCGTTGTCGAGTCGGTGAGCGATCCGCTCGGCTACTACCGTGTCAACCTCGGCTCCACGATTGCGCTGGCTGCCGCGGCCCTCGGTCGCGGCATCCGCCGGTTCGTGTTCAGCTCGTCTGCCGCGGTGTACGGCACCCCGGCGGAACTGCCGGTCACGGAGCGCGCTCCGGCGGCCCCCGAGAGCCCCTACGGGGCCACGAAGCACATGTGCGAGAGGATCCTGGCCGATGCGGCGGCCGCTGCCGGCGGTGCAGAGGTTGTGATGCTGCGTTATTTCAACCCGGTCGGAGCGCACCCCTCGGGTCTCATAGGCGAGAGCCCGTCCGGCGTGCCGGAGAACCTCGTGCCGCGGGTGATGCAGGTCGCGGCCAGCCGGCTCGGGGTGCTGCGCGTGTACGGAAGCGACTACGGCACGCCGGACGGCACCGCGGTGCGCGACTACGTCCACGTGATGGACCTTGCCGAGGGCCATGTCGCAGCCCTCGAGGCCGGCATCGGTCCGGACTCCAGCCGGGTCTTCAACCTGGGCACCGGCGTGGGCACGAGCGTGCTGGAACTGCTGCAGGCCGCCTCCGAGGCGACCGGCAGGAGCGTCCCCTACGAGGTGGCCGAGCGTCGTGCAGGCGATGTGGCGGCCAGCTGGGCCGACTGCACACGGGCCAACACCGAGCTCGGCTGGAAGGCTCGCCGCGACCTTTCCCGGATGCTGCGAGACCACTGGAACTTCCAGCGCCGCCAACCCGGCTGAGCGGTACCGCGAACCCGCAGTCGCGGCTGTGTTCGGCGGAATGCTCTGACCTGCGATTGGGGCGGCAGCGCTCTAGGCAGAAGAGGTCATCGGCGGTGTGGCAGGGATCACCCTTGGCGGGGCGTGGGCGGCTGTGCGGGGCGCAATACTCTCACCTTTGGTTGGGGCGGTAGCGCGCTAGCGGAAGAGGTCGTCGGCGGGCGCCCGGACGATCTCGTCGACGACGGCGCCCCGCCGGAACCACGATGGGTCCAGGCCCCGCACGACTGCTGCGGGAATGTTGCCGGCCTTGCCCATGACCAGCTCCGCGGCCGCTGCGATCTCATCGGCGACGGCCACCTCGGTCACCTTCAGCTCGCGCCCCAGCGCGTCGGAGGTGCCGCGCAGGTCGACGACGGCGCCGATGCCGGCACAGCCGATGGCCACGTCGGTGACGCCGCGCCGCCACGGGCGCCCGAAGGTGTCCGAGATCACTACGGCCACCTCAACCCCGGACCTGGCCCTGATGCCGTCGCGGATGCGGCGCGCCGAGCGGTCCGGATCCACGGGCAGCAGCGCCGCCCGACCCTGCTCGACGTTGCTGAGGTCGACGCCGGCGTTGGCGCAGACGAAGCCGTGACGCGTCTCGGAGATGACCAGGTCGCCGCGGCGTCGCAGCACCCTGACCGACTCGGCCTCCACCACGGGCCTGTGGCCTGCGGGATCGCCCGGGTCGATCTCCACAAGACGGTTCTCGGCCTTCGATACCACCTTCTGTGTGACGACCAGGCAGTCGAGGCTCCGCAGCGTCCCCGGCCCGGCCGCCTCCAGGATCAGGCCCGCCAGGTCGTCGCCGGGACGCACCTCAGCGATCCCGCCCACCGGCAGCACTTCCAGGCTCATCGCCTCACTGATGCGACTGTGGTGCGGGACAGATGGGCGGCGGCGGCGGCCGAGGACATGATCGTGGGCGCCACCACCGCGCGTACGCCGAGCGCGTCCACAGATGGTGCCAGAGCCGCGTCGCGCTCGTCGATCACCAGCGTCCCGACCACGTCGCGGTAGATGCGGGCGACCCCGACGGCGCTCGAGGAGTGTCCCAGCTCGCGCAGCATCCGGTCGGCGGGCCCCTTGAGGGCGGCTCCCGCCACGATCGGCGAGACGGCCACGTTGCGCTCCCGCCTCGCCGCCAGAGCCTCGGCTATCTGAGGCACGGCCAGGATCGGCCCTATCGACACCACGGGATTCGACGGCGCTATCACCACCGTCTCGGCACTCGTGATGGCGTCGAGAACGCCCGGCGCCGCACGTGCCTCAGCAACACCCTCGAAGCGCACCGCAGAGACGGCAACGTTGTGGCCCAGGCGCACGAAGTACTCCTGGAAGCCGATCTCGTCACCGCGGGCGTAGGAGGTTCGGGAGTCGCCCGGGCCGGCCTGCGCTGCCTCGGCGAGCGTGACCCGCGTCTCCACACGGTCGTCGCTGACCGGCAGGAGCCGGCAGGCCAGGCCGTGCGCCGCGGCCAGTCGGGCCGTGACCTCGCTCAGCGTGGCGCCCTGCTGCAGCAGCGTGGTGCGGAACAGGTGCGTTCCCAGGTCGCGGTCGCCGAGGTTGAACCAGGCGTCGAGCCCGTAGGAGCGCAGCGCTTCCATGACCTTCCAGGACTCGCTCGCCAGTCCCCAGCCCCGGCCCGGGTCGATCCGGCCCGCCAGCGTGTAGAGGACGGTGTCGATGTCGGGACACACCCGCAGCCCGTGCATGTCGACGTCGTCGGCGACGTTGACGACGGCGGTCACCTCCTCGGGCGGCGCGACCGCGAGCTGTCCGGCGAGATAGCGCGCCGCGCCCACGCCACCCGACAGGACCGTGATCACCGGCTCTGGGACCGCTCGGTCAGGCCGCCACCCGCCTGCGGATGTTGAACCCTCATCTCAAGACCGTCATCTCATGTCGGCTGACGGCGCCGGCGACGGGCCGCCGCCCGTCTGCGGATGCTGCCTGGGGTGTTGAGCTAGGCCGTGGACCACCGGCATCGCGGCACCCGCCGGGCGTTGCAGCAGCGCCAGGTCGGCATCGACCATCAGGCGGACGAGATCCGCGAAGGAGGTTCTGGGTCGCCACCCGAGGCGGGCCTCGGCCCTGGAGGCGTCACCGACGAGCAGGTCGACCTCGGCGGGGCGCATGAACCGCGCGTCGACCCGCACATGGTCGTGGTAGTCGAGTCCCACGTGCTCGAAGGCCAGCTCGCACAGCCTGCGCACCGAGTGGGTCGCGCCGGTGCAGATCACGTAGTCGCCGGGCTCGTCCTGCTGCAGCATGCGCCACATGGCCTCCACATAGTCCGCGGCGAAGCCCCAGTCCCGCTGTGCCTCCAGGTTCCCGAGCCGCAGCTCGGAGCCCAGGCCGAGCTTGATGCTCGCCGCGGCATGGCTGACCTTTCGAGTCACGAACTCCATGCCCCGGCGCGGGCTCTCGTGGTTGAACAGGATGCCCGAGGTGGCGTGCAGGCCGTAGGACTCGCGGTAGTTGACGGTGATCCAGTGCCCGTACACCTTGGCCACGCCGTAGGGGCTGCGGGGATGGAAGGGGGTGCGCTCGGTCTGGGGCACCTCTGACGCCTTGCCGAACATCTCCGACGAGCTCGCCTGGTAGAAGCGGATGTCGCCGTCGACGAGCCGGATGGCGTCGAGGATCCGGGTGACGCCCAGCGCCGTCGTCTCGCCGGTCAGCACCGGCTGGCTGAACGAGGTCTGCACGAAGGACTGGGCTGCGAGGTTGTACACCTCGTCGGGCCGGCAGGCGCGCAGTATCTCGATCATCGACATCTGGTCGAGCAGGTCGCCGGTGACGATGTGCAGGCGGCCCTGGATGTGGGCCAGCCGCTCATAGTTGACGGTGCTGGAGCGCCGCACCATGCCGAAAACCTCGTATCCCTTGGTGAGCAGCAGCTCGGCCAGGTAGGAGCCGTCCTGTCCCGTGATCCCGGTGATCAGCGCACGCTTGGGCACGGCTGTACTGCTATCGCTGCGGTGCCGCGGTTCCGACCCGGCGCACACTTCCACGCGGCGGCGGCGCCTGGGCCCGCAGTGCTGCGGGCGGGTCGGGCTGCGGGGGCTCGGCCGGCGTTGGTCTCGGCGGTCACAATGGCCGGCGTCTACGCTGCTGCGGGCGGCTCGGGCTGCGAGCGCCAGTAGTCGAGGAGGTCGTCGAGGGTCTGCTCCAGCGGCACTCGAGGCTGCCAGCCGGTGGCCTCGCGCAGCTTGGTGGGATCGCCGCGCATCTCGGTCGCCTCGACCGGGCGCAGCAGATCCTCGTCCACCTCGGTGTGCATGCGGCGCCGGGCCCGGGACAGGAGGCGCTCGGCCAGATCCGCGACTCGGCGGGATGTGCCGCTGCACACGTTGTAAGCCTCGCCGGGCTCCCCCCATACGGCCAGCAGCCGGTAGGCCCCGACAACGTCGCGCACGTCCGTGAAGTCCCGGCGCGCCGCGAGGTCCCCGACCAGCACGACACTGCCGCCGGAGCGCTCGTTGTCGACCACGCGTGCCGCCAGCGCAGCGGCCACGTAGCGATCGCTCTGGCCGGGCCCCAGGTGGTTGAAGGCGCGGGCTATGACCACGGCCAGGCCGTGTCCGAGCCCGGCTTGCACGCACACCATCTCGGCGGCGGCCTTGCTGGCGCCGTAGGGCGTCACCGGCCTCATCGGGGCGGACTCGGCCACCGGCAGGCACGACGGGCCGACCTTGCCGTACACGTCTGCGCTGCTCACGACCACGACCCGCCGCACGCCGGCGCGCCGGGCCGCGTCGAGCACGTTGGCGGTGCCCTCGACGTTGGTGCGCAGCGTCGCAGCCGGATCCCGGAAGCTCGCTCCCACATCGGCCTGGGCGGCCAGGTGGTAGACGGCCTCGGGTCGGCACCGCCTGAAGGGGGCGCCGAGAGCCGCCGGATCCGTGATGTCGGCGTCGCTGACCGACACCTCGTCACCGGCCTGCCGCAGGTGCGCGACCAGGTGCCGCCCAGCGAATCCCGAGGCACCGGTGACCAGCGCCCGCATGCCGGCCTGCCGGGGCGCTGACAGACCGCACATCGCCGCGAACACTAAGAGGCCGCGACCCCGCGCCGCAATCAGCCGCCAACCGTGCCGGGGGCGGACGCCGTGGTTCTGGGCTGATCGTCGCGTGCGTGTGAAGTGTTGACGATACGAACACCATCGGGTGTGCGGCGGCTGCCGAAGACTGCGTGCGAGCGGGCGTCGGCAGAGGGCGAGACGATCCCAGTGCTCCCGACCGCGCAACGCCGCGTGTCACACTGGTTGAGCCGGGCGGAACTTGGCGGGAGGTGCCCTTGACCGACGCAGACGCAGCAGCGAGCCGCAGTTCCGAGCACCTGTCCCGGCTGGTGGCGCCAGCGAGTACGGCCGTGCTGACGATGGAGCTTCAGCGTGCGGTGGTGGGGCCCGGCGCGATGATGGCAGCCCTGGCGCGGGAGGTGACGGCCGCGGGAACCATCGACGCCGCGGTCGCGGTGTGCGCGGCGGCACGCACGGCGGGCGCACGGGTGGTGCACTGTGTCGTGGAGACCCGCCCCGACGGCGCGGGCGGCGCGGTCAACTGCAGGATCCTGGGCCTCGCCGACAAGCTGCGCCGTGAGCGTGGCGTCTCGCCTACGGCTCTGGGCAGCGACGGGGCGCGGCTCGTGGCCGAGTTGGGAGACGACCCTCGCGACCTGGTGGTGTCCCGCTGGCACGGGCTGACCCCCTTCACCTCCACCGCGCTCGACCAGACCCTGCGCAACCTGGGCGTGAGCACCGTCGTGGCCACCGGCGTCTCGGTGAACGTCGGCATTCTCGGCATGTGTCTCAGCGCCGCAGACCTCGGCTACCAGGTGGTGCTGGTGCGCGACGCCGTGGCCGGGGTGCCCGTTGACTACGCCGAAGCAGTGATCGATCACAGCCTGTCGATGATTGCTACGGTGGTTACCTCCAGCGAGTTGATCCGAGCTTGGAGCGGGGCGGACTGAACGCGGCGGCGGCCGGCACGGTGGTCACGTCCGGCGACCCGATCCGGCCCGGCACCGTCCGGAGGAGCGGGCTCTCGGCGCATCCCGTCGTGGGGATGGCTGACAGTTAGCCTCGGCGCATCGCAGAGGCAGCACATACCGCAGCGCCCGCAACGGGTCTTCCAGCGCCCGAGCCGAGCCTCACGCAGCCGGGCCGGGCCGGGGCCGAGACGCCGGCGAGCGTGTTGGCCGTCGTGGTGGCGCACGAGCCGGGAGACTGGTTCCTGGAGACGCTCGAGTCTCTGGCCGTGCAGGACTACGAGCGCCTCACCGTGGCCGTGATCGACGCCGCCGGGTCTGGGCTGCGCGCCCAGGTGCGGTCCGTCCTCGGGGACGCCGTCATCATCGACGCCGCCGGGTC
Organism: Candidatus Aldehydirespirator sp.; assembly: GCA_965204875.1. Taxonomy (GTDB): domain Bacteria; phylum Actinomycetota; class Acidimicrobiia; order Acidimicrobiales; family Aldehydirespiratoraceae; genus Aldehydirespirator. The sequence continues at coordinate 2,928,284 of OZ242020.1, read as the reverse complement.
CGCCGGCTTCGCCGACGCCGCCAACCGGATCCTCGCGGCGGACTCCAAAGGCGAGTTCCTGCTCGTCTGCCACGACGATGTGGCCCTGGCCCCAGACGCGGTGAGCATCCTGGTGGCCGAGGCGCAGCGCAGCAGGGCTGGGATCGTCGGCCCCAAGCTGGTCGACTGGGACCGTCCCGAGGTGATACAGCAGGCCGGATACGAGGTCGATCGCTTCGGTTTCGCGGCCGACATCCCCGGACACGCCGAACTCGACCAGGAGCAGCACGACGGCGTGCGCGACGTGTTCGGCCTGCCGTCGGCGGCACTGCTCGTCCGCCGGGCGCTGTTCATGACGCTGGGGGGCTTCGACGCTGCGATGACCTTCCGGGGCGAGGACGTCGATCTGTGCTGGCGGGCCCAGATGGCCGGAGCGAGGGTGATGATCGTCGGCGGGGCGGTGGCGCGCCACCGCGCCCGGCTGTCAGAGCGCGGCGGAGCCGGCGACGATGCCCGCCTGATGCAGGCACGGCATGCGTTGCGGGCCATGCTGGTGAACCACGGCCGCATCTCGCTCACGATCTTCGTCCCGCTCGCGCTGCTGACCTCGCTGGCCGAGATCGTGGTCGCGTTCGCCACGGCGCGGCCCCGAAGGGCGGCCAACGTGATCCGCGCCTGGTTCTGGAACGTCGCCCGCCTCGATGTCGTCGCACAGCGCCGCCGCTTCAACCAGCGGGTCCGCAAGGTGCGCCAGGCCGATGTCGTGGCGCTGCAGTATCCGGGCAGCCTGCGGCTGACCTCCCTCGTCAGGCGCCACTTCGGCGGCGACGGCGACCGTCACACCCTGGAATCACCGCAGGCGCCGGGGGCTCGCGGCGGGTACCGGACGGGCTCGACCCGGCTGCGGGCGGCGGTCTGGGCGCTCGTGGCGGCGTTCGTGCTGCTCGCGTCCAGAGCGCTGATCATCTCCGGCGTGCCGGCGGTCGCCGACTTCGCTCACTTTCCCCCGGACGCCGCCGAGATGTTGGGCGCATGGTGGGGGGGCTGGAGCGACCGGGGCACCGGCGCACCCTCGTCCAACCTCGGCGGGCTGGTGTTCCTGGGCGCGCTGGGATGGCTCCTCTCCAACAGCACGGGCCTGGTGCGCACGCTGCTGGTCCTCGGCCCGATCGCGGTGGGACTCATCGGCGCGTACCGGCTGCTGGGCGATAGCGGATCTGCAAGGGCCCGGGCCGGCACCCTCGTCGCCTACCTGATCGTGCCGCTGCTGCCCGCCTCGGTCGCCGGTGGATCGCTGCCGGGTCTCGCCGGTTATGCGGCCGCGCCCTGGATGCTGCGCGCGCTGCTGAGGGCGTCCGGCACCGCACCCTTCGGTGGCGGCGGCCGCCGGTTGCGCAACCTGGCGCTTGCGTCGGTGTCGCTGGGCGCCGCCGCCGGCCTGGCCGCGCAACTGGTCCCCGCCGCCGCGGGACTCGTGTTGATGCTCGCAGCGGGCCTTGTCGCCGGGGGCCTGCTGGCCGGCCGGCCCGAAGGCACCCTGCGCTTGATCGCAGCCGTCGCGCTGGCGGTTCCGGTGGTTGCGTTCGTGGCCTTCCCGCTGCTTGTGGACGTCCTGGCGGCAGGCCCGTCGTGGGAGTCCGTCGCTGACGGGCGCGACGGCTCCGCCGGGTCGGCGTCGTTCGCTGAGATCCTGAGCATGTCCGTCGGCCCGGTCGATCCGGGCGGCCGGGTGTGGCTCTTCGCCGTCCCGATGGCCGTGCCGCTGCTGCTGGGCAGGGGGTGGCGACTCGAGCAGGCGGTGCGCCTCTGGATGGTGGCCGCCGCCTCTTGGGGACTGGTGCTGGCGGCGCAGCGCGGCTACCTGCCCTTCGGTCTCGGTGACCTTCAGCTGTTGCTGGCGCCGGCGGCGGTCGCGGTGGCGGCGCTCTGCGGCTTGGCCGTGCTCTCGATCGAGCACGACCTGCGTTTCAGCCATTTCGGGTGGCGCCAGGCGCTCGTGCCCGTGGTCGCGGCCGCGTCGCTGGTGCTCGTCGCCGGAAGTGCCGAACTGCTCGACAAGGGCCGCTGGGGGCTGGCGCAGGGCGATCATCACTCGGCGTTGCGCTTCGAGCCGCCCGTGCTGGCGGGAAGCTACCGCGTGCTTTGGATCGGCGACCCCGAGTTCCTGCCCGTCGAGGGGCGCAGCCTCGCGCCCGGCGTTGCCTGGGCCGCGACCTCGGGGGACTCCGTCACGATCGTGGATCGTGCGATCCCGCTCGATCCGGGCCGCGCCGACCTCTTCGGCACGGTCGTCGAGGAGATCGCCTCGGGCCGCACCGCACGCGGGGGCCGGATGCTGGCCGGATTGTCCGTTCGCTACGTGGTGCTGCTCGACCGGCTGGCGCCTGCGCCCTTCGTGCCGGCCGGCGACGCCCGGCCCGTGCCGGCGGCCATCTCGCAGGGCCTGCGCAACCAGCTCGACCTAGAACTCCTCGAGGCTACGAACAGCGCGGTGGAGGTGTTCGTCAACTCGTCGTGGGTGCCGGCGCGCTCCCTGCAGGCACCGGGATTCGACAGCGGCGTCTCAGAGATCACCGACCTCGCGTCCACCCCGATCGACCCTGGTGCGGCGATCTTCTCAAGTGACGGGCGGAGGTGGTCTGCCACGGTGCCGGACGACTCCACCGTCCTGGTGGCCCACACGCCGCGCCCCGGTTGGAACCTGACCGTGTCGGGAGCCGATGTCCCACGGCGTGAGGCGCTTTCCTGGGCCAGGGCATACCTGCCCCCGGCCGGGGGCGAGGCCGTGCTCTCCTACTCGCCGCCGTGGTGGCGGCGAGCCGGCCTGCTGACAGGCGCCGCGGCGCCCCTGGTACTGGCCGCCGCCTGGTTGCGCCGCCGGATGGAGCGCGCCTGATGGAACTCGCCGGGCGGGGCGGCACGAGCGGGGGTCTCTGCCGGTGGCTGTGTCGCCGGACGGGTCGCGCCTGATGCGGCTGGTCAGGGTCCTGGCGCTCTGTGTCATCGGCGCGCTGCTCGCGGCGGGCTTTCTCATCGACGCACGGGAGCGGCCTGCCTACGAGCGCCCGGCGCCCACCCCGTCGGCGGTGTCCGTGGCCGGCGCCGGCTCCGCCACCTGGTTCTGCCCCGGGGGCAGTGGAACCGGCGGCGTGGCCGAGTTGACGCTCGAGATGCTCAACGGGTCCCCCGACCAGGCGGCCGGCGCCACCGTGTCGATGCTGCCGGGAGCCACCGGGTCTGCCGAGGTGCGGTCCGTGCGGGTCGAGGTCGCGCCCGGGGGCCGCGAGGTGCTCGAGCCCGCGGGGCAGCTGGCCGGCGCTCAGTGGGTGGGCGCCGTGGTCGAGGTGCAGGGCGGCGACGTGGTGGTGGAGCAGGTGATCGCGGCGGACCAGGGCGGCGTCGGGCGCTCGCCCTGCCTCACGGAGACATCGGGCAGCTGGGTCGTCTCCCACGGTTCCACGAGGCTGGCGGTGGAGGGCGAGCGCTTCGTGGTGATGCTGCTCAACCCGTTCCCGGACTTCGCGGTGGCGGAGGTGGAGCTGGTTGCCGACGTGGGCCGGGACTCCCTGGAGGGCGTGGTGGTGCCCGCTCATCGCGTGGTGGCGCTCGACATCACCGAGGAGGTCACCGAGGCGGAGTCCGTCACCGTGTTCGTCGATGTCCGGGCCGGGGAGCTGGCGGCGTCGTGGATACAGATCTCTGACAGCCCCGAGACCGGTCGGGGCGCGAGCCTGGCGCCGGCCGCGCCCGCCGCGTCGCCGGTGTGGCACATTCCCGTCGCTGTGTCCGCGGCCGGGCGCCACGGCGTCTTGGCTGTGACCAACCCGTCCGCGGAGGCCGCTGTGGACGTCGACCTGGACTTCGTGGCGGACGATCCAGCGGTGTCGATCAACACGCTCGAGCTGACGGTGGGCCCACGCCGGACCGCGCTGGTGGACCTCTCAGAGCAGGAGCGCCTCGAGGGTGCCGGAACGCTGACCGTGACAGTGCGCTCGCTCTACGGCGAGCCGGTGACGGCGTCGTTGCGGAGCCTTGCGGATCCGGCGCCGGTGCCCGGCAGCGGTGTGACGGCGGGTGCCGCACGGGGCATGACCGCGACGAGCGGCGCGGATGTCGCGGCCCGCCGCTGGCTGGTGCCCGTCGAGGTGACCGAGGCCGACACAGGGGCCGGCTTCGGCGACGACAGCTCCGCGGTCGTGGTCTTCAACCCCTCGCCGGCAGGCATCGCCGAGGTTGACTTGAGCATCGGCGGCGAGGCGATCCGCTCGTTGGAGCTGGGCCCGGGTCGCCGCAGCAGGCTGCCGCTGGGCCGGCTGGGAGCGGGAGCGGGCCGCTTCCTGCTCGAGCTCGAGTCCTCGGCGCCGGTCGTCGTGGGGCGCGAGCTCCTGGGCCTGACCTCTAGGACGGCGGCTCTGGGAGTGGCCGCCTCCGAGCCGGTGCCCCTCGCCGAACTCGGCTGAGCCCGCCCCGCCAATACGCTGCTGCGTTCTAGACCCTGCCCATCGGACGCCCGCGGACTCTGGACGCTGCCGCATGGGAGGATGACCTCCAGCCGTTGGTCGATGCGCCCCTACACGCTGCCCGTGGGGACGCCCGCGGGCGCGCCGGCGCCGTTGCCCTCAGCGCTTGGAACGGCGGGCGCGGCGCCGTCGGCACCGGCGGGACTGCCGGGCGCGCCGTCGCTGATGGCGGCGCCGTCGGCGTCGGAGAGCGACACGGCGATGAGCCGCGCGACCTCGGTGCCGCTGATCGTCTCGTGCTCGAGCAGTGCCCTGGCCACCAGGTCCAGGCCGTGGCGATGGTGGGTGAGGGTCGCGTGGCAGCGGTCCTGCTGCTCGCGCAGGATGCGCTCGGTCTCCTCGTCGATCACCCGCGCGGTGTCGTGGCTGTAGTCGCGGGACTGCACGATGTCCTCGCCGAGGAACACCTGGTTCTGGGAGCCCCAGGCCATCGGTCCGATCTCCTCGGACATCCCCCACTCGCGCACCATCGACCGGGCCAGCGCGGTCGCCCGCATCAGGTCGTCGGCGGCGCCGGTGCTGCCGATGCCGAAGACCAGCTCCTCGGCCGTCCGCCCGCCGAACATGACCACGAGACGGTCGAGGATGTAGTCGGTCCGGTAGATGTGGCGATCCTCCTCGGGCAACTGCATGGTCACGCCCAGGGCCATCCCGCTGGGGATGATCGTCACCTTGTGGAGCGGGTCGGCGGTCGGCAGCACGGCGGCGCAGACCGCGTGGCCGGCCTCGTGGTAGGCGATGGCCTCCTTCTCGTCGTCGGAGAGGGCGAGCGACTCGCGCTTCTGCCCCATGAGCACGCGGTCCCTGGCCTGCTCGATGTGACCGGCCCCAATCTCGTCCTTGCCGTCGCGCACGGCGCAGAGTGCCGCCTCGTTGATCAGGTTGGCGAGGTCCGCGCCGCTCATCCCCGGCGTGCCGCGGGCGACGACGTTGAGGTCGAGGTCGTCCGCCGTGCGCTTGCCCTTGATGTGCACCTCGAGGATGGCCTGCCGGTCCGAGAGCTCGGGAAGGGGCACCACCACTTGCCGGTCGAAGCGTCCGGGGCGCAGCAGGGCCGGATCGAGGATGTCGGGCCGGTTCGTCGCGGCCATCATCACGATGCCCTCGGATCCCTCGAACCCGTCCATCTCCGAGAGCATCTGGTTGAGGGTCTGCTCGCGCTCGTCGTGGCCGCCGCCGAGCCCGGCGCCCCGCTTGCGCCCGATCGAGTCGACCTCGTCGACGAAGACGATGGCCTTGCCCATCTTGCGGGCCGACTCGAAGAGGTCGCGCACCCGGCTGGCGCCGACGCCCACGAACATCTCCATGAAGTCCGATCCCGTCACCGACAGGAAGGGCACGCCGGCCTCGCCGGCCACCGCCTTGGCGATCAGGGTCTTGCCGGTGCCGGGCGGACCCACGAGCAACACTCCCTTGGGCACGCGGGCGCCGATCTCCGCGAAGCGCTCCGGCGTCTTGAGGAAATCGACGATCTCGGTGATCTCCTGCTTGACGCCCTCATAGCCCGCGACGTCGTCGAAGGTCGTGGCGGGACGCTCGGTCGTGTAGGTCTTGGCGCGGCTGCGGCCGATCGACATGATGCTGCCCATCTGGCCCTGCGCTCTGCGCTGCATCCACCAGAAGAACAGGATCAGCAGCCCGATCGGCAGCAGCAGCGGGATGATCGACACGAAGAAGTTGGTCTGGGGGGTGTTGTAGCGGAACTCGGGCACCTCGCGGTTGATCAGCGCGGTGTCGGCGTCGGGCAGCGGGAGCGGGCCGTTGGAGGCGAACTCGGTGCCGTCGATGGCGGTGGCCTTGATGCTGCCGCTGTTGTTGTTGTACTCGCCGCTGGCGATGCCGCCGGCCGCGACCCGCTCGAGGAAGTCGGGATAGGGGATGTCGTCGCCGGAGTCGCTCGGCAGCATCGTCGTGGCGGCGAACACCGCGGCGACCGCGGCGATTATCAGCCAGACGAGCAGGCGCGAGCGGCGCGGCGTCTCTGAAGCTGCCTTGGAGCGCCCCGGCTTGGGGCTCTTGTCACCGCGCCGCGGCACCGGCGGGGGAGGAGGGGGAGGGGGGGTAGGTTGGCTGTCGGCCACGGATTTGAAGGCTACGCCGGTTTCGGGCTGCGACGACGCTGCCCGCCTGAGCGCGCGCGGCGGGTACGATCCCAGGCGGGTCTCTCAATGGAACACTCTTGAGACTCCAGAGCAGCCTGAGACTAGAGAGTGAGTCTTGCAGATCGAGTCGAGTCCCGCGGCGTCGCCCATGCCGGCGACGAGACGGTTGGTGTGGGCGGCGGTCGGATGGTCCGCAGGCTTGATCGGCAGCGTTGTCGCGGTGGTTGCAGCTGTGGTGGTGTTCGGACTGTCCGGCGACGCCGATGCCGGCGAGGGCGCCTCGCTGGATCTCACGCTGGGCTCGCTGGTGCTGTTGCATGTGCCCCTCTGGGCCGCGCTGCTGGGCACGCCGCTGCTGGCGAGACGCTGGGGCCTGCGCTGGCGCGAGCAGCTCCGCTGGGAGATGCGGCCCTCGGATGTGCCGATCGGCCTCGGCGCCGGGCTGGTGATGCAGCTGGTGCTGCTGCCGCTGCTCTACTGGCCCATCCTGCAGGTGTTCGAGGATCTCGACGTGGGGGAGCCAGCGCGCGAGCTGGCGGACATGGCGGTCGCGCCGCTCGATGTCGTGGCGCTCGTGGCCATGACGGTGGTCCTGGCGCCGCTCACCGAGGAGGTGTTCTTCCGCGGCCTCGTGCAGGGCGCCCTGCACGACCGGCTCGGTCCGGCTCCGGCGGTGCTGATAGCGTCGGTGGTCTTCGCGGTCACACACTTCCAGGTCGTACAGTTCCCGGGTCTGCTGGTGGTGGGGGTGGTCAACGGATGCTTGGTGCTGGCGACGAGGAGGCTGGGAGCGGCGCTGTGGTCACATGTCGGTTTCAACGCGGTCACAGTCACCGTCCTGCTGCTGTGAGACGCGTCCCGCGGCCGGTCACATGAGCCGGCAACGCGCTGAGCGGGCCCGGCAAGCCCGGCGGCAGGCCGAGTTGCGTGCTCGCAAGCTCCAGGCCGTGCTGCGCGCCCAGCAGGCCGAGACGCGCGGCAGGTGGCTGCCGGCGGCGCTGAGCTGGATCGTGCTGGCGGTCGTGACCGGGTTCTTGGTGGCCAACCTCCGGCCTGCCCTGTGGTTCGCCGATACCACCCCCACCGGCGGCGACCTGGGTGCTCACGTGTGGGGGGCGGCCTACCTGCGCGACGTCCTCCTCGGCGAGCTGCGTCTCACGGGATGGAGCCACGATTGGTACGCAGGCTTTCCCGCCTTCGGGTTCTACATGGTGATGCCCTTTCTCATCGTGGTGATCGTCAACGCCGGAACCGGCCTGCCCGTCGCGTTCCTGGCCCATGTCGCAGCCGTCGGAGCCGCGCTGGCGATGCTGCGGGTGCCGGCGGCCAGGCGCTACTGGGTCGCGATCCCGGCACGGTTGCGTGTGCTGCCGGCGGGCGCCTTGGCGGCGGCAGCCATAGCCGTTGTGCAGTTCGTGGCACTGGCGGTGTCCGACGTCACTGAGCTGCTGTATCAGCCGCTCGCCGTGCTGGGGTTGCCTGGGGTGGCCGCCTGGTGGTCGTGGACCGCCCTGGAGAGACGGCCGCGCTGGCGGTTGCTCGCCGCGGTGTCGGCCGCGCTGGCGGCTTTGCTGGTCGTGCCCGTGCCCTATGGCGTGTCGCTGAAGCTGGTGTCCATCGCCGGCGTCGCCGCGCTGCCGGCGGCGGTCTGGGTCGTGACCCGCATGTCGGGGGTCGCACCGCAGGGCCAGGCACTGGCGACCGCGGCGTCTCTGCTGTTCCTCTTCGACCGTTCCCACAACATCTACGGCGGCAACCTGATGTCGACCATGGCCGGCGAGTTCGCCTTCTCGCTGGGACTGGCCGGCGCGGTTCTCTACATCGGCGTCGCGGTGCGCGGCCTGCGCGACGGTGGCTGCCGGGTGCTGGCGGGCGTGCTGCTTGCGCTGACCGGGCTGCTGCACCTGTTCACCGCCTTCTTCGCGCTGGCGGTCACAGCAGCCCTGCTCGTGACCGCGCCCTGCAACGCTTCGGCCAGATGGCGACGTATCGGGTGGATGTCGGCAGTCGTGCTGCTGGTGTTGGCGGGAGTGCTGGCGGGAGTGCTACTGACCGGGCTGCTGGCGTTCACTGCCGTCCTCGTCGCCCTGGCGGCCACAGTGGCGGCCACGTTGGCATGGTGGCGAGATGTCAAGTGGGTAATCGTGACGGGTTTGCTGTCCTTCACGTTCAGCGCCTGGTGGGTGCTGCCCTTCTGGTGGAACCGGAGCCTGCTCAACGACATGGGCTGGGGCAAGGACGAGCGCTACGTGTCCGCCCTGTGGTCTCGTAGCAAGTTCGACTACGGCTTCCTGACGAACGACCCGCGGCTGCAGCTGTTCGTGGTGCTTGCCGTGCTGAGCGCCCTGGGCTTCGTGGCCGCCGGTCTCTGGCAGGCATCGCAATCGCCGCGGAGGCCGGCATCGAGGTCGCGGTCGCGCCGCTCACGGCAGGCTGTGGCAGATCAGCGACAGGTGTTGAGTCCTGCCGGCACGGTGGGGGTGGCGCTGGCGTTGACGGCGGTCGCGGCGGCCCTGGTCTTCAGGTTCCTGCCGGAGGGGCGGCTGTGGAATGTGCGCATCCTGCCCTTCTACTACCTGGCCGTCTATCTGGTTGCCGGTCTAGGTGTGGGCGAGGCGCTGCGCCGGCTCGCCGGGTTCATAGATCGTCGTGTCCCGTCTCGGCCGGCAGAGTTCGAGACGCGGACCGCCAAGCGCCCCCGGCCGTCGCCTGGCGTGCTTGTCAGCGTTGGGCTCGTCGTGGTCTCGGTGGCCGCGGTGCTGGTGATGGTCGGGATGCCGCTTCGCTCGCTGCCTGGCGGCTCCCTGCACGACGATGGCAAGTACCGGTGGGGTCCCTTCAGCACTGCCGAGGTCAATCTCGGGCCGCACTGGCTCCAGTACAACTATTCGGGCTACGAGCGCCAGGGCGCCTGGCCGGAGTATCGGGAGATGGTCGACCTGATGGCCGAGATAGGCGAGACCCACGGCTGCGGCCCGGCGCTGTGGGAGTACAGCACGGACCGTCTGGGCTCCTACGGGACCCCCATGGCGCCGATGTTGCTGCCCTTCTGGACCGACGGCTGCATCGGGTCGCAGGAGGGTCTCTATTTCGAGGCGTCGGCCACGACGCCGTATCACTTCCTGATGCAGTCCGAGCTGTCGGAGGGGCCGAGCCGTGCCCAGCGCGACCTTCCATATGACGACCTCAACGTCGCTCAGGGCGTGGAGCACCTCCGGATGATGGGCGTCCGCTACTACATGGCGTCCTCGGGTGCGGCGGTGAGCCAGGCCTTCAACACCCCCGGGCTGACCGAGATCGCCGTCTCGTCGCCCTGGGCCGTCTTCGAGGTGGACCGCAGCGAGCCGGTCAGCGGGCTAGAGAGGCTGCCGGTGGTGCTCGAGGGTATGGAGATGTCCGAGGACAGCTGGCTGGTGCCCTCGGTCGGCGCCTTCCTGGCCGGGCTGGACGGGCCCGTCCTGGCGGCCGAGGGCCCGCCTTCCTGGCCGCGCCTGAGCCTCGACGCCGTCATGGACATGGCCCACTCGAGTGACCCTGAAACCTCGCGTGCCGACGAGATGCGCCGGGTGTCCGACGCGCTCGTCGCGGCCGCTCCCGTGAGCACCCTGGAGCCCGCGGTAGTGAGCGATGTGGTGCGCCGGGATCACTCGATCTCGTTCTCGGTGGACCGCATCGGCTCGCCGGTGCTGGTGCGCACGTCCTACTTCCCGAACTGGTCGGTGTCGGGCGCCGACGGGCCCTACCGGGTGACCCCCAACTTCATGGTCGTCGTGCCGACCAGCACCGAGGTGCGCCTGACCTACGGCCGCAGCCTCGTGGAGTGGTTCGCGACCCTGCTGGCGCTGGCGGGCATCGTGGCGGCCTTCTGGCTGCACCGGCGCGACACGCCCACCCCGGTCGCCGATGACCCGGGCGAGGCCGGCGGGCAGGCGGGGGGCGAGGCCGCCGTGGCCGCGGCGGCGACGCGACAGCGCGGGTCTCCCGGGACGGCCTCCCGTGGGGCTGCCGCGCCCGACGCGACCGTGGCCGTGACAGCAACGCGGCAGCGTGGGTCTCCTGCGCCGGCGTCTCGCAACGATCCGGCAGCTCGCGACGAGTTGGCGTCCCGCGACAAGCCGGCGGCTCGCGACAAGTTGTGAAGTTGTCGGTCGTCGTGCCGGCCTACTGCGAGGCCGAGCGGGTGGGTAGCACGGTCGCGGCACTCAGGGAGGCCCTTAGCGGGTTCGAGGACGAAGGCGGGGTGGAGATCATCGTCGTTGACGACGGCTCCGGCGACGGCACCGCCGCAAGGGCCCGGGACGCCGGCGCCGACGTCGTGGTGGAGTTCGCCGCCAACCGCGGCAAGGGCGCCGCGGTGAGGGCCGGGATTCTGGCATCCTCGGGGTCGATGGTCGCCTTCACCGACGCCGACCTGGCGTACCCGCCCCATCAGATCTCCGGCCTGCTCGAGGTCCTGGAGGCCGGCGCCGAGGTGGTGGCAGGGGACAGGCGGCACTCCGGCTCGGTGGCGGTCACGCCCCAGCCGCTGCTGCGCAGAGCCGGCAGCCGGCTGGTCGCGGCCGCGGCCCGCGGCGTCCTGGGACAGCGGAGCGGGCTCGACACGCAGTGCGGCCTCAAGGCATTCCAGCGTGATGCGGCGCTCGACCTGGCGCGTGCCTCCGTCGTCGACAGGTTCGCCTTCGACGTCGAGTTGCTCTTCCTGGCCGAGCGGTGGCGCCTCGACGTGCGCAGCGTCGCAGTGGAATTGGTCAACCGGCAGGGCTCGTCGGTGCGCATGGTGCAGGACGGGTTGAGGCTGCTCCTCGACATGGTCCGCATACGGGCCAGGGCCCTGCTCGGCCGCTACCCGCGGCGCGGCGAAGGCTCTCACACCGCGCCGTCGAGGTAGCTAGCCCCTCGACGACCCGCGAGTCGCGGGTAGCTTCGCTGCCGTGGCGGACTTCGAGGCGATCTTCAAGGCCTACGACATCAGGGGCGTCGTGGGCCGCGAGATCGACGCCGAGGCCTGCCGCGCCATCGGCGGCGCCTTCGCCTGCCGCGTGCGCGCGGCCGGAGCGACGAGCGTGGTGATCGGGCGGGACATGAGGCCCGACGGCATCGCCCTGTCGGGCGCGTTCGCCCGCGGCGTGCTCGACGCCGGGGTCGATGTGGTGGGCATCGGCCTGTGCGCCACGGAGATGGTGTACTTCGCCTCGGGGCGCTGGAACATGCCCGGTGCGATGTTCACGGCCTCGCACAATCCGGCGGGCTACAACGGCATCAAGCTGTGCGGGCCGGCAGCGTCGCCCATCGGGTCGGGCACGGGCCTCGAGGAGATCAAGCGGCTCGCGCAGGCGCCGCCGCCACGGGCGGCTGCGGCCGGCAGCGCCAGCGAGAGGGACATCCTCGGGCAGTTCGCGGTTCATGCCCGCAGCTTCGTCGACCGGGGTGCGCTGAGGCCGCTGAGGGTCGTGGTCGACACGGCCAACGGGATGGGGGGTCTGGTGGTGCCGGCGGTGTTCGAGTCGCTGCCCTTCGATCTCGACCTCCTCCATCCGGAGCTCGACGGAACCTTCCCCAACCATCCCGCCGACCCGCTGCAACCCGAGAACCTGCGCGACCTGCAGGCACGCGTGGCGCGCACCTCCGCCGATGTGGGCCTGGCCTTCGACGGCGACGCCGACCGCGTGTTCGCGGTCGACGAGGGGTCCCGGACGCTCTCGGGATCGCTCACGGCGGCGGTTGTTGCGTCGGCCATGCTCGAACGCGAGCCGGGCGCCGCCATCGTGCACAACGTGATCTGCTCTGCCGGGCTGGCCGAGGCGGTGGCGGAGTCGGGGGGCAGAGCCGTGCGCTCGCGGGTCGGCCATACGTTCATGAAGCAGGCCATGGGATCGACCGGGGCCCTGTTCGGGGGCGAGCACTCCGGCCACTACTACTTCCGTGACAACTTCGGTGCCGACAGCGCCATGATCGCCGCGCTGGTGCTGCTCGAGGCGCTCAGCCGCCACGGCGGCCCCCTCAGCGACCTCGCCGCGCCGCTCGAGCGCTACGCGGCCTCCGGCGAGATCAACACACCGGCGAACGACCCTGGCGCGGTGATCGAGAGCGTCTCGGCCGCCTTCGCCGCGTGCGAGCAGGATCGCCTCGACGGCCTTACCGTTGACTGCGGCGACTGGTGGTTCAACCTCCGACCGTCCAACACCGAGCCCCTGCTCCGCCTCAACCTGGAGGCAGCCACCCCCGCCGATGTCCGAACCCGAGTAGCAGAGGTACGCGCCATGCTCACCCCGGCAATTCGTCCACGCAAATGGTAGAGTGCTTGAGATAGCTTCAAAAGCAATAGGAGGAGGTGGAGGTTTCCAGTGTTTCCACATCTGCCCGATGGGCGGTACGACATCATCTATGCGGACCCACCATGGGACTACAAGGGTCAACTGCAGCACGCTGGAGCGGGGAGCTCCGACACCGGCGGCGCGGCCAGGCATTACTCGACGGTCACGCTCGACGACCTGAAGTGCTTGGACGTGCGCTCCATCGCAGCCGACGATTGCCTGCTGTTCATGTGGTCGTCATCGCCTCACCTTGATCAGGCCATCGACTTGGGCAAGACGTGGGGCTTCGCTTGGGCCACCGTCGGGTTCGTGTGGAACAAGCAGCGGGTCAACCCCGGCTTCTACACGATGAGCCAGTGCGAATTGTGTTTGATCTTCAAATACGGCAAGATACCTACCCCGAGAGGGGCAAGGAACGTCCGCCAGTTGGTGTCCGAGCGACGCGGCAAGCACTCCGCGAAGCCCGAGGAGGTCAGGGCGCGGATTGAGGAGATGTTCCCGAACCAGTCCAAGATCGAGTTGTTCGCCCGATGCCGAGCAGACGGGTGGGCCGCATGGGGGCATGAATCAAATGGCGCGAGAACATCTGGCGGGCAGAGACAACTGGCAATCCGAGGCTGGTAGGCGGGGCCAGAGTGCCGAGATCGGATTCAGTGCGTACATGACGGAGTTTTTGAGAGGCACAGATTTTACGACAGAGGATAAGCCATCCGACTTGAATAGCATCTATGGCACCCACGATACCGGAAGACCGCATGGCATACAGCCTGAATATGTCATACGCAACAGAAATACGGATAAGTGTATCTATGTGGAGGTGAAACGACAACGTGCAGCTGGCAACGCACACGAGAGGGCGTGCAAGTACATGATGCCCGGCATATTGTCATCTGCGCGAGAGATAGCCAACCAAGAGGGCGTGATCCCGTTCTGGTGGGTTTTCTCCAACGGGATAGCATCGGACCCAAGGTATAGGCGGGAGATACTGCACTGGTTTAAGGGCATGGAGAGGAACGTACTACTTTGGCAGAACATGGACAGCGGGATCGAGTTGGAAGAGCATTTTGAATCCTGCATCAAGCCGATGCTGCTATGATGTTCCAGAGTAGGGTAATTCGGTTTGATGAGCTACTAGTTCCTAGAACAGGTCTTGATGATTTGGATGAAGTGTTGTCTCGACGCTTTCTGCGGCACGGGACAGTGCCAGATAGAAATGACTTGCGCAAACTAAGAGTTGCGGATGCGGATGAAAGTGGCGTTTGGCGGCTGACGGTCGCAGGTGTGCTGATGTGTACACGCAATCCGCATGACTGGTTGCCGCATGCTCAGATTCAAGCGGTCCGCTACGTTGGAGAACGATATGATGCCAACTACCAACTCGATGCGCAGGACATCGGGGGACCTTTGGATGAGCAGGTGTCGCAGGCCCTCAGATTTGTTGTCCGTAACATGTCTGTCATGGCCACTAAGGAGGTGTATCGCCTAGAGCGTTCTCAATATAGCGATCGCGCGGTCTTTGAGGCTCTGGTCAATGCTGTTGCGCATCGCGATTATTCGATATCCGGATCGAGGGTTCGCCTTCATATGTTCGCGGATCGGATCGAGCTTTATGTGCCAGGTGCGCTGGCGAACACACTCACGCCGGACAGTATGCACCTTCGGCAGTACAATCGCAACGAGCTGATCGTCTCACTCTTGAGCCGCTGCACCGTTCCAGTCGGCAATGGCGGCGGTCAGTGGCGTATGATGGAACGGCGGGGCGATGGTGTGCCGATCATCTTGGAGGAGAGTTCGAGACTGTCCGGCAGATATCCGCAGTACGAGGTCATTGATGACAGCGAACTCCGTCTTGTCATATGGGCTGCTACCCCGGACTGGTCGGATGGTTAGGTTGGCTGGAATGAGTGGGAGTTACGTGGTGTGTCTTGGTAGTGTGGTTTGCAGATCGTTGATCCGGAGTGGAGGTGATTGCAGATGACGTTGGATGCGCGCTTGCTTGGGATATTGGCTTGCCCGGCTGACAAGGGGCCCCTGCTGTACTTCCGTGACGAGGGCAGCCTCTACAACCCGCGGCTGCGACTGCTGTACCGCATCGACGACGGCATCCCGGTGATGCTGACCGACGAGGCGCAGCGACTCGGTGACCCCGAGCATCAGCGGTTGCTGGAGAAGGCTCAGGCCGATGGCGTGGCGCCCACCTTCGAGCCCGGGGCCGAGACCTCCGGGAGCGCGACCGGCAGGGACGCTGCCGCCGGCGGCGTGGTGCCTGCGGTCGAATCCGAGGCCGGAGGCACCGGTACTGGCGAGACCCCATAAGTGCCGCGGATGTCTTGCTTTCGGGGGATGAAACTTGAGGGCAGCGGGGCTGCCGAGGCCGCGTGGGGCGGGAACCGTGGCGGCTGACGACCTGCTCGAGGTGCTGCGCCACTTGCCCGACCAGGTGCGTGACGCCGCCGTCGCGGCCGCAGACCTCGAGGGACTGCCCGACCCGGGCGAGATCACCGAGGTGGTGATCATCGGCGCGGGCGGGGGCGGCGTGGCCGGCGACGTCGTGGAGTCGGTGGCACACCTGCACGGTTCGGTGCCGGTGCTTGCCACCGGGGGGATCAGCCCCGCCTGGCTCTCGGAGTCCTCGCTCGTGGTCGCAGTGTCGCAGTCGGGCGACGACCAGCCGACGGTGGTGGCGTCGCGTGCGGCCCATGCCAGCGGCGCCCGCATGGTGGCCGTCACCTCGGGCGGCGAGCTGATGGGGCTGTGCACCGCATGGGATGTTCCGGTGGCCAGGGTGGACCCCTTCGCCGGGCCCGCCGCCGGCCTCGGGGTGGTGATGGTGCCGGTGCTCGTGCTGCTGGAACGCGCCGGCGTGCTGGCCGGCATGAACCGGCTGATCTCGGAGGCGGCCGGGCAGATCGAGGCCCGCGGCAGGCTGATCGACGCCGACCCCGCCGGGGTCGAGGCTCTCGCCGATGCCGTGCAGGGTCGGATGGCTGTGGTGTGCGGCGCCGGCGGGGTGGGCAAGCACGCGGCCCGGCGCTGGGTCCACCGGCTCGACCGTGTCGGCGGGGTGTCCTCGGTGCGGCGCAACCTCCCCGCAGACGAGGCTGAGGCCGCCTCCTGGGCGACCCTGGCGCGCCGTGTCCGGTCCGGGGTTGCCGCGATGGTGTTGCGCCACGACTTCGAGCCCCCCGGACTCGCTGACCGAGTCGACCGGCTCGGCGCGCACGTGACGACCGTGCACCAGGTCAGAGCCGCCGGAGAGGGTTCTCTGGCGCAGCTGCTGGACCTGGTGCTGCTCGGCGATGCCGTCGCCGCTGCCGCGGCGCGCCGCTCCGGCCGCCCCCCGGCGCCTTGAGTTCCGAACACGCCCGTGCAGGCTGCGTTGTGAGGCCGCTCTGCCGGCCCCGGCTCGCCGCCCGATGCCTTGAGTTCGTCCACGTCGACGAGTTCCCTTTGTGAACTGCGCAGAGGACGGCGCCGCCTGCGCTGTCTTGAGTTCGGCACACGGGCCGGCAGCGAGAGCCGCGGCGTGGAGCTGATCGAGGGGGTGGTTCGCGGCTACAGCTGGGGGTCGCCGACAGCGATACCCGAGCTGCTGTGCCGCCCCGCCACCGGCGAGCCGTGGGCCGAGTTGTGGCTCGGCGCCCACCCGGCCGTGCCGGCGCGCCTGGGCGCGGGGGCGGAGCCGCTCGACCGCCTGATCGCCGACGATCCGGCAGCGGCGCTCGGGGCTGCGGTGGCGGAGCGCTTCGGCCGCCTGCCCTTCCTTCTGAAGGTGCTGGCCGCGGCCGCTCCGCTGTCCCTGCAGGCCCACCCCTCCGCCGAGCAGGCCGAGGCGGGACACCAGCGTGAGGAGGCCCTTCAGATACCGGCGGGCGCGCCCGAGCGGATGTTCCGCGACCGCTCCCACAAGCCCGAGCTGCTGTGCGCCCTCAGCGAGTTCGAGGCGCTGTGCGGGTTCCGCCACCCGGCACGGACCGCCGAGCTGCTGGAATCGCTCGATGCCGCAGGTCTCGATCCGCTGCGTGAGCGCCTGAGCCGCTGCGATGCGACCAACCTGCGCGAGCTGCTGCGCTGGCTGCTGACCCTCGAGCCGTCAGCCGCGGCAAGCCTCGCCGGGGCCGTCACCGAGAGCTGCGCCGCCGCCTCCGGCAGCGACGAGTGGTCCGGCGCCCGGTCTGCGGTGGCCAGGCTCGGTGCACTTCATCCCGGCGACGCCGCGGTGGCGGCGGCGCTGCTGATGAACCACTTGACCCTCGCTCCGGGCGAGGCCGTGTTCCTGCATCCGGGGTGCCTGCACGCCTATCTGGGGGGAACGGCCGTCGAGTTGATGGCGACGTCGGACAATGTCGTGCGGGGCGGCCTCACCTCCAAGCACGTTGATGTGGCCGCACTCGTCGAGATCGTCGACGGGGCACCGGCCGAGCCGCCGATCCAGCGGCCCGAACCGCGCCACGGTGTCGTCTCCTACCACGCGCCGGTGCCGGAGTTCTCGCTGCGCCGGCTGGAGGTGGACGGGGCGATGGCCGCTGGCCGCGGCCCCGCGGTGCTGCTCTGCGTCGACGGGAGTGTGCAGGCCGCGGGCGTCACCCTCGACCGCGGATCGGCCGCCTGGGTCGACGGCACCGAGCCCGAGGTCGTGCTGTCGGGCCGGGCCAGCGTGTTCCGTGCCGGCGCCGGCATCGAACCCTAGGATCGCCCGCATGGGTGAAGGGCGCGTGGCCGACCTCGCGCTGGCGCCGTTCGGGCGCGCCGAGATCCGCCTTGCCGAGAACGAGATGCCCGGGCTGATGGCTCTGCGCGGCCGCTACTACGACGAGCAGCCCCTAGCGGGCGCGCGCATCGCCGGATCGCTGCACATGACGGTCCAGACCGCCGTTCTCATCGAGACGCTCACCGCTCTCGGGGCGCAGGTGCGCTGGGCCAGCTGCAACATCTTCTCCACCCAGGACCACGCCGCCGCCGCGGTCGCGGTCGGACCGCACGGCACCGCCACGGAACCCGCCGGGGTGCCGGTGTTCGCCTGGAAGGGCGAGACGCTTGAGGAGTACTGGTGGGCGACCGAGCAGATCCTGCGCTGGCCCGAAGGCGCCGGCCCGACCCTGATCCTCGATGACGGCGGCGACGCCACCCTCATGGTTCACAGGGGCTGGGAGTTCGAGCGCGCCGGCGCGGTGCCCGAGGCCACAGACGACGACCCCGAGGAGTGGGCGGTCTTCCTGGAGCGGCTGCGAGCCATCGCCTCGGGCGATCCGGGGTTCTTCGCACGGGTCGCCGCCGGGGTGCGCGGCGTGTCCGAGGAGACGACCACCGGCGTCATGCGGCTGCAGCAGATGCGTGAGCGGGGCGAGCTGCTGTTCCCGGCGATCAACGTGAACGACTCCGTCACGAAGTCCAAGTTCGACAACCTCTACGGCTGCCGGCACTCGCTGCTCGACGGGATCAACCGCGCCACCGACGTGATGATCGGCGGCAAGGTGGCGGTGGTCTGCGGCTTCGGGGACGTGGGCAAGGGCTGCGCGGCGGCTCTGCGCGGCCAGGGGGCCAGGGTGATAATCACCGAGATCGACCCGATCTGCGCGCTGCAGGCCGCCATGGAGGGCTACGAGGTCAACACCCTCGAGGCGGTGGTGTCCGCGGCGGACGTCTTCGTCACGGCCACGGGCAACGCGGGCGTGATCAGCGCCGGCCACATGGCCCGCATGAAGCACCAGGCCGTGGTGGGCAACATCGGCCACTTCGACAACGAGGTCGACGTCGCCGGGCTCAACCGCATGTCCGACGTGCGCAGGGTCAACATCAAGCCGCAGGTGGACGAGTACGTCTTCGGCGACGGCCACTCCGTGCTGGTCCTGTCCGAGGGGCGCCTGCTGAACCTCGGCAACGCCACCGGGCATCCCAGCTTCGTGATGTCCTGCAGCTTCACCAACCAGGTGCTCGCCCAGATGGAGCTGCACGCCAACGCCGCTTCGCTGCCGGTCGGCGTGACCACGCTGCCGCGCCGCCTCGACGAGGAGGTCGCCCGGCTGCACCTCGACGCCCTCGGCGTGCGCCTCACGAGGCTCACTCCCGAGCAGGCCGGCTACCTCGGGGTCGACCCCGGCGGCCCCTACAAGCCCGACGACTACCGGTACTGAATCGCCCGTGGGCACCGGCGCTGCAATGAGTTCATGCTCACGCCCCAGGCGCGGTCGGCGAGCCGCGCCGGCGCTGCTAGCGGTCGCCGCCGCGGCGCTCGCACTCGGCGCGCCCGCGGTCGCGGCACAGACCCAGGCTCAGACCCAGGACCAGGATCGGGCACAGGAACTGCAGTACCCCGGCGGCACGTTCTCCGACGACAACGGCAGCGCCCACGAGGCCAACATCGAGGCCATCGCAGCGGCGGGGATCACTAGGGGTTGTCGTAGGGGTGCGGATCGTTTCTGTCCGTTGGATCCGGTGTCTCGGGAGCAGATGGCGTCGTTTCTGGTGCGGGCCTTGGGGTTGCCGGCTGCTGATGAGGACTTTTTTGTTGATGATTCCGGTGTTCATGAGGCGAGTATCAATGCGTTGCGTGCGGCGGGGATCACTAGGGGTTGTCGTAGGGGTGCGGATCGTTTCTGTCCGTTGGATCCGGTGTCTCGGGAGCAGATGGCGTCGTTTCTGGTGCGGGCCTTGGGGTTGCCGGCTGCTGATGAGGACTTTTTTGTTGATGATTCCGGTGTTCATGAGGCGAGTATCAATGCGTTGCGTGCGGCGGGGATCACTAGGGGTTGTCGTAGGGGTGTGGATCGTTTCTGTCCGTTGGATCCGGTGTCGCGGGAGCAGATGGCGTCGTTCTGGTGCGGGCGCTGGAGCTCGAGCCCGTCGAGCCCCTGGCCGTGCCGTGGCGGCTGGAGCTGGTGGCGGACCGGATCACCGGCGGCACGACGGACCTGCAGGCGCCCGATGGCGACGACCGTCTCTTCCTGGTGCTCAAGGACGGCCTGATCCGGATCATCTCGGACGGGGCCTTCCTGCCGGAGCCCTTCCTGGACATTCAGGGCCTGGTCCGCAAGGACAGCTCGGAGCGGGGCATGCTCGGCATGGCCTTCCACCCGGACTACGCCCGCAACGGCAGGTTCTATGTGTTCTACACCGACCTCGACGGCCACAGCGCCGTTTACGAGTACCGGGTGCAGGCCGGCGACCCGGACCGAGCGGATGTCGGCAGCGCCCGCCGCATCATCACCTTCGAGCAGCGCCCCACCTCGCCCACCCACAAGGGCGGGCAGCTCCAGTTCGGCCCCGGCGGCTACCTCTACATAGCGGTCGGCGACGGCGGAGGGCTCGACGACCCGTTCGGGCACGGCCAGAACCCGTCCAGCGAGCTGGGCACCATCGTCCGCATCGACGTCGATCGCGGGGACCCTTACGCCATCCCGCCCGGCAACCCCTTCGCGGACTCTTCGGTCGGCCTGCCCGAGGTGTGGGCGTACGGGCTTCGCAACCCGTGGAGGTTCAGCTTCGACGAGGGACGGATCTACATCGGTGACGTGGGCCAGGAGCTGCGCGAGGAGGTGAATGTGGCGGATGCGGCCACCGCCGGCATCAACTACGGCTGGAACGTGCTGGAGGGCTCGCAGTGCCTGGACCCCGGGTCGTGTGACAGGACGGGCCTGTTCCTGCCACAGGTGGAGTACACCCGTGACGTCGGCGTGTCGGTCATCGGCGGCTACGTCTACCGGGGCTCGGCCATCCCCGAGATGGTCGGCCGGTACTTCTACTCCGACTTCACCGGCGACTGGATCCGCACCTTCCTCTACGACGGGGCGGTGACGCAGCACTATGACTGGTCGCGGGCCGTGGAGCGGCCGCGGTATGTGTGGTCCTTCGGGGTGGACGGGCACGGCGAGCTGTACGTGCTGGGCCGCTGGGAGGTCTGGAAAGTGGTGCCTGACACCTGAGCGGGCTTCGCCGGGTTGGATCCACACACGGGCCCCGTGTGCCGTGCTGAGCGACGGTCGAAGCCGTGCCGGTCAGTTGTTGCGCAGGCTCATCACGTAGTCGACGAGGGCATCGATCTCGGAGCGGGTGAGACCGGGCGGCTTCGGCTCGAAGTCCCACCCCTCCATCCGCGTGCCCGGGATGCCGAAGCGGATCACTTCGGTGACCTTGGCAATGTCCAGAGTCGACGATCCCAGGTCGGCGCCCTCGCCGCCGGCGCGGTGGCAGACGTCGCAAGTGGCCTCGACGAACACGGAGAACCCGTCGATCCGCGGCTCCAGCGGCGCGGTTGTGGTCGTGGTTGTCGTGGCCCTAGCCGTTGTGGAGGGCGCGGCGGTAGTGGTCGTGACTGCGGCGGTTGTGACGGTGGTGGTTGTGACGGTGGTGGTTGATGGTGCTGCCGTTGTGGATGGTGCCGCGGTGGTGGTCGGTGGCGCTGCCGTTGTGGATGGTGCTGCCGTTGTGGATGGTGCCGCGGTGGTGGTCGGTGGCGCTGCCGTTGTGGAGGCCGGGGGCTCGGTCGTGGCAGTAGTGGTTGTGGTGGCGGTTGCGGCGGTCGTCGTTGTGATTGTGGGACTCGGGGTCGCGGCGCCGGTTGTGACAGCGGGGGTCGGAGTCGGGTCGTTTGTGGCGGTGGCGGGAGCATCGGGGTCGGAAGCGGCGGTTGTTGTGACGGCGGGCACCGTTGCGGGCGTGTCCGCCGTCGTCTCGGTCGCCGCAGGGTCCGGGCTTGCCGTCGAGGCGGTCGCCGCTAGCGAGGTGCCTGTTCCGCTTGCCCCAGTGTCGCTTGCCCCAGTGTTGGGATCGCCGTCCGCGGTACAACCGGTCGCCAGCAAGATCATCATCAGCAGGACCGATGGCAGGATTGACGTGAGCGAGATCCTGGCAGCGCTCTCTTGCCGGCAGCGAAGAAGTCCAGAGGCGTTCATGGCGGTAGGGGGTGGGGCACAGCGCCTGCGGCAGCGCTCTCCTGCGGGCCGCAGAGGACACCGGCGGCGGGTATGGCGGGTGCGTGCATGGCGGGTGATGGTGCCGTTACGGTAACCGCCGTAACCGGGCGAAACGGCGAGGGGAGATCCGGATGGGCGTCGAGCGGGGATGCTGGGCAGCCCCCGAGACCCTGGGCGCGGCGGAGGCGGCGGCCCTGGCCGCGAGGGTCGAGCGACTCGGCTATTCGCAGCTGTGGCTGGGCGAGACCTTCGGGCGAGACCCCTTCGCGCTGGCGGCGCATCTCGGCGCGGCCACCTCGACCCTCCGCCTGGCCACTGGCATAGCCAACGTCTACAACCGCCACCCCGGCTCGATGAAGCAGGGAGCGCACACGGTGGCCGAACAGACCGGCGGGCGCTTCACGCTGGGACTCGGCGTGTCGAGCCCGGTGATCGTGAGCAAGGTGCGCGGCATCCCCTACGACAAGCCGCTCAGCTTCATGCGCGGCTACCTCGACGACATGGAGGCCTCGCCCTACACCGCCGTGCCGCCGCCGGAGCCGCCGCCGCTGGTGCTGGCCGCGCTCGGGCCGCGGATGCTCGAACTCGCAGCCGAGCGCACCGCCGGCGCCCACCCCTACAACACCACGCCCGAGCACACCGCCTTCGCCCGCTCGGTGATGGGCGCCGATGCACTGCTCTGCGTCGAGCAGAAGGTGATGCTCACGGAAGACGCCGAGCAGGCCCGAGCCACCGGTGGCAAGGTCATGAAGTTCTACACGCGCGCCCCCGGATACCGCGCCTGCTGGAAGCGCCTGGGCTTCGACGACGACGACATCGACGGCCCCTCGGACCGCTTCGTGGACGCCATGGTCGCCTGGGGCGACGTGGACGCGATCGAGCGGCGGCTGGCCGAGCACGCCGACGCGGGCGCTACGCAGGTCTGCATACAGGCGCTGCACCCCACCGAGGGTGTTCGCGCGGTTGACTGCGAGGCGCTGGCGGCGCTGGCGCCCGGCCCGGCCGCCGGTTAGCGGGGCGCCACGATGGAGGATCTCAAGGGCCGGGTCGCCGTCGTCACGGGAGCCGCCAGCGGCATCGGTCAGGCGCTGGGCAGGCGCCTGGCGGCCGAGTCCATGCGCGTGGTCCTGGCCGACGTGGAGGAGCCGCCCCTGCTGGAGACGGCCGAGGGCATCAGAGCCGCCGGGGGCGATTGCCGGGCCGTTGTGTGCGATGTGTCGTCGTGGCAGTCCGTGGAGGCATTGCGCGACGCCACGGTGCGCCTCTACGGCCCCGCGGACGTGCTGTGCAACAACGCCGGCGTGGCCGGTGTGGGCGCCATCGCCGAGGCATCGCTCAAGACCTGGGAGTGGTGCCTGGGCGTGAACCTCTGGGGGGTCATCCACGGCTGCAGGGCGTTCCTGGGTGCCATGATCGAGCGGGGCTCGGGACACGTCGTCAACACCGCTTCCGTGCTCGGTCACATCTCCTCGCCCGGCACCGGCCCCTACAACGTGTCCAAGCATGGCGTCGTGGCGCTGAGCGAGACCCTGCACGCCGAGATGGCCGCGGCCGGGACCGGTGTGGGCGTCACCTGCCTGTGCCCGGGCCTGGTGGCCACCAACATCCTGGACTCCGAGCGCAACCGTCCCGAGCGGCTCCTCGACGACACCGCTGGCACGCTGGCCGGTGCGGTCGCCGGTGAGGCCGAGTCCGAGCTCAGGGCCGCCGTGCGCGAGGTGTACAGCGGTGCGATGCACCCCTCGATCGCAGCCGACATGGTGCTGGACGCCATCGTCGCCGACCGCTTCTGGCTGTTCACCGACGGCGACTTCGACGCTGCCGTGGCCGAGCGCCACCGCGGCATCGAGGCCAAGGGCGCGCCGGCCGGCAGCGGCGGGATCCTCGACACGCTGCTCGGCGAGTCCGAGCCGACCCCAGCCTGACCGTGGATCGGCCGGCGGCTCGCGCGCCCTTGCGGTCGGCATGCCATCGGGGGTGGCTCGCCGCACAGATCGTGGATCGGCCGGTGAACCGCTCGGCTGACCGGCACGCCAACCCGGTGGGGGAGGGCGACGGCAAGTGAGGGTGCTGGTCACCGGCGCGACCGGCTTCGTCGGCTCCCATGCGGCCAGGGCGCTGCAGGACGCGGGCCACACGGTCACGGCGCTGGTGCGGACGCCCGCCAAGCTCGAGTCGGTCACCGCCAGGGTCGGCGTGGACCTCGACGCCCTCGAGGTGCTCCACGGAGACGTCACCGACGCCGAGGCAGTGACGGGCGCGGTCGCCGGCTGCGACGCTGTGGTGCATGCCGCCGCGGTGGTGGGAACGGACCCCAGCAGCGAGGACGCCATCGAGAGCACCAACTTCGCCGGGGCGCTCAACGTGCTGGGCGCGGCGGCGGACGCAGGCTGCGATCCGGTCGTGCACGTGTCGAGCGCGGCGGCTCTCTTCCCCTTCACCACCGATCCCGTCACCGGCGAGCACCCCGTGGGCACGGCCAAGTCGCCCTACGCCCGCACCAAGGCGCAGTGCGAGCAGCTGGCACGCCGCTACCAGGCCTCGGGGCGCAGCTTGGTGATCGTCTATCCGGGAATGGTGGTGGGGCCCGATGACTGGGGCGGATCCACACAGCTGGAGCCGGTGAAGCTCTGGCTGACCAAGCCGTTCCCCCGCTCGCAGGGCTACACGCTGACGCTGGTGGACGTGCGCGACGTTGCCGCGGTGGTCGCCGCCGCCATGCGCCCCGGCAGGGGGCCCAGGCGCTACGTGATGTTCGGGCACCACCTCAGCTCCGAGGAGTTGCTCGCGCTGCTGCGCGAAGTGACGGGCCGCGAGCTCAAGTCGGTCGCGATCCCCAAGGCGGTGTTCCGGCTGTGGGGTCGGGCAGGGGACGCGGCCCGCCGCTTCGGCCGTGATCTGGTGCTCACCTCCGAGGGGGTCGAGTACATGTTCAACACGCGTGCGGGCGCCGACTCCTTCACCGTCGAGGACACTTCGGTGGCGCTGCGGCCCGTGTCCGAGACCCTGTCGGACACGGTCGCCTGGCTGCGCGACGCCGGCCATATCAGCGAGGAGGACGCGGGCATCTAGGCCCATCTCGCCAGGCTCGATCCTTGCGGAGTGAGGCTATTGCTATTATTTTAGATTATATTTGATTATATGAAGAATAATCGTCGTGAGCTGGCACGCAGTCGCGGAGGGCCGGGTGCCGCCTGCTCCGATGCCTGACGGGCGGCTCATCGAGGGCGTGGAGGCCGTCGCGGCCGGATGGGTCCATGAGGGCTCCGCAGCCGATGTCGTCCGAGCCCTCAAGTACGGCCGCTCCACCTCGGTGGTCACCACCATCGCCGACCGTCTGGCGTTGGTGGTGCCGGACGCGGATCTCGTCACATGGGTTCCCTGCAGCCCCTCGCACCGCCGCGAGCGGGGCTTCGACCCGGCCGAGCTGCTGGCACGCGCGGTGGCGCGGCGCCTGCGCCTGCCGGTCCGCAGAACGCTGCGCCGGCTCGACAACCTTCCCCAGACATCGCGCCACCGCTCTGGGAGGCTTGAAGGTCCGGAACTGCGCGCCACGGGCCGCCCGGTGGCTGCTCGGGTGCTGCTCGTCGACGACGTCTGCACCACCGGCTCGACGCTGCGGGTCGCGGCCGCGGCGCTGCGCCGGCGCGGTGCGCAGTCCGTCGTGGCCGCGGTGGCGACCGTGGCTCGGCCTGTGCCCGCCGGTCTGCGCGGCGTGGGCGGTGGCTAGGCGGCTGCGACAGTGACCGCGGCTCGGTCTCTTGCCGCTGGCGCGCTGCTCGGGGGTCCGGTGATGTCGCCGCGGTGACAAGCGCGGCTCGACCTCTACCATGACGGTCACTTCGCACAGGGCAGGGAGGGTGAAAATGGAGGTAATGATCA
Organism: Candidatus Aldehydirespirator sp.; assembly: GCA_965204875.1. Taxonomy (GTDB): domain Bacteria; phylum Actinomycetota; class Acidimicrobiia; order Acidimicrobiales; family Aldehydirespiratoraceae; genus Aldehydirespirator. Next base: position 2,902,575 of record OZ242020.1, on the reverse strand, counting down.
GCAGCCGGCACACCGCGGTCACCGAAGGTCTCGAGGCGGTCGTGCGGGCCAAGATCGGGCAGCTCGACCGCTTCATGGATCAGCTCGACGTCGCCGAGGTGCACTTCGACGAGGCCCGCAACAGCCGCATCGTCGACCGCGAGACGTGCGAGGTGACCCTCACCGGCCACGGCCACCGCCTGCGCTGCAAGGTCAACGCCCCCGATGCGTTCACCGCCGTGGATCTCGCCGAGGCCAAGCTCGAGCGCCAGATCCGCAAGCTGCGCACCCGGCTGCAGAAGCGCCACCACGGCGGCGGCGCCACGATCCGCGGCGCGGGCGCCGTCACCGGCCGCAGCGATGGCGCCGTCGATGGCACGAGACCGCAGGTTGCCTCGCAGACCGCCCCCCGCGACGAGCCGCAGGCCGACCCGGAGGGCGAGCCCGAGGACGACCCCGAGTTGCGGATCGTCAAGACCAAACGGTTCCATCTCGGGCCGCTCACTGCGGCCGAGGCGGCGTTGAAGATGGACCTGCTGGGGCACGGCTTCTTCTTCTTCATCAACTCCGCCACCGGGCGCGCCGCGGTCGTGTACCGCCGCGACGACGGGGCTGTGGGCCTCATCGACGAGGCGGGCTGAGCCGCAGGCGGTCGGTCACGCATGTCGCTGTTCAGGCGCGTCCTGCGCTCGGGGGAGGGCCGCAAGCTCAAGGCCCTGCAAGCGCTCGTTCCTGACGTCAACGCGCTCGAACCCGAGATCAAGCGCCTCTCCGACGAGGCGCTGCGGGCCCGAACCGGCGAGTTCCGCTCGCGCCTGGAGCGGGGCGCCGACCCCGACGATCTGATCATCGAGGCCTTCGCTACCGTGCGCGAGGCGGCGTGGCGGGTGCTGGGGCAGCGGCACTACGACGTGCAGCTCGTGGGCGGCGCCGCCCTGCACTGGGGCGCGGTGGCGGAGATGCGCACCGGCGAGGGCAAGACGCTCACCTCGACGCTTCCCATCTACCTGACCGGGCTGACCGGGCGCGGCGTCCATGTGGTGACGGTCAACGACTACCTGGCCGGGCGCGACGCGGCCTGGATGGGGGAGCTGTACGAGTGGCTGGGACTCACGGTCGGGCTGGTGGTCCCCGGCTCGCGGGGATCCGAGCACAAGCGCCGCCAGTACGCCTGCGACGTCACCTACGGCACCAACAACGAGCTCGGCTTCGACTACCTGCGCGACAACATGGCCATGACCCGAGCCGAGCAGGTGCAGCGGGGCCACCACTACTGCATCGTCGACGAGATCGACTCGATACTGATCGACGAGGCCCGCACGCCGCTGATCATCAGCGGGCGGGTGGCGGACGCGGCCGGCCTCTACACGCGCTTCGCCGGGATCGCGCGCGGCCTGCAGCGCGACGTCCACTACGAGGTCGACGAGGAGAAGCGCAGCGTGGCCCCCCTCGAGGAGGGCGTGCACGCCGTGGAGCGGGTGCTCGGCATCGACAACCTCTATGACATGGTGGCCCAGAACCTGGTGCACCAGCTTCAGGCGGCGCTGCGGGCCAAGGAGCTCTACCGGCGCGACCGCGACTACATCGTCGACCGCAACCAGGTGAAGATCGTCGACGAGTTCACCGGACGGGTGCTCGAGGGGCGGCGCTGGTCCGACGGCCTCCACCAGGCGGTCGAGGCCAAGGAGGGGGTGGCCATCAAGGAGGAGAACCAGACGCTGGCCACGATCACCCTGCAGAACTACTACAGGCTGTATGACCGCCTGGCGGGCATGACCGGCACCGCACAGACCGAGGCCAGCGAGTTCGTCTCCACCTACGGGCTGCATGTCGTGAGTGTGCCCACCCACCGGCCGACGGTGCGCGAAGACCGCGCCGATCTCATCTACAAGACCGAGGACGCCAAGTTCGAGGCCTGCGTGGAGGACATCCGCGAGCGCTGCGAGCTGGGCCAGCCGGTGCTGGTGGGCACCGTCTCGGTGGAGAAGTCCGAGAAGCTGTCGCGCCTGCTCGACAGGCAGGGCGTCGCCCATGAGGTGCTCAACGCCAAGCAGCACCACCGCGAGGCCGAGATCGTCACGCAGGCGGGACGCCTCGGGGCGGTGACCGTGGCCACGAACATGGCCGGGCGCGGCGTCGACATCCTGCTCGGCGGCAACCCCGAGGGCCTGGCCCTGCGGGACCTGCGCGGCGAGGGGTCGGACGGCTCGGGGGGCTCGGCGGAGCGGCTGGCCGAACTGACCGCGAAGCACCGCGGCGTCACCGACGCCGAGCGCGAGCGGGTGCTCGAGCTGGGGGGGTTGTACGTGCTCGGCACGGAGCGCCACGAGAGCCGCCGCATCGACAATCAGCTGAGGGGCCGGTCGGGCCGCCAGGGCGATCCCGGCGAGAGCCGGTTCTACCTGTCGCTGCAGGACGAGCTCATGAGCCGCTTCGCCACCGGCGCCATGAACTGGGTGATGGACAAAGCGCTGCCCGACGACGTGCCGATCGAGGCGGGCATGGTCACCAAGGCGATCGAGCGGGCCCAGAACACCGTGGAGCAGCGCAACGCCGAGACGCGCAAGAACGTCCTCAAGTACGACGAGGTCATGAACGCCCAGCGCAAGGTCGTCTACCAGCGGCGCGAGCAGATCCTGGACCGCGGCGACCTGCGGTCCGAGGCGCTCGAGTACATCGAGTCGGCGGTACATGACGCCGTCGATGCCCACTGCGGGTCCGAGCACTCCGAGGACTGGGACCTCGATGGTTTGCACACCGAGTTGGCGTCGCTGTGGCCGGGCGGCGTCGAGGCCTCCGTTCTGCAAGCCGCGACCTCGGCGGAGGAGCTGGCCGAGGTGCTTGACAGCGTTGCCGCGGAGCACTACGCCGGGCGGGAGAGCGAGCTGGGCGCGGAGACCATGCGCGAGGCGGAGCGCCAGGTGATGCTGCGGCTCATCGACCAGAAGTGGCGGACCCACCTGCACGAGATGGACCTGCTGCGCGAGGGCATCCACCTGCGGGCCATGGGCCAGAAGGATCCCGCCACCGAGTGGCAGCGCGAGGGCTTCGAGATGTTCGGCCAGATGATGGACAGCATCGAGACGGACTTCGTCCGCTATGTGATGCACGTGCAGCTGGCCGAGCGGCCCGTGGCCGACGAGCAGCGCCTCGTCGGGGTCAGCGCGGGCAAGACCGGCACCGGCGGCGGGGCGCGGTCGGCCCGGCCGGCTATGGCGTCGGTCGCGGCCGCCTCCGGGCAGGGCGCCGCCGGAGCGGGCCAGGCGGGCGCGGGCGCCCGGCCGGCGCCGTTGCGCCAGACGCGGGCGCCGGTGGTCAAGAGCGAGTTCGAGAAGGTGGGCCGCAACCATCCGTGCCCGTGCGGCAGCGGCAAGAAGTTCAAGATCTGCCACGGCCGTCCCGCCGGCGCGGGCTGAGGATCCGTGCAGGACTTCGGTGAGGATCTGCGGCGGCTGCGGGCTCGCCTCGACGAGGCGCGGGCCTACCTGCGCATCGACGAGCTGCGCTCGCGCCGCCCGCAGCTGGAGGCGGAGTCGGCGCGCCCCGATCTGTGGGACCAGCCGGAACAGGCCCGTGCGGTCACCTCCGAGCTGGCGGCGGTGAACGAGGACCTGGACTGCTACGGGCGCCTCGCCGCGGGCCTCTCGGACACCGAGACCCTCAACGAGCTGGCTCTGGAGGAGGGCGACGAGTCGGTGGGGCCCGAGATCGCCGCCCTGCTGGAGGAGCTCGGCGCCCGCTTCGACGAGACGGAGCTGCGCTCGTTCTTCGTGGGCGAGTTCGACGAGCGTGACGCGGTGTGCCAGATCAAGTCGGGGGAGGGGGGCACCGACTCCCAGGACTGGGCCGAGATGCTGCTGCGGATGTACCGGCGCTGGGCCGAGCGCCGCGGCTTCGACTTGGAGGTGACCGCGCTGTCAGAGGGCACCGAGGCCGGCCTCTCCAGCGTGGACTTCCTGGTCAGGGGCCGCCGCGCCTATGGCTGGATGCGCTCCGAGCACGGCGTGCACCGCCTGGTGAGGATCTCGCCGTTCAACAACGAGGGCAAGCGCCAGACGGCCTTCACGGCGGTGGAGGTGGCGCCGTTCTTCGAGGAGGTTGCCGAGCGGGTGGACATCGACGAGAAGGATCTGCGGGTCGACACCTACCGCTCCTCGGGCGCGGGCGGCCAGCACGTCAACGTCACCGACTCGGCGGTGCGGATCACGCACCTTCCCACCGGCATCGTCACCAGCTGCCAGAACGAGCGCAGCCAGCACCAGAACAAGGAGCGCGCCATGCAGATGCTTGCCGCCAGGTTGCTCGACCTTGAGCGCAAGAGGCGCCAGGACGAGATCGCCGGGATCAAGGGCGAGCAGCGCAACGTGGGCTTCGGCAGCCAGATCCGCAGCTACGTCATGCAGCCCTACCAGATGGTGAGGGATCAGCGCACCCGTTTCGGGACCTCCAACGTCGAGGCGGTGCTGGGAGGTCAGCTGGACCCGTTCATGGAGGCGTGGCTGCGCTGGAGCCGGGCGTCGCCTTCCGCCGCGCGGGCGCGGGCTGGTACGGTCGCCGCGTCCGGCAGCGCTCCAGGGGGCGGGCTCGCATGAGTTGGGACGGAGTCCGCATGGTCAGTCTGGGGCGCATGGTCAGTCTGGGGCGTGTTGTCAGCCCGGGGCGCATGGTCAAGATGGAGTTCGCAATGATCAGTCTGGGGCGCATGGTCAGTCTAGGGCGTGTCGTCAGTCTGGGGCGCGTTTTCAAACTGGAGTGCATGGTCAAACTGGGGCTCGCATGATCAAGATGGAGAAGGTCACCAAGGTGTTCAAGGGTGACGTGGTGGCCCTGCGCGACGTCAGCATCGACATCGTCAAGGGCGAGTTCGTGTTCCTCGTGGGGCCGTCGGGATCCGGCAAGTCCACCTTCATCCGATTGCTAAACCGCGAGGATGTGCCCGAGCACGGGCGCATCTTCGTGGCGGGGCGCGACATCGGGGCGCTCAGCGCTTGGAGGGTGCCCTACCTGCGCCGCAACATCGGCTACGTGTTCCAGGACTTCAAGCTGCTGTCCAAGAAGACGGTGGCCGAGAACGTGGCCTTCGCGCTGGAGGTGATCGGCAAGCGCTCCCATGTGATCGACCGCCAGGTGCCTGCGATCCTCGAGCTTGTGGGCCTGTCGCGCAAGATGGACCGCCTGCCCCATGAGCTCTCGGGCGGTGAGCAGCAGCGGGTCTCGATCGCCCGGGCTTTCGTCAACCGGCCGCTGATACTGCTGGCGGACGAGCCCACCGGCAACCTCGACCCGGCCACGTCGGTGGGGATCATGCGCCTGCTCGAGAAGATCAATAAGACGGGAACCACGGTCGTCATGGCGACGCACGACAGCGGCGTGGTCGACAGCATGCGCCAGCGCGTCATCGAGCTCGACCGCGGCATGGTCGTGCGCGACCAGGCGCGAGGGGTCTACGAGTAGCCCGCCATGTTCATCTGTTCCAGGACGGTCACCGCAAACTCCGCTCGGAGGGCGCGAGGGGTTGGCGGGTAGTCCGGCGATGTTCACTCTCCGTTACGCGCTGCGCGAGACCGCACAGAACCTGTGGCGAAACATCCTGCTGGCGGTGGCGACGGTTATCACCGTCGGTGTCTCGCTGGCGATGTTCGGCGGGTTCATGCTGTTTCAGGTGGCGGTTGACAACGCTACGGCACGCTGGGAGGACGGGGTCGAGTTCATCGTGTGGATGAGGGCCGACGCCGACGAGGCCCAGGACGCCGGCGTGCGCAGCCAGCTTGAGGAGAGTCCCGGCGTCCAGAGCTGGTCCTATGTCGATCAGCAGGCGGCCTACGAGGAGTTCAGGGAGATCTTCGAGGACTTGCCGGAGTTGCTCGACGTGGTGACCGCCGACGGCGTGCCGCCGTACTACCGGGTGGCGCCGGCAGACCCCGACCCCGATGTGGTGGAGGAGTTGGGCAACCAGTTCAAGGGGCGTCCCGGCGTGTTCGCGGTGACGTTCGCCGGGGACGTGATCCGCGACGTTCAGAACCTTGCCGACCGGACCGGCCGGGTGCTGTTCGTGGGTTCGATCTTCCTGCTGGGCGCCTCGACTCTGCTGATCCTGAACACGCTGGCCGTCGCAATCGGCAGCAGGCGCGCCGAGATCGAGATCATGCGACTGGTCGGTGCCACGAAGTGGTTCGTTCGTGTCCCGTTCATGCTGGAGGGTCTGGTGCAGGGCCTCCTGGGTGCCGCGGTGGCCATCACCAGCAACGTCCTGTTGCGCACCTACGTGATCGACCAGTTCGGTAGCGCCGACGCTCTCCAGCTCCTCGCCGGCTTCAAGGTCGATGATGCCGCCATGCTCAGGATCAACCTATTGATGTTGCTGGTAGCAGGGGTCGTGGCCGTGGTCGGCTCAGCCATAGCAGTGGCAAAGCACCTAGACAAGTAGCGCTCGCCTGCGCACAAGCCGTCGCGCGTCTCCCATGCGGGGTTCCTCCCGGATTGCGTGGGGGCCGTCACAAGCTGCGAGACCTGCCGGTGATGTCGGTGGTGTTGATTGCCCCGGACTGCCGGGGGCTGTCGCAGAGCGCAGTTCCGGTCGGCGGGCTGGCGCCCACTCCCGACCGAACTGCCTCTCCGACATCCCCTGCGCGGCGGAACCCTTCTCCTCTGTGGTGAATGTCTGGGGCAGGTGCAGGGTCCGCAGCCTTAGTGATTAACATGGCCCTTCGCGTTTTTGTGGGATGGGGGTTGCTGGTGTCGGTTGGGTTCATGTTATGAGGAGTGCTCGGGTTTGGTAGTTGGTGGGGTTGGTGAAGCCGTGGGCGGTGCGTCGTAGGATTTGTAGGAGGTTGTTGATGCCCTCGATGCGGCCGTTGCTGGGTCGGCTGGTGTGGTGCCATGCGAGGATTTCGGGGCTCCATTGGATGATGGTGTCTACGATTTTGTGGTATTCGGGTAGCTTGCCGGTTTGGTAGAGGTCACAGAACCGGTCAAGGGCGGCGAGGGCGCCTTGGTGGTCGTCGGCGGTGTAGAGGCCGTGGAGTTCTTGTAGCGCGTCCCAGCCGGCTTGGAGCCTTGGGTGCGCCTCGAACAGCGTGTCGAGCCGCTGCCGGTCAGAGTCTGTGAGGGTGTCGCCGCGGCGTAGCAGCAGGAACCTGGCTCGGAACACGTCGCGGTCAAAGACAGGCTGGACGCCCGGGGGCTGTCGGCGTTGGGTGTCGCGGCGCACCGCGGTGAGCCCCGCTGTGAACCATCTGATGACGTGGAACCGGTCCAGCACATGCCGACAGTGTCCCAGGTGCTGGGTGATGGCGGCCTTGTAGGCGGGCGATCCGTCGCTGACCACGACCTTGACCTGCTTGCACCATCTATACCCCTGCTGAGCTAGGAACGTTGACAGCGCGGCGGTGGTGCGCGACGGGATCAGCGCCAGGATCCGGCCGGTGTCGCCGCAGGCGACCACGGTCACGTAACGATGCCCTTTGCGGATCGAGGTCTCATCCACCAACAGCACCCTGCACACGCGGCTTCTGCGATGCTCAGCCACAAGCCCGGCCCAGGAGCTGAGCACGCCCATCACCAGCCACCAGCTCAGCCCGTGACGCCTCGCGGCCGCCGAGACCGGCATGACCCTGGCATCGGCCACCAGCCTGCGCGCCAGCCGCCCCGTCAACCCGCCCTCGAACGCCGGATGCTCCTCCAAAAACCGGCTGCCGCGGGGCTTCCCCCCGTTGACCGGTCACCTCGTTTAGGAGGTAGGCATGTCGTCTATGGATGATCAGCAGCAGCAGCAGCATCTGGCGCGTGCGGGTCAAAAACCGGCTGCCGCGGGGCTTCCCCCCGTTGACCGGTCACCTCGTTTAGGAGGTAGGCATGTCGTCTATGGATGATCAGCAGCAGCAGCAGCATCTGGCGCGTGCGGGTCCGGGTCGGGTGCGGCGGGTGTTTCCGGGGGAGTTCAAGGCTGATGCGGTGGCGTTGGTGCTTGAGGAGGGTCGGAGTATCGCGTCGGTGGCTCGGGCGTTGGGGGTGGGGGCGTCGAATCTGGGGAACTGGGTGCGCCAGGCGCGCGTCGATGCCGGTGAGCGTGAGGGTCTCACGACGGCGGAGCGGGCGGAGCTGGTGAGCCTGCGGCGTGAGAACGTGCGTTTGCGTCAGGAGCGTGAGCTGCTCAAACGAGCAACGGCCTTTTGGGTGAGGGAGTTGGGACAGTGACCCGCTATCGGTGGGTGCTGGCTCAAAGGGCCATGGGATTCCCGACGAGGTTGTGCTGTGAGGCCGCCCGCGTGTCGCCGCAGGCGTTCTATGGGTGGCACCGCCGGCAGCGGCGGGGTCCGACGGCAGCCGAGCGGGCCGAGGCGCAGATGGTGGCCGAGATCCGCGGCATCCATGATGCTTCGGGTGGGGTTTACGGGTCGCCGCGCGTTACGGCGGAACTGCAGGCCAGAGGCCATAAGGTGAACCACAAGCGGGTGGAGCGGCTGATGCGCAGCAACGGCATCGCAGGGATCCGCAAGCGGCGCCCCAAGCGCACCACCACACCCTCACGAAACACCGATGCGCGGCCGCCTGATCTGCTGCGCCGGGATTTCGGTGTCGGTGCGCCGGATCGGGCGTGGGTGTCGGACATCACCTACATTCGCACCGGTGAGGGCTGGCTCTACCTGGCTGTGGTGCTCGATCTGGGCAGCCGGCGCCTGCTGGGCTACCAGATGAGCGACCGCATCAACACCCAACTAGCACAAGACGCACTGACAATGGCCGCACACACCCGCAAAGGGCTCACACGAGGTGTTGTGGTACACTCCGACCGTGGCAGCCAATACCTCTCCAACGACTACAAGAAAACCCTGAAATCCTGGGGCATGCTCCAATCCACCGGCCGCGTCGGCAGCTCAGCCGACAACGCCGCAGCCGAAGCCTTCTTCGCCACCCTCAAACGCGAACACACCAACCAGCGCCACTACCCAGACCGCCCCACAGCACGCCGCAGCATCTTCCAATGGCTAACCCGCTACAACACCACCCGCCGCCACAGCAGCATCAACCAACAAACCCCCAACCAATACGAACACCAGTATCACACCTTAACCACCTGACCGGCAAACGGGGGGAAGCCCCGCAGCGGAACCGGCGGCGCCGCCACACCAGCGTCACCACCCGCCCCGAGATCTCCAGATCACGCACCCGCTTATCGCGCCGGTCATGCACCCTATGGCACTGGAACCCGCACTGAGGGCACCGCAACCGCCGCCAGGTGGCCTCCACAGCCACCACCAACCGCTCCGGGGAGTCCGAGACAACCCCCAACACCCGCAACTGCGGCAAACCCAACCGCACCCCCATAACATCCGCAGCCATCGAGGCCCTCCTGGATCGTCGGTCGCTTACACAACCGATTCCAGCAGGGCCTCGACCCCCACACAGGGACCCTCAACCACCCCCCATCCCACAAAACCGCGAAGGCTCATTAACATGCAATCGTCCGGCCCGTTCGCTAGGCGTCGGTTTCCGCGGTTCGCCGTTGTCGAGGTGCGATGTGCGGTCGCCCACCCCAGGTTCGCCGCGGCGTTGGGTCAGGTCAGCGGTTCGTGTGCGGGTTGTCCGACTGGAGGGCGGCGTGGGCCGAGCGCGGCTCGCGCGGTCGCCGGTCCGCTAGGTCCGGCGCGAGGGTGCTCTGGTACGCGCTCCTGCCCGGCTTCGTGCTCGCGGTTGACGCGCCCGGGGTTGCATGGTGGTGAAGTGCCTGTGTCCTCCGGCTCGCCATTTGTGGTGAGAGGGAATTGTTGGCTCGCTTTTCCTGCGGAGTCGGCCACTACGGCGCGGTTCGAGTTGTCCTGGGTGAACAGCAGTGGTTGTTCGGGGGCGTGCGCGGGCCCGTGGTTGGTGTGGTTGGGCGGCTGCAGGCTGTGCTGACCGTCAGGTCGCTTGCGTACCTGCCAGCGATGGTGGTGGATTTTCTGATGGCACTCCCAGCAGGTCGGCACCATGTTGTCGATCTTGGTGACCCCGCCCTGTGACACTGGCACGATGTGATGTATCTGGCACATGTCGGGACGTGCGCCGCAGTGGAAACAGCCGCCCCAGCGGTTGAGCAGCGCTTGACGCTGACCCTCGGTAGCGGTGCGTGTAGGCTTGGTCTGCCAGATGGCTGTGCCGGTGGTGTCGTAGACGTAGCCGGCGAGGCGGGCGTTACAGGTCAGTTCTTCGAGCACCGCCTCGGGCAGCCGTGCTCCGTCGGGGAGTTCTGCGATGAGCTTGCCGGTGGCATCGTCGACCTGGACATTGACGTTGATGTTCGCGAACGGCCTGCCCACGCCGGTCCTCTTGGCTCGACCGGCATCGGCGTTTGTTCCGTTCGCCGGCCTCGCGCTCGCGGCTGCTTCCGCTCCTGTTCCATCGGCTCCGCTTCCGGTGGCGACGCTCACACTCGCGGGCCGGCCCGCCACGCTCATTCGGGGATCACAGTCCCCACTTGCTCTCGCCGCTCTGCTCGTGCCCGTGCTTCTGCCGCCGGTAGGGGCGGTGGGGGCTTGGGTGGTGAGGTAGTCGAAAGTGTCGGCCATGCACTGGTCGTAGGTGCGGCTGTTGGTGACGGCTTTCTTGTCGGCGTCGTACAAGCGGCCTGCCTCGGCGCGTATCCGACTCTCAATGCGCTTGCCGGTCACGGGATCGAACACGCCGTGTAGCTGCACGGTGCCGTCATCCGCGTTCCAGATCCGCAGCTTGCGCTTGGCCCGCAGCCGCTGATAGTCGCGCTCGCCGGCATCGTCTTGGTGATCCGCGGCCCAGCGACGGGCTTCTTTGGCGAAGTCCTCAGGCCGCAACGCCGTCGCTTTCGCAAGCAGCCCCGCATCAGAGTCCACGGCCTCGGCGCTGGTCTTGTTGACGGCCTCGGCCAAACGTCGCGCGTTGGCCTGCGACACCCGGCCGGACTCGACCGCATCACGCACCGACGGCGCCTTCGCGATCGCTTCGGCGGTTGCGACCTGCCCGCGGGCGTCGCGGCGCGACAAACCAGCAGCCTCTGCAAGCACGCCCACACCGCCGTCGCCGTGGCGTTGCATCTTCGCGATCAGCGACGCTGCTGCGGTCTGCGCAGTCTTGAGAACCGCAGTCGTGGCTTCGGAGATCCGCATCATCTCGCGCATCTCCTCACACGAGCTGCCGCCCGCGTTGAGCAGCGCAAGCAGCTCCTCGGCTGCAGCATTGTTGCGGCGGGCGGCTTCGATGAGCACAACAACAGTATGCCATACCCCTGTGACATTCAACAACCCTTCCAGTTATTTGAATACTCAATCAGTGAATCTGTTCCGAGCTAACCTGAGACCGTCAACGGTCTCAAGTGCCAACACGGAGCTAGCGCTGCAATCCGATCTCCGCATTTGAGGCCGAGTATGGACTCAGGGAGAAGATCGCGGACGACACAGCTAGTTGTCTCTAGCGGTGCCGCTCATAGCGTGCCGGGGTGGTCGCACCTCGCCCCGACTCGTCCCGCACGTCATAGCTAGGCGGTAGTATTGCGTTCAGCCACGATCTATCGTTACCGCTAGAGATGCCGGGAGACCATGACCGCAGGACGGGATCGGATCAGAGGAGTCGTACGCGCCTATCCGCGCGACGATGAACCCCCGAAGTTCAATTGCCTAGCCGACGACAAGAGTCCACAGCCCGTAGACGCCCTCGGCGACGGAGCAGTCGGGCATCGCCAGCTGTTCGGCTCGCTCGCCGTCGTGATGGCCGTGATGATTCTTGCGACGGCCTGCGGCGGCGAGGCCGGAGACGCTATAGGGCAAGCCGAGGAAGCCGTAGAAGAGTCTGTGAGAGCAGCAAGAGAGGATGGCTCATACGGCAGCGATGAGTTCTGTAACGCAGTTCAGCCCTTGTTTGCCAACTCGATGCTGGCCAACGAGCCCCTCAGCGTTGGCGATTTTCTGCCCTTTGCCCGGGATGGACTTCGCGACGACCTGGAAGCGTTGGCCAAACCGGACACGGCCAAGGTACGGTTCAGAGATGCCATCACTGTGATGACGGCCTATGTTCAAGCCACGGCGGCTCTCGCCGACCTCGAATACGCCGCCACGGTCACCCTTGCTGAAGCCGCCAACTCAGCAGCTTTCTCGTACGCGCTTACTGGTATAGAAGAGGCTCGTGACACCTTTGAGGGCACGATTGACGCTCTCTACGAGGCTGCACGCGCGGTCGCCGACGCGAATGATCTCTATGCCTTTGCCGATACTTATGATGCCACTGCCCGCGTTGACTATCATGACGCTGTTCTCGATGCGCTAAGAGTTGCCGCCTGGAGTTCCTATGCCCTCTATTTTTCCTCTGTCTACCACGTAATCGACACTGCGTCCGTCTACCTAGATGCCGCCTTTCGCGATGTAGCTGCTCTCGCCGATGATGCTATCGAGGTCATAAAGGATGCGCTGTTTCGCGTCAAGACTACTTTGGTGCAGTGTTCAATTCCGGCGGGATCAGTAGACGACATACTGGATGCGCAAATTGCCTCAATGCTCGGTGAATTGACTTGCGCACCTCAACTTGAGACCCTTTGCGCTTTCCTGCTAGAATATGAACTAGCGGGTCGCATCTCGTAGTCAGGGGACTTTTGCTGTCGGTGCCCCTATTCCTAAGCACGAAAGCCCTTGGACCCAGGGCTTTGACGTGGCTGAATGAGCGCTAGCGGGACTAAGGTCACTACGCAGCCGTCCAGCCTAGTTGAGGCTGGCTAGAGGGTCTTCGTAGGGTAGGTTTAGGGCCTCGGCGACGGCTGGCTCGGTGATGCGGCCGCGGTGCACGCTCAGGCCGTCTTGCAGGCCACGGTCGGCGCGTATTGCCTCGATTGGCCCCAGAGCGGCCAGCTTGAGCACGTAGGGGAGCGTGGCGTTGTTGAGCGCCTGGGTCGAGGTGCGGGGCACGGCACCGGGCATGTTGGCCACGCAGTAGTGCACCACGCCCTGCGTCACGAACGTCGGGTTGGAGTGGGTCGTGGGCCGCGAGGTCTCGGCACAGCCTCCCTGGTCGATGGCCACGTCCACGATCACCGTGCCCGGCCTCATCTGCTTGACCATCCCGGCGGTGATGAGGCGCGGCGCCCTGGCCCCTGGCAGCAGCACCGCCCCGACCACCAGGTCGGCGCTGGTCACCGCCTGCTCCAGCGTGCGCGGGCTGGAGTAGAGGGTCCGCAGGGCCGGGCCGAAGCGGGCGGCCAGCGACTCCAGCACCGCGGCGTCGCGGTCGAGCACGGTCACGTCCGCGCCCAGCCCGAGCGCCATCTCCACAGCGTTGCGGCCGACTACCCCGCCGCCGATCACCACGACCGGTGCCGCGGCCACACCCGGCACCCCCCCGAGCAACACGCCCCGCCCGCCTGCGGGCGCCTCGAGGCAGCGGGCGCCGGCCTGCACGGCCATCCTTCCGGCCACCTGTGACATGGGCGCCAGCAGTGGAAGGCGCCCTCGTCCGCCGGTGACCGACTCGTAGGCGATTGCCGTGGCCCCGCTGGCGATCAGGTCGCCGGCCTGCTCGGGGTCGGGGGCGAGGTGCAGGTAGGCGAAGAGCGTGTGGTGGCCGCGCAACCGGGCCCGCTCTGCCGCGAGCGGCTCCTTCACCTTCACGATCAGCTCGGCAGCCTCGAAAAGCTCGTCCGCGGTGCCGGTCAGCCTCGCTCCGTGCGCCGCGTACTCCTCATCGCTGAAGCCCGCCCCCGCGCCGGCCCGACGCTGCACGAACACCTCGTGCCCGCGGTCCGCGGCCTCGGCGACACTCTGGGGTGTCAGCCCGACGCGGTGCTCCTCGCTCTTGATCTCCCTCGGCACGCCGATTCGCATGGGAACCCTCCTCGAGCCGCGGATACCCCGTCCTCGAACCGCGGACAGGGGTAGATTACAAGTCGTGCCATACGGCCGCCCGCGGGGTGGCCGCGGTTGAGTTGGCCAGCACGTGGCGGTCGTCGCCGTGCGCCATGCGGCCGTCAGCGGGTGGCCGCGGTTGACCTGGCAAGAACGTGGCGGTTATCGCCTGCTGGCAGCCGCCCGCCGGGTGGCCGCGGCGTTGAGGGTCAGGTCTTCTGGGTCCCGACCTTGAGATCCTTGAAGGGCACGCCCCGGTCGACGCTTATGTCACGTGGCAGGCCGAGCACGCGGTCGCCGATGATGTTGCGCTGGATCTCCGACGTCCCCCCGGCGATACCGGCCTGCAGCGAAGTGAGCGCCTGGCGCTGCCAGTGGGCGCCGACCTCGTCGGCCCAGGCGACGCCCGACGCGCCGGCGATCTCCATGGAGACGTCGCTGTGAACGGCGGCGAGCTGCGCGGCGGCGAGCTTGCCCACCGAGCCGCCGGGCCCCGGCGTGCGCCCGGCCTTTAGCTCCGCCCGGGTGCGCATCGCCACCAGCGACAGGCAGGTCTCGAGTATGCGCAGTCGCATCAGCTTCTGGCGCAGCGCATGATCGCCGTCGAGGCCCCGTGAGCGGCATTCGGATATCAGCCGGTCGGAGCGGTCGGTGCTGATGCCGCCCGCGGTGCCCGAGCCGATGGCGACACGCTCGTACATGAGCATGGCGGTCGCCATGCGCCAGCCGTTGTTGAGGTCGCCGAGCAGGTTTGCGGCACCGATGCGCACATCGCTGAAGAACACCTCGTTGAAGTGTGTGCCGCCGTCGATCTGGTGGATGGGCCTGATCTCCACGCCGACAGCGTCCATGGGCACGATGAACATGGAGATGCCGGCGTGCTTGGGCACCTCCGGGTCGGTGCGGGCGATGACGATCCCGTAGGTGCAGAGATGGGCCAGCGTCGTCCAGACCTTCTGGCCGTTGACGATCCACTCGTCGCCGTCGCGCTCGGCCCGCGTCTGGAGGCTGGCGACGTCTGAGCCGGCGCCGGGCTCGGAGAACATCTGGCACCAGACGTCGGCGCCGGAGATGTTGCGTGCCAGGTAGCTCGATTTCTGGGCCTCGGTGCCGTACTCGGCCAGCATGGGCAGGCACATGCCGTGAGAGATGAGAAGGTCGTAGGTCATGTTCGGGTAGCGGCTGTATTCCTCGCGCCACACCTTCTCGTGGGACTTGGTGAGTCCGGCCCCGCCGTATTTCACCGGGTAGGTGAGCCCGGCGAGTCCCGCTTGAGAGAGGGCCTTCTGGAAACGCTGCGCCTGGCCGAGCCGCAACTCGCCCCGCGGGTCCGCTCGCCCGTCGAGGTTGATGCCAGTGGCATTGGAGTCGAGGAACTGCCGGCAGCGCACCCTGAACGCCTCCTCGGCAGCGGGCGCAAGAACATCGGCCATGACGCCCCAGCGTAATCGCTGCCGGCGAGCGGCAGCCGCAGCGCATCAAGAGTCGCTGCCTTCGCCCTCGGTGCCACTGGCTCGGCTACCTACTCGCCCGAGCGGTCCGTGACCCGGTCCGAGGTTGTGACGCTGCGCGCCGGGCTGCTCAAAGCCGAGAAGGCTGCCGCCGAACTAGGTGTGTAGGTGCCGCGTCCGTAGGCACTGGGCGCGTAGGTGCCGGGTCTTTGGGTACCGGATCCGTAGGCGCCGGAGAAAGTGCCGGCGATGACGGCGCCGGGAGTCGTCGCGGCGCTCGACAACTCGAGGGTGCCATCGGTGAAGGGCGCGAACCAGTCCGGTTCCGATGCGCCCGGTGACAACCACCAGGCTCCCCCGGCGATCGCCTCCGTGCCTATGACCAGCGTGGCGCCGGCCACGAGCCGGTCCGGGTCGACGACAAGCGTCGTTCCGCCGACGGATCCGTCGTCACTGAGTTCCGCGATCGTTATGGACGCCGGCCTCTCAATCCCCGCAAGCAGGGCACTCTCATCCGGGGTGGCGCGACCGGCAACAACCCAGATGCCTGCGGCGGGCTCCACGGCGCCGTCGAGCAAGAGGCTGTGGACCGTTCCCTGTCCCAGGGGATCGGGACTCAGGTTGCTCCCCCAAGTCGTCTCGAAGGTGACCTCCAGGGTGCCGGACACGGGAAAGGGCGGCTCCGGCTCCGGCCAGTCCGGCGGCACCGGAATGAGGTCTGCGAGAATCTCGCCCCTGCGTTTGAGGATGAACTTGCGCACCCGGTCGGTGTCGGTGGCAGCGTCCGCTCTGGCCTCGGGGAGGGCGTGACGGGCCACGATGGCGGCCATCTCGTCCACAACGGCCAACAGCTCGTCCTCGTCCCAAACGGTGTCAAGGATCTCCGAGAGCCGGGAAACGTAGTCAGCGCGCCCGCCAGGATCGTTGTACAGGCGGTTGGGGATGGCCGTGAGAGCCAGCACCGACGGTGGCGGATCGCTGACGTCGTCGAAGGGGTTGGGGTCGTCGCCCGACTGGAAAGTGGCGTCGGGCCCCCACGGTATGAACACGAAGCGGCCGCCCGGCTCGCGGTAGAACTGGTAGTTGTTGCGATTGCCGGCGTACCCGTCCCAGTGCCCCACCAGCACTTCCGTCGCCCAGAACGAGAGGAACCTGTCGAGATCGACGACCTCGCCAAGTGCGTCGAGGCCCGCGGGGGAGGGGTCTTGCAGGGAGGCGACGACGGCGTCTATGTCGGACCAGTCGTCGGCGTCCTCGTTGGTCTTCTTCTCGATGGTGCCGCGGTACTCCGGTACGAAGTCGCTGATGGTGCCCTCATAGAGGTTGCCTTGACCGCTGCCGAAGTGGTGGCGCAGGAACGGCTTCTTGATCTCCTCGACATGAACGTGCAGCCCCAGACGCTTACCGTTCACCGACACGGTGGCGAAGTTGCAGCGCGGCGCGGGATTGCCGGTCGCAGCGAAGACCCGGTACGACAGGCAGGTGTTGATCATGGAAGGGTCTTGAACGCTGTTGTTCAGGGTCATCCGCTCCATGACCCCGCCGAGGGACTGGTCGTCCACGTACTTGTCGAAGCGGAGCTTGAGGGACGGTTTGGTCTCGCTCTGGGAGCCCAGGAAACCCTTCTTGCGCACGCCCACCTCGGCGTGGGTCTCGCCGTCCACGGTGACCGTTCCGGAGAACCAGGTGTAGATGCCGGCGAAGGGTTGGGAGAGGTCGTACTCCTCGATCTCGGCGATCAAGTCCTCAAACGTCCGGGTCTGCCGGCGCAGGGCGTCCCAGTCACTGCTGGCCATCTCAATGCTGATGTCGAGCACGCGCTCAAGGGCGAAGTAGGCGCCGTCGGGCCGGGCCGCGGCGGCCGGCGGCTCGGGCGCCGGCTCTGCCCGAGTGCCAGCGGCGGCTGCTGTCGGTGCGGCAGCGGTGACACTCGGCGCAGCAGCGGTGGTGGTGGTGGCGGGGGCGGCGTCAACGGTGGTGGCTGCGTCAAGGGCGGTGGTGGGGGCTGGCGCCTCAGTCGAGGAGGTCGCGGTGCCGGGTCTGTCGGCACCGTTGCCGTCACCGCCGCCGCAGCCCGCCGCAGCGATCGCCGCTGCCACCAGCACGGTGATCAGGCGACGGGACACGATCCTCACCCTGATGGGCCGTGGGCAGACTGTGAGTCCACACTCGTCGGAGGCCAGGCGCGACCTGAACGCACAGGCATGACACCAACGTACAAGCATGGCAACGCACGGCGACGCTGTTCTCGTCGGAGGGTGCCGGCAGCCGGAATGACAGCCGGCGCCGGGACTCGCAGCGGCGGTAAAGGCCTTGGAGTTGCCCGACCGGCCGAGCGAGAGGTTGGCAGCGGAGGGCCCCGCCTCGGGTAGCGCGATCCGGGGCGGGTTGGCTGCTGTTGGGCGGTTGCGTGGAGCTGGGGAGAATCGAACTCCCGTCCGCTGGGCGGATGCCGGGCTCGCTACGACCATTCCCGAGTGTGCGGCTTGCGGCTGCCGCCACGCCGGGTCGTGTGGATCGGTTGATCCGTCCGCCGGATCTTTCTCCGGTGTCAGCGGTCTTTGCCGGCTGTCAACAGGTCTCTCCCCGCAGTCCACCACTGCTTCTGGTGCCAGGCTGCAGTGGTCTGGCCCCGCGTGCCATTGCTGGTCGCGATGATTCTCGCTGTCAGATCAGATCAGGCGGCGAGAACGAGATCGTCATTGTTGGCGTCTCTTTGTTTGCCCCGTTTAGGGAGTCTGAGCAACTCCGGTCGCACGCCGCAGCTTCCTGGTCCCGACGTCGAAACCGGTCAGCCCCGTGTGCCGCGCCCGCTTGAGGCGTCGGCCCCCGAAGGGACCGGCAATGATAGCCACGCTAGGGCGCCGTTCGGGCGGCAACCGATGTCGAGGGTTCGACTCGAGGGGAGCGGCGACCGATGGTCAGGCCGGCTGCAGGGCGGCGCGGATCCGGTGGCGAGCCACCCACAGCCGCAACAGCACCAGAGCCGCCAGCGCCGCTTCGGTCACCCCGAACACGATGATCGGCCCTGCCGCGACGAGGGCGCCGTAGAGGCCCCACAGCACGCCCTCGGTCTCGGCCAGGATCCAGGTCAGCGGGGACACGCCCGCGGGGGTGTGCGAGCGCCAGGCCGCGACCACCGAAGGCCCGAGATAGAGGCCGTTGGACAATCCCAGCACGGTGCCCAGCACAGTCCAGCCCGCCACCAGCTGTATCGCTGTGCAGGCCACCGCCACCGCCACGCTGGACAGCACGGCGCGACGCACGTCGGAGCCGTTGCGGTACATGAGGTACAGCGCCGCCCCGAAGCTCACCATGGCGATGGCAACCGACGGGGCCGCGACCCAGTACTCCTCGGCGACCACGTAGGCCATCCAGCCGATGTTGAGGGTCATGCCGACGGCGGCCCAGGCGGGAGACACACCGTCTGTGGCACCGGTGCGCAGCAGCCGCAGTATCTGGGGCACGACGTGGACGATCGTCACAGCCGTGGCGACCACGCCGACCAATAGGGCGACGTCTGCCCGACTCACCTGCGCTGCTCTGCACCGCTGCGGCGGCGTCCGGCCGCAATCGAGCGGGCGGCCTCGGAGTCGGCCTCGCGGCGGATGATCTCCTGGCGCCGGTCGGCCTTGCTGCGGCCCCGGGCCAGTGCGAGTGCCAGCTTGGCGCGACCCCGCAGGAAGTAGAGGCTCAGTGGTATGAGTGCCAGCCGCTCGCGGTCGGCCCGAGCCGCCAGCCGGCGAATCTCGCTGCGGTGTGCTAGCAGCTTGCGCACGCGGTCGGGATCCGCGCAGACGGCGGCCGAGGCGTGCGCGTACGGAGCGATGTGCAGGTTGTGCAGCCACAACTCGCCGCGGTCCGCACGCGCCCAGCAGCTGGCGAGCTGCACGCTGCCCTCCCGCAGGGACTTGACCTCGCTGCCCCGCAGGACTATGCCGACCTCTAGCGTCTCGAGCACGTCGTAGTCGCGCCGGGCGCGACGGTTGGTGGCGATCACTGAGGCCCCGGCGGGGATGTCGCGCGGCTTGCTCGACTTCGCCACGCGGCCACAGTATCGGCGCGGCATTCCCGGACCGTCCGGGCTGCAAGCTCTTTTGCAAGGCTCAGGGCGGCAGCAAGTGGTCTCAGCACGTTCATCACGGTCATCGGCGCGGTTCCGCGGTGGCTTCGGCCACGATCAGCCTGGGCCGTTCGGGGCGGCTCCGCGGGCCGGTAGCGTGCCCGACCGTGCTGGAGATGTCTGCCCGGCTGCACGCGCAGATGGTCGCCCACGCATTGGCCGGACTGCCCAACGAGGCTTGCGGCCTGTTCGCCGGTGTGGCCGGGTCGAGCCGCGTCGAGACCTTCTCTGCTATGCGCAACGTCGCCGAGTCCCGCGAGATATACACCCTCGACGGGCTCGAGATGATGGCCGTCGAGCGTGCCGCTGAGGAGGCTGGCCTCACCGTGATGGGCGTGATGCACTCACACACGCACACCACCAACTACCCGTCGCCCACCGACATAGCCGATGCCGAGCGCTTCGACCCCTTCGGCGTGTGGCACTTCGTGATCGTCTCGCTGCGGCACCCCGACCCGTCGTTGCGCTCGTTCCGCATCCTCGACGGCGAGGTGACCGAGGAGCCGGTGCTTGTCGACGCCTAGCCGGCGGCCCGCGCCGGCTAGGATGCCGGCACACGCCTAGGCGGCAGTGGGCGCGCAGCCCACCGCGCTGGATCGCTCCACTTGGTCGCGTGCTGCCACGCGCTCCCCGATGGCCGAGCCGGACGGGCGATCAGCCTCCCAGCAGCTCGCGTGCCACGTCGGCGGCCACAAGGCCGGGTGCTTCCAGAGGCCCGAAGTGGCCGAGCGCCTCGTAGCGCAGGAAGCGGCCCGAGGGCAGTGTCGATGCCACAAGAGGCACGAGATTCCCGGGATCGGGAGGCGTCGGTGTGGAGCCTGCCGCCACGACCGTGTCGACCGTGACCGATCCCAGCCGCTCGAAGGTCATCTCGCCGCTGCCCTCGAAGGTGAGCGCCTCTGTGTTGGCACGGCAGGCGAGCCGCACGCCGCCGTCGGCCAGGTCCACGAAGCCGTGCTGAACGTAGGCCGCTAGAGCGTCGGCTCGCAACCAGCCGAGCGGTGGCCGCGCCGCATAGCGGGCCAGCGCCGCGGCGCGCGAGTCGAAGACCTCCCGGCGGTTTCGAGCCACCGCGGCCAGGGGATTGCCACCCATGCGCGAGAAATAGTCCTCGGGCAGGACGATCGGCTCGTAGAGGAACAGGCCGGCGAAGGTGCCGCGACACCGCTCCTCTGCCAGCAGCAGCGCGGCGCCGCCCATCGAGTGCCCGAACCCGTACAGCCGCTCGGCTCCCACAGCCTCCGCGCATGCGGCCGCGTCGGCTCCCATCCAGCGCCACCCGTAGTCGCCGTCAGGGGAGGGATCCGACGAACCGTGACCTCGGAAGTCTACGGCCCAAACCCTGAACCTGTCCTTCAGGTACATGGCCAGGGGCAGGTAGGCGGCTCCGTGGAAACCGGTCGCGTGACATATCAGCAAGTCGGGGCCGGAGCCGCCCATCATCGTCAAGTTGAGGGTGATGCCATCGCCAGAGAGCACCTGCAGCTTCTCGTCCATGGCACCATGTCTACCCATATGTTCGCCGGTGCGGACCACCTTCGGTAGCGATTTGCCCTCGGGTGCGGACCGCCTGGAGTGGGGGACGGTCTCCCACCGTCGCATTCAAGCCTGGCGAGGCTCTCCGGGGGTGCGGACCGCCTTGGAGTGGGGACTATCTTCGGGTGGTGACGCGTGGCGCTGCCTCCGGCCTGTTCGGCCCCAAACACCGGGCGGTGGCCTTCTCGCTGATGGCCGCTGTGGCCATGGCCTCCTACAACAACCTGTCGGTGACCGCAGCACTGCCCGACATAGGAGACGATCTGGGCAGCGTCGCGCTGCTGCCTTGGGTGGTGACGGTGGAGTTGGTGGCGGGCGCGGTGGCGGTGCTCGCCATAGGGCCGTTCATAGACGGGGCCGGGGCGCGCCGCGCCTTCCGGCTCACGGTCGTGGCGTTCCTGGCGACCTCGACCATGTGCGCGGTCGCACCGACCATGGAACTGCTCGTGGCGGCACGCGTGCTGCAGGGGCTCAGCACCGGCGGGCTGATCGGCACGGCGATCACCTGCATCGGGCTCGTGTTCGATGACGCGGCGCGCCCGTGGGCCTACGCCCTGATGTCGTCGGTTTGGGGCATCATGGGCATCGGCGGCCCGGCGGTGGCCGCAACCCTGGTGAGCACGTTCGGGTGGCGGGCCGTGTTCTCGGTGAATCTGCCGGTTGCGGCGGTGGCGGCGTCAGTCGCATGGAGCCGCTTGCCGTCCGAGCCGCAGGCCGCGGCAGAGCCGCTCGATCGCCGCGGCCTGCTGATCCTGAGCGCCCTCACGGTCGCATTGCTGTTGTTGAGCTCCTCGCTGCAGTGGTACAGCGTCCTGCTGGCGGCGGCCGGGGCCCTGCTGGTGGCCCTCTACGTCAACCACGCCCGTCGCTGGCCGCAGCCCATCGTGCGGCTGGCCCACGTCGGCGCCCGGCGCTGGCGGAACATCCACCTCGTCGCCGCCCTCGGCGTATCGGGCGGCACGGGCGCGAGCGTCTACCTGCCCCTTTACCTCAAGGCCGGCCGCGGCTCCTCGGTGGCCTTCGCCGCCTTCGCCGTGGTCTGGCCCACGCTCGGCTGGTCGGTGGCAGCCTGGGTGTCGGGCAAGCTCCAGCAGCACCTCCGGGTCCAGGCGGTGACCCTGATGGGGGCGGCGATCATGGCGTCGGGCTCCGTCGCCGCCGCGGTCGCGACCGGGCTGGGAGCGTCGGTGTGGCTGGTGCTCGCCGCCTTCGCAGTGGTCGGCTGGGGAATCGGCACGATCACCACCTCGAGCCTCGCGCTGCTCCAGGCCCGCGCCGAGGCCCACGAGATGGGCAGGGTCAGCTCCGCGCACCAGTTCATCCGCTCGCTCGGCTTCGCATACGGGGCGGCCGCCGCCGGCCTGGTGATGTTCTGGGTTGTGGATCGACGCACCGGCGACGCCGAGATGGTGCGCGACCTGCTCAGCGACAGCGACGCGGTGGTCGCGGTCTCCGTAGCCGAGGCGCTGGCCTCCGCCTACACGTGGTCGCTCAGCGCCATGGCGCTGCTGGCGCTGCTGACCGTGCCCGCAGCACTCGCAATGTTCCTCGAGACCCGCCGGAGCGCGCATTGACCTGGCGCATCGGTGCCGTTGACCGCCACAACCGCCGAGAACGTGCCCGAGGGCGTGTGGAGCCGGCACTCGAAGGCTGCGGACCGTGCCCGCCGCGCTCGGACGTGCTCTGGCTACAATCCTGATCGGAATACTCGGGATTAGAAACAGGGGAGCCCGCGGCATGGACGTCAAGCGCGACGTACTCGACCTGATCGGCAACACGCCGGCGGTCGACGTCTCCTCGCTGAGCCCCAATCCCGCCGTGCGCATCGTCGCCAAACTCGAGAGCGCCAACCCCACCGGGTCGGTGAAGGACCGCGTCGCCAAGGCGATGGTCCTCGAGGCCGAGGCCGACGGGACGCTCGTCGCGGGCAAGCGCCTCCTCGAGCCCTCGTCGGGCAACACCGGCATCGCCCTGGCCATGATCGCGGCGATGCGCGGCTATCCGCTCACGGTCGTCATGCCCGAGAACACCTCCAGCGAGCGGCGCCAGATGCTCGAGGTGTTCGGCGCTCGGATCGTCTGGTCACCGGGCGCCGAGGGCTCCAATGGGGCCGTCCGCCTGGCCCGGCGCATGGCCATGGAAAGGCCCGACTGGGTGTTCCTCTACCAGTACGCCAACGAGGCCAACCCCAGGGTGCACTACGAGTCCACCGGGCCCGAGATCCTGCGGGACGTGCCCGGAGTCACACACTTCGTGGCAGGTCTCGGCACCAGCGGCACGCTCATGGGCGTCGGCACCTACCTCAAGGAGATGCGCCCCGGCATCGAGGTCTACGCCGTGGAGCCTCCGGCCGGCGAGATGGTGGACGGGCTGCGCAGCTTCGACGAGGGCTTCATCCCCCCGGTCTACGAGAAGTGGGGCGGCGCCGACCTGCTCGACGGCAAGCGCATCGTGAGACCGCGCGAGTCCATCGAGCAGACTCGCAGGCTGGCCGGCGCCGGGATCTTCGCCGGCCTGTCGTCGGGAGCGGCGCTCGCGGGGGCGTGCCGGGTGGCCGAGCGGATCGACTCGGGCACCATCGTGTTCATCGTGTGCGACGGCGGCTGGAAGTACCTGTCGAGCCGGGCCTGGACCGGAGATCTCGATGACGTGGCCGACCGGGTCCGAGAGGTCATCTATTTCTGACAGGTGCGCCCGCGCGCCGTCGGCCTTGGAAGTTGCGCAAGATCGGTTGGCCGAAAAATGGGCACGTGTGCTTGCGCGCCGGCGATCTGCTGGTACCCTCCACCCGGCCGCTCAGTGCCTGCACGGGCCCGCAGGCGAACCTGAAACCCAATCTGAAACGAACCGACCCGGGAGCAACGATGTCGAAGATCTGCCAGGTCACGGGCAAGAAGCCGCAGTTCGGCAAGCAACTCTCGCACTCGCATCGGCGCTCGAGTCGCCGCTGGGATCCCAACATCCAGACCAAGCGCTACTACCTGCCCAGCGAGCAGCGCTGGATCAAGCTGCGGTTGAGCACCAAGGCCATCAAGACGATCGACAAGCGCGGCATCGAGAGCGTGGTTGCAGAGATGCGCCGCAACGGCCGCAAGGTCTAGAGCAAGGAAGGGCGATGGCCAGCGACAAGCGTCCCATCATCAAACTCCGGTCCACCGCCGGCACCGGCTACACCTACGTCACCACCAAGAACAAGACCAACACCCGTCACCGGATCGAGCTCAAGAAGTACGACCCGGTGATCCGCAAGCACGTGGTCTTCAAGGAGGAGCGCTAGGAGCCCGCCCGCGAACTGGACCGTTAGCGCAGTCGGCGGCATCGGGGTGACCCTGACCGTGACGGTGCTCGGGTGCAGCGGCTCGTATGCCGCACCCGGCAATCCCTGCACTTCGTATCTGGTGCGCAGCAGCGACACCGCCGTGCTGCTCGACTGCGGCCCCGGCACTCTGGGCCCGCTTCAGGAGGCGGTCGACCTCAATGAACTGACCGCCATCGTGACCACGCACTGCCACCCGGACCACTGGCTCGAGTTGCCGGTGATCCGCAACGTGTTCACCTGGTTCTGCCCGCGCCGCGATGTGCCGGTATACGGCACCGCACAGACTCGGGCCATGGACGCCGCGCTGACCGTGAGGCGCTCAGGCGCTGAGGATCCTCTGGCCTGGACGGTGATCGACTCGTCGTCGGAGTTGACCCTCGGCGACCAGCGCTGGCGCTTCGCGCGGACCGACCATCCCGTGGAGACCCTGGCGATGCGTGTGGATTGCGAGGGCCGCTCGTTCGCCTTCAGCGCCGACAGCGGGCCGGGCTGGGACTTCCGCTCCCTCGGCGAGGGCATCCACGTTGCCATGTGCGAAGCCAGCCACAGCAGCGACCGGGAGGGTGGGGGCAGCCCACACATGAGCGCCCGCGAGGCCGCCCACGCCGCGGCCGCCGCCGGCGCCGGCCGGCTGGTGCTCACACACCTGGAGCCCGGCTCGGATCCGCAGGCTCGCCTGGCCGAGGCGACCGCCGTGTTCGGCAGCGAGGTGGATGTGGCCCGCCCGGGCCTCGTCCTCACCGTGTGACCGGCGTCGCGGCAGTGATCGACGCCGGCGGGCGCCGCGGTGACGGGCGCCGCTGCGACGAGATGCGGCCGCTGCGCTTCCGGCGCGACTTCACCCGCATGGCCGGCGGGTCGATCCTTGTGGAGTTCGGCGACACGAGGGTGCTCTGCACCGCCTCGGTCGACGAGGACCTGCCCCGCTGGCTGCGCAATCGCAAGAGCGGCTGGGTCACCGCTGAGTATTCGATGCTGCCGGGCTCCTCACCGGAGCGGGTGCAGCGCCGCGTGAGCGGGCGGGTCAAGGAGATTCAACGCCTGATCGGGCGCTCGCTTCGCACCACGATCGATCTCACCGTGCTGGGAAAGCGGCAGGTGATCGTCGATTGCGATGTGCTGCAGGCCGACGGCGGCACCCGCACCGCGTCGATCTGCGGCGGCTACGTGGCCCTGCACGACGCGGTTACCAGGTTGGTGCAGCAGGGCAAGCTCTCGGCGTCGCCGATGCTGCATGAGTGCGCGGCGGTGAGCGTCGGGCTGATCGACGGGGTGGCTCTGCTCGACCTGCCCTACGCGGAGGACGTCCGCGCCGATGTGGACTTGAACGTGGTGATGACCGGATCGGGCGATCTCGTGGAGGTGCAGGGCACCGCCGAGGGCAAGCCCTTCGCGCGGGCGCAGCTCGACGAGCTGCTGGACCTGGCGGCACACGGGATCTCTGAGATAGTCGCAGCCCAGCGCGCCACCCTCGCCGATCCGCCGGCGCCGCGCTGACCGCTGGGTGGTGTCGCGCTGGGTGTGTGCATGATCGAGTTGGTCTGCGCGAGCGCGAACCCGATCCGCCGGCGCCGCGCTGACCGTGATCGCTGGGTCTTGCCGCGCTGGGTGTGTGCATGATCGAGCTGGTCTGCGCGAGCGCGAACCCGCACAAGGTGGCCGAGATGGCCGAGGTGCTGGCGGGGGCGGCCGTGCTGCTGCCGCGACCCGATGGTCTGGGCGAGGTGGTCGAGGACGCCGACGATCTGACGGGCAACGCCATGTTGAAGGCGTCCGCCGTGTGCGATTTCGCCGGCGCCGCGGCACTCGCCGATGACACCGGCCTCGAGGTGGACGCCCTCCGCGGCGCCCCCGGCGTGCGATCGGCCCGGTTTGCGGGTCCCGGCGCCGGTTACGCCGACAACGTGGCGCGCTTGCTGGCAGAGCTCCGGGGAGTGCCGGCGCAACGGCGCGGCGCCCGCTTCCGGACGGTTGCGGTGGTCCGCTTTCCCGACGGTGCGGTGCTGGCAGCCGAGGGTGCCGTGGATGGGGTCATCACCGAGGCGCCCCGCGGCGGCGGCGGTTTCGGCTACGACCCGGTGTTCGCGCCCGCCGAGGGCGACGGCCGCACCTTCGCAGAGCTGCCGCCATGTGCCAAACACGCCATCAGCCACCGGGGCCGCGCCCTGAGAACCCTGCTGCACCTGCTCAACGAGGCGCGCTCGCGCAGCCACTGATGCATCGCAACCACCGAATGTGCGGACGGGGGGACTTGAACCCCCACACCCGTGCGGGTACTGGGACCTAAACCCAGCGCGTCTGCCAGATTCCGCCACGTCCGCGAGAAACGGCAGCGTAACCCCGAGGCCGGCGTGAGCGCGAACCTAAAGCGAGCGGGGATCCCTCGGTGATCTTGTCTGCGATGTTGCCCGCGCCGGCGTGAGTGTGAATCTAGAGAAGGCGGGTAGCGCTGGAGCGCTCGGGATGGGGCGGTAGCCTGCGGCGTCATGAGCCGGAACGACCCCATCTCCCGCCCCAGCAGCCTCACGGCGGAGGGCCTGCAGGCGCCCGAGGGCGTGTCCAGCCGCCAGAGCGAGGTGTTCAACCGGCTGCTGCAGGATCGCATCGTGGTGCTCGGCTCCGACGTGGGCGACGAGATCGCCAACTTCATCATGGCCCAGCTGCTCTACCTGGAGGGCCAGGACGCTCACGAGCCGATCTGGCTGTACATCAACAGTCCCGGCGGCTCGGTCACCGCCGGCATGGCCATCTATGACACCATGCAGTTCGTGCAGCCCGAGGTGGGCACCATCTGCATCGGGCTGGGCGCCTCGATGGGGCAGTTCCTGCTCTGTGCGGGCGCGCCCGGCAAGCGCTACGCCCTCCCGCACGCCCGCATCATGATGCACCAGCCTCTCGGCGGGGTGCGGGGCCAGGCGACCGACATCGCCATCCAGGCCGAGCAGATGGCCCACACCAAGAGGATGCTGCAGGAGCGCATCGCCCACCACACCGGCCAGACGGTCGAGCAGGTCGAGACGGACTCAGACCGCGACCGCTGGTTCACCGCGACCGAGGCTCGGGACTACGGCATCATCGACCACGTCATCGTCAAGCGCGGCGAGATGCTGTAGAGGCGTCGCGGAGCTCGGCGATGGCCTCGGCCGGGCCTGCGGGGTGCCCGAACACGGCCGAGCCGGCCACCAGCACGTTCGCTCCCGCGGCGGCCGCCGCACCCGCGGTCTTCGCAGTGATGCCGCCGTCCACCTCTAGGTCAATGCTGCGCCCGGAAGCGTCAATCATCTCGCGCACGGCGGCGATCTTGGACTCCACCGAGGCGATGTAGCGCTGGCCGCCGAAACCGGGGTTCACGGTCATGACCAGCACCTCGTCGACCATGTGCATCACCTCGGAGATGCTCTGCGCGGGCGTGTGGGGGTTGAGCACGACGCCGCACCGGGCGCCCGCCTCGCCTATGGCCGCCAGGGAGCGGTGCAGGTGCGGGCAGGTCTCGGCGTGTATCAGCACCGTTCCGCAGCCGGCCCTCACATACAGCGGGGCCAGCTCGTCGGGCTTGACCACCATGAGGTGCGCCTCGAAGTGGAGGTCGACCAGCGGGCGGCACGCTGCCACGATGTCGGGTCCGAACGTGAGGTTGGGCACGAACACGCCGTCCATCACGTCCCAGTGCACCCGGTCGGCGCCGGCGGCCTCGATCGTCCGGCACTCCTCGCCCAGCCGCGCAACGTCGGCGGCGAGCATCGAGGGGGCGATCTCGGTGGCCACGCAGGCAACCTAGCGGCGCGGCACCGCCGGCGCTGAAAGGCCGTGGCGCCTGCGCGACAATGAGCGGTTCGCCGAACGGCCCGCGACGCCGATACCTTCGCAGCGTGGAGTTGCGGGTCACTGCCACCGCGCGTGACGGCCTTGGAGTGGCGCGGGGCTGTGACGGGCGTGTGGTGTTCGTCGAGGGCGCCCTGCCCGGGGAGCTGGTCGACGCCGACATCCACACCGTCGACCGTCGCTGGGTCCGGGCCAGTGTGGTCCGGGTGCTGGAGGCGTCGCCGCACCGGGTGCCGATCGCCTGTGACCACCATCTCGCGGGCTGTGGCGGCTGCGACATGATCCACGTCGACTCCCGCGCCCAGATGCAGCTGAAGGCGTCGATCGTGGTGGATCAGCTCACCCGTCACGGCGTCGATGCTCCAGCGCCCGCCCTGCGCATGCTCGACGGCGACAGGGGCCGCACCACGGTGCGGGCGCATGTCGTGGGCGGCCGCGCCGGATTCAAGGCCCGGTCGAGCCACGATGTGATCATTCCCGAGGACTGCGGCGCCGCGGACGACGCGGTCGAGGAGCTGCTGGTGGAGGGCCGCTACGGCGACGCCGAGGGAGTCTTGATCCGGGTCGGCTCACGCACGGGAGAGCGAATGGTCGTCGTCGATCCTGCCGTGGGCGAGGTGTCGGTGCCCGACGACGTGATGGTGGTCGGCGCCGACGAGATCGCCAACGACAGGCGAGCCTGGATACACGAAGAGGTCTCGGGAAGGCGCTGGAGGATCTCGGCACGCTCCTTCTTCCAGAACCGTCCGGCGGGCGCGGAGGCGCTGGTGGACGAGGTTGCCGAGATGGTGGAGGCGCTGGCCGACGACGGTCCGATGATCGACGCCTATGCCGGGGTGGGCCTGTTCGCCGGCACCGTGGGCACCGACCGCCGCACCACCGCCATCGAGCGCGGCACCGATGCGGCCGCCGACGCCCGAGTCAACCTGGGCTTGCGAGCCAAGGTGTTGCGCATTCCCGTGGAACGATGGCGGGCCTCACCCGCAAGCATCGTGGTGGCCGACCCGTCACGCTCGGGGCTCGGCTCCGAGGCGGTGCGGCCGCTGCTGTCGTGCCGGCCTCGCCTGGTCGTGCTGGTGAGCTGCAACCCGTCGTCGTTCGCCGCCGATGCGCGCCGGCTCGTCGACTCCGGCTTCGCCCTGGACCGCTGGACCGTGGTCGATCTGTTCCCGCTCACATCACACGTCGAGACCGTTGCCGCCTTCGTGCCGGTCGCCTAGAGGTGTTGTTGCCTTAGCAGCGCCGTCGCCTGGAGGTGGCCGTCGCCTGGAGGTGACGGTTGCCTCAGTAGTGCCAGGGGTATGGCGACCAGTCCGGTGGACGCCGCTGCAGGAAGGCGTCGCGGCCCTCCGCCGCCTCGTCGCTGTCGTAGGCGAGCCTCGTGGCCTCTCCGGCGAAGACCTGCTGGCCCATGAGGCCGTCGTCGACCAGGTTGAGCGCGAACTTCACCATGCGCTGCGCCGTGGGGCTCTTGGAGTTGATCTCTAGTGCCCACTGCAATGCCGTGTCCTCCAACTCGGCGTGTGGAACCACGGCGTTGACCATGCCCATCTCCAGGGCCTGCTGAGCCGGGTAGGTGCGTCCCAGGAAGAACACCTCCCGTGCCCGCTTCTGGCCGATCTGGCGGGCCAGGTAGGCGGATCCGAAGCCGCCGTCGAAGCTTGCCACGTCGGTGTCGGTCTGCTTGAAGAGTGCGTGCTCGGAGCTGGCGAGGGTCAGGTCGGCCACCGCGTGCAGGCTGTGGCCCCCGCCGACCGCCCAGCCGGAAACGACCGCGATCACGACCTTGGGCATCATGCGGATCAGGCGCTGCACCTCCAGGATGTGCAGGCGTCCCGAGCGGGCCGGGTCGATCGTGGCGGCCGTGGAACCGCTGGCGTAGCGGTAGCCGTCTCGGCTCCTGATGCGCTGGTCGCCGCCCGAGCAGAAGGCCCAGCCCCCGTCGCGGGGCGAGGGGCCGTTGCCGGTGAGCAGCACGCAGCCCACGTCGCTGGACATGCGGGCGTGGTCCAGGCAG
Organism: Candidatus Aldehydirespirator sp.; assembly: GCA_965204875.1. Classification (GTDB taxonomy): domain Bacteria; phylum Actinomycetota; class Acidimicrobiia; order Acidimicrobiales; family Aldehydirespiratoraceae; genus Aldehydirespirator. Next base: position 2,872,490 of record OZ242020.1, on the reverse strand, counting down.
CGGTACAGCTCGTCCACCGTGTGGGGGCGGAAGGCGTTGCGCACCTCCGGCCGGTTGAGCGCCACCCGCACCGTGCCCTGGCCGAATGCTCGGTGATAGGTCACGTCGGTGAGGCCGTCGAAGCCGTCTACCGGCGTCCAGGAATTCGGGTCGAACAACTCCGAGACCACGGCGCGAACACTACCGTGAGCCGCGCCGGTGGCTTGGTGCTTGCTTGGTGCCCGGTCTGGTGAGGGCCGATACCACGACATGCCTACCTCCTAAACGAGGTGACCGGTCAACGGGGGAAGCCCCGTGAGCCGCGCCGGTGGCTTGATGCTTGCGTGTTGCTTGGCCTGGGAGTGTGGTGACCCCACGGGCACTCTTGGACTAAGACTGGCACTACGGTGGGGTCGCCGTTGTGGGGTCGAATGTGACTCAAGGAGGTTGGTGAACCGTGCGAGCCGCTCTGCTGCTGGAGCCGCGATCCGACTTGACGGTCGTGGACGACCTCGAGGTGGCAGAGCCGCGCCCGGGGGAGGTGTGCGTGGCGGTCAGCCACTGCGGTGTCTGCCACAGCGACCTGACCATGAGCGAAGACGGCTACGTGCTGCCCGCGGTGCTGGGCCACGAGGCCGCCGGGGTGGTGGCCGCGGCCGGCGCCGGAGTGGACCATGTATGCGTCGGGGACAAGGTGCTGCTCACACCGATCGCGCCGTGCGGGCACTGCAAAGGCTGCGCTCGCCGGCAGGCCGGCCGGTGCCGGTCTGCGATGAGCTTCGTGTCCGGTGCCCGCCCCGATCAGACGTCGCCGTTCTCTCGTGCGGGCAGCACGGTGTATCGCGGCCTCGGGGTCGGCGCCTTCGCGGAGCGTTCGGTGGTGCCCGCCTCGGCAGTCGTCCGGCTCGACGAAGACGTGCCGCTGGGCGTCGCCTGCCTCATCGGCTGCGCGGTGCAGACGGGGGTCGGTGCCGTGTTCAACACGGCCGGAGTGGAACGCGGCTCGTCCGTGGTGGTCACCGGACTCGGCGGGGTGGGCATGTCCGTCGTTCAGGGAGCCAGGATCGCCGGCGCGGCGCGCATCGTCGCCTCGGATCCGGTCGCCGCGCGGCGCGACATGGCCGAGCGACTCGGCGCCACCGACGTCGTGGCCGGCGACGCGGGCGAGTTGCGCGAGGCCGTCAGCGACGCCACGGGCGGTCGCGGCGCCGACTACGCCTTCGAGGCGGCCGGCGTGGCGAGCCTTGTCAGCCTCGGCCTGGAGCTGACCGGGCCGGGTGGCACCACGGTGATCGTGGGTGCTCCGCCGGTGGCAGACCCGGTGTCGGTCACTTCTGCGACCATGTTCATGTTGCAGCAGAAGCGACTGGTGGGCAGTCTGCTCGGTGACTGCTGGCCGGCCCGCGACATCCCGCTGCTTGTGGGCCTGTGGCGGCGTGGCGCACTCGACCTCGAGTCGATGATCACCCTGCGGGTGCCCCTGGAACGGGTCAATGAGGGCTTCGATCGCTTGCGCGACCCGGCCGGTGTGCGCACCGTGGTGGAAGTGGCCCCGAGCGCTGCGGTCTAGCGCCATGCCGCACGAGCAGATGAGACTGGAGTCGAAACCCCGTCGTTGAAGGGTCCCCGAGCGCTGCGGGCTAGCGGGTTGGCTAGCGGGCTAGCGGGTCAGACGAAGGCCGAGGCGAACACCAGCGAGACGATCGTCATCACCTTGATGAGGATGTTCATTGACGGGCCCGACGTGTCCTTGAAGGGATCGCCGACCGTGTCGCCCACGACCGCGGCCTTGTGCGGTTCGGATCCCTTGCCGCCGTGCTCGCCGGACTCGATGTACTTCTTGGCGTTGTCCCAGGCGCCGCCCGCGTTGGCCATGAAGATGGCCAACGCGAAGCCGGTCACCAGAGCGCCGGCGAGGAAGCCGCCCAGCATGTCGACATCGACGAAACCGAGCACCAGCGGCACGACCACGGCCAGCGCTCCGGGTGCCAGCATCTCGCGCAGCGACGCCTGTGTGGAGATGGCCACGCACGTCGCCGAGTCCGGCGTCACGCCCGGCCGGCCCTCGCGCAGTCCCGGAATCTCGCGGAACTGGCGCCTGACCTCCTCGATCATCTTGTTGGCGGCGCGCCCCACGGCATTGATCGTGAGTGCCGCGAACAGGAACGGCACCATGGCGCCCACCAGCAGGCCGATGAACACGTCCACCGAGCCGACGCTGAGGTTGAGAGAGAAGAACTCGCCCTTCTCGGTGGCGGCGTTCTCCAGAGCCACCTCGAACGACTTGAACAGGGCGAGCGCGGTGAGAGCGGCCGAACCCACCGCGAAACCCTTGGCCACCGCGGCGGTGGTGTTGCCTAGCGAGTCCAGCGCGTCGGTGACCTCCCTCACGCTCGGGTCGAGGTCGGACATCTCGGCTATCCCGCCGGCGTTGTCTGCGATGGGCCCGTAGGCGTCCACCGACACCACCACGCCGGTCGTTGCGAGCATGCCGACCGCGGCCACCGCGATCCCGTAGATGCCGCCGAAGGCGGTATCGCCGAGCGTCTGCTGGCCTCCCCAGTAAGCGATCAGCACGCCGGCGCCGATCAGCACCACCGAGGCCGCCACCGACATCATTCCCGCTGACACGCCCGAGAGCACCGTCGTGGCCGGCCCGGTCTCGGCCTGCGAAGCGATGCGGCGCACCGGCTGGTAGTGGTCGCTGGTCCAGATCTCCGCCACCTTGCCGATGCCCCAGCCGGCCGCCAGGCCGCCGATCACCGATATGGGCAGGCCGTACCACGCCTCGAAGTTGCCGCCGTCGAACAGGATGGATTCGTCGCCGAAGAAGACGCGTCCCATGATCAGGGTGCCGATGACGGTCAGGCCCATGGCGACGTTGGTGCCCATGTGAAGCTGCTTGGCGAGGGCCTTCACGCTGGTGCTCGTCCCGCCGCGCACAGCGAAGGAACCGATGACGGCCGCGAGCATCCCCACGAAGGCGATGGCCATGGGGAAGACCAGCAGCGCCATGTTCCCCTCCGCGCCCAGGTCGTCGGCCGCGAGGCCGAAGCTGAAGGCGGTGAGCGCCACCGGGGCGATGATCGAGCCCGAGTAGCTCTCGAAGAGGTCGGCGCCCATGCCGGCGACGTCGCCGACGTTGTCTCCCACGTTGTCGGCGATCGTGGCCGGGTTGCGGGGGTCGTCCTCGGGGATCCCCGCCTCGACCTTGCCCACGAGGTCGGCGCCGACGTCGGCCGCCTTGGTGTATATCCCGCCGCCGACCCTCGAGAACAGCGCGATGGAGCTGGCGCCGAGACCGAAGGCGGTGAAGATCTCGAAGGCGTCGGCGGCGGCCGCCCACTCAACGAAGAGCAGGTAGCAGAAGGTGAGGCCCAGCAGCGACAGACCCGCCACCGCGAAGCCCATGACCGCGCCGCCCCTAAAGGCCAGCGGCAGCGCCTTGGCGGGGCCCTCCATGGCGGCCTTGGTGGTGCGGGCGTTGGCCATGGTGGCGACGGTCATGCCCACATAGCCTGCGCCCGCGGACAGGATGGCGCCGAGCAGGTAGCTGAGGAACGACAGGGCCACACCCGTGACGACGGGGATCAGGACCGCCATGACCAGCACGAACCCGGCGACCCAGGTGTACTCCTGGCGCAGGAACGCACGTGCGCCGGCCTGGATCTGCTGCATCAGCGCGACCATGCGCTCAGTGCCCGCAGGGGCGGACCTGACGTCGTTGAAGTAGAAGGCTGCGAGCGCCAGCGCGGCCAGCGCCGACACCATGGCTATGTAGGGGATGGCTTCCAAGGCTCTGCTCCATGATTGAGGCTTCAAGGGCGGCGCCAGCCTAGAGCCTGTGCGGGCCGCCCTCGGTTCACCTGCCGTTGGGACTCTCCTTGGTTCTGACTCTCCTAGTGTTCTGGCCGTGATGTCTTCGGCGAGGCCGGCGGAGGCCGCCACGGATGCCGCAGAGGAGATGGTGGAGCAGGCCAAAGCCCGGCTCCGCTCCGAGATGCGGGCTCGCCGCGCCGCGCTGGAGCCACAAGTCGCTGCTGAGGCGGCTGCGGCGCTGGTACGGCGCCTGGCCTTAATGCCGGTGCTCGAGCGCGCACAGAGGATCGCCGCCTACCGGGCCGTGCGCGGCGAGATCTCCGTGGATGCGCTGGTCGACGGTGAGCGGTGGGCGGACTTCACGCTGCCACGGGTCGCGGGCGAGCGCCTGGAGTTCGTGGCACGCTGTGACGGCCAGCGCTTCGAGCGCGGCGCGTTCGGGATCTCGGAGCCGCTTGACGGTGAGGCGGTGACCCTCGCTGACCACGACGTTGTGCTGGTGCCGCTGGTCGCTTTCGATGCGAGCTGCCACCGGCTAGGCCAGGGGGGCGGCTTCTACGACAGGGCAATGGCATCGCTCGCCGCGCCCGGCGCGCGTCCGCGACCCGCGTTCATCGGGATCGCCCACTGGTTCCAGCAGGTCGACGGCGTCCCCCGCCAGCGCTGGGACCTGCCCCTCGACGCGGTGGCCACCGACCGATCCGTCATCGGCGGCAACCTGATCAACTCTCGAAGCGCTAGAACATCGCCGTGGACGTGATCGTCGTTGGCGCCGGCGAGGTCGGGTCCTATGTGGCAGGCCGCCTGAGCCGCGAGGGTCACAACGTGGCCGTGGTGGACCTCGACGCCGAGAAGCTGCGCAAGCTGAGCGGCGACCTCGACGTGCTGACCGTGCAGGGCAGCGGCTCGCATCCCAGCGCGCTGGGAGACGCCGGCATGGGCCGCTCCGACCTGCTGGTCGCATTGACCAGCAACGACGAGGTGAACCTGGTGGCCTCGCTCGCCGCCAAGCAGGGCGGGGTGCCGCGCACCATCGTGCGCATCGAGGCCGCGGAGCTGCGGGGCAAGGCTGCCACGGAGTTGCGCCAGGCGTTCGACGCCGACCTCATCATCGACCCCGACTCCGAGACCGCCAAGCGCATTCTCGACCTGCTCGACTACCCGGGCGCTTCTGAGATCGCGGTGATGGCCGGCGGCGAGGCCATCGTGATCGGTGCCAGGCTGCCGCCCGACGCCCCGCTGGTGGGCAGGCGCCTCTCGGAGATAGCCGCAGAGTACGAGCCGGAGTGGGAGTTCATCGTCGGCTCGGTGTCCAGGGGCAGCGAGACCATCATCCCGCGCTTCGACTGCGAGCTGATGGCCGAGGACCTGGTGCGGGTCGTGTGCAAGCGGCGGTCACGGCGCCGCGTCTCGAGGCTGCTGGGCCTGGGCACCGGCACGGCCCGGCACGTGCTGCTGCTCGGCGGCGGTCGCACGGCCCGGATACTCGCTGAGGGACTGGTCACGCGGGGAGTGGAGGTCGCGATCGTGGAGCGCGACGCGGCTCGGGCCCGCGAGCTCGCAGAGATGCTCCACGACGTGCAGGTGCTCGAGGGCGACATCACCGACGCCGACGTGCTGACCGAGGCCCGCATCGGACGCGTCGACGCCGTGGCGGCCCTCACCGGCGAGGACGAGTCGAACATACTGGCCTGCCTGTATGCCAAGTCTGCGGGCGCCTCCGAGACGATCGCGGTGGTGCACAAGCTGGCGCTGCTGTCGCTGCTGGACACGGCCGGGGTGGACGTCTCCCTGTCGCCGCGCACGGCGACCGCCGACGGGGTGATGCGGTTCGTGCGCGGCGACGTGGCCGCGGTCGCGACCTTCCTGCAGTCCGAGGCCGAGGTGCTGGAGCTCGAGGTGGCGTCCGGCTGCCGGGCCGACGGCGCGCTGGTGCGCGACCTGCCCCTGCCCCGCGACGTCATCATCTGCGCGATCGTGCGTGACGGCAAGCCCCAGATCGCCCGCGGCCGGAGCCGGCTGCGGGGGCGCGACCATGTCGTGGCGTTCGCCATGCCCGCATCGGTGCGCGAGGTCAACCGGCTGCTGACGTGCGAGGATTGAGTGGCGCCATCCCCTCGAGCGGTGCCCTCGCCTCAAGCGGCGCCAGACGCTCCCCGTGAAGTGCTGCTGACGTGCGAAGCCTGAGCGGTGCCCGCCCCCGGCTGAGGCCGGGCGGCTGGGCGCGCGCCCGCGTTTCCTCATGGGTCCTCGCGGCCATCGTCGACGTGTTCGGCCTGCTCGGCGCGGTGACCGTTATCTGCGGGCTGGCCGGCATCGGCGACGACAACGGCGACGCGTTGCTGCTGGCGTGCTCTGGCGCTGCCTGCGCAGTGCTGGCCGCGGCGGCGAGGCGCCGGGTCAGGTTTCCCGAGCGGCCTTCCGCCGGTGAGGTGTTCGTGGGCGTGGTCGTCGTGTGGTCGGCGCTGGTGGCTGCCGGGGCCGCCCTCTACCTGGTCACGGGCGCGCTGCCGGGCATCGACGACGCCGTGGTGGAGTCCGCGGCCGGTTTCACCACGACCGCAGTGACGCTGCTGGACGGGGCCGAGGCGTCGCGCTCAGTGCTGCTGTGGCGTGCTGCCACGAGCTGGGTCGGCGGGCTGGTCGCGGCGCTGGTGGCGGTCGTGGCCATGCCCTCGGTGCTGCGATCCACCGACTTGATCGGCTATGGCATCGGGCGGCGCGGCCTTGACCTGGTTCCCAACGCCGCCACCGGCGCTCGCCGGGTGCTGTTGCTGTACTCGGGATTCGCCGTGGCGTGCGTCGTTGCCTACCTGCTGGTGGGTCTGGGTCTTGTCGAGGCCGTGGTCGTCGGCTTGGGCACCGCGTCCACGGGAGGCTTCAGCGGTCGGGCCGATTCGCTGGCCGGGTACGGTGCCGGCGTCCATGCCGTGGCGACGGCCGGAATGCTGCTGGCGGGAGCGGGCGTGTTCGTGCTGTGGTGGCTGGCGCGGGGCGCGCTGAGACCGCTGTGGCGTTCCGAGGAGCTGCGCGCCTTCGTGGTGCTGATCGGCGCGGCGACTGTGGCCGTGGCCGTTGCGGGAGGCGGCGCGGGCTGGGGTGAGGCTCTGTTCATGGCCGCCTCGACCTTGAGCACGACCGGGTTCGCTACGGCGGAGTGGACAGCTCGGGGCGCGTTTGCCGGCGTCGTGCTGCTCGTCTGCGCCGGCATCGGCGCCATGCTGGGCTCGGCCGGCGGCGGCATGCGGGTGATGCGGGCGCGCCTGCTGATGACCTTGGTGGGTGCCGAGTTGCGCCGGCAGATCGACCGCTACAGCGTCGTGGTCGTGCGCCGTCACGGTGAGGCGCTGCCGGAGCGCACCCTGGACCGTCTCGGCGGGCACCAGATCGCCTACGTGGCGCTGATCGGTGCCGGCGCCTTGGTGCTGGGCGCTACCGGGCTGTCGCTGGCGGGAAGCGTCTGGGCCTCGGTTGCTGCTGTCGCTACCTTCGGGCCGGCGGTGGGCGAGGTCGGAGCCTTCGGCTGGCTCGGGGACCTGCCCAGGCCGGCGCGGCTGGCGCTGGTGCCTCTGATGCTGGGCGGGCGCATATCGATCCCGCCGCTGCTCGCCGGCCTCGGGCTCGTGTTGCAGATGTACAAGAGCGCCGGCCGCCGCCTGCGACTCACCACGCGCCGCCTCACGACCCCGTGACTGTTTCGCACACGATGGCCGGCCGACAGTGAAGCTCGCCGCCCTGGTTCAAGCCGTGGTGGCCTGCGGTTCAGCCCGATGGCTTTGGCGTTGTGACCTTGCGGCCAAGGATCGTTGATGGTGATCGTTGATGGCCGTGGCTGGTGATGGCTAGGGCGTCGGGGCGTCCGGTGCGGCGGCCGTTGCGGGAGCGCCGGCGCCAGTTCGGGTCAACCACCCTGCACGTGTTGGGGGTGGCGCTGGCCGCGGTGTCCGCCGGGATGCTGGCGTGCGCCGTGCTGGAGGCCGCGACCACGGGCCGCGACACGGGTGCTCTTGCCGTGTCGGGACTGATCGCTGCAGCGGCGGGCGGGGGATTGTGGTATCTCACCGAGCCGGGCGATGTCAACAAGCGCGCCGTCTACGCCACTGTCGGCTGGACCTGGATCGGCACGGCGCTCGTGGGCGCCCTTCCGTACGTGTTGGCCGGGACTTTCGCCACATCGGGCGTCGGCTTCGTCGAGCAGATCGTCAACAGCGTCTTCGAGTCCGCTTCGGGATACTCTTGCACGGGCGCCACCGCCCTGGTCGACTTCGAGACGCCCGGCCGCGGCCTGATGATGTATCGCCAGCTCACCCAGTGGTACGGCGGGATGGGCGTCGTGGTGCTGGCCGTGGCCGTCCTGCCCTTCCTCGGCGTGGGCGGCCTCGAGCTGATCACCGCGGAGGCGCCGGGCACTTCGTCGGAGCGTCTCGCGCCACGTGTCAGCGAGACTGCCAGGCGGCTCTGGATGGTTTATGCCGGCTTCACCGCCGCCGCGGCGCTTGTGCTGCTGGGCGTGGGTGGCATCTCCCTCTACGACTCGGTCGCCCACGCGCTCACCGTCGCCGCCACGGGAGGCTTCTCGCCGCACGCTGACTCGATCGGTCACTACGACAGCGTCGCGCTCGAGGCGGTGGTGATGGCGTTCATGATCTTGGGCGGCACCAGCTTCGCCCTGCACTGGCGCGCTGTTGCGGGCCGCACGTTGCCCTATCACCGCAACAGCGAGTTCCGGTCCTACCTGTTCATACTGTCGCTAACCGCATCGGTGATCGTGCTGCTGCTGTGGCTCGACGGCGGCATGCCGCTGGGCTCCTCTTTGAGGGCGGGGATCTTCAATGCTGTGTCGCTCGGCACCAGCACCGGGTTCGGCAACGCCGCCGGGCCGGACTCGGCGGGGAACTATGTGACGTGGCTTGCCGGAGCCCAGCTGGTGCTGCTGTTCCTGATGGTGGTGGGCGGCTGCACGGGCTCCACTGCGAACGGCATCAAGGTGCTGCGACTGCAGGTGCTGGGACTGTTGATGCTGCGCTCGGTGCGGCAGTCCCTGACGCCGCGGGCCGTGATCCCGGTGAGGCTCGGCCGTGATGTGATCAGCGAGGGCGTCGCGTCCCGGGTGGCGGGGTTCTTCCTGCTGCATGTTCTGCTCGTGGTTGCCGGTGTGCTGGTGGTGACCGCCCTGGGCGGCGATCTGGAGACCTCGCTCGGGGCGGTGGTGTCCGCTCTAAGCAACATGGGCCCAGCGTTGGGTGAGGCCGGGCCGACAGCGAGCTTCTCGGACGCGTTCGCCCAGCCCGCCCGGCTGGTGCTGGCGATGCTGATGGTGGTGGGCCGCCTGGAGATACTGCCGATACTGCTCGCCTTCGTGCCCTACGTCTACAGGATCCGCACCATCGCCCGCGCCCTCCGCCACTGACCCGCACCACCGGAAAACCGGCAGCATTCCCTCACTCACACCCGAACAATCAGCGCTACTGGATCGCTTCGAGTCGGATGTCGACATTTTGCACAGGCTAGCCGACTCCGACCAAGTCCAACTCCTACACCCCGAAACCCATGAGCAAACCTGATCACCGCACGCCTCTCAGCTGCGGTGTCTACATCCTGGCCCTGCAGTAGTCGACTATTGGGATCAGCGCTCGAGCAGCACTGCTCGTGTTAAAGGCAGCCGCCAGGTAGGTCCCTATGCTGTTCACGGCACCGAATACAGTTGTCTGGCCAGCAGTGGCCACTATGTCGCTTACCAGTTCGGCTGCCATTGCGCTATCGCTTAGTTGTCCATGTCTCTGGAACCAGAGCGCACCGCCTACAGCCTCGGCTGGCCATGTAGATCGTCGGCCACCGATATTGCTATCGACGAGGACCGCGTCGCTATTGAATGAGCCGAAAGTCGTCGAACCGAAGTTAATCCACACACTTAGTATCCACCTCGCCAGACTGTCAGGATACCAGCAGCTGACAAACAAGATGGGACGTGTGAAGTATGAAGGAGTGTGATCTTGGGCGTCTATGCCCGCGCCGACGCTCCCGTCGTTGTCGCGCCCAAAGACGACCCAGTCCCCGTAACGCGCTGATCCTCCTGGCGGCGGTAGAAACGATCTCGGCGGCGCGGTAGTCGTGGTGGGTGGGGACGTGGTCGTCGTCGTCGTCGTCGCTGTATGTGTAGATGCGCTGGGTGCGGACGGCTTGCTGTCGCAGAAGTTGATCACCGACTGCACGGCTACCTTGGCTCCTGTCGTATCGAAGGTTGCCTGAAACAGCCTGTTGCTGCTGTCATACGTGAACAATGTCACTGTCTGACCATCTGCGTTGATCATGGCGCGGAGCAGCGTGCGCGATGCATTACTATCCCATACACCGCTGTTCCATTCGCCGATCCAAAACGCTTTCTTGTGTGTTGAAGCTACCGTAGGCAAGTTCAGAAGCGTCTGATCAGCGAATCTCACGCTCATCGCAGGCGTACTGCCGCTGGATCGAATATCGAAAACGGTGCCGCCCCAGCTGATTATCAAATCTAACTGCCAGGCAGCCAATTGGTCAGAGTAGGCGCATTCAACCCAGATGCTAGCCAAATGTTCTGGATTACCTGGAACCGTTTGTCGTATACTTTCTGTCAACACGCCGCGGCTGATGCTGCCTTCATCATCCCAGTAGCTTGTCCATGCCTCGTAGGACACTGGCACGTTGCCAGCCTCCACCTTCTGACTGCCGCACGGCCAGTTCTGCTGCTTGCGCAATGCACAAACGACTCGATATGAACTCAGCGGATCGGCACCGCTCGTGTAGTAGCAGTCGCTACCCGAGGTCATCAGGGAGCGGTGCACCGCTCCGCAGTCCAACGTGTCTATCGACGGGTCGTCGGTGTGTCCCCAACCGAACAGCGAGTGGCCCAGCTCGTGCGCGACAACGTTGTGCAGCCAGCTCTGCGCAGCCCCAGCCTCTCCGGTCTCCTCTCCAGACAACGAGACGAGGGCAGGACCGGTGTCCAGCCACGCCAGTCCTGCGTACCGGTCTGCTGGCAGGGCGACGAGCACGAGTATCTGCCGGTTTCCCTTCGCGGCGTTGATTCCGTAGATCTCGCACCTGGTGTCCGGCTCGGTTCGGCCGCTTTCAAAGTAGCGGTCAAACGTGCCACTCCAGTCGGTGGGCGGAGACACGCTGCCCTTCCACACGATCTGCACGTCCGCCAACCCGGAGGATTCTCGCTTGAAGAAGGCGTTTACCTGTTCGTTCAAGTCGCTGACGATGCTGCGCATCAGGCGGGTGGAGTAGCGCCCTTTCGGAGCGCAGAAGTAGGTCGGCACCTCATATCGCTTGGTCTTGGGGACGGTAGTCGGGGTTGGCGGCTTGGTGGTCGTGGTCGTGGTTGGCGACTTGACCGTGGTGGTCGTGGTGGGGGCGGCGGGCAGCGCGACGAGTCCTTGGGCTCGGGCGATGAATGTTGCCATCTGGGCGCGGGTGACGTTGGTGCTCGGACAGAACCGCAGCGGCTCCCGTGAGCAGCCGGCAGTGATCTTTCTTGCGGCCAGAGCGTCGATGTTGGCGGCGTGAGAGGTGCTTGCGGTGTCTGTGAACTCTGCGGATGCCGCCTCGGGCAGATCGAAGGCTCGGACCAGGAACGATGCCATTTGTGCGCGTTTGACGGCGCTGTAGGGGCAGTAGCTCAGCGGCTCGGCCTTGCAGCCAGTGGTGATGCCCAGCTCGGCGAACCGCTCGACGTGGGGTGCCCACCACTGCTTCGGGTCTACGTCCGCGAATCTGGACTCGGCAATGGGGTCGGGATCGGTGCCTGTCAGCGCGCGGCCTAGCCAGACGGCCAGCTCCCAGCGTTGCAGATGCCTCGTCGGGCAGATCTGGCCGTCGCCGCACTCTGTCCCCGCGAGGTAGCCCCTGCCGGCAAGCACATTGAGCGCAGGCTCATGAACGCTGCCGTCGTCGTCATTGAAGGCATTCTGTGCTTGGAGGGAAGCCCCTTGCGTGTTGGTGTGTGCCTGCGCGGCGACGGCAGGTGTGAGCAGAACGGCCAGCACCGCGAGGGCGGTTAGCGCCGGAAGCGCCCGTCGGATCCGGGGCGACCTCAAGCTACGGCATCGCAGGCGTCTGCGAAGGCTCGGTCGTTTAGCGGCTTTGGGGGGGGGGGGGGGTTCGCTGCTGAAATCATGGCAGCAACTATAGGCAGGGGGTGTGACACGCCCCCGATGGCTGCGCGATCAGCCGCGTAGGAAGTGTTCGGTGGCTGATTGGAACCAGGCGATGTCTTGGGCGCCGCAGAGTTCTCGGGCGGAGTGCATGGCGAGTTGCGCGCAGCCGGCATCGACGGTGGCGATCCCGGTTCGGCCGGCGGTGAGGGGGCCGATCGTGGAGCCGCAGGCCATGTCCGAGCGGTTCACGAAGTGTTGCAACGGCGCGCCTGCCTGCTCGCAGGCCAGGCGGAAGGCGGCGCCGGTCAGGGCGTCTGTTGCGTAGCGCTGGTTGGCGTTGGTCTTGAGCACGGGGCCGCCGTTCAGCACCACCGGATGCTCGGGATCGTGGCGCTCGGGATAGCTGGGATGCGTGGCGTGCGCGCCGTCGGCGGAGAGCACGAGGCTTCCGGCACGAGCTGCGGCGAGGTCGTCGGCGCCGGCGTCGAAACCGGCAGCGAGACGGTCGATCAGGTGATCGAGCCAGGGCGACGCCGCGCCCACCGCCGACACGCTGCCGACCTCCTCATGGTCGAAGAGGCACACTGCGGCGATGTGCGGCCCCGCCCCACGCTCCGCAACCGCAACCAGCGCATCGACGGCAGTGAAGCAGGACACGAGGTTGTCGATGCGAGCAGAGGACAGCATGGATCCGCCATGGCCCACGAGGCGGGCCGGCGTCAGGTCGAATGCCATCAGGTCGTGGCCCAGGACGTCACGCCCCTCGACGCCGGCGGCCTGCGCCACGACATCCATGAACCGCTCCGGGCTGCCGCCCGGCGCCGGCTCGAGTCCCCAGATGGGGGAGAGGTGAAGCTGGCGGTTGAGCACGAGGCCCTTGTCGTTGACGTCGCGGTCGAGGTGTATCGCCAGCTGCGGCACACGCAGCAACGGCTCGTTGATGCGCACCAACTGCGAGCGCACGCCTCCGGAGCCATCGCGCACGGCGAGGCGTCCGGCCACGCCGAGATCGCGGTCGAGCCACGAGTTGAGCAGCGCCCCGCCGTAGACATCCACCCCGAGCATCCGGCAGCCGGCACGGTCACGGTCGGGCAGGGGCTTGATGCGCAGGTTGGGCGAGTCGGTGTGCGCCCCCACGATGCGCAGGCCGCTGCCGGCATGGTGATGCTCGGCCACCAGCCAGGCGGCGAGCGTGCCTCCGTCCGCGGCGTACCAGAGTCCCGGCGAGGCGGCCTCACCTGACCCGGCCGGCACACGCCCGCCCGCCGAGGCCAGGATCTCCACGGCCTGAGCCACCGCATGGTAAGGCGTAGGACTCGCATCAATGAGCCGCCCCACCCGCTCAACAGCAGCAAGGGACCCGCTCAGCGCATCATCGATCATGCTGGGTGGATACCTAGCAGCCGGTAGCCGCTCTGAGGGCCTCGCATGCTTCCTGCTGGCGCGCATAGCTGAGGGTGGCCACGTAGCGTCTAAACGCCTCGCGTTCAAGAGTATGCACTGTGTCGAAGGTAACGACACAGTCGGTGGGAACACCGTCGATGGCTGCGCTCAGAGGAAGCTCCGAGATCAGGCCGCGACGCGTCCGGGTCAAAGCAGCCACCACCAACGAACCGATACGGTCGGCCACAGGGTCGCGAGTGAGCACCAACACGGGACGGTCGCCGCTGGGGGTGGCGGCGAACCAGATCTTACCCCGCCGCATCCCAATCGGACCAATCTTCTGTCGGCCCCCACTGCTGGACATCGATCAGCGCCAGTTCCTCGCGAGTTAGAGGCATCGCCTCGTAGATGGCCGCGTCATTCTGGGCGGCAAGCGCGTTCAGGTAGCGGCGCAGTGCCTCACGGATCAACTCCGATTGACCGATGCCGAGCAACTCGGCCATTCGGCGTGTTCGTGCCGCCTCTGAGGAGTTGACCCGAACGCTCAGCGTCGTCGCTTCTGCACTGTCGATCGTCATACCTGGACTATAGGCGGTGTGGCGATGGGGAAGAGGCGCCTTTGCGGGTAGTTTGTGGGGCGCTGTTCTGCGCGGGTGCGGGGCTCTTGGTGTCCCGGCCCCCGTGCTGGTTGGCTTGGCCCCGGGGTTCCCGCAAGCGGGATCGGGGACGCAGCGACCGCAAGCAGAGCACGAAACGACCGCTCCGAGGAACCAGATGCACAGCCCGCACCCGAGTCAAGGTCTCTACGACCCTCGCTACGAGCACGACTCCTGCGGTGTCAGCTTCGTGTGCGACGTCGCCGGCAGGGCCTCGCACCGCATCGTCGAGCTGGGCGTTCGCGCCCTGTGCAACCTCGAGCACCGCGGCGCGCTCGGCTCAGACCCCGAGACCGGCGACGGCGCGGGCGTGCTCATGCAGGTGCCCGACCGCTTCCTGCGCGACGTCACCGACTTCCCGCTGCCCCCCGCCGGGCACTACGCCACCGGCATCGGCTTCCTGCCCCCCGACCCGGAGGAGGCTGTACGGGCAACTGCCGCTGTCAACGAAATCGTCGGCTCCGAGGGACTCGAGGTGATCGGCTGGCGCGAGGTGCCTGTGGAGCCCTCCGCGGTGGGGCGCGGCGCCCGCGACGCCATGCCCAGCTTCGGGCAGCTCTTCATCGCGGGCAAGAACGCCGGCAGGATCACCGGCAAGAACCTGTCGGGCATCGACCTCGACCGCCGCGTCTACATCGTGCGCAAGCGGATCGAGCACGAGATAGGCCCCGCTGCAGCGGGCTACTCCGCGGCGGAGGACACCGAGGCGGCGATGGGTGCCGCCGCGCCCCCCCACACCGGCGTCTACTTTCCCAGCCTCAGCGCCCGCACCGTCGTCTACAAGGGGATGCTGATGTCCAGCCAGCTTCCCGCCTTCTACACCGACCTCCAAGACGAGCGGTTCGAGAGCGCCCTGGCGCTCGTGCACTCCCGGTTCTCCACCAACACCTTCCCCTCGTGGCCGCTGGCGCACCCCTACCGGATGATCGCCCACAACGGCGAGATCAACACGATCCAGGGCAACCGCAACTGGATGCGGGCGCGGGAGGCGCTGCTGTCGTCGCCGCTGCTGGAAGGCCTCGAGCGGGCGCTGCCGATCTGCACCCCAGGCGCCAGCGACACCGCCGGGTTCGACGAGGTGCTCGAGATCCTGACCGTCAGCGGCTACTCGCTTGCCGAGGCGGTGCTGATGATGATCCCGGAGCCGTGGGAGCACCACGCCGAGATGAGCGACGAGCGCAAGGCCTTCTACCGGTATCACGCCACCCGCATGGAGCCCTGGGACGGTCCCGCGTCGATCGCCTTCACCGACGGCACCGTGATCGGCGCGGTGCTCGACCGCAACGGGCTGCGCCCCTCGCGCTACCTCGTCACCGGCGACGGGCTGGTGGTGATGGCGTCGGAGACGGGGGTAATCGACGTCCCGCAGTCCTCGGTGGTCGAGAAGGGGCGGCTGCAGCCCGGCCGCATGTTCCTCATCGACACCTCCGCGGGCCGCATCGTGCGCGACGGCGAGATCAAGGACGGCCTCGCCGCGGCCCGCCCGTACCGGAGCTGGCTCGACGCCAACCTCGTGCACATCGACGACCTGCCCCGCCGCGAGCCGCTGCGGCGCGAGGAGGGCTCTCTCGTCCAGCGCCAGCAGGTGTTCGGCCACACCCACGAGGAGCACCGGCTGCTGCTCGCCCCGATGGCCGCCCACGGCAAGGAGGCCCTGGGCTCGATGGGCACCGACACGCCGCCCGCAGTGCTCTCGGACCGCTCCCGGCCCATCTACGACTTCTTCAAGCAACTGTTCGCGCAGGTGACCAACCCGCCCCTCGACGCCATCCGCGAGGAGCTGGTCACGTCGCTTTACGCCAGGGTCGGCCCCGAGCGGAACCTGTTCGACCCCCGGCCCGAGTCGTGCCGCACCGTGCATCTCGACAGGCCGGTGATCACCGATGCCGAGCTGGCGCGCCTGATCGAGATCGGCGGCCCCGGCGGGCTCGACGACTTCGGCTGCGAGGTGCTCGCCGCGCTCTACCCGGTCACAGAGGGCGGCGAGGGGCTGCAGCGGGCGCTGCGGGCGCTGCGCCGGCGGGCCTCGGCGGCCATCGAGGCCGGGGCCACCATCCTGGTCGTGTCGGACCGCGGCAGCGACCGGTGTTTGGCACCCATCCCGTCGCTGCTGGCGGTATCCGCCGTACATCAGCATCTGGTGCGCGAGCGCACCCGCACCCGTGTCGGACTCATTGCCGAGACCGGCGACGCCCGCGAGGTTCACCACTTCTGCTTGCACATCGGCTACGGCGCCAACGCGGTCAACCCCTACCTGGCCTTCGAGACCGTCTCAGCGATGGTCGCCGGCGGGCTGCACGGCCTCGATCCTGCCATGGGCGTCGAGACCGCTCACCGCAACCTCGTCAAGGCCGCCTGCGCGGGCGTCCTCAAGGTGATGTCCAAGATGGGCATCTCCACGGTCGCCTCCTACACCGGCGCCCAGATCTTCGAGGCCATCGGCTTGGCGCCCGAGCTGGTGGACGAGTATTTCACGGGCACCTCCAGCCGCCTCGGCGGTATCGGCATCGACGAGATCGCGGCCGCGGTCACCGAGCGCCACCGGCGCGCCCACTCGCCCAACCCGGCCCGGCGCGCCCACCGGACCCTCGAGGCGGGCGGCGAGTACCAGTGGCGGCGCGAGGGCGAGTATCACCTCTTCAACCCCGAGACGGTCTTCAAGCTCCAGCACGCCACCCGCGAGCGCCGCTATGACATCTTCGCCGAGTACACCCGCCTCGTCGACGACCAGTCCAGCCGGCTGGGCACGCTGCGGGGCCTCTTCAGGCTGCGCACCGGCCTGCGTCCCCCGGCACCCATCGACGAGGTGGAGCCGGTCTCGGAGATCGTCAAGCGCTTCGCCACCGGCGCCATGAGCTACGGCTCCATCTCCAAGGAGGCCCACGAGACCCTGGCCGTCGCCATGAACCGGATCGGCGGCAAGTCCAACACCGGCGAGGGCGGCGAGGACGCCGACCGCTACGTGCGCGATCCCAACGGCGACCTGCGGCGCAGCGCCGTCAAGCAGGCCGCCAGCGGGCGCTTCGGGGTCACCAGCGAGTACCTGGTGAACGCCGACGACATCCAGATCAAGATGGCACAGGGAGCCAAGCCCGGCGAGGGCGGCCAGCTTCCCGGCCACAAGGTGTACCCCTGGATCGCCAAGACCCGCCACTCCACGCCGGGCGTGGGGCTGATCTCGCCGCCCCCGCATCACGACATCTACTCGATCGAGGATCTGGCACAGCTGATCCACGACCTCAAGAACGCCAACCCGCGGGCGCGCGTCCACGTAAAGCTCGTTTCCGAGGTGGGGGTGGGCACCGTGGCAGCCGGCGTGTCCAAGGCCCACGCGGACGTGGTGCTGATCTCCGGACACGACGGCGGCACCGGCGCCTCGCCGCTCACCTCCATCAAGCACGCAGGCGCTCCCTGGGAGCTGGGCCTGGCCGAGACGCAGCAGACGCTGCTGCTGAACGACCTGCGCGACCGCATCGTCGTGCAGGTGGACGGCCAGCTCAAGACCGGCCGAGATGTGGTCGTGGCCGCGCTGCTCGGCGCCGAGGAGTTCGGGTTCGCCACCGCGCCGCTGGTGGTCATGGGGTGTGTGATGATGCGCGTGTGCCACCTCGACACCTGCCCGGTGGGGGTCGCCACCCAGAACCCGCAGCTGCGCGAGAAGTTCACGGGGCGCCCCGGTTTCGTGGTCAACTTCTTCGAGTTCATCGCCTCGGAGGTGCGCGAGCTGCTGGCCTCGCTGGGCTTCCGCAGCCTGCGCGAGGCCGTCGGGCAGGTGGAGATGCTCGATGCCGTGCAGGCCGTCGAGCACTGGAAGGCGTCCGGCCTGGACCTGTCGCCCATCCTGCACCTGCCCGAGCTGGGTCCGGAAGCGGTGCGCCACCAGCGTGCCGACCAGGACCACGGGCTCGAGCGCGCCCTCGACCAGATGCTGATCCAGCTGGCGGAGGGCGCGCTGACCCAGCGCCGGCCGGTGACCCTCGACATGCCGATCCGCAACGTCAACCGCACTGTGGGCACCCTGCTGGGCAGCGAGGTCACCCGGCGTCACGGCGCCGCGGGCCTGCCCGGCGACACGATCGTCGTCAACTTCACGGGCTCGGCGGGCACCTCCTTCGGCGCCTTCCTGCCCGCTGGCGTGACCCTGCGCCTCACCGGCGACGCCAACGACTA
The DNA here is from genome assembly GCA_965204875.1 of Candidatus Aldehydirespirator sp. Classification (GTDB taxonomy): domain Bacteria; phylum Actinomycetota; class Acidimicrobiia; order Acidimicrobiales; family Aldehydirespiratoraceae; genus Aldehydirespirator. Next base: position 2,854,348 of record OZ242020.1, on the reverse strand, counting down.
CGTGGGCAAGGGGCTGTCGGGAGGCCGCATCGTGGTGCGCCCGCCGGCGGACGCCCGCTTCGCGGCCGAGAGCAACGTCATCGCCGGCAACGTGATCGGCTACGGCGCCACGGGCGGCGAGATGTTCCTGCGCGGGCTGGTGGGGGAGCGGTTCTGCGTGCGCAACTCGGGCGCGCTGGCGGTGGTGGAAGGCGTCGGCGACCACGGCTGCGAGTACATGACCGGCGGCCGCGCCGTCGTCCTCGGCCCGGTGGGGCGGAACTTCGCAGCCGGAATGTCGGGCGGGATCGCCTACGTGTACGACCCCCGCGGCAAGCTGCCGGTGCGACTCAACGGCGAGATGGTGGAACTGGAACACCCCGACCCCGATGACATCGCCTGGCTGCACCAGACCGTCAGCCGCCACCGCAGCGAGACCGCGAGCGCGGTGGCCGAGCGCCTGCTGTCGGACTGGGGCACCGCCGCGGCGCACTTCGCCAAGGTGATGCCCATCGACTACAGGCGGGTGCTGGACGCCTCGCAGCGGGCCCGCGCCGCCGGAGACGATGAGATGGTCGCCGTCATGGCCTCGGCGCACGACTAGAGGGCGGGGGCGCGGGCGATGGCAGACCCTCGGGGCTTCCTGCTGCACGACCGTGAGCTGCCGGCGCGCCGCCCGGTGCCGGTGCGGCTGCGCGACTGGCGCGAGGTGTACGAGGACTTCCCGCCCGAGAGGCTGCAACAGCAGGCGTCGCGCTGCATGGACTGCGGGATCCCGTTCTGCAACGGAGGCTGCCCGCTCGGCAACCTGATCCCGGACTGGAACGACCTCGTCTACCGGGGCCAGTGGCGCCGTGCCAGCGAGCGCCTGCACGCCACCAACAACTTCCCGGAGTTCACGGGACGGCTTTGCCCGGCGCCGTGCGAGGCGGCGTGCGTGCTGGGCATCCACGAGCCGCCCGTGACCATCAAGCAGGTGGAGGTGGAGATCGTCGACCGGGCCTGGGCCGAGGGCTGGATCGTGCCCGAGCCGCCGGCGGTGTCCACCGGCCGCAGCGTCGCCGTCGTGGGCTCGGGGCCTGCCGGGCTGGCGGCGGCGCAGCAGCTCAGCCGCGCCGGTCATCGCGTGGTCGTGTTCGAGCGGGCCGACCGCATCGGCGGGCTGCTGCGCTACGGCATCCCCGAGTTCAAGATGGAGAAGCGCCACCTCGACCGCCGCCTGGCGCAGATGCGTGCGGAGGGAACCGAGTTTCGGGCCGGCGTCGACGTGGGCTCTGATGTGGGGGCGGAGGAGTTGCGGGCCGAGTTCGACGCTGTGGTGCTGGCCTGCGGCGCCACGGCGTGGCGCGATCTCCAGGTCCCGGGCCGGGAGCTGCGCGGCGTGCATCAGGCGATGGAGTACCTGCCGCCCGCCAACCGGGTGCAGCAGGGCGACCTGGAGTCCTCGCCGATCTCGGCTGAGGGCAAGCGCGTGGTGATCATCGGCGGCGGCGACACCGGCGCCGACTGTCTCGGCACCGCCCACCGCCAGGGCGCGGCCTCGATCCGCCAGTTCGAGATCATGCCCCGACCGCCCGACACCCGCGCCGACGCGGATCCGTGGCCCACCTGGCCGATGATCTACCGGGTGTCCTCGGCGCACGAGGAGGGCGGCGACCGCGACTACGCGATCAGCACGACCGGGTTCATCGGCGACGGCCGCGGCAACCTCGCAGCTCTGGCCACGGTTCGGGTGGAGCCGGCGCTGCGGGACGGGCGGATGGTCTTCGAGCAGGTGCCCGGCAGCGAGGAGGAGGTCCCGGCCGAGCTGGCGCTGCTGGCGATGGGCTTCACCGGGCCCGAGCGCGGCCCGATGATCGAGCAGTTAGGTGTGGAACTGGACGCCCGGGGCAACGTGTCCCGCGACGGGCGCTGGGCCACGAACGTTGACGGCGTGTACGTCTGCGGCGACATGGGCCGCGGCCAGAGCCTCATCGTGTGGGCCATAGCCGAGGGCCGGGCCTGTGCCGCGGCGGTGGACTCACACCTCACCGGCGCCACCGAGCTTCCGTCCGTGGTCGCGCCCTCGTCGACACCGCTGCGCTAGCCGGCCACTGACGCAGCGGCTAGGCAAGTTGGCCGAAGGCTGCAAAGCCCCCGTGATGGGACGCCGGTCCGCCCTCGCTGCTGGCTGGACGTCAGTTGTTGCGACGAAGCGCGATCGCGGCGCCGCCCAGAACTGTGACGGCCAGCAGGCCTGCCGCCAGCGGGAGGGCTGAGCCGATGCCACCGTCGCCGGCGGTTCCACCGAAGCCGGTCATGGCACCACCCATGGGCATCTCACCGTCGTCCATGTCGTCCATGTGCATGTCCTCGTCCATCATCTCGCCGTCCATGCCCATGTCTCCGTCCTCGGCGTCCATGTCGTCATCCATCATGCCGACGTGGATCACGGCGAGTTCGTTCAGGCCGGCAGCCAGGTTGCCGACAAGGATCACCAGTCCATCTGCACCGATGTCAAGCTCGACATCGGCCGAAAATGAGCCGTCAGAGTCGACCATGATCTGGATGATGTTTCCCATGTCGCACATCGTGACCACGTCCGGCCCCAGCGGCGGCTCGGGTTTCACGCCCCGGTAGCCGGGGCAGGCAATCAGGGTTGTGCCTTCCTCGGGCCATCCGGCGGCTGCTGACACTGTGATCAGGTGTGTGCCGGGCTCATCGACCGACATGGGGTCAACGGAGATGGCGTGGCCGTCGGCCGCGGCCGAGCCGGTGAACGCGAGAAGCGTGATCAGGCTTGCTGCGGCGGCCACTGCGATGATTCTCTTCATTGGTACAGGTCCTTTCCGGGGTTCGTATGGATTCCAGCCTATGCGAGCGAGGCGAAGACTATGTAGTTGTCGAGGTAGGAACGCTCGCCCTGGTCGAAGTCCCCGCCGCAGGTGACGAGGCGGAGCGTGGGCTGGTCGGTCGCTCCGTACACGGCTTCGGTGGGGAAGTCGTCCTTGGAGTGCTGCCCCGACGACTCGACCACGTAGGTGACGGTGGTCCCGTCGGCGCGGTCCACATGGATCTCATCGCCGGCGAGCAGTCGCCTGAGGCCGTGGAAGACGGCGGGGCCCGTGCGCGAGTCAACGTGTCCGAGGATCACGGACGCGCCGGCCTCTCCGGGCTCGGGGCCGTCGCGCCACCAGCCTGTCTCGTGAGTGCGCGAGGGAACCTCGATGGTGCCGTCGTCGTTGAGGCCGAGGGCGATCACAGGTGCCTCTACCTCGATGGTCGGGATGCGGATGGTGACCGGATCGGCGGCCTGGACCCGGACACTCCCGGCTATGGGATTCCCACCCATGCCGTCCTGGCGGGTGCTGGCGGCGGAACCGCGTGAGGCACCGGCGGCTGCTGCTGTTCCGAGAGGCGATGCCGCCGAGTCGATGCGTGCGTCGCTTGGACGTGTCGCAGGTGCGAGTGGCGAGGCGGCAAGATCGGCAGATGCCACTCGCTGGGACTCTGAGAGCGAGCCTGGCATCAGGTCAGTCAGAGCGACAGGATCGGCTAAGCCCGTAGCGTCAGCCGCCGTAGTTGCCGGGTCGGTGTCGTCGAGGCGGCTGGCGGGTTCTGTCCCGGCGGTCCCGCTGCAGGACGCGACTGCGGCAGCGGCGATCAATGCCGCTGCCGCAGTGCGCAGTACCGTGAAGGTCTCAGCGCCCGCTATGAACACCGATCCCTCCGGGTAGGCCGGATGTCAGTTGTTGCGACGGAGCGCGATCGCGGCGCCGCCCAGAACTGTGACAGCGAGCAGGCCTGCCGCCAGCGGGAGGGCTGAGCCGCTGCCACCGTCGCCGGCAGTGCCACCGAAGCCGGTCATGGGACCACCCATGGGCATCTCACCGTCGTCCATGTCGTCGTTCATGTCCATGTCCTCATCCATGTCCATGTCGTCCATGTCCATGTCGTCCATCATGCCTCCGGCGACAAGGATGGGAACGCTGCCTACCTCTGTCTGCGCCTGGTCACCGGCAACCCAGGCGAGGTTGGCTTCAACCGTTACGGTGCGCATAACGGAGAAATTGCCATCAGCATCGGCCGGCACGGGCACAAGATAGTCAGCTTCCAGCTTGCAGCTCGCTTGAGTTATTGCGCCCAGAGAGGCGGCCATCTGTTCTGGCGTTGAATCCGGTGTCAGGGGATCGCCGGGGTAGGTACACGGCAGAACGAACAGCACATTCCCTGGCGTGAAGCCCGAGCCGGTGACCGTAAAGGTGTGTTCCTCCCCCTCGGCAGCCACTGTGGCCGGATCGGAGGTGACGGTGGGGCCGTGGCCGTCAGCTGATGCTGAACCGGCGAACGCGAAGAGCGCGATCAGGCTCGCTGCGGCGGCCACTGCGATGATTCTCTTCATTTGTACCTACCTTTCATAGGTTGCTATGGTCTTCGGCACCCCTCCTAGGGTACCCGTCAGTCTCTTCGGGGCACCCGCGGAGCAAACCCGAGATCGACTGGCGCGCAGTATAGACCCTGGCGTATCGCAGCGCGGGTGAATCTCTTGAGAGCCGCATGTCGCTGGTGCAGCCGCGGGCATTGGCGCGACGGAGCCCCGAGTAGCCGTCCAGCGGTTGCGCCTTCGGCGATGTCGGGAGTCTCGGGACTCTTGGCGGACCGTGGGATGCGAGCGCTTGCTGGTGCTGTCAGGGGCTCCAGTGGCCGCGATCGATCATCACCTGGCGGAGCCTTTCGGGCCGGTCGGTCATGATGCCGTCAACGCCCAGGTCCAGGAGGCGGTGCATCTCCGCGGGATCGTCGATCGTCCACACGTGAACGTCCGCACCGTGGCGGTGGGCGGCCTCGACCACCGAGCGCCGCACGATCCTCACACCTCGGGCCGTCACCGGCACCTGCGCCACGTGGAAGTCCAGCGATCTCGGTACCGGCAGGCGGGCGGTCGCTGCGATGAGCCTCAGGACGCCCCCGGGGCCCGCCCCCACGCACAGCGACGGACCCAGCATCCCCCTGGTGCGCTCGGTGCGCCTGTCTGAGAACGAGCACACGCAGACTCGCTCGACGGCGTCTGACCGCTTCAGGACTTCGACCAGCGGCTCCACGGCGGCGTCGCTCTTGGGGTCGAGATTGATGCGCGTGCCGGGCAGCGCCTCGAGCAGCTCGTCGAGGCGCAGGATCGGATCGGTGCCGTTCACCAGGGCGTGGCGGACTTGTTGCCACGGCATCTCTGCGATGGCGCCGCGGCCTTCGGTCACCCGGTCCAGCGAGTCGTCGTGGAAGGCCACTGCCACCCCGTCAGCGGTGGCGTGGACATCGGTCTCCACATGGGTGAAGCCCAGCGAGACGGCGTGACGGAAGGCTCGCAGCGTGTTCTCGGGATACGAGCCGGCACCACCACGGTGGGCGAACGCAATGGGACCCTCCACATCGAGATACGGGTGGCGGGCCACGGCCCGAAGCTAGCCCGCCGCCGGCGTCCGGTCAGGGGCAGTTGGGGTTGCTGGAGGCAGGGATCGCGACCTCCTGGCCGAACAGCCGGCACGCACAGGTGTCGATGCAGTTCTGCAGGTCGGCTTGCTGCATCCAGAGGCTCAGTGCCAGAGCGCCCAGGAGCGCGATCAGCGCGACGCGCGCGATCACCCTGCGCACGAAGCGCAGCACCATCACCGCTGCGAGGCCGAGCACGGCGATCGCCGCGATGATCACCGAGCGCAGCGATTCGGCGTCGAGCCAGTCGGGGATCACGTGCGTTCAGGCTAGCGACGGCCCGCTCCGGGCAATGTGCGGGCGACGCTGCGGGCATTGGGTGGCGGGCTGCGGGACGGCGCGGGCGGGTAGTCTCTCCGGCCGTGAGTGATGCTCCGGTGTCCTTCTTTTCCTCCGGCCCGCCTGAGACGGTGCTCGATGCCGAGCCGGCGGAGGCGCGGTCCGCCCTTGCTGCAGCAGGTGACGCCGGCGCCGACCAGGTCGCGCGGATCGGCGCGGTGTGCGCACGCTGGCCGGAGTGCCTGGAAGCCTGGGCCGCCCTCGGGGAGGCGCTCGAACGCACCGAGCCGCGGTCTGCGCTCGCCTACGCTGCGTTCCGCACCGGCTATCACCGCGGCCTCGACCGCCTGCGCGCCAGCGGCTGGCGGGGATCGGGATACGTGCGCTGGGTCCATCCTGCCAACCGGGGCTTCCTGAGAGCGCTGAGCGGGCTGCAGCGCGTTGCCGAGGAGATCGGCGAGTCCAGCGAGGCGCAGCGGTGCGCCCTGTTCCTGAGACAGCTCGATCCCGACTGGCCCCCAGCGCCCGAGGCCTGACAGCGGCCCGGCAAGTCCCGTGTGCCGGCACTGGGACCAGCGGCCAATGCTGTGAGCCGGGCCTCGTGTTGATGGCTGCGGCGAGTCCGGGTCCCGTGCCGACACTCGGGTCATTGGCCGACGCGGCAGACGTCATGTGATGGTGGCTGGGACAGATGTGAGTGTCGTGCCTGCACCGGGGCCGGCGACGGATGCGGTTCTCGCCGTGCAAGCGTGAGACCGTGCAGAATGCTGTGACGCATGCATATGTCGGGGCGGTCCTTGCCGGCGGGGCGAGCCAGCGGATGGGCACGGACAAGGCGTTCATCGAGATCGGCGGCCTCGCCATGGTCGAGCGCGCCGCCGGCGCGCTGCGGCAGGCCGGCCTGGACAGCCTGGTCGTCGTGGGTGGCGATCTCGACCGCCTCCGGGCGCTCGGCTTGCGGGCCTGCGCAGACCTATACCCGCAACAGGGGCCCCTGGGTGCTGTCGTCACGGCGCTGCACTGGCTCGACCGCTGGGGCGGACCCGCGGCCGAGGCCGTGGTGACGCTGCCCTGCGATGTGGTCGAACCGCAGGCAGCTGCCGTGCGCGCCGTTGTGGACAGGCTCGCCGGCTGCTGCGCCGGCACGGATGCGGTGGTCCCGGCGGGGGAGGGCTCGCCGCAGTGGTTGCACGCTGCTTGGCGGCGGCGCTGCCGCCCGCTCCTGACGGTGGCGTTCGCGCGCGGGGTGCGCGCACCCAAAGCGGCAGTGGGCGAGTTGAGCACGGTCGCGTTCGAGGTTCCCGGCTCTGCGTGGTTCCGCGACGCCGACCTTCCCGAGGAGGTCCCCCGCTCAGCGAGTCCCTGAGGGAGACCAAGGCGACCCTGGCAAGGCTGCGGTGGCTTCCGGCCGAGGCGGTCCGGTCGAGGATCGTGCGGACATCCGCTGCTGCCATCCCTTGGCGCGTAGGCTTCGGGCCGCGGCCGAGCGGGAGGTAGCTGCGATGCACGCCGGCGACATCGCTGAGATCAACGTTGATGAGCTGGCGCGGCGCTTGTCGGCGGGTGCCGCGCTGTTCGATGTGCGCGAGCCCCACGAGTACCGCGAGGTGCGCATCCCCGGCGCGACGCTGGTGCCGCTCGGCGCTGTCGCCGACTCCGTCGAGCAGTTCCGCGCCGCGACGGCGGGTTCGCCGGTGTGCGTGGTGTGCGCCGTCGGGGGGCGCAGCGCCCAAGCTGTCGAGTTCCTGCAAGCCCGCGGGGTAGACGCCGTGAACGTGGCCGGCGGCACCACGGCGTGGGTCGAGTCGGGCAGGCCGGTTGAACGCGGCTAGCTCATCCCTGATGTCCGGCAGGCCCGTTTCCGTTGCTCCGGCGCTCCGGCGCCCGGCACCGCTGTTCCGTCATCCGCTGCTTCCGTGTCCGGCACTCCCGTGTGTGGCATCGGCGTTCCGGCGCACGGCACCCGTGTGCCATCGTCTGGTGCTTCCGCGTCCGGCACTCCCGTGTCTCGCAAGCCGGGCATCTGGTGTTTTCGTGTCCGGCACGCCCGTGTCCGGCATGGCCTAGAGCGTCGTTGAGAGTTCGTGCAGCCGTACCGCTACGTCGACTCGGCGCGGCAGTTTGGTGACGTCGTGGAGGCGCTGGCTTGCGAGCCGCGCTACGCCCTGGACACCGAGTTCCACCGTGAGCGGACCTACGTGCCGCAGGTGGCCCTCATACAGATCGCCTGGCCCGGCGAACTGGTGCTCATAGATCCGCTGGCCACCGACGTGAGCGGTCTCGCCGAAGTGCTCTCGGGCAGCGGGCTGATGGTCGCGCACGCGGCAGGCCAGGACCTCGAGGTGTTGCTGCACTGCTGCGGCACCGTGCCCGAGCGGATCTTCGACACCCAGATCGCAGCCGGTTTCGTCGGTGGCGGCAACCCGGCGCTCTCGTCGCTGTATGAGGCGGAGATCGGTTGGCGGCCCCCGAAGGCCGACCGGCTCACCGACTGGCTGGTGAGGCCGCTCAAGGCGTCCCAGCTCGAGTATGCGGCCAGCGACGTGGCGCATCTGCTGGAGATCTGCGACCGGCTGTCGGCCCGGCTCGAGGCGCTGGGCCGGCGAGGCTGGGCGGAGGAGGAGTTCGCGCTGCTGCTGGAGCGCGGCAGCCGCCCGAGGTGTCCCGAGGACGCCTGGACCAAGCTGAAGGACGTGCGACACCTGCGCCGCCGCGACCTACCGGTGCTGCGCGCGGTCGCGCAGTGGCGCGAGCAGAGGGCGGCCAAGGTCAACCAGCCGCCACGCCACGTGGTCTCGGACATGGCGACCGTTTCGATAGCGCAGGCCAGGCCTCGCAGCGTGGCGGAACTCGCCCAAGTGCGCGGCGTCGGCGAGGGCGTGGCCCGGGGCCGGCTCGGAGCGGCGATCCTGCAGGCCGTGGCGGACGGGCTCGAGTCGACTTGGCGCCCGCCCCGCCCGCCGCCGAACCGCTCGGAGGAGATGCAGCGTTTGAAGCCCGCTGTGAGCCTGGTGGCCGCCTGGGTCGCACAGCTGGCGCGCGATCAGATGATCGAGCCTTCCCTGCTGGCAACCCGGGCCGACATAGAGGCGTTCGTGCGAGCCGATCCGGACGCCCGCCTGTCCCGGGGTTGGCGATGTGAGATGGTGGGCGAGCCGATCCGCCGCCTGGTGGGCGGTGAGGCGGCACTGGCCTTCGAGGGCAAGGCGCTCGTGCTGGAGGAGCGGAGCCGCCGCGCATATGCCCGGGGTGTCCCTTGAGCCGCCGGGCAGTACAATGCCGGGTCTGCGAAATCGTCAAACCGGGAGTTGTAGCCGTGAAGAAGGGGCGACACCGAAGGTATGAGGAAGCCCGCAAGTTCAAGCGCACACAGGTGGACGACCTCCACGGGCTGATCGAATCCTTCAACGAGCCAGACGACGAGTACACCAAACCCGAGCATGCCGCCTGGGCCGAGGAGTTCGAGTCAGAGGACACCGTTCCGGCGGTCGACGAAGACCCCTGACGCCTGAAACGGCGGCGACTGCGGTGGCTACTGCTGCTCTGTCTGGTCGAGGATCTCCCCGAGCCGCACGACGTCCTCCTCGGTCACGACGCCGATGAAGTTCCCCGCGGCGTCGGTCACGGCGATCACGTCCACATCGGCCGCCTCCATGGCCACCACCGCGTCGCGCACCGTCCACGAGGGCGAGCCCGAGGGCAGCCCGGTCGCCATCATGGCCTCGACCGTGGTGGTCTCCCAGGCGTCGCGCTCCACCGAGGAGAGGTCGGCGAGCTGCGCCATGCCCAGATAGGTGCCGCCCGACACCACCGGAACCACGCGCCGGCGCCTGCCGAGCACGTGCATGTACACGAACTCGGAGACGGTCGCGTCGGGAGGCACCGTCAACACGTCGGTCTCCAGTATCGAGCTGAGCGGCAGCGTGAAGCGCTGCTCGAGGTGGCCCAGCCGGACCGACCGCTGGTACTCCGCCACCGATGACGGCCCGCCGACGACCTGGCTGACCGCGGCGGCGACCAGGGCGGGAACCACGAACGCGCCGACCGCGCCGGTGGTCTCGGCCACGAACATCACCGCCGCGATGGGCGCCCGGTAGCCGGCGCCGAGGAAGGCGGCAAGCCCCAGCGTCGGGTACAGGCCGGTCGCGTCCGCGCCGAGCGCGACCCCCACGAACTGCCCGACGATGACCCCCAGGGTGGCGAGCGGGATGAACAGCCCGCCCACCCCGCCACCGGCGAGCGTGGCCAGGGTCGCCGCGACCCGGATTCCGAACAGCAGCGCGATGAGTTCCAGGGCGTCCTGCTGCACGACCCACTCCATCGCCCTCGTTCCGGGGCCGAGGCTGAGCACCTCGTCGAACGCCCAGTCCGACACGAGTGTGAGGCCGGCCATGGCGGCTGCGGCGGCGACCGCGCACCGGGGCCAGGAGATCGTTCGCGAGATGTGCTTGGCGCGGCGCACCAGCCAGGCGAAGGCGCGCCCGGCGAGGCCGGCGGCGATCCCCAGGATCAGTGCTCCCAGCAGGTCGTCGATCTTCACGCCGAGGACCGACTCGGCGCTGCCGGCGCCGGCCGCCACGCCGCCTTGGCCCAGGGGTGGCACGACGGGGGTGGTGCCGACGATGAACACGAAGGTGGCGTAGCCCGCGGCCGACGCGATCAGCGACGGCAGCAGCGCCTGGGGCGTGACGTCGTCGCGGTAGGGGGCCTCAAGCGCGAAGATCACGCCCGTCGCGGGCGTCTTGAACACGGCGGCCACCCCGGCGGCGGCTCCGGCCGTGAGCAGTATCCGGGCCTCGTCGCGGCGGAAGAGGCGGCCGAGGCGCTCGTGGACGAAGAGGCCGAGCGTGGAGCCCGCATAGATCGACGGGCCCTCCAGGCCCACCGCGCCGCCACTGCCGATGGTGGCGACTCCGGCCAGCAGCTTGGCCGGCAGGTGCCTGATCGGGATGCGGGGATGGCGGTCGTGGAAGGCCCGGATGTACTCGTCCGAGGTCGATCCCGACACGCCCATTCCCACGGTGCGCAGCAGTGCCTTGGACACGGCTATCCCGGCCACGGGTGCCAGCGCCAGCACCCAGAGGGGCTGGCCGAGCAGGCGCTCGAGAACGACGTGCAACGTCAGGGTGTCGAAGGCGGCCACGACCACCGCGACGATCACGCCGGTGGCGGCGGAGGCCGCGAGCAGCCGCGGGTTGCGTGCCTCTCCGAACGTGCGTGTCAGGCGCCGCATCGTTGCCCGCCCGCGTGCCGTCGAAGGCAGCTCTGGCGAGTCCCGTGACGGGGGAGTGGCAGGCGTAGCACTGGTGCTAGCACGCGCGCCCGTTCGGGCGTAGTATGGTATCGGGCATGGTTGATGAGCTTCATGACATTTCGGAGCGACTGTCCGCTATTGCGGAGGAGATAGCCGACCTCGCTCTCGAGCGGCTGCGGGAGTCCGTCGATGCCGGCGCCACGAAACTCTCCGACACCGAGAAGCGCCTTGGCCGGGCACGACGATCCGTGGAGAAGGCCGTGCACATCCTGGGGGAGGAGCTCTCAGAGTCCGAGTGATGACGCTGACCGGACCTCATGCAGCCGCCACGCTAGTGGCGGCCGCTCGCAGCGCCGCGGCCGGTGAGCCGACGCTGCTGAGCGCCGAGTGCCCGTTGCCGACTCCGCCAAGCATGTCGGAGGATCGCAGTTTGGGGATCGTTGATGGCGGCGAGCTGGCACGGAGTTCACAACAAGCGTCGGGAGATCACTCACTGGTGGTGTCTCACCTCAACTAGGGCGGTGCCCAACTGCTTCACTGGCGTGTCGGGAGATCACTCACCGGTGGTGTCGCGGCGTTGAGGCCGCACGCGGTCGAGCACCGCTTCCACAATCGCCTCGGCGGCCTCCTGCACGCTCGTGTCGGCCGTGCGGATGTGCAACTCGGCTGCGAGCGGTGGCTCGTAGGGTGCGGAGATGCCGGTGAAGTCGGCGATGGCGCCGGAGCGGGCCCGTGCGTAGTGGCCCTTGGGGTCGCGCTGCTCGCAGACCGCCGGCGGCGCGTCCACGAACACCTCGATGAAGGCTCCCGGAGGGTGCAGGGACCGAACCCGGTCGCGATCCGCGCGGTAGGGCGAGACGAACGAGGCGAGCACCACCGTGCCGGCGTCGCGCAGCAGCGCGCCGGCCTCGCCCGCACGGCGTATGTTCTCGGCGCGCTCAGCTGCGGTGAAGCCGAGGTCGGAGTTGAGGCCGAAGCGCAGGTTGTCGCCGTCGAGCACGTAGGCGAGCACGCCGGCGGCCACCAGCCGCGCCGCAGCGGTATGGGCGAGCGTGGACTTGCCCGAGGCCGGCAGCCCGGTGAGCCACACGGTCACCGCGCCGTGGCCGAGCAGGGCGGCGCGCCTCTCCGCCGTGACCGCGCCCTCGCTGCGCACGATGTCGGGCGAGCGCGTCATGGCTGGGCTAGAACGGCGATCACCGGCCGATGAAGCGGTGCGCCTCGAGCCAGGCGACTATGGCCTCCACGCAGGCATCGATGCCGAGCCTGGAGGTGTCGAGCACCACCTCGGCGTCGCCGGGCCTCTCGTATGGCGCCGACACGCCGGGGAACCGGCTCAGCTCGCCGCGGTCGGCCGCCTCGTAGAGCCCGGCAGCGTCCCGCGCCCGGCATACCTCCAGCGGAGTGTCGAGGAACACCTCCACCACGCGGTTCTGCCCGATGAGTTCGCGGGCGCGCTCGCGCACCTCCGCACTCGGCGCTACCAGCGCCGCCACAGCGATCAGTCCCTGATCGTTGAGCAGGCGTGCCAGCTCAGCCGTGCGGCGCAGGTTCTCGGAGCGGTCCCGGCTCGAGAAGCCCAGGTCCTTGCTCATCCCCAGGCGCATGTTCTCACCGTCGAGCCGCACCGTGACGCGGCCCCGGTCGAACAGCTCCCTCTCCAGCGCCCGCGCGATCGTCGACTTGCCGGCGCCGGTGAGTCCCGTGATCAGCACGGTGGCGGGCCGCTGGCCGAGGCGGTCGGCCCGCTCCTGCGTGCCGACCGAGCTGCGCTGGCGCTCCAGGGTGGGCCTCGGCGCGGCGTCCCAGGCGGACGGCGCCGAATCCGCCTCGATCATCCCGGCGGCGACCGTGGCGTTGGTGGCGCGGTCGATCAGGATGAACGATCCCGTGGTGCGATTCTGCGAGTACGCGTCGAAGACCATCTCGGGATCGGTGCGCAACCTGACCCTGGCGATGTCGTTGAGCCGCAGCGTTGCAGCGGGCGCGGAGGTGAGCGTGACGACGTCGAGGCGGCCGATGATCTCCGAGACACGGCAGCTCAGCGACTGGCCGCCCTGCTGCAGCAGGTACTCGCGCCCGACGAGCAGGTCGTCCTCGGACATCCAGACCAGCGCCGCGGTCGCCAGCCGGACGCGGCGAGGCGGATGCGCCGGGTCGACGATCAAGTCGCCGCGGCTGATGTCGATCTCGTCGGTGGTGGTGACGGTCACGGCCCGGCCCGGGCCCGCCTCCGGAAGGTCACCGTCGAAGGTGACGATCCGCTCGATGGTGGTGGTGCGCCCCGACGGCTCCACCCGCACCCGGTCGCCGGCGCGCAGCGTGCCCTCGCTGATCGTGCCGGCGAACCCCCGGAACCGGTGGTCGGGCCGGATGACGAGCTGCACCGGCAGCCGCAGGCGGCCCGGTGCCGCCGGAGGCGCCGCTGCCGCGAGTGCCGGCACGTCGACCTGCTCGAGGTGCTCCGTGAGGCAGGGGCCCCTATACCAGTCCAGGTTCGGGCCTCGCTTTACGACGCCGTCGCCGTGCAGTGCCGACACCGGTATGCACACCGGCGAGGGGAGTCCCAGCGTGCCGGCCAGCTGCGCTATCTCGGCGGAGATCGACGCGAAGGCGGCCTCGTCGTAGCCGAGGAGGTCCATCTTGTTCACCGCCACCACCACGGCGCCGATGCCGAGCAGGCTCACGATCTTGGCGTGGCGGCGCGTCTGTTCGGTCGTGCCGCGCGCCGCGTCCACCAGGATCACCGCCAGCTCCGCGGTGGACGCGCCGGTCACCATGTTGCGGGTGTACTGCACATGGCCGGGAGTGTCCGCGATGATGAAGCCGCGGCGGGCCGTGGAGAAGTACAGGTGCGCTACATCGATGGTGATGCCCTGCTCGCGCTCGGCGCGCAGCCCGTCGGCGAGCAGCGCCAGATCGACGTGGGCGCCTGCGTGACCGGAGGTCGCGGAGTCCTTGAACACCTCCTCCAGGCGGTCCTCGTGGAGCTGGCTCGAGTCGTGCAGCAGCCGGCCGATGAGGGTCGACTTGCCGTCGTCGACCGAACCGCAGGTGAGCAGACGCAGCAGGTCCATCAGCAGGCTCCTCGCGGGTCGGCCACCCCGCCTCGTGGGGCTTCTCGCGGGTCGGTCACCGCGCCTTGTGGTGCTTCTCGTGGGTCGGCCACCCCGCCTCGTGGGGCTTCTCGCGGGGCGGTCACTCTGCCGGCCATCAGAAGTAGCCCTCGCGCTTCTTCTGCTCCATGGCCGCGGCCTGGTCGTGGTCGATCACGCGGCCCTCGCGCTCGGAGCGTGTGGCGGCGGCCATCTCTGCGATCACCTCGGGCAGCGTGGCGGCCTTCGAGGGCACCGCGCCGGTGAGCGGGTAGCACCCCAGCGTCCGGAAGCGCACCCAGCGCAGCCGGGGCCGCTCGCCCGCCTCGAGGCGAAAGCGGTCGTCGTCCACCATCAGCAGGGTGCCGTCTCGCTGCACGACGGGCCGCGGCGCGGCCAGGTAGAGCGGCACCACCTCGATCCGGCACGCCGAGACGTAGTGCCACACGTCCAGTTCCGTCCAGTTGCTGAGCGGGAAGACCCTGATGCTCTCGCCGGGGCGGATCCGGCCGTTGTAGTGGCGCCACAGCTCGGGCCGCTGGTTCTTGGGATCCCAGCGGTGGCTGCGGTCGCGGAAGCTGAAGACCCGCTCCTTGGCGCGGGAGCGCTCCTCGTCGCGCCTGGCGCCCCCGAAGGCCGCGTCGAAGCGGCCGGCGTCGAGAGCCTGCTTGAGAGCCTGGGTCTTCATGACGTCGGTGTAGTGCTGCGACCCGTGGTCGAACGGGTTGATGCCCGCGGCCAGCCCCTCGGCATTGGTGTGAACGATGAGCTCGAGGCCCATCTCGGCGGCCACACGGTCGCGGAAGGCGATCATCTCCCGGAACTTCCAGGTCGTGTCCACGTGCAGCAGCGGGAACGGCACCGTGCCCGGGTGGAAGGCCTTGCGCGCCAGGTGCAGCATCACCGAGCTGTCCTTGCCGATGGAGTACAGCATCACCGGGTTGCGGAACTGCGCGGCCACCTCGCGGATGATGTGGACGCTCTCGTCCTCCAGCTGCTGGAGCCGCTTTGGGAGCGGTCTTGCTGCGCCGTCCCGGCCGCTAGGCGCGACGGTCGGCTGCGGTTTGCAGGCGGAACTCGCCGGCTTTGTCATCAAGCACCCCGAGCAACTCGTCGAAGCTGTTCCTGAAGGCGGCGACACCCTCCCGCTCGAGCTGTTCGGCCACCTCGGCCATGTCCACCCCTACCGCAGCCAGCCCTTCGAGCACCTCTTCGGCCTCCCTGTGGCCCGCCGCGAGCGCGGGCGCCACACGACCGTGATGCTCGAACGCCTCCAGCGTGGCGTCGGGGAGCGTGTTCACCGTTGCCGGTCCTATCAGCTCGTCCACGTAGAGCGTGTCGGGATAGTCGGGGTTCTTGGTGGAGGTGCTGGCCCAGAGCAGCCTCTGCGGGCGCGCTCCTCGGCGGCGGAGCGCCTGCCAGCGCGGCCCGTCGAACAGCTCGGTGAAGCGCGAGTAGGCCACCTTGGCGTTGGCGATGGCGGCCTTGCCCCTCAGCTGCAGGGCAGCCGGTGTGCCGATGGCCTCCAGGCGCCTGTCCACCTCGGTGTCGATCCTCGAGACGAAGAAGGAGGCGACGCTCGACACTCTCGACAGGTCGCCCCCGGCCCGCTCGAGACCCGAAATGTAGGCCTCGGCGACCTCCAGGTAGCGCTCGACGCTGAAGATGAGGGTGACGTTGATGCTGCGGCGCTCCGCGATCATCTCGGCGATGGGGGCCAAGCCCTCAGCGGTTCCGGGGATCTTCACATACAGGTTGGGGGCCGCGAGCCGTTCGTGGAGGTGTCTGGCGGCCGATGCGGTGGCGGCGCTGTCGCGGGCCAGGGCCGGCGCTACCTCCACCGAGACGAAACCGTCGAGACCCTGCGAGGTGTCATAGACGGGGCGCAGCACCCCTGCGGCGGCGGCGATGTCGGAGGTGACCAGCCGCCAGTAGGACGCCTCGATGTCGAGCCCGTCCGCGATGGCGCGGCGGAACTCGTCGTCGTAGTCCGACGTGGAGGCGATCGCCTTCTGAAAGATGGAAGGGTTGGAGGTCAGGCCCCGCACGCCCCGCCGCACCCAGGCCTCCAGCTCGCCGCCGGTGATCCAACTCCGCCGGATGTTGTCAAGCCACGGGCTCTGCCCGCACTCGCGATAGAGCCGGTGAAGTCGGGAGTCCGCCGTCATCTGGTGATCACCGCCATCCGGTGGAAAACCTAGTGGCCGGTTCGCAGCAGCGCACGGGCCCGTGCGCAGACGTTCGCGACCGAAATGCCGAGCGCCTCCAGCACCACCGCTCCCGGCGCAGAGGCGCCGAATCGATCTATGCCCACAACATCGTCCACCCAGCGCCGCCAGCCCATCGTGGCCGCAGCCTCGACCGCCAGCGAGGGCAGGTCGGGACGGATCACCTGGGCGCGGGCGGCGGCGGGCTGATCGGCGAAAAGCTCCCAGCTAGGCAGCGAGACGACCCGCGCCGCGACACCCTCGGCGCTGAGCTGCGCGGCAGCGTCACAGCACACGGACACCTCGCTGCCGGTGCCCACCAGAGTCAGCGCCGCGCCGGCGGGATCCGAGACCACGTAGCCGCCACGGGACACCGCGGCCGCGTCGGTTTCCCCGAGCACGGGCACATCCTGGCGGGTGAGGATCAGCGCCGTGGGGCCCTCGGACTCCACGGCCACCCGCCACGCTCCGGCGGTCTCGTTGGCGTCGGCGGGCCGCAGCACCCGCAGGCCGGGGATGGCCCGCAGCGAGGCCAGGTGCTCGACGGGCTGATGCGTGGGCCCGTCCTCGCCGACGCCGACGGAGTCGTGGCTCCAGACGAAGACCACCTTGGCGCCTGACAGCGCGGCCAGTCGCACCGCCGGGCGCATGTAGTCGGCGAACACCAGGAAGGTGCCCACTACCGGGATGGTGCCGCCGTGCAGGGCCATGCCGTTGGCGATGGCGGCCATGGCGTGCTCGCGCACCCCGAAGAAGATCTGGCGGCCTGCCGGGTTGGCTGCCGAGAGGACGCCAGCCTCGGGCAGGCTCGTTCCCGTGTTGCTGGTGAGGTCGGCGCCGCCGCCGGTGAGGCCCGGAACCTTCTCGAGCAGGGCGCGAAGGGCTGCGTTGGACGCCTTGCGGGTGGCGAGCGAGTCGCCCGGCGCCCACGAGGGCAGGGCGTCGACCCAGCCGGGCCGACCCGACGCGGCCAGGCAGGCCTCGAAGCCGGCCCGGTCGCCGGTGTAGGCGGCCACGCGGGCCTCCCAGGCGAAGCGGTCGGCGCGGCCGCGCCCGCCGGCGTCGCGGTAGTGGTCGAGCACTTCGGTGGGCACATCGAAGGGCTCGCCGGCGGGCAGTCCCATTCGCTGCTTGGTGGCCGCTATCTCCTCGTCGAAGATGGCGTAGCCGTGGGCTGCGGGGGTCCCCGCCGCCTTCGGGGCCGGCGCGGCGATCACCGAGCGCACGATCAGCAGCGACGGGTGGGCGTCCTCGGCGGCGGCGCGGCGCAATGCGGCCTCCAGCGCGTCCAGGTCCTCGGAGGCGGCGCCTAGCTCCTCCACGTGCCAGCCGTAGGAACCGAAGCGGGCCGCGGCGTCGTCGGAGAGCGCAAGGTCGGTGGGGCCGTCGATGGTGACCCGGTTGTCGTCGTAGACCACCGTGAGCCGGCCGAGGCCGAGGTGTCCCGCCAGCGACGCCGCCTCGTGGCTGACCCCCTCGGACAGGTCGCCGTCACCGGCGATCACGAACACGCGATGGTCGCAGACCTCGGCGCCGAAGCGCGCCCGCGTCTGGCTCTCGGCGACGGCCATGCCGACAGCGTTGGCGAAGCCCTGCCCGAGCGGGCCGGTGGTCACCTCCACGCCGGGCGTGCAGCCGACCTCGGGGTGCCCGGGCGTCGGCGACCCCCACTGGCGGAAGCTCCGGATGTCGTCGAGGCTGAGGCCGTGGCCCGTGAGGTAGAGCATGGCGTACTGCAGGATCGAGGCGTGGCCGGCGGAGAGCACGAAGCGGTCGCGGTCGGGCCAGTCGGGGCGGCCCGCGTCGTAGCGCATGATCCGGGTCCACAGCACATGGGCCAGCGGCGCCAGCGCCATCGCCGTGCCCTGATGGCCGGAGCGGGCCGCGTGTGGGGCGTCCATGGCCAGCGCCCTCACCGTGTTGATCCCGAGACGCTCGATTGGGGTCAACGATCCTCCCGTGAGATTCTTGGGCCGGCTGGCCGCTGGTTGCGGCGATGTGCCCGCGTGAGCGGATGCGGGTCAGTGGTCCTGCGCAGAGGTCCTGCGCAGAACGCGGTGCGGACCGTAGCGTTCAGAGTCTCCGTAGCGGGGGAGCGGGCGCGCCGGTCTCGCTGTCGGTGCCAGCGGCTCACTCAGTGGGCGGCAGGAGCGTGTAGGGCACCACCGTCGTCGCGCCTGCGTCGATGCGGGCTCTGGCCTCGACCGTGCCGTACTCGGTGAATTCGAGTTCTGCCCGCACCAGCCGGTAGTTGAACTTGCCCGGCTCCACCTGCAGCGGCGCGACGTTGCGGGCGATGCGCTCGTCGCCGCGGAAGTAGGCCACCTCGAGCGCTCCTGAGCCCGTCTCGCCGGGTGCGCAGCGCACGATCACCACGAGGTGCGGCGCCAGCGTCACCGGAACGGGGCCGGGCGCCGCCGCCGAGAACTGCACGCCGGTGAGGTCGATCCTGGTGGAGGGGCCGGGCACCTGCCGGAGGCTGATGTCGTCGATGAACAGGGCTGCCACGATGTCCACGCTCCGACGCTACCGGAGAGCACCGGCGCGCTGTTGCACCACCTGGCCTCTGCAGCCGGCTAGGGGTCGACGGCCTCAGCGGAAGGCTCGGTGGCGCAGGGGAGTGTTCGGTTGCCGGTGTAGTGGCCGAAGCCTCGGCCGTCGACGATGACGAAGGCGATGTCGAGGAGGTCTTGTAGTTGTAGGGTGATCTCGGCTGCCTTGGCTTGGAAGGCTTGGTCGCTTGTTGGGTGCCAGCCGTCGTCTGGGTGGTTGCAGCGGTCCGGCGTGTTGGCGAGTGCGGGGTCGATGCCGATGCGGACGGCGTTGGCGCTCATGTCGATGCCCGTGTGCGTCACGATGCGCTCCAGGTCCGCCATGAAGCCGCTCGGCTCAATGCCGTCGAACAGCGCATGCCGGGCCGCTAGCAACTCAGCGTGGGTGTGAGCAGCCCCTACACGGATCTCCACGTCGCGATGCGCTCTGGCGATACGGACGGCGTCAGCGCTCGGCGGTTCGTGGCCGGCAAGCCACACCCATCCCGGCGGGGAACTATTGGGGCTGATGTCCCAACCGGCCAGCCGATCGCTCTCGATCTCTCGGATCTCTCTCAGAACCTGCTGAACGTCCGGCAATCTCAAAAGATGAAGAGGTTCAGTGTATCCTCCCCAGTCTTGGCGATATAGCCACATCACCAGGTATTCCGGGTGTACACCGTCGCCCTCTGCGGTGCAAACATCGTAATCGATCGTAGATACGGAATTGCCAAGGAACGAGCGAATCTCTTCGATAGTTACAGGACCACCGTGATACAGCTGGACCTCGTCACCGCTGCTGAAGGGTCCGTAGACTTCACTCCAGAGCGTTTCAGTATCGGCGTCATAACGCGTGTGAGGTCTCGGCAACCTCAAAAGATAGCGCTCTCGTCTGATATCATGCTCCCTCCATAATTGAATGTCCCAGTTCGTCACCACATATGCGCAAGGCGGATCGATCACAATGGTTCCATCTGCCGGTCCGATCGAATGCTGATCCATAAGCCTTTCGGAGGGAACTAGACCTAGACCAGGCAAGTCGGCAACGTGTGGTATATTCAAATCTAGAGAACCGGCGGGAGACATTGAAGCAACATAAAAGGACGATGGGGCGGAGCACTGACTCTTTGCATCCCACAAAGACCTAAATTCTTCGGTGCCGTCGTCGTTGTTGACATTCCAGGCGACCTGCCAGCCTTCGCTACCAATCAGTATCACCCTGTCACCTGAGTACATCGGACCGTTGCCGTTTACCCACAACGCGCCCGTGACGTGATCAAACCGTGTTCGCGGTTCGGACAGTCGCAAGAAACTACGCTCTCCCAGACCGTCGGTCAGCGGTGCATCGCTCTCATCTATTTCAACCAAGTACAAACAACCGACCTCAATGGCCAGTGTACCCGTAAGCACAGTATCGTGGAATCCACCCTCCGGATCCCATTCATACATACCCAGTAGTCTCGCGGGCAACTCCTCTGAAGGGTGAGCGATGGTCATGTGGGTTACTGCTGCAGCATTAGTGGGGTTTGACAAACCGACACCCAACGCTGACTCTTCTTGGGTTGATTCTCTTGGCCGTGTGGTACTTGTGTTAGCGATAGCGGGGGAAACGGATGATGTGTTTGTAAGCAGTGTGGTCGATGGCGAGACCTGGGGCGATACTGAGTCAGCGGATCCCGAACAACCAATCAAAATGACACCCATAGCAAACCAGGTCGATACCGATCTTCGGATGGCGGTCATTTTCGTAATAGACATGGACGCAATGATCTGGTTGGTGATGTCAAGTCTACAATTCAATTGATCGTAACAGAGCCTCTGATCAAGATTTCAATTTCAAGATGGCGTCGTACCTCATCGATCGCGGAAAAGACCAAGTGATCGGCCTTAGTAGAACATGTGCCGCCTCGACCGCCGGTGTGAATGCCGTAGGCTACTCCATTACGGTACCAGGGTCCGCCGCTGTCACCTCCGCACCCTTTGAGCGACGGGCCTTCGACCCGCACGAAGACCGAATCACAAGATGTGTACGTGCCGTCCGCGGTTCGACAAGTTCTCGAATTTCTGAAGGCATAGTCGATCTCTTGGACCGTGCCGCAGCTGATGCCGCTTCTCATTCCGGTGTGGCACACGTATTCGCCGATTTGCCTGTCGCGTGAAATCATGCTTTGTCGCGTGGTGGTTCCAGTTACGTCACACCACCGTCGGGGCGGAGGTACGTTGGCGCTCGCGCATAGGTAGTCGTCTCGCAGTCTGTGAGAGGCACCTGTAGGAATTTTATGGAATTGTGCGTCGGCTCTCGAGCTGGCATACCCTATGACATGAGGTAGCGTTATACCATGCATACTCATGTTCCGATTACAGTGTCCGGCTGTGATGATGCCATACACCCCGTTACGTCGCGCCGCGAATCCAGCAGTGCAGCCCCCGATTTGTTCGCCGCCTCCGAAGGTGGCGTGGTGGCTCAGTCCTCGGCCGTCTTCGATGTTGTAGGCTACGTTGATGGTGTTTTGTAGTTGTTTGGTGACTTCGGTTGCTTTGGTTTGGAAGGCTTCGTCGGTGATTGTGACGGGTCCTGGGTCGTCGAGGTCTCCGGGGACTTTGGTTGTGAGTAGGCCGGGGTCGATGCCTATGCGGATGGCGTTGGCTTCCATGTTGATGCCGGTGTAGGTGACCATGCGCTCTATCTCGGCCAAGGGGTCGGAGCCGACGTTGCCGGTGGGTCCGATGTCGTTGAACAGCGTGTCCTGGGCTGCTTGCAGTTCGGCGTAGCTGTGGTCGGCGCCGAGTCGGATCCGCACGTCGGCGTGCGCGTCCGCGGTCTGTTGTGCCTGGGCGCTGGGGGGCTCGTTGCCGGTGAGCCATACCCAGCCCCCGAAGGTTCCGGCGTGGTCGATGCCCCAGCCAGCGACCCGCGTGCCTTCGGCGTCGCGGATTGCCGCGAGCAGCTCTTGGATGGGTTGGATCCGGTCGAGTCGGCGCTCAGCCTCCTCGAGGCTGACCGAGAACTCGGCGGCGTAGGAGCGCACCGAAAACGGCACCTGCTCCTCGGTCTGCTCCTCAGACTGTTGGTGCTCGGACTCCGCGGCGCCGACCCCTGTGCTCGCCGCGGCCGCGACCATGCCGGCGATCATCGCCGCCGCGACGAGCAGCGCCATGCCGCGGTATCGGCGGGCACCGTGGGGAGACCACCGCCGATGAGTCTTGTTGCTGTGATTGGCAGTGGATGAGGTTTGCGCAGTCATGATGTGCTCCCATGCTCATGGCATCCTGCCTGGCCGGGTAGCCCACTGATCATCTCAACCGGTCGGACGCTGCATCCGCAGTACCCGACTCCGGCGGGACACCGATTCGGTTGTTCACCTGGTACCTGGTACCAGTTACCTGGTATCTGCCACTACAGCAGATGGAGGTAAGAGCGACGCAAGAGAGGTCGCAAGACACTGGGTCAACCCACCTTGACCTCGCCGTGCCTACGATGCTGGCATGTTCCGCCGGGTCATGGTGTCGATCCTGCTTGCCGCGCTGCTGCTCGCGACCGTCGGCGCCTACGTCGGGGCCCGGCGCATCGACGCATCCTCGGACCCGGGCTGGATCGAGGATGCGGGCGGGGTTCCGGCGACGGTGGCGACCGGCCTGCTCAGCGCCCGCCGGGCGCCCGGGTGGCTGACGGCGCCGATCTCCGACGCTCGCCTCGCGCAGCGGCTGTCCGCGTTGGCGGCCTCGCCCGGCGTGCCTTCAGACACCTGCCTCGTGCTGCGCCGCAACGGCGAGCTCGTTTTCGCCCAGCGCGGCGCGCAACCGCTGTCACCCGCGTCGCTGATGAAGATCGTGACCGCCGCGGCGATCCTCTCCAAGGCAGGGCCGGCCGCCACCTACACCACGGAGGTGTTCGCTCGTGTCGACGATCTCGAGGCTGCTGTAGGCGGTGTGCTCATCGGCGACATCTACCTGGTGGGGCGGGGCGATCCGGTGCTGTCGACGCCGGCCTACGTGCGGCGCTTCGGCTCGACGGTGGCCGGCACGGACTTCACGGAGCTGTCACGACTGGTGGGGCCGGCCCTGAGAAATCGGGGTGTCCCGGTCGTGGAGGGAAGCGTGGTAGCCGACGAGTCCCGATTCCCCGAGGCAGAGCGCGACTACGCTGGGCTGCGCGTCGGCTCGAGCGCCACGGTCGTCTGGGACGGCGCCGTCGTCACCGAGAACGCCGCCGGCCCGCTGTCGGCGCTGCTGCTCAACGACGGCTATGTGACCTTCTCGCCACAGCCCGATCCGGCCGGCAGCCGCCAGAACACGAGGGCTCTCGATCCCGCCCGCCACACCGCCGAGGTGTTCGGCGCGCTGCTGCGCTCCCGTGGCGTCGCCGTGTCCGGCCAGCCTGCCAAGGGCGTGGCGCCGCCATTGTCCGAGCGGGTGTCGCTGGGTGTCGTGGAGTCGCCGCCGATGGCCGAGATCGTGGCGCGCATGCTGCGCTACTCCGACAACACGATCGCCGAGATGCTCCTCAAGGAGATCGGCCGGCGCTCCGGCGGCTCGGCTCGGGAGCAGGCCGTTCTGGGCGTGTACGACGTGCTGCAGCGGCTCATGGACATCCCGACCGACGGCGTGATCATAAGCGACGGCTCGGGCCTCGCATCGCAGAGCCGCCTGACCTGCGACCTCATCGTCGAGCTGCTGGAGCGCGCCGGCCCGCTCTCGCCGCTGGTGCGGGGCATGGCGCTGGTCGGCGAGACTCCGACGCTGGAGGACTGTGCGGTTGAGGAGGTCACCGCGGCCGCGCCGGTGTGGGCGCACGGCGGTGACAGTCCATCAGCCTCCGCGCTCGCAGGTATGACTGTCAGCGGCAACGGCGACGTGTTCACCTTCGCCACCATCTCCAACAGCGCCGAGACCGCTGGCCGGATGTGCGACGCATTCCACAGGGAGCTGATCGCAACCGTCGCCGGGCGTTCCGACAGCGGCGCCGCTGACGACCTGCTTGATCCGCTGCCGGCGGTCGTCTCGCCGGCCGAGACGCCGCCCGCCGCCGGTTGATGCAAGACCGCCTCTGGCGCTAGGGGCGATGCTCTGTGCGGTCACTGTCGTCGGGAGTGCCTCTGGCGCTACGGCGGCGCTGCTGGGCGATAGCGTGACCGGGCCGTTACTTCGGGGCTTCGCCGCAGCGGGAGGAACAGGATTGGCTCGCAAGCAGGGCGTGGCAGACGTGTACGACCTGGTGAAGGCGTATGCCCGCCAGGAGTTGCTGTCCCCGCTTCGGGGGGCTCCCCGGTGGCTGGCCGTGGGACTGGCCGGCAGCGTCGCCATCGCCGTCGGGATCGTCCTGCTGCTGATGTCGCTGCTGCGCGCCCTGCAGACCGAGACGGGCTCGGTCTTCACGGGGAACCTGTCGTGGATCCCCTACGTCGTAGTCGTGGCGGCACTGCTCGTGGTGGCAGCGCTGCTGCTGCGCCAGGTCGGCAAGCGCGGCCTGGGATGACCGGTGCGCTGCGGTTGAAAGACGGATTGGATGCCGTGGGGCTGACATGAGGAGCCGGAGATGAGCCAGGAATCGGAGCGGATAACCCGCGACTCGCTTGAGGAGGCGTTGCGCGACCTGCAGGGCGACATCGACGGCAAGACCACGCCGCTGCTCACCAAGATCGCCTCCGCGGCCGGCGCCGCGGCGGGACTGCTGGTGTTTCTCGCCTACCTAGCCGGTCGCAGGGCCGGTCGCAAGCGCTCCACCGTCGTGGAAGTGCGGAGGGTCTGAAACGTGCGCCCGATGAACGTGAGGACACCAACGCAACGTGAGGACATCAATGGGCGGATGCGCGCCGCAATGGGCCGGATGTGCGCCGAAGTGCGGAGGGTCTGACACGTGCGCCTGCCCGGCAGCGCCGCGCTGCGAGGCTGGATCGGCCGCCAGGCACTGCGCCGGGGCTTGCTGGGAAGCTCGTGGCTCTGGCTGGCGGTGTACGTGGCGGGCCGGGCCGCCCGTCTCATGCGCAGAGCGGCCGGGACGAAGCACGCACCGGTCGTGTTCTCGCAACGGCTGGCGCCCGGCTCGGCGCTGCTGATACGCCACTTCCGCCGCGGCAGCGACTGACGTCCACTCCGTTGGCGCGCTGATGAGGGTGCTGCTGCGAAACCCGGCCCGGCAGGTCGAGGTCGCCGGACCCGTGACCGTGTCCACCCTCTTGGCGCGTCTGGAACTCAACCGGGAGTCCCACCTGGTGATCTGCGACGGCGAGCTGGTTCCCGGCGACCGCATGCTGGCCGACGACTCCGAGGTCGAGGTGCGCAGCGTCATCTCGGGCGGCGGCGGCGTACCGGTGGGCACATTCCGGCGGTACTCAAGCCAGGCTCGTCCGCACCTGCACGGCGGCGGCACGCCATCGGGGGCACCGCAGCGGTGAAGTGCCGGGTCTGCCGGGGGCCGGCGGTGATCGATGTGCGCCGCCACAATGCCAACTTCTGCACCGAGCACTTCCTGCGCCTGTGCCGCGACCAGGTGGCCCGAGCGATCAAGCAGTTCGAGATGCTCGAAGGTGGCGACCGCGTGCTGGTGGCCGTGTCGGGGGGCAAGGACAGCCTGGCGCTCTGGGACATCCTCACAGAACTCGGCTACGCCGCCGACGGCTTCTGCATCGGGCTCGGCATCGGTGACTACAGCAAGGAGTCCACCGGATACGCCCGCCGCTACGCGCAGCGCCGGGGCCTCACCCTTCGCACCGTCGACCTGCTCGAGGAACACGGCTTCGACGTGCCCGACGGCGCCCGGGCGGCCCGGCGCGCCCCGTGCTCGGCCTGCGGTCTGTCCAAGCGGCACCTCTTCGACGAAGCGGCCCGCAACGGCGGCTACGCAGCGGTGGCCACCGGGCACAACCTCGACGACGAGGCGGCCGTGCTGCTGGGCAACACGCTGCGCTGGAAGACCGAGTACCTGGGACGCCAGTTGCCGGTGCTCACCGCACGCGACGGCTTCCCGCGCAAGGTCAAGCCGCTGGTGCGCCTGAGCGAGCGCGAGACCGCCGCCTACTGCCTGCTGCGCGGCATCGACTACGTGGTGGAGGAGTGCCCGATGGCCGCGGGCAACAAACATCTCGCCTACAAGGCCGCGCTCAACGACATCGAGGTCAACTCGCCCGGTGCCAAGCACGACTTCTACTTCGGTTTCCTGGAGCGGGCCTCGGAGCGCTTCCGAGCCGAGGTCGAGCGGGATCGGGGCGAGCTGGCGCCCTGCGAGTCGTGCGGAGCGCCCACCGACGCCGGCACCTGCGCCTTCTGCCGTTTGGTGGCGCGGGCAACGTCACTCCAGCCGGCGCGGGCGATGTCGCCTCAGCCGGTGAGCCTCGGCACCCGGCACCGCCACTGATGAGCGAGCGGCCGACCCTCACCGTGAGCGAGTGCCGGTCTGTTGCCGTCTCGTGCCGTGCGAGCGAGTGCCGGTCTGTTGCCGTCTCGTGCCGTGCGAGCGAGTGCCGGTCTGTATCTGCTGGATGCTGCAGGAGTGGGCGGGCACGATGAGCGAGCGGGCCTTCCGGCCGGGCGAGCCGGTGCTTCTGATCGACCGCAAGATGCGCCGCTACCTGTTCGATCTAGTCGAGGGTCGCGAGTTCCACACCCACACCGGCGTGCTGCCGCACGACGACATCATCGGGGCCGGCGAGGGCGCGACGCTGCGGTCGTCTCGTGGCACGACCTTCCTGGCGCTGCGACCCACCCTGGCCGACGCCACCCTCAAGATGCCCAGGGGCGCCCAGGTCATCTACCCCAAAGACATCGGCCCGATACTCGTTCGCGCCGACATATTCCCCGGCGCCCGAGTGCTCGAGGCCGGGGTGGGCTCGGGGGCGCTGTCGGCGGCGCTGCTCCGAGCCGGCGCGCACGTGATCGGCTACGAGGTGCGCGAGGACTTCTGCGCCCGCGCCCGCGCCAACGTCGAGCGCTTCTGCGGTGCTGAGGCGCTGGCCCGCTACCACACCGAGGTGTGCGACGTCTATGACGGGATCGACGAGTCGGGCCTCGACCGGGTGCTGCTGGACCTGCCCGAGCCCTGGCGGGCGGTGGGCCCGGCCGCGGCGGCGCTTCGGCCGGGCGGGATCCTGCTCGCCTTCACTCCCAGCATCATTCAGGTGTCACGCCTGCGCGAGTCCCTACAGGACTCGCCCTTCGCGTTGCACGACACGGTTGAGATCCTGCAGCGGGGCTGGCACGTGGAGGGCGCGGCAGTGCGCCCCAACCACCGGATGGTCGCCCACACGGGCTTTCTCACCACCAGCCGCCTGACCGTGCAGTGAGGCGGCCAGTGAGAGGCATGCCGCGCAAGGGGTCGTTGAAGCTGATCGAGGAGTCGCCGGACGGTGCGGTGATGCGGCTGTTGAGAGGCATGCCAGCGGGCAGCGCCGAAATGCCGCCTGCCGCCACCCGCCCGATGGTGCAGTGACGCGGGCGCGGCGTCGAGCTGCCGCATTGGTCGTGGTGACGCTCCTGGCGCTGGGGTCCGTGACGGCCGCCGTGTTGTGGCTGCGTCCGGAGTCCGCGCCGCGCAGCAGCTCGAGCGTGTCAGCCTCGGCCGGCGAGGCGGCCGGCACGGTCCGACCGGGCGGAGGCGACGCCGGCGGAGCGAGAACTCCGGATGCCGCCTCTGCTCGCCCGCCGCTGGACGATCCTCCCGACCCGGGACCCGCCCCGAGCGACCACGGCCTCAGCCCGGCTGCGCTGGCGGCGGCCGTCGGCTCGTCGGTGCGGGTCAGCGGGACGGGATGCAGGGGGATCGTGCACGAGGGCAGCGGGTTCGCCGCCGGTGACGGTGACCTCATCGTGACCAACGCCCACCTGATGGTGGGTATGCACGAGCCGAGCGTCGAGCTTGCGGACGGCCGCGTGCTGGACGCCGTGGTGGTGGCGATCGATCTGGTGAACGACCTGGCCGTGCTGCGTGCCGAGGGCGCCGGGCTGGTGCCATTGCCCCTGGCCGGGGCGGTGCCCGACGGCACAGTGGGGGCACTGCTGGCCTGGGAGGGCGAGGGCGAGCCCGACCCCACGCCGTTCAGGATCGACCGGCCGGTGACCGTGCGCACCGAGGCGGTGGCCGGCAGGGAGCGGATCGAGCGGCCCTCCTGGCTGCTGGCCGCCGACGTCGAGACGGGCGACTCGGGGGCGGCGCTGGCGGCTCGGATCGATGGTCGGACGGCGTCTCTCGGCGTGGTGTGGAGCACCTCGCGCCGCGGCGATGTCGATGTCGCCTACGCCACCCGGGCGGGCGCCGTCGAGCAGCTGCTAGCAACCTCGAGCCTCAGAGAGCCGGTAGGGGTGCCCCCATGCCCCTGAGGCCAGCTCCTTGTCAGGTGTCCGTGTCCGGGGGCTGGTAGTGGACGTTGCGATCCACGGACATGTAGATGTCGTTGCCGATGGGGTCGTCGAGCTCCTCGGCGAGGTGGCCGAGCAGCCCCGCGCAGCGCGCCAGCAGCGCCACCCCGCGTGCCACGCCCAGGGGCAGGCCGATGTCGGCCAGCACGGCCCCGCAGGTGCCGGCGCCGTTGAGGGGCAGCGTCACGCCCAGCACCGCGGGATGCACGCGGCCGATGGCCGCGAACAGCTCCAGATGGGGGCCGTAAAGGTCGTTCTGGCGGGCCAGGTCGAACAGCACCGGCGTGCGGGGGTCGCCGTGCCTGTGTACCGGGTGTCCCAGGCCGGGCACGAAGCGTCCAGAGGCCCGGGCCGCGCTGACGACCTCGGTGGCCAGAGCGTCCCAGCCGCCGTCATCGGCAGGAAGCGGGTCGCGGCCGTCGAGAGCGGCGTGCAGGAAGCGGGCCGCGTTCTCGGTCACTCCGAGGAAGCGGTCGCCGCCCCCGAGCAGGCCGGCCGCGAGCGCTCCCTGGATCGACTCGGGCGCGCTCAGCAGCGTCACCCTCGCGGCGATGGCCGTGGGGGTGAAGCCGTGGTCGGCGAGCGCGACCAGCACCGCCTCGAACATGTTGCGCTGCTGCGGGGTGGGCCGCCGCTTGGCCATGAGCCAGTAGGCCAGCTCACCGAAGGACACCCTGCCCATCAACTCCTCTGTGAGGCTGTGGCCGAGTAGGGTGATGCTGTCAGCGTCGGAGGCGCCCAGCCCGCTGCGGTAGGCGGGTGCTGTGCTCACGTGCTGTCTTGGGGCGTCGACAGCCAGGCGCGGATCTCCTCGCTGTGCTCGCCGAGCTCCGGCGGAGGCTCGTTGTAGCGCAACGAGGCGTCGCTGAAGGTGATGGGGTTGCGCACCAGGTCCACGGCGCGGACGCCCTCGCCGAGCGTCACGCGCGGCTCCAGCCCCAGGCGTTCGGCCAGCTCGATTCCCTGGCGCACCGAGTTGATGGGCCCGCACGGCACGCCGGCGGCGTTGAGTGCCCCGAAGAGGTCATCCGCGCTCCAGCGCGCCACGGCCTCGGTGAGCACCGGGTGCATCTGCTCGCGGTTGCGGGTGCGGTCGGCGTTCAATTTGAAGCGCGTGTCGGCGGCCAGCTCGCCGATGCCCAGCACGCCGCACAGCGCCTTGAACTGAGCGTCGTTGCCCGCGGCGATGATCATGTCCCGGTCGGCCGCCGCGAACACCTCGTACGGGTAGACGCTCGGGTGGGCGTTGCCCATCCGGTGGGGCACTGTGCCCGAGGCGGTGTAGGCGCCGGTCTGGTTCACCAGTCCCGACAGCGCCGACGACATCAGGTTCAGCTCCACATGCTGGCCCTGGCCGGTGGCCGTGCGGTGGCGCAGCGCGGCGAGTATCCCGATGGTTGCGTGCAGGCCGGTCATCACGTCGAACACCGAGATCCCGGCCCTGTAGGCCGGGCCGGCCGCGTCTCCGGTCAGGCTCATGAGCCCCGAGACGGCCTGAACGACCAGGTCATAGCCGGGCAGCCCGGCCCCCTCGGCCGTGCCGAAGCCGCTGATCGAGGCGTATATCAGTGCCGGGTTGAGGGACAGCGCGCACCGGTGGTCCAGCCCGAACTTGGCCAGCGCGCCCGCCTTGAAGTTCTCGATGGCGACGTCGGCCCGGCGGAACAGCTCGTGCACGAGCGCTACGTCGCCGGGGTCGCGGAAGTCGAGCACTATTGACCGCTTGTTGCGGTTTATCGACATAAAGTAAGTCGATATGCCGTCCTTCTCCGGAGGGGTCCAGGCCCGCGTGTCGTCGCCCCCCGCGCTCTCCACCTTGATCACGGTGGCACCGAGGTCGGCGAGCAGCATCGTGCAGTACGGCCCGGCCAGCACCCTGGACAGGTCGGCGACGAGGATCCCCTCGAGCGGGGCGCGCCCGGCCGCTTGCGGCTCTCCGGATCCTTCCGCCGGTGTCACCGCAGGCACTCTGTGCGGGCAGGGGACGGCGTGAGGCCGCAGCCGGGCTCCGGTCGCGACGGTGAGAGCGCTGACCTCTCGCCGTTAGCCGACGGCGTGCAGCCGCAGGCGGGCTCCAGGGACAGGCGCGAGTTCGTCGAGGCGCTGGCGCGGGGACTCGACGTGCTCAAGGCCTTCGGGCCCACGGCCATGGAGCTCACGGTCAGCGAGGCGGCCACCCGCACGGGGTTGGCGCGGCCCACGGCGCGCCGGCTGCTCATGACCCTCGAGGAGCTCGGGTACGTGCGCTTCGTCGGCGGCGCGTACTCGCTCACCACCAAGGTGCTCGAGATCGGCACGGCCGGGATCGCTGCGCAGGGATTGTGGGACGTCGCCCGGCCCCATCTGGTGGCGCTGGTGAGCAGGACGCGCGAGTCGAGCTCGATGTCACAGCTCGACGGCAGCGACATCGTGTACACGGCGCGGGTGCCGGTCGCGAAGATCATCGCGCTGTCAGTGAGCATCGGTACCCGTTTCCCTGCCGTGGCCACATCGATGGGCAAGGTGCTGCTGTCGGAACTGGGGCCCGAGGCTCTCGAAGCGGTTCTCGAGCAGCCCTCGGAGTCGGGCATCATCCCGCGTGTGGTGCCCTCTGCGGCCGAGTTGGTCGAGAGCCTGGCCGAAGTGCGCGAGCGCGGCTGGGCGCTGTCCGACGAGTTGCTGACGGTGGGGATCCGCTCGATAGCGGCACCTGTGCGCGACGACCGGCAGCGCATCGCGGCGGCGATGAACGTGACCGTGTATGCGGCCGAGACCTCGATCGCGCACCTGGTCGGTGAGTACCTGCCGGCCCTGCTGGACACGGCCGCGGCCGTGACCAGCGAGTGGTCCAACCTGGCGATGCTGCCGGTGGAGGAGCCGCGCGGGGGCTGAGGGCCACAGGCGGGCTCACCCTTCACCAAGTCAAGATCGGTGGTGGAGGAGCCGCGCCGATCCTGAGCGCCGCTAGCGGTAGGGCGTGCCAGTCGAGTAGATGAGCGCTGCCTGCCACGACTGGCGCCGCAACTTCGCGTGCCGGCAGGGTCGGCGAGGACAGTCTGTGCAGCGGATCGTTGCGCCCCTGGCCGGGTTGGGGCGATCGTCGGGGCGATCATCGTCGCCGGGTCGCCTAGCGGTAGGTGTTGTTGCTGGCGTGGTCGCCGGCAAGCCAGCGTCGCAGCGTCTCGTGGGCGTCGGCGGCGCGATGCTCGGCGATCTCGTCGGCCTCGGGCGAGTCCACGGTGAACTCGAGCAGCATGCCGTTGGGGTCGTGGGTGTAGAGCGAGCGGCAGTAGCCGTGCTCTAGCACGAAGGTGCCCCCCGGCGGATCCCAGCCGGCCTCGGCGATGCGCCGCTCGAGGTCGTCCTGGGTCGGAGCGTCGACCTTGAGGGCGATGTGGCGGAACGGCGACGGCGCGAGGTCGGGATCGAACAGCTTCTGGTCCTCCTCGTCGGCGAACTGGAAGAAGGCGAGGGCGCTGCCGTCGGCAAGCCCGAAGAAGGTGTGGCAGTAGACGCGCACCGCGCCGAACAACTCGTCGGCCTCCGACCATGTGGCCACCAGCGGGAAGCCCAGGACGTCCTCGTAGAAGGCACGTGTGGCCTCCTGGTCCTTGGTCACATAGGCGGTGTGGTGAAGCCTCTGGGCGACGGCCTGGCTCATGGCTCTCCTTTGTGTGTTGCGTTGCTGTGTGGTTCGTGTGGTGCGTCGACTCTGTGTTCGTTCGCGTGTCCGTGTTCGTTCGCGTGTCTGTGTTCGTTCGCGTGCAGATTGCTTTGTGCGTTGTGGCGCACATGTGGCTGCGCATTCTCGCGCAGGACTCCGAAGCAGCGAGGCGCGAGCGCCCGTTGTCCGATGTGCGGACACTTTACCGGCAGCCGTACGCAGATGCTGCTATGGTTGCGGTGAGCGTAGTCCGCGCTCGACAAGCGAGGCCATAGCGGCAGCGGCGTGCAGCGGCGCCGCGGTGGCAACACCAGCAAGGAGTCAACATGAACAACCCGACCAGCCTTCTCAGCGGCCACAACCACATCACCCTCAACGTGGGGGGCGCACAGGAGGACTACGACTTCCACACCGGGGTGCTGGGCCTCAAGAGCGTCAAGAAGACGCTGCTCTACGACGGCGAGGCGCCCATCTATCACCTCTACTACGGCAACGACGTCGGCGAGGAGAGCACGCTCGTCACGACGTTCCCGTTCCGCCATGCCGGCCTCACCGCGACCAAGGGGAGCGGGCAGATCGGCGTCCTCACGCTGTCGGTGCCCGAGTCCTCGCTGGACTGGTGGCGCAACCGCCTGGAGGAGCACGGCTTCGAGGTGGCGCCGGTGGAGCGCTTCGGCGAGAAGCGCTTGGCCTTCCAGCACCCCTGCGGCATCGACTACGAGCTGGTGGGCGTCGCCGACGACGACCGTGCTCCGGCCACCCATGCCGAGGTTCCGGCCGAGTACGGCATCCGCGGCGTGCACAGCATCAGCTGCTCGGTGCGCGACATGGAGCTGACCGACCAGTTCATGCAGATCGGCTGGGGCAGCCGCAAGGTCGAGGACGACGGCAACGCCACCCGCTACGAGATGGGGGAGGGCGGCCCGGGCGCCATCGTCGACTACATCCTCGAGCCGAACCGGGCTCCGGGCAGCTGGACCTTCGGCGAGGGCTACGTCCACCACTGCGCCTTCAGCGTCGACAGCCTGGAGTCCCAGATGGCGGTCAAGCTCTTCCTCGAGGGCCTCGGCTACACCGACGTGTCCGACGTGAAGGACCGCGGCTACTTCTACTCGATCTACGTGCGCACGCCGGGCGGCCCGCTGTTCGAGGCCACCTACACCAAGCCCGAGCACTTCGCCATCGACGAGCCGAGGGAGAGCCTGGGGGCGCAGATCATGATCTCGCCCCAGTTCGAGGACTCCCGCCAGGAGCTGCTGGCCCAGCTAGAGACCATCGAGTACTGAGTTCAGCCAGCCGGTTCCAGGACGAAGTCGTAGTCGCAGGTTCCGCCGGACATGTCGACAACCAGCGAGTCGCGCACGCCGAACACCACGTCGCTGTCGAGGTAGTCGCTCTCGCTGTCGAAGAGGTGGGTGATGACCGTCTTGTGGCCCGGCGCCGACACCACGAAGTGCACGTGGGCGGGCCGCCAGTTGTGCCGTCCCGTGGCGTGAAGCAGCGCCCCGGCGGGTCCGTCGTCGGGAACCGGGTATGAGACGGGGCGCACGGTCCGCACCTCGTAGCGGCCGCCGGCGCCGGTGGTGTAGAGGCCGCGCATGTTGAGCGGCGTCTGGTCGGAGTCCTGCACGTCGTAGAAGCCGTTGCCGGCGGCCTGCCACACGTCGAGCTTGGCGCCGGAGATCGGGCCGCCCCCCAGCGAGCGCACCTCGCCGCGGATCGTGAGCGGCTCGTCGCCGTCCATGGGATCGACCAGGATCGACTCGCCCATGGCCCTGGGCGGGGCGCCGTCCACGTGGAACGGGCCGAACACGGTGGGCTCGGTGCTCCCCTCAGCCGCCAGGTGGTTGATCATCTCCACGAGCATGGACACGCCGAGCGTGTCCGAGAGCAGGATGAACTCCTGGCGCTTGTCATCGCACATACGGCCGACGTCGGCGAGTCCCCGCATTCCGGCGAACCACTCCTGGCGGGTCAGCCCGACCTCGACGACGAACTCGTGCATGTGGCGGATGGCGCACCGCATTATCTCGGCGAGCCTCTCGTCACCGGGGTTGTCGAAGCGGCTGAGCACTTCGGCAAGGTGCTCCTGCGGCGTGATGTTCGGCATGTGTCTCTCTCCTTGCTGATTATCGGCGATGGGCACAGGCGATGCGAGCGGCCGGGCGCCCGGTCCGGGCACATCTCATCGCTGCGTTGGCGGGTACGGGTCGATGGGAGCGGCTACTCGTGCGCGCCGCCTGCCTGCGCACTGCGCTGCGGCGGGGCTCCGGGCGCGCCGGCGCCGAGGCCGGGGCCTACGAGCCTCCGGCGCACCGGGAAGAACTGCACCGGCCAGCGCTTCTGGATCTGCCCGTAGACGCCCCTGGGAGCGAGGATCGCCATGGCCGCGGCGATCAGGCCCAGGATGATGAAGCGCCACTCGTCGGCGTCCTCGAGCAGCTCGCGCATGAACCAGTAGACGCCCACCCCGATGATCGGGCCGGTGGTGGAGCCGACCCCGCCGATCACGGCGATGAACACCACCAGAGCGGTCCAGCGCAGCACACTGAAGGAGGACTCGGCGCGCGTCGACGGGTTCTGCAGCAGGATCACCGCGCCGGTCATGCCGGTCCAGAAGGCGGCGATCACCCACACGACCAGCTTGGCGCGGGTCACCGACACGCCGAGGCCGCGGGCGCCCTCGGGGTTGTCCCGTATGGAGCGCAGCGCCAGGCCGAGCCGCGACCGCAGCACCAGCACCACGATGGCGGTGGCGCCCGCGGCCAGGCCGAGCGCCATCAGGTAGGTGACGGTGTTGCGGGTGTCGAGCGAGTAACCGCCCAGCGACTCGCGGGTGAGGGTGCGGACGTTGGCGCCTCCCAGGAAGTCGCTCTCGAGCGCGATCAGCCGGAAGACCTCGGCGATCACCCAGGTGCCGATGGCGAAGTAGCCGCCCCGCAGGCGGAAGGCCAGAGCGGCCACCGGCAGCGACAGTACGGCCGCGACGGCACCCGCTCCCAGCACCGAGAGGTACGGGTCGACACCGAAGTCCTCGGCGAAGCTGAGCAGCGTGTACACGCCGATGCCGACGAACATCTGCTGGCCGATCGAGACCAGCCCGGCGAAGCCGGCCAGCAGGTTCCACATCTGCGCGAGTGCCAGATAGTAGAGGATCGCCACCAGCGGCACCCGCAGGCTGCCGTCGCTGTCCCACCACGGCAGCAGGAACAGCACCACGAACAGCGCGCCCGAGACCGCCAGCCCGACGGTGGAAGCCCGATCCGAGCGGGTGATGCGGTGTTCGGCCGCCGGAGCAGACTCCGGGCCCGACGCATCGGCCTGGCTCGGAGCGGGCTCCAGGCCCGAGCGGGTGACGCCGTTCTCGCTCATCCGGCTCGGCGTCCCAGCAGGCCGGTCGGCTTGGTGGCCAGCACGGCGAGGAAGACGAGATGCCCGACGAGGGGCCCGGATCCGTAGCCGTAGGTGACCTCGAACTGGCCTCCGACGGTGTGGGCCACTCCCAGCAGCAGCCCGCCGACCAGTGTGCCCCAGACGGATCCGAGGCCGCCGATGACGACCGCCTCGAACGCGTACAGCAACTGGGCGGGCCCGTCGAGGGGTCCGAAGCTCTGCCTGATCCCCAGGAAGACGCCCGCTATGGCCACGGTGGCGAAGGCGATGCCCATGGCCACGGCGTAGAGGTTGCGGTCGTTGATGCCCATGAGCCGGGCTGTGGGCGGATCGTCGGACACGGCTCGGAAGGCCCGGCCCAGCGCGGTGCGCGACAGGGTCAGCTGCAGCGCGCCCAGCACCGCCACCGCCACCGCCAGCGTGATGAGCGGGATCCAGCCGACGGCTATGGCGTCGCTGATCCTGATGCTCTCGACCTCGATCGAGCCCGCGTCGAGGCCCCGCGAGTCGGCGCTGTAGGTCTGCAGCAGCGCGTTCTGCACGACGATGCCGAGGCCGAACGTCACCAGGATCGAGGGCAGGGGATCGGCGCTGGGACCGGCGCCGATGGTGAAGTTGAAGGCGCCGAGCTGCAACGCGTATCCGGCGGCTGCCATCACCGGCACGACCACTGCCAGCGACACGAACGGGTTGAGGCCGAGTCCCGAGGTGGCCGACACCGCCATGAAGGCGCCCAGGATGGCCAGGTCGCCGTGGGCCAGGTTCACGAAGCGCATCACCCCGAAGGCCAGCGACAGGCCCGTCGCGAACAGCGCGAACAGCCCGCCGAGCAGGATCCCCTGCACGATGGCGTTCACCCACTCCATCAGGCGGATCCCACAGGTCCGGCCGCGGCAGGCAGCCCGAAGTAGGCGGCGGTGATGTCTGAGCGTTCCAGGTGCTCGGGCCGGCCCTCCAGGGAGATCCGCCCCTCCAGCATGCACATCACCCGGTCGGCGACGGACATGGCCTGGCCGATGTCCTGCTCCACCAGCAGCACGGTGGCGCCGCCCCGAGCCACTGCCGGCAGCGCCGCGTACAGCGACTTGACCACGACCGGCGCCAGGCCCAGGGAGACCTCGTCGAGCAGGATCAGCCGCGGGTTGGACATCAGCGCCCGGCCGATGGCGACCGCCTGCTGCTCGCCCCCCGACAGGACGCCGGAGGGACGGCTCAGTAGCGGCCGGACCAGCGGGAACACGTCGAGCACGGTGTCGAGGTTCCAGTGGCCCGGCGCCGGAGAGTGGGCGCCGATCATCAGGTTCTCGCGCACCGTCAGGCTGCCGAAGAGCTTGCGGCCCTCGGGGACGAGGGCGATCCCGAGACCGACGCGCCGGTGGGCGCGCACGCGGCCGATGTCGGCGCCGTCGAAGGTGATCGACCCCGCCCTCTGCGGCACCTGCCCGGCCAGAACGCGCAGGAAGGTGGTCTTGCCCGCGCCGTTGGCGCCGATCATGGCCAGCGTCTCGCCCTCGGCCACGTCCGCGTCGATGCCGAACAGCGCCTGGAAGTCGCCATAGCCCGCGTCGAGCCCGCGCACCTCCAGCAGGCTCATCGCCGCGCCGCCTCAGGGCCGGTCTCGGGCGTCCTGACCGCCGCGCCATCGCCGGGCGGAACCTCCGGCAGGCTCATTCGGGCGCAACCCCCAGGTAGACCTCCTGCACCTCGGGGCTGGCCATCACCTCGGCCGGGTCGCCCTCGGCGATCTTGACGCCGAAGCTCATGGCCATGATCCTGCCGACCACGGCCAGCAGGGCGTGCACGATGTGCTCGATCCAGACGATGGTCACACCGCTGGCGTGGATGTCGCGGACGGTGTCGACGAGCTCGAGCACCTCGGCCTCGGTCAGGCCGCCCGCGATCTCGTCGAGCAGCAGGATCTTGGGCCGCGTCGCCAGCGCCCGCGCCAGCTCCATGCGCTTGCGCCCCAGCAGCGGGACCGCTCCGGCGGTGGTGTTGGCCGACGCCAGCAGCCGGGTGCGCTCCAGCGCCTCCACCGCGAGGGGCGTGGCGTTGGTCTCCGACATGGGCACGCCCGCGCCGAACACCGCGCCCACCAGGACGTTCTCGAACACGGTCATGCCCTCGAAGGGCCGGGGTATCTGCGACGTCCGTGCCAGCCCGTGCCGGCAGCGCCAGTCCGCCGACGTTCTGGTGACGTCGGCGCCTGCGATGCGGATCGAGCCGCGGTCGCAGCTCAGATCGCCGGCGATGAGGTTGAGCAGGGTCGTCTTGCCCGCACCGTTGGGTCCCACGATGCCGAGCGCGTCGCCCTCGCGGACCTCCACCGACAGGTCGTCCACGACCTTGACGCCGAACGACTTGTCGACGCCGGCAACCTCTAGCAGCGGTGCCATCGAACCAAGCTAGCCGACCCGCCCCGGTGCCCTGATCAGCGAGCAGTGCATGGCTGAGCCGCGGCCCGCACAGGCTGCCGCCATCGTGGTCGAGCCACGGATCCGCCCGATCAGCGAGCAGTGCATGGCTGAGCCACCCGGCCCGGCAGTGGGCTACTGGATCAGCTGCAGTGTGCCGTCGAGGGGATGCTCGGGCAGGAACTCGTTGACGGTGACCGACAGCTCGAAGGGGAACCTCTCGCCTGCCACCCACTGGCCGCCGACAAGGTTGGTCGTGGTCGTCTGCGGGACGGGACCGTCGTTGAAGTTGACCCTGCCCACCTGGGTGTCAAGGTCGGTCTGGCCGATGGCCTCGTTCAGTGCCGCCTTCTCGGCCGTGCCGGCGCGCTTGAGCGCGTCGATGGCGACCTCCCAGACCGCGTGGCCGTAGCCGAGCGGCTGCTCCCAGTTGCGGCCCGTGGCCGCGATGCACGCCTCGGCCAGCTCGCCCGCGGTCTGGCCCGTGAGCGAGGACGTGGTCGGGAAGCGGCTGGTCCACCAGATCTCCGAGCTGAGCCCCGCACCCTTGGGGTATGTGGCCACGGCGCTGCTGAACAGCAGGCCCTTGGCGACGGTCACGACAGGGGGGTTGAAGTCCTGCTGCAGCGCCTGGGCCTGGAAGGTGGCGAAGACCGGCGGCGGCAGCACGCCGGTGACGATCTGCACGCCCGAGTCCTTGAAGGAGGCGATCTGTGCCGAGAAGTCCTGGGTGCCGAGATCGAAGCGGCCGTCGTCGATGATGGTGTAGCCGGCGGCCTCGAAGGCGGGCGGCTGCCCGGTCACCGGGTCTCCGAAGGCCATGCCGTCGGGATCGCCGGCCCAGAGCGCGCCGATGATCGGCTCGACGCCCGCTTGGGACCACAGGGCCAGGAACACCGCGGTGAGGTCCTCGACGCCCCAGAAGAAGTGGTGGTTCCACACCGACGCCGGCTCGGGGCCCGGAGGGGCGCCCTTGACGTTGGAGTAGTGCGGCTG
This sequence comes from Candidatus Aldehydirespirator sp., assembly GCA_965204875.1. Classification (GTDB taxonomy): domain Bacteria; phylum Actinomycetota; class Acidimicrobiia; order Acidimicrobiales; family Aldehydirespiratoraceae; genus Aldehydirespirator. The sequence continues at coordinate 2,815,740 of OZ242020.1, read as the reverse complement.
CCAGGGGGCCAGCGTCGACAGGCACGGGGTCTCGCCCAGATCGCAGGCCGCGGCCACCGGGATGGTGGTGTCGGGCGTGCCCCCGCAGAGCACCAGGCTGACGCCCTCGGCGATGAGCTCGTTGGTGACCTCGCCGGCGCGGGTCGCGTCGGTCTCGGTGTCCTTGTCGATGATCTCGATGCGGTCGCCCAGCAGCTCGCGCATCTGCGCCAGCACGAAGTCGTCGGTCTCGCCGAGGGCGGCGAGCGGGCCGCTGCGGGGCGTCACGAAGCCGATCTTGGCCCGCGGGATGTCCGACATTGCGCCGGCCGCGGTCGTCGTGGGCGCCGCGGTCGTGGTGGGCGCGGCGGTGGTGGCCGCCGCGGCCGCTGCGGTGGTCGTCGTGGCGGCCACGGTCTCTTCGTCGTCGCCGCAGGCGGCGAGCAGCCCGCCGCCCAGGCCCACGGCGGCGGCACCGCCCAGGAAATGCCGCCTCGACGTCGTGGTCCTCTTGGGTTCTTCCATTGGGATTCCTTTCGGTGGTCAGCGGCCGGCTGCTACGGCCGGCCTGCGGCCATGGAAGGCGTCGTCCAGCATCCGCCGGATCCCGCCCTCCTCGGGTGGCCGCACGTTGGCGGCCGCTTCGGTCACAACCCTGCGGGTTGCCTCGTCGAGCCCGCCGGCAGGCATGCCCAGGGCCCTCAGACTTCTCGGCGCGCCGATGGCGCCGGCGAGATCGAAGAAGGCCGCCGGCACCTCCGGCGCGGCCACCTCCAGCACCGCGGCGACGTCCTCGATGATCTCCGCGATCGCCGGCGCGTTGTAGGCGAGCGCGTGCGGAAGCACCACCGCGTTCATGCCGCCGTGGTCGAGGTTGAACAGCCCCCCGAGCACGTGGCAGGTCTTGTGGTGCAGCGCCGTCCCACCGCCCGCCAGCACCACCCCGGCGAGGTAGGCGCCGTAGAGGGCGGCGGTCCGCGCCCCGATGTCGCCGGGCCGCGCCATCACGGCCGGCAGCTCGCGGTGCAGCACGCGGATGCTCTCCAGCGCCATGAAGCCGAGGAAGGGGTTCGCGCCGGGTCCGTATAGGCCCTCGATGGAGTGCGCCAGGGCGTTCATGCCCGAGGGGCCCGCGATGTGCGGCGGCAGGGTGAGGGTCAGCTCAGGGTCATAGACCACAAGCGCGGGCTTGACACGGGCGTCGACGCCGACCTGCTTGTGGCCCCCGTCGCTCAGCCCCCAGATGGCCGTCATCTCCGAGCCCGCGTAGGTGGTCGGCACCGCGATCTGGCGCAGGCCGAGGCAGCGCACGACCGCCTTGCCGAAACCGGTGGCCGAGCCGCCGCCGACCGTGAGCACGGTGTCAGCGCCCAGGTCGCGGGCCGCCGCGGCCGCGGCTTGCGCCTTGTGGGTGGGGACGTGCTGAACCACGTCGGCGAACCGTCCGGTAACGAGGCCGTCGCCGTCGAGCAGGCCGATGAGCTCGGCGGCGAGGGCGTCCTCGTCGCGGGATGCTATGACGAGGATGCGCTGCGCGCCCATCGCCCTGGCCTCGGTGGCCAGCGAGCGGCGCGAGCCGGCTCCGAACACGACGCGGCCCGCGAGCGCGTCGTAGGTGAACTCGGTTGCGCTCACCGGCCGCTCGGGGCCTCGTCTGAGCGGTTGCCGGCGCCGTGGACCAACTGCCGAGCCCCCTCTACTCCTCGTCCGCTGTGAGGACAACTTACCACACAGCGGACAAACTGGTGCGGTTGGAAAGCCGCGCGACCTGATTGCCGGCGCCGGCGAGACTTGATCCCTGGAGGCGGCGAGATCTCTAGAAGTCGACGGGGTGTACCGGCGCCTCGCCCCTGGCGATCATCTCGGGGATCCGCTCGGAGCCGTTCTCCCACACGAGCAGCATCGCCCGCTTGGGGGCGTAGCCCTGGTGGCGTATGTCGGCGGGCATCGCGGCCACGTCGCCGGGCCTCATGATGACCCTGGCCCGCTTGGCGCCGGTGTCCCTGTCCTCCACGTCCCACTGGATCTCATCGCTGATCTGCACGAACCACTCCACCCGGTCGTTGCCGTGGATGACCGGCAGTGTGAACTCCTCGGTGGTGGGGCAGTAGAGGCTCTCGCGGCAGGCCGACACGACCGAGGGGTTCCAGGTGACATCGGATCGCGAGAGGTAGGCGTAGAGGTTGAACGCGCACACCTCGTCCTCGTATCCCGGCGACGCCTCGATCACCGGCTCGCCCTGGTCGACGTCCGCGAAGCCGCGGTTGACGGGGAAGCCCGACTCGTCGCTGCGCAGCGGCTCGTCCCCCGGCACGCCCACCATGCGCTGCGCCACGACGCGCCGGCGCGTGACCGCGGCGTCGTTGGAGCCGTTGCTCGGGCCGAAGGCGCTGCCCGTCTCCAGCGGCGCGGCGAAGGGGTCGTAGCCGTCGTTGGTCCAGTCCGACAGCATGGCCTTGAAGCAGTCGAGCAGCTCGTCGTGGGCGAAGTTCTCGTTGTAGTCCACCTCGGCCCGGCGGTAGGCCTCGTTGAAGCGGCCCGCGAACATGTCGACGTTGCCGTAGTGGTTCATCGTCCCGATCACATCGTCGAAGTTGACGATGCCGTAGAAGAACCCCCAGGCCACGTCGCGCTGGAGAGCCCGCAGCCACTGGTCCACGGGCATCTGGTGGTTGCCGGTGGGCCACTCGACGGTCACGAAGTACTCGTCGCGGCTGAAGGCGAACCCGCCAACCCTGAACTGCCTGTACCCCAGGCTGTTGGGCGCCTGCTCGGTGATGGTCACGGTCCTGTCGCCTCCCTTGAGCGTTGCGGATGGGTGTGAGAGATCGTCTTTGCAGCGCTATTGCGGTGCTCTTAGAACGTCTGGCTAGAACGTCTGGCAGATGTCGGCCCACCGGAAGACGGTGTCGGGCCCCTCCACCGTCTGCAGCAGCACCGCGGCCACGCCGTCGCAGTGCATGCGGTAGGCCTTGCCCGCCGGCAGCAGGGTCATGTGGCCCCTCGAAGCCGTGACGGTGCCCATGGGACTGCCCGCCGGCCGGCCGCTCAGGCCCACGGAGCCGTTGGCGCCGGGTTCCACCAGGGTCGCGTCCGGATCGAGCAGCTCGATGCGCACCGTACCGTCCATGACGAGGGCGAACTCGTCGTGGGCCGAGGCCCGCCACTCGCTGGTGCCCTCGGCCCGGATCGCTTCGAGCACGTACTCCAGGTTCTTGCCGACTGCGACCTTCTCATAGGGCGCGGCGCGCGACGCCACGTCGAAGATGTTGGAGAAGGCGTAGTGCTTGGGGTCGTCGTCGACGATCTGGACCCCGCCCATGGTGTGGTCGTCGAGCGACCCGAAGTCCGTGGTGTACTGCGTCATCTGTTGCTCCAGCGGTGCCGTGTTGCAGGGCTGTCTTGTAGGGCTGTAGCGCCTTGCAGGGTTGTCCTGCAGGGCTGTGGTGGCGGCGCCGTGTTGTACTGTGTTCGTGTGCTGTTGCAGCGGTGCCGCGTGCGCTCGTGTTCTCGCCGCGACCTTGGGCCGTTCATTCGTGCCACCATGCCAGCGTAAGGTATACAGGGCCGGCAGCGCAAGGTTCGCAAGATTCTCGCGGAGTGTTCCGGCAGGGTGTTCCGGCGTGTTCGAGCCGGCGTGTTCGGGAGCCGGTGACTGAGCACCGGGTCGCGCCGGCCCGGTTGGAGAGGCTCGCCGGCGAGGCTGTCGCCGAACGCCCCGGCGGGTTCGTTGAGCGGGGGATCGAGTTGGAGAGGCTCGCCGGCGAGGCCGTCGCCGAACGGGTGGCCCGCCTCGGCCACAGCCTGCGGGCCGGCGGCGCGGGCGTCACGCTGGCCGAGATCATCGACGCCGCCGAGGCCGTGACACACGTGAATCTGGGCACCCGCTCGGAGTTCCGGGGAGCCCTGAGTGCCACCCTCGTCAAGAGCCGGCGCCATCTGGCGCTGTTCGACGCCGCCTTCGACCGGCTGTTCCCGCTCAGCGCCCCCGGCGGCGTTGCCCCCGGCGGTGTTGACGAGTGCGCCGCCGGCGGCGGGGCGGTGAGCGTCGCGGCGTTCGGTGCCGACCCGGCGGCGCTGGCCGCGCGCCTCGTGGCCACCCACGGCGGCTTCGATGGCGAGCTGCGGGGCGAGCGGCACCATCTCCATCGCGTGCTGCGAGCCGCTGACCTGGCGCGGCTGATGAGCGACGCGCGCAAAGCCGACCCGGAACTGCCCGATGCCGAGCTGCGGGAGCGGATCGAGCGCCTCAAACGGCTCATGGCAGCCGAGGTGCGCTACCGCCTTGGCGAGCCCGACCAGGCTGCCGGAGACACGGCGGCCTGCGACATCGAGTTCCTGAATGCCACCCGCAACCAGCTCGAGGAGATGCGCGAGGCCGTCAGACCCCTGGCTCGGAGGCTCGCGGCACGTCTCGCCAAGCGCAGGCAGTCGCGCCGTGGCCGCAGCGTCAACTTCCGGCGCACGGTCCGCTGGTCGCTCGCCACGGGCGGGGTGCCGATCGATGTGGCCTACGAGCGCGCCCGCCGGCATCGGCCGGAACTGTTCGTGCTCTGTGACATCTCGGGCTCGGTCGCTGACTTCTCAGTGTTCACGCTGACCCTGATGTCGGCGCTCTCGGCCGAGTTGTCCAGGTGCCGCAGCTTCGTCTTCGTCGACGCCGTCGACGAGGTCACCCCGCTGCTCGCCGCCACGGGCCATGGCATCGAGCCCTGGCAGATCATGCGCAACACGAACGTGATCGCCGGCGAGGGCCACTCCGACTACGGGGCGGTGCTGAGCCAGTTCTGGCACGAGGTGGGCGATCAGGACCTCCGCCGCGAATCGACGCTGCTCATCACCGGTGATGCCCGAACCAACTACCGCGAGGCGCGGGCCCCGATGCTCGAGTCGATCTCGCGGCGGTGCCGCGCCGTCTACTGGCTTAACCCCGAGCCTCGCCACCACTGGGACACGCATGACTCCGAGATGCGGGCCTATGCCCGGCACTGCACCGGGGTGTTCGAGGTGCGAACGGTGCGCCAGCTCGTCTCCTGCGTGGAGGAGCTTCTGTGAGCAGGCCGGCTTCGCCTGCCTGCCTGCATTCGTGTCGGGATGCCCGCACCTGTCTCGTCGCTTGCCGGTGGGGAGCCCCGCGACCGGAGCCGAGGTCTGCTCGCTCAGTCGTCGGACGTCTCCAGGTGCGCGTTGGCCGCCTCCATCTGCGCCCACCATTCGCGTATCTGCTCGAGCGCCGGCCCCGACAAGTTGTCCTCAACGGCCTCCCATGCCGCGGCGCGCATCTCGGCGTCGGCCCACAGCACCCCGATGACCGCGGCGAGCGCGGCCATCGCCTCCTGCCACGCCTCGCCGAACACCGCGGCCTCGGACTTGGCGGCCTTGCGCTTGGAGCGCCTGTTCATCCAGAGGTAGGAGAGTGCACCGGTGATGGCACCGGCCTTGATGGGGCCAGACACCGACTGCCTCCCCGGGCCGGGTCGTTCAGCGGACTCGCAGCACCCGGGACTCGGGGCCTACACCTCGATGAAGATGCACTCGCCGGGGCATTCCTCGGCGGACTCGATGACGGCCTCCTCCTGCCCGGCCGGCACGCTGGCGAGCCCGTCCGGTCCGCCGGGCTCAGCGAACACATGGCCGTCCTCGACGACGTAGGCGAGCCCGTCGTCAAGGAGGGTGAACACGTCGGGGGCGATCTCCTCGCACAGGCCGTCACCGGTGCACAAGTCCTGATCTATCCAGACCTTCATCGCTGGGCTGCACCTCTCTATAAGGGGTCTGTGTGGGTTCGGAGCGCCCGCCCTGCACGAACCTGCATGCATGCACCTGCAAGCATGAACCTGCGTGGCGAGCTTCCGGCTGCCCGGCAAGCATAGCGGGGGTCGGACGCGCCGCGGTGCGCCAGAGCGTGGCCGAGTCGGTCTAGGGTGTGCGCGACCGGCCCCGAACGCTAAAGGATGTGACGGATGCCCTCCGCCCAAGCGGGCGCAGCAGCCCCGGCTCCGGCGAACGCCAAAGGATGTGACCCTTGAGCGACCTTGACGGCGCGCACAACGATCCCGCGCGGATGCGCCGTGCCGTCGCCGAACTCGAGAGCGAGGTGGTGTCGCTGAAGCGCCGCCTCCACGACGCGCCCAAGCGGGCGCGCGCCGCCGAGCAGCGGCTCGCCGAGACCAAGGGCAGGCTCTCGCAGGCGATGGCGCAGAACGAGAAGCTCACCGCCATGCTGCGCGACGCCCGCGAGCACATCGGAGCGCTGCGCGACGAGGTGGAGAAGCTCACCGCGCCCCCGAGCGGCTACGGCACGGTGCTCGACCACAACGACGACGGCACCGTCGACGTGCGCTCGGGCGGCCGGAAGATGCGGGTGTCGGTGCATCCCGAACTGTCCGAGGAGTTGCGCGCCGGCGACCAGGTGGTGCTCAACGAGTCCTTCAGCGCCGTCATGGCGCGCCGCCCCGACCGCACGGGCGAGGTGGCCACCGTCAAGGAGCTGCTCGCAGGGGGCGACCGCGCCGTCATCGTCGGCCGTGCCGACGAGGAGCGCATCGTCGAGCTCGGCGCCGACGTGCTCGAAGGTCCGATCCGCAGCGGGGACAGCGTGCTCATCGATTCGTCGGGCGACCTGCTCATCGAGCGGCTGCCCCGGCCCGAGGTGGAGGATCTCGTGCTTGAGGAGGTGCCCGACGTCAGCTACGTGGACGTCGGCGGGCTCGACTCGCAGATCGAACAGATCACCGACGCCGTGGAGCTGCCCTTCGTTCACCATGCGCTGTTCGCCGAGTACGACCTTCCCGCCCCCAAGGGGGTGCTGCTCTACGGGCCGCCGGGCTGCGGCAAGACGCTGATCGCCAAGGCCGTCGCCAACAGCCTGGCCAGGAAGGTGTCGGAGGTGTCCGGCGACGCCGGCGCCCGCAGCTACTTCCTCAACATCAAGGGCCCGGAGCTGCTCAACAAGTATGTTGGCGAGACCGAGCGCCAGATCCGCCTCGTCTTCCAGCGCGCCCGCGAGAAGAGCGAACAGGGCTGGCCCGTCATCGTGTTCTTCGACGAGATGGAGTCGCTGTTCCGCACCCGCGGCTCGGGCATCAGCTCCGACATCGAGTCGACCATCGTGCCCCAGCTGCTCGCGGAGATCGACGGCGTCGAGGCCTTGCGCAACGTGATCGTCATCGGCGCGTCCAACCGCGAGGATCTGATCGACCCGGCCATCCTGCGCCCGGGCCGCCTCGACGTGAAGATCAAGATCGAGCGTCCCGACGCCGAGGCCGCCGCGGCGATCTTCGGCCGCTATCTCTCGCCGACCCTGCCGATAGCGGCCGAGATGGTGGAGACGGCCGGCGGCGGCGATGTCGACAAGGCTGTGCGCGCCATGATCGAGCAGGCCGTCGAGGACATGTACCGCCCGTCGGACGCCAACCAGTTCTTGGAGGTCACCTACCAGAACGGCGACAAGGAGATCATGCACTTCCGGGACTTCGCGTCGGGGGCGATGATCGAGAACGTCGTGCGCCGGGCCAAGAAGCTGGCCATCAAGCGCGAGATAGCGGGCGGTGCCAGGGGCATCGTGACGGCGGACCTGCTGGCCTCGGTGCGCCAGGAGTTCAAGGAGCACGAGGACCTGCCCAACACGACCAACCCCGACGACTGGGCTCGGATATCGGGCAAGAAGGGCGAGCACATCGTCTTCGTGCGCACGCTGGTCTCAAGCGAGGACCGGGCGTCGGGGGGCCGCTCGATCGAGAGGGTCCAGACCGGCCAGTATCTGTGACCCGCCGGCGCCGGCTCGGGCTGCGGCGGGTCACGGCGGGTCGAGAGCGCGGCCAAGAGCGAAGCAGGGGGGCTGGTTGATAGACGCGCGCCCTGCTACTACGGTGAGCGTGTCACGTTCAAAACGAGCGTGCCGACTTCAAGACGATCCCATGGAGGAGATACATGTCGATTAGATCCCAGATATGGCGCGTCCTCGCCGTGCTGTTCGCAGTGACCCTCATCGCTGCGGCCTGCGGTGATGACGACGACGGCGATGACGGCGGCGCAGCGGCAACGACCACAGCCCCAGCGGCCGACGAGCCCGAGGCGCCCGAGACCGTCCCGCCGCCGGACGACGTCGTCGAGGTGGCCCAGGACGGCGACCTGCTCGCCACGGTCATGAGCCGCGGCGAGTTGCACTGCGGCGTCTCCGGCGCGGCCGTGGCGTTCTCTGAGACCCAGCCCGACGGCTCGCAGACCGGCTACGACGCCGACTACTGCCGCGCCGTGGCCGCGGCGCTCTTCGGCGACGCCGAGGCCGTCGTGTTCTCGCCGCTGACCGCGGCGGAGCGCTTCACGGCCGTGCAGACCGGCGCGGTGGACGTGCTGATGCGCAACACCACCTGGACCCAGAGCCGCGACACCGAGGTGGGCATGGACTTCGGCCCCACCACCTACTACGACGGTCAGCAGCTCATGGCGCGCGCCAGCGACGACTTCACCAACATGTCGCAGGTGAGCGACATCGGCGGCTCGGTCGTCTGCACCAACGCCGGCACCACGACCGAGCAGAACATCGCCGATGCCGCCGAGGCGGCCGGGGTGGAGATCCGGCTGGACACCTTCGAGGACTTCGACATCGTCACCACCAACTTCATCCAGGGTGCCTGCGACATCATCACGACCGACGGTTCGGCCCTCGTCGGGCGCAAGGCCAACCAGCAGCCCGACGGCGAGGAGTGGGTGATCTTCCCGCCCACGCCCATCTCCAAGGAGCCGCTGGGCCCGACCTACGGCCAGAACGACTCGCGGTTCGCCGACGTGGTCAACTGGACCGTGTACGCCATGATCATCGCGGATGAGAAGGGCATCACCCAGGCCAATGTGGAAGACATGGTCGCCAACGCCGACACCATGCTCGATGCCGAGGCGAAGCGCCTGCTGGGAGTCGACGAGAGTGAGCTTCAGAGCGCCATGGGGCTGGCGCCCGACGCCTTCATGCAGGTGATCTGGCAGGTCGGCAACTTCAACGATGTGTACGAGCGCCACCTGGTGCCCGTGGGCCTGACACGTGAGGGTTCCGCCAACGCAGGCTGGCTCGAGGGCGGCCTGATCTACGCGCCTCCGGCCCGGTAGTCGAAGCCAGGGTTTGCCCAAAGGCATACCTGCAACGACGTTCTCGTCTAAGTTAGCGGGGGTCCGGGAGCCAGTCCCGGGCCCCCGCTGCCGTTCGCGGCGGAGAAACATCCAGCGACCGACCTTCTAGCACACACGTTCCAGTGCCGGATCTTCCTCCGGCTGAGAACTTTCCAGTACCCGATCTTCCAGTACCCGATCCCCTTGGGGGCGCCCAGGCGTGTCCGATCCTGAACAGACCGATCCAGGCCAGCCCGCCGCTGCGCAAGCCACTTTGGCCGCGACTCAGGCGCAGCGCCCACCCTTCTACCGCGACGCCACCATCGTCAAGTGGCTGGCGCAGGTGATCGCGCTGCTGCTGGTGCTCTTCGCCATGTATTTCCTGGTGGCACAGGCGCAGAGCAACCTTGAGGCCAAGGACATCGCCACGGGCTACGACTTCCTGGGCGTGAATCTGGGAAGCGACCTGAGCTCGGGCATCGACACCAATCCCGACACCAGCGGGCGGGCGCTCTGGGTGGGCATGGTGAACACGATCCGCCTCTCCATCGGCGGGATCATCATGGCAACGATGCTCGGGGTGCTCGTTGGCGTGGGCCGGCTGTCGAGCAACTGGATCGTCAACCGGGCCAGCAGCGTGTTCATCGAGACGCTGCGCAACATCCCGCTGCTCGTGCAGATCATCCTGATCTTCGTCGTTATCGCCAGCCTTCCCAGGGTGCAGCCCGACCAGGGGCCGATACACGGGTGGCTGCACATCTCCAACAAGGGGGTCTCGATCCCGCGCGTCTTCCTGGGCGACGGCTTCTACCAGTGGATGGTCTTCATCGCGATGGGCGCCGTCGCCGGGTGGTTCGTCATGCGTGCCAGGACGCGCCTGCACGACGCCACCGGGCGCGACACGTACCCGACGCTCAGTCTCGTGGCCGTGGTCGGCGTGTTCGGGTTGGTCGGCTGGTTCCTGCATCCCATCTTCGGCTGGGTCGGGACGATCTTCGACTTCCTGGCCGATGCCGTCGACTCCCTGACGCAGGGCGCCGTCCAAGCCCTCATCTCGCTTGTGGCCCTGGCCGCGGCGGCGCTGTGGATCAGGCGCTTCCTGGCCCGGCACCGCACGCCTGCGGGCCTGATGAAGCTGACCGACGACGACTATTTCCGGATCATCTTCGCTGTGACCGGCGCGGTGATCGTCGTGGCTTTCGTGTGGCTCGGCTGGCCCGGGCTGTCGAGTTGGATCATCAACTCCGGCAGCGACCTCTTCGGCGTGCTCGGCGACAAGTTCGGCGACGGCCGCACCGGCCGGCCCGTGGACGCCATGCGGCCCGACATAGAGCAGCTCGGCAACTTCCCGAACTACGGACCCGCCGGCCTCAACCTGATCCAGGGCCTGGCCGCGGTGTATTTCGGTGTGGTGCTCTACACGGCGGCGTTCATCGCCGAGATCGTGCGGGGCGGCATCCTGGCCGTGCCCAAGGGCCAGACGGAGGCGGCCCAGGCCGTCGGGCTGCGCCGGGTGACCATGCTGCGACGGGTCGTCCTGCCCCAGGCCTTCCGGGTGATCCTGCCGCCGCTGGGCAACCAGTACCTCAACCTCACCAAGAACACGTCCCTGGCCATCGCCGTCGGTTACAGCGACCTGGTGCAGGTGGGCCAGTCGGTGTACAACCAGACCGGCAAGACGCTCGAGGTCGTCTCGATCTGGATGCTGTTCTACCTGGCGTGCTCGCTCACGATCTCGGTGATCGTGAACTTCTTCAATGTCCGGCTCAAGATCGTGGAGCGCTGAGATGGCACCCCAGGCTCAACCTCCGCATCCGCCGTCGAGGGGCTCCGGCGCCGCGGCGGTCCCCGAGCCGTCGCAGAGTCAGGCCGCCGCGGCGGCATCGGCGTCGCCCGCGGGCCAGCCCGAGGAGCCGAGCCTGTCGGCGCGGGAGTGGGCCCGCAGGAACCTCTTCTCGACGCCGCTCAACTCGGTGCTGACGGTGGTGTTCGCCGCTCTGATCCTGCTGAGCTTCAGGGGCCTGCTGAACTTCACGTTCAGCGAGGAGCGCAGCTGGGAGGCGGTGCGCACCAACCTGCGGCTGATCTTCACCCACGCCTACCCGTCGGAGCAGTACAGCCGGATCTGGGTGTGCACGGGTGTCATCGCGGTGCTGGCGGGGCTGTCGCTGGGACTGCTCGCGGGGCGGGGCCGGGGCATGTCGATGAAGAAGATCTCGATGAACATGATGGCCGTCGGGACGACCATCGCCCTGGGCGTGTTGCTGCGCCAGCCCTCGGCGCTCAAGGACTCAGACGGGGTCGTGCTGCGCGACGGCTCCGGCGACATAGTCAGGGAGTCGTTCGACGAGGCCATGGCCGACCGCTGGGTCTGGTGGCTGGCCGCGGCGGTGCTGGCCGGCGGGGGAGCGGCTTTGTGGCGCGGCCTGGGCGACGCCAGGCGCCGCAACACCTTCGTGCCGGTGGTGGAGCTGGCGGTCGGGCTTGCGGGACTGCTGGTGCTGTCGGGGTGGGTGTACCCGTGGGGGCACTACGCCTTCGCCGACGGGGAGTTCATCGCCGAGCCGGGCCGCACCGTGGCCATGACCACCAAGCTCCCGTGGACCGTCATCTGGCTGCTGCTGGTGGCGGCCATCGCGCTCGGCCGGCTGCTGCGCGGCCGCGGCCTGCTGGCGCGGCTGCGGATGACGCTCAACTTCGCCTGGCTGCTGTGCCCGTTCGTGCTGTTCTGGGTGGTGCTGCGCGACCCGGATCTCGACTGGGACCGCGTCCTGGCGGTGGACGTCCCGGTGGCCGTGCTCTTCGCCGCCTTCGGGGGAGCTGTGCTCTGGGGGCTCACCAACCCCAGGATCGGGGAGCTGGGCCGCGTTCTTGCCGTGATGCTGCTGGCTCTGGCGGTGTTCAACTGGGTGGCGGGCTTCTTCGGCTGGTACTCGATGTTGCAGAAGGTGAGGCTCAGCTTCCTGCTGCTGGCGCTCGTGGCGCTGCTGGCCCACAACTTCGCGGGCGAGAGGGCCAAGCGGGTGCGCCTGCTGGTGGTCTGGGTGGCGGGAACGGCCCTGTTCCACTACATGGCCACGATCATGAACTCTCCCTCCACGGTGGAGACGCCGACAGAGGCCCTCATCGGCGGGTTCGCGGTCACGGTCATCGTGGCGGTGTTCACGATCATGTTCTCGTTCCCGCTGGGCGTGCTGCTGGCACTGGCGCGCACCTCCAAGCTGCCCATCTTCAGGGTGCTCGCAACCAGCTATATCGAGGTGATCAGAGGTGTGCCGCTGATCACGATCCTGATCTTCTTCGCCATCATCCTGCAGCTCTTCCTGCCCGACGGCATGAGCATCAGCCAGCTCGCCGCGGCGACGCTGGGATACACGCTGTTCTCCGCCGCCTACCTGGCCGAGAACGTGCGGGGGGGACTGCAGGCGGTGCGCCAGGGGCAGTACGAGGCCTCCGACGCGATGGGCCTGAGCACCGTGCAGCGCACCCTGTTCATCGTGCTGCCCCAATCGCTGCGCGTGTCGATCCCGCCGTTGGTGGGGCAGATGATCGCCACCTTCAAGGAGACGTCGCTGCTGGCGATCATCGGGGTGTTCGACGTGCTGCGCATGGCCAACAACGTCATCCCCGCGCAGACGCAGTTCCTGGGGGTCAAGCGCGAGGGGCTGCTGTTCGTGTGTGCCGTCTACTGGATCTTCGCCTACAGCATGTCCAAGCACAGCCAGCGGCTGGAGAAGCGGCTGGGGGTGGGCGAGCGCTAGCCGCGCCGGCTGGATCGCAAGCCCGGATCGGGAGTAATGAGAGGCATTGAATGAGAGGCATTGAGAGGAGCGAGACCATGAGCACGGGCGACGCCACCATCGCCTTGAGCGAGGAGCTAGCGGGCCGCGACGACATGATCGTGTGCGAGGGCGTGAACAAGTGGTTCGGGGACTTCCAGGCTCTCGACGGGATCAGCGCGGTCATCAAGGAGCGCGAGGTCGTCGTGGTGCTCGGGCCGTCGGGCTCGGGAAAGTCCACCTGGATCCGCTGCATCAACCGCCTGGAGGCGCACCAGGAGGGACGGATCGTCGTGGACGGCGTCGAGCTGACCAACGACCTGCGCAACATCGAGAAGATCCGCTCCGAGGTGGGGATGGTGTTCCAGCAGTTCAACCTGTTCCCGCACCTCACCGTGCTCGCGAACATCACGCTGGCGCCGATCTGGGTGCGCAAGAAGCCCAAGGGCGAGGCCGAGGAGCTGGCCCGCTCGCTGCTTGAGAGGGTGGGCATACCCGAGCAGGCCGCGAAGTATCCCGGCCAGCTCTCCGGCGGCCAGCAGCAGCGGGTCGCCATCGCCCGGGCGCTGGCCATGGAGCCGAGGATCATGCTCTTCGACGAGCCCACCTCGGCGCTCGATCCCGAGATGATCAAGGAGGTGCTCGACGTGATGAAGGAGCTGGCTCTGTCGGGCATGACGATGATGGTGGTCACCCACGAGATGGGCTTCGCGCGGGAGGTGGCCGACCGGATCATCTTCATGGAGGACGGCCAGATCGTCGAGACGGGCCCGCCCGAGCACTTCTTCACCAGCCCCAGCGAGGAGCGCACCAAGCTGTTCCTCTCGCAGATCCTCTAGCCGGCCTGCCCGGAGTCCGGCGTTCCGCGGGGGTCGTGGCGGGCAGATGACAGTTGCCAAGACGCTCGGGATCGAGACCGAGTACGGCGTGGTGCACCGGGGTGCGACCGAGCCCAACCCGATCTCGGCGTCGTCGCTGCTGATCAACGCCTATCTGGCGACGTGCGGGCAGGCTGCCGAGCGCGCCCGCTCCGCCGTCGGGTGGGACTTCACCGACGAGACCCCCGGCAACGACGCCCGCGGCGGCGCGCCCGCAGGCTCGCTGCCGCCTGAGATCGAGACCCACCTGGTGAACGCCGTGCTCACCAACGGGGCCCGCTACTACGTCGATCACGCGCACCCGGAGATGTCGACGCCGGAATGTGCCGACGCCGAGTCGGTGCTGCTCTATGACCGTGCCGGCGAGCTGATCACCGTCAGGTCCATGCAGGCGGCCGGGGCGCTGCTGCCGCCGGGCGAGGAGATCGTCGTCTACAAGAACAACTGCGACGGTCGGGGCAACAGCTACGGCTGCCACGAGAACTACCTGATCAGCCGGTCGGTTCCCTTCTCGCGCATCGTCTCTCACGCCACGGCCCACTTCGTCACCCGCCAGATCTTCGCGGGGTCCGGCAAGGTGGGCTTCGAGGCGCCCGGCATGCGCCTGGAGGAGTCCGGCTACCAGCTCACCCAGCGTGCCGACTTCATCGAAGAGGAGGTGGGGCTCGAGACCACCCTCAAGCGCCCCATCGTCAACACCCGCGACGAGCCCCACGCCGACGCCGCCAAGTACCGGCGCCTGCATGTGATCGTCGGCGACGCCAACATGGCCCAGGCGGCGACCTTTCTCAAGGTCGGGACCACGGCGCTGGTGATGGCCATGACCGAGGACGACGCGCTGCGCCGCGAGTGGCGCTTCGCCTCGCCGGTGGGCGCATTGCGGCGGGTCAGCCGCGATCTGACGCTGCGGGCCGCGCTGGAGCTTGCCGACGGCACCACCGTCACCGCTCTGGGTGTGCAGTGGGAGCTGCTCTCGCAGGCGCGGGACTACCTGGAGCGGCACGGCGCCGATGCGGTGGGCGGCGCTGTGGCCGGCGAGGTGCTGCGGCGCTGGGAGGCGGTGCTGAGCGGGCTGGAACGCGACCCGATGGAGGCGGCCGCCCAGGTCGACTGGGTGGCCAAGCTCCGGCTGCTCGAGGGATACCGGCAGCGCCACGGGCTCGACTGGAGCGACGCGCGCCTGCGGATGCTGGACATCCAGTATCACGACCTCCGTCCCGACCGCTGCCTGGCGGCACGTGCCGGGCTGGAGGTGCTGGTGGACGACGCGGCGGCCGAGCGGGCCATGACGGAGCCGCCGCCGGACACGCGGGCGTTCTTCCGCGGCCGCTGCCTCCAACGCTTCGCTGCGGACGTGGTGGCGGCCAACTGGGACTCGATCGTCTTCGACCTCGGCGAGGGCTCGCTGCGGCGCGTGTCCATGGCCGAGCCGGGCCGGGGTACCGTCGCCCATGTGGGAACGCTCTTCGAGGAGTGCGGCTCGGCCCGCGAGCTATTGCGCCGCCTGGGCGCCCAGGGAACGTAGGGCGTGCGCCGCTCGGGAGCCCAGGGCATCTAGCCTCTTTGAAGAGTGCCGCTAGCGAACTTCCAAGGCGTCCAGGCACGAGCACCTCCAGGCACCAGCAATCTGAAAGGAACCACTGTGGCCGAACGAGAGCAGATCCGCAGGCCGTCCCCCGCACCGCGGGAGCAGTCCGTCGAGCAGGCGCCGCCGGCCTCGGAGCGGGGCTCGGACATCAAGGAGCAGCTCGACGATCTTCTCGACGAGATCGACGAGGTGCTGGAGACCAACGCCGAGGACTTCGTCAAGAGCTACATCCAGAAGGGCGGAGAGTGATACTGCCGCGCTTCGGGCCGCACGAGGATCCCGGCCCGGACTTCGCGGCACTGCTGCGCCTGAGCACGGCCGGCGCTTCCGAGACTGCCGGCTCGGGGATTGCCGGCTTGGGGGTTGCCGGCTCGGTTGCTGCTGCCGGGAACTTTGGCGGTGCCGGCGCCCCGGTAGCGGCGGGCGGGTCGCTGCTGGCGGAGAGTGTGCGCCACGGCACGACTTGCGTGTCTGTCCGCTTCGCCGCGGGGTGGTGCTCGCCGGTGACCGCAGGGCCACTGCCGGTCACCTGATCAGCAATCATCGCATCGAGAAGGTGTTTCCCGCCGACCGCTACTCCGGGGTGGCCATTGCGGGCGCGGCGGGGCCCTCGATGGAGATGGTGCGCCTGTTCCAGCTCCAGCTCGAGCACTACGAGAAGGTGGAGGGCACCCCCATCAGCCTCGAGGGCAAGGCCAACCAGCTCGGGCAGATGGTGCGGGCCAACCTGCCCGCCGCCATGCAGGGGCTTGTCGTGGTGCCGATCTTCGCGGGCTATGACACGGCGGCGGAGCAGGGCCGGATCTTCGAGTACGACGTGACCGGGGGCCGCTACGAGGAGCGCGACCACGCCGCGACGGGCTCGGGGTCGCTGCACGCGGACACGGTGGTGAAGATGGGCTTCCGGCCGTCGATGACCAGGAGCGCGGCGGTCGATCTGGTGCTCGAGTCGCTGTTCGTGGCTTCCGACGCGGACTCTGCCACCAGCGGGCCCGACCCGGTGCGGGACGTGTTCCCGGTGGTGGCGGTGATCGGCGCGGGCGGCTACGAGCGCCTAGAGGACGGTGAGCTGCGCCGCCGCACCGAGCGCCTGTTGCGCCGCCACCGCAGCCGCCGCGGCACAGACGCCGAGAGCGGGTCGTGAGGGTCCGTCGACTCAGCCGCGGGCCGGGGCAGGTCGTGAGGCCGGAGACGCTGTATGCCGGGCATAAGCGGGTGCTAGGGGTGGACGCGCTGCATGCCGAGCGGGAGCGGGTGGGGCGATGACCATTCCGTTCTACGTGGCGCCCGAGCAGATGATGAAGGACCGGGCCGACTATGCCCGCAAGGGGATCGCCCGGGGTCGCAGCCTCGTCGCCTTTCGCTATCAGGACGGCGTGGCGATAGTGGCCGAGAACACGTCGAGCACGCTCCGCAAGGTCAGCGAGATCTATGACCGCATCGCCTTCGCAGGGGTGGGCCGCTACAACGAGTTCGACCAGCTGCGGATCGCCGGCGTGCGTCACGCCGACTTGAAGGGGTTCGCCTTCAGCCGCCAGGACGTGGATGCTCGCAGCCTCGCCAACGCCTATGCCCAGAGTCTCGGACAGGTCTTCACACACGACCTCAAGCCGATGGAGGTTGAGATCCTTGTGGCCGAGGTCGGCCTCGATCCCGATGGCGGCGACGATCAGCTGTTCCACATCCTCTATGACGGGACGGTGATGGACGAGGACGACTGGGTGGTGCTGGGCGGCGAGACCGAGGAGATCTCGGAGCGCTTCGCCACGGCTCTGCCCGATGCCCCGAGATCGCTCGCCGGTGGTGTGCGCGCTGCCGTGATCGCCCTCGCAGGCCCCGAGCGCTCCCTCGGCGCCGAGAGCCTCGAGGCCGCCGTGCTGGACCGCCGCAACGGCCGCCGAGCCTTCCGCCGCTTGGACGACCAGGAGATCACAACCATCCTGGCCGGCTAGCCGAAACGCGTCGCGGCATCGTCAGGGACGAAGCTCGATGAAGCCTGCCGCTGCGAAGTCGTTGTCGAATGCCAAGGCAGCGTGGAGATTTCGGGAGCGCATCACCTCGAAGCTCACAGCATCGACGAAGGAATATTCTCGTTCGTCACGATGCCTCAGCCAGCGCCATGCCCTCGACTCGTCGTTGGCGGTCACTGCGTGTACGGACAACTTGCCTGACGACTGGAGTTCCTGTGTCCGATCGACGAAGCCGACGGCCGTACGGTGACTCGCTCTGCGTCGTAACAGCGTCCATGTCTCGCCCACAACCAGGTTCGTCGTGAGCACCTGCTCTCTAGCGCTCACTCGCGTGATCATGTCCAGCGCGTCGCGGTGGCGGGTGTCGGTGGGCAGGACCCAGGCCGCCCACCAACTGGTGTCAGCGAAGATCACTAGCCGTAGACGGCTTCGTCGATCTCGCCCGGTTCGATACTTACCCCGACTTCGCCGAATCCTGCCAACTCGAGCCATTCGTTGTCGCCGGGCTCAGACTTCGCGGCAGGCAATACGGCAGCCAGCCCGCGTCGAACCAACTCGGACTTGGAGATCCCAAGACGTCGCGCCTCGGCAGTGGCTTCAGCATCCAGATGCTCGGGCATCGTGATCGTCACCGCCTTCATGGGCGCAGGATACATGGCTTGGTGGCGCTGCCTTCGTGGTCGGCAAGTGCCGGCTACGACCGCGATGGGGTCCCGTGCGGCTCGCCGAGGGTTGGGCCGCTTCGTGTCTGCGAGCGGCGATGGTGCGAGCGGCTGCGGGGGTGCCCGGCGGGTGGTGTCGCTGGAGCACCCAGGGGCGGCTACGGCTCGCTTGCGTCGTTGGCCGGCTATGGCTCGCTTGCGGCGGGCGGCAGGGCTGGTGGGAGGCTGTCGATGATCCGCGATGATTCGACCGACACGGTGACGAGCCGGCGCAGGTGCCGTATCAGGTTGAACGGCTCGTCGGCCCACTGGCGCCACCCGTTGACGTCGTCGATGATGCCCGAGGCCCTGTCGTGCTTGACGCGGAGGCTGTCGATGGCCCACTGCAGGGGGGAACGGCCCGAGACCGTGTAGCTCTCGGCCTCGGCGGGTATCCCGACGAGGCGGCAACGGTCGTTGATCATCAGCACCGTGCGATCCTCGTCGCCCGATGCGTTCTTGCCCCACCGCATCCGTGTCTCGATGCGATAGGCGCCGGCGTCGAGACCGCCCCCGTCGAGCATCTCCTCCACCTCGCACTCGACCGGCCACTCGTCGACAGTCTCGTAGCCGATGTGGAGATCCATCAGCCTGCGCCCTGCCGAGCGGAACGCCTCGAAATCGTCGGCGAGCGGGATGCGGGGCAGGTTGCGCTGCAGGTCATGGCGGTAGCGCTCGCGCCAGTCGGGGGCGTGCATCACGCCGTACAGGTACTCCCAGATGTCGTCCTTTGTGATGTGCGCCCCGTAGCGGGCCTGGAACTCGGCCAGCGCCCAGTCCGTGATGTTGTCGGCGTCGGTCGAGACCTCGGGCAGGTCGAGGCCAAGGGTCTGTTCCATTCGGGCTCCTTCGTTGGCGTCGAGCTCCGAGGGACGGCTCGCGTTCGGGCTGCCGGGCTCGTCCTGTCCGGACTCTGGACTGGCTCCAGGTCAGCGGCATGGCGTGTAGCACCGGATTTCTTGGTGGGCTAGGTACTTGGCCGACGGCGCGGGACGGCCCGGCAGCCGCCGATGCCGGGTGAGAGGCCATTGAGGTCTTGCATCAGGCCCGCGGCGAGAACCGCGTCCGGGGTGCCGACGGGCGCCGGACTCTTCACAAGGATCGCCTCCGCGGGATGAGCCGTGCGGCCGGATCCAGGGCGTGCAGGTCTGAGATTCGACCCGTAGCGAGCAGCGCGAAGACCGTTCGGTTCGAGGGAGTGCTCACGAGGATCGCCTCTCTGGGATGACCCGACAGGCTGCTGCGATACCCGCTGCCTTGAGATCGCACACTCTGTCGGTTGCCAACACCGCGAAGACGCTGGTGTTGGAGGGTGTGGATATCGTGATCGCACAACCTCCGGGGGGGGGGGGGCTGCTTGCTGCGGGGCGTCGCCAGCGTATGCGGCAGCGTTGACTTGGGCATCGCTGAGCGTGTCGGATCTCATTGCTTGGTGCGAGGCATCACCCGCGTCTGTTGGGATCCCTTGATCGCTGCCAGGTCCGGCATCAGGGCTGTCGCCAGCGCGTGAAAGGTCATGTTCGACGTGCCTGTGATCATGATCGCTTCCGGGGTGTTCCCCGCGTTTGCCTGCCGGTGACGCAGAGGTCGTAGATGGTGTTGGTGGCGACGACCCCGAACGGGATCTGCTGGGTGAGGTTTGTGAGGATGATCTCTGTCCGCCGGGGGGGGGGGTCGGTGCTTGCGACGACCTGTCACCAGCGTCTGCGGCGACGTTGATGCGGGTACCGCTGAGCATGGCGGATCTCATTGCTTGATGCGAGCTATGACCCTCGTCTGCTGGCCCGGACCCGCTAGATGAAGGTCCGGGAGCTGATCCGCGGCCAGCACTCCGAACACCGCCATGTTCGAGGGGCCTGTCATCGTGATCCCCGTGCTCGCGGGACGACCCGTGAGGGCTGGTTCGTTCCGGCGGCGCAGAGGTCGGGAGCGACGTTCGTGGCGACGGCTCCAAAGATGGCCCGACTGTTGGGGCTTGCCAGGCAGATCCCCTCGCGGTCGTGCGCTCCATTCCGTCTGCGGGGGGGGGGGGGGTCGCTGCGAACAGGGCCGAGACGGCTTTCACGGAACTCAGTATGCGCGCGTCCTCGTATAGCCAGACCTTCACAAAAGGTCGATACAGCACCTCTCGGATTCGCGACTCGTCGAACTCGATAACTTCACCACGCCGGAGAGACTGCTTTAGTGTGTCCGTCCATTTGATTGTCCCCAGATCTGTGTTCTTGGTGACCTGTTCGATGACCTGCTTCTGAACACTACTCTTGGACACGGTCATAACTCGCGCCAGTGCAGCATCGTAAGCGTCGATGAGCGCGCTTACTTTCTTGATGAGGTCCCTATAGTCAAATGAGTAGACATATGTATCACAATTGGTTTTAACTCCACTCGCGTTTACTCCAAGCAGTAGATTATCCGATCTTCCATGCGATGTAGTACAAACTTGCACCATATCTTTGAAGGTGCCGTCCGTTAAGTTCACCCAGTCATGACGCGGGGTCACAGGCACGTGTTCGAACTGGTCGCTGATGACATCGCTCAGAGAACTGAGCCAGTCAAACTTCTGCACGAGTTTCGCTCTTTCCGGCACGGTCGCGTAATGAAGCTGGGCTGGCTTGTCGAGGTCCTTCTCGGGATTGCGAGCTAGTAAGGTGATCTGGACGCCGTTGCGCGATCCTGCCCCAAAAATCTTGTCCCCCTCACGACGAAACTCCTCCCCGGACTTCATCGCGTCGCCGAGGAGGTTGACCACATAAATGTCCGTGAACTCGTCCCTAAGGGCAGCTCTCATGCCAGCGAGGCTTGTGCCATTGCTCAGCGAGTTCGGATGCACCAAAGCGATCAGGCCGGGTTTCGGGTGATCATCCCGTGGAACGTTCAAACGGTCTGAGGCCCAGCGGATTGCCTGCACATAGAGGTTGCCGGATGAGTTGCCGCCCGCGCCGCGACCGGTGACCTCGCGGTGGCGTGCTCCGTAGGTTTCGCGCACCCGTTGCTCGATGTGCGGGTAGTCGATGCCGGGGTTGTCGTCGCCTGAGGACTTCTGGCCTGCCGACCAGGGTGGGTTCATCATGATGACGGTGATCGGGACCTCGCCCAACCGACTCTGGCGGGCGATGTTGTCGGCGAAGCCGGGCAGCCGGCTCGGGCCTGATCGCTCGGACGTCAAGAATGTGTCGCTGAAGGTGATGCCGGGGAAGGGGGCGTAGGCGTCCTTGTCGAACCCGTGGCGCTCGGCCATGCCGGCCTCGATCTTGATGGCGGCGATGTAGTAGGCGAGCAGCACCACCTCGTTGGCGAACAACTCGGAACCGTACTTCCGGTGCAGGTCGCGGTCCCGGATCACGAAGTTGCCGTCGGCGTCCTGGAGCGTCAGCAGCCGGTAGATGAACGTGCCCGTTCCGGTGAATGGGTCGAGGATGTTGACGCTCTCGTCGGTGAGGCCCACGCCGAACTCTTTGCGGCAGACGGCATCGGCCGAGCGGATGATGAAGTCCACGATCTCCACCGGCGTGTACACGATGCCCAGGCGCTTCACGGTGTCGCGCATCGCGGCCCTGAAGAACCCCTCGTAGATCTCCCTGAGCACGTCGACTTTGGCCGCGGGCGTGAGCGCTCCGGCGAACACGGACTCCATGCTCCGGTAGGCTCGGCGCAGCGGCCGCAGTTCCTCCTCGAACAAGTGCTCAGCATCTGTTCCCGCCGAGGCTGCGAAGGACTCCAGCAGCGTGGTCATCGCTATCGACACCGGGTTCGACTCGGCGAACTGCGAATCGGCGAAGAGGCAGTCGAAGATCGGTATGGTGACGGCGTGCTGGGCGATCATCTCAGCCGCTTGATCTTCGGTCAGGTGATCACCCACGACCGATCGCATCGCCTGCACGAAGGCGTTGAAGGCAGCGTCGGTCTCGGGTCTCGCCAGCTCTGCGTCCACCCTCTTGCGCACTTGCTCGCAGACCCTGGCGGCCTTCTCGCCCCATGAGGGCCACATCTGGCGGTCGCCGCACCGGTCGACCAGCTTGGAGGCGATCCTCTCGTCGAGCAGGAACCTCAACTGCTCAACATCGTCGAACAGGTCATCGATGGGATGGTCGCTGCTGCGGTCCAGCAGCGAGATGCGCTCGGAGTTGCGGGCCGCGTCGAGATGGTTGACATCTATGTCCATGCGCTCGTCGTGGGCGCGCAAGGCACGCACCACATCCCACACGACCGCGAAGTCCGAGCCCTCCAGAACGTCCACATCGTTCACGGCCCTGCCCTCGGGCACCACGACCGGGATCACGATGTAGCCCTTCTCCTTGCCGGGCGAGGTACGCATCACCCGGCCCACGGCCTGCACTATGTCGATCTTGGACTTGCGGGGCTGCAGGAACAGGATCGCGTCGAGGGCGGGAACGTCGACACCCTCGGTGAGCACCCGCGCATTGGAGATCACACGGCAAACACCCGGCTCGGGCTCACCGCGCAGCCGGTCCAGCTGTGCGGCTCTGGCAATCGCCGGTGTTGACCCGTCCACGTGCCGGACGGACAACTCAAGCAGCTTGGTTGTGCCTACACCGCCTGTCGCGGGGGGGGGAGCTTCGGCAGCCACGTATTGCCACAGACCGGACGTCTCGCTCGAGGGTCCCGCGATCGCCTTGGAGAGCTTGACCGTGTTGGTGAAGGCAATCGCGGTGCGCAGATGCCCCTTGCCGCCGCCCGCGGTGACCTCTGCTGCCATCTGGCCCGCAACCCGGTCCGGCGAGACGCCGGTGGTGTTGGGGTCTGCCAGCGCGTCCCAGCAGCCGAGGAGCTTGACGGCGTCCTCCTTGGTGACGATCTGGCGGCGGCCGCCGGCGCTGTTGATGGCAGCTAGGCGGTTGCTCATCCCGGCGGTCAACTGCGACTCGGAATGTGCCACGATCAGAACTTCGTAGTCCGATAGCAGCCCACGATCCACAGCATCAGAGAAGGACATCTCATACAGCAGAGGCCCGTAAAGCTGCTCATCGTCCATCGAGTAGACGTCGCTGTCCTTGGTAGCGGCCCGCGCCTTCGCGGCAGCCGTGTAGATGCGCTGCGTGGCCGTCATGAACAGCCTGAACTGCGCAGGCACTCGCTGCTCGTCGTGGATGAGCCGGAACGCCGATGTCTCGTCCGCCGACGGCTGATCGACGCCGGTGGTGCGATGCGCCTCGTCGCATATCACCAGGTCGAACGTGAAGTCCGCGGGCAGCGCCTCGGACAGCACCGGCAGCGACTGGTAGGTGCTGAAGACGACCCGCATCCTGTTGCCGGCCGGTCTTGCGAGAGCCAGAGCGATCTGGTCACGGTCGGTTGAGACCGGCATCGCCAACTCGGCCAGATCACGGGCGGTGTCGCCGTCGTCGTCGGAGCGCCGACCCGTGGTCTTGTCCGAGCACACGCCCAGGTAGGTGTGGCCGATATTGCGGTGGCGCGCCCACTCGCGCATCGTCTGGCCCATCAGCGCGATGGACGGCACCAGGTACAGCACCGTTCCGTGCTTGCCGGCGGTCTCCTCCGCTGCCCACATCGCCACCAGCGACTTGCCCGTGCCACACGGCATGACAAGCCGGCCCCTGCTGTGGGACTGGTAGCCCTTGGCGATGGCGTCGAGGGCGTCGCGCTGTTCCGGCCGAGGCCGGTGGCGCTCGCGATGATCGAACTCGAGTTCGTCGGGCGCATCCAGGAAGTCGAGCCAGCGCAGCGGCCATGAACTCAACCGGATGGCGTCCAATACCTCACAGCGCGGAGACGAGGCTCGCTCGACTTTGGTCCAGCAGTTCGTCGACAGGCTGGAGGTAACGACCAGAATCCGGCTAGCGAATTCCGCCGTGCCCGAAGCCGCTAGGAACGAGTCGACCTGGCTTGTCGGCACTTGATGGTCCGCTGCGAAGTTCTTGCACTGGATGGCGCAGAGTCCGCCGCCGTAGGCCTCGGTCTCGCGGGCCACGAGGTCGATGCCGATGTCGTGCCCGTAGCCCAGCTCCTCCCGCTCGGGCCAGTCGCCCCACAGCCACACCTGCTCGAAGCGGGCCGGGCCGTACTCGTAGGGATGCGCCTCGAAGGCCCTGCGCATCAGCCGCTCGAAGTCGCGACCCAGATCGACTAGGGAGCCGGCCTCGCTGCGCAGTGCCTCGAGCGCTCCGTAGAAGTCGCTGCCCCCAGGCGTGGTGGCTCCTCTCGCACTCACCGACCGGCGATGCTATCACCGGTCGGCGGCGCGCAAAGGGCATGGTGCCTTCCCACCGACCCGCCACGTCGTCACGGCTCAGCGACGTGCAGGGTTACGGTGGCGAGGTAGCCGGCCCCACCGATGACCAGGTCGTCACGGCTCACCGGCGTGTGAGGGGTACGGTGGCGACGTGCAGCGGCGCATCTTCGGCATCGAGAACGAGTACGGCGTCACCTGCACGCTGCGCGGCCAGCGACGGCTGAGCCCGGACGAGGTGGCCCGCTACCTGTTCCGCAAGGTGGTGTCCTGGGGGCGCAGCAGCAACGTGTTCCTCGGCAACGGCTCGAGGCTCTACCTCGACGTGGGCAGCCACCCCGAGTACGCCACTCCCGAGTGCGACTCCGCGCACGATCTCGTGGTGCACGACAAGGCCGGCGAGCGCATCGTCGAGCAACTTCTCGGCGACGCCGAGGAGCGGTTGGCCGAGGAGGGCATCCGCGGCGACGTGTTCCTGTTCAAGAACAACACCGACTCCGCCGGCAACAGCTACGGCTGTCACGAGAACTACCTGATCAGCCGCCGCGACGACCTCACCGACTACGCCGAGGTGCTCATACCGTTCCTGGTGAGCCGCCAGATCTACGCCGGGGCCGGCAAGGTGCTGCAGACCGCCCGGGGCGCCATGTACTGCATCAGCCAGCGGGCCGAGCACATCTGGGAGGGCGTGTCCTCGGCCACCACCCGCTCACGCCCGATCATCAACACCCGCGACGAGCCGCATGCCGACGCCGAGCGGTTCCGGCGCCTGCACGTGATCGTGGGCGACTCCAACATGAGCGAGTACACCACCTTCCTGCGGGTCGGCGCCTGCGCGCTGATGCTGCGCATGCTGGAGGAGCCCCGCGTCGTGCTGCGCGACATGACCCTGGAGAACCCGATCCGCGCCATCCGCGAGATCAGCCACGACCTCACCTGCCGGCGGCGCGTCCGCCTGGCCACCGGGCGCGAGGTCAGCGCTTTGGACATCCAGTCCGAGTATCTGAACCGGGCCCTGCGCTTCGCCGAGCACCACGACCTCTCCGACGAGGAGAAGAAGGCGCTCACCATGTGGGAGCACTGCCTGACCGCCATCGAGGACGACCCGCTGCAACTCGACCGGGAGATCGACTGGGTGATCAAGCACCGCCTCGTGGAGTCCTACCGGGCCCGCCACGGCCTCGCGCTGGCCGACCCGCGGGTCGCACTGGTGGACCTGCAATACCACGACGTGAGCCGCGGACGCGGCCTCTACTACCGGATGCAGAAGCGCTCGATGGTGCAGACGGTGGTGACCGACGCAGAGATACAGCACGCCGTCGAGCATCCCCCCGCCACCACCAGGGCCCGCCTGCGCGGCGAGTTCATCCGCCGGGCCAAGGAGCGCCAGCGCGACTACACCGTCGACTGGGTGCATCTGAAGCTGAACGACCAGTCCCAGCGCACGGTGCTGTGCAAGGACCCCTTCAAGTCCCACGACGAGCGTGTGGAGAAGCTGATCGCCTCGCTGTAGGAGCGAAATGGACAAGCTCGAACGGCTCCTGAACCTGACGGCGGCGCTGCTCAACACGTCGCGGCCGCTGAGCGCCGCCGAGCTGCGCCGGCGTCTCGGCACGGGCGCCTACTCCGACAGCAAGGCGGCCTTCCGGCGCACCTTCGAGCGCGACAAGGCCGACCTGCGCGCCATCGGCGTGCCAGTGGAGGTGTCGATGCTGAACGACGTGGATCCGCCGGTGGAGGGCTACCGGATCAGCGCCGCCCGCTACACCGGCCGCGACCTGCGCTTCGAGCCCGACGAGCTGGCCGTGCTGCATCTGGCTGCCGGCCTGGTGCGGGTGGAGGGCGCCGCCGCCAGCGCCCTGGACAAGCTCGGCGGATCAGAGGACACGCCTGAGGCCGGCTCGCTGGGCGAGCTCGGCGGAGCCGGCGGGCCTGGCGGCGCGCCGGGGGACGGGACGCTGAGCGGGTTCGGCGGGGCCGGCGGCGCGCCTGGGGTTGGGGCGGCGGCCCTGGGGGAGCTGCCCTTTCACGAGGTGCTGTCCGCGCTCGTGGCCGCGGCGGCAGGCGCCAGGCGGGTGTCGTTCGAGTACCGGGGTGCGACCCGCCGCGGTGTGGAACACCCGGACGCCGACGCCCGCGAGGCAGAGTCCCGTGACGTGGCACACTCTGACGCTGCTGAGGCCCGTGACATGTCACACCCGGACGCTGAACGCCGTGACGTCGAGTCCCGTGACGTGGAGCCTTGGAGGCTGGCGTTCAACCGGGGGCACTGGTACCTGGTGGGTTTCGACCGTGATCGCCAACGCGAGCGGCTCTTCCGCGTGGACCGCATCGACGGCCCGGTAGCGGACTCGGGCCCGGCCGAGCACCCGGTCGGGCGGGGGCCGGATCCCGGTGCGGTCAAGCCCTGGGAGTTCGGGGCCGGCGAGGCCACCGAGGCACGCGTGCTGGTGGACGCGGACCAGGCGGCTTGGGCCTGCCACAGCGCCGGCACCGACGGCGAGCGGCGGCCCGACGGCTCGGTGGTGCTCACGCTGGCAGTGCGCGACACGGCGGCGCTGCGCACCTTCGTGCTGGGCTTCCTCGAGCACGCCGAGGTGCTCGAGCCCCAGTGGCTGCGCGAAGAGATGGCAGACTGGCTCGAGGCCCTCGCCCATGCGCCGAGCGTTTGAGCGGCCCGGCTCCGGTGCCTCGCCCGTTCCCGCGCCCGCGGAGACCGCTGCAGCGGCCCTCTTGCCGGAGGCGAGCGGACGGTTGGAGTCCCTGGCTCGAGTCCGTCGCCCTCTAGGGTGGTGTTGTGAGTGAGGAGCCGGCGACCGGCCTAGCCGGGGGACGGCTCACGGTGGCGGAGCGCCTCGCCCGCCTGCTGGGCGTGATCCCCTGGGTCGTCGACCGCGGCGGTGCACATGTCGAGGAGATCTCGACCCGCTTCGACTACCCGCGAGCCCAGCTGCTCGAAGATCTCACCGGAGTGCTCTTCTTCGTGGGAGTGCATCCCTTCACTCCCGATGTGCTCATCGAGGTCGACATCGTCGATGAGATCGTCGAGATCCGCTACGCCGACTGGTTCTCGCGCCCGCTGCGCCTCACCGCGCAGGAGGCGACGAGGCTGCTGGCCGCCGGGCGCGGCGTGCTCTCCATGACAGCTCAGACCGCCGCCGGCGGATTTGATGCCGGGGCTTCCGGCTCTGGCGGTTCGGATGACGCTGTGCCGTCCAGCGCCGGCGGGGCTGACGATGCCGGGGCGTCCGGCTCTGGCGGTTCGGATGACGCGGGGTCTGACGATGCTGGGAGGGCGGGTCCGCTGATGCGGGCCCTGGCCAAGCTCAGCCTGGCCCTGGGGGACGGCGCCAGCGGTGCGGCCGGCCACATCGACGTGAGCCTGGGCGCCGCTCCCGCCGAGACGCTCGACGCGGTGCGGGGCGCGTCGGCGCGGCGGCGGCGCATCGAGATCGAGTACTACTCGCTGGGCCGCGACGCTCTCACCCGGCGGGCCGTGGACCCGGGGCCGGTGTTCAGCCACGACGGCGAGTGGTACCTGTCGGGCTGGTGCCACCGCGCCGGCGCCGAGAGGGTGTTCCGGGTGGATCGGATCCGTTCCGTGTCCGTGACCGACGTCGCGGCAGAGGTGGAGCTTCCCCACAGCGTGCCGCCCAGCGTCGGCCCGCCGGACGCCGGTTCGACGGTGACCCTGAGACTCGAACCCTCCGCAGCCTGGGCGGCCGACTACTACCCGACGCGGCAGCGCTCCGAGCTCTCCGACGGCCGGGTCGAGGCGACGCTGGAGGTGGCCAACACGCCGTGGCTGCAGCGTCTGTTGCTCCAACTCGGGCCGAGCGCCGAGATGGTGGCCCATGACCAGGCCATAGAGTCCGACCTGCGGGCCCGAGCCGCCCGGCGCGTGCTGGAGCGCTACCAGCGATGACCGACGATCTCACAACCGTCTCCGGCGCTCGGGGGATCCGTCAACCTGTAGTTGACGGTGAGGTTCGCGCCTCGGGGGCGTTGACCGGCCCAGAGTCGGAGCCGGAGTCGGGGTCAGAATCAGAGCCGGAGCCGCCGGCGCGATCGGCGTGGCGCTCGCTGCTGGAGTGGGTGGGCGTGATCGTGTGTGCCCTCGCTCTGGCCGCGGTGCTTCAGGTGTTCCTGGTGCAAGCCTTCTCGATCCCCTCGCGCTCGATGGAACCGACGCTCTCGGTGGGTGATCGTGTCGTCGTGTACAAGCTTGGATACCGCTGGGGCGACATCGGCAGGGGCGACGTCGTGGTGTTCGACAACCCGAGCGGGGGGGCCGGCGACGACGACCTGATCAAGCGCGTCGTTGCGCTGGGAGGCGAGACCTTCGAGCTGCGCGACGGGCGGGTCTACATCGACGGACGGGCCTTGGACGAGCCCTACCTGAAGTCCGCCGGCGCGTCCTATCCGAAACAGCCCATGCACGGCTGCGTCAACGCCGCATCACCGGAGATGTGCATCGTTCCCGAGGGCAGCGTCCTGGTGCTCGGCGACAACCGCCAGTCCAGCCGCGACAGCCGCTACTTCGGCCCCATTGACACTGACACCGTGATCGGCCGGGCCTTCCTGAAGTACTGGCCCCCCAACGACGTCGGCGGCCTGTAGGCAGGTCTCGGCCGGCGGATGTCAAGGACACGCGCAGTTGGCAGGGTCTCGAAGATGAAGCTCGCCATGCGGTCGCAGGTCAGCGAGCTGCTGCTGTGAAGACCCGTGTGCCGGCGCTGCTGGTGCCGCCGATCGCCTTCGCTCACCGCGGCGCCAGCGCCCATGCCGGCGAGAACACCCTGGAAGCGTTCTCGCTGGCCCGGCAGATGGGGGCCACCGGCATCGAGACCGACGCCTGGCTCACAGCCGACGGCGAGATAGCGCTTCACCATGATGCCGCCGTGGGGGGGCTGGCGGTGATGCGGTCCCGCCGCCTCATGGGCCGGCCGATCGCTGCGCTGCAGCGGGCGCAGCTGCCGGCGCACGTGCCGACGCTGGGCGACTATTACGAGCATTGCGGCACGGACCTGCCGCTGAGCGTGGACGTGAAGAACCCCGCCGCCTTCGCGGGCCTCGTCGAGGTCGCCCGGGGACATGGCGCGGCAGAGCGGCTCTGGGCCTGCCACCACGACATCGATCTGCTGGCTCGCTGGCGGGCCGATGCCGCAGATGTGCGGCTGGTGCACTCCACCCGCCTCGACCGGCTCCCGAGCGGCCCCGAGCGCCACGCGGCAGACCTCGCAGCCGCCGGCATCGACGCGGCCAACTTCAGGCGCGACAACTGGACCGGCGGCCTGACCACCCTCTACCACCGCTTCGGCGTGCTGGCCTTCGGGTGGGACGCGCAGCTCGCCCGCCACATAGCCGAGCTCGTGGACGCCGGAATCGACGCCGTCTACAGCGACCACACCGACCGGATGGCAGAGGTGCTGCACAGCTTCGCTGCCGGCTGATCCCGCCGCTGCCCGATACGCAGAGATCGAGAGCGCCGGAGGCAGCGATGTAGCTTGAGGCGTGTGTGGATGATCGCGCCGGCCGCTGCCACGGTTACCGCGCTGGTCGTCCTTTGGATCGGCCTGCGCGGCGTGGCACGCGAAGTCGCCCTGCTGCGCCTTGCGCTGCGACGATCGGCGGCCACCGCCGTAGCCGGCGACGAGTTGCTGCGCGAGGTAGCGGCCGTGACCGGACGCCTTGAGGCGACGCGCGCCTCGTCGCGCCGGCTGCGGGCCGGGTTCCGGCGCGCTCGGCCCGCCCGCCTGGGAGCACCGTAGGTAGCCTGCTGACGTGGGCAATCTCGGCGGCGGGGAGGTGTTGGTGATCCTGCTCGTTGCCCTGATCGTGCTCGGCCCGACCAAGCTGCCGACGGCCATTCGCCAGGTCGGTCGCTTCATGGGCGAGATACGCCGCATCGGCGCCGGCTTCCAGCAAGAGTTGCGCGAGGCGGCGGAACCGCTCAGCGAGCCACTGAGGGAGACCAAGGCCACCCTCAAGGCCGCCGACAGGGAACTGCGCGAGGTGACGAGGTCTCTCAAGGAGACCGCCGCCACACCGAGAGCGGCCGATGTTGATGACGGCACTGTGGAGGGCGACACGCGCACCGGCGGTGCGACCGGCACCGACGCGGGCACCAGCGGCGCGTGCTGAGGCTGCGCAGGGCTGCCAGAACGTCCGGGGACCAAGACGCCTCGCGCCCGAGCGAGCTGTCCTCGGCCTCCCACATGACCTTGCTGGAGCATCTCGCCGAACTGCGCAACCGCCTGATCAAGTCGGCGGTGGCCGTGGCCGTGGGGGTCGTGGTGTGCTGGATCGCCTACCCGTTCATCCTGGACTTCCTGCTCGGGCCCTACTGCGAGACCGCCCCGGTGGCCGAGCGGATCGAATCGCGCCTCTTCGGCCCCGACGGCGGCTGCAACCTGTTCGTCACCGATCCGCTGGAGCCGTTCAGGGTGCGCATGACCGTGGGCGGCTACGGCGGGCTGGCACTGGCCTTCCCCGTGCTCGCCTGGCAGGCCTGGCGCTTCATCGCGCCGGGCCTGTATCGCCGGGAGAAGAAGTACGCGGTGCCCTTCGTCGCCGTGAGCGTCGTGCTGTTCGCTCTGGGTGCGGCGCTGGCGTACTGGAGCCTGCCCCGGGCCCTGGGCTTCCTGGCCACCATCGGAGGCCCCGACCTGGTGTCGCTGTTCAGCCCGCAGCGCTACCTCGGCTTCGTGGTGAAGATGATGGTGGGGTTCGGCATCGCCTTCCAGTTCCCGATAGTGCTGATCGGGTTGCAGGCGCTGGGCATCGTCGAGAACCGCACGCTGCGCCGCGTCCGCTCTTACTCGGTGGTGGGAATCGTCGTCCTTGTGGCCGTGATAACCCCGAGCGGCGACCCGTTCACCCTGATGGTGCTGTCGGTGCCGATGTACCTGTTCTACGAGATGGCGATCCTCTGGG
Organism: Candidatus Aldehydirespirator sp.; assembly: GCA_965204875.1. Lineage (GTDB taxonomy): Bacteria > Actinomycetota > Acidimicrobiia > Acidimicrobiales > Aldehydirespiratoraceae > Aldehydirespirator. The sequence continues at coordinate 2,784,596 of OZ242020.1, read as the reverse complement.
GCGTCATCGCCCACCGCCGCCGAGCCAGGCGCGACGGCTCGGCGCCGCCACGCCGGCGGGGCCTGCTCGCCCGCCGCCGCCAGCGACGCGAGCGCGACACGGCGCGGCCCTGACGGTCGGTGCCCCAGGGCGCGGCGTGATAGGGGAGCGGGGTCCCGGCTGGGGCGCCGACTGGGGGACGGTCGGCGACATCCCGCCCGATGCCTGCGTGGCGTCGAGCGACGCGGCCGCGGCCGATCTCTTGGCCGAGGCCCGCCGGTCGGGCAGGCCCGCTCCCGCGGTGGTGCTCACCGCCGGCGATATGGCCCGCACCCTCGGCGCGCCCGCCGCGAGCGGCAACGGCCCCGACCTCCGGGAGCGAGGCCTCCGGGAGCGAGGCGCCGGCAGCACCGGTACGGGGGTTCAGGCCGATACGGGGGTGCAGTCCGATTCGGGTGCCGGCACCGGTGTGGGTGTGAGCGTCGACGTGGGGGCAGTGCTCGTGGACGGTGTGCTCCACTGGTTCGTGGCCCACCTCGTGGCCCGGAGGTCGTGGTGGCGGGGCCGGCTGCTCGTGGTGGCCAACGCCTCGTTCATCGGGCACTGGAACGCCGCGCCGCGCGCCCATCCGGGCGACGGGCGCCTCGACACGTTCGACGCCCGCCCCTCGCTGGCCGTGCGTCTGGCGGCCAGGCGCAGGCTCTCGGCGGGCACGCACCTGCCCCATCCCGATGTCGTGCAGCGCCGCACGAAGGCTGCGCAGTTCACCCTCGATCCGACCCTCGACGTGTACCTCGACGGCCGCCGCCTGTCGCGGGCGTCAACCCTCAGCGTTCGTGTCGAACCGGCGTCTCTGCAAGTCTGGATCCCCCGTCCCTAGGGGTCGCGGGCCCAGTCGAGTGTTCGGGACAGCGCGTCGCGCCAGCGGCCGAGGAGCCGGGTCCTCTCATGCTCGCTCATCTGCGGCTCCCAGGTGCGCTGGGGCCGCCAGTTGGCCGCCAGCTCCTCGAGCGAGGACCACGCGCCGGTCGCCAGCCCGGCCGCGTACGCGGCGCCCAGCGCCGTGGTCTCGGCGACGGCCGGGCGCACCACCCGCCTGGCGAGAATGTCCGCCTGGAACTGCATCAGCAGGCTGTTGGCGACCATCCCCCCGTCCACCCGCAGCGCGCCTGCCGCCGCTGCGCCCGCTCCCGGAGCCTGGGCCGTCCCCCCGGCTTGTGCCCGCTGGGTGCTTGCGGTCGCAGTGTCAGCCCCCTGAGCGCGTGCTGGCGCTGCGCCCGTTCCCAGGGCCTGTGAAGTCGCTGCGTCCGCCGTCATGGCTTCGAGCACCTCGCTGGTCTGGAAGGCCGTGGCCTCGAGCGCGGCCCTGGCGATGTGCGCCTTGGTGGCGTAGCCGGTGAGGCCGGCCACCACACCGCGAGCGTCGGAGCGCCAGTGGGGCGCGAACAGCCCGGAGAAGGCGGGCACGAAGTAGACGCCGCCGTTGCCCTCCACCGTGGCGGCCAGCGCCTCCACCTCCGAGGCGTCGCCGATGATCCCGAGGTTGTCGCGCAGCCACTGGACCAGGGCCCCGGCCACCGCGACCGACCCCTCCAGCGCGTACACCGGCGCCTGGCCCGCGATCTGGTAGGCGACGGTGGTCAGCAGCCCGTTGGTGGAGTGAACCATGCCCTCGCCGGTGTTCATGAGCATGAAGCAGCCGTGCCGTAGGTGTTCTTGGCGTCGCCCGCCGCGAAGCAGGCCTGCCCGAACAGCGCGGCCTGCTGGTCACCGAGGATGCCCGCGATGCCGACGCCTGCCAGCGGGCCGGTAGCGGTGGCCAGCCAACCGACCGACGGGCGGATCTCTCCGAGCATCGCCTGCGGCACGCCGACCTGCTCACACAGCCAGGGGCTCCACTGGAGGGTCTCAAGGTCCATCAGCAGCGTCCGCGAGGCGTTGGTCGGGTCGGTGACGTGCTCGGCGCCGCCGGTGAGGTTCCACACGATCCAGGAGTCGATCGTGCCGAAGGCCAGTTCACCGGCCTCGGCTCGGGCCGCGAGTCGCGGGTCGCGCTCCAGCAGCCACCGTGCCTTGGGGCCGGCGAAGTACGTGGCCGCCGGCAGGCCGGTCGAGCGCCGCAGCCTGGGGGCCTCCGCCGACGCTGCGAGGGCGCGGCAGATCTTCTCGGTGCGGGTGTCCTGCCAGACGATGGCGTTGGCCACCGCCCGGCCCGTGGTGCGATCCCACACCACGGCCGTCTCGCGCTGGTTGGCGATGCCCACCGCCGCGAGGTCGCGGGGCCTGAGCCCCGCGCCGTCGAGGGCCTGCGCTATCACCTGGTTCGTCCTGGCGATTATCTCGTCGGGGTCGTGCTCGACCCATCCCGGTCGAGGAAAGATCTGAGCGTGCTCCCGCTGCGCCCGCGCGACGACCGTGCCGCGCTGGTCGAACACCATGAAGCGCGTGCTCGTGGTCCCCTGGTCGAGCGCGCCGATCAAGGCAGTCATGCGGCTGCATCCTATGATCGCCCCATGGAGCGCATCGACATCGCGGAGGCCAAGCAGCGAGTGTGCTCGGAGGTCGACCGGCTGGCCCCGCTGCTGCTCGACGTCTCGCACCGCATCCATGCGCACCCCGAGCTGTGCTTCGAGGAGCGCTTCGCCCACGACCTGCTGAGCGGGGTGATCGCCGATCACGGGCTGGAGGTGCAGCGGCACGCCCACGGCCTCGACACCGCCTTCGAGGGCCGTGCCGGCAGCGGCGGCGGGCCGGTGGTGGCGGTGGTCTGCGAATACGACGCGCTGCCGGGGATCGGCCACGCCTGCGGCCACAACATCATCGCCGCCGCGGGCCTCGGCGCGGGGCTCGCCGCAGCGTCGGTCGCCGATGAGGCCGGCGGTCGGGTGGCCGTGGTCGGCACGCCCGCCGAGGAGGGCGGCGGCGGCAAGGAGTTCATGCTGCGCAACGGAGCCTTCGGCGACGCCGCCGCGGCGATGATGGTCCACCCCGCCAACCACGAGCTTCGCCGGTTCAACGCCGTGGCGGTGCACCGGCTCGAGGCCCGCTATGCCGGGCGGTCCGCCCACGCCGCCGCCGCCCCCGAGCACGGTCGCAACGCTCTTGACGCAGCGGTGATCGGCTACAACGCCGTCGCCGCCCTGCGCCAGCACATCCGCGAGGACGAGCGCATCCACGGCGTCTTCACCGACGGCGGAACCAAGCCCAACATCGTTCCGGCCACCGCCGCGTCCGAGTGGTACGTGCGATCGACCAACCTGGCCACGCTCGAGCCGCTCAAGGAGCGGGTGGCGGACTGCCTGCGGGCCGGGGCCGACGCCGCGGGCTGCAGCGTGGAGTTCCTTTGGATCGACCCGCCCTATGCGGACATGAAGGACAACCCGGCGCTGCTCGGCAGCTATCTCGTCAACCTCGACACCGTGGGCAGGAAGCCCTCCGACGATCCGGACGCACGGGTCGTCGGCAGCACCGACATGGGCAACGTGAGCTACTCGACACCCTCGATCCACCCGATGATCAAGGTCGCCCCCGGCGACGTGCCCATCCACACGCCCGCCTTCGCCGAGCACGCCGCCGGCCCCGACGGCGACGCCGCGGTGATCGACGGGGCCAAGGCCATGGCCATGACGGCGGTGGACTGCTGGCTCGACGCCAGCGTGATGGCGGCCGCGCGCTCCGCCTTCGCGGCATCGTAGACCGAGCAGCATTCCTGACCGCGTCCGCCGAGTGGTCCTCCATGCCCCGGCCTTCGCAGCATCCTGACCGCGCAGCAGCCTGGCCGCACAAGCCGCCTGTTCCTCAAGCCCCCGGCTTTCGCAGCGCCGTTGATCAGGCATGGAGGCCGGCGCCGGCTTGGTGAGCGTCCGCGAGCGGGTTGGGCGCTTGGCGTAGATTGCCGCCCGTGAGCGTGTACGTCTCCGAGGAGTTCTCCGAGTCCGAACAGGACATCCTGCGCCGGTACTTCACCAACCTGGACGGGCCGGTCTACGCCCTCGTCAACCTGCCGGAGGTGGTCAAGGGCGCGCTGTTCGCGCGCTACTCCCGCTCGATGTCGAGCCTGCGGCGGCTCTTCCTGGACGAGTTCGTCGACGACCTCGACATCAGCGGCGACCTGAGCATCGACGCGACCGTGGGGCTGCGCCGTGCCGAGCAGCTCTATGACCGGGTCTTCTTCGACTACGGCGACGACTCCGTCGCCCAGCTCGGCGGCGTTCACCTGGCCTGCGAGCAAGCCTCCAACCTCCTCACCAAGGTGCTGGAGTGGGGGAGGCTCATGTCCTACCTGGAGCAGAGCACCCGCTACATCGCCTACGACCAGCGCCTCGGCGGGCGCTACCGCTACCACCGCGATCCCGAGGTGATGAACTCGAAGCTGGGGCCGCGATACGTGGGCGACATGGACCGCATGTTCACGGCCTACTCCGAGCTCGTGCCGCGGCTGCAGGAGTTCTTCCGCGCCAACGTTCCCAAGGCGAGGCAGGACTCCGACTTCGCATACCGCCAGGCGATAAAGGCCAGGGCGCTCGACTCGATCAGAGGGATGCTCCCGGCGGCGTCGCTGAGCAGCGTGGGCATCTACGGCACCGGCCAGGCATACGAGGCGCTGCTGTTGAGGATGCGGGCTCACCCGCTGCCGGAGTCGCGCGCCTACGCCGAGGAGATGCTCACCGAGTTGCGCAAGGTGATCCCGTCGTTCCTGAAGCGGGTCGACCTTGCGGGCAGGGGAGAGCTGACCACCCGGTACCTGGCCGGCAACCGGGCGGCCATGGACGATCTCGCCGGCCGGGTGTTCGGCGACCCGGTCGGCGACCGCGCCGATGACGATGTCGTCGAGCTGGTGGACTTCGACCCCGACGGCGAGATCAAGATGGTGGCGGCGATGCTGTACGCGCACACCTCGCTGCCCGAGTGCGCCATCGAGGCAAGGGTCAGGGCCATGTCGGACGCGGAGCGCATCGAGGTGGTGCGCGCCTACTGCGGCGACCGCGGCAACCGTCGCCACCGCCCGGGCCGGGCCCTCGAGCGGACCGGCTACCGCTTCGACGTCCTCTCGGACTACGGCGCGTTCCGCGACCTGCAGCGCCACCGGATGCTCACGGTCGAATGGCAGCCGCTGTCACCCCGCCACGGCCACGTGAGGCCCGAGGCGGTGGTCGCGGCCGGTGCGCAAGACAGGTTCGACTCGGTGATGGAGCGCTCGGCACGGCTCTATGAGGCGCTGTCGCCGGAGCTGCCGCACCAGGCGCCCTATGCGGTGGCGCTGGCCTACCGGGTGCGGTACTCGATGCAGATGAACGCTCGTGAGGCGATGCACGTCCTCGAGTTGCGCACCACGCCGCAGGGCCATCCGTCCTACCGGCGGGTCTGCCGGCGGATGCACCGCCTGATCGCGGAGCAGGCGGGCCATGCCGCGGTCGCTGAGCTGATGTCGTTCGTCGACCACGACGCTGATCCGGATCTGGGACGCCTCGATGCCGAGAGGCGCAGCGAGAGGCTCAGGGTCACGCAATCCGGCGGTCCTGCGGGCGGGGCGCGAGGCCGTGCCGCCGGCAGGGGCGGGGGCTGAGGAGCGGGCGCGAGCGGGCGGGATGAATGCTGCCGCGGTGCCGTGATAGGTGCCTATGCTCCGCGGCGCGCCTTGCGGTTGGCAGGCCCGTTGGACGGGAGAACATGGACGTGGGACATCCTCAGACCGACGATCTCGACGGCGTCGACGGCGTCGATGACGACGACGACTTCGATAGCGACCTCGACGAGGACTTCGACGGCGACGGCACGGACGGCGACCTTGACGACGACCTTGACGACGACCTCGACGACGACGAACCCGACGACGGTGACCTCGACGACCTCGACGACGACGAACCCGACGACGACGACCTCGACGACCTCGATGAGGACGACCTTGATGACGGCGGCGACGGCATGGACACCGGTGGCGGCGACGATTACGACGACGAGGATGACGATGACGATGACGACGACGTGCCGGCACCCGCCGACGATGACGACGATGACGACGACGACGTACACCCGAGCGATGTCGAGGCCGACCTCGAGGAGATCCTGCGCGACCGCATAGCGGCCAGCGACGACGACGATGAGGAAGACGAGGAGGATCCCGCCGTTTCCACTGTCAAGTCCGGTTCGGTGGCCCCGCCGCGGTCGGACGAGTGGACGTGCGGGCAGTGCTTCCTGATCGTGAGCGTCAGCCAGTTCGGCTCGCGATCAAGCCCCGTCTGCCCGTCGGGTGAGGATCCGTGCGAGTCGATGGAGCGGATCCGCTGATCTCCATAGACGAGGGGGCCCGGTTGGCGGCCGAGGCCGACCTCGGGATCATCGCGGAGCTGGGTGCGCAGGCCGCAGCCGAGAAGGCGCCGATGCGCGGGGGGTCGGTCTGGGCGCGCCTGGAGGCTCGCCGGCAGCCCCTGGAAGCGAGCCTGCTGGACGATCTGCACTCCGACGAGGCGTGCCTGGTCGTGGGCACCATCGACGCGGCGGTCGTCGGCTATGGCGCCGTGCGGCTGGTGGCGCTGCACGACGGTGCCCTGCTGGGACGGGTCGGCGACATCTACGTGCTGCCAGGGGCTCGCGGCGTGGGAGTGGGGGAGGCCATGATGGAGCGGCTGCTCGGCTGGGCGCGCCGGCGCGGCTGCGTGGGCGTGGACAGCCTGGCCCTTCCCGGCGACCGGAACACCAAGAACTTCTTCGAGACCCATGGTCTCGTGGCGCGCTCGATCACCGTGCACCGGTCGCTCGAGCATCCGTAGAGGATGTTTCCCGATGGGGTCGAGGTGGCCGTCGGGGCGATCGTCCGCCGGGGCGAGGAGTTGCTGCTCGTGCGCAGGGGCAGGCGTCCCGGCGAGGGGGAGTGGTCGGTGCCCGGCGGCCGGGTCGAGCCTGGCGAGATGCTGGCCGAGGCCGTCGTGCGTGAACTGGCGGAGGAGACGGGCCTTCAAGGGGTGTGTGGCCCGTTCGTGGGCTGGGTGGAGCGCATCGCCGATGACACCCACTTCGTGATACTCGACTTCGAGGTGATGGTGACCGGCGAAACCGCTGCGGTTGCCGGAGGCGACGCGGCCGATGCCGCGTGGTGGCCGGTCACCGAGGTCGCCGACCTTCGGCTGGTGGAGGGACTGGCCGAGTTCCTCCACGACCACCGGATCATCCCCACGATCGTCTAGGCGAGATCGAAGAGGGCGATCAGCGGCCCCTTTCACGCAGTGTTCAAGGGGCGAGGGTTCTGAATCCGGCAAGGGCCGAAATCGCCGTCTGGGCCGACCAGCAGCATTCCACGCAGTGTTCAAGGTCGAAGGGCGAACTCGCCGCCAGAGCCGATCAGCGGCCCTTCCACACGGGAGGCCGCTTCTCGATGAAGGCGAGCGGGCCCTCGCGGAAGTCCTCGGTGCTGCGCAGCGCCATCTGTGCCCGGCCCGCCGCGGTGATGGCCTCGGAGTCCGTCTGCGTGAAGCTCTCCAGTACGAGCCTCCGCGATTCACGCACCGCCAGCGGGCCGTTGGCGTTCACCCGCTGCGCCAGGCGTCTCGCCGCGTCGAGGGCGGCGCCCGGCTCGCACATCTCATTGATGAGGCCGAAGTGCAGGGCCCGCTCGGCCGTGATCGGGTCCCCGGTGAGGACCATCTCCATGGCGATGGCCAGCGGCAGCGCTCTGGGCAGGCGGCCCAGCCCGCCGGCCGCGGCGATGAGCGACCGCTTCACCTCGGGGAGGCCGAAGCGTGCGCTGGTGGACGCCAAACGCAGGTCGCACGCCAGTGCTATCTCGGTGCCACCGGCGAGCGCCGGACCGTCGATGGCGGCGATCAAGGGCTTGGTGCGCTCCCTGAGAACGATTCCTGCGAAGCCGCCGCGCTCGGTCGACAGCTCGGAGAAGCGGCCCTGTGATATCGCCTTGAGGTCGGCTCCCGCGCAGAAGACCGGCCCGGTGTGAGTGAGTATCGCCGACCAGAGCGAGTCGTCGGCCTCGAGGCGGTCGATGGCGTCTTCCAGTCCGCTGGACACGGCGCCGTTGACAGCGTTGCGAGCCTCGGGACGGTTGATCGTGACGACAGCGACATTGCCCTCACGCTCGAACTCGATCATTGGCCGCCGCCCCGGTGACCGTCGAGAGGACCCGTGCCGGAAGGTGGATCCTCGACGGGCGCCTGTTCTCGGGTCGAGGATTGATCAGTCGAGGACTCCTGCTCTTGAGTCGGGGAGTCTGGACCGGACGTCTCTACGGTGCCGGTGCCGGCGGTGCTTGGCGGTTCAGCCGGTTCTGAGATGCTCGCGGGCTCTGCGGTCGATGTGTCTGCGCCGGTACCGACGGTGGATTCTGCCGCGGCCTGCTCAGTCGCAGCCGCCTCTGAAGTGTCTGCGCTGGCGGTGGGCTCTGCCGTTGCGCTGTCGGGCATTGTCGGCGGAGGTGGGGGGCGACGTTCGGTGCGCGGTGCCGCGGTCTCGAGGTTGAACGGGGCGGCGACCTGGGGAACCCGGTCGGCCAGCCTGCGGATCGTGCCGAGCAGTTCCTCCGTGGGCTTCTCGGGAACTCCGGCGGGCACCACCTGGGTGCGAACGGGTGAGACGGCAATCGAGTCGACAAGCACGGCCCACCGCTGCTGGTCGGTGTCGGCGTCGAGGTCGGCGGAGGCCATTCCTGCAAGACGCTCAGCCATGTCGGGCGGAAGCGGCGTGCCGGCCTTCGGCGGGCGCGAGCTGAGCCTCAGCGCCCGGACGGTGCGACCCTCGTGAATGGTCCGTGCCAGCTCGTCGAGCCACTTGCGGTGATCCAGCTCCAAGCGGTGCGCCAGACCGGCGCGCAGGCTCTCGGCAAGAGCCCTGGTCTCGTCGCTGCGGGCCGAGCGCTCTGCGGCAGCGACGACGGATCTAATGTCACGCAGATCGATCTCGGCGATCCCGGCGAGCGCGGCATCGGCACGGTCGTGCCACTCGGCTGCCTTCATGGCCGGCAACAGCGCCTCCGCCAGCACGATGAGAGGCTCGGCATTGATCAGGGGAAGGCCGGCGGCGATTGCCTTGGCGTTCATTCGCTCGATCGACTGGCGCACGCCGGGAACGCCGCCACGCAGCACCTCGCGAGCCAGCGGGTGTTGCTCTTCGGGAAGCGCCGCCAGGGCTGCCTGACGATGCACCTTCTTGGGCCGCAGCGTCAGACCCCTGTGTCGCGGCCTGCCCGCCCGGTCGTCACGATCCCGGCGGTCCCGACCCTTCGATCCGCCGTCCCTGCCCGTCTCCGGGCGTGAATCGCGATCCGCCTCGGCACGCGCTCCCTGCCGATCGGCGCGGTCACGGCGCTTCCTGCCGGAATCAGTCGAGCCGTCGCGCCCTTCGGAGTCTTGCTGACGGCGGGAGCCGTCGTCGTCGCGCCCGCGCGCCGGCGATCGCCGGTCGCCACTGTCACGTCGCTTGTCGCGTGCGCCGTCGCGGGTGCGGCCACCTCGGGAGTCGTCGCCGGCGTCCCGACCCGGGCGGCGGGGGCTGCGGCCGTTATCACGCTTGCCGACACGCCTGCGTCGATCGCCGTGATCGTCGGAACGCGGCTGGCCGCGCTTGCCCGCCAGAGTCGCCGTGACCAGCGACTCCGGCCTGCGGCCGATCAGCTCGAGACGGTCGTCGGGCTGTTCACGGGTCCTGGGAGCGAACACGGTCACGATCTCGACACCGTCGAGGCCGACGTCGGCCTCCGCCTTCAGCACTGTTCCAACATCTGCGGACTCCGGCAGCAGATCGGCCGACACGTCACCCTTGGGGTGGCGCGCCCCGGCGGCTCGCCAGGTCCAGGTGCCATCCTCCCGGCGGCTGGTCAACTCGATCTCAAGTCGTCGTGACACGGCGCACAACGCTACACGCCCGACTCAGCCCCACGCTCCCCACGAAATTCAAAGCACCGCCGGAAATATACATTATGTAAAGTAATAGGGTCCAGCCGCCAGGCGGGTCCGGACTCGCCACCTCCCGCATGATGGGCCACGAGCACCGGCGCAGAACCGTCCCCCGCCCCCCCCCCCCTGTTGAGCCACCCGAAGGCCGCTGGAAGGCCATGACCTGTCACGGCCATCACTAGGCTGGGCCTGTGACTGCTGAAGTCCCTGCACCGAACGTGGCCGGTCATTCCTACCTTGGTCGCGGTGTCTATGACATCGCTGAGGTGGCTCGTCTGCTGCGCAGACCTAGGCAGAGAGTTGAGGGCTGGACGCGAACCGGGACTCGCAAGACTCCGCTGCTCACCGGCGAGTTCGCAGAGCTTTTCAGCTTCTGGGATCTGATGAGTTTGCGGGTCATCGCCGAGTTGCTTGGCCGGGGGGTGCGGCGAGATGCCACAGTCACCGGAGCCGAACATCTGAGCCGGCGGCTTGGGACCGACCGGCCCTTCGCACACAAGGACATAGCTACCGTGGGCACCGGGTTCTTCGCGCGCGTCGAAGCTGCCACCGGTTGGGAGGACGTCGGCCAGGGTGGCCAGCTCGCGTTCGAGGATGTAGTGCTGCCGCTGCTGAGGCCGGTTACGTTCGACGCGTCGGGCATGGCTGCAATCTGGCGGCCTCAGCAGGGTGTGTGGATCAATCCAGCGGTGCAAGCGGGCGAGCCCTGCGTCGACGGCACCCGCATTCCCACCCGGCTCCTTGCTGGCCTACTTCCCCGCGATGGCGATCTTTCCGGCGACAACATGGTCGAGGTCTTGAGCGACTACCGACTTTCTGAGGGGCAGGTGCGGGCTGCTGTCAGCTTCGAGTGCAGCCTCGCCGCCTGAGGCCCGAGAACCATTGGCGAGCATTCACTCCCAACTCCGCCTCCTGTTCGACGAGAATCTTCCATGGCGCGTCGCAGAGGCACTTCGAGTTCTTGGGTACGGGCACGTGTCCTACGTGGGCCGGGACGCAGACGACAAGTCCGCACCCAAGCGCGGATCCTCGGATATGGAGATTCTGGAGCATGCTCGACACACGAACCAGATCGTGGTGACCTCTGATCTAGGCATGGTGCTTCTTTGCTGCGAGGCTGCACAGAGCGTGGTATGGATCGATCCCCGAGGGTCCCCGCTGAGCCGCGCCGAAAATGGCGCTCATGGTGTTCCGACACATTGAGGACTGGGAGCAGCACCTAGCGGGCGTTCAAGGCCCGCTCTGCTTGCGTGCCATGCGCACGAAGACCGAGCCGCTTGGGTTGGATGCGGCGTCGAAACGCGTCAGCCAGCGATTGAAGCGCATTGCCCCCGCCCGCAAGCGCACCAGGCGGGCAACGACTTTCGGCCCTCTTCTCCCTGAGACTGAGGATGTCTGATCTTGGCAATCAGGCTGAACTCATGGCTTAGCCTGGCGTGTCACCGTTCGTTTGCGTGGTTCTGCTGGTAACCGTTCGGTGGCCTGAGCAGGTGCGTCACCGTACGGTGGTATGGTGTGCGAAGTGGGCGGCGATGGCGGGCGGCATGACGGTCTCAGGGTGCGGTTCGCCTCTGATTTCGGCAACATCGTCCGGGCCGAGCGGCGTGCCAGAGGGCTGACACAGGCGGAGTTCGCGGCCGAGATGGGCGTGTCGCGCAAGTGGCTCTCGGAAGTTGAGAACGGCAAGGACACTGCCGAGGTCGGCCTCATCTTGATGGTGCTGCGCAAGATGGGCCTCGACCTCGTCCTGGCGGCGAGACGCCCCCCGTCGATCGACATCGACGCCTTCATGGCAAAGTTGGCCCGGCCCCCTGAGGGGCCCCGCTCCGGCGAGTGCCGATGAGGCTCACGGTTCTCATCGGCGGTCGGATCGCCGGAACGCTCGACCTGACCGGCGAGCAGCCCGCTTTTGAGCACGACCGCGACTACAGGCGCGAGTGCGACACGCCGCTGTCGGTGCTGGCTCCCCTGTCGTCGCCGGGCGTTGCCGGAGATCCGCTGCGATGGTGGCTCGAGGGCCTGCTGCCCGACAATCCCGAGACCATTGCGGCCCTCTGCGACGAGCACGGCATCAGCCACCGGGACTCGCTGCGCCTGCTCGGAAACCCGATGGGAGCGGACTGCGCCGGAGCCGTCCAGTTCTGCCCTTCTGACCGCGCACACGCGCTCATGTCCGATCTCGGCGGCCAACACCCCATCGACGAGACGGGCATCGCCGAATGGCTCGCCCAGATGCGCACCGACCTGGCGAGACGTGCCTACCGCTCTGAGGGTGCCGACTCCGGATTCAGCATCGCCGGGATGCAGCCCAAGGTCGCTCTGCGCCGCACGGGCGACGGGTGGGCCGTCCCCCGGGGAGCGCTGCCCACCACCCATCTGCTGAAGGCCACACGCGCCGATCTATACCCGCACGAAGCGCTCGTCGAGCATCTGACGATGAGCACCGCCGCCCGCGCCGGCGTGGCCGCGGCACGTACCGAGATCGGAAGCTGCGCCGGCACGGAGGTGATCACCGTCGAGAGGTTCGACCGCGGAGAGGACGGCAACAGGCGCATCCACTCCGAGGATCTGTGCCAGGCGCTCGGACATCCGCCGAGCCGCAAGTACCAGCGTCAGGGCGGCCCCGGCCCCGAGGACGCAGCCGCGCTGCTGCGAAGAGCCGACCCGGACAGAGCCGACGCGAATCTCGCTCGACTGCTTGACAACCTGCTGTTCCAATGGATCTCAGCGAGCACGGACGGGCACTCCAAGAACTTCGGCATCCTCCACCCCGGTGACGGATCGATCCACCTGTCCCCGCTTTATGACGCCTGCAGCTGGCTCCCGTACCGTGCCAACACATTCGAGAAGAAGATCCAGATGGCCATGAAGATCGGGACGGACTTCAGCCTGAGCACAGCAGACACCGCCGATGCCATCCACCGCACCGCCACGCGGCTCGGTGTGCCGGCGGCACAGGCCGCGGGGCGTGCCGCGGAGATCGCCGCAGCCGTTCCCGGTGCTCTCAAGGCCGCCATCGACTCCCTTCCCATCGAAGTCGGCACCCCGCCCCAGGTGGAGGCCCTGGCCCGGGAACTCCCGGACCGCGCCGGCAGATGTCACGACATAGCCGAGACAGCTCACCGATCCCACACCTAGCAAGTACTAGGGGTTCTAGGGTTCGGTGTAGCGGACCATGCCTGCGGAATTCGTGCTGAAGGCGCCTGGGGCGTTGGTGTTCGCTTTGACTACGAACCCGACACTGCGCTTGGTGCCCGTGGCCTGATCGGGATCCTCGAACTCGACACCGACAGTGGCGGAACCATCAGCCTTCGTCCACTCGCGATGTACGACCCAACCAAACCCCGTCTGCGCGGTCCCGACCCATAGCAGTGCATTGCTCGCGCCCACAGAGCGCAGCTCGCCCGTCACATGGTAACGAACGATCTCGAACCTGGCCGGGCCGGCGCCCGTACCCCGTGTGGTGTCAGCCCCACTGCTGTCCTTGAGTTGTATCTTGATGCCTACGGGATCGCCGAAGGAGGCTTCCACGAAAGTCGTTCCCGGCAAAGTGTTCGGGAACGGCTTGTCGGTCTTCGCGCCGACGGAATTCACGGTGAACGTTGTGGCCGCGTTGCCCGTGGGAGCGGTCGTGGTCGGCGCGCTCCCCGACGTGATCCGCGCACCTTCGGTGATCTTGACGTAGAAGGGATGCAGTCTCTTGTTCGCTTGGCCGGTCGGTTGGTTCGAAGAGACCGGCCCGTTCACTTCCTCGACCACAAAAACCACCATCGTCGCATCATCACCGGAACTGCCTGTGTTGGGATCAGCAGGCGCAGCGACATGGAAAGAGTTCCGACCCTGGGCGTTGGTCTCCAACTCGGAAGTAGACAGTATCGTTGGAAACGCACAGTTGGATGTGCCTCCGCTGCCGCAGCGCACGGACATCCTCGGGTTATACGGTGCGTCTGTGCTCACACCCAACACCCCGAAACGGGTCACCGGGTCGAACGTTCTTTCCACTTGCACCTGGAACACCATCGGATTGGTGCCGTCGCGGCCCACCGTCGTGTCCTTCACCGCGTCGTTGTCGTTCTCATCGGTGTGCTGCAACTGAACCGTGAACTCGCTCCAGTCACCGAACTTCATCTCAAAGTACGTGACCCCTCTGCCATCGGTCGCTTTCGTGTTCTGCACTGCCGCATTGGTAGCGGTGAACTTCAACGACTCAGCCGCCGCCCCCGCAGGAACAGTCGTGGTCGTGGTTGTTGAAGTGGTGGTTGTGGTGGTGGTCGTGCCAACCGTGAGTGTCGCCCAATCTGAGGGGGTTCCCCAGCCGTTGGTGTTTCGTGCCCGCACCCGCACTCGCCACACCCCGTCATTAATGCTACCACCGGGGCTGATGGCCCAAGAAGTGGTCGATGCATTCGAGCCGGTAACATTGACCCAACCACTAGGGCTAGAATTTCCAGGCTTGTGCCACCTAACGCTCCACAAATTCACGCTCGAATCCCCAAGATTGTTCCAGAATATGTCCAAAGCGTTCCCACGCTTCGACAACCTCAATCCCGTCGGTTTGCCCGGCGGTCCAGCAGGCACCGTAGTAGTCGTAGAAGTCGTAGTCGTGGGTGCCATAGTCGTAGTCGTAGACGTGCTGGTTGTAGTCGTCGTCGTCGTCGACGTAGAAGTCGTCGTGGTAGTGGCAGTGGTGGTAGTAGTGGCAGGCATCGTGGTGGTGGTAGTCGTTGTTGTCGTTGTTGTTGTTGTTGTCGTGCTGCTGCTCCCCGAGGCACCCTCGGTGAACCTGATGATGCCGGTCTTCACCGCGGTGGTCTTGACGTCGCTGGTGGCGCCGGGCGCGTTGGTCTTGGCCCGCACGATGAAACACATGCTGCTCTTGCTGCCAGAGGCCGAAGTATCGGGATCCTCCACCGTGACCGCGAAACTGACGCTGCCGTCGTTGCCGGTCGCCTTGATCCCAACAGACTTCCTGCTCCCCCGGATCAGCTTACCCGTAGTAGAGACGAACTCAGTCGCCGGCAGGCCGTCCGCGCTAGAGCGCTGACAAGTCAACAAGTGCTCCGTCGTCACGCTCTGATACAACTCGAACGACGCAGCAGCACTCCCGTCAGCGCCCACAGCCGTGTTCGCGCCATCCGCGTCGGTGAGCTGCACCTTGAGCGTCACCGTGTCACCGAACTCAGCCTCAACGAAAGTCTTGTCACCAGTGAACTTCTTGTCGGACTCCGCGCCCGAAGAAACCACCGTGAAACCCGCAGCCGCCTTCATAGACAACGTAGTAGTAGTGGTGGTGGTGGTAGTAGTAGTAGCAGTAGTCGTAGTCGTAGCTGAAGGCGCAGTAGTTGTAGTCGTAGTGGTGGTGGTGGTGGTTGCCGGAGTGGAACCCCCGCCACCACCGCCAGCAGCGGGAACTACTGCGGTCGCGGCCGGTGCCGTCACAGCGTCAGCCTCGCCCGCTATGCGCAACTCGAACGCGTCAACGTCGGCGCTGTAACGCTCGCCGCGGCTGCCGGTCCACACCCACACCGTCACACCCCGACCAACAGCCGCCGCGCTCAACTCGTCCAACTTCACATCACCGTCGGCACCGGTGACCGGATCACGGGCGTCGATCACGCACTTGGTGGAGGTGCGGTTCACGCTGCGGACGATCGCGTTGCACCCGCCCCGCAGATCAAACGCCCGATAGCCGCGCTGCGAATCCACATAGAACCCATCAACGAGCGCCCCGGCCACCGGCGCGAACGCCTCGCCGCGCACCGACACCACCACCGTGCCGCCGTCGGCCTGCGCGGTCACACCCGCCGGGCGCAGCTTCGTGTGCGCCAACGCGCGGGTGATGAACGATGCCATGTTCTTGCGCAACACCGGATCACCGGGCGAGAACCTGTTCGCGCCTGCCGCGCTGCCCGTCGTGATCCCAAGCTCAAAGGCATACGAGATTGCGGTGTCAACACCCACACCGCGACGCGCGTCCGCGAAATGATCCAGAGTCCCGCCCGAACCCAGGATCAGCTCACCCTGCATCGCGCCGTCCTGATGGAACAGGCCGGGGCTGGCATGCCGCAGGAACCCGATCAGAGCGGCCGCCATCTCAGCACGCGTGATGCTCGCATCGGGCCTGAACGCCATCCCCGACCCGGCCAGAATGTCATTGCGAGCCAACGCCACGATAGCGTTGCGGCGCTCCCCGTCCAAATCCGCAATGTCAGCGAAGTCGGCGGCGCCCGAGCCGCCCGTCAAATCCACCCCCGCCACTCCGGCAGCACGGTGCAAGAACAACGCCATCTGCGAACGCGTCACCTCAGACCCGGCATCGAACCGCTCGGCCGTCCTGCCCCGAGTGATCCCATAGTACGCAATGCAGTTGATCGCGGCCTCAGCAACCAACCCCTCGACGTCCACGAACCCCGCGTCACGCGTGGCATCGCCCACACACGCCGAGAACACCGGCAACACGTCGGCCTCAGCGCCGCTGTTGCCCACAGGCGCAGCCCCGACCGGAGCCGCTGCCACAACCCCACCAACCAGACCAACCACCAACAACACACGCCACAACAAACGGGGCTTACCCCCGCCACGGCGGCGACCGGCCACACGCATCAGCCAGCCCCCCCCCCCCCGGCGGGTGGAACCAGCCTGCGCAGCACCCACCGCCCGAGGCGCGGCCTGACCCACGCGAGCGCTGAGGACACTACGTACGAACCCCGAAATCAACCCGAAACCTCCCACTCACCGGCAGAAACCCCCGCCGGACGACCGAACCTGACCAGGCACAACCCTACCACCACCCGGCCGGCCACAAGCCGACCGGACGCTTCCCGAGCCATACTCAGTCCATCAGCATATCCCCCCCCCCCGCAACGCAACGCCCCAACCACCCCCAAGACGGCAAGGTTCGCACCGGCGAGGCGCCCGGCTGCGCTCGCTGAAGTGCCGGAGTTGAAGTTCCCTCCGGCAAGCCGCCCGCACCACGCATGTGGCGCCGTCTCAAGGGCGCCCTGAGGGCTGCAAGTCCGCCGAAGACACACGGCGGGTGATCGCACAAGGGGGGGGAAGCCCCGAATCGGTGTCTTGCTGTGCCGGGAACTTTTCCCGCCAACGCAGCGTCTGACTGGATGAACCGACCGAGTCGGCATCCCAGCCCAACAGGATGCCCCAGAAACACAGGAACATATGATGACCAATCAAACCTCATCTACTACCAGCGAACAGTCACAGCGTCATCGCTGGCGACCCAGGTCACGCTCCCACCAGCACCTTGGCCTAATCGCGTTCGTGGCAACGGCGATGTTGGCAGCCGTGGTCGCGGCTGTCGCCACGACATCGGGGGTCGGCGCTGCGGAGTCCGGGGACCAGCAGTCTGATGGCCAGGCCGAGATACGGGTGCCCGTGTCGGTGCGTTCCTACGCCGCCGAGTTCTCGGTCACCCTCGAAGAGGCCAAGCGCCGACTCGACCGGATCCAACCCATCCACGAAGTGCTCGCGGCAATCCGTGACGCCGAGGGTGCCCGAGTGGCGGGCTGGGGCATCGACCACACCGGAACCTTCGGGGGTTGGGTGTGGCTCACCGGCGACGAGCCCCCCAACACCGAAGCGCAGGGTGTCGCTGACGCGCACACCGACGTGTGGATCCGCCTCGGCGCTGATCACAGCTACGCCGAGCTGCTGGCAGCCCAGGACACGCTCTTCAACGATGTGGGTCCCACCGGCAATGTCGGATCAGACGCCTTAACTGAGATCGAGCGCATGATCACCTACACCGACATAAACAGAGCCTTCGCGGTTTTGTGGGATGGGGGGTGGTTGAGGGTCCCTGTGTGGGGGTCGAGGCCCTGCTGGAATCGGTTGTGTAAGCGACCGACGATCCAGGAGGGCCTCGATGGCTGCGGATGTTATGGGGGTGCGGTTGGGTTTGCCGCAGTTGCGGGTGTTGGGGGTTGTCTCGGACTCCCCGGAGCGGTTGGTGGTGGCTGTGGAGGCCACCTGGCGGCGGTTGCGGTGCCCTCAGTGCGGGTTCAAGTGCCATAGGGTGCATGACCGGCGCGATAAGCGGGTGCGTGATCTGGAGATCTCGGGGCGGGTGGTGACGCTGGTGTGGCGGCGCCGCCGGTTCCGCTGCGACGACTGCGGCAGCCGGTTTTTGGAGGAGCATCCGGCGTTCGAGGGCGGGTTGACGGGGCGGCTGGCGCGCAGGCTGGTGGCCGATGCCAGGGTCATGCCGGTCTCGGCGGCCGCGAGGCGTCACGGGCTGAGCTGGTGGCTGGTGATGGGCGTGCTCAGCTCCTGGGCCGGGCTTGTGGCTGAGCATCGCAGAAGCCGCGTGTGCAGGGTGCTGTTGGTGGATGAGACCTCGATCCGCAAAGGGCATCGTTACGTGACCGTGGTCGCCTGCGGCGACACCGGCCGGATCCTGGCGCTGATCCCGTCGCGCACCACCGCCGCGCTGTCAACGTTCCTAGCTCAGCAGGGGTATAGATGGTGCAAGCAGGTCAAGGTCGTGGTCAGCGACGGATCGCCCGCCTACAAGGCCGCCATCACCCAGCACCTGGGACACTGTCGGCATGTGCTGGACCGGTTCCACGTCATCAGATGGTTCACAGCGGGGCTCACCGCGGTGCGCCGCGACACCCAACGCCGACAGCCCCCGGGCGTCCAGCCTGTCTTTGACCGCGACGTGTTCCGAGCCAGGTTCCTGCTGCTACGCCGCGGCGACACCCTCACAGACTCTGACCGGCAGCGGCTCGACACGCTGTTCGAGGCGCACCCAAGGCTCCAAGCCGGCTGGGACGCGCTACAAGAACTCCACGGCCTCTACACCGCCGACGACCACCAAGGCGCCCTCGCCGCCCTTGACCGGTTCTGTGACCTCTACCAAACCGGCAAGCTACCCGAATACCACAAAATCGTAGACACCATCATCCAATGGAGCCCCGAAATCCTCGCATGGCACCACACCAGCCGACCCAGCAACGGCCGCATCGAGGGCATCAACAACCTCCTACAAATCCTACGACGCACCGCCCACGGCTTCACCAACCCCACCAACTACCAAACCCGAGCACTCCTCATAACATGAACCCAACCGACACCAGCAACCCCCATCCCACAAAAACGCGAAGGGCCCATAAACATGAAGGCCAACGCCATACTCATCGGCATCGATCCAGGCCTCGCCACAACCAGAACACCCGGAGGCATCGACGCCTCAGAACCAGTCGCCGTCACCGACGAAGCGTATCAAGCCAAAGCCGCCGAAGTGACCAAACAGCTCCAAAGCACTATCAGCGTAGCTTACAGCATCGAAGACGGCCGAGACATCCGCGATATGGCCACCTTCAGCGGCGGAGAGCAAATCGGCAGCTGCACTGCCGGGTTCGCAGCTCGTCGAAATAGCATTTACGGTATCATCACGGCTGGCCACTGCGGCAACGACGGGCCGACAGAAACATCGTCATTCTCGATGCACGGCATTACGTTGGAGCATTTGAGTGGATGGGCCTACGTGAGAGCGGATGCGCAGTTCCATACCATTCCCACCGGTGCGTCCCACAATCTACGTGGCGGCTATCTATGCAGTGCTGCCAGTGTTCCTCCGTCTCAGCGGTGGTGTGATGTGACAGGTACCGTTGCACGCAGTCGAATGGTCTCACGTCATCGCCTAATGAGTGATCATGTGTGTCATACCGGAAAACGTAGCGGCATTAGTTGCGGCACAATCCAAAGCATTAACTATCGACCGACGAATTCGGGTGCTTGTGTGTCATTCAATGGCGCAGTCGTTCGATGTCAAGCAGTCTTTGTGAAGGTAGAAGGCCGAACACTCAGAACATGTGAAGGCGATAGCGGTGGACCTTGGTATCGTAATGGGGTCGCCTATGGAATAACCAAGAGCGCTCACCTGCCTAGCTGTTCTAACAGGGTCGGATTCTCGGTGTTCTCTGCTATTGATGAAGTAGAGAACTTCCTTAAGCTGGAAGTGCTCACTAGCACAATCCGTATCGACTGAAAGTATATTTTCTGTGCATAGTGTAATGGGAAAACAGGCACAATGAGCATGACTCTCGTGAAGATGGTTCTAGGTCGTTGGTGGGGCAGACTTATTCCGCTTGCTACCGCTCTTTTGGCAGTTGGCTGTTCTGGAACCACAGATCCCTTCGCGACATCACTTACACAGACCACACTAGCTTCAACGACAGAAACTGTGACAACTGCGACTACAATGTCAAACACCCAAGAGCCATCGTCGCAGTTGGTAGACATGTATGAATGGGATCCGGAAGGCGGCTTCCATGACGTTGTTCTTTCGGGCACTCTCACTATAGAAGCGGGCTGCGCATATATTGATGTGATAGGTGAAGAAGACTTACCAGGGTCGTATCAAGACAAGCTATGGCGTAGTTTTTTGTATTTGTCTGAGTTGCGCACGGAGTTTGATTCTGCCACCGGTGCGTTGTGGGTCAACGGCAACGGTCCCATGTACTCCGGTGACAGAGTAAGGCTGATCGGTAGTGAAGGCCGGCAGGGTGACCGGAATCTCAACCACGATGACGGCACTGAAGGAATGGGGCTCTGCCCTGTGCCGACATCGTTCTTCGTGGCATCGATGGCCCCGGCAGACACGACTGATGCCAATACACCTCGAATCTCTGAGCTGCCCGGACTTGGCCTGTATCCGTGGGATCCACGTAGACTCTACGAGCTTCCAGGACCTGAAGGTGGAACCATAGTGATCGAACCGCCATGCGTGTATCTGCTATTGGAGACCTGGTCACCAACGGAAGAGTGGGATTCGTATCCACTCAGACGAGAGCGTTACTTCTTGAATATGCCGAGACCGCGTGTGCGCTATGACCCTATTACCGAAACGCTGTGGAACGGCATCGACGGACCTTTCGCTAGTGGTGATGATGTCCAAGTGATCTTTGGGGCTCCAAAAATTGGTGTTCCCTCGGAAGGGTTCATCGCTAGTGGATGCACAGCGACCGGAAACGGCACACATCTTGAGTACCGAACTCCCTACTTGACACAACGAGACTGGCCACCAAGAGTGCCCGATGACCGTCGAGAGCGGCTTCCCGCCATCCTTCCAATCTTGGCATCGATCCGTGAGATCGAGGGCGCTCGCGTAGCTGGTTGGGGAATATACCCTGCCGGAGATCTCATCGGCTGGATTTCGCTTGCCGGCGATGCGCAGCCTAGCGCTGAAGCGGTCCGTATCGCTAGAGTACATCCTGATGTGGAGATTCGTGTCGGCGCCGCGCACACTTACGCGGAGTTGCTGGCTGCCCGACATGGGCTTTTCAAGAACATTGAAGCTACGGGGTTCATGACGGACTTAGAGCGCATGGTCACATATACGGGTATCGATATGAAGGCCAATGCCATCCGCATCGGCATCGATCCTGCACTAGCCAACCCTTGCGATATCACTGAAACTGGCCGGCCAACGATGAGTGGCGAAGTCTTTCAAATTGAGGCAGACAAAATCGCCGAACAACTGCAAGACGTTCTAGACGTAGCTTTTGTCATAGTAGACGGCCGAGGATTCGGTACTGACTCCATGGAGTCCGACTGTCCCGACTCGAGCAACTAGGGAGGTATAATGGAATCGACTAGGAAACAGTGGCTTCTTGGTATATTGTTGTCAACCATTATCGCGATGGTCAGTTGCTCTGAGGGGTACGACGTTTCAACCACAGCAGCCCTGCCAACGACCACTACCGTTGCGCTTACTACGACGACGGTCGATGCTCAAGATCAGACCGAGGAGTTCGTGCCTATCGAGGTGAGTTCCTATGCCGCAGACTTCTCTGTGAGTCCGGACGAAGCCAGAAGGCGTCTCGACCGAATATATCCCATCCAAGACATACTTGGATCGATTGCTGAGATCGAGGTCGGGCGTGTCGCCGGAAGGGGTATCGACCATGCCGGCGATTTTCGGGGCTGGATCTGGCTCCTCGGTGATGAACCTCCTAGCGTTGAGGCCGCTCGCATTGCCGATGCTCATAGCGATGTGGAGATCCGTCTGAGTGCCGCTCACACCTACGATGATCTGCGAGCTGCACAGGACAGTCTGTTCGCAGATCTTGAACGAGCGGGAATTCTGGCAGACATCGAGCCATTGGTTACCTACACGGGCATCAACCATGAGGCCAACGCCATCCGCATCGGGATCGACCCCTCAGCTCCGGTCGAGACCGGTCCGTGCGATCTTGCCGATCCCTACCTGGCAAGCGATGAAGCCTTCCACGCCACGGCTGCCGAGGTCGCCGAACTGCTACGAGACGTCGTTGACGTCGCCTTCGTAATCGAAGATGGCCAGGGCATGTCCCACTTTGAGTGGGAGGAGGAACCTGACTGCCCTGCCCCGGAAGACTCGCCGGCAACGACGACAGCGCGACCGGAGCCGGCCGAAGATGCCGACTAGATCGGCTCACCCACCATCCTCGACGATTGTGGCAAGCTCCATTCGGTGGTTGCGGCTGAGGACGTTATAGACGCTGTGGGCGTTGTGCAGGTGGAAGCTCTCAGAAGGTCGGCTCAGTCGGGTGGAGTGTCACGGGGTTCGTGGTGGTGGGCTTGGAGGTGTGACACGGGCCCTCGCCCGTTGAGGCTCCAGGCGGCGGAGGACTCGATGGCGGCCTGGACGTACCTGCGGGCCTCGGCCACGGCCCCGGCCACGTCGCGGCCTGTTGCCAGTGCCGACGCCAGTGCCGCCGAGAAGGTGCAGCCGCTGCCCCGGACGTTGGCGGTGTGCACCCGTTGCCCCGGCTCCGCCCAGGCGTCGGTCGCTGTGATCACCACATCGTCGGGCGGCCCCTCGAAACCGCCGCCCGTCACCACCACGGCCGGCGCGCCCAGGGCCCTCAGCGCATCGGCATGGTCGAACACGGCCCGAGCGTCCGGCAGCCGCTCCCCCACCAGCAGCTCGGCCTCGGCCCGGTTGGGGGTGATCACCCTGGCCAGCGGGAACAGCCGCCGGCGGTAGGCGCGCTCCACCTCGGGCGACACGAAGCGCTTCCCGCTGCCGTCCACCATCACCGGATCGACCACAGGCGCCACCAGAGCGCCCGAGGCGACCCGCGACGCCACCAGCTCCACCACCTCGCGCCGGCTCAACAGGCCCGTCTTCACCGCGGCCGGCCTCAAGTCCGCGGCCACCGAGTCGATCTGGGCGGCCACCACGTCCAGGCTCACCGGCTCGACCGCGGCGACCGCCCGCAGCGACTGCGCGGTCACCGCGGTCAGGGCGCTGGCACCGTGCACGCCGAAGGCGGCGAAGGTCGCCAGGTCGGCCTGCACGCCCGCGCCCCCCAACGGGTCCGAGGCGGCTATCGTCAGGGCCACGGGCGGCATGCTCGACATTGCGACCGAATCGTGCCACATCGCCACCACCCGCAACGTCCCGGTCGCCGGATCGCCATCGTGTATGTGCCAACAGTCCCCCATCTCAGAAGGCTGCGCCCCATGGAATCGATCCGCGGGAAGCTCCTGGTAGCCGCTCCCTCCCTGCTTGACCCCAACTTTCGCCTGACCGTGCTGCTGATGCTCGAGCACGGCAGCGAGGGCGCGCTGGGCCTCGTGCTCAACCGTCCCAGCGAGCTGCCGGTGCGCGGCGCAATCGACGAGTGGGCCTCCGCCGTCAGCGAGCCGGCGGTGGTGTTCGTCGGCGGCCCGGTGAGCCAGTCGTCGGTGATCGCCCTGGCCTCGGTGGCGCTCGACGACGCCGACGACAACTGGGTGCAGATCATCGGCCGCGTCGGAACCGTCGACCTCGAGAAGCATCCCGGCGAGATCGGCGGGCTCGACGAGGTTCGCATCTTCGCCGGTTATGCCGCCTGGTCGCCGGGCCAGCTCGAGGCGGAGTTGGCCGAGAACAGCTGGTTCGTGCTCGACCACTCCGCGGCCGACCCGTTCGCGAGCGCTCCCGACGATCTCTGGTGGGCCGTGATCGCCCGCCAGGACGGCGAGCTGGCGAGACTCCGCCACTATCCCCGCAACCCCTCCGACAACTGACGCTCGTTGCGCAACCGAAAACTCGTTTGCTGAGCGCTGCGCCGCTGGAAGTTGACGTCCGACGGCAACAGCGACACCATAGGTGGGGCAAGGACTGAAGCGTGCGGCTGCGCCGCTGGAAGTTGACGGCCGACGGCAACAGCGACACCGCTGGTGTATGCGAACGTGTGTTCGCTAAGATGGCGCGTTGTGACCGTCGAGCGGTTCGGTGTTCGTGCCGAGGTGGGAACGCTGCAGGGCGACCTGTTCGCGCAGGGGCGGCCGGGCGTTGATCCCGGTGCGCGAGTACAGCGCCGGACGCTGGACGAGACGAGTTGGATCGACACCTCACGGCGCTGGCTGCGCGGCGCCGACGACCTGCTGGGCCTGCTAGCGGCGTCGCTGCGCTGGACCGCAGCGACGCGCACCATGTACGACAGGGTGATCGAAGAGCCTCGCCTGGGCGCTCATCTCAGGCCGGGCTCGGGGGGCGTCCCGGACGTGATCAACGAGATGGCCGCAGCGTTGAACCGCCACTACCGGACGCGGTTCGACTCCGTGTGGGTCAACTACTACCGGGGAGGCAGCGACTCGGTGGCCTGGCACAGCGACAGCATCGGCATCTCACCGAAGGACGCGATCGTGGTCGTGGTGTCGCTCGGCGGGCCGCGCCACTTCCTGCTGCGCCCCCGGGGCGGGGGGCGGAGCATGTCGTTCAAGCTGGCCTCGGGCGACCTGCTGGTGATGGGCGGCGCCTGCCAGCACGGCTGGGAGCATTCGGTGCCCAAGAGGGCGAACGCGCAGCCGCGCATGAGCGTCACCTTCCGCCGCACGACTCCGACCTCCGATCCGCGGTGAGCCGTCTCGCCGGGCCGGGCGGACCGACCGCAAGCGCAGACCAGGTTCCAGTGCCTCGGCTGGTTCCAGTGCCACGGGCTTGCCGCCCCTCGCCAGCGATAGCCTCCGCAGCCGGACGATGCAGTCGGACAACCTCACCGTACCGGGCGCAACCTCACCGGGCCGGACGGCGGCCTGGAGGGTGTGATGGGAAGATTCGACGGCAAGGTCGCGCTGCTCACCGGCGCGGCCTCGGGTGTGGGCCGGGCCACCTCGGTGCGGCTGGCCGCTGAGGGCGCCGCGGTGTTCGCGGTGGACGTCAACCGCGAGGGATTGGCTGAGACGGCTGCCGAGATCGCCGCGGCCGGCGGCCGCGCCCGGACGCGGCACTGCGACGTGTCGTCGGTGTCTGAATGTGTCTCGGCCGCAGCCGGCTGCATGGACGCCTTCGGCCGGCTGGACGTGCTCGGCAACATCGCCGGCATCTCCTGGCAGGAGCACGTGGCCGACGTGACCGAGGAGGGCTGGGACCGCATGTTCGGCGTCAACGTCAAAGGGCCGTTCTTCATGGCGCAGGCGGCGCTGCCGCACCTGCTGGAGTCCGCGGGCAACATCGTCAACATCGCCTCCAACGCCGGGATCATGGGCATGGCCTACACCGTGCCCTACTGCGCCACGAAGGGCGCGGTGGTTCAGCTCACCCGGGCGCTGGCCATGGAGCTGGTGAAGACGCCGGTGCGCGTCAACGCCATCGCTCCCGGCGGGGTTGACACTCCCATGACCCGGAACTTCAGAATGCCTGCCGACGTGGACTGGGACCTGATCCGCCCCGGCATGGGTTTCCGCTCCATGAGCCGGCCGGACCAGATAGCCGCGCTGTTCGCCTTTCTGGCCTCCGATGAGGCACCCAACATCCACGGCGCCATCATCAGCGCCGATCACGGCCTCACCACCGGCTAGCCGCGTCCGGGGCTCACGCCGCCTATGCGGCCGCGGCCTCGCCACCCTCTGGTCACGGCCGGAGTTCCTGCCACCCAGGCCGGCCGCGGCCTCACCGCCCGCTGGCCGGGGCCCAGGCCGACCGCGACCTCAACACCGGCCAGTCACAGCCGGGGCCTGCCGTAGCTCGGGTGCCTGGCGCGTGCTCTAGTTGATGTGCCGGGCGCTGCGGCCCTCGATCTCGCCGAAGAACTGCGCCGCAGCTTTCTGCACGCCGCTGGACCAGCTGGGATAGGCGTGGGACGCCTGGGCCAAGCGCCCGGTGAAAATGCCGGCGCGCATGGCGAGCACGATCTCCTGGATCATCTCGCCGGCGCGGGGTGCCACGATGGTGGCACCCAGGATCCTGCCGCCGCCCGTGTTGCGCAACACCGGTCGAGGTCCCGCAACGATGGTGATGAAGCCGTCGGTGCGGCCGTCGGTGATCGCCCGGTCGACTTCGGAAAGGGGCAGGTACGCCACCCGGCTGCCCTCCGGCGCACACTGTAAGCAGCAGCCGACGGAGGCGACCTCGGGGTCGGTGAACACCACGCGTGGCACTGCCGAGCGCCGGAACTTGCCACGGTGCCCCTTGCCGAGGGCGTTGGCGGCTGCGAGCCGACCCATCTCGGCAGCGGCATGCGACAGCATCACCGCCGTGCCGTATTCGCGCCGGTGGCGCTTAGGCAGGCGGTACTCCACTCGGCCGAGCCGCCGCCGGCGTCGGTCGTCTTGTCCCGGAACCGCGCGCAGGAAATGGCCAGCTCTGGCACGGGGGCGAACGGCCGGCACCGCAGCGACGTCTCCGGCTGCGTAGACACCCCTCACCGAGGTCTGCAGCCGGTCGTCGGTAAGTATGTGACCGCTGTGGGTGGTGAGCCTGAAGCGCATCTCCTCTAGGCCGAGACCGGAGGTCGCGGGCACGCGGCCCGCGGCTGCCAGCACCCGCTCGGTCTCCACAGCCCAGGACATCTCCCTGGTCTGGGCGAGGCGGAACAGCTCTGGAGACAGCTCGGCACTTCCAGCGCGGCGCGGCGCCGGCTCGACACGCGTGACGTTGAAACAGCGCCGCACCGACACCCCGCATTCCTGCAGCGCCTCCCGCACGATGGCCGCGGCCTCGGGCGGCTCATCCGCCAGCAGTTGCCGCTGATGCTCGATCAGAGTCACCTCCACGCCGAGCACGGCGAATGCCTGGGCGAGCTCGCAACCTGTCGGCCCGCCGCCGATGATGGCCAGTGATCTCGGTGCCTCGGTCAGATCGAACACGGTCTCGCTGGTCAGCGGCCGAGCTTGCGCAAGCCCTCGGATGTCGGGCATCGACGGCGTTGACCCGGTGGCCACAATGATGCGCGCCGCGGTGAGGCGCAGCTTGCCCACCGCCACCGTGTCATGCGTGGCGAGCCGGCCTCGCCCCTCGATCACCGTGACCCCAGCGGCCCGCAGCACCGCGGCCGACTCTGTGGCTGCCACCTGCTCCACGGTGGAACGAACCCGGGCCATCGCCGCGGCGAAGCCGAGCCCGTCGCGGGCTGCGGCGAGCAGCGTCTTGGAGGGGACGCAACCGGTGAAGGTGCAGTCGCCGCCCGGAGCCGAGTCGGTGACCAGTGCCACGTCCGCGCCCACCCACAGCGCGGCACGCACTGCCGCCAGCCCGGCCGCGCCGCCGCCGACCACTATCAGGTCGTGATCCATCGGTGCGGTTCGTGATCCATCAGGGGGTGAGCGACACGCCGCCGACCCCCACAACCGCTGCACCGCCGATCCATCGGCGCGGTTCGTGATCCATCAGGGGGGTGCGCGGCTGAAGCCAACTAAGCGTGGGCGGAGTCGAGCGCGGCGCGGAAATCCGCCACCAGCTCGGCCACGCCGTCGGGCCCGGCGCCGTCGAGCATCCGCGCCACGACCGCCGAGCCCACGATGGCGCCGTCGGCCACCTCGCACACCTGCGCCGCCTGCTGGGGCGTGCCGACCCCGACCCCCACCAGCACGGGCAGGTCGGTCACCGCCTTCAGGCGTCCCGCGGTCACGGTCGCGCTGGCCGACAGTTGCTCGCGCACACCCGTGATCCCCATCAGCCCGACGCTGTACACGAAGCCCCTCGAGCGCGCGCAGATCCGTCGCAGGCGCTCGTCGTCGGCGGTGGGAGCGGCCAGCAGCACCGTCTCGACGCCCGCCGCCTCAGCGGCCGCGGCCCACTCCCCCACCTCCTCCAGCGGCAGGTCGGGCAGGATGCAGGCGCTCACGCCGGCAGCGGCCAGGGAGAAGGCGAAGCGCTCGTAGCCCATGTGGTGGGCGATGTTCGCGTAGGTCATCACCGCGGTCGGCACGCCGATATCGGCCGCGGCCTCCCGCAGCGCGGCCAGGATCGACTGCGGGGTGGCGCCGGCGGCGAGCGCGGAGTCGTTGGCCCGCTGGATGGTGACGCCGTCCATCACCGGGTCGGAGAAGGGCACGCCCACCTCGATGGCGTCAGCGCCGGCAGCGGCGACCGCGGCGACCGTCTCCAGCCAGTCATCGCCGAGGCCGCCCGTGAGGTAGGGCACCAGGGACTTGCCCGCCGAGTCGCGCCGTTGCCGCAAGGCGGACTCCAGCGCCCCCCGGCCCGCGCCCGCCACCGGAGAACTCACCGACGTACCCTCACCGTCAGGTCGAGGTTGAGGCAGGGCGGGAAGCCTCCGAGCACGCTGCTCCTGTTGTTGAGGCAGAGGCTCGGGCGAGCTGTCCGGATGCCGCCCGCCGCAGAGCTCGGGGGGTTCAAGTGAGGATCCCCATCATCTGGTCGACGTCCTTGTCGCCGCGGCCGCTGAGGTTCAGCAGCACGGTCAGCCCGGCCAGCTCCGAGCGGGCCCGCGACACCCAGGCCAGGGCATGGGCACACTCCAGCGCCGGGATGATGCCTTCGGTGCGCGACAGCAGGCTGAAGGCCTCCACCACCTCTGTGTCGGTGACCTGCACGTAGGTGGCGCGCCCGGTGGCCGCGAGGTGCGCGTGCTCGGGGCCCACGCCGGGATAGTCGAGGCCCGCCGAGATCGACTCGGCCTCCAGCACCTGGCCCCACTCGTCCTGCATCAGGTACGACCGCGAGCCGTGGACGATGCCGGGGCTGGCCCGGCCGACGGCGGCGCCGCCCGCGGGCTCCACCCCGACCAGCCGGGCGGGCGTGTCAACGAACCCCGAGAAGACGCCCGCGGCGTTGGACCCGCCCCCGACCGAGGCGGTCACTACGTCGGGCACGCCGCCGCCGAGGATGTCCGCGCACTGCCGCCGGGCCTCGTCGCCGATCACCCGCTGGAACTCGCGCACCATCCACGGGTACGGGTGCGGGCCCATCACCGAACCCAGGCAGTAGTGGGTCGTGTCAGCGACCGCCACCCAGTGCCGCATCGCCTCGTTGACTGCGTCCTTGAGGGTGCGCGACCCGGACTCGGCCGCCCGCACCTCGGCGCCCAGCAGTCGCATGCGGAACACGTTGAGCTCTTGGCGGGCGATGTCGACGGTGCCCATGTACACCACGCAGTCCATGCCGAAGAGTGCCGCCACCGTGGCGGTGGCCACACCGTGCTGGCCGGCGCCGGTCTCGGCCACCAGGCTGGTCTTGCCCATCCGCCTGGCCAGCATCGCCTGTCCCAGCACGTTGTTGATCTTGTGGCTGCCGGTGTGGTTGAGGTCCTCGCGCTTGAGCAGCAGGCGCAGGCCGAGCTCCTCGGACAGGTTGGGGCACTCGGTCACCGGCGAGGGCCGGCCCGCGTAGTCGCGCAGCAGCCTGTTGAACTCGGCCCGGAACGCGGGGTCGTCCCAGGCCGAGCGGAAGCCCCGGTCGAGCTCCTGGCAGGCCGGCACCAGGGTCTCAGGCACGAACATCCCGCCGAAGTCTCCGAAACGGCCGTCCGGGGTCGGCTCGCCCATCAACTGCCGCGGGTGGTTCGCCCGGTGGGGCGCCGCGCTCCCGAGACGGCTGTCGGGAGCAGGCTCGCCCGTGCGCAGGGGTGGGTGATTCGCTTGGTGTGGTGTCGCGTTTCCGGCGCGGTCGTCGGCAGCCAGCTCGCCCGCGCGCAGGGGATGGGGCTGGGCAGCGGGGATCGGTGCGGTCACCGGTCGGACTCCCAGTCGTAGGGGCCGCCGGAGTCTTTGGCGGCCGCCCTCACCGCGGCCGGGGGGCGGTTGCGGTCTAGGAGGTCGGCGCCAGCCTGCTTGGCTCGCTCTATGAACGACCGCAGCTTGGTCGGATCCTTGCGGCCCGGGCTGCGCTCCACGCCTGTCGCCACGTCCACACCCCAAGGACGCACCCGCTGGATCGCCTCGGTGATGTTTTCGGGGTCGAGACCGCCGGCGAGCACCAGGCGATGCCCGGCCAGCGGGGCCCCCTCGGCGAGCGACCAGTCGAAGATCTCTCCGGAGCCGGGGCGCGCGCCGTCGATGAGCACGATGTGGGCGCCGTAGTCGCGCAGGCGGCCGAGTCCCTCGTGACCGGCCGGAAAAGCCTTGATGACCACGGGCACCCGTGCCGCCACCCAGGCCGTGTCCTCCGCCGACTCATGACCGTGCATCTGCGCGGCCCCGAGCGACGCCCTGGAGGTGACCTGCACCACCCGGGAGGGCGCCTCGTTGCGGAACACGCCCACCGAGAGCACGTTGCTGGGCAGGCGGCGGGCGATGTCGCGCGCCCTGTCCGCCGCTATCTGCCTGGGCGAGGGTGCGAAAACGAAGCCGACCGCATCGGCGCCGAGGGCCACGGCGAGGAGGGCGTCCTCCTCGTTGGTGGTGCCACAGATCTTCACGAACACGCATCCGACGCTAGTGGATCGCCAGAGGTTCGTGAGTTCCGCTCAGCGGCCCGCCTCTACTTTGGATCTCCGACGTTCGAGAGGTCAGCTGTCGGGCGCTGTCGAGACCACCCTTTGAGCGGGCTGCACGCCGGGATGCTCTCGCCCCCGGTTCAGCGGCCCGCCTCTATGAGGGCCGTGACTGCGGCGGCCGGGTCGGGTGAGCGCATCAGGGACTGGCCCACGAGCACGGCATCGTAGCCGGCGGCGGCGAGCCGCGCCATGTCCTGGGGTCCGGAGATGCCCGACTCGGCGACGCGCACTACGCCCGCGGGAAGGAGCGGGGCGACACGCGCGGCGCGGTCGCGGTCGACCTCGAAGGTCACCAGGTCTCTCTGATTGACGCCAACGAGGTCGGCGCCGGCTGCCAGCGCCCTCGAGACCTCGTGCTCGTCGTGCACCTCCACCAGCACGTCCAGGCCGACCGAGCGGGCCAGGACGCCGAAGCGGTCGAGCTCGCTGTCGCTCAGCGCCGCCACTATCAGCAGCACGCAGTCGGCGCCCATGATGCGGGCGTCGAGCACGTCTCGCTCATCGACGGTGAAGTCCTTGCGCAGCACGGGCAGAGCGGTGGCGGAGCGAGCCTGCCGCAGGTCGTCGGGCGATCCGCCGAACCAGCTCTCGTCGGTGAGCACCGACAGGCAGGCCGCGCCGCCGTCCTGGTACTGCCGGGCGAGCCCGGCCGCGGACAGTCCCATCCCCAGATCGCCCGCCGAGGGTGACCGCCGCTTCACCTCCGCGATCACCGAGACACCCCCGCCGGCGGCGAGCCTGGAGCGGAAGCCGCGCACAGCAGGGCACGACGACACCTCGGCCCGCAACTCCTCGATGCTGCGAGTGTCGGCGCGCGCCGCCTCGCGGTGCCCCGCCACGATCCGGTCCAGATACGTCGCCGTCACCCGCGCCGCCCACCCAGATAAGCGCCTACGGCCGGCTCCAAGAACTCCGGTCGAAGCGGCGGGCGTGTGCGTGTGCGGCTCACCGGCGGATCGGGCCGCCCCGGCTTCGCAGCAGCACCACGAACGGCGACAATACGAAGAGCGCCGCAGAGCCCCCGAGCGCCAGCAGGCCGAGGCGAACCAGCAGGAACCCTCCCAAGAGCACGCCGAAGATGACGGCGAAGACGCCCAGCACGAAAGCCGCCGGTGCCGCGAGCCTCATCCAGTCAGGCAAGCCTTCCCCGGTGATGGCACGGTCGT
Source organism: Candidatus Aldehydirespirator sp. (assembly GCA_965204875.1). Lineage (GTDB taxonomy): Bacteria > Actinomycetota > Acidimicrobiia > Acidimicrobiales > Aldehydirespiratoraceae > Aldehydirespirator. The sequence continues at coordinate 2,752,880 of OZ242020.1, read as the reverse complement.
CGCCGTCGAATGTCCCGCGGCTGGTGCCGTTGCCGTCGCCGTCGAACCCATCTTGACCGAAGCCGTTGCCGTTGCTGCCGGATCCATCGAAGGAGAAACCGCCGGAGTCGTGCCGGCTGCCGGAGGCCGGAGGCCGCCAGGCTCCAGTGGTCGCTGTACCTGCGCGACCCGCGCCACCGGGATCGGTCCGGTAGCGCAGGAAGCGGTCACAGGCGGCCCGAGACTCGGTGTCCGACAGCGTCTCCCACGCCTCGTTGATGCGGCGCATCCGCTCGGCTGCTGCGGGATCGTCCGGGTGCATGTCGGGGTGGGTGCGCCGCGCCAGTGCCACATACGCCCTGCGGATGTTGCCGATGGGCGCATCACGGGCCACGCCGAGCACCGCATAGGGATCCGTCACCCCGCCATCGTAGACCAGCGATGCTCCCTCTCTTCGGCAGTTGTGGGCACGGCCGGCTCGGTCATCAGCGCCTTCACGCAACGAACAGGCTGAGTTCGGCGGTTGCGGGCGCGATAGGCCCGGTCACCTGAACCTGAGGAATGCAGGCGCGGGCACGGTGGCGGCTCGTATGCGAGCCAGGCGCTCAACATGGCACCGCGTCAGCGGTCGCGGGTGTGGCCAGCACGGTGGCGGGGGCTCCGGCGACCTCGGCCGGCGCGGGAGGCTGCACGCGGCGTTGCACGGTGCCCAGCGCCACCGTCACCGCCGCCGTCGCGTCCACCGCCGCCGAGGTGATCTCGCCCACCGCCTGGCCGTTCGCGACGATCGCCGTGCCGGGCGCCGGCAGGCCCGAGGCGATCTCCAGCAGGCGCACGGGTCGAGGCACCCGGCCGCCGCGGCTGTCGATGCGCGCCACGAGTTCCTGGCCGGTGTAGCAGCCCTTGGTGAAGCTCGCAGAAGCCTCCACGAGCCCGCCGACCTCCGCGGGGATGGTGCGCTCGGTCAGCTCCCGTCCCAGGGACGGCCATCCGGCCCTGATGCGGGCCACCTCCAGCCGATCCGGCGAGTCCGCCAGCGCAGGCGGCAGCACCACATCCGGGCCCAGCAGGTCGATCCCCTCGAAGCCGGGCCAGCTCACCTCTGCGGCCACCTCGGCCCGCACAGCGCCCGGATCCAGATCCGAGGCGCCGCCGCGCACGCTGACCATCCGCCAGCCCTCAAGCACCTCGAAGGTCACGTCCACCCTGAGCCTGAACCGCTCGAGGCGCGCCACGAACGCCGCGGCGAAACCGGCGTCCAGGTCTGCCAGTAGGCCGCCGTCCGCTGTGCGGGTGAGGCGAAACCAGGCGTCCACCTTGCCCTGTGGCGCCAGCAGCAGCGACCAGGCCGATCCGCCGGGGCCGATCGCGTCCACGTCCTGTGAGATCTGACCCTGCAGGAAGCCGTGCGCGTCCGCGCCACGGACACTCACCGCGTCGCGGGCGACGCAGGCACCGAAGGCGCTCGCGCTCACTGCCGCCGCCCCGCTGCTGCGCGGCGCGCCGCGGCCATGCGGCGGGCGGCCGGGACGGCGGCGAGCAGGGCCTTGGCCTTGTTCTCGCACTCGGCGTGCTCCTCGGCGGCCACCGAGTCCGCCACGATCCCCGCGCCCGCCTGCACCGACGCCCTGCCGGAGCTCACGAGCATCGTGCGGATGGCGATGGCGGTGTCGATGTTGCCAGAGAAGTCGAGGTAGCCGACCACGCCCGCGTAGGGACCCCGCTTGGTGGCCTCCAACTCGTCGATGATCTCCATGGCCCGCACCTTCGGCGCCCCCGACACGGTTCCCGCGGGCAGGGTCGCTCTGAGCACGTCGATCGGCGAGGCCCGCTCCGCCAGTGATCCCGACACCTGCGAGGTCAGGTGCATCACGTGGCTGTAGCGCTCAAGGGTCATCATCTCGTCGAGGTTGAGGGTTCCGAACTCCACGACCCTGCCGATGTCGTTGCGGGCCAGATCGACCAGCATGACATGCTCGGCAACCTCCTTGGGGTGCTCGGCGAGCTCGGCTGCCAGGCGCCGGTCCTCGGCCTCGGTGCCGCCACGTCGCCGGGTGCCCGCGATCGGGCGGCTGACCACGCGACCGCGCAGCAGTTGCACCATCGGCTCGGGAGAGCTCCCGACGACCTCCAGCGCCCCGTGACGCAGGAAGTACATGTACGGGCTCGGGTTCACCTGCCGCAGCACCCTGTACACGTCGAACGCCTCGGCGTCCAACTCGAAGTCGAAGCGCTGCGACAGCACGACCTGGAAGACGTCACCGGCGAGAATGTGCTCGCGTGCCGCCTCGACCGCCTGCGAGTACAGCTCGGCGCCCATCGTGGAGACCGCCTGCACCGGCGTGTTCTCGGGGCTGCCCGCCGGGCCTGGCGGAGCCGCCAGCGGCTCGTCGAGGGGCCGGGCGCCGTCGGCGGCCACCGCTTCGACGCGCTCGGCGGCGGAGGCGTAGAGCCGGTCGATGAGAGCCTCCGAGGCCCCGTCTGGAACCAGCACGTTGGAGATCAGCGTGGCCCGCTGGCGCCAGTGGTCATAGACGGCCAGCTCGCCTATGAGCGACATGACCGCGTCGGGGTGTCCGGAGTCGTCCGGGGGAGGGTCGGGCAAATGTTCGACCTCGCGCACGACGTCGTAGCCGAGATAGCCGACGAGCCCGCCGTGCAGGGGCGGCAGGCCCTCGATCGCCGGAGCGCGATAGTGGCCCAGCAGCACCTCGAGCGCGGCGAGGATGCCGTCGCCGCGCGGCACCTCCACCCCCAGGTCGCCCTCCACCTCCACGCGGCGGCCACGGGCGACGAGCCTGGCCCGGGGATTGCGGCCGAGGAACGACCAGCGTCCCCAATGCTCGCCGTGCTCCACCGACTCCAGCAGGAAGCCGTCGCCGGAGCCGACCAGCCGGGCGAAGGCGGCCACGGGCGTGGTCAGGTCGGCCAGCACCTCGCGCCACACCGGCACGACGCGGTGGCAGCGGGCCAGCTCGCGGAACTGCTCGAGAGTGGGACTGTGCACGCCGGAACGCCGTGGAAATGTCCGCCCAGCGCGGTCAGCCGCCGCCGGCGCGGGCGGGGCGCTGCGTGAACGAGGCGAACTGCGGCAACACCGTCTCAGCCGTCGCCCGCGAGACCGCTCTCACGGCTGGATCGATCCTGCGCGGCACGATGTGAGCCACCTGGAGCGACCGCGTCGCCTGCGAAAGCAGCTTCACGCGGAGTTGGATCTGAGCCGTCGAAGGAGCGGAAGAAGCACGAGCGGGCGCCCGTGTGGCAGGCGCCGCCGCCGTCCTGGGTGACCAGGAACAGCAGCGTGTCTCCGTCGCAGTCGTAGTAGGCCCGCCGCAGCCACTGCCGCTCCCCCGAGGTCTCGCCCTTGCGCCAGACCTCCTGGCGCGAGCGGCTCCAGAACACGGTGCGGCCCTCGGCCAGGGTCAGGGCCAGGGTCTGCGCGTTCATCCAGGCCATCATCAGCACGGTGCCCGAGGACGCCTCCTGCACGATCGCGGGCACCAACCCCTGCTCGTCGTACTTGATGCGATCCAGCGCCTCGCCGAGCGCCCCGTCGCTCGCTGCGGTCCACCGGCGGCTCACAGCCCCAGCCTAGGAGGCCGCGCGGCCAGACCCAGGCCCGCCCGCCTGCGATATGTCCACGCGTGCGGCAGGCCGCTCTCCATCCGCGCCCCCCAGGCCCGCCTGCCACGCGCCTGCGAGACGCCTACAGGTAGAGCCCGGTGCTGCCCTCGTCGAGGCGCTCGGCGGCCACCGCGTGCACATCGCGCTCGCGCAGGATGATGTAGTCGCGGCCGCGCACCTCCACCTCGTAGCGGTCCTCGGGGTTGAACAGCACCCGGTCGCCCTCCTGCATGGCCCGCACGTTCGGGCCGACCGCCACCACCTCGGCCCAGGCCAGGCGCCGGCCGACCTGCGCCGTCGCCGGGATCAGGATCCCGCCGGTGGAGCGGCGCTCCCCCTCCGCCTCGCCCATCGCCACCAGGATGCGGTCGTTGAGCATCTTGACCGGCAGGCGGTCGGCGTCGTGGGGAGCGTGCGCGGCCTTGCCGCGCGAGCCGCCGTCGGAGCGGGACCTGGGAGGAGTCACAAGCGACAACCGTACCGGCGCAACTCTCTTGTCACGATTGGCGCGGTTCGATCAGCTCGGGACGATGTCGCCGAGCACGGATTCGGAATGTCTGGCGCAGGTGCGGTGTCGTAATCGTCCGCGGGCAGCGCATTCAGAAACTTGCGCAGTTACGGGATGAACTCCTGGGGATTCAATCGCGTGTCCTTCAGCAGGCGTCGCCGGAGCTCGGTCATCGTGAGGCGCGGGCCTTTGATGCGGTTGCAGGATGAGCAAAGCAGTTGCAGGTTGTCGTCGGTGTCCGGGCCGTTCTTGGCACGCGGGACGATGTGGTCGAGATCAAAGTCGTCGAAGTACTTCTCGCGTTTACAACCGGGACACGGGCGGCGTTCGCCGACACCTAGCTCGTGCCAGCGGATCTCCCGGATACGCGGCGAACGTGTGGGCCTATCGGGATCGGTGCGCAGCGGTGGATGCTTGGGAAGATGAACTGAGGGCAGTCCTTCTCTAAGTCCGTCAAGGTCAACATTATGCACCGCAGTGTCGGACTCGTCCTGCAGTCTCTTCAGCGTTATACCTACGGCCGTCTCGTCAATGTCGATACCGGCCCATTGCCGTCCAAGCCGCTCAGCAGCGACCATTGCCGTGGCACAGCCCGCGAAGGGATCGAGCACAACGTCGCCGGGATTGGAGCTAGCCTTGATGATCCGCTCCAACAGTGCCAGGGGCTTCTGCGTCGGCCATCCAGTTTTCTCGGTCGAGAAACTTTTGATCATGATAGAGTCGAGCACATCTCCACTATGGCAATTCCAGGTGTCCTCGATGGCGAAACCCTTGCCGGTCGGCTTCTTGCCGTCGCGGCGGACGTAACCCTCGGGGTAGGGTAGGTATTCCTTGTTGAACTTGCCTACAGCGCCGGGATCGCGGAGGTAGTAAAGGATGGTTTCATGGTTGCGTATCCATCCACGCTTCTGAGTCTTATAACCGCTGACCCATCCGATCCGCCAGATGATCTCGTTGCGGAAGTTGCGTTGACCGAAAACACAGTCCATCAGCTGTTTCAGATAGTGAGAGGCGTGAGGGTCACAATGCAAGTAGATCGACCCATTCGATTTGAGAATGCGGTGACACTCTTGAAGTCGTGGTGCCATGAACGACAGGTACGCCTGCATCGGTTCTCCCGCTGACAAGCCTGCACCGACAACGGTGTGGTACATGGCCGGGTCGGCAGCGCCCTGTAGTTCAGCCCACTCTGCCTTGACACCGTCCATTGACCAGGTGTCATCAAACTGAGCACCCTCAGCGTCCGAGCCGAGCGGTGCGTTGTAATTTCTGTTGGTGTTAAACGGTGGGTCAAGATAGATCAGATCGACGCACTCTGAGTTGATACAGCGCAGCACCTTCAGATTGTCTTCAATCCACAGCGTTCGGTTCAGGAAGTTCGGCTCGATGGAGCCGGATGCCGCTACCACGGTTCGAGTGACAGGCAGCTTGGCGAATCGGCGAGCTGCCCGAGGCTGGTTGGCCCAATGCCCTCCATCGACGCAACCTTGTGTGTCAACGATAGAGCTTGCCAGCGGTTGTCTCGTCGGCGCTGTACGCAATCGATCATTGCTCTCCCCGTTCTCCCCGTTTCTTGGTCTTGAATGCCATCCTACTCTACGACCCGGGGTCGGCGGGGGTTTCGAGCAGGTCGCCGGCGGTGGCCAGCACCTCTGCCAGCTTGACGCTGCTCTCGTACACGGCCCTCAGATAGTACTCGCTGACCGCCTCGTGGCCCGGGAACGGCGGCCGGCCGAGGGAGCGCAGCAGTGCCGAGGGGTCGGTGGTGATCACGACCTCCTCGGGGTCGGGGAGCTTGCCGGCCGAGCCCCAGAAGTCGCCGGAGTTCTTGGCGGTGGACGCGGCGGCGCTCCTGGAGCGGCTGCGCCGGGAGCGCCTGCGAGCGGCGTCGGCGCCGTTGGCCGCGCTCACGGCTCGGTCCCGCCGATCGGATGCGCGCGGTCTCGCGCCTGCCGGACGCACGCGCTCACGGCTCGGTCCTGCCGTTGTTGCCGTCGCCGTTCTCGTCCACCAGCAGCAGGTCGGTGTCGATGCCCAGCGCTGCCTTGAGCTGCTCGCTGTCGAGGTCGCCCACCGAGCTGGACTTGGGCAGGACCATGTCGGCTATGCGGCGCTTGCCCGCCACCACCTCCTCCACCCTCTCGTCCACGGTCCCCGGGCACACCAGCCGGTGGCACACCACGGTGTTGCGCTGCCCGATGCGCCAGGCCCGGTCGCGGGCCTGGTCCTCGACCGCCGGGTTCCACCAGCGGTCATAGAGCACCACGTGGTTTGCCGCGGTCAGGTTCAGGCCGGTGCCCCCGGCCTTGAGCGACAGCACCAGCGCGCCCGGCCCCCGGCCGCTCTGGAACGACGCCACCAGCCGGTCGCGCGCGCCTCTGGACAGCCCGCCGTGATAGCAGCTGATGTCCAGCCCGGTGCGCTCGCTCAGGTGAGCCGCGAGGCGCTCCCCCCAGGTGGCGAAGTGGGTGAAGATCAGCATCCGCTCGCCCGCGGCGAACACCTGTGCCATGATCTGCTCCAGCCGGGCCAGCTTGCCCGAGCGCCCCTCCAGCGGCTCGTCGTCGGCCCGGTAGTTGACCGGGTGGTTGCAGATCTGCTTGAGGGCGGTGATGGCCGCCAGCACCGCACCCTTGCGCTCCGCTGCAGGCTCGCTGCCGGAGGTTCTCGCCAGCAGATCGTCGAGCACCGCCTGGTAGAGGCCTATCTGCTCGGCCGTCATGGAGCAGTTGTCCAGCTCGTCGATGCGGTCCGGCAGCTCGGCCGCGATGGCCGGCTCGGCCTTGGTGCGGCGGAACACGAGGATACCGTTGAGCGCAGCCAGCGCTCCCTCCCCGGCCGCGTGCGCGCCAGAGGCCTCCCCCGGCTCGGTCCGCTCCGTCCGCTCGACACCGGCGGCACCGCTGGCGGCAGCACCTCTCGCCGTCGCCGCCTCGCCGTCGCCCGAGCCCTTGGACGGCTTGGACAGCTTGGACATCTCGGCGATGAACGGCGTCCTGGCGCCGAGCAGCCCCGGGTTGCAGAAGTCCATGATGGCCCACAGGTCGCCGAGGCCGTTCTCGATCGGGGTTCCGGTCAGGGTCACGCGGCTGCGCGCCGTGAGCCTGCGCAGTTGCTGGGCCGTCTCGCTGGCCGGGTTCTTTATGGCCTGTGCCTCGTCGAGCACGACGGTGGACCAGTCCACCTTCTCGAGCACGTCGAGGTCGCGCATGGCGGTGCCGTAGGTGGTGACCACCACGTCGGCACGCCCGACCATGGCCGGGACCTGCTGCGGCGCGGCGCGGTTCGGGCCATGGTGCACCACCGCCCGCAGCCCCGGCACGAAGCGCCGCGCCTCGGCCGCCCAGTTGCCCACGACGGCGGGGGGCGCGGCCACGAGCGAGGGGCCGTTGCCCCGTGTCAGGTAGAGGTGCGCCAGCATGGTCGGTGTCTTGCCCAGCCCCATGTCGAGGGCCAGGCAGCCCCCCAGACCGGCACGCTCCAGGAACCCGAGCCAGGTGAGGGCGTCCGCCTGGTAGGTGCGCAGCCGCCCCTCGAACCCGCTGGGCTTGGTGGGCAGCTCCGCATCGATGTCGCCGGCGCTGCGGATCAGATCGGCGGCCCAGCCCTCGCCCGCGAGGGACGTGCCCCCGGCCAGCGGCGACCCCTCCAGGCCGAGAGCGTGGCGCAGCATGTCGGCACCGCTCATGCGGGTGACGTCGGCCCGCTCGGCCAGCGCCGCGGCCGCCTCGTTCAGGTCGGCCCTGTCGAGCTCCACCCAGCGGCCCCTGCTCCGCACCAGCGGCCGCGCCTGCGCGGCCAGCTCGCGGATCTCCTCGGCGCTCAGATCCACGTCGTCGAAAGAGACCGACCAGCGCACGTCGGCAAGCTGGCGGGCGCCCACGACGGACTCCTCGGCCTCGAAGGAGGTGAGGCGCAGCGTCGGGGTGGGGCGGCGCCGCGACATCTTCGGGACGCGCACCTCATATCCCATCGCAACCAGCGTGCGCCCGGCGCTGGTCATGAGCTGCCAGGCCTCCTCGGTGTTGAGGATCACCTCGCCGCGGCGGCGACCGCCGAGGCGCAGCAGCTCGGGGAACAATCGCTCCAGGCGTGCCAGCTGGTGCTTCACGGACTGGCGGCGGGCGCGGGAGGCGATCACCAGGGCCCGCTCCACGGGCTGCAACTCACCGGAGCTGGACTGCGACAGCACCGAGAGGTGCCAGGCGCCGATGTCGTCGGGCGGGTCGAGCTGCACGATCAGGCGCAGGCTCGGATCCCAGGGCTCGACCACGGGCCTGCTCCAGGCGTCGAGGCGGCGCGCCATGTCGGACAGGTGGCGGCTCGGAGCGTCGAAGGGCGCGCCGTCGAGGCTCGCGAGGACCGCCTCGGCCGTCTCGGAGCGGCTGCGGGGGGCGGGCGGCACCGCCACGGTGTCGAGGCGCTCGGCGGCCTCGGTTGCTATCGCGTTCACGATGTCGGCCAGCACGGCCTGGGTGAAGGCCATAGCGTCCCTCTGGTTCTCATAGGCGGCCGCGCTGCCCGGCAGGGCGGCGGCGAGCGTTGCCAGGGTGTCGGACTCCACCAGCGCGGGCGCCCAGCGAACCGCATGGGTGGCGTGGTCGCTGCGGTCCAGGCCCGCCGGAGCGTGGACGGGCGCAGCGGCGCGCCTGGCGCCGGCCGTGTCCAGCGACACAGCTCGCGACACTTCGAACCCGGCGTCGCCGGCATCGGCGGCGCCGCTGGCACTGCCGGCATCATCGGCGCGAATCCGCCGCCGCACCTTCTTGAGCTGGGGCACGATGCGCCCCTGGGCGACGAGGCGCACCGCCAGGGTCGCGACCAGCCCCAGCCAGGAGACGCTGACCCCGATGCCGTCCTCCTCGGCCGCCTCGCCGAGGGCCACCAGCCAGCCGAGGCAGCTCGCCAGCGGGGCCGAGACCGCCTCGGCCCGCTCGGAGTCCTGGAGCTTGGCGGGCCGGTGCTCGCTCCAGTCGACCGTGCCCGCGCCGCCGGCGTCCAATCGCTTGAGTACCTCGGCGGAGCTCTCGGGCGATCTGCCGGCGCCTCCGGCCCAGGCGATCACCCGGCCCGGCACCCATGAGAGCTGCAGCTCCGCCGGCTCGGCGGCGGGCGGCGGCTCGGGTAGGCGGCCGCCGGACTCCGCAGTGGCCGCCCTGGGCGCCAGCGGCGGTCCGACGAGCGAGGACAGCACCTTGTCGATGGCGCTGTAGTCGCCTTCTAGGTCTGCCAGGATCAGCCGGCGCGAGGGGCCGCGAACCGTGGAGCGCGCGTCGTCGATCGACTCTGCGACGTCGTCGAGCAGGCGGTACAGGGCTCGGACCCACAGCCTGGTGTTGGCTTGAAGCAGCGCGAGCTCCGCGTCGTCGGACGAGCCGTCGACATGGCGGCGCACAGCTGCGGCGAAATCCTCCGACAACGCCAAGTGTGGGTCCAAGGTGGCGGAAACATTCCTCGACACCATTGGTACTGGCAAGCCTAGCGAGTACGCCATCGGTTCGTGCGGCTAGCGGGTGCGTGACTACCGGTAACGCTCCAGGCCGCCAGCCGAGTACGGCCCCTTGGTTCGTGCGGCTAGCGGGTGCGGGCCAGTTCCTGGCGCAGCCTGGAGATGCCCGCCGTCTTGATGTGCTCGTAGCCGCGCACGCTCTCGGGCAGCGAGGCCCGCTGCACGGCCCGCTCGTAGCCTGCGGCGTCGAGGTCAGCGAGGTCGGACTCGACCGCGGCGCGGTACTCGGCCGCCAGCGAGCGCTCGGCCCGGCGAAGCCTGGTGTACCCGAACACGTCGAGCGGTGTGCCGCGCACGGCGCGCATGGCCGCCAGCAGGCGGAACATCGGCGCGAGCGACACCGGCACGGCGATCTTGCGCGACATGCCGAGCGAGCGCAGGATCGGGGGGTGCAACCGCCACGCCAGGCGCCCGCCGGTGGTCGCGGCGAGCCGGCGCGCCTCGGCCGTGGCGGCCGCGGCCAGCATCAAGCGGGCGACCTCGTACTCGTCCTTGTAGGCCAGCAGCTTGAAGTAGCCGCGCGCGCAGGCCCGGGTGAGCCGTCCAGAGCCGTCCCCGGCGGCTGCGTCGGCGGCTGCCGCGGTCTCGACGAAGTCCAGGAACTTCTCGGCGAGGCGCGGCGACTGGTAGGCGCACAGCTCGCGAGCCGCGGTCCGCAGGTCCCAGGCCCGGTAGCCGTCGGCGTCGTCGCCTTCCGCCAGGCCCGCCGCGGCCAGCACCGCGATGCGCTCGGCCATGCTCGCATCGAGTTCCGGCAGGCCGTCGCGCGGCTCCGCGGCGGAGCGGGCCGCGGCGAGTACCTCCGAGGGCCGGTCCAGCATCGCCCTGCCCCAGCGGAACGCCTCGATGTTGCTCTCCACGGCGACCCCGTTCAGCTCGATGGCCTGCTCCACCGACTCCGCGGCCACGGGAAGCGCGCCCGCCTGCACGGCCATACCCACCACGAAGACGTTGGCGGCGACGGTGCTGCCGAGCAGCCTGGCGGTGATGCTCTGGGCGTCGGCCCAGTGTCGGCAGCCGGGCCGCGTCACCGCCGCGATCGCCGCGGCCAGTTCGTCCGGGTCGGGCATGGCGCGCTCGGGGTTGGAGACGACCGCTCCGGTGGGGGTGACGGAGGTCGATCCCACCACCACGGTGCGGGTCGGGCCGCAGCGGCTCGTTCCCGACGGCGAGGCCGCGCCGAGCTGGTCGAAGGCCAGCAGCAGGTCGGCCTGCCCGGCGCCGAGCTGGTTGCTGGCAGCCTCGGCGCCGCGGTTGAGGCGCAGGTCGCTCACGACGGGCCCCGCCTTCTGGGACAGCCCTATCTGGTCGAGGCCGCGCACCTCGTAGCCGTCGAACATGGCGGCCGTGCCGATGATCTGGCTGACGGTCACCACTCCGGTGCCGCCGATCCCGACCATCCGCACCGAGAGGTCCTCGGTGGGCACGACCTGCACCGGTTCGGGGAGGTCACGGGGCGCCGTCGCGGCGGCCGGCCGGCGCGAGGCCCGCGGCGAGCCGTCCCGGCCGGCGGGGCGGCCCCGGCGATCCCGGCGGGCCAGGCGGCGCAGCCATGACCGCAGCGGCCCGGGGCTCGTCACGGTCATGAACGAGGGGCAGTCGCCCTCCAGGCAGGAGAAGTCGAGGTTGCAGGAGGTCTGGTCGATGCGCGTCTTGCGGCCGAACGGCGTGTCGGTGGGCTGCACGGACAGGCAGTTGCTGATCGAGGCGCAGTCGCCGCAGCCCTCGCAGATCCGCTCGTTGATGACCACGCGCCGGCGGGGGGTGGCCACGGTGCCGCGCTTGCGTCCCCGCCGCGCCTCCGCCGCGCACTGCTGGTCGTGGATCAGCACCGTGACGCCATCGATGCCTGCCAGCAGCTCCTGCGCCTCCAGCAGCTTCTCCCGGGGCCAGACGTCCACGCCGTCGGGGAGGTCGCGGCCGCGGTAGCGGGAGGTGTCATCGGCGGTGACGAGCACGCGGGCGACCCCCTGTGCCAGCAGCGCCCGGGCGACGTCGGCGACGCCTGTCGCTCCCTGCGGGTCCTGGCCGCCGGTCATGGCCACGGCGCGGTTCCACAGCAGCTTGTAGGTGATGTTCACGCCGGCGGCCACGGCTCCCCAGATCGCCAGCTGGCCGCTGTGGAAGAACGTGCCGTCGCCGATGTTCTGGAAGATGTGGGGCACCTCCACGAAGGGCGCCATGCCGGTCCACTGCGCGCCCTCCTGGCCCATGCAGGTCAGGCCGATGATGTCGCCGAAGTCGCCGGACTCGCCGGAGTCGCCGGAGTCCATGAGCAGCGTCATGGTGTGGCAGCCGATGCCCGCCCCGACGGTGGCGCCCGCGGGCACCCTCGTGGAGCGGTTGTGGGGGCAGCCCGAGCAGAAGTAGGGGGTGCGCGCCACCTCCGTGTTGAGCGGTATCAGCTCGCGCCGCGGCCGCTCGGGGGCGAGGCGGTCGCCGATGCGCCGGCCCAGGCGGCGTCGCAGCGGGTCCAGCAGGTCGTCCGCGCTGAGGCCGCCGTGGCCGGGGAGCAGCATGGCGTCGTGCTCGTCGAACTTGCCGGTGACCCGGGGGCGCAGCGTCTCGTTGTAGAGGGCGTCCTTGATGAGCGACTCGATGTTCGGGCTCTTCTCCTCCACCACGAAGACCTCCTCCAAGCCCCGGGCGAAGCCGCGGGCCCGCTTGGGGCTGAACGGGATCGGCATGTGCATGCACATGAGCCGGATCCCGGCCGCGGCGATCTCGGCGTCGCTGCGGAGGCCGAGGCGGTGCAACGCCTCGCGCAGCTCCCTGTAGGTGATGCCCGAGGCGACGATGCCGATCCAGGCGTCGGCAGGGTTCACGGTGGCGGCGTTGAGCCGGTTGAGCGCCGCGTACTCGATGGCAAGGGGATGGCGCACCTCGTATATCTCGCGCTCGGCGTCCACGGTGGCGGGCGTCAGCAGCCTGCCGTCGGGCGTGTGGGCGTAGGGCTCGCCGTCGAGGCTGGGGATGAGCGGCCGGACCCTGGCGGGATCGAGGTGCACGGTGCCGCTGCCGTCGGCCACGTCGGACACGATCTTCAGGCTCGTCCAGAGCCCGGTCGCCCTCGACAGGTACACGGCGTGGCGGCCCAGGTCTAGGGCCTCGCCGGGAGTGCCCGGATACAGCACCGGGATGTGCATGTCGGCGAGGGTGCCAGCGGACGACGACGGGATCGTGGAGCTCTTGGCCTGCGGGTCGTCGCCCGCGATCACCACCGCGCCGCCTCTGGGGTCCGCTCCGGCGAAGACCCCGTGGCGGATGGCGTCCCCGGCGCGGTCCACGCCCGGTCCCTTGCCGTAGAAGATGCCGAGCACCCCGTCGTAGCGGGCGTCGGGCCTGCCGGCGGCGAGCTGCGATCCCATCACCGCGGTGGCGGCCTGCTCTTCGTTGAGCGCCGGGGCCAGCACGATCGGCAGGTCGCCGGCCTGTTGCAGCGCCTTGTGCAGCTCGCCGTCGTAGCCGCCGAGCGGCGACCCCGGGTAGCCGCTGACGAAGGCGGCGGTGCTCAGGCCGGCGGCCCGGTCCGCCCTCAGCTGCTCGATCGGCAGCCGCGCCAGCGCCTGCAGGCCGGTCATGAAGACGGTGCCCGAGTGGTCGCGGTAGCGCGAGGACAAGCGGTAGGCGTCAGCGACTGTCAAGGGGCGATCCTCCGGCGTCTCGACGGCAGCGATCAGCGCCGCTGCCAACTCTAACCCCGCCCCAGCCCCGCCTGAGCCCGGGCGACCGTCAGGCAGGGCGGGTCGTGATGCCTGCCGCGGCCATGCGGGCCTTGGCCTCGGCCACCGTGTGCTCGGCGTAATGGAAGATGCTGGCGGCGAGCACGGCGTCGGCCCGGCCCTCGGCTATGCCCTCCACGAGATGCTCGAGGTTGCCGACTCCCCCGCTCGCGATCACGGGGATGTTCACGGCGCCGGCGACCATGGACGTGAGGCTCAGGTCGAAACCCTCCCTCGTGCCGTCGCGGTCCATCGAGGTGAGCAGGATCTCGCCCGCACCCAGCCGCTCGGCCTCGGCGGCCCAGGCCGGCGCGTCGATACCGGTGCGGGTGCGACCCCCGTGGGTGTAGACCTCATATCCGCTCGGGGTGTCCGGTGAGCGGCGGGCGTCGATGGCGACCACGCAGCACTGCGCGCCGAACTCGCGGCTCGTCTCCGCCACCAGCTCGGGGCGGCGCACCGCGGCCGTGTTGACGCTCACCTTGTCGGCGCCGGCGCGCAGCAGCCCGCGGGCGTCGTCGAGGGTGCGTATGCCGCCGCCGATCGTGAAGGGTATGAACACCCTCTCGGCCACGGCCCGCGCCATCGCCACGGTGGTGTTGCGGCGGTCCGAAGAGGCGGTGATGTCGAGGAACACGAGCTCGTCGGCACCCTCTGCGTCATAGCGCGCGGCCAGTTCCACCGGATCGCCGGCATCGCGTATGTCCACGAAGTTGATGCCCTTGACCACCCGCCCGGCATCGACGTCGAGGCAGGGTATGACCCGCGCCACCCGCATCTCAGGCATGCTCCGCAGCAGTGGCGGAGGCTCCGGGTCTCTGGCGCCCGCCATGGAAGATGAGCGCAAGACTGTTGCTGAAGGCGGAGGCTCCGGGTCTCTGGCGCCCGGCCGCGTCAAGGGATCGCATCTCAGCCGCGCCCCGCCGCGGCGGCCGCGGCCTCGCCCACGCTGAAGCGGCCCTCGTAGAGCGCGGTGCCCACGATCACCCCGCTCAGGCGACGGCCGCTGCGACTCGACAGCCGCGACAGCGCCCGGAGGTCCTCCAGCGATCCGACTCCCCCGGAGGCGATGACGGCGGCCGAGGTCGCCTCGAGCGTTGCGGTCAGGCCCGCGACGTCGGGGCCGTCGAGGGTGCCGTCGCGGCCGATGTCGGTCACCACGAAGGCGTCCACCCCGGCGTCCGCGAAACCTCTTGCCACATCGAGCACCGCCCGCCCCGACTCCTTCAGCCATCCATCGGTGGCGACCTCACCGGAACGGGCGTCGAGGCCGACCGCGACACGGTGATCGCTCGCGAGCCGGCGCACCAGGTCGGGCTCTCGCAGGGCGGCCGTTCCCAGCACGATCCGCTCGACGCCGGCAGAGAACCAGGCCCGCGCCGTCTCGACGCTGCGAACCCCGCCGCCCGCCTGCACGGGCACCGACACCGCAGCGGCGATGGCAGCCACGATGGCCGCATTCTCCGGGCGACCGGAGCGGGCGCCGTCGAGATCGACCACATGTATCCAGCTCGCGCCCTGCTGCTGCATCTGCACGGCACGGCCAACGGGATCGTCGTCATAGACCGTCTCGGCCCCGTAGTCGCCCTGGCGAAGGCGCACGCACCGGCCGCCGCGGAGATCCACCGCACAGTAGAGCTTCACCAGAGGTTCATCCTCAGGCTCCACTGGAGCTTTACCCTGCACGGCGGTCGGCGGCAGCGACGAAGTTGCTGAGGATGTGCAAGCCGATCCGCGACGATTTCTCGGGATGGAACTGCGCTGTCCAGATGTTGCCGCGGGCCACCGCGGCGACCACCGCGCCGCCGTAGTCGCAGGTGGCGATCACTGTTTCGCCGTCCCCGCGCCCCGCGGTCTCATCGTCACGTCCGGCACCGCCGACGTGTTCGGCTTGGTTGGCGCGCTCGGCCTCCTCGCCGTCATCGTCTGCGAGGAGCTCGGGGGCGAGCGAGTGTACGAAGTAGACCCAGATCGGGTCGTCGAGGCCTGCGAACATCGGGTGATCGCTACGGCGACGCAGGATGTTCCACTGCATCTGGGGCCGCTTCACCGTCGCGGGGATCCAGCGCACGCGGCGATTGAAGACGCCGAGACCCGATGTGGAGGGCGCCTCGTCGGAGCCTGAGCACAGCACCTGCATGCCCACGCAGATGCCCAGGAACGGCCGGCCCGATCCGGCCGCGTCGCAGGCCGCCTCGTCCAGTCCCGTGCGCCCCAGCGCGGCCATGCAGGCGGCGAAGGCGCCGACGCCGGGGAGCACCACTGCGTCGGCATCGTCGATGAGGCCCCGGTCTGCGGTCAGGCGGGCGTTGGCACCGACCTGCTCGAAGCCCTTCTGTGCCGAGCGCAGGTTGCCGATGCCGTAGTCCAGGATGGCGACGAGCGGCTTCGCCCTCAAAGCGTTCCCTTCGTGGACGGCAGCGAAGAGCCCTCGGTGCGCACGGCGTCGCGCAGTGCCCGGGCGACGCCCTTGAAGGATGCCTCGACGATGTGGTGAGTGTTCTTGCCCCTGCGCATCACGATGTGCAGGGTCACCGCGGCCGCGGTGGCGAAGGCCCGCCAGAACTCTTCGGCCAGCTGGGGATCGAACGGCGGGTCGCCGAGGATCTTCTCGCCGGGGAAATCCACCTCATAGTGCAGGAAGGGGCGGCCGGACAGGTCCAGCACGACCTCCACCGCGGCCTCGTCGAGTGGCACGGTGATGCTGGCGAAGCGCCTCACACCTGCCTTGTCGCCCAGCGCCTCGCGCAGCGCTGTGCCCAGCACGATGCCCACATCTTCCACGGTGTGGTGACTGTCAACCTCCAGGTCACCCTCAGCCTGCACGCTCAGCGCGAAGCCGCCGTGGCGTCCGAGCTGGTCGAGCATGTGATCGAAGAATGCCAGACCTGTGGATATCGAGGTTTCCCCCTCCCCCTCTAGGTCGAGGCGGAGTTCCACGCTGGTTTCCTTGGTGCGGCGGGTGATGGAGGCGCAGCGGCTCATCTAAGTGTTCACCTCAGGTTCAGTCTTCTGTTGATTCATCTGATCGAGTGGCTCGGTTTCGGCGACCCGACCGCTGGACCCCAGCACATCTTCCAGTGCGGAGAGGAACCGGTCGTCCTCGCCGGGTGTGCCGACGGTGACCCGCAGGCAGCCGTCGAGGCGCGGCCAGGACGCGCAGTTGCGCACCAGGATCGAGCGCTCCACGAGCTGTTGCCACACTTCGGCGCCGTCGCGGTTGCTGGGCCGCACCAGCACGAAGTTGGCGCCGGATGCCCAGACGTCCACCGGCAGTTCCCGCAGGCGGGCCGTGAGCCGGGATCTCTCAGCGACGATGGCGCCCACCCGCGACCCCTTGTCACGGGCGTGGTCGAGCGCGGCGACGCCGGTGGCCTGCTTCATGGCGTCGAGATGATACGGCAGCGCGACCTTCTGAAGTTCGGCCACCAGCCAGGAGGGGCCGATGAGGTAGCCGAGGCGCGCTGCGGCCATGGCCCACGTCTTGGAGTAGGTACGGGTCACCGCCAGAGGCGTGTCGTCGTCCACCAGGTCGATGGCGCTGTGGGGAGCGAACTCGCCGTAGGCCTCGTCCACGCACAGCATCCCCCCAGCCGACCTCGCCGCTTCGACGAGCGAGACGACGGTGGAGAGTGGCGCCACCGTGCCCGTCGGGTTGTTCGGCGAGCACAGGAACGTGACCGCGGGGCGGGTCCTGCCGATCAGGCTCGCGGCGGCTCGGGCGTCGAGGGTGAAGTCGTCGCGCCGCTCACCGCAGACGACGCCGGTTCCCGTGACACGGGCCAGGTGCGAGTGCAGCGCGTAGGAGGGCTCGAAGACCGCTGCGTGCCTTCCGGCGCCCCCGTAGGCGAGCAGCAGGCACTGCAGCACCTCGTTCGAGCCGTTGGCGGCGAAGACCCGCTCCGGCCCGACGCCGTGCAGGGCCGCGATGCGCTCGCGCAGCCGCAGCGCCGCACGGTCGGGATAGCGGTTCCAGGCGATGTTGCGTGTCGCCGCCGCGACCGCCTCCGCGAACTCAGGTGGCGGGGGCAGGGGACTCTCGTTGGTGTTGAGACGCACCTCCACGTCGAGCTGCGGCGAGTGGTAGCCGTCCATCAGAGCGATGTCATCACGGGGACGCACCAGCCCGGCCACGCCGCTCACCCCGCCGTCTCCTGCGCAGCGTCGAGCGCGTCGAGCCTGAGGCGGACCGAGTCGGCATGGGCGCGAAGACCCTCGGCCTCGGCCAGCACGATGACATGGGGTGCCAGACGCTTGAGCCCGGCCGGGCCGGTGCGCACGATGTGCATGCTCTTGCGGAAGTCGCGCACCCCCAGCGAGCCAGCGAAGCGAGCCGTGCCACCGGTGGGCAGCACGTGGTTGGGGCCGGCCGCGTAGTCGCCGATGCTGGCCGGCGCCCACGGGCCGCAGAAGACGGCGCCGGCGTTGCGCACGCCGCCGAGGAGTGCGTCGGGGTCCGACACTATGAGTTCCAGGTGCTCGGGAGCGATCTCGTTGACGACTTCCAGCGCCTGCTCGGGCGAGCGGCACAGCACGCTGTGGCCCGAGTGGGCCAGCGTCGCCTCGATCTCGCAGCGGCGCTCGGCGCGTGCGGCCAGCCTGGCCACCTCCGCCTCGACGGCGGCTGCCACAGGCTCGTCCCAGGTGACCAGCCAGGCCAGGCCGCCGGGGCCGTGCTCGGCCTGCAGGATCACGTCGACTGCCGCGAAGCTCGCGTCGGCGCTGCTGTCGGCCACTACCACCACCTCGGAGGGTCCCGCGAAGGCGCTGGGAACCCCGACCACCCCGGCCACCTCACGCTGAGCGAGGGCCACATAGGTATTGCCGGGGCCCACGATCACATCGACGGGCGCGATCGACTCGGTGCCGTAGGCGAGAGCTGCGATGGCCTGTGCCCCGCCCACGGGATGCACCTCGCGCACCCCCGCAGCGGCCGCGGCGGCCAGGGTGACGTCGGCGACGCGCCCGCCGGCGCCGGGAGGCACGCACAGCGCGATCTCGGCCACCTCTGCCACCTGCGCGGGCACCGCGGTCATGACCACCGTCGACGGGTAGGCGGCGCGACCCCCTGGCACGTAGCAGCCGGCGCGGCGCACGGGCAGGTGCCGCTCATCGATCACCAGATCCTCGCGGTCATGGCGCACGTCAGCGAGGAGCTGGTGGCGGTGGTATGCCGCGACGTTGTCGACGGCTGCCGCCAGAGCATCACGCACCGCACGTGGAACCCGCTGCACCGCTGCCGCGATCTCGGCTTCGGGAATCGTGAGGCTCGGGGGCAACACGCCGTCAAAGCGCTCTGTGAACTCAAGCAGCGCCTCGTCGCCACGCTCACGAACCGCCTCGATGATGGCGCGCACCTCGTCGCGCGTGCCAGGAGCCTCAGGCCGTGGGCGCGGCAGCCGCGACGAGACAGGCCCCCAGACGCCGCGCAGATCGATGCGGCTCAGCACCCCGCCACGCTACTAGACGGTGCTGGAGGGGCAGAAGTCGTTTAGGACGCAGTCCTCGCAGCGGGGGCGGCGGGCCACGCAGACTCGGCGTCCGTGGAGGATCATTCTCAGGCTGAAATCGCCCCGCTCTGCCATCGGGATCATCGGGTTGAGCTCCGTCTCGATCTTGGTGGGGTCGGTCTCGGTGGTGAGTCCCAGCAGGTTCGACAGCCGGGTCACGTGGGTGTCGACCGGCAGACCCGGCAATCCGAGAGCGACGCTGCGGATCACGTTGGCCGTCTTGCGCCCGACGCCGGGCAGCCGCACCAGATCGCGCATGGCGCCGGGCACCTCCCCGCCATAGTCCTCGACGAGCATCCTGGCCATGCCCACCAGGCTGCGGGACTTGTTGCGGAACAGCCCGATCGTGCTCACGTAGGGCTCCACGTCCTCGGGCTCGACCTCGGCCAGCGCCTCGGCATCACCGAAGCGCTCGAAGAGTGCGGGAGTCGTCTTGTTGACGCCCACATCGGTGGACTGCGCCGAGAGGATGGTGGCGACGACCAGCTCGAAGGCGTTGCGGTGGTCCAGCTCGCAGACCGCCTCCGGGTACTCCTCGGCCAGACGCTCATGTGTGAGGCGGGCTCGACCTCTGGGCGAGCGGGGTCGGGCCATCGCCCGACGTTAGCAATGTGCCGTCGGGTTGCCGGAGCTTGCGGGTGCCGTCACAGGGTGTTCCCGGCGCGAGCGGTGCCATGGGTCGATGCCATGGGGCCTCGGCAATCGCAGCCGCTCAGCGTGAGGCAGCGGGCGTATCCTCGCCGGTGTGCGCTTCGAGGTGACTCCCCCGCCGGAGTCGGGCGGCGGTGAGGCCCAGATCGTTGTGCGAGAGGGCCGCTCAGAGGGCGAGATCAACAGCACGCTGGCGGAGGCCGTGGCCCGCGTCGATCCGGCCGCGCCTGTGCAGCTGTGGATCAGGGAGGTGTCCGGCGACGACGACGCAGCGGCACGGCGGCACGGCTTCGAGCCCTACCGCGACCTCTGGCAACTGCGCTGCAAGCTGCCTGCGGAGCCGTCCGGAATCGAGACCCGGCCCTTCACGCCGGCCGACATCGACGAGTTCGTGGCGGTCAACAACCTGGCCTTCCACTGGCACCCCGAACAGGGCGGGCTGCGCAGCGACGATGTGCGTGAGCGCATGTCCGAGCCCTGGTTCGACGCCGACGGCTTCCGGCTCCACCACCGCGGCGGCCGCCTGGCCGGCTTCTGCTGGACCAAGGTGCACGCCGCCCACACCCCGCGACTCGGTGAGATATACGTCATCGCCGTCGCCCCCGACTTCGCCGGCCGCGGCCTGGGACGGCAGATGACCCTGGCGGGCCTGGATTGGCTGTCGGGCCGGGGTCTGACGGTGGGCATGCTCTACGTGGAGTCCGACAACCACCCGGCCAACGCCGTCTATCGCCGCATCGGCTTCGAGCACCATCACACCGACCGCGCCTACCGCCGCGCCGCCCGGGCGGAACTGTCCGCCGGCAAGGCCGTGCGCGGCTAGCGCCCAGCGATGCGACCGCGGCGGTGGGTCAACCCACACCAACCTCAGACCCTTTACATCGCGCAGCTCCTGCTGTATTTCCGGGGAGGTTTCGGGCTGCTCTTCGCCCTGCTGGGAGCGCGCCTAACACCCTTCACGCTGCTGATCACGGCCGGCGAGCTGATAGCCGCGTTCGGCATAGCCAACGAGATGCGCTGGGCCTACAAGCTCGGCGTGGTCGTGGCGGCTTTCCCGCTGGCGCTGCTGTTGCTGGCCGCGCTCACCGTCGACCCGGCCTGGCTGTGGAGCGACTTGATCGGGCTGATGTTCGATGTGGCGCTGCTAGCCCTGCTGCTGCACTCCCAGAGCCGTAACTACCAGCGTTACTGGCGCACCTCGCGGTGAGCCAAAGACGCCCATTGCCCCTCACCTCGCAACGTGCGCTGCGGCGCATCATGCTCTGCTGGCACCGCTCGTGGTGAGGCTGAGATCCGCGCCTGGATCTGGCGAGGGGGGCGTGGGACTGCCCTCGGGCGCGCCGAAGCGTCAGGCCGTCAGAGACATGTTCGACAGGATCGCGCCGCGCTATGACCTGGTGAACCGGATCATGACCCTGCGCATGGACGTGGCCTGGCGACGGCGGACCGTGCGCGAGCTGGCGCTGGCACCGGGATCGGTCGTGGCCGACCTGGCCTGCGGCACCGGGGATCTGTGCCGCGAGATCGCTGCGCACGGGTACCGGCCGATCGGTTTCGACCTGTCCATCGGAATGCTGAAGGCGGCGCCGGAGCAACTGCGCCGAGCAGGGCGCCTCAAGGCGCTACTCGCGCTGCGTCCGGGCGGAGCCGCACCCGCACCAGAGCACCCCGAGCGCGCCCCCCTGGTCAACGCGGACGTGCTGGAGTTGCCGCTGGCGGACGGCTCGCTGGACGGTGCGACCTGCGGGTTCGCCCTGCGCAACCTGACATCGATACCAGCGCTGCTCACCGAGCTCGCCCGCACCGTCCGGCCCGGCGGGCGCATCTGCCTGCTGGAGGTGGACACGCCACGCAACCCGCTGCTGCGCCTGGGACACCGCCTCTACTTCGGCCGGGTCGTGCCCCTCATCGGCGCCACCCTCTCCGACGGAGCCGCGTACAGGTACCTGCCCCGATCCGTCGCCTACCTGCCGCCCACCGGCGAGCTGCTCGACAGTCTCAGAGCCGCCGGCTTCACCGATGCGCGCCATCACCGGCTGAGCGCAGGCATCGCCCAGCTACTCGTCGCCACCCGCCGCACGACCTGAGACAGCTCAACTGAGAAGTACTGTCCCCGCTGGCCAGGCGCTTCATCCGAGCCTTCCCAACCTGCGCACGGATGAGTTGCCTGAAACGCTCAGCTAGGGTCTACGCCATTAGCCCTCCGGCCAACAGAATCGCTCCCCGGTGCCCTTGTCCAACAGTTAGTTATCGTATGTGTCATGAACTCGAGACAGCAGACCGGTTCTCGCAGACCGGCGGCGATGAACGCGCTCCGAGACTGGGCAGCGGAGTTCCTGCCAACCTCGCTCATCGGCATCGACGACGCCCAGGCGGCCTTTCCTGCCGCGGATAGGCGCACTCTTGCCAAGCAGCTCAGCAGGCTCGCAGGCGAAGACCCGCCCCGGATAGAGCGCCTGGCAGCGGGTGTCTACTACCGGCTAAACGACGACGACAACTCCGATCTCGACAGGTATGACGCGTTGCGTCGGCTCAGATGGCGCCTGGCCGGGCCTGGCGCTGGCTGGTCGAGCCTGTCGGCCTTGAACCGGCTGGGCTGGGTGTGGCAGGTGCCGGTACGCGTACGGATCGCTGTTGTCGGGGCAGCTCCAGCGGTGCCCGCGGCGCTGCGGGGTCTCACCCTGGTCAGCCGATGGAACCGGGCCAGGCTCGCGTTGAGCCGCTGGGAGGTGTCACTGCTGGAGGGTGTGCGCATCTACGACGCTCACGCGGACGATAGGAATGGCGAGGACCCGTGGGAGTGCCTGTACGCGCGATACGCGCGGGGCTGCGAGGTGCCGCCAGGCGAGGGATTCGCTCGCGACCGCTTCCTGTTCGCAGCCGGCCGCGAGAAGCTGGGTCCGGACTTCCTACGGCGCTGCGAATGGTTGGCAGAGGCAATCGAAACCGGCCTCGCAGCCGCCCCATCGAACTAGACGGCACCATCCACGGTGACTTCCTAGCTTATGGCAACGTCTTCGCCCCCGCCGCCCAGTGATCCAGAAGCGATCAGCGCCTTGACATCTGACCGGCAAGCCTGGTCACGCATCATCAGCAGCTGCGGTTTCGCTCACTCCGATCCCGCAGAGGCCGCGCCCCTGGTTGAGAAAGACCTCTGGGTGACCGAATCCATCCGCCACGCTCTCGCACCAAGCCAGCGCTATCCCGACGTTGCAATTGTCTTCAAAGGCGGCACAGCATTAGCGAAGGCTTGGGATGTAGTGCGCAGATTCTCAGAGGACGTCGACGTAATGGTTGCCCTGCCCCGAGGGGTCGCCTTCGGTTCTGGTCGGCGTAAGCAGGTCCGAAGAGAGATGCGCTCCAAGCTCCGTTCGGGGCTAGGACTGCCAATCGAGGAACCTCGCGTGGGCGACCTCGCGAAGTTCCAGTGCGTCTACCCGAGCCGCTATACGCAGGCCTCAGAGCCGCCGGCCGTTGTGATAGATCTGGTGACCCGAGTGCTGGACCAGAACTGGATCGCGCTCCGGCCGGTCCAGTCCATAGCCGGATCGGTGGCGGACCCACCCCTGCTGGAGCAACACCCGTTCTTGGCGGGATTCAGCGTGCTCGCTGTGCATCCGATGGTCACCCTGGTCGAGAAGCTGAGCGCGCTCCATACTCGCAGTGTCTCAGACCGGCCAGCCAATACTATGCGCCGCGCGAGGGACATCTACGACATTCCCTTCCTGCTGCGCTGCGATCAGATCGCTCCGCTGATCAACAGAGACTTAGTGGCAGAGCTTCACGCCGAGGTGCTGGCCGCTCAGCCGGTCGCCACCCGCCACAGCGATGCCGAACGCCCGAGGCTCGGGTTCGCGTCGTCGCCGGCGTTCACGCCAGGCCATCCCGCCTGTGAGGCATTGCGCTCCGCTTACTCCAGCGTCTTGGAGATGGTGTTCGACGACGACGCGCTGCTCTCCTTCGAAAACGCTCTCAGCATCATCGAAGACCACGCCGAGGTGCTGTGAACAAAACTAGAGGGAGCGCGGTCTCGTGCCCGATGGCCTTTACTGCCCCGGCCGCAGGAGCACAAGATCGGCCGGGTCAGCCGGTGAGGGCTATGCCTGCGGCCATGGCCAATCCTGACACCAGCTGGGCCAGGGCCGTGGCTGCCAGCACACCTATCAGGTCGGGCCCCGATGCTCCCTTGAGCACGCGGCGCACCGCACGCACGGCAAAGGGCGCGCCGAGCACGGCGGCCGCGGCGGCACGACCGCCCAGCGACGCCAGCAGGGCGACCGCGTAGGAGGCCTCCAGCACGGCCAGGTAGGCGTGCCTGCTGCGCCGGTCGCCGAGGCGCACCGCCAGCGTGCGCTTGCCGGCCGCGGCGTCGCTGCGAATGTCGCGCAGGTTGTTCGCCACCAGCAGGGCGACGGCCCACAGGCCCACCGGCACACCGCAGAGCACCGCGAACGGCTCGACGCGCTCCAGCAGAACGTAGGTCGTGCCCGCGGTGGCCACCAGCCCGAAGAACACGAACACGAACACCTCGCCCAGCCCCAGATAGCCGTAGGGCCTGGGCCCGCCTGTGTACCCCCATCCGGCCAGCAGGCAGGCGGCGCCGGCGACCAGCAGCTCCCATCCGGCGACGGCCGCGAGCGTGGTGCCCGCGATCCCGGCGGCCGCGAACGCCCCGATGGCGGCCAGCCGCACGTGAGCCGGCCGCGCCAGCCCCGAGCCGACCAGCCGCAGCGGGCCGACGCGCTCAGCGTCGTCGGTGCCGCGCACGCCGTCTGAGTAGTCGTTCGCGTAGTTGACACCCACTTGCAGCGCCAGCGCCACAACCAGGGCCGCAGCGGCCCGCCACCACGCCACATCGCCGCCCTGCCCCACAGCCACCGCCGCGCCGACCGCCACAGGCACGAGCCCGGCGCTGAGCGTGCGGGGCCGCGCACCCCGGATCCAGATCCGCA
This sequence comes from Candidatus Aldehydirespirator sp., assembly GCA_965204875.1. Lineage (GTDB taxonomy): Bacteria > Actinomycetota > Acidimicrobiia > Acidimicrobiales > Aldehydirespiratoraceae > Aldehydirespirator. The sequence goes on along the minus strand of OZ242020.1, from coordinate 2,728,425 downwards.
GGCTCGCTTCCGAGCCGTTCCCGCTGCCGTCTGCGGGGTCGCCGGATGCCGGTCCGGGAGTGGTCATGTGCTCGCTGCGCGCTCGACCGCGGCGGCATCGCGCTTGCAGGATGTTCCAGCCTTCACAGCCCCAAGTCTGCCCTCGAGCCGTCGCCGCCCGTTCCTCATTGCCGCCACCCCCGCTGCTACCGGTCGTGGCGTTGACGCGCCCTAGGCTCGCCGGTGTGAACCGGCTTGGCAGCGAGACCAGCCCCTACCTGCGCCAGCACCGCGACAATCCCGTGGACTGGTACCCGTGGGGTGCCGAGGCGTTCGCTGCCGCCGCCGAGCGGGATCGCCCCGTGCTGCTGTCGGTGGGTTACTCGAGTTGCCACTGGTGCCATGTAATGGCGCACGAGTCCTTCGAGGACGCAGACACCGCCGCGGTCATGAACCGGCTGTTCGTCAACGTCAAGGTCGACCGCGAGGAGCGCCCCGACGTGGACGCGATCTACATGGACTCGGTGCAGGCGATGACCGGCCGCGGCGGCTGGCCCATGACCGTGTTCCTGACGCCCGACGGTCGCCCCTTCTTCGGCGGCACCTACTACCCCGACCGGCCCCGGCACGGAACGCCCTCGTTCCGCCAGGTAATGGCCGCCATCGACGACGCCTGGTCGAACCGCCGCGCCGACGTTCACACCCAGGCCGACCAGCTCACCGCGCTGATCAACCGCACCTCGCAAGCAGCCGAGTCGCTCGGCGCGCAGGCAGGAGCGTCCGGCGCCGGCTCACAGGCGCTGGACGCCGCTGGCGACGCCATCGCGGCCGCGTTCGACCCCGAGTGGGGCGGCTTCGGCGCCGCGCCCAAGTTCCCCGCCGCCGTGACGCTCGTCTCGGCGCTGCGGATCGGGCACCGCAACCGCTCCGGCGAGCTGCTGAGCGCCGTGCGCACCAGCCTCGACGCCATGGCCTCAGGCGGCATCTACGACCATCTCGGCGGCGGCTTCGCCCGCTACTCCGTGGACCGCCGCTGGCTGGTTCCCCACTTCGAGAAGATGCTCTACGACAACGCCCTGCTCACCAGGGCCTACCTGCACGCCTGGATGATCACCGGCTCCGCCGCCTACCGCCAGGTGCTCGAGGAGACCGTCGGCTACGTGCTGCGAGACCTGCGCCACCCCTCCGGCGGCTTCTACTCCGCCGAGGACGCCGACTCGGAGGGCGTCGAGGGCAAGTTCTACGTCTGGTCCGAGCCGGAGCTGCGCGCCGTGGTGCGCGCCGCCGCCGGTGACGCCGCAGCCGACGAGGCCGTGGAGTGGTGGGGCGTCACCTCCGCCGGCAACTTCGAGGGCGCCAACATCTTGAACCGTCCCGTGCGGGGCGACCTGATCCGTCCGGCCCCGGTGGAGGCGGCACGCCGAGCGCTGCTGGAGTGCCGCAACACGCGGGTTCGCCCCGGCCTCGACGACAAGGTGCTCACCGAGTGGAACGGGCTGATGGTCGCCGCGCTGGCCGAGGCCGCCGCCGCGACCGGCAACCCGCAATGGCGCGACGCCGCGCTCGCCGGCGGCGAGTTCCTGCTGTCGAGCCTGAGACGCTCCGACGGGCGGTGGTTGCGCTCCTGGCAGGCCGGTGACGCGCACCGTCCGGCCGAGGCCCGCCATCTCGCCTACGCACACGACTACGCGGCGCTCATCGATGCCTTCACGCGCCTGGGCGAGCTCTCCGGACGGTCCCGCTGGATCGGCGAGGCGGCCGCCGCGGCCGACGGCCTGCTGGAGCTGTTCTGGGACGACGAGGCGGGCGGGGTGTTCACCACCGGCGACGACGCCGAGACGCTCGTGACCCGGCCCAAGGACTTCATGGACAACGCCACCCCCTCCGCGCAGTCGGCCGCGGCTTGCGGCCTGCTCCGGCTGGCCGCGCTCACCGGCGAGGCCCGCTACGGCGAGCCGGCCCAGCACATCGTCGGGATGCTCGGCGGTGCGGCGGCGCAGCACCCCACCGCCTTCGGGCGGGCGCTGGAGGCCCTGGATATGGCCGCTGGGGGGCTCGACGAGATAGCCGTCGTCGGCGACCGTGCCGACCTGGTGGCAGCGGTGCAGACCCGCTACCTCCCGAACGCGGTGCTGGCCTGGGGCGAGCCCTACGACTCCCCGCTGTGGCAGGGCCGCAGCAGCGGTCTCGCCTACGTGTGCCGGAACTTCGCCTGCCGGAGCCCGGCAGCCACCCCGACCGAGCTCATCGCCCAGCTCGCAGCCTGACTAGGCGGCCGCCTTCTCCAGGATGTGCACGCCGCAGGCCGAGGCCAGGCCGATGACATGGGCCAGGCCGACGCTCGCGCCCTCGATCTGGCGGTCGCCGGCCTCGCCCCGCAGGTGGGTGGCGACCTCGTAGACGTTGGCCACCCCGGTGGCGCCTATCGGATGCCCCTTGGAGATGAGCCCGCCGGAGACGTTCACCGGCGTGGCACCGTCACGGAAGGGTCCGCCGGAGTCGATGAAGGCGCCGGCGCCACCTGGCTCGCACAGGCCGAGGTTGTCGTAGTGGATCAGCTCCGCCGTGGCGAAGCAGTCGTGCAGCTCCACCAGGTCGAGATCCTCGGGGCCCACGCCGGCTGCCTCGTATGCCTGGGCCGCGGCGTTGCGGGTGAGCGTGTTCACATCGGGCTGGACCTGGCAATCCTCGGTGAAGGGATCGGAGGTCAGCACCGACGCCGACAGCTTCACGGCCCGCCTGCGCACCTGATCCGGCATCGACGCCAGCCGCTCGCCCGAGGCGAGCACGACCGCCGCCGCGCCGTCGCCGGTGGGGCAGCACATCAGCAGCGTGTTCGGGTAGCTCATCATCGGAGACTCCATGATCTCGGTCAGCGAGAACTCCTTGCGATACTGGGCCAGCGGGTTGAGCGTCGAGTGCAGGTGGTTCTTGTAGGCGACCCGGGCGAACTGCTCGAACCCCACGCCGTCATGGTCGTGGGCGTAGGCGGTGCCGGCCTGCGCGAACACGCCGGGCATGGTCTCGGTGCCGAGATGCCCGTCCACCCCGGTGACGGCGCCGTAGCGGCCGCTCGGCTCGAACACCTTCCTGTCCTTCTTTGTGGCGCCGCCGAGCAGGCCCATCTTGCCCATCTGCTCGGCGCCCACGGCCAGGCCGATCTGCGCCTCGCCGGCGCGGATGGCCATCACCACCGTGCGGATGGCGGTGGCGCCGGTGGCGCAGGCGTTGGCGACGTTGTAGACGGGCACGCCGGTCTGGCCGATCTGCTTCTGGATGCGCTGCCCGACCGCGGCCGACGCCTGGAACAGCGACCCGCAGGCCAGCACGTCCATGTCATGAACGGTGACCTCGCCGTCGGCCAGGGCCGACATGGCGCTCTCGGAGGCCAGGTCGATCAGGTCGCGGTCGGGGTAGCGGGCGAAGCGGGTCATATGCGCGCCGACGACCCAGACGCTGTCCGCTGATATGCGTGCTGCCATTGCTGTGCCTGCCCTTCTGCTGGTCGGCGGGCTGTAATGCCGGCCCGGTTGTGGACTGGGAGCCGGTGTCTGCGCCCCGGCGGGTTGGTGTGGTTTGAGAGCCGGTGTCTGCGCCCCGGCGGGTTGGTGTGGGTTGAGAGCCGGTGTCTGCGCCCCGGCAAAGTTGGTGTGGGTTGGCCGGGCGGGACGGGCCGGCGGGCTGTCAGGCAGGCTCGTAGCCGAAGGCGACTGCCTCTGTGCCCTCGTCGTCGGTTCCGATCGGGTAGGCGGTCAGCCGCACCTTCATGCCGAGGGTTATCGCCTCGGGCGTGGCGTCGCAGTTCACAACGTTGGAGCGAACGCTGGTGCCGTCGTCGGTCTTGACGATCGCGGACACGAACGGCACCGGGATCTGCGGTGCGGCGCGATGCACGATGCTGAAGGCCCTCAGCTCGCCCGAGCCGTCCACGCGGACGCTTCTGAAGTCGTTGGCTCCGCAGCGGGCGCAGGCGTTGCGCCTGTCGAAGAAGCGGGCCCCGCAGCCGCGGCACTCACTGGCGACGAGGTGCGGCTCCGGCTCGAGGCGCAGGTAATCGACGAGCGGGACGCGGGCCGGTGCCATCAACGGGCAGCGTACCCCAAGGCCGGCGCGCCGCAAGATCTAAGGGGTCGGCGTCTGGGGCGGCCAGATGCCGCGGTGCATCACGTCGCCGAGGCCCGGCCGGGCGCGGCGTGCCGATTTGCTCCGCCGGTCGGGGGCGCGGGCGCCGATGGCGACCGTGCCCACGGCGCGCCTGTCCACCGGGACGCCGAAGCGCCGCCGCACGGCCTCCTCATGGTCGAACAGTCCGAAGAAGGCGGCGCCGAGGCCGCGGTCCTCAGCGGCGAGGAGCATCGCCATCACCGAGGCTCCCCCGTCGACGAACCAGTACGGCACCGGCCAGGCCGCGGCCCGGACCCCGAGACCGGTGTGGCGCTTGTCCGGCTCGCGGTAGCGGCGCAGGTAGGCGCCCACGTCTGCCCACACCACCACCAGCACCGGCGCCTTCAGCAGGCCCGGCCAGGCGAAGCCGGAGCGCCTGGCCTCGGGCAGCGTGACATCCCAGTATGCGGCCGTCTCGGCGCCCTCGAGCACAAGGAACTCGATCCCCGCAGCGTTGCCGGCGGTGGGCGCGCGCTGGGCGAGGTCGCAAATCTCGTCGACGACCGCCGCGGCCACCGGCTCGCCCGTGAAGGAGCGCACCATGCGGCGCCGCCGGATCGCCTGCTGGAGCTCCATTCACCCGAGCGTGCCACGGCCGCCCGACGAGAGCACGGCGGCGGCTCCTATGCGGGGCCCTCTCGATCGCGGCAAGCCCGACCCCGACCCCGCCAACGGATGCGGGCTCGGCGGCAGATCCCGCCAACCTCTACAGGAGCCTCTCGAGCTCCTCGGCCATCACCCAGGCATGCACCACGAGGGTGTCGCCGTTGCCTGTGTCGAGTCCGTCGAGCAGCGCGACCGCCTCGGGGGGCGTCCTGTGCGGCTTCGAGCTGGCATGGTCGAGCACAACGGGGCGCCCGCCCTTGCCGCGGGTCACGAACTTGCGGTCCTCGTAGCTGAGCTGGCCGATGCCGAAGCGCTTGGCGAGGCGCCGCCCCCAGGCGCGCTCCTCGCCGGTGGCCTTGTGACCGGGCCGCGGCACCAGGTCGTGGAGACTCTTGAACGCCTCGAACCCGCCGGGGTCGTTGATCTGCGCGCCGATGAGCACATCCTCGTCGGGAAACGACAGGGCGGCGCGCCGGAGCTGGTCGGTCATGAGCGCCCGCAGCACCGTGTCGCGACGGGTGGTGCGGCAGGTGTGGCCCGCACCGATGAGCACACAGGGCGTTCCCCCGATCCGCTCGAGCGTGCAGAAGGAGAAGCCGCGCAGCCGGCCGTTGTCGCGGGCCTCGGTCGCCAGCACCCACGCCTGTGCCTGCTTGGAGAGCGAGCCTGCCTCATATGCGTTGGACGAGGCCGCGCACAGGTCGGCCATCTCCGCCAGATCCGAGTCGCCGACCGAGGTGCAGTCCCTTGTCTCCACTGCGATTGCCATTGCAACCCACCCCTGTCTTGCGCCTACGTTCCTAGCCCCAGTTTCAGGCCTCCGGGCCCGAATCGCAACCTGTCCGGCGCAGGCCCGCCCCCGACCAGCGCCCGCGTTCCGCCGATCCAGCCCGGTCAGCCACCGACCATGGCGCCTGCGCCACAAGGTCAGGGTGAACGTCAGGTGCCGACGATGGCGTCTGCGCCGAGCAGCGCCCGCAGCTCCCCCACCAGGCCGCGGTCCCTGTCCACGGCGAAGCGCCGGGGAAGGTTCACCAGGCGGTGACCGTCGAGTTGCAGCTGCACCGGCGATCTGCCGGGGTGCTCCACCAGCAGCGACTTGAGCTCGGAGATGCAGCGGTCGCTCTGGCGCTCCAGCGTGAGCATCACCCGCAGCGGCGCCTCCGGGGCCGCCTCCTCCACTACGTCCACCTCGCTCGCGAAGAGCCTCGCCGCCTCCTCGCGGGTGTCGAGCCGGCCGCGCACCAGCACGACGACGTCGTCGGCCAGCTTGTGCCCGTGCTCGCTCATCGTCCTGGGGAACACCACCGTCTCGATGCTGCCGTCGAAGTCCTCGAGCCAGAAGGTCGCCATCAGCTCGCCCTTGCGGGTGTACTTGCGCGACAGCCTCGTGATCACGCCGCCGACGGTGCGGTAGATCGCGTCCTCGCCAGGCTGAAGCGTGAGCAGGTCCGCCACCGTGCCGTCGGCGCTGCGGCCGATGTGATCCTCCATCCCCTTGAGTGGGTGGTCAGAGACGTAGAGGCCGAGCATCTCCTTCTCGTGCGCCAGCTTCTCCATCCGGGCGTATTCGGTGTCGCCGACCTCGGGCCTGTCGTCGAAGGTCGGCCCCTGGTCCTGTTCCCCGAACAGCGACATCACGCCGGCGTCGTGCTCGCGCCGGACGCGCACGGTCATGTCGACGATGTCGCTGTAGACGGCTATGAGGCTCTTGCGCCTGTGACCGACCGAGTCGAAGGTTCCGGCCTTGATCATCGACTCGAGCGTCCCCTTGTTGAGGGTCTCCATCTCGACGCGCTCGATGAAGTTGGCGAAGGAGGCGTAGGGGCCGCCGGCGTCACGCTCGGCTATCACCTTGGCGGCGAAGCCCGAGCCGACGTTGCGTACCGCTGACAGCCCGTACACGATGCTGCCCGGGCCGGCGCCGTTGGCGGCGGGCTGGGGGGTGAAGTCGGACCGGGACCGGTTGATGTCGGGCACCGCCACATCTATGCCCAGCTGGCGGCACTCGTTCAGGTAGACCGCCGCGTTCGTCAGCTTGTTCTTGACGCTGGTGAGCAGCGCCGCGAAGTACTCCACCGGGTAGTTCGCCTTCAGGTAGGCGGTCTGGTAGGCGACGAGCCCGTAGCCGTAGCTGTGGCTCTTGTTGAAGGCGTAGTCGGCGAACTGCTGGATGATCGCGAAGAGCCGCTCGCCCAGCCCGGGCGGGTAGCCGCTGGCCTGGACCCCGGCGATGAACTTCTGCTCCTCGGCGGCCATGGCCGAGCGGATCTTCTTGCCCATGGCCTTTCGCAGCAGGTCCGCCTCGGCCAGCGAGTAGCCGGCGAAGCGCTGCGCCACGCGCATGACGCTCTCCTGGTAGATCATCAGGCCGTAGGTGTCGGCCAGGATGTCCTGCGCGTCCTCGTGGATGTGGTCCACCCGGCGGCGCCCGTTCTTGCGGTCGGCGTAGTCGTTGTGCATGTTGGCCGCCATGGGCCCCGGCCGGTACAGCGCCACCAGCGCGCAGACGTCGTCGAAGGAGGTGGGCGCCAGCGAGCGCACCAGCGAGCGCACCTGGGGCGACTCGAGCTGGAACACGCCGATCGTGTCGCCCTCCTGCAGCATCCGGTAGGTGGCGCCGTCGTCGAGCGGCACCGAGTCCATGTCCAGGGCGACGCCGCGGGTGCTTTGAACCAGCGCCACCGTGTCGGTTATCACGTCGAGGTTGCGCAGCCCGAGGAAGTCCATCTTGAGCAGGCCGAGATCCTCCACGCCGTGCATCTCGTACTGCGTGACGACGGGCCCCTGCTCGGATTTGCGGCCCTCGGGCTTGCGCTGGACGGGCATGTAATGGGTCAGCGGCTCGGGAGCGATGACCACCGCGGCCGCGTGGATGCTGTCCTGGCGGCGCATGCCCTCGAGGCCCTCGGCCGTCTCGACCACCCGGGCGACGTCGGGGTCGGCCTCGCGCATCTGGCGCAGGTCCGCCGCGGCGACGTAGCCCTCGTGATATTCCTCGGAGTCCTCGAAGCAGTACTTGAGCGGCGTGTCGCGGCCCAGTATCAGCGGCGGCATGGCCTTGGCGATGCGGTCGCCCAGAGAGTGCGGGTAGCCGAGCACACGGGCGGCGTCGCGCACCGCGGCCCGAGCCTTGATGCGGCTGAACGTGATGATCTGCGCCACATGGTCGCGCCCGTAGCGCTCCGCCGCGTACTCGATCAGCTCGTCGCGGTAGCGCGAGTCGAAGTCCATGTCGATGTCGGGCATGGACACCCGCGACGGGTTCAGGAAGCGCTCGAACAGCAGGTCGTAGCGGATCGGGTCCAGGTCGGTGATGCGGAGGCTGTAGGCCACCGCGCAGCCCGCGGCCGAGCCGCGCCCCGGCCCGACCCGGATGCCTCTGCGCCGGGCGTAGGCGATCAGATCCCAGGTGATCAGGAAGTAGGAGGCGAACCCCATGTTGTTGATGACCTCGAGCTCGTAGGCCAGCCGATCCGCCACCTGCTCCGGAAGCGGGTCGCCCCAGCGCTCGCGGGCGCCGGCGAGCGTGAGGTGCTCTAGGTAGGCGCGGTCGCTCCCGTATTCCTCGGGCACCTCGAAGTGCGGCAGCCGGGGCTTGCCGAACTCGATGTTCACGTCGGAGCGCTCGGCGATCCACAGGGTGTTGTCGCAAGCCCCGTCGAGCCCGTCGAAGAGGCTGCGCATCTCCGCCGTGGTCTTGAGGTAGTGGTCGTCGCCGTGGAACTTGAGGCGGTCCTCATCGGTGAGCAGCGAACCCGTCTGAACACAGAGCAGCGCGTCGTGGGCCGCGGCGTCGTGGCGGTGGGTGTAGTGGCTGTCGTTGGTGGCCAGCAGGGGGGCCTGCAGCTTGCGTGCTATCTCCAGGAGCTGCGGGTTGATCCGGTGCTGCTCGGGGATGCCGTGGTCCTGCATCTCCACGAAGAAGCTGTCGCGCCCGAATATCTCCTGGAACCGGGCGGCGCGCTCCAAGGCCCGCTCGGTGTCGCCCGCGAGCAGCGCCTGGGGCACCTGGCCCCCCAGGCAGCCGGTGGTGGCGATGAGACCCTCGCTGTGGTCCGACAGCGTCTCCCAGTCGCAGCGGGGCTTGTAGTAGTAGCCCTCGAGGAAGGCCCTGCTGGAGACCTGGATCAGGTTCTTGTACCCGGTGTCGTTCTCGGCCAGCAGGGTGATGTGGTAGTAGAGCTTGCCCCCGCCCTCGGTGTCGCCGCCGGAGTCGTCGACCCGGCCGTGGCGGGAGGGCCGCTCGTGGCGGGAGTCGTGGGCCATGTAGGCCTCGGTGCCGATGACGGGCTTGATCCCGGCGTCCCTGCAGCCCCGGTAGAAGTCCAGGACCCCGTACATGTTGCCGTGGTCGGTGATGCCGAGCGCCGGCTGGCCGTCCGCGGCGGCGGCCGCGATCAGCTCGTCGAGCCGGGAGGCGCCGTCGAGGATGGAGTACTCGGTGTGAACGTGCAGGTGGACGAAGGAGTCTGGCAACGGTCTCTCCTGTGGAAGGGCTGGACGGGCTGTGGAACACGCTGGGGATAAAGCACACCCGCGTGATTCGCAACATAGCCCGCGCGGCCCCGACGCGCGGATTCACCGCCTGAAGTGCTCAAACGCGGCTGCCTGGCAGCGCATTCGACACTTGCGGAACGCGGATGCGGCGCTCCTTGGAGCAGGTGCACCGACCGGTGCGACCGCCTGCATCATCACCAGCATCGTGTGATAGCCCGAGGGCGCTCCTTGGAGCAGGTGCACCGACCGGTGCGGCGCCTACAGGTAGGTGCCGTGGCGTGTGTCGGTCTCGGTGCCGCCCGGGCGGGCCAGGGGCGCCTGCCCCGACACGGCGGGCGGCAGCTCGCCGCGCATCGCCTCGAGCTGCTGGCGAGCGCTCATCTGCTGGGCCAGCAGCATCGCCTTCATGCCCTGGATCAAGCCCTCGAGCCAGCCGACGAGCTGCGCCTTGGCGATCTGCAGCTCGATGGCGGACGGGGGCTCCGGCGCTTCGAAGGGAGAGGCCAGGCGCGCCAGCTCCTCACGCAGATCCGGCGACAGGGCTGAGCCGACCTCGCTCACCGAAGTCACGTAGATCTCGCGCAGACGCTTCCGGCTCGGCTCGTCGAGGTCGCTTGAGCGCACCTCGGCCAGAAGCTGCTTGAGCATCGTCCCGATGCGCATCACCTTGGCCGGATGGTCGATCGTCTCGACGATCTCGGAGTCCTCGGCCCTCTCCGCGGCGCTGCCGGCGGACTCCCGCGGCAACACCTCGGGGCGCTCCGCGCCCGGCCCCAACGGGCTGTCATGTTCCATGCGCCCAACCCTAGAGGCCGTCACGGTCGTCACGGACCCGCTTTCGCCCGCTCTGGGATCGAGAGACCGGTTCCGGGCGGCACGAGCCGTCGCTGCATGCGCTAGGCGGTGTGGACGAGCAGGGGGACCAGCATCTCTGCGGGCGTCAGCGACCCGTGACGGCCCACGAGCTTCGGCTTGTCCTTGCCGCCCGGCCAGTCGAGCGCCCAGGGGCCCTGCGCCACGAGGGCCACGTCGCCGAGCCTCGAGCGCGCTGCGTCTGTGACAGCGGGGCCGAACCAGCCTGCATCGAGGATCTCCTCGACCGGCAGCACCCAGGCCTGCCCGCCGTGTGCGTGGGTGGCCGCCTCGAGCAGGTGGCGGGAGCGGCCGGGGAATGCGTGGAGCCAGCGGAACCGGGCCTCGCCCGACTCCGTGCGGGCGTGGTCGACCACGGCTCGGTCGATCACGACGCGTCCCCCGTGCAGTCGGCGAGCCCGTGATCGGAGGTGACCACCACGGCCGCGCCGCGGGGCAGCCCGCACAGCAGGTCGGTCACCATCTTGTCGCAGGCGCGCAGCGCGGCGTCGTACTTGGGGCCGAAGCCGTGCTTGTGCGCCGCCACGTCGATGCCGTCGTGGTAGGCGTACACGAAGGACTCGCCGGATCTCAGCAGGCGCAGGATTCCCTCGGCGATACCCGAGAGGGTCTTGCAGCCGATGTAGCGGGCGTCGCGCAGGTAGGCACGGCTGAACCCGCTGCGCTCGTACTTGCCGTTCTGAAGCACCGGGGGCCGCTGGCCGGCGAACGCGGCCAGGCGCTGGAAGCGCTCCGGCACCAGCCGCCCGGCGGCGTCGCCCTTCGGCGTCTTCCAGCGCAGCACGTTGAGGTTGCCCTCGGCCGTGCTGATCCGGTACCCCACCAGCCCGTGCCGGCCGGGCGGGGCGCCGGTGGTGATGGAGGGCAGCGCCGTGGCCGTGGTGGTCGGCGCCACGGTCGTGATCGTGGCCGCGTGCATCTCCGCGAGCGTGGGCGCCACGCCGGCGCGGGCCTGCAGCTGCTCGGCGCCCAGCCCGTCGAGCACAACCAGCACGACCGCTGCGGCGTCGAGCACGGCTCCGGGGAGCACCGTCGGCACGTCGGGGTCCGCTCCCAGCAGCGCCGGGACGATGTCGGCGACGCATCCGCCGCCGTATGCGGGCGGCATCGGCGCCGGTATCGGGGAGGTCACGGCATCTAGGATGCCATCATGAGGGTCTCCACCCGCGGCGACTACGCCTCTAGGGCGCTGCTGTCGCTGGCGTTGCACGGCGCTGATGCGCCCACCTCGGTGCGCGAGATCGCGGAGCGCACCGCGTTGCCACAGCCCTATCTGGAGCAGATCCTGCTGGCGCTAAAGGGGGCGGGGCTGGTGCGGTCCAAGCGCGGCGTGGGCGGCGGCTACGTGCTGGCACGCGATCCCGCCGAGATCAGGCTGTCAGAGATCGTGCGCGCCGTGGACGGGCCCATATCGGCGGGCGATTTCGGCGAGCCGCACACCGACGGTGCCTGCGATCACGAGGGGCAGTGCGTGCTGCTGGCGATCTGGTCCGCCTCGGGCGCGCACATGCGACGCTTTCTCGGCTCGTTCAGCCTCGCGGACATCACCGAGATGGCACGCGGGGCAGCCCCCTGGCCCACGGAGGGCTAGAGGGCCCGTTCAGCCCCGAGCGGTCGACCGGCGTCGACGACATCACCGGGCGGAGGCTGGTAGCCCAAACCGATCAAACCGACCTACAAAGCCGAACTAGCCGACCGAGACAGTAGTGCCCATGTCTGAACGCCGGGCCGTATGGCAGTAGGGCGTGACGGCGCGATGCGGCGATGGCGAGGCAGGTGCGGTCAACGCTGAGGCGATGGCGAGGTAGGTGCCGTCGACGCTGCAATGTGAGACACGCTCATTGCCCGCGCCCTCCTAGCGCAGCGAGGCCAGCACCTCGGCCAGGTCTTGGGACAGGGGCGCCTGCACGCGCACCTTCGTTCCATCAGCGGGATGGCGAAACGCCAGGCTCCGGGAGTGAAGGAACGGCCGGGCGCACCGCAGCCCTCCCATCGCCGCGTCCCGGCGGGCGAGTCCTGCGCCGTAGACCGGGTCGCCCACGACCGAATGGCCTATGGCCTGCAGGTGCACGCGGATCTGGTGGGTGCGGCCGGTCTCGAGCCGGCAGCCCAGAAGCGACACGGCGCAGGGCTCGCCGTAGCGGCGCTCCACCTCGTAACGGGTGCGCGCCGGGCGTCCCCGGTCGGTCACGGTCATGCGCGCCGGGTTGCGGCTCGAGCGGCCCACCGGAGCGTCGATCACGCCGGAGGCCGCATCGAGGTGCCCCCAGACCAGGCAGGAATACTCCCGCTGCATGCGACGCGACCGCAGCTGCCCGGTGAGCGATTCGTAGGCCAGATCGCTGCGGGCGACGACCAGCAGCCCCGAGGTGCCGCGGTCGAGACGGTGCACGATTCCCGGCCTCTGCGGGTCCGCACCCACCCCCGCGATCTCCGGGTAGCGGGACAGCAGGCCGTTGACCAGGGTGGCGCCGTCGTTGCCGGCGCCGGGATGGACCACCAGGCCCGGCGGCTTGTCCACCACGACCACGTCGGAGTCCTCGAAGACCGTCGCGAAGGCCACGCTCGCATCCGCCGAGGGAAGAGCCTCGGCAGCGGGCTCGAAGTCCACCGAGAGCGACTGGCCTGCCGACACGCGGCGGGCGCCGGAGGAGGCGACGGCGCCGTCGAGCCGCACGTTGCCGCCCTGCAGCAGCCGCGCCGCCTCCGCCCGGCTGACGCCGGCCGCGAGCGCCACCGCCCGATCCAGCCGCAGTCCCTCCAGGGCGTCGCCGATGCGCTCGTGAACGACGCTCATCGCTGCCGGCGGTACAAGCACGGTGCGGGGGTGTCGCCGGCCATGCCTGCCGGACACGCCGCAGCGGCGCTCATCGCTGCCGGCGGTAAGAAGACCATACGAGAGCGATGCCGCCTGCGACGACTCCCATGTCGGCCACGTTCCACACCGGCCACCACTGGACATCGATGAAATCGACCACCGCGCCGCCCAGGAAGCCGTCGCCGGAGCGGAACAGCCGATCGGCGAGGTTGCCCAGCGCTCCCCCGGCGATGCAGCCGGCGGCAACGACGGACAGCCGGCCTTGAGCCAGCCGCCGGTTCAGCAGCAGCACCGCCGCCACCGCGGCCGCGACCACGCCCAGGAGAGGCCCGAGGCCGTCGAAGGTGTTGAAGGCGGCGCCCGTGTTGAAGACCAGGCGCAGCCGCAGCGTCCAGACGATGTCGATGGTGCGACCGCCTGCGAGGGCCTCGAGTGCCCACCACTTGGTGAGCTGGTCCGCTGCCAGGAGTGCGGCCGCGGCAAGCAGCACCGCCCGCCTGCCGCCGGCGCGCGGCTCTGGCGCATCCGAACCGGCCCCGGCAACGGTCACGGAGCCGGAGGCGTCACCGGCGACCGAGACCGCCCGCCTTCACCTCGACTCGCTGCGCGGCCCAGGGAATCGCTCGGAGGCGGGCCTGGGGGATGGGCGCACCCGAGGTGATGCAATAGCCGTAGGTGCCGTCGTTGATCCGCTCCAGGGCGGCGTCGATCTGCGCCACCGTCTCGCGCGCCTGGTTGGAGAGGGCGATGTCGTGCTCGCGCTCGACGGCGAGCGTCGCTCCCTCCCCGCCCTCCTCGTCAAACAGCACGTCACCGGGCTCGCGCGTCTCCAGCAGCGAGTCGGCCTCGGCGCGGTACTCCTCCGCCGAGTGGAGGTACTTGGCTCGCTCGGCCAGCAGGCGGCGGCGCATCTCGTCCATGAACTTGTCACCGAAGCGCTGCTTGGTCGCAGGCTTCTTCGAGCGCGACCGCTTGGCGGCGGGCTGCTTGGCGGCGCGCTGCTTGGTGGCCGCTCCGGCAGCCGCGGAGGGCTTCTTGGAAGCCTTGACCTGTGACTCTCCAGTGGCGGACAACTCGAAACCCTCCTGCGGTGCGGAAGAGAAATGACTTTACGGTGAGTCGCCGGGTTTCAGACTTTCGGCTGCGGTCACCGGCGGCAGCACCGATTAGAGGTGAATCGTTCGCGCTGCCATCAGGAGCGGCGACCGCGCCTGGTCACCCAGTTGGTGTTTGCGGTCCTGGTGAAACCGCTGCCGCGGTCACCGGACCCGCTGTCGTCGTGATCGAAGAAGGCCGACATGGCCTCATCGCGGTCCGGTGACGGCGCGTCGCTGTTGACGACCCTGCGGAGTTGCTGGACGAACTCGTCGTCCTCGTCGGTACCGGCGTCGAACAGTCCCGGCGGCCAGCTTTCCGTCACAGGCCATGCCTGCGTCGCCAGGGACACCGGCACGCTCGCCGTCTCGGGGCCGCCCCCGGGGGCGTCCGCACTCGGGTGCTCCAGGGAACCCCGCACATCCCCGGAGAGCGGCAGTTGCTCGCCGGCATCCTGGGACTCCGTGTCCTCCAACCACCTGACCAGGGGCACCTCCGGCACCGGCTCGGTGGAGGTGGGTTCGGTGGACGTGAACTCCGTGGCCGTGGGCTCGGTGGACATGGGCTCCGTGGTCGTGAACTCGGTGGCCGTGAACTCGGTGGCCGTGGGCTCGGTGGCCGTGGGCTCGGTGGCCGACGATCCGGCCTGCCGGTCGGATTGCTCCCAGGCGCGGTCGGCCTCCGCAGCCGGACCGCTCCCCGCCTCCGGTTCGTCGCGAGGCTCACCGTGACTCTCTGCCCGCGTTGCCAGCGCCTCGTCGCCGAGGCTCCCGTCGCCTGCGAGACTCTCGTCGCCTGCGGCTTCCTGAGCCTGCTCCGGCGGCTCCGGCCGCGACATCTCAGCCTGGACCTCTTCGGATGCAGGCGGCATCGCAGCCTCGCTCGTTGCGGCCTCGCTTGCCGCGTGGCTCTCGCTTCCCTCGTGGATCTCGATCCCTGCGCCTGCGCTCGCAGCGGCGGTCGCCTCGACGAAGGCTCTGAACGACGCCAGGAACTCTTGCATCCTCGCACGCTCATGCTCGAGCCGCGCGCCGATCCGCGCCGTCTCTGCGGAGAGTTCGGCCTTGGCCTCGGTCAACGCCTGCAACTCCTCGAGAGCCCGCTCACGCTCAGCAGCCATCTCCGCGGCTGCGGTCCGCTTGGTCTCTGCGATGATGAGCCTGCAGTTCTCCTCGCCCTCGGCCAGCACCCTGGCCGCCTCGTCCGCCGCGGTCCGGAGTTGGGCGGCGGCGGCCGCCTCCGCCTCCGAGACCGTCGCGGCCGCCGACTCTGTGGCCTCGTCGGTGATCGCCTTGGCTTGGAGGCGTGCCTCGGCCACGGCCGTGTCAGCCGCTCGCTGGGCCAGCACCAGGGTGCGCACCAGCGTCTCACGCTCCTCGTCGGTGCCGGCGTCACCCTCCTGCCGGGACTCGAGTCGCCTGACACGCTCCTGCAGCTCGGAGATGCGCCCGAGTGCCTGCGCCGTCGTGTGGTTGACGGTCTTCACGTAGTCGTCGACCTCTTCGTGGTCATAGCCGCGGAGGCGCTCCCGGAATCGAACCTCAGCGGTCAGGTCGGCCAATTCAGTCATCGCCGCCATGTTGACACAGGCGACGCCTCAGAGGGTGGATGCCGCAGCCCCGCCGGGAACGACCCCGAGCCTTGAGGACTGCGTGACTCAGCGAACTAGCAGCCGAGCAGCCTCTGGATGATCACGATCCCGAAAATCACGACGATCGGCGAGAAGTCCAGCGCAATCCCTGAGAACCTCGCCGGGGGGAGCACGCGGCGAACCCTGGTCATCACCGGGTCTGTGACCGTGTACAGGAACCCTGCGACCGTGGCCATGAAACCGTTGGGATTGAACGGGAACCAACTCAGCAGCACTCGGGCCAAGACCACCAGCATGAACAGGTAGAGCAGGGAGCAGAGAATTGAGAGGAGCAAACTCACGACAATCTAAGGTGACGGCATCAGCGTGACGACATCTCTGACGGCGTCACTGACAGCATCCGCGACGGCATCACTGTGACGGGCATGCCTCACTGCGTCACTGTGATGCCGTCGAGCGGCCGGACTCCCTGGATACTTGAACGTCGTCCGGGGTGAGCAGGTAAACCTGGTCCGCGACGCGGTCCATCTTGCCGCCCATGGCGTAGCAGAGGCCGCTCGAGAAATCGACCAGCCTGCGCCGCAAGTCCCGGTCGACGGATTGCAGGTTCACGATCACCGGTTGGCCGGACTTGAACCTGTCCCCGATCTCCTGGGCGTCGTTGAAGGCGCCCGGCGAGACGGCGTGCGGCTTCATGGTTCTCGCCTCGAGCGGGTGCACGACCCCGACCGGGTAGCCGGAGTCCTCGCCGGAGGCCAATGAAGAGCCCGCTCCGGACGCGAGCGACACCGGCCGCACTGTGCGCCCGGGCATCGGACCGCTCGGCGCCTGGCCCGCTGAGACCGAGACAGCGCTATAGGGAGCACCCATCGCTGAGTCGGGGGGAGTCCTCACCGACCGCGCGGCTCCGGACTGCGCCGAGCGGATCGGGTCGTCGTAGCTCTCGTAGTGCTCGTCGGGACCCAATCCGAGATAGATCATCGCTTTCTTGAGCATCTGGAAATGTCGCTCCTTAGCAGGAATCTAGCGCGCGGCCGACCCCGTCAGTGTCTTTGGAGCCGGTGTCTTCAGTCATTTTCGCCCAGCCGGTGTTCCCGGCCGGCCGGTTCCATTGTGGCACGCGACCGGCACCGCCTCGGGGACGCTCTCCGAAGAGGCTGCGACCGACCCTCACCATGGTCGCACCCTCTGCGACGGCCACCTCGAGATCATCGGTCATGCCCATGGAGCAGTGCTGCAACCCGAGCGAGTCGACCAGGCGGCGCAGCGCCCGAAAACCCTGGCGGGCGCCCTCCGCAGGCCCGTGGCGGCCGATCGCCATCAGCCCCGAGACGCGCAGTCCCGCGGCCGCCGCGGCCGACACCATCGCCTCGGCCTCCGCCGGCGCGCAGCCGCCCTGCGCCTCCTCTCCGGCGACGTTCACCTGGACCATCACCTGGGCTCCCGGCGACCAGCGCCCGATCTCGCGGGCCAGTTCCGGGCGATCGACCGTCTGCCAAACGTCCACACAGCCCTTCAGCAGTCGCACCTTGTTGCGCTGCAGGCGGCCGATGAAGTGAACCAGAGGCTTGGTCTCCGAGGCGGCAGCAGCGAGCTTGGCCGCGCACTCCTGAGCGTAGTTCTCGCCGATGTGGGCGATGCCGCAGCCGGCGGCGGCGTCGATCGCCCAAGGTCCGAACGACTTGGTGACGGCCACCACCGACACCTCGCTGCATCCGGCCCGCTCGAGGCGAGATAGGAGGTCTGCGTAGCGCGTGGCCACTGCCTCCGCCCGCGCATCGAGCTGAGCGGTCATGGCCGCATTCCCCGTTAGCGCAAGAACTCGGGGACGTCGAACTCGTCGTCGATCTCAAGCCCGCGTGAGGGAACCGCGCCCTCCGGCATTCCGAAGACGTCCGCGATCCTGGTGTCGTCACCCGAGCCGGGACTCCGCGCCGGCCGGTCCCGGCCCGGCTGGCGGCGCTGGCCGCCGGCGCGGCGATCCGCGGATCCGGTGCCGAAGCTGTGCCGGTCGCTCTCGAAGCCGGCCGCGATCACCGTGACCCTGACCTCGTCGCCCATGTCGTCGTCGATCACGGTGCCGAAGATGATGTTCGCGTCCTGGTGAGCCACCGCATGGACGACCTCGGCGGCCTCGTTGACCTCCATCAGCCCCAGGCTCGACGGCCCCGAGATGTTGAGCAGGATTCCCTGTGACCTGTCGATGGAGGATTCCAGCAGCGGGCTGGAGATGGCGGCGCGGGCCGCCGCGACGGCGCGCCCCTCGCCGCTGGCCGCGCCCAGGCCCATCAGGGCGCTGCCCGCATCCGTGAGCACGGTCCGCACGTCAGCGAAGTCCGTGTTGATCAGGCCGGGCGTGGTGATCAGGCCGGTGATACCGCCCACGCCCTGCAACAGCACCTCGTCGGCCATCCGGAAGGCGTTCAGCATCGAGGTCTTCTCGTCCGCTATGGCTATGAGCCGGTCATTGGGGATGACTATCAGCGTGTCGACCTTCTCCTTGAGCCGCCCGATCCCCTCGTCGGCCTGCACCGAGCGCCGCGATCCCTCGAAGCTGAAGGGTCTGGTCACGACACCGATCGTCAGGGCGCCCGAGCCCTTGGCGATCTCGGCAACCACCGGAGCGGCCCCGGTTCCCGTGCCGCCGCCCTTGCCGGCCGTGATGAACACCATGTCCGAACCGCTCAGCGCCTCGCGGATCTCGTCCACGTGCTCCTCTGCGGCCTGGCGCCCGACCTCGGGATTGCTGCCCGCCCCCAGGCCGCGGGTGAGGTTCCGGCCGATGTCGATCTTGATGTCGGCATCGCTCATGCTCAGCGCCTGAGCGTCGGTGTTGGCGGCTATGAACTCGACGCCGCGAAGGCCCGAGTCGATCATCCTGTTGACGGCGTTGACGCCGCCCCCGCCGACGCCGACGACCCTGATGACGGCAACATAGTTGTGAGTATCTGCCATCATGGCGTCAGCCTCCCTCGGCGTGTCGGCGTGCGGCTGTCGTGTCCGCGTTTGTTCATGTCCGGAATCACTTGTACCCCTGGTTCTGCGTCAATGGCCGCAAGTGGTCGAGCACCGTCTGTTGAGCGCTGCGTTTTGGAGGTTCTCATGTGTTTGCAACTTCAATCCTGCGTCGGGATCGGTGCTCGTGGCGCTGACGGTAGCCGATGACGGCACCGGGTTGGTGTAGCCCTGCAGCCGTCGCAACACGGCGCTGCGGCGTTGGCCCGCTCGCGGCCGCGACATGGCACTGCGAAGTTGTGGCGCTGCGGCGGCCGCGACATGGCGCTGCGAAGTTGTGGCCCTGCTGGGTCATGACACGGCGCAGGACCGATGGCGGCGCACGGTGGCGATGTCGGGCATGGTCACGTCGATCTGTGAGACGCACTCCAGGTCGGCCCCGGCCAGCATGGCGCGCATTGCGCTCATCTTCTCCTCCAGCAGCACCGGCGCTCCCAGCCTCACGGTGGCGCCGCCCTGAAGCAGCAGACCGAGCTCGGTGCCCGCCGGGTCGAGCGTCACCGTCGTCACCCAGAAGCCGAGATCGCCGGGTATCGCCGCGGCCGCGGCCAGCGGACCGTCCGCAGCTGTATGGATGCCCCCGAGACTCCCGCCATAGGGCACCGACAGGTGCGGCAGGGCGGTCGCCGCCGCGGTCGCGCCGTCCCCGCTGCCGACCCAGGCGACCACATGGGCGTTGGCGTCGATGAGCGCGCTGCGGCCGTCTCCGGCCGGCACCACGGCCGCCGGCACCCGCGGGACGACATCGATGCGCACCGTCGCGGGCCAGTCCCGGTCGACGCGGGCCGACTTGACCCACGACAGTGCCGACACGCTGCTCTCGATCCCCTCCACATCGAGGAACAGCATCGGCATGCCGGCGCGCAACTCCGTGCTGTGGAAGATCTCGGAGGCCCTGCTCGACGTCACTCCCGTGATCATGATGCGGTCGACGTCCACGAGCGAGGTGAGGCTCAGACCCCAGGCGCCGAGCCCGGCCAGTGCCAGGACGGTGGCTCCTGCCAGGAGCTTGAGCCTGCGCCGCCCCCGGGCCCTCAGCACGGCGATGCGGCGCGCCCTCATGCGCGGGTCGATGTGCAGCGCGGCGGCGGTCATGGCAGCTCCTGCGCCTCGAATCCCGCCAGGCAGGTCTCGATGCGCAGCTCGACGCCGTGTGCCTCGCTGACCCGGCGCCGCACCTCGCGCATCAGCGCCACGATGTCGGCCGCACGCCCGCCCTCGTCGGCCTGGATGAAGTTGGCGTGCTTGGCGGACACCTCCGCGGAGCCGATCCGCAGGGACTTGGCCCCGGCGGTCTCGATCAGCCATCCTGCGGCGGCGTTGCCGTGGTTCGTGAAGACGGAGCCGGCGTTGCGGCCTCCGGGCTGGTTGTCCCGCCGCCATCGCACGATCCCGGCCACCTCGGAGCGGGCCGCCGCCGCGTCGCCCCCGGCCAGCCGGAACGTCGCCGCGGCGACGACCTGGTGCGCGCCGATGGCGCTGCGGCGGTAGCCCAGGCACAGTTCGGCCGCCGGCACGGTGCGCGTCGTTGCGCGCCGGAAGTCCACGACGGCTGCGGACACGAGCGTGTCCTTGATCTCGGCACCGTGCCCGCCGGCGTTCATCCGCACGGCGCCGCCCACTGTTCCGGGTACGCCCACCGCCCACTCGAAGCCCCGCAGCGCTGCGTCGGCGGTGGCCCGTGCCAGCACAGGAAGCAGGGCGGCGCCTCCGGCGGCGAGGCCGGCGCCCGTGATCTCGAAGCCTGCGAGGCGCCCGCCGAGGGAGACGGCGATCCCGGCGAAGCCGCGGTCGGCGACCAGCAGGTTCGATCCCCGACCGACCACAAGCATCGGCGGCGGCGAGCCGGCCGCCGCTGACGACACGATGGCCGCGAGCGTCTCCAGCTCGGCCCGGTCGCTCACCGCGACGAAGAGCCGGGCCGGCCCGCCGACGCGGTAGGTCGTATGTCCGGCCAGATCGTGGTTGCGGCGCGCCGAGGGTCCCAGAGCCGACTCGAGGATCCTGGCCTCGACCTCGTCCATGGCCGCGCTTGCGCCGGCGTCCGCTGCGCCACTCTCACCTGCGCCGGTATCCCCAACCCCGGCCTCCGCTACCCCAGCATCCCCCACGCCGGTATCCGCTGCTCCGGCGTCCGTGGCGCTGCATCGGGCGGCCGTCATGGGGCGGTGCCCGGCCGGGTCGGGACGGTGAGTCGAGGTGACCTCAGGCATGCGCGCCGCCCGTCGCGGTTTCCGGACCGGTCGGATCCGCAGGCGTGCTCCGGGCCTCGAGGCGCTCGATCACCAGGTCGGGCACCGCGGTCAGGTCGCCGGCGCCGAGGGTAAGGCAGAGGTCGCCGCTGCGCAGCCGCCCCTCGAGCCAATCGGCTGCGTCGTCCAGCCTCGGCAGCCACGCCACCGAGCTCCAGGGGTGGGCGTCGAGCACCGCGTCGAGGACGATCTTCGACGTCACGCCGGGGATCGGGGACTCGCCCGACGGGTAGATGCCGGTGACCACCAGCTGGTCTGCCTGCACGAAGGAGTCTGCGAAGTCCGCTCCCACCGAGGCGGTGCGGCTGTAGCGGTGCGGTTGGAAGACGCACACCACCCTGCGCCAGTCGCCGGCCCGGGCCGCGGCCAGCGCCGCCGCAACCTCGCTGGGCAGGTGGGCGTAGTCGTCGACGAAGGTGACCCCGGCGACATCGCCGCGGAACTCGAAGCGCCTGGCCACGCCCCCGAAACGCGCCAGGGCTCTGGCGGCGTGCTGGAACGAGGCGCCCGCGACGAGCGCCGCGACCGTGGCCGCTGCGGCGTTGCGGGCATTGTGCAGCCCCGGCACCGGCATCTCCACCCGCCCCAGCCGCTGGTCTCCCCGCCACAGGTCGAAGGAGCTCGACGGCATCCGCAGGTCGAGATCGCGCATGCGGTAGACCGCGTCCGGGTGCGTGCCGTAGGTGACCGTGTCCGGAAGCAGCGCCGCGAGGCGTGCCGCGCCCGAGTCGTCGGCACACACCACCCGCTGAGGCGCGTTCTCGAGGAACCGCGCGAAAGCGTCCGCTAGCGCGCTCGCCGATCCGCCGTAGGCGTCGAGATGGTCGGGCTCGACACTGGTCACGACCGCCACCTCCGCAGGCAGCGACAGGAAAGTGCGGTCGCTCTCGTCGGCCTCGACCAGGAACCACTCGCCGCTGCCCCAGGCGGCGCCGGTGCCGATCTCGTTGACGTCGCCGCCGATGATGAACGACGGGCTCAGCCCGGCTTCCACGAGCGCTACGGCGAGCATGGACGCAGTGGTGGTCTTGCCGTGCGTGCCGGCCACCGCGATGGTGCGGCGGTCCGCGGCGATGGCGGGCAGGATGTCGCTGCGGCGCACGACGGGCACGCCGCGGCGGGCCGCGGCGCGCACCTCGGGGTTGTCGTGGCCGATGGCGGTCGAGACGGCGACCACCGCCGCGTCGCCGATGTTGGCCGCGTCGTGGCCGATGACCACGGGCACACCCTCGGCGCGGAGCCTGGCCACCACCGGGCCCTCGCGCAGATCGGAGCCCGTGACCCGGTGGCCCATGGAGCGCAGCACCGAGGCGATGGCGCCCATGCCGGCACCGCCGGCACCCACGACATGCACCGCCGTGGGCGTGGACAGGTCCAGCCGGGCGGCGCTTCCGGTGCTGCTCATGGCGACGCATCCTCAGGACGCGGCAATGGCGGACGGCCACATCTGTGCCACGGTGCCGTGCGGCCAGCGCTCACGGGACTGCGCTCACGGCGTTGCGCTCCGGGCGAGCGGGCGGGGCCGGCGGGCCAGTCCCTCGGCGAGGTCGACGATGGCCGCGGCGGCATCGGGCCTGGCCAGAGCTGCGCCGGCCCGCCGCATCGCGGCCAGGCCGTCCGGGTCGCCGAGCAGGGCGTCCACCTCTGCCGCGAGCCGGCGCCCGTGAAGGTCGCCGTCGGCCACGGTCACGGCCGCGCCCGCGCCGCAGAGCCTGCGAGCGTTGGCGCTCTGGTGGTCGCCGGGCGCGCCGGGTAGGGGCACGAGCACCGCTGGAACCCCCGCGGCCGCCAGCTCCGCGACGGTGGTGGCACCGGCCCTGCTCACCACGAGGTCGGCCGCGGCGTAGACGGTCGCCATGTCGTCGCGGTACTCGACGAGGTCGTAGGCGACAGCGCCGGCCGCGCCCGGGCGCTCGGCGCTCACGAGTTGCGGGAAGTCGCGCCCACCGGCGATGTGCAAGATGTGGAGGTCGTCGCGGCCCCTCCAGAGCTCGAGCGCCTCGGTGACGCTGCCGTTGATGCGTCTTGCTCCGAGCGACCCGCCGAAGACCGCCACGAGGCGCCGCTCGCCCTCGACGCCCAGGGCAGCCCTGGCCGCGGCCCGCCCGACGACGGGATCGATGCCGGCAACGTCGGAGCGCACGGGGTTGCCCGTCCAGCGGCACCTGCGCAGGCCGGTTCCCTCGAAGCCGGTGGCGGCGCAGGCCGCGAACCGGCTCAGCATCCGGTTGGCCAGCCCGGCCACGGCGTTCTGCTCGACGATCAGCAGGGGCACGCGCAGCATGGCCGCCGCGACACCGCAGGCGACCGACGGCCAGCCCCCGAGGCCCACCACCACCGCAGGCCGGTGCCGGCGAAGCAGCCGGAGCGCCTGCAGCAGGGCCCTGGAGAGCCCGGCGGCGGCAGCGGCGTTGGCGGGGGTGAGTCGACGCTGCAGGCCCCTGCCGGCGAGCACCGTGAGGCCGAAACCGGCTTGAGGCACCAGCCGCTCCTCGACGCCCCGGACGCTGCCTGCGAAGTGCGCGGCCGTGGCCGACGAGCCGCGCCGGACGATCTCCTCGCCTATGCAGATCGCCGGCAGCACATGGCCTGCGGTGCCGCCCGCGGCGATGACGGCCCAGGTGGGAGAGGCTGCGGCGGCCGCTCGCCGGTCGCGAGGCGCCATCAGCGTGCCTGCCTGGCGATGTTGAGCAGCACCCCTGCGGCGGCCAGGGTCGAGACCGCGGAGCTACCGCCGATGGACAGCAGCGGCAGGGTGATGCCCACGACAGGGAACATGCCGAGCACGGCGCCGATGTTCAACCCCGCCTGCAGCACTATCCAGGCGGTGATGCCCAGCGCCAGCAGCATTCCGAACCGGTCGGGCGCCCGCAGCGCCGCGCACAGCCCGGCAACGGCGATCACCCCGAAGGCCAGCACCACGAACAGCGTGCCCAGCATCCCCAGTTCCTCGCCGATCACCGCGAAGATGAAGTCCGTGTGGGCGTCCGGCAGGAAGCCCCACTTCGAGCGCGCCTCGCCGAGGCCCACTCCCCTGATCCCGCCGGCAGCCAGAGCATGCAGCGAGCGCAGCATCTGATAGCCCGAGTCCATCGGATCGGACCAGGGATCCAGGAAGGCGCCAAGACGGTCCATGCGCCATGGCGTCATCCTGATCACCAGCGCCGCGCACGCCACCGCCACAGCGACCGCCGCGGCCAGGCGCCGCAGCGAGGCCCCCGCGAAGAACAGCATCGTCATGGCCACGCCGACCGTGAGCAGGCTCGCTCCGAGGTGGGGCTGCCTCATCTGCAGCATCACCACGGCCGCGGTCAGCATCAGCACCGGGTGGACGGTCGCACGGGGGTCCTCGATGGGTCGTGAAGGCCGTGACAGCAGGCTCGCCACGAACAGGATGAAAGGCAGCTTGGCCACCTCGGAAGGCTGGAAGGAGACCGGCCCGAGCGCCAGCCAGCGCCGCGCGCCGTTGTAGGAGATGCCCCAGCGCGAGAAGGTGGTGAGCACGAGCAGCAGCAACGCCAGGCAGAGACCGGTGAAGGCGAGCTGGCGCCAGAGCCTGTAGTCCACCCGCCCCAGAACGAGCAGTGCCGCCGTCCCGGCCGCGAGCCACAGGCCCTGGCTCGTGAACATCGTCCAGACGGAGTCGTTCCTGGCAAGGCTCGGCACCGCCGTGGCCGACAGTGCCATGACGACGCCGAGCAGCACCAGCGACCCCACCGCGATCAGCAGCACCACGAAGGGCCAGGGCGGGCGGCCGGCCCGCTCACGGCTGCCGCCGCTGCCGGCCCGGCTCGGCGAGGGCGCTCGCTCGGCGTCGAGCCGGGTGCCGCCGGCGGGGGTCTGCGAGGCGCGGGTCGGATGCTCGATGACGGTCATCAGCAGGCCCCGGTGGCGTCACGGCGGCCCGCGGCCTGCCTCACGATCCGGGCGAAGTCGGCGCCGCGCTCCGCGTAGCCGCGGTAGGCGTCGAAGGAGGCGCAGGCGGGAGACAGCAGAACGGCCATGCCCGACTCGGCGACGGAGGCCGCGAGGGCGACGGCCTCCTCCATGCCGGCCGCGGTGAGCACCGGTCGCGCCCCCTCGAACGCCTCCGAGACGTCGGCGGCCGCCTCGCCCACGGCGACCACCGCGTGGACGTGCTCCACGCCCGCGACGAGCGCGCTCATGTCCATCCCCTTGTTGCGCCCGCCTGCTATCAGCACGACGCCCGCCGACGCTGCGGATCCGAGGCCGCGCAACGCTGCGACCGTGGCGTGCGGGGTGGTCGCCTTGGAGTCGTTGTAGTAGTCGACCCCGGAGATCGAGGCGATCCATTGCAGGCGGTGCGCACCCGGCTCGTAGCTCGCCAGCGCTTCGGAGACCCCCTCTTCCGTTGCTCCGACCGCGGTCGCCGTTGCCGCTGCCGCCAGAGCGTTGGCGATGTCGTGGGGCATGGCCCGTCGCAGCCCGCCGACCCCGCCCATGGCACCATGCGGGCCGGTGAGCACCCCGCCGGAGGCGCACCAGTCGGCCTGCGCCGTCGCGGCGAAGGTCCAGCACCGGCGGTCGTCGCGCACGCGGCCCATGACCACGGAGTCCTCGCGGTTAGCTATGGCGATCCCGCCCTCCGGCAGGCACTGCCAGATACGGGCCTTGGCCGCCTCGTAGGCGGCGAGGTCGCGGTGCACGTCAAGGTGATCGGGTGCGAAGTTGACCCAGCACGCCGCCCGCGCCTCGAGGCACTGCGTGTGTGCCAGCCGGAACGACGAGGCCTCCACCACGAACACCTCGGCCTCGCCGTCGTCGATCGCGGCGACCAGGGGCACGTCGTTGTTGCCGGCGGCCGCCGCCGCGACGCCCGAGGCCCGCAATGCGGCCACCGCCATCTCGGTGGTGGTCGTCTTCCCGCTCGTCCCGGTGACGGCGGCGAGCGGCCGGGAATCCCACACTCGGGCCAGGTCGAACTCGCTCGCAACCGGGACGCCGAGCGCCTCGGCCACAGCCAGCGCCGCGTGGCTCCACGGCAGTCCCGGAGTCGGGATCACGACACCGGCGGCGCGTGTCAGCCCCCGCAATCTGCGCTCGTCCGGGGCCACCTCGAGCGCCAACCCCAGCTCCGAAGCCGCGGCCGACATCCCCGCGTCGCCGGTGCGGTCGTCGCAGGCGATGACCCTGTGGCCGCGTGCGATCAGTGCCTTCGCCACGGCCCGGTTCGTCGCCCCGAAGCCGGCGAGCAGGACGCAGTGCGGCACCTCCCGCATCACCGACACATCGCGCACGGTCATGGCGTGAGCCTGGAGATGGAGTCGACGATGCCGCTGTTGACGGCGTCGCCGTAGAACAGTCCCAGTCCCACGCCGGTGCACAGGCCCGAGAGGATCCAGAGCCGCACGATGATGGTGGTCTCGGGCCAGCCTCGCAGCTCGAAGTGATGGTGCAGGGGCGCCATGCGGAAGAGCCTGCGCCCGAGGCCGTGGAAC
Source organism: Candidatus Aldehydirespirator sp. (assembly GCA_965204875.1). Lineage (GTDB taxonomy): Bacteria > Actinomycetota > Acidimicrobiia > Acidimicrobiales > Aldehydirespiratoraceae > Aldehydirespirator. The sequence continues at coordinate 2,702,073 of OZ242020.1, read as the reverse complement.
CAGATGATCTGCAGGATCACCGAGACGGTCTCGATGACGAAGAGCCCGCCGATGATCGGCAGCAGCAACTGCGTGCTCGTGGCGAGCGCCAGCGCGGCCATCCCGCTCCCGAGCGCCAGCGAGCCCGTGTCGCCCATGATGATGCGGGCGGGCGCGGCGTTCCACCAGAGGAAGCCGATGATCGCCCCGAACATCGCCGCGCTCACGACCGCTAGGTCCAGGGCGTGTGCCACGCGATACGCGTCGTAGTGGTCGAACTGCCAGAAACCGATGATCACGAAGGCCGCGTAGCCGACCCCGGAGGCGCCGGCGGCGAGCCCGTCGAGACCGTCGGTCATGTTCACCGCGTTGGTGGTCGCGATTATCAGCAGCACCGCCCAGACCGACCATCCGACCCTGCCCAACTCGAGGCCGGGACTGTCGAAGCGGGTGAAGGCGAGCGTGGTGTGAACGGACGTGAACTGGGTCATGGCCCAGGCGAAACCGATCCCGACCACGAGCAGGCCGACGATCTTGGTGCTCTTGTTGAGGCCCAGGTTGCGGGCCGCGACGACCTTGATCCAGTCGTCGAGCAGACCGACGGCTCCGGCGCCGATCATGGTCAGCATGACGATGATCCCGGTGCGCGTGTATATGCCGCCGAAGACGTGGCTGACGACGTATCCGGTGGCCGCGGCGAGCACCACGGCGATGCCGCCCATGGTCGGCGTTCCCGACTTCATCCGGTGCCCCTCTGGGATGTCGTCGCGGATGGGCTGCCCGATGCCGTAACGCACCAGCACGCGGATGAGGATCCAGCACCCCAGCAGCGACACCACCATGGAGATGCCGCAGGCAAGCAGCAGGCGGATCACCTCTCGCCCCCGTCGCCGTTGCCATCCCTCGGATCGCCCCCGTCGCTGCGGCCGCCACAATCCCTCGGATCGTCACCGTCAGCACGGCCGGAGGCCCGGTCGGCACGGCCGGAGGCCCGGTCGGCACGGCCGGAGGCCCGGTCGGCACGGCCGGAGGCCCGGTCGGCACGGCCGGAGGCCCGGTCGGCACGGCCGGAGGCCCGGTCGGCACGGCCGGAGGCACTGCGCGCGCCGAGCAGGCGCCGAATCTCGGCGACCACGACTTGGCGGTCGTCGAACGCGAGCACGCGGTCGCCGACGGTCTGGCCGGCCTCGTGACCCCTGCCCGCCACCAGGACGGTGTCGCCGCTGCGAGCCATGGCCACGGCCTGGCGCAGGGCGAGACGGCGGTCGGCCTCTCGCACGCCCGGAGCCCGCCTCATCCCCGACGCGATCTCATCGATGATCCGCTCCGGGTCCTCAGAGCGGGGATTGTCGCTGGTGAGGATGACATGATCGGCGGAACCCTCCGCGATCCTGCCCATCTCGGGCCGCTTGGCGCGGTCGCGGTCGCCGCCCGCGCCGAACACCACGATGAGCCGCCGCTCGGTGAGCAGCCGTGCGGCTCGCAGCGCGGCGCCGAGACCGCAGGGAGTGTGGGCGTAGTCCACGATGACGGTGAAGTCTTGGCCTGCCGCCACGGACTCGAAGCGCCCCGGAACCGGCCGAGCCCGCGCCAGCGCCGCCGCCGCCGCGGCCGGGGTGACACCGAGCGCGACCGCGATCTCGGCGGCGAGCACCGCGTTGGCGACGTTGAAGGCGCCCGCCAGCGGAAGCGACACCTCCAGGCCGCGCCAGCGGAACGCGCTCGAGCGAGCGCCGGTGGCGACCAGCTCGACCTCGCGCCGATCCACCTCGACCACCGGCATCTCACGTGCGGCCAGGGCGGCCATGCGGCGACCCCAGCCGGTCGTGACGTCGATCACGGCCTGCTCGGCGAGGTCGCTGCTGAACAGCCGGGCCTTGGCGCCGAAGTACTCCTCGACGGAACCGTGGTAGTCGAGGTGGTCGTGGCCGAGGTTCGTGAAGGCGGCGACGCGCAGCCGGCACCCGTTCAAGCGGTGCTGTGCGAGAGCGTGTGAGGAGACCTCCAGGGCCGCCGTGTCGAAGCCGGCGACGGCGGCCCGGGCCAGCCTCCGCTGCAGCTCCGTCGCCTCGGGAGTGGTGAGGTCGCCGGTGAGGGTGCCGATCTCCAGCGGCTCAGGCCCGCCGGCGCGCAACACCTCTGCCAGCAGCCGCACCGTCGTGGTCTTGCCGTCGGTGCCGGTGACCCCTGCGACGCGCAGGCGCCGGCTCGGGTTGCCGTGTACCGCGGCGGCGGCGTGTCCCACGGCTCGGCGGGTCGACTCCACCACCAGCAGCGGCACCCCGGCGGCAATGTCGCGCTCCACCAGAAGCGCACAGGCCCCGGCGGCGACGGCCTCTGGCGCGAACTCGTGGCCGTCTGCGGCCGCCCCCGGTATGCAGGCGAACAGGGAGCCGGGCGTGACCAGCCGGCTGTCCTGCTCCACATCGGCGACACGGGTGTCCTCGGCGCGCCCCGCCAGCGCCGTCGTGCCGCCGCCGACAGCTGTGTCCCCGGCGGTGCCTTCAGCGCCGGCAACGCCGCTGCGGGGGTCTGGGACGCGGGCATCCACGCACCGGGCGCCCAGCAGCGCTGCCAGCTCACCTAGGAGCATCAGGCTTCGCCCGCGCCGGGGGCGACCGTCGAGGACGTCGCCGGTGGCGGCGGGGCCGGCTCGGCGCGGCGGCGCTCGCCCGGCGCGTCGTCGGAGTTGGCCGGGATCCTCAGCTGGCGCACCGCGTACTCGGCTATCTCGGCGGCGAGCGGTGCGGCGATCTGACCACCGTAGTAGCGGTCGCCGTACGGGTCGTCGATCATCACCGCCACGACGAGGGCGGGGCCGTCGCTGTTGCTGACGATGCCCGAGAAGCTCGCCGTGTAGTGCCGGCCCTCCGGCTCGCCGTCGTCGTTCAGGCAGACGTAGCCCTCGTCGCAGGGCTGCCAGGCCGTGCCGGTCTTGCCCGCCATCGTGAAGCCCTCGACCGTGGCCCGGCGTCCGGTTCCCTCCTCGACGGCCGCACTCAGCATCCTCAGCAGCGACGAGGCGGTGCCCGGGTCGATCACCCGATCCGCGCCGGCGGGCAGCGCTCCGGCGCCCGGGGCGTCCTCGTAGGCGGCAGGGCTCGCCATGATCAGGCTGAGCGGCATCAGAACGCCGCCGTTGGCGATCACGTTGTAGGCCTGGAGCATCTGCAGCGGGGTCACCGCCAGCCCCTGCCCGATGGCCATGTTGGGAAGGCTCAGCCCGTTCCAGGCCGCGACCGGCGGCAGGATCCCCCGTGTCTCCCCCTTGAGCCGCAGCGCGGTGCGGCTGCCGAACCCGAACACTCTCATCGTGGCGTACATGGCCTTCTCGCCCGCAGCCTGCGCCAGCGTGATCGCTCCGAGATTGGAGGAGCGCACCAGGATCTCGGTGGGCGTCCACCGCACCCCGCCGTGCGACGGCGTGTCCACGAAGCGGTGCTCCCAGATGACCAGCTCCGAGGGCACGCTCACCAGGGTGCTCGCCCCGACCGTGCCGCGGGACATGGCCGCGGCGACCGTGACCGGCTTGAAGACCGATCCCGGCTCGTAGCTGAAGGTGGCGGCGAGGTTCTGGCGGGTGCAGTCGACGATCCCGCTGGGGCCGCGCGCCACGTTCGCCATCGCGATCACCTCGCCGGTGGATGGAACCGACACCAGCGCCACCCCGGTCGCGGCCTCGGCGTCGGCCACGGCGGAGATCAGGAGCCGCTCCGTCTGGTACTGGACGTTGCGGTCCAGGGTCAGGGTGAGGTCCTGGCCGACGACGCCCGGGGTCACCTCGTGCACGCCGCCCGGGATGGTGGCACCCCGCGGGCTGCGCTCCTTCAGTATGCGCCCAGGCGTGCCTGCGAGGCGGTCGTTGTGGGTCTCCTCGATGCCGCTCATGCCTACATGGTCCGTGTTCACGCGCCCGACCGCGGCCAGAGAGGAGCAGTCGCCGTTGGGATGCTCGCGCCGGGGCTCGTCGATGACCCGGATGCCGGCCAGTCCCAGCGCTTCCACGCGCTCGCCCAGTTCGGGGTCGACCTGGCGCACCACGTAGCGGAAGGCGGCGTCGCCCTGCAGCGAGTCGAGGAGATCATCGGCCGCTACGCCGAGAATCTCCGAGAGCGAGGCGGCCGCGGCCTCCGGGTCGACGATCTGGCGGGGGTCCGATACCACCGTGGCCGCCGGAAGCGACATGGCGATGGTGCGGCCGCTGCGATCCAGCACCATCCCGCGTGCAGCCGGAACGGTTATCTCGTAGAGCGGGATCGAGGCGTCCTGCAGGATGCGCTCGTCGGGAGTGGCCTGGACGTCCACGATGCGATACACCGAGGCTGCCAGAGCACACAGCAGCACCACCAGCGCCACCGCGGTGCGACCGCGGCTCACCGTGGGGTGCGCGGCCCGGCGGCCGGCGCGCCGCGCGGTCCGGGGCCTGGCGGGCATCGGGCCGCGTCTACTCCTCACCCGGCTCCGCCCGTGCTCGCGATCGGCGCCGGCGGCGGGTTCACGACATCGAGGGGATCGGCATCAACGGGGTCGTCCGCAGCGGGCGGCAGGCCCGCGAGGCCGAAGGGATCGGCTGCGGGCGGCGGCAGCGCTCCGGGTGAGATCGGCGCCAGCGTGACCAGCTCGGCCGCCGGCACGAGGCCGGCGGCGCGCGCCTGCTCGGTCAGGCCCTCGGGCGAGTCCAGGTAGGCGATCCTGGCGGTGAGCTCATCGACGCGCTCGGAGCGCAGGCGGTTCAGCTCCAGCTGCTCATCGAGCGCGGCCTGGTTCTCCACGAGCTCGGCGTGAAGCGCTGCCAGGGCCACGAGCGCCGTGACGATCAGCACGACCATCGCCAGGGTGCCTCCCCCGACGACGGCCCACCACCGCACGGGCGCATCCGCGACCCGCAGGGCGGGTGACGGGGCCGGGGCCGTGGTCGCGGGCCGTTTGACGGGCTGGGCTGCAGCCTGCGCACCGGCGCGGCGCGCCATCTAGGGAGCCTCCGTGAGGCGTTCCACGGCTCTCAGCCGTGCCGGGGCCGCTCGGGGGTTGAACGCGGTCTCGTGCTGTGCCGGGGTCAGGGGCCGGCGATGCAGGAGCCGGACGGTCGCGGCTCGCCCCGGCACGGGGGGAAGGCCGGGGCGGGTCGGGGGCGGCTCGCCCGCGGCGGCCCTGAAGACCCGCTTGACGATCCGGTCCTCGCCGGAGTGATAGGACAACACGGCGCAGCGCCCCGCCGGCGCCAGCCGGTCGATGGCCTCGGCGAGCGCCGCGGGCAGCACCTTCAGCTCGGAGTTGACCTCGATGCGCAGGGCCTGGAACGTGCGCCTCGCGGGGTGCGAGCGCCGCCTGCTCCCCGGGCCGGGGACGGCTCCGGCAACCGCCTCCGCAAGCTGTGTCGTGGTGCTGAAGGGCCGTCGCGCCACGATGGCCCTGGCGATCCGGCGGCTGTGGCGCTCGTCCGCGTTGCGGTACAGGATGGACGCGATCCGCTCCTCGCCGGCGTGGTTGACGATGTCCGCGGCGGTCATGGCGCCGGAGGGGTCCATCCGCATGTCCAGGGGACCGTCGAGGCGGTAGCTGAAGCCGCGCCCGGCCCGGTCGAGCTGTGCCGAGCTGACCCCCAGATCGAACAGGCAGGCCGAGATCCTGGGGTGTCCGAGTTCGTCGAGCACGGCTCCGAGCGCATCGAAGCGGGCCTGGCGCAGCGTCACGCGGCCACGGTGCTCCCCCAGGCGCAGTGACGCCGCCCGCAGTGCGGCCGGATCGCGGTCGATGCCCACCAGGTGCAGGCCCTCGCAGTGTTGCAGCAGCGCGGCCGCGTGGCCGCCGCCGCCGATCGTGGCGTCCACGACCACGCCGCCGGCCACGGCGCCGAACAACTCGACCACCTCGCGGCACATGACGGGATCGTGGCGGTAGGGCGCGGCCTCGCCCGGATCGGCTGTCAAGGCCCGAGCCGCCCGGTCGCTAGGCACCGCCCATCCCCCGCCCGTGGGTGATCGCCTCGGCGAGGCGCTCGGTGCCCGCAGTGCTCACCTCGGACCACCGGTCGGGGTTCCAGACCTCGACGCGGCGGATCGCCCCGGTGACGATGACCCTGCGCTCGAGCCCGGCGGCGGCACGCAGGTGGGGCAGGATGCGCATGCGTCCCTGCCCGTCGGGCACGACCAGGTCCGCCTGCGCGGAGAAGCTGCGGAACGCGTTCAGGTTCACGCTTCCATCGCTCACCTGTGCCTCGAGGCGCGCGGCCATGCGGTCGAACTCCTCTACGGGCAGGATGGCCAGGCACGAGTCCAGGGTTGTGACGAAGGCGCCGTCGAGGAGGGCGCGGCGGAAGCCCGAGGGCAAAACCAGCCGGCCCTTGCCGTCGATGGTGTGCTCGTGGCTTCCGACGAACACGGTGCGCGGGCCGGCCCGGGTCATGGCCCGCCCTCAGACGCCCCGCTCTGGGGGACACGGCCTGCTGATCCACGACTCCCGCCCTGCGGCACACCTTGTCGCTCGGTGCGTCACCCGCCATGCTGCTCCCTGCACTGGTCGCCACGCTGCTCCCCACCGTGCCATAACGAACCACTATAACCCACCCGGCGTCGCCACGCGCAATCAGCGCGCCCCATTTCTCACCTACAGCGGCATTCGCGCATCAGCAGTGCCGCTACTGGGCGGGAGCGACCTTCGCAGGCACGGGAGCTGTGAGGCCGCCGTGGACGCCGTTGACCGGTGCCGCTACTGGGCGGGAGCGACCTTCGCAGGCACCCCCTGTGGTCCGGCCGAGCCGCGCGCCCGTCAGCCGCGGGCCGCGAGTGCGTTCAGCAGCGCTCGGGTCACGGTCCGCGCGCTGTCCGGCAGGGTGCAGGTCCGCGCCGCCAGCTCCGAGCGCAGTTCTGCGCGCTCATGGTGGGCCAGCACCAGAAGATCAGCCTCACTCAAAGAGGCCGCGCCGCGCCCGCCCCCGGCGCCGCGCGCCTCCACCTCGGCAATCTGCGCCACTAGCCCGCTCAAGGAGTCCGCGCCGTGACGGCTCGCAGACTCCGGCAGGTGCGGCGACAGGCGAGCGACCGTCTGTATCCGGGCGCGCAGGCGGTTGCGGCGCTGGCTGACGCCCACCAGCTTGCGTTGCGAGACGAAGACCTCACCCGGCCCCCTGCCGGCGAAGCAGGCGATCCGCCCCCACCGGTCGGCCACCAGCCGGCCCGCGTGCACCGCCGGCGCCCCGCGGCCGCAAGCTGCGAGCGAGGCCACCGCCTCCGCCCACACCTCTCCCACCCAGCCCACGGCGCGCCCCACGTCGTCGCTCCAGAGGGGATCGTGGGCCGGGACGAAGAAGTCGACCCACACGTGGCGGGCCGGCTGCAGCAAGACCGCTCCCCCGCCGCTGCGCCTGCGCACCACGTCCACCCCGGCGGCCTCAGCGGCGCCCGTATCGGCCGCCTGCTGTGGCTGGGCGCTGCCGAGCACGAGCGCCGGGCGGTCGGCGCGGTGGATGCGAACGCCGCGTCGAGCGGCCGGGGGCTCCGGCATCTCGATCAGGGCGGCCGCCGGGCCTTGCCTGACCTCCACAGACCATGTCCCGCACACCCACGTCTCAGCGCCGGAGCGAGAACTCCCAGCGCGCCCCGTGCCGGCATTCATCGCGCCGCCGAGATCAGAGACGTCATCAAGGCCATCGGGGGCGCCGCCGACGCTTCCCCGAGGGCCTGACGGCCCGGTCACGCCGTGAGCAGACCGCTTCGAGGTTTCAGGTAGGGCGCCCACGCGTCGGGCACCACTCCAGCCGCGATCTCCACCCAGGCCGAGGGCAGGGGCGACTCGGGCCGCCGGCGCAGCCGCATGCCGCTCTCGCTGGGAAGCCGGTCGCGCTTCTTGGTGTTGCAGCGCCGGCAGGCCGCCACGACATTGTCCCACACGTGCCGGCCGCCCCGGCTGCGGGGCACGACGTGGTCGACGGTCTCCGCACGCGCCCCGCAGTACTGGCACGCGCCCGCGTCCCGCACGAACACCGACCGGCGGTTGGGCGCGCGATGGCGCGGGCGCGGCACGCTGACGTAGTGGCTGAGCCGCACCACCGAGGGAACCGCCACAGAGTGCCTCTCGGAGCGGAAGCGGCGACCGTCGGCGTGCAATGTCTCCACCTTCTCGGCCAGGACCAGGCAAACGGCGCGCCGCGCGCTCACCACCGCCAGCGGCTCGAAGGTCGCATTGAGAACCAGCACCCCGGACATTCCACAGCAGGCTAGCCGCATCGCCCGAGCGGTCTGGTCCGCAGGCCGCGCCACCCCGGCACGCGCCAGGCGGCGAGACAGGCGGCAAGGGAAGGCTGAGTGGTGTGAGGGACGAGCGAAGGCAGGCTTGTGGCACCGCCGCCACCGGCGGGAAGGCCGTGTGTGTGTGAGGGAAAGAGAGCCGCGCAGGCGCGGTCAGCGAAGCCGACCCTGGGCGCGGCACCACTCGAGCCACACGACCAGGTCGCCGGGTGTGGGAGCGGCGGCACGGTCCCCGTACATCGCCTCTGCCCTGAAGGCCGCGAGGTCGCGGCCCACAAGGGGCAGGAACGGGGGCTTGCGCCACCAGCCGCGCGGCGCGAACCGCCGCAGCTGGGTGATCGCGACCGGCCACAGCCGGGGTCTGGCAGCCGTCGCGGAGACAGCACCGAGCAGGAGCCTGATCGTGGCCCTAGCACGCACACCCCCGAGGCTAGGCATGCGAGCATTAGCCTGGCCCGCCGATGCCTCGGTTCGACGATCACTTCGGGCGTCTCGTTGCGAACATGGAGCTTGCCGTCAAGGGCAAATCCGAGGTCATCGAGCTGCTGATACTGGCGCTGGTGTCATGCGGTCACGTCCTCATCGAGGATGTGCCGGGTGTGGGCAAGACGAGCCTGGGCAAGGCGCTGGCACGCAGCATCGACGTCAGCTTCGGCCGGATCCAGTTCACGCCCGACCTCCTGCCGGTCGACATCACCGGCACGTCGGTGTTCGACCGTGCTTCCGGGTCCTTCGAGTTCCGGCCCGGGCCGGTGTTCTCGGGCATCGTGCTCGCCGACGAGATCAACCGGGCCTCGCCCAAGGCCCAGTCCGCCCTGCTGGAGGCCATGGGCGAGCAGCAGGTCACCATCGACGGGGTGACCCGCCGCCTCGAGCCCCCCTTCACGGTCATCGCCACGCAGAACCCCATCGAGTACGAGGGCACCTACCCGCTGCCCGAGAGCCAGCTCGACCGCTTCCTGATGCGGATAGAGGTCGGCTACCCCGACCCGGCCTCCGAGGACGCGATCCTGCGGACCAGGGGCGCGCGCGAGCCGGTGGACGACATTACGCCCGTGGCCAACGCGGCCACCGTCAGGCAGATGTCGGGCTGGATCGACAGGGTGCACGTCTCGGATCCGCTGCGCGCCTACCTGCTCGCCATCGCAGGCGCCACGCGGCGCCACCCCGGCCTGATGCTGGGACTGTCCCCGCGCGGCGCGCTGGCCGTGCTGAGGGTGGCACGGGCGCGGGCGGCGTCGCTCAAGCGGGACTTCGTCACTCCCGACGACATCAAGGCGCTGGCGCCGGCGATGCTCCCGCATCGGCTGCTGCCGACGGCGGAGGCTCGAATGCGGGGCTTGCGAACCTGCGACATCGTCACCGAGATAATCGACTCGGTGCCCGTGCCGCGCCGCTCGCGGTGACTTGCTGCGCCTGACCGCCACGACGTCGCCCGCCGCCCCGAAGACCGCGGCCGCGCGCGCCGGCGAGCCCCGCGTGCGGGGCCTGACCGGCCAACACGCAGCTCGCGGCCTGCCCGGGTGCGGGTGACATGCCCACGCAGGCCGGTTGGGCTTGGCTGTTTTTCGGCCTGGTAGCGCTGCTCGGCGGGCGCGCTCTGGGCTTGGTGGAGTTCTACGTGGTCGGCCTGGCAGCCATAGCCGCCGTCCTGCTCGCTCAGGTCGTGCGGTTCCTGCATCCCTCGCATCTGAGGATCGAGCGCAGTACTTCGTCGAGGCTGATGGCGGTCTCGGACCACGTGACGGTTAGCATCAGGGTCACCAACCGCGCTCGCCTCAAGTCCCCCACCGTCCGGCTCACAGAGCAGGTGAGCGACGGCAGGCGATGGGGTTTCCTGGTCGCCTCGCTGCCGGGCGGCGCCGGCGCCACCGGGCATTACCGGCTGCGGGGCGAGCGCCGCGGCGTCCTCGAGGCGGGCCCCGCGATCACCTATGACATCGACGGGCTGGCTCTGGCCCGCCGCCGCCGGCGCCCCGGAGCGCAGCGTGCCAGCGTCATCGTGCATCCGCCCGTCCACCGGCTGCGGAGGTCTGCGGTGCCTGGGGGCGGGAGCATGGCCGACCGCAACGCCGTCAGGCGCCGCACGCTCGGCCAGCAGAGCGACGACTTCGACTTCCTGCGTCCCTACGTGAGCGGCGACGACCCCCGCCACGTTCACTGGCGCTCGACCGCGCGGTTCGGTGATCTCATGGTGCGCCGCTTCCGTCCCGAGCGACCGGGACGCCTCACCGTGCTGATCGACACCCGCCCGCCCGGCCACCTCGTTGCGACTCAGGATCTCACGACCTCGGTGGCGGCGTCGATCCTCTCGGCGGTGCTCGCGGGCTCCGACGAGGCCTGCCTCGGCACCACCGACGGCCGGGGCATCGGGCCGCTCGCCCACCCGTCCCAGCTGGTCGAGGCTCTGGAGTTCCTGGCGCTGCTGGAGGGCGGCAGCGACGACATCGACGCGGCGGCACTTCAGCGCAGCTCACTCGGAGACGGCTCGCTCGTTGTGGCGGTGTCGGCGGCGCCGCAGGCGATCAACGATCCTGCCGCGCGGGCCGCTCTGGCCGGGAGCCTGGGTGCCTCGCTGCTCATCACCTGTGCCGCGCCTGGCACTGCGGCCCCGTCGCTGGAGGCGGCGATGCCGGCCACGGCTGATCCGGGCCCGCTGCGCGTGCCAGGGGCCACCGCACCCGCTGCACCGCAAGCGGCCGGCGTGGATCCCTCGGGCCGGTGGATCCACTTGACCGAGCCCGCCCAGCTCGTCGAGCTCTGGCGGATGCCGCGGCACTCCCGCGACACCCGCGCCGCGGCCGGCGCCGCGCCATGACCGCGGGCGCGGCCCGCAGCGCAACCCCGTTCCGATCGGGAGCAACTCGACCGCGGCTCGGGCGGCGCCGGACCATGTCTGAGGGTGCCGAGATCCATTCCGGCGGTAATCCAGCCGACCGCGCCGGGGCCGGCCGCGCCGGAAGCTGGCCGGCCGAGATCGCCCTGGCATCTGTGACCGTCGTCTGTGCTCTCGGGATGCGCCGGCTCTTCGTCGACGACACCTTCCTGCGCGACGCCATCGTCATGGGCCTGGCCTCACACCTGGTAGCGGCGGCGACCAGGCGCACGGGACTGAGGGGTTCAGGCGCCCTGATCAGCGCCTGCTGCTTCGTGTTGACCGCCACGGCACTGCGATACTCCGAGACGGCCTGGTTCGTCATCCCGACGGAGGCCACTCTGCGCAAAGCGCGTGAGCATCTGGAGGCGGGATGGGCGGCAGCCAACGACGCCCCCGCGCCTGTCGCCGCGCTGCCGGGGCTCGTGCTGATGGCGGGCGGCGCATTGTGGGTGCTGGCCTACCTGGCCGATCGGGCCGCGCTCAGCGCCCGCGCCCATGCCCTGGCCATCGCTCCCAGCGCGGCCCTGTTCACCTTCATCGCCCTGGTGGGCGCCGCAGACGGCCGCCTGCGGTTCGCGATCCTCTACTGCGCTGCCGTCGCCGCCACCCTGGTCGTGCTGAAACAGCGTGGCGGGCACCATGACCGCTGGCTCGAGGCGCGGCGGGGACACGGCCTGCGCTCGCTGGGCCGCGCCGGCGCCGCGACCGCCGCGATGGCCGTGCTCGCCGGCGCGGTGCTCGCGCCGATGCTGCCGGGCGCCGCGGCCATCGGTTGGTTCGACCTTCCCAACCTTGACGACTCCGGCGGCTCGCGGGTCGTTCTCAGCCCGCTGGTGCAGATGCGCAGCCGCCTGGTCGAGCAGTCGCAGCAGGAGCTGTTCACCGTGGCCGCTCCCGAGGAGTCCCCGCAGTACTGGCGGCTGATGTCGCTCGACGAGTTCGACGGGGACTTCTGGAGGGCGCGGTCCCGTTTCGAGAGCGTTGCCGCAGCGCCGCGGCCGGCGCTCGATCAGCCTGGCGGGGGCGCGCTCCTCGTGCACACCGTGTCACTGGAGGGCCTCGACACCGACTACCTCCCCGTCGCACACGAGCTGCGCCGGGTGATCGACGACGGGGGCGTGGCGATGGAGTACGAGCGCTCGTCGGGAGCGTTGATCAGAGCGCGCCGCTCGGCCGGCCTGCCACGGCGCTTCAGCTACACGGCGGAGTCCGTCGTGGCGAGCATCGAGGACCCCGAGACGCTTCGCGGCGACGGCGCGACCGGTCTCGAGCCCGGCTTCCTGACCTTCAACACGCGCCTCGGCGACGATGCCCGCGAGCTGGTCCGCAGCGAGGCGCTCAGGGTGACCGCAGGGGCCGACTCCGACTACCGGCGCGCACTGGACCTGCAGGACTACTTCTGGGCCGAGGGCAGGTTCACCTACGACGCCCGCGTGGAGGCGAGCCACGGCGTCGAGGATCTCGAGGACTTCCTGTTCGGCGTGCGGACCGGCTACTGCGAGCAGTTCGCCTCGGCCTACGCGGTCATGGCCCGCAGCATCGGCCTGCCGGCGCGTGTGGCGGTCGGGTTCACCTGGGGCGAATGGGATCCGGCCCGCGGCGTGTACTCCGTGCGTGGCGAGCACGCCCATGCCTGGCCCGAGGTGTACCTGGCGGGCGCGGGCTGGGTTCGCTTCGAGCCGACGCCAGGAAGGGGTGCGCCAGGCGATTTCGCGGTGACGGGCCGGGTCGCGGACCAGGCCGGTTTCGACCCCGAGGTCACGATCCCGGCGCCGGAGCCGGACGAGACCGGTGCCAGTGGCTCGATCCCCGCGCCGCAGGATCCGGGCACCCGCCCCGCCGGCTCCGCCCGAGCGCCGGTCACGGACGCGCCGGCCGCTGATCCTGCGCGCTGGGCGCCCTGGATGCTCTGGGTGCTCGCCGCGACCGCTGCGGCCGGCCTGGGGCTGGCGGCGGTTCCCGGGCTCAGGACACTTCAGCGGCGCCGGCGCAGAACCCGCCTGGCGGATGACCCGGCGGGTTGCATCGAGGCGGCCTGGGGCGACGTGCTGGGGGCGCTGAAGATGATCGGGATGGATCTCCGAGCCGTCGAGACGCCCCTGGAGCTGGCCGGTCGCGTGCGGGCCGAGAGCCGGCTCGCGGGCCCAGTGCAGGAGTTGGCTCTACTGGCGACCCAGGGCCGCTACGCCCCGAGCACGACCTCGGCCGCCGCGGGCCGGGCCCTGGACACCGCGGGCGAGGTCATGGCTGCCTGCCGCCGTCGGGCGAGCCTGTGGAGGCGGCTCGCCGCCGCGCTCGACCCGTCGACGACCTTCAGCTAGCGACAGCGGCGATCAGCGTCGCCGCCGCTGTTCGGCCGGGTCAGCCCCGCCCGCCGTTGCGGTCGAAGCGCTCCCGCATGCGCGAGCCGGCGCCGCCGACCATCTGGCGCAGGCCCCCGCCCCGCATCGACCGGGTCATCTGGCCCAGCCCGGCCTTTCCCACGCGGCGTGCATTGCGCTCCAGGAACAGCAGCGACACGAGCATGATCAGGAAGCCGCCGAAGGACAGCAGGTACGAGACGGAGAGCAGCCAGACCATGATCACCACGCCGGCGAGCAGCCCGAGCGCAGCCCACTTGATGTTCTTGAAACCGTCGGAATACACCGTGGTCTCGGAGACCTCGCGAGCCAGTTCCGGGTCGCTCTCGTAAAGCTGTGACTCGATCTCGCTGAGGATGCGCTGTTCGTCCTCTGACAACGGCACGCCATCACCTCCGGTACCCGGGGCACCTACATGCGCACCGGTGACGATAGCCGTTCCCGGCACGGTCCAAACCCGACACGATCCAAACGAGCCACAAGCCGTTCCCGGAACATTCCAAACGAGCCATAAGCCGTTCGGACACGTTCTCCGGCCCTGCCGATGCCGCACGGTTAGGCTTGCCGAGGTGATGGAACGGCGCGGCACGCACGCCGCCGACTCGTCGCCGTCGCTGCCGGCGAGGCTGATGGCCTTCTCGTCGGTCGTCGTGGCCGGCGCCTGCGGCGGTCTCATCGGGTTCGCCTTCACCGACCTCAGCTGCGACGGCGGATGCACGACCGCGGCCGGCCTGGTCGGGCTGGCCGCAGCCGTCGGCGCGGCGGCAGGGGTGGGCGTGGTGGCCGTGCTGGTGCTGCGGGCGGCAGCCGAGTGGCGCGCCGTGCGCCCGCCGGGGCCGGGCGGCTCGACCGGGGGCCGGGCACGGGGACGGGCACGGGGGCGCCCCCGGCCGTGACGACGCGGATCCTCACCGTCGAGGACGACGAGCGCATTCGCACGGCGCTGCGGCTGGCCCTGGAGGACGAGGGCTGGGAGGTGGAGGAGGTCGCTTCAGGCGAGGATGCGCTGGTCGCCTTCGGCCGCCGAGCCGCCGACGTGGTGCTGGTGGACATCATGCTGCCCGGCCTCGACGGCTTCGACATCTGCCGGGCCATCAGGCGCTCCAGCGACGTGCCCATAGTCATGATCACGGCTCGCTCGGACACACACGACGTGGTGGCGGGACTGGAGGCCGGCGCCGACGACTACCTCACCAAGCCGTTCGCTCCCAAGGAGCTGTCGGCGAGGATACGCGCGCTGCTGCGGCGCGCGAGAGCTTCCGACTCCGGTGCGGGCGGCAGCATCGTGTTCGAGGGGCTGGAGATCATCCCCGACGAGGGAATCGTCCGGGTGGCGGGCGCCGATGTGCACCTGACGCGCACAGAGTTCCGCCTGCTGGTGGAGCTCGGCTCCAGTCCCGGACGCATCCTCAGCCGGGAGGAGCTGCTGGAGAGGGTCTGGGGCTTGGGGTATTTCGGTGACGGCCGCCTGGTCGATGTGCACGTGCGCCGGCTCCGCACCAAGATCGAGCCCGATCCGGCCGAGCCCCGCCACGTGGTGACCGTGCGCGGCCTCGGCTACAAGCTCCAACCCTAGAGCTGCGTGACTCATGCCATCCGAGCCGGTGAGTGCCAGGCTGCGGCCGCAGGCGCCAACCTCCGAAGAGGGCCCCGCAGTGTCGGGCGCGAGGCTGCGCAGGGTGTTCCGCCGCGGCATGCGCACCCGCATCACCGCAGCCTTCGCCGTCGGGGGACTGATACTCACCTCCACCATCTCCTTCGCGACCCTCGGGCTGGCCCGCCAGAACCTCCTGGGCGAGCGCGACGAGACCGCCTTCGCCGTGTTCGCCAACAACGCGCGCCGGGTGCGCAACGAGCTGACCTCGGAGACCGACGACGAGGGCCGGCGTGCCATCGTCGAGCGGCTCGGCCAGACCTCGGGAACGTTCCCGCTGCTGCGCTTCGGCGACGAGTGGACCTCGGGGGATCCGCTGGTCTTCGGCGGCGAGTCCGTGCCGGCATCGCTGCTGGAGTTGGTCGAGTCGGGCACTCCGGCGCGCATGCGTACCACCATCGGCGACCGGGCCGCCATCGTGTCGGCCGTTCCCATCCCCAGCACGCCGATCGACGCGATCTACTTCGAGGCCGCGCCGCTCGATGACATCCAGGACAATCTGAACACCCTGGCCATCATCCTGTTCGGCGTCGCCGCGGCCACCACGCTGCTTGCCGCCGTGTTGGGATGGCTGGCGGCGAGGTGGCTGCTCAACCCTCTGGTGAAGGTGCGCACCGCGGCCGAGGCCCTGGCGGCAGGTGCGCTCGACACGCGCCTCACCCCGCCGGCGGACGCCGACCTGGCCTCGCTGGCGGCGTCGTTCAACGGGATGGCCGAGGCGCTGGAGGAGCGGATCGCCCGCGACGCCCGCTTCGCCTCGGAGGTGAGTCACGAGCTGCGCTCGCCGCTGATGACGCTGACGGCGTCGGTGGAGGTGCTCGACAACAGCGCGGACGGCCTCAGCGAGCGCGGCCGGACGGCCCTCGACCTCCTGAGCGACGACATCTCCCGCTTCCGCGGGCTGGTGGAGGACCTGCTGGAGATCAACCGCTACGACGTGGGAACGGCGGATCTCGAGGCCGAGGAGGTGCGCATCGTCGAGTTCGTTCAGAGGGCCATCTCCCAGGTGGGCGCGGACCATCCCGCCGGGGTGGACTTCGTGGCCGAGCCGGGGATCGACGCCACCGTGCTGATGGCCGACAAGCGGCGGCTGGGCCGGGTGGTGTCCAACCTGCTCGACAACGCGGCCAAGTACGGCGGGGGCGAGGTGCGGGTGAGCGTGGCGCGCCGTGACGGCCTGGTGCGCCTCGGCGTGGAGGACAACGGGCCGGGGGTCGCGGCAGAGGAGCGCCTGCGGATCTTCGACCGCTTCCACCGCGGGCGGGCCGGCGGCCGGCGCGGGCGGGACTCGGGCTCGGGCCTGGGCCTGGCGCTGGTGGCCGAGCACGTGGGCCTGCACGGCGGGCGGGTCTGGGTGGAGGACCGCCCGGGTGCTCCGACGGGCGCGCGCTTCGTGGTGGAACTGCCCGTGACCGCCGCCGACGTCGACGAGGCGGTCGACGCGACATGAGCCGCCTGCTTGCCGCAGCCGGGCTCGCATCGCTGCTCGTCTTGACGGCCGGCGTGTCCGGCTGCGCTCTTCCCACCGACGAGACGGCTCAGGCCATCGACCCCGAGCAACTCCCCGAGACGCTGCGGCCCGGGTTCACGGCCACCACGACCACCGCCGCGCCGGCGCCGCTCACCGAGAGCCGCACGGTCTACCTGCTGACCAACCCGCAGGACATCGAGCGCACGGTCGTGGTGCCGGTGCAGCGCCAGGTCGATCGCGGCGCGGGCCTCGCCGGCGTGCTGGGGACGCTCTTCGGCGAGAGCACCTCGGCCGAGGAGCAGGCCGCGGGCTACTTCAACACCCTGGAGCTGTTCGAGCTGTCCCAGGCCACGGTGAGCGAGGGCGTCGCCACCATCGACATCGTGCCGCTGGCGCCGGAGGATCTGCCGCCGCCGGCCGACACCCTCAAACTGGTTGCGGCCCAACTCGTCTTCACGGCGCTGGTAGTCGACGGGGTTGACGGCGTGACGATCCTGCTCGACGGCGAGGCGGTGTCGGTTCCCACCAGCGACGCCGACGCCGAGCCCGGCTCGGTGCTCAACGCCGACGCCTACGAGCAGTTCCAGCTGGAGTTCGCCCCCACCTCGACAACAACAACCACCTTGTCAGACAGCAATAGCCTTGGGGCGGGCAGTCAATAGCCTTGTGGCGGGCACCGAGCCAAGAAAAGCCGAAATGAGCACAAGGGCATGAACTCAGCCGACGCAGACAGCAACAGCCCCAGCGAGTCGTGTTGGACCGGACGATGCGGCCATTCTGTTTCGCTGAGGGGAAAACTCGCATCGCTGACCGCGTTGGCGATGCTGGCTGTCCTGTTCTGCTATGCCGTTTCCGCGCAAGCGCAGACGACCACGCATCCACGGGGTGCATTCAATGACGATGATGGAAGCGTTCACGAGCGTGCGCTCGACGCGCTCGGCAGCTTGGGCTACCTCGACGGGACCGAGTGCGGCAACAATCGGATTTGCCCGACGAGACATCTCCGGCGATGGGAGTTGGCCGTCTGGCTCGGCCGTGCGATCACAGGCACCGATCCCCTACCCATCTCCGAGACGAGGTTCGCAGACGTAGACACCGAGCACTGGTGGGCAACCCATGTCGAACGGTTCGCCGATCTGGGTGTCACCGCCGGATGCAAGACCCAGCCCTTGAGCTATTGTCCCTATAGCACTGTCAATCGGGCACAGATAGCATCGTTCCTAGTCCAAGCACTCGATCTTCCCGAGGCAGGGCTGGCCGGGTTCATAGACACCGCACGCAGCCCCCACGCCGCCAACATTGATGCGCTGGCTGCACGGAACCTTACGGCCGGATGCTCGAACCCACCACTGAGGTTCTGTCCGAGAGATAGAGTCACACGTGCCCAGATGGCCACGTTCATTGCCCGAGCCAAAGGTCTTTCCGCAGTCTCTGGCAGTCTTGCTGCCCACGCCCCCCAAGTAGCGCTTTACACGGATGCTCCTGCGCTTGTCCACGGTGCCTTCGATGTGACGGTTCGGTTCAGCAAGCACATCACCTCCTTGACCGAGAGCGACTTCATCAGTGTCAATAGCACCGTCTCCTGGATCTCCGGCAATGGTTCCGCATCGGGATCAGGCAGTCGTTTCGTGGTGAGAGTGACACCCGACGCCGACGGCACCGTTATGTTGAGACTTCGGGCTGGCGCTGTAGTGTCGCTGAGCGGTGACGAGAATTCGATCTCGACTCCGATCATACGTGTCCAACGCGCGAGTCCGTTACCGGCCAACACAGGTTTCGAGGTCTGGAACCGGTGGGGCGTGATATCAGAACACCGAACGGAGTTCTCACGCACTGAGCCCGACATGGGCTTTACCGGCGATGTTGCGAGTTGCCGGGCTGGCACCACTAGCAGCGCGTATCGCGCCAGCATCATCCAGCGGATCAACTGGTACCGTCAGATGGCCGGACTCGGCACCGTACAAGAGGACGCCGCCATGTCAGACGGCGCACAGCACACGGCAGTCATGATGATTGCTGCCAAGAAGCTATCGCACCACCCTGACACAAGCTGGCCATGCTACACAACTCTCGGTGCTGACTTTGCTGCTAAGTCGAACCTGGGATTGGGAGAGGAGGGAGTGCGGAGTATCGACGATTATATGCAAGATAGCGGCGACAACAACGTAAGTGTTGGCCACAGGCGGTGGATACTGTACCCTCAGACGCAGCGTATGGGCACAGGCAACGCGCAAGCTGCCGACCATTCTTGGTGGGATGCCGACCATTGGCCGGCTAATGCGCTGGCGGTGTTTGACGACAACCTATGGGCTGCTCGACCACCGGTGCGCGAGGCGCGTGATTTCGTGGCGTGGCCCCCCGCAGGATACATAACGGCCGGGCAGGTATGGGGAAGGTGGTCATTCTCGCTACCCGAGGCGAACTTCGACGCTGCAACAGTCGCCGTTGCCGACGACGTCGACCGGATCCCGGTTGAGGTCATTCACCGCGGCGGACATTTCGGAGAGCCCTCGATTGTATTCGCAATCGAGGGCGACACGCACTCGTCTGCGCTGCCCGAACCGCAGGGTGCCGACCGTTGTTTCACCGTGACCATCTCGGGAGTACGTGAGCGCGGCAAGGCTGAACCGTCGATGTTCGAGTATCCGGTCTGCCTGCTCGCCGCCGACGTTGCGACCGATCCGTAGCGACTCCTGCGACGGCACCTACGGGGACTGCTTAGACGGGGCGTGACATCGACTCGGGTGTATCAGCTGCGGAGTCGGCCGTGCGTGGCTCTGGGTGTTCCCCCATGGTAGCGAGGGCTCGTCGGGACGATGTCGTCTGGCACCTCGCAGCCTTGGGTGTTGACCGTGTGTAGTTCAGGCGAAGAAGGTTCGGGCGACGCCTAGGAGCTCGCCGCTCACCGGCTTCAGGCTCGCCGTGGCGTCCCGCAGCGACACCAGCACGATGCTGCCGGCCTGCAGCGACACCATCTCGCCGAAGGCCCCCTCGTGGACGGCGTCGATCGCGGCGATCCCGAACCGGGTGGCCAGCACGCGGTCGAAGGCGGTCGGCGAGCCGCCGCGCTGCACGTGTCCCAGGGTGGTCACCCGGGTCTCGAGGCCGGTGCGCTCCTCCACCTCGGCCGCGATGACGTTGGCGATGCCGCCGAGGCGCTGGTGGCCGTACTCGTCCACCGGCGGAACGGGCAGGTTCAGCGTCCCCGGCTCCGGGCGCGCCCCCTCCGCGACCACCACGATGGAGGCGTAGCGACCCCGCTCGTGGCGGCGCAGCAGCGCCGCGCAGAGATCGTCGAGATCGAACGGCTCCTCGGGCACGAGTGTGTATGTGGCGCCCCCGGCGATGCCGGCCCAGGTGGCGATGTGGCCGACGTGGCGGCCCATGACCTCCACGAAGATCACCCGATTGTGGCTCTCGGCGGTGGTGTGCAGCCGGTCGATGGCCTCGGTGGCGATGGTCACAGCGGTGTCGAAGCCGAACGTCCGCTCGGTGGCGCCGACGTCGTTGTCGATGGTCTTGGGCACCCCGACGACGCGGAAGCCCCGCTCGAACATGTCGCTGGCGCAGGACAGGGTGCCCTCGCCGCCCACTGCGATGAGCGCGTCGAGGGCGAGCCGGTCGATCGTGGCGGAGGCGCGCGCTATGCCGTCATCGAGGTTGAAGGGGGTGTGGCGCGACGTGCCAAGCATGGTGCCGCCGCGGGGAAGCATGCCGCGGCAAGCCTTCACGTCGAGCATCTCCCAGTCGTCGGACACCACTCCCCGCCAGCCGTCACGGAACCCGATCACATCGTCGCCGTAGTGCCTCTCGGCCTTGCGCACAACCGCCCTGATGACCGCGTTGAGCCCCGGGCAGTCCCCGCCGCCGGTGAGGATCCCGACACGCATCTAGGTCGACTCCGATGCCAGCAGTGCCGCGCCGATGGCGCCCGCCTGGCTTCCCAGCTGCGCCGGCACCACCTTCACGGCCCTGCGATGCGGCCCGCCGAGCATGCGCCGGCGGGTCCAGGCGTCAAGGCCGCTCACCAGGGGCTCGCCGATGTCGATGAGCCCGCCGCCGATGACCAGCATCTCGGGATCGAGTATGTGAACGAGGTTGGCCAGGCCGACCGCGGCAACCGAGCAGAACTCGTCGAGCACGCTCAACGCTTCGGGGTCGCCGGCCGCGATCAGCGAGTGCACGTGCTCGCCGCGGATCCCCTCGAGCGAGCCGCCCGCCTGCGCCACGGCACTGGCGAAGCCGCCGCCGGCGGCACGCCGGCGGGCCATGCGTGCCAGTCCCGTCCCCGAGGCGTAGTACTCCCAGGGCCCGCTGGCGCCGGTGAGATGCTCGGGGCCGGACAGGTCTATGGTCATGTGTCCCGACTCGCCGGCGAAGCCGTTCCAGCCGCGGTGCAGGCGGCCTTCCAGCACGAACCCGGTGCCCAGACCGGTGCCCAGCGCCACGAAGGCGACATTGCGACAGCCTCGCGCCGCGCCGTGCATCAGCTCGGCCCAGACGGCTGCGGTGGCGTCGTTCTCGACGGCAACCGGGCGGCGCAACCTGTCCCGCAGGCGCCGGCGAAGGTCGAGGTCCACCACTCCGGCGATGTTGGGCGAGAACTTCAGCATCCCCGTGTAATCGACGAGCCCGGCGATGCCCACGCCGGCGGCGGTGATAGCGGACGCGCAGTCGGATTCGAGCGCCTCCACCATCTTCTCGACGGTCTCGACGATCGCATCGCCGTCGGCGACCGTCGGCTCTCTGCGCACCGCCATGGGCACGGACGGGTCGCCGGGATGCACCACGATGCCCATGACCTTGGTGCCGCCGATGTCGAAGCCGCAATACACGATGAACTGGACTCCCTGTCAGCAGCCGGCGCCGGCGCCGGCCTCCACGTGGGCCTTCAGCTCGTCCAGTGCGGTGTGCATGATGCGGGACTCGGCGCGCCGCTTCACGAAGCCCGGCAGGGGAACGGCCAGTTCCACGCTGAGCTGGTAGGAGACCTCGGTGACGCCGGCGTCGCCCGGAACGGGCAGGAACTCGTACTCGCCGTCGAGCCTGGTCGTGGCGTCGCCCTGCTGGAGCCTCCAGGCCAGCCGGAGCGGGTCGTCTCCGTAGAAGTAGCGGAGCGTGTAGGTGGTGGAGCGTCCCATCGCGGACACCTGGAACTCCACGTCCACGGCCCGGCCCTGGCCGTCGCGAGTCAGGATCCGAGCCCGCTTGACGTCGTGCGCCCAGCGGGGGTAACTCTCGAAGTCGGTTGCGGCGTCGAAACACGCCTCCGGCGAGGCCATGATGGTCGTGCGCTGGGTTGCGTGATCGACCAAGAAGCCGCTTCCTCTCTTCGTAATCGGGTGCGCCAGCATCGCAGCGGCGCCGTGGACTCTCGCGCACCTGACACTAACAACCTCAGACTCCGCCATCGCGAGCCACCGGCGGCGAATCTGCCGGATGCTAGGCACGCCCCTCGCGACCGGGGCGACACCGCCGACAATCCGGCGCGGCGGCGAGTCTTTCCCGATGCCGGTCACGCCTAGCGGTCGCTCCGGGCGGACATGGCGTCCAGGGCGCGGCGGAGTCGCTCGGCTCCGATGTCGTAGGAAAAATCGCTGAGCGCCCGCTGCCGTGCCGCCGTGCCCATGAGGCGGCGGCGCGGCTCGTCGTCCAGGAGCTCGGCGATGGCGCGGGCGGCGCTGTGGGGTGTGGCCCGGGGCAGCACGATGCCGGTGCGGTCGTGTGCCACGGCCTCCTGCGCGCCCCCGCTGCTGCCGGCGATCTGGGGCACTCCCGCCGCGGCCGCCTCGAGGAAGACGATCCCGAAGCCCTCCTGCTCCAGCCCCCACAAGCGGTTGCGGCACAGCATCGCGAACACATCGGCGCAGCCGTAGAGAGCTGCGAGTTCGTCGTCATCGAGCCGACCGGCAAGGCTCACCGGCGCGTCCAGCCGCGCTGCGAGCCGGGCCAGCCTGCGCCGGTCGCGGCCGTCGCCGGCGATGACCGCCTGCAGGCTGTGGCCGCGTGCGGCGAGCATCCCGGCCGCCCGCACGAATGTGTCCATGCCCTTGCGCGGCACCAGCCGCGACACGCTCACCACCAGCGGGACACCGGGCTCGAGCCCGAGGCGTTCGAGAGCCTGGTGCCGTGCCGCGTCGTCAAGGGGCCTGAAGCGCTGCGCGTCCACGCCCGGGGGTATCACGAACGTCGGCAGGTCGCGGTCCAGCACGCGCCGGCAGGCAGCCGCGGGATAGCCGCCCGCCGCGATGATCCCCGACGCCGCCTCCAGCACGCGCCGCAGCAGCGTGCGGGCGCCCGGCAGGCGTGCGGGGATGGCCGCCTCGGCGCCGTGCACCACGACTGCGTAGGGCCGGTCGAGGCTCCTGCCGACCAGGCCGGCGGGCAGGGCCGGGTCGATCACCACGAGCTCGGCGTCATGTCGCTCGGCGAGGCGGTCGATCCTGCGAGCCAGGTGGGGGCCCGGCAGCAGCCAGGGCTCGCGGGAGCGGACGACCGTGAAGGGCTGAGCCGCGTCGAAGGCGCCGGAGCGCGCATGGGGCGTGGTGTGGACCACCACATCGTCGGGCGGGAGGCGCCGCCACAGCTCCCACAGGTAGTTCTGGATGCCGCCCACCTTCGGCGGGAAGTCGTTCGTCACCAGCAGATGCCGCGTCACGGGACTGCTTGGCCGGTTGCGGGTGCGCGGCTGGGTGCCGCCCGGTGCAGTTCGGCCTGCACGAGCGGATCGCCGGAGTCGTGCAGGCACTCCAGTCCCAGGCCGAGACGGCGCGCGCACCAGACGGCGTGGGCTCGCACCAGCGGATCGGGATGCGCCAGCGCCGAGTCGACCGCCGCCCGCACGCACGCGTCCGCGGGGTCACCCACGTTGGCCAGCACCACCAGGGCGTTGCGGCGCAGGTATCTGGCCTCCAGGCGCGGGATGTACCAGCGCCCGTAGTCGCTCATCAGCTCCTGATCGGTTGCGGCGAGCATCTCGAGCAGCGGCGCCCAGGCCCCGGTACTCGCTCGCGAGCGCGCATCTGAGGGCGCATCTTGGGTGCGACGCACTTGCGGAGGCCCTGGCATGCCCTCTGCTCGCTCTCCCGATGGCATACCGGCAGACCCGCTGCGCTTGTGGCTTGCCGCGGTTGACCGGCGCGACATCCGCACGCGCACGCGGTTGGGCGGGCAGGCGTCCGTGCAATCGTCGCAGCCGTAGAGCCGGTCTCCGAGCGCGATCCTGTAGTCCACCGGAAAGACCCCATCCTGCTGCACCAGCCAGGCCAGGCAGCGGCGAGCGTCGACCGTGCCCGGTGCGACGATGGCGCCGGTGGGGCAGCCGTCGAGGCACTGCCGGCAGGCCCCGCAGCCGTCGGCCGCCGGCTCTGGATCGGCGGCGATGAGCGGCGCATCGGTCACGACGGCTCCGAGCACGACCAGGCTGCCTGCGCCGGGCACGAGGATGTTGGCGCTCTTGCCCTGCCATCCGATGCCCGCCCGGTAGGCCGCGGCCCGGTCCACCAGCGAGTTCTCATCCGCTGACACCACGGCACGGAAGCCCCCGGCGCGCAGCGGCTCGGCCATCGCTTCGAGCGCGGTGCGCAGCGCCCTGTAGTGGTCGGTGCGGGCGTAGGCCGCCACCCGGCCGTGAGGACGCCCGTCACTGGGCGTGCCAGGGCCGGCGCGGTGGTAGTCAAGCGCGCCGACGATCAGCGCGGCGGCGCCGGCGACGAGCCGCGACGGATCGGTGGAGCGGTCCGGGTTGCGGTAGGTGAACTGCATGCCGGCGTGCAGGCCGTCCTGCTTGCGCTGCCGCAGTATTGCCGCCGCCTCGGTGAACCGATCAGCCTGGCAGAATCCGACCGCGCACAGCCCGGCGCCCCGCCCGATCGCCGCCAGTGCCTCAGTAGCGACCGCGCCCTGCCCGCCGCTCACGGCAACCGCAACTGCGCGCATTGGCTGGTGCTTCCGGCTGCCGCCGATGTCGCGGCCCTCAACTGCTCAGCCTGTGGGGGCCGCGAGGATCTGCTCGAGCTTGGCAGCGGCGCGGCCGTCGTCGAGCGCGGCGGCGGCCGCCTCGACTCCGGCTGCGATGCCGGCAACGACTCCGGCCACCAGCAGGCCCGCGGCCGCATTCAGCACGACGATGTCGCGCCGCGGGCCGCGGTCACCGGAGAGGATGCCCTGCATGATCCGGGCGTTCTCCGCCGGGTCCCCGCCGCGCAGATCCTCGGGCGTCGCCGGGGCGATCCCGACCTCCGCCGCGTCGAGGCGGTACTCGCTCACCCGGCCCTCGCTGAGATCGACCACCAGGTTCGGGCCGGTGGTGGTGAGCTCGTCGAGGAGCCCGTCGCCGTTCACCACCAGAGCGCGCTGCGAGCCGGTCGCCTGCAGCACGGCGGCCATGGTCGGCGCCAGCGACCTGTCCAGCACACCCAGCACCTGGCGGCGCACGCGACCTGGGTGCGAGAGCGGGCCGAGCAGGTTGAACACGGTCGGGATGCCGACCTGCGAGCGCACGCCGGCGACGTGGCGCATCGCCGGATGGAAGGTCTTGGCGAAGGCGAAGCCCAGGCCGATGCCGCGCACCGTCTCGGCGACCTCTTGGGGGGATGCCGTTATGCGCACGCCGAGCGCGTCTAGGAGGTCGAAGCTGCCCGAGGTAGAGGATGCCTTGACGCTGCCGTGCTTGCACACGGTGGCCCCCGCTCCGGCTGCCACCACCGAGGCCATCGTGGACACGTTGAGCGTGTTCCGGCCGCGGCCCGGCGCGCCGCCGGTGCCGACGATGTCGATGGTGCCGTCGGGCACCTCCAGGGGCGTGGCCGCGTCGCGCATGGCGCCGACGAGGCCCAGCAGCTCTCCCACGGCCGGGCCCTTCAGGCGCAGCGCCACGATGAAGGCGGCCACCTGGGCATCGGTGGCCTCGCCTGCCAGGATCGCGCCCAGGGCGGCCCGAGCCTCGTTCGTGCTGATGTCGGTGCCCGCGGCGAGCGTCTCCAGCACTGCGGGCCAGCCGCCATAGTCGGAAATGGATGTCATCTGTTGCCCTTGTGTTCGTTGGGCGCTCGTGTTCGCTGGGCGCTCAGGCTAACTTGCCTGCCGGCGGTGGCGGGGAGCCGGCTGGATGGCCGCGGTGCGCCTCGGCGCATCGAGGAAGGTCGGGACTCCGCAGGGCAGGGTGCTGGCTCGCTGCCAGTCGGGGCGACCCGCAGGAAAGTGCCACAGAGAACAGACCGCCGGCCGCAGGGTCGGCAAGGGTGAAACGGTGCGGTAAGAGCGCACCAGCGCTCCGGGCGACCGGGGCGGCTTGGCAAACCCCACCCGGAGCAAGATCAAGCAGGGAGAGGGCGGCCCGCCCGCAGACACTCCCGGGTAGATCGCACAGATGGATGGTCATCCAGGGATATCCCGGCAACGGGCTCCCGGACAGAATCCCGCCTACAGGCCGGCTCCCCGTCACCGCTAGCCGTCGGCACGCCCGTGCGGGTGAGCAAGCGGCGCCAAAAAGTCCGTCACAAGATGTTCACGCCGCGGGCCGCCCACTGCCGCGCGTGGGCGAGCAAGCGGCGCGCCGATGACGCCTGTCACAAGCGCAGGTGAGCGTGACGCGGCGGCGACCGCCTGCGGTGTGAGCTGCGCCGCCAGAGCCTCCACCGTCACGCTGCGAAATCCGGCGCCTCTGTCAGGCGGCCGGGCGGGTGAGGCGGCCGGTTCTCAGCAGCGCCCGGCGGCGGCCAGGGTCGGAGAGGCCGAAACGCCTGGCGGCCCATATCAGGCCGGCCAGACCCAGGAGTTCCAGCGTGATGATGACGGCCGGCGCCCGGTCGAGTTCTGGAGCGGGGCCGTGCCCCACTCCCCCGCCACCGGCGAGAGGCCACCAGAACAGGGACGTGCGCGACCATGAGCCGCTGGCTGCGAGAAACACCAGCGTCCCGATCGGCAGGCCGATCCAGCGCCGCCGCGACAGCCTGCGGCCGCGGCCCGCCGTGGCCGCCATCACCGCCGCCAGCGCAAGGGCGCTCCCAGCGAGCGTGTGAAGCACCCAGGGCGACCCCGTCAGGTTCTCCGCGAGCGGCAGCACCGATCCCGCAGTCACCACCCGGTAGTCGATGCCCGAACTGTCAAAGACACAGGCAACCACGACCACGCCGCAGCCGACGAACCACGCCAGCACCTCAGCGGATCACCAGGCGCCTTGTCCGAGTTCCCGGCCCAGGCTCTCCGGCTGATCGACGGGGCAGCCGCCGCGGCGGCGCAGACCTCTCAGTGCCGGCAGCCCACGCCCGCACCTCAGCGGATCACCAGGCGCCCGCACTCAGAGCAGCCCTCCACCGCCCCCTGGGGGCAGCGTTTGATGCGTGCCACCTCGGCCGCGGGCATCTGGCTGGGACAACCGCAACCCGACGACGGGTCGAACTCGACGGCCGTGCTGGGGCCGAAGGCGCCTCGCAGCCGGTCGTATGCGTCCAGCGTCGAGGTGCCGAGCTGTGCGGCCGAGTCGGCGCGAGCCGCCCGCGCCGC
This sequence comes from Candidatus Aldehydirespirator sp., assembly GCA_965204875.1. GTDB lineage: Bacteria > Actinomycetota > Acidimicrobiia > Acidimicrobiales > Aldehydirespiratoraceae > Aldehydirespirator. Next base: position 2,674,979 of record OZ242020.1, on the reverse strand, counting down.
GTTGATCTGCTCGTCGATCTCGGCCTCCGCCGATGCCACCTCGGCCTGCAGCACCGTGACTCTCTGATCGCAGACCTCGAGCTCGGCACGCAGGGCCGACGCCGCCTCCTCGAGTTCCTCGGCCTCGATCAGCGCAGCGATGGCCTGATCCTCCAGATGTCCCTGGCGCGACCGGAGCCCGGCCACCTCCTCCTGCAGCGCCTGCAGGTCGCGGATGCCCCGAACCTCGCCCGAGTAGAGCCGGTTGTCGTCGGTGTCCGCCTTCGCCTCGACTATCGCCGCCTCCTGCTCGAGGCGCTTGTGGCGCACGAGAACCTCGAGGCGCTCCGCCGCCACGCCGTCGAGCTTGGCGCGCAGCGTCTCGCTCGCGGCCACCGCCTCGTCGAGGTCGCGGCGTGCGGGCAGCGTGTCACGGCGGTGCTGGAGTTGCTCGGTCTCGGTGTCGAGGCGTTGAACTTCCAGCAGCGGGTGGACGGCGCCGATGTCATAGTCGGCATCGTCAGCATCGTCGCCCACGGCAACTTCGGTGGATGTTTCAAGCACGGCGCGACACTAACGGCTAACCAGGGGCCGAGGTGAGATCAGCACAGCGGCGGCTTGGGATCACCTGTGGCACCATCTCACCCATGACCGCCGTGGGCATCGTCGGCGCCGGCCCCGGCGCGGTGCTTCATGCCGAGGCAGTGAGAGCAACGTCCGGAATGCGGCTCGCGGGCGTCGCGGCCAGCTCTGCGACCTCGGAGCGGGCCGCCACTCTCGCAGGCGGGCTGGACTGTGCCGTGCTGGAGTTGGCTGATCTGGCACGTGCCTGCGACATCGCTGTGATTGCCACGCCCCCTGCGGCCTATTGCCAAGTGGTCACCCAGCTCGCAGCAGCCGGGCGGGTGCGGGCAGTGCTCGTCGAGTCCCCCGCCGCAACGACCCTCAACAACATCGAACGCCTTTCCGAGGCGCTGGGACCCCTGCCAACCATGGTCGGCGTCAACCTGCTTCACGCCCCAGCGGTCCGGCAGTTCCTGGCAACGCTGGCCTCGATGGACCCGCACCACCTAGAGCTTCGCCTCGCCGTGCCGACTCCAGCCCGTGCGCTGGAAGCTCCCGCTGCCTACGGCGGCGGTGTGCTCATGAACCCCGCCGCCGGCTTCTGGCCGCTCCTGCTAGCGGCGCTCGGCGCGCCAGTGCAGTACGTCGTCACGCCCCAACTCAGCCTGCAAGACGGACTCGACCATGTCGCCTGCGTCGTGCTGCACGCCACGAACGGGCGCAGTGCCAGAGCCGATCTGCGCTGGGGCGCAACCATTGCCGAGGCTTCCCTGGAAGCGGCAGACACCGCGCGCGTCGCCCGCGTCGAGATCTGGCCTGAGCCCGTGCTGGAGATCGACGGCGTGGTCGCCCAACCGCCGGCCCGCGAAGCTCCCGCAGGAAACCCCCTGGCGGCACTGGGCTTCACCGAGCAGCTTCGCCGGCTGGATCGAGCCAGCAGGGGCGAGGCTGCGTCCCTGCCCGATCTCACCGCCGGCGCCGCTGCCGTGAAGGTCGCCGCAGCCGCCGCAGTATCCGCACGTCGCGGCGGCTCGCAGGTCACCACAGCCGAGCTAATCGGCAACCTGGCCGGCCTGTCACCGCACCAGAACCTCGAAGGCACCCCCTGCCCTGAGCAGCCCCCGCCAGGGCGAACCTCATCGAGGGATGCGAGAGGTCGGCCATGAGACGACGAGCTGTGGAACGGTGGGCATCACCGCCGAGTGAATGTGTCGAGGCTCGCTCTCGGACCTCTCGCGTCGAGGTCGGTGGTGGTGGTGAAGGGCCTGGGTCGTCCGGCTTGTCGGGTGCTTCCGCTATCAGCTTGCCGGTCGCGTCATCGACATGTGCTGCAGGAATCCTCGCAAGGTGAGGTGCTAACCCCTATCTCGTCAACGCTTCCTCGACCGTCTCCACCACCTTGTCGAACGGCACGAGATGCAGGCTGTGCGAGTGACTGAGGCGTGCCAGTGCCAGCACGATATTGCTGATGAGTTCCTTGCCGTCTTTGCGACCGGGGGACTCTGCCCGCAGTTTGTGGATCCACCATACGGCTGCGGCCACTGACTGGTGCGCAGCGGCTGGCACCGCCCGCTTCAGCATGCGCTCCACCAGCTCTTCCCACCAGTACTGGGGATGGCGAAGCGCTGTCATGACCTGCTCCTCGGTCAGGACGCGGTTGTGCTCGCCCAGGATCGGCAGAATCATGAGAGCGATCTGACGCTTCCACCAGGCCGCCGAGATGGGACAGTTGGTGATGGGCGACACGTTGCCCCGTTCGGTGCGCAGTCCACCGATTCTGCGCAGCAGGTTCCTGACTCTCTTTTCGTCCGTGGGCGGGTCACCCGTGGTCGGGTCGCCCATGAGCGTGCTGCGCAGGTTGTCGCCGAACATGCCCCGCACCATCCAGTGTGCATGGCAGGCGGCCCAGAACGCTGGCGACGCGGCATCCCCACGGAGAATGGTGGTGCCGCCCAAGGCGTGTGCGATGCGCAGTTCTGTCTCGGGCGGCGTGATCTGCATCTCCGCCGCTGTCAGGCACGGAGCGGGCGGTGGTGGCGCCAGCGCCGCGGCTTCCGTGGGCGACATGCCGAGACCGCCCAGCAGCATCTCGGCCAGCGCCGCGGGACCGCCTCTCGCCGCCCCAACCAACTGCTTCTGTTTGGCGGCAGCGGTCCGGTTGTGGACTTCGTGGCTATCGCCGCTGGAGCGCTTGGGAAGCAGGGTGCGCTGCCATTTCTCGTAGGTGGTCAGTTCGGGGCGACGGGCTGGCGCGTTCATTCATCCCCGTTCTCGGGTGTTTCTGATGGCACCAACAAAGGCTCCATCGCCGTCGCTGCCTCGGCAGCGTCCCAGTCGGGGTGGTTCCAGTCGGCACACTCAACCCCACGGTTGCGCAGGTGAGTGCGGAGCAGTTCGCCCAGCTGATGGTCTGCGTTCGATCCTCCCGCCGCAAGACTGCTGCGCGGTAGCCTGGCGCACACTGCTATGAGCGCGGCCACCTGCAAGTCCCGGTCCCAGCGGCGCTCCTGAAACAGCCCGTCGGCCAGGTGGACCATGAAGCGCGGCGAATCGCCGTCGGTGGATTCTTCAACGCGCATGCGACCCGGTGTCAGGTCCTGGTTGCGCACAAATTGCAACAGCGAAACAGCCAGCGAGCGGCACAGGGCCGGAAGTCCCTGAACCAGCCTCCACCCCGCAGGCACAACGGTTTGGCCGCCCTCAGGCCAGACGGCTGACAGAAGACCGTCGTGCGGCAGCGTGAACTCGCGTGCCGCTACCAGTGATGGGACCAGGTAGACGTTTCCGACCGTCTGACTGGCCGGCCAGGACACGCGTTGTGTCACAGGGTGCGCCACAGGCGGTGACTGCCGGGCCGTGTGCGCTTCATTGAAGAGCGTGCGTGGGCATCTGACCTCGGTGAGCCACACGGCGCGGCCATCGTCAACCAGGTGTGACAGCGTGTCACAGCCGCGGAGCCTGTGGACGATTGTGGCCGACCGACCGGCGTCGTCAATGGTCATGTCAGCCTCATACGACCCGTCCCTCCAGTCCAGCGATGAGCCGTCCTCTCTCAGAACCGGCAAGGGGCTGAGAGCGCTCACTCCTGGCCTCCGGAGTCGGAAGTGCTGTCTAGTAGATCAAGACGGACATTGCTCCAGACACCGGGCGGTAGATGCTCCGCCAACTCAACCTCAAGGGCGTTCACTTCGCCGACTTGGAGGAGTCCTCCGATAGGCACTTCGCTCTTGCCGCCTTGAGGTGTGACGCTTCGCCCATCATCGACTGAGACCAACGATCGGATCGTCTGACGCTCTGAACTGATCGGCCGCTCGCAGGTCCCGTCGGCACCGGAAACGAGCACAACCCTGAGTGCGAGACGCCCATCCCGTGACAGGTCCGCCGGATCAACTCTCAAGTAGATACGCGCCCTGTCTGATGCCACCATCTGCACGGTGGAGAAGTGGCGCAGACTCTTGCCTCTCGCAGGGCGCGGCCTGGGATCGGGCGGGTTAGGGCGGTTCGACTTCGACGGTTTGGGCTTTGGCTTGAATGTTGGGTCATGCCCGCTATCGGAGGGGCTGCGATGGGTGGCTGGAATCTTGTCTGGCTGGCGCTGACCGCCTCCGCTGAACGCAGCAAAGTTGTCGGGAGTGTAGATATCCGGAGTGTCGATTTCTCCAACGGCAAGGCGCAGATACTCAGCGATCGTGGCGAACTGCTCACGTAGCGAGTCCTTATCACCGCCGCTGAGCCGGTTCAGCTGGACTCCTCTATGCTGAGGTCCCTCTGCCTTGCGCACCAGGGTCTCGACTTCGGATGACTCGTTGAACTCGACGACAGCATCAAATGGCAACGAGCGCGCGAAATCTGCCGAGCGGAGCTGAGGAGCGGAGGCGTCAATCCACATTCCACGCCGGTACACCAGCACACGGGAGCGCCTCGCAGACGCTTGACCAGAACGATGCCGCAGGGTTGCTGTAATGCCAGCAGCGATGTCTAATCTCTGTCCCTTACTCATCGCCATCCAGGCGGCATAGGCTTGGCTGCCGCTGATGTACCCTCCACGTTGGTCCGGATCGTTACGGTCTGCACGGGTTGTCAGGATGTCTCCGACGGTTCTGCTGTCGACGACTTTGCCATGCGTTCCTATCCGCCTGTCGTCAATCTCGACCACTAGACCGCCTCTGTGGATGGCGGCTGTGAAGTTGGCGGCGACAGCCCACGCGATCTTGTCAGTATCCGAACGCTTGCGGTCGCCAGTGAACCCACCGAACGCCAATGCGCAAACGATGGTGCCGGTGTCTGGCAGTTTGTCCAAGTGGGGGCGGAGCATCTCCGGGACCTCGGCGGGGAAACAGTCCGTTGATCTGTCGAACGGCAGAGCGGCACGGTCGTTGGCGTGGTGATAGTAGCCGTTGGGGTCCAGCCAGCCGCCGATGCCGTCACTGCGAGATGCGAGCACAGCGTGCCCCGTGAAGACTGTGCGGATATCATCGCTACCAGTAGGACGATACCTGGATGCGTAAAGACAGTATCTGAGGTCGGAGCACGAGAAGACCGCGTAGTGCCCCAAGCCGAAGGATCCTGCGCCTCCCTCTCCCTTGTCTGTGTTCCCCTCAGTCAGAATCTGATCGAGTCGGCCTCCGACCCCGATACCGTTGTCGGCACACAGCAACACATTGACGGTCGCCGGGCTAGAGGCGCGTTCCATGCGTTCAACTATGCGTGCCTCGTCAGGTGATGCCTCTCCTCGGTGCCATTTGGCGCGCTCTTGCTTGCACAACTTGAGCGCATTGCGGTAGGTGCCCATGCCGGGTACTTGGGAGGCAGGCACCGAACACACGGTGAACCAGACCCGAGCCACGTCCCGGCCTGCCTCGCGCGCCGCGTCCAGTGCGTTCTGCACCAACTCCCGTACCACCGGCTCGGCTGCTCCGTCCAGGTCCGAAAGCCCCCCAACCGAGAAACCCTTGGGACTGCTGCCAGGCCCGAATTTGAGATCGGCGCGCTGTTGTGTGGAGGAGAGTTGCATCCTGCGCGATCAGTCCGTGCAGTCGCAGGCCGGCACACCGGTGACGTAGCGACCTGTTGCTCCCGCCCCCCCCCCCCCCGGCCAGATCGGCATATGTGGGGGCGCGGATTCCGAGAAAGCCGAATGTGGTGGTGCCAGACCCGTTGCGGGCCGGCAGGATCCGGGCGTAGCTACCCTCCAGGGCGGCCCACCATCCCATATCGGACGGTCGGCCCGCCTTGCGGTCCGCGTCGGCTGTCCGGTTCAGAGAAACCAGCTGGCGGGTGCCCTTCATGAAGCAGAAGACGCAGTTGCCGGCACCGTCGGGGATATCCAAATCGAAGTCCTGCGCTGTCCAATAGTCCGCTATGTCGCTGGATGTCAGGCCGCCGTCGTGCAACGGGAAATACGGCATCTCACCCGGAGGCTGGTTCTTGACGCGGCAGCGCGCTGTGACAGCACCCTCGGCAAACACAGACCGGGACATCACTCGGTTGACGCGCGAACGCTCGTCGGCGCGCAGCCCGATGAGCCGGACATGCAGCGCCGCTCCGACTCCCCACATGGCAGCCGGCTCTGTGCCCGTCATCGGCCTCAGCGGTGCGTCTGTGTAGTCCTGCCATCTCTGCGTCGAGCGGGCCGAGGGCAGGCCGGCCAGATGTTGGGTGCGGCGCATGTACGATTCTCTGGACTCGCTCCCCCCGGATCTGAGGTAGTCCGCCCAGCATCGCTCCGGATCGGCCAGCGCCTCGCCCCAGTGGTGCCCGGCGTGGGGCGGACCTGGAAGTCCGCCGAGCCAGTCGGCCAGCAGCAAGTGCGCAGGTGCTAGTTTCAGCTTCGCGGTGCAGGTCCGACTGTGCGGGTTGGGCAACATGCCCTGCCAGGCGATGAGTTCCTCCATTCGCTCACCAGATTCCCGGTATCCGTCGGGGTCCTCGGTGAGCGGGACTGGCTTCACGAGGCGATATGAGGCTTTACGCCGGTAAGATCCGCGTGTGGCGTCCTCGACGGTGCAGAATTCGTACCAGAACACAGGCAGCCCGTAGCGCTCCTCCAAGCGCCGTTTGCACTCGGCAGCGAACCGGTAGGTTCGTGGGTGCTCAGCCGATGTGTTGGCGAACAGCACAGCGTCACCGCGATCGGGCCGCAGCATCCCCTGCTCGGCCGCCATGAAGGCCATCGCAGCCGACGACCTACCGCCCGAGAAGCTCAGGAGGTGTGGAGCCTCGGAGTGGTCCGAGTGGCGGTATCGGATGGGGACTAGGCGCTGAGCCTCAGTTCGCTGCGGCACCTTTACGGCTTGTGTCACGCGCAACACCGTCCCCGCTCGCTCACGGCTCGGAAGTATAACGAGCACGCTGGCCATGGGGCATAGTGCGCGCTCGCCGACCGCCGACACCGTGGCAGACTGCGATAGTTGAAGATCCGATGTTGGACAACGTAGCGCAGGGGTGTGACAGGGTGCCCGCTGGGCGAACCAGACCACGTTTCCGCGAAGGACCCGAAAGGTTGGAGTTCCGTCGCCCGGGTGCGCTCTGACCAGCTGAGCGGTCGCAAGCTCCACCGGTGATCGCGACGGATCGGCCATGATGGCCGATTGTAGATATCGGCGATCATCCGGTGGAGGTTCACGAGTATGGCACGGAGTTTGTGCTCGGTCGAGCGCGCGCAGCTTGAGGTGCTGGCGAGGTCGGGGTTGGGCGTAGCTGAGATCAGCGGCCTGTTGGGCCGGCACCGCTCGACGGTGTGGCGGGAGTTGCGCCGCAACGGTGGTGTCTGCGCTTATCGGGCCGAGGCGGCCCAGGCCGGGGACGAGGCGCGGGCGCGCAGGCCCAAGACGCCGAAGCTGGTAGCGGATCCTCTGATGGCTGCGGCGGTGACGGCGGGGCTGGCCAAGAAGTGGGCGCCGCAGTCGGTCGCTGCGAGCCTGAGGGAGCAGGGCATGGGCATCTGTGGTGAGACGATCTATCAGGGGTGCTACCGCAACGACCGCGGCCTGCCCGAGAACAGCTGGAAGCTGCTGCCGCGCGGCCGGCGCCGCCGCAAGCCGCGCAGCCGCTGCGAACGCGCCAAACGCAACGTTCTCGGTGATTTCAAGCCCATCGCGCAGCGTTCCGATACGGTCGCGCAGCGGTTGGAGGCGGGGCACTGGGAGGGCGACCTCATCATCGGCGCCCGCAACCGCTCGGCGGTGGTCACCCTCATCGAACGCGTCAGCCGCTACGCGCTGCTCGCCGCGCTGCCCAACGGCCACACCGCAGACGAGGTCAACGCGGCGGTCATCGCCGCGTTGGGCCGCCAGCCCGCTCACATGGTCCGCACCCTCACCTGGGACCAAGGCCGCGAGATCGCCCACTGGCCCAAAATCGAAGAAGCCCTCCCAGACCTCAAGGTCTACATCTGCGACCCGCACTCACCCTGGCAGCGCGGCACCAACGAAAACACCAACCGCATCATCCGCCGCTGGCTACCCAAAGCAACCGACCTCAACATCGCACCCGTCAAACTCGCCATCATCGAAGACCACCTCAACACCATGCCCCGACGCATCCACAAATGGAACAGCGCACTAACCCAATACACTGCCCACTGTCGCGATCACCAATAAAGCTTGCCGGTGCTTGGTGATCGCTGGGCCGCTGGCTCAGGCGCTGGGTGGTGGCGGATGGGTTTGGGAGCGGTGGCGGGTCAGGCGGTCGCTGCCGGCGTCCAGGCCGGGGAGCTGTGGCTGCACGCCGGCGTGGCCTCGCCAGGCCGTGAAGCGTTGCATCACCAGATACTCCACGTCCTGCCAGTTCAGGGCGCGCGGCTCGGCCTCGTCGCGGTTGTAGGGCTGGTCGAAGACGATCACGCAGTTCCCGCCCTCGCGCAGCGCGGCGATGTTGTGGGGGGCGTCGTCGACATAGCAGTCGGCCTCAACCTCGGGCTTGTTGCCCAGGAAGCAGATGTCGCGATAGGGGATGCACTCGGTGTCGAGCCAGTGAACGGTGTCGGCCACGGCCTCGGCATGACCCCAGTTCACGTAGAGGCGATGCGTGATGACCCTGATCCACACCCCCGCGTCCGACAGCTTCCACAGTGCCTCCGCCGCGCCCTCGATCGGCCGCAGTTCTGCGAGCATCCGGTGATCTCGCACGGCGCGCCCGTGGAGTTGCTCGTACTCGTCCGCGCCGAGGCCCCACTCGCGGAAGTCGTAGGAACGCTGCTCCGGAAGCGAGTCGACGTCCACGCCGCGCTCCGACGCCAGGAACTCCGCGAACCCGGCGGTGTAGTCGGCGACAACTCCATCTAGGTCGACCCCGAAAACGAACTGCGGAGTCACAGCAATCTGCCGACTCGGTTGCGCGTTCGCGGCGGAGACTTTCAAAGCCAGCGGTTCAGCGGTGCGTAGGCTCTAACGGACGCGAGTCGCCTGGCGGTGCTACAGCGGGGTGAGCCTGGAGCGGGGCGCTCGCCGCGGCATGCAGCGACGCAGCCACCTCGTCTGCGTCCTCGAGTTCCGCTGACTGGGCCGGCGTGATCGGCTGCAGCCTCCCCAGCGGAGCGCGTGCCTCCGTTGCCGCGTATTCCAAGAGTCGGGCGGCCGCCTCCATATGTGCTGCCGCGTTCTGCCCGGTCGTCTGTGCCAGCATGTCTTCGGTCGCCCCCGCGTACAGCGCCCGCCTCCAGACCGTGAACCTGCCTCTGCCGTCGCGCGGCAGCGCGCTGAGAGCGGCAGAGGCCGCTGCGAACACGACCGGCTCGTCCGCCAACTCCTCCAACATGGTCTCAAGTTTGTGATCGCGGTCGAGGATGCGCCCCTTGCGCAGCCGCCCCAGAGCATTCAGGCACGCTTCGATACAGGCATGAGACGCTTCCAACGCATCTTGCAGTGCCCGCAGGCGTCTACCGGCGCTGACGGCGGAACGGTGCCGGATCGCCGCATCGCAGACCGACTCGCCATTGCGCACCGCTTGCAAGATGTCGTCTATGGCGAGCTTGCGGTCGTTGCGCGCCATCGTCCAGGCGTCTCCCTCTATCTCAGCGACATCGCCGCAGGTGCCGTTGGCGGCCGACCGCCCCCTCAAGACACGCCCCTGCCGGACGGCCTGGCTGTAAACCGACGAACGTGCGTACTTGACACTCCAGGCAAGCTGCCGGGGGGTGACCGCTATGGCGTCGCAGTTGAAACCCGTCACGTCATGAACCCGGTCTTGCAGAGCGTCCTGCAACCGGCTGAAATCCGAAGCAGAACAGTCCGGCGTGTCGACTATCACCAGCAGATCGATGTCCGAGCGCTCAGTCGCAGCGCCGTCGGCCACTGAGCCGAACAGCACCACCCCCTCGATCTCGGCGTGATCGGCTCGAATGGCGTCAGCAGCGCGCTCCGCATCCGCGGCGGTGGGAACGGCCGCGGCGGTCATCATCCCAAGGCGGTTACCGCGGTCAGCGCGCCGGGCATCCGCAGCGGTGGGAACAGCCGCTGTGGCAACAGCCCCGGCAACGGGAGCGGCCCCAGCGGTGACGACAGCATCCGCAGCGGTGGGAACAGCGGCGGCGGTCATCCCAAGGCAGCGTCGAGGGCCTCCAGCGAGGGAGCGAAGTAGAAGGAGCCCGACGCCGGTGTGGAATAGTCCGTGATGGCGTCGGGAACCTGGCCGTTGATGCCGTACATGGCCTCCATGCGCTCACGCATCGGGGCCTGGGTCTTGCAGAAGCCCATGAAGTACAGCCCGACCGTGCCATCGTGGAAGGCGTAGGGAGTGGAGCGCCGCACCATCTCGCCCCGCTTCGGGGTCGCTTCGTCGGCGGTGGCGCCCTCGCGCAGCTCGACATGGGAAAGGTGCGAGGCGGGAACCTGGACGTCGAGCTTCACCGAGTCGGCCTTGGTGCGCCCGAAGGTGTTCTCCTCCTGCTCCAGCGACAGGCTCGCCCAGAAGTCCATGTCATGCACCCAGCGCTGGGCGATGCAGAAAGACCCGCCCGCACCGGGGTCGCCGTCGTCGATCACGGCCCGGTCGTGCTGGTCCTCGGGCTCGGGATTGCCGGTGCCGTCGATGTGGCCCGTGAGGTCGAGGCTGTTCTTGTAGATGAACGTCGGGGTCTCGCGCGCGACGGCCATGTGGCCGGCGACGGCCCGCCTGAAGGTGTGCTGAACCTCCCAGCAGAGGTCCTTGTCGGCATGGTGGACCCAGAGGAGAAGCTCCTCTTGCGTGCCCTTGGCCACCTTGGAGCCGTCGGGGGACTCGTAACCGGGATAGGGCTGGAAGTCGTCGCCGGTCTCGATGCCGAGGTCGGCGGCGAGCGTCGGGCCGAGCAGGATTCCGAGGTTGACGCCCTGCGCGCCGGCGTCGGCGCGGCAGTCGCGCAGCGCCCGCCGGATGACGCCGAGATCGGCGCCGTCGACACGGCTCATGTGCGTGTACCACTGGTACTTCTGCAGGTCTGTGAGGATCGCCGGCTGCGGTGTTGCCATCTGTGTGCCCTTCCTTGTCGTGGCGGTTCGCTGCTGAACTCTAGACGCTGAACAGCCGCCAAGCACGGCGCGAGCGCTCCCAACCGCGCCGGCAACGGTCAGCTCCGCACAGGCACCTCGCGGTCTCGCAACTCGCGGCGCAGGATCTTGCCTGAGGCGCTCTTGGGAATCGCCTCGAGCACCTCGACGGCCCTCACCTGCTTGTAGGTGGCGAGGTGCGCTCCCACGTGGGCCTGGAGGTCTTCAAGCGTGGGCGCCTCGGCACCGGGCGCAAGCGCGATGAACGCCTTGGGAAGCTCGCCCGCCTCCTCGTCGGGCACGCCGACGACCGCCGCGTCCGCCACCGCCGGATGCGTCACCAGCACCGCCTCCAGCTCCGCGGGCGGAACCTGGAAGCCCTTGTACTTGATCAGCTCCTTGATGCGGTCGACTATCGACACGTGGCCCTCGGCATCGATCACGGCCACATCGCCGGTGTGCAGCCAGCCATCGGCGTCGAGGGTCTCGGCAGTGGCGGAGGGATTGTTGAGATAGCCCCTCATCACCTGCGGGCCCCGCACCAGCAGCTCGCCCCGTCCGCCGACGCCCAAGTCCTCCCCCGTCGCCGGATCGACTATGCGGATCTCGGTGTTGGACACGGTCACGCCGCTCGTGCCGGGCCGGAACCGCCCCTCCGGAGTGCAGTGGCTGACGGGGCTCAGCTCGGTCATGCCATAGCCCTGCACCACCTCGCAGCCGACCCGCGCCGCCGCGGCCGCCGCCAGGTCTGCCCCCAGGGGCGCCGCGCCCGAGAAGACCTGCTTGATCGACGAGAGGTCGAAGTCGTCGACCGCGGGATGCCGGGCCAGTCCCAGCACCATGGGCGGCACCGCGAAGAAGCGGGTGACCCCCTGGCTCTGCACGAGCTCCAGGGCGCGCACCATGTCGAAGCGGGGCATCGTCACGATCCTCACCCCGAAGGCGAGCAGCATGTTCATGAGCACCTGCAGCCCGTAGATGTGGAAGAACGGCAGGGCCGCGAGCGCCACCTCACCCTCCGACGGCACGAAGGTGTGCTCCATCTGGGCGATGTTGGCGACGAGGTTGCGGTGGGTGAGCATCACCCCCTTGGGCAGCCCGGTCGTGCCCGAGGAGTAGGGCAACACGACCACGTGCTCGGCATAGTCGACCGGCACCTGGTCGATGGGCTCGCCGAGCAGCGAGGCGAGCGGCACGGCCCCGTCGGCCTGGCCCATCACGACGATCTCGGTGACGCTCGTGCCCCGCACCGCGGCCCGGGCCGTCTCCAGGAACATCGGCACGGTCACCAGCCAGGTCGCCGAGGCGTCCTGGAGCTGGAAGCGGATCTCCTCGGCGCTATAGGTGGGGTTGACGGTGGTGAGCGTGCCCCCGGCCAGGGCTGCTCCGTGGAAGGCGACGGCGTACTCGGGCACGTTCGGGGCCAGGATGGCGATGGTCACCCCTGGGCCCACGCCGCGCGACGCCAGGCCGCCGCCCAACCGGCGGATGGTGTCGTGAAGCTGCGCGAACGTGTAGGACGACCCGGCGCCGTCGGTGATCGCCACCTGATCGGCGCGGGACTGAGCGGACGCCATCACGCAGTCGGTGATGGACTGCAGGGGTATCTCTACATCGGGAAGCGGGCTGGCATGGATGATGGGACTCAAGGTCACCTCCGAGAGGGAGAACGTTGCTGATGGCCGCCTTCGAGGTTAGACGCTCACCCGCCGTCGTCGCGGCTGGGGACCTGACCACGGCAGGGCATTCGCGCTGGGATCGCCGGGAGCGGCAGCGCAAACGTTGCGTCTATGCCGCTGTGCGCCTCGCGCTGGAGCCGCCTGCGGTAGGCGCGATCAGCGAGACGGCCTATACCGCGGTTAGCCTCTTGTGTTCGTGCGCCTGGGACTGCTGCGTGAGACCGCGCCGAGGGAGAACCGCGTAGCTCTGGTTCCCGACGGCGTGAAGACGCTGGCGCAGCACGGCTGGGAGGTTCTGGTCGAGCGTGAGGCCGGCGCGGCCTGCGGGATCGACGATGCCGCCTATCACGCCGCGGGCGCCACCGTGTTGCCCGCAGGCGAGGTGTACGAGGCCGGCGTGCTCGTCTCGGTGCGCGACCTGCCGCCGGGCCAAGCCGACGCCGGCCGGCCTGGCGCAGCGCCGGGCCATGCGTTCGTGGGCGTGTTCGATCCGCTCTGGGCGCCGCAGCGTGCCCAGCGCCACGCCCGCGACGGCAACACGGCCTTCTCGCTGGACCTGGTGCCGCGTATCACCCGGGCACAGACCATGGACGTGCTGTCCTCGATGGCAACGATCGCGGGCTACGAGGCGGTGCTGCTGGCCGCAACGCGGCTCCCGCAGATGTTCCCGCTGATGATGACCGCCGCCGGCACCCTGGCACCGGCACGTGTGCTGGTGCTGGGCGCGGGCGTGGCCGGGCTGCAGGCCATCGCCACGGCACGCCGGCTCGGTGCCGTGGTCGAGGCATATGACGTGCGCCCTGCCGCGGTCGAGCAGATCCGCTCCATGGGCGCGCGGGCCGTCGAGATCGACCTCTCCCCCGACAGTGAAGATGCGAGTGAAGATGCGTCCGGCGCCGAAGGCTCCAAGAGTGTCGAGAGCATCAAGAGCATCGAGAGTGCCGAGGACGCAGGCGGCTACGCCCGCGCCCAGAGCCATGCTGCGGCCGCTAGGCAGCAAGACCTGCTCGCTCCCCATGTAGCCGAGGCCGATGTGGTCATCACGACGGCGGCCATCCCGGGCCGGGCCTCGCCACTGCTCGTGACCGCCGAGATGGTGGAGGCGATGGCGGACGGCTCGGTCGTCGTGGACCTGGCGGCCGAGCGCGGCGGCAACTGCGCGCTGACCCGCCCCGACGAGGAGCTGACGGTCGACGGGGTGACCGTGCTGGGACCGACCGACCTGGTATCGAGGTGCTCGCGCCACGCCAGCCAGATGTTCTCCCGCAACCTGGTGGCGTTCCTGCGGCATCTCGCTCCCGGCGGCGAGATCGACCTCCGCTCAGGCGGGGACGAGATCATCTCGGCCGTGCTCGTCGCGCACGCAGGCAGGGCGGTGCATCCGGCCGTTGCCGCGGCGCTCTCGGAGCCGGCCGCTGCCGGGGACCCGCCCGTGACGGTCGGGGTGGGCTGAGGCTGTGGAGTTTCTCGTCGCCCTCACCCTGTTCGCGCTGGCGGTGTTCCTCGGCGTGGAGCTCATCACGAAGGTCCCCCCCACGCTGCACACCCCGCTCATGTCGGGGTCCAACGCCATCTCGGGAATCACGGTCGTCGGCGCCCTGCTCGCGGCGGGGGCCGATCACCGCACCTTCACCGCCGTGCTCGGCTTCGCGGCTGTGACCATGGCGACGATCAACGTCGTGGGGGGCTTCCTGGTGACCCACCGGATGCTGCACATGTTCGGCACGAAGCGACGCCGCGATCGCCGCGGGCAGGAGCGCTCCAGCGGTGCGGGCGACGCACCGGGTGCCTCGTGATGGACGACTGGACCACGCTCGGCTACCTGGTCGCTGCGATCCTGTTCATCCTCGGGCTCAAGCGGCTCAGCAGGCCCCGCACCGCGGTGCGCGGCAACCAGTTCGGCGCGGCCGGGATGCTCGTCGCTGTGGTGGTCACCCTCGCCGGCAACGAGATCATCAGCTTCGGCTGGATCATCGCCGGACTGTTGCTCGGGGGGGCGGTGGGAGTGCTGCTGGCACTGCGCGTGCCGATGACGGCCATGCCCGAGCTGGTGGCGCTGTTCAACGGCTCCGGCGGAGGCGCCTCGGTGCTGGTGGCGGCCGCTTCATACGTCGAGGCCGCCGACCTCGCCGACATCACCGCCCGCATGTCCGCCCCGGCGGCTCTGGCCTCGTTGATCGGCGCGGTCACGCTCACCGGCAGCCTGGTCGCCTTCGCCAAGCTCCGCGAGGTGTTTCGCTGGTCGGGCTTCCGCGGCATGCACGCCGTCAGCGCCGCCACCGCGGTGGCCGCGGTCGCCCTGGCGATCTTGATGGTGGTGGACGGCCGCGCCCTGTGGCTCTGGCTGCTCGTGGCTGTGGGGTCGCTGCTCGGCGTGCTGATCGTGTCACCCATCGGAGGCGCCGACATGCCGGTGGTGATCGCGCTGCTGAACTCGCTGTCGGGCGTGGCCGCGGTGGCGGCGGGGTTCGTGCTCGACAACCCGCTGCTGATCATCGCCGGCTCGCTGGTGGGCGCCAGCGGACTCATCCTCACGCAGATCATGTGCACGGCCATGAACAGGTCGATGCTCGCGGTGATGTTCTCGCCCGCACCGTCGGGCGCCGCGGGCCCCAGCGCCGACGACGTCTACGCGGGCAAGGTGCGCTCCACGTCGGCCGACGACGTGGCCATGCTGCTCGAGTCGGCCGAGCGCGTCGCCATAGTCCCCGGCTACGGGCTGGCAGTGGCCCAGGCCCAGCACGCCGTGCGCGACCTGTCCCGGCGGCTGCAGGACCGGGGCGTCGAGGTCGTCTTCGGGATCCACCCGGTGGCGGGACGCATGCCGGGCCACATGAACGTGCTGCTGGCCGAGGCCGAGATCAGCTACGAGCACCTCGTCGAGATGGACGACATCAACCCGACCTTCGAGCAGACCGACGTGACCATCGTCATCGGCGCCAACGACGTGGTCAACCCGGCGGCCCGCACAGACCCGTCCAGCCCCATAGCGGGGATGCCCATCCTCGATGTGGACCGCAGCGATGCCGTCGTGGTGATCAAGCGGAGCCTGAGCCCCGGCTTCGCAGGCATCCCCAACCCGCTGTTCGCGGCCGACAACGCCCTGATGCTCTTCGGCGACGGGCGCGAGGCCCTGGTGGACATCACCAAGGCACTGCAGCAGATCTGACACCGCCGCGGCCTCAGTCGCAGCGCAAGCTCTAGGCCGGCCGTTCGGGTGACGGACTCCGCCGATCCAGAACCGGCGATCTGCACATTCACAACGTCCATCACGTCGGACAGGGCGACGGACCCTGCCGATCCAGCACCGGCGATCCGGGGGTGGCGCAGGCTCTAGGCCAGGTTTGATGGCTCGGCTTGGTATCGGGGCCCGCTCGACCCTGCGACCTATACCCCTATTCGTAGCGCAGGGTCTAGGCCAGGGCCGGGACGGCTTGCATCGACTCCGCCAGAGCCTCGTCGGACGGGTCGAAGTCGGCCACGGCGCCGGAGATGTAGTCCTCGTAGGCGGACAGGTCGAGGTGCCCGTGCCCGCACAGGGCGGTGAGGATGGTCTTGGACTCTCCGGACTCCCGGCAAGCCAGAGCCTCTCGGGCGGCGGCGGCGATGGCGTGGGTCGGCTCGGGCGCGGGCACTATGCCCTCGGCGCGCGCGAACTGCAGCGCGGCCGCGAAGCACTCCGTCTGGCCGATGGCCACCGCCTCGGTGAGGCCAAGCTCGTAGATGTGCGAGACCAGCGGGGACATCCCGTGGTAGCGCAGCCCGCCGGCGTGGATCGGTTCGGGGATGAACCCGTGGCCCAGCGTGTGCATCTTCAGCAGCGGCGTGGTGCGGGCCGTGTCCCCGAAGTCGTAGCGGTACTCGCCCTTGGTGAGCGTCGGGCAGGCGGCCGGCTCCACGCAGCGGATCACCGGCGACATCCTGCCGGCCAGCTTCTCGCGCAGGAACGGCAGGGCCAGCCCGCCGAAGTTGGAGCCTCCTCCGGTGCAGCCCACCAGCACGTCGGGGGTCTCGCCGACCATCGCCATCTGGCGCAGGGCCTCCTCGCCGATGATCGTCTGGTGCAGGATCACGTGGTTGAGCACGCTGCCCAGCGAGTAGCGCACCGCAGGGTCGGCGGCCGCCACCGAGATGGCCTCGGAGATGGCGATGCCGAGCGATCCGGGATGGTCGGGGTCCTCGGCCAGCAGGCCGCGGCCGTAGTCGGTGACCGGCGACGGGCTGGGGTGCACGGTGGCGCCCCAGAGCTCCATCATCGTCTTGCGGTAGGGCTTCTGCCGGTAGGAGGCGGCCACCTGCCAGACCTCGCACTCCATGCCGAACTGGGCGCAGGCGAAGGCCAGCGCGCTGCCCCACTGGCCCGCACCCGTCTCGGTGGTGAGCTTGGTGACGCCCTCGGCGTGGTTGTAGTACGCCTGGGGCACGGCCGTGTTGGGCTTGTGGGAGCCGGCCGGGCTCACCCCCTCGTACTTGTAGAAGATCTTGGCCGGCGTGTCGAGGGCCTTCTCGAGGCGACGCGCCCGGAACAGGGGGCTGGGACGCCACAGCCGCAGCACGTCGATCACCTCTCCGGGAATGTCGACGAAGGAGTCGCCGGTGACCTCCTGGCCGATCAGACCCATCGGGAACAGCGGCGCGAGGTCGTCGGGGCCGGCGGGCTCCAGCGTGCCCGGGTGCAGCGGCGGTGGCGGCGGCGCGGGCAGGTCGGGTATCACGTTGTACCACTGCGTGGGCATCTCCGATTCCGGAAGCGTCACGCGGTAGTAGTCATCGGCCATCGCCAGTTCCCTTCGTCATGGTGTCCAATGGCACGGGAACACTAGCCCGATCACCCGTGGACGACCCCTTGCGGATGTCCCGCTCACCGCTCGCTGCGCTCACGGTACCGCTCGGGCCACGGTCCCGTTAAGGCTCGGCCTCCGGGTCTGCGAAGTCGGGGTTGCGGCGCTCGATGAAGGCGCGGCGGGCCTCGGCGGAGTCGCGGAGCATGTATGCCTCGAAGGTGAACCCCTGCTCCCAGCGGTACTTGTCCTCGAGGCTGCCGTCCTCCACCCCGGTGAGCGACCTCTTGGCGATGCGCATCATGGCGGGCGACTTGGCCGCCATGCGCGCCGCGATCTCGCGGGCGGCGGGGCGCAGCTGCTCGGAGTCCACGACCCGCTCGACCGCACCGAGCCGGTATGCCTCGGCCGCGTCGACGGTGTCGCCCGTGAAGTACATGTACCGGGTCTTCTGCACGCCGAACATGCGCTGCAGGTGGGCACCCATGCCCATGGCGCCCCGGTCGATCTCGGGCACGCCGAAGTAGGCGTCCCGGGCCGCCACCACCAGGTCGGCCGATCCGGCGATGCCGATGCCGCCCCCGAGGACGTAGCCGTGAACGGCGGCTATGACCGGCTTGGGGTTGAGGTGAACTGCTGCGAAGGTGTCGTAGTTGGCCCTGTTGGCATCGACGATGCGACTCGGATCCGCGGCGACCTCCTTCACGTCGATGCCGGCGCAGAACCCCTTGCCTCGCGCCGCGATGACGATCACCCGCACGTCGTCTCTGCCACCGAGCGCCTCGATCTCCGCGGCCAGCGCGAACTGGGCGTCCACACCGAGGGCGTTCACGGGCGGGTTGTGAAGCTCGAGCTCGGCGATCCCGTCGCTCACCGCTGTCACGTAGGGCACGGCCATAGTGGGCGCGGAGGGACTCGAACCCCCGGCCTCTTCCTTGTAAGGGAAGCGCTCTAAACCATCTGAGCTACACGCCCGCACACCCGAGCCTAACCACCGCGCGATCCACCGCCGCTTGCGGACTGCCCGCTCGATCACTACCGTCGCGCGCATGGCATACCCGGCAACACTTCAGATCAACACACCCGAGCGCGTGGCCAACTGGCGCCCCCTCGTGCACTGGCTGCTGGCGATCCCGCACTTCATCGTGCTCGCCGTGCTCGGCCTCGTCGCCGAGATACTGGCGATCATCGCCTGGCTGGCCATCTTGATCACCGGCAGACTCCCGGCGGGCATCGCAGGCTTCGGGGCCTTGTACATCCGCTACGGAGCCCGTGTCGGCGCCTATGCGAACTTCCTGACCGTCCAATATCCGGCTTTCGATTTCACGACCACGGCTGCGGACCCGGGCGGCTCAGAGACGACGGTCAGCATCTCGCCCGCGCTGGAAGGTCGCAACCGCCTAACGACACTGGTCCGGCTGGTGTTGATGATCCCCGCTCTTATCTATTACGCCATCATGTGGATCGTCGCGGGTATCTGCGTGATCATAGGTTTCTTCGCGGTGCTCTTCACCGGTCGCTGGCCGGCCGGGCTGCGCCGCATGGTCGAGGGATACCTGCGGGTACAGGTGCGCTTCAACGCCTACTGGCTGCTGCTGACCGACGACTACCCGCCGTTCGAGCTGGACTGACCCGGCGCGAGAGCGTCCGCCACGATGCCCGCTCTGTCAACCGGCTGGGCTGACCGGGCACTCGAGGGTCGTGGCCGAACCTCCGGCTGCCAACCGCCGGCCTCCCTCGATGAAGTGCAGTCGCTCAGCGGTTAGGCGCCGACCTGCGACCTTCCCTGGCTCGGCGCTTGCGCAACGAGCGCGGCGCGGGCGCTCAGGAGTTCGCTCAACAGCGGCTCCGGGGCCGCCACCGGCAGGCGCCGGCTCTGATGGTCGAGCGCGATGAGGCTCCGCCCTTGAGCGTCGCGCATCCCGACTCCGGCCTCGGCGCACACCAGCAGGGCGCCCAGGTAGTCCCAGGGGGCGAGACCGTCCGAGAAGTCGACGTAGCCGTCGAGCCGCCCGTCGGCCACCGCACACAGCTCGAGTGCGGCCGCGCCCAGCTCTCGGAACTGGGCCCACCCGCCCCGCCCCGGCGGCCATCCGTTGATGCCCACCACGGCCTGCGCCAGCGGCACGGCCGCGCGCGGCGCCAGCAAGCTGTAGTCGCGGCAGGCGCCGGAGCCGCGCACAGCCTCGAAGCGCTGCCCGCTGCCGTGGTCGTGCACGACCGCGGCGACCGGGATCCCCTGGTCCACCACGCAGATGCTGGTGGCGAAGTAGCGGATGCCCCGCGAGGCGTTGGTCGAGCCGTCCACTGGGTCGAGCACGGCCACCGGCCCGTCACGGTCACCTCCGCTCAGCCCGCTCTCCTCGCTGAGCACTCGCAGCCCTTCGTCCAGCAGCACCTCCAGCGCCGCTGCATCAGCCGCGAGGTCGAAGCCGTACTGTCCCGCCCGGGCACCCGACGGCCCCCAGTCGTCGCAGTCGCGCAGCGTCGCCACCACCGCGTCCACGGCATCGTTGAGCGGGTCCAGGTATTTCTCGGCCATGCCGCAAGTGAACCACAGCGGGCCGTGCAAGCACCCAGGCGCTGCCCCGCACACGAACCACAGCGGTCCCTGGCGACACCCAAGCGCATCCTCCCACACCAAACCACAGCAATCCCTGGCGACGCCCAAGCGCAGCCCCGCACAAGAACCACAGCGGATTGTGGCAGGCTGTGGGCTGCCCGGCGGCTGCCGTGTCGCACCCCCGTCCATGTCGCACACTCGTCCTGTCGCACCCCCGTCGCCAGGGCGCATGCCCGTGAGATGCTGTCGCAGGGCGCGGCCATCCGTGGCAGGCTGATGACCGAGCCGAACCCTCACCCAGAAAGGCCCTACGTGTGTCGCTGATCGATCTGCACGGCTTCGTTGCCAACCTCAAGGACCATGTCGGCGAGCACGGCTTCCATGTCCACGGCGACCGCCACTATGTGGAGACGTACTCCAACCGCCAGACCTGGGAGGTGGACCTGCACCCCGACCACGCCTGTGGCGGGCCGCTGGACATGGTCCTGGTGCTGGAGGTAGAGGCTCGCACCCTGCTGGCGTTCGAGGACGAGGTGAACAGCCTCCCCGAGGACGATGATCCCGACGACGGCATCACGGTGCCGATGACGCTGACCTTCGTGCTCCCGCCGCTGAACCTCGGTCCCGACCTGCTGGTGCTGGCCACGGAACTGGCCGCCCTGGGAGGTACCGAGCTGCCGCTGCGGGTGTCGTCGGTGGATCAGGTGGCGGCCGTGACCGACGCCGCCGAGCGAACGCTCAACATCGAGGGCCGGCTCGACGTGCCGCTCAGCCGCATCTACCTGGGCCAGGATCTCGAGACGCTCTGCGACCTGTTCGACCGGGCACGCAAGGTGTGCGAGTTCCTGCTCGACCGCGCGCCTGCCTGGCTCGGCGAGACGTAGAGCCGTCACAGCCCGGATTCCCCGTCTGGAGCCTTCGCACCGACCCCAGCCTTCGCCCCGGGCCCGAAACCGTTACAGCCCGATCTCTGCCGTGACGCGGTCGGCGTGGAATCCGGATCCGCCCCAGGAGCGTGCCAGCGCCCAGGAGCGTTTCAGGAACAGGTGCAGGTCGTGCTCGGTCGTGTAGCCGACCGCGCCGTGGCACTGCAGCGCCGCACCGGCCGTCACCCTCGACGCCTCCGTGGCCAGGTACTTGGCCTGTGACACGCTGCGGCGGGCGTCGCTGCCGTTGCGAGCCATCGCATAGGCCGCACCCAGCACGGCGGGAGCCGCGAACTCGATCTGGAGCCGGGCGTTCGCCAGGTGGTGCTTGACGGCTTGGAAGCTCCCGACCGGGCGGCCGAACTGGTGCCGCTGCGCCACGTAGCCGACGGTTAGCTCCAGCATCGTGCGGCTGAGTCCCACAAGCTCGGCGGCGGTGCCCAGCACGCCGCGGTCGAAGGCGGCGATCACGGCCTCGGGGTCGCCGGTGACGAGCTCGCCGCGCCCGCGCGGTCGCACCCGCGCCGCGTGCCTGGCCGCGTCCACTGTTCTTAGGGGGGTCAGCTCCACGTCGCCGGAGTCGAACAGCCTCAACTCGCCGCGCCCGGTGACCAGCAGGAACACCTCCGCATAGGTTGCTGCGGGCACGATCGGCGGCACCGCACCCGCCGGCGGTTCAGACCCTCTCCCCGGAGGCTCCGCTGCCGGATCGCCAGCCTGCGGAGGCCGATCCTCGGGACGGGCCGCCTCGTGCAGGAGGGATCCGGCCGGGGGATCGCCGGCCAGTGCCGGCCCCGCGGTTCCCAGGTCTGTGGCCACCATCGGCCCGGCGACTCCCAGCGGGGCGGCCACCAGAGCCGTCTCGGTCAGCGGGTGGGGCAGCGCGACCCTTCCGGCCTCCTCGAGGATCGGCGCCATGTGCGTGACGTCAAGCCCCAGGCCGCCGGAGTCCTCGGGTGCGAGGGCTGCGAGGGCGCCGGCATCGGCGAGCGCCTGCCAGGGCCGCGGGTCAGGCCGGCGCTCCCAGGCGGCGCGCACCACGGCCGGCGGGCACAGCTCCGCGAGGATCTCCCGCACCGCCGACCTGAGCGCCTGCTGGTCCTCGTCGAGACCGAACCTCACCCCACGGCTCCAGGCGTCACGGCCGCCACTGACGCCGGGTCCCGGCCATCGTCGCGCCCGCATCCGGCAGCTGTAACACCCGCTGGGGCGGCGGCGGTCATTGCGGGATGGTCAGCCATCGTCCCGCCCGGCAGCTACAACTCCCAGAGCATCGGCGGCGATCATCGCGGGAGTCCCAGGACGCGCTCGGCCACGATGTTGCGCTGCACCTCGTTGGTGCCGGCGTAGATGGGCCCGGCAAGCGAGAACTGGTGCCCCTTGCTCCAGGCGCCCTCCTCCTCGGCAGCGGCGCCGAGCAGGTCCAGAGCGATCTCGTGCAACTCGATATCGAGCTCGGACCACCACAGCTTCGCCAGGCTGGCCTCGGATCCGATATCGCCGCCCGCTACCAGCGTGCTGACCGTCTGCAGCGTCTGCAAGCGGTATGCGTCGGCCCGCATCCACGCCGCCGCCAGCCTGCGCCGCATGGCCGCGCCGGCGCCGCGCTCGGCGCAGAGCCCGAGCAGCTCCGCCACCGTGGCCTGGTAGCGGCCGGGCGAGCGCAGCAGCCCGCGCTCGGTGCTGGCGGCCGACACGGCGACGCGCCACCCCCCGCCGACCTCGCCAAGGGTGACACCGCCGTCGACCGCGTCCTCGGGCAGGTACGCCTCGTCGAAGAACACCTCCGCGAAGCCCTCGTCGCCGTCGAGACGCTCGAAGCCGCGCACGGTCACGCCCTTGATGTCCAGCGGCACCAGCAGGTACGTCAGGCCGCGATGGCGCGACGAGTCCGGGTCCGAGCGGAACAGCCCGAAGAGGTGCGTGCAGAATGCGCCCCTGGTCGTCCAGGTCTTCTGGCCGTCGAGCAGCCATCCCCCCTGGACGCGCCGCGCCCGGCTGGAGACGCCCGCGAGGTCGCTGCCGGCGTTCGGCTCCGACCAGCCCTGGCACCAGAGATCGGTCGCCGCGGCGATGCGGGGCAGCAGGCGGTCGCGCTGGGTCTGCGTTCCGTGCTCGAAGATGGACGGCGCAAGGATCTGGATGCCGTTCTGGGTGACCCGCTGCGGGGCGCCGGCGCTCCAGTACTCCTCCTCAAAGATCAGCCAGTCCCAGAGCGTGCCGTCGCGTCCCCCGTAGGCCCGCGGCCACGACACTGCCGACCACCCGGCCTCGTAGAGCCGCCGCTCCCAGAGCAGCTGCTGCGCGAAGCCGGCGCGCGTGTCACCGGAGAGCTCGGTGCCGATTCCGGCGCGCCACTCGGCGAGGCTGTGCCGGAGCCACTGCCGCAGCTCGGCGCGCATCTGCTCTTGCGCTTCGCTCCAGGTGAGATCCAAGGTGGGCTCGGTGGGGATCGAACCCACGACCAAGGGATTATGAGTCCCCTGCTCTGACCACTGAGCTACGAGCCCGTACCGACCCTACCGCCGGTGGTCTCCTGGCAGCAGACCACCCATCCGGTCCCGGTAGGCCTAGAGCGTGCTGCGGCCATCGTCGCAAGAGCCTGACCTTTGCCCGCCGCGGTTCAGTCCCCTGTGCTCCGAGGCGGGTCCGCCGCGATCGTCGCACGGCATGTGCTCCGGCGTTGCTCCGGGGGTGGGACTCGAACCCACAACCTAGCGGTTAACAGCCGCTTGCTCTGCCAGTTGAGCTACCCCGGACCGGCGCGGCAGGCTACCAGGCGGCGGCGCACCCGAGCAGAGCGGCGAATCCGCTCACAGTCGAGCTTCCCCGACCTGCACAGCGGTGCCGCCGGCTGCCGGGGGTGATGGCGGCGGACGCTATCCGTGCCGGCGGCCGTGCTCGACCAGCCAGGGCAGCAGCTGCTCGAGCACTGCGCCGCGGGCGTTGCTCTCGCCGAGCCGCTCGGACTGCGACTTGAGCCAGGCGATGCTCGCCACGCACTGCCTGCGGTGCTCCGGGTCGCCGCCCGAGGCCGCCATGCGCCTCAGGTCGCCCATCGCCCGGCTCGCGGCCAGGCGGGCGAGTCCCGACAGCACATCGTCCACGGGCGCGTCGCCGGGGTCCACGGCGAGGCGGCGCAGCAGGCGCGCTGCCTCGGGCGGCACCCCCTCCGACACCTCCGAGACCCCGCCGGAGGAGGCCAGAGCCTCGAACGCCTGCCGGCGCAGCGGGTCCCCGAACAGGGTGGCGTGCAGGCTGTCCCCCACCGACTCCGGGCGATGTATGGCCAGCCGGAGCGCCTCGTCCTCGGGGGTGAGCCGGGGCACGTCCCGCTGGGCGCCGGCGCGGGCGCGGCGGTCGCCGGCGCGGGCGCGGCGGTCGCCGCCGGCAGGATCCGCCGATCCGTCCGGGCGCCCGGTGACATAGCGGCGGAGTTGCTCGACGTCCACCCGGCAGCGGTCCGCGATCCTGACCACGTGGGGATCGCGCACCATGGCGTCGGGGTGCAGGCGCACCACCTCCACGGCCCGCTCCGCCGATCTGGCCCGGCCCTCGATCGTGGACATATCGGCGGCCTCCAGCACGCGGTCGACCCTGAACTGCAGGAACGGCACCGCCTGATCCACCGCCCGGCGCAGGCGAGCCGGCTCCGCTTGGCCCAGATCGCCCGGATCCTCACCGGCCGGCAGATCGGCGACCAGCACCTCCAGCCCGAACTTGCGCTCCCATTCGTAGACGCGGCCGGCCGCGTCGAGTCCGGCCGCGTCGGCGTCGAAGGCCAGCACCAGCGTGCCGGCGGAGAAGCGGCTGAGCAGCCGCACATGCTCTTGGGTGAGCGCGGTGCCGCAGGTGGCTACCGCCAGCCCGATGCCGGCGACCGCGCAGCCGATCACGTCGGTGTAGCCCTCGCAGACGACGGCCCGGCCGGCCCTGACGATCTCCTTGCGGTTCTCGTGCAGCCCGTAGAGCACCTTGCTCTTGTCGTACACGGCGGCGTCGCTGGAGGTGTTCATGTACTTGGGCCCGGTCGCGCCCGGCATGATCCGTCCGCCGAAGCCCACGGGGTCGCCGCGGTCGTCGGTGATCGGGAACAGCACCCGCGCCCGGAAGAAGTCCTGCGGGCGGTTGCTGCGGTTGATGAAGCCCAGGCCCGAGTCGCGCAGATCCTCGTTGCTGATTCGCAGGTGGTGGGCGAGGGCGTTCCAGGCGTCGGGCGCCCAGCCGATGTGCCAGCGGCGCACCAGGTCGCCGTCGTAGCCCCGCGACCGCAGGTAAATGCGTGCCGGGCCGGCGTCGGGATCGCTGAGCAGGCGCCGGTGGTAGAAGTCCCTGGCCTGGGCCACGGCCTCGAGCAGTCTCCTGCGCCGGCCGCGCGCCGCGTTCTCGGCGCGACGCTCGTAGCGGAGCTGTATGCCGGCGCGCCCGGCCAGCGTCTCGACGGCCGCGGCGAAGTCGAGGCCCTCGATCTCCTGCACGAAGGTGATGGCGTCGCCGCTGCGCTGGCAGCCGAAGCAGTAGTACACCCCCTTGTCCGGTGACACCGAGAGCGAGGGCGTGCGCTCGCCGTGGAGCGGGCAGCGAGCCATCCAGCTGCGACCGGAGCGCTTGATCTGTGTGTGCTCGCCGATGAGCGCGACGATGTCGGTGGCCGCACGAACCCTGGCGACATCCTCGCCCAAGATCCCCATCGCAGCCGAACCTACCCGATCACAACGCCCCAGGACTCGCGCGCGGTCGCTCGGCATCGTTGACCTGCTCGGTGTCGAACGCCGCCGAACCTACCCGATCACCGCGGGCCAGGTTCACTCGGAGGTTGCGAGCGTGTGTGATGGCCGTGGCAGGCAGTGGCCGTGTAAGTGCTGGCGGCTGCTCAGTCGTATTTTGCTTCCGACAGAACGAGGTGCTTGACGGCCTCGATTTCCGAGGTCAGTCATCCGCGGTATGTTCTCGTCGTGAGCCGCTCGCTATACGCCGCATACGAAGCCTATGGTGCCGCCGCCGAAGCCGCCTACGTCGCCATAGAGGCCGTTTACGCAGCCATCGACCGACGCGACCTAGCTGCCGCCCACATCGCCCTAGCCGATGCCAGGATCGCCCTGGGTGCCGAAGCCAAATGCGATGACACCTACGACTTAGCCTACCATGCTGCGAGAGAGGTCGCCGTATCCGCCGCCAAGGCGGCCGCTACCTACCACTGCGTCGACTACTACTACTGGTGCTACTACGACGACTACTGCTACGACTACGGCTACTACTGCTACGACTACCATGCCGTAGCTGCATGGGAGGAATCCAGATCAGAATACGCCAAAGCCGCCTACGTCGCCATTACGGCTGTCTACGCTGCCATAGACCGACGCGACTTAGCTGGCGTCCACTTCGCCTTAGCCGATGCCAGGATCGCCCTCGGTGACGAAGCCAAATACGACGACGCCTACCATGCTGCGAAAGAGGTCGCCGTATCCGCCGCCAAGGCGGCCGCTACCACGACAATGACGTACAGCTACGACGACTACTACGATTACGAGGCCGAAGCAGCGTGGGCCGAAGCAGTAGAGGACGCCAGAACAGAATACCACGATGGCACACCCGACGGTTTCGAGGCTGCTTATGGCTCCGACTTCTACGACTACTTCGGCTACCACAACTACGACTAGCGTCAGCAACAAGAAGGCCCTTCGCGGAATCGTGGGTTTGGGGTTGCTGGTGTCGGTGGGGTTCATGTTATGAGGAGTGCTCGGGTTTGGTAGTTGGCGGGGTTGGTGAAGCCGTGGGCGCTGCGTCGTAGGACTTGTAGGAGGTTGTTGGTGCCCTCGATGCGGCCGTTGCTGGGCCGGTGGGTGTGGTGCCAGTTGAGGATCTCGTGGTACCATTTGATGATGGTGTCGACGATTTTGTGGTATTCGGATAGTTGTCCGGTTTGGTAGAGGTCGCAGAACCTGTCGAGGGCTTTGTCGGCTTCGTTGTGGTCGCCGGCGGTGTAGAGGCCGTGGAGTTCTTGCAGGGCGTCCCAGCCGGCCTTGAGCTTCGGGTGCGCCCCGAACAGCGTGTGGAGCCGGTCCTGGTCGGCTTTGGTGAGGGTGTCGCCGCGGCGCAGCAGCAGGAACCTTGCTCGGAACACGTCGCGGTCAAAGACGGGTTTGGCGCCCGGGGGCCGGCGTTGGGCGTCGCGGCGCACCGCGGTGAGCCCGGCCGTGAACCATCTGATGACGTGGAACCGGTCCAGCACATGGCGGCTGTGTCCGAGGTGGGTGTCGATGGCGGCCTTGTAGGCGGGCGAGCCGTCGCTGACCACGACCTTGACCTGCTTGCACCATCTATGGCCCTGCTGAACCAGGAACGTCGACAGTGCTGCGGTGGTGCGCGACGGGATCAGCGCCAAGGTCCTGCCGGTGTCGCCGTTTACGATCACCGTGACGTAACGGTGCCCTTTGCGGATCGAGGTCTCATCGACCAGCAGCACCCTGCACCCGCGGCTTCTGCGATGCTCAGCCACCACCTCAGCCCACACCGTTAGCACGCCCATCACCAGCCACCAGCTCAACCGGTGACGCTTCGCCACCGCGGACACGGTCATGGCCCTGGCATCGGCCACCAGCCTGCGCGCCAGCCGCCCGGTCAACCGGCCCTCGAACGCCGGATGCTCCTCCAAGAACCGCGTTGCGCAGTTGTCGCAGCGGAACCGGCGCCGCCGCCACAGCAGCGTCACCACCCGCCCCGAGATCTCCAGATCGCGGACCCGCTTATCGCGCCGGTCATGCACCCTATGGCACCAGAACCCGCAGCCCGGGCACCGCAACCGCCGCCAAGTCGCGGTTCCGGCGCGGCAGACACGGACCTTGGCACCGGCCAACCCACGGGATCGGATGCCCGTCAAACTAAGGCGACTGCCGTGGGCAAGTCGTTTGCCGACATCAGCGTGAGTGCACACGTAGACCCCGCCACCGGCAAGCTCATCGCGGAACTCCTCGACGGATCACGGCTACCGGACGCGGTGCTCGAAGAACTTGTCTGCAACGCCAGGCTCACCGGCTACGTCTACGACACCACCGGCGCGGCACTCTGGCGCACCAAGTCCTCGCGCACCGCCACCGAAGGCCAGCGCCAGGCACTGCTCGACCGCTGGGGCGGCTGCTTCCACTGCGCAGCACGCCCGGATATGTGCCAGATACATCACATCGTGCCCGTATCCCAAGGCGGCGTCACCAAGATCGACAACATGGTCCCCGTCTGCTGGGACTGCCACAACAAGATCCACCACCACGGCTGGCAAGTCCACAAACGACCCGACGAACGCCACACCCTGCACCCACCCAACAGCATCAGCTACGGACCCGCGCGCGCCCCCGAACAACCCCTGCTGTTCAGCACGACCGACAGCGACTATGACGAGAGACTTGTCGACGAATGCTCCGAGCGAACCCTGCTGTCCAGCCCGACTGATAACTGCAACCAGAGCTCGGAGCACCCAGACCCCTGGCAGCCGTCCGATTCCAGACCCAGCGACCACAAACAGCAAGGCGGGCACGAGCACTCACCAAGGCGCCAGCCACCCGCCCCAGGCGGTCAACGCCCCGACTGTTCTGGCAACTACTAGGCCCTTCGCGTTTTTGTGGGATGGGGGTTGCTGGTGTCGGTTGGGTTCATGTTATGAGGAGTGCTCGGGTTTGGTAGTTGGTGGGGTTGGTGAAGCCGTGGGCGGTGCGTCGTAGGATTTGTAGGAGGTTGTTGATGCCCTCGATGCGGCCGTTGCTGGGTCGGCTGGTGTGGTGCCATGCGAGGATTTCGGGGCTCCATTGGATGATGGTGTCTACGATTTTGTGGTATTCGGGTAGCTTGCCGGTTTGGTAGAGGTCACAGAACCGGTCAAGGGCGGCGAGGGCGCCTTGGTGGTCGTCGGCGGTGTAGAGGCCGTGGAGTTCTTGTAGCGCGTCCCAGCCGGCTTGGAGCCTTGGGTGCGCCTCGAACAGCGTGTCGAGCCGCTGCCGGTCAGAGTCTGTGAGGGTGTCGCCGCGGCGTAGCAGCAGGAACCTGGCTCGGAACACGTCGCGGTCAAAGACAGGCTGGACGCCCGGGGGCTGTCGGCGTTGGGTGTCGCGGCGCACCGCGGTGAGCCCCGCTGTGAACCATCTGATGACGTGGAACCGGTCCAGCACATGCCGACAGTGTCCCAGGTGCTGGGTGATGGCGGCCTTGTAGGCGGGCGATCCGTCGCTGACCACGACCTTGACCTGCTTGCACCATCTATACCCCTGCTGAGCTAGGAACGTTGACAGCGCGGCGGTGGTGCGCGACGGGATCAGCGCCAGGATCCGGCCGGTGTCGCCGCAGGCGACCACGGTCACGTAACGATGCCCTTTGCGGATCGAGGTCTCATCCACCAACAGCACCCTGCACACGCGGCTTCTGCGATGCTCAGCCACAAGCCCGGCCCAGGAGCTGAGCACGCCCATCACCAGCCACCAGCTCAGCCCGTGACGCCTCGCGGCCGCCGAGACCGGCATGACCCTGGCATCGGCCACCAGCCTGCGCGCCAGCCGCCCCGTCAACCCGCCCTCGAACGCCGGATGCTCCTCCAAAAACCGGCTGCCGCAGTCGTCGCAGCGGAACCGGCGGCGCCGCCACACCAGCGTCACCACCCGCCCCGAGATCTCCAGATCACGCACCCGCTTATCGCGCCGGTCATGCACCCTATGGCACTTGAACCCGCACTGAGGGCACCGCAACCGCCGCCAGGTGGCCTCCACAGCCACCACCAACCGCTCCGGGGAGTCCGAGACAACCCCCAACACCCGCAACTGCGGCAAACCCAACCGCACCCCCATAACATCCGCAGCCATCGAGGCCCTCCTGGATCGTCGGTCGCTTACACAACCGATTCCAGCAGGGCCTCGACCCCCACACAGGGACCCTCAACCACCCCCCATCCCACAAAACCGCGAAGGCTCAACTACTAGACGCTCAAGCGGTCGCTCAGATGGGTGGGCAGACGGTCGATGCTGACGCGGTCCTGGGCCATGGTGTCGCGGTCGCGCACCGTGACCGCGTCGTCTTCGAGCGTCTCGAAGTCCACGGTCACGCATAGCGGCGTGCCGATCTCGTCCTGGCGCCGGTAGCGGCGGCCGATGGCCTGGGTCTCGTCGTAGTCGCAGCTCCAAGAGCCCTTGATCAGGTCGAACACCCGGTTGGCGACCGGCACCAGCGCCTCCTTGCGGGACAGCGGCAGCACCGCGACCTGGTAGGGCGCGAGCCGCGGATCGAGGCGCAGCACGGCCCGCTCGGCGTTGTTGACCTGCTCGGTGTGAAACGCCGCCATCAGGAAGGCCATGGCCGCCCGGGTCGCGCCCGCGGCCGGCTCGATCACGTGGGGGACGCGGTGCTCGCCCGCAGCCGGATCGAAGTAATCGAGCCTCTCACCGGAGCTATCAGCATGGCAGCGCAGGTCGTAGTCGCCCCGGTTGGCGATCCCCTCAAGCTCGTCCCAGCCCCACGGGAACAGGAACTCCACGTCGGAGGTGGCCGACGAGTAGTGACTCAGCTCCGTTGGCCCGTGCTCGCGCAGGCGCAGCATCGCAGGGCTGATCCCGAGATCGAGATACCACTGCAGGCGGGCCTCGCACCAGTGCCGGTACCAGCGGTCCGCCTCGCCCGGCGGGACGAAATACTCCATCTCCATCTGCTCGAACTCGCGGGTTCGGAACACGAAGTTGCCCGGCGTGATCTCGTTGCGGAACGACTTGCCGATCTGCGCTATCCCGAAGGGCGGCGTCCTGCGGCTCGTGCGCAGCACGTTGGCAAAGTTGATGAACATGCCCTGGGCGGTCTCGGGGCGCAGGTACACCTCGGCCGCGGAGTCGACCACCGGCCCGGCGTGCGTCGAGAACATCAGGTTGAACTGGCGCGGCGGGGTCAGCGAGCCCCGCTCGCCGCAATCGGAGCAAGTGTCGGGGTCATCCAACTTGTCCTGGCGGTGGCGGCTGCCGCAGGCGCGGCAGTCCACCAGCGGGTCGCTGAAGTTCTCGAGATGGCCCGAGGCCTGCCACACCGCGGGCGGCGACAAGATCGAGGCGTCGAGACCGACCACGTCGTGGCGCAGCTGCACCATGGAGCGCCACCACTGCTCCTTGACGTTGCGCAGCAGCAGCACGCCGAGCGGGCCATAGTCGTACGCGGAGCGAAAGCCGCCGTAGATCTCCGCCGAGCGGAACACGAAGCCGCGCCGCTGGCAAAGGTTGACCACCCGCTCAAAGAGATCCTGATTAGGGGCTGTCGGTGTCGTCGTCACAGGTGCGCTCAAAGTCCTCACGCGTCCCCTGCAAACACCATCTTATTCAGCCGCGCTTGCCACTCGTCTTCGCCCACCACCTCGAAGCGCATGATCTTGCTTCGCATAGCGGGCACGAACTCAGCCCAATCGGCTCTGCGGGCGTGCTTTCCGCAGATGTCGAATACGGACCGCTTGTAGTCGGTATCTTCAGACGCCTTCAGGTGAACGCCTTTGGTTTCGATCACGAACACCTTGTGGAAGCCGTCATCTGCTTCGGGCTCCTCGCCCTGTAGCGTCACGATGAAGTCGGCATAGATCCGGCGCGGCTTCCAGCCTTGAACGTAGTAGTCCTTCCGGGGGCGATTGCGGTACCAGAAGAAGAGCCGGGCCTGCTGGTCAAGATAGGTGGCGACCTTGTTCTCAAACTGGTTGAGATCATTCTCCGTGGTAATATCGAAGAGGTTGCGCTGGTAGGGACTGCCATCCTCCCGGTTCGCTTGCTTCGCCCTCGGAACCTCGATCTCCGAAGGCAGGCGATTGAATCCGAGGTCCTCCGCGACAACCAGAAAGCGCATCTCTCCGGACTCCAGAAGATCGCCGAAGACCTTGCGCGACAGGCGGTCGCGTTCCATTTCGACGTGACGACGAATCTCCTCAAGGATAAAGACGTGGTTGGCTGCCACGCGTTCGACAGGATAACGATCTAACAGTGCATTGAATGTTCGCCGAGCAAGCTCGCGTCCGCGCCACGGATTGGGCACAAGATCCAGGAGGTGGCTGGCCGCGAAGAAGTAATCCACGGGGTCGTCCCCGTTACCCGAGCCGCCGCCAGCTGCTTCGACGTGCAAGGGATGTCCGTAGTCCGCGGTGCCCGCTTCCGGTACAAGCGGTTCGTCCGTCAGATTCGCCACCAGCAAGGAGTCCTCGCCACTGCCTTCATCCAGCGTCAGATCGCCCAGCGCCGAAAGGTCGATTTCGTCCCAAGGCAACCGCGAGAGGACATCCGCCTCGTAGTGAACGAGCCGCCAACCATCTATATCCTCGATCATGAAAGCGGGAAGGACGAGATCGCGAGTCGCCGCCCGATACCGACCTTGCTGCCGGGTCGTCTGAGTTGCCAGCGAGCGCGCGGAGCCGTCGTCGAGTACTACTCTTCCCTCAAGCCCCTGCAGCCCTTCAAGCCCAAAACCCTTCCTTACCTCCTTCAACAGTTCGTTCCCCCGCCGACTGAAGCAGAAGACATAGCTCTCGTCGAGCAGCCGCATGCCCGTCTTGGAGGCATAGGGCTGCCGCAGGATGCGACCTACAAGCTGGGTGATCGCCGTCTTCGACGTCGGGTTGGTCAGGATGGTGAGAACGTAGGCGAAGGGGCAATCCCAGCCCTCTTGGAGCGCTTGCTTGGTAATGATGAACCGGATCGGACAGTCACGGGACATAAGGCCGTCTACGCGGTCCACATCCTTGAGCTCATCCTTCGCGCTGGTCTTGACAGCTATGTGCTCCGGTGCCACTCCCGGGTATCGGATGAGATAATCGCGCACGTCGTCGGTGTGAACGTACCCAGGCTTTCGCTGCTCCTTGCCGGTTCGCTCCACCTGAATAACGCAGATGGGTCGGATGTAGGTCCCTGACTCAGCTTCGAGACGTTTTGCCTCCTCTTCTAGATGCTCACGATGTTCAATCGACTTCAGCATGGTATTGCGCCAGTCGCCGCTCGCATTGTTTCGGATGTAGAGGTCTAGCTTGACCATCTCTTCGTCGTTGAGTTCCCTGCCCAAGATCTCAACGGCGTTATTGGCACTGCGGGCAGGGGTGGCCGAAAGTTCGACGATCATGCACGGGTTGAACCCCTCGAGCGTCGCTTTCGCATTGGCACTGTAGGCCTTGTGCCCCTCGTCGAGAATGATCAGAGGCCTCAGCAGTCGCACCGTGTTCCCGAGGGAGGTCTTAATGCAAGGACCCCAATGTGACGCCGCGTTCTCGAAAGTGTCCAAATTGGGATGGTCTTCCAGCAGCTTGGCGTGCGCAACAGGATCATCGTCCGAAGGAAAGAACTCATCGAATCCCCCGCTGTCGCGAAACATGCGCAGCCTGTCTTTCGTCTGTTGATTAGCTGAGGGGAGCATAAGAAGGAGAACGCAAAGGTTCTCGTCGATGTCGCGCCGTGTGAACGCCGTGTCCTTCTCCAGGATGCGAGTGCGCTGGCCCGATGATCGATCGAGTTGCTGACGATAGGGGTGGTCAAGGTCTCTGAGCGCGCTGAGCGTCTGGTTGAAAATCTGTGTCGTCGGCACGATCCACAGCACCAGACCCCGCCGGTTCCGCCGGAACTGCGAGTTGACGAGAGCGATAACCCGCACCGCGAGCAGTGTCTTGCCACCTCCGGTCGGGATCTTGAGACAAAATGCGGGCAGGTGCTCGCCGCGTCCATCGCGGCGTGAGTGGAAGGCTCGACCCGGGAAAGTACTATTCCACGCCTTTTCGACCCAGTTCGAATCCCATTCCGGATTTTGTCGGCGCGCTTGTTCGTCCTGTGCCCGCCGTCTCGCCAGCTCTGCGAGAAGTCTGCGGACCGTCTCCAGCGTCCGTTTCTGGTACTCCTTTAGAATCATGCTTCCAGCCTCTCGACTGCCTCATAGATCTGGAAAGGCAGTTGCTGGAAGTCGATTCGGTACCGGTGAAGAAACTCCCGATCAAGAAACTTGGTGGGAGCGAAGACTAGTCTCCTTCTTGATCCTGGGGGCAGGGAGCGAGCCTTGGGCAGCGTGAGCACGAGGTTCTTGAGCTCCTCAATATCGGGCTCGTAGAACAGGAAGACATCATGAGATTCTGTGCTTCCAACAAAGCTGGTCTCCGGATCGGCCTCGGCCGAGTCGAACTCCTGGCCGGTGGCCGTGAAGAAGATGTAGGAAGCGAGCTTTGCCCATGACGGCAGGTTCGATCCGTCAAGCAGCGACTCCTGCCGCATGGGGCGG
Source organism: Candidatus Aldehydirespirator sp. (assembly GCA_965204875.1). Classification (GTDB taxonomy): domain Bacteria; phylum Actinomycetota; class Acidimicrobiia; order Acidimicrobiales; family Aldehydirespiratoraceae; genus Aldehydirespirator. The sequence goes on along the minus strand of OZ242020.1, from coordinate 2,640,776 downwards.
CCGACCCTAAAGTAGCTGAAGGTGCCGCCGAGACCAGCCTTGAGAGCCTCGTCCCTGGCACTTGGGATCCCCAGAATGACGCGACGTACCCGCTCGGCCGTTATGGTGTCGGCATAGTTCTTACACTCCACGAGAACGAAGCGCCGGTTGCCGCCGTCTTGGTGGTTCAGAGACAGGACGGCGTGCGCAGTCGTGCCGGAACCGGCGAAGGAGTCAAGCACGATGGAGTCGTCGTCGGATGCGAAGGACAGCAGTTCACCGATCAGCGCTGAGGGCTTGGGGTTCTTGAAGATCTGGGAGTTCTCGGGAAAGATCTCGCGAATCTCGTTCGCTCCGCGACGTGAGTCGATTCCTCCGATGACGCTACCCAGTTTCGCCTTGTAGTCATCGACATACGTCTTGAGCTCGATGATCTTTGACTCGTCTTTGCCGAACAGGACGCGATCCTCTGCAAGTAGCTGTTCAAGGGTGGATTGCGGGAAGCGGTAGCCCATCATAGGTTCCTTGCAGGGCTTACCCGTTACGGGGTGCAATACGTCATAACGATAGCCCTCGCGGCCGGGGTTGTGGACGCTTCGGCTTCCTGTGTAGACACCACCGTCGTCGATGAACTTGTAGTCATCTAAAGGCTTGAGCTGCGTTCGATGTTCCTTTAGCCAGCTGGCGTACTTGCGCTGACGTTCGGCCGGGTCGGAGTGCGCGGCAATGAGTTCAGCACCAATGCGCTGAAGCGTCTCCTTGGGTCCGAAATGCGATGACTTCCACTCCTCCTCTAGTTCCTCCTTGTTGGCGGCATAGCAGACGATGTACTCGTGCTCGATGGCGATGTTGGTGGGATTGTTATCGGTAGAGCCGTGCCAGATGATCTGCCCGACGCGGTTGTGTTCCCCGAACACCTCATCCATCAAGCAACGCAAGTGGTGAACCTCGTTGTCGTCGATGGACACGAATATCAACCCATTACCGCGAAGCAGTTCGCGCAGGAGTTTCAGGCGCGGCATCATCATGCAGCACCATTTGTCGTGACGGGTAAGGTCGTCGCGGTCAACCACCTGTCCAAGCCATGACTGCATTAGGGGGGAGTTCACTTTGTCGTTATAGGCCCAGTTTTCCTTGCCGGTGTTGTATGGCGGGTCGATGTAGATGCACTTCACCTTGCCGTGGTAGATCGGCAGTAGAGCCTTCAGCGCCGCCAAGTTGTCGCCGTGGACAATCAGGTTGTCGTGGTGAAGATTCGCCTTCTCGCTCAATCCCTTCTCGCGATCCGGCACCAGTTCGTGGAAAGGCACGGCGAGGTGATGGTTCTCGACCAGGACCTTTCCCTTGAAGTGGAGCCGTGGCAAGGAACTCTCCTCTAGTGAGTGTGTGAGCGCGTCGCGTGCGCGTCAATGCGCCAGGTTACCGTAGCGAGCGCGGGCCGCCAGCAATTTGGGCCGGCAGTCGCTCGCGGCGCCTCCCACCGGCCCTTAGTGCCAGGATCGAGGGGGCTACGGCCGGCCGTCGCTCAGCACCCTTACCGAGCGGAGCCGGCGCTCCAGGTGGGACTCCATCGCCGCGGTGGCCACCGCCGCGACCTCATCGGTGACCTTGTCGGGCGGGCGGCGCAGCGCCGCGCTCAACCGGCCGTCGAGGATCTGGCGCATGACCTCCAGAGTCTCCGGCCTGGCCCGCCTGCCCCGGCGGCACTGCCGGCACAGCGCCCCCCCGGAGGCGATGTCGATGGCCTCAAGACCCTCGGCGGCGCCGCAGGACACGCAGCTGTCCAGCTCGGGCTGCACGCCCTCCAGGGTCAGGAGCTTCAGGAAGAAACCGGCCATCACCAGCGGGCTGTCGAGGTGGTCGAGGGTCGTCAGCGCACGCACCAGCATCACGTGGCGCTGCGAGTCTGCGGCACCCTCCGCAGCCAGGCGGTCGACCGCCTCCAGCATGGCCGACGCCCTGGCGAAGCGCTCGGGATCGCTGCGCAGGCTCCCGAAGCGGTCGATCGTCACAGCCTGCGTGAGCGTGTCGAGGTCGCCGCGGCCCCGGTAGAGCTGCACAGCGACATGGGAGGCAGGCTCGAGGCGCGCCCCGAACTTGGACTTGGTCCGGCGAACCCCCTTGGCCACGGCCCTGACCTTGCCGTGCCCGAGGGCGTGCAGGCAGAGGATGCGGTCGGCCTCGCCCAGCTTCCAGGTGCGCAGCACCACGGCCTCGTCGCGGTACAGGCCCACCGCTCAGCCGCCGGTCACCGCCTGCTCGCACCGTTGGGCGCGACCCTGCCGAAGCGTCGCTCTCGCTCCTGGTACGCCCTGATCGCCTCGTACAGGTCGCCGCGGCGGAAGTCCGGCCAAGCCGTCTCGGTGAAGTACAGCTCGCTGTAGGCGAGCTCCCACAGCAGGAAGTTCGAGGTTCGGAACTCCCCGGAGGTGCGGATCATCAGGTCGGGCTCGGGCATCTCCGGGTCGTACAGGCGGCGGGCGATGGTGCGCTCGGTGACACGCTCGGCCGAGATCCCCGCCGCCACGACGGCCCGGACGGCATCGACTATCTCGGCGCGCCCGCCGTAGTTGAAGGCGATGGTGAAGGTCATCTCCCGGTTATCCCTGGTCAGTTCGACCGTCTCGTCCATCAGGCGCAGCAGCCGCCGCGGCACCCGCCGGTCGCGCCGGCCGACGAAGCGGATCCGCACTCCCCGCTCGTGCAGCTCGTCGCGGCGCCTCAGCAGGATGTCCTCGTTGAACCCCAGCAGGAAGCGCACCTCCTCGGGCGGCCGCGTCCAGTTCTCCGTGCTGAAGGCGTAAACGGTGAGCCACTTCACGCCCACGTCGAGCGCGCCCTGCATGACGTCGAACAGGGCCTCCTCGCCGGCGCGGTGGCCCTCGGTGCGCGGGAGTCCCCTGGCCTGCGCCCAGCGCCCGTTGCCGTCCATGACACAGGCGATGTGCGCCGGCACGCGGCTCAGTTCGAGATCGGCCGGGATCATCGGCGGCTCAGTTCAAGATCGGCCCGGATCATCGACTGCGAAGCTACAGCCTGGCCGCTACAGCGCGCGGCCGCGGCGCTGCCAGTCCCGGTCCACCCGCACGGCGAGTTCGAGGTAGGCGCCCTCGGGCAGCCGCGAGCGCACCGCTGTGCCCGCCTCCTTGAGCACCGACCCGCCCCTGCCGATCACGATCGCCTTCTGCGAGGGGCGCTCGACGGTTATCTCGCAGCGGATCAGGGGCCAGTCCCACAGCGTCACGCACGTGGCGATGGAGTGGGGCAACTCCTTGCGGGCCGACCTGAGAAGCTGCTCGCGCACCAGCTCGGCCACCCTGAACGCCTCCGATGCGTCCGAGACGGTGCCGGGCTCATACAGCGCCGGGCCCTCCGGCATGCGACCTGCGAGGTATTCCACGAGGGTCTCGACACCCTCCCCGGTGCGCCCGCTCACAGGGAAATATGCCTGGAAGTCCAGCGAGCCGGCGGCGGCGAGCTGGGCCATCATGGTTGCGGGCCGCACCCGGTCGGCCTTGGTCACCACGACGATCGAGTCCCGCGGCAGTGTCGCGGCGATGAACCTGTCGCCTCGTCCCACGGGCGCGGCGGCGTCGATCACCAGACACGTCACGTCGACTTCCCGGATCGCCTCGGAGGCGGCCGCGTTGAGGGAGCGCCCAAGGGGGTTGCGGGGCTTGTGGATGCCCGGCGTGTCCACCACGACGAGCTGCACTCCGGGGCGGGTGATCACCCCTCTGAGGGCGGTGCGCGTGGTCTGGGGGGTCGCGGCCACGATCGAGACGTGCTGGCCGGCGATCCGGTTCAGCAGCGTGGACTTCCCGGCGTTGGGCCGGCCCACCAGTGCGACGAAGCCGCAGCGATGCTCAACGCCCGCCTTGGGCGCCGAGCCAGTGCCGCCTGAGTCCTCCGAGTCGTGCGAGGCGGCCCCGGCTGTCACGTCCGTGTGAGCCTCACGCGCGCGATGCGCCGGCCCTCCATGTGCTCGACGCGCAGTCTCAGCCCCTCGACCTCCACGGTCTCGCCGATGTCGGGGACGTGGCCGAGCGTGCTAAAGATCAGCCCGCCCACGGTGTCCCAGTCGTCGTCGGGCAGCTCCGCTCCCACCAGGGCATTGAGCTGGTCCACGGGCATGCGGCCGTGCACGAGCGCCTCGTCGCCCGCCAGCGGCTCGAGCAGCGGCTCGGGGCGGTCGAACTCGTCGACGATCTCCCCCACCAACTCCTCCACGATGTCCTCGAGGGTCACCAGGCCGGCGGTGCCCCCATACTCGTCCACGACCACGGCCAGGTGACCCCCGGCGGTGCGCATCTCCCGCAGCAGCTGATCGACCCTCTTGGTCTCGGGAACGAACATGGCCCGGCGCATCGCCTCCTGCACCGGGTCGCCGCCCCTGCCGGAGCGCTCCGTGCGAGCCAGGTCCTTCAACAGCACGATCCCGACGATGTCGTCGGCGTCGGCGCGGCACACCGGCAGCCGGCTCAGCCCGTGCCGGATGGCCACCTCCAGCGCCTCGGTGACCGTCATCGCGGTGTCCGCGGTAACCATGTCGGTGCGCGGCACCATCAACTCGCGCACGACGGTGCGGTCGAGCGCCAGCGCCGAGGCGATCATGTCACGCTCGGCGTCCTCGATCGTGTCGGCCTCGGCGGCGGCCGAGGTCAGGGCGATGAGTTCGTCCTCGCTAACAGGGGCCGCGCCCTGCGGACCGTGTCCTGACCGGCGCCGCCGGCGCCGCGGCCCGATCGCCTGACGCCCGCGAGAGCCGCCCGCCGCGGCAGGCGCTCGCCTCGCCTGGCGCCGCCGGCGCGCGCCGCCAGATCCCGAAGGGTCGCCCGTGCCAGGCCGGGCCGGCTCAGTCTCACTCACGGCTGCCTGTGGTGCGCGGCAAGCAGGTGCCTCTCGCGTGCCTGCATCAGCGCTGCGTCGGCTTCGCTGGCGTGGTCGTAGCCGAGGACGTGCAGCACGCCGTGAACCACCAGCAGCGCCAGCTCGTCGGAGAGGCTGCCGTTGTGGTGGGGGCCGGCGTGGCGGGCCGCCTGAGCCATGGCCCGCTCGGGGCAAACGACCACATCACCGATCAGGATCGCGGCATCGGGCGCGCCGGGACCTCCACCGCCACCGCAGTCGAGGGGAAAGGCGAGCACGTCGGTGGGTTCGTCGATGCCCATGTGCTCGAGGTTGAGGCGCGCCATGCGTCCCGGTTCCACGAACAGCAGACCCAGCTCGCCGGCGCCGACCCCCTCGGAGCGCAGAACGGCCGTGGCCAGTGCCGCCCAGCGCTCAGCGTCCACCGGCACAGACGGCGCCGCCAGGTTCGGCTCGCGCTCATCGGTCGCGACCGTCCTCGGGGCTGTTCCCTTGACCGTCAACAGAGCGGTGCGCCGGGCGGGATCGGCAGTCACCACGGCTCAGGCGGTTGCTGAGCCGGCGCGGTCGTAGGCGCTCACGATGTCGGCCACGATGCGGTGGCGCACCACGTCGGATTTGGTGAGATGCACGAACCCGATCCCGTCGATGTCGCCGAGGAGCCTCTGGATCCCTGCCAGGCCGCTGCGCCCGCCGGCCACGTCGACCTGGGTGACGTCGCCGGTCACCACTGCACGGGAGCCGAAGCCGATACGGGTCAGGAACATCTTCATCTGCTCGGGCGTGGTGTTCTGGGCCTCGTCGAGGATTATGAAGCTCGAGTTCAGCGTGCGACCCCGCATGAAGGCCAGCGGCGCCACCTCAACCGCTCCCCGCTCCAGCAGGCGCTCCATGCCCTCGCTGCCGACCATGTCATAGAGCGCGTCGTAGAGGGGTCGCAGGTAGGGGTCCACCTTGGCCATGAGGTCGCCGGGGAGGAACCCGAGCCGCTCCCCCGCCTCGACCGCGGGCCGCGTCAGGATGATCCGGCTCACCTCCTCGGCGTGAAGGGCCCTCACCGCCATCGCCACGGCCAGCCAGCTCTTGCCCGTTCCCGCGGGGCCGATCCCGAAGGTGATCACACTCTGTGCCATCATGTCGACATAGCGCTTCTGGCCGGCCGACTTGGGGCGCACGACGCGTCCGGCGGCGGCTCGCAGCACATCGTGGGTCAGCACCTCCGACGCGCTCACGTTGCTGCGCACCATGTCGATGGTGCGGTCGATGGTGCGGTCGTCGAGCCGCTGGCCCCGCTCGATGAGCAGGATCAACTCCTCGAAGAGCCGGGCCACGGTGTCGGCATCGTCACCGAGGACGCTGACCTCGTTGCCGCGGAGATGGATGCGGCTGCCGGGGAAGGCGTCCTGCAGGCGCCGGAGATTCTCGTCGTGTTCGCCCACTAGGGGGCCGAGCAGGTGGTTGGCAGGGACGCGGATCTTGGTGGCAGCCTCGGACATGTATCGCTCTGCGCCCAAGGCTACACAACGCGCCGCTGCCGCAGCGTCGCCCACGGGAGGCCAGAGCCCCACGGGAGGCCACAGCACGCGCCCCGCAGTCCGACACACAGCGTGCCGATGCCGCAGCGCCGGCCCACCCGATGCCCCTAGCGGCTCCTGCGACGGCGGCGGTCCAGGAACCGGTAGACGTCGAGCAGGTCGATGCCCGGGAACGGCAGGAACGACCCCAGCGACGGGGGCAGCGCGGAGAGCACGTGGCTGCGCTGCGCGGCCGAGGGCCAGGCGACGCCCTCCCACTCGCTCACCAGCTCGGCGTCGGGTTGCACGTCCCTGGCGCGGGCGTGCTCGCGTCGCAGCGTCTCGGAGCCCCTGAAGAAACCGGCGTTGCCGGCCGTCGTGCCCAGCGTGACCGCATGTGGGCTGCGGTCGTTCTCGGTCTCGATATAGGTGATGCAGAAGTACTCGCCATCGTCGAGCACCGTGTACTGCTCGTGCAGGAGGAAGCCGCCGCTGGCCGCCCACCCCTGGCGCGCCCCCCACTGCCGGGGCACCCGCTCGCCCTCGAGCCCGCCGTCGGAGGTGACCGGGAACCTGAGACCGTCGTTCTCGTAGGCCTTGGTGATGACCCCCTCGGAGTCCGTGCGCAGGAAGTGCACCGGCAGGCCGAGGTGAACCGTGGCGAGGTTGGTGAAGCGGTGCGCGGCCATCTCATAGGAGATGTAGAAGGTCTCCTTGAGATCCTCGACGCTGATGTCGTTCTGCCGCTTGGCCTCCTGCAGCAGTTCCGTGGCGGGAGCCTCCGGGGCCAGCACGGCCGCTGAGAAGTAGTTGGACTCGATGCGCTGGCGCAGGTAGCCGCCGAAGTCCTTGGTGTCGGAGTGCGCCAGCGCGAAGTGGCCGAGCGTCTGCAGCACCACCGAGCGGGCCTGGCGAACCTTGAGGCTGTCCTGGTCGCCGATGTAGATGACCCGATCCCGGGTGTCGGTGATGGAGCGCGCCGTGCGCGGCAGGCCCGACACCCGCTCGATGCGGAAGCCGTGGCCGGCCACTAGCTCGGTGAGCACCCGCTCGCTGATCGGGCCCTGGCCCGGATAACCCGCCCGTGCCAGCTCGGTGGCGGCCACCTTCTCGATGTCTGCGAAGTAGTTGTTCCGCTCCCGCATCTCGGAGCGGAGCTTGGAGTTGGCCCTGCGGGCCGCCGCCACGGTGTCCGCCGGGCTGTCGGTGCGCAGCAGCGCCCGCCCGAGGGCGACCAGATGCTCGAGCGTTCCGTCGTCGAGCCGGGCCGAGGGCTTCAGCCTCGGCAGTCCCAGCTCGGCGTAGGCGGGATGGTCCTGGGCTTGGAGCAACTCCAGCTCGAGCTCGTCACGCCGCTGCGGCGGCGCCTCCGCGAGCAGGTCGGCGGTGGTGGTGCCCAGCGCCTCGGCCAGCTCGCCCAACACGCCGAGGCGGGGCTCGATGCGGCCGTTCTCGAGCCGTGACAGGTAGGCCGCGGGCCTGCCCGTAAGTTCCGACAGCGCCGCCAGCGTGAGCCCCTGCCGCCGCCGGGCGTGGCGCACCCGCCGGCCGAGGAGCAATAGGCCAGGGTTGTCGGGCATGGATCGCAAGAATCGCAGATCTTGTCCGTCCACACAAATCGCGCACGATGAGATGTAGCCGTCACGCTCACGGAACCTCGCGCCCCGGCCATTATTTCTAGCAATAGTACACCCGCACGAGCACCGGCGAGTTCCGAGAGACAGGAGAGGTCCGAGGGTCTTGCGGCGCTCGGGCCGCATCTCTGACGCCGCCACAGGGGCGCGTGCGAGGTGCAGGATCGTCGGCGGTGCGCAGGCACCACCAGTGACAGGGGAGGCAGCGATGAAGCAAGCAATGAGGCAGGTGACACCTGGCTTCGCGGAGCAGGTCGCGGCCCTCGAGGCCGCCTGGGCCGGCGATCCGCGCTGGCGGGGGGTGCGGCGGGACCACACCGCTGCCGACGTGGTGCGCTTGCGCGGCTCGGTGGTGCCGGAGTGCACGCTGGCACGTGCCGGGGCCTCCAAGCTCTGGGGCCTGCTGCACGACATGGACTACGTGCACGCACTCGGCGCCATGACCGGCGGCCAGGCGATCCAGTTCGCCAAGGCCGGGCTGCCGGCGCTCTATCTGTCGGGCTGGCAGGTGGCGGGCGACGCCAACCTCGCCGGGCAGGTCTACCCCGACCAGTCGCTGTATCCCTGCGACTCGGTGCCGGCGATGGTGGCCCGCCTCAACAACGCCCTGCGGCGCGCCGACCAGATCGAGTGGAGCGAGACCGGCGGCAACCCCGGCCGCGACTACCTGCTGCCCATCGTGGCCGATGCCGAGGCCGGGTTCGGCGGCCCCCTGAACGCCTACGAGATGATGAGGGCGATGATCGAGGCCGGCGCGGCGGGAGTGCATTTCGAGGACCAGCTCAGCTCGGCGAAGAAGTGCGGGCACATGGGCGGCAAGGTGCTGGTGCCGACCTCCCAGCACATCGCGACCCTGCGGGCGGCGCGGCTGGCGGCCGACGTCATGGGTGTCGACACGATCCTGATAGCCCGCACCGACGCGCTCAGCGCCCGCCTGCTCACCAGCGACGTCGACGAGCGCGACCGGGGCCGGCTGACCGGCGAGCGCACCGCCGAGGGATTCCACGTCACCGAGCCGGGCCTCGAGGCGCCGATCCGGCGCGCCCTGGCCTATGCGCCCTACTGCGACCTGCTGTGGTGCGAGACCTCGACCCCCGACCTCGATGAGGCGAGGGCCTTCGCCGAGGCCGTGCGCTCCGCCCACCCGGAGAAGATGCTCGCCTACAACTGCTCGCCCTCGTTCAACTGGCGGGCGCACCTCGACGACGCGACCATCGCCACGTTCCAGAAGGAGCTGGGGTCGATGGGCTACGCCTTCCAGTTCATCACCCTCGCCGGATGGCACGCCCTCAACTTCTCGGCGTTCGATCTGGCCCGCGCCTACGAGTCCGGCGACATGACCGCCTACGTGTCGCTGCAGCAGCGTGAGATGGCCACAGAGGGCCTCGGCTACACGGCCACGAGGCACCAGCGCGAGGTCGGTGCCGGCTACTTCGACCTGGTCGCCTCCGTCGTCTCCGGCGGCACCGCATCCACCCTGGCGCTACAGGGCAGCACCGAGCAGCAGCAGTTCCAGGACGCTCGCGCCGGCGCCGCCCGCCCGGCTTGATGCCAGAGGTTCATGCAGGGCGCCGGTACACGCTCGAGCGGCGCCGGCTGCGGGTGAACACGATCTGCCAGAGCTGCAGCACCCGCGCCCGGAACGACCCGGCCGAGGCCAGCAGGTAATACTCCCACGTCCGGCGGAAGCGCTCGTCGTAGCCGGGCAGGTCGTTCCAGGCCGCCGACACGTTGCGGTGCCACGCCATCAGCGTGAGGTCGTAGTAGGGGCCGAAGTTGTGCAGGTCCTCGATCGCCCAGTCGGGCGCGCCGGCCGAGGAGATCTGGGCGAGCGAGGGGATCACACCGCCGGGGAAGATGTACTTGTCGAACCAGGGATCGGTGAAGTTCTTGGACACCAGCGATCCGATGGTGTGGTGCAGCATCATGCCGTCGCCGCTGAGCAGCTTGCGGCACTGGCCGAAGAAGGTGGCGAGGTTGCGCGGGCCGACGTGCTCCATCATCCCGATCGACACGATCCTGTCGTAGCTGCCCTCCAGGTGGCGATAGTCGCACTCGATGATTTCGACCGGCAGCCCCGCACAGACCCGCCGGGCGAGGCTCGCCTGCTCGGCGGCCGGCGTGACGCCGGTGACGTCGACTCCGTACCTCTCCGCCGCGAAGCGTGCGAGCCCGCCCCAGCCGCAACCGATGTCGAGCACCCTCATGCCGGACTCGAGGTGCAGCTTGCGGCAGACGAGGTCGAGCTTGTGCTCCTGCGCGGTGTCGAGGTCCTCTGCATCCTGCCAGTAGCCGCATGAGTAGACCATCCGCGCGTCGAGCATCCGCTCGTAGAGGTCGTTGCCGATGTTGTAGTGCGCGGCGGCGTTGCGCCGGGCCCTGCCCACGGTCTGGCGGTTTCGCAGGCCGGCCCTGGCGGCATGCAGCACGAGCGAGGGCCGCGGGCGCACCAGCGAGCGCAGGTCCTGCGCCTGCACGACGGCGATGAACTCGTCGAGCTGGTTGGCGTCCCACCAACCCTCCTGGTAGGACTCGCCGAGCCCGAGCTCGCGCTGCGCGATCACCCGGTCCCAGAACCTGTCGTCGTGCACGGTGATGTCGCAGGGTTTGGCGCCTCCGATCTCGATGCCGGCGCGCCGCAGGATCCCGAGGCCGAGGCTCTTGGACTTGTGCCGGCTCCCGGGTCGGTGCGAGTCGGTCACGGCGCGTTCCTCCTCCTGCGGTCGGCGTTGCGCAGCCTCCTAGCTAGCGCCCCCGACAGGACTCGAACCCGCAACCTGAGGGGTAGAAACCCTCTGCTCTATCCGTTTGAGCTACAGGGGCGCCCAGAGGCTACCGCGGCTTCTCGTGTGCTCCTGCGAAGTCCCGGCTTCACCCCCTGGTAGGCGCGCAGCCGCCTCGCGAGGGTGCTACGCTTCGAGGTCGCCCGCCGGTGCGGGCCGTGGTGGCCGTAGCTCAGTAGGTTAGAGCGCCGGGTTGTGGTCCCGGAGGTCGGGGGTTCGACTCCCCTCGGTCACCCGCTTGTCGTCATGGCGCGCCTTGCCGACATCGCCGTCGAGCACGGTGGGTCGACCCGCGGCCAGCGCTAGCATGGTTGCACGCCAGCGCCTCTAGCTCAATTTGGCAGAGCATCGGACTCTTAATCCGCAGGTTCTGGGTTCGAGTCCCAGGGGGCGTACACATCGTCGCTCAGGTCCGCGCACAAAGTCGGACTACAGTCGGACTCGGCTTGGGCGTGCTTCATCGAGACGGCTCGGGCTCCACAAGAGGCTTGGGAGGTGGTTTTTCGTGGATCGTTACGCCATATTTGTCGATGCTGAGTATCTCTACGAGCAAGGGGGGCTGCTGTGCTGCAACAGCTCTGATCGCCGGGAGATCCTGCTGTACGGGCTGGGAGCGAACGACTTCCTGCTGGGCCTCGCCGACGACGTCTGCGGGCTCAGACCGCTGCGCACCTACTGGTACGACAGCTCGAGCGACGGGGTTCCCACCTCGGCTCAGGAACTCATCGCGACGCTGCCGAACATGAAGCTCCGCCTGGAGACGGCCACGGCGCAGGATCGGCAGTTCCAGATCAGCGCGGCGATCCAGCGGGACCTGGTCAGGTTGTCCAAGGAGCGGGCCATTTGCGACGCGTTCCTGCTGGCGGGCGACGGGCAGCTGGTCCCGAGCGTGCGGCAGGTTCAGGACCTCGGGGTCCGTGTGACGCTCATCAACGTGGCGTCGCCGCAGGGGCAGTCGGGCAAGCCGGCGGCACTGGTGTACGAGGCCGATGAGTTGGTCAAGCTCACCAAGGAGGATCTCTCGCGGTTCATCCGGCGGCGCCAGGGGCCCGAAGAGGAAGCCTCGGGCACCTATGACCCGGTCGACTCCGTGGCGGCGGCAGCGACGGCCTTCGCTGACAGCTGGCTCTACCGGGCTTCTGACGCAGAGTTCGACGCCCTGCTGGACTATCGCCCCCGCATTCCCGAGTCGCTGGACGGCGACCTGCTGTTCTCGGTCGAGAACGTGGTCGGCGGGAGCCTGAGGGGACAGGACCGGCTGCGGCGAGCCGTCCGCCAGGCGTTCTGGAACCGCATAGACGAAGAAGTCGAGGGCTAGCGGGAACCAGAGGCCGAGCTTGCGAGGCCGGGGCCCGAGCGGCCCGTGAGCGCAGCGAACAAGAGCGGAAAAACCAGAGGCCGAGCGCCAGCGCTCAGGCTGCGGGTGCCGGGGACTCGGCTCGGCGCTTGTCGATGGCGAGCAGCGCTGACTTTGTTGCGAGCACTCCCAGGAACACGACGACGGTGGCCAATGCCATGGTGGCCCCGGCCGCGGTGTCGTAGTGATAGCTGAGGAGCAGCCCCACCACCGTGGAGACCGCTCCGATGGCGGCAGCCGCCGCCATGATGCGCGGCACGCGCCGCACGAGCAGCACGGCCGTCGCCGGCGGGGCGATCAAGAACGCGAACACCAGCAGGTTTCCCACCGCTTCGAAGGACGCGATGATCGAGACGGCCAGCAGCACCAGCAGCACGGCGTGGCTGAGACGGGGGCGCAGGCCGAGAACCTGGGCCTGCACCTGGTCGAAGGTCATGACTAGGAAGGCCCGGTAGAACACGGTCACGCCGATGAGCGAGATCGCTGCGGCGACGGCCTGGCGGCGAAGATCGCCGGCGTTGACGCCGGTGATGGAGCCGAACAGGAACCGGTTGAGATCACCGGTGTACGAACCCGAGGAACTCGACATGATGACCACGGCCAGCGCCAGGAAGCCCACGAACACGACGCCGATCGAGGTGTCCTCGGGCAGGGGCGAATGGCTGCGGATCATGTTGATGCCCCACACCATCGCCAGCGCGGCCACGAGCGCTCCGACAGTGGTGTCGAAGCCGAGGATGAAGGCCAGGGCGATGCCGGGCAGCACGCCGTGAGCCAGTGCGTCTCCGAGAAAGCTCATGCCCCGCAACACCACCCAGGTGCCCACGACAGAGGTTGTGAGCACCACCAGCAGGCCGGCGTAGAGGGCACGGCGCATGAACATGTTCGAGGTGAACGGATCGATCCACCAGGTCACAGGGTCTGTCAGGAACTCCATCAAGTCACTGGGCCTGTCAGGAGCTCCATGGGCTGCGATGTTCTAGCCGGGTCCGCCCAAGGCATCGACAATCAACCTTGTGTTGGTTCGCAGGAAGCCTGCGTAGGTGTCGGCACCGCTGCCGGCAGGCCCGAGGCTTCCCGTGTAGAGGGTAACCACTTCGATATCGCCCACCCGCTCCGCCAGTGCCTCGGCATCGTCGGCGGCGTGCTGTGTCTCGCCGAAGACGGCCCGGACACTCTCATGCTCGATGATCTGTGCCAGCTCCTCAAGGTGGGCTGCATTGGTCTCGCCCAAAGAGCCCGAGGGGAGCACCGCGCCGATGATCTCGAAGCCGTACCGGTCCGCGAAGTACCCCAGAGCATCGTGATTGGTCACCAGCTTGTGGCGATCCGCCGGCAGCTCTGCGACGGCCGCGACGATCTCCGCGTTGACCTCCTCCAGCTCGCTGCGATAGCTGTTCACGCAAGCGGCTAGCGCATCGGCGTCGAGTCCAGCCTCGGTCTCGAGCGCCAGGGCCAGATCGGGCAGCGCCGCGGCCACGCGAACCGGGTCGAACCAGATGTGCGGGTCCCCTCCACTGTGGTCGTGGCCGTGGTGGTCGTCGTGGTCCCCGTGATCGTCATGTTCCCCTTGGTCCGACTCATGGTCGTCGTGATCGTCATGGTTCCCGTGATCTGACTTGTGGCCGTCGTGGTCGTCGTGGTCGGCCTCATCGTGATCCCCGTGATCGCCGTGGTCATCATGCTCGCTGTGGTCGCTGTCGTCGCTGTGATCATCGTGGTCGGACTCGTGATCATCGTGATGATCGTGGCCGGCCTCATGGTCACCGTGATCGTCATGGTCGTCGTGGTGCCCGGACTCGAACGTGAACGGCAGTGCCTCCACGCCGCTTGCGAACTCGAAGACCGCGGTGCCGGACTCCGCCACCGCTTCGAGGGTGTCCGCGAGGCCCTCCTCCAAGCCGAGGCCGTTGGCGACCACGAGCGCGGCCCTCTCCATGCGCGCCCGGTCCTGCAGCGAGGGCTCGTAGCTGTGCGGGTCGCCGCCGACAGGGATGATCGTCTCGACCTGTGCCAAGTCGCCGCAGGCGACATTCGACACGACATCGGCCCAGATGCCGGTGGTGACCAGCACCGGCGGGCGGTCCACGACGGCCTGTGACGTCTCGTCTGCGGCGTCCCCGCTGCAAGCGGATGCCGCGAGCGCAACGAGCGCGATGGCCGCCGCGGCCGGGGGCCGCCACCGTGCCGGAGCGATATGCCGGTTCCTCACGGCCGGTTTGCCGATGGTTGCATCCTGTAGCATTGAAACTCCTTACCCAAGGCGGTCCGAGAGCCAGAGCCCCGAAGGGCGTTCCGGTCACTGTAGCACCACTGTAGCGCCAAAATGGGAATGAGTCTCAAAACGCAAGGTTCGCAAGAGGATGTCGCGCACTTCCGACCATGACTTCACTCCGGCACTGAAGGATCTGCACACCATGGTGCGGGCGCGCCTCGCCCGCCAAGGGCATCGCTATACGTCCGGGCGCCGGCGGCTGGTCGAGGTGCTTGCGGGTGCGGGTCGCCCGGTCACCCTCCCGGAGATTGCAGCGGCCGCGCCGGAGCTGGCCCCGAGCTCGGCGTATCGCAACCTGGACGTGCTGGAGAGCTGCCGAATCGCCGTCCGTGTCTGGACGGGTGGCGATCACTCCCGCTTCGAGTTGGCGGAGCCGATGCTCTCGCACCACCACCACCTCGTGTGCATGGCATGCGGCACGGTCGAGGACGTGCGGCTCGACGACGAGCTGGAGCACCTGGTGGATCGGGGTCTTGCGGACGCGGCCCGCCGAGCCGCGTTCACGCCGGTTCATCACATGCTCGATCTTCACGGCCACTGCTCGGCGTGCGAGCCGCCAGAGGAAGCGCTGCCTCCCAGTGGCTGAGACCGGCGCCGGTGATCACGACCACGGGCATTCCCACGGTCAGGATTCCCGCGACCACGGTGCCTGCCACCATCACGACCTGAGAGCGGCGTCGCAGCGGGTGCTCTTCTGGGCATTCCTGATGACGGTCACGTTCATGGTCGTCGAGCTCGTCGGCGGGGTGTTGTCGAGCAGCCTGGCGCTGCTCGCCGACGCCGGCCACATGGCCACCGACGCCATGTCCATGGCACTGGCGCTCTTTGCCATCTGGATGGCGAAGCGGCCGGTCGCGGCGCGCCTGACCTACGGCTACAACCGGGCCGAGATCCTGGCGGCCGGGGTCAACGCGCTGTCACTTTGGGCGATCGCGGCGTGGATCCTGTGGGAAGCCGCCCAGCGGTTCGCCGGCTGGCGCGACGTCGAGATCGAGGGCGGGGTGGTTCTGATCGTGGGCGGCGCCGGCTTGCTCGTCAACTTCGTCGTGGCCTACATGCTGCACGGCTTCTCGGCGCAGAGCCTCAATGTGGAGGGCGCCCTGCAGCACGTCATCGCCGACATCATGGGCTCACTGGGGATGCTGATATCGGGCGTGATCATCATCGTCTTCGACCACGTGGAGTGGATCGTCCTGGTCGATCCGATCATCAGCGTGCTGATCGTGCTGCTGATCCTGCTCAGCTCCTGGCACCTGGTCAGGTCGGTGCTGATAGTGCTGATGGAGGGGGTGCCCGACGACCTTGACATGTACAGGCTGTGCTCCGACATCGAGGATGTGCCCGGAGTCACGATCGTTCACGACGTCCACGCCTGGACGGTGACCTCGGGCTTCGTGTCGCTGACAGCCCACGTGCTGGTCGACGCCGATCACCCCGGCGACCACGACGACATCCTGCGCGACATCCGGCGGGTGGCTGCCGTGACCCACGGCATCGCTCACACGACGATCCAGATCGAGACGTCCGCACGCGGTTGCAGCGAGGATCATCATGTCGATCACCTGTTCGCGAGATCAGAGGAACGCAGGGTCCGCAGACTTCCCTCGGTCGTGCCCAGAGAGCGCTGAAGCGACCCGCGGGCGCCGCGCTCTAGCGTCCGCTGCGCTCAGGGGGCGAAAGGCGATCGGCCCATCTGGTCCCTGACGGTGACCACGGGGGGGCTGGTCATGGTGCGCCGCAGCCAGTTGGCCCCGTCCACCACCAATGTGTGCCCCGAGATGAACCTGCCATAGGGCGAGGCCAGGAACGTGGCCGCCCAGCCCAGCTCCTGGCGCTCGCCCACGCGCATGGCAGGCTGGCAGGCGTCGACGTCACGGGTGCGGTCGAGGTTGTCGCGGATGGCCTCCGTCATGTCCTCGTGGGGGAACAGTCCGGGAACCAGGCAGTTGACCTGGATCCCGTACGGGCCCCATTCCACGGCCAGCGACTCGGTGAGGCTCTTGACGCCCGCCTTGGCCGCGGCCGAGTGGGCGAACCCCGGCCCGCCCGTCCAGGCGTATGAGGCGCCGATGTTGATGACCGAGCCGGGCGTGCCCGCGGCCAGGTGGCGCCGCCCCATCTCGCGGGTGCAGTTGAACGTGCCGTTGAGCGTGATGTCCACCACGGTTCGCCAAGCGTTGGGCGACATGTCCTCGGCCGGAACCCCGAAGTTGGCCGCGGCATTGTTGACCAGCACTCCGGGCAGCGCGAAAGCCTCAACGGCGGCATCGAAGGCGTCCGACACCGACTGCGGGTCGCGGATGTCGCAGACCGCGGTGGTGACACCGGCGCCCAGTGCCTCAATCGCCTGCCGGCCCGCCTCGAGGTGGGCGCCGGAGCGGCTGGCGATGACGATGTGCGCTCCGAGCCTGGCGAACTCCGAGGCGATGGCCTTGCCGAGGCCGGTGCCCCCGCCGGTGACGAGCACGGCGGTCCCGTCGAAGGTGCCGGGCCGCAGCGCCGTCTCCCCCGCATCCGGCGGCGCCGGGAGTCCTGCAAGCCGCGCCACCATTGCCGGTCTTGCTGCCTAGCTTCCGGTGTAGCGGGGGGCGCGTCCCTCGGCCCCGGCCGCTCTCATCTCGGCGAAGTCGTCGCTGCGGTTCAGGAAGGTCTGGTAGATCAGCTCGTCGGCCATCGAGGCACGCTGCTGCGGGCGGGCCAGGTTGGAGATCACCCGCCGGGCCAGTTTCACGCTGACCGCCGGGGCAGAGGCCACCGCCTCGGCCATGGCCCGAGCCTCGGCGTCGAGCCGGTCGCGGGCCACCACCCTCGACACGATGCCGTGGGACAGCGCCTCGGAGGCCGAGAGCGTCCGTCCCGTGAGCACCATGTCGGCGACCAGCCCGGGGCCGCACATCTGGTAGAGGACGCTCACACCGCCGGTGTCGGGAATCACTCCATGTCCCAACTCGGGAAGGCGGAACCGGGCATCGTCGGCGGCGATGCGGACGTCGCACAGCAGCGCCCGCTGAAACGATCCGCCCATGGCCCAGCCACCGATGGCGACGATCACCGGCGCCTCCAGATCCCAGAGCCTCTGGATTCCCCGGTGGCCCCTGGTCATCAGCTCGTGGTGGCTGAGGCCGCTCACGTTGGTGCCGATGGCGGAGACGTCGCGCCCCGACGACCAGCTGCGTCCCTCGCCGCGCCAGACCACGGCTCGCACCTCGGGCCGCTGTGCCAGCTCGTCGATGATCTCGAAGAGCCGCAGATCCATCTCGTCGTCGAAGGCGTTGTGCTTGGCCGGGTTGTCGTTGGTGATGGTGGCGACAGCGCCGTCGATATCGAGGCGCACGCGGTCGGTCACAGCACGGCCCGCCGCGAACGCACGCTCCGACCGGCCGGGACGACTCCGACCTCAAGGCGCACGCGGTCTGTCATGGCACGGCCCCGCTAGTGCGGCGCCGGTGCGCCGGCCGGATCCATTCTCAGGTCGACGGCGTCGCCCACGGCGATCTCGCCGCCGATGACGACACGGCAGGCCACGCCGGCGCGGCCCTTGAGGCTCTCGCGGACACCCTCGCCGAAGATCTCCTCCATCAGAGCGCAGGGGGCGGCGTCTCGGGTCACCTCCAGCTCGACCCCGCCGATCGAGAGGCGGTGGCCGGGCGTGCGCGGCACCGTTGCGGCGGAGATGGTGATGTTGCGCCGGGTGCGGCCGGCATCGATGGGCCTGCCCGCGTCCGCGGCGGCCTCTGCAAGCTCGCCTGCCGCCTGGACGGTCACCTGGCGCAGCGAGGCACCGTGGTAGCGGTCGCCTGCCAGGCCCCTGTCCTGCTCGGCGAGCACCCGCGACACGGCCCTCATCGGCATGCGGCCGGCCGCAGCCAGGTGGATCGACTCCACTACGGGCTGGTTCATCGCTGCTGCTAGTTCTTGGGGAGTTGGCTGAAGGGCGTGTCGCGGGCCGGTCCGGGCTCCCTGGGCAGCACGAGCACGCGCTCGCCGATGATGTTGCGCTGCACCTGGTCGGTGCCGCCGTAGATCGACGGCGCGGGCGAGAACAGGGCCAGCTCGCCGATGTGACCGCCGCTCTGGGCGTCGCTGCCGCCCGCCAGCATCCCGTCGGCGCCGATCACCCGCAGGCCGATGTCGCGGAACGAGCGGTTGAGCTCGCTCACCGACAGCTTGGCGATGTTGGGGGCCGCGGCGCTGGCCGATCCCGCGGCCTTGGCCCGCTGGATCGAGAGCCGGTTGATCTCGATCAGCCCGTAGAGGCGCATCAGGTCGTCGCGCAGCACCCGGCCCGAGATGCTGCCGTTGCCGCGGGCCAGGTCGACCAGCCACCACCACAGGTCGATCCCGAGCGGTGGCACCCCGTCGGAACTCGACTTCGAGCCGGCGAGGAAGTCTCCCGCCCGCCGGTGCAGCACGCCGCCCTTGGGCCCGGGAATCGGCTCGGGCGGCTTGCGGCCCGACGACCCCAGCGACGCCCGCTCCACCATCAGCGTGGTGTTGGCCACCCTCCAGCCGTTGTTGAGTCCGCCGATGAGGGCGCTTTCGGCCACTCGGGCCCCGTCGATGAAGACCTCGTTGAACAGCGCCCGCCCGGTCATCTCGGTGAGCGGCCGCACCTCCACCCCCGGCTGGTCCATGTCCAGCGCGAACCAGGAGATCCCGCCGTGCTTGGGCAGGTCTGGGTCGGTGCGGGCCAGCAGCATCCCGAGGTCGGCGACCTGGCCGCCCGAAGTCCACACCTTCTGACCGGTGATGACCCACTCGTCGCCGTCGCGCTCGGCGCGGCATTGCAGGCCCGCCAGGTCGGATCCGGCGTTGGGCTCGCTGAACAGCTGGCACCAGCCGACCTCGCCGCGCAGTATCTCGGGAACGAAGCGATCGACCTGCGCCGCTGTGCCGTGAATGGCGATGGTGGGCGCGGCGAGCATCCGCCCCAGACCTCCGGGCGGGCCGAGGACGTTGCGCTCCGCCAGCACCAGCGACACGAGCGCAGCCTGATCCTGCCCGTAGCCTCGCCCGCCCGCCGCCGCGGGCAGCATCGGGTGGGCGAGGCCCCCTGCGGCGAGCAGCCGCCACCACTGGCCCACCTCCATGTCCGGATCCCAGTGCCGGTCGCAGAACTCCTCGACGGCAGCGCGCAGCGTCGCCGCGTCCGCGCCGGTCGCCGGGGCAGCGGTGTCAGAGATGCTCATGGTTTCGGCCTCAGCGGGCTTGCGCACCGGTGCCGGGATGCTGGGACGGCGGTCAGAGGCACTCATGGTGCGGGGCGAGGCGTGTTCAGGTGTGCGGCGTTGTCGAGCATGATGGCGCAGCGGTCGGCGCCGGAGAACCCCTTCAGCTCGGCCAGGTAGTCGAGCGGCTCGGGCATGCCCTCGATGTGGGGCCAGTCGGAGCCGAAGATTACCCGGTCGGCGCCCATCAGCTCGGTCACCTCGGTCACATCGTCCTCCCAGAACGGGTTGACCCAGACATGGGCCTTGAAGGTGTCGATCGGGTGGTCCTGGAACCACCAGTAGTTCTTCTTGGCGGTCTGGGAGAACTTGCGGAACATCGGCGCCAGGAAGTCGGAGCCGTTCTCCACCGAGACCACCCGCAGGTTGGGGAACCTGTCGTAGATCTTCTCGAACACAGACTGCATCAGCCAGTCGCAGGCGGCCCGCTCGATGGCGAAGGCCCGCAGGTTCGGCCCGGCCGCCATGCCGTTGCCCAGACCGGCCGAGGAGAACTCGTCGTCCGCGTAGCCCTGCGAGGAGTAGCCCGAGTCGGATGCGTGGATCACCAGCGCCACGCCGGCCTCGTTGATCCGGTGCCACACCGGATCGAAGCTGCGATGGAACGGCGAGAGCTGCCCAACTCGGGTGGTGACCGCCGCCGGGCGCATCACCAGCAGCCGGGCGCCGAGTCCCAGCACCCGCTCCACCTCGGCGGCAGCTGCGGCGGGGTCGCCGAGCGCGATGTAGGGGGCGCCGAAGATGCGCTCCTCGCAGTTGTAGCCCCAGTCGTCGTGCAGCCAGCGGTTGAAGCCGCGCATCATGGCGACGGCGGCATCGACATCGTGGCGCAGCAGTTCCTCATAGAGCACGCCGAGGGTAGGGAACAGCCACACGGCCTGCAGGCCCTGGGCGTCCATCACCCTCAGGCGGGCCTGCGGGTCCATGTAGTGGTCGGGCAGCGGCTCGCGGTCGCGCAGCATCTCGGCCGGGTTGCGCCCGTCGGGGTTGCCCCTGAAGTAGTCGCGCAGCGCTCCGGGCTTGGCTATGGGATTCCAGGTGGGGTTGGCCACGGCCCGAGCCAGCCTGCCTCCCACCAGGTGGTGCTTGCGGCCGCCCATGTCCACCCATTGCACGACCCGGGGCTGCATGCCGGGATCGACGTGGCGGGTGAAGGCGTCGGCGGCCTCGTAGTAGTGGTTGTCGGCGTCGAAGGGCCGGTAGCCGAGGTCTTCTGCGGTGAGCGGCGGGATGTCGGGCCGGCCGCCGGGCAGGGAGTCACTCGCACCGGGGGCCGGCTGCTCGCCAGGGGCCGCGGGGTCGCCGGGGGCCATCGCCTCACGCTACCGTGTGAGCCGGTGCCGCCCAAGACCCCCACGACCGCGCAACTCCAGGCCCGCACCCTGAAGCGAGGCCAGAAGGTGCGGCTGGTGGCGGGCTTGCGCGGCCTGCCGCAGGGGGCCGAGGGCACCGTGGCCATGGCCAACGGCTTCGCCTGGTACCGCTACTGGGTGCGATTCCCCGGCGGCCGGGTGGTGGGACACATCGACCACGGCGATCTGGTCAGGTCACAGGACTTCGAGCGCTTCCTGGCCGCTCGCGACCGGGAGGCGGAGCAGGCCGAGCGTGCGGCGCTGGAGGCAGCGGAGTCGGCCGATGCCGATGCCGCGGATGCGGGCGCCGACACGGCGAACTCGGGTGGCGACGCAGTGGTCAACGGCGTCACGGTCCCCGCCTACCTGCTCCAGCGCTCCGCAGAGGCCCGCGCCCGCCTCGGCGCCTGAAAGCCCGCTCAGGCCGCGGCAGGACCCCCGCTCCTGCACGCTGCGCTCACGGGCCGCCCACGCCACGGCCTCACTGACGCTCGGCCTCTGGCCACAATAGGGTGTGGACCCGTGGAGGTGCTCGTCTGCGGGATATGCGGCGGCTCTGGTGCGGGCAAGACGACGCTCAGCAGCCTTGTCGTCGGCCGGCTCGGCGGGCGGGGCGTGAGCGTGCTCTCCTTCGACGCCTACTACCGCGACCTGTCGCACCTGCCAGCCGAGCAGCGCGGACATTGCAACTACGATCATCCCGACGCGCTCGACCGCGAGCTGTTCATCAGCCACCTCGACAGGCTGCGAGGCGGCGCTGATGTGGATGTCCCCATCTACGACTTCACCACGCACACGCTGACGGGCCGCTTCGAGAGGGTCGCGTCCGCTCCCCTGCTGCTGGTGGAGGGCGTCCTGCTGCTCGCGTTCGCCGATGTCCGCCGGCGGCTCGACTACACGGTGTTCCTGGACGCGCCCGCGGACGTGCGCCTGCAGCGGCGCCTCCTGCGCGACGTCGCCGAGCGCGGCCGCCGCCCCGACCATGTCCGCCGGCAGTTCGCGGCGACCGTGGCGCCCATGCACGATGCCCACGTGGAACCCCACCGCGGCCTCGCTGACCGGATCGCGACGACGAACGGAGCGGCCGGCTTCTCCGCTGTGGAGGAGCTCGCGTCCGCCATCGTGCAGCTCGCCTCCCCAGCGGAGGGCGCGACCGAGGCCGGCTAGGGCGCCCCTCCCTCGCCGGCGAGCAGCTTCGCCTTGAGGTCGCTGCCGTAGCCGTAGTGTCCCACTCCCCCGCTGCTGGGCACCACCCGGTGGCACGGAACGAGCAGGGGCACCGGGTTGCGGGCCATAGCCGTGCCCACTGCCCGAGCCGCACGGGGCCGGCCGACCATCGACGCCAGCTCAGCGTAGGTTCGCACCTCCCCGGGCGGGATGCGCGTGGTGGCCCTTAGCACCTCCTGGTGGAACGGAGTGCGCGACGACAGATCGACCGGCACGTCGGTGCGTCCGGTGGCCAGGGCCTCGCTGACCCTTGCCACCAGCTTGGCGTCCGGGTCGGGGTCGGCCTCGACGTCCACCCCGACCTCGTCGCGCATGTAGTCGACGAAGCGTCCCGGTTCGGGTTCGCTGCCGCCGGGCACGATCTGGAGTCCCGATATCCAACCGTGGGCGTGCGCCACGAACACCGGCCCGACAGGACTGGGGGCCATGAACCACAGATGTGTCCGGCCGGCTCGATCCGGCACCTCGGAAAGCACGGGCGCAGGTTCGTTGAGGCGCTCCGGCGAGGTGTGGTGCGCTTGCGTGGATCCCATCGGGTACCTCCCATTCGTCCGCTACCGATCCGCCGCGGACCGTGCGCCTCGATCCTATCCGGCCGTGCATGGTGGCGGCGCGCTGCCGGCCAGAGCCAATCCACACGGGCGGCCGTCCGGAGCCTCATCAGGAGGGCGTGGGAGTCCTCCGTCTCCAGGGGATGACTCACTCTCCAAGAGCCGAGAGCGGCTATAGGGGCAGCTCCGGGATGGCCCAGTCCACCGGCTCGCGTCCGGCGGCGGTGAGCGCCGCGTTGGCGCGACTGAACGGGCGGCTGCCGAAGAAGCCTCCCCTGGCCGCCAGCGGCGAGGGGTGCGCCGACTCGATGATCGTGTGGCGAGCCGCGTCCACCAGCGACTTCTTGCGCCTGGCCGAGCCGCCCCACAGGATGAACACCACGTGCTCGGGCTTGTCGTTGACGGCGCGGATCACCTCGTCCGTGAAGCGCTCCCAGCCCTGGCCCTGGTGGCTGGCAGCCCTATTGGCCCGCACTGTGAGTGTGGCGTTGAGCAGCAGCACCCCCTGGCGGGCCCAGTGCTTGAGCGAGCCGTGACCCGGCACGGGTGCGCCGATGTCGTCGTGCAACTCGGTGAGGATGTTCGCCAGCGACGGCGGTATGGGCACGCCCGCCCGCACCGAGAAGGCCAGACCGTGGGCCTGGCGCGGCCCGTGGTAGGGATCCTGTCCCAGTATCAGCACCTTCACCGCGGCGTGCGGCGTCAGGTGAAGGGCTGCGAAGACCTCCTGCTCGGGCGGGAACACCCGGTGCAGGTTCCGCTCCTGGCGCACGAACGACTGCAGGTCGCGCCAGTACTCCTTGTCGAACTCGCCGCGCAGCAGCGGGTTCCAGTCGGTCCTGGGTGCCACGGCGCCGCAGTATGTCCTAGAGCGTTCTCGATGTCCTGGAGACGCTCCCAGCGATGCTCTCGGGGGCTTGGCGGACCCGGCCCCGTGGACGCGATGCTCCAGCGCCCGGGTCAGGTCGGGCGGGTGCCGACGATGCTCGCCCGCTCCATCGTGCGGGTGTCGGGGTAGTAGTCGCTGGCGGCGTAGTGCTGTACCGAGCGGTTGTCCCAGAACACCACCGTGTCGGTCTCCCAGCGCACCCGGTACTGGTACTCGACCACGTTGGCCTGCGCGGCCAGGTGCTTGATCAACTCGACGCCCTCGCCGTCGTCCATGCCCTCGATGTGAGATGTGAAGTAGCAGTTGACGAAGATCAGCCTGCGCCCGGTGTGCGGGTGCGTGCACACCACCGGATGGCGTGCCGGCGGGTAGCGGGCCCGGAACTGCTCCTGCTGGCCGTCCGGTACCTGGCCCCTGAAGGCGACCATGAAGTCGTGCACCGCCACCAGGGGCGCGATGCGCTCCTTGACGGCGTCGTCCAAGCCGTCGTAGGCCGCGGCCATGTCGCAGAACAGGGTGTCGCCGCCCGTGGCCGGAACCTTGACGGCGTGCAGGATCGCCCCCATCGACGGAACCTCGCGCCAGGTCACGTCATGGTGCCAGCCGTTCTCGAAGCCGCCGGTGTCGGCGCCCTTCTCGAAGCGGACCAGCTCGGGATGATCGGTGTTGCCCGTGATGAACGGGTGGATCTCCAGCTCGCCGAACCGGCGGGCGAAGGCCACGTGCTGCGAGGAGCTGATCGGCTGATCGCGAAACACCAGCACCTTGTAGTCGAGCAGCGCCTGGCGGATCTCGTCCACCACCTCACCGGCGAGGTCGGCACGCAAATCGACGCCGCCGACCTCGGCACCCAGCGTGGCCCCCTGGGGCGTGACCTCGATGTGGCGGAACGAGGGCTCAGCGAGCCGGCCGCG
This sequence comes from Candidatus Aldehydirespirator sp., assembly GCA_965204875.1. GTDB lineage: Bacteria > Actinomycetota > Acidimicrobiia > Acidimicrobiales > Aldehydirespiratoraceae > Aldehydirespirator. Next base: position 2,616,204 of record OZ242020.1, on the reverse strand, counting down.
CTCGGCGGCGAGGTGCAGCCACGGCCCCAGGTCGAGCCCGTAGCGCTCGATGCGGACCCTTCCCGGAGTGACACGCGCCGCCGGATCCGAGGTTCCGGGGGCTTCCGGGGTCGCCGCATTGGCTGCGGCTCCATTGGTTGCTGGGACACCAGCGGCTTCCGCTGTGCCGGGAATGTCTGAGGATGCGCGGGCAGCGGTGTCGGTAGTGGTCTCGGTAGCGGTGTTGGCGGTGGTGTCCAGCATGCGCGGAATATAGCTTCTCCTACGTGGTCGCCGCTCTCGTGGTTGAGGATCTGTGTGTCAGGTTCGACGACTTCACCGCACTTGAGGGCGTGACCCACACATTCGATCCCGGTACCGCCACGGCCGTCATGGGAGTCAACGGATCGGGCAAGACGGTCATGCTGCAATGCCTGGCCGGACTGCGAAAACCCACCTCGGGACGCATCCGCGGCGTCCCCGAGAAGCTCGGCTACGTGTCCCAGCGCCTGCCGGCGACCTGGATGCCGATCACCGCCGGCGAGGTGATGGCCATGGGCCGCTACCGCCGGGTCGGGCTGCTTCGCCGGCTGGGAGCGGGTGACCGGGCCGCCATGCAAGACGCCGGCGAGCAGCTCGACGTGAACCGGCTGGCGGATCACAGCTTCGGCAGCCTCAGCGGGGGCCAGCAGCAGCGGGTGAGGATCGCGCAGGTGCTGGCGGGCGAGCCCGATGTGGTGATGCTCGACGAGCCTGTCACGGGACTGGACATACCCAGCCAGGAGCGCATCCTCGATGTGATCCAGCGCTGTGCCGAGCGCGGGGCCGTGGTGATCGTCACCACCCACTACCTCGACGAGGCCCGTCACTGCGACTCGGTGATGCTCCTGGACAACAGGCTGGTCGCCGCCGGCAGGCCCGGCGAGATGCTCGCACCCGAGCGACTGAAGGAGGCGTTCGGGGAGCGAATGCTCGGCGGCCACTCCGAACACGACCACAACCATTGACAGCCACCTCGCGCCCATTGACAACCACCTCCCGCCCATTGACGGCGACCTCCCGCCGCTGCGATATGGCTGTGATCGGCGCCGGGCCCGCCGGCGCGGCCGCGGCCATACGAGCAGCATCCGGCGGTGCTCGTGTGACGGTGTTCGAGAAGGCCTCGCCGGGGCGGGACAAGGTGTGCGGCGACGGTCTCACCCCGCGGGCGGTGACGGCGCTGACCGAGCTGGGCATCGGCCTCGAGGATGCGCACCGCATCGACGGCCTACGCATGATCGCGGGGAGCAGGCGGCGCGAGTTGCTGTGGCCGGCGCGCGGGCGCTTCGGCCCGCACGGCGCGGTGTGGCCCCGGCGTGCCCTCGACAAGCACCTAGTGGACGCGGCCGGCGCGGCCGGCGCGGAGATCCTCTGGGACACCGAGGCAATGCCGGCGGTCGGCGACGGCGCGAAGGTCACCGGTGTAGAGGAGACCGCCAGCGGCAGGCGCTGGCAGGCCGACCTTGTGGTCGTCGCGGCAGGGGCGCCCGGCGCCGCGGCGCGGCTGCTGGGTGCGGAAAGGGTTGCGTCGGAGCCGTTCGGCCTCGCCATCCGCACCTACGCGTCCAGCCCCCGCCACGCCGATCGCTACCTGGAGGCGTGCCTCACGCTGCGCGGCGCCGACGGCGGCTGGGTGCCCGGTTACGGCTGGATGTTCCCGGCCGGTGACGGCACGGTGAACATCGGCGTCGGCGCCCTTTCCACGATGAAGGACTTCCGCAAGCTCAACCTAAACCGCCTCTTGAGCGACTACCGCGCCCTCGTGGCCGGCGAGTGGGAACTCGGTGAGAACCTGGAGCGGCCCCGGGCCTGGCGGCTGCCCATGAGCGCGGCCCGCCGCCACGGGCCCGGATGGGCGGCCGTGGGCGATGCGGCCGGGCTGGTCAATCCCATGAACGGCGAGGGCATCGACTACGGTCTCGAGTCGGGGATGCTGATCGCCGACTTGTTCCTGGCCGATCCGGCGACCGCGCCGGGAGCCTATGACCGGGCCATCGGCGAGCGCTTCGACAGCTTCCTGCGCACCGGCAGGCGCTTCAGCTTCCTGATCGGCCATCCATGGATCCTGCGCAACGGGCTTCGCCTGGCGGTCGGGACGCAGGCCGTGGCCGACATCACGCTGCAGGTGATGGGCAACCTGATCGACGCGGACACGCCCGGGGCGGCCTCACGGGTGCTGCGGCTCGCCGACCGGGGACTCAAGCTGGCCGACCCGCTGCTGCGCCGCACCCGGGCCGCGGCCTGATCCGGCTGCCGGGCTGCGAGGGGAGCTTGCGTGCGTGGCTCTGGTGACCGGGGATCGGGCGAGCCGGTTTCGGCGGCGGACTCGCCAGAAGAATCACCGAACGAGCCGGTCTCGTCGGGGGCGGGCCTGGGAGCGGGCCTGCCAGCGGAATCGCCGGACGAGCCGCTGGGCGAACTCGACTCGGCGCTGCGCCATGACATCCGTCGCCTGGGCCGCCAGCTCGGCGAGGCTCTGGTGCGCCAGCACGGCAGCGAGCTGCTGGAGCGTGTGGAGCAGGTTCGCCGCCTGTCCCGTGGCCTGGCACGCAACGGCGAGGACAAGGACGGGGACAAGACCGCCCTCGCTGAGCTGCTGGCCGGCTCCGGCCTGGCTGAGGCCGGGCTGCTGGCGCGGGCCTTCACGGTCTACTTCCACCTGGCCAACACGGCCGAGCAGGTTCACCGCATCGACGACCTCACCGAGAAGCGGGCGGCCGGATCCAACCGCTTCGGCGAGATGGTGGGCCGTCTCAGGCAGGCCGGGATCGACGTCGACGAGATCATCACCACGGTCGGCTCGGCGGAGCTGCGGCCCGTGTTCACGGCGCATCCCACGGAGGTGTCACGCAGGTCGATCCTCGACAAGCTGGCCGAGATCGCCGCGCTCATCGAGTCGCGGATCCACGCCGGCGCCGACGGCACGGCGCGCCGGCGCGTTGACCGGCGGGTCGACGAGCTGATCGACGCCATCTGGCAGACCGACGAGCTGCGCAGGCAGCGACCCGACCCTGTGGACGAGGCCCGGTCGATCCTGTACTTCCTCACCGAGGTCGTGACCGCCGGCGTGCCCGAACTGCTCGACGACGTGGATGCGGTGCTGGCATCGCTGGGGGGGCGTCTCGATCCGGACCGCTCGCCGATCCGTTTCGGGTCGTGGGTCGGCGGCGACCGCGACGGCAACCCGAGGGTCACCCCCTCCACGACCATCGAGGTGCTGCGGTTCCAGCGCCAGCGGGCTCTGCGGATCCTCCTGGGCGAGATCGAGCAGCTGTCGTCGGAGCTGAGCATCGGTCTGGCGGTGCGGGGCGTCTCCGGCGAGCTTGCCGAGCAGCTGCGCACCGATCGCGAGCGGTTCTCGAAGGTGACGGCGCGCTTCGACACCCTCAGCGCGGGCGAGCCGTATCGCCAGCGGCTGGCGGTCATTCACCGGCGCCTGTCCGCCGCGGCCGCTTCGCCGCCCCGAGCCTCGGCCTACACATCCGCCGAAGAGCTGGCGGCCGATCTGGCAGTCATCGGCCGGTCGCTGGAGGCCAACGGCGGGGGTCTGCTGGCGCGCGGCCGGCTGGCCCGGGTGCGCCGCATAGTGGCCATGATCGGCTTCGACCTGGCTGTCCTGGACATACGCGAGCACTCGGACCGCCATCACCAGGCCCTGGCGCCGATGTTCGCGCCGCTGGGAATCGACTACGCGGCGCTTCCGGCACCCGAGCGCGCCGCCCTGCTGGCGGCCGAGCTGTCGGGCCCGCGCCCGCTGATGCCGCCCGCACGGTCATTGGGAGGCGACGCGGACGGCACCATGGAGCTGTTCCGGGTGCTGCGCAATGAGATGGACGCCCGCGGCGACCAGGTGGTTCAGAGCTACATCGTGTCGATGACACGGGGCGTCGACGACCTGCTGGCCCCGGTGGTGCTGGCCCGCGAGGCCGGTCTGGTGGACCTGGGAGCGGGGGTGGCCCGGCTCGGCTTCGTGCCGCTGTTCGAGACCATCGAGGATCTGCGCTCGGCGGGCGCGGTGCTGCGCGAGCTGCTGGGCACCGGGCCGTATCGCGAGCTGGTGGAGCTGCGCGGCGGCGTGCAGGAGGTGATGGTGGGCTACTCGGACTCCAACAAGGACGGGGGCATCGCCACGTCCCAGTGGGAGATCCACAAGGCTCTGCGGGCGATAACCGAGGTGTCGGCGGAGGCCGGCGTCGCAGTCACCGTGTTCCACGGGCGCGGCGGCACGGTCGGGCGCGGCGGCGGCCCCACGCACGCCTCGATCCTGAGCCAGCCGCCGGGCGCGGTCAGCGGCTCGCTGAAGATCACCGAGCAGGGCGAGGTTGTGGCCGACAAGTACGGCCTCCCCCGCTTGGCGCACCGCAACCTCGACCTGGCCCTCGCCGCGGTGGTGGAGGCCTCGCTGGCGCATCGCGTCCCCAGGCACGAGCCCGCCGTGACCGGCCGCTGGGACGGCGTCATGGAGACGGTCTCGGCTTCGGCCTACCGCGCCTACCGGGCCTTCATCGAGGCGCCGGGGCTCGTCGAGTACTTCCGCACCTCCACTCCGGTCGAGGAGCTGGCCGAGATGAACATCGGCTCCCGCCCGGCGCGGCGCGGCACGGCGAGCGACGGCATCGACGGGCTGCGCGCCATTCCCTGGGTGTTCGGCTGGACCCAGTCCCGCCAGATCGTGCCCGGCTGGTTCGGCGTCGGCTCCGGCCTGGCCGCGGCGCGTGCCGCGGGCATGGGCGCGGATCTCGACGACATGTACCGGAACTGGCGGTTCTTCCGCACCTTCGTGTCCAACGTGGAGATGACCCTGTTCAAGACCGACCTGGCAATCGCCCGCCATTACGTGAACACGCTGGTCGATCCCGCCCTGCACCACCATTTCGACGCCGTCTGCGACGAGTACAACCGCACGGTCGCCGAGGTGACGGCGCTGACCGGGCAGGGCCTGCTGGAGGACCTGCCCATCCTGCGCCGCACGCTGGTGGTGCGCGACGCCTACCTCGACCCGATCAACGTCCTGCAGGCCGAGCTGCTAGCCCGCTACCGCACCGGTGGCTCCGGCAGCGCCACAGACCAGGATCTCCTGCGCCGCACCCTGCTGCTGACAGTCAACGGAGTAGCCGCAGGCCTAAGAAACACCGGCTAACCCCGGGCAACCTCGAGTGCCCGACCCCTGCCCTCAAGCGAGGGCGTGCTACCGCTCGCGCAATACCTCGTTGCCGCAAGCCTCGCCAACTCTCGCATGCGTTAGGACTGTGCGCTTCGATATGTGCCGCAGTGATCAAGCCAGCAACCTTTCCTTGTAATGGATCAGTGAGAAAGCGGCATCATGGCTGCGAGGGCTGGCGTGCAGCATCAGGTCTAATGCGATCGCCGTCAACGGTGCCAGTTTGACGCCCGGATACAACGCTGATGGCACCGCCGCGGAGCAGGCGATATCCCACACGTCATCGTCCACGAATCGGACTACCGTGTATCCGTCACTCGCAGGCTCCCAACCCGGCCAGATAACAGTTTGAGCCTGCAGCGAGGATGGCAGATACAGGTCGCTCTCCAAGTCGGGTTGCGGGATTCCCACGCCCTCATTGATGACAGGTTCCAGCAATTCTGCCGCCGCGCCGGTACCGCTAAGCATGCCCCCGAGTTCGCGTGCCGCCTCTATAGGCGGTGCCAGCGCGCGGTTCCAACGCGTTGTCAGCCCGCGGCGCTGATACCTGCTGCCGTCTAGCAGGTCTATCTCCGCAGCGTTGATCGTCTGCCACGCCTTGAGAAGGTTGAGCGGCCGCGCCGGCGGAAAGCGCAGTTCAGCGCGGGCCTCCACGCATTCCCGCGGGAGCGCCCACACGCCGCCCACCTTGAACGCTGGCAGATGTCGACCTGCTATGAGTTGCCGGACGCGTGCGGTCGAGACGCCAAGCATCTGCCCGGCGCGGGGTACGTCGATGGGGTGGCGCAGTATCGGCATGAGTCCATCCTACATAATTCTTGCGTCGCCGCAAGCCTTATTTTAAGGCTTCTCAGGGTGTGAGCAGCTACCACGTACCACGCTATCACCGGGCTGATGGCTCGGACCTCCGGCGGCACCCGTCATCCCAGTTGCGGCGGGTGAGGCACCAACGGCTCGCCTCCGACGGATCCGATACCAGTCTCCAGAGCCTTCGCGACGGGCTAGAGGAGTTCGAAGTCGGTGGGATCGGGGGAGCGGGTCTGGCGCCAGTAGTCGATCAGCGGCAGCGGCCAGTTCTGGGCCACGCCGCCGCCGGGGCTCTTGTACCAGCTGTTCACCGTGGAGATGCCCCACGCCATCTGCGAGTTCTGCTCGTCCATCAGGGCGCGGTAGCGATCGTAGGCGTCGGGGCGGCAGTCCATGGCCGCGGCGCCGCGGTTTGCGAGCAGTCGCAGGCACTCGACGGTGTAGTTGACCGCGCACTCGGCGAAGTAGATGATGCTGCCGTTGACGACGATGTTGGTGTTGGGGCCATAGATGCAGAACAGGTTGGGAAAGCCGGGCACGCACACGCCGTTGTAGGCACGGGCGGCGCCGCTCCAGGACTCGTGCAGGTCGGCGCCACCGCGGCCCGTCACCCGCATGGGCATGAGGAACTCCGAGGCCCGGAAGCCGGTGCCGTACACGATCACATCGCAGCGGTGCAGCCGGCCGTCGGCGCCGCGCACGCCGGCGGGCTCGATCCGCTCGATCCCGGAGCTTGCCAGCTCGACGTTGGGCCGCTTGAGCGTGCGTGCCCAGACGCCGTTGTCGAGCACCACCCGCTTCGCCCCCACCGGATAGCCGGGCACAACCTGGGCCAGCAGATCCGGGCGGTCAGCGAACTGCGACTCCAAGTAGAGGGTGAGCATCCGCCGGGCCTCGTCGTTGCGGGCGCTGACAGCCTGCTCCAGAGGGCCTTCCCATGCCGGATCGCGGCGCAGCGCGCTGACCGTGCCCTCGTGGGTGCACCAGAACTGGCGCAACCGGAACCAGTGGGCGTATCCGGGAACGATCTCGAAGAGCTCCAGCAGTTCCTCGGGCAGCGGCTCATGGTAGTTGGGCCGCGGGATCAGCCACGGCGGGGTGCGCTGGAAGACGGTGACGTGCGCCGCCCGCTCTGCCAGGTGCGGGATGAACTGCAGCGCGCTGGCGCCGGTGCCGATGACCGCGACGGTGCGGCCGTGGCAGTCGATGTCGTGGCGCCAAGAGGAACTGTGGAACTGCTCCCCGGAGAAATCGTCGATACCCGCTATGTCGGGCACCAGCGGCCGGTTGAGCTGCCCGACCGCGGACACCACGGCTGCGACGGTGATCGTCTCGCTGCAGGTGTCACCGCCGCCAGCCCCGGTTCCAGCGGTATCGCAGGCGTCACTGCCGCCAGCCCCGGTTCCAGCGGTATCGCAGGTGTCACTGCCGCCAGCCCCGGTTCCAGCGGTATCGCAGATGTCACCGCCGGTGGTCTTGCTGCTGTCCCGGGCTCCGGCGGCGTCGCCTGTGTTCGTGCGGAGACGCAGATGCCAGCGCTTGGTCGCGTCGTCCCAGGCCATGGACTCGACGGTCGTGCCGAAGCGGATCCGGTCTCCTATCCCCCACCGGCGGGCGCACTCACGGAAGTAGTCGAGCAGAACCTCCTGGCTGGAGTGATACTCCGGCCAGTCTCCGCGCTGCTCGCCGGAGTAGGAGTACACGTGGTTGAACACGTCCACCCGGCAGCCCGGATAGGAGTTCTCCAGCCAGGTGCCGCCCACATCGCGGTTCTTGTCCAGCACCACGCAACTGATCCCGGCCTGCTTGAGGCGGTGCGCGGCCAGGATGCCCGACATCCCCGCCCCGATCACGGCCACGACCGCCCCATCGGTGCCGCCGGCGCGGGCCTCGGCGGGCCAGCCGCCGGCGGCGATCGGTTCCGGGATGCGCATGTCGCCGAAGACAGCGAGTTCCTCCGCGAGCATGGTCCGGTAATCGTCGGCGAGGTCGGTTCCGGTCAGCCAGTCGATCAGCCCCGCGACCAGAGAGTCGTCAGCACCCGCGGCGCCCCCATGAGGGGCCTCAGCCGGTTGGTGGGAACGCGACGCTCCTGCCGGCGGGTTGCCGGTTGGGGCAATGGAGCCGCCGCCCGAGCTGATCAGGGCTGCGACGCCCTCGCGGGCGAGGTGCCGAGCCCTCCTGCGCTGAGTCCGATCCCATCCGTGGCCGGGCTCCAGGGCTCGGGCCGGGTCGAGCCAGAGGCTCTCATCAAGCAGCTTGCGGTCGCCGCGGGCATGGGCCAGCGCAGCTAGCAGGCTCGGGAGATCGGCCGATCTGACAAGCTGCTCGATCCGCTCCGAGTCCGTCACGAGGCGCGCGGCTCTGCGGGCTTCGGTGGTCGCTGGGGGGCGATGAAGGGCAGGTCGGCGACCTCGGCGCTGACGCGGCCGCCTGGCGCGTCCACCTCCAGCCTCGTGCCCGCAGCATTGTGCGGGACCTCCACGAAGGCCAGGCCGATGTTGCGGCGCAGCCGCGGGGAGTGCACGGCCGCTCGCACCGCGCCCACGACACGGCCCCCTGCCATCGCCGGCCAGGGATGCTCGGCGGCGCACGGCAGCGGGTCGCCCTCGATCCACACGCCCGCCAGCCGGCGCCGCAGGCCGCCGGCGCGCTTGTCGACGAGCGCGTCCCGCCCGATGAACTCGACGCCGCGGTCGAGGTCGACGAAGCGCTCCAGCCGGGCCTCGAACGGGTCGGCGTCCGCGGGTGCGTCGCTGCCGTAGGAGAACATGTTGCTCTCGATGCGCTCGGCGGGGTTCGGTGCCCCCGGCCCGATGCCGTGCGGCCTGCCCGCCTCGGCCACGAGTCGCCACAGCTCGGCGCCGCGTCCGCCGTCCAGCAGGCACAGCTCGTACCCGTCCTGCCCCGACCAGCCGGCCCGCCCCACCAGCAGCGGTATGCCGCCCACCTCGCCTCGCCGGAACCGGAAGAACCCCAGGCCGCGCGCCCAGTCGCCCAGCAGGTCGGACACCACCTCAGGCGACCCCGGCCCCTGCACGGCCAGCGTCGAGACGTCGGGCAGCGACACCGCCGCGTTCAAGCGCCGCTCAGCCGCGATGGCGCGACACCAGAACACCATGTCGCTGTCGGCCAGCGAGAGCCACCAGCGATCCTCCTCTACCCGCAGCACCAGCGGATCGTTCATCAGGCGGCCGGCATGGTCGACCATCGGCGCGTACTTCGCCTGTCCCGGCACCGTCTTGGAGAGGTCGCGGCAGACCACGGCCTGCACCAGCTCCGCAGCGTCGGGCCCGGCCACCTCCACCTGGCGCTGCACGGACACGTCCCACATCGACACGCCCTCGATCAGGCGCCAGTACTCGCCGTCGGGGTCGCCGTAGGAGACCGGCAGCAGCGTGTGGTTGTAGACCGTGAACCGGCTGGCGCCGGCGGCCACGGTGGAGTCGAAGAAGGGCGACTTGGCTAGGCGCGGCCCTATGGCGATCCCCAGCGTCATACGGCCTCCAGCCATCCGACCCGATGCGAACGATCGGACTCGCAGAACACCAGCGTCATGGTGCCACTAGGTGTAGTGGCCATAGAGGTTGGTAGCAACCTCACGCGAACCGACAGCTAGCAGTGCCAGCACCGCCAATGCTCGCAGCAGCAGCCGCCGCCTGGGCTGCTGCGGTGATGCCGGCCCAGATGACCTAGAGGATTCCCCTATCCGCCGGTGGGGGGGGGGGGGAGCCATGTCAGGAGCGGTCGCGGTCATAGCACGTCCTTTGGTGAGCCACTGGATCCAACAACGCCGATCGTGGCAGCCACACCACGCCACAACCGTACGCGAACCCGGCAGTCAGGAGCGGTCGAAGTCGATTATCTCGCCCCGGTTGATGCTCACCCAGTCGCGGGCCTCCAGGTACGGTCGGAAGGTCTCGGCGATGGCGCGCTCGTCGTGGCCGGCCTTGGGCCGCTGGATCTCGTACAGGTGCGGGAACTCCAGCCAGGCGACCACGGCGTCCCAGAGGCGCAGCGCCGCCGCCCCCGACGGGGGGTCGATCAGCACGGGCCCGAACAGCGCCCGGTCGCCGAAGAACAGAGTGGGCACGCCGAAGCCTCCGGCGGCCACCACCCGATCGTGCTCGGAGCGGACCTCGTCGTGGGTGCTGGGATCCTCCAGCGCCTCATCCACGGTGGCCGGGTCTAGGCCGATCTCGCGCAGCAGCTTGCGGGCGACGCCGGGATCGTGAACCCGCAGACCCTCGGCGTGCAACGCCCGGCCCGAGCGCTCGTACCAGGCGTCGAGATGGGCCATGTCCCGGCGGCGCAGCACCGCCCCGATGCGCATCAGCGACCACCCGTATGACCAGGGCCGCTCCCAGGGATGCTTCTTGCCCTCGAAGAGGTTGATCTCCTCGAGGCTGAAGAAGCGCCAGTTGATCTTCAGGCCGCTCTGCCTGCGCACCTCGCGTATCCATCTCGACGTCTGGTATGCCCACGGGCACAGCACATCGAAGTGGAAGTCCACGACGGAGGTGTCGACATCGCCAGTATCCACATCGCCGCTCATGGCGCCAATCATCGCACGCCCGCAGCGCATTGCACGCGATTGCACGGACGCATCAGCGAACAGCGCCGGAGTAGTGTGCTAGGCGGTGAGCTTGCGGGACATGGCGGGCGGGCCGCGGCTGCTGGGGCCGGTGCTGCGGTCGGCTCTCGACACGGGCAGCGACTCCTTCCGAGCCAACCGCTCGGATCTGCTCGAGCAGCTAGGCGAGATCGAGTCCCTGCTCGACGAGGCGGAGGCGGGCGGCGGGCAGGCGGCGATGGAGCGCCTGCGGTCGCGCGGCAAACTTCCCATCCGCGAGCGCATCGCCAACGTGATCGACCAGAACAGCCCGTTCCTGGAGATCAGCGCCCTCGCAGCCTATGAGTCCGACTATGTCATGGGCGGCGGGATGGTGGTCGGCATCGGCGTCATCGCCGGCACCGAGTGCGTGATCATGGGCAACGACCTGAGCGTGCTCGCCGGGGCGCTCACCCCCTATGCCAGCAAGAAGTGGATGCGGGCACTGGAGCTCGCCCGCGACAACCACATCCCCTATGTGAGCTTCGTGGAGTCAGCCGGCGCCGACCTGCGCCTCGGCGGCAGCGACTCCGGCGGCGGCGGGTTCACCCCCGGAGGCGGCCGGCGGCGCCTGGAGCTGACCCACTTCGCCGAGTCGGGCCGCTTCTTCTACGAGATGACCGAGCTGTCCAAGATGCGCATCCCCACGGTGTGCGTGGTGTTCGGGTCGTCCACCGCGGGCGGCGCCTACCAGCCGGGACTGTCCGACTACAACATCGTGGTGGAGAACCAGTCCAAGATCTTCCTGGCCGGCCCCCCGCTGGTGAAGATGGCGACCGGCGAGGAGTCCGACGACGAGACCCTGGGCGGCGCCCGCCTGCACGCCCAGACCTCCGGCCTCGGCGACTACCTGGCACGCGACGAGATGGAGGCCCTGCGCATGTGCCGGGAGGCGATCTCACACCTCAACCGGCGCAAACCCCACCCAGAGCCCCCGCCGGCGTCCGAAGAGCCCGTGCACGACCCCGAGGACCTGCTGGGCCTGGTGAGCCGGGACCTGCGCCAGCCCTTCGACATGCGCGAGGTGGTCGCGCGGGTCGTGGACGGCTCGCGCTTCGAGGAGTACAAGGCCCACTACGGCACCACCCTGGTGTGCGGCTGGGCCTCGATCTGCGGCTACCCGGTGGGCATCCTGGGCAACAACGGCGTGCTCTACCCGGACTCGGCGCAGAAGGGCGCCACCTTCATACAGCTGTGCAACCAGGCCGACATTCCCCTGCTGTTCCTGCAGAACATCACCGGCTTCATGGTGGGCCGCGACTACGAGGCCGACGGCATGGTGAAGAAGGGCTCGCAGATGATCAACGCCGTCACCAACTCCACGGTGCCGCACCTCACCGTGATCATCGGGTCGTCCTACGGCGCCGGCACCTACGGCATGTCGGGACGGGCCTTCGGCAACCGCTTCACGTGGCTGTGGCCCACAGCCAAGATCGCCGTGATGGGGCCCAAGCAGATCGCCGGCGTGATGTCGCAGGTGCGCCGGGCGCGCGCGGCCCGCCGCGGCGAGCCCTTCGACGAGGACGAGGACGCCCGCGTCGTGGCCGGCGCCGAGGCGATACAGGAGCGCGGGTCGCTGGCACTGCGCGCCAGCGGCGCCATCAGCGACGACGGCATCATCGACCCCCGAGACACGCGGGCCGTCCTCGGCATGTGCCTGTCGGTAGTGGCCAACCGCCCCATCGCCGGCACCCAGAGCTACGGGGTGTTCCGCCTGTGACCGGCGCCGCAGCCCACGAAGCACACCGGACATGACCGGCACCGCGGCCCGCAAGTCACCGGGCGTACCGCTATGACCCTTGCCACAGGCCACGGGGGTGTTCCGGCTGTGACCGGGGCTGCGGCACACGAAGCGAACCTGACATGACCGGCTTCGCTGGGCTGCTTGTCGCCAACCGGGGTGAGATCGCCCGCAGGATCTTCCGCACGGCGCGGGCGATGGGAATGCGCTGCGCGACCGTGTTCACCGACGCCGACGCCATGGCGCCTTTCGTGGCGGAGGCCGATCTGGCCGTGCGGCTGCCGCCGCGACACGGCTACCTGGACGCTGCCGCGGTGGTCGAGGCGGCACTGCAGGCCGGTGTCGGCGCGGTGCATCCCGGCTACGGATTCCTGTCCGAGAACGCCGCCTTCGCCCGCGCCGTCACAGCCGCCGGGCTGGTCTGGGTGGGCCCCGGCCCCGAGGCCATCGAGACGATGGGCGACAAGCTGGCGGCGAAGGCCGCCGCCGCGGCCGCCGGTGTGCCGACGCTGCCGTCTGTGGAGGATCCCGCCGCCGCCGGAGAGGTCGGCTTCCCGCTCATGGTCAAGGCGGCCGCCGGCGGGGGCGGCAAGGGCATGCGCCTCGTGGCCGGCCCCGAAGATCTGGAGGCTGCCGTGGCCGCGGCGCGCCGCGAGGCTCTGGGCGGGTTCGGCGACGACACCGTGTTCCTGGAGCGCCACCTGCCGCGCTGCCGCCACATCGAGATCCAGATCCTCGGAGACGCACACGGCAACGTGGTTCATCTCGGCGAGCGCGAGTGCTCGATCCAGCGCCGCCACCAGAAGATCATCGAGGAGTCGCCGTCGGTGGCGGTGAGCGAGGCTCTGCGGTCGGCCATGGGCGACGCCGCCGTGCGTCTGGCGGCGTCCATCGGCTACCGCTCGACCGGCACGGTGGAGATGCTGCTCGACGACGACACCGGCGAGTTCTACTTCCTTGAGGTCAACACCCGCCTGCAGGTGGAGCACCCCGTCACCGAGGAGGTCACCGGCATCGATCTGGTGCGCGAGCAGCTCCGGGTTGCGGCCGGGGAGCCGCTCGGCTACAGCCAGTCCGACATCGCCTTCTCTGGTCACGCCATCGAGGCCCGCCTCTACGCCGAGGATCCGGCATCGGGGTTCCTGCCCGCCGTCGGCAGGCTTGCCGCCTTCGCTCCCGCGGCCGATCCGCCGCTGCGGTGGGACAGCGGTGTGGAGGCCGGCAGCGAGGTGGGCCTCGACTTCGATCCGATGCTGGCGAAGGTGATCGCCTTCGCCCCCAGCAGGGCCGAGGCCGCCGGGCGCCTGGCGCTGGGCCTGGAGCGCCTGCACATCGGCGGGGTCACCACCAACCGCTCCTTCCTGGCGGAGGTGCTGCGCTCCGAGGCGTTCCGCTCCGGCGACACCACCACCGACTTCATCGAGCGGTTGGCGCCCGCGCCGGCGGCGGCGCTGCCGGCCGCTGGATGCGGCGAGGCGGCAGTAGCGGTGGCGGCGGCCATGTGGCTGCAGGCCGCCGAGCGCAGCACCGCCGCGACGCTGGGCTGGATGCCCAGCGGGTGGCGCCAGGGCAGGCTGCCGGCCGAGCGGATGGAGTTGGCACTCTCGCCGGAGGCCGGCAACGTCGAGCCGGCCACGGTCACCGTCACCTACCGGCCCCGCCGCGACGGCGCCTTCGATGTGGAGGCAGCCTGGGACGGGCAGCACACCGAGGCTGCGGCCACGGTGCGGGCGTGGTCGGCGCACTTGATTGAGGTCGAGTGGAACGGCCTCCGCACCGTCTACGCGGTGACCCGCGACGGCGACCGGCTCTACCTGACGGGCGGCGGCGGGACCGTCACCGTGTCGGTGCTGCCACGCTTCGCGTCCGCGGAGAGCGGCACGCGCACCGGCGGGTTCGCCGCGCCGATGCCGGGGGTGATCGTGGACGTGCGGGTCACCGCGGGCGAGCGGGTCGCAGCGGGCCGCACCCTGGTGGTGATGGAGGGGATGAAGATGGAGCACCACGTTAGCGCTCCATCGGAGGGCACGGTGACCGAGGTGCTGGTGAGTCCGGGAGACCAGGTGGACAGCGGCTCGCCCCTGCTGGTGTTCGAGCCGTCGGCCGCAGCGCCGCCAGGCGACGCCGAGCAAAGCGACGGCGGTGGCTCAGCCGCAACGCCGCCGGAAGACGGGGAGGGAGGTAGCGGCGGTGGCTGAGCCGATCCGGATCGCCAACTGCTCGGGCTTCTACGGCGACCGGCTGTCCGCCGCGGCCGAGATGGTGAACGGCGGGCCCATCGACGTGCTCACCGGCGACTGGCTGGCCGAGCTCACCATGTTGATACTGGCCCGAACCCGCTCACGGCGCCCCGGCGGCGGCTACGCCCGCAGCTTCGTGCAGCAGATGGAGCAGGTCATGGGCGCATGCCTGGACGCCGGAATCAAGGTCGTGTCCAACGCGGGCGGCCTCGACCCGACCGGATGCGCCGAGGCGGTCGCCGCCGCGGCCGAGCGCCTCGGCCTCGCCCCCCGCATCGCCCGCGTGAACGGCGACGACCTCATGGGCCGTCTCGATCCGGCGGTGGCCGACCCGGTCGTGCTGGGCTCGTTCACGACCGGCGAGCCGCTCGTGGGCTCCGAGCGCATGGTCACAGCCAACGCCTACCTGGGCGGCTGGGGCATCGCCGAGGCGCTGCGCCGCGGCGCAGACATCGTGGTGACGGGCAGGGTGACCGACGCGGCGGTGGTGTGCGGGCCCGCGGCCTGGCATCACGGCTGGGCGCTCGACGACTGGGACGCCCTGGCCGGGGCGGTCGTGGCCGGCCACGTGATCGAGTGCGGCACGCAGGCCACGGGCGGCAACTACTCGTTCTTCACCGAGGTCGACGGCATGGCCCGAACCGGCTTCCCGTGGGCGGAGGTCGCCTCCGACGGCTCGTCGCTGATCGGCAAGCACGACGGCACGGGCGGCGCGGTGACGGTGGGCACCGTCACGTCGCAGCTGCTGTATGAGATCGATGCGCCCGCCTACCTGGGGCCGGACGTGACCGCCCGCTTCGACACGATCCGCCTGCGGCAGGCCGGCCCGGACCGGGTGCGGATCGACTCGGTGCGCGGCGAGCCTCCCCCGCCGACGCTGAAGGTGGCCACCAACGAGCTGGGCGGGTTCCGCAGCGAGATCACCGTGGCGCTGACCGGTCTCGACATCGAGGCCAAGGCCGCTCTCGTGCACGACGCCTTCTGGCGGGCCTGCCCGCACGGCCCCGGCGACTACGACAGGGTCGTCGAGCGGGTGGTGCGCACCGACAAGGTTGACCCGGCCAGCAACGAGGAGGCCGCCGCGCTGTGGCGGCTCACCGTCTTCGACGGCAGCGAGGAGCGTCTCGGGCGCACCCTCTCTGACGCCATGAACGAGCTCGCCCTGGCCACCATCCCCGGCTTCTGCTCCCCGGGCTCGGCGTCGCGCCCGCGGGCCTTCGGCGTCTACCGGCCGGCGACGGTGCCCGCCGAGCTGGTGCCGCAATACGTGACCTTCATCGGCGGCGAGCGCTTCTTGGTGGATCCGCTGCCGGCCTTCGAGGCTGATGCCCCAAGTTCCGCCATGTCCGTGGACTCTTCCGACGCCGCCGGCGGCGCCGGTTCTGGCGCAGCGGGCGGGGAGAGATGCGGGCAGGGCCGCAACGATGCGCGGGGCCACCCGGGAGCGCACGGCGACGGCGCGCCGGCCGGCGAGCACGGGGAGCGCCCAGGGCACCGCTGGGGTGCCTGCGTGGCCGCGCCGCTGGGCCGTGTGGCCGGTGCGCGCTCCGGTGACAAGGGCGGCAACGCCAACCTGGGCGTATTCGCCCGCACGGACGAGGCCTTCGAGTGGCTCGACGGCTTCCTCACCGTCGAGCGGCTGCGGGAGCTTCTGCCCGAGGCTGAGCCGCTGCCCGTGGACCGCCACCGCCTCGCCAACATCCGGTCGCTCAACTTCGTGCTCCACGGCCTGCTCGGCGACGGTGTGGCCGCTTCGGAGCGCCGGGACCCGCAAGCCAAGAGCCTCGGCGAGTGGCTGCGGGCCCGCGTGGTCGAGATACCGCAGGAACTGCTGGCGTGACGGTGCCCGCGAGCACGGATGCGCGGCACCGCGGCGTGTGAGACGGCAACCGGCTGCTTGAGGCGGCGATGGCGGCGAGCGCGGATGCGCAACACTGCGGCATGTGAGGCGGCACGGCGGCGATGCGCGATACTGCGGGCCTGTGAGGCTGGCGGAACTTCTCGGTGACCTGCTCGACGAGCAGGAGGGCCTGGACGAGGTCGTGCGCACCCTCGACGGCGATCAGTGGGATCTCCCCACTCCCAGCCCCCGCTGGTCGGTCACGGACCAGATCGGCATCTCTGCTACTTCGACGGCGCCGCGGCGCTGGCCGTCCGCGACCCTGACGGCTTCGCCGCCGAGGCTAGGCGGCTGGTGGAGGCGTCGCTGGTGAGCGAGACCTCCGGCGACGACTTCACGCTGGGCGACTTCCGCGCGCTGGATCCCGCCCGTCGGCTGCAGCGCTGGCGCAGCAACCGGCGCGAGCTGGCCGAGGCCGCCGGCACGCTGGGCGAGCGCGACCGCATCAGCTGGTACGGACCCTCGATGGGCGCCAAGTCCTTCGTCACGGCCCGGCTCATGGAGGCTTGGGCCCAAGGCTGCGACGTGTGCGACACGGTCGGAGCGAGCCGTGCGCCGACCGGCCGGCTGCGCCATGTGGCCCAGCTCGGCTACATCACCCGCAAGTGGGCCTACGCCAACCGCGGCCTGCAGGCACCCGAGGGCGACGTCCGGGTCGAGCTGCTCTCGCCGTCGGCACAGACCTGGGCGTGGGGCGACCCGGCAGCCGCCGGCGACAACGCGGTGCGGGGCCCGGCGCTGGACTTCTGCCTGGTGGTCACCCAGCGCCGCCATCCGGCCGACACGGCGCTGGAGGTGACCGGCGAGCTTGCCCGCGACTGGATGTCGCTGGCACAGGCCTTCGCCGGCCCACCCAGCGACGGTCCAGCCCCGGCAAGCCGCGGGCGCCGATGAACCCGCAGGCACACCGGACCTGCCCCGACGGCCCAGCCCCGGCAAGCCGCGGGCAACAGCGCCGACCATTACATCGGTGAGGCAACGCATGGTCGTTGATCCACCGGCGCTGCAAGCGGACCGCGGGCACCGGCTCTGACCATGGCTCTGGTGGAGTCGGAGCGCGACGCACGGGGCGTGGTCACTGTCACCCTGGCTGACGAGGCCAACCGCAACGCCTTGAGCCGCCGCCTGCTGGCCGAGCTGGCGGCCGTGCTGGACGAGGCCGATGCCGACCCTTCGGTGCGGGTGGTCGTGCTCACCAACTCCGGCCGGGTGTTCTGCGCCGGTGCCGACCTGCGTGAGCGCTCCCGCGTCGGCGGCGGGGCCGCGCCGGTGAGCGCGGCGGACGTCTTCGGGCGCTTCCGCCTCTCGCCGAAGCCCTACGTGGGCCGGATATCGGGCCATTGCGTCGCCGGCGGCATGGGCCTGGCCGCGGCCATGGACATCTCCATCGCCCGCGACGACGCCAGGTTCGGATTCACCGAGGTGCGGATCGGGGTGGCGCCGGCCATGATCTCCGTACTGTGCCTGCCCAAGATGCGCCGGTCAGAGGCCGCTGCCGCCATCCTGCGGGGAAACCGCTTCGACGCCGCCGAGGCGGCCCGCCTGGGCCTGATCAACTCGGCCGTGCCCGGCGAGCGGCTCGACGCAGAGGTGGAGGCCGTGGTGTCGGACCTGCTCGCCGGAGCACCCGGCGCGCTGGCCGCCTCCAAGAGGCTGCTCCGGAAGGTGCCCGAGATGCCCTTCGACGAGGCGCTCGACTGGGCCGCACGCCTCTCGGCGCAGCTCTTCGCCGGGGACGAGGCCGCCGAGGGGATGGACGCGTTCTTGAACAGGCGAACACCGGCCTGGGCACCCCCGGAACCGGATCATCGATGATCCCGGGCACCACAGGCACAGCGCAGTTCACCCTGTTGAACATCGTCCGCGGCCTCCTAGAAAGACCATCGACGATTGCGGGCACGGCAAGCACCCCGCCGCATACAAGGGAGGGCAGATGACCGAGATCCTCAAGTCGCTGTCAGCGATGACCCCGCAATGGCTCACCGAGGCACTGACCGGCGCCGGGCACGACCCGCCTGAGGTGACCGCGCTGGACGTGCGCCCGATGGACGACTTCACCGGCGCGATGGGCGAGGTGGGCATCGTCTCGGTGGAGTACGCAGGCGGCACCGGACTGCCCGCCGAGTTCGTGGCCAAGTGCCCGCTCGACAACGACATCGCCCGCATGTACGCCTCGGTGATGCTGTCGTACCAGCGCGAGGCCGGCTTCTACGCCGATCTGGCCGCGCCGGTGGCCGCTTCGACCGGCATCAGGATCCCGAGGTGCTTCGTCAACCTCTTCGACCCCGAGACCCACTCCGCCACGCTGCTCATCGAGCGCGTCCACCCCGCGGAGAAGGGCGACATCCTCGACGGCACCAGCTACGAGCGCATGCGCACCCTCGTCGGCGACCTGGCCCGGCTGCACGCCGCCCACTGGATGGACGCCACGCTCGCCGGGCACGGGTGGCTGATCGACTGGATGGAGCCAACGCTGCGGGTCGGCATCCCCTTCACCGTCGACAGCTGGGCCAACATCCGCGAGCAGGGGCCGCACCACCACCCCGACGGCATCGCCGCAATGATCAGCGACGTCTTCCTGCCCGATGTCGAGAGCTGGCTGCAGCGGTTCTCGCAGCGGCCCTGGACGCTCATCCACCAAGACTACGAGCTCGACAACGTGCTGTTCGCGGCCGGCGGCCCGGTGATCGTGGACTGGCAGACGGCCATGCTCTCGTTCCCCGGCATCGACCTGGGCTGGCTGCTGATGGCCAGCCACAACGCCGAGACGCTGGCGCGCGAGCCCGAGCTGCTGGACCACTATCGCGGCGAGCTGGCGGCGGCCGGCGGGCCGCGCTGGAGCGCCGAGGACCTGGCCGAGGACCTGGCCTGGGGCGCCTTCTACTGGGTGTCGGTGTCGCATGTGCCGTTCATGCACTCGCTGCCCGCCGGCCCCCAGGACCGCTCCCACCGTCGCTTCGCGGCGATGATGAGGGGCACGATCGCCGCGGCGCAGCGCTGGGACGTGGTCGAGCGCATGCGCCAACACGCATGAAGACTCACAGCCGCAGAGCGCAGTAGGAGGCAGCCAAGGTGCAGGGACTGATCCTGGAGGGCAAGACCGAGGACAGCGTGCGCCTGTCCGATGACCTGGATCTGGTCGGGACGCTGGCGCCGCGCCAGGTGCGGGTGGAGGTGCGCGCCGCGGGCGTCTGCGGCAGCGACCTGAGCTGCGTCCTCGGCAAGTACTACATGCCCGTGCCGCTGGTGCCCGGGCACGAGGCGGCGGGTGTCGTCTTGGAGGTCGGCTCGGCCGTCACCTACTGCTCGGTGGGCGACCACGTGATCCTGTCCACCTTCGGGAACTGCGGCCACTGCGGTGACTGCGAGGGCGGCGACCCCGGCAACTGCACCCGGTCGATGCTGGGAGCGCTCAGCCAGCCCTACGCGGAGGCCGGGCGCCCGATCTACAACTTCGCCAACATCGGGGCGTTCGTGCAGCAGACCGTGGTGAGCGAGAACCAGTGCATTCCGGTGCCTGCGGGGATGCCGCTGGCTGCCGCCGCCCTGATCGGCTGCGGGGTTGTGACCGGCACCGGTGCGGTGTTCAACAGGGCGCGGGTGCGGATGGGTGACACGGTGGCGGTGATCGGCGCCGGCGGCGTAGGCCTGAACGTGATCCAGGCCGCCCGGCTGGTGGGCGCCTCGGCCATCATCGCCATCGATCGGGTGGCAGCCAAGGAGGCGCTGGCGCTGGAGTTCGGCGCCACCGACTTCGTGCCGGCCGCCGGTGACGACTTCGATCCGGTGGCCGCGGTCAAGTCGCTGTGTCCCGGCGGGGTGCATCACGCCTTCGAGGTGGTGGGCAGCACCGCGCTGCTGGCCCAGGCCATCTCCATGACCCGCCCGGGCGGCAACATCTGCGCGGTCGGCGTGCCCGACCTGGGCGCGAAGGTCACCTACCCGTTCCTGGACCTGCACCAGAACAAGAGCCTGCTGGGCATCCGGGCGGGAGGCGCCCGGCCTCGCAAGGACTTTCCCATGCTGGCGGACATGTACATGCGTGGCCGTCTCAAGCTCGACGAGATGATCTCACGCACCGCCGGCCTCGACGGCCTCCAGGGCGCCTTCGACGCCCTCAAGACGGGAGCCGAGGCGCGCACCGTGCTACTGCCCAACGGCTGAACACCTCCGCCGCCGCAGACCAACGGCGCTTTCGGACCGGTTCGCGGGCGTTCGACCAAGGCCACGACGAACTTGTCGTCGAGCCACGGCTTGCCCCAGGCCGGTTCGCGGGCGCGTTCGACCAAGGCCACGACAGCGCCCGTGCATCCTGACTCGCCGCTGACTCCACAGGCCGGTTCGCGCGCCCCAACCCCCCTTCCCCCTCGGCGCTTCGCTCTTCAGCAAGTCGGCGCGTGGTCAGCCGGCATCAGCGCAAGCGCGCTCGACTGAGCCGCTGGCGCGGCATGCTTCCGGCGCAGCTGAGGTGCCCCCAAACAGGCGTCGCGGGGCGCGCGCGGCCTGACCGCCGTCGACTCTCGCTCCAGCGGTGAAGGCTGTTCTGGGTTCGACCAAGCCGCTCCGGCAGCCAGCTACAAGCCGCCGTCGATCCTCAGACGCGCTCGTCGGGTGTTCTGGTGCCGACAGCTATCGCTCGGCTCGCTGCGGCCGCGGCTCGGCCTCATGTCACCCCGGCGGCCTCATGCCGCCCGCGGGTCTCAGGTCGCCGGCGGATCCGCTCGGGCGGTCAGCTCTTCCAGCTCGGCGACCAGGCAGGCCGCCATGGCGCTCTGCGCGACGCCGGCGCTGATGTGGGTCTCGGACATGTCATGGGCGCAGACCACTACCAGAGTGACGCCGAGGCCGTCATCCTGTACCAGGCTGAGCGCTATCGCCGTCTGCTCGGAATCCTCGCAGGCGCCGTCGTCGTCACCGCTGTCGATCCGGGTGGCACCGTGGCGGCTCGAGATCATCGCATCCACGCGGCTGGCCTCCAGCGTTGTCACGAAAGCGAACGAGACGGACTCGCGGCCCGCCACCCGGTAGAGGCCCCCTCCAACGTGCTCGACGCCCTCGGGCGCCGCGAGCGACAGCTGGGTCCTCGAGTCGAGGCTGCAACCCAGCATCGAGCCGAGCAGCCCGCCGGCACCCGCCGCGACCACGAGTTCTCGGAACTCGGCCGGATGCATCTGACATCTCGGGTCGGTCAGGGGGCCGACAGAGCAGCAGGCGCCGTCGGTGTCTCTCAGGTCGAGCCGGGTGCCTGGGAGGTGGAAGGCCAGAGCGGCCGCCACCTCCAGGGTCCCCGAGAGGGGGTCGGCAAATGTCACTTGACGCTCCTTTCAAGCTGGGGAGCAGCAGAGGACGACAGCCGAGGTCTCGCCCGCAGTCACACGCTGTTGCGGCAACCGGCCGCACCTCCCCTACTGGCAGCACGTCGGCTGGGGCCTGAGGTCACGGGGCACAGGGAACGCTGGTCACTGTGCGGGAGCGAGTCGCTATCCGGACGCTCCTAGACCGGCCGGCTAACGCCGGCGCCGCTCGTTGGGACGGGCTCGGTGATGGCGAGCCGGAAATCTAGCGGCACCGCCGCTGATCGCGACTACTCGCGGCCCGTCCGAGAACGGCTGCGGCCGGCGCGCCAGGCGTCGCGCAGCTCGCGCACGCCGGTCAGCGTGAAGGGTCGGGACTCGAGCCAGCGCATCCAGTAGGGCGTGCGGAACAGCTCGTACTCGTCTGTGCGCACATGGCAGGTGTCCGGCTCGATCACCTCGATCTCGGCACCGCCCGGCGCGTTGGGATGGAAGGCGCAGTAGACGAGTCCGCCGTCGAGGCCGCCGAGCATGGCCTCGTAGCCGGCGGGCCGGCCGCGGGGCCGGGAGAAGTCCGTCTCGAGCACCTGGTCGAACACCGGCATGCCCGCTGCTCTCGCGGCGGTCACCGCCCTGTCGTAAGGTGCCTCGTCGGCACCGGCGAGGTGGTTGCTGGGACCGTAGGCACCCAGCGTTGCTGTGAGCAGCGTGGGGATCTCCAGCTCGATCCCGAGAGCCGCGTAGCGCTCGCACCACTCCGGGGCCAGCGCCGAGCCCATGTGGGCATCGAGGTGGGTGATGTCGATGCCGGCGGCACGGGCACGCTCGATCTGGCAGCGCCACTCGGCCTCGACCGCCTCGGGATGGGCGTGGCGGCGCAGCGTCGCTACGTCGGGCCACAGGTAGCCGTGCGGGTCGAGGAGTCCGGCGGCGAGGCTCGGGCGGCTGAGGGGCCCCCAGCGGTAGTGGGTCATCTCGGAGTTGAGGGTGAGGTGAACGCCGCAGTCGAGGGTACCGTCGGGGGCGGCCGCCTCGGCGATCTCGCTGAACCACGGGCACGGCACCATCACCGAGCCGGCGCTGACGGTGCCGAGGCGCGACAGCTCCAGGAAGGCGCGGTTGGCTCCGTGGTTCATGCCCACATCGTCGGCATGCACGACCAGCCGGGTGGCCGGTCGCGGCGACGGCTCGCTGGACGGGGAGGCCATGGCCGGCAAGGCTATGAGAGCCGCACCCTCCGCCGCCAAAAGTGCGCCGTGGGACGTGGTGCCTGCTATGGCGATGTCGGACTGCAGCGTCCCAATCCCGCGATGTATCCGGCAACTCGACACCGGCGTCACGCATACGATGGATGCCGGGCTGCACCGTGCTGCAGCGCATCGGCCCGACACCCCGAGGGCCGGGCGTCACGCATACGATGGCGGCGTGCGCCTGCGCCATTTCCCGCCCTCGGTTGCAGCTTCTGAGGTTAGCGATCACCTGCGCAGCTTCGGTTACGCCATCGTGGACGATGTGGCCGAGGATGCGCTGCTCGACCGACTGGAGGCCGAGGCCATGCCCTACATCGAGGGCTCCGCCGCGGGCCGCGACGAATACGACGGGCGCTACACCCGTCGCACCGGCGCGCTGGTGGCACGATGTCCGGCGGCGCGCGAGCTGGTGACGCATCCCCTCGCCGTGGGTGTGGCGAGGCACTTCCTGAGCCATGCCAGCGCTGTGCAGCTCCATCTCACACAGATCATCTCCGTGGAGCCTGGCGAGACCCGCCAGAAGCTGCACCGTGACGAGATGGCCTTCGATTTCTTCGACTTCGGCATCGACTACCACCCGCAGTGCAACACCGTCTGGGCGCTGACGGACTTCACTTCGGCCAACGGTGCCACCTGGATCGTGCCGGGCTCCTCGGGGCTCGATGAGGCCGCAGTCCGCTCGATCGAGGGCGCGCAGGCCGAGATGAGCCGCGGCAGCGTCATGTTCTACGAGGGCAAGGTGCTGCACGGCGCTGGAGCCAACACCGGCACCAGCGTTCGCCGCGGGGTGAACATCACCTACGCCGTCGGCTGGGTGCGCCAGGAGGAGAACCAGTACCTGGCCTGCCCGCCCGAGGTCGCCCGCACCCTCGACGACGACCTGTTGAGGCTCATGGGCTACACGCAGGGCGCGTTCGCCCTCGGCTATGTGGGCGACCAGACCGATCCGCTGGCAGCGCTGCGAGGCGGCAGCACGAAGTCAAGGACCATCGGTGACATGGGCGA
Source organism: Candidatus Aldehydirespirator sp. (assembly GCA_965204875.1). GTDB lineage: Bacteria > Actinomycetota > Acidimicrobiia > Acidimicrobiales > Aldehydirespiratoraceae > Aldehydirespirator. The sequence continues at coordinate 2,592,176 of OZ242020.1, read as the reverse complement.
GCAAAGCGAGGCCGCCCGCCGCTTCGCCGCCGACATCGCAGAGGTGCCGAGTCACAGCTAGAGCGCCCGCCGCTTCGCCGCCAACATCTCACCCGCTGGATCCACCAATACAACTGTCACAGACACCACACCGCCGTCAGCGGCCCACCCGCAACGCGCGCACAATCTCACGCGCACGAACACCTAGAGCGTCTGCGAGCAGGTGAGTCCCACACACGCCGGCGCCGCGACGCTCACAGGCAGGTGAGTCCCACACACACCGGCGTAGCGACGCTCACAGCTCGCGCATGGCGATCACGTTGCGAATCGCCGAGCCTTCCTTGACGTCGCTGATGGCTTCGTTGATGTGCTCCAGCGGGTGGACGCCCGAGACGAGCTCGTCGAGCTTGAGCGCACCGGAGCGGTACCAGGCGAAGATCCGCTCCAGGTCGGGACGCAGCCGGGCGGATCCCATCTTCGAGCCGAGGATGCGCCGCCCGCTGTCAGCCAGCTCCAGAGGATCGATCACCAGGCTCGTGCCGAGCGCAGGCATGCCCACGATCACGAGCTCGCCGCCGGGCAGCAGCAGATCGACGGCCGAGCGGATGGCCGCCGCCCATCCGACCGTGACCAGGGCGTGGGTCACTCCGGCGCGGCCCGTGGCCCGGCGCACCGCCGCGGCGACATCACCGGAGGCGTTGGCCGTGTGGGTCGCGCCGAGGCTGCGCGCCGTTGCGAGCTTGGCGTCGCTGACATCGACGGCCAGTATCAGCGGCGCACCGGCGAGCCTTGCGCCCTGCACGGCGTTGAGGCCGACGCCACCCGCGCCGATCACAGCGACCGTCGACGACACGTCCACCGACGACGTGTTGAGCACCGCACCGATGCCGGTGATCACACCGCAGCCGAGGAGCGCCGCAGCAGCCCATTCGATCTCTGCCGGCAGCGGCACGACCTGCGAGCAGTGCACGACCGCCTCCTGGGCGAAGGCGCCGCAGTTCAGGCCGGCCTGAACCGGGGCACCGCCGGCGGTGCTAAGCCGCCCGGCCGACGGGCCGAGACCGGCCTCGCAGAACACCTCGCAGCCCCGGCCGCACTGCGCGCATGCGCCGCACGAGCGGATCAGGCTCAGCGCCACGCGGTCGCCGGGGCGCGTGTTGCTCACCTCGCTGCCGACCTCCACCACGGTCCCGGCGGCCTCGTGACCGTAGACGGCTGGGAGCGTCCCGCCCCACGATCCCTCGGCGTAGTGGATGTCGCTGTAGCACACCGCGCAGGCGGCCACCTCCACCCGAACGTCGCTCGGCCCGGCGGGGGCGAGCCGCAGGTCCTCGACCACCAGGGGCCGACCGAACTCACGGCAGACAGCGGCTCGCATCGCGCCCTCCTCTCGTCGCGCCCGGCACGGCTGCTGGAACCCGCACGGACTCAGCCCGGACTAAGCCCGGCGACAATACAGTTGTTGCGATGAGGCGCATGCACATCGGATTGCAGGTCAGCGACCTTGAGGGTTCCGTCGAGTTCTACACCCGGCTGTTCGGGGTCGAGCCCGCACTGCGGCGTCCAGACTATGCCAAGTGGATGCTTGAGGATCCCCGCGTCAACTTCTCGCTCGACACGCACGGCTCCGGCGCTGCGGGGTCGGCGCACTACGGCATCCAGGTCGAGACCCGCAGCGAGCTTGAGGACATGCGAGGACACCTCGACAGCGCCGGCATGACCCGCGCCGACCAGAACGACCTGGTGTGCGGCTACCATCTCCAGCACAAGTCGTGGGTCACCGACCCGGACGGCTGCATGTGGAAGGCGTTCTTCACCGAGGGTGAGGCAGACATCGGCTACGGCACCGCCGAGATGCCAGACCCTGCGTGAACTCCCTCGGGGTCTGCCGGCCTGAGTACCGCTGGTTACCCGCCACGCCCCTCTCACCCAGCGGTAGAGGCGTACCCGCTTCGGCCGGGGCCAGAAAGATCGGGTTCGTCCTAGCGCACTCAGCCGGGGCCTGGGAGGCCGGGGCCGTCGATGTGGGGTGCGGTGGTTCCGGCGATCTCCATCGGGCCGAGGCCGAGCTTGCGGTGGTCCCAGGTGCGCATCCGCTCGACGTCGAGGCGCACCGCCACCCGCCTTCGCAGCATGGCCTCGACGAACGGCTTGACCTCCTCGGAGTAGGGGCCGTTGTAGCGCTCCCAGACGTCGACACCCACTCGCCACAGCTCATCGGCGTCGTCGGTGACGATGCCGCGGCCTTCGAGGGAGACGCCTCTGAGGGTGTCGTAGGTGTTGCCTGCCTCGACCATCACCGAGAGCCGCCCGTTGCGGCGCAGGTTGACGATCTTCTGCGCCTTGGCCTTGGACTCCAGCCAGATATGCCCGTCGAGCCAGGCGTACCACATGGCCACCAGATGCACCGCACCGTCCGGGCCGATCGTCGCCATCGTGCAGGTGCGGGACTCGGCCAGGAACCGCGCCGCCTCCTCGCTGGTCATCTCGATCTGCGAGCGCTGCTTGATGCCCATGCCCGGCCCTCCTGCCGACGTGCGGCGGCGTCGCGCAGCAAGCTAACCCGAATGGTGGATGCATCACGGTGTAGGTTCGCCCGACGTGCGGTAGCGCCGGGCGGCAAGCTAATCCGAGGCAGGTGCCGGTCGCCATCGCGCCAGGGCGGTCGTTGCCGGCGGCGCCGGTTAGCGTTCGTGGGCGTGCTCGGGTCCTGGCGGCGACGCCCGGGCCGGATCCAAGAGGCCCGGCCACAAAGGGGCCGGCCATGAATCCGACAGCGGAGAGAGGACCGGATCATGTCGAAGGTGTCAGTGTTCGCGAAGTTCACCTGCCGCGAGGGCAAGAGCGAGGAGATGGACGCCGCGCTGCGAGCCATCGTCGCGGCCAGCGAGTCCGTGGAGGGCGTGGAGTCGTACTCGTATCACCGGGGCGAGAAAGGCACGTACTGGTTCTTCGCCCTCATGTCCAGCATGGAGGCCGCCCAGGGCCACGCCGCCAACGAGGCCATGCAGGCGGCCATGCCCGCCCTCATGGAACTGCTCGCCGCGCCGCCCGACATGGCCATGACCACACCCATAGCCGCCAACGGCCTCCCCATCTAGACATCCGCTCGCGTGGGCGGTGCGCGCTGTATCATCCTCCATCGCATGAACCTCCGCCGAGCCGGGGCTGTGCGCCCTCGAGCGAACACATCGAATCACACGAAGCGGTCATTCGCTGCGGAGTTCGGATAGTGCTGCCTGCTGCGGTGCCGCCGTTGGCCTATAGGGACCCTGAACACGAGTCCTTGCCGCATGTCGTGCGATTTTCCGGCGGGCGCAGCTCTGCGCTGATGACGTTGCTCCTCGCTGATAGCGGAGCACTGCGAAGCGAGCGCGGAGATGTGGTGCTATTTGCTAATACCACAGCAGAACATTCAGGAACATACGAGTTCACACGAAAGATCTGCGAAGAGATAGAGACCCGTTACGGCGTTCCGTGCCTGTGGTACGAGGCGTGTGCAGTTGAGAAGGCGGCGCGGTTCGGTTACACCCGACAGCGAACTTACAAGCTGCGCAAGCTCCACCGGTGATCGCGACGGATCGGCCATGATGGCCGATTGTAGGTGTCGGCGATCATCCGGTGGAGGTTCAGGAGTATGGCACGGAGTTTGTGCTCATCCGAGCGCGCGCAGCTTGAGGTGCTGGCGAGGTCGGGGTTGGGGGTGGGGGAGATCAGCGGCCTGTTGGGCCGGCACCGCTCGACGGTGTGGCGGGAGCTGCGCCGCAACGGCGGGGTCTGCGCCTATCGGGCTGAGGCGGCGCAGGCCGGGGCCGAGGCGCGGGCGCGTCGTCCGAAGACGCCGAAGCTGGTTGGGGATCCTCTGCTGGCTGCGGCGGTCAAGGCGGGGCTGGCCAGGAAGTGGGCGCCGCACACGGTCGCGGCCGACCTCAGCGAGCAGGGCATGGCGATCTGTGGGGAGACGATCTATCAGGGGTGCTACCGCAGCGACCGGGGCCTGCCCGAGAACACCTGGAGGCTGCTTGCGCGCCGCCGGCGCCGCCGCAAGCCCCGCAGCCGCTGCGAACGCGCCAAGCGCAGCGTGCTGGGCGGTTTCAAGCCCATAGCGCAGCGTCCCGATGCGGTCGCGGCACGGCTGGAGGCAGGGCATTGGGAGGGCGACCTCATCATCGGCGCCCACAACCGCAGCGCGGTGGTCACCCTCATCGAGCGGGTCAGCCGCTACGCGCTGCTCGCCGCGCTGCCCAACGGCCACACCGCAGACGAGGTCAACGCGGCGGTCATCGCCGCGTTGGGCCGCCAGCCCGCTCACATGGTCCGCACCCTCACCTGGGACCAAGGCCGCGAGATCGCCCACTGGCCCAAAATCGAAAAAGCCCTCCCAGACCTCAAGGTCTACATCTGCGACCCCCACTCACCCTGGCAGCGCGGCAGCAACGAAAACACCAACCGCATAATCCGCCGCTGGCTCCCCAAAGCAACCGACCTCAACATCGGACCCGTCAAACTCGCCATCATCGAAGACCACCTCAACACCATGCCCCGACGCATCCACAACTGGAACAGCGCACTAACCCAATACACTGCCCACTGTCGCGATCACCAATAGAGCTTGCCCTGGTACGACGCACGCCAGCGACCAACGAAGACAGTCCGAAACGTCCCGGCTACCGTTCTCGAGGGGAAGCCTTTGAAGAGATGGTCTCGTGGTCACGGCTGCCCTCAAGGTGGAGGCGAATGTGCACGACAGAATTGAAGGTGCAACCGGGCCACGAGTTGACAGCCGACTGGCTGTTCGGCGGGCCCGGACCAGCAAGGCAGGGACACCACCGAGATCACCGTCTGGCTTCGGCATCGGTAGTTGCGGCACGCTATCAGGGGACTCTGGACCGAGGAGAACGCGAGTCTCGCCTGAGAGTCGCATGCGAAGCGCCATGGGCTCGTCCGCAACAGGACTGGCGAGATTTTACAGCAGCGGAACTGGGACACCGCGCGACCGGCCCGCGAGGTTGGGCAGACATCTGGGGCCGCTACGGGGTGCCCCAGAGGTTCGTGTCCCTACTGGGGTTACGGGCAGATGAACACGAAAGGGTACAAACGGTCATGTGGCGATCACTGAAAGCAGAAGGTGCTGCGGGAGCGAGTTGTCGCGACACGATTCAACCAGCGGGGGAATTGGTGTACTGCCCGTTGAGCGACAACGGCGTCACGGACGAGGACGTTCAGACCTACTGGTCTCAACCACCGCACGGCCTCCCCGAACTCCGCATTCCCGACGGTGCAGGCAACTGCGTCTACTGCTTCTTGAAAGGTCCTGCGGCCCTAGCACGGCTTGCAGCGCAGATCAGCGGCGACGAGCCAGAAAAAGCTCGCGACACGCCAGTCGATATCCGCTGGTGGGCGCGCATTGAGCAGCAGTACGGGCGGCCGTCCACCACTCGCAACGGCCGCATCGGAATGTTCCACGACACCGACTACGGAGCCATTATGCTCCGCGCCTCTCTGCCCGAGGCGCTCAATGACAACGGTGCCAACGCAGGAAACACCGAAGTCCAAGTACCCTGTTCCTGCACGGACTGAGCGATGAGGAGATGCACGTGACAGACACGGATAAGCCTCGTCTCGCATTTGTGGAAAATAGGTCGGTACCCGAGGGGTTCCGGTCTGGGGAAGGCGTAAACGACGAAATCGTCGTGCGTGAACTCGTTCAGAACGCCCTGGATGCCGACGCCACAAAGGTGTGCTTTCGGATCGCGCGAATACCGGTCGATGAGTTGCCGGACATAGAAGGTTACCGCGAAGCGATAGCCGCAATCAACCCAGATCTCAAGCAGACTCCGATAGCGAGAGCAGCACTGGAGAGCATTCAGGGCGCTCTCAGCGTTCAAACAGTTACCTGCTTGTTCTGCGAAGACAACGGCACCGGCCTATCGCTTAGAGAATACCGGAGACTGTTGGCTAAATCAATGTCACCTAAGGTGGGAACAGACGGAGCAGGCAAACTCGGTTCAGTCGGAGCGGGACACCTAACGGCTCTCGACGCGTCCGATCTACGATACGTGGTGTACGCGTCAAGCGGCGAAGACGGTCCGATATTCGGTGGCCAAACGATGCTTGCAGGTCAACTGTTGTCGTGCGCCGACAGCGGCCCATTGCATCGGGTGGGACAGGGCTGCCTGACATCAGCGAGACACGTTGCGAACTTCCGCGGCTTCGAGGCCCACCCAGCTGAACCGGCGAGCCTTCCCGTTTGGCTGCAAGTTCCGGAACGCGGAACGACAGTCGTGATTCTAGCTTACAACTCGCTAGACGAACCCGTTTCCCATGCAGAAAGCAGAGACAACCTCGCCAGCGACCCGTACCTAGACCGAATATTCGACGCCGTAGCGAAGCACTTCATGGTCGCGCTGCGGCAAAGACGCCTCGAGATGGTATACCAATCGGACATGAGGACGGAAATATCGCTCGACGAGACTGAGGTACGGCGCCGCCTAGAAGCGAAAAAGCACCAACTCAGAGCGAAGAAGGGACGCCGCGGCTACGGCTCGGGTGCTAACGCTTGGGCTGCCTGGGAAACGCTCACCGAAGGTAACGCAGTGCAGTGCAAAGACAGTTCGCTCTGGTGGCGATACACGCCCGGGAAGACTACTAACATCACCGTGTTTCGCAACGGGATGCGCATTACTGATGACGCGCCAAAGCTTGGAAGTTCTGATTTCAGCGGATTTAGAGCGTTCAACGCAGTCTTTGACGCCGCTGGCGAGTTGGCAACCGTCATCAAGGAATGTGAAACCGACTCGCACCTAGAAATCAATACTGCCAAAGCGCCCGGCGACGCAGGCAAAGATGCGATAGCTGGCCTGACAGAGGTGCAGGAGATACTTAAGGGCGCTGTCGGCGAGCAGCCAGCCGACGAATGGATTCCCGATGTGTTGCGCATCTTCGACACCAGGCCCGATGCGCGCGACGTTGAAGTCGCTCCTCTGCGACCGACCCCCCCCCCCCCGCCGGAGAACTGCCTTGGCCTCAGCCCGAACCCGGACCGGATCCCGCACCGACCCCACCGCCAGAGCCTTCGCCTTACCCACCCGACCCGCATCCGGAACCAGTACCGTGGCCCCACCCCCCACTGCCCCCGGGTCCAGATCCTGTGGTGCGACCTGTTACATGGCGTCAGGGAAACATCAGAGGCATACGCAAGCTGTTCGTCCCGGTCGGCGGCTCGGTGGCCGTCGTTCGATGGGACTTTGACCAAGGCTACCGTCGTCCATCCCATGTCGGGGTGGCCGTCGTAGTAGGATCGGGTTCGCAGCCCGCTGACCGTAAACCGGCCGCAGACGATCCTCTGCTGATCCGACCTGCGGACGACGGCGAAGGCGAATGGGTTTACGAACTAAAGGTGCCCGCGAATCAGCAAGAGCTTCGCGTTGAAGTATGCCAAGCTCCGTTGAACTGGGAAGCGGTGACGGCAATAGTCAGCAGGCGCGCATGAACATCATTCCTACACTCGACTGCCGCCTCGATTCTCTTTCCTGTGATTACCCCGAAGGAATGTATGGCTGCACAATGATATCGCTACGTGGCGGCAGCGCGATCAGTGCTCGCCACGATCTAAGCGGCGCTCCAGATTTGGATCGCCTAATCATTGACGGCATGGCAAGTTACGCTGTCGAAATCGTCTCCTCGGACACCTTCACCAGTAGCCTGACATGTGCGGCGAATGGAGCTTCGAATCACGAATTCAACATTGATAACGCGACAATCTCTCTAGACGGCGCTCAAGCCCGACCAGGCATCATAGCAGTTCACGACTGCGAACTGGCCACTGCCCGACTAAATGGCGCGTGGAGTGATCTCGGCGCGAGTGTGGCTGTCCACGCAGGCCAGTGGCTTGCGCGCGGGCAGCATCATAACCTAGCCTCGCCGAAGAGCAGTCTCCTGCGCTTCATCGGCGACGACACAGTTAAATCTAGAGAACTACGCTGCGCGTACAGCCACCCGATCTACCAGATCTCTATGAATCACAAAGACCTGAAGAAATGCCAACAAGAGCCAGACCATCCCACTGCGAAAACAATATTGCTTGCAGCGTTTGTCGCAGCTCTTGCCGACGCCAATGGCCGACCTGCATTCACCGGCGTCCATGAAGACGGTAGTGAAGACCAGCGTGAAGCAATCGGAGATCAACTCGCCGCTCAACTCAAGGCTCTAGACCTAGAGTGCCCTACCCCGGGCGACGATAACTACGACCCTCTGAGGGCGGCCTCGCTGCTGCTAGGGGAGGACATGATAATCTTCGATCTAGACGGGGATGTGTCATGGTAACCCTTTCGGCAACGGTCCCAGATCAAGTGGAAAGCAGCTTCAAGACGTGGCAACAATCGCTTGTCGAACTGAAGCGAGCGGAAAATCCGTCGTCGACGTTGATTACCAAGCAGCAAGAGCTAATCGGATCTACCAAGTCGACAGCTAGCTTGGCCGCATACCTAAGCGACCGGCTCAACATCACCTCCGAACTCATCGCAGCCGTGCCACCCCTCCAGCCGGTGACAGCCGACGAGATGCTCCAAACGCCGGTCGAATGGGAATTGCACATAGGATCGCAACTCGGCCACGTCGAACCGCAGCGAGCGCGTTCAAGCCCATGGTGGTACATTTGCCACATCGCTTGGCTACAAGCCGGAGTGTTTCCCGATCCACCCGACATAGCGTTCAAGGCGCGAATCAACGCTCAAATCCTGACCCGCACTCCCGCCACCATGCCCAAAGATGAGTGCAAGGAACTGGATATCGCGACAAGAAATCTGCTACGCCGACTCGGCGGACTGCCACACATTCGCCGCCTATACCGAATCGCTACCGACCCACCTATCTCGCGAGCCTACTGGAGACACCGCCTAGCATCGGAAGCAGCACGCTGCGCACCCGCTGTGGCTAAACTTACGATTGAATCTTGCCATCAAATATTATACAATAGTTCATGGGACAAGTTTATCGAGCGCTCACAGCTGACTTACAGTTCAATACTAGCGCCGCGAGCACTTGCGGCTGTTTGCGCTGCCTCAACCAACGAACAGAAGCGCTTCAACGAGACGCACTTACAAGCGGTTGCACGCAGGGCACTACAGGCCCACCCCCAACTCATTGACTGGAACTACCTATCATGTGGTACGGCTTCGTAGGATTCGGATTTACCGCCGAGGTCAGCGAAGCCTCACTCTCACTTCCGCGGATGACGCCGACACCTCTCTCGAAATCCCCGGCCAGGCACTTCGCCTCCTGGTCGAGATCCTCGCTCAGATCGCCAACGGCAACGCAGTGACCGTCGCCCCCATCCACGCTGAGCTGACCACTCAGCAGGCCGCCGACCTGCTCAACGTGTCTCGGCCCTACCTGGTCAGGCTGCTCGAGGAACGCGAGATCCCCTACCGGCGAGTGGGCAACCGGCGACGTGTGCTTCTCACCGATGTCATGGACTACAAGCGGCACGACGACGCTCAGCGACAAGCCATCGCCAACGATCTCACCGCCGAGTCCCAACGCCTCGGCCTCGACTACTGACTCGACAAGCCGCCCCGGGCGGGAGCGGGCGTGCTGGCTGGGCACTGCTCCTGGCGGGTCTACCATGGGGGCATGAGGCGGCTGTTGCCCTTGCTGCTGGCTTCGGTGGGGCTCATGGCCGCCGGTTGCATCGATGTTGAGATGGCGTTCGAGGTGGGCGATACGGGCAGCATCACCATGCAGGCCGACGTCATCTACCAGGACTCGTTCCTGGAACTCATGGCCATGGGCGAGGGGGGCAGCACCGAAGGCGTGTGCGCCGAGTATACGGAGGCGGCGCTCAACGATCCGGGGACGGATCTGCCCGCCGGCGTCGAGGTCTCCTCCACCACAAATCCGTGCTCTGTGAGCATCGCGTTCGCGTCTGAGTCCTACGACGAATTCGTGGAAGCGCTCGGAGACGAGGCCCATCCGGTGCGCCGGGTGCCTCTCGGCTGGGAGTTCCAGGCAGATTTCGCGGCAGACGCGTTCGATGAGTCCGAAGCCGATCCTTTCGAACTGCTGCCCCGACTCGCCTACCGGGTGACGCTTCCCGGCCCGGCGGGGGGGCACAACGCCCACAACACCGTCCCGGCTGCGGGCGGCACAACGTTCGTCTGGGAGTTCGGGCCGGACGCCCCGGTGCCTGAGCCCGTCACCGACCCTTTGGGGGCCGCCCTGTACGAGCAGGACTCGCTGTACGCCTCCAGCCTCTTCGAGCATCCAGCGGGAACGCCCGTCGAACCGCCGGCGGCGGACACCTTCGACTGGAGCACCGCCGCGGTGGACCCGCTTGACCCCGAACCGGTGAACGGGAGCGCGCCGGAGGAAGCCGCCGAGCCGGAGCCGCCCGCGTCAACGTCGGCTCCGCCCATGCCTGCGCCCCCCGACGAGCCGGCGGCCCCGGCGGGCGACGCAACCCCGGCAGGCGCTCAGATGCAGGACGGTTCGGACGGTGAGGGCACTCCAGCGTCGGTTGACGGCGTGCAATCCGCGGCTCAGCCGTCCGGGGAGGCTCAACCGGAGGCCGCACAGACCACGGCGGTCGCCGCTCAGCAAAGCGGCGACGGCCTCAGCCCCTGGGTATGGGTCTCGGGGACAGTAGTCCTGATCCTGCTGTCGGCCGCAGCGGGATGGCACTTCAGCAGGCGCAGGGACTCGATCTGACCCCCGCCCCCGGCAACTGCGCCATCAGGCGGCTTTAGTTCAGCAAACAAGCACCCCGCGACACACAGACTCAACCAAGGCGACCAGTGCCGCCGGCCAACTCGTGCCAGCGAACATCAAACCGGTTTCACATAGCGCGAGGTTCGCTTCTCACCTTGCATGTCGAGCCTCCCCTCGTCGCGCATGCGCCGAAGAAGGCGGCTGGCTCGTTCGGAGTCGATCTGGCACAGCTCCGAGGCCTCGCGCCGGGTGATCGAGCCGTGCCTCTCCACGAAGGTCAGCACCATCTGTTCCTGCTGGATGTCGTCGAAGCCCCGGGCCCGCACGTACTGGGCCGATTCGCCTATTCGGCTGTAGAGCGCCGCCGAGAGATGGTAGCTCCGACCCTTACCGTCACCCCGGGCCTCGAGCAGGCCCCGGTCGGCCAGGCGATTCAACGTGGCACGTGCCTCGTGCTGATCGACCTGGAACAGTTCTGCGGCCCGCGCCGTGCTGATGCGGCGCTCGTGCCTGATCTCGTGCAGTGTCAGCAAGTCCTCAAGGGAGAACTGCTGGCCGTCACGGCGTGCTTGCGCGATGAAGCCCGCGAGTTCCCTGTCGGCGGGTCCGGAGCGCACCCTCGCCACGACCGAGTTCAAGGTGCTCCTGCTGTAGTCCGGTGCCGGTCTGCCCAGGGCAAGTTGGCTCGCGAATGCCCGGTTGATGCCCCGGCCGGTCCGCTCAACGACTCCGGCCCGCTTGAATGCACCGGCCAGCGCAGGGTTCCGAGGGCGAGGCGGTGTGGTGAGGAGGTTCGACGTCGTCACTCCCTCAGGGAGTCCGCCCGGGTTGGAGACGATGAGTGCGTCCCGGGTTATCTCGATGATTGTGGGTCCGTTGGCGGTGTAGTCACGATGCACGAGCGCGTTCGCGATCAACTCTCGGATCGTCGCATCGGCGAATCGCGGGAGCGGCACTCGCTGCAGTCCTATCTCGATCTCCTCGGCCGGGTTGCGGGCTTGAACGCGGTCGGTGATCTCAGCTATGGCACGCAGCAGCGGGGTCGACCCGGTCTCGCTGGCCCTTACCTCCAGTCCGTCGAGTTCCTGGAAGCCCACTTCGTAGGCTGGAAGGTAGGTGCCGATCACGTCCACGGTTCCGAATAGAAGAAGCGCACCGACCGTCAACTGGCCACCGGCAGCGAGAAGATCGAGTGCCTTCAGGAGTTCTGAGTTGGACAGGCCCAATAGGGCCTCGTCGCCGCCGGCCCGGGCAAGCTCACGGAAACGCTCGAATTCGGTGGCAGCGAAGTCGCCTACCGTGAGTCCGGGGATCACGACACGGGAGTAGTCCTGGGCTCCAATGCTGCCGGCGCGTTCGACAACCTCGTGTGGACGCATCGGCAAGCACTGCGGCCGCCCGTGAACATCAATCGCCCTGCGCACATACCGGCCGTCGCTCGTTGCGACTACGTTCACGGCTGCGGGCACGGCGACGACCAGAACCTCCTGACCGTCAACCTCGTCCACTGTGCAGGTGGCGAGGACCGCAGGCTCCGTCTTGCTGGCGATCAGTGCTTCCACACGGCGTGGGTCGGTCCCGGTGTCGTGACGAGGTGCAGCTCCGACCACAGCACCATCGTCGTTGACGCCGACAAGGAGCGTCCCGCCACTCCCGTTGGCCAGGCAGGCGACCGCTTCCACGAGGTTGGAGTCGTTGATCGATCCGCCCTTGAACTCGACAGTGAAGGTCTCACCTTCAGCGATGAGTTGCCGGAGTGTGCGTTGCTCCATGCCCAAGAGGGTAACGCAAAGTTTTGGGGTTATCTCAGACTTTGCGTATTGACGCAAAACTTTGCGGCGTCACGTAATGGGCCGCTCGCAATCACCTGTGCGCACAGCACTACGTGGAGCCGTCCGGTGTGGCGAAGCGACTCCTGAGGCAGGGCGGGGTTGCTTGCGCGGGCCGGTTCCGCCGGCGGGGTCAGATCTGTAGCTGCTGCTCGAGCCTGTCGAGCCACTCGTAGCATCCCATGACCCCGCGGACGGAGCTGTTGGGCTCGCGGCACTCGCGGATCGCGGCGATGAACTCACGGTCCTGCAACTCGATTCCGTTGAGCGACACGTCCACGTGCGACACGTCGACGGGCTCGTCACGGCCGGTGACCAGGTCGTCGTAGCGGGCAACGTAGGTGCCAGTGTCGCCGATGTAGCGGAAGAAGGTGCCGAGCGGCCCGTCGTTGTTGAACGAGAGCGAGAGCGTGAGGATCGAGCCGCCGCTGGCCTTCATCTGGATCGACATGTCCATGGCGATGCCGAGCTCGGGATGGTGCGGGCCCTCGAGAATGTTGGCTGCCACGATCTCCTCTCCGACCTGGTAGGCGAAGAGGTCCACCGTGTGGGCCGCGTGGTGCCACAACAGGTGGTCGGTCCACGAGCGGGGCTGGCCCAGGGCGTTGGTGTTGGTGCGGCGGAAGAAGTAGGTCTGCACGTCCATCTGCTGGATCATGAACTCGCCGGCGCGGATCTTGTTGCGGATCCACTGGTGCGACGGGTTGAAGCGGCGGGTGTGGCCGACCATGGCAACGAGCCCGGTGCGCTCCTGGGCGGCGAGCACCGCGCGGGCGTCGGCCACCGAGTCAGCGAGCGGGATCTCGACCTGGACGTGCTTGCCTGCCTCCATGCAGGCGATGGCGCCGCTGGCGTGCATCTGGGTCGGCGTGGCCAGGATCACGGCGTCGACCTCGTCTATCGCCAGTGCCTCGTCGAGCCCGGTGCCCCAGTGGGCGATGCCGTATTCCCCGGCGACCTCGCGGGTGGCGGCGGGCGTGCGGCCGATCACGGAAATGACCTCGGCACCGTCGATGGATCTGATGCTGTCGAGGTGCTTGCGTCCGAAGGCGCCGGCACCGGCGAGGGCGAGCTTCATCGTGGATCCTTTCAAGGCCTGATTTAGCGCGAGTGATCCTGCCACGCCGGGCGCGAACACCGACCATCGAAAATGTTGGCTGAGATCTGCGAGACTTGCCGGATGAGCCGCGGGATTCGCTGCATGATCATGCGTGGCGGATCGTCCAAGGGCGCCTACTTCCTGCGGGACGACCTGCCGCGAGCGCCGGGCGAGCGTGCCGCGCTGCTGCGACGCATCATGGGCTCGCCGGACCCCCGCCAGATCGACGGGATCGGCGGCGCCCACCCCCTCACGTCGAAGGTGGCCGTGGTCGCGCCGTCCGCCGACCGCGGCGACGCCGACGTCGAGTACCTGTTCCTACAGGTAGGCGTCGATGACGACATCGTCACCGACCGGCAGAACTGCGGCAACCTGCTCGCCGGCGTCGCCCCGTTCGCGATCGAGAGAGGCCTGGTCAGCGCCCCCGGCGAGGGCGAGGCGACTGTACGGATCCGCATGCTCAACGTCGGCTCGGTCGCCACCGCGCGGCTCAAGATGCGCGACGGCGCGCCGCGCTATGGCGGCGAGACGGCGATCTCGGGGGTTCCGGGCACGGCCGCGGCGATCTCACTGGAGTTCGAGGACATCGCTGGCGGCTCGGCAGGCAGTCTGCTCCCGACCGGCAATCCCGTCGACGAGATCGAGGGCGTCGCCTGCACCCTGGTCGACAACGGCATGCCGGTGGTCGTGATGGCGGCGGGCGACCTCGGCGTCACGGGCTACGAATCGTGCGCCGAACTCGAAGCGAACGAGACGCTGCGCGCCCGGCTCAAAGCGATCCGGCTCCGAGCGGGCGAGCGCATGGGCCTCGGCGACGTCAGCGCCACCACGGTGCCCAAGCTCACCCTCGTCGCCGCACCGCGGGCTGGGGGAAATCTCTGCACTCGCACGTTCATCCCCCATCGCTGCCACGACGCCATAGGCGTCCTCGGCGCGGTGTCGGTCGCCACCGCCGCCATGCTTCCGGACTCGCCGGCGCAAAGCCTGCTCGTGCCGCCGCGCGACGGTGTAGTCAGGCTCGAACACCCCTCGGGCCACTTCGACGCCCTGATCGAGGTCAACACCGACGCAGGCGGCGGGATCACCGTTCCCCGCGCCGGGATCATCCGCACCGCGCGCAAACTGATGGACGGCACCGTGTTCCCCCGCCCGCAGTGAGTATCCCCCGCCTGAGCATCCCCGCCGCAGTGACCACAGCAGTTACCGCCAAGACGTGGAGTGTCCCCCGCCTGAGTTGCCCTTACCGCAGTGACCATGAACGGATTTTTCGCGATGGCCGAGCTTGCGATAGACGGGGGTTCCCGCCCGCAGTGATCATGGCCGCCCGCAACCCCTCCCATACCTTGCCGCTCGATCGCACGGTGCCCGGCCCCCGCCCACGGGCCAGCGCTCCGACGACCTTCACGCCTCCGCCGCTCGCCTGCGACGCGCACTGCCATGTGTTCGGCCCGGCCGAGCGGTTCCCTTTCTCCCCCGACCGCACCTACACGCCGCCCGACTCCGGCGTCGAGGACTTCATCCGCGTGCAGGAGCGCCTCGGACTCTCGCGTGCGGTGTTCGTTCAGGCCAGCTGCCACGGCTCCGACAACTCGGCGATGATCGATGCCATTCAGCGCGGCCACGGTCGTTTCGCCGGCGTCGCCATGATCGACCCGTCGTTCACCGCCAGGGATCTCGACGAGTTGCATGACTACGGCGTGCGCGGCATCCGCTTCAACTTCGTCGCCCACCTCGGCGGCGCCCCCGACCTAGACACTTTCTGGGAACTGGTGCACCGCGTGGCACCACGCGGCTGGCACATCGTGCTGCACCTGGACGCGGGAGACCTCGCTGCCCGCTCCCGCCTGCTCGACGCCATGCCGGTGCCCTACATCATCGACCACATGGCCCGGGTGCCTGCCGCCGGCGGCGTGGAACAAGAGCCCTTCCAGCGGCTGCTCGAGCGCATCACCACCGACGAGCAGTGCTGGGTGAAGATCAGCGGCGCCGAGCGCCTCACCGAGGGCAGGGTCGCGCCCTTCGACGACGTGGTGCCGCTGGCACGGGCGCTCATCGACGCAGCGCCCGACCGGCTGCTGTGGGGCACCGACTGGCCGCACCCCAATCTCAAGGAGATGCCCGACGAGGGCGACTTGGTGGACCTGCTCGCCGCCTTCGCGCCCGACGAAGCCGCCCGCAACCGGATCCTCGTCGACAACCCCCAGGCGCTCTACACCTTCTCATGACCGTGACACGGGAGGCGAGGCGTGAGCAGGCAGGTCGTGATCATCGGCGGCGGCCCGGCAGGGTCTCTTGCTGCACATCCTCCACAACGCCGGGATCGACGCAATCATCCTGGAGCGTCAGACCCGCGAGTACGTACTCGGCCGGGTCCGTGCCGGTGTGCTCGAGTGGGGGACGGTGGAGGTCCTCCGCAGCAACGGCCTCGGGCAGAACATGGATACCTGGGGCCACGTTCACGACACGATCAACATTGCGTGGCCGGGGAGCGAGCTGCTCACAATCGACACGAACCTCCAGATGGATCACCGGATGATGGGCTACAGGACTCCCAATCGAGCAAATCACCACTCTTGATTGAGCAAGGCATCTGTGCAGTCGGCGGCCAAGGTCCTCAACGCGTCGCCCTCAGATCTCTTGAACAGCCAGCGTCGGTCGAGCATGCCGGCAAGGGCGTCCCGCGACAGAGATCGGCTGATGGAGCGCAAGTGGCCGCGGAAAGGTCGACGGTACCGGGGTCTCTGCCGATCGTCCTCACGGACTCAATCACCTCGGGAGTCAGGTGCCCAATTCGTTTGTCGAGTTGAAGGGTCCAAACGGCCGCGCGAAGGTCGGCTTGAACGACCACGTCGTAGGACGCGGACGTCAGGGCTGCGGGAAGGATGACATCGCGAGCCGTTGCTAGCTCTGGGGCGGTGTGAACAAGCAGTACCTCTGCGAACTCATCGACCGAGTCAACACGAATGATCAGGCCGATCCGGTGATCAGCCGAACTCTGCGGAACGGCCTGGATGACCCGCAGGTCGCCCACACCCACGCGAGGTGACAGCAGGGACCCGGGCACTGATGGCCCGCTTGCGTCGTCGCGTTGTGCTAGCGCCGAGGTCACCTCGGCTGGCACGTCAGCCATCTACGGACTCTAAGGCCGCCGCCTCGTCAAGGAGGAGTTGCGTTGCCTCGGTGTGCAGTACAGATGGCAAGCCTGAGATAACATCTCGCTCAAGCAACTGATAGCGGCGTAGCCGTTTCACCTGGTCAGGCGCCTGAGCGCTGTCAGATGACCTCAAGTTGTAGCTTGACGTGCAGGGTCCACAGCTGACGATTGTTGCACTGCGCTGCGATCAGAGCGCCGGAGTCGTAGGTGATCCCCGCCATGAGTCAGGATGCAGTCCGACCGGCGACCGAGCCTTCCAGCACCGAATCGGCCCACGCCAACTCCTCGACGCTCAACTCGCCGTGCTCAGCCTCCCACTCCGCCACGCCGGCCAGTCCACGCTCGATCATCGCCAGATGCTCATCCACCCCGTCGGGTCTATCACGACGATGCACGCGTGCAGGTCTCCGCCGGACCTGACGCGTGTGCTAACGAGTGTGTCGGAGGGGGGACTTGAACCCCCACGCCCCGGAGGGCACTAGCCCCTCAAGCTAGCGCGTCTGCCAATTCCGCCACTCCGACGTGGCCGCCAGTGGTACCTGACGGGACGAACGATGCTAGCGGGAGCAGGCGCCACAAGTGCACCGCGGTGGATGAGCCTCCGGTGTCGGCATTCGGACCGGCCGGCACGGGCAGAGCGGGGCTGCGAACCATCTCACCCATGCCGCGTCATGCGCAGCAGGTGTCGGCGAGGGAGTCGGCCCGCCATACCGCAAGCGCCTCGCGGGCTGCGCACGCGGCGATGAACAGGCCCGCCAGCGGGTCGGCCCACCACCATCCCAGCACGGCGTTGGCGCCAAGGCCGAGCAGCAGCGCCGCCGACATCAGCGCGCACAGGAGGGTCTGCCTCGCCTCGGCCTCGACGGCACGCGACCCCATCGGCACCGCCAGGCGCAGCTTGGCCCGCGCCAGCAGCGGCATGACCAGCAGTGAGAGCGCGGCGATCACGATCCCCACCAGCGACGCCTCGGGCTCGCTCCCGAGCGCCAGGTCGCGCGCCGACTCGACCCCCACATACACGCCGAGCGCGGCGAAGCTGACCGCTATGAGTCGCTGGGCCAGGCGGTCGGCCTCCTGCGTGCAGCCGGTGCGCCGCTCCTGGGTCAGCCGCCAGGCGAGCACCGTCGCAGCCGACACCTCGAGGCCCGAGTCCACGCCGAAGCCGATGAGGCTCACCGACCCGGCCGCTGTGCCCGCGAGGATCGCCACCACGCCCTCGACCACGTTCCAGCCGATCGTCAAGGCCGTCAGCCGCTTCTGCCGGGCCACGACCTTCTCACGGCTCGCCGGCACCGCTAGCGCGTTCACGTGCTCACCTCCCGCGGCCCCAACCACCCCCGGCCGACCATTCGCTCGCCGTCTCAGTGACTACGACTACAGGGCACCTAGAGACTACGACTGCAGGGCGCCCAGAGCGGTCCGGTGTCGGCGCCCCGCTCGGACGCTCAGAGGGCTAGGGCGTAGGAGATCGATGCGAAGCCGAACACCAGCGCCGCGATGACCGTGATGCGGTCGAGGTTGCGCTCAACGACCGTGGAACCGGCGGCCTGGGCGCCGAGCCCGCCGCCGAACATGTCCGAGAGACCCCCGCCCTTGCCGCTGTGAAGCAGCACGAGGAAGACCAGCGCCAGCGCCGAGAGGACGTGAAGCGGGGCGATCAGCCATATCACGCCGCCCAGCCTACCGTGCCGGCGCTGCAAACCCCGGGTCGCGGACTGCGTCAGCGAGGCGGCGACATCCCCGCCTGCGTCAGGCCGCAGCGGCCAAACCGAGCTCCCGCGAGATCACCAGGCGCTGGATCTCGCTGGTGCCCTCGCCGATCTCGAGGATCTTGGCGTCCCGGTAGAAGCGCGCCACCGGCGTCTCGTCGATGAACCCGTAGCCGCCGAAGATCTGCGTCGCCTCCCTGGTGGCCGCGACCGCCGCCTCGGTGGCGTAGAGCTTGGCGATCGCAGCCTCCCTCTTGAAGGGCCGGCACGCATCCTTGAGCGCCGCGGCCGAGTAGGTCATCTGCCGCGCCGTCTCGGCGGCCACAGCCATGTCGGCGCACTTGAACGCCACCGCCTGGTAGCTGCCGATGCTCCTGCCGAAGGCCTGGCGCTGGCGGGCGTAGGCGGTGCACTCGTCGAGGCAGGCCTGGATCAGTCCCACCGCCAGCGCGGCGATCGCCACACGGCCGTCGTCGAGGGTCGCCAGGAACTGCCGGAACCCCTGCCCGGCACGGCCCAGGAGATTGGCCTGGGGCACCCGGCAGCCGTCGAAGACCAGGCCGTGGGTGTCGGAGGCGTGCCAGCCCAGCTTGCGGTACGGCGGCTCCACGATGAGTCCAGGGGTGCCCGACGGCACGATGATCGACGACACCCCCTCGCTGGTCAGCGCGGTCACCGTCACCAGGCTGGTGATCTCGGTGCCGGAGTTGGTGATGAACGCCTTCGCCCCGTCTATAACCCACTGCGGCTCGCTGCCCGAGAGGTCGGCGACGGCCCGTGTCCTGGTGGCGCCGGCGTCGGAGCCACCGCCAGGCTCGGTGAGCCCGAAACCGGCCAGCGCTCGACCGGACACCAGGTCGGGCAGGTAGGCATCGACCTGCTGGGGCGAGCCGAACTCGAGGATCGGTCTGGCGCCGAGGCAGACGCCGGCCTGCAGCGTGATCCCCATGGACTGGTCGGCGCGCCCGATCTCCTCTATGGCGATGCACAGCGTCGTGAAGTCGGCCCCGGCACCGCCGTACTCGCGGGGGAACACCAGGCCGAAGAGGCCCAGATCACCCATCGCCCTGACGGTGGAGACGGGAAAGACGTGGTCGCGGTCCCAGGCCGCGGCATGGGGGGCTATCTCCGCGCCGGCGAAGTCGCGCAGCACGGCGCGGAAGTCGATCTGATCCTGTGTGAGGTTCATGACGGCTAGGCGCTGAGCACGCCGGCCGCGTCCTGCAGGCCGAGCTCGGCTATCGAGGTCTCGCGCATCTTGAACTTCTGGATCTTGCCCGTGGCCGTCATCGGGAAGGAGTCGGTGAACTTGATGTAGCGGGGCACCTTGTAGCGGGCGATTGCGCCCCGGCAGAACTCCTTGATGCCCGCGGCGGTGACCTCGGTGCCGTCGCGCGGCTGTATCCAGGCCATGACCTCCTCCCCGTAGCGCCTGTCGGGCACGCCGATCACCTGCACCTCCACCACGTCGGGGTGGGTGTACAGGAACTCCTCGACCTCGCGGGGATACACGTTCTCGCCGCCGCGGATGATCATGTCCTTGATCCGACCGACGATGTTGACGTACCCCTCGCCGTCCATGACGGCCAGGTCGCCGGTGTGCATCCAGCCGTCGCCGTCGATGGCCTCGGAGGTGCGCTCCGGCTCGTCCCAGTAGCCCAGCATCACCGAGTACCCACGGGTGAGGAGCTCCCCGCCGGAGCCGCGGGGCACTGTCTCGCCGCTCTCGGGGTCGACGATCTTGACCTCGACGTGGGGATGCACCCGCCCCACCGTGGACACGCGCTTCTCCAGCGGGTCGTCCGTCGAGGTCTGGGTGGACACCGGGGAGGTCTCGGTCATGCCGTAGGCGATGGTGACCTCGCGCATGTTCATGCGCTCGACGACCTGGCGCATGACCTCGATGGGGCACGGCGAGCCGGCCATGATCCCGGTGCGCAGCGACGACAGGTCATAGCCGTCGAGGTCGGGCTCGGCCAGCTCGGCGATGAACATGGTCGGCACCCCGTACAGGCTCGTGCAGCGCTCGGCGACGCAGGCGCGCAGGGTGGCGGCCGCGCTGAAGCCGGCGGCGGGTACCACGATGGCGGCACCGTGGGTGGTGCATGCCAGGTTGCCCAGCACCATCCCGAAGCAGTGATAGAAGGGAACGGGTATGCACACGCGGTCATCGGCCGTGTACTTGCAGGCCTCGCCGATGAAGTAGCCGTTGTTCAAGATGTTGCGATGGCTCAGCGTGGCGCCCTTGGGGAATCCGGTGGTGCCGCTGGTGTACTGGATGTTGATGGCGTCGCCGGGCGACAGCTGTGCGGCGCGCTGCTCGAGCTGGTCCGCGGTGACCGCGTCCGCAGCCTCCAGCAGCCCGTCCCAGTCGGGGGTGTGCAGGTAGACCGCCCGCCTCGCCGCCACCCGGTCCCAGACTCCGGCGATCATCGACCTGTAGTCGCTGTCGGCGAAATGCTCGGCCGCCACCAGCACCGAAGCGCGCGACTGGTTCAGCACGTACTCGAGCTCTGACGTCCGGTAGGCCGGGTTGATCGTCACCAGGATGGCTCCGATGCGGGCCGTGGCGTACTGGATCAGCACCCACTCGGCATAGTTCGGGCTCCAGATGCCCACCCGGTCGCCTCTGGCGACGCCGATGCCCATCAGCGCACGGGCCACGCGGTCGACCTCGCCCGCGAACTCCGAGTAGGTGAGGCGCAGCCCCTGCTCGACAGAGACCAATGCCTCGCGGTCGGCATGCTCCGCGACCGTCCGAGCCAGGTTCTCACCGATGGTCTCCTCCAGAAGCGGCACCGCGGCAGGCCCGGCGTCCGACGACGGCAGGGGCACTGCGGGCGGCCCGGGGTCCGATGACAACTTCATGGCTGTGCTCCTTTTCGCTATCGGGTGATCGTGTATGTGTAGGTGTAGGTCTAAATTTGGGGGAGGGGGGTTGATTTTGTGCGGGGGTGATTGTGTGTGCGTGTGTGCGGTTCTTGACGAGTCGCGGCCTGCGGGCCGGGCGGGGGTGCGGTCGGGTCTGGCCGGGCTACAGCGCCAGGTACTTCCTGTGGAGGGCGCGGTCGCCGAGCAGCTCCGCGGTGGTTTCCTCGGCAATGATCTCGCCCTTCTCCATGATCAGGGCGCGCCGGGCGATGCGGGCCGCGAAGTCCAGGTTCTGCTCCACGAGCAGGACGGCGACGCCGCCCTCGGCGTTGATCCTGCCGATCGCCTGCGCGATCTCGTCGAGCACCGAAGGCTGGATTCCCTCGGACGGCTCATCCAGAAGCAGCAGGCGGGGCGCGGCCACGAGCGCCCTTGCCAGCGCCAGGAGTTGCTGCTGTCCCCCCGAGAGGCTCCCGCCGCGGTCGTGCCTGCGCCGGTCGAGCATGGGGAACCCCGCGAGGACCTTCTCGACCGTGTCGCCGCCGCGGCCGCGGCGGGCCGCGGTACCCACCCGGAGGTTCTCCAGCACCGTCAGCTTCGGGAAGATGTCGCGCCCCTGGGGCACGCTGGAGATCCCCAGCCGGGCCCGCTCGTAGGCCTTGAGCGGGCGCAGGTCGGTGCCGTCGAGCGTGACCGATCCCCCGGTGCCGGCGATGGCTCCAGTGATGGCTCGCATCAGGGTGGTCTTGCCGGCTCCGTTGCGTCCCAGCACCGCGGCGCACTCCGAGGCTGCCAGTTCCAGATCGACGCCGTGCAGCACCGGCACGGCGCCGTACCCGGCCCGCAGACCCTCAAGCGCCAGCATCAGCCCGATCCGCCGCCGGATCTGAACGGGGTCATGCCGGCGCTGTTCACACCGGCACTGCCGTGGCCGGTGTCGGCGTGATCGGCACTCTCGTGACCGGTATCGGCGTGATCGGTATCGGCACTGCCGCCGCCGTGGTGGGTGCCCAGATAGATGTCGATCACCCTCTCGTCGCTGGAGAGTTCCTCGAAGGTGCCCTGCTTGAACACCGAACCCATGTGCAGGACGGTGATCGGCGCGTCAAGCCGGCGCACGAAGTCCATGTCGTGCTCGACCACGATCACCGATGCCGTCGCGCCCAGTTCCCGAACGAGGTCGGCCGTGCGCGCCGTCTCGGCGCGGGTCATGCCTGCCGTGGGCTCGTCGAGAAGCACGACCGAGGGCTCGGTTGAGACGACCATGCCGATCTCGAGCCACTGCTTCCTGCCGTGTGACAGGGTGCCGGCGGCACGCTCGGCGTCGTCGCGCAGGTCCAGCCACTCCAGCAGCCCGGCGGCGCGCCGGTCGGCCTCGCCGGTGTCGCGGCGCATGGCGTAGCAGGCCAGCCAGAGGTTCTCCCTCACGGTCAGGGCCTCGTAGACCGAGGCGACCTGCAGCTTGGTGCCGAGCCCGGCGCGGGCGCGGCGGAACGGCTCGCGCCCGGTGAGGTCTGCCCCGTCGAGCTTCACGGCACCCGACGTGGGCCGCTGGCGTCCCGACAGCAGGTCCAGCAGGGTGCTCTTTCCGGCGCCGTTGGGGCCGATCAGGCACGAGACGCCGCGCGGGAACTCAAGGGTCACGGAGTCCACGGCGGCCAGCCCGCCGTAACGCTTCGTCACCGCCTCGGTCGCGATCAGCCGAGCACGCGGCGGCGCGCCCGGCGGCGCGAGCGGCCCGTTGCGGATCGGCCGGCGGATCGCAGGCTCGGCTGCCGCGGGCTTGCGCGCTCGGCGGGCGGTGCACGGCCGCGAGGCGCGCTGCCCCTCGCCCCCTTCACCCTGCGCGGAGGCCGCTTGGGCCGCGGTCTGGCCGGGCGCCCGAGACGGTTGCCAGGGAAGCCGAGTCAGATCCGCTCGGCCCATGAGCCTGGAGACGCCGGCGACGATCCCGCCGGGCAGCGCCAGCACGATCAGGACGAGGATCGCGCCGAGCACGATCGGCTCGTTGTCGCCGCTGGCACCTCCGAACCAGGAGGAGAACCCCTTGACGACCAGGACGCCCACGAACGCGCCCGAGACACTGCCGCGGCCGCCGACCAGCACCCAGATCACCACCAGCGCGGCGGGCGTCAGCGAGAAGACCGGCGGACTCATGAAGCGCCCCCACGCTGCGAGGAGCGCGCCCGCGAAGGCGGCGATGCCGCCACCGACCGTGAACACCGCCAGCTTGTGCCACCTCACGTCATACCCGAGCAGCCCGGTGCGCAGCTCGTTGTGCTGCAGCGCCATCGCTATGCGACCGAACGGCCGGCGCGACAGCAGGCGAATGGCCACCGCGATCAGCAGGCCCGCCGCCACGCAGAACAGGAAGAACTGGGTCCTGGTCAGCTCGTGGCCGGTGCCGCCGGGCAGGCGCCAGGTGAGGCGCGGTATGCCGGTCATGCCGTTGTAGCCGCCGAAGGGCGCCTCGCCGATGCGGTAGGCGCGGCCCGAGGTCGAGTTCACGAAGGCGAAGAGGACCAGGCTCACAGCCAGCGTGATGATGGCCACGTACACGTCGGTGACGTTGCCGTAGAACACGAAGTAGCCCAGAAGCGTCGCGAACACGGTGCCGGCGGCCGCCGCGGCGATCACCGCGGTCACCGACTCGCCCGTGTTGTCGGCCAGGTTGATGGCCCAGAACCCGTAGGCGTAACCGCCGATCCCGTAGATGGCGGCCTGTCCCAGGCTGAAGATCCCGGCGTGGCCCCAGACCAGCGTCAGCGACAGTGCGAGGATGGCCTGTATGGCCCACAGCGACCACTCGAAGGCGGTGAACTCCTCCACCCGGTTGCCCAGCACGGCGGCCACCGCGAACACCGACCCGGCGGCGGCCAGGTCGCGGCGGGTGCCGCCGGCAGCAGGCGCCGCCCTCATCTCTTGAGCCGGGTCCCTGTCAGACCCTGCGGCATGAACCGCAGCATCACTATCGCCGCCATGAGCAGCATCGCCTGGCCGATGACGGGTGTGAACCAGTTGGTGCCCAGATTCTCGACGAGGCCCAGCAGCCCGCTCGCCGACGCGGTCCCGGCCAGAAAGGACGGCCCGCCCACGATGACGGTCATGAAGGCGCGCGCTACGTAGGTCTGGCCCATGGTGGGAATCACCCCCACGACGGGCGCGAGCAGCGCGCCGGCCGCGCCGGCGAGAGCCGACCCGAGCCCGAAGGTCCACATGTTCACCACCGAGGTGTTCACGCCGAGCCCCTCGGCCATCGTTGGAGACTGGGTCGCGGCCCTCGCCAGCAGTCCGTAGCGCGTGCGGCGCATGATCGCCCAGGTCGCCAGCACCCCGGCCGCGGCCGCGGCCATCAGCACGAGGTTGTATCTCGACATGGAGAACTCGCCGAGCGTGAAGTTTCCCACCGGCACCGGGATGCCCTCGGTGACCGACCCGTAGCGGTTCTCCACCGTCTGGACGATGATCAGCGACAGGCCCCAGGTGGCCAGCATGGTGTCGGCGAGCCTGCCGTAGAGACGCCGGATCAGCAGCCGCTCGACCACAATCCCGAAGGCGCCCACCGTCGCCGCCGCCAGAGCCATCGCCAGCCAGATGTTGAGGCCGCCGCGCACCCCGGTGAGGGTCGCGAAGGCACCCAGCATGATGAACTCGCCGTGCGCGAGGTTGATCACGCCGCGCATCCCGAAGATGACCGCAAGGCCCAGCAACACCAGGATCAGGATCGAGACCGTGGTGGCGAGGTCGAAGCCGAGGTTGAAGACTCTGTCTGGAGCCATCGGGCCCGCGTGCTGGAGCGTGAACCGCTCGTCCGCCAGAGGGTTGACCGCTCGTCCGCTAGGGCGTGAACTGCTCGTTGGTTGCCGGGTTGGCGATCAGGTCGCAGCTCTGCTGCTCGAACGACGGCGGGATGCTCTGGAACGTCTCGATCACGTCGAAGCCGTTGTCGGCGTTGGCACGGGCCAGGCTGACCGGCTGCACCAGATGATGCGACGGGCCGTCGAGGGTGACTCTGCCCTTGGGGCTGTCGAAGCCGACGTTGCCGCTCTCGAGCTGCGCGATCACAGCCTCGCGCTCCAGAGTTCCTGCGGCATTCACGGCGGACGCCCAGAGGTGCCAGCCCTCCCACACGTACACGGCCAGGTCGGTGATGTAGGGGTAGCCGTCGCCGTAGGCCTCGTGCCAGGCGGCGGCGAACTCGGCGTTGGCGGGATTGTCGAGCTCCTCGAAGTACGGGTAGGCCACGACGATGCCCTCGGATGACGCCGCGTCGAGGGCCACCTGCTCGCTTCCCAGCCCGAACGTCGTCGACACCACCGGGATCTCGGCGCCGGTGGCCGCGTACTGGCTGTAGAAGGACATGTGGGCGCCGCCGACCAGGATCGAGACCACTGCGTCGGGGGCCGCGCTCTGCACCTCCGAGATGGTCGTGCCGAACTCGGCCACGTCCAGGGGGAAGAAGTCCTCGCCCACGACCTCGCCGCCGGCCTCGGCCGCGTAGTGGCGCACCCAGTCGGCCGAGATCTGCCCGTAGTTGTAGTCCGCGGCCAGCACGTACAGGCGCGGCCCGTAGTTCTCGATGGCCCACGGGATCAGCACCTGCAGCTGCTGTGTGGGAACCACGCCGGTCACGAAGGTGTTGCGGTCGCACACGCCGCCCTCGTAGAGGACGTTGTAGAAGTACAGCAACTCGGCCTCGCCGAATGTGGGGCGGATCGCCTCGCGCGACGCGCTGGTGATGCCGGCGTGGACCACGGCCAGGTCCTCGGCCACCAGCCGGTCGGCGCCGGCGATGTACTCGTTCTGATCGGACTTCGAGTCGAGCGCCACCAGCTCGAGCTGCCGCCCGAGCACGCCGCCCGCAGCGTTGATGCTCGCCACCGCGAGCCGGGTGGCGTCGGCCATGGGAGTTCCGTAGATGTTGAGCGGGCCGGTCTCGTCGAGGAGGCTCCCGACCCGGACTGGCTCGCCGGACTCGGGCGCCGGCTGCGTCGGCTCGGGCGCTTCCTGGGGATCGGCTGTCTCGCTGTCCGTGTCGGGCGCGGTGGTCGTCGCCTCGTCCTGGGACTCCTCGCCGGACGCGCCCTCGGGATCGGAGCTGCCGGCGGGCTCCGGCGACGTGTCCGGCTCAGAGGTCGCAGCGGGCGCGGGCTCGGCGCCGTCATCGTCGTCATCGCCGCAGCCTGCGGCGAGCAGCCCCAGCGCCAGGATGGCCGCGATCAGCCCCCTGCGGGCCAGGCGGGGTCGACGATGCTCGATGGTCCCCGGTGAACTCATGGTTTCCCTCCTGTGGTTGGACGCTCGCAACACCGGCTGTCGATGCCGCGAGCGGCGGCCTCCGCAGCGACCTTCGCGGGTCGGCGAAGTTCTCTCGGACCCCGTGCTAGTGGCAGCCCACGCTCCGGCGACACACGCGAATGCAAGGTCAGACGCCAAGTACGCGCGAATGCAGGTCCACTCCGGCCGGCACGGGAGCGGCCCGCAGGACCCGCCGCCGGTCGGTGCCCGCGGCGGTTTAGAGCAGCCTCAGATCGCGCGCTCTGGCCAGGGCCTCGATGCGGTTGCGCGCGTGCAGTTTGGTCAGCAGCGACTGCGTGTAGCTGCGCACGGTGTTCTCGGCCAGGTAGAGCTCCGCCGCGATCTCCTTGCTGGTGCGTCCCAGCGCCATCACGCAGAGCACCTCATACTCGCGCTGCGTGAGCGAGTCGTACACGCCGCCGTCGTCGCCGAGGCGCAGCGCCCGCGCCCTCGGATCCTCAACCAGGGACGGGTCGACGTAGAGTTCGCCGGCCAGCACCCTCCTCAGCGCCTCGACCAGGTTGCTGGCGTCCTTGAGCACGATGCCGACCGCGCCGGCGTTGAGACAGGCGCGCAGCGGCTCGCGTGCGCCGAACGCGGTGTGGATCACGACGCGGGAGGTCCCCGAAGCATCAAGGAGCGACCGGCACAGGTGCGGCGCGAAGTTGTCGCCGAGCCTCAGATCGAGCACCACCACGTCTGGCAGCAGCCGCCTAGCGAGAGCCACTCCTTCGTCACCGTCGGTGGCATGTCCCACTAGCTCGAGGTCCGGCTCTGCCGCCAGCAGCTGGCGGACGCCGTCGATCACCACCGGATGATCGTCGATCACCAGGACAGTGGCCGCTGCCCCGACAGTGGCCGATGCGTCGCGATCACCGGTGGAGCGTGCGATCGTTTCGCTGTCGGGTCGGCTCGTCGCGTTGGCGGGTCGGCTCATAGCACTCGTGGACAATCGCGGATCGAGCGCTCAGTCGGCGCCGTCAGCGGGCAGGGCGACGCGCACCGTGGTGCCCCCGTCCTCGCCGGGTCGCATCTCCAGATCGCCCCCCTGGCGCTGCGCCTGGCGCAGTATGGAAGCCAACCCCCAGTGCGAACCGCCTCGTGGCACCGCGGCCAGCTCGAAGCCGTCGGGCAGTCCGCCGCCGTCGTCTTGGATCACCAGCGAAACCTCCAGCTCAGCGAAGTGCAGCGTTACGACCACCAGCGACGCGCCGGCGTGCTGCTCGATGTTGAACAGCGCCTGGCGCGCCGCTCCCAGCAGCACCGCCTCCGTGTTCGGGGGCAGCCGGCGAGCGACGCCTCGCACCACGAAATGTGCCGCCACACCCGAACGGGCCGTGAAGTCGTTTATCTCACCTTGCAATGCGGTGGCCGCTGCCTCGTCGCAGGACAGCGGCCCGAGCACCTTGAACGCTTGGCGCATGCGCCGTGCGGCCTCCTGCGCCTGCTGCTCGATGAGTTCGGCGACGGCGAGGAGGCTGTGGTCACCGCCCTCGCGCAGCCGCTGCGCCGCGCAGCTGATCGAGAAGAGCAGCTGTCCCACATCGTCGTGCAGATTGCCGGCGATGCGCTGGCGCTCGGCGTCCACGCGGTGCCGGATCGCGGCCGAGGCATGGATGGACGCGGCCATCATCGGCGCCAGGTCCGAAGCGGCCCGCTCGAGCACCAGCTTGGCGCGGTCTCCCACCGAACCGATGGATCGCAGACCGCCGTAGAGCAGTCCGACGAGCTCCTGATCGTGCTCGACCGGCACTGCGACCATGCCGCCGAGGCCCTCGGCGCTGACCACGTCGATGAAGTGGTTGGTGATGCGCGGGTCGTCGAGGTAGCTATGCACCTCCACGGGCCGACGCTCCAGCATCACGCGCCCTCCGAGACCCCTGCCGGTGGACACCCGAACCTGGCGGAACCTCTCGGTGCGCGCCCCGTGCACGCCCCTCATGGCGAAGTGCGAGGAGGCCTCTCGCACCGCCACCGACACGAGCGGCAGGCCCAGTATGCGATACAGGTCCAGGGCGGTGCGCTGGGCGAGTGCCGCCGGGTCCAGGAACCCGATCAGGTTCTGGCTGAGGTCCTCCAGCCGCTCCAGGTCCTCGGCGTCCACAATCGTCATGGAGCAGCCCGTGTCATGGGCCGGAAAGCCTTGTCATGGAGCAGCCTGGATCTTTCATGGAGCAGCCGGCCTTGTCATAACGGGGCCGGCCTTCTACTCGAGCCGGGCCGCGGCCATGGGTGAGAGCGCGAACCCGCCCACGAGTCGCTCATAGGCACGCCCGACCCGCAGCAGCACGGGCTCGCTCCACCGCCTGCCCACGATGCTCATTCCCACGGGCATGCGGCCGGCCCCGGCCACGGGGATGGTCAGGTCGGGATTGCCGGTGATGTTGGAGACCGCGGTGTTGGGGATCATCTCCAAGGCGCGTGCCACATATTCGTCCACGGGCGCGTCGGCGGCGGGGATCTCCTTGGCCGGGAAAGGCAGCGTCGGGTAGCAGAGCACGTCGCAGCGGTCCAGTGCGGCTTCCACGGCAGCATTGATCTGAGATCTGACGTTGGAGGCACGAGCGTAGCTGCCGCCGCCGCTGTGGCCGAACACATGCTCGGCACAGAGCATCACGAACTTCAGAGTATGGGAAGTCTCGTGCGCGCCGGCACGCCAGCCGCGCATGGTGTGCTCCATGAGCTCGGGATCGAACAGGCCGCGGTAGTTCATGCCGTAGCCGTTGCCGCGGATCATCTGCCACATGGCGCCGTCGGTGGCGATCACGTTCCACACGTGCAGCGCGTCGAGGTGCTCGGGGATCGAGATTCGCTCGACGGCGGCGCCGGCGTCGGCCAGGCGGTTGGCGGCCGCCTCGACCAGGGCGTCGGAGTCCGGGTCGCTCAGGCCCTCGAACCCGAAGCCCTCGGCCACGACGCCGACGCGCAGGCCCTCGATGCCGTCGTCGATCCCGGCGGCGTAGTCGATCCCCGAGGGCGCGCCGGCCTGGCGCGGGTCGTTGCCGTCGGGGCCGGCGATCACCGTCAGGAACGCGGCCAGGTCACTGATGTTGCGGGCGATCGGGCCGAGGTGGTCAATGGTCGACTCGATCGGGTAGGCACCGGTGTAGGGCACAAGCCCGAAGGTCGGCTTGAGCCCGACGGCGCCGCACCACGCCGAGGGCATCCGGATCGATCCGCCCTGATCTCCGGCGATGGCCATGTCCACCTCGCCGGCCGCTACCAGCGCGCCGCTGCCGCCGGAGGAGCCGCCCGATGTGCGGGCGGCGTCCCAGGGGTTGCGTATCACCCCCGTGGCGCAGGTGTGGCTGGCGCCGGAGAAGCACAGGTCCTCGCAGGCGGACTTGCCGAGGATGCGGCCGCCCGCTTCGAGGATGCGGGTGACCACTGTGGCGTCGCGGCGCGGGACGTAGCCCTCGAGGATGCGCGAGCCGTTCATCATCGGCACCCCGGCCACTGCGGTGTTGTCCTTGATGGCGAAGGTCTTGCCGGCCAGGGGGCCCGAGTCGGACTCCTGTATGTCGCAGCGCCAGTACCAGGCGCCGAGCTCGTTGCCGTCGTCGCCGGGACGGTGGTTCGGCCGCTGCGGTGCGGCGGGCGCCGAGGCGTCGTACATGGCGTCCACATGGCGGTAGGAGCCGAGGGCGCCCTCGACCAATGCCTTGAAGACCGCCAGGTCGTCATCGCCGATCCCCAGGGCCCATTTCTGCGATATGGCTCTGAGGTCGTCCAGTTCGGGTGTGGGCACAGACATCGGCTTCCCCTTCGCTGTCGGCGGAGGCGGCCGGCGCAACCGGTGGCCCCGAGCCGCCACGCAGTGAAACCGTAGACTGCGCAAGCACAGCGCTTCACCTACAAATGCAGGTATCTGTGGATCCTCCCGATCCGGCGACCGCGGCTGCCGTGCCCATGGCTGCCCCGGTGCGACGCCGCTATGACCTTGACGCCCTGAGGGGTTTCGCCATGCTGCTGGGGATCGGCCTGCATGCAGCCATCCCGTTCGTGGCCTGGCGGGATCACAATGATGCCGGGGGCTGGCTGCTCGACGTCTTCGTCGGGTTCGTGCACGGCTTCCGGATGCCACTGTTCTTCTTGATCAGCGGCTATTTCACCACGATGTTGTGGCGCCGGCGCGGCCTGCGGTCGCTGGTCAGGCACCGCCTTCGCCGCATCGGTCTGCCATTGCTGATCGGGTGCTTCACCATCATCCCGGCCGTGTGGATCGGCGTCATCGCCGGACTGCTGATCAGCGGCGAGATGACCTGGGAAGAGCTAGAGGGCGGCGACGGCGTCGGCGCCTACGAGGAGCAACTGGAGGACGACCTCGACGCCGGGATCGACAGCGGCAGCAGCGCTGGGGGCAGCGACCCTCTGGAAGCCGCAGGCCACCGGGACGCCACAGACTCCGAGGAGGAGTTCGGCTTCGCCCACCTGTGGTTCCTCTGGGTGCTGCTCTGGCAGGTGACCGGCTTCGTCGCTGTTGCGGCGCTGCTCGGGCGCTGGCGTCGCAGTCGCGGCGAGCGTGTGCGGGCGGGGCCGCCGCGGGTGTCTGCCGTTGCCATGTGGTCGCTGCCGGTTCTGGCCGTGTTGCCCCAGTTGATGATGGTCGAGGGCGGCTTCGGCCCGGACACGACTGAGGGTTTCATCCCAGCCCCGCACGTGCTGGCGTACTACGCCTGCTTCTTCGGGTTCGGCGCCCTGTCCTACGACTACCGGAACCGGCGTGGCAATGCCTTGATGGACGTGATCGGGCGACGCTAAATCCCGCAGCTGGCCGTAGCCGCGGCGGCGATGTTCCCGGCGGGGATCGCGTTGGAGGACCTCTGGGCGGCCTCGGCGCTGCTGCAGATCGCCTTCGCGTGGACGATGAGCTTCGGTCTGATCGGCCTCTTCCGGCGCTTCATGTCGCGGGCCAGCTTCCGTGTCAGGTACCTGTCGGACGCCTCCTACTGGATGTACCTGGCGCACCTGCCGCTGGTGTTCGTCGTCCAGGGACTCTTGACGCTTCTCCCCCTGCCCGCCCTAGTGAACTTCGTATTGATGTGCACAGCGGTAACGGCACTGCTGCTGGTCGCCTACCGCTACGCCGTTCGCTACACCTTCATCGGGCGCCTACTGAACGGACGCAGAGACCGCCACACCGACCTCCGCCGCCGCACCGATCTAGCAAGCGCGACCTGAACGTCGAGCCTTGATCATTGTCCATCCGATGAACCCGTAGAAGTGTGCACTGACGCATGCGACAAGAGCGGCCGTGACCCAGAAGTGGCGACTAGCGTAGTGCAACAGCTACGGCGGCGGCACGTCGTAGCGCAGCCCCGAGGCAGAACGGCGATTTCCTCGTGTTGACCGAGCCCACTCTCAACACCCATCTGGCGTCGGTGCTGCGCGGCTTGAGCGCCGGCTGGGAGACTTCTCTGCGTTCGCAGCAGACCAGGCTGCTGCGAGGCGGCGCCGCTTTGCAGCCGGACATCGCGGCGTTGAGCTTGGACGTGCCGCACGCGGCGCCGGTGATCGTCGAAGCCGAGGTGATGCCCGCGACGAGTGTTGAAGCGGAGGCGCGGGACAGGCTCGGAGGGCCAATGGAGGGATCGTCTCATCCGGTGGAGACTGTCGTAGCGTTGCGCTACCCGGAGCGCCTGAGGCACGTCTCCGAGCACACGCTTCCCACGCTGCTGAAAACAGCCGACGACCTTGAATGGGCTGTGCTGCGCGAAGGTCGCCGTCTGCCTGGCTCGGGCTGGATGACAGGAAGTGTCACAGAGTTGGCGGATGTGCTGGAGACGGCGGCGGTGTCCCCACGGCTTGTCAGTCAGGCTGCGGCTGTGCTGCAGAATGGCGTAGAAGACGCCGCAGAGCTTCTGGCCGCCGCGCCCGAGGCAGCAACCGCGGCGGTGGCTGCCGCTCTCAGCCAGGAGGCGTGCGAGCAAACGTGGCGTATGGCTTCGTCTATTCTGGTGAACGCCTGCCTGTTCACTGAAACCGTCGCAGGATTTCATGGGACGCCGACCATCGCAAAGCTGCGCGATGCGAGCGTTGACGGCACGCTCACATCTGCTGCTGCCGCCGTCACTTGGAGACAGATACTAGACATAAACTACTGGCCGATATTCCATATTGCCAAGGAGCTGATAGTCAAAACTCCGGCAGCGGTAGCGGATGCCGTCTTGGAACGGTGCGCTGATGCGGCCTTGCGGCTCTGCTCTGCTGGTGTGGCTGAGGTGCAAGGACTTATCGGGCAACTGTTTGGGGAGCTGATTGCGGACCGCAAGTTCCTCGCAACATTTTACACACTGCCCTCTAGCGCGGCTCTGCTAGCAGAGTTGGCGGTATCGCGCTTGACTTGTGACTGGTCCGATCCGGCTCAGATAGCGGAACTGCGCTGCGCTGATTTCGCTTGCGGGACCGGTGCCCTGCTTTCAGCCGTGTATGAGCGGATCGGCGCGCGTGCTCGACGCGAAGGGGTGCGTGTTGAGGACATTCACTCGTCGATGATGGAGCGCTGCCTGATCGGGGTGGACATCATGCCCGCTGCGGCGCATCTCACCGCCACCATGCTCTCCTCGGTTTGCCCGGGTGTCGGCTTCGGGAACAGCGGCATCCACGTAGCCCCCTACGGAGCGGACGGCGCCGGCATCCAGATCGGCTCGTCGGAGCTATTGGGCGACGCAGGGATGAGGTCGCTATTTCATTCTCAGCGTCGTCTCGCCGGGCATTCCGACGCCGCCAGCGAAGAACTGAGCCTTGAAGACCGGTCTTGCGATCTGGTGATAATGAACCCCCCGTTCACCAGTCCCACCAACCACGAGCGCGCCGACAGGCTCAAGGCCGCCGGATTGCCGGTGCCGCCGGTACCGAGTTTCGCCGGATTCGCCACATCCGAAGCCGAACAGCGCGCTATGAGCGCCCGGCTGAAGCAGCTGCGTGCCCGCACCCCCCAGTCTGTCGGCAACGGTCACGCGGGACTTGGCAGCGACTTCTTCGACCTGGCTCACGCCAAGCTGCGCCCCGGCGGAGTGCTCGGACTGGTGTTGCTCGCCACTGTCACGTCCGGCAGTTCCTGGCAGAAACTCCGCGATCTGCTTGACAGCGACTACGAGCAGGTCCAGTTCGTCGGCTTGGCCAACGCCGCTCGCACGGGTCAGGCGTTCTCGGACGATACCGACATGGCAGAGAGCCTGATCGTTGCGCGCAAACGCGACAACCGGCGAGCCTCTGGCAGTCGCAACGGTGCGGCTGAGCAAGCGTCCTGGGTGAGCCTGAACCAACGCCCGTATGACAGGCTGGAAGCCGTTTGCGCCGCCCGTGAGATCACGCGTCCAGCGGCCGGAGCGCGCAGCCGTCTGACGGTCGGGTACGACCCACTCGGGCATGTCTTCGAGGGCCGCGTGAGCAGCGGATTGAGCGCCGTTAGCCGCCCGGCTGTGGCAGAGGCAGCAACGGCACTCGCGGACGGTCGGCTCCTGCTGGCCGCCTGCGACGAGAGGCGCCTGCCGATATGCGAGCTTGGGCAAGCTCTATTGGTGATCGCGACAGTGGGCAGTGTATTGGGTTAGTGCGCTGTTCCAGTTGTGGATGCGTCGGGGCATGGTGTTGAGGTGGTCTTCGATGATGGCGAGTTTGACGGGTCCGATGTTGAGGTCGGTGCCTTTGGGGAGCCAGCGGCGGATTATGCGGTTGGTGTTTTCGTTGCTGCCGCGCTGCCAGGGTGAGTGGGGGTCGCAGATGTAGACCTTGAGGTCTGGGAGGGCTTTTTCGATTTTGGGCCAGTGGGCGATCTCGCGGCCTTGGTCCCAGGTGAGGGTGCGGACCATGTGAGCGGGCTGGCGGCCCAACGCGGCGATGACCGCCGCGTTGACCTCGTCTGCGGTGTGGCCGTTGGGCAGCGCGGCGAGCAGCGCGTAGCGGCTGACCCGCTCGATGAGGGTGACCACCGCGCTGCGGTTGTGGGCGCCGATGATGAGGTCGCCCTCCCAATGCCCTGCCTCCAGCCGTGCCGCGACCGCATCGGGACGCTGCGCTATGGGCTTGAAACCGCCCAGCACGCTGCGCTTGGCGCGTTCGCAGCGGCTGCGGGGCTTGCGGCGGCGCCGGCGGCGCGCAAGCAGCCTCCAGGTGTTCTCGGGCAGGCCCCGGTCGCTGCGGTAGCACCCCTGATAGATCGTCTCCCCACAGATCGCCATGCCCTGCTCGCTGAGGTCGGCCGCGACCGACTGCGGCGCCCACTTCCTGGCCAGCCCCGCCTTGACCGCCGCAGCCAGCAGAGGATCCCCAACCAGCTTCGGCGTCTTCGGACGACGCGCCCGCGCCTCGGCCCCGGCCTGCGCCGCCTCAGCCCGATAGGCGCAGACCCCGCCGTTGCGGCGCAGCTCCCGCCACACCGTCGAGCGGTGCCGGCCCAACAGGCCGCTGATCTCCCCCACCCCCAACCCCGACCTCGCCAGCACCTCAAGCTGCGCGCGCTCGGATGAGCACAAACTCCGTGCCATACTCCTGAACCTCCACCGGATGATCGCCGACACCTACAATCGGCCATCATGGCCGATCCGTCGCGATCACCGGTGGAGCTTGCGTTGGTTCTCTCGGAGAGAGCGGGCCCGTGGATCGCAGCATCGGCAGCCTCAAAGGAGTGAACCCTGGCAGCAAAAGGCCAGTGGGAGCGTTCGAGATCTTCCCCCTCGGAGGCGGCACCTCGGAGTATCCGATCCTCTGGAAGCACGACGCTCCTTCGGGGCGCGAGAGCGCTATGCGCGTTGAACCCGACCATGAAGGCATCCCGCGCCCTGAGCGCAGAGACAAAGCGGTCGAGCTGTGGAAGACAGCCACACGCCTGCACATCAACAGAGATTTTCGTCTCACCTCGCAGCCCCTGGCCGCGTGCCGCACGCCGCGTCCGGTGCTCGGCGGGAGAGCCTGGCCTTCGTTCAAGCTCGAAGAGTTACGCGACGAACCGATCCTGTGCGTCTGGTTGAACAGCACATTGGGGTTGCTGTGTCGATGGCTGGTGTCGTCACGACAGCAGCCGGGAAAGGCGATACTCACGGTGAGCACGCTAAAGCACATACCGGTGCTCGACCCCGCCGCGTTGACAGTTGAGCAGCGCAACGCGTTCGCCGTGCTCTACCGACGGTTCGAGTTGAGGCTGCTGCTGCCGGCCAACGAAGCCTACCATGACACTCAAAGGCGGCTGCTTGACCGGTGGGTACTGCGAATCCTCGGGCTGGACGCTCCCGCCGAGGCCCGCGGGTTGCGACTGCTGCGCCGGCAGTGGTGTGAGGAGCCGTCGGTTCACGGCGGCAAGCGCACCCGCCCGTAACTCGGGCCGGGCATACGTCGCAGGTTGGACAAAGCTGCCGGGGACGCGAGACCTCTGCTGTGTCAGGATGCGTTCGGGTTTCTTTCGATGTTTCAGATAGCTTGGCGGGGATGGAAAATGTTCGTGGCGGGTTGTGGAATGTCATAGAGGTATGGCATAATACTATCGTGCTGATTGAGACCGCCCGCCGGGCCGAAGCCGACGTCAAGAAGTTGGTCGCGATGACTGACCGCGGCGGCCTCGACACTGCCGAGTTGCGTGAGGCGCTAACGGTGTCTAGAGGCATCAAGGCGGCTCTGCTGGCGTTCCAGACCAACGCGGCGTCGATCATCTCGAGGACGGAACGCCATGGCGATGGCGGAACCGGCGTGCTTGCCGAGAATGCCGGGTTGTCACGCCGCGATGCTCGTGGGCAGATCAAGACCGCCGAGACGATCGCAGAAGCGCCATCAATACGCGACGCGGTCGAGCAAGGCCGAGTGACCGAGGCCAACGCGCGACGGTTGGCCGAAGCCGTGGAGAGGACGAGCGCTGAGGCGGTGGAGGCTGATGCCGAGCTGCTCGCCAAGGCCGAGACACTGAGGCCCGAAGACTTCGCCAGAGAGGCGCGGCGTTGGGCTGCGGACCGTCAAGACGATGGCGGTGAGTGCGAGTATCGGCGACTGCGCGCCAAGCGCAAGCTGCACATCTGGGACGCGGATGACGGCACCGTGCAACTCCACGGCGTGTTCGACCCCGTGACCGGCAAGCGCATCGGCAAACGACTGCGCGCCGAAGCGGAACGCATGTACGAAGCCGACAAGAAAGCTGCTGCCCGCGGCGGCGGGCGTGGCGAACTGTCGAACGCTGGACGGCGCTCCTTCAAACAATGCATGGCCGACGCCCTCGACAACCACACCTCACACGCCGCGGCTCGCTCGACCGGCGGCAGGAGCGCAAGCGCAGGTCCGCGCACCAACATCCAGACCGGCACAAGGACAGGCACCGGTCGCGGCAACGACAGCGCAGGCACGGACTCGTCGGCGGGACGCTCTACGCCGGAACCAGCCAGCTCAGGCCAGGCTGCTGATCAACTCACGGAATCGGGGGCGGGGACTGTCACTGGCACGGGTGCGGGTCGGTCGGTCGCCGACATCAGCATCAACGCCCACGTCGACGCCGCTACCGGCAAGCTGATCGCGGAACTTCCCGACGGTGCGCGGCTGCCGGAGGCGGTGCTCGAAGAACTTGTCTGCAACGCCCGGCTCACCGGCTTCGTCTATGGCACCACGGGCACACCCATCTGGCAGACCAAATCGTCACGCACTGCCACCGAGCAGCAACGGCGTTGGCTGCTCAACAGGTGGGGTGGCTGCTTCCACTGCGCAGCCGACCCGGACATGTGCCAGATACATCACATCGTGCCCGTCTCACGGGGCGGTGCCACCAAGATCGACAACATGGTACCCGTCTGCTGGGACTGCCACAACAAGATCCACTATCACCGCTGGCAGATCCGCAAACGTCCCGACGGGCGGCACAGCCTGCACCCACCCGACAGCACTCACCACGGACCCGCGCACGCCCCCGAACAACCACTGCTGTTCACACAAACCGACCCTCACGTGACCGGCCGGGCGACCGCGGTGTAGGCGCGCGCCCGAACAACCACCGCTGTTCACACAAACTGACCCTCACCCCTCACCCTGACTCCAAACGCGAGGAGCCGGCATAGGGTGACCTCCAGGGGCGGGCGCTACACCTCACGACCCTGGCACCGGGCGCAGGCAGCAAGAGATGACCTCCAGCGGAGGACTTAAACCTCGTAGAGGCGGTGGTTTACTATTCGGGCGAAGTCTCTGGCGTCGAGGCTTGCGCCACCCACCAGGGTGCCGTCAATGTCGGGTTGAGACATCAGGTCAGGGGCGTTCGCGGGTTTGACCGAGCCTCCGTATTGGATGCGAACCGCCTTGGCTGCGGCGCTCCCCCATCGCTCGGCCACCTTTGAGCGCACGTATGCGCACATCTCTTGCGCGTCGGCTGGAGTGGCCGTCTCGCCGGTGCCGATCGCCCAGACCGGCTCGTAGGCCACCACAAGCCCGCCGACCGCGGCGCTGTCCAGGCCGTCGAGGCTTCCTCTAATCTGGGCGGCGACCACCTCCTGGGCTTCGCCGGCTAGGCGCTGCTCGGCGGTCTCACCCACGCACACGATCGGCGTCATGTTGTGGCGCAGCACCGCCTTGGCCTTTGCGTTCACGATCTCGTCGGTCTCGCCGAAGAGGGCACGGCGCTCGCTGTGGCCGACGATCACATACGACACGTTCAGCTTGGCCAGCATGGCGGCCGAGACCTCTCCGGTGAAAGCCCCCGAATCCTCGCTGTGACAGTTCTGGGCGCCCAGCGCGATCGGGACGCCATCGGCCTCCAGGACGGTCTGCACCGAGCGCAGGTCGGTGAAGGGCGGGTGAACCGACACCTCGACATGTCGGTAGTCGTCACTGCGCAAGGCATATGCCAGCCTCTGCACGGTCTGGATCGCCTCGAAATGGTTGTGGTTCATCTTCCAGTTGCCGCTGATCAGAGACAAGCGGCCACCGGGCTTGCCGCTCTCTCGCGCAGCGCGTCTACGCGGCATCGCTTGCTCCCGGTTCGGCTATTCGGTCCGGCCAGCCCGTTCGTCCGTCAGTGCCAGCGGCGGTGTGGCTAGCCCGCATGGCATGTTCCCCGTTCGACTCCGCAGCCTGGCCGGCCCCATCGGCCGCCGCGCCGAGCCGCCGCGTCTCCACATGCGCCATCACGGGTTCCTTGGCACTTGAGGTCATCACCGGCGTCCACAGCCTGCAGCGCCGCGCCTCTAAGTGTCATGACTAGTAAGTGTCATGACCAGCTCCTCTCAGGGCTGCCAATCCGGGCAAGTCACCCTTCTCTATCAGTTCCAGCGACGCTCCCCCGCCGGTGGACACGTGATCCATGTCGCCGTCTACGCCGAAGCGCCGGGCCGCCGCCGCGCTGTCGCCGCCGCCTACCACGGTGAAGGCACGTGTCTGCGCCATCGCATCGGCGACGGCACGGGTGCCCGCCGCGAAGCGGGGATCCTCGAACACCCCCATCGGACCGTTCCAGAACACCGTCGCGGCATCGTGGATCACGTCGCAGAAAGCCGCCGCGCTGCCAGGGCCTATGTCTGCGCCCGTCCAGTCGTCGGGGACGTTCACACCGCACTGTCGGACCTCACCCCCGGCCCCGGGCTCGCCGAGCACCCCTGCGGGACCCAGCAGGGTCAGGTCCTCGGGCAAATGG
Source organism: Candidatus Aldehydirespirator sp. (assembly GCA_965204875.1). Taxonomy (GTDB): domain Bacteria; phylum Actinomycetota; class Acidimicrobiia; order Acidimicrobiales; family Aldehydirespiratoraceae; genus Aldehydirespirator. The sequence goes on along the minus strand of OZ242020.1, from coordinate 2,552,935 downwards.
ATCGGCGTGGGGCCCTCCAGCAGCTCGCGGCAGGTCGCCACCATCGAGTCCTCGCACAGCGACGCCCCGACGCCGTGGCCCCGGGCCTTGAGGAACGTGAAGCACATGGCGCCGCCGACCACCAGCGCATCGACCATCTCCAGCAGCGCCGCGATCACGCCGAGCTTGTCCGACACCTTGGCCCCGCCCAGCACGGCCACGAAGGGACGCCGCGGCGAGCTGCGCAGCCCGCCCAGCACCTCCACCTCGCGGGCCAGCAGGCGCCCCGCGGCACACGGCAGCAGCGTGGGCGGGCCGACGATGGAGGCGTGCGCCCGGTGCGACGCGCCGAAAGCGTCGTTCACATAGGCGTCGTGACCCTCGACCAGACGGGCGACGAAGCCGGGATCGTTGGCGGTCTCGCCCGGATCGAAGCGCAGGTTCTCCAGCAGCACGACGCCCGGCGCCAGCTCGGCCAGCCGCCTTCGCACCGGCGCCACCGAGTAGCGGGCATCATAGCCGCCGCCGGGACGGCCGAGATGCGTGCATGCGGTCACCGATGCGCCCTGCCGACAGAGCCAGCGCAGCGTGGGCAGCGCGGCACGGATGCGCAGGTCGTCGGCTATCTCTGCCTCGGAGCCGCCCGCACCCGCCTTCAGCGGGACGTTGAAGTCGGCTCGCACCAGCACCGACCGACCCTTGAGCGATCCGAGATCTTCCAGGCCGGGCAGGGGATGCAACTTCAGTGGTTGGCGGCGCCGACGATCATGGCCAGGTCCACCAGGCGGTTGGAGTAGCCCCACTCGTTGTCGTACCAGCCGTTGACCTTCACCAGGTCGCCCAGGGCCATGGTCAGGCCGGCGTCGAGGGTGCAGGAGGCCGGCGAGCCCACGATGTCCGACGACACCAGCGGCGCCTCGCAGTAGTCCAGCACGCCCGCCAGCGGCCCCTGCGAGGCGGCCGCGGCGAACGCCTCGTTGACCTGCGCGACCGTGGCCTCACCGGAGACCTTGGCGGTGAAGTCGGTGATCGACCCGTCGGGGATCGGCACCCGCAGGGCGATGCCGTCGAGGCGGCCCTGCATGGCCTGCAGCACCAGGCCGGTGGCGCGGGCCGCGCCCGTCGAGGTGGGCACGATGTTGACCGCCGCGGCACGGGCCCGGCGCAGGTCCTTGTGGGGCCCGTCCACCAGCGCCTGGTCGCCGGTGTAGCCGTGCACGGTGGTCATCAGGCCGCGCTCCACCCCGAAGGCGTCGTCGAGAACCTTCACCATCGGCACGAAGCAGTTGGTGGTGCAGGACGCGTTCGATACCACCAGGTGGGCCTCGGGATCGAAGTCGCCGTCGTTCACGCCCACCACGAACGTGGCGTCCGCGCCCGAGCACGGCGCCGACACGACCACCCTGGGAGCGCCCGCCTCGAGATGCTGCGCCGCGGCGGCACGCGACGTGAAGATCCCGGTGGACTCGACCACCACATCGACGCCGAGATGGGCCCACCGCAGGTCGGCGGGCCGGCGCTCCGACAGCACCTTGACGGCGTCGCCGCCCACCCGCAGCGTGTCGCCCTCCACGGAGACCTCGGCTGCGAGACGCCCGTGGATCGAGTCGAAGCGCAGCAAGTGGGCCATCGTGTCGATGGCGCCCAGATCGTTGACGGCGACGACCTGCAGCGCGGCACCCCGTTCGGCGGCGGCACGGTAGAAGTTCCGCCCGATCCGCCCGAAGCCGTTGATCCCTACCCGAATGCTCATGGCGCGCCAGGCTAGATGCTCCGGGCGGACGCCCGACGCGGGCTGCGGTCAGGCGCGTGCGCCGGGCCGCGTGGGCAGGTCGCGGTGCAGCACGGCCGGCTCGTGGCCGAGGGCCCGCAGCACGCCGGCGAAGTGCTCGGCCACAACCACGGAGCGGTGCTGCCCGCCGGTGCAGCCGAAGGCCAGGCTCAGATACGACTTGCCCTCGTCCACGAAGCGCGGCAGCAGCAGCTCCAGCAGAGACTCCAGCCGCGCCAGGAACTCCGCCGCCACCGGCTGCGCCATCAGGTAGCCGGCGACCTCGCCGTCGAGGCCGGTCAGCGGGCGCAGCTCCTCCACCCAGTGCGGGTTCGGCAGGAACCGGCAGTCCACGACCATGTCCACATCCAGGGGCAGCCCGTGGGAGTAGCCGAAGGAGACCACCGTCACGCTCATGGCGCGCTGCTGCGCCGTGTCGAACAGCTCCACGATCCGGTCGCGCAGCTGGTGCACGTTGAGGTTCGTGGTGTCGACCACCACGTCGGCCACGGCGCGCACCGGCTCGAGGGCGCTGCGCTCGGCCTCGATGGCCTCGGCCAGGGTCGGGGTCGAGGTCAGGGTCGCCGAGCCCACGGCGCCGGCCTCGGCGAAGGGGTGCCTGCGGCGGGTGGACTCGTAGCGGCGCACCAGCACGTCGGTCGCCGCGTCGAGGAACAGGATCCGCAGTGCCGGAATATCGGTTCTAAGCCCATCCGTCATGGCGACGATCTCGTCGTGGTAGCGGCCCGTGCCCACAACCAGCGCCAGCCGGTCGATCCGGTCGGCGCCCGTGCCGGTCGTTCCGGCGAGGTCGGCCACCTTCGGAATCAACGACGGCGGCAGGTTGTCCATGACGAACCAGCCGAGATCCTCGAGGTTGTTGGCGGCGTGGCTGCGTCCCGCGCCCGACAGCCCCGCGATCACTACGAAGGAACTCACTCCCCCGCCATCGTAGGCGAGCCATGCAGCGCGGCGTGGACGTTCTCGGCCACCGAATCCGGCAGCCAGCTCATTGCCTTGAGCTCCTCCAGGCCCGCCCGCCGCAGGGCGCGCATCCCGCCGAACTCCCCCAGCAGGCGGCTGCGGCGCACCGGCCCGAGCCCGGCGATGCCGTCGAGGGCGCTGCGCGTCATGCGCTTGGCGCGCAGGCTGCGGTGATAGGACACGGCGAAGCGGTGGCTCTCGTCGCGGATGCGCTGCAGCATGTAGAGCGCCTCGGACTGCCGCGGGATCTGCACCGGCTCGGCCCGCCCGGGCACGAACACCTCCTCGAACTGCTTGGCCAGGGCCGCTGCGGGTATCTCTGCGGCCAGGCCGAGCTCGCCGAGCACGCGTGTCGCCACGGCCAGCTGGCCCCTGCCGCCGTCCACCAGCAACAGCTGCGGCGGGTAGGAGAAGCGCCCGTCGCGCTGCTCGGGGGGCAGGACCCTCTGCTCCAGGTAGCCGGCCAGACGCCGGGTGAGCACCTCGTGCATGGCCGCGAGGTCGTCGTTGCCCTCGACGGTGCGGATCTTGAAGCGGCGATAGTCGGCCTTCTTGGGCAGGCCGTCCTCGAGCACCACCATCGAGCCCACGTAGTCCTGCCCCGCCAGGTGGCTCATGTCATAGCACTCGATCCGCAGCGGCGCACGGGCCAGGCCCAGATGCTCCTGCAGCTCGTTGAGCGCCCGGGCGCGGCTGTTGTGGTCGGTGCTGCGCCTGAGGCGGTGGCGTGTGAAGGAGTCCTCGGCGTTGCGCGTCACCGTCTGCTGCAGCACCCGCTTGTCACCTCGCTGCGGCACCCGGATCCGCACGGCAGAGCCGCGCATCTCGCTCAGCCACTCCTCATAGAGGTCGGCCCGCGCCAACGACTCGGGCACGAGCACCTGCTTGGGCCAGCCCAGCGGGTTGTCATCGAAGTAGAGGCGCTCGAGCACCCGGCTCAGCAACTCGGCACGGCTCAGGTCCTCGGCCCTGTCCACCACGAAGCCGCGCCGTCCCATGACCCGCCCCCGGCGCACGAAGAAGACCTGCACCGCGGCCTCCAGCGCATCGTCGACCATGCCGATCACGTCGAAGTCCTCGCTGCGCGAGCCGACCATCTGCTGGGTCTCCACCGCCTTGCGCACCGAGGCGAGCCGGTCCCTCAGGCGCGCCGCCCGCTCGTACTCCAGCGCCTCGGCGGCATCGGCCATCTCCGCCTCGAGCCGGTCGATGACCGGAGCGCTGTCGCCCTCCAGGAAGCGCAGCAGCTCCTCCACCATCGCCGCGTAGTCCCTGCCGGAAACCTCCTGCACGCAGGGCGCCGAGCACTTCTCGATGTGGTGGAGCAGGCACGGCTTGCCGAGGCGGGCGTGGCGGTTGAACTTGCCGTCGGTGCAGGTGCGGATCGGGAAGGTGCGCAGCAGCAGGTCGAGCGTCTCGCGGATGGCGTAGACGTGGGCGTAGGGCCCGAAGTAGCGGTTGCCCTTGCGCCGCCGCCCCCGCATGACCATCGCCCTGGGCCACTCGTCGAGCATCGTGACGCACAGGAACGGGTAGGACTTGTCGTCGGTGTAGCGCACGTTGAAGCGGGGACGGTGGCGCTGGATCAGCGAGAACTCCAGCATCAGCGCCTCGACCTCGTTGGCCACCTGGATCCACTCCAGCGAGGCGGCGGACTCCACCATCTGGCGGGTGCGCAGCGGCAGGCCGGCGCCGAAGTAGTTGTTGAGGCGCGAGCGCAGGCTCTTGGCCTTGCCCACGTATATGACCCGGCCCTCGGCGTCGAGGAACTGGTAGGACCCGGGCGCGTCGGGGATTGACCCGGCCGGGGGCCTTGTCAGCACCGCGCCCCCGTGCCGGACCCCACGGCGGCGGGCCCGCTCAGCACAGCATCGGGCGCAGGTAGCGGCCGGTGTGGCTCTCGGGCACCTCGGCGACCTGCTCGGGAGTGCCCTCGGCGACCACCCGGCCCCCGCCGGAGCCCCCCTCGGGCCCGAGGTCGACGATCCAGTCGGCGGTCTTCACCACGTCGAGGTTGTGCTCGATCACCACCACCGAGTTGCCGGCGTCCACCAGCCGGCCGAGCACCGCCAGCAGCTTGCGCACGTCCTCGAAGTGCAGTCCGGTGGTGGGCTCGTCGAGGATGTACATGGTGTGTCCCGTGGAGCGCTTGGCCAGCTCGCTCGACAGCTTCACACGCTGCGCCTCGCCGCCCGACAGCGTCGGCGCAGGCTGGCCGAGGCGCACGTAGCCCAGGCCGACGTCCACCAGCGTGCCCATGTGGCGGGCGATGGCCGGCTGGTTGGCGAAGAACTCCAGGGCGTCGCTGCAGGGCATGGCCAGGACCTCGGCGATGTTGCGGCCCTTGAACGTCACCTCGAGGGTGTCGCGGTTGTAGCGCTCGCCCTTGCACGCCTCGCAGGGCACGTACACGTCCGGCAGGAAGTGCATCTCGATGCGGATCGTGCCGTCGCCGCGGCAGGCCTCGCAGCGCCCGCCCTTGACGTTGAACGAGAAGCGCCCCGGCAGATAGCCCCTCATGCGGGACTCCGCCGTGTTGGCGAACAGCCTGCGGACGTGGTCGAACACGCCGGTGTAGGTGGCCGGGTTCGACCGCGGGGTGCGCCCGATGGGCGACTGGTCGATGGCGATCACCTTGTCGAGATGGCCCACGCCCTCGACGCGGGTGTGGCGGCCGGGCGGGGTCTTGGAGTTGTAGACGTGCTGCATCAGCGCGCGGTGCAGGATCTCGTTGACCAGCGAGGACTTGCCCGACCCGGACACGCCGGTCACGCACACCAGGCGCTGCAGCGGTATCTCGACGTCGATGCCGGCGAGGTTGTTCTCGCGGGCGCCGCGGATCACCACCCGCGTGCCGTCGCCCCTGCGGCGCAGCCGCGGCACCTCGATGCGCCGCCGGCCCGACAGGTACTGCCCGGTGACCGACTCCTCGTTGTCGACGAGCCCATCGAGCGACCCGGAGTGCACGATGCGGCCGCCGTGCTCGCCCGCGCCCGGGCCGATGTCCACGACGTGGTCGGCGACGCGGATGGTCTCCTCGTCGTGCTCGACCACGATCACGGTGTTGCCGAGGTCGCGCATGCGCAGCAGGGTGTCGATCAGCCGGCGGTTGTCGCGCTGGTGCAGGCCGATCGAGGGCTCGTCGAGCACGTAGAGCACGCCGACGAGGCCCGACCCGACCTGGCTGGCAAGCCGGATCCGCTGCGCCTCGCCGCCTGCCAGCGTCGCCGCGCTGCGCGACAGCGTGAGGTAGTCGAGGCCCACGTCGAGCAGGAAGCCGAGCCGGGCCCGCACCTCCTTGAGCACCTGCTCGGCGATCAGCGTGTCGCGGTCGTCGAGGCGCAGCTCCACCAGCGCCTTGGCCGCCTCTGCGATGGACATCGAGCACAGCTCGTGGATGTTGCGGCCGTCCAGGGTCACCGCCAGCGACAGCGGGTTGAGCCGGGCGCCCCCGCACTCCGGGCACGGCACCCGGCGCATGTAGCCCTCGATTCTCTCGCGTGCCGCGTCGCTCTCGGACTCCTCGTGGCGGCGCATCAGGTGGGGCACGATGCCCTCGAAGCGGGTGCGGTGGACGCGCTGGCGCCACTGTCCCCGGTAGCTGACCTCGACATGGCCGCTGACGCCCCTGGCATACAGGAGCAGGTCGCGCTGGCGGGCGGTGAGCTTCCCCCAGGGCTTGTCGGTGGGGATGTCGTACTCGGCGCAGACCGCGTCCACGAGGCGCGGGTAGTAGCGCGTGCGTCCCTCCGCCCACGGCGTGATGGCCCCGCCGGCGATGGTGGCGCCGGGGTCGGGCACCACCAGCTCGGGGTCGACCTCGAAGACGGTGCCCAGGCCGTCGCAGTGCCCGCAGGCGCCGTATGGCGAGTTGAAAGAGAAGTTGCGGGGTGCCAGCTCCTCGAAGGACTTGCCGTCGGAGGGTCGTGCCAGATGCTGGCTGAAGACGATGCGGCCGGGGGCGCCGTCGCCGCCGCCACCGTCGCTGGCGGGATCATTGCTGCCGGGATCATCGCTGTCGTGACGGCCCTCGGTGGGCGCGCCGGGGCGGGGCACGATCTCGATCTCGGCGATGCCGCCGGCGAGGCGCAGCGCCGTCTCCACGGAGTCGGTGAGCCGCCGGCCCACGCCCTCGCGCAGCACCAGGCGGTCGATCACCACGCTGATGTCGTGCATCTCGTAGCGGGCCAGCTCCAGGCCCTCGGCCCCGCCGGAGAGCCCCGTCGAATCGGCCATGTCGGCCAGCTCGACCAGCTCGCCGTCTACGACGGCCCGGGCGTAGCCCTGGCGGGCCAGGTCGGTGAGCAGCGTGTCGTAGGTGCCCTTGCGCCCCCGCACCACCGGTGCCAGCACCTGGAAGCGGGTGCCGGGCGCCATCTTCAGGATGCGGTCGACGATCTGCTGGGGGGTCTGGCGGATGAGGCGCTCGCCGGTCTCGGGATCGTGGGGCACGCCGATGCGGGCATACAGCAGCCGCAGGTAGTCGTACACCTCGGTGACGGTGCCGACGGTGGAGCGGGGGTTGCGCGAGGCGCTCTTCTGGTCGATGGAGATGGCCGGCGACAGGCCCTCGATGAAGTCCACGTCGGGCTTGTCCATCTGCCCCAGGAACTGCCGTGCGTAGGACGACAGCGACTCCACGTAGCGGCGCTGGCCCTCGGCGTAGATCGTGTCGAACGCCAGCGAGCTCTTGCCCGAGCCGGAGAGCCCGGTCAGCACGATCAGCCGGTCGCGGGGCAGGTCGAGGTCGACGTCGCGCAGGTTGTGCTCGCGCGCGCCCGAGATCACCAGACGGTCAGCCACGGCGCTACTCTACCGTCCCGCCCCCACCAACTCGCGAACAGATGTTCGCCTGCGGCCGTCGCCGGTGAACTGCCCGGCACGATGCTCTCAGCCGTGCATCACCCCGCATCCAGCAACGGTGAAGCATGCGCCCCTCGTGGCTGCACGGCATCTGCCCGGCGCGGTGCCTCCTCAGATCAAACGCGGATCTCCCGCAGCTCGCGGCGGAGCTCCTTGATCTCGTCGCGGAGCCGCGCGGCGTACTCGAAGCGCAGGCCGGCCGCCGCCTCGCGCATCTCGGAATCGAGGGTGCGGATCAGGCGATCCAGCTCGACGTCGGGCAACTCGCCCAAACCGTCACGCTCCTGACGCCGCCTGGCCGCGGCCAGGCCCGTGTCGCGCTCGCCGCCGACGTCGCCGCCAGGCCGGGGGGCGCCGTCGCGAGAAGCGCCTCCGTCGCGGTCGGGCCGGATCATGGCCAGGATGTCGGTGACGGCCTTGCGTACCGTGGTCGGGTCGATCCCGTGGGCCTCGTTGTGGGCACGTTGCAGGCTGCGGCGGCGCGCCGTCTCCGATATCGCCCGGTGCATGGAGTCGGTCACGGCGTCCGCGTACATCACGACCTGGCCGTCGACGTTGCGCGCCGCCCTGCCGATCGTCTGGATCAGCGAGGTCTCGCTGCGCAGGAAGCCCTCCTTGTCGGCGTCGAGGATCGCCACCAGCGACACCTCGGGCAGGTCCAGCCCCTCCCGCAGCAGGTTGATGCCGACCAGCACGTCGAACTCCCCCAGCCGCAGGTCGCGCAGGATCTCGATGCGCTGCAGGGTGTCCACCTCGCTGTGCAGGTAGCGCACCCGCAACCCGCGCTCCAGCAGGTATTCCGTGAGGTCCTCGGCCATCTTCTTGGTGAGCGTCGTCACCAGCACCCGCTGGTCGCGTCCGGTTCGCTGTGAGATCTCCTCGAGCAGGTCGTCGATCTGGCCCTTGGTGGGCTTCACCACCACCTCGGGGTCGACGAGCCCGGTGGGTCGCACGATCTGCTCCACCACCCGGTCCGACACGCTCAGCTCGTAGGCGCCCGGCGTCGCCGACATGAAGATCACCTGGTTGAGCCGGGTCATCACCTCGTCGAAGCGCAGGGGCCGGTTGTCGGCGGCCGACGGCAGCCGGAAGCCGTGCTCGATCAGCGTCTCCTTGCGGCTGCGGTCCCCCTCGTACTGGCCGTGCAGCTGCGGCACCGCCACATGCGACTCGTCGATCACCATCAGGAAGTCGTCGGGGAAGTAGTCGAGCAGCGTGAAGGGGGACTCGCCGGGGGCGCGCCCGTCGATGGGCGCGGAGTAGTTCTCGATGCCGTTGCAGTAGCCCAGCTCGGCCATCATCTCCAGGTCGTAGCTGGTGCGCATCTGCAGCCGCTGGGCCTCCAGCAGCTTCCCCTCGGCCTCGAACCACCCCAGGCGCTCGGCCAGCTCCCCCTCGATGCGGGCGATGGCCGCCTGCATGGTCTCGGCGCTGGTGGCGTAGTGGGTGGCGGGGAACACGACCAGATCCTCGAGGAGCTCCAGGCGCTCGCCCGTGAGCGGGTCGAACTCGGCGATCCGCTCCACCTCGTCGCCGAAGAGCTCGATCCGCAACGCGGTCTCGGAGTAGGCGGGCTGGACCTCGATGGTGTCGCCGCGCACGCGGAACTTCCCGCGGGACAGGCTCATGTCGTTGCGCTCGTACTGCATGTCCACCAGGCGGCGCAGGATCGAGCGCTGGTCGTGCTCGGCACCGGTGTGGAGGATCAGCAGCTGGCCCTCGTACTCCTCGGGCGAGCCGAGCCCGTAGATCGCCGACACCGACGCCACCACGATCGTGTCTCGCCGGGTGAGCAGTGCCGACGTGGCCGAGTGGCGCAGCCGGTCGATCTCGTCGTTGACGGAGGAGTCCTTCTCGATGTAAGTGTCGCTGGCGGGCATGTACGCCTCGGGCTGGTAGTAGTCGTAGTAGCTGACGAAGTACTCCACCCGGTTGTGCGGGAACAGCTCGCGCAGCTCGTTGGCCAGCTGCGCGGCGAGCGATTTGTTGGGTGCGAGCACGAGCGTGGGCCGCTGCACCCGCTCGAGGGTCCAGGCGATGGTGGCGCTCTTGCCCGAGCCGGTGATCCCGAGCAGCGTCTGGAACCGGTGCCCGGCCTCGACGCCCGCCGCCAGCGACTCGATGGCCGCAGGCTGGTCGCCGGCCGGCTCGAACGGTGCGACCACCTCCAGGGCTCTGCGGTCGCTGGGCACGCTTGCCGGCATCGCCCCCGATGGTACCCACGCAGCCGCTCGCGCTAGCCCAGCGCCCGGGCCAGGCCCCGGGATGCGAACCGGCTCGACTCGACCCAGCCCGGCGCTAGCCCAGCGCCCGTGCCCAGGCCCAGCAGGCCTCGATCTGGGCTCTGAGATCCTCGAGGCCGCCGTTGTTGTCGATCACGAAGTCGGCCACCGCCAGGCGCGCCTGGCGATCGGCCTGGTTGGCGATGCGAGCGCGTGCGTCCTCGATGCTGAAGCCCCGCCGGGCGACCAGGCGCGCCGCGGCCAGCTCCGGATCCGCGTCCACCACGACGATCCCGGCCAGGTCCCGGTACTGCCCGGCTATCGGCTCGCCCCCGGCGCGCACCAGCAGGGGTATGTCGAGCACCACCACCGCGCCTGGATCCCGCTGCAGTGCGGAGGCCCGGCGCGCCGCCATCTCGGTGCCCACCGCAGGATGAACGATGGCGTTGAGCGCGGCCAGCTCGCTCTCGCTGTTGAACACCAGAGCCGCCACCGCGGCACGGTCGAGGGTTCCGTCCGCGGACACGATCTGCGGCCCCCAGCGCTGAACCATCGCCTCGAACACCGGCTCGCCCGGCCGCTGCAGCTCCCGGACGATCCCGTCGGCATCGATGAGGACCGCGCCCCGCTCTCTCAGCCCCTCGGCAACCGTCGACTTGCCCGAGCCGATCCCCCCGGTCAGCCCGATCTCAGTCAGGCGATTCGCTCCTCGCCGTCAGCGAGCGGCTCCTCCTCGGGCTCGGGGCCGGCCTCACCCTCGTCGGAGTCCTGCGCGAAGTAGTCCTCCCAGGCGGCCTGGCCCTCGGATCCCGCGGTGCCGATGTAGTTTCCCTCCTCGTCGTAGGCGTGGTCGCCGAAGTGCTCCTGATACTCGGCGGCCACCACGCCGCCCTCGGCGGCCTGCTTGATCGAGAGGCTGATGCGGCGCCGCTGCAGGTCGAGATCGATGATCTTCACCCACAGCTCCTCGCCGGGGGTCACCACCTGCTCGGGCACGTCAATATGGTGCGCCGACATCTCCGAGATGTGCACCAGGCCCTCGATGCCGTCGCCCACCTGGACGAACGAGCCGAAGGGCACCAGCTTGGTGATGCGGCCGAAGACCAGCTCCCCGACCCTGTGGCTGGCCGCGAACTCCTGCCACGGGTCCTGCTGGGTGGCCTTGAGCGAAAGGCTGATGCGCTCCCGGTCGAGGTCCACCTCCAAAACCTGAACCTCGATCTGGTCGCCGGCCGTGACCACGGCGCTGGGATGGTCGACGTGCTTCCAGGAAAGCTCCGAGACATGCACCAGGCCGTCCATGCCGCCCAGGTCGACGAAGGCGCCGAAGTGGACGACCGAGGACACCACGCCGCTGCGGACCTCGCCCGGCTTGAGATCGTCCAGGAACTTCTCGCGCTGCTCTCTCTGGGTCTCCTCCAGCCAGGCCCGGCGGCTCAGCACCACGTTGTTGCGGTTCCTGTCGAGCTCGAGGATCTTGGCGTCGAGCTCGCGCCCCACGTAGGGCTGCAGATCGCGCACCCGGCGCAGCTCCACCAGCGAGGCGGGCAGGAAGCCCCGCAGCCCGATGTCCACGATGAGTCCGCCCTTGACCACCTCGATCACGGTGCCGCGCACGGGGGTCTCGGACTCGCGCATCTCCTCGATGCGTCCCCAGGCCCGCTCGTACTGGGCACGCTTCTTGGAGAGGACCAGCCGGCCCTCCTTGTCCTCGCGCGTGACGACCAGAGCCTCTAGCTCCTCGCCGAGTGAGACGACCTCGGCCGGGTCCACATCGTGGCGGATGCTCAGCTCGCGGGCCGGGATCACACCCTCGGACTTGAAGCCGATGTCGAGCAGCACCTCCTCCTTGTCGATGCGCACGACGGTGCCCTGCACCATCTGGCCGTCCTCGACGACCACCATGGTCGAGGCGTAGGCCTCATCGATGTCGATGTCGCCGAGATCGTCCTCGACTATCTGACGGGGGATGTACGAGCCGTCCTCGGCGAACGTGCCCATGTCGGCGGGCGCGAAACGGTCGAGGGTGGCGGTTGCGGTGTTGGTCACAGGGTCTTTCCGGATGCAGGGTCGATGGCGGATGGGAACCCGCAGAGGCTACAGGCGGCGCTCAGCCCTTCGCGTCGGCCCAGCGTCGGGCCACGCTGAGGTCGACCACCAGGGGAACGTCAAGGTCGAAGGCGCCGCGCATCACCGATTCCATGAGGCTCGACGCGGCGCCGGTCTCGGCGGAGGGGGACTCGACGATGATCTCGTCATGCACCTGCAGCACGATGCGCGAGCGCAGCCCATCGGCCTCCAGCGCCCGATCGAGCCGCACCAGCGCGACCTTGAAGATGTCGGCCGCCAGTCCCTGGATGCCCGCGTTCATGGCCTGGCGCTCCCCGGCCTGGCGCAGGCGCTTGTTGGGGCTGGCCAGCTCCGGTATCTGCCTGCGCCGCCCGAACAGGGTCTCGGTGTAGCCCCTGCGGCGGGCCTCGGCGACCGTGTCGTTCATGTAGCGGCGCACTGCGGGGAAGGCCGCGAAGTAGGCGTCGAGGATCTCGGCCGCCTCGCCGGTCGCGATGTTGAGGCGCTGGCCGAGGCCGTATGCCTCCATCCCGTAGGCCAGGCCGTAGGACACCATCTTGGCCCTGGCCCTCTCCTCGGTGCCCACCTCGCTCGGGTCGATGTCGAAGATCCGGGCCGCGGTGGCCGTGTGGATATCGTCGCCGGCCTCGAAGGCCGAGATCAGGCCCGGATCCTGTGCCAGGTGGGCGATGCAGCGCAGCTCGATCTGGTTGTAGTCGGCCACCAGCAGCCGGCAGCCCCCGGCGGCGACGAAAGCGGTGCGGAACACCCGGCCCCGCTCGGAGCGCACCGGTATGTTGTGCAGGTTGGGCGCGTCGGAGCTGAGCCGCCCGGTGCGGGCCACCGTCTGGTTGAAGGTGGCGTGGATGCGCCCGTCGGGGGCCACCTCGGCGAGCAGTCCCACGCCGTAGGTGGAGCGCAGCTTCTCGACCTCGCGGTAGGCCAGCAGCTGTTCCACTATGGGGTGCTCGCCCCGCAGCTTCTCCAGGGACTGCGCGTCGGTGGAGTACCCGGTCTTGGTGCGCTTCGTGGGGACCAGGCCGAGGTCGTCGAAGAGCAGCTCGCCGAGCTGCTTCGGCGAGTTGATGTTGATGGGCCTGCCGGCGTGCCTGAGCACGGCCTCGGAGAGGGTCTCGGCCTCTGTGACCAGATCGTCGCGGATGCGCTCGAGCACGGCCCGGTCCACGCAGATGCCGATGTGCTCCATGCGGGCCAGCACCCTCACCAGGGGCACCTCGACCTCGTCGTTGAGGTAGTCGAGCCGCTGTGCCGCCAGGGCCTCCCGCAAGGGTCTCACCAGCCGGCACACCCCGAGCGCGGCCCAGGCGGCCTCCTCGGCGACCTCGACTCCGTTGCCTTCGAGGTCGAGGCGCCCCTCGGTCACAGGCCGCGCCGGCGCCTCCAGGTCGGCATAGCGCGCCACAACATCGGCGAACTCGTAACGGGCGTCGGCGGGATCGAGCAGGTAGGCGGCCAGCATCGTGTCGATGATCGGGTCCCGCATCTCCACGCCCACCTCGAGCAGCGCGCGCATGGTGGTCTTGGCGTCGTGCAGCGCCAGGGGCCTGAACCGCCGCTCGCCGCCAGGGTCGGCGTCACCGAGGTCGGCGGTACCGGTACCCGCAGTGCCGGAGTCCCTGTCGCCGGGGTCGGGCGCACCGGCATCCGCAGTACCGGGGCCGGGGGCGGCAGCGGGACCGGCGGGGCGCTCCAGCAGCGTGCGCAGCGCCGCGGCCACCCCTGCGTCGGTCAGCAGGCTTGCGGGCACGAAGCCCACCCTGGACGTGCCCGGCTCGAGCACCAGCGCCAGCCCGGCGCCCAGACCCTGCCTGGGCGTGGCAATGGCCAGCGGCACATCGCCGACGTCACCGGGGGCGCTGCTCAGGCCGGTGAGCAGCTCGACCGCCTCGGCGGCCGTCGCAGGCACGGTCACCGACGGCTCGAGCACCTCTCGGGTGTGTGAGCCATCGTCGCCCAGCGCGTCCCCCAGCACCTCGGCCAGGCGCGAATGCAGGCTGCGGAACTCCAGGAAGTCGAACAGCTTGCGCACCGACGTCGCATCGATCTCGCCCATCCGCAGGTCCCGCAGGCTCACCGGGAGCGGCACGTCCCGCACCAGCTCCATCACGCGGGCGTTGTCGCGTACCCGTGACTCGGCGGCGGCAAGGTTCTCGCGCAGTCTCGGCGTCAGCTCGGCCAGCGAGGCGAAGATGCCGTCGAGGCCGCCGCGCTCGTTGACGAGCTTCGCCGCGGTCTTGGCGCCCACGCCGGGCACGCCAGGCAGGTTGTCGCTGGTATCGCCGCGCAGCGCCGCGTAGGCCACATAGTCCGACGGCCCCACACCCGTGCGCTCGAGGATCCCCGCCTCGTCGTAGAGCGCGTAGTCCGACACGCCGCGCATGTTGTAGAGCACCTTGACGTGGGGGTCCTCCACGAGCTGGTAGGCGTCGCGGTCGCCGGTGACGATGATCACGTCGCTGCCGGCGTCCCTGGCCTCGGTGGCCAGCGTCGCCACGATGTCGTCGGCCTCGTAGCCGGCGGTGTCCACGGTCGGCACGGCGAGGGCCTCCAGCACCTCGCGCACCAGGCCCATCTGCTGCCTGAGTATGTCCGGCGCGGACTCGCGGGTGCCCTTGTAGGTGGGCACCAGATCGTGGCGGAAGGTCGGCTCCGGCCGGTCGAAGGCCACCACCGTGCTGTCGGGGCGATGGTCGCGCCACAGGTTGATGAGCATCGACGTGAACCCGAACACGGCGTTGGTGATCTGCCCCGAGGCCGTGGCGAGGTCGGTGGGCAGGGCGAAGAAGGCGCGGTAGGCGAGGGAGTTGCCGTCGATGAGCATCACCTTCGCCACGGCGATGCAATCTATGCGGGTATGCCTATGCCACCGCTACTCACATGCTTCGCAACGTCCCCGACATCGGGCCGTTCTGAGTGCGATACAAGCGGGTGATGCCACCGCTCACAGCGCGGTGAAGCGGTCGAGCAGGTCGTCCTGGTCGGCCTCCAGGCGCAAGACGCGCTCGGCCAGCTCGTCGCGGTGGCGTCGCAGCCGCTCCGCGTGGCGGCGCGCCTCGCGGTACTCGCGCTCGGCCAGCGGGGTCTCGGACACGAGCGCGCGCAGCCGCGACTCGGCCGCCTCGTCCGCGACCTGCGCGAGCTGCTCGTCACAGACGCGCAGATCGCCTCTCAGCGCGTGCAACTGCCGGTTGAGGCCCCTGAGCCGCCGCTCGATCCGCTCCCGCGACACGGCGAGCATTCTACGCGCCCGCCCGAACCGGCGACGCGCACGCCGGAGGCTCCGCCCTTGCGGGAGTTCGACCCGGTCCGGACCTAGGTGACAGCCCGAGCGAGCCTCCTTGCTGTGCTCCGTTGGTCGGTTCTATTGGGTCCAGATCTTTGACCTGCCCCTGGACCATGAGCAGTTGGAGTTCGACGAGTGGACGTAGACCGTGATCTTGTACTCGTTGCCTACGGTCAGTCCCGTGAGCGTGTCGGTCAGTGCCGTCAGTGTCTCCGTAACGCTCTCGTACTGAGCAGGAGCTCCGGTGGTGAGGTTCTCCAAGCGCCAGCTGTACTCGCTGCCGGCAGCACACCGTTTGGCGTGCCCCGGTGCTCCAGGCGCCTGCCATGTCACCGTTGCGCTGGTGCCGCTCGTCGTCACAGCGACCCGCCTCACGTTGCGGGGCGCTCTCCAGCCGTTCTGCGCGGCGGCGGATGGATCCCCCGGAGCGTCGCTGGCATTGGTGGTGAATCTCGTCGTGCCCGGAGGCGAGTAGCCGCAATCATTCTCCCTGTGAGCCCATACCTTGACGTAGTAGTTGGTGCCGGCGGTGAGGTCACGCACGTGCCAGCTCGTCACGCTCGGGCCGAGCATTGCGGACACGGCAACGGCGGCATGGGTGGTGCCGTCGCTGACTCTGACCCAGTGGCGCTCCGCCCCGCACGCCCCTCCGTCGTGAGTGCCGCCGAGTTGCCAGGTGATGGTGGCTTCGGTGTCACCGGCAGTGGCGCTCACGTTGGTGGGCGCCTTGGTTTGAAGACTCTGAGCCACGGCCGGTGACACGGCCACATAGCCCAGTCCCGCCGCCAGAAGGCTCAGAGCCAACATCAACCGGCGGGCAGAGGGGCGCGTTGCTGGATTGATCACGGTTACCTTCCTTCTGTCGGTGATGTTCCGACCTCATGTGCCCCAGAACCACAAATCCGGGGAGTGCGCGGGTGCGCTCGTCTTGCGAGAATACCCCCCCCCCCCCCGCAACGCAACCTCCTTCTGCCGGAGGGGACCGGAGAGGGCGACGAGTTGGGGCAGGAGAGGAGATGTTCTGTGCCCGGAGAGGGACTTGAACCCTCACGCCCTTGCGGGCGGCGGATTTTGAGTCCGCTGCGTCTGCCAGTTTCCGCCATCCGGGCCTGCGCCTCCGAGCCTACCGGCGCGCCCGGCGGCAACCCTGCAGGGTCTGCGGACGCCGCCTGAAGCCTCTAGCCTCTTGCGGGCACGCTCCTCGATTGGCTGCTGGTTGACGAAAGGGCGGGCGTCGCCGGCCATGAAACTCCGAGCGACCGCGGCGAGTCTGAACACGAACCGGGCCCGCCGAGCACGGGCGCCACACGGGAGGGGCATCCAATCGAATGATCGTCTTCATGTATCCGGGCCAGGGCTCGCAGAAGCCCGGCATGGGAGAGGCCTGGATCGACCATCCCTCCTGGGAGCTCGTGAGCGAGGCGTCGGAGGTCACCGACCGCGATGTGGAGCACCTGCTGCTCACCGCGGACGCCGGCGAGCTGACCGAGACCCGCAACAGCCAGCTCGCGACCTTCGTGATGTCGATGGTGGCACTCGACGCCGTCACCCGCCTCGGCAGCGAGGCCGCCGGCCACGCCGGTCACAGCCTCGGCGAGTACTCGGCGCTCACGGCGTCGGGGGTGCTCGAATACCACGACGCGCTGGCGCTGGTCGCCGAGCGCGGCAACGCCATGCAGGCCGCCGCCGACGAGCGCGACGGCACCATGGCGGCGATCCTCGGGCTGGACGACGACGACGTGCAGATCGCCTGCAGCCGAGCCATGGGCGAAGTCTGGCTCGCCAACCACAACGCGCCCGGGCAGGTCGTCATCGCGGGCGCGCCGGCGGCCATCGACGCCGCCGCGGACGTGGCCCGAGAGCTGGGCGCCAAGCGGGTCATGCCGCTACAGGTCGGAGGCGCCTTCCACACGCCGTTCATGGCATCGGCACGCGAGCGCCTCGCCAAAGCCATAGACCGCACCGAGTTCCGCGATGCCCAGGGAACAGTGATAGCCAACGTCGACGCCGCCGCCCACGACTGCGGGGCAGACTGGCCGGACCTCCTCAAAGCGCAGCTGACCAGCCCGGTCCGGTGGCGCCAGACCCTGTCCCGACTCGACAGTGACGGCTTCACGACGTTCGTGGATCTGGGCCCGGGCGAGGTGCTCAGCCGCCTGGTCAAGCGCTCTCTCAAGAGCCGCCGGCCGCTGAAGGTGTCGACTCCCGACGACCTCGACAGCCTGCTGGAAACCCTGGCGGAGCCGGTCTCGGCGCCTGCGGCCGCCATCGAGGGCGAGCACCTGTTCGCCACGGAGCGGCTCGTCGTCAGCCCCGGCGCCGGGATCTTCGAATACGCCGGCGGGGTCGAGGTCGGCTCCGCGGTGTCGGTGGGTCAGCGGATCGGCGTGGTCGCCGACCGCGAGGTCCGCAGCCCCTTCGCCGGCGAGTTGATGGGCATGCTGGCCCTCGCCGGGGAGCGGGTCACCTCGAGCCAGCCCATCGCCTGGCTGCGAACCTCATGAGCCGGAACCGCCTGAACCGGAAGCGCATGAACCGGAAGCGCATGAGCTGATGGGCGCAAGGGTCACAGGCATCGGCACGTCGCTGCCGGAGAAGGTCATCACCAACGACGACCTCGCAGCGATGATGGACACCAGCGACGAGTGGATACGCGAGCGCACCGGCATCCGCGAGCGCCGCATCGGCCTGCCCGCCTCCACGCTCGGCATCGAGGCCGGTCGGGCCGCCATGGAGATGGCCGGCGTGAGCCCCGCCGAGATCGATCTGCTGATCCTGGCCACCACGACGCCCGACCAGCGGGTGCCGGGAACCTCGGCCGTGATCCACGCCGAGCTCGAACTCGGCTGCGGCGCCTTCGACCTCAACGCCGCCTGCGCCGGGTTCACCTACGGCTTCGTGACCGCCAACTCCATGATCGGCGTGAGCGGAGGCCCCGAGCGGGTGCTGCTGATCGGCGCCGACTCGCTGTCGCCGCTCACCGACTGGAGCGACCGCGGCACGGCCATCCTCTTCGCCGACGGCGGCGGGGCCGTGGTGCTCGAGCGAACCGACCGTCAGACCCTTCTCGGCTGGGACCTGGGCGCGGACGGCAACCAGCGCAGGCTGCTGATGGGAGACCACGACTCCACCATCACGATGGAGGGGCGGGAGGTGTTCAAGGTGGCTGTGAGGGCCGTCTCCGACTCGGTGCTGGCAGCCCTGGACCGCGCCGGGCTCGGCGTCGACGACGTGGACGTGGTGCTCCCCCACCAGGCGAACATCCGCATAATCGAGGCCATCTGCAAGCGCACCGGCCTCGACTTCGCCAAGAGCTACAACGTGATCGAGCACACCGGCAACAACTGCGCCGCGACCATCCCGCTCACGATGGCCAAGGCCCACGACGAGGGGGCGCTGGTGCCGGGCGCCGTCGTCTTGATGACCGGCTTCGGCGCCGGGATGACCTGGGCGACCACCGTCGTCCGCTGGTAGCGGGCCCTCGCGCCTTGAGGTTGCGCCGGTGAGCCGCGCCGAGTCAAGGGTCGCCCTGGTCACGGGCGGCAACCGCGGCATCGGTCTCGCCACCGCACGGCGGCTCAGCCGTGCCGGGCACCGTGTGGCGATCACGTATCGCAGCCACCCGCCCGACGACGCCGAGGCACGCGGGCTCACCTGCGTGCGCTGCGACGTGACCGACGCCGCCTCGGTCGCCTCGGCCGTCAACGAGACAGTCGAGAGGCTCGGGCCGGTGGAGATCCTCGTCTGCAACGCGGGCATCACCCGCGACAGGCTGATGCTGCGCATGTCCGAGGAGGACTTCGGTGACGTGATCGACGCCAACCTCACCGGCGCCTTCAGGGTGGCGAGGCAGGCATTGCGGGGCATGGTGCGCGGCAGGTGGGGACGGATCGTGTTCATCTCGTCGGTGTCGGGGCTGGGCGGCCAGGCCGGTCAGGCCAACTACGCGGCGTCCAAGGCCGGGCTGATCGGCCTGGCCCGCTCGATGGCCAAGGAGCTCGCATCGCGCCGCGTGACCGTCAACGTGGTCGCCCCCGGCCCCATCGACACCGGCATGCTCGCGGCACTCGACGACTCACAGCTGGCAAGCATCGTGACGCAGGTGCCGCTCGGGCGCGTGGGCTCCCCCGACGAGCCGGCCGCGGCAGTGGAGTTCCTGGTCTCTGAGGACGCCGGCTACGTCACAGGTATCGTGATGCCGGTCGACGGGGGCATATCCATGGGCTGAGGCCCGAAACGAGCCGGATCCCAACGCCGGTCGCAAGCAGCCGGTCGCAATACCGGATTCTAGAGAACACCGTATGGAGGAACACCGTGAACAACGAAGCCTTCGAGCGCTTCAGGAAGTGCACAGTCGAGGTGCTGTCGGTCGAGGAGGCCGACGTCGTTCCCGAGGCCGACTTCGCCAACGATCTCGATGCCGACAGCCTCGACATCGTCGAGCTGGTGATGGCACTCGAGGAGGAGTTCGACGTGACCGTCGACGAGGAGGAGCTCGAGGGCGTGAGCACGGTGGCCGCGGCGTTCGAGCTGATCGAGTCAAAGCTCTGATGGGCGTGCCTGGCCGCCGGCGGGTGGCGGTCACCGGCTCCGGGGTCGTGTCGGCTGCGGGGACCGGCGTCGAGGCGTATTTCGAGGGACTCTGCAGCCCGGCGCCCGTCGGTGAGCGCCGGGTCACGGGGTTCGACCCGAACAGGTACTTCGAGAGTCCCAAGGAGGCGCGTCGCGCCGACCGCTTCACCCAGTTCCTGGTGGCCGCCGCAGACGAGGCCCTGGAGCAGGCGGGCGAGATCGAGGCCGACCCGACACGCTGCGGCACCATGATCGGCACCGGCGTGGGCGGCATCACCACCCTGGAGGACCAGATCTATGTGCTCCGCGAGAAAGGGGCCCGGCGCGTGTCGCCCTTCCTCGTGCCGATGATGATGGCCAACGCGGGGGGCGCCACCCTCTCGATGCGCTACGGCTGGATGGGCCCGTCCGAGAACGTCGTCACAGCCTGCGCGGCAGGCACCCACGCCGTGGGCAACGGCGCCCGCCTGATCGCGCAGGGACGCTGCGACGCCATGCTCGTCGGGGGTTCCGAGGCGCCCTTCACGCCGACTGCCGTGGCCGGGTTCAGCAACATGACGGCGCTGTCGTCGAGCGGCGTGAGCCGGCCCTTCGATGTGGATCGGGACGGCTTCGTCATGGCCGAGGCTGCCGCGGTGCTGGTGCTCGAGGACTGGGACACGGCCACGGCCCGCGGCGCCGTGATCCTGGCGGAGATACTGGGCTCGGCCTCGACGGCGGACGCCCACCACATCACCGCGCCCTCGCCGGGCGGCAGCGGCGCGGTGCACTGCATGCAGCTGGCTCTGGAAGACGCCGGGGTCGGCCCCGAAGACGTTGCCCACGTCAACGCGCACGGCACCTCCACGGACCTCAACGACGCCGCCGAGGCGGAAGCGCTCTCGAAAGTGTTCGGAACGTCGCCCGGACCGCTGGTGACCTCCACCAAGGGCGTCGCCGGACACAGCCTCGGGGCGGCGGGCGCGCTGGAGGCGCTCGCCGTGGTGCTGGCCATGCAGAAGCGGCTGGTGCCGCCCACGGCGGGCCTGACGGTGCTCGACCCCGAGCTCCCGCCGATCCGGGTGGTCGCCGGCGAGCCTGCGGAATGGACTCCCGGCGTGTCGATATCGAACTCGTTCGGCTTCGGGGGCCACAACGGCACCCTCGTGATCGGCCCCGCATAGAGACTGCTTGCCTCCGGCTCCGCCCGTCGGCGGGTGATCTGCCCCGCACCGAGGCCGAGTTGCGCCCTGGCTAGCGGTCGACGATCACGAACATGAGCCGGCACTCGGCCGCGACCTTGCCGTTGACCCTCGCTCGACCGGCGCCCTTGCCGGCGCGGCTGGAGAGCTGGGTCATCTCCACCTCCAGCTCCAGGGTGTCGCCGGGCACGGCCTGGCCACGGAAGCGGGCCCGGTCGATGCCGCCGAACAGCGGCAGGCGTCCCGCATAGCGCTCATCGGACAGCAGCGCGACCGCGCCGAGCTGCGCGATCGCCTCACACATGAGCACGCCCGGCAGCGTGGGTCGCCCCGGAAAGTGGCCTGCGAAGAAGGGCTCGTCGCCGCGGAGATGCCAGCGCCCCCGAGCGCTGTGCCCTGCGACCAGCTCGGTCACCTCGTCCACGAACAGGAACGGCGGGCGATGAGCGATCACTTCCTCAGGCCGCGGCAGGCTCACCTCCACCACCGTAGGCGCGTTACCCCTGGGCGGCCGCCTTGAGCCTGGAACCGGCCTGGATCTTCACCCCGTTGCGTGCCGGGACGACGACCGGCTCGCCGGTGTGCAGGTTGCGGCCCGTGCGGGCCCGGCGCTGCACGGTCGAGATCCTCATGTGGCCCGTCAAGTTCACCTCGCCGCCCGCCGCCACCTGGTCACACACCACGCTGAGCAGCGCGTCGATGCACTTGCGGGCGTCCTGCTGTGTGACGCCGGCCCGATCAGCCACGGCAGCAACGACATCGGCCTTGTTCATGGAATCGCTCCGAATCCGCGTTCTGTGTTGATGGTCTTGGAGGTGCCCGCCCTAGGGCAGGTTCGGCTCGTGCTAGCGGCGCAGGATGACTGAGGAGCCGTGGCCGAAGAGGCCCTGGTTGGCGGTGATGCCGACTCGGGCGCCGGTGACCTGGCGCCGGCCTGCCTGGCCCCTGAGCTGCCAGACGAGCTCGCAGACCTGCGCCAGAGCCTGGGCCGGCACCGCCTCGCCGAACGCGCCCAGCCCGCCGCTGGGGTTGACCGGCAGGCGGCCGCCGATGCTGGTGTGCCCGTCGCGCAGCAGCCCCTCGGCCTCGCCCGGCCCACAGAAGCCGAGCTGCTCGTACCAGTCCAGCTCCATCGCGGTCGACAGGTCATAGACCTCCGCCAGGTCCATGTCGCCGGGGCCCAGCCCCGCCTCGGCGTAGGCGCAGGCGCCGATCGACTCCTTGAACACGGCCGGCGGCGCGGTCTCGCCCGCCAGCGAGTCGGCCGCCAGGTACGGCAGGTCGATGATCGGGTCGGGGTAGGTGGGCGAGGTGGTCGTGACCGCCGCCACCCGCACCGGGTCTCTCTGGCCGTGCGACCTCGCCCAGTCCAGCGACGACACCACCAGCGCCGCCCCGCCGTCGGAGGTGGCGCAGATGTCGAGCAGGCGCAGCGGGTCCGACACCACCGGGCTGTCGCGAACATCGTCGAGCCCGTACTCCTTGGTGAAGCGGGCATTGGGATTGTGCGCAGCATGGCGCGAGTTCTTGACCTTCACCAGCGCGAAGTCGTCGGTGGTGGCGCCGTGGAGCTCCATGCGCCGCCGGGCATGCAGCCCGAAGTACACGGGGTTGGTGGCGCCCACGAGGCGGAAGCGGAGCCAGTCGATGTCGTCGGGGCGGTCGCCGCTGCCGGGTGCGAGGAACCCTTTGGGGGTGGTGTCGGCTCCCACGACCAGCGCCACGTCGCAGGCGCCCGAGAGGATCTGGCCGCGGGCCACGCCCAGCGCGGTCGCGCCCGAGGCGCAGGCCGAGTAGCTGCTGGCCAGCTGGGCGCCGGTGAAACCCAGGGCCCTGGCGAAGGTGGAGCCGGCGATGTATCCCGGATACCCGCAGCGCACGGTTATGGCGCCCGACACGAAGCCGACGTCGGAGTAGGACACGCCCGCGTCGTCGAGGGCGCTGCGGGCCGCGGCCACCCCGTACTCGGCGAAGTTGCGGCCCCACTTGCCCCAGGGATGCATGCCTGCGCCGAGGACGGCGATCTCCTCCACCGCTCAGGCCTCAGCCGGCGCTCCGGCAGCCTCGGCCGGGCGCCACTTCCACACGAGGTACTCGCCTTCGGCGTCGCTGTAGAGGGTGTCCACGGTCACCTCCATCTCCATGCCCACCTCCAGGTCGTCGGGGCCGATGCCGGCGACGCACTGGCCGAGCACGACCATCCTCTCGTCCTCGAGTTCCACGGCGGCGATGGTTATCGGCTCATAGGGCTCCGCTGCCGCCACGAACGGCGGGGGCGGCCGGTAGTTGCTGGTCGTGTAGGACCAGACCCTGCCCCGGCGGCTGAGCAGCACCGCCTCGGTCTCGACGGGCCCCACTCGGGGGTCGGCGCCGCCGAGGTGCCTGGGGAAGAAATACGAGTCGGTGCCTGGCACGCGACCGCCGATGAGGTGCGGCTCGTCGGGGTCGAGCGTGAAGAGTCCCTCCACCGCGGGCACGCGCCTCGCAGACATCGGCGGTGATGCTACCCACCGGCGATGCACCGGCATCCAACGCGGAAGCGCCGCGACCGGCAGCGCCGCTAGTGTGGCCGCCGTGAACCGCCATCGATCGGTCTCTGCCTGGGACGACTATCCCGTCCACCAGACCTCGGAGTACGTGCGCCATGCGGCCACCTCGGACCGGAACTTCTATGACCGCTACTACTTCAACCTGCACCCCTCCGGCGGCGAGTACTTCGCCATCTTCGGGCTGGGCCAGTATCCCAACCTGGGCACCACCGACGCCTACTGCGCGGTGACCCGCGGCGAGGACCACTACGTGGTGCGGGCCAGCCGACCCCTGGAGGACCGCGCCGACCCCTCGGTGGGGCCGATCCGGGTCGAGGTAATGGAGCCGCTGCGCAAGCTGCGAGTGATCGTCGAGCCGAACCGGCCCGCCGACTCAGAGCTGGCCATGGACGTGACCTGGACGTCGCCCGTCAACCCCTTCGAGGAGCCCCGCCAGTACCTGAGAACCCGGGGCACGCTCGTGTTCAACACCCAGCGGTTCGCCCAGCTGGGTCGCTGGGAGGGCACCCTCACAGTCGCCGGAGACGACATCGCCGTCACCGCGGACCGCTGCGGCGGCGCCAGGGACCGGTCGTGGGGGGTGCGCCCGGTCGGCGAGAAGCAGCCCGACGGCATACGCCAGGGCATCTCGGTGATGGCCGGGATGTGGAACTACATGCCCGCCGACTACGGCGACCACTGGCTCGTGTACCTGTGCCACGAGGAGGCCGACGGCCACCGACCCATGCAGACCGGCGTGCGCGTCTGGCTCGACGGCCGCCCCAACGAGGTGCTGGGCCGCCCCGAATGGGTGCACGACAAGATCTCCGGCACCCGCCTGCTGGCCGGCTCGCACATCACCTTCAACGATGCGCCCGGCGGGCCTGTCACCGTCGACGTCGAGCCGCTGTGCACCAACTTCATCTCGATGGGCACCGGCTACGGCATCGACGCCGACTGGCGCCACGGCATGTGGCAGGGCTCCGAGCTCGTTCAGCAGGCCCTCTCCTACAAGGTGGACGAGATGCGCGGCATCGGCCAGTACGGGCTGATCGACGCGTCGGCCCGTTTCAGCTACGACGACCCGGTCCACGGCCCGCAGGAGGGATACGGCCTCTGCGAGTACGGCTTCTTCGGCGCCTTCCCCAAGCTCGGCCTGGCCGGCCGCGGCGACCTCTTCACATAGCCGCCCGCTTGCACTCGGGCCGTGTCCATGCGTGAGGGTGACGCAGTGCCGCCGAGGCCGAGCTTCGACGACCTGCGCGACCGGCGGGCGTTCCAGGGCCGCCACATCGGGCCCACCGCCACCGAGGTGGAGCAGATGCTCGCCGCGGTCGGCGCGACGGGCATGGACGACCTGATCGACCGCACCGTCCCCCACGACGTGCGCCAGCGGGAGCCGCTCAAGCTGCCGCAGCTCGGGCCGCGCCAGACCGACTACGACGAGCTGAGGGCCATGGCCCGCGCCAACCGCATCGTCGTGTCCATGATCGGGATGGGCTACCACCAGACCATCACGCCCGCCGTCATCCGGCGCAACGTCCTGGAGAACCCCGGGTGGTACACGGCATACACGCCGTACCAGCCCGAGATCTCCCAGGGCCGCCTCGAGGCCCTGCTCAACTTCCAGACCATGGTCTGCGAGCTCACGGCCATGGACGTCGCCAACGCCTCGCTGCTCGACGAGGCCACCGCGGCGGCCGAGGCCATGACCCTGCTGCACCGCGCCGGGCGGGGGCGCGGCGGCGACCGCTTCGTCGTCGATGTGAACTGCCATCCCCAGACCATCGCCGTCGTCGCGGCCCGGGCCGAGCCCATCGGCCTCGAGGTCGTCGTGGACGATCCCGCCACAGCGGAGCTCGACGGCGCCTTCGGGATGCTGGTGCAGTACCCGGGCACCACGGGCGCCGTCTGCGACCTGCGCACGATCATCGAGCGGGCGCACGGTGTCGGCACTCTCGCCGCGGTCGCCGCCGACCCGCTGGCGCTGTGCGTGCTGACCCCTCCGGGCGAGCTGGGCGCCGACGTCGTGGTGGGCTCCACCCAGCGTTTCGGGGTGCCGATGAGCTTCGGGGGCCCGCACGCGGCCTACATGGCGGTGCGCGAGCAGTACCAGCGGTCCCTGCCGGGGCGGCTCGTCGGGGTCTCCAGGGACTCCGCGGGGCGGCCCGCGCTGCGCCTGGCGCTGCAGACCCGCGAGCAGCACATCCGCCGGGAGAGGGCCACCTCCAACATCTGCACCTCGCAGGTGCTGCTGGCGGTGGTGGCCTCGATGTACGCCATCCACCACGGCCCCTCCGGCCTGTCCAAGATCGCCCTGCGGGTGAACCGGCTGGCCGCGATCCTCGCCCAGGGGCTGCGCGAGAACGGCGTGGAGATCGTCCACGACGAGTTCTTCGACACGGTCTGCGCCCGCGTGAGGGGCCGAGCCGACAAGGTGATCGCGGTGGCGCTCGCCGGCGGGATCAACCTGCGCCGGGTGGACGCCGACACGGTGGCCGCCACCGTCAACGAGTCGACCGTCGCCGCCGACCTGCAGGCGGTCTGGAAGGCGTTCGGTTACGAGGCCGACTTCGGCGTGCTCGACCGCATGGTGGACGACCCCCGCCCCGCCGCCTGCCGGCGGGCCACTCCCCCGCTTTCGCACCCGATCTTCTCGACCTTCCGCAGCGAGACCGAGCTCGTGCGCTACATGCGGCGACTGGTGAACCGCGACATCGCCCTGGACCGCTCGATGATCCCGCTCGGGTCGTGCACGATGAAGCTCAACGCGGCCATCGAAATGGAGCCGATCAGCTGGCCCGAGTTCGCCAACATCCACCCGTTCGCGCCGCTCGACCAGACCGCCGGCTACCAGCTGATGATCGACCAGCTCGAGCACTGGCTGGCCGAGATCACCGGCTACGCGGCGGTGTCGCTGCAGCCCAACAGCGGCGCCCAGGGCGAGCTCGCCGGCCTGCTCGCCATCCGCGCCTACCACCGCAGCCGCGGCGAGGCGGGACGCGACGTGTGCCTGATCCCGTCCTCGGCGCACGGCACCAACGCCGCCAGCGCGGTCATGGCCGGCATGCGGGTCGTGGTCGTGGACTGCGACGACATGGGCAACGTCGATGTCGACGACCTCAAGCGCAAGGCCGTCGACCACGGCGAGCGCCTGGCCGCGCTGATGATCACCTACCCGTCGACCCACGGCGTGTTCGAGACGGCGGTGCGCCACATCTGCGACGTCATCCACGAGCACGGCGGGCAGGTGTACCTCGACGGCGCCAACCTGAACGCCATGGTCGGCCTGGCCCGACCGGGGCGGTTCGGGGCCGATGTGGGCCACATCAACCTGCACAAGACCTTCTGCATACCCCACGGCGGCGGAGGGCCCGGCGTGGGGCCCATCGGGGTGGCCGAGCACCTGATCCCGTTCATGCCCAACCACCCGCTGGCGCCGGTGGCGGGCCCGCCCACCGGCCCCGGCCCGGTGGCTGCCGCGCCGTGGGGGTCGGCGGGGATCCTGGCGATCCCGTGGATGTACATCCACATGATGGGCGCCGAGGGTCTCAAGCGGGCGACCGAGGTGGCGATCCTCAACGCCAACTACATCGCGGCCCGCCTGCGCGACGCCTACCCGATCCTGTATTCCGGCTCGGAGGGCTTCGTCGCCCACGAGTGCATCATCGACACCAGGGTGCTGCGCGACACCTGCGGGATCACGGTGGACGACATCGCCAAGCGGCTCATCGACTACGGCTTCCACGCTCCCACGATGAGCTTCCCGGTGGCGGGCACGCTGATGATCGAGCCGACGGAGTCCGAGGGCAAGGCCGAGCTGGACCGCTTCTGCGACGCCATGCTCGCCATCGCGCAAGAGGCCCGGCGGGTGGGCTGCGGCGAGTGGCCCGCCGGCGACAACCCGCTCGTCAACGCGCCCCACACCTGCGAGGAGGTCACCGCGGATGACTGGGCGCACCCCTACACGCGCAGTCTGGCCGCCTACCCGGAGGCCTGGCAGCGTGAGAACAAGTACTGGGCGCCGGTAGGCCGCATCGACGGCGCCTACGGCGACCGCAACATCATGTGCAGCTGCCCGCCGATCGAGGATCTCGCCGATGCCTGATCAGCCCGATGCTGCGCACACTGCGGCACCCGACGCCAAGCCGGACACGGCACCCGACGCCACGCACGACGCCCTGATCGAGCGCGACGGCGCGGTGATGATCATCACCATGAACCGGCCCGAGCGCATGAACGCGATCAGCGGGGCGATGCTCATCCGCATGTACGACGCCTACGAGCAGGCCTCCGCCGACCCCGGCATCCGCTGCATCGTCCTCACGGGCGCGGGCGGCAACTTCTGCGCCGGAGCCGATCTGCGGGCCATGGCCGGCGACGCCGCCAGCGGCGACCCGCTCGACACGAGGGCGCGCATGGCCGAGGATCCCGACATCGTCTACAAGGCCCTGTTCCGCCACTACCGGCCGACCAAGCCGATCGTGGCGGCGGTCGAGGGCGTGGCGATAGCCGGCGGCACCGAGATCCTTCAGGCCACCGAGATCCGGGTCGCCGGCGAGTCGGCCCGCTTCGGGGTGAGCGAGGCGCGGTGGTCGCTCTACCCGATGGCAGGCTCGGCGGTGCGGCTGCCCCGGCAGATCCCCTACACGCAGGCCGCTGAGATCCTGCTCACCGGCAAGCATCTGAGCGCCGCGGAGGCTCTGTCCATCGGCCTGATCGGCCGTATGGTCCCCGATGGCGAGGCGCTGGAGGCGGCGCTGGAGATCGCAGGCACCGTCGCGGCCAACGGCCCCCTGGCCACCGCGGCGATCACCCGGACACTCCACGAGTGTGACGGGATGGAACTCGACGAGGCGCTGCGCCACGAATGGGACTACGGCCAGGCCGTGTTCAGATCCAACGACGCCAAGGAGGGCCCGCGGGCCTTCGCCGAGAAGCGGGCGCCCAACTTCACAGGCACCTGATCCCGCAAGCCGCGATGCGTGCGGGACCGGAAGTGTGTGAGGATCCCACGCGGGCAGCAGGCTGCGACGCCCGCTGTAGTGATCCGCAAGCCGCGGTGCATGCGTGACCAACCCGATGCGTGCGGGACCTGCGTGACCCACGCGATGCGTGCGGGACTAGAGTGCTCGGCTCGGTGCGCGGCTTCGACTTGTTGATCATCGGTGCCGGCTCGGGCAACTCGGTCATCGGGCCCGAGCACGACGGCTGGGACATAGCGATCGCCGAGCACGGGCCCTTCGGCGGCACCTGCCTCAATGTGGGATGCATCCCGTCCAAGATGTTCGTGCACGCGGCGGAGGTGGCCGCGCAGGCCGCGGACTCCGAGCGCCTGGGACTGCGCACCAGCTTCGACGGCGTGGACTGGCCGGCGGTGCGCGACCGCATCTTCGGCCGGATCGACCCGATATCGGAGGACGGGCGCCGCTACCGCGAGCAGCTCCCCAACGTCACCGTCTACCCGCACACGGCGCGCTTCGTCGGGCCGCGGGCGGTGGACGTGGGCGCCGAGACGGTCACCGCCGAGCGGGTGGTCGTGGCCGCGGGGGCCCGGCCCTCGATTCCCGATGTGCCCGGCCTGGCCGGCTGCGGCTACCACACCTCCGACACGATCATGCGTTTCGACGAGCTGCCCGAGCGGCTCCTGGTGCTGGGAGGCGGCTACATCGCGGCGGAGCTCGGATCGGTGATGGGCGCCTTCGGGTCGCAGGTCACCTTCGTGCTGCGCGGCGACACGTTCCTGCGCCGCGCCGACGGCGAGATCCGCGGCCGCTTCACCGCGGCCTACAGCCGCCGCTTCGACGTGCGAATGAACAGCCGGGTGCTGGCGGCACGGCGCGACGGCTCCGAGGTGGTGCTCACAGTGCGGTGCGGCGACCGCGAGCCTGCGGAGCTGCGCGCGGACGTGCTGCTAGTGGCGACGGGGCGGGTGCCCAACAGCGACCGGATCGGGGTTGCGGCGGCGGGCATCGACACCGACGACGCCGGATACGTGGTCGTCGACGGCCAGTGCCGTACCAGCGCGCCGGGCGTGTGGGCGCTGGGCGACGTGGCCAACCCCGTGCAGCTCAAGCATGTGGCCAACCACGAGGCCAGGGTGGTGCGCCACAACCTGACCCACACGGACGACCCCATGAGCGTCGACCACCGCTACATCCCCAGCGCGGTGTTCGGCCACCCCCAAGTGGCGAGCGTCGGCCTGACGGAGCGGGAGTGCCGCCGGCGGCAGATCCCCTACCGCAGCCACGTGCAGCCCTACGGTTCGGCCGCCTACGGGTGGGCGATGGAGGACACCGAGAGCGTGGTCAAGGTGATCGCGCACTCCCACACCCGGCGATTGCTCGGGGCGCACATCATCGGGCCCCAGGCGTCCACCCTGATCCAGCAGCTGATCCAGGGAATGCACTTCGACCTGACGGTCGACCAGATGGCCCGAGAGCAGTATTACA
This sequence comes from Candidatus Aldehydirespirator sp., assembly GCA_965204875.1. Taxonomy (GTDB): domain Bacteria; phylum Actinomycetota; class Acidimicrobiia; order Acidimicrobiales; family Aldehydirespiratoraceae; genus Aldehydirespirator. Next base: position 2,523,009 of record OZ242020.1, on the reverse strand, counting down.
TCCACCCCGCCCTGCCCGAGGTGGTCGAGCAAGCCCTCCTGGAGCTGTAGGCCGGCGAGCAACGAAGGTGACGCCAGAGCGGGGCAGATGCGGAGCAAGCGCAGCCCGGATCTCGCTCCCATTGCGGCTCGGCAAGGCCGGGCAAGACTTGGTGACGGTTGCGCGGCTTGCGCCGGCGGGCTCAGGGCAGTTCGGGAAGGGGTGCCAGGACGTCGACGGCTCGCTGGCGCAGCCAGTGGTCGGCCAGCACGAGCAGCACCATCGCCTCCACCATCGGAACGGCCCTGGGCAGCACGCACGGGTCGTGACGGCCCAGCGCCGCCAGGGTGGTCGCCTCGCCGGAGCGGGTAACGGTCTGCTGTTTCGAGGCGATGGTCGAGGTCGGCTTGAACGCCACCCGCAGCACGATGTCCGCGCCGTTGGAGATGCCTCCCTGCACGCCCCCGGAGTGGTTGGACGCGGTGCGGATCCGGCCCGGGGCCGCGGCATCGGCAGGCTCGAACGGGTCGTTGTGTGCCAGGCCGGTGAGGCGGGTGCCGCCGAAGCCGCTGCCGATCTCGAAGCCCTTGGCCGCCGGAAGTGACAGCATGGCTCCGGCGAGGGCGGCATCAAGCTTATCGAACACCGGCTCACCCAAGCCCGCGGGCAGGTTGCGGCACACACACTCCACGACCCCGCCGAGCGAGTCGCCATCACGCCGGGCCGCATCGATGGCACCGGTCATGCGTTGTGCCGCAGCAGGGTCGGGGCAGCGCGTCGGATCGGCCTCAACGTCGTTGAGTGTCACCGCCGAGGGATCGATGTCGGCGGTGATGCAATGCACGGAGCGCACCCAGGCCAGCGCCTGAACGCCCGCAACCTCCTCCAGCAGCCGGCGGGCGATGGCCCCCGCCGCGACCCTCCCCACAGTCTCGCGCGCCGAGGCGCGCCCGCCTCCCGCCCAGTTGCGGAAGCCGTACTTGACATCGTAGGTGTAGTCGGCATGCGAGGGCCGGTAAACATCACGCAGGTGCTCGTAGGCCTCCGGGCGGGCGTCGGAGTTGCGCACGAGCAGCGCGATCGGGGTGCCCGTGGTGCGCCCGTCGAAGACGCCTGAGAGGATCTCGGCGGTGTCGGACTCCTTGCGCTGGGTGACCAAGCGGCTCTGACCCGGACGCCTGCGGTCGAGGTCGGCCTGCACGTCGGTCGGATCCAGCGCGAGCCGCGGCGGGCAGCCGTCAACGACCGCTCCGACACCACCTCCGTGGGACTCGCCGAAGGTCGTGACCCTGAACAGCGTGCCGAACGTGCTGGACATGCCCGCCAGCATACGAGCGACCCATCACCCGCTCGCCGCACCGCCCATCAGCCCCTCGCCACACCACCCCACCAGCGCAACGGACCCGATACAGGCTGGGACTCATATGCCGGGGCTCAGCCGTCGAGCTCTGGAGGCGGCTCGCGGGCTCAGGGGTAGAAGGGAGGTTTGACCACCTCGGCGGGCAGTTCCCGGCCCCTCACGTCGATCGTCACCTGGTCGCCGACGGCGGTCTCGGGTGTCATCAGCGCCAGGGCGATGCCGCGGCCGAGCACGGGCGAGAAGTTCCCGCTGGTGACGACCCCCACGTTGATCTCGCCGCGCCGCACCGCGCAGCCGTCACGGGGCGGCCGCCGCCCCCCGGCGAGAAGCCCTCGCAGGCGCCGCGCCGGCCCCGCCTTACGCTCGGCCTCCAGCGCGGCCCGGCCGCGGAAGTCACCCTTGTCCCAGCGCACCACCCAACCGAGGCCGGCTTGCAGAGGCGTGATGCCCGGCCCGAGCTCATGGCCGTGCAACGGCAGGCCGGCCTCCAGGCGCAGCGTGTCGCGCGCGCCCAGCCCGGCGGGTTGAACACCTGCGTCGAGCAGCCTGTCGAAGACCGCGCCGGAGTGCTCGACGGGAACCGTCATCTCGATCCCGTCCTCGCCCGTGTAGCCGGTGCCGGCCACTGTTACGGGCACCCCGTCGAAGGGCACCTGCGCGACCTTGAAGCGCCCCACCTCCGCGGCGGCTTGACCGCCGGCCGCGGCGACGAACCGGCGGGCCTGCGGTCCCTGAACGGCGATGACGGCCCGCTCGGAGGTGGTGTCCGCGATGCTCGAGCCGCCCGATCTCTCGGCCAGCGCCGACACCACGCGGTCGGTGTTGGAGGCGTTGGGCATCACGTCGAAGCAGTCCGGCGCGGTCTGCCAGACGATGATGTCGTCAAGCACGGAGGCGTCCGAGCGGTCGAGCAGGTGCGTGTACTGCGCCGCCCCCGGCCCGATCCGTCGCAGGTCGTTCGTGAGTGCCCATTGCAGCGCCTCGAACGCCCCCGCTCCCTGCACCCGCACCGTCCCCAGGTGCGAGACATCGAACATCGCCGCCGTCGAGCGGCACGCCAGATGCTCGGCGACCGTCCCGGCGCCGTACTGCAGCGGCATCTCCCAGCCGCCGAAGGGCACCAGCCGGGCACCGGCGGCCAGATGAGACTCGTGCAGCGGCGAGCGCCGGCCCTCAGAGGTCATGGCTGCATGTCACCCGGCCAGGGCGAGACCGTACTTGCGGCCGATCCACTCGACATCGCGCCGGGTGGCTGCAGACCCTGTCGACCCCCGCCGTCAGCCCTCGCCCACCGCCGCCGCCGGACGGCCGCTGTGCGTCTGTGCCTCGCCGGTGTCCGCGCCGCCCGCGGAGGGGTCCTCTGCCGCCGTGGGCGGGAACAGCTCGAATATGGCCGCGTCCACCTCCTGCTTGACGCTCAGCAGCGGCAGGACGTTCAGGACCCCCTGCCCCCGCTGGAGCATGTCGATCAGCTCGGCGTCGCTGCGCACGAGTACCACGTTGGCTCCCTCGATCACGAGCCGGGCCGAAGCCACCTCCTCGGCGAGATCCTTGCGGATGTAGTCGAAGATGGAGCGGATCTTCCTGAGCGGGACGCCGGATTCGCGCAGCCTCTTGACGATCCGCAGCTCCACGAGGTCGTCATAGCGGTAGCGGCGCCGGCTGCCGCTGCCCTCCGCCTGAGACATCGAGGGATGCACGATGCCCTCGGTGTCCCAGTGGTCGAGCTGGCGGTAGCTGATGCCGGCGATCTTGGCGGCGCGCGGCCCGGTGAACTCAAGGATCGCTGAGTCGCCCGCCGGTGCGGTGTCGCCCGTCGTTGTGTTCATGAGCTGCTCCTCGCTCGCTTCAACGGCAGTGACGCAGTCGCAACAATCAACATCGAAAGACGGCACCGCCCCGAGGGCGTCCACGCCACGGAACCGTCGTAATGACATCTTGGGAGTTACGAGCCTGTCACCTGTCCCAGCACTGTAACGGCACCCGCCGCGGCGAGTCAACCACCGACCGCGAGGCTGCAGGTGCCGGCATCGGCATCCCGCAGGAGGCTGTCAACAACCCCGCCGCGTCACCGCAAGCCGCCGCACGATCAGCGAAGCAAGCATCGGCGTCCCGTGGGAACCGGTGGGCTGTCTCGGCGGCTACTGGGTGCCGAAGTCCTCGGGCGAGACCGAGTCGATGAACTCCCTGAACTGCTCCACGACCTCGTCGGCCTGCTCGCGGGCGGCGGAGTCGACCTTGTCGGCCGGGTACCCCGCCTCCTCGATCACGGACTCGTCGACGAAGATGGGAGTGCCGGTGCGGGCCGCCAGCGCGATGGCGTCCGACGGCCGGCTCGACACCACGGTGCGGTCGCCCTTGCGCACCAGGTGCATCTCGGCATAGAAGGTCTTGTCGCGAAGCTCGGTCACGACCACCCGCTCGACGTCGGTCGAGAGCTCCTCGAGGACGCTTCGCAGCAGGTCGTGGGTCATCGGGCGCGGCGTGGTGATCCCGTCGAGGGCGATTGCGATGGCGGTCGCCTCCGAGGCGCCGATGAAGATCGGGAGCAGCCGGGCCGAGTCCGACATCTCCCGCAGCAGCACCAGCGGCGCGTTGGAGGGGAGCGCGACGCGCACGCCGATCAACTCCATCTGCTGCACGGCGCAGATCCTAGCCCAGGCCACTGACGCTCGGCCCGTAGAGGAGCGGCACGTAGGCGTCGGGATCCGCGGCCAGGACGTCGACGTCCGCGGCCGCAACCAGGCGCAGGTTCCGGTACCGGCCCTCGTGATCGAGCCCGAAGCCGATCACGAAGTCGTCGGACACCTCGGCCCCGATGAAGGCGAGGTCCACGGGCACGACGCGGCGCGCCCGCCGGTCCAGCAGCGTGCACACGGCGACCGAGCGCGGCCCTCGCCGCCGCAGCTCGTTGCAGAGGAAGGCCGTGCTCAGGCCGGTGTCCACGATGTCCTCGACGATCACCACGTCACGGCCCACGATGTCGAAGTCGAGATCCTTGAGCAGGCGGACCCGGCCCGAGTCGGGCGTGTAGGGAGTGACGGCGAGGAAGTCGACGTTCACCGGAGGTGTCATGGCCCTCACGAGGTCGGCCAGCAGCGGCACGCTCCCCCGCAGGACGCCGACCAGCAACGCGCCGTGGGGGTAGCGGGCAGACATCTCGGCGGCGAGCCGGGCCACCGTCTCATCGATCTGCTCGGCTGTGAGCAGCACCCGCGGCGCGGGGACCGCCGTCTCTGCGGGGGCCAACTCAGATCAGTCCAGGCGTGGCGGCGTCAGAGGATCCGCGGACTCACCAGTCCAGCGGCCACTGCGAAGCGATGTGGGAGGCATCAGTCCAAGTGGGGATGCATCAGCCGGCGCAGCAGCCGGCGGCGGAGCGACTCCGCCAGATCCACGATCTCGGTCAACTCGGTGCGCAGCCGGTCGGTGTCGCCGCGCGCTCGCAGCGTTGCCAGCAGCTGATCGTAGACGCCCGCCTCCCGGTCGGCGGAGACCTTGAACATGCGCAGGACGCGCGCGGGCAGGCCGCGGGCCGCGAAGGCGGCGGCGATCCTGGACGTGAGCAGCGCCTCATGGTCATAGGCGGGCTCCCCGCCGGCGCCGGCGTGCGAGACGGGCGCGATCAGACCGACCCTGCGGAGCTCGGCGATGAAGTCGGCGTCGGTGCCGGTGGCGTTGGCGAGCTCCGTGGCGCTCATGCTGACCGAGCCCTGCAGATCCGGCGCAGTCGCAGTCACATTCGCATTCACACCTTGCGATCCTTGCGGCTCCGGCGTGCCGGGCTCCGGCTCGGGCCGCTTGCGGGAGAACAGCGACGGAGTCTGCGGCACCGGATCCTCCAGCGGCGCGGCTCCCCTCGCCAGCCTGGAGGTGACCGCGCCCGCGGCGATGCGCCTCTTGATCTCCTTGAGGGGCAGGAAGTGGTCGCGCTGCTGTGTGAGCACCCAGTCGAGCCGCTCGATATCGGCTTCGAAGAACTTCCGGTAGCCCGACGGCGTGCGCTGCGGTGCGATGAGGCCCTGGCTCTCCAGGAAGCGGATCTTCGAGATCGTCAGCTCGGGGTGCTCGGAGGACAGCAGGGACAGCACCTCGCCTATGGACCGGTATCCGGCGCTCACACCGGCGACGTCCCGTGCACGAAGACGAGCTTGTACTTGCCGACCTGCACCTCGTCGCCCTCGGTGAGCTCGCCGTCCTCGACGAGGCGCCGGTTGATGTAGGTGCCGTTGAGCGATCCGGCGTCGCGTATCCAGTAGCGGGCGCCCTCGCGTCGCACCTCGGCGTGGCAGCGCGACACCGTGATGTCGTTGAGGAAGATGTCGCTATCAGGGTCGCGCCCGACCGACACCAGATCGGCGTCGAGCGCGTAGCGGGCGCCGGCCTTGGGCCCCTGGTTCACGACGAACAGCCCCTCGTGGCGTCCGAAGGCGGAGCGGTCGACGTGCACGCCTCCCGGCGGGGTGCCCGTATCGACGACGGCGTGCTCCGTGGTGTCATTGTCCCGGGAGTCATTGCCCCGGGTGTCATCGCTCCGGGTGTCCCTGCCCCGCTCGGGCGCGGCCGCCGCGGCCGCCGCTGAAGCGGCAGCGGTGCGCGTGCCCGCCTCAAGGTCGCCGCTGCGGTCATTGTCACCGCTGCCAGAGGGCGGGGTCGGCACTGCGGCGCTACTCCTCGATCAGCGTCCGGTAGCCGGCCGCGTCGAGCAGGCCGTCGAGCTGTGCGGTGTCGTCGCAGGTGACGGTGCATATCCAGCCCGCGCCGTACGGGTCCTCGTTGAGTCGCTGGGGTGCGCCGAACAGCTCATCGTTGACCGCTGCGACGACACCGCTCACGGGTGCGAAAAGCTCCGACACGGACTTCGTGGATTCGACCTCGCCGAATGCCTCGCCCTGCTCCAGCTGATCGCCGACCTGCGGCAGGTCCACATAGACCACGTCGCCCAGCGCGTCCTGCGCGTAGTCGGTGATGCCGATGCGGACGGCGTCGCCCTCCGCCGAGGCCCATTCGTGATCGGACGAGTAGCGCAGGTGCTCGGGGATGCTCATGTCATGAAGCTAGCCCATGCAGCGACCCGAGTGGCGGCCGTCGCGCCCGTGCCCGATACCCGGCCCATCCGGATCGCGCTAGGGTGAGCTGTGAAGGCAAGACCCTGCAACAGGGCGAACACTGCCGGGGCGAACCTGCCAGGTGCAGCCCTGCGAACGCGTGGAGCCCTGCCAACACACCCCGTAGACACAATGGAGGAACCCCCCGTGGCCGATGTCGTGCTGGAGAGTGTCAACAAGGAGTACGACAACGGCTTCAGGGCCGTGACCGACTTGGACCTCAAGATCAACGAGGGCGAGTTCCTGGTCATGGTCGGGCCCTCGGGCTGTGGCAAGTCGACGACGCTGCGCATGATCGCCGGGCTCGAGGAGATCTCTTCGGGCACCCTCAAGATCGGCGACCGGGTGGTCAACGAGCTGCCGCCCAAAGAACGCGACATCGCCATGGTCTTCCAGAACTACGCGCTGTACCCGCACATGACCGTCTATGACAACATCGCCTTCTCGCTCAAGCTGTCCCGCCGGCCCCGTGCCGAGATCAAGGAGAGGGTGGCAGAGGCCGCCCGCATCCTGGAGTTGGAGAGCCAGCTCGACAAGCGGCCCGCCCAGCTCTCCGGCGGGCAGCGCCAGCGGGTCGCCATGGGCCGCGCCATCGTGCGCAGGCCGCGGGTGTTCCTGCTCGACGAGCCGCTGTCGAACCTCGACGCCAAGCTGCGCGTGCAGATGCGCGCCGAGATCACCGGGCTGCAGCGCGAGGTGGGCATCACGACCTTCTACGTGACGCACGACCAGGTCGAGGCCATGACCATGGCCGACCGGGTGGCCGTGATCAGCGCCGGTGTGCTGCAGCAGGTGGACACGCCCATGACGCTGTTCAACGAGCCCGGCAACATCTTCGTGGCCGCCTTCATCGGCTCGCCGTCGATGAACCTGATGGAGGGCGTGCTGTCTCGCTCCGACGGCGGTCTCAGGATGAGTCTGGCAAGCCACACCCTGGCCGTGCCCGAGGAGGTGCTGCAGCGCCGTCCGGCGCTGGCGGGCTACCTGGACAGGACCGTGGCCGTGGGTCTGCGGCCCAAGGACTTCGAGGACGCGTCGCTAGAGCCCGACCATCCGGCGGACCAGCGGTTGCGGGCCACCGTGCTGCACACCGAGGCGCTCGGGTTCGAGATCATCGTCTACTTCAACCTGGACGCCAGGCGGGTCATCTCCAGGGAGGCGCTCGAGATGAGCGACGAGGAGGTCAGCGCCGCCGAGAAGTCATCGACCAGGGTGCATGCCCGGTTCAAGCCCACGACCGCGGCACGCTCGGGCGACTCGATCGAGGTGGCCGTCAACATGGAGAACGCCCACTTCTTCGACCTCGACACCGGCCTGGCCATCAACGACTGACCCCGGAGCTCGCTGAGCCCGTCAGGGAGTTTCGGGCTCTCCCGGAGTTCAGAGGATCGGCGGCGGCAAGACCGTTATGGCCGCACCGTCATGGCCGCGGCCGCCAGGGAGATCCAGGCTCTCCGGATGGGCGGAGGGGTCCGTGGTCCAGCCGTGGCAGCACGTGGCGGCCGAACCTCTCGCACTCGCTGAGATGGGGATACCCCGACAGTATGAACGCATCGATGCCGGCACCGCGGTACTGCCGCAGCTTGGCCTCCACCTCGCCGGGGTCCCCGACGATGGCGGCGCCCGCTCCGGAGCGCGCCCGGCCGATGCCGGTCCACAGGTTGGCCTCCACGTAGCCGTCCGAATCGCTTAGCTCGCGAAGCTCAGCCTGCCTGCGCACCCCGGCTGAGGCGGCGTCGAGGGAGCGGCCCCGGATGGCGGCGCCCACGTCGTCGTTCAGGCGGCTCACCAGCTCCGCGGCCGCGGCACGTGCCTGGCCGGCGCTCTGGCGCACGATGACGTGGCTGCGCAGCCCGAAGCGCAGCGACCGGCCGTGCCGCGCGGCCCGCCGCCTCATGTCCTCGACCGTCGCGGCGACTCCCGACACCGTGTCCGGCCAGGTCAGGAACACGTCGGCACCCTGCGCGGCGGTCTCTTTGGCCGCCTCGGAGAAGCCGCCGAAGTAGAACATCGGGCAGCGGCCCGAGACGGTCGCGGCTCTGGGAGGGTCGAGGGCCAGATCGACGAACTCGCCGTGGAAGTCGACGCGCTCGCCGTTGAGCAGGGTTCGCAGCACCTGCATCCACTCGAGGGTGCGCCGGTAGCGGGGGGCGGACTCGAGAGCTTCGCCGGGCAGGTCGCTGGAGATGATGTTGATGGTCAGCCGGCCGCCGAGCATCCGGTCGATGGTGGCCATCTGGCGAGCCAGCTGGGGCAGCCAAAGCTCGCCCATGCGCACTGCCAGCAGCAGCCGGATGCGCTCGGTGAGGGGCGCGACGCCGGCCGCGAAGGCCGTGGCGTCTATGCCGAGCGTGTAGCCCGAGGGAAGCAGGATGTTGTCGAAGCCGCTGCGGTCGGCCGCCAGCGTGATGTCGCGGCAGTGCTGCCAGCTGCTCGCCAGCGCCGGGTCGGCCACGCCGAGATGCCGGTAGTCGTCGTCACAGAGCGCAGCGAACCAGGCGACCTCCGCCGGCGGCGGCTGTGGCTGCCCGGCCGGCGCCAGGTCTGTCATGGCAGCCGGCAGCCGGCGGTGCCAGAGCCGTGCCGGGCTGCGCCGGCCGGCATGAGGTGCGCGCCCCGAATCATGGCAGCGGGGTGCCTTCGGAGGCCTCGATCAGGTCGTACACATCGCTGCGGTCGAGGTGAACGCCGGTGGCGCGGGCCAGGCTCTGGAGCCGCTCGGGACGCTGGGTGCCGAGCAGCGCCACCGGCCTCGCCGGGTGCGCCAGCACGAAGGCGACGGCGAGCGTGGCCCGATCCACCCCCTCGCGCCCGGCGAGGCGGTCCAGCGTCTCAAGCAGCTCGGCGCGCACCGGCAGCGAGCCGCCGGACACCCGGCCGCCGGCCAGGCGGCCCCCGCCCAGCGGGCTCCAGGCCAGCGGCAGCACGCCGTCGCGCATGCAAAGGTCGAACGTGCCGTCGCGCAGCGGGTCGAGGTGCGCCGCGGAGTACTCGGGCTGGCTGCCGGCCAGCGGGAACGGTAGGAACGAGGCGAGGACCGCGTGCTGGCTCGGTGTGAAGTTGGAGACGCCGGCCTCGCGGATCTTGCCCGCCTCGCGCAGGTCGCTCAAGGCCTCGGCCAGCTCGGCCGGGTGGGTGAGCATGTCGGGCCTGTGGATCTGGTACAGGTCGATCACGTCGGTGCGCAGCCGCCGCAGCGAGGCCTCGCAGGCGGCGGTGATGGCCTGCCTGCCGGTGTCGTAGGGAACTCCGGGAACGATGCCGCCCTTGGTGGCCAGCACCATCCGGTCACGCAGCTGCGGCGCGGCGGCGAGCACCCGGCCCAGGTTCTCCTCGGCCTCGCCGAAGGTCTGCCCGCCCCAGTCGAGCCCGTAGACGTCGGCGGTGTCGACGAGGTTCATGCCGAGGTCCAGGGCGGTCTCAAGTATCGCCTGCAGCTCGTGGTCGGGCCGGGCGACGAAGCGCCAGCAGCCGAAGCCCAGCGGGCCCACTTGGAAGTTCGCTCCCAGCGGGCGACGATTGGGGTCGATGAGTCCGGTCCGCACCGCGCCAACCTACCTGCGAGCCGGTTCGGCGAGCACCGTGTCTGCGAATCCGAGAGACCGTTGAACATGCGAACTCACAACCCGGTGCGGGTGGACGATCCCGCACCGGCGTTCACGCCGATGTCAGGACCGTCGAGCGGCTCGGGGCTGCGCTACGGCGTGATCGGCACCGGCATGATGGGCCGCGAGCACGTCGCCAACATCTCGCACCTGGAAGGTGCCTGCGTGACGGCGCTGGCCGACCCCCATCCGGCCTCGCTGTCCGCTGCTGCGGCGCTGGCGCCGGCCGCGGCGCGCTTCGAGGACCATCGCGACCTGCTCGCCTCGGGACTCTGCGACGCGGTGGTCATCGCCACCCCCAACTCGAGCCATGCCGGGGTGCTGCACGACGTGCTCGGCTGCGAGCTCCACGTGCTGGTGGAGAAGCCCCTTTGCACCAGCGTCGCCGACTGTCGCCGGGTGATCGAGCGCGCCGCCGACCACGGCGGGCTCGTCTGGGTCGGCCTCGAGTACCGCTTCATGGCCCCGTTCGCCCGCCTCATCTCCGAGGTGCGCGCCGGCACGGTCGGCAGGGTGCGGATGGCGTCGCTGCGCGAGCACCGGTTCCCGTTCCTCGACAAGGTCGCCGCCTGGAACCGGTTCGCCGAGAACACCGGCGGAACCCTGGTGGAGAAGTGCTGCCACTTCTTCGACCTCATGAACCAGGTGATGCCGGGTGAGCCGGAGCGTGTCTTCGCCTCGGGAAGCCAGATGGTCAACCACCTGCACGAGCGCTACGGGGGCCGGACGCCAGACATCATCGACAGCGCCTACGTGGTGGTCGACTACGACGACGGCGCCCGCGCCGGGCTGGACCTGTGCATGTTCGCCGAGGCCACCCACAACCAGCAGGAGTTCGCCGTGATGGGCGACGCGGGCAAGGTCGAGGCGCTCGTGCCCGAGGGAACGGTGCGCACCGGGCTCCGGGGCACCCACGGCATCGGCAACGTCGCCAGCGTGCGCGTCTCCAGCACCGCCGCCTACGAGGGGCTCCACCACGGCTCCAGCTACATCGAGCACGAGCGCTTCCTGCAGGCTGCCGGCACCCTGGACGCAGCCGGCCGCCGAGCCTCGTCGCAGGCCAGCCTGTCGGCGGGACTGAAGGCGGTGGCCATGGGCGAGGCCGGGCACCGCTCGATCGTCACCGGGGCACCGGTTCGCCTGGCTGAGGTGCTCTAGCAACGGCGCGACAACGGCTTCGGACCCAGCGAGCCCCGATGTGTCGCCTGGCGGAGGTGCTCTAGGGAGACAGCACCGTCGTTCCGCCCGCCGCCCCGTGGGAAAGCCGCCGAGCGTTCACCCCTTGACGGAGCCGGCGAGCAGGCCCCGCACGAAGTGGCGCTGGAGCGCGAAGAACACGATCAGCGGGATCACCATGATCACGAAGGCGGACGCGAACCGCAGCTGGAAGTTCGATCCCCGCTCCCCCACGAGGTTGACGAGCGCCACCGTCATGGGCTCGTTGTCTGTGAGCAGCACGGCGGCGATCAGGTAGTCGTTCCATGTCCACAGGAACTGGAACACCGCGAACGCGGCCAGCGCGGGGCGGGCCAGCGGCAGCACCAGGCGCCAGAACACCGTGAAGTGGCTGGCGCCGTCGATGCGGGCCGCCTCGAAGATCTCCCGCGGCAGCTGGCTAACGAAGTTGTGCAGCAGCAGCACGGCGAGGGGCAGCCCGAAGGCCGTGTGGGTGAGCCAGACCGCGGCGGCCGTGTTGGCCAGGCCGAAGTCGGGCACCAGCACCAGGGTCCAGTCCAGCCCGGGGACGGTCAGGCGGGCACCGTTGTTGAAGAGTTGCAGCAGGGGCACGAAGGCCATCTGGTTGGGCAGCGCGATCATCGTGACCAGCCCGATGAACAGCCAGTTGCGGCCCCGGAACTCCATCCAGGCGAACCCGTAGGCGGCGAAGGCGGCCACGGCTACGGGAACGACGGTGGCCGGCACCACTATGGCCATCGAGTTGAGCGCGAACTCCCACATGGAGGGCTGCGCGGCCGTCTCGCGGAAGATGTCCCGGTAGTTCTGCAGGGTCAGGTTGTCGAGGTCGCCCCAGGCGGTCCACCAGCCCGAGTCGTTGATGTCCTCGACCTTGCGGAAGGACGACACGAAGAGGCCGATGGTGGGCACCGTCCACAGCACGACCACCAGCCACATGACCCAGGTCGGCACCGCCCCGAGCAGCTGGCGCATCCGCCGGCCCGCCGGAGCGGGCAGGGCCGGTGCGGGAACGGCCGGCGCGGCGCTCATGCCAGCTCCCTCTGGAGCCGGCGGATGTTGAAGATCATCACAGGCAGCACCAGAGCCAGCAGCACCACGGCGAAGGCGCTGCTGGAGGTGAAGTTGCGGTCGCGCAGCTGGTCGAACATCTCGTTGGCGAGGACGTTGGTGCGGTTGGCTCCGTTGGTCGTGGCCTTGACTAGGTCGAAGACCTTCGTCACGATGACGATCAGGGTGGTGACCACCACGATGATCGTGGGGCGGATCTGCGGTATCACGACCCGCCAGAAGGTCTGTGCCTCGCCGGCGCCGTCCACGCGGGCGGCCTCGAGCAGCTCTTCGGGAACCGCTCTGATGGCCGCGGACAGCACGACCATGGCGAACCCCGTCTGGATCCAGACCATGATGATCATGATCCAGAAGTTGTTCCAGGGAATCATCGAGGAGTTGATGAAGAAGCCGCGGCTCGAGAACCCGAGGCCCTGGAGCACGGCGTTGAACAGCCCTGTCTGGTTGCCCGTCGCCTGGACCTCGTACATGAAGTCCCAGATCACCGCGGCTCCGACCATCGAGATGGCCATGGGCATGAAGATCAGCGTCTTGGCGAGCCTCTCGCCGCGCGCTCGCTCAGCGAGGACGGCGAGCAGCAGCCCGGCCACGGTGGACAGGCCCGCCACCGTGACCACCCACCAGATGTTGTTCCACACGACGGCCTGAAGCGTCGACAGCGCGCCGAACACCAGCAGGATCGCCCCCAGCACCAGCATCGTCGACGATCCCGGCGTGCCCCAGTCGAGCTCGAGTCGGTGGCGCCCGCTGCGAGCCATCATCCAGACGCCCAGAAGGCCCGCGGCCGCCAGCACCACGACGGTGAGGGTGAGCCGGCTGGAGAAGACGACCGTGAGCACGTCCATGATGGCCGAGCGGTTGGGGTCGCGCGCCAGCGACTCGGCGAAGGCGGCGGCGGGCGCCACGGCGAGGACCGCGGCGGCGATCCCCAGGATCCGCAGGAGGCGCCCGGCCGAGCGGGCCTGCCGGTCGCCGCCGACGATGCGCGCCGCGCTGGCCCAGGCCACGAGTCCCGCCACCACGACCGCGGCGAGGCCGGCGATGAAGAGGCGGCTGGTGAAGATCTGCGCCCAGCCGTCAAAGGTGAAGTACTCGTCGTCGGTGAAGATGTCGGTGTAGTGCTCGAGCGTGAAGCCGGCCTGCCGGCCCCTGGGGCCGTTCTTGAGCGACAGGAAGACGGTGCGCAGGCCCGGGATCACGAGCCCGAGCGTGACGAAGGCCAGCGCGGGCCCCACGAACACCCAGGGTCGCAGCCTGCCCTCCCAGGCGCTGCGGCTCTCGCGGCTCGGGATCAGCAGACGCCCGGCGCCGGCTCCGGCAGCCGCGCCCGCGATCGTGGCCGCTGCGATCACCAGCCAGCCGGCCTTGAGGGGCCCCGCCAGCGCCGGTCCGGCGGGAAGCCAGCCGTTGTGCTGCACCGCGGCCCCGACCACGGCACCGGCGGCGGCGCCGATCACGGCCGTGAAGGCCGGCCAGCGCGGCACGGTCTGGTCGACGGCGCGGCTGGCGCCGATGAACACCGCCGCGGCCGCGGCCAGGGACAGCACCACCGTGACGATCATGGTGATGATCTGGTCCACCGGCCTCAGCCTCTCAGTTTCCTAGATCTCGGTTCCTGAGGATCCCGGGTCTCCGCGGATCCCGGGGCCCACAGAAGATTCCGGGTCTCACAGATTCCCGGAGGTCTCTGGTGAGCGGGCACTGCGGCCTTGCCGGTCGCGACGCCCACTCGAGCGATATCCGCCGTGACATTAGCCCGGCGGCAGCGGTGCGTTGGAGCACTCTGCCGGTACCCGAGTCATGCCCCTGTGCCCAGAGACGCACGGCGGGGGCCGCAAACAGCGGTGCGTGGGGCACCGGTCGCGCCCCACGCACTCTCGCTGTTGTTGCCGGCCTAGTGGCCTGGTGGCCTGCGGGCCCGGGCTCAGGAGGGCCAGGCGTCCTGGGTGTCCTCGGCGAACTCCTCGGCCGTCTTGGCACCCGACACGTAGTCGGTGGCCGAGCGCCAGAACTCACCGGCGCCGACCTCGCCCGGCATCAGGTCGGAGGCATCGAAGCGGAACGGGTCGGCGCTGACGAGGATCTCGGCGAGGCCGCGGTCGAAGTCCGACTCGTACAGGGACGTGTCGTGATCGCGGTTGGGGGACAGGAAGCCGCCCTTGCCGGCCGTTAGCCGGGTGTTGGCGTACTCGGCGGTGCCGATGTACTCGAGCACGGCGAGGGTCTCGGGCTTGTCGGTGAAGGCCACCGCGTGCGTGCCCGCACCGAGCACCACCCGGCCGAACTCGTCAGAGACGGTCGGCAGGTAGAACACGTTGACGTCGCCGTCGGGGCCGAGCTCGGCGCCGATCTCGGTGAAGAAGGCGCCGGCGAAGTTGGCCTGGCGGTGCAGCACGCACTCGCCGTCGGCCAGCGGCAGCGCGGCCTCCCTGAAGCCGGTGGCGGCGATCAGGTCGCGGCCTCCGAGCACGTTGCCCTCAGCGAACCACAGCCCGCCGATGTACTCCGCGACCTCGATGACACGGGGGTCGTCGAAGGGGATCTCGTTGGAGACCCACTGGTCATAGACGTCGGGGCCGTGGAGGCGCAGCATCATGTCCTCCATCCAGTCGGTGAAGACCCAGCCGGTGGCGTCGCCGGACTCGATGCCGACGCACCACGGAACCTGGCCGTTGGCCTTGATCTGCTCCATCAGGGCCTCGAGCTCTGCCCAGGTCTGCGGGATCTCGTAGCCGTTGTCGGCGAAGACCTGCGGGCTGTACCAGACGAGGCTCTTGACGTCGCCCTTGTTCGGCACGCCGTACACGCTGCCGCCCGCTGACGCGAGGTCGAACCAGAACGGGTCGTAGGAACCTGCGATGTTGTCGAGAATCGACTGCGGGATGGCTACCGCGGCGCCCTCGTTGCCGTACTGCACGATCCGGCCCGGCTGCGGGATGACCACGATGTCGGGCGGCTCGCCGGCCTCGAGGGCCAGGTTCAGCTCGGTGGTGGCATCGCGGGTGCCGGTGTACTGCACGTCGATGCCGGTGCGCTCCTCGAACGGCGCGAAGGCGGCGAGGAACCCCTCGCCCTCCTCGCCGGTCTCGGGGCCGAGGATCTCAACGGTCGTGCCGCTGAGGTCCATGCCCATCTCGCCGTCGGACATGCCATCGTCGTCGTGCATCTCTTCGTCGTCGTGCATCTCGCCGTCTTCGTGCTCGTGCATGTCCTCGTCGTCGTGGTCGTGCATCTCGCCGTCTTCGTGCTCGTGCATGTCTTCGTCGCCCATGCCGCCATCGGCCATGTCGTCGTCCATGCCGTCATCGGCCATGGCGGGGGCCGCCGTCGTGGTCGGGGCAGCCGGCGTGTCGTCATCGTCGTCGCCGCAGGCCGCGGCAACCAGGCTGAACGACAGCAGCGCTCCGAGAACGAGCCACAGGCGTGAATGTTTCCTCATGTTTCCCTCCCAGGGATGTAAGCGTTTACAGCGCCGGACATTACCGGCTCCGAGGCACGGTATCAACCTGCCGTCATCAACCTGCACCCGGCAACCTGGACAACCTGCCGGCGGCCACCTGCCAGCGCGCTACCTGCCGGCGGCAACCCTGCGGCGTCAACCTGCGGGCGCGGTCGTGCTCCGCACCATCAGTGGCACCTCCCAGGTGATGTCGGCCACGGGCTCGCTGCCGTCGATCAGACCCAGCAGGGTGCGCGCGGCGCGCACGCCCATCTCGTTCACCGCCTGCCGCATTGTCGTCAGCCCGAGCGCGCCGGAGAGCTCGTGGTCGTCGAAGCCGATGACGGACAGGTCACCGGGCACCCGCTGGCCGGCGTCTCGGGCAGTCTGAAGCGCACCGAAGGCCATCTCGTCGGACATGCAGAAGACCGCCGTGGGCGCACGGGCGCCGCCGAGCAGCTCCGACATCGCCCTGGCGCCGCCCGTGGCCGACCAGTCGGTGCTGACCGTGAGTTCCGGCCGCACGGCGATTCCCGCACCCCTCAGGGCGTCGCCGTAGCCGAGCCTGCGCTGGCGCGCTACCGGCGACGGCGGGTCCTCGAGCTCGTCACCGGCTATCAGGCCGATGCGGCTGTGCCCGAGCCCGATCAGGTGCTCGACGGCGCGGCAGGCGGCTCGCCGGTTGTCGATGGCGATCGAGGCAGCACCTTCGAGCCGCTCGCCGACCGCCACCAGAGGCCGGTCGAAGGCGGCGCGTGCAGTGTCCTGCTGAGCGCTGACGAAAGTGTCGATGAGGACTATCCCGTCGACGCGGCGGCAGAAGGAACTGGCGCTCTCGAGGAAGCGATGCCGGTCCTCGGGGGCGGCCATCATGGAGATGAGCAGGTCGTAGCCCGCCTTCACGACGACCGAGTTAATCCCGCCGAGAGCACGGGAGGGGAACCAGGTGCCGAACAGCGGGGCCACCACGCCGATGGTCCAAGCCCGGCCCGAGGCGAGGCGGGAGGCCTGCGGGTTGACCTCGTAGCGGAGTTCTGCCGCGACCTGAGCGACCCTGTCGCGGGTCGCCGGGGCGACGTTGGGCAGGTCCCGCAGCGCCCTGCTCACCGTGGCGACCGAGACCCCGGCCGCTGATGCGATGTCGTTTATGGTCGGCCGGCGCTGCACCATTCGGCAAACCTCTCCCTGCCTGCGACTGCTCACTTCCCTGCCAGCAGCCGCGGCTCGCGGTTCGCCGCTGCGCTAGTGCTTCCGCTTCGCTGTGTCCGTTCGCCGGCAACCCCGGCCGCAGTGCTGATACTGCCTGCCTCGCCGTGTCCGTCTGCTGGCAGCCCGGCCGCGGCTCGCGGCTCGCCGCTGCGCTAGGGCCGGCGTGCGGTCACGATGGCGGCAGACTCGGCCGGCAGCGACACGGTGTCACCGGACGGGCCCTCGAGGCGGCAACCTTCCCGGCTGGCAAAGGCGACCTCCCAGCCGCCGGAGCCGAGTCCGAGGCCGACGGCGGCCGGTTCGGGGGCCAGGTTGGCGACGACGACGGTAGAGCCCCGGCGCAGCGCCGCCACCAGCGGATCGGGCGTGTCGATCCACTCGGCGGGTGCCTGCCACAGGTCGCGATGGTGCCGTCGCACGGCGAGCAGCTCGCGGTAGCGGTGCACTACGGCGCCGGGATCATCGCGCTGGCCGGCGACGGTCTCAGAATCGGGACGAGGCAGGGCTTCGATCCATGGCGCCGCTACCGAGAACCCGTTGTTGCCGGAGCCGTCCCAGGGCATCGGCGTGCGGCAGCCGTCGCGCCCGCTCACCGCGCCGGGATTGCGCACCGACACAGGGTCCTGCAGCCCTCCGGGGGCCAGGACGCCGTCGCTGAGTCCCAGCTCCTCGCCCTGGTACAGGAAGGGGGTGCCTCCCAGCCCCATCGTCAGCGTCGTGACGGCCAGCGCCCGCAGCGCCCCTGCCTCCGCCGGAGCGTCGGGCCCGCCGAAACGCTCGGCCACACGCATGCGGTCATGGTTGCTCAACACCCACGACACGCCGTCCGCGGAGGCGGCCTGCATCTCGGTGATCATCGCCAGAATGTCGCCCGGCGCCCAGCCGATCCACGACATCGGCAGGAAGAAGGTGCGGTTCAGCACGCCCGGCGCCACGTAGGCAGCGACGCGTTCCGGCTCCCTGAGGCCGACCTCGCCCAGCAGCATCACGTCATGGGGCTCGCAGATGCGCCGCCAGCGGCGGAAGACCTCAAGGGTTCCCGGCTGGTCCATGTCGTGGCGGTGCTCGAAGGTTGCGAATGCCGCCCGTGGGTCCATGCCGGCGCTGACCGGAGCGATCTGGGGGTTGTCGCGCAGTCCGGCATCCTTGACCAGCCCGGCGGCGACATCGATGCGGAACCCGTCGACGCCGCGCTCGATCCACCAGCGCAGGATCCGGTCGAAGTCCTCCCGCACCCGCTCATCGCGCCAGTTGAGATCGGGCTGCTCGGGAAGGAAGAGATGGCACCAGTACTGACCGGACGCCTCGTCCAGCGTCCAGGCCGGACCGCCGAAGTGGCTGATCCAGTTGTTGGGAGGGCCGCCGCCGGCAGCGGGGTCCGCCCACACGTAGCGGTCCCGGCCCGGGCTGTGGCGCCCCCGGCGGGCCTCGACGAACCACTCGTGCTCGATGGACGTGTGGTTGGGCACGATGTCGACCACCACCTTCAGGCCGAGCGCGTGGGCCCGCTCGATCAGGCGGTCGAAGTCGTCGAGGTTGCCGTGGGCGGGCGCCACGTCGCAGTAGTCGCTCACGTCGTAGCCGTGGTCGTGACCAGGCGAGGGGTAGAAGGGAGTGAGCCACACGGCGTCAACCCCCAGCCAGCTCAAGTAGTCGAGGCGCTCGGTGATGCCGCGCAGGTCGCCCATGCCGTCGCCGCTGGCGTCAGCGAAGGAGCGCACGTAGATCTGGTAGCCGACCGCGCCCTCCCACCAGGGTGCCGCTTGCGCCGCGCTGCCGTTGTGCTCAGTAATCAAGAGTTAGCTCCTAGGTCTCTTGTAGGCGTCGTGTGCAAACGCTTTCAGTGATCCGCCGAGACTCTAGCCATGCGTATCAGCGCCGTGGGTGCGGGAGCCGCCGGTCTTGGGGGGCGCGCCGTGATCCGTGATCCGCTCGGCCCAGGAATCTTCGCAGGCAATGGCGTGTCGGCCGGCTGCTGCCCCGAACAGGATCTTCGCCGACCGTGCCACACCCGGATCGGCCTGCAGACTCTGGGCGGGTTCCAGCAACGCCAGCATGGTGCGGCGTCGCAGGAAGTCCTGCATCGTGACGATCTGCTCGTGACGTGCCATCACCTCCACCTCGGCAGCCGAGTAGTCCACCAGGTCGCTGAGCGGCAATCCCAGATCGGGCGACTCGCCCACCAGTTCCGCGATCTCGAGAGCGCGGCGCCCGTGACGGCGCCAGAGCGTCGCGGCGGCGAGGGCGTCGAACCCCACCCGCCGTGCCTCCAGAACGAAGCGGGCACGCTCGGACTCCGGGGGCTCGCCGAACCATCTGATCCGGCCGCGAGCGGGCTGCAGGCCGCAGGCGCGCACCGCGTCGAGCACCTTGCCGCCGACGTTGAGGCAGTCGCTCAACTTGCCGCCGAGGATCGAGACCATCCCTCTGTCGGGGTCGGTCTCGATGGCATGGCGGCGCGACAGGTCCATCCAGTCGCGGTTCTCGTCGCCGGCACGCTCGACGACGAGCGCCCGCACGCCGCACCGCTCGGCGATCACATCGCCATCACGCAGCGGGGCCGCCAGGCGCAGCTGCTCGTTGGCGAGGTCGAGCAGGAAGCTCCGATCCTCGGCAGTGACCGAGGCTTGCGCGCCCTCGACACGGGTGTCGGTCGTGCCGATGAGGGAGCGGTGTCCCATGGGGATCACGTAGAAGAGGCGCTGGTCGTGGTCGAAGAAGGCGAGCACCCGGCCCGAGGCGGTTATCCGGGGAACCACGATGTGCACGCCCTTGGAGAACCGCAGGGAGCGCTTCAGCGTCCCGCCGCCGAGTCCCGCGACCTCTGCGGCGTCCGGCCCGGCGGCGTTGACCAGCACCCGTGCGGACACGCAGTGGCGGGTGCCGCTGAGACGGTCCAGCACCTCTGCCCGCCATCCGGCGCCGGCCCGCTCGGCGTTGCAGAGGCTCAGCCGGGACACGGCGACGGCGCCGCGGTCCGCCGCGTCGAGGATGAACTGCACCACGAAGCGAGCATCGGTGTCGGCCAGCAGGTAGTCGGAGTACTCCACCGCGCCGCGCGCCCCGCTCATCTCCACCGCCGGTTCGATGTCGGCTAGCGAGTGAGCGGCCGCGTGCTGGGGCCGGCGCGTGCTGAAGCGCCCCAGGGCCCAGTAGGCGTGCGCGCCCAGCGTTGCGAAGCCGGGCGAGTAGGGCGACCTGTCGCCGAGCACGGCCAGGAAGCGAGCTTCGAGCAAGCGGCTCGGGTAGGCGCGGGCCAGCCTGTTGCGTGAGCGGCAGAGTCCTGCCACCAGCCTCACCTCGCCTGTCTGCAGGTACTTGAAGCCGCCCCAGATGAGGTTGGAGGATTCCTGGCTGACCCCCGAGGCGAAGTCCCCGGACTCGATGAGGGCGACGCGCAGCCCGTGCGCCGCCAGCGCGAGCGCCGAGACCGCGCCGTTGACGCCGCCTCCCACGATCAGCGCGTCGTGCTGCTGCGACACCAGCCGCTCCAGCAAGGCGCCCCGACCGCTGCGCACGGTGTTCAAGGCGTTATCTGCGAGCGCCGGGCGCGAGACTTTGCCATTGCCCTGCGAGATGCTGCCATCGCCCACGGTGGTCACGGGATTCCCAGGCGTCGCTTCCGGCGCGGCGACGCTGGCTCGGTGGTGTGAGCGGCTGGGGCTGGGCTCACAATGTGCCGCCGGTTCGCCGCTGGCGCAGCGACTCCAGACCCAGGGGTATGTACTGCAGCGCCGAGAGGTAGCTGTAGGCGAGCGAGGGCGCGGCGCACACCCACCCGGCCACACGCAGGGCCTCGGCGGCGGCGATATCGGAAGCGCCGGCCAGCAGCAGCGGGAAGCTGAAGTAGAGCCCGAACGTGGCGCACTTCCCCCACCAGGTCACATCGATCGGCTTGCCGCCAAGCGACAGCAGCACGAGTCCGGCAACGGCGACGAGGCCCTCGCGTGCCAGTGCCAGCAGCACCAGCCACCAAGGAACCGACCCGTCGATGCCCACTGCGAGCATCCCGACGAGAAGCACGCCGCGGTCGGTGATCGGGTCGAGCAGCTTGCCGAGGCGGCTGACCGAGTCGAAGCGCCTGGCCCACCACCCGTCCAGCCAGTCGGTGGCGCCGAGCGCGCCCCAAAGCAGTGCCGCGCCCCAGCGGTCCTGCGCGCCGAACATCAGCCACAGGAACCACGGGATGCAGGCCAGACGCAGCACCGAGATCAGGTTGGGGACGGTGAGGATGCGGTCCTCGCTGCCGCCGGTCTGCGCGCTCACCGGCGTAACAAGACTCGGCTGATCCGAGGTCTCGTCGTCCTCGCTGCCGCCAGTCTGCGCGCTCACCGGCGTGGAGCCTACGATCAGCGTGTGCCTTCAATCTTCACCCGCATCATCGATGGCGAGATTCCGGGCCGCTTCGTGTGGAGCGACGACACCTGCGTCGCCTTCCTCGACGTGCGGCCCCTCAACCGCGGCCATGTACTGGTGGTGCCCCGGGCCGAGGTCGACCACTGGGTGGACCTGGATCCGGGCACCGTCGGCCACCTCATGGCGGTCGCGCACCGGGTGGCAGCCGCGCAGCGGGCGGCGGGACTCGCCCCAGGCCGCGTAGGCCTGATGATCGCCGGTTTCGAGGTGCCGCACGTGCACGTGCACGTGGTGCCCATAGAGACGATGTCCCACCTGGACTTCGCCCAGGCTGACACCGACGCCGACCCAGCAGACCTAGACGCCATAGCCAAGTCCCTACGCCAGCATCTAACCCAATAGAACCGGCAAGCGCAGCCGATTTAGACGCACAGCCGACTCCCCTACGCCGATATGTGCTCTGATAGGCGCAGCAAGCTCTACCGCCTCAGCCAACCTCTTGGCGTTGGTCTGCGACACCCGGCCGGACTCCACCGCATCACGCACCCTCGGCGCCGCCGCGTTCGCCTGGAACGCCAACAGCACCGCCACCACCCCACCCCGGACCAAAAGCAAAGAGTCGCTAATCCGGTTGCTTCAAACTCCGGTTTCGGCTAAACAAGCAATCTCTCTATATCTTCTACGCAGCCCGCTAGATCGGTGCTGAGGCGTCGGCCGCTAAACCGCATGACCCGCCATCCTGCGGCTCTGATGTCTCGGTCGCGTATCCGGTCGGCCTCGCGGCCGCTGTGGAAGGCAGCGCCATCGCACTCGATGTCTAGTCTTCGGCCGTCTTGAACGACGGCCAGATCCAAACGGTGACCTGCCACGATGACTCCGGTTTGCGCTGCGATGCCGCGCTCTAGCAGGGCTTCATACAGAGCCAGTTCGAGTGGGCTGTCGAACCCTTCGACTTCAAAACGGCTAACGTATCGAGCCAGCTCGGCGAGCACGTTGCGATGCCTGAGACATGCGCCCATATTTCCGAAGATGACGAGTCTCCGGCGAGCCCTCGTGAGAGCAACGTTCACGAGGTTGGGATCCGATGCAAAGGCGGCCTGTCGCTCCGACATCGAGGGGCCGATGACGGGTGAGAAATAGAGAGCCTTCGCGGTTTTGTGGGATGGGGGGTGGTTGAGGGTCCCTGTGTGGGGGTCGAGGCCCTGCTGGAATCGGTTGTGTAAGCGACCGACGATCCAGGAGGGCCTCGATGGCTGCGGATGTTATGGGGGTGCGGTTGGGTTTGCCGCAGTTGCGGGTGTTGGGGGTTGTCTCGGACTCCCCGGAGCGGTTGGTGGTGGCTGTGGAGGCCACCTGGCGGCGGTTGCGGTGCCCTCAGTGCGGGTTCAAGTGCCATAGGGTGCATGACCGGCGCGATAAGCGGGTGCGTGATCTGGAGATCTCGGGGCGGGTGGTGACGCTGGTGTGGCGGCGCCGCCGGTTCCGCTGCGACGACTGCGGCAGCCGGTTTTTGGAGGAGCATCCGGCGTTCGAGGGCGGGTTGACGGGGCGGCTGGCGCGCAGGCTGGTGGCCGATGCCAGGGTCATGCCGGTCTCGGCGGCCGCGAGGCGTCACGGGCTGAGCTGGTGGCTGGTGATGGGCGTGCTCAGCTCCTGGGCCGGGCTTGTGGCTGAGCATCGCAGAAGCCGCGTGTGCAGGGTGCTGTTGGTGGATGAGACCTCGATCCGCAAAGGGCATCGTTACGTGACCGTGGTCGCCTGCGGCGACACCGGCCGGATCCTGGCGCTGATCCCGTCGCGCACCACCGCCGCGCTGTCAACGTTCCTAGCTCAGCAGGGGTATAGATGGTGCAAGCAGGTCAAGGTCGTGGTCAGCGACGGATCGCCCGCCTACAAGGCCGCCATCACCCAGCACCTGGGACACTGTCGGCATGTGCTGGACCGGTTCCACGTCATCAGATGGTTCACAGCGGGGCTCACCGCGGTGCGCCGCGACACCCAACGCCGACAGCCCCCGGGCGTCCAGCCTGTCTTTGACCGCGACGTGTTCCGAGCCAGGTTCCTGCTGCTACGCCGCGGCGACACCCTCACAGACTCTGACCGGCAGCGGCTCGACACGCTGTTCGAGGCGCACCCAAGGCTCCAAGCCGGCTGGGACGCGCTACAAGAACTCCACGGCCTCTACACCGCCGACGACCACCAAGGCGCCCTCGCCGCCCTTGACCGGTTCTGTGACCTCTACCAAACCGGCAAGCTACCCGAATACCACAAAATCGTAGACACCATCATCCAATGGAGCCCCGAAATCCTCGCATGGCACCACACCAGCCGACCCAGCAACGGCCGCATCGAGGGCATCAACAACCTCCTACAAATCCTACGACGCACCGCCCACGGCTTCACCAACCCCACCAACTACCAAACCCGAGCACTCCTCATAACATGAACCCAACCGACACCAGCAACCCCCATCCCACAAAAACGCGAAGGGCCGAAATAGATGATATCGCGCTCATCGCCCTGAAACCTGTGCGCAGTTGCGACCGTGATCTCGCGAGTCCACTCCTCATCGAGCACCTCGAGAAGCCGCTCGCGTATCAGATCCACTTGTGATCGGTAAGGGGTGACAATCCCCACGGAAAGGCGAAGCTCGCGATAGGTCGCCATATCTCGGGACAAGGCATCCACCAATGCCCTAGCCTCCTGAGGGTTGATGCGGCTCCGCCCGCGAGGACCCTGCCGGCTATCGCCGTCTACCCTCTTCCACTCGATGGCAGGCCAACTCGTCGAGGAACCTGCGCCCTTGTTGTCCCAACATAACTCGAGTCGGCCGTCATAGAAGTGCTCGTTCGAGAACCCGATGATGCCCGGATGAGATCGGAAGTGCAGGTCGAGAAAGATCGGGGACTGACTGACACGCGATGCGGCCAACCCGAAGCAACTTCTGCGTCGATAACTGAATTCGTTGATTCGTTCGTCAGTTAGTGCCCAGCGACGACCAATGTTGCGCTCTCGGGCCGAGCTGAGCGAGGTTATGTGGGTCAGTTGTCTTTGATCGCCGATAATCAAGGCGCGACGCCCCCGTGCCAATAGCGGAAGAGCCGAGGCCACATCGCACTGAGATGCTTCGTCTATCACCACTAGGTCAAACAACCCCTTGATTAGCGGCAAGTTCGTGCGAGCTGACAGATTTGTTACACCCCACACGGGAATCGCCGGGAGCGCCGGGCGAACCAACCCCAAGGCACGACGCGCTCCCCGGCCCGAACCTGCGACCTTCTCAAGCAACTCTGCGAGATCACCGGCAGCGGTACGAGACTTTGGATCGTTGCGCCGTATCTGTTCCCAGCGAGCGTCTAGGAACGTTCGACCACTTTCGACTCTCTGCCGCTCGATCGTGTGGAGCTGATCGTCGAGTTCTTGCTTGGTGGGCAGAGCATCTAGTTCCCGACGCGATCGCTCAAGCGCACGACTGTCATTCACCAGCGAGCGAATAGTGTCTACCGTCCGCTCAATGGCACTGAAGTCTTGCCGCGGTACCATAGATCGTTTGGGTTTATCGCTGACCGACCTCAGTGGGTGCTCAACGATGTCCCGGTCCAAACCCACCAACTCGCCAAGCGCCAACAGCTTCTCTCTTGCCTGCTCCAAACGATGACGATGCTTCTTCCAGCGCCGGAGAAACCCAAGCCTCTTACCGAAAGCGTCAAGCGCGATCCGCACTTCTTGCAGTAACTTATCGAGTTGGTGAGGATCGATGTCCAAGTTGATGTTCGCAGGCAACTTGTCCAAGCGATCGCGCAGATCAGCTTCCAGTTTACCGATTTCCCCATCCAATCGCGCACGACGATGAAGAACATCATAAACCTGCTGAACCTTCGCTCTGACAGCAAGCCACTGCCTGCGGACAGCCGCAGGATCAACGCGCTTGTGTGGTGTAGCTAGCATTCTCTGAATACTCGACGCCACGTCACGCCGTTGGCTGGAGGCACCGGCGCGCACGATGCACGGCTCGGCACTTGTCAAGGCCAACCGTTCAAACACGACATCCACAGCCTTGTTGTTCTTCGACGCGAACAGCACAGACTCGTTACGCGCCACGGCCGCGGCAACGACATTCACGAGAACCTGCGACTTTCCGGTGCCAGGTGGACCTGTGACCACGGTGAAGTCGTTTTCCATTGCCGACGCGATGGCCTGGTCCTGCACCAGAGTCGAGGGAACGACCACAGGGTGCGGTGTCGGGATCGATACGATCGGTGCCGCGACCAGACCCAGCATCACGGCCGCCGGACCGCTCGACAGCATACTGGGGCTATTGGATAGTTCGTCTAGATCTTCCAGGAGTTTACGAGTGATCTGCGTGGATCCGTTCGATGTGAAGATCAACCCGGAGTTATGGATGCCAGGGGTACCCTGATGCGAGGCAAGAACTTGAGAATCTAGATCTTCCAATCCGCCGATGCCATTGTTGTACAGTACATCAAGGATCGCAGCGGCACGATCTGCTTGCAGCCTAGCCTCTTCGACAGCGGGCGTGTCCTCGATCAGCCGCGTCAACGCGTCCCCTTCCTCGCGAGGAACTCCCAAAAGCCGTAGTGCCCAGGGGTTTAGATCGACACCATTACTCCGGGGGATGATCTGCCACAAGTCACCCTTAGGTTCGAGATCGACATCTGTGATCAATAGTGGAGACATGATCAGATCTCGCCCATGGTTGTCAGGGTTGGCGCCGAACACCATCGGCCATCCGGCAACTATTGTCTCGCCGAGGGCCATTCTTCTTGGCCCTTCGCGTTTTTGTGGGATGGGGGTTGCTGGTGTCGGTTGGGTTCATGTTATGAGGAGTGCTCGGGTTTGGTAGTTGGTGGGGTTGGTGAAGCCGTGGGCGGTGCGTCGTAGGATTTGTAGGAGGTTGTTGATGCCCTCGATGCGGCCGTTGCTGGGTCGGCTGGTGTGGTGCCATGCGAGGATTTCGGGGCTCCATTGGATGATGGTGTCTACGATTTTGTGGTATTCGGGTAGCTTGCCGGTTTGGTAGAGGTCACAGAACCGGTCAAGGGCGGCGAGGGCGCCTTGGTGGTCGTCGGCGGTGTAGAGGCCGTGGAGTTCTTGTAGCGCGTCCCAGCCGGCTTGGAGCCTTGGGTGCGCCTCGAACAGCGTGTCGAGCCGCTGCCGGTCAGAGTCTGTGAGGGTGTCGCCGCGGCGTAGCAGCAGGAACCTGGCTCGGAACACGTCGCGGTCAAAGACAGGCTGGACGCCCGGGGGCTGTCGGCGTTGGGTGTCGCGGCGCACCGCGGTGAGCCCCGCTGTGAACCATCTGATGACGTGGAACCGGTCCAGCACATGCCGACAGTGTCCCAGGTGCTGGGTGATGGCGGCCTTGTAGGCGGGCGATCCGTCGCTGACCACGACCTTGACCTGCTTGCACCATCTATACCCCTGCTGAGCTAGGAACGTTGACAGCGCGGCGGTGGTGCGCGACGGGATCAGCCCCAGGATCCGGCCGGTGTCGCCGCAGGCGACCACGGTCACGTAACGATGCCCTTTGCGGATCGAGGTCTCATCCACCAACAGCACCCTGCACACGCGGCTTCTGCGATGCTCAGCCACAAGCCCGGCCCAGGAGCTGAGCACGCCCATCACCAGCCACCAGCTCAGCCCGTGACGCCTCGCGGCCGCCGAGACCGGCATGACCCTGGCATCGGCCACCAGCCTGCGCGCCAGCCGCCCCGTCAACCCGCCCTCGAACGCCGGATGCTCCTCCAAAAACCGGCTGCCGCAGTCGTCGCAGCGGAACCGGCGGCGCCGCCACACCAGCGTCACCACCCGCCCCGAGATCTCCAGATCACGCACCCGCTTATCGCGCCGGTCATGCACCCTATGGCACTTGAACCCGCACTGAGGGCACCGCAACCGCCGCCAGGTGGCCTCCACAGCCACCACCAACCGCTCCGGGGAGTCCGAGACAACCCCCAACACCCGCAACTGCGGCAAACCCAACCGCACCCCCATAACATCCGCAGCCATCGAGGCCCTCCTGGATCGTCGGTCGCTTACACAACCGATTCCAGCAGGGCCTCGACCCCCACACAGGGACCCTCAACCACCCCCCATCCCACAAAACCGCGAAGGCTCTTCTTCTTTGCCGGCACCATCGATCCACATTGTCGTTGGTCGGCAGATAACGAGCGCCGTGTATCCAGCTTGGCCCACTGACAAGTTTGACACAGTTGGTGCTGCCCAATGGAAACCGAACTTCTCCAGACGCTTCCGCCTCAATACACTCGATATAGTACCCAAGGACTCGTGCTATCGGATCGTCTGGAGGTCCGGTCCTCTTGATCGCATGGGAGTTCACATGAACTTCAAGGGTGCCGTCGTACTCGCGCACAGCGCCTTGCACCTGCACCGATGCACCCTCGGCAGGAGCCCGCCCCGCATCCCACCATACCAGCGGTACCGTTCGATCGCGATAGCGACCGGCCTGCCCTAGCTCACCTCTATCCTCAACGATCAAGGTTGCCTTGACGAACGGCTGTCCGCCGGACCGCGGCCTAACGACATGGCGCTCCTGCAGCCGCCCCACAAGGGTCACTTCGTCACCGGATCGAAGGCTCAACTGGGTTCCCCTATGGTCGTATTCGTTGGACTAACCACTGAGGGTACCTCGGCGCTAGAACCGGAGCCGACACGTGCCGAGAACGTGAGCCGCTGTTTAGGCGGCTCGGTGCGCTTGATCAGATGGGAGCGATCAGGTGGGGGCCGTTGTGGCGGGCGTTGTTGACCTCGGTTGACACCGGATGCATGCAGATCAGGCTTGAGGGTGCGGGCACGAGGAGCCCGGACGCGGCCTCTGCGTCGGTGTTGGCGGGGTCGAGCCAGAAGTCCCAGGCGCTCGGCGCCAGCATCACCGGCATGCGCTCGTGGATCTCGGACATGGCCTCGTTGGCCGCGCAGGTGATGATGGTGCAGGAATGCAGCTCGCGGGGCTCGCCGCCGACGTCGAGGTTGTTCGGATCGCGCCAGACCTCCCAGAGCCCGGCGAAGGCGAAGGGCTCTCCGTCGGGACGGCTGATGAACATGGGCTGCTTGCGCTTAGAGCCCTCCGTGCGGTGCCACTCGTAGAACCCGTCGACGGGGATGATGCAGCGCCTCTTGGCCAGCGGCCGGCGGAACGCGTTCTTGGTGGCGGCGGTCTCGGCGCGGGCGTTGATCATCCGGCTGCCGATCCTGGGGTCCTTGGCCCAGAACGGCACGAGACCCCAGCGCAGAACGTCGAGGCGGCGAGCGCCGTCCAACTCGCGCACGACGTTCACAGCCTGGGTCGGCGCCACGTTGTGGTTGGGGTCGAGAAAATCCTCCGGCTCGGGTGCCGGCGCCCCGAAGTAGCGGGCCAGCTCGTCGGGCGGGGTGGCTGCCACATAGCGACCGCACATGACACGAACCTAGAGCATGAACCAGCGGTGTTCGCATGAACCAGCGGTGTTTGCAGAGCCCGGTGTCCACCGAACTCAGTAGTCGAGGCCCTTCTTGGCGAGGATGCCCGAGTCGTAGGCGTGCTTCAACTTGACCATCTCGGTCGCCGTGTCGGCCAGCTCCAGCATCCACTCGGGGGCGTCGCGGCCTGTCAACACCAGCGACACGTGCTCTGGCCTGGCACGAAAGGTGGCCTCCACCTCGCCGGCGTCGATCCAGCCCCAGTTGAGGGGATAGGTGATCTCGTCGAACACCACCAGGCGATGTGCCCCGGCCTCCACTGTGGCCCTGCCGTGGCGCCATGCCTCTCGGGCCTCGGCCTGGTCGCGGGTCAGGTCGTCGCTGTCCCAGGTGAAGCCCTCGCCCAGCGACCAGAAGTCGATGCCCAGCGGCGCCGCCATCAACTGCTCGCCCGTGACCCATTCTTCGGACTTGAGGAACTGGACGACCGCCACCGGCCAGCCGCGGGCCCGGGCCCGCATGGCGGTGCCGAAGGCGGCCGAGGACTTGCCCTTGCCGTCGCCGGTGTTGACGACCACGAGGCTCTTGGCAGGGCGCATCCCGCCGGGTCGAGGATCCTCGGTGGGGGGAGTGTCGGTCGTTGCAGGCATGGCGGTCCCTTGGTTCGTTGAGCGGGTGGCCGTGTGCGAGGGGTGACTTGTTGCGGGTGGGCGTGTGCGGGTGTTGACGCGGCGCCCGGCGCAGAGCTTGCCCACCCTCTAGTTCGATGAGCGGATGGCCTCGGTGTGGGCCGCGACCGTCGTGGGCACGATCACGGGACCCTCGGGATCGGCGATGATCCGCACGCTGGCACCGAAGTGTGCGGCGATGTTGCCGACCGTCAGCACCTCGGTCGGCGTTCCGATCTTGACGACGCGGCCGCCGGCAAGCATGGCGATGCGGTCACCGTAGCGGGCCGCCAGGGTCAGATCGTGAAGCGTGGCGATCACGGTGAGCCCGCGCTCGCGGCGCAGCGCGTCCACCAGATCGAGCACATCCTGCTGATGGCCCAGATCGAGGGCGGTGGTGGGCTCGTCCAGCAGCAGCACCTCCGCCTGCTGCGCCAGCGCCCTCGCCAAGACCGCCCGCTGGCGCTCCCCGCCCGACAGCGACTGCACGGTGCGTGCGCCGAGGCTTCCCAGGTCGAGACGGTGGAGCACCTCCGCAGCGATGCTCCGGTCGTCGTGGGTCGGGGCCGTGAAGAGGCTCCGGTGCGGAGTGCGTCCCAACAGCACATAGTCGGCCACCTGCATCCCCGGAGGTGTCGCCGGCGTCTGCGGAACATATGCCAGCTTGCGCGCCCTGGAAGCACGCCGCCTGTCGCGGAGCCCGTCGATGTCGATCTCCCCGCCGAACGGCACGAGCCCGAGCAGTGCCCGCAGCAGCGTCGTCTTGCCGGCACCGTTCGGCCCGATGACGTTGACCCACTCCCCCGCCGGCACCGCCAGATCGACACCGCGCAACACCTGGTTGCCGTTGAGGGCGACCTCGAGCGACCGCACGGTCACCGCCTGCCTCACCAGATCTCCCGGCGGCTGGTACGCAGCACCAGCACGAAGAACGGTGCGCCCAGGAACGCCGTCACGACGCCGATCGGCAGCTCGGCCGGCGCCAGCACGGTGCGTGCCGCTAGGTCGGCCAGCACCATGAAGGCACCGCCGAAGAGCACCGACAGGGGCAGCACCGCCCGGTTGCTCGAGCCGAAGGCGAGCCGCACCGTGTGGGGCACGATGATCCCGACGAAGCCGATCAGCCCGCTGACCGACACGGCCGCGGCCGCACCGAGCGACGCCGCGAGCACCACGACCATGCGCACCCTGCGGGGATTGAGCCCCAGCGCTGACGCCTCCTCGTCGCCGACGGCGAGCACGTCGATGGCCCGGCGGTAGCTCAGCACCACCGCCACCATCACGATGAAGTACGGCAGCATCAGCGCCGGCTCGGACCATCCCGAGGTGGCGATGCGTCCCAGGATCCAGGCGAAGATCTTGCGGAACGCGTCGCTGTTGGCCTGCAGCACGTAGGTCTGGCAGGCCGTGAGGAAGCTCGCCACCGCAATGCCGGCGAGGATCAGCGAGGCCGTCGAGCGGCCGCCGATGTGCCCGGCGGCAAATGACACGGCCACCGACGCCAGCGCGCCCGCGAAGGCGGCGAGCGGCACGGCGTCGAGAGCCCCGGCACCGTCGCCGAGGTTGCTGGTGATGGCAATCGTCGCCCCGAGTCCCGCGCCGGCGGCTATTCCCAGCAGGTACGGGTCGGCCAGCGGGTTGCGGAACGCCCCCTGATAGGTGGCACCGCTGAGCGACAGGGTGGCGCCCACCAGCAGGCCGAGCACCACGCGGGGCAGCCGGATCTCGTTGACGATGGCGGCGTGCGCACCGCTCAAGCCGGAATCGAATGTCACCAGGGGCAGCGCATCGAGCAACTCGAGCACGACACGGTGCGCGGCGATGTCGACCGGCCCGATGGTCAGCCCGGCGATGACCGCCACCAACACCGCAACGACGCCCGCAGCGAGGTGACCCGGTCGCAGCCCCGACAGCGGCAAGGCGTCCACTCGGCCACTCGGTAACGAACCGGTCATGGACTGCGCCGGCAGTTCGACGGCGGCAGATACCAAATCAGCGATGCCTCGCTCCTCGGTCTGCATTGCTCCCGCCGATAGTTCGATGGCAGCCGACACCACCGGCTCGGTGCCACCGGCAGGCAGCGCCGTGGCTCCTGCCGGCGGTTCGATGGAGGGTGTGACGGCACTTCAGCCCACTTGTGACAGTTGCTAAGCCGCGGCACCGATGGACGCGACCACCTCGGAGATGGACGCGATGAAGTCCAAGAGGCGAGGCCCCCAGCGCGAGGCGATGTCGTCATTGAGCTCGACCACGCGACCTGCCTGCACCGCGCTGAGCTGATCCCAGCCGGGG
Organism: Candidatus Aldehydirespirator sp.; assembly: GCA_965204875.1. Taxonomy (GTDB): domain Bacteria; phylum Actinomycetota; class Acidimicrobiia; order Acidimicrobiales; family Aldehydirespiratoraceae; genus Aldehydirespirator. Next base: position 2,491,288 of record OZ242020.1, on the reverse strand, counting down.
CGCTCGGCGACCGTCTCTGCGCTCTGGCCGCAACACAGCGTGTCGGCCAGGAAGATCACGTCGGGGTCGGCGTCCACTATGTACTCGTCGCTCAGCTGCGGGTAGCCCCAGGCGCTGCCGTCGGCGTCAGCGGGATCGGCGATGTTGACCAGGCCGAACAGCGCGTAGACCTGCCCGACGAAGGTGCTGCCGGTGACGCTGTAAAGGGTGTCGTCGAGCTCGTGATAGTAGGTGAGACCCGGCGAGTCGGGCGCGGCGGCGATTAGCTCGGCGATCCGGGAGCGCATGCCTGCGGCGAGCCTGGAGGCCCCATCGTCGTGGCCGGTAACGCCACCGAGTCGCTCGATCTGGGCGTACACCTCCTCGAAGGTGACGGGGGCGTCGTGTGCGAACACCGCTATGCCGAGCGCCTCGAGAGCGGCGATGACGTCGCCGTTGGTTTGCAGCACCACCAGGTCGGGTTCGTATGAGGCGATCGCCTCGATGTTGGGGTTCCAGCCGTCCAGTTCGGTGACCGGCGCTTCCTCGGGAAAGTAGGAGAACCGGTCGACAGCAACGACCCGATCGCCCGCACCGATGGCGAAGAGCATCTCGGTGCCTGTCGGAGATATCGACACGATCCGCTGGGCAGCGTCAGTGCCGGCGGATGCCGCTGCGCGGTTGGTATCCCCAGCGTCGGCCGGAGCGACGGTGTGCTCGCTCTCCGCAGCGTTGGCGGGCGCCGCTGCGGCAGGCGTTACTTCCTCTCGGGCGTCCTCGGCGTCCGAGCCGCCGCAGGCAGCGGCAACGAGCACAGGAATGAGCAAGAGTGCAAGCAGCTTGAGTAGCCGCGAGGTTCGCCGTCGCGAGGCTCGCCGTGTTGCGGTGTCGGTCATCAGGGTTTGCTCCCTTCTGCTCGAGTTCAGCGCCGAGCAGCGGGAGGACCCACCGCACGAGCCGCTCCTTCCTCGAGGATCGGATCGATGCAGCGGACGCGAGGCGACCGGACTCGTCCCCCTAGGGGGCATCACCGTTGCGGGACAGTGCCGGGATCTCACCGGCTTCGCTCACGACAGCCTGGGTCACTATAGGCGAGCACGACCAACACGCGAGACGCCAACCAGGCGAGCAGGTCGGCGACGAGCGCGGTGCGAGCGCCGCTACGGCTTGAGGCGGTCGAGTGCGGCGACAGCCTCGGACACGATCCGGTCGATGAGCTCCGCGCAGGTCGGAAGGTCGTCCACGACGCCCACGCACTGGCCGGTGGGCAGGATGCCGGCTTCGATGTCACCGAGAACCATGGTCGCTCTAGTGAGCATCGGCGCGTTGGCGGCCATCGCCGTCTGGCTCCAGGTGAGTCCCTGGCTGCGCTTCATGGCCAGGCCCTCGCGCAACAGGGCCGCAACATTCGTGCCTGTGAGGCGGCGGAAGCGCCAAGCGTTCAGAGCGGCCCGAGCGAGCCGGGTGATGCCCGCCGATTCGAGCGAGTCGACGAGATCGGTGCGGATCACTCGCTGCGGCTTGCCGTCGATCCGGCTCGACACCACAGTGCCGGTCACGGGTGTGGCGAGGTAGACGGACTTCACCGCGTCGGGCACCCTGGAGTCGGCCGTGAGCAGGAACCGGGTGCCCATGGCCACGCCGTCAGCCCCCCAGGCGAGCGCTGCGGCCAGGCCACGACCGTCGTGGAACCCGCCGGCGGCGATCACCGGGACGTCCACCGCGTCGAGCACCTGCGGCAGCAGCAGTGACGTGGGGATGTTGCCGGTGTGTCCGCCACCCTCGGCGCCCTGGCAGAGCACCGCATCCACCCCGAGCTCGGCCATCTTCTGAGCGTGGCGGCGGGCGCCCACCGTCGGCATCACCAGCACCCCGCCCTCCTGCAGCCGCGCCACGACCCGAGCGGCCGGGGGTCCGGCGAAGCTGGCCACCCGCACCCCGGCGCTCACCAGCCGGTCGGCGCGATCAGCCAGGTCGGCGGCGTCGGGGCGCAGGTTGACGCCGAAGGGCCGGCCCGTGCGGGATTTGACCTCGGCGATGGCCGCTTCCATCTCGTCGAGGGTCATGGTGGCCGAGGCGAGTATCCCGAGCGCTCCGGCCTCGGCGGCACCGGCGACCAGCGACGGGCCGGCCACCCAGCCCATGCCGGTCTGCACGATCGGGTAGTCCACACCGAACAGCTCGCCGGCCCTGGTGACAAGGCGCGGATCAACGCTCACCGCAGCACCATACCGGCGCTCCCGCAGGGCATCCGGCGCCCGTCGCAGCAGAGCCGTCCCGGCCACGGCTTCGGGGGGTGCCTATCCTGCGGGGGCTTCAGCCGGAGCGTGAGACGTGAGGGGGTGAGTGCGATGCCTAGAAGGTTGACCGAGTTCAGCCACGGCGCGGGTTGAGGCTGCAAGCTCGCTCCTAGCGAGCTCGCGCACGTGGTGCGCGGCCTCACCGGCGATGCCCCGCCCGAGTTGCTTGTGGGCCACTCCACCGGCGACGACGCGGCCGTGTGGCGCATAGGCCCTGGGCGTGCCCTGGTGCTCACCGCGGACTTCATCACCCCCGTCGTGGACGATGCGCGCACCTGGGGCAGGGTGGCGGCCACCAACGCGGTGTCGGACGTGTACGCCATGGGCGGGCGGCCGCTGCTGGCGCTCAACCTGGTGGCGTGGAACTCCACCGAACTGCCCGGCGACCTGCTGGCCGAGGTGCTCGCCGGCGGGCAGGACACGGCCCGGGCCTGCGGTTTCGTGGTCGGTGGCGGCCATACCGTCGACGATCCCGAGCCGAAGTACGGCATGGCTGTGCTGGGCGAGGTGGACCCGTCGCGCATGCTCACCAACGCCGGCCTGCACCCCGGCAACGCCCTGGTGCTCACCAAGCCCCTGGGCATGGGCGTGATCACGACCGCCGTCAAAGCGGGCGAGGCACACCCGGACGTGGTCGAGCGAGCCGTGGGCGAGATGACCCGCAGCAACGCGGCCGCGACCGGCGCCGGCCTGCGCCACGGCGCCACCGCCGCCACCGACGTGACGGGTTTCGGGCTGCTGGGCCACGGCCTGCGCATGGCTCAGGAGTCCGGCGTCGACCTGGAGTTCTTCACCCGCGACCTGCCTGTGATCGAGGGTGCGCGCGAGCTGGCGTCGCTCGGCTTCGTGCCAGGTGGAACCGGGCGCAACCTCGACTGGGTGACACCGCACCTCGACAGCGGCGACGCCGGCGAGCTGACCGTCACCCTGCTGGCCGACGCCCAGACGTCCGGCGGCCTGCTGCTGGGAATGGTGAGCCCCGAGGCCGCCATGGCCGCTGTCACCGAGTTGAGGCTCTCAGGGCATGACGCCGCGCTGATCGGCCGGGCAACCGAGGGCTCCGGCCGCATCCGCCTGAGGCGTGAACCGAACTGGAGCCAGACAAAATCAAATTGTTGATTTGATCCAGAATAGTGCTATGGTGGCTGCATGGCCAAGGACGCCGGGCGGCTCGAGCAGAAGTTGAGGGCACACGAGATCCAGGTGACGGCTCAGCGGCTGGCTGTGTTGAGGGCCGTGTCGGCCCGACCGCACGCCACGGCCGACGATCTCGCCAACGACGTCCGTGCCGCCATCGGGGCGGTGTCCCGGCAGGCGGTGTTCGACGCCCTGGCCGTGCTGTCAGAGAAGGGCCTGATCCGGCGCATCCAGCCGGCGCGCTCGGCGGCGCGCTACGAGGACCGGGTCGACGACAACCACCACCATCTGGTCTGCCGCGCCTGCGGCCGCATGGTCGACGTCGATTGCGCCGCCGGGTACCGGCCGTGCCTGGACGTCGACGACGACTTCGGCTTTACTATCGACGAGGCCGAGGTCATCTACTGGGGTCACTGCCCCGACTGCCTGGGCGCGCCCGCCGACACCGTCGGCGCTCATGCGACGGCCGGGGACAACAGCGGCGGCGAGTCTCCGGTGCCGGCCGGTCCCGCAGGCAGGGCGGCCCGCTAGCACCGGCAGCGAGCCGGGCCGCACCGCGATCAACTCATTCCGCAACCGACCCACCCCACGACCGACCCACCCACAAACGACCAAACCCACAACCAACCCCACGACCGACCACCCGTCCACAACCAACCCAACCCAACCACCTACAACAAAGGAGCAATCATGACCACTGAAGACACCGGCAGCGTCGAGGCGCCTGCGGCCGCGGGCAAGTGCCCCGTGCTGCACTATGCGCCCACAGCCATGGGCTCGGCCGCGAACCAGCAATGGTGGCCCGAGCAGCTGAACCTGCGACCGCTGAACATGAACTCGCCGCAGATCGACCCCATGGGCGACGGCTTCGACTACGCGGCGGCGTTCAACAGCCTCGACTTCGCAGCACTGAAGGCCGACATCGCAAGCGCGATCACCACGTCGCAGGACTGGTGGCCCGCCGACTACGGCCACTACGGCCCGCTGATGATCCGGATGGCGTGGCACAGCGCCGGCACCTACCGCACCTTCGACGGGCGCGGCGGCGGCGGCTCGGGAACGCATCGGTTCGCGCCGCTCAACAGCTGGCCCGACAACGCCAACCTCGACAAGGCGCGCCGGGTGCTGTGGCCGGTCAAGCAGAAGTACGGCGCCAAGATCTCCTGGGCCGACCTGATGATCCTGGCAGGCAACGTGGCGCTGGAGTCGATGGGCTTTGAGACCTTCGGCTTCGGCGGCGGCCGCTGCGACGTGTGGGAGCCCGAGGAGGACGTTGACTGGGGGCCCGAGACCGGCTGGCTCGACGACGAGCGCTACAGCGGCGACCGGGACCTGGCGAACCCGCTCGGCGCGGTGCAGATGGGGCTGATCTACGTCAACCCCGAGGGGCCCAACGGACAGCCCGACCCGCTCTTGGCGGCAAGGGACATCCGCGAGACGTTCGCGCGCATGGCCATGGACGACACCGAGACGGTGGCGCTGATCGCCGGGGGGCACACCTTCGGCAAGACCCACGGCGCGGCCGACGGCGACCGCTACGTCGGCCCCGAGCCCGAGGGCGCCGGCCTTGAGGAGCAGGGCCTCGGGTGGCGCAGCGCCTACGGCAGCGGCAAGGCGGGCGACGCCATCACCAGCGGACTCGAGGGCGCCTGGACACCCACGCCGACCACCTGGGACAACAGCTTCTTCGAGACCCTGTTCGGCTACGAGTGGGAGCTGTCGAAGAGCCCCGCGGGTGCGTGGCAGTGGGTTCCGACCGACCCTGGTGCGGCCGGCACGGTGCCCGACGCCCACGATCCGGCTGAGCGGCACGTGCCGGTGATGCTGACCACCGACCTTTCGCTGCGCATGGACCCCGTCTACGAGCCGATCTCGCGCCGCTTCCTGCAGAATCCCGACGAGTTCGCCGACGCCTTCGCTAGGGCGTGGTTCAAGCTCGTGCATCGCGACATGGGCCCCGTGGCCCGGTATCTGGGCCCGGAGGTGCCGGACGAGCAGCTGATCTGGCAGGATCCCGTCCCGGCCGTGGACCACGATCTGATCGAGGCGGCAGACGTGGCGGCCCTCAAGGCCAGGATCCTCGACTCGGGGCTGTCGGTGGCCCAGCTCGTCTCGGTGGCTTGGGCCTCCGCTTCCACCTTCCGCGACAGCGACAAGCGCGGCGGTGCCAACGGCGCCCGCATCCGCCTGGCTCCTCAGAGCGGCTGGGAGGCCAACGACCCCGCTGAGCTGTCGGCGGTGCTGGCAGCCCTCGAGGCGATCCAGGCCGAGTTCAACACCGGTCGCGGCGACGCCAAGCGGGTGTCGCTCGCGGATCTGGTCGTGCTGGGCGGCTGTGCGGCGGTGGAGGAGGCGGCCCGCCGGGCCGGCTGCGAGGTCGCCGTGGCGTTCTCGCCGGGACGCACCGACGCCTCGCCGGAGCAGACCGACGTCGAGTCCTTCGCCGTGCTCGAGCCGACAGCCGACGGGTTCCGCAACTACTGGCGGGAGGGCGACAAGCGCCGACCCGAGGCACTGCTGGTGGACCGTGCCAGCCTGCTGTCGCTGACGGCGCCGGAGATGACCGTGCTGGTCGGGGGCTTGCGCGTCCTGGGCGCCAACTCGTCCGGCTCCTCGCTCGGTGTGCTCACCGACCGCTGCGGCGCGCTGACCAACGACTTCTTCGTGAACCTGCTCGACATGGGCACGCAGTGGCAGGTCTCGCAGGCCGAGAACGTCTACGAGGGCCGCGACCGCGCCACCGGCGAGGTCAGGTGGACGGCGAGCGCGGTCGATCTGGTGTTCGGCTCCAACTCGCAACTGCGAGCCATCGCCGAGGTCTACGGATCAGACGACGCCCAGGAGAAGTTCGTGGCCGACTTCGCAGCGGCCTGGCACAAGGTCATGAACCTAGACCGCTTCGACCTGGCCTGAGAGCCGGCCAACCCAGCGCTTCGGCCGGGCTTGACCCAGGATTAGCCTGAGGCCGGCATTTGACATGAGTGCGAGGGCACCCGAGGAAGCCGATCTCCGATGCTGACGGTGTTCACTGGCGGCGCCCGCAGCGGCAAGTCGACAGCGGCCGTCGCCGCGGCTGCATCCTCCGGTAGGGAGGTGGCGTTCATCGCGACGGCTGAGCCGGGGGATGCCGAGATGTCGGCGCGCATCGATCTTCACCGAGCCGCACGACCCGACGGGTGGGTGACGCTCGAGGCGCCGCTGGACATCGCGCGCTGCGTCGACGGCATCGACGGCAACACAACAATCGTCATCGACTGCTTGTCCATGTGGGTCGCGAACCGCATGCTCGCCGCGCAGGGCGGCAGAGCCGAGACCGACCTGCGGGATCCGGTCGGCCAAACGCTGAACGTTGCCTCAGTGCTCGCAGCCGAGGCTCGGCGGTTGGGGATTGATCTTCGGGCCCGCAGTGGCCTCTCGATCGTGGTCACCAATGAGGTCGGCTCCGGTGTCGTCCCGACCACACCGCTGGGTCGCGCCTACCGCGACGTGCTTGGCGCGGTCAACCAGGCGATCACGGCGTCGGCCGATCGTGCCTGCCTCGTCGTGGCCGGCCGGCTCTTGGAACTGCGAGAGCCGGCCGCGGTCGCCGGGGTGCCGCCGCCCGAGGCGAACGGCGTTTGAGCGGTTGGCCGAGCCACACTTCCCGTGTGCGACCATGGCAGACCTGTCGGCGCCCGCTGCAGGACGGCGGCGCTCGTCGAGCGTGACGGGGTGTGTGCGACCATGGCAGACCTGTCGGCGCCCGCTGCCGAGCCCTGCCTGCTGGCGCGCATGTTGGTGGACCTGCCGTCGGCGGACGCGGCTGCTCGCAGCGCCGTCACTGCGCGGGCTCGTGAAGTGCTGCGGCCCAGCGGCGCGTTCGCGCGCCTCGACGAGGTAGCCGCCTGGCTGGCGGGCTGGCAACGCACGCATCAGCCCGCGGTCAAGCGGCCCGCCGTGCTCGTGTTCGCCGCCGATCATGGCGTCGCCGTCGAGGGTGTGAGCGCGTATCCGACCGAGGTGACCGCGGCGATGGTCGATGCCGTCAAGAGCGGCGTTGCCACCGTGACGGCGATCGCGCGGCAGGTCGGAGCGGCGGTCCGGGTGGTGGACGTCGGCGTGGGCCGCCCTACCGGCAACATCCGCACATGCGACGCCATGAGCGACGACGACTTCGACGAAGCGGTTGCGGCAGGCGCAGCGGCCGCAGTTCATGCAGTTGAAGTCGGCCAGGCTGATCTGCTGTTGCTCGGTGAGCTCGGCATCGCCAACACAACCTCGGCCTCTGCGCTTTGCATGGCCCTGTTCACAGACCCGCCCGACACGTCAGACGACGAGGCTCACACCGCCGACACCTCAGACGACGTGGCTCGCGCCGCCGCAAGAGCGTGGGTCGGACCGGGCACAGGCGTGTCGGGAGCTGCGTTGAGTCGCAAGCGCGATGTCGTGAGCGACGCGGTCTGTCGGGTCGGCTCCGTCACTCCGCTGGAGGCACTGCGTCGCCTCGGCGGTCGTGAGCTGGCCGCAATCGCCGGAGCCGTGGTCGCAGCCCGGCAGCGCTCGGTCCCGGTGGTGCTGGACGGCTTCATCGGAACCGCCGCCGTCGCACCCCTGCACGCGGCCATGCCGGGCAGCCTGGACCACGCCATCGCGGGCCACTGCTCGGCCGAGCCGGGCCACAGACAGCTGCTCGAACGGCTCGAACTTGAACCCGTGCTGCAACTTGACCTCGGGCTCGGTGAAGGGTCCGGCGGGCTTGCTGCAGTTCCCATCATCGCAATAGCCGCAGCCGCGGTGACCGGCGTAGCCACATTCTCCGAGCAGGGTCTGGCGTCCGGTTCGCTGTGAGTTTGCGGTTCGCATGGTCGTTCCTCACCCGGTTGCGGGGCGGGGCGGACCCACGCACAGACCGCGATCTGGGCCGCAGCGTTCCCTGGTTCCCGGTCGTGGGTGCCGTGGTCGGGATGCTCTCGGGAGGCGCCTTCTGGGCGCTGTGGACTCCGCTGGGCGCCCCGCTCGCCGCCATAGCCGCCGTGGCTACTGGGATAGTGATCACGGGTGCGTTCCACGAGGACGGCTGGGCGGACACGGCCGACGCGCTCGGCGGCACGACGCGCCGGCAGCGTCTCGAGATCATGAAGGATTCCCGCCTGGGAACGTTCGGTGTGCTGGCCCTGCTGCTGTCAACTCTGGTACAGGTCCATGCGGTCATGTCCCTGGCACCGCGTGATGGCGTCATCGCGCTGGCGCTCGCGCACGGGCTTGGCCGCACCGCAGCGGTCGTTGTGTTGCTGGCCGCGCCGGCGACCCGCAGCAGCGGTCTGGGCATCGGATACGCGGCGCATCTGCAGCCCGCGCGGTGCATTTCAGCAGTGGCAATCGCAGCTGCCGCTGCGGTGAGCCTGGGCCTGCCTGCCGCGGTGGCGGCGGCATCCGCCGGACTCGGCGCACTCCTTGTGGCCGGCTTCGCCCGCCGCACGCTCGATGGAGCGACCGGGGACGTCTGCGGATCTGCCGCACACCTCGGCCAGGTCGTCGCACTGGTGGGCATGTCAAGGCTCGTCGACGATTTCGGCTGGACGTGGACCTGACCGCTCCGGATGGCGTCGCTGCGCGAGCACCGGTTCCCGTTCCTCGGCCGGCCTGCGAGCGGGTTGCCCGAGGTCAGCAAGCCTACCGAGCAGGCACGATTGCTGCTTCAGTGATTCTTGTGATGTATGGTGTTGCAAGGTATCACGTGGTTCGCTAACGTTATTGGCGTGGAGACAGGTCTGGACACGGCGGTGCTGACGATCCTGGGGTCGGCCTTCGGCGTGATGTTCGCCACCATGACCACCCTCATGTTCGTCTCCATACGGAGCCAGCACCGCGAGAGCGCCCACACCCGCGACCTGATCGAGCGCTCCAACCAGGAACATCGCCAAGCCAACCAGGAGACCCGCGACCTGATCGAGCGCTCCAACCAGGAACATCGCCAAGCCAACCAGGAGACCCGCAACTTGATCGAGCGCTCCAACCAGGAGACCCGCAAGGATTTCACCCGTCAGCTTGAGCGTGCCACCGACATGTTCACCGCACAGCACAACGAGACCCAGCGCACGCTCGCCAAGATCGTCGACAGCCTCGCCGACACCCGGGAGCGCCTGGCCCGCCTGGAGGGAGTCCAGCACCACAACCCCGAAACACCACCCCGTCCCGGCACGGCCGGTGGCGGCACTCCGGCCTGACCGCGAGCGCGCACGTACGGCGAGGTTGAATCTGCCCTCAAGAGAGAAACTAATGAGCCTCAACATCAAGAACGAAGAGACTTGCCGGCTAGCCAGAGAACTGGCGCTCCTCACTGGTGAGACGAAGACCGAGGCAATCACGGTGGCGCTCAGAGAACGCTTGGAGCGCGAGATGCGCAGGCGCAGCACCGAGGAACGCCTTCGGTCGCTGCGGGAGATCTCCGCTAGTTGCGCCAGCCTGCTGGACAAGGGGTCCGCGGAGGTTGATCATGGCGAACTCCTCTACGACCAGTACGGCCTGCCCAAGTGATCGCTGACACGCTCGCCCCAGAGGGAGCTGATCGGGAGTGCCCAGAGGCGGTCGCCTAGCGGGAACGCCGAGGGGCCGGTGTGAAGCACGATGCCGGCAAGAAGCCTGTCGCCTATGTGATCACGCAGCCAGGCGAGGTGGCGTGCATCATCGGGCGAGGGCGCGGCCGTGGCCTTTATCTCGATGGCGACCAAGTGCTGCGAGTCGAGTTCGGCGACGACGTCTATCTCATGGCGCCCGTGGTGCTGCCAGAGGTGATAGAGCCGGCAGCGGTGCTCGCTGACCGCCGCCTGGGCCCGCAGTTGCGCCACCGCCAATGTCTCAAGCAGGCGACCCAGCAGGTTGCCGTCACGCCTGGCTGAGCGATCGGTGGCACCCGTCACGGACGCCAGCAGCGAAGGATCCGCCAGGAACCGCTTCCGAGCGAGCGACAGCCGCTTGAGTCGGTTCGTCGTCCAGGCCGGCAGCTCATCGACGATGTGAAGCCGGCCGAGCAGATCCAGGTAGCGCACCGCGGTGCGCCGGTTGATGCCCGCAGCATCACAGAGGGTCGTGTCGTCAACGACACCGGCCGAGTTGAGCGCGTATGCCTCGAAGAAGCGGGCCAGCCTCGCACTGTCGTAGCCTCCGCCGGCCATCTGAGAGTCAGATGACCGTTGGCGAGCAGTCGGGCGTGCCCGAGACGCCGCTGGTGGACCGGATGAAGCGTCCCGGGCGGGGTTCGGCGTCACAGGCCCTCTTGACGGCGCCCAGCACTTGGGGCACCTCCTGCCACTCGTCCAGCAGGACGGGTTCGGCCAGGCCCTCGAGCGCTGCGTCGGGATCGGCCGCGACCGCCAAGGCCTCGGCTCGGCGATCCAGCCGGATCACGGTACGGGCGTAGCGCGCCGCGGTGGTGGTCTTCCCCGAGGCCCTCGGACCGACCAGCGCCAAGGCTGGAAGCTCTTTGAGAAGTGCAGCGATGAGCGGTTCCGCGAGACGCTCCAGGTACTCGGCCACCCCGCCAGACTACCGGCCATTGACACCTGACACTGCACAGATTTGACACGCCAGAGTACCGATATTGGACATCGGATGAGGCGAATGCCTCGAGTGATCTCACTGTGAGTGCTCGTTCGGGTGGGCGGCTTCGGACAGCAGCGATGCGGCTGCTGCGTCAACGATGGCGGTGACGTTGCGATGAAGCTGCAACGCCGAGGCCGGCAGTGCCTCGCTGAGGGGACCCTCGATGGCCAGTGAGACGGCTCTTGCCTTGTGCTTGCCGCAGGCTATGAGAAGCAACTTCTCGGCGGCGAGGATGGTGCTGATGCCTTGGGTGATCGCGGTTGCGGGCATAGATGTGCCGGACGCAAAGATAGCTGCATTGTCGGCCAGCGTCCGCTGGCTCAGGCGCACCACACGTGTCGTGCTGCTGAAGACCGATCCCGGTTCATTGAAGGCGATGTGCCCATTCGTTCCTATCCCGAGCAGTTGCAGGCCGATCTGTGCGCTGCGCACCTGCCGCTCGTATTCTTCGCATGCAGCATGCAGGTCGGCAGCATGAGGATCCGGGCCATGAACCGCGTCCGCAGGCAGGTCGGTCCGCTGAACCAGCAGCCGCTTGACGGTGTTGGCAAATGTGCTCGGGTCGTGCCGTTCGAGGCCGATGTACTCGTCGAGCAGGTAAACCTCCGTGCGAGTCATGCTCAGCCTTCCCAGCCGGTAGCGTCGCACGACCTCAGCGAAGGGTTCCTCCATGGTGGCGCCGGTCGCGACTCCCAGCACCGCCGGCGCAGCCTCGTTCAGGAACCGTTCAATGATGTCGGCTGCCGCTTGTGCGGCCGCCGCTTGATCCCGGACCGCGTGCAACCTCATCGCTGATCAACGCTCCGGCTGTGTCCGCACGCTCCACAGCCCGCCATCAGCCAGCGTCGCCCAATCCGACTAGCTGCCTGCTGAACGCGAGTCGGCCACCACCGACCGGCCCGCCAACCGCACCTCAAGTCGCTCTTTCCGGCTAGCTGTCTGCTGAGCGCGAGTGCTGTACCGCCGCGGCCGCCCCGACGATTCCGGCATGCAGCCTGAGATGGGCCGCGGTCACCGGCTGGGACAACTTCAGGCGGGATGAGTATTGCTGGAAGTTCTCGCTCAGCCCCCCGCCCAGAACCCACCGGACCGGATTGAGCATGGTCTCCAGCTGGTCGAAGTAAGGCTGCGCGCGTTGCGCCCACTCCACAGGTGACAGCTCATCCTCCAAGATGGCGCGCCCCGATGCCACATCCTCAAACCGCCCGGCGGGACCATGAAGCCCGCCCAACTCGGAGTTCGCGATGAGGCTGCCATCGTGGATCAGGGCACTGCCGATGCCGGTTCCAAAGGTGAGCACTATGGTCAGGCCGTCCCTAGGGCCATCAGAACAGCCGTAGGTGAGTTCCGCTAGCCCGGCGGCGTCGGCATCGTTGATGAGCACAGTTCCGGCGTCGCCCGCGTCCCGAAGGCAGTCCAGTGCACCGTCCCGTTCCCAGGCAGCGGACAGGTTCGGCGCGTGACACAGCCGAGAGCCGGTGATCACCCCTGGCAGCGCCACACCGACACGATCATCCCAGTTCTCGGATGCTGCGATCTGGCGTATGAGGGACGCCACCTGCTCGGGTGTCGCCGCGTCAGGTGTCGGCGTGCTGTGGATCCGTCCTGCAAGCTGACCTGTGCTCAGGTTGACGAGAGCACCCTTGATACTGGTACCGCCAACATCGACGCCGAGCTGTGCGTTCGGGTTGATGCCATTGACAAGCGCCGGCTGCGCCAGGGAGGCTCCGGGATCTAGGGCCGGTCCGGAGATCTTCATGGGGAGCTTCGCTGGGCCTTGGCACCGGTGATGTAGGCGACCAGGTCGTCCTTGGTGGTGTCGCTGACAAGAACGTCCGCGGTCTTGCGCCCTTGACGAAGCACCACCGCCCGATCGCAGACCTCGCCGACTCGATCCATATTGTGCGTGATGAGCAGTACCGCTGCGCCAGCCTCGCGCAGGCCTCTTATCATCTCCAACACACGGGCAGCCTGCTGCACGCCCAGCGCGGCCGCCGGCTCGTCAAGCATCACGATCTGCTGCCCCCAGGCGGTGGCCCGCCCGATCGCCACAGCCTGACGCTGCCCGCCCGAGAGCGTCCCCATCCGGTGGCGCAACGAGGGAATCCGGATACCGAGCCCCTCCAGGATGCGCTCGCTTTCGTCTCTCATGCGCTTCTTGTCCAACACGCCGAGCCAGGCTCCAACCGGGCCGCCTCGGGTGTGTTCACGGTTCAAGAAGAGGTTCTCGGCCACGTCGAGTGTGTCGATGACGGCAAGCGTCTGATGCACCGTCTCGATGCCCAAGGCTCGAGCCGCCTCCGGAGAGGTGATCACGACCTCGGTTCCGTCGACTCTCACCACACCTGCCTCGGGCGCGTAAACCCCGGCCACGCATTTCACGAGCGTCGACTTGCCCGCGCCGTTGTCACCCAGCAGGGCCGTGACCTCGCCGTAGTGGAGCCTCAGCGTCACGCTGTCCAGGGCCTGCACCGCCCGAAAGGACTTGCACAGGCCCTCAACCTCAAGCGCCGCCAACGCTGCAGGAGCCTTCATGCGGGCGCACCCGCATATGCGCCATCTGTGCAGTCGAGGCTCACCGGATCGCCGAAGCCGTTCCAGACACCGGCCACGCGAGGATCGCCGCGGGTGACGCCCGCAACCCCTACGACGAAGGCCCGGGTGACGAAGGCCTGCACGCGGAACCCGAACACGACCGAGGCACCCTCGGCGAAACTCCGCGAGGCAGCCGGCGTGAGCTTGGCGTAATAGTCGATGGCTGCGGTACTCGGCATCTCAACCGGCACGGGCCGGGTCGAGATCTCCGACGGATCCCCAGCGACCACGGCTCGCACCTGGTAGTCACCGAAGACGGGATCGACATACAACCCGCCGCCGAAACACATCGGCACACCCATGTGAACGTGCGCGATCTCGCTGAGGTACAACACCGCGGGAACCTCGGGGAGATCCCGGACCGCATGCAGCGGCGTGGTGCCGCTGAGCCCGTGACCGGGTTCCACCTGGGTGGCGCCGGCCTCGGCCAACTGTGACAACACCTGCGACGATGTGGTGCCGGGCGCGTTGATGTGCAGCGTCTCGGGGCATGCCCGGTGGCGGCGGGCGATGGCTGCAGCCCGGCTCAGCGTCCTCATGTTCGGCGTGATGCGAGCACTCTGCGAGGCCGCGTCATACAGCAATGCCGGGAAGGTGGTGAGTCCGGCGAAGAAGGCACCATCGAGCGCGGCGATGTGGTCGATCATCGACGGCAGGCCACCCAGGGGTATGCCGCCCTCGTGACCGGGGTAGAACTCGTCGCCGTCGTCGTAGACACGGACCAGCAACCGCTGAGCGCGGCCCCGGGCGCGCGCGGCCGCCGCAGCCTCCTCCGCCTTGTTGAGCGAGAACACGGTCCAGAAGTCCGGCTCCAGGGCGGCCGCAACACCGGCCTCGCCGCGCGGCACCTGCACAAGATGGCCCAGGTGTCCGAGGTTGTGCCCGCTGCGGACGATCGGGCGGGCGCAGGCCATGTCCACTGCCACGAACCCGTCGGCGCCGCCGCCCGCGATCACCTCAAGCGCCGCCGATGCACGGCCGATCTGCTTGGTCATGGGGTACACGGTGAGTCCCAGATCGTGGGCCTCGCTGCACAGGTGTCGCGTGTTCGCGCCTATCGCGTCGAGGTCGAGCACGTAGCTGTTCGCCGGAATGAGCCCATGCTGATGCAGTTGCACCGCCGCTTGGACGAATCCGGGGTTGCGCTCAAGAAGCGCTTGCAAGAACACTTTTGGACCTCCCTAGAGCCTTACGTCAGGGCTCCCTGTGTTCGCGCATGCTCAAGGCGACCGCGAGTATGATGATCACGCCACGGGCGATCAGCTGGTCTGCGACACGCAAACCCATCAGGATCAAGCCATTATTGAGCATCGCCATGACGATCGACCCGGCGATCGCGCCGGCAACGGAGGCGCGCCCGCCGAACAGGTTGGTGCCGCCGATCACCACCGCAGCGATCACGGTCAGCAGCAGGTTCTCGCCTAGGTCGTGCCGGCCGATGGCGAGGCGGCCGGCCAGCAGCATCCCCGCAAGCGACGCCGCAGCAGCGCTGGCGACCAGCGCGGAGATACGGATCCGATCAGTCTTGATGCCCAGCGCCGACGCAGCCGAACGGTCGGCCCCAACGGCCAGCACATGACGACCCCAGCGCAGCTGGTGCAGGGCCAGATGCCCGACGACTCCCACGATGACCGTCCAGATCAGCAGCGACGAGACAGGGCCGACCGACCCCGCGCCGAACACTCCCAAGTAGAGGTCGTTGCGTATCGGCAGCGACTGGAGGTTGTTGAGGTTCCGCGCCACACCGCCGACGATTCCGAGCATCCCCAAGGTGACCAGAAACGACGGTATGCGGACCTTCACGGCAATGAGCCCGTTGACGGCGCCGATCCCGCCTCCGACGGCGAGGGCGATCGCGACACCCGCGGCGAACCCGAGGCTGCCCACAGCATCCGCCACCACCAGCGACGACAGGGCCGCCACCGAGCCGATGGACAGGTCGATCTCGGCTGCGCCCAGCGCGAAGGCCATCCCCACCGACATCACGGCGATAGGGGTCGCCTGTCGGCCGATGTTCAGAAGGTTGGTGGCAGTGAGGAACCCGTCATCGCGCAGCAACACTGCGAACAGCACGAATATGAGCGCTGCTGCGGCATAGACCACATATTGGCGGGGCGCGGCGGATCGCCAGATGCGCAGACACCGCTCACTCACAGTGCCGGCCATCATGTTGCTGCTACTCACTTGGGGACCACTCACTATGACTCACTGATGCGACAACTCGAACAACCAGGGCGTCCCGCTGGCGCGAGAACCGTCAGCGGGACACCCTGCAGGGGAAACGAAACTCTCGTCAGTTACCCAGGACTCGGTTGTCCAGGACTCAGTTACCCAGGACTCGGTTGTCCGGGACTCAGTTGCCCAGGGCGTCGAGCACCTCTTGAGGAGGATCGGCCGCCAGCGACTGCCTGTACCCCTCAACGATGTTGTCGGCCGTGACTCCGATGGCCGGTACCACCACGAACGCCGGCGCAGACTTGCCCAACAGCCCGTATGCGCCCTCAAGGGCCATCGTGCGGCCGAGGTTGTAGGCTTCATCGGCTGCGATCCCCACGACGTTTCCGCCCTCAACCATATCCAGCGACACGTTGGTGTCGAGGTCCATGGTCACGAGCGCAACGTCGGACGCACCGTCCGCCCGCAAAGCCGCCAGCACGCCGTCGGCGGGGCCGGCCGCCCAGGGTGCGTAGATGCCGTCAAGGCCGGGATTGCGGGTCAGCATCGCGGACGCGATCTCCTCGGCCGCCGCCGGATCAGCCAGGCCCTGCTCGGCGACTATCGTGATGTCCGGGTAGTTCATCTCGATCCAAGCCTTGAACGCCTGGTCGCGCTGATTGGTCACATAGTAGGCGGCATCATGGAAGATGTAGCCCACCTCACCCTGGCCTCCCAGCGCGCCGGCTAGCAGGTCCGCTGCGGTGATACCCATGGCTGCGAGATCGTCGGTCACGATGCCGACATAGTCCTCGCCGTGAACATATCCCTGCGGGATGTTCGACAGGAACACCAATTGAACCCCGGCATCCACCGCCGGTCGGAACGCTTCCGCGCCGGCGTCGGGACCGATGGCGAGACTGATGATTATGTCAGGCTGCTGCGCCATCACCGTCTCGACATCGTTGGCCTGCTGCGCGGCGTCGAAGTTGGCGTTCGTCTCGGCGGTGACCTCGATCCCGAGTTCCTCGAAGGCATCACGGGCGCCCTGGCTCACCGCGTCGGTGAACGCTCCGGACGTGTGCCACAGAAGCGCGGCCGTATAGCCCCCTTCGCGCACCTCGGCGACCTCGTCGTCGCTCAAGGCGATCTCGCTTGACGGCACCGCCTCCTCGCCGCCGGGACCTTGTGTCTTCGGCGGCTCGGGTGCCGGCCCAGGCTCTGGCGCCGGCTCGGGCTCAGGTTCGGCCATGGTCGTCGCCGGCGCGGCAGTGGTGGTTGTGGTCGCCGCGGCCCCGTCGTCGTCATCACCGCACGAGACGGCGCCCAACGCGAATATCGCCAGCAGCGACACGCACAGCCACAGCTCGGGCAGCCTCCCGCGCGTGCCCCCTGCCCCCGTGGGGCTACGACGCTGTGTCGTCATTGTCATTTTCCTTCCATTCATGGATTACTCCCTCCTTCGGGTCCGGGTTAGCGGTCAGTGGTCTCGCACCACGCGGCGATGAAGTGGGCGAGAGTGCGGGTGGCCGTCACCAGCTCGTCGACGTCGAGCCGCTCGAAAGGTGTATGGCAGTTCGAGATGTCGCCTGCGGCGAAATAGACGCCGGGAATCCCGAGATCCCGCAGGAAGGGCTTCTCGGACCAGTACGGGGCGCCCTCGATGCGCGCCGCTGCCCCGGTCACCGCCTCAATCGAGCGGGCCAGCGAACGAACGCCGGGATGGTCACTGCCGATCTCGTCAGGCGTGCCGCCCAGACCGTGGTCACGCGGAGCGCTGAACTCGACCTTGCACTCCACTCCGTGCTCTTGGGCCACCTCGGCGGCGACGGAGCGGATCTGCTCGGCGGCACGGTCAAGGCTCTCACCTGGGAGCAGCTTGCGGATCAGCGACAACTCGAACAGGCCGGGCACCGCGATGTTGCCGCCCGCAGAGACCGAAGTGACCAGCAGGAACGCCTCGCCGAGCAGTTCATGGGTCGGGACCTGGGCGCGCATCTCCTCTGAGCACTCCCAGAGCCGCCCGAGCAGCGAATGACCCGCCCGCAAGGCGTCGATCCCCAACTCGGGTCGCCCGAAATATGCCGACACGCCGACATAGGTGATGTCCGCGATCAAGAAGCCCATCTGCGCCGTGTAGATCGCAGAGGTCGTGGGCTCGGTGTAGATCGCAAAGTCAGCCTCGGGAACCGGGCCGCCTCGGCCCTGCACCGCTGCCTTCATGCCTGCCGAGACTCCGCTTGCTGGCTGACCGGACTCCTCGTCGCTCACAAACAACGCGAGGACCTCGCCGGCGGGCCTGCAGCCGGCACGTCGAACGGCGCTGAGCGCCTCGATGATGGCGCAGATCCCGCCCTTCTGGTCAGCGACGCCGCGACCCCAGATCGCACCGTCGATCAAGTGCGCTCCAAACGGGTCGGCCCGATCTGTGCCCTGCCAATGCTGAGACCAGTCCTCCGTGGTGACGGTGTCGAGATGCCCGGCCAGAAGCAGCGATCTGCCCGAGCCGCCGCCCACACTCCCCCACACGTTGTGCCGAGCAGAGTCGAACTCGACCGAGCCCGCGTCGTCGAAGGCGCCGGTGGCGTGCATGGAGTCCAACACCCACTGCGCGAATGCCTCCTCGTTGGGCGTCACACTCGGGATGCGGGTTGCCTCACGAACCAGCCGGACGACCTCAGCACCGTCGACCGCGGCGGCCGCGCGCTCAGGAGCCGAACTCCTGAGACGCCGGACATGGCCCTCAGCGCCATCCACTGCCGCGGCTGAGCGCTCTGGAGCCGAACTCATTGCTGTGCACCCAGAAGTTCTGCGATCAGCGACTCGCGCACATACCGCAACGCCATCGACGCGGCGCCCATCAGCGTCGCCCGCTCGCCCAGACTCGACACGATCAACTCGGGCGCCCTCGCCACCAGCCGCGACAAGCGAGCGCGCACGGCGTCCACGAACACCGGCTCTGATCCCACCGGCCCACCGAACAAGATGCGAGTCGGGTCCGCGATCAGCGACAGGTGCGACACCGCCAACGCCATCGCATCTGCGCTCTCTCTCAGCACTGCAGCCGCCGCTGAGTCGCCTTGCACGGCAGCAGCCATTATCTGTGTCAGGTCGGCGTTCGGATCAAGTGAAGATGCCTGGCCCTCCTCGATGAGCCCGCCCAAGCGCTTGCGGATCGCGGGCGTTGATGCCACATCCTCGAGCGTCACTCCGGCAGCGCCCCGCTGGGGCATCGCTACCAGCAGGGAGCCCAACTCTCCGGCGGATCCCGTACCGCCGCGATACAGCTCGCCCCCGACCACCAGGCCCAAACCGATTCCGGTCCCCACGAACACGGCAGCAAAGTCGCCCCCGGCGTCAACGGCGTCTCCGGCGTCTTCGTCGCCCAGGCAGGCCAACTCACCGAGCGCCGCCAGGTTCACATCGTTCTCCACGAAGACACGGGTCCCGAGGCGCTCGCTCAGGTAGGCGCTCACCGCCAGGCCGTCGAAGCCTGGCAGCTTCAGGGCCTGCTCAACTCGATCCGACTCCGGCCGGTAGATGCCCGGCACACCGACACACACTGCGTGACACGGCGCCTCCGAGGCGGCCAGCATCGACGATGCCGCCTTCACCAACCGCCGCAAGGCCGATGGCGCATCGGGGCCCGTCTCGAGCTCGACCTCGGCGACCACCTCACCCAGCAGGTCGGTAAGGCCCACAAGCATCCTGGTTGCGCCGACGTCGGCCACGACGCAGAATCGAGCCGACGGCACCAGCTCATACAGCGCGGCAGGCCGACCGATCGAGCCCAGCCGGGCACTCTCCTCGGCCACGCGCACGAGTCCGACCGACTCCATGTCCGCCATGGACGCGGACACGGTCGGCTTCGACAGACCGGTCGCTCGCGCGATCTCCGCACGCGACATCCGACCTGGATGCGCCGCGAACAGCACGTCCGCAATGCGCTGGCCGCTCAGCAGCCTCAACACAGCCGAACCGGTGACCTCTCTCATATTGTTAGTAACATAACCTAATAAAACTGCGGCGTCAACTGCAAGGGCAAGACCCGAGTCCCGACCGCACCGGATGGCACTCGGCTAGATTGCGCCGACATGTTGCTCGGCGATGCAGGCTCCGACATGGCTCACGTTGCGCCCCGTCACGAGAGGGTTGGATGAGCGACTCGCGAGAGGGCCGGATGAGCGACGAACGACGGTGGCTTGCGGGCATCACGGTGCTCGACCTGACCCGCTACCTCGCGGGGCCTGCCTGCACGCGGATGCTGGTCGAGCTGGGCGCGGACGTGATCAAGATCGAGCAGCCCCCCTACGGCGACCCGAACCGGTCGAACCGGCCCCGCATCAACCGTCGAGCCGGCGCTCACATCCAGCAGAACAGGGGCAAGCGCAGCGTGTGCCTCGACATCAACACCGCCGAGGGCGTGGCCATCGTCAGGGAGCTCGTCGGCCACGCCGACGTGGTGGTCGAGAACTTCACTCCCGGGGTGATGGCACGCAAGGGCCTCGGATACTCCGATCTCAAGGTGCTCAAGCCCGACGTGATCATGGTGTCGATCTCCGGTTTCGGGCAGAGCGGGCCGATGGCGACACGGCCCTGCTTCGATCTAGTCGCCCAGGCGACCACGGGGCTGATGCACATGACCGGCGACCCCGGCGGTCCGCCGACCTTCGTCGGGATCGGCATGTCCGACACCAACGCAGGCGCCCACGCCTTCGGCGCCATCGGCCACGCGCTGTTCCACAGGGAGCGCACCGGCCGGGGAACGCACCTCGACGTCGCCATGACCGACGCCCTGCTGCCCTTCCACGACATGACCATCCACACGGTCTCGATGGAGCCGGACGGGCCCGAGCCGATCCGAGCAGGCCGGCACTTTCCCACGCTGTCACCGGCGGGCGCCTTCCGGGGCCCCGAGGGGTGGATCATCATCTTCTGCGTGGAGTGGCAGATCAAGAACCTGTGGGCGGCGCTCGGGAACCCGGCCCTCGCCGACGACGCCCGCTTCAAGTTTAATCCCGAGCGCATCAAGCACCGCGGCGAGCTGACTGAGATCATCGAGGCCTGGATGTCCACCTTCGCCAGCGATGCCGATGTGCTCGAGGCTCTGGCCGCTGCGCACGTTCCGTCCGGGCCCGTGCTCACCCCGCGCCAGGTGCTCGAGCACCCGCATTTCATCGAGCGCAACATGGTGCGCATCGTCGAGGATCCGCTGGCGGGGCCGGTGGCCATCCCCGGTTTTCCGTTCAAGAGCACCGATCCGCTGCCCGCCGACGATTATCAGGCCGCGGCGCTGGGCGAGCACAACGAGCAGGTGCTCGCGGGCCTGCTCGGGATGCCGCAGGCACGGCTGACCGAACTGGAGGCCAAGGGCGTCATCGCCTCCAAACCACACTGAACAGCCTCTCGACCGCCGTCCCTCCCGAACACGCGCTCCCACTCGTAGGTAGGCACGATGGCGGACCGCCTAAGGTGCTAGTGGGGTCAGCGCGAACTGCGGTCGCTGGTCCTGTCGGTGGCGGGCGTGTCGTGTTCGTTCGTCGGGCTGGGGAGATTTGAACTCCCGACCTTCGGTCCCCCAGACCGACGCGCTAACCAACCTGCGCCACAGCCCGCGAGCACACGAGCCTAGCGCCTACAGCACGGATCGCCTAGCTGCTAGGCGGGCTCGCCTGGCCGCGGTCGTTCCTGCCCCAGCAGAAGACGGTGCCGTTCGTGCGAAGCACGCAGGTGTGGTCCCCGCCGGCCGACACAGCCCTGAACCTACCGACCGGTGCGATTGTCTCGCCGTAGTAGTTCTGGCCCCAGCAGAAGACGGTACCGTTCGTGCGCAGCACGCACGAATGGCCCATTCCGACTGACAACGAAACGAACCGGCCAGACGGCACATCTAACCCGCCGTGGTAGTTGTCGCCCCAGCAGACGACGCTGCCGTTAGCGCGCAGACCGCACGAATGGGCATTGCCGGCGAACGCCGAGCGGACGGACTCACCCTCCGGCGGATCAGCCGCGCCGAAGCGGTTGTCGCCCCAGCAGACGATGCTGCCGTTGGCGCGCACACCGCACGAATCCAGGTGGCCGGCCGACACACTGATGAACTGTCCCGACGGGGCACCATACTGTCGCTTGTAACCGTTTCTCCTCCCCCAGCATGTGACCGTGCCATCGGTGCGCAAACCGCACGAATGGAATCCGCCGGCCGACACTGCCCTGAACTGACCGATCGGTGGTGTTGCCTGGCGGTTAGCGTTGTAGCCCCAGCAGGCGACAGTGCCGTCGGTGCGCAAACCGCACGAATGGAATCCGCCGGGTCCGGCTGACACAGAGCTGAACCGACCCGACGGCACATTCGTCTGGCCGTACTGGTTGTCGCCCCAGCAAACAACTGTGCCGTCAAAGCGCAAACCGCACGAATGCGTCGACCCGGAGGACACGGACTTGAACCGACCACTCGCGGGAACCGTGGTGGTTGTGGTGGTAGTCGTGGTCGTAGTAGTCGTAGTGGTCGTGGTCGTGGTCGTAGTAGTCGTAGTGGTCGTGGTCGTAGTGGTCGGGATTTGCGGTGGGGTCGACTGGCCGTGTTTGTTGTCGCCCCAGCAAACAACCGTGCCGTCGGTGCGCAAACCGCACGAATGCGCGTAACCGACCGACACAGCGCTGAACACGCCAGCCGACACATCGGACTCACCGGAGATATACTTGCGATCGCCCCAACACAGAATAGTCCCGTCGGTACGCACTCCGCAGGAATGCCAGTAACCGACTGAAATGGCGCTGAACTGGCCGGCCGGCGGAGTCGACTCACCGGATGTGTATTTGCGGTCGCCCCAGCAGACAATGCTCCCACTGGTGCGCAACCCGCACGAACGCCAGTAACCCACCGACACAGCGCTGAACTCACCGGCCGGCGGCGTTGCCTGGCCGCGATCGTTGTTCCCCCAGCAGGCAACCGTGCCGTCAGCGCGCACCCCGCAGGAATGCGACCAGCCGGCCGACACCGAACTGAACTCGCCAGCGGGCGCAGTCAACCTGTTCTTTTTCTTGTTGCCCCAACAGTCCACAGTGCCGTCGACACGCACACCACACGAATGAACCCGGCCGGCCGACACTGCCCTGAACTCACCGGACGGCGCATCCGCCTGCCCCCAACGGTTGTCGCCCCAACATGAAACGCCACTGTCGGTGCGCAGCGCGCAGGAGTGGTCTTGACCGGTCGACACACCGCTGAAATCTCCCGACGGGACCGCCAGCCGCTCCTTGTTCTCTTCGCCCCAACATTCAAGACCGCCACCGACGCGCACCGCACACGAGTGGGACCAGCCGGCCGACACCGCGCTGAACCGACCATCCGGCCGATCATCCACGGGAGGAACCGTAGTCGTGGTAGTCGTGGTAGGTGTTGTCGTGGTGATTGTGGGGTTGGGTGATGGCGGGCTGGCTTGGCCGCGGTTGTTCCTGCCCCAGCAGGCAATCGTGCCGTCGGTGCGCAGGACGCACGTGTGGCGCCCGCCGGCCGACACGGCTCTGAACTCACCGACGGGTGAGTTCGCCTGGCCATAGTTGTTGAGTCCCCAGCAGGCGACAGTGCCGTTAGCGCGCAGCCCGCACGAATGGGCGATACCGACCGACAACGAGACGAACCGGCCGGAAGGAGGAGTCCGCTGGCCGTAGTCGTCGTTGCCCCAGCAGGCGATAGTGCCGTTGGTGCGCAAACCGCACGAATGGGCTCCACCGGCCGACACCGAGCTGAACTGGCCCGACGTTGGAGTCGCCTGGCCCCACTTGTTGTTTCCCCAGCAAGCGACCGTGCCGTTTGTGCGCAGCCCGCAGGAATGGCGATGGCCATCCGACACAGCGCTGAACTGACCCGACGGGACATCAAACGGTTGATTGCCACCGTCCTTCTTTCCCCAGCATGAGACCCATGTGATGGATGAGGCCCAATCGGTTCCGTCGCCGGTTTGCACGCCGCACGAATGGAACCCGCCGGCCGACACTGCTATGAAGTTACCGGACGGCGCATTCGTCCGGCCCTGACCGTCGAAGCCCCAGCAGGCGACGGTGCCGTCAGGGCGCAAACCGCACGAATGGAATCCGCCCTTTGCCGCAAACACCGAGCTGAACCGGCCCGACGGCACATCCGTCTGGCCGTAGCGGTTGTCGCCCCAGCAGACAACCGTGCCGTCTGTGCGCAAACCGCATGAATGCAAGTCCCCGGAAGACACGGCAGTGAACCGAGCATCCGCGGGAACCGTGGTCGTCGTAGTTGTAGTTGTTGTCGTGGTGGTGCTGGTTGTGGTGGTCGTAGTAGTGGTCGTTGTTGGTGGGTCGTATCTGGGTAGTGGGGGGTTTGATTGGCCGTACCAGTTGTCGCCCCAGCAAACGATGGTGCCGTTGGTGCGCACACCGCACGAATGCAACTGCCCTGCGGACACCGCGCGGAACTGGCCCGACGGCGGATCAGCCTGCCCTGCAGAACCCTGGCGCCAGCGACCAACAGGATCGTCGCCCCAGCGACCCGTAGAGTTGCCACCCCAGCAAGCCAACGTGCCATCGGTGCGCACACCGCATGCATGCAGATAACCGGCCGCGATCGAACTGAAACTCCCAGACGGCGGACTCGCCTGGCCGCGATCATTCAAACCCCAACACACAACAGTGCCTCCAACCCGCACGCCACAAGAGAAACGCGAACCGGAGGACACCGAGCTGAACACCCCCGACGGCGCGTCAGCCTGACCATGATCATTCAAACCCCAGCAATGAAGCGTCCCGTCAGTGCGCAAACCGCACGAATGATATTCCCCGCCAGACACAGCACTGAAATTGCCCGACACACCCCGGAACCTGCCCGACCCGACCTCTTCCGTCACAGGCGTGCCAGTGGTGAAACCCCCATATCTTCCCCAACAAACGACCGAGCTGTTATCACGCACCCCGCATGCATGCCAATCACCAGCAGACACATCAGTGAACTTACCCGATGGAACATCCGAAGCATTAACGCCCGAACAAAAAATCTCACCACTCGGACGCAACCAGCACGTGAAATATTTTCCGCCGGAAACATCAGTGAACACCCCCGTAGTATAATTGAAGAAGTCCGGCTCATCCGAAGAAATCTCCGAAGACCACCCCTCCGATGACGGCACGCCAAGCTGACTATCGCTATTATTCCCCCAACAAACAACCGAACCATTCCGACGCAACCCACAATTATGCCAACCACCACTCGAAACCGACACAAACTCGCCACCACCAGGCGGAACCGTAGTCGTAGTCGTCGTAGTCGTAGTCGTCGTCGTCGTAGTCGTCGATGTAGTAGTCGTGGTAGTCGTGGTAGTGGTAGTCGTCGTCGTGGTAGTCGTCGTCGTCGTGACGGGTGGGGTCTTCTCGCCGTCTCCGTTGGTTGGGTCTGGCGACTTAGATGCTGTGAAGGTGGCCGACGCGTGATTGGACGACCACCTGCTGCAACCATTCGAATACGGATGCACATCAACCGTATACTCGGCGCCCAAGACAAGATCCACCAACTCCAAACTGTCACCGGGATACGCCACACCCTTGACAGTGAACGGCTTCCCACCCTCATCAAAGACATACAGCCAGTAGTTTGAGGTAGCACAATCCGAGGCATCCTTGGGCGCGACACCACGCGTCCAAGTGAGAGTGGCGCCCTTGTCGACGGGTGCAACACTCAGCGCGATGGGCGCATCAAGCGGAACAGGCGCCTTCTCCACAGGCACCGTAGTAGTAGTCGTGGTCGTGGTGGTCGTAGTCGTAGTCGTCGTGGTAGTCGTAGTAGTCGTCGTGGTCGTCGTGGTCGTAGTCGTAGTCGTGGTGGTAGTCGTAGTGGTCGTAGTGGTCGTGGTTGTGGGTTTGGTGCTGTCGTCTTCGTCTATGGGCGTCTCGTCGTCATCTTTGTCAGCATCGTCGTCTTTGTCGGTGGTCTTGTCGTCTTCGTCCCCATCGTTGTCGCCGTCCCCGTCGCTGCGTTGGGCTTGTGCTTGATTGTCTTCCGGTGGTTCGGTGAGATCTGGTGATTTGGCCGCTGTGAACTGGACTGAAGAGCTCTCCGACGACCAGAGGTTGTTGCAAGTGGTCGAGTACGGATGCACGTCGACGGTGTAGCCGGCGCCCAGGACGAGATCGACCAGCTCCAGGCTGTCACCGGGATACTCGACGCCCTTGACGGCGACAAACTCGCCTGCGTCGTCGTAGACGTAGATCCAGTAGTCGGTGGTTGGACATTCCGAGGCGCCCTCTGGCGCGGTGCCACGCGTCCATGTGAGCATCGCGCCCTCGTCGACGGGCGCGACGCTGACCACGATCGGCGCGTCCACCGACACGGCCGCCTCATCGGCCGCGGCAGGAGACGCCCCCACCGAGGCAGCCGCCACCGACAGCGCCACCGCACCGACCCACAGCCGCCGCCCCCACCCCCTCACCGAGTCTCCCAGAGAGCCTGCAACCAACGGCTTGGTGATTCGCATGGCTGCCACAATACCCCCCCCCCCCCCCCGGCAGATGCAATCACCCGACGCGACGCAGCCCGACCGCAGATGTGACATCCGTCACACTCCCCTCGATGCGCACGCCAGATGTGGCTGCCTAGAGCACTCCAGCGGCTCCGGGAACGCTCAGCAGCAGGGCTACACCCTGGACGGCCCGCCAGCCCAGGTACACGGTCGCTGCGGCCAGCAGCAGCCAGAAGTGCCACGGGATCCGCTGGGCGGCCGCGTCCCGCGAACCGCCGGAGGCCCTCGGGGCACCCGACGGGCCGAGCGTTCCCGGCTCGCCGGAGGAACCGGAGACACCTCCGGCCCGCTGCGGCGAAAAGGGGTGCTCGACCTCAGCGCCGCACGAGGGGCAGGCGCCCCCGGCGTCGAGCGCCGCGGGCGTCAGGTACCGCTCGCAGGACTCACACCACGCCATCGGTGATCACGCTCGCAGGACAGGGCACCGTGCATTGTCGATCGCGGCGGACTGACGGCTTGCTGCGGACAACTGCGACGGTCGGTCGGCGGTCAGTCGCGGCGGATGGCCATGATGGCCGTGTCGTCGCCTATCGAGCCGCCGGCGAAGTCCTTGGCCGCGTCCAGCAACAGCTTGCACAGCACATCGGGGGCCGCGGCCAGATTGCGCTCCACGGCCCTCAAGATGCGGTTCTCGCCGAACAGGTGCCTGCCCGAGCGGGCCTCGGCCAAGCCGTCCGTGTACATCACCACCAGATCGCCCGAGTTCAGCGGGATCTCCCTCGAGAAGTAGGCCGCCTTCGGGTCGAGCATCAGCAGCGGCCCCGTGGAGCGCAGCGGCTTGGAACCGCTCTCGTGGAACAGCAGCACGGCCGGGTGTCCGGCCGACGCGTAGCGCAGTGTGCCGGCCTCGGTGTCGAACACCACGACGCAGGTGGAGATGAACTCCTCGGTGCGGTCGCCCGAGGCAAGCTGCTCGTTGATCTCCTCGAGCGCCTGCGCCGGATCTCGGAACTGCCGCAGGAACACCCTCAGCAGGTACTTGGCCTGGAAGGCGGTGATCGAGGACTCGATGCCGTGACCCGACACGTCGCCGATCACCGCCGCCACCCGGTGTTGCCCCACACGATGCACATCGAAGAAGTCGCCCGCCATCAGCCCGGAGCCGGCCTGGTACACGCGGCCGATCTCGAAACCGCCGAAGTCGGGCACCTCCTCGGGCGCAAGCCGGGCCGCCCACGCCTTCGGCGCCAGCTGCTCCTGCTCGAGGGCCTGCTCGGCCCGACGCTCCAGCGCGTAGCGGCTGCGGGCGATGCGCGCGTTCTGCACCGCCGTCCGCCCCCACCAGATCGACGCCCCCGCGGGCACCGCCAGCAGTATCAGCGCCACCTCGATATCAGCGACGTTGACATGGCCCACCAGCAGCGCCACGAGCGCCAGCAGGCCATAAACCAGCGCACCGTGCAGCTCCTTGAGGAACGCCGCACCCGCCAGCGTCGCCGCTTCGGCTTGGCCGCCCTCGGCCTCGATCAGGCGCCGGATGCGCAGCTGATGGCGGGCCGCGCGGTAGTAGAAGATCGCTGCCAATGCGCAGAACAGTGCCAGGAGGTCGAGGGTGAACGTTGCGATCAGCATCCCTCCAGACACCCGGCCGACGGTTCACAGCCCATAGTAACCCGAAGGTCACGGCACCGTTCACGACCTGCCCGACACCTGGCCGACGGTTCACAGACCGGAGTACCCCCGCCGGAACCGGCCGGCTCGCGTCACCTTGCTGCGTGCCCGGCGCGACGTTGAGTGCGGTGCTCAATCGTCGCGGCGGCGCACATGGAACTTCATGGCCGTGGCACCGAGATCGAGCTCCTCTCGCAGTCGCCGCTCGATGTAGCGAAGGTACGTGCGTGGCGCTGCTCAGTCGTCGCGGCGGCGCACATGGAACTTCATGGCCGTGGCACCGAGATCGAGCTCCTCTCGCAGTCGCCGCTCGATGTAGCGAAGGTACGTGCGTGGCAGCGTGCGTTTGACGAACAGCGTGAAGGTCGGCGGGTCTGTGGCGCCCTGGGTCGCATAGAGGATGCGCGCCCCGCCCGGCGCCGGCTGGGAGCCCTGGGCGGCACGCACCACCTCGTTCACCCGGCGCGTGGGGATGCGGGTGCGGTATGCGGCCGCGGCGGCCTCCAGGGCGGGCCACAGCCTCGGCACCCCCCGGCCGGTCAGCGCCGAGGTTCTCAGCGCCGGGCCGCCCAGGAAACCCAGCCGCCGCTTGGTGTCGGCATCCAGAGCGATGCGGGCCTCGGTGTCGAGCAGGTCCCACTTGTTGAGCAGGATCACCACGGGGCAGCCCGCGGCGTCGACGCGCTCCGCGAGCCGCTGATCCTGGTGGGTCACCCCGACCGAGGCGTCCACCACGAGCAGCGCCACGTCGGCGCCGTCCACCGCCTTGAGCGCCCGCAGCAGCGAGTAGTACTCCGTGCCGGAGTCGATCCGCGCCCGCCGGCGCATCCCGGCCGTGTCGATGAAGCGCACCGGGCCGCCCGCGGTCTCCAGCAGCGTGTCGACGGTGTCGCGGGTGGTGCCCGGCAGGTCGTGCACGACCGAGCGGTCCTCGCCGATGAGACGGTTGAACAGCGTGGACTTGCCTGCGTTGGGCCGACCCACCAGCACCACCGCCAACGGTTCTCGGCCCGCGGCAGGCTTCGCGGCCCCTGCCGGACCCCAGGGATCCGACGTGGTTGCCATGCCTTGCCGGCCCGCGGCCTGTGCGGCAGGCTCAACGGCGTTGAGGTCGGTGTCACCGGGGCCGGGATCAGCGACCTCCGCAACAGGCGCCGACCCGACCCGAGGATCGCTCGCGGACCCGGCGGGCCGGGGCCGCGGCACCGTCCGCTGGACGGCCGCGGCGTCGAGCGTCTCCACCAGAGCGTCCAGCAGGTCGCCGGTGCCGCGTCCGTGCAGCGCGCTGACCGGGTGGGGGTCGCCGAAACCCAGCCCGAGCAGCTCCCACACGTCCCGCTCCTGGCTCGAATGGTCGACCTTGTTGGCCACCAGCAGCACCGGCGTGTCCGAGGCGTGCAGCATCCGGGCCACGCTGGAGTCCTCCGCAGTGAGACCCACCGAGGAGTCCACCACGAACAGCACCGCGTCGGCACCGCGCACGGCCCGCTCGGACTGGGCGCTCACCTTGGCGTCCAGCGCCTCAGCGGAGATGCTCCAGCCGCCGGTGTCGACCAGCGTGAAACGCCTGCCCAGCCACTCGGCCTCCACGGCCTTGCGGTCGCGGGTCACCCCCGGGCGCGGCTCGACGATGGCCTCACGGCGCCCGACGACGCGGTTGACCAGCGTGGATTTGCCGACGTTGGGACGCCCGACCACGGCCACCACCGCAGTCACGGCAGCAGGTCCTCGCTCACGGCTTCAGCGCGTCGCGCAGCGCCCGGCCGCGGGTGGCGACCACCTCCACCGGTCGTGGCAGGTCGGCGGGCGTCAGGCCGTCCAGGAAGCGTCCCCGGCTCAGGCACACGTCGGGCAGCAGGTAGCGATGTCCCGGCGGCTCGGCAGCGAGGACACGGGCCACGTCGTCGCCCACCATCAGACCCGTCACACCGATGTTGCCGCCGAAGAAGCGGTTCTCCACCGGCAGCACCCGCACGTCGCTGCGGTCCAGCGAGCGCACCAGCGGCGCCACGACGGCCGCGCCGAGGGTTCCGGTGAGCACGGCCGCGGGCGCGTCCCGGCGAGCTCTCGAACCCAGCGAAACGGCCACGCCCCCGCCCGTTCCACTGCCCGCAAGATTGCCGGGCACCGTCGGAGACGCTGCAGTTGCCACTCCCCCGCAGGCGCCGCTGTTCCGGTCCGCCGCCACGCCCCCGCCCGCGCCCGCGGACACCATCGCCGCGGGCGAGTCCAGGCGGGGCGCCCTGTAGCCCTCGGCCGGGGCGCCGTCCACCCAGGCGAAGAAGCCCGAGCGGGGCGCCGCGGGCTCTCCGGCGCCGGCCGACCCTCCGGCACCCACGGCAGCCCCGTTGAACTCCGCCTCGAAGGCTCGGGCCATGCCGATGCCGTCCTCGTGCATGTCGAGGCCCTCGTAGTGCTCCAGTGCCGGGAAACTGCGCCCGCACATCAGGTAGTACTCGTCGGCGGCGAACGCCAGGCGCCGCCCCAGCGCCCGCAGGAACACCGCCTGCCAGCGCACGACAAGGTCGACCACGGCCTCGGCCTCGCCACGGGTGTGCAGCCGCATCCTCGGCTGGCGGTTGTAGCGCGACAGTCCGAGCGGCACGATGCACAGCGTCCGCAGCTCCGGGAACCGGTCGAGCACGCCCGCCAGCGTGTCCTCGAGCACGTCGCCGCCGTTGACGCCGGGGCACACCACGACCTGGCCGTGCACCTCGATCCCGGCGTCGAGGAGCAGCCGCAGCCAGCGCAGCGACACCGCGCCGCGCCGGTTCTGCAGTATCGAGGCCCGCACGTCGGGGTCGGTGGAGTGGATCGAGACGTACAGGGGCGAGAGCCGCTCGGTGACCACACGCTCGTAGTCGAGCTCGGTGAAGCGGGTGAGGGTGGTGAAGTTCCCGTACAGGAAGGACAGGCGGTAGTCGTCGTCCTTGAGGTAGAGCGAGCGGCGCATCCCCCTGGGCAGCTGGTGGACGAAGCAGAACTCGCAGTGGTTGTCACAGGTCTGCACGCCGTCGAACACCGCGGCGTCCACATCGGCGCCGAGGGGCCGGCCCTCGTGCTTGCGCACCACCACCGAGAAGCGGTCGCCGCCGCGGCGCGCCACCACCGGCACCTCCGCGGCGTCGGCTAGCAGCTGCCAGCGAATCACGTCCCGGGGCGACTCCCCGGCGATGAGCTCGACCTCGTCGCCGGGTCTCAGGCCGGCGCGCTCGGCCGGGGAGCCGGGCGCCACAGCGACGATCTGCGGTCCGGCCATGGCAGCGAGGATACCGGTGTCGTGATCGCCGCTAGCCCGCAGCGGACTCCGGCCTGCCTCAGATTGGATTGTTTTGAATATTTATGTAATGTCATGTTATGTTCATGTTCGTGCCTGTCAGCCTGGCATCGCGGAACGCGGATGAGCTGCGGCTCACCGAGGCCGGCCTCCCCAGTGCCTCGGTCGGCGTGACTTGGCGGAACGCGGCTGAGTGGCGGCGGCCATGGCCGCGGTGACCGTCAGCCGGTCGGGCGAGCAGCTGATCGCGATCAAGCAGGTCGCGGCGGAGCGGGCCGGCGAGCTGGAACGCGAGGCCAACCTGCTCAGGCGTCTGCAGCATCCGGGCGTGGTGCGCTTCATCGACCTGGTCGGAGCGCCGGACGGCGGCGCGGCGCTGCACACCGAGTTCGTCAGCTCCGAGACCTGGGCCACCCGGCCGCTCACCGACCCTGCGGAACGAGCGGCCGGCGTCGCCGCCCTGGCCGCGGTCGTGGCCGACCTTCACGACCTGGGCCTGGCGCACCTTCACATCACGCCGGCCCACGTGCTGCACGGAGAGCACGATCAGCCTGTGCTGTGCGGGCTGGCGCGTGCGGGCGAGGCGACCCCGCAGAACCGGCTCGCCGACCTGGCCGCCCTGGCCGACCTCTGCTGCGAGGAGTCCATCGCCAAGGGTCCGCTGGCGGGCAAGCTCTCGTCGCTGGCCGACGCGGCCGCGTCGGGCCGGATCGATGCCCGCGAACTGGCCCGCAAACTCGACCAGCACCTCGCCAAGCGCACGCCGCGGCCCGAGCGCCGCCCACCCGACGGCGCCGAGCCGCCGGGTCGCACCAGGCGGGTCCCGCGGCGGGTCCTGTACGCGGCCGCGACGGTTCTGCTGGCGGTAACCGGCGCGGTGGCCCTCAACGGGTGGCGCGGCCGCGACCGTGGCGCTGCGGAGGTCGTGGCCATCGACGCATCGCCCGCGCCAGAGGAGGGCACACCCTTGCCGGGCGGCAGCGCGGCGGCCGGGGCGGATGCTGCCTCGGCTGCAGAGGCTGTGACCGCCTCCCGAGAAGTCGGCTCGACCACCGAGGCGCCTGTCGTGCCGGCCTCTTCGGAGTCGGCGCAGGCTCGGCGAGCCGCAGAATCCGAGGCGGTCACCGCGTCCGATGACGGCACGCCGCCGGATCGGGCACAGGCAGACGCGCCGCCCTTCGAGAGCGTGCTCGCAACCTCGCAGGCGCCGGCGCCCGTCGATGCCGCGGCGGTGCTGGACCACGGCGGCCGCAGGTACGCCGTCGGCTTGGAGGGCGACCTGGTCGTCACGGGCGACTGGGACTGCGACGGAGAGGCTGCGCCGGCGATCGTGCGCCCCTCCACGGGTGCCGTGGTGCTCTTCGACGCCTGGCCCGGGCCCGGCGAGACCCTGGACGGGCCGGTGCGCTGGACGGTCAAGGCGCCGACCGGGGTTGAGGTTTTCCACGACGGATCCTGCGACCTGCTGCGTGTGCTCACCGCATCGGGGTCGCGGCTACTAGACCCGAGGAGGATGCAATGAGCGCCCGACGAGGCCTTGGCCTGCTGCTTGCCGCCGTCGCTTTCGCCGCTGTGCTGCAGGCGGCGGGACCAGCGCTCCCGGCCCCGCCGTTCACCGACCCGGACCGGCTCGGTGCGTGGTGGTCACGCCAGGGCACGGCGGTGGCGGCCCTGTCGCTGGTCCGCATCGGCGGACTGGCCTTCTGCTGCTACCTGGGCGTGATCAGCGCGCTGGGTGTCGTGGCCGCGCTCACGCGCTGGCACTGGACCGAGCGCCTTGCGGGGTGGGCGGCCACGCCGGCGCTGCGCCGGGTGATCGCCGGCGGCAGCCTGGCCGCAGCGGTGACCTCCAGCTATGCGGCAACCGCCACGACGCCGACGGCGTACAGCGTGACCGACCTCGGCACAGTCGAGGCGGTAGCGGCCGGCGCCATGCCAACGATCGGCACCCCTGGGGCAAACACTGATCGTGCGCAGCCGGGCACCGCTACTGAGCCAATGATCGGCGCGCCTGGGGCAAAGCCCGCCGCAACAGTGCATCTCGCGCTACCAGCGCGGTCGGGCCCGCACACAGTCACCGACATCGGCATGGCCACGGCCGAGCGGAGCACGACCGGCGCCCCTGTCGCCGCCATAGCGAACGCCGCGACCCGCAATGCCCGACCCCCCGGCTCGGATCCCTTGATCGCGCGCCCCGGCACTGCCCGCCAGCTGACGCTCTTCCACGCGGTAGCCGACCTGGGCCCAATCCGACACGCCACATCGGATCCCTCGATCACACGTTCCCATGCCGCGCACCCGCCAGCAGACCAGCACGCGGTAGCCGCCCTCGGCCCGGCAACGGAACTCGGCGCGTCGGATCCCTCGATCACACGTTCCCATGCCGCGCACCCGCCAGCAGACCAGCACGCGGTAGCCGACCTCGGCCCGGCAACGGAACTCGGCGCGATGGCTACAACGCTGCGCGTCCCGCAGGCCGATGCCGTCGACGATCCCGAGACCTGGTACGGGCCTCAGCGCTCCTCGACCGAACGGGTCAGCGATGAACCGGCCCAGCGCGGCGAGGCCGCTGCTGATCGCGACTCCGGTGCCGAGACGGCGCGCCCGCGACACGCGCAGGGCGGCGACCGAGGCGGGGCGGACACCTGGGTGGTCGAGGACGGTGATCACCTCTGGGGCATCGCGGCGGCCACAGTGTTCCAGCGCGGTGGCGGCGATGACCATCTGACGATCGCTCGCTACTGGATCAGACTGATCGACGCCAACACCGACGTCGTGGGTGCCGACCCGGACCTGATCCATCCGGGCCAGATCATCCGCCTCCCGGCCTGACCCGTGAGAGAACCCCCTGAGAGAGAACCACTGTCACCACTCGCGCAGAAACCTCAACCCCATACGACTCGTCCGCCTCCCGGCCCGAGCGCCGTGATGGTGCGAGAATCGTCACCGCGCCGCAGCAAGCGGAACGCGGCGACCGGCTACAACGTCGCTGCGCTTGGAAGAAGGTGGCTGCGGCGCGCTGCCAGCAGGGTCGCCGCGGCCACGGCCGCCGTCTCGGCTCGCAACACGTTCGGCCCCAGGCCGACATGGTCCGGCACCATGGACATCTCTGCGTCGCTCCACCCGCCCTCGGGTCCGACGAGCACGAACCGCTCGACGGAAGCCAGGGCCCGACCGCCTTGGGCGGCCAACACCGCGCCGGCGACAGCCAGTTCAGCGAACTCGCTCAGCGGCTCGATCAGCGGCAGCCACGGTCGCCGACACTGCATCACCGCCTCGCGAGCCACCCGCTGCCAGCGCTCGAGCAAGGCATCGGCCCGCGAGGCATCCGGACGCACCACCGAGCGTGCCGACACCAGCGGCACGATCCGGTCGATTCCCAACTCGGTGAGCTTGCTCACCACATGCTCGCTGCGCCCGCCCTTGAGAACCGCGAACCCGACCGCCAACTCCGGCCGCACCGGCGGCTCGAACACGACCTCACCGGCAGGCTCGACCCTGGCGGCGAGCCGGCAGAGCCGCCAGCGTCCCGCCCCGTCGCCCGCCGTGAACTCGTCTCCCGCCCTGAGCCGCAGGACACGCTCAAGGTGATGGCGGTCGCGATCGTCCAGGGTCGGCTCGTCAACGTCGGCGACCAGAACGTGAGGCACCCCGCTACGAACGGGATGACTCACCTGAACGCCGTGCGGATCCGCCCGAACAGTCCCTCGCTGCGTGCCGCGACCTGCTCGCCGCGCAGCTCGGCAAGCCGGCGCACCAGATCCTCCTGCTCGTCGCTGAGGTCGTCGGGCACGTCGACCACCAGGCGGATCAGCAGGTCGCCTCGACCGCGGCCGCGGACATGGGGCACACCTCTGCCCCGCAGCCGCAGCACGGTGCCCGTCTCGGTGCCCCGCTGGATCACGATGCTCTCGGAGCCGTCAAGGGACTCGTAGTCGAGGCGCGCCCCCAGCGCCGCCTGGGTGAACGGGATGTGCAAATCGTGAACCAGGTCGATCCCCTCGCGGCGGAACTGCGGATGGGGGCGAACCCGGGTGTGGACATACAGATCGCCGCTGGGCCCGCCGCGAGGCCCGGCCGCTCCCCTGCCTGTGAGGCGCAGCGTCGTGCCGTCGTCCACACCGACCGGCACGTCCACGCTGTAGCTGCGCGTGTCGAGAGTGCGACCATGACCGTCGCACGTTGCACATCGCTGGTCGATCACCTCGCCCAGACCGCCGCAACGGTCGCAGGCCGCGGCGGTCACCATCTGGCCGAGCACCGACTGCCGCACCCTTCGCACCTGGCCGGAGCCGCGGCAGTCATCGCAGCGCCGCGCCGAGGAGCCCGCGGCCGCCCCGCTCCCGTCGCACTCGTCGCATCGCAGCGCGGTGCGAACGCTCACCTCGCGCTCGGCGCCGAACACCACGTCGCGCAACTCAAGGTCGATCGAGGCCTCTAGGTCCTCGCCCTTGGGCGGACCCTGGCGGCGCTGCGACATGCCGCCGCCGAAGGGCGAGGCATCCCCGAAGAAGGCATCGAAGAGGCTCCCGAGCCCGCCCGCGAAGGGGTCCGCAGCGCGCCCCGCGCCTAGGTCGTCGGTGCCGAAGCGGTCATAGCGCGAGCGGCGCTCGGGATCCGACAGCACCTCGTAGGCTGCGCTGACCTCCTTGAAGCGGACCTCGGCACCGGGATCGCCCGGATTCGCGTCAGGATGGTACTGGCGCGCCTTCTTGCGGTAGGCGCGCTTGATCTCCTCGCCCGTGGCGTCGCGCGCCACGCCGAGCGTCTCATAGTGATCGGCCACTCAGTTTCCGCTCACACCCGGGGGCTGACGGCGGCCCGCCTGCTGCAGGCCGCTATGCCAAGCAGGCAACTCAGCTCTCGCGCAGAACCGCGCCGAGCCGCAGGCTCACGGCCGTCACGGCCGACAGAGCCTGCGGGTAGTCCATACGTATCGGCCCGAGCACGCCGACCGTGCCGCCGTGAGCATCGGACACACTGTAGGGCGCGAGCACCAGCGAGCACTCCGACAGCGAGGGCACACCGGTCTCGGCGCCGATCGCCACGCGGTTGCCGCGATCCAGAGCGGACCTCATCGCGGCCACCACCACAGCCTGCTGCTCCAGCAGGCTCAGCACCTCGCTGAGTTCCTCGGCGTCCATGAACGCGGCCGTCAGCTTTGCCGTGCCCCCGACGAACACCTCGTGGTGGGCCTGGGCCTCGCGCAGGGCCCGCAGCGCCGCCGCCAGGAGCGGGTCCTCGCCATCGTCACAGTCCTCGACGTCGGCCAGCGCCAGGCCGACCACGCGGCGGGCCAGCCGCCGCGACGCCTCGGCCACCACGCTCGGGGATGTCTCCGCGGATGTCTCGATCGTGCGCTTCTCGACCGCGCCGTTGGACATGACCGCAACCACCAGCACCGTGTGGGCCGACAGGTCCACGAGTTGCACGGAGCGCACCGTGGCCACGGCCGCACTGGGGCCCACGACCACCGCGACCCAGTCGGTGAGCTCCGACAGCAGCGTCGTGGTGTCGGACAGCGTCGACTCGAAGTCCCCATGGTCCGCAGCGAAGAAGTCGTTCACGTGCCGCCGGTCCGCTGCGTCGAGCTCCAGGGTGCGCCCCCTGCAGCGATCGACGAAGAACCGGTACGCCTTGGCCGTCGGGACGCGCCCCGCGCTGGTGTGCGGCTGCACCAGGTAATGCTGTTCCTCGAGTGCCGCCATCTCGCTGCGCACCGTGGCCGGCGATACGTCCACGCCGGGGGTCCGGGCCGCCCGCGTGGAGCCCACCGGGCTCGCCGTGCGGATGTACTCCTGCACGACGGCATACAGGATGGCCGCCTTGCGTTCGTCGAGCATGCGCGAGATGCTAGCCGTCGAGGGTGAGCGCGGAGATGAACGCCTCCTGGGGGATCTCCACACGACCGATGCTCTTCATGCGCTTCTTGCCCTGCTTCTGCTTGTCGAGCAGCTTGCGCTTGCGGGTCACGTCGCCGCCGTAGAGCTTGGCGGTCACGTCCTTGCGGTAGGCGCGGACCGTCTCCCTGGCGATGATGCGGCCGCCGATCGCGGCCTGGATGGGGACCTCGAACTGCTGGCGCGGGATCAGCTCCCGGAGCCGCCCGACCATCGCCCTGCCGTAGCCGTAGGCCCTGTCGCGATGCACGATGGTCGAGAACGCGTCCACGGGCGAGCCCTGCAGCAGCACATCGACCTTAACGAGGTCGGATACGCCGTACCCGTCGGCGTCGTAGTCGAGGCTCGCGTAGCCCTGGGTGCGGCTCTTGAGCTGGTCGAAGAAGTCCACCACCACCTCTGCGAGCGGCAGCCGGTAGCGCAGTTCCACGCGCTCCGGCGACAGGTACTCCATCTGCAGCATCTCGGCGCGCCGGGACTGGCAGAGCTCCATCAGCGCCCCCGTGTAGCCGGCCGGGCTGATCACCGCGACCCTCAGATACGGCTCGGCTATGGCCGAGATCTCGCCCGCGGGGGGCATGTCGGAAGGGTTGGACACGACGGTCTCCTCGCCGCTCGCCCCCCTCACCCGGTACTCCACCGAGGGGGCCGTGGAGATCAAGGACAGGTCGAACTCGCGCTCGAGCC
Organism: Candidatus Aldehydirespirator sp.; assembly: GCA_965204875.1. Taxonomy (GTDB): domain Bacteria; phylum Actinomycetota; class Acidimicrobiia; order Acidimicrobiales; family Aldehydirespiratoraceae; genus Aldehydirespirator. The sequence continues at coordinate 2,453,529 of OZ242020.1, read as the reverse complement.
GCTCGCGCACGATCTCCATGTGCAGCAGTCCCAGGAAGCCGCAGCGGAACCCGAACCCGAGCGCGCCCGAGGTCTCGGGCTCGTAGGTGAAGCCGGCGTCGTTCAGTCTCAGTTTGGTGAGCGCGGCGCGCAGGCTCGAGAACTCGTCTCCCTCGGTCGGGTACAGGCCGGCGAACACCATCGGCTTGGGCTCGGCATAGCCCTCCAGCGGCGCCGGCGCCGGGCGGCGGTCGTCGGTGACCGTCTCGCCCGAGCGAGCCTCGCCCACGTCCTTGATGCCGGCGATGAGGTAGCCCGTCTCGCCTGGGCCGAGGCGGTCCACCCGGCGCTCTGCGGGGGTGCGGACGCCGATCTCGTCGGGCTCGTGGCAGGTGCCCGCCTGCATGAACCTCAGCCTGGTGTCGACGTCGAGCACTCCGTTGACCACCCGCACCGACGACACCACCCCCCGGTACTGGTCGAAGTGCGAGTCGAAGATCAGCGCCTGCAGCGGCTCGCCGGGCGACCCCACCGGCGGGGGCGTCCGCTCGATCACGGCGTCGAGCAGCTCCACCACACCCTCGCCCGTCTTGGCCGAGATGCGCAGGACGCTGCCGGCGGGGATGCCCAGAACCCGCTCGATCTCCTCGGCGCACCGGTCGGCGTCGGCTGCCGGGAGGTCGATCTTGTTGAGGACGGCCAGAACCTCCAGATCGTTCTCGATGGCCTGATAGCAGTTGGCGAGGGTCTGCGCCTCGATCCCCTGGGCCGCGTCGACCACCAGGATCACAGACTCACACGCCGCCAGCGAGCGGCTGACCTCGTAGGAGAAGTCGACGTGGCCGGGAGTGTCGATCAGGTTGATGACGTGGTCGCGCCACTCGAGGCGGACCGACTGCAGCTTGATGGTGATGCCGCGCTCACGCTCGAGGTCCATCGAGTCGAGGAACTGCTCGCGCATCTCGCGGGCATCGACGGCGCCCGTGAGCTCCAGCATCCGGTCGGCGAGCGTCGACTTGCCGTGGTCGATGTGGGCGATGATCGAGGTGTTGCGGATTCGGTGCAGATCCATTGGTGCAGGTCCATTGGCCTTGGGGCGGTCGAGTCCGACTGCGAGCCCGACTGGGAGGACGCCATGGCCGCGTACCCAACTTCGTCGGGGTGGGACCGGCACCGGGCGATGCGCACCCAGAGGGTACCGACACCTCGGTGTGTCGATGCGGGTGCGCCCTGTAGCATCGTGATTTCGCGCCTCCGCTGCGGCGGCGGCCGCTTTCGATGTGAACAACCCGGCAGGTGACAGTGGCCAACATCAAGTCGCAGATCAAGCGCAACCGTCAGAACGAGAAGCGCCGCCTGCGCAACCGCACGGTCCGCTCCGAGATCAACACCCGCTCCAAGGCCGCTCTCGCCGCCGCTGACGACGATCCGGAGGCGGCGGCAGAGGCGTTGCGCCAAGCGGTCAAGCGCATCGACAAGGCGGCCTCAAAGGGCGTCATCCACAAGAACACCGCCGCCCGCCGCAAGAGCCGCCTGGTGCGCGAGTTCGAGTCCCGCCAAGCCTGATACCGCCGGAGCCGGGGCGCCTGCCACCTGCGGCGCGAGCACACGCAATCAGGTTTAAAGCGCTTCCAGCCCCGCGGCAAGTTTCTGTAGCCGCGAGCGGACTGGTTCAGCGGGACGACAGCGACGCCAGCCGGGCCACCAGTACCTCCATCACCAGCTCGTCGGGCCAGTCGAGCGTTCCCCGCAAGGCCAGGTCGGCGTCGGCTAGCAGCTTGATGGCCTTGGCCACACCCGCCGGGCCGAGCTTGCGAGTCTGGCCGAGGGCCTTGCGAGCCGGGAACGTCGAGCCGCGTATGCCGAGCACCTCGGCGGCCTGGCGCTCGTTGGTGACGCCGGCCCCGTCGAGTCGCAGCATCCGCTGGTAGCGCGAGTGCAGCCCGGAGAGCAGGGCGAGGGGATGGCGAGACGGCAGGAGCCGGTGCAACACCTTGAGCGCTTCGGTGACATCGCCGCGGTCGATGGCGTCGTCGAGTTCCCACGGCACGACCGCGCCGGCCTCGCCGCCGAAGGTGGCCACATCCTCGGCCGTGACCCGGCCCCCCGGCCCCAAGGCACCCTCCAGGGTGCGCAGCAGGCCGATCACCTTGCCGTGGTCGGTGCCCACGTGTTCCTCCACGGCCTCGACCGCTGCCCGGTCAAAGTTCAGGTCGGCCTGTTCGAGCTGCTCGGTCAGCCACCTCCGCGCGTCGCCCTTGCGCGCCGGGGGAGCCGTGTCGAGCACGGTCCCGCCGGTCGACTTCAGCGCCGCCGCGAGCGACTTGGGCACGGCCGGCAGCCGCCCGGTCATCGCCGGGTCCTGTCCCCGCTCCCAGACGAGCACCAGGTCGGTGGTCGGGGAAGGGTCTTCCAGCAGGCGCACGAGCATCTCGCAGTCCGCGGCGCGCGAGAATCGGGCAAGGTGGCGTCCCACCACCACGCGGCGCTCCGTGAGCAGCGGCGGGGTCTGGGCCGCGTCCACCAGCGCAGCGAGGTTCCATCCTCCCTCCGGGGTGCGCAGATCCTGCTCGTCGAACTGCTGCAGCGCCAGGGCACGGTCCTGCGTGCCCAAGAGCCCGTCCACGGTTCTCGAGACAGCCTCAGAGACCAGGACCGGATCGTCCCCCTTGATGAGACAGACACTCACGACGGCAAGCCTGGCATCATCTGACCCCGCTTCACGACGGCGAGTGTGGCGCGAGCGAGTGCTGCCTGCTCGCATCGCCATCGAAGACCTCGACCACGAGGCCCGGGTTGTGGGCGACGATCTCGACGCTTGTCGTGCCGATGCGGGCGACCGCGCCGGTGCGCACGGTGCGCGCTCCGGGGACGCGGTGCATCGGCGGCGCCACTATCGCCACCTCTCCGAAGCGGTCGGCGAGGGCCACAACGGCCCGCGCGTCCGACGCGCCGCCGGTGGCGGCCACCACCAGATCGACCCGGCGCACGCCGAGGTCGCGCAGGTCGGCCAGGAGACGCTGCGGCGACCTGGCACTATCGAGCACCAGCACCTGCGCGTCTGCGGAGTAGACCCTCGCCCCTGGGATCTGCGACCATCCTGGCGGCGGCACGGGCGCGCTCACCAGGCTCCCGACGAGGGCAACCGCAATCACAATAAAGCCGAGCGTCCTGAGCAAGCGCGCAAACTCGACGCGGCCGGGTCCGGGCGACGCCTCTCGCGACTGTCGAGATGCCCGCAGCCGGGGCGCCAGCACCAGCAGTACCCCCACGCCGATCATCACCGCACCGATGACGCCGATCACAGCAGGAGGCCCGGCCGCGGCAGCGCCGGCGGTGCCGCGCACCCACCACAGCAACAGCTCGGTGGGCCGGTGCAACAGCCATGCCGGCCAGCCGCCGGCCACTCCGGCGGCCACACCGCCCGTCAGCCCCCACATCATCACCGGCGCCGAGGCCGGGCCGGCGATCAGGTTGGCAGGAAGCGAGGCCACGGGCACGCTGCCGAACACGGCCACCAGCAGCGGCATCACGGCCACCTGCGCTCCCGCTGTAGTGCAGATAGCGAGGCGCAGAGAGCGGGGGCCGCGCATGGCCTCCGCCAGAGCCGGGGTGATCCAGAGGATCCCCGCCGTGGCACACACCGACAACTGAAACGCCAGGGATCGAACGAGGAACGGATCGACCACCAGAACGAGGGCGATCGCCCACAGCAGGGTCCGGCGCCCGGCCTCGGGACGCCCCAGCGCTGCACTCACCACCGCGAAACCGGCCATGGTCACGGCCCGCAGCACCGAGGGCTCGAAGCGGGTGAGCATTGCGAACACGCCCAGGACCGCGAGCAGCGCCAGCAACCGCACGCCGGGTCGCATCCGGCCCAGCAGCGGCGAGGCCAGCGCCAGCACGAACGCCACGTTCTGGCCCGACACCACCAGCAGATGTCCCAGGCCTGCGGCCCGGAAGTCGTCGGCCAGGCGGGCCGACTGGTGGCGGTCGTCGCCGTAGACCATGCCGCTGAACAGTGCACGATGATCCTCGGCAAGGCTCTCGGCGCCCGAGGCCAGCAAGCGCCGCACGCGGTTGGCCAGACCTGCCACGGGCGCGGCCCCAGACACATCGTGCACCTCGTCCACGGACAGCACCGATGCCACGTGGCGCCAGCGATGGAAGTCGCCGGACACGGCCCGCGCCGCCCCCGAGACGTGGACCCTCTCGCCTGCTAGCAGGTTGTCCAACTGCGCCGCGGCGCGCCCGTATGCCTGTGCCTCGAGCCTCTTGCCGTCATGGCGCACCGTCACGCGGATGCCGCCCGCCGGCAGCGGCCGCGGGTCATCCAGCAGGGTCACCCAGGCGTCCACGGGGCCGGTTGGCGGATCGTTGAGCCCGTCGACGGCGCGTGTGCCGAATGCGGAGGTGAGCGCGACGAGCGCTGCCAGCACCAGTGCGGGTCTGGGCCGCCACAGGCACAGTCCCGCCAGCAGCGCGGCTGCGATGAGGGGCACGGGCAGCAGAAGCCACGATCCGATGGCCGCTCCTGCCGCCGCGTAGGGGGCCGTCGTGTGCGCAAACGCCGCTCCGTGGCCGCGTGCCTGCGCGGCAACAGTCCTGGCCGTTTTGCCATAGCGGGCCGCGGCGCTCCGTCGCTGGGTCACAGTTGCTCCGTCACACCGGCACCTCGGACGCAGCGATCCCGTTCGTCTCCGCCCCCGACTTCCTCCGAGTCACATTTGCGCCATCGGGAACGGCACCGCGTTCGGCGGTCTACAGCGTCACCTGAGGCCGGAGCTGCTCGAGTTTCGCCGGGCCGATGCCGGCGACATTGACGAGATCGTCCACGCTGGCAAAGGGCCCGTTTCGCTCGCGGTGCTCGACGATGGCGGCAGCCAGCGACGGCCCGATCCCGGAAAGCGACTGCAGCGCCGCAGCGTCCGCCGTGTTGATATTGATGATGGGCGGGTCCCCGCCAGTTCCCGCGTCAGCATCGGGCGACATGGGTGATTCGACACTCACAACCGCGGGTGTGACCTCCTCGCCCAGCGACGGCACCCAGACGCGCACGCCGTCGTCGAGCGGCTGCGCCAGGTTCAGGCGGGTTCCGTCCGCCTCCTCGGCGAGCCCTCCCGCGGCGTCGATCGCGTCGATGACCCGGCTGCCCGGCGCCAGCTCGTGAACGCCGGGCCGTATCACGGCGCCGGCCACGTGCACGACGATGGGCGGCTCCACCTCGGGCACCGGCGCCGGGGTGGGGATGGGCATATCGGCGGCCGCCGGCAGGATCTCCTCGGCGGTGGGGCCGGGCGGGGTGCGCAACGCCCACCATCCCCCGAACGCGGCAGCCGCTATGGCTGCGACACCGATCACGATCGCCGCGGCGGACACGCCCAAGCGGTCGGAGAGCATGCCCAGCGTGGGGAGCGCCAGCCTGCGCCGGCTGCTGCGGGGCGGTTCTGCGGGCTGCTCGGGCTCACCGCGTGGTTGGGTTGCCGCCGCCGGTTCGCGCCCCTCGCCGGGCGGTCGGGCGCCTTGCTCCTCGTACACAGCGCCCTCCTGGGTTGCTGCCGTCAGGGCTGACGCGGCAGCGGCCTGCTAGCCAGCACTCAGAATAAACGATAGTCAGCGCTGCGGGACGGCATCGGGCGCTGGGCGAAACAAGACTGCCGAGAGCAGCACGCGCCCCTCGGAACGCCGGGCCGCGCTCCTAAGCGAGCCGGACGCGGATCAGAACAACGCTGCTGAGAGCTGCTTGCGCCAGCCGGCTGTGCGGGGATCGTCGGGGCCGAGCACCTCGAGGAGGTCGATGAAGCGCTGCCGGGCGTCCTCGTCGGCCTTCACCCTGCTCAGCAGCTCGGCCAACTCGGTGTCGATGTCTCCGGCGGTGCCGTCGGAGTCAGAATCCTGCACCCGCACCAGGGCTCGCAGGCGGCGGGTGTCGGGGGTCTCCGCCACACGATCCAGCAGGGTGACCGCCTCCTCGGCGCGACCGTCCTCGATCAGCAGACCGGCGAGCGCGACCACGGCGGCGGTGTTGTCGGACTCGATCTCCAGCGCCGCCCGCAGCGACGCCTCGTCGCCGGCCTCCACGAGCCGCTTGATCTCGCTCAGCTCCGGATCGGGCAGGTAGGGGCGCAGGAACTCGCGCACCGCCGACTCGCCCTGCGCGCCCAGGAAGCCGTCGGCGACCTGCCCGTCCACCATGATGTACACCGCTGGGATCGACTGGACGCGGAACGCCTGCGCCACGTTGGGGTTGCGCTCGATGTCGACCTTGGCCAGCTCGACGGCGCCGCCGGTCTCGGCGACCACCCTCTCGAGGATCGGCGTCAGCTGGCGGCAGGGCTGGCACCAGTCCGCCCACAGGTCCACCACCACCGGAACGGTGCGGGACCGCTCGACCACCTGAGCCTGGAATGTCGCATCGGTGACGTCAGCCATACGCTTCGCAAGCTACTGTCGCAACTGCGGCGTCGCGCGGTCCCAACAGGGTCGAGAGGTTCAGACACGAGAATCTCCCAACAGGACCGCAAGGATTGAACATGAGGGTCGTCGAGCAGGACCGGGAGGTTAAAAAATGAGAATCGATGCCTGGATCGGCCTGCCGGAGGCCGCCGGCAGCAACGCGCTGGCAGAGATCGGGGCACGGGCCAGGGCCATCGAGGAGGCGGGCTACAGCGGCCTGCTGGCAGCCGAGACCAGCCACGACCCGTTCCTGCCGCTGGCCCTCGCGGCACCACACACCGAGCGGCTGGATCTGATGACCGGCATCGCGGTCGCGTTCGCCCGCAACCCGATGGTGCTGGCCCACACCGGATGGGACCTGCAGGCCCTGTCGGGCGGACGCTTCCTGCTGGGGCTGGGCAGCCAGATACGGCCCCACATCACCAAGCGCTTCTCGATGCCGTGGTCACAGCCGGCGGCGCGCATGGAGGAGATGATCGCCGCGATCAGGGCCATCTGGCACTCGTGGCAGACCTCCGAGCGCCTCAACTTCCGGGGCGAGTTCTACAGCCACACGCTGATGACGCCGATGTTCAGCCCCGGCCCGCTCGACGTGCCGCCGCCGCCGATCCTGATCTCGGCGGTGGGGCCGCTGATGACGCGGGTGGCGGGCCGGGCCGCGGACGGGCTCGTCTGCCATGCCTTCCAGACCGCGGAGTACCTGCGCGACGTGACCCTGCCGAACGTTGCAGCAGGGCTGGCCGAGGCCGGGCGTGACCGGGCGGGTTTCCAGATCTCGATGCCCGTCTTCGTGGTGTCGGGCTTCCGCTCCGAGGCGGTGGCCCAAGCGGACACGGCGACCCGCAAGCAGATCGCCTTCTACGGCTCCACGCCCGCCTACCGGGCCGTGCTCGAGCACCACGGCTGGGGCGACGCCCAGACGGAGCTCAACCGCCTGTCCAAGCAGGGCCGCTGGGACGACATGGGCGACGTGATCGACGACGGGATGCTCGACGCCTTCGCCATCGTGGCCGACCCGCCCGACGTGCCGGCCCGCATCACCGAGCGCTTCGCCGGCGCCCTGGACCGCCTCCAGTTCTACGCCGGCGTGCAGGACGCCGACCGCTGGGCGCCGATCCTCGAGGAGATCAAGGCCGCGTGAGGGCGTGCGGCGCCAACTGCCGGTAGCCTTGGCGCATCCTCGGGGCTATAGCTCAGTTGGTAGAGCGCTTCCATGGCATGGAAGAGGTCAGGGGTTCGATTCCCCTTAGCTCCACACTCCCCTCAGCTCCACGCGACAGCACCGTCTGCCCAGCGACGCGCCTGGAAGGGTGACCGTGAAACCGCTCAGTGACGACGAACTGCTCAAGTTGCTCGACACGGGCGAAACGAACCAAATCGCCACACTCCAGGATGAGCGGATCTTCAATGAGAAGCGCCGTAGTGCGGGCGCACCCTTCGATGTCCAGCGGGTTCCGTCGGCGACACTCAAGGATCTCGATCAGAGCTATTTTGAGCGCGAGTACCTGCCCCAGGCGTTCGCGCGTGCAGTGCTCAAGGCCAACGAACGCAGCCATGAGGAGCAGTTGGCCGCCGCGAAGATGATCAACTCGGCCGACGATCCCACTCCGACGGTGCTAGGTCTGCTGGTGCTCGGCAAGAATCCCCAGGATTTCCTGCCAGGCGCCTACGTCCAGTTCCTCCGGTTCTCGGGCACCGAACCTCACGACGACATCATCGACAACGCCGACATCCGCGGCACGGTTGCAGACGTGCTGCGTAGACTCGACGAGAAACTGAAGGCCCATAATCGCACAGCCATCGACCTCGTGTCGAACTTCACCGAGAATCGAACCAGCATCTACCCTTTGGCGGCGCTGCAGCAGATCACGCGCAATGCGGTAATGCACCGTACTTATGAAGCAACCAACGCCCCCGTCCATGTGCGCTGGTTCGCTGACCGCATTGAGGTGATAAGTCCTGGCGGTCCGTTCGGACAGGTGAACACAGGCAACTTCGGGGATCCGGGGGTAATCGACTACCGCAACCCAAACCTTGCGGAGGCGCTGCGCACTCTCGGGTTCGTTCAGCGCTTCGGTATCGGCATTTCTACTGCGCAAAGGCTGCTGAGAGAAACTGGACACCCGAAAGCAACCTTCCGCACGGAGTCCGACGCTGTACTGGCAACGATACCAGCTTTCCGACGCCCCGAAGACGGATCACGATGAACGTTCCGGTACTCACCTTCTTGATACCCGCAGCCACCGATACCTAGATAGCTAGATAGCTATGCGGACCGAGCAAACGGCGCGAGAACACGAGCGCCTAGATGTGTGAGGGATAGGACAGACGCTTCAAGAAGTGTGCTGTTGGTGTAGCCAGTTGCGGAGTGCGCGGTGCTTGAAGCGGACGTATCCGCGTCCCGCTGAGGTGATCACATCTGCCTTGATGAGACGGCCGCGATAGGTGCGGGCGTAGCTGTCGGTGCGGTTGATGCGCTCGGCTATCACACTCACGTGCGAAGGGCCGTCGTCCTTTGTCATCGCTATCAGGAACTGCTGATCCATTGCTGACAAGGACACCCAGGTCGGCTTGACAACCTGGTCTATGAGAGCGGCGTCGGCCCGCGCGATCCCTTGTATGACATCGGAGGTTGAGATTTGCAGCGCCGGATCGGCCGATGACTCCCAGCTGTGATATCCCACAAGCTGCACCATGAAGGGATAGCCAGACGCAGCGGCGACGGCAGCTGTGAGCGCCTGCTCGGAGATGCGCGAGCCGCGTTCTTGGATCGGCTGGCGGAGCGCCTCGGCAGCATCCTCGTCGCTAAGTGGATCTAGGTGCGCGCGAGCACAGCGCTGGAAGAAGGTCATTCCAGGATCGGCTAGCAGTTCTTCCTCAATCGTCGGCAACGCGGCACACACGAAGAGCAGCGGATGCCTCTCACGCCGTGTCACATGCTGCACGGTTGCCGTCAGTTCCCTGGCCTCATGCCGGTCCGCCGCCTGAAGCTCGTCCACAGTCAGCAACGCACCTAGCCGCTCGCCGTCAAGAGAGGAGGCCAATGCCGTCAAGGTCGCTCTGAGGTTTCCGGGCTCCGCAGAGGCCGGGGTCTCCCACGACGCAGAGAAGCCCACGGCACTCACCGAGGACAGTTTCGGCTTGGGTTTGGACAGCCCGTCCAATGCAGCGGAGGCTGCCTGAGCGATCCGCTGACACAAGCCGGGGGTAGAGGCCGACACGGAGATGGTGGGCCAAGAGGCTCTTTCGGCCTCGCCTTCCAACGCGTTCAACACGGCGGTCTTGCCGGAGCCGCGGGGACCCGTGACGAGGAGCGTGTAGTCCGGGTGATGGGGCCCTGTTTCAACCGCCTCCCTCACGCGGCTCAGGGTGTCGGCGCGTCCGGCGAGCACGGGCGGCGCCGTTCCGAACGTGGGCGAGAACGGATTGGTCGACCGCTGGTCGGCTCTGCGCCTGGATTGCCACGCGTCGGCCACGGCCCGAGCCTATCACAAGTTCTCACAAACGAGCCACGCTTATCACAAGCTCTCACAAACTCGGTCTACTTCTCACAACCTCTCACAAACTCGGGATCGGCGGCGGTGACCGGCAGTTACGGGCCGAGGGAGGTGATCGGGGCTACGCACACTCCGTCGGGACGCTCGTAGGCGTAGCCCCCTGCGGTCACCACGAGCAGCCTGGCCGGCTCCCCGGTCTTGTCGGGGTCGAGCTTAGCCCGCAGCCGAAGCAGTGCCTCGGCGCCCTTGTCGACGGCGCTCGCGCCGCCGAGCTTCACCTCGACCGCCGCCCACCTCCCGTCGCGGTGCTCGACGATCAGGTCGACTTCGAGATCGTGGCTGTCGCGGTAGTGCGACAGCGAGCACCGGTTGGCTTGGGCATAGACCAGCAGGTCGCGGATCACCATCGACTCGAACAACCGCCCGGCGAGGCTCAGGTCGCGAAGCAGCGAGTCCACGCCCGCACCCAGAGCCACCGCTGTGAGCGACGGGTCAGCCAAGCTGATCTTCGGGGACTTTCGAGCCTGGGCGCGAGAGGCCAGGTGAGGCCGCCAGGCAGGCACCTGCTCCAGCACGAAGAGCCGTGACAGCGCATCGAGATATCCGGCCACCGTGCGCCGCTCCAGCGGCGGCTCGCCCGGTGCCGCGGTATCGGCCGCCAGCGTCGTGCGCTTCACCTCGGTGGCGACGTTGCGGGCCAGCGACAGCAGCAGCCGACCCACACGTATCGGATCGCGGTCGATGCCGTCCACCCTCGATACGTCGGTCCGGCTGATCTCGCCCAAGTAGGCACCGGCCGCAGCCGCCGCCGCAACCGGATCGGCATCGAGCATCTGGGGCCATCCGCCCCGGCACGCCAGCGCCAGCACATCACCCAGGGTGAGCCCGCTGTCTTCCGCAGCGCACTCCCGGCCGTCCAGCAGCGCTCCAAGCGACACGCCGCCGCCGGACTCCCCGCTCTCATACAGGCTCATCGGTCGCATACGAACCCGCATGATCCGCCCCGCCGCAGAATGCCGGGTCACGTCGTCGGGCGAGTCCGCGGACCCGGTCAGGATGAACTGGCCCTTGCGGCCCCGGGCATCGCAGGCCCGCCGCATCGGATTCCACACCCCCGGCGCGAGCTGCCACTCGTCGAGCAGGCGCGGCGCGTCCCCGTCCAGGATCAGCGCCGGATCCATGCCTGAGGCCAGAGCAGTGCTCGCCCTCTCGTCCAGATACACGGCGCTGCCTGCGAACCTCCTGGCCGTCCAGGTCTTTCCACAAGCGCGAGGCCCCTCCACCACCACCGCCGGCACGGTCCTCAAAGCCATGCGCATCTCGTCGTCGACGATCCGCGGCAAGTAGTCCTCGGGGGCGATCTGATCAGGCATAGTTGCAACATCCTCGGCTTCCCGCCGGGGTGCCGGCAGCGCCCGTGCCATCGGGCACGATCCCATCGGGCACGCCGCCGAACTCCCGCAGCTTCACTGCTCGGCTATCGATAGCCGCCTACTATACGCCAGCAAACTGGCTGTCGGCACGCCAGCAAACTGGCAGTTGGCACGCCAGCAAACTGGCAGTCAGAACGACCCGGCAGGGCCGGCAGAGCAACTTCGCTCGTGCTCCTACACTGGCGGCGTGAAGCGCGGGGGACTGCTGGCCGGGGTGCGGGTGATCGAGTCGAGCCTGCTGGGACCCGGTCACGTGGGGACCTTCCTGGCGGATCTGGGCGCGGACGTGATCAAGGTGGAGTCGCCGTCGGGTGACTACATCCGGCAGATGACCTGGCCCATCGTCAACGGCGTGTCGCTGCTGCACCTGCACACCCACCGGGGCAAGCGCAGCGTGACCCTCGACCTCAAGAACCCCGCCGGACGCCGCCTCTACATCGACCTGGCCTCCGGAGCCGACGTCGTGGTGGAGGCCATGCGGCCCGGCACCCTGGCCCGGCTGGGATTGGGATATGACGTGCTCTCCGAGGCCAACCCGCGCATCGTGATGGCCACGCTGTCGGGCTACGGCGCCACCGGCCCCTACAAGGACATGCCCAGCCACGGCATCGCCTACGACACCTGGTCGGGCATCGTGCAGCCCGTCGTCGATGACGAGGGTTTCGCCCGGATACCGCCGAACATGCCCAACGTCGGCATCAACGTCGGGCCCATGCTGGCCGCCGTGGCGATCCTCGCCGCGGTCATCAAGGCTCGCGCCGGCGGCGAGGGATGCGAGGTCGAGGTGGCGCAGTCGGACGCGGCGGCCTACATGGACTGGTACCGGATCGAGACCGAGCGGGCCTACCTGCGGCCCGCCGACGAGGTGACCGGCAACCCCTCCGACGACTACGTGCGCCGTCCGGCGGGCCTGGCGGGAATGTGGGAGGGCGTGCGCTACCAGGCCTACGCCACCGCGGACGGCCATGTGCTGTTCATGGCCTCCGAGCAGGCCTTCTGGCGCAACTTCTGTGCGGGAGTGGGGCGCATGGACCTGTTCGAGCGCTGGCCGGGCTCGACCTACGCCGACCATGCGCGGGGCAACACCGAGCTGCAGCGCGAGCTCAGGGACATCTTCGCCGCCAGGACCTGTGCGGAGTGGCTCGCCTTCGGCAACGAGGCCAACACGCCGATCGCGCCGTTCAACACGCCCGCCAACATCGGCGACGACCCCCAGTTCCAGGCCCGCATCGGCTTCTTGGGCGTCGATGAGGTCGGATGCGAGCAGCTTCGGCTGCCAGTCTTCGTGGACGGCGAGAAGCCCGCCGCCCCCTCGATGGCGCCCACCGTGGGCCAGCACACCGACGAGGTGATGTCGGAGGTGCTGGGCCTAGAGGCCGACGCGATCACAGCCCTGAGAGCCGACGGCGCCTTCGGCTAGCGGGCGCAGCCAATCAGCGTGTCACTGGGCCGGGCCGTGACGGTGCCGGTTGCAACTAGCTGCTAGCTAGCTAGCGGTCGACTATGACCTCGCGGCCGGGCGCCTCGGGCTCGTCGTCGATCATCTCCTCGGGGAATCCCGGGGCGAGCACCGAGACGCCGGCGGCGTCCTCTAGGCGCTTGATCACGTTGGGCGACCACTCGCGGGCGCCGTAGCGCGCCGCCGCGTCGTCGAACACGTCCACCAGCACGGGCGCCAGCTCCAGCGCCAGACCGCAGCGCTCGGCCACGGCCGCGAACAGCGACAGGTCCTTCTGAACGAGGTCCATCGTGAAGTTGATGTTGCGGCTGCCGTTGAGGATCACCTGGCTCTCGGTCTCGTGCACGAACGAGTTGCCCGAGGAGATGCGGATCGCCTCGTAGGCGGTGCCCAGGTCGATGCCGGCCAGCTTGGATGTGGCCAGCGCCTCGCACAGCGACACCAGGTTGGCGCTGGCCAGGTAGTTGGTGACCACCTTGAGGATCGAGGCGGAGCCGACGCCGCCGGTGTGCAGGATGTTGCGACCCATGGCGGTGAGCACGGGCAGGGCGCGCTCGAACGTGTCGCGGTCGCAGCCCGCGAAGATCGAGATGTTGCCGGTGGCGGCCCGGTGGCAGCCGCCGGACACCGGGCAGTCCACAGCCGATGCGCCCGCCAGGGCTGCCAGGTCCGCGAGGCGCCGCACCTCGGCCTCGTCGGTGGTGCTCATCTCGGCCCAGATCGGAGCGGGGGCAGCGGCACCCTTGCCGCGGTCGGGTCGTGCCGAGAACCCGGCGAGGATGCCGTCACCGGCCTCCATCACCTGCGCGCTGGCCGCGGGGCTCGGCAGGCAGGTGATGACCATGTCGGCGGTGGCAGCCATCTCCGCAGGGCTGCCCGCCCAGCCGGCGCCGCGGGCCAGCAGCGGCGAAGCAGCCGAGCGGTCGAGGTCTCGCACCACCAGGTCGAAGCCGTTGCGCAGCAGGCTCCCGGCCAGCTTCGACCCGACGTTGCCCAACCCGATGAAGCCGACCCTCACAGCCCTGACCCCCTCTCGCTGAAGCACATCCTCATCGCCACCGCGCCTTTCGAGCCGCTTGCAATGCCCCGCTGACACGACGACGCTAGCAACGTGACACGAACGGGGACCGGAACCGACCCACCCCGGTCGCCAGGCACCGACCCAGGCTCACCGCCTAACGACCTACCGCGAACCGCCCGACGTCCTTAGTGAGTACCTTCGGCTTGCGATGTTCCCGTCACGCCCGGACCATCATGAAGGAGCTGCCGCCCGGTCCCAAAGTGCGGACCAGTCGCGGCTGATGCTGGCCCTGTCGAAGCGCAAGTCTACGCCGTGCATCTCGAAGGGCCGCCGCAGGTAGCGGACGGCACTGGCACCACCGGGCGAGACCTCGACCAGTGCGAGCACAAAATGGTCGGGCTCATTCAGAGCGGTCAAGTACTCGTTCCGGCTGACCGTCATCGTCTGGCCTCCTGAGGTGCGGATCTTCACCTTGATGAACTTCAATCCACCGGGTTCCCCGTCCCGTCCAGATCGCCGTGATCGGATGTCGTAGCCGCAGTGCCGGTCGTGAGCGCCGTTGAGGTCGACGGCGTCCCATCCAAGCCGGCCTTCGGCGGCGAGCACTGCTTGGATGGCACCGCGCCCGGCTTCAACGCTTAGGGTTTGGAGCTGCTCAGACGCTCTTGATCCCACAAGCCGATCCAGCAGGCCCGAAGGCACGACGAGAGCGCCGCCAACAACAGTCGGGGGAAGTGCTCGAAGGCTGCGCTCACCCTCAAGCTCGCGAACACGCCTCTCCAGTCGAAGCGCCAGATCCTCGGACCGCTTCCGGGCCCGGTCCGCGTTCATCTGAGGAGTAGTGCCCATGTCGGCCCGCAACTGCAGTTCCTTGGCTCTGTGGCTCCAATGGTTGATCTCTGCTGTCATTCGTTCCTTGACGGCGCTCATCGTGGCGTCGACACGGCTCTCTGTGTGTAGGCGCACACGCGCGAGGTGCTCGGGAACGGCGACGCCTATGGCATGGTTGAGTCCGATGACCTCAAGGTCGGAGAGGAGCCAACTGGATTCGAGGATCGACTCGAGGTGGACGACTTCGTCGGGGGTAGGCGGCCGATAGTCGAGGTACGGGGCGTGGCCCGCGGCGAGTGCTCGGCCACCGTCAATGATCTCCACGAACTCGAAGCGCCGACTGACGATGGTGTGAGGCCGGTTGCGGGTAGCTCGGCCGTCCGCGATCGAATGCTCAAGCATGACCAGGACGCGCGCTTGGCCGCCATGGTCGGCATCATCGACGAGAAGGGTTCCCTGAGTGAACAGGCTGCGGTAGCGCTCTAGAACACGGTCGATGGTGGCGCTGAGCAACGGGTGCCCGGGTGTTATGAAGGTGGCAGGTGGAGCACCAACCTGGCGGGTCAGATCCTTGTCAAAGGTGATGCGCTCGTACCGAGCAACTACAGGCTCGCCCGTGCCTATCTGGCGATCGCGCTGGCGGATCGACTCCGGTACCTTCGTGATCTGGTATCGCCCTGGCTCTCGCTCGATGAGCTTGCCGCCCATGCGGGTCAGCGCTTCCTCGAAGAAGGCACGGATGTAATGTGGTTGAAGTCGCCGCGCCGAGGCCTCCCGCATCTCCTCGCGGACACGGTCGAGATCGGCAAACGCCATGGTCTCTTCCGCGAGGGGCGGGTGTTCTATGGCCTCGCGTATGCGTTGCTCCACAGTGTCGTCGATCACCTGGTTGATGCGATCTCGAACTGCCGGATCATCTCCATAACGAATAGCCTGCAGAAGGAGATCTCGGAGCTCCGTGCCGCTTAGAGCTTCTCCGAGGACATCGAACACTTGGCCCTTGTAGGTGGCGCGCTGCCGCTCGATCTTGTCGAGGAGGCGAAGGTAGACGTGTGCCTCACGTGTCTCTGAGGCGACGAGGTTCCACATGTGGCATACCTCGGTCTGACCGATGCGGTGAACTCGACCGAACCGCTGCTCAATGCGATTCGGGTTCCAGGGCAGGTCGTAGTTGATGACCAAGTGAGCCCGTTGAAGGTTGATGCCCTCGCCCGCCGCGTCCGTAGCAACGAGAATGAGGCAGCGCTCGTCGTCGGTGAAGCGAGCCTGAATGGCGCGGCGGCGCTCGCGCGCGGTGCTGCCGGAGATGCACTCTACGGCACGAGGCTCATCGAGGAACATGCGGAGCCGATCAACTAGGTAGTTCATAGTGTCGCGGTACTCACTGAAGATGAGCAGCTTACGGCGCGAGCCGTCCGGTGCGAACATGGCCTCGTCCGATTCCAGCAATCCTGATAGCTGGGCCCATTTGGCATCGACTTCCTTGGCACACAAGCGTCTAGCCAGTTCTTCCAGCTGCTCGAGCGTCTTGATCTCGAGTTTAAGTTCAGCGATAGTCGCCGCAGCGGTAGCCGCATCGACGACCTCGGCTTCTAGTTCTTCCCTTTCTTCGCCGTCGAGGTCGTCCCAGGCATCGACATCGAAGCTGTCATTCTCGCTCAGCAATTTGGACAGCCGCTGCTCTTGGGGGGTCATTCCCAGCGCAGCAGTCCGCGCCTGTTGCTGCTCCTCGATGATCCGCTTCTCGAGACGCTTTCGGCGGCGGTGAAGCGACTGGTAGATAGCTTCAGGCGATGAGGCGAGGCGTCGCTGCAAAATCGTCAGGGCAAAGCCGACGGTATTGCAACGTATGACCTGGCCCTCACGCGCAAGCCTGTCAGCACGATTCATCTGCTCACAGACATACTCTGTGACTTCGTCATATAGTGTCATCTCGTCATCGGACAAGCGATACTCAACTGTGGTCGCACGACGCTCAGGGAACAGCGGCTTTCCATCGAAGGTGAGGAGTTTCTCTTTCACCATGCGGCGCATCAGATCACTGGGATCAACAGAGTGAACCCCATCGCGGAAGCGGCCCTCGAACCGGTCACTGTCCAGCAGAGCTAGGAACAACTGGAAGTCCGCCTCCTTGCCAGCGTGAGGCGTAGCCGTCATGAGCAGCAGGTGTCGGGCGATGGACCCGAGACGTTCGCCTAGTTGATATCGCTTGGTCTTCTTGACCTCGGTTCCTACGAAATGCGCGGACATGCGGTGGGCCTCGTCCACCACTACGAGATCCCAGTCGGTCTGGGCGAGCCGCTCGACCAGATCCTCTCTGCGGCTGATCTGATCAAGCCTGCAGATCAGCCGGTTGTCTTCATTGAAGACATCACCTGCGTGAGTGCTGTCCAGTCTCTCCTTGGTAACCACATCGAAGCGCATTCCGAACTTGTCAGCCAACTCGTCTTGCCATTGGTTGACAAGACCTCCGGGCGCGACCACCAGGATACGCTCGGCATCGCCTCGGATGATGAGCTCCTTGATGTACAGACCGGCCATGATCGTCTTGCCAGCCCCGGGATCATCCGCGAGCAGGAAGCGAAGCGGCTGGCGCGGCAACATCTCACCATAGACAGCCTCGATCTGATGCGGCAGCGGATCGACTTCGCTGGATGCGAGCCCAAGGTACGGATCGAAGAGATGGGCGAGACGGATGCGGTGGGCCTCAGCGGCGAGGCAAAACATATGACCGTCGGCATCAAAGCTCCAGGCGCGCCTCGTGCCTTCCCTGACCGAAAGGGAGCCCTCATCGCTGCGGTATAGAAGCTGCTCACGAGGCTGGCCTTGCGAATCGCGGTAGACGAGCGTGATCGCCTGATCACCATGCCATTCGGCGGTGACGACGGTAACCGGACCCGAGGGCTCGATCCCCTCGACGACAGTTCCGGCTACCAGTTCCTCTAACTTCGACATAACTACCCCTTAGGAGTCGGCCGATGGCCCGTCAATCGCCGGTTGTATCTCAACCGTCTTGATATCGCCATCATGCTCATTGGTCCTTGATTCCCAGCCTGCGACGCTCGAGTTCGATGATCCGCCGCTCCTGTTCTGCCTGGGTAGCGACCCTAGTAGTTTCTTCGTCGTCCGTGATGTCCACTGCTTCGGGAGCCGCGTTCTTCATAGCGCTATCGCGCACGTATTCGGCGAACAACTTCTTCTTGTGAGCGAGGGTAACGAGCATGCGTTCATCAACGCTGTTCTCGGTGAGCAGTCGATGCACCACCACGCGCCGCGCCTGCCCGAGCCGGTGACAGCGGGCGATGGCCTGGTCTTCAGTGCTAGGCTTCCACTGAGGCTCGGTGAGTATCACCACCGAAGCTGCCTGAAGGTTCAACCCGACACCGCCGACTTCAATCTGGCTCACCAGCACAGCAGGCTGTTTGCGCTCCGAGAAGCGGTCGATAATGATTTGACGCTCCGCAGGCGGCACGCTCCCCGCGAGAACACCGACAACCTGCGAACCGAGCGCCGTTCGCACTCGCTCGATCACATCTCGAAAGAAGGAGAACACGACAATCTTCCGATCGTTTTCCCAAGCCTCTTCGACTATCTCGCAAAGTCGTTGCAACTTTGGTGAGTCCTCCGAACGCCTCGTGAGGAAAGCAGCCCGACGCATAGCCATGAAGTTCCCGCTGGCGACCGCACTCCGATATTCTCTTGCCGCAGGTCCGCTGAGGGTCAGCCAGTCCGCTATCTCGATCTTATCGGGAAGTTCGGAGAGTACATCTTCTTGATTGCGTCGTAGATAAACGGAACCAACCGATTTGCGGAATGCGCCGCCGCTCGCGATTCCCGTATTTGTTGGAACTATTGCTGCGACATCAGGTCGAATATGATGAATCAGAGTGCAAAACTCCTCTAGTCGATTTTCCATGGGCGTACCGCTCATGAGCAACGACAACTCGGAACGATCCAACCACGAACGCACAGCCTGCGTGCGTTTGGCATCCGGGTTCTTAACGTAGTGAGCTTCGTCCACGACCATCGCGTTTATTGGAAGCTGCGGAACACTGAGCGATCCCAGAGTGCCGAAGGTGGTGATACCCAGACCACCGAAAGTGGCCCACCGCCGGAGTTGCCCATCGCGTTCGGGACCGTGAAGCCGCCGAGTGGGCTGAAGTTCGGTACGTCGAATGATCTCATGTTCCCATTGGGCCATCACACTAGCCGGACAAACGACCAGAAAGTGGGACGCACCATGAGCCTTGAGATGCGATAATGCGGCCAGAGCTTCGATGGTCTTGCCGAGTCCCATCTCGTCTCCCAAGAGAACTCTGCCTTGAACGAGCGCAAACTTGGCACCGAATGATTGATAACCCCGAAGCGAGACACGCAGAAGCGAGGTATCGAGCTGGAAGCGCCTAGTCTTCTCTACTATTTCTTCAGGGAGGAAGCCATGTGACGCATCTTCGTCAGGACTCTGGCCGCTGACCTCGATCAGCAGGCCATTATATTCCGCTGAGCGTTCAATGTAATCCTTCCAAATGAGCTTGGAAGATACGCGAACCTTGCCGAGCACTCCATCTGAGGCACCTCGCGATCTCGATACCTGGAGAAAGCTCTGGTCGTCTGAAGAGAAGAGCGTCATCTCTACATCAGAAATATCCCTGGCGAAGTCCGCCGTAGTCATAGCATTGACAAGTGCGTCAGCACGTTCGCACGCAATTCGCTCCTGTCTATTCGCTTTAGTTACTCGTGCCTCTGCCTCGTCATATTGCTTCTCTGCCGTGGCAACATCAGCCGCTGCCGCTGACCTTACGCCGGCTATACGCTGCTCTGCTTTTGCCTTTCTCGATCTACCAATCACAAAGCGACTGACTCGGCGGTTCTCCGACATCTCTAGCTTACTTCTCTGCGCTTCGAGATTTTGCCTAGCTGAACGCAGGTCTGCATCGGCCATTTCGATCCGCTTTCCGAGGCTTGAGGCTCGGCGTACAGCCTCTCGCGCCTCTTCAATAGTAGTCATCCGCTCTTGCAGAGGTTCGAACAAGGGACGCACTTGCTCGTAGTAGTGCAACAAGGCTAGCAGCTGCGTCTGCTCTCCGGGCCGCTCGTCAACGTTGAAACGAACTCTTGTCGTGGTGATCAGCTTCGCCTTTATCGATTCCGCTGCGGCGATGATCTGAGTTGCGGTCTTGACACCCACTCCAGGGATGGATTGCAAGCGGCGTTGGCTTGTACCTAGAACATCGCCCACCGTGCGGGTTCCGGCGGCTTCAACCGCGCCGAGGCGGAGCTTTCCTCCCGTTGCAGTTTTCAGGGAACTAATAGGCATACGATCGAGCTGCTCGCGCACGATCCGATCGCGTTCGTTCTCGTAGGCTCTCCTAGCTGACTTGGCAACAGCGAGCAGGTGGCGGAACAGCTCCGATGCTTGCGAATGCAACTCTCCGCAGCGAGCCAAGGTGGCCTGCGGAGAGTTTGGGCGCGGTCGGCCACCCCGCTTGTCCGAAGCACGTACCATTCTGGCTCTTACCTCCTGTCGCAACGCCGGTCGACTGTCTCGGTGATGGTAGACGCAGGCTGTGACACGATCCAGGAAGGAGCGGCGCCCCAACGCCAGATGTCTGCGTTTGCAATCGTCGGCGGACGCGGCGACGCTGGCGGGGTGGCGCGACCGCCTCAGGGGATCGATCCTGTGCCGCTCACGGCTTGGCTGGCTGCTGAGGTTGCGGCTGTTCCTCCGCTGAGCTTCGAGCCGATCTCGGGCGGGGCCTCCAACCTCACCTTCGTGGTGACCGACGCCACCGGCCGCCGGATGGTGCTGCGGCGACCACCGACCGGCCATGTTCTGGCCAGCGCCCATGACATGGCCCGCGAACATCGTGTGATCTCGGCTCTGGGCCCCACGCCGGTGCCGGTGCCCCCGGCGCTGGCACTGTGCACCAACCCCGATGTGAACGGCGCCGACTTCTATGTGATGGGTTTCGTGGAGGGCTCGGTGGTGTTCGACCGGGCCGACGCCATGGCACTGGACGCGGCAGTGCGCCCGGTGATGGCACGATCGATCGTCGACACGCTCGCGGAGCTGCACTCCCTGGATCCCGACGAGGTGGCGCTCGGCGACCTGGGGCGGCGCGACGACTACTGCGCCCGGCAGCTGCGCCGCTGGCAGCGCCAGGTGAACGAGGGCTCCGACCGCGACCTGCCGCTGCTGCACGAGCTGCACGACCGGCTGGCAGCATCGATCCCCGAGCAGCAGGGAACCGGCATCGTGCACGGCGACTACCGCCTCGACAACTGCATCATGGCCGCCGACGGCTCGGTGGCGGCAGTGCTTGACTGGGAACTCTGCACCCTGGGCGACGTGCTCATCGATGTCGCCGGGCTGGTGTCGTGGTGGGGCGACGCCGCAGCGGGGATGGGGCGCCTGGCCGACATGCCCACGACCGTCGAGGGCTTCGGCACCGCCGACGACGTGCTGTCCCGCTACGCGCGGCGCTCCGGGCGCGACCTTTCGTCGCTGGACTGGTATGTGGCACTGCAGTTCTGGCGGGTGGCCTGCATCATCGAGGGCGTGCGGGTGCGCCACGCCGCCGGTGCCATGGGCGACACCGGACATTACGACGACGGCGGCGCCCGCCACTTCATCGACTACGCACTGGCCCGCTGCGCCGACCTGCTCGAAACCGCGGCCTGACCGGCGGCCCCGATCCAACCCGGCCAAGCCGTGACGTCTGTGTCGCGCCAGGCTGTGTCGCGCCAGGCCGTCTCGATACCGCGGCCTGACGAGCCTGCCGACCTCGCCGGCGCGAAAGCCTGATAGAAGAAGCCCCTGTGCGAAGCAATCCGATGAGAGAGCGCTGGGCGGCGGGCGAGCCGGCCCTCGGCGGCTGGCTGGCCATCCCGAGCTCCTTCCCGGCAGAGATGTTCGCGCGCTGCGGCCTCGACTACGTGTGCGTCGACACCCAGCACGGCCTCGTGGACTACGGCGACAGCTGGCAGATGCTGCAGGCCGTCAACCTCGGCTCGGCAACGCCGGTCGTGCGCGTGCCCTGGAACGAGCCGGGCGTCATCGGCAAGAGCCTCGACGCCGGTGCTCGCAGCATCATCGTGCCCATGGTCAACTCCCGCGCCGAGGCCGAGGCCGCGGTGCGTGCCTGCCGGTACGCGCCCGACGGGGGCCGCAGCTTCGGGCCCGTGCGCGTGGCTCGGCAGGAGGGCCCGGACTACTACGCCCACGCCAATGCGGACGTTGCCGTGATACCCATGATCGAGACGGCCGAGGCGGTCCGCTGCCTCGACGAGATCCTGTCGGTGCCCGGCGTGGACGCCGTCTACGTGGGGCCGGCGGACCTGTCGGTGTCGCTGGGCCTGGCGCCGGGCAACAACGACGGCAAGCCCGCGTTCGACGAGGCACTGGCAGCGATCGTCGCAGGCTGCGAGCGCCACGGCGTGATCGCTGGCTGCCACACGGTGTCGGAACTGTGCCGGCGCCGCATCGAGCAGGGCTTCCGGATGATCACGATCACCTCGGACACCGTGGCCCTCGGCCGGGCGCTGGAGGACGAGTTGAGCCGCGCCCGCGGACAGGAGCCGCCGGCCCGCTCCGGCTCCATCTACTAGACGCTCCCGAGCAGCTAGGCACCTCCCGAGCGGCTCGAAAGTCCTGGACGCTCTCGAACTTCCCGTACTGCAACAGCCCCGGCGGAGGATGCCCATGAGGCTCGGCGACATCGCCAACCGCGAGTTCGCCGACCGCCGCAGGCCCCTCGACGGCGTGCGCGTGCTCGCCGCGGAGCAGATGGCCGCGGTGCCCTTCGCCACGCAACTCATGGCCCGGCTCGGCGCGGACGTCGTGAAGGTCGAGCGCCCCGGCACGGGCGACACCGGCCGTGCCGCCCAGCCCAACGTCTCTGACCCCGCAGGCCGCAACGTTGGTGCCACCTTCCTGCGCAACAACCTCAACAAGCGCAGCATCACCCTCGACTTGAAGAGCCCGCGGGGAGTGGAGATCTTCCTGCGGCTCGCCGAGCGCTTCGACGTTGTGTGCGAGAACTTCAAGGCCGGCGGCGCCGACGCCCTGGGGATCGGCTACCCCGCAGTCAGCGCGGTGCATCCCGGCGTCGTCTACCTGTCGGTGTCGGGCTTCGGCGGCGAGCCGGGCTCGCCCTACCGCGACCGCGCCGCCTACGCCTCGATCGTGGAGGCCATGTCGGGCATCTACGAGTACAAGCGCAGGCCCGGACACCCGCCAGCGGCCAACCCCGTGGGCGCCCTCGGCGACATCTCCTCGGCGCTGTTCGGGGTGATCGGCGTGCTCGCCGCCCTGCGCCAGCGCGACCTGCCGGGCCCGGGCCACGGCCTCGGCCAGCACATCGACGTGGCCATGCTCGACGCCACCATCGCCATGACCGACATCGTGACCAACTTCTACTCGATGGGCATCGCCAACGAGGCCGCCAGCGACGTCGGCATCGTCGATACCTTCGCAGCCGGCGACGGCCACTTCGTGCTGCAGGTCGTGCGCGAGCACCACTTCGAGCGCCTGGCCCACGCCACCGGCAACCGCGACTGGCTCGGCGACAGCCGCCTCGCGGAGCGCCGCGGCTGGGTGCGGCACCTCGACGACGTGCTGCGTCCCGGCATAGAGGGCTGGGCCGCAGCCATGAGCAGGGACGAGGCAGTGGCCGCGCTCGCCGCCGAGGGCCTTGCCGCGGGCCCGTCGCTCACCAGCGCCGAGGTGTGCGCGGATGCGCATGTAGCGATGCGCGACATGATCGTCGAGGTTCCCCGGCCCGGCGGCGGACCGCCCGTCTACGTGCCCGGCAATCCCATCAAGATGAGCCGCGCCGCGCAGGGTCCCGAGACCCGTGTCCCGTGGCTGGGCGAGCACACCGACGCCGTGCTCGGCACCGAACTCGGCCTCGACGCCACCGCGCTTGCCGGCCTGCGAGCCGACGGGATCATCTGAGCCGACCGGCACCGCTACGCTGCCGCGGCAGCCGCCAGAGTGAGAGCCTGGCCGAGACGGGAGCTGCTGCGAGATGGATTTCGAGTTCTCTGAGGAGCAGCGGGCGTTCGCGGCGGAGGTGGAGGCCTTCCTGGACCTTCACGACGACGGTGACGTGTTCGACCTGAGCCGCGAGAACATGGCACAGCTCGTCGACACGCCCGAGCGCCGCGCCTTCATGAAGGAGCTGGGCCGGCGGGGATGGCTGGGCCTCACCTGGCCCGCCGAGCACGGCGGCAGCGAGGGTGAGGGCGTCTACGAGTACCTGCTCAACGAGGCGCTGGCGGCGCGTGGCGGGCCGCAGATCGGCAAGGGTGTGGGCATCGTCGGCAAGACGATCATCGCCCACGGCTCCGAGAGGCTCAAGGCCGAGTTCCTGCCCATGATCCTCGAGAACGACGTGGAGTTCGCGGTCGGCTACTCCGAGCCCGACGCCGGATCAGACGCAGCCTCGATGCGACTGCGTGCCGAGCGGTCGACGTCCGATGACGGCACCACGGGCTGGCTCCTCAACGGCCAGAAGATCTGGACGACGTCTGCGCACTTCGCAGAGTGGTACTGGCTCGGCGCTCGCACCGATCCCGGCAACAAGCACATGGGCATCACCTTGATGCTGGTGCCCCTCGACCAGCCGGGCATCACCGTCGACGGCATCTGGACGATGGGCGACGAGCGGACCAACTCGGTGTTCCTCGACAACGTCTTCGTGCCCGACGACTACGTGGTGGGCGAGGTCAACCACGGCTTCCGCTACATCAGCCAGGCCCTCGACCTGGAACGCTTCACGATGTTCACGTTCTCGCCCATCAAGCAGCGCCTCGACCTGCTCACCGAGTGGGTGCTCGGCGCGGAGCGCGACGGTGAGGCGCTGCGCGACGACCCCAGGGTGCGGGCCAGGCTTGCGCACCTGCACACCGAGGCTGAGGTCGCTCGGGTGCTGGGCCTGAAGTTCGTGGCCGAGGCGGTGAAGGTGGAGGACGCCGTCCGGGAGGGACGCGAGGGGTTCCAGCCCCCGACGGTGGCCGCGTCGGAGTACAAGCTCTACGCCACCGAGCTGTCGAAGCGGCTCGCCGACGCCTCCATGGACATCGCCGGACCCGGATCGCAGCTGCGCGTGCACACCGAGGACGCGCCGATGCAGGGCCGCGCCGAGTCGACCTACCGCTTCACGGTGATCGACACCATCGGCGGCGGCTCCTCAGAGATCCAGAAGAACATCATCGCCCGCCGCGGCCTCGGCCTCCCCAAGAACTTCTAGACGGGATGACCACGCAAGGCTCCGAAACGCAGGCCGCCGACTCCGATCCGGGCGCGCGGGGCCATGCGGCGGCCACCTCCGGCATGGATGCCCTCGACAGCGGCACAACTTCACCTCGGGACGCCCTCGACAGCGAGGCCGACTCCGATCCGGGCGCGCTGGATGGGATCCGCGTGCTGGACCTGGCGGCCGTGGGTCCGGGGGCGCGGGCGACGCGCCTGCTGGCCGACTACGGCGCGGATGTGGTCAAGGTCGGGCCGGTGCCGAGCCGAGCCGCCACATCCACGGTGCCGCCCCCCTATGCCTACAGCGGCCTCCGCGACATGCGCCGGGCACTGTTCGACCTCAAGAGCGACCGCGGGCGCGAGGCGTTCCTGGCGCTCGCCGGCGGCGCCGACGTGGTGGTGGAGAGCTTCCGCCCGGGCGTGGCCGACCGCCTGGGGATCGGCTACCGCGCCGTGCGGGCGGCGAACGAGCGGATCGTGTACTGCTCGACCAGCGGTTTCGGCCAGGACGGCCCGCGCCGTCACTGGGCTGGACACGACCTCAACTACCTGGCCGTCTCCGGATACCTGCACTGCAGCGGCCGCCGCGCCGGCGGCGTGCCGGCACTGCCGGGAGCGACGGTGGCCGACATCGCCGCGGGCGGGATGCACGCCGCCATGGCGGTGATGGCCGCTCTGCTGCGCCGGCAGCGCACCGGAGCCGGCGAGTTCCTCGATGTGTCGGTTGCCGACGGCGCCCTGGGAATGATGTCCCTGTACGCCGATGAGTATCTGGCCACCGGCGCCGAGCCGGGACCGGGCCACTACATACTCACCGGCAGGTACGCCTGCTACGACGCCTACGCCTGCGCCGACGGCAAGCACCTTGCCCTGGCGGCCATCGAGCCGGCCTTCTGGGCGAACCTGTGCCGTGCCCTGGATCTCGACCGCTACATCGACGCTCAGACCGACGACAGCCTCCAAGACGAGATCCGCTCGGCGCTGGCGGAGCGCTTCGCTGCCGCAGACCGCGACGTTTGGGTCGGCCGCCTCGGCCCTGCCGACTGCTGTGTGGCGCCGGTCAACAGCGTGGCCGAGGCCGTGAACGACGAGCAGTACCTGGCGCGGGGCGCGGTGATCGAGGCCGAGCATCCGGCCGCGGGGCGGCTGCGCCAGGTGGGGCCGGTGTGGGCGGGCGCTTCGCAGACTGCCGAGCCGTGCCGCCTGCCGGATCCGGCCTCCACCGATACCACAAGCCTGCTGGCGGAGGCGGGCTACGACAGCGAGGCCGCAGCCGCGCTGACCGCTGCGGGGGTGGTCGCCTGATGAGTGCGACGAACAGCCTCACGAGACCTGACCACCCCCAACGTCGGCACGGTGCTGGGTGGGTGGTCGCCAGATGAGTGCGCAGCTCCCCGGCGATGTCGCCGGCCTGATCGGTCAGGCGCAGTATCCGGCCACGGCCGACTTCGGCGCCGAGCTCGGCTACGGGTGGAACACGCTGGCGGCCACCGAGAACGGCAACCCGCTGTACTGGGACGCCGCCGTCGCCGACGCTCTCACGTCCGGGCCCATCCTGCCGCTGAGCACTCTGTCGATCTGGATGCGGCCGCATCGCTGGTCGCCGGGCAGCGACGGCGAGCGTGTGGCGCTGCAGGCGCACTTCGACCTCAAGGCCCGCTTCGATCTTCCCGAGGCGATCATGAGCGACAACACGGTGGTCTTTCGCGAGCCGGTGCGCCCGGGCGACGTCATCAGCCACCGCCAGGTGCTCAGGTCGGTGAGCGACCCGAAGACCACCCGCCTCGGCACCGGCCGCTTCTGGGTGATCGACGTCGAGTACCACAACCAGCACGAGGCGCTCGTGGGGGTCGAGTCCTACACGGGGTTCGGCTACAAGCGGCCCGCAGCGCCGGAGGCCACCGGGACTGCCGGCACCGGGGCGCCATCGCCATCTTCAGGCAACCACGCGACGCAGCCGGCGGGCGGTCAGGCCAAGGCTCATCTCCAAGCCGGTCAGGACTCCGAGACGCCATCGCCCGACCACAGCGGCGAGTCCGAGGCCTCCCGCGATCTTGCAACCCCCCCGACCGGCGGTCAGGTCAAGCCCGATCCGACCCAGGACCAGGTGATGGCAGGCCAGAGGCTGCCCGACGTTCACCACGACGTCACGGCGACGACGGTGGTGCTCGGTGCGCTGGCGAGCCGGGATTGGCGGCCGATGCACCATGACTACCGCTTCGCGACGGAGCGCAACGGCACCCGCGACATCTTTCTCAACACGCCCAACCAGCTGGCCTGGTTCGAGCGGGCCGTCACCGACTGGACCGGCCCGAGGGGTCGGCTGGGACGTATGTCGTTCCGGATGCGCGACCCCGTGTTCCCGGGCGAGCGCATGACCATCTCGGCCACCGTCACGGCGGTGCCAGTGGACGGGGCCGGCTGCGGCTGGGCGGAGCTGGAACTGCTGCTGCAGGCCGATGGACGGACCTGCACCACCGGCACGGCCCGCATCGCCCTTCCTGCCTCCGCAACCGACAACCCGTGGCTGCGCCACGGCGAACAGTGGCTGCCATGACGCTTCACGACGCCGGGAGGTTCTGATGCTTGATCTTGACTTCAGCGAGGAGCAGGAGATGCTGCGTGACATGGTGCGCGGCCTCTGCGGTGAGCTTGCTCCGCTGAGCCGGGTGCGTGAGCTCGAGGACGACCCCGACGGCATCGCCCGCGAGCTCTGGGAGCGCTTCGGCGAGCTGGGATTGTGCGGGTTGATGGTTCCCGAGGAGGCCGGGGGCTCTGCGATGAGCCTGCTCGACGGTGTGGTTCTCTACGAGGAGCTGGGACGCTCGCTGGCGCCACTCCCCCACTTCACGAGCTGTGTCATGGCGGCCGGAGCGATAGCCGAGGCCGGCTCAGTACACCAGCGTGACGAGTTGCTCGCCGGCATCGCCACGGGTGAGACCATCGCCACGATGGCTTGGCTGGAGCCTGGCGGGGGGTTCAAACCGCGCGGTGTGAGGCTCAGCGCCCGCCGCGACGGCGACGCCTACGTGCTGGACGGCACCAAGGCACACGTCGCCTTCGCGGCTGCCGCAGACCTGCTGGTGGTGCTGGCGCGCACCGGCGACGCCGAGCGCGACATCGGGCTGTTCGCAGTGCCCGCAGGGGTTCGGGGCCTGCGCCTCGAGCAGCGCATGTCGATCTCGTCTGACACCCAGTACCTCGCCGTCTTCGACCAGGTGGCAGTACCGGCCACGGCACGGCTGGGCGATCCCGGGCTCGCAGGTTCAGCGGCTGCGGGGTGGGACGCCTGGGAGCGGGTCATGCACGCCGGGGCGATCCTGGCTGCAGCCCAAGCCGTGGGCGGAGCCGCCTACGCCCTGGAGATCACCGTCGAGTACGCCCGGACGAGACGCCAGTTCGGCAAGGCGCTGGCCGAGTTCCAGGCGATATCGCACTACCTGGCCGATGCCCGCACCGAGCTGGACGGCGCTCGCCTGCTGGTGTGCGAGGCGGCCTGGGCGCACAGCACCGGCCGCTCCACCGGAGCGCTCGCGCCGATGGCCAAGCTGTTCGCCTGCCGCACCTACCGCGATATCACCGCCATGTGCCAGCAGGTGTTCGGGGGCATCGGATTCACCGTGGACTACGACATCCAGCTCTACTTCCGCCGGGCCAAGCAGCTCCAGATCTCCTGGTGGGACCAGGCCGCCTGCGAGGACCGGATCGCAGACGCCATTCTCAGCCCCCACCCCCCACAGCAGCCCACCCCCTGAGATGAGTACGGACGCAGGCGACAGCCTTACCGAGACCGTTGGCCAGGCCGCCGAGGCGCTCAGGCGTATGCGGTTCAACCTTAGAGTGCAAGAGGAGTTCACGGCCTTGCGGGGCGATCCCGACGCTTGGGCCGACTACCTGGCCGAAGCAGAGTCCTCACATGTAGTTGATGGCCTGGTGTGCTAGGTACGGGAGCGGTGCCCTCCGCTGTGGCCTCGGGGTAGAACACATCTTGCTTTGGCCCGGGGCATCTCGACGTTACACCGCCGGCCCCGAGCTGTCCGCTCGGGAACGTCGGCGGCCCGGATTCCGTATTCGGCCTCGCGGGCGGCGATAGCTATGACTGCCTCGGCTGTCAGCACACCCGCTTGCGTGATGGTCGCCCGGCTGGTTCTGCTCACGTGGCCTGCGGCGGCTAGACGGCGCTCCGAGCGTGCCAGGCTCCGACTGGAACGTCCCCGCAACAGCTTGGCGATCTCGGCGGGGAGCGCCTCGCCCCCACACCCTGCGAGCGCCGCCAAGTAAGACTGGTCGGCCTCGCTGAGGTCATGCCACATGGGAGCGACGATCTTCTCGGCTATGTCGGCGTCAGCTCGCTGCACCCCCATGGACGCCGAGTCCGTGTCGATCTCGGCTTCCGGGGCGCCAGACAGTGCCCAGGCGTGATGTCCGATGCTCTGGAGCCGGTACGGGAGGCTGTCGGCTGCCGCTGAGGCCATCAACTTCAGGGCGTCGCTGTGAACGACTCCCCCCGCCTCCTTGACTGTCAGCCGCAAGCACCGCCAAGCATCGTCGAAATCAATGGGCGGCATTGATTTCCTGAGACAGCGGTGGAAGAAGGTCATCTTCTTGTCCTCCAACACTGTGTGGGACATCTCGGACAGCCCGGCACCGACGAGGGCCAATGGGAGTGCCCGCACCTTGGTTATGGCTTGGACATCCGCCGCAAGGCGCCGCAACTCGTCGCGGTCTCCCGCGTGCATCTCGTCTACGGTTAGCAGCACGTAGGACTGATGCTCGGCCGCCCACGACGCCAGGGACTCCAGGTGGTGTCGCAGGCTCCGCTCGGACTGCGGCGCCGGCATGTCTTCCCAGCGAACGCCGACCGGCCCGAGAGAGACACCCGAGACGCGGGCGCTGCGTCGAGGGCGCCGCCGTGCAGTTGCCTCGTACAGTTCCCGAGCGTCGGCGATGGCCGACGAGATGCGTTCCAGCAGGCCCGGCGTGGATGCGTCAGCGTCAAGAACCATCGCCCCGTCGCTCGCAGCGAGTTCGCGCGCCTCGGCCAGCAGGGTCGTCTTGCCAGCCCCGCGCTGGCCCAGCAGGAGTCGGGTGTAGCCCTGGTGTGCCGGCCCCGATGCCAGCGAGTCGGCGATATCGTCCAGAATGTCCTGGCTGCCAACCAGAAGGGCCGGTCTGCGCCCGAAGTCGGGAGTGAATGGGTTGGGGGTGGCGGCCATGGAGCGCTCACATCGTACCAGCGCGCCCGCACTAGGTGTCCGCATTACGCATAATATGTCCGCATTAAGCACTGAGTGTCCGCATTTCGCACTAGGCGTCCGCATTGGAGCGGGGGCGGGAATGGAGGCTGGGCCGTGACGCGTTCGTTGCTGGGGGCGGTGGAGGCCGGTGGGACGAAGTTCCGCGCCGCGGTCGTCGCCGGTGACATGACGATCCTGGAATCCTGCCGCGTCCCTACCAGCGACCCGGAAACGACGCTGGCGGCCGTCTCGGAGTTCTTCGCCGGCGGCGATCCCGTGGCCGCGCTCGGCATCGCCTCGTTCGGGCCGCTCGACCTCGATCCCGCCTCGCAGGGCTACGGGTCGATCACGGCCACACCCAAACCCTCGTGGAGCGGCACGAACATCGTCGCTCGGCTGTCAGAGTCGCTGGGCGTGCCGGCGGACATACAGACCGACGTCGAGAGCGCGGCCGTAGCCGAGCAGTGCCTGGCACCGGCGCCCCGGCCCGAGCGGCTCGCATATGTGACGGTGGGCACTGGCATCGGCGCAGCGATCGCCGCAGGCGGCGCGCCTGTGAGGGGTCGTCGCCACAGCGAGTTGGGACACATACCCGTGCGCCGTGTGAGCGGTGACGACTATCCGGGCAGATGCCCCTTCCACGGTGACTGCCTCGAGGGCATGGCCTGTGGCCCTGCAATGGCCGAACGCTGGGGAATCGACCCGTCTGACATAACCGACCCGACAGCCGACCTTTCCAGCGCAGGCGGACACTGCGATATCTGGCAACTCGAAGCCGGCTACCTCGCCCAGCTGGTGCGTGTGCTCGCCTACTCTCTGGCACCGGACAGGATCGTGTTCGGCGGCGGTGTCGGCGCGCGCCACGGCCTGGCACCGATGATCTTGGCGAGAAGCCGTGTTGAAATGGGCGGCTACGCCGACTACGGCCACAACGACGATGCCTTCGTCACAGATCCCGCGCTGGGCGAAGACTCTGGCCTGCTGGGCGCGGCCCTGCTCGCACGCGCCCTGCTGGAACGCTGATCCGCACCACGAACGCTCATCTGCCCCACGAAGGCTGATCCGCCCCACCAAGACGGACGGGCACTCAAACGGAGCGCTGACCTGCACCACCATGACTTGACACGCCGGTGCCGATGACTCGACTCGAGAAATGAGTGTCGGCGAACCCGGGAAGTTCGAGTCTCAGGGGCAGATTCACGAGCCGAACATGAATGCTTGACAGCGGCAGAGCTTGCTGGACTACGATACATCCATCCAAATTCGTCGGAGGCACCCCCCCCCCCCCGGCGATTCGCTACCCAGACGGGAGGGAAACATGTCAGAAGAACGTCAACCCCGCGGTTCGACAGTTGTGAAGGCCGGCCGCAGGTGCCTCAACCGCGCAGCAAGCCTGCGGCGGTCGGGGGCGCCGGCTCTCGCTTTTGCCACTCTTGTGGCCGCTTGCGGGGGCGGTGTCAGCGAGTCCGAGGTGCGTGACATCGCTCAGGAATACGTGTCAGCGGGCCCGGCCGGTGAGACCGGGCAGCAGGGGCCGGCGGGCGAACCCGGGCCTCAGGGACCAGAGGGTGAGGCGGGCCCCCAGGGGCCGGCCGGCGAGACAGGGCCCCAGGGACCCGCGGGCGAGGCCATGATGGCCGATGCAGGTCCAGCACCCGCCGCGCCCATGACGCCCGCCGACACGGTGGTGGACTTCGAGATGCTCGACAACACGCAGCGGCTCGCCTTCCCACCGCCGGGGCAGCCGATCGATTTCGTTACCGCCAACGGGCTGTGGAGCGTGGTCGTGCCCAATGTCGGCCCCTGGATCTGGAGCGAGGTGTCACCTCCGCCCCATGTCGGCGGTGATGCGTCGTTGGTTCACTTTATTGTGACCCACTTGATGACCGGCGGCTTCGATGCCATGGCTCCCTATCACGAGACGGCGGTTGGCATGTACTCGCGCTTCGAGCGTCGACCGGAAGCGGAGACGATCAACAACCTTTACGCCAACGAAGCGCTGCTGTACACCATCTCCCGCTTGCTTATGAGCATCGCGCCGCACCGTGCGGACCAGTGGCGCGCCATGTTGTCCGCACACGGCTTCGACCCGGATGACGAATCCGGCATGGATCAAGATTGTTTCGACAACAACGCCACCACGCCTGCCGCCATCGGCAATCTGGCCGCTAAGTGCGTTATTGACGGTCGGCGCAATGACGGATTCAATGCCGCCGGCGGCTTCGCCGACACCACCGGCTACGTTCCCGTCAACAGCCCCTACGAGCTGAACGATCCTTCACGCTGGCAGCCGCGCATGAAGAAGGAGCGCTACGGCAACTACGGGCCTCAGCACTTCGTGACACCCCAGTGGGCCAATGTGCAGCCTTATGGCGACTTCGACCCGCGCTCGATCCGCTTCCCGGCTCCGGAGGCCAGCAATCACGAGAACATGGAGGCATACCGGGCGCAGGCTGATGAGATCCTTGAGATGTCCGCCAACTTGACGGACGAGCAGAAGCTGCTTGCGGAGTTCTTCGACAACAAGACGCGCGACGCGATCTTCCTGCCATGGATCAAGAACAAGCACAGTGTCGTGGAGCATGTGCAACTTGAGTTCCTGGTCCACATGGCCGCCTGGGACGCTGGGATCGTCGCTTGGCAGGAGAAGGCACGCTATGACAGTGTGCGTCCGGTGACTGCGATCAGGTACCTGTACGGCGATGAGACGGTCGAGGCTTGGGGCGGCCCGGGCCGCGGCACCGTCGAGATGCCCGGCAGCCAGTTCCAGAGCTACCTTCTCTCCGGAGACCATCCGGAGTATCCCTCGGCGACAACCATCTTCTGCGCCGCCTATGCGGAGGCCGCCCGCAACTATGCGGGTTCCGACGAGATCCCCACGGACTTCATGGGCGGCCACGCCTACGGCCAGATGATGCCTCCCGGCTCTACGAACATGGAGCGCGGCATAACCCCGGCCGAGCCCATCATGGTGCAGTTCGACTCTTGGACCGACTATACAAATCAGTGCGGTGAGAGTCGCTTGTGGGCCGGAGTCCACTTCCGCGACGCAGTCGAGACATCGCTCGAGATCGGCACGCAGATCGGTGCAAGCGCCTGGGAGTACTACTCGTCGCTGATGGACGGCTCGGCAGAACCGCGTGAGGTCGCTGCGCCTCTCCCCCGTGACCCGATGCTCGACGAACCCAACTGGACGGGCCGGTAGGGTCTCCGGAGGCAACCAGTCCAACATAGAGGGCCGATAACAGCCTGACGGTGTGAGCCTCCTGTCCGTGTGATGTCGATGATGACATTCACTACACAGGAGGCTCACACCGCGTCTGCCTCCGCTTTGGCGCTCTTTCAGACAGGCAGACGGGCGGGCTGCTGATGCTCGGCTATGGCAGCCTCGAAGATGGACTCTAGAAGGCCGCTGTAAACGATCTCCCGGAACGCGGCGTCGCTGAAGACCCGATTCACGAACGCCTCGTTCTCGGACAGGCGCTCGATCAGGAGTCCCTTGATCTGCGGGCGAATGCTGAGGCTGAACTTGTCGAAGGGGTTGGCCGTGGCTGTTCTAGCAATGTCCTCAATCTTGATGGCGTCCTGAACCGTCTGCTCGAGGAGCAGGCGCTCCGACTTGTCGAACTCGGTACCGAAGCGGTCGTTGAGGCGCTCGATGATCTCCGACAGCGGCGCGGTCGGCTCCTCGGGGTCGCCGGTGCCGACCTCTGTGGCCGGCTTGACTGCGGCCTCGTCGCCGTCCTCGCCCAGGTTGATACGGCCCGACGAGACCTGCTGGAGCCGGTAGTACTCGAGTTCGATGTCATCGGATAGGCGAACGGCGGAGCGGTCGGGGCGCAGGCGCGGCAGCAGTGCCTTGCCGAAGGCGTAGAGGCGCTCAAGGTCGCCATCGGCGTACGGGATGATCTGGCTCAAGAACGCATAGAGGCTCACATAGGCGCCGAGCCGGTCGCGGAACTCGCTCTGCTGCTCCTCTTCGAGCGCGTCGAAGCGGTCACACGCGGGCTGCAGCGCGGCTTCAAGCCGGGCGTGGTCGCTGTGTCGCTGCTCGCTGCGCGGGCGGTAGAAGACCTTCGCGAACTCCTCGACCTCGCTGCGGTGGTAGACCTGCGCCGTGTCGAGTTCGTGCCCGAGCCTGTCGAGCTGGTAGGGGTCGGAGCACTCCTGCAATGAGGTCTGGCCGTAGTAGGGCTCGAAGGCCGCTCGAATGTCCTCTGGATCGTTGACGAAGTCCAGCACGAACGGTGGAGACTTGCCCGCAGCGGTGCGGTTGAGCCTCGACAGCGTCTGCACGGCCTGCACGCCGTCGAGGCGCTTGTCGACATACATCGCCTGCAGCAGCGGCTGGTCGAAGCCGGTCTGATACTTCTCGGCCACGAGCAGTATCTGGTAGTCGGGCGAGTCGAAGCGCCCCGGCAGCGCGGCCTCGCTGATCGGCCTGCCCGAGACGGTGTCGATGTTCATCGACGGCTCGGTGAACTCCTCGCCCGTGTCGGGGTCGGTCACGGTGCCGCTGAACGCGACCAGGGGGTGGACGTCGGTGTAGCCGCGCCTGGTGATGTATCGCTTGAAGGTCTGCATGTAGCGCACGGCGTGCAACCGGGACGAGGTGACCACCATCGCCTTGGCCCTGCCGCCGATGCAGTGGCGGATCTGGTTGCGGAAGTGCTCGACGATCACCTCCGTCTTCTGCTCGAGGTTGTGCGGGTGCAGGCTCACGAACTTCGCCAGCGCGCGCGACGTGCGGCGCTTGGGGAAGTCATTGTCGCCTTCGGCCTTGCTCAGCAGCCGGAAGTAGGTGTTGTAGTCGGTGTAGTTGCGCAGAACATCTTCGATGAAACCCTCCTCGATGGCCTGGCGCAGGCTGTAGACATGGAACGGCTCGGGCTTGCCCGAGCCGCCAGGGGTGCCGAACAACTCGATGGTCTTGGCCTTGGGCGTGGCCGTGAACGCGAAGAACGACAGGTTGGGCTGGGCGCGGCGCGGCGCCACCACCGCATTGAGGCTGTCCTCCCAGTCTCCGCCATCGGCGCCGGCCTCGGCCAGTGCGGCTTGGGAGCGCGCTCCGAGCACCGCCTTCATCTCGCTGGCACTCTCGCCGCTCTGGCTCGAGTGCGCCTCATCCACGATCACCGCGTAGTTCCGCCGAGCGATCTGCCTGCGCCACCGCTCGGCCTGCTGTGCCTGCGCAGCCGTGGGAGCGTCGCCCTCCGCTCCGGCCATCGCCAGCAGCCGCTGCATCACGAACGGGAACTTCTGCAGCGTGGTGATGACGATCTTGGTGCCGTCGACGAGAGCCTCGGCAAGTTGGCCGGAGTCCTGATCGACCGCCTTGACGACGCCCTGGGCGTGCTCGATCTGGTAGATCGCCTCCTGCAGTTGCTGGTCCAGCACGCGCCGGTCGGTGATCACCACCACGCAGTCGAAGACCTTCACGTCCTCGGCGGTGTGCAGGCTCGCCAAGCGGTGCGACAACCACGAGATGCTGTCGGTCTTGCCGCTGCCCGCGGAATGCTGGATCAGGTAGTTGCGGCCAGGCCCGTCAGCGCGGGCGGCGCCGATGAGCCTGGTGACCGCGTCGAGTTGGTGATAGCGGGGAAACACGAGCGTCTTGCGGGTCTGGTTGCGTGCGCCCTTGTCGCTGTAGACCTTCTCGGTGCGTTCCTCGACGAAGATGTATGAGCCGACGATGTCCAGGAAGCGGTCACGCTGGAGCACCTCCTGCCAGAAGTAGCCGCTGCGGTACCCCGACGGGTGCTGCGGGTTGCCGGCGCCGCAGCCGATTCCGCCGGGCGCGCCGCCCCGGTTGAACGGCAGGAACCGGGTCTTGCTCCTGGCAAGGCGAGTCGTCATGTGCACCTCGTCGCAGTCCGCCGCGAAGTGCACGAGGGCCCGCTTGGAGAAGCGGAACAGCGGCGCTTCGGGGTCGCGATCACGCCGGTACTGCTCTACGGCGTGGCGCCAGCTCTGGCCGGTCATCGGGTTCTTGAGCTCGCATGTGGCAATAGGCAGCCCGTTGAACGCGAGCAACATGTCCACCGTGTCACCCTTGCCGGGATGGCACTTGACCTGGCGGGTGACCGTCAACTCGTTGCGCTCGAACCGCGCCACGGCATCCGGGTTCAAGCCATGTGCGGGCCGGAAGTACGCCAGCCTCAGGGTCTTGCCCCAGAAGCGGAACCCATGACGCAACACGTCCAGGGTTCCCTTGGTGTCAAGCTCACGCGCCAGCTGTTCGATGAGCGAATCAGCAAGGGCGTCGCCGTGCAGTTGCGCAAGCTGTGCCCACAACTCAGGCTGAGTGGCCTCGATGAAGGCGGTCACGCGTTCGGGGAACAGCGCCCGCTCAACGTCCCACTCGGCCCGGTCGCCGGTCCGCCAGCCGCCCTCTGCCAGCATCGAGGCCACTGCCGACTCAAATGAGGCCACTGCCGACTCAATGCTCGCTCCGTCCTCTGATCTGTCATCGGCTAACACCTCTGGCCTCGGCCTTCGCCTCTTCGCGAACATCGATCTTGCCGGTGACGGCTGCGCTCACTAGCTGTCGGTTCGCGTGAGGTTGTGTGCGCGTGTTGCGGGTGGGCCGCCGACGGCGGTGTGGTGTCGGTGGCAGTTGTAGTGGTGGATCCAGTGGGTGAGGCGTCGGCGGCGGTCGGCTTCGGATCGGAACTTGCGGGAGTAGAGGAACTCTTCTGCGATGGTGCGGTTGAAGCGTTCGGCTTTGCCGTTGGTCTGGGGTGTGTAGGGCTTGGTGCGCCGGTGCACGATGGCCCTCTCGGCCAGCAGGTCCGCGAACTTGTTGGAGCAGAAGTTCTTGGCGTTGTCGGTGAGGACTTCGTCGACGGCCATGTTGTTGGACCAGAACCACGCCTGGGCGCGCCGCCAGAACCCGACGAGGGTGTCGGCGGTCTCGTTGTCGTGGGCCTCGACGTAGGCGACTCGGGAGTAGTCGTCCACTGCCACGTGCAGATAGGTGTACCCCACCCGCCGCCGCTTGCGTTTGGAGCGGCGGGCCTCAGCCGAGCCGCGGCCGTGCACGCGCCAGCCGCCGCCAGGGGGATGCGGGCCACCTTCTTGATGTCGAGGTGGACCAGCTCGCCTGGGGCTTTGCGCTCATAGCGGCGTATCACCCGCCCGGTGGGCCGATCCAACCAGCCAAGACGGTTCAGCCCGTGGCGGCACAGGATGCGCCACACCGTCGACGCCGGCACCCCCGTACGCGCCGACAGATACACCGGACCCCGGCGGGTGCTCTGACGCAGCCGGCAGATGCGCTGCTCCACCGCGGCCGGGGTGCGCCGCGGGCAGCGGTGAGGACGCGAGGACCTGTCAGCCAGCCCCTCCCAGCCCTCAACACGCCAGCGCCGATACCACTTCGCCGCGGTGCCCCGCGACACCCCCTGCTTCGCGATCTGCTTCGCGACCACCGAGATCGGCGTGCCCGCCTCGATCCGCTGCACCATCACCAACCGGCCCGCCGCGGTGAAGCGGGCATTAGCATGCGACATAGAGCCTCCTGTGTTCGTCCGATGTGCAACCACCACACTTACACAGGAGGCTCACCCCACGCTGCTACCAACCTCTATGGCCACTACAACTAGCGCAGTCCGATACTCGTGCAACCGCTCAATCGCCTCCTCAACCCGAGAACAAAGCCGGTCGATCCGCTCAGTGCGCTCATCAAGAAACGCAGCAATAGCCCGCTGCTCCCCCACCGGCGGCACAGCTAACCGCATTGCCGCATAGCGATCTGCGCTTACATTCTGGATCGTCGACTGTATGAAAGTTGATTCGAGCCACTCGGAAAACGCGTCAGATTCAGCGAAGTGCTTCATGAATGGCGCATAGGTTCGTTTCCGATCGAATCTTGCCCGGATCAAATAACCCGCAAATGCGCACGGTCCCCATCTTTCCTCGTATAGGAATGCCTTTCCGACAGACCCGCTCCGAGCCAATAGCAGATCACCCTCCTTTAGCAGATATTGTGCTGCGACCTCTGGCTGAAGCGAGCGGAATGTGTCAGGCTTCAACAATCCCATCTCATCGATGTCTGTGATCCGAATGTAACGTGGGTGATTCGGATCGTCGCTGTCAGCCGGTTCGCTGGCACCATAGGCAAGAGGCTCCCGAAGCAAGTGACGAAGTTGGCACGTGTCCCAGTGCTCGGGGATGTCGCCGAGCCAATCCACACTTGACGGCTTGAGAGGTGGCGATGGATCAAGTCCAGCAGCACGAGCGGCCTGGGGCGGCAGGCCGCGAGTCACTGCTCTGGTGATCAAAGCCGTGCGATACTCCGCCAACCGCTCTAACAGCAACCGCTTCCTCGCCACCAAAGCATCGATCCGCTCCGTGCAATCATCCAGAAACGCAGCAATAGCCCGCTGCTCCCCAACCGTCGGCACCGGAACATGGACACCACGCACGCAATCCCAGCTTGCCCGTGGCATCTTTGCGCCATATGTAGATGAGTCAACTATGGACACGAACCCATCTGTAAGCAACAGATACAACAGGTACTCAGGCGAATGATCGACGGCCTCCAACACTAAGAACTCTGTTGAACAAAGTCCGTCGAAGTCAGCAAGAAATGCCTTAGCAAGATACGGGCGCAATTTCGCGAAAAGTATATCGCCGTCGCTGAAGGAGTTGCTCAGACTCTCCGATGCCCACTCATCATCAAGCGGCAAAAGGTCTCCCGTCCACGACGAAATATGCTCAAGCCCGACAAAGGGGACCCCCTGCGCCTCCTCGGGCTCTATCCGGACATCCGATCTTCTAACGGAATGGGCCAACCGCTTCGCTTCCCAGTGCTCGGGGATGTCACCTAGCCAATCCACATCGCTGTGGCGGTAGTCGGGGTAGGGGTTTCTCATGAGGTTACATCGGCTAGTAAGCCGATGATCTCTTGCTCCAGAGCGTGCAGGTCGCTGTCGATCTCCTCTAGCGGGCGCGGCGGTTCGTATACGTAGAAGTGCCTGTTGAGAGGGATCTCGTAGCCCGTCTTGGTCTTCGTGTGGTCTATCCAGGCGTCAGGGACGTGGGGCAGCACCTCGCGAGCTACGTAGTCGTCGATGTTCTCGGACAGTGGCACTCTCTCGGTATCACGCAACTCCGTGTCTGGCTCGGGATTGCCCCTGCGGTCGTAGCAGACTTCGGCGCTCGCATCCCGTTCGCTGAGCGCAGCGAGCACGGCCTTGCGTTCGGCGGGCGACAAGCGGATACCCGAAGCCCGTGCCTGCGCGGTGAGCGTGTCGAGGAACCCTTTGCGGTCGCGGACCATCTCACCGCCGGTCGCGTGCTCGACCGACTGCAGCAAGTCCCGGATTTGCTGCTGACGTTCGCGGCCGTCGGCAACCTCGGCATCGTGACGTGGGCCGGATCGCTTCGTGCTTTTGGCTAGGTGTAGTGGCCATAGAGGTTGGTAGCAGCGTGGGGTGAGCCTCCTGTGTAAGTGTGGTGGTTGCACATCGGACGAACACAGGAGGCTCTATGTCGCATGCTAATGCCCGCTTCACCGCGGCGGGCCGGTTGGTGATGGTGCAGCGGATCGAGGCGGGCACGCCGATCTCGGTGGTCGCGAAGCAGATGGGGGTGTCGCGGGGCACCGCGGCGAAGTGGTATCGGCGCTGGCGTGTTGAGGGCTGGGAGGGGCTGGCTGACAGGTCCTCGCGTCCTCACCGCTGCCCGCGGCGCACCCCGGCCGCGGTGGAGCAGCGCATCTGCCGGCTGCGTCAGAGCACCCGCCGGGGTCCGGTGTATCTGTCGGCGCGTACGGGGGTGCCGGCGTCGACGGTGTGGCGCATCCTGTGCCGCCACGGGCTGAACCGTCTTGGCTGGTTGGATCGGCCCACCGGGCGGGTGATACGCCGCTATGAGCGCAAAGCCCCAGGCGAGCTGGTCCACCTCGACATCAAGAAGGTGGCCCGCATCCCCCTGGCGGCGGCTGGCGCGTGCACGGCCGCGGCTCGGCTGAGGCCCGCCGCTCCAAACGCAAGCGGCGGCGGGTGGGGTACACCTATCTGCACGTGGCAGTGGACGACTACTCCCGAGTCGCCTACGTCGAGGCCCACGACAACGAGACCGCCGACACCCTCGTCGGGTTCTGGCGGCGCGCCCAGGCGTGGTTCTGGTCCAACAACATGGCCGTCGACGAAGTCCTCACCGACAACGCCAAGAACTTCTGCTCCAACAAGTTCGCGGACCTGCTGGCCGAGAGGGCCATCGTGCACCGGCGCACCAAGCCCTACACACCCCAGACCAACGGCAAAGCCGAACGCTTCAACCGCACCATCGCAGAAGAGTTCCTCTACTCCCGCAAGTTCCGATCCGAAGCCGACCGCCGCCGACGCCTCACCCACTGGATCCACCACTACAACTGCCACCGACACCACACCGCCATAGGCGGCCCACCCGCAACACGCGCACACAACCTCACGCGAACCGACAGCTAGGTTCTGAAACGCCTTCTCGTCTTCGAGCCTGGCGATGCGCTCCGAGGTCGCAGCGAAGTTCAGGCGCAGTGGCCGCTCGACGGTGATCTTGCGGTAGCCGAACTCCTCGCTGGCGAAGACTTTGCTGACCACCCGCGCTCGGGTGCGGGCCTGGTGGGTGACCGGATCCTCGTCGGTCAGATCGCGGGTCTCGCCGTCGATGAAGTTGCCGTGGATGCGGGTGAGGTCATCGATCTGAGTCTTTGACAGTTCGTTGCGCTTGTTGCCGAGGCTCTTGCGCATCTTGGTGTAGAACTGCCGGCCGTCGATGAGCTGGACCTTGCCGGCGCGGTGGGGTTCCTTGCGATTGGTGAGAACCCAGATGTAGGTGGAGATGCCGGTGTTGTAGAAGAGCTGATCGGGCAGCGCCACGATCGCTTCGAGCCAATCGCTCTCGATGATCCAGCGTCGTATGTTGCTCTCGCCGCTCCCCGCATCGCCGGTGAAGAGCGGCGATCCGTTGAACACGATGGCAATGCGACTGCCACTGCTTTCCCGGTTTGCCTCGCCGCTGGCAACATCCACCGATGCTATCTTTGAGAGCATATGCTGCAGGAACAGCAGCGCCCCGTCGTTGATGCGCGGCGTGCCCGCACCAAAGCGGCCGTCCCAGCCGAGCGTGTCGTGCTCGTTCTTGATGGAGCGCTCCTGCTGTCTCCAGGTGACGCCGAAGGGCGGATTGGCGAGCATGTAGTCGAACGTCCAGGGCCGACCATCGGTGCGTAGCCCGTAACCGTCGTCGGTGAAGGTGTCGCCCAGGATGATGTTGTCCGCTTCATGTCCCTTGAGCAACATGTCGGACTTGCAAACCGCCCACGCCTCATCGTTGAAGTCCTGGCCGTACAGCAGCGGCCTCGAGTCGCGGTTGTGCTCGCGCAGGTAGTCCTCGGCCACCGACAGCATCCCGCCCGTCCCGCAGGCAGGGTCGTAGATCGTCTTGACCACGTACTCCTTGCCCAGGTCGGGTTCCGGCGACAGCAGCAGGCTCACCATGAGCCGGATCACCTCGCGCGGCGTGAAGTGCTCGCCGGCCTCCTCGTTGGCCTGCTCAGCTCCGATGCGGATCAGCTCCTCGAAGATGTATCCCATCTGGATGTTGTCCACACGGCCGGGCGACAGGTCCACCCCAGCGAACTTGCTGACGACCTGAAACAGCAGTTTCTTCTCGGCCATGCGCTCGATCTGGACCGCTAAGCCGAAACAGCGCATGATCTCGCGGATGTTGTCCGAGAACGCCTCGATGTACGCAGCAAGGTTCGCCGCGAGGTTGTCCGGATCGTCCAGCAACCGCCGGAAGTCCAGCCGCGACGTGTTGTAGAAGGTATATCCCGATGCCTGCTTCAACAGTGCGTCCCGAACGCTGTTGACCTGGCCCGCAGATCGGGCATCCGCATCAAGCACCGCCTGTTTGGTGGCTGCGAGAACGCAATCGAAGCGCCGCAGCACCGTAAGCGGCAAGATGACCTTGCGATACTCATTGCGCTTATAGGGCCCCCGCAAAAGGTTACATATCCCCCAAATGAACCCAACAATCTCCCCATGCGTAGCAACACTCATGCGTTCACGGCTCCCTGAGCAACAGGCTTACTACGATCAAGCACAAAGCGCGGCCCCAACGTTCGCAGCATTTGGAACGGATCGACACAGGATACACCTAGAGCATCGGCTGCGTCGGGAATCTTGATCTTCTTGCGCCCCTTGCCAGAACGCTCATGGGTTACTACCGTGTGTCCACCCGCGAGTGCGTGGCCGATCAGCACCGAGTCGGCCTTGAGCGCGAACTCATCCTTGGCCTCTGGTTCATAGTTGTGCGAGGTCTGCACCCATTGATTGACCAAGTGAACGGACTCCCATACGCTCGAGGAGGGAACGAGAAACAGTTGCTTGTGTGCCTGTGACCAGCGCGACAAATGATCTCCACCCTTCATCAGTTCCGTGTAGACAGCCTCCACGCTATAAACATCGCCTGCTACATTAGCCTTGTTGAGCCAGTCCCAGAACGCTGGACAGAAGTTGAACCCGTAGTGATCGTTCTTAGCTCGAATAAAGACGTCTGCGTCAAGAAGATATGCCACCTATATGACTCCTAGTTTCTCGCCTAGACGCATGAAAGTGGCCGTCTTCTTCACATCGAGTAGGTAAAAGGCTTCAGTGTACAGTGTTCTTCCCTCAAGGGTGCTCGCAATCAACTCGCGAGCGAAACGCTTGCTGACCTGGACTGGCTTGGTGTTGTAGTAGTCACCACCCAAACCCGAATCGGTAACCGGTTGATCCCCTTCAATACGTTGACGAACTAGTTGACGCTCTTGTTCGAACTCAGCTAAGTATTCGTCCCACTTCAACACCCCAATCTCACGTGCACGAACGAGAATAACCTGCGTCGAAACGCGAAACTGTCTTGCCAGTGGCCTTAGTTGCGCACGCACTCCTACGCTCTTGTTGTAGGCAGCAGCGAACTCAAACTCGGGAACTAGCAATTCCGCAGCAACCTGATTGCACCAGCGCTCAACGCTGAAATTGTACGTCGATACAGGATTATGATCAGACAGGGCAGAGGATCCAAGCCAGAGATGCGCGAGTTCATGGGCTAGCGTGAAGATCTGTGCGTATTTCGAGTCGGCGCCGTTCACAAAAACGAGGGGGGCATAAGGATCGGAAAGAGCGAAACCTCGAAACTCCTCAGGATCAAGTTTGCGACGATTGTTCGAGCCGACGATCGCGCTAATCATGACCAGTACACCGATGGCTTCAGCACTCTCACGAAGGCTTGCAAGCGCTGTGCTTCCGTCACTGGATCCCTTGCGGGATTCGCTCCCCCAGTTCAGACGTTTCCGCATCTCGTCAGCGACCTGCTTGGGAGAAGTCTCGGTGGTTG
This sequence comes from Candidatus Aldehydirespirator sp., assembly GCA_965204875.1. GTDB lineage: Bacteria > Actinomycetota > Acidimicrobiia > Acidimicrobiales > Aldehydirespiratoraceae > Aldehydirespirator. Next base: position 2,409,990 of record OZ242020.1, on the reverse strand, counting down.
CTGTGCCAATGAATGCCATAGGAGACTCAGCATTCAGAAGTTGGTGCTCTCGGTACCACTCTTGGCGAGCCTGACAGCGATACAGTGTGTACAGTAGGCTCGCGGATGCTGCTTGAGATACCGATCGATCGCCGATTGTGCGAAAGTCGTTGATAGGCACGGTCAAGTTTGGCGGCTCATCGAGAAAGAAGTAGCCGATGGGCGTAAGTGTCCTGCGCGCAAATTCGTCGAGTTGCCTGAAAGTTGGTGCCCGTTCGCCCGTCAGCCACTCATCATACCGAGGAAACCACTTCGTCCAGTTCGGCTCATCGATGCCGGACCGTGCGCGCGCCCACTCCAGGAGTTGCGGCGCCACCGCGACCCGCGTCACGCCAGCGCTACCGAGGCTGCGCTCGGCGGGCTGATCGCCTCCGAGTTGCAGCTGCGTTGCGGCCTGCTCCGTCACGCCTACCAGTATCGCAGAAAATCCTGAGCCTAAGGTAGCGCCCTCGGAGCGCTCCGGCCTGACACGCCCAGGGGGAGACGATGGCCCCGATACCGGCACACTGCCCCGTCCGGGGCGCGCTGCCGCGGGCGCGGCGACGCACCTGGAGCGTGCGAATGAGATTGGCGGCACTTTCGCGCGCGGCCGCGGGCGCGGCGACGCACCTGCGGGCCGGCGTTGCAGCCGCATCGAGTTCGGCTATAGTGCGTCGAAATGTCTTTTCGTGCATCTCTTGGTACCTGGTGTGGCCTCGGTAAACTTGAAATTCCGCGGTATGTCACAGCAGGTGGCTAAGGTGCGGCACACCACGTTCTAGGAGGTCAGACCTCGTGCCAACGCTCGACTTCAAAGGCAAGGCGCACATCTACGCGCACCACCTGACGGTGCCCTACCGACCGCTGGTCCCCGACCCCGCCAGGTCGCATGGCCAAGGTGCGGGCGGGGCAGACGACAACCTCATCCTCCACGGCGACAACCTCGAAGCCCTCAAGGCACTCCTGCCGCGCTACGCGGGTCGGGTCGACTGCGTCTACATCGACCCGCCCTACAACACCGGCAACGAGGGCTGGGTCTACAACGACAACGTCAACAGTCCCATCATGAGCGAATGGCTTGCGCGCAACGGCATCGTCGACGGCGAGGATCTGGAACGCCATGACAAGTGGCTCTGCATGATGTGGCCACGCCTCCAACTGATCAGAGAACTGCTGGCCGATGATGGAATACTGTTGGTATCAATCGACGAGAACGAGTCCCACCATCTGAGAATGATGCTCGACGAGATCTTTGGCGAGTCCAACTTCTTGAACTCCTTTGCTTGGGTAAGCAACCTAAAGGGCCGACAGCTCGGGACACGGGGTGCCGCTCGCACGCATGAGACCATACTTGCCTATGCCAAGCAGGCTGATCTATTGGGCGCTGCATGGCATATAAACAATAAGATGGCCACCAAGCTCATGCCATACACCTATCAGATGACGGATTATGATCAACTCGAAGATGCTCTAGGAACTTATGTGATCAAGAACCAGCTTTACAATACCAACTCGAGGTTCAATGAAGAAACGGCACCTACGATGGTGTTCAACATTCATTACTCCCCTAGCACTCAGTCGGTGAAGTTCACGGATACAGAGTCAAGCGAACAGTTTCCCGACCATGTGCTGATCCCTCCCAAGCCGTGCAACGATGGCATTCATAAATTTCACGCATGGCGCTGGAGCAGACAGAGAATCGATAAGGACATTACCAATCTGCACTTCAAGAAAGTCGGTGACACCTGGCAGATCTTCACCAAAGTGCGCGACCATAGCATAACGACCTTCAAAGACCTTATCACGAATTTCTCAAACGGTAACAGCGAACTGAAGCAGATTGGCCTGCAGTTCCCTTCGCCCAAGCCATCCGGCCTCCTGTCGACACTCATCGATGTCGTCGCCAGTCCCGATGCTATCGTGCTTGACTCTTTTGCTGGAAGCGGTACTACCGGGCATGCGGTTCTGGCGCTCAACCAGGCTGATGGCGGCAACCGCAAGTTCATTATGGTCGAGTGCGAGGATTATGCCGACCGCATAACGGCGGAACGGATGCGCCGAGTCATCGACGGCGTGCCGGGCGCCAAGGACGCAGCGTTGAGGTCCGGCCTGGGTGGTTCCTTCACCTACTGCACCTTGGGCGAACCTATCGATGCCGAGGGTATGCTGACAGGCGAGGCGCTGCCCGAATATTCTGACCTCGCTGCGCATCTACTATACACATCTTGCGGGGTCACTTTGCGGGAACCTCCATCTCATTCCGATATGGAACCCTTCTACAGTGACGCCGCAACGGGCATCGACTATTACTTGATATACCGGCCCGATGTTGAATGGCTGCGCAGCAATGAGGCGATGCTGTTCGACTACATGGCCGACAGCATCGCGCGACGCGGCAAGGCGGCCGTGGTGTTCGGTGCGGGCAAGTACATAAGCCAGCGCGACCTGACGCATCGCAACATCACCTTCTGCCAGCTGCCCTACGAACTGCATCGTGGTGAATGATATGGTATCGCGCCATGTGACTGAGCGTTCCATGGAACTCAAGGAATACCAGCAGGAAGCGCTCGCACGCTTCTCGCGCTGGCGCAACGCACTCGGCCAGGCACAGACGCGGACCGAAGAGTTGAGAGCGATACTGACCGCGCCCGACTCGGAGCAAGAGCGACTGCTGCTCAGCGTCCCTCGAGCGGCCTGGAACAGCCTGAGGGATGCTGACGACCTGCCGCGGACACGCCGCGAGCACATACCGCGCACAGACGGGCAGGACAGGTCGATCCCGCATGTCTGCTTCAAGGTGCCCACCGGCGGCGGGAAGACGCTGCTGGGCGCAGGCGCGCTGGAGCGGCTCAGCCAGAGCAACGGGCTAGTGCTCTGGTTTGTGCCGTCCAGAGCGATCTATGCGCAGACCAAGGCAGCCCTGTGGCATCGTCAGCACCCCTACCGGCAGATGCTCGAACGCGCCAGCGGGGGCCGCGTCAAGGTGCTTGAGAAGGATGATCATTTCACACGCGATGATGTCCTGCACTACCTGTGCGTCATGCTCATCTCGCTGCAGGGCGCGAATCGCAAGAAGAACAAGAACTTTCTGCGGATGTTCCGCAACACTGCCAAGTATCCCAGCTTCTTTCCCGATGACGACGACCTCCGGGCTCAACATCAGCTGATGCAAGAGCATCCCGACCTTGAGACATTTGGTGACAACCGCCCCAAGCAGAGCCTCGCCAACGTCTTCAAGCTGGTGCGCCCCGTCGCGGTGCTTGACGAGGCGCACAAGGCATACGGCAAGAGGGACGGGGCAGAGGAGGAGTTCGTCGGCGCCATCAGCCGGTTCAACCCGAGCCTCGTGATCGAGCTGTCTGCGACGCCCCATGCCGGCATCAGCAACCTGCTGGTCGACATCGGAGGCCCCGCCCTCAAGCGCGAGGAGATGATCAAGCTGCCGATCCAGGTGCGCACCACCAGCAACACGGACTGGAGACAGACCCTGGCCCTGGCCGCTGACGAGCTGGAGCAGCTGGAGCATGAGGCGGCGACCTACGCAGAGAACGGCGGGCGCTACATCCGGCCCATTGCGGTGGTCCGTGTGGAGCGGACAGGCAAGGAGCAGCGCGATACCGGCTACATCCACGCCGAGGACGCCCGCGAGCGGCTGCTCATGCTCGGCGTGCCCGCCGATCAGATCGCGATCAAGTCGGCCGAGGTCGATGAGATAACGGGCCTCGACCTCATGTCGCCCTACTCGCCCATCCGCTGGATCATCACGAAGTCGGCCTTGATGGAGGGCTGGGACTGCGCCTTCGCCTACCTGCTGGTGGTACTTGACAAGACCGGCTCGAAACGCGCCATCACCCAGCTGGCCGGGCGCGTGATGCGCCAACCGTATGCCCGCAGGACCGGAGTCGCTAGTCTCGACCAATGCTATGTCTACTGCACCGAGACTTCCGTCAGCGAGGCGATGGCGCATGTGAAGAACGGCCTTGAACACGAGGGGCTCGGCGACCTGAGCCATGAGGTCAAGGGGGACACGACCGACGCTCGGTCTCAAGTAATCCACTTCCACCGCCGTTCTGCATTATCGGGTTCGGATATACGGCTCCCACAAGTACTGCACCGGCACGACCTGCCTAGAGACACAGACGGATCGAGCAACACAGAAGAGTGGATCGACCTGGACTATCAGCGCCATGTTCTTTCCCGCATCGACTGGAACGACATCCGGATCACAGACACGCAACGATCACTGCCCCAGCGACCACTGGTGCACTATGGAACGGTCGACTTCGCTGAGCAGGGCGCGGTGACAGCGGGCCTGGGCCGAGCCGAAAGGTTGCCAGATCCGTCACCGCTGCTGTCCTGGTATGCGCGCCGTCTGGCCGACCTTGCGCCCAACCCGTGGCAGGCGGGCCGCGTCGCGTCCGAGGCGCTCGAAGATCTGCGTGCGGCCGGCCTCTCCGATGCGCAGATCTACGGGCAGCGCGCGGCGCTGGTCGAAGGGCTGAGATCGGAGGTGCAGCGACAGATCGAGGCACAGTCAGAGCAGCTGTTCCGTCACAAGCTGAAGACGGGGGAGATCCGCTTCTCGCTTGACACGAGCCTTCCCAGTCATCTACTCCGCACCGAGCCCTACGAGATGGTGCTGCCCGGAGCCCATGAACTTCAGCCGAGCGTCGGCACCCAGCTGCAGATGTCCTTGATGGTGCCCGTGATCGAGGAACAGTTCGATTCGGATCTCGAGAAACGCTTTGCGTTCTACCTGGACGAACAAGAAGCCCTGAAATGGTGGCATCGCATTGTCGCACGTCAGAGCGACGAGTACTTCCTGCGCGGCTGGAAGCCGGAACGCATCTGGCCCGACTTCATCGCCATGGCATCGGCACAGAACGGCAGTCCACACCTGCTCGTCTTCGAGCTCAAGGGCGACCATCTGGCCGGATCAGGCGACACGGAGTACAAGCAGAAGGTGTTCCGGGTGCTAGAGGAGACCTTCAACGCCGGCAGCTCCTCGGGTGGCAGGGCCACGGACTGCGGTGTCATGACCGTTCACAACGGCCCGATGCGCGGCACGTTCCAGATGGTGTTCGCTCAGCAACCGTTCGACGTAGTGGAGCGCGCGCTAGGCACCATCTAGCTGTTGGTTCGCGTGAGGCTGGGTGCGGGTGTTGCCGATGGCCGCCTACGGCGTTGTGGCGTCGGCTGCCGTTGTAGTGGTGGTTCCATTGGGTGAGGTGTCGGCGGGATGTGCGGTCGGGGCGAGGGCCGGCACGAGGGCTCTCCTCGGAGCGCTACGACACTACAGCGCTCAGGGTGAGGCGATCTGTCGGCCCAGGGTCGCTAGCTGCTGCTCGGCGTGGCCGAGGGTGAGCTCGATGTGGCGGGCGGCCAGGAAATGGCGGTGCAAGGGGTAGTCGCGGTCGACGCCGACGCCGCCGTGCACGTGTACCGCTGCGTGGACCACGCGGTAGCCGCCCTCGGAGGCCCAGTACTTGGCGATGGCTACCTCGCGCTCCGCGGGCAGGCCCGCGGACAGGCGCCAGGCGGCTTGGTAGGCGGTCAGCCAGATGGCCTCGGCATCGATGTAGGAGTCTCCGGCACGCTGGCTGACCGCCTGGAATGTGGCGATGGGCCGGTCGAACTGCCGGCGCTGCTTGGTGTAGTCAGCCGCCAACTCGATGGCCGCTCGTGCCGCTCCGGCCATCATCATGCACAGCCCGACATTGGCCCTGTCCTCGATGAACCGGACGATCTCTGCGCCGTCCGCGGCGCGGCCGCCCAGCAGAGCGTCCTCGCCCACACGCACGCCGGACAGATCGAAGCGAGCCTCCGGTCGTCCAGTTGTCACCTCCACCGGCAGGACCTCCAAGCCGGGCGTGCCCGCCGGCACCACGAACACGCCGACGCCGCCCGTGTCCAGCCGCGCCGGAACCAGCGCCACATCAGCGTCAAGCCCGCCCGCCACCAGCACCTTGGTGCCGTCCAGCACGAACCCGCCGGTGTCGGGGCGGGCGGTCGTGGTCGGCTCGGCCGTCTCGGTGCCGTCCTCGGCCAGGGCTGCGCAGGCCAGCACCGAACCGTCGGCGATGCCCGGCAGCCACGCCTCGCGCTGCTCGGGTGTGCCGAAGGCCGCTACCGGCATGGCGCTCATCACCACGGTCGTCAGCAACGGGACCGGCGACGCGAAGCGCCCAGCCTCCTCCAGCGCCACCGCCGTCGCCAGGAAGTCCAGCCCGAGACCGCCGTAGGCCTCCGGCAGCGAGGCGCCCACCACACCCGTCGAGGCCAGCGCGGCCCACGCCCTGCGGTCCACGAGATCCCCGTCCGCGGCTAGCGCCTTCAGCCGCTCGTTAGAGGACATGTCACCCAGCACCTGCGCGGCCAGGTCTCTGATGGCCTGCTGCTCCTCGCTCAGCTCGAAATCCATAGCCCGGCCCTCCAGATCCCGGTGCAAACCGCGAGCACGGTATGGAGCTGCTCGTCAGTTATGTTCGGCGTCACGGCACCCCCAAGCCCGCCAGAAACCCGCGCTTACCGAGACGCACGCGGGTAGCCGAGGCCGAACTGCGAGATCAGGTCGCGCTGCATCTCGTTGGTGCCGCCGCCGAAAGTCAGGATGATCGTCGAGCGGTACAGCATCTCCAGGCGGGTCAGGTAGCCGGGCGAGCCCTCCACCACATAGGAGCGCTGGCCGTAGACCTGCATCAGCTTGCGGTAGGCGTCCACGAAGAACTCCGTGCCCGAAACCTTCACAGCCGACGAGTCGGCCACGAACCCGGCGATGGTGTCCATGCCGGGCCCGGCACCGTCGATCCCGGCGCCGTCGATCTTGGTGGCCACCGTCCAAGCCACCTTCCAGTTGGCCAGCCGCAAGAACTCCAGGCGCGCCGCCACCTCCGCCAGGTTGCGCTGCACCCACGGCTCGTCGATCACATACGAGCCGTCGGCTCGCTTGGCGGACTTGGCCCACTCCACGCACTCCTCGAAACGCTTGGTGACCATGCCCGAGGAGCAGATCGTCACCCGCTCGCGGTTGAGCTGGCTGGTGATCAGCCCCCAGCCGCGGTTCTCTTCACCGATCAGCGTCGAAGCCGGCACCCGGCAGTCATCGAAGAAGGTGTGGTTGATGTTGTGACTCGACAGCAGATCGAGCGGCTCCAGGCTGATGCCGGCGGTTTCCATCGGGATGCAGAACAGCGATATCCCCTTGTGCTTGGGTGCGTCGGTATCGGTGCGCGCCGCCAGCCAGATGTAATCGGCGTCGCGGGCCAGTGACGTCCACGTCTTCTGGCCGTTGATCACGTAGGTGTCGCCGTCGCGCACCGCTCGGGTGCTCAGCGAGGCCAGGTCGGTGCCGGCATCGGGCTCGGAGTAGCCGATGCAGAAAGTCAACTCGCCGCCGGCGATCCTCGGCAGGAAGAACTCCCTCTGCTCGGCCGTGCCGTACTGCATGATGGTGGGGCCGACGGTGTTGATGGTGAGCATCGGGATCGGCGCCCCCAGCGCCACCGACTCGTCAAACACGATGAACTGCTCCACCGCGGACAGTCCCCTGCCGCCATACTCCTTCGGCCAGCCCACAGCCAGCCACCCGTCGGCGCCCATCTGGCGCACCAGGCGGCGGTGCACCGGGCCGGTACCGTCCTCGGCGCCGAGAGCCGCACGCACCTCGTCGGTGAGCAACCCGGCGTAGTAGGCGCACAACTCTCCGCGCAGCGCCTCCTGCTCAGCGGTGTAGCCGATATGCATGATGCTTCCCCGTGCGGCAACTTGACTTAGGCAACGGACTTGCTTGAATGCCCGACCGAGAGCACGGCTGCGCATTGCATCGCGACCAGCGTCTCGGTAGTCGGGTTACTGCGCATGCGCTACTCGAAGCGGGTGCCGGTCGAGCGAATGTAGTCGAGCCACAGCGAACCGGCGTCGGGGGCGAGCTCGCCCGGCCGGTAAGTGACCGAGTGCAGGTCGCCCGCATAGGCGAAGGGGCCGTGACGCTCATAGACGTCCCAGCTGACAGGTGAGCGGCGGTCGATCCCCACGTCGATCCCCTCGAAGGGCGCCATCGCCATCAGCGACACCAACCCAAGGGCCTCGCCCACCGCCTCGCCGTCCACGCTCAAGCGGGCGTTCCAGACGAGGTTGCCGGGGTTCTCCATCGCCAGGCGCACGCCTGCAGCGCCAGCGGGCAGCGGCCCGCAGTCCAGCGTGGTCAAGTCGCCGTAAGCGTTGTGAACGAACAGCAGGCGGTCGTCCTCCACATAGAGCGCGTAGCCGCCTCCCTGGTCGCCGTGGGCCACGAGCATGCCCTGATCACCGGGCCGCCAACGCAGCGCCACATCGACGTCGAAGCTCTTCTGGAATATGAGCTGCTGGGATCGCCAGCGCTCCAGGGTGGGAGTGCCGGGCCGCAGCCTCGTCTCGGCCGCCCAGTCCTGGTACCAGGGCGGGCGCAGGATCATCTTGACCGAGTTGCCCTCGTCGAGCGGGTAGACCTGGTTGGCCCAGGCCGCGGCGTCCCAAGCCTGCTCAAGCTCCTGGAGCTTGTCCGGGTGCTCGGCTGCCAGGTCCACCGACTCGGTCGGGTCGGCGGCGAGGTTGTGCAGCTCCCAGCGGTCCTCGCTGAAGGCCCGGCGCGGCCGGTGGCACGTGACTATCGACCAGCCGTCGCGGTAGTAGCCGCGATGGCCGATCATCTCGTAGTACTGCTCGGGATGCGTGGACGGCGCGGCCGCATCGCGCAGCGTCGCCGTGAAGCTGGCACCGGCCGGCTCGGGCACCGCCACACCGTGACGACTGCGGGGAACGGCCACGCCGAGCAGCTCGCACAATGTGGGCAGCACGTCGGTCACGTGCTGGTACTGGGTGCGTATCCCGCCCCCCAGCCAGCCACTGTCGCCGCTGTCGCCGTTGCCATTGCCGTTGCCGTTGCCATCGCCCTTACCGCCGTCGCCTTCGCCGCCAGCGTCGCCACCGCCATCGCCGGAGCTGAAGCGGGCGGGCCAGCTGACGATGAAGGGCACGCTGTGACCGCCCCGGTGGGTGTTGATCTTGTAGAGCCGGAACGGCGTGCATGACACCATCGCCCAGCCCATGGGGTAGTGGGCCAGCGTGCGGGGGCCGCCGAGCATGTCGATGCGCTCGTAGTCGACGGCGACGTCCTCCAGCTCCGTCGAGCGCACCTGGGTGAGCAGCGTGCGGAAGTATGCCGAGGTGCCGGTGTACTGGCCCTCGCGCGAGCCCCCGTTGTCGCTGGTGAACAGCACGATCGTGTTGTCCCACTCGCCGATGGCCTCCAGGTGCCGGCGCAGGCGGCCGAAGTTGCGGTCGACGTTGTGGACCATGCCCGCGTACACTTCCATGTAGCGGGCGAACAGCTCCCTGGAGCGGTCATCGAGGTCGTCCCAGGCGCCGGCCTCGTGCAGTTCCTCGGAGTTGCGCGGCGGCAGCACCGCGTGGGGCGGCACCACGCCAAGCTGCCTCTGACGCTCGAAACGCGCCGCCCGCAACACGTCCCAGCCCGCCTCGTAGCGGCCCCGGAACCGCTCGATGTCGGCCGCGGGCGCCTGCAGCGGAGCGTGGACGGCACCATGTGAGAAGTACATGAAGAACGGCTTGGTCGGATGCGACGAGCGCAGCTCGTCGACCATGCGCAAGGCCTGATCGGTCAGGTCGTCGGTGAAGTAGTAGCCGTCGGGATACCGGTCGATGTCGAGGTGGTGGTTGTCCGCATACAGACGGTGGGGCTGATGGAAGTTGGTGAAGGCGTCGAGGATCCCGTAGTAGCGGTCGAAGCCACGCTGCAGGGGCCAGCTCGACTTGGGGGCGCCGTCGCTGAGGTGGGCGTCCTTGGTGAGATGCCACTTGCCCACCATCAGCGTGGCCCAGCCCGCGTCGCGCAGCACCTCGGCCATGGTGACGGTGTTCTCCCGAAGCTCGTGGGCGTAGCCGGGGAAGCCCGGGTCGCTGTGGGGAACGGTGGCCATGCCGGCCATGTGATGGTTGAGCCCCGTCAGCAGCGACGCTCGGGTGGGCGAGCACATGGGGTTGACGTGGAAGTCGGTGTAGCGCAGCCCCTCCGAGGCGAGCCGGTCGAGCTCGGGGGTGTCGATCTCGGAGCCGTAGCAGCCCAGATCCGAATAGCCGAGGTCGTCGGCCATCATCACGATCACGTTGGGAGCGCCCGCGGGCGCCGTGGGCGGCGCAGGCCAGTGAGGCTCGGAGGTGGAGAAGACCTTGCCGACGGTGCCCTCGAAGCCCGCGTAGGCCCCGGCGGGATCGTCGGAGGCCGGGCTCACGGCTTGAAGAAGGCGGGGCTGGTCGCCTCAGAGGGGATCTCCGCCAGCGGCGTGGCCACCTGCTCGGGGGTGGGGCCGTGCTCCGCGGCCAGGGGCGCCAGCCGGTCGAGGTCGAAGCCGTAGAGCTCGGCCGCGTTGCCGGCCAGCACCGCGCGCATGTCCTCGACGCTCCAGTCGCTGAAGGCGCGCCGCAGGCTCTCCAGAGAGTACGGGTAGGTGCCCTCGTGGTGCGGGTAGTCGCTGCCCCACATGACCTTGTGCACCCCGACGGTGCGGATCGCCGCGGCCTCGCCCGGCGACGGGAAGCTGGCGCCGATCCAGACGTTGCGGTCGAAGTACTCCGACGGCTTCAGCGGCAGCACGATGTCCGCCGCGAAGCCCAGCTCGCCGACACGGCCCGAGAGCATCTGTCGGTGGTAGCCGTCCATGCGCCGCAGTTCCTCGACCAGCCAGGCCACGCCCTGCTCGGTCATCACGTAGCGCAGTCCCGAGAAGCGCTCGAAGGTGCCCGACATGATCAGGTGGGCCAGGTTGCGGTGCGAGTAGAAGGGGACCTCCATCAAGAAGATCACGCCCGAGGCCGGCGCCTTGCCGTAGTCGGGCCCGCCGTTGCCGCCGTGCTGGGTCATCACCAGGTCCAGGTCGCAGACCGCCGCCCAGAGGCGATCCCAGTGCGGGTCCCAGTAGCCGGGCAGATCGCTGTCGGGCGGGATGTGGGGCAGCAGGAAGCTGCGGAAACCCTCCGCCGCGGCCCACTCGAGCGTGGCGACCGCGTCGTCCAGGTCCTCTGCGAATATCTGGGGCAGGCCGCAGCGCTGCTCGGGGTAGCGGGCGCACCAGTCGCGCAGCCAGCGGTTGTGCGCGGTGATGCCGGCGAAGCGCCTCTCGTAGTCCCGGCGGTCGCTGGGGGGGCGGGCCACGAGCGCCCCCGTCGGGTAGAACGGCGGCACCGTGTTGGGGAAGGTGATCTCGGCCACGATGCCGTCGGCGTACTGCTCGGAGAGCCGCCGGTCGTCGTCCCAGTTGCGGGAGCGCCCGTCGTCCTGGAGATCTCGGTAGGGGTTGCGGTAGGCACCCCGCCAGGCCTTGAACTCGTCACGCCAGGCCGGGTCGAGGTAGTCCTCGTAGGCGGCCATGTTCCCGCCGGCGTGGCAGTCCGAAGAGATGATCGTGTACCGCTGTGACTTGCCGTGTCCTGGGTCGCTCACACCTGGGTCGCTCATCGTTGTGCTCCTCTCGCATCTCACAGCAACGGGGAGCCGCCCCCGGCTGCTGAGAGGGCTCGTGACAGCGCCGCCGCGGCCACTTCAGGCCCCGCACCCGAGTGTACGCTGGCGCGGCGACACCGCAGATTCGGGGTCGCGTGACCGCTGCCGGCACCGGCGAGATGGGGTCTGAAACGACAAGGCAATTCGGGTTTACATGCCCGCTGCCAGGACCGGCGAGATCGGGTCTGAAACGAAACCGCAGATTGGGGGCCGCAGCGATGATCAATGCAGAGGTCGTGCATCACGCCGAGGCCGCCCTGGGCGAGGGTTGCGTGTGGTCGCCGGTGGAGGACCTGCTCGTCTGGGTGGACATCGCCGGCCGGGCCGTGCACCGCTTTGACCACGCCTCGGCACAGCCGGTGTCGGTGATGCACTACGCCGACGCCGTGGGCAACGCGGCCCCGCGTGCCACCGGCGGCCTGGCGCTCGGTCTGGGCCCCTCGGTGGCGCTCACCGACGGCGCAGGGGTCATCGAGGGTGTGATCGAGCTGCCGGGCGAGCCGGACTCCAACCGGGCCAACGACGGCGCGGTCGACCCTGCCGGGAGGCTGTTCCAGGGAACGATGGACGCAGGCGACACGGGCGCGCCGGTCGGGGCGCTGCACCGTGTGGACGGCGATCACAGCGCGCACCGCTTGCTGGAAGGGGTGAGCGTGTCCAACGGCATCGGCTGGAGCCCCGACCGCTCCACCATGTACTACATCGACACGCTGACGTTCCGGGTGGACCGGTTCGACTACGACCAGAGCACCGGGGCGATCGACGGGCGGCGGCCGCTGCTGACCTTCGACGGCAGCAGCGGGGCGCCCGACGGCATGACCGTCGACGCCGAGGGGTGCCTGTGGGTGGCACTCTTCGGCGGCGCCGCTGTGCAGCGCTTCTCGCCGGACGGCGAGCGCCTGGAGACGGTGATGACGCCAGGCTCGCCCCAGACCACCTGCTGCTGCTTCGGCGGCCCCGACCTGGACACGCTGTACATCACCACCGCCCGCGACCCGATCGCCGGCGTCGTCACCGAGGGCGAGCCCAACGCCGGTGCGCTCTTCGCGGCGGACGTGGGCGCCGTCGGCCAGCCCACCAACCTCTACGCTGGATGATCCCGCTCCCGGTGCCCGGCGGCAGGGCAGCCCCTATACCGGCCGGCAGCGCTCCGGCGGATCGCGCCGGGCGGTTCTGCCAATAGAGTTCGGAGCCGTTCGCAGCCGCCGATGGGAGGGCACCCCCGCCGATGCCGATAGAGCATGAACCGCTCCCCTACCCGCTCGACGCTCTTGAGCCCCATATCAGCGAGCGCACCATGAGCTACCACTACGGCCGGCACCACGCCGGCTACGTGGCCAACCTCAACCGCATGATCGCGGGATCGGATCACGAGCACTCCTCTCTGGAGGGCATCGTCACCGGGGCCGGCATGCCCGGCACGCTGTTCAACAACGCAGCGCAGGCGTGGAACCATGCCTTCTACTGGAACTCGATGACCCCTGGCGGCACGGGATCGCCGTCGGTTGAACTGCTGGCCGCGCTGGAGCGGGACTTCGGCTCGCTGGACGCCTTCAACACCGAGTTCGCCGACTCTGCGGCATGCAACTTCGCCTCTGGCTGGACCTGGCTCGTCTCAGGCGGCGACGGCCTGAGCATCGTGAACACAGACGACGCGGACACGCCGTTGCGCCACGGCCTGCGAGCCCTGCTGACCGTGGACGTGTGGGAGCACGCCTACTACCTCGACTACCAGAACGCCAGGGCCGCCTACCTCGACGCCTTCGTGGAGCACTTGATCAACTGGGAGTTCGCCTCTGCCAACTTCGCCTCGCAGTGACGCGGCGCGCCTAGCCGCGGTCGTTCCGCGGCGATGACGCGGCTCGGGCGTTTCACTCGTCGACTAGGAGCCCGATCAGCGAGACTCGTCGACTAGGAGCTCGATCAGCGAGCTGGTGTCCCAGCGGCCCCTGCCCTGGCGCTGCAGCCGAGCGTAGAACTGGTCGATCACCGCGGTGATCGGCAGGGTGGCGCCGATGCGCTCGGCCTCTGAGAGGCAGATGGCGAGATCCTTGCGCATCCAGTCCAGCGCAAAGCCGAAATCGAACTCGCGGCGCGCCATCGTCACGCCCCGGTTGGCCATCTGCCAGGAGCCGGCCGCTCCCTGCGAGATCGTCTCGACGACCTGCTCCACATCGAGTCCGGCACGGCGGGCGAAGTCGATGCCCTCGGCGAGACCCTGCAGCAGCCCGGCAATGCAGATCTGGTTGACCATCTTGGTGCGCTGACCGCTGCCGGGCCCGCCGAGCAGCGTGACCGCCCTGGCGTAGGCGGAGATCACCCGCCGGGCCCGGTCGAAATCGGCACTGCCGCCGCCGCACATCACCGTGAGGGTGCCGTTCTCCGCTCCGGCCTGCCCGCCGGAGATGGGGGCGTCCACGAAGCCGACGCCACGCCCTGCGGCGGCCGCGTGCAGTTCCTGAGCAAGATCGGCGGAGGCCGTGGTGTGGTCCACGAGAATCGAGCCCGTCGCCATCGACCCCAGCACGCCCCCCTCCTCCATCGTCACCGAGCGCACATCGTCGTCGTTGCCCACGCACACGAACACGAACTCGGCACCGGCGGCCGCCGCGGCCGGGGTGCGCGCCACGGCTCCTGCGTGCTCGGACGCCCAGGCATCGGCCCGCGACGCCGTGCGGTTGTAGACCGTCACATGGCGGCCGGACGCGGCGAGATGACCCGCCATCGGGTAGCCCATCACTCCAAGACCGACGAAGGCGCAATCGGCCACGATCAATCCCTCTCAGTAAGTCAGGCCTGCAGCCCGCGCGTTCAGATGGCGATAGTGGTGATGGGTCATCGACACATCAGGCTCCGCGCGCTTGCGTGTTCAAGCCGGAGAGAGTGCCCGGGGTGGGACTCGAACCCACACGCCCGTCAGGACAACTCGTTTTAAGCGAGCCGCGTATGCCATTTCGCCACCCGGGCACGCTCGCCACGGTACCCGCCGCCCCACATTCAGCCCAACCGGCGGCCAGGTCGACGCTGAGCCCGGTGTTCCTCGAATGCGGCCCGCACTTCGGGCGCCCTGTCCTCCGACAATCGATCGCGCACGCTGTGAGGAACACTCAGGTTGCCTCCAAGCCCGGCGCGAACGCGCGCGTCAGGGTGGTCGGCGAGCCGCTCAAGAATATCCACCGGGGTTCGCGAGCATCTGGCGACGTCCCGCAGCACCAGCGGGTGATTCGACGCAGCGACGGCCCGGATCCACCCGAGCGGCATATCCTGTGGAATCGACCAGTACCCCTTCTTTTCCACCCAGTCCTCCGTCTGCGAGATGAGCCTGGCCGAGGTCTCTGCATCGGCCTGGAAGTCCTTGTCCGGCCTAGGCGTACGCGAGTGAAGCAACCCATAGGTCGCAATGTAAGAGATCATCCCAAAGAGCTTCACTGTGGGAATCACGAATCGCCAGACCAGATAGGCCACTGCGAGGAGAATCAACAGATCGACGGCATCCGAGGGCCATAATGACTCCACAAGCCCTCTGATGGCCTCGCCTAGATCATTCATTGTATTCTCGTAAGTCTCCATTGTGCCGGCTGCTCCTTTGCTTGTTGCTGTAGACGAAATGCGTGCCGGCAGCGCTGCTCAGGCGACCTGCGTGAGGTCGAGGTCGGCGTGTTGCTCGCCGCGGTCGCTGCTGCCGGGGTGATCGACCGACAGCCAGAGGGCTGAGCGCGCCAGGTCCGCTTTGGCCCCGTTGAGCCCGTTGGCCACGATGATCCCCTCGATCATGTCCGCGAGCACGGCACTCTCAGGCCTGCCCCGCAAGCGCACCGACACGACCGGGCAGCCCGCGCGGCGGCGTATCGAGCGGTCGAGGTCGGCCCGCCTCGGAGGGCTGGCGAAGTCGGGCACGGTGAGGTCGCGCAGGCGGGCGGCCCGGGACAGCGAGCGGGCGGCGGCGGCGAAGGAGAGAGCGGTCATTCCCATCGGCAGCCATCGTCGCGCGGGGGTGTGACACAGCCGCCGTACCCGCTGCGTTGCCGCTGGGCGCAGGCTGGGTTCGGGGCGCGGCATGTCATAGGGCTGTGGCACGCTGGCTGCGTGCATTCCGACGATTACAACCCGACCCAGCAGGCGGTGGTGGACCTCCTGGGGGCCTCACGCACCGAGCGCCCCGAGTTCGATCCCAGCCTGGGCGACGAGCTGCGCGACCACTTGGAGGAGGGGACCGAACCGCTGCTGGAGACCATCGCCTCGAAAGCGTTCGACGACGACCGGCTCTTCCTGAGCAAGTACATGCTCGCCCAGTCGCTGGGATGCGAGCGGAAGTTCCTGGCCGAGCGCGAGCAGCCCTTCGCGTGGTCGCCGGCCACGGCCCGCGGGACGATCCTGCACAAGGCGATAGAGCTGTCCGTTCACTGGCGCGGCGAGCCGTTCCCTCTGGTGCTCGTGGACGAGGCCATAGCCAGCCTGCAGAACGCCTCCAAGAGCGTCGGCGAGTACCTCAGTGTGTGCAGCGAAACCGAGCTGACCGAGCTGCGCTCTATGTCGGGCGCGGCCATGACCCAGTTCCTCGAGTGCTTCCCGCCGCTGAAGCGACAGTGGACGCCAACGACCGAGAGCTCGCTGCGGGCGGAGCTGCACGGCGGGTCGATCGTGCTGTCCGGCCGAGCTGACCTCACGCTCGGCCAGCCCGAGGGAACCGTCGCGGGCAAGGTGATCGTCGACTTCAAGACCGGCGGCTTCGCTCCCTCACACCGCGACGACCTGCGCTTCTACGCGCTGCTCGAGTCTCTGCGGGTGCTGCCGCCCAGGCTGGTGGCCACCTACTACCTCGACCAGGGCAGGTTCCATCACGAGGAAGTGAGTGTGGACCTCCTGCGCTCGGCGGCCGAGCGGGTGATCGACGGCGCGCGCCGCAACGTCGAGTTGGTCGCCCAAAGCCGCGAGCACGGAGTGTCGCCCGGTCCGACCTGCCGCTGGTGCCCCGTGCGCGCAGGCTGCGAGGAGGGAACCGCCTACCTGGAGAACGCCTTCGACAGCGACCCGCAGGGATGGTGACCACCACCTAACGACTCGGTACCACACCCAGGTGGTGCGGGAGGTGAGGTTGTCACCCATGGTGAACAACCTCCAAACGACTCGGGACAACACCCAAGTGGTGTGTGGGAGGTGAGGTTGCATCCAATGGTGAGACACCCCCACGCGATCCGGGGCCACACCCAGGTGGATGGGGAACCGCCGGCGCGGCACGCGCTCGCTAGCGGCGGGGAGGCGACGGTGTGGTGGGGTGCGCCTCGGGGACCACCCCCGGGGAATAGGTGCCGACCTCGGCGTCCATGCGGTCCAGCCAGGCCAGCGCGTGCAGCAGCGCCGTCGTCGCCAGCAGCGCAGCACCAAAGGCGGCGAAGGCGGCACGCGCCCCGATCAGCTCGATCAGCTGCCCCAGAGCCAGCTGCCCGAGCGGGTTCGACGTCATCAGCACCATCACGTAGAGACCGATGACCTGCGCCCTGCGCTCCTCGTCCACCTGAAGCTGAACCGTGGTGTTGAGCGCGCTGGCCGAGGTGAGGTGAGCCGCCCCGACAAGCATCAGCGGCACGAGGAAGGCACCGAAGGAGGGCGCCGCGGCCAGGCCCAAGATGGCGCAGCCGTACATCACCAGCGCGGCCCGCTGGATCCGCGAACGCGGCACCCGCCCCCCGAGCGACGCCACGATCGGCGTGGTCAGCACCGCCCCCGCACCGACCATCGTGAGCATGAACCCGTACCCGCCGGGGCCCCGGTCGAACACGTCCTCGGCAAAGACCACCATCAGCACCTGCACCGGCAGCCCCAGCATGCCGATCACCGCAACCATGCCGAAGGCCGCGGTCAGGCCGCGGCGCTCCCGCACATAGCCGACCACCGCGACGATGTTGCGAATCGGGCGCATGCCCAGAGCCGCGCCCGCGGCGGCAGGCTCGCGCGACTCGATGAAGGCCAGAGCGAAGAGCACCGCCACGCATCCGGCCCCGGCCACCGCGAACGCCTCCGCGGGTCCGACGCCTGCGACGATGATCCCTCCGAGCATCGGCCCCACCACGCGGGAGCAGTTGAACTGCGCCGAGTTCAGCGTGACCGCGTTGAGCAGCAGCTCCCTGGGAACCAGCTCGCTCACGAAAGCCTGCCAGACCGGCAGGTTGAAACCGCTGGCGAAGCCGGTCAGCGTCGCCAGCACGACATAGGCCACCGGAGAGCGCACGCCCTGCCACCACGCCACCGCGAGGGACATCGCCACGGTTCCCATCACCGACTGGGTCACGAGCAGGAGCCGGCGCCTCCGGTAGTGATCGGCCATCAGGCCCGCGACCGGGGCGACCACCGCCATGGGCACGAACTGGGCAAAACCGGCGAAACCGACCCAGCCGGGGCTGCGCGTGAGATCCCAGATGACCGCCGGCAGGGCCACATACTGAGAGAAGCGGGCGGCGTTGGCAACGAATCCGCCGACCCAGAAGAAGCGGTATTCGCGGTGACTGAAAGAGGCGAAGGCCGCCGGGGGCACCGGGGCACCGTACCGTCACAGTCGCACGCACACGTCGCAGTTCCGCCATGCGCGCCCCATGCGCCGGCGGAGCAAGAGGTCACCGTGGCACGGCACCCCATCGCAGTTCCGCCATACTGCGGGCCATGTCTTACGTGATTGTCGAGAGATCCGAACGCGTGGCCACGCTCACGCTCAACGACCCGGCCAAGCGCAACGCCGTGAACGCGTCCATGAACGGCGAGATCTCGGCCGCGCTGGACGAGCTCGAGGCCGACCCCGGCATCGGGGCGCTCGTGGTGACCGGCGCGGGCAAGGGCTTCTGCGCGGGCGCCGACCTCGACGACCTGCTGGCCTCGGAGTCCACCGGCATTGAGCGCCTCTACGAGGGGTTCCTCCGGGTGGCGCACTCGCCCCTGGCCACCGTCGCCGCCGTCAACGGATCGGCCGTGGGCGCCGGCATGAACATGGTGCTGGCCTGTGACATCGTGCTGGCGGGCCGCCGGTGGGCGCGCTTCGACTCCCGCTTCCTGAAGATCGGCCTGCACCCCGGCGGGGGCCACACCTGGCGCTTGAGACACATGACGGACCGCACCACGACGATGGCGATGGTGATCTTCGGAGAGGCGCTCTCAGCCGAGCACGCCCACCGGACGGGGCTCGCCTGGGAAGTGGTCGAAGACGACCGCCTGCTGGAGCGGGCCCGCGAGCTCGCAGCGCGGGCTGCGGCCCAGCCCAAGGAGCTGGTGGCCGCCACCAAGGCGACCATCCTGTCGCTCGATGAGATAGCCGACTCCGACGCGGCCGTCGCTCACGAGCTGCAGCCCCAGCTCGCCTCGATGGGTCAGCCCGCGTTCTCCGAGCTAGTGCGCAGCCTTCAGTCCCGGATCAGCTCCAAGCCCGGCGCCGGCTGAGTCCTCCGCAGCGGAGCGATCCAGCGCGCCACGAGTTCGGGGCCGCGCACCTGCCACTCCTCCGCGGTGATGGCGAAGCGGTAGTGATCCTCCCAGGTGCCGTTGATCTCCACATATCGCTCGGCCAGCCCCTCTCGCCGCAACCCGAGCTTCTCGACGACCCGGAGGCTTGCGGTGTTGCGAGGCACGATGGCGACCTGCAGACGGTGCAGCGACAGCTTCTCGAAGGCGAAGCGCGCCGCCACCACGAGCGCCTCGGGGGTGTAGCCGCGCCCGCCCACGGCCTCGTCCATCCAGTAGCCGACGTAGCAGGACTGCAGCGGGCCCCGCTGGATCGACGAGAGGTTCATCTCACCGCGCAGCCCGCCCTCGACGAAGACGCCGAAACCGAAGCCTGCGCCCTGCTGGCGCTCGCGCTTTCGTGCCGCGCAGCGCGCCGCGAAGGCGCCCGGATCCTCGGCGATGTCGGGCCGCCCCGGCGCCAGCCGCGGCTCCCAGAGCGCCAGCCGGGCGCGGTTGCGGCGGCGAACCTCGCGCCAGGCCCTGAAGTCGTCGCGAATCAGCGGCCTCAGCAGCACTCTGCGCCCCAGCAGGGTGGTCACGGCGTCGGACTCTAACCCTTGACTCCGCAACGATCCTGCCCACGCTCAACCAGCACAAGCCTGATCGACCGGCAACGGCAGCAGTCCTAGGGCGGACCCGGCGGCCAGCCACGCTCAACCATTGCGAATCTCAAGCACCCAGCAGCGACAGGGCGAGACCGTCAAGCAGATCGGACTCCGACACCAGGCACTCGTCGAAGTCGAAGTAGCGCATGAGCCGCACGAGGATGCAGGTTCCGGCCACGATCACGTCGGCGCGTCCCGGATGCAGTCCCGGATTGTGGCGCCGGTCTTGCAGGGTCTCCGTGGCGAGCGTGCGAAAGACGTCCTCGACGGCGGCCTTCGAGAGCCGGAAGTGGTGCAGGGCGTCGCGGTCGTACTCCGCCAGCCCGATCTCCACCGCGGCCACGCTCGTGACCGTGCCGGCCACACCCACCAGACGGCACTCCGGAGCCATCTCGGGGAGTTCACGCGCCGCGTCGTCAAGATGCAGACCCGTCACCGACAGGCAGGCCGACAGCTCCTCAGGCGGCGGCGGGTCGCCGTGCAGGTACTTCTCGGTGAGCCGGACGCTGCCGATGTCGAGCGACACCGCAGCCTCGCACTCGGCGCCGCCGTAGGCGAGCTCGGTGGAGCCCCCGCCGATGTCCACCACGAGGAACGGCCCGCCGGCCGGATCGAGCTCCGACACCGCCCCCCGGTAAGCGAGGCGCGCCTCGGCCGCTCCCGCCAGCACCTCGACGGGCGCGCCGATCACCGAGCCGGCCTCGTCGAGGAAGCCCGCGCCGTTGCGCGCGTCACGCACCGCGGACGTGGCCACAGCCCGCACCGCGCCTGCGTCCCGTGCGACGCCGTTGGCGTCCATGACCTGCCGGTAGCGGCGCAGGCACCCGAGGGTTCGCTCGACCGCCTCAGGGTCGAGCATGCCGGTGGCGTCAACATCACGGCCGAGGCGGGTGATCGAGGAGCGGCGCACCAGGCCGGCGCCCGGCCCGTCCGTGACAAGAAGGCGGGTGGTGTTGGTGCCGCAGTCGATCACCGCGACCGGGCGCCGAGTCATGCTGCACCCCGAGTCGCAAGAGCCGCGAAGTTCACTGGCGTGATCCGGAGTTACGTCTCGGCGGTCACGGCGTCTCGGCGCTCAGACGCTGCTGGACCCAGCGGCCGACCGGATCGTCGCCGCCGGCCAGATACCAGGCGTAATGAGCATGCAGGCACTTGACGCCTCGCCGCGTGCCGCCCACACCATGAGCGGGCCTAGGGCCGAGGTGGCTCTCGGGTACCGCGGCGTCGCGCTCGGCCGCATAGCGGTCGTGCGCGGCGGCGAGCTCGGCGGGGTCGACGGCAGCCTCCGCAGCCCTCACCCCACCCTCGGACTCCAGCCGTGCAACCGCGCTTCGCAGGCGCTCGTCGACGAGCCAGTACCGGGTGGGCATGGGCCTGCCATCGCGCAGCAGCGGATCGTTGCGGATCACCACCGGAGCACCCGAGCCGTCGCGCACCACCACCTCGAAGCCGCCCGACGGCTCCCGGCCCAGCATCGCAGCGACCATCTCGGTGTCCCGACTGCCGCAGTTCGCTGCGGTGCCCTCGACATAGCCGACCACTGGCCCGGCAGCTTCATCGGCCACTCGCCCCTCGACATGGCCTGCCACTCGCCCGGCAGCTTCATCGGATGCGAGCGCACTCAAAGGATCAGCAACAGCACCACCACGACGGCGACGACCACCACCAGCCACGGCACGATCCGCCTCATCACCGAGCCCCCCGCGACCGCGAGCAGGTCGACGGCCTCGACCTCGTCGGACCCGGATCCGCCCGCAGCGGGAACGGCCCGAGACCCTGCCGGCGCAGGGTCCTCGGCAGCATCCTTCGCCAGGCCGGCCGCACCGTCGCCGGCAACATCGCCCGAGCCCTGCGCCTCGCCGGCCTGCGCCTCTGCGGAGGGAGCGCCCGCGGCCTCAGGCCCGTGGGCGCCGGTCTCGTCGATCAGGTTGGCGAGGTTCGCAGCGAACTGGCCCATCAGCTTGCGGCTCACGTCGGCCATCACTCCCCGACCGAACTGAGCGACCTTGCCGGTAACGGTCAGGTCGGTGTTCACGCTCACCCTCGTGGATCCGCCCCCGGCGTCGTCCAGCTGCACGGTGATCCGGGCTGAGGCGTTGCCGGCGCCGCGGGTGTCGCGGCCCCGAGCGGAGATCACAGCCCGGCGCGCCGACTCGTCGAGCTCCTCGAACGACGCCGTGCCCTTGTACTGCGAGGTGACGGGCCCCACCTTCACCTTCACCACGCCGTGGAACTCGTCGCCCTCGGTGCCCGTCAGCTGCGCGCCCGGCAAGCAGGGGGCGATGCGCTCCACATCGGTCAAGACCCCCCACACGGTGGGGATCGGGTGGTTCACCTCGAACGAGTCGCTCAGCTCCATGCCCGCAAGTCCTCCAGGGTGTCGACATCGTCTGGATTGCCATCGCAGGGTACCGTGCGCACCAGGTCGGGCCGCCGCCTCATCAGCACGCGTCCGCCCTCGTCGCCGGTGAGGGGCAGGTGGCTCCACAGCGCCGCGCCGATGCGCACGGGCGGTCGCCGCTGACCGCCGAAGTCGGCCACCACCAAGTCGCCGTCGGTGTTGCCGACCGCCGCCCAGGCCGACGCCGGGACGCCGGGCTGGTCGCCCAGACCGAAGACCACGGCGCGGTGACCCCGCGAGCCCGCGTAGGCGATCGCAGCCACCAGCGACGTGGCCTGGCCCTGCTCCCAGGCCTCGTTTTGCAGCACGGTCACGTCCTCGGGCAGCACTGCGAGGAGGTCGACGGCACCCATCACCACGATGGTCTCATCGAGGTCGGCCGCCCGCGCCGAGTCCACCGCGCGGCGCACCAGCGCGACGCCGCCGATCTCGCAGAGCAGCTTGTGGCCGCCGCCGGCGAACCTGGTGCCCGCCCCCGCGGCCAGCACCACAGCCGCCACACCAAGCCCCGCCCCCTCAGATACATCAGGCACAAGCTCAGGAGGAGGCGGAATCACGCTGCCAGTGTGCCCAGGACCTCTGGCGGTCATGTCACACCCGCCCGGCAACATCTGGACATGGCACAGGGGATGCCCCAGCCCACATCGGCGACGGCCACTCCGGAGGCTGCCGCAGTCGGAGAGGCTCGCCCGCGCATGAGGCGGAGCGATCCCTCCTTGTCACCGCGCGAACAGTTAGCTTCGGGTGCCATGGATCGCCTCCCGCAGCAGCGCTCGACGCAGCGGCACGAGCGAGTGGATGCGGCCGGCGGCCGGCCTGTCAGCGACACACGCGGGTCGCTCCTGCCGGAGGGTCTCCTGAACGTGCCCTGGCACCTCGCGCCCGCGTTGCGGGACGCCGATTGGTGGCTGCGCCCGGAGCTGCTCTGGCACGAGCCGAACGCCGATCTCGGGGCTGCGAGCGACCGGCAGACCAAGACCATCTCCGGAACCTTCGGGCTCACGGCGGGCATGGCCGAATGAACGCGTCGCCCTGTGCTGCCAGCGGCGGACGCTCGACCTATACCGGCATGATCCGATGACGGCCATTGACGGGTTCCTCACAGGGGCAGTCGACCGCACACCGGCGAGCCTGCTATCCGACTGGCTAGGAAGAGTTCACGCTGGCGACTGCATCGATTTGATGAGCCATCTCCCCGCCGGTTCGATCGACCTGATCGTCACTTCGCCGCCCTACAACCTCAAGAACAGCACCGGCAATGGCATGAAGGACGGACGAGGCGGCAAATGGCCCAATGCCAGACTCCAACGCGGCTACGACGGGCACGGCGACGCGATGCCTCACGGTGCCTATGTCGAGTGGCAAAGAGATTGCCTCTCCGCCATGATGCGGGTACTCGGACCCGGCGGTGCGATCTTCTACAATCACAAGTGGCGGGTGCAGGGCGGACTGCTGCAAGATCGCGCCGACATCGTGAGCGACTTTCCCGTTCGCCAGATCATCATCTGGCAGCGCAACGGCGGAATCAACTTCAACCCCGGTTACTTTCTCCCGACCTACGAGGTCATCTACCTGATCGCGAAGCCGAAGTTCCGTCTTACGAAGGGTGCCCCGGCTATGGGCGACGTGTGGTCGATCCCGCAAGAGTCTCGCAACCCACACCCCGCGCCCTTCCCACTCGAACTGGCTAGGCGATGCATCTCTTCCACCGATGCTCGCATCGTGTTGGACCCGTTCATGGGATCGGGCACTACGGCTATCGCCGCTAATGCGGAGCAACGAGACTGGATCGGATTCGATCTCTCGGATGATTACTGTCGGCTCGCCAGGGAGCGAATAGCGACTCATGCGGGATCAGCCATATGACGCCCACAAACAAGCGCGAGTTGTTTGCTGCGGTGGTAGATCTAATCCAATCGGACTGGTACGAGATGCCAGACGAGAGTCCCTACAAGGGTACCGGAGCGCCGGGCAACTACTTGGAGCACTTGTTGGGTTTCGCCCCCGGAGCCTCCGACCTTCCAGATGCTCTTGGATGGGAACTCAAATGGCACACCGACCGTACCAACCTGGTTACCTTGTTCCACAAGAAACCCGACAATGCCCCGGACATCATTCGTTACATGGTCCGCGAATATGGCAAACCAGACAGTCAAGGAAGGTTGAACTTTCGCCATACTGTCAATCCCGCTAACCGCGGCCAAACCCAACTGTTCACCCCTCGCTACGAAGCAGGGCAGCTCCTCCTGCGACGCAAGGGAGGCAAGGGAAACAAAGCGATGATCCCCAGATGGTCTGAATCGGAGTTGCTCGCAGCCGCCGGAGGCAAGCTGCGGAGGCTGCTGCTAGTCAAGGGCGAGCGGAAGGAGCAGCGCATCCGCTTCCTGCAAGCCGAGGCTTACGAAACATTCTCGCTCACAGATTTCATAGCTGAAGTGCTGCGTGGAACCATCCTGATCGACTTCGACGCCAGAGAGAGCAAGCCGGGAAGTCATGGGATGCGTGATCACGGCACCAAGTTCCGCACCACTCCCGACCTCGTCTGCCGACTATACATGAAAAAAGAACGCCTAAAGTAGTGGCATTCCGGCAGCACAGCCAGCCATTCGTCGGTGGGTTGGGATGCTGTGATGCTGGGTCAGTCGTGGATGGGGCCGGTGGTCTTTGAGAGGGCCTGTGCTTTGCGGCCGGTTCTTGTGGCGATGATCTCGGACACGATTGATATCGCTGTCTCCTCGGGCGTGGCGGCGCCGATGTCCAAGCCGATGGGAGATCTCAGGCGGGCCAGCTGCCCGCTGTCGAGGCCGGCGCTAACCAGGCGGGCGGTGCGGTCCTCGTGGGTGCGGCGGCTGCCCATTACCCCTATGTAGCCGACGCCGGTGTCTAGGGCCGCGGTGATTGCGGGCACGTCGAACTTGGCGTCGTGGGTGAGGACGCACACCGCGTCCGCGGTCCCGAGGCTCGGGCCGATCTCCGCCAGCAGGCGGTCGGGCCAGGACACGACCACCTCGTCGGCCATCGGGAACCTGCGAGCCGTGGCGAAGGTCGCGCGAGCGTCGCACACGACGACCCTGTAGCCGAGCACCTTCGCCACCCGGGCCAGCGCCGCGGTGAAATCGACGGCCCCGAAGATGACCATCCGCGGCGGCGGAGCGAACGACTCGACGAACACCGACACCTCCCGGCCGCGGGTCTCGCCCTGCTGCGAGTAGCGCCGAATGCGCGAGCGGCCTGCGGCCAGCTCGCCGCGGGCGTCGCGCTCCACCGAGCGATCCAGGCCCGGGCTGCCCAGCGCGCCGACCGCGACACCGCCCGCGCCGCGCACCAGCATCTTCGCGCCGGTGCCGGGCCCCTCGACCACCGTCGCCAGCGCCACCGGCGCCTCCTGCGCCAGGTCGCTGCTCAGAGCCGAGTGGACCGGCCCCCACTGCAACGGCTCGACGAACAGGTGGATCGTCCCGCCGCAGGTGAGCCCGACCGCGAAGGCCTCGTCGTCGCTGTAGCCGAAGGTGACGATGCGGCGCTCGCCGGTCGCGATCACCTCCAGGGACTCGGTGACCACAGCACCCTCGACACAGCCCCCCGACACGGAGCCGACAACCTCGCCTGCCGCGGTGACGGCCATGGCCGCTCCGGGCGAGCGCGGCCCCGACCCCTCCAAGTCCACCACGCGCGCCACCGCCGCAGGCTCGCCGCCACGGTGCCAGCGCTCCAGATCGGCCAGGATCTCCTTCACGACCGCGCTCCGGCCTCAGCCACGGCGACGCTCACAACGGCATTCCAACCCTCGACCACCATCACACCTCACGACGGTGTTCCGGCCAGTGCCTCGGCATGATGGGCGCGGCCTTGCGGGCGGCCCGGCCCCTGCGCCGTGTCACTCAGCACCAGTTCGGCGAGCCGTTGGAGCGACTCGAGGTTGTGCCCCTCCACGAAGTCGTCCACCCAGGGGAGCGCCGCGGCCATCCCGCGGGCCAGCGGTGCGTAGCCGGGGGACGCCTTGAGCGGATTCACCCATACGACCCGATGCGCCACACGCGACAGGCGCTGCATCTGCTCGGACATCTCCGCAGGGTCGCCGCGATCCCAGCCGTCGGAGAGGATCACCACGAGCGCGCCGCGGGCCATGCCCCGGCAGCCCCACTGGTCGTTGAAGGCCCGCAGCCCCGCCCCGAGGCGGGTGCCGCCGCTCCAGTCCGGCACCGCTGAAGACGCAGCCGCCATGGCCCGGTCGGGATCGCGCGACGACAGCTCGCGGGTGAGCCGTGTGAGCCGCGTTCCCAGAGCGAACGCCTCCACCCGGCTCCGCCCGGCCACAGCCGCGTGCAGCAACCGCAGCAGCGCACGCGCATACCGCTCCATCGAGCCCGAGACGTCCAGCAGCATCACCAGCCGCCTCGGCCTGCGCCCGTTGACGCTGGTGTGTATGCGCACCGGCTCCCCGCCGGCTCGCATCGCCGCCCGCACGGTTCGACGCACGTCCACGGACCCCCGGCAGGTTCGCGCCGCCTCGCGGCGGCGGCTCGGGCGCGTGGGGCCGCGCCAGCGCAGCAGCTCCATGAGCCTGCGAGCCTCCTCCAGCTCGCCGTCGCTGTAGTCCGCGAAGTCCTTGGCGGAGAGGGTCTCGGTAGCGCTGTAACGCACTTGCACGACATCGCCGGCGGGCTGTTGCTCGCTGCCGTCGCCGTCGGTGCCGGCGTCGTCGCCGTCGGTCTGCAACAGCACCGGCACGCTCACAGCGGCGAGCGGTGCCGACACGCTCAGTGGCGCGCCCAGCCAGTACGAGGCGAAGACCGCGTCGTAGACGCCCGCATCCTCGAAACGATGAACCAGCGAGGCCCGGCCGGCCCAGTAGAGCGAGGAGCGACCGGCGATGTCGCTGACCGACAGGGCCTCGGCATACAGCAGCGCCGAGGTGAGCGACACCTCGAGGCCGGCGCGTCGCAACGCCGAGACGAAGCCGACCGCCACGCCCACCGCGTCCGGCTTGACGTTCGGAGCGGCAGCACCGCCGGAGCCGGCACCCACCGCGGCCGCATCGCGCGACGCGGCCTCGGACAGGCTGCGCGGCTGCTCGCGGGTCACGGATCGTGCGCCGCCACCGCAGCCGCGACGATGGCCGGCAGGTCGTGGTCGATGACCCGGTCGCGGTCCTCGCGGTACTTGAGCAGGGCGCCCAGCGCGGCCGACGCGCCGGCCACGTCGAGCGTGGCGCCGCCCAGCAGGTTGAGGGCGCGCGCCCAGTCGATGGTCTCGGCCACTCCGGGGGGCTTGTACAGCCCGACCGCCCGCACCGCGGCCGCGGCGTGCGCCACCTGCAGCGACAGCCGCTCGGCCACCTCCGGCGCCCGCAGCCGGATGATCTCCGCCTCGCGCTGCGGCCCCGGATGCTCCACCCAGTGATACAGGCAGCGGCGCTTGAGGGCGTCGTGGACGTCGCGCGTCCGGTTGGACGTGACGACCACGACGGGCGGCTCCGCCGCGGCGAAGGTGCCCAGCTCCGGCACGGTGATCGAGTAGTCCGAGAGCACCTCCAGCAGGAACGCCTCGAACTCGTCGTCGGAACGGTCCACCTCGTCCACCAGCAGCACCGGCGGCGCTCCGCCGGTCGCCTCGATGGCCTCCAGCAGCGGGCGGCGCACCAGGAAGCGCTCGTTGTACAGCTCGTCGGCCATCTGGGCCTCGCCGGACGCACGAGCCCGCCCGGTGGCCTCCATCGTTCGCAGATGCAGGAGCTGGCGTGCGTAGTCCCACTCGTACACGGCCTGGGCGGAATCGATCCCCTCGTAGCACTGCAGCCGGATGAGCCGGCCCCCGCCCCAGTCCGAGAGCACCCTCGCGACCTCGGTCTTGCCCACGCCCGGCTCCCCCTCCAGCAGCAGCGGCCGCTTGAGGCGCAGAGCCAGGAACACGGCCACCGACAGCGCCTCATCGGCCAGGTAGGAGTGCCTGCGCAGGCCCTCGGCCACGTCCGCCGCGCAGGACACGGCGCGCAGGTCCGCAGTCTGCATCCGCAGTCCTAGCGCAGCGCCGCGGGTTCCACGCAACCGCGCAGTCCCACGATCGTGTAGACCTCGGTGCCGGGCTCGACGTAGGGCCCGAAGCAGAGCGCCTCGCGGCGCACCGCCTCGTCGCTGGTGCGCCGCCTGATCTCCTGCTCTAGCTCGGCTATGCGACCGTCGAGCACGGCGGCGTCGTGGTCGGCCCGGGAGCGCTCACGGTTCTGCTCCATCCAGGTGCTGACCGAGGACTCTCCCACCCAGATCATCAGCGACACGAACACGGCCAGCAGCGCGGCCGGCACACCGCGGCGCGCCCAGCGTCGCATCTACAGCAGCCTGACCGCGCGGCTCGCGGCCGGCGCCAGGGCCGCAGCGCCGCGGTAGGCGGCCGCCTCACCGAGCTCCTCCTCGATGCGCAGGAGCCGGTTGTACTTGGCCACACGGTCACTGCGAGCCGGCGCCCCGGTCTTGATCTGCCCGCAGTTGGTGGCCACGGCCAGATCTGCGATGGTCGTGTCCTCGGTCTCGCCGCTGCGGTGCGACATCACCGCCGTGTAGCCGCAGGTCATGGCCAGCTCGACGCACTCGAGGGTCTCCGTGAGCGTGCCTATCTGGTTGACCTTCACCAGTATCGAGTTGGCGACCCCGTCGGCGATGCCTCGGGCGAGCCGCGGCGCGCTGGTGACGAACACGTCGTCGCCCACGAGCTGGACACGCGAGCCGAGAGCGTCCGTGAGCTCGGCCCAACCGCGCCGGTCGTCCTCGGCCATGCCGTCCTCGACCGAAACGACCGGGTGGCCGTCGCAGAGTCTCACCAGCTCCGCAACCATCTCCGGCGGCGACAGGCTGCGGCCCTCGCTCGCCAGCACGTACCGGCCGTCGGAGAAGAACTCCGTGGAGGCGACGTCGAGCGCCAGGGCCACGTCGTCGCCCGGGGTCAGACCCGCCTCCTGCACCGCCAGCACCAGGAGGTCGACCGCCTCGGCGTTCGACGACAGGTCCGGCGCGAAGCCGCCCTCGTCGCCGATGGCGGTGGAGAGCCCGCGAGCCTTGAGCACGGCGGCGAGGGAGTGGTACACGTCGACGCCCCACTCCAGCGCCTCGGAGTATGAGGCGGCCCCCACGGGCACCACCATGAACTCCTGGAAGTCGACGTTGTTGTCGGCGTGGGCGCCACCGTTGAGCACGTTCATCATCGGCACCGGCAGCACGTGGGCGTTGGCGCCGCCTACCTGCCGCCACAGCGGCACCCCCAGGTCCTGCGCCGCGGCGCGCGCCGTGGCCAGCGACACGCCGAGGATGGCGTTGGCGCCCAACCTGGCCTTGCCGTCCGTGCCGTCCGCGGCCAGCAGCGCCGCGTCCACATCCCGCTGGTCGACGGCCCGCAGGCCCCGCACCGCCTCGGCCAGCTCACCCGCGGCATGCCCGACCGCGGCCCGCACGCCGCGCCCGCGAAGCCGGCTGCCGCCGTCACGCAGCTCGACCGCCTCGAAGGCGCCGGTCGAAGCGCCCGACGGCACGATGGCGCGGCCGCGGGCGCCGGAGTCCAAGATGACGTCGACCTCGACGGTCGGATTGCCGCGGGAGTCGAACACCTCGCGGGAGCGCACTGTCTCGATGACACTCACCCTCGAACCTCCGGCCAGATCGCGAAATCGCCCCGCGGGGGCGACACCGCCAACGGCCCGCCGCCCCGTCGCGAGGTCGCGGCGCCCGTCGGCGTGAGCGGCAAGGCTAGCGGAGAGACCCGCCGGCGTGAGCGGACCTACACCTCATGCGCTCAGGCACCGGTTGCGGCCGCTAGCGGAGCGGCCCGCGGCGTGAGCGAACCGGCAGCTAGCAGCCGGCAGACGAGGCTCGGCGCGCCTCGCGCTCGATCCGGCGATAGCGCCGCTCGGCCCGGTCGGTGGCCGCGCGCAGCGCGTCCTCGGGATCGATCGACAGGCACCGCCCCAGACCGACCGCCGCCATCAGCAGGTCGCCCAGACGCTCCTCGCTCGGATCGCGTCCAAGCTCGGCCAGCGACCCCCGGGCCTCTTCCATGCAGGAAGCGGGATCGGCAGGCTCCATCAGCTCACCCGCGGCGGCCCGCTTGAGCACCTTCACGGCCCGCAGCAGAGCCGGCAGCGTGGCCGGGATGCCGTCCAGCGTCGAGTCCCGGCCCTTCTCGGCCTGCTTGATCACGTCCCAGTTGGCGCGCACCGCGTCAGCGTCGCGGGCCTCGACCTCGCCGAACACGTGAGGGTGGCGCGCCACCAGCTTGTCGTGCAGGCGCCGCGCCACGTCGGCCACACCGAACGCGCCACGCTCCGAGGCCAGCAGCGAGTGGAACCACACCTGGTAGAGCAGGTCGCCGAGCTCCTCGCAGAGGCTGTCGTCCAACGCAGCGCCCGCCGGCGACGGCGACGACGGCGATGGTGAGGACGGCGACAGCGATGGTGGTGACGGCGGCGACGACTGGGATGACGACGGCGACTGCGGAGCAGATGAGCCCGACAGTGACCGTGACGGAAACGACGACAGCGATGCGGATGTGCAAGCGGCTATGGCGTCTAGTGCCTCCAACGTCTCGTAGGTTTCCTCGAGCAGGTGGCGGCGCAGGCTGGCATGCGTCTGCTCGGCGTCCCAGGGACAACGCGCCCGCAGCGTGCGCACCAGCCGGTCGACACGCACCATCTCATCGATCATCCTGCCCTCGGCGTCAACGCAGGCTGTATCTGCAGCCATCTGACCTTCGGCGTCAACCCCCGCCGTCACAGCGACTGGCAGGCTCTCGGTGCCCGGGGAACTCTCGGTGCGAGTGGAAGCGGAGACGCCGACAACGCCCGACGCTTGCAGTTCACTCGAAAGGTCCGCCTCCCCGACAGAGTCCGAATGCAGCGAAGGGTCCGAGTGCGCTGCCATGATCTTCCCAAGTCGTCCCGCAAGCCCTCAGGAGGGGTGCTCGGGCACCACCCGTAACTGGGCCGGATCCCAGATCCCGTAGCGGTCGTTGATGCTGACCTCGTCAGACAGGCGCTCCAGGGTCGCGGCCTGCAGCTCGCCCAGGAGCTCACTCTGGCGTTGCCGGCGCTCCGAGTCCGCTCTCGCCTGCGCCGACCGGCCGGCCTCGGCCGCCATGAACTCGAGCGCCTGCTCATCAAGCTGGGGATGGTTGTCCGCCGTGGCCGGGCCCGAGCTGATGACCTCGATCACATGGAACCCGAAGCTGGTCTCGGCAAGCACCACATCGCCGGGGTCGGACGCATAGGCCGCAGCCTCGAAGGGTGCCACGAGCCTGCCCTCGGCCAGGCAGCCGAGATTGCCGCCGACCGATCCACTGCCCTGGTCCAGCGACATTTCCGCTGCGAGCTGCTCGAAGGGCTCGGCGCCCAGGCGTTGCAGCACGGCGCGAGCCTCGGCCTCGGAAGCGACGAGGATGTGCCGGGAGCACAGGTAGCGGACCGGCGCCAGTGCCGCCGGGTCGGCGGGCGCCTCGGGAACCTGGCTCTCGCTCCACTCCACGGCCGCGAGGATCACCGCCTGCTGGCGGATCACCACGTCGCCGCCCGCGACGCCGGGAACGAAGGTCGGGTCTGCCGCGGTCAGCTCGGCCACCGCTGCGGACTCGTGCTCTGTGGTGACAGCCACGCCCCTGCCCGCAAGCTCCGCCTCAAGAGCTGCGAAGTACACCCAGTCGGTGAGCCAGGCAGCCGCATCGCTGCGCAGTGCCGCCGGCGCGTCGTCGGATCCGGCGAGATATGCGTGCAGGTCATCGACGTTGTAGGCCACATCGCCGACCTCCGCGGCGCTCTCGCCCCCGCCAGCGCACCCGGCGGCGAGCAGCGCCAGCGTCACAGCCACAGCAACAACGGCACCGCGGGCAGCGGCAGACGGGCGGAGCCAGCTCACGGAACCCGGACCCTAGCGTTCAGGGCGTACCTCAGGCCGCACAGCTCCGCAGCCGGCAGCCCTCGAAGCGCGCCGGGTCACGCCCAACACCCTCAAGGCGCGCTCGGGGACGCGACGACCTGATCGAGCAGCTCCACGAGTTGCTCGATGACCGCGCCGTTGCGCTCCGGCAGCTGCACCTTCAGCTCCGAGGCCGGCTCGGAGTACCGCGCACCCGGACCGTAGAGGCGGCGCAGGCGCGCCTGGCGGCTCGCCGGCAGCCGCACCGGCGCCAGCCGCGCCTGGTAGGCCGCACCCGACAATGCGCTGCCGCGGCTCGTGACGATGACCTCCGAGACCCCGACGCGCAGGCACTCGCAGCGGAGGCGGCCTATCGCCAGAAGCGTCTCCGCGGGCTGCGGCGGCGTGCCGAAGCGGTCGTTCCACTCGGCTCTCACGTCGTCCACCTCCGACATCTCGGTCACCTCCGAGAGCCGCCGGTACGCCTCCAGGCGCGACGCCTCGCGCGCCATGTAGTCGACGGGAATGTGGGCGTCCACGGGAACCTCGATCTTCACTCCGGCGGGCTCGGCTGCGGTGTCGCCCCGCAACTCCGCCACCGCCTCCAGCACCAGCCGGCAGTAGAGGTCGTAGCCGACCGCGGCGATGTGCCCGGACTGGGCGTCGCCGAGCAGGTTGCCCGCCCCGCGGATCTCCAGGTCCCGCATGGCGATGCGGAAGCCCGAGCCCAGCTCCGTGGACTCCCCGATCGTCTTGAGCCGCTCGTATGCCTCCTCTGAGAGGACCATCTCCGGCGGATGGAACAGGTAGGCGTAGGCCCGGCGGCCCGAGCGGCCCACCCGGCCCCTGATCTGGTGCATCTGTCCCAACCCGAGGCGGTCCGCACGCGCCACCACGAGCGTGTTGACCGTCGGCATGTCGATGCCGGACTCGATGATCGTGGTGCACACCAGCACGTCGTAACGCTGGTCGGCGAAGTCGAGCACGACCTGCTCCAGCGTGCCCTCGTCCATCTGGCCGTGAGCCACGGCCACCCGTGCCTCCGGCACCAGCGAGCGCAGCCGATCCGCCGCGTGCTCGATGTCGGCCACACGGTTGTGCACGTAGAAGACCTGGCCGTCGCGCAGCAGCTCGCGCCGGATGGCCTCGGCCACCGGGCGGTCGGCCCGCTCGCCGACGTAGGTGAGGATCGGCTTGCGCTCCGCCGGAGGGGTGTTCAGCAGCGACATGTCGCGGATGCCGGTGAGGCTCATCTCCAGAGTCCGCGGCACCGGCGTGGCCGTCAGGGTGAGCACGTCGACATCGGAGCGAAGCGTCTTGATGGCCTCTTTGTGACGCACCCCGAAGCGCTGCTCCTCGTCGATCACCAGCAAGCCGAGGCGCTTGAACCTCACGTCGGCCGATAGCAGCCGGTGGGTGCCGACCACCACGTCGACCTCGCCGGTGCCCAGGCCCCGCACCACCTCGCGGGCCTGCGCGGGCGTGAGGAAGCGGCTCAGCATCTCCACGCGCACCGGGAACGGCGCGTAGCGCTCCCTCAGGGTCTGGGCGTGCTGCTGGGCGAGCAGCGTGGTCGGCACCAGCATGGCCGCCTGGCGGCCGCTCTGGACCGCCTTGAACGCGGCCCGCAGCGCGATCTCGGTCTTGCCGAAGCCGACATCGCCCACGATCAGCCGGTCCATGGGCACGGGCCGCTCCATGTCGGCCTTGACGTCGGCCAGTGCCTGCATCTGATCGCGGGTCTCGGCGAACTCGAACGAGTCCTCCAGCTCCTGCTGCCAGGGTGTGTCGGGGTCGCAGGCCCAACCCTGCGAGGCCATCCGAGTCTGGTAGAGGACGACCAGCTCCTGCGCTACCTCGGAGACGGCGCTGCGGACACGCCCCTTGGCGGCCGACCACTCGGCGCCGCCCATGCGCGACAGCGCGGGACTGTCGCCGCCCGTGTAGTGGCGGACCGAGTCGACCTGGTCCGACGGCACGTACAGGCGGTCGCCGCCGCGGTAGGCCAGCAGCAGGTACTCGCGCTCGTGGCCGCCGATGGCTCTGCGCACCATCCCCTCGAAGCGCGCCACCCCGTGATGGTGGTGCACCACGAAGCTGCCGGGCTGGAGATCCTCGAAATAGCGCCTCTGGTCGCGCGAGCGGGCGCGCGGCGCGCGGTGGGCGCTGCGGCGGCCCGTGACGTCGGCCTCGGCGAGGACGGCCAACTTGAGATCGCCGAGCACCGCGCCGCGGCCCAGGGCGGCGGTGGCAGGCTCGAGCCGCACACCCTCGCCGGCGAGAAGGTCGGACAGCCGCTTGGCCGCCGCCGCGCTGCTGCCGCAGAGCACCACCCTGTAGCCGCCGGCCAGCAGCTCGCGGATGCGCCGCGCCCGCGGCTCGAGGCTGCCGTGGAGCCGCTCCCAGCCGGACGCCGACATGGCCGGCTGCGACGGCGAGTCCGCCACCGACGGCAGCATCCACACCGGCGCATCGGCCGCGGGCGCCGCCGATGCTGAGAACAGCTCGTCCGCGCCGGAGTGCAGCCGCGGCATCCCGGCGGCGGAGGCGCCCCAGGTCTCGGCCAGCGCCTCGGCCAGGTCCTCCTCGTCCGCCAGCACCTCGGCGACCCGCTGGGCGATCCGCTGGGGCTCCACCAGCACCACCGCGGCGCCCTCACCGAGCAGGTCCGACACCACGGAACGGCT
Organism: Candidatus Aldehydirespirator sp.; assembly: GCA_965204875.1. Lineage (GTDB taxonomy): Bacteria > Actinomycetota > Acidimicrobiia > Acidimicrobiales > Aldehydirespiratoraceae > Aldehydirespirator. The sequence goes on along the minus strand of OZ242020.1, from coordinate 2,375,341 downwards.
CTCGACCAGCCACGGCCACCACGACTCCATCCCCTCGAACATCTCGCCATCGGCTATGCGATCCCACTGGGCCCGGCCCCAGGGCTGCTCGCCTGCCAGCTCCGCGGCGCGGCGCCGCATGGCCGCGTCGGGACGCACCTCGCGCGCCGGGTACAGCTCGATCCGCGGCACCGCCGCGGTGGAGCGCTGGTCGCCGACCGAGAACCGGCTGAGCCGATCCACCTCGTCGCCCCAGAGGTCGATGCGCACCGGCATGGAATCCGTGGAGGGATAGACGTCGATGATCGAGCCGCGCACCGCGAACTCGCCGGCGTGCTCTACCTGGTGCTCGCGGCAGTAGCCGAAGGCTGCGAGGTCTTCGATGAGGCCGGACTGATCGACGGTCCCGCCCAGCGCGACCGCGACAGGCCCAGCCACGCCGTCGGGGTCCACTCGCTGGGCCAGCGCCCGAGCCGAGGCCACCGCGACCGCCGGGGCACGGTCGGGATCCGACAGGCGGTGCAGGGTCCGGCAGCGGCGGCCCATCGTGGACACCGAGGGGCTGACCCGCTCTAAGGGCAGCGTCTCCCAGGCGGGCAGCTCCTCCACCTGCTCGGGCCCCAGGAAGCAGGCCAGGTCGGCCGCCAGGGACTCGGCCCCGGTGCGGGTGGGGGTCACCACCAGCAGGGGGCGGCGCTTCGAGGCGGCGCTGAGGCCGGCCAGCGCCATGGCCCGGGCGGGCTCGGGCACGACCAGGCTCGCAGTGCGCCGGCCCAGGAGCTCGAGCAGCGCCGGGTGCCCCGCCAGGACCGGCACCAGAGCCTGCAGGCCGGAGGCGTGCTCGGCCATCAGCGCGCGCCCGCGCAACGCACGGAGCACCCGCAGCGGCGCCACCGCGCGCCGGCCGCGTGCTCAGCCATCCATCGCGCCCGCATCTCTCGCGCCCGCTCTATTGGAGGCTGTTGAACCGGTTCATCGCGACTTCGAGGCCGTCAGCGAGCAGGCACTCGACGGCGTCGGCGGCGCGCCGCACCATGGCGTCGATCGGCTCGCGCTCGGCCCTGCCGGGGCGCTTCAGCACGTAGTCGCCCCCCCTCGGAGTGGTCTCGGGCTTGCCCACACCCAGGCGCAGGCGCGTGAAGGCGTCGCTGCGCAGGCAGGCGCGAACCGACTCGAGTCCCTTGTGACCGGCGATCCCCCCGCCCGACTTGACCTTGAGCCGGCCGGGTGGAAGATCGAGCTCGTCGTGCAGCACCACCAGACGGCTCAGGTCACGGATCCCGTGGCGCCGCACCAGCGGGCCGACGGCGCGGCCGGACTCGTTCATCCAGGTCGTGGGCACAGCTGCGACCAGGCGGCGCCCCTGCAGCCTCAGATCCGCTGCGGTGGCGTGCTCTCGCCGCGACCTGCGCAGCCGACCGCCGTGGCGCCTCAGGATCTCCTCGATGACCCACACCCCGGCGTTGTGGCGGGTTCGGGCGTACTGGTCTCCGGGATTGCCGAGCCCCACCGCGAGCAGATCGGCGGCGGTTCCCGTTCGGGATGGTCGGAGACCGGCTGACACGGCAGCTTCGGGCGCGAGAGATCTCAGGACCGCTGGTGTCGCAGCCGCTCAGGACTCGCCCGGAACCTCGTCTGGACTCTCTTCGTCCTCGGAATCCTTGATCTGCCGCAGGTACTCCTTGGTGGAGCGGGTGATGAGGCCGACCGCGAACGGATCGTCGGGATCGCACGCCACCGAGACCCCGTCCGGCAGCTCGATGTCTGCCACGCGCAGCGAGTGCCCCACCTCCAGGCCGCTCACATCGGCATGGACCTCCACGGGGATCTGTGACGGCTTGGCCCGCACGGGCAGCCGGTGGAGCACCTGGTCGACCATGCCGCTGGCCTGGGTGACCCTCTTGGGCTCGCCGGTGAGCACCAGCGGCACCTCGACCTCCACCTCGAGGTCGGGGTCGATCCGCAGGAAGTCGACGTGCATCACGTCGCGGCGAACCGGGTGGCGCTGCAGTTCCTTGACGATGGCGAGCTGCCGGTCGCCGGCCATCTCCAGCGTGATCAGGGCGTTGAGGCCGGCCTCGGTGCTGAGCACCGTCCGCAGCTCGGCCAGACCGACCGTGACTGGCACCGGCTCACCGCCCTTGCCGTAGACCACCGCGGGCACGCGGCCGCTGCGGCGCAGGCGGCGGCTCGGCCCGGTGCCGCGGGATCGCCCGGCCTCGGCGGCCAGAAGGTTCATAGCCATTCGCCGCAGGCTAGCGGTCCCATAGCGGGTTCTAGCGGCCTCACACCAGGTTGTTGCCACCGAAGATCTCGCTCACCGAGGTGTCCTCGAACACCGCGGACACCGCTCGGGCGACGATCGGGGCGACCGACACCACGCTCAGCTTGTCGAAGCGCTTGTGAGCCGCCAGCGGCAGCGTGTCGGTGCACACGACCGAATCGATCGCCGAACCCTTGAGCCGCTCGACCGCCGGCCCGGACAGCACCGCGTGGGTCGTGGCCGCGATCACCCGGCTGGCGCCGTTGGCTGCCAGCAGGTCGGCTGCCGCCACGATCGTCCCGGCGGTGTCGATCATGTCGTCCACCACCACGCAGGTGCGCCCCGCCACGTCACCGACAATCTCCTTGGCCGACACCATGTTCTTGGCGTCGTCGCGGCGGCGCTTGTGAACGATGGCCAGGTCGGCGTTGAGCAGGTGCGTGTAGCGCTCGGCCACCTTGACGCGCCCGGCGTCGGGCGAGACGATGACCAGTTCGTCGACGTCGAGGGATCGCAGGTAGTCGATGAGAACCGGCATGGCGGTCAGGTGATCGACGGGACCGTCGAAGAAACCCTGGATCTGGCCGGAGTGCAGGTCGACCGACACCAGGCGCTTCGCTCCGGCTGCGAGGAACATGTCCGCGAGCAGCCGCGCCGAGATGGGCTCGCGCCCAGACGCCTTGCGGTCCTGGCGGGCATAGCCGTAGAAGGGTGCGACGACCGTGATGCGCTTCGCCGAGGCCCGCTTCGCCGCGTCCACCATCACGAGCTGCTCCAGGATGGCGTCGTTGATGGAGCCCCCTTCCCAGGCGGCGTGCGTGCCGATGATGAACACGTCGCAGCCGCGGATCGAGTCGCCGTAGCGCACGTGGATCTCACCGTTGGCGAAGTCCTCGATGTGCGTTGTGCCCAGCCCGACCCCGAGCTCGGCGCACACGTCGGCGGCGAACAGCAGGCTTGAGCGCCCGGCCACGATGCGGAGCTCCTTGTGGGTCTGCTGCTTCATGGCCCGGCAGCTTAGGACGGCCTCGGCGCGCCCACCCAAGCGACGCCGGACACATGCCGCCCGCGCCCCACAGTGCCAGCGACCCGGCACCTGCACCGCACGGCTTCATGCGAGCGCCGGATGCCTGCCATCCATGCCTGCGGCGCAAGCGACGCGACGCCAGCAGCGCACGGCTTCATGCGAAGCGCCGTCGCTGCGGTGCTGTGCAGCTGGCCGGGCAGGACTCGAACCTGCAACATCCGGAGCCAAAGTCCGACGTTCTGCCAGTTGAACTACCGGCCACTGCCGCCGCCCGCCGCAGCGAGCCGGCCGTGCCACGATAGCGCGGCCCCGGAGGCAGGGTGCGGGCTGCGACCTGGCCGCAGCCCGGACACGCCCTGCTTGTGAGGGCGCGGCGCGCCGGCGTCGGCTCGCCGTGCGGGTGCGTGTTGGATGGCTGCTGCCTGTAGCGTTGCTTCCCCGTGGGATCGCTCATCAAGAAGCGCCGCAAGCGCATGCGCAAGAAGAAGCACAAGAAGATGCTTCGGCGCACCCGCCACCAGCGTCGCAAGTAGCAACAGCGGCCCGCCTCGGGCTGATCAGCCGAGCCGACCCACGCTCACCGGGACTCAGGCCCCGGCCTGCTCCGAGCACGGGTCCCGGACCCGATCCGCCCGGTCGAGCGCCGCGGCCACCACCCGGCGCGGCCCCGGATACGACCCGGGCACGAACCAGGCGCTGCCGCTGCCTGCCAGCCGGGGCGCCTGACCGCTGGCGTTTCCCAGCTCGTCGCGCCAGCGCCGCAGCGCCGGAGCGACCCGGAGTGCGGCCGGCTCGAGGTCGTTGCCCGCGGCGCCGGCAGGCCCTCCCATCTCGTCCCAGGCGGCGTAGACGGCCGCGGTGGCGCAGTGAACCGGCGTCAACAGCAGCGTGTACCGCTCCGGCACGTAGGGAAGCTCCTGCACCCTCTCGCCGATGCCTCGCACCCGGGCGCGCCCGCCCGCCAGGCAGAACGCCACGTCGGCGCCCAGCGCGACCGCTGCGGCCGCGCCGGTGACCCCGGCCCAGCGCAGCACGGCCGCGGCGTCGGCCGATCCCCCGCCGAGCCCGGCGCCGAAAGGGATCCGCTTGTGGACCGTCACCCTCGCCCTGCGGCCTGCCAGCGACAGGGCGCGCAGCACCAGGTTGTCGCCCGGCTCGGCGATGCCGGTCTGCTCGCGTGCCAGCTCAGCGCCATCGGCATCGAGCATCCGAGCGACCGAGGCACCACCACACGGCTCGATCTCCAGCCGGTCACCGAAGTCGAGCGAGGTCATCTCGGCGTCGATCTCGTGGTAGCCGTCAGCGCGCACCCCGGTGATGCGCAGGCTCAGGGTCAGCTTGGCGGGAGCGAAGACCGCGACCACCCCGGCGACGCTACTGCCGGCGCGACGGCTGCACCGTGCCCCGCGTGCCCGCGAGGAGCGCATGACGTTCAGAACCTGTCGCCAGCGCGATTGCGGCCAGGACGCTGCGAATCGCGAGGGACGGTTCCTGGCTGACCTCTGTGCTGCATGAGCTGCGAGGAGGGGGTCGCTTCACCACGCGGCGATGCCGACAGGTACGGTTTGTGAGTCTGTGCTGCAACGAAGGGAGTGCCGCATGCCGGCAGGGTCAGGGTCGTTCATGGGCAACGCGGTTCGGCGACGAGAGGATCCGGACCTTCTCACCGGGGCGTCGCGCTATGTCGGCGACATGACGCCTGCGGGCGCCCTCCACCTCGCCTTCGTGCGCTCGGTGATGGCCCACGCCGAGATAGCCGCCATCGACACCGCCGAGGCGCGCAATGCCGGAGGAGTCGTCGGCGTCTTCACGGCTGAGGATCTCGGCATCGCCGCGCAGCCGACGCTGGTGCTGCTGCCCCCCACGCTGGCGCGGCAGCCCCTGACGGACAAGGCGCGCTACGTGGGCGACCCCATCGCGGTGGTTGTCGCCGAGACGCGGGCCGGCGCGGTGGACGCCGCCGAGCTCGTCGAAGTGGAGTACGAGCCGCTCGTAGCCGTCACCGACCCCTTCGAGGCGCTGGAACCGGGCGCGGCGGTGGTGATCGATGCGCACGGCTCCAACCTGGCCATACGGTTCGAGACCAGTGCCGAGGCCGGGGCGCTGAGCGGCCACGACGTGGTCGTCTCGGGCCGCTTCGTCAACCAGCGCATGGCCGGCGCGCCCATCGAGCCCACCGCGGTGCTGGCGTCCTGCGACACCGACGGCCTGACGCTGTGGTGCACGTCGCAGCGCCCCCACGAGGTGCGCGACGTGGTGGCGACAACCCTCGGCGAGCCCCCCGACCGCGTGCGGGTGATCGCCCCGGCCGTGGGCGGCGGCTTCGGGCCCAAGGCCGCCGTGTACCCCGAGTTCGCCGTCGCCGGCTGGCTGGCCCGCCACCTCGGGCGCCCGGTCAAGTGGGTCGAGACGCGCAGCGAGAACCTCGTGAACATGGTCCAGGGCCGCGACCAGGTGCACGAGGTCGAGCTGGGACTCACACGCGAGGGCACGTTCCGCTGGCTCAAGGTGCGGCTGACCGCCAACGTCGGGGCCTACCCGGGGATCGGCGCCTTCCTTCCCTACTTCACGATGACCATGGCCTCGGGGCCCTACCGCATCCCGGCGGTGGAGTATGAGACGCGCTCGGCCATCACCAACACCACGCCCGTGGCGGCCCTGCGCGGCGCCGGGCGGCCCGAGGCGACAATGCTGCTCGAGCGGATCATCGACTCAGCGGCCGCCGAGCTGAACCTGGACCCCGCCGAGCTGCGCAGGCGCAACCTGCTCGCCCCCGACGAGTTCCCGCTGACCACGCCCACGGGCGCCAACATGGACTGCGGCGAGTACGCACGCGCCCTCGACCTGGCGCTGGAGACAGCCGGCTACGGCGAGCTGCGCGCCGAGCAGGCCCGCCGCCGCGCCTCGGGCGATCCGATGCTGCTGGGCATCGGGGTCTCGGTCTACGTCGAGGTGACCGCGCTGGGCCTCTTCGAGGAGTTCGGCTCCGTGACCGTGGAGCGCGACGGCACGATCACCGCCCGGGTGGGAACATCCTCGCACGGGCAGGGCCACGCCACCGCCTTCTCGCAGATCCTGGGCGAGGTCCTGGGCGTGCGGCCCGAGCAGGTGCGCATCATCCACAGCGACACCGCCGAGGTGCCCCGCGGCGCCGGAACGGTCGCCTCGCGGTCGCTGCAGATCGGCGGCAGCGCCGTGTGGGTGGCGGCCGGCGAGGTGCTCGACCGGTCCAGGCGCCTGGCGGCGAGCCTGCTCGAGGCCGACGTCGACGACATCGTCACGGCGCCGGGCGGCCTGGCCGTGGCGGGCGTGCCGGCGCGGGCGGTCTCGTGGGCCGAGTTGGCCGCCGCCGCCGCCGAGGCCGCCGACCTGCCCGAGGGAGTCCCCGCCGGTGGCCTGGCCGCGGAGACCGACTTCAACCAGGGCGAGACCAGCTATCCCTTCGGCGCCCACGTGTCGGTCGTGGAGATCGACTCGCAGACCGGCGACACCAGGGTGCTCCGCCATGTCGCCGTCGACGACTGCGGGCGCATCCTCAACCCGCTGCTGGTGACGGGACAGGTGCACGGCGGCGTCGCCACCGGCATCTCGCAGGCCCTCTACGAGCAGGCCGCCTACGACAGCGACGGCAACCCCCGCAACACGAACTTCGCCGACTACGCCATACCCGCCGCCCCGGAGCTTCCCCGCTTCGAGACGGCCCACACGCAGACCCCGACGCCGCTCAACCCCCTCGGGGCCAAGGGCATCGGCGAGTCGGGCACCATCGGCTCCACCCCCGCAGTGCAGTCCGCCGTGCTCGACGCGCTGGCGCCGCTGGGGATAGCGCACCTGGACATGCCCTTCACGCCCCAGCGCGTCTGGAAGGCGATCTCAGCGGCGCAGCCGGCGCGGCCCGCCTCAGCAGCCCGCTGAACCCTAGAACGCTGAACCACGCTGGCCGTGGCCGCGGGGATCGCTCGGCAGCCTTCAGCGGCCCGCTGAACCCCTAGAACGCTGAACTCCCGCCGCGCTCTCATGGGGTTGTGCGGCCAGGTCGAGCCACTGCTCGAGCGTCACGGCCTCGGCGCGGCTGGTCGGATCCACCCCGGCGGACTCGAAGCCCTCGGAGCTGACCATGCCTGACAGCGAGCGGCGCAGCATCTTGCGGCGCTGGCCGAACCCCGCCCGCAGCAGGCATGCGAACCTCGCCTCCACCGGGCCCGGCAGCGGCCGGCTGTGCGCTGGGGGGCGGCGGTCGATCCTCACGACGGCCGACTCGACGCCCGGTCGCGGGTAGAAGGCCGCCGGGGCGACCGTCTCGGCGATCCGCGCCGTGGCCCGACGCTCCACCAGCACGCTCGGGATGCCCCTGGCCCTCGACCCCGCCGGCGCGACCAGGCGCTCCGCCGTCTCACGCTGCACCATTACGACCATCGTCTCGATGGCGGACGCGTCGCGGAGCAGGTCCAGCACCAGGGGCGTGGCGATGTTGTAGGGAAGGTTGGCGACGAGCATCCATCGCTCGGCGCCTGCCAGAGCCACTGCGAGGTCGAGACGCCGGGCGTCGGCCTGAACGATCTGCACGCTGTGGAGCCCCACCTCGCGCTCAGACAGCACGTGGCGCAGGGCGGCCACGCAGCGGGCGTCCACCTCCACGGCTCGCACGCCGGCGCCCGTCTCGGCCAGCGCCAGCGTCAGGGATCCCAGGCCGGCGCCGATCTCCAGGACGTGGTCGCCGCTGCCTGCGCCGCTGAGGCGGGCGATCCTGCGCACCGTGGGAGGATCCACCACGAAGTGCTGACCGAGCCGGCGCTGCGGCACTATGTCGAAGCGGGCCATGAGGCTTTGAAGCCCCGCTTGCGAATGGGTCAGGACGGGAGCCTCTTCTTGCAGGTCGGCCAGGGGGTCCAGCCCCTCATCTCATAGAGCCGGTAGGCCATCTTGTCCTGGTCGGCGGGTGCGGCGTCCCTGGGGTCGACGCCCACAAGCTCCGGATAGTGCCGGCGGGCCACCCAGTTCCAGGTGGGGACCGAGAACTGGTAGGCACCGAGGTACGGGCCCGCCGGATTGAAGGCCCTGTAGTTCTGAGTCGACTCGCACTGCCGCAGGGCGTGCCACTGCTTCTCTGTGGTGCCTGCCGGCAACCCGCCGGTGTCAGACCCGCTCGCCTCGCCTCCGGCCTGCCCCGCTGCCGTGGCAGGAGCAGCCGTCGTCGTCGGCGCCACCGTCGTGGTCGGAGCGACCGTGGTGGTCGTCGGCGCGACGGTCGTGGTCGGAGCGACGGTCGTGGTCGGCGCCGGATCCGCTCGCGGGCGGCGGACTCGGGGCGCGACCGTGGTGGTTGCGGGCTTCGACGCCTCGGCATTGGAGTTGGCTTCCCTCGCCAATGCCTCAGCCCGTGCGATCGCCTGCTCGCGGGCCCGGCGCCTGGCCTCGGCCCATCGCTCCGCCCGAGCCGAGAAACCCTCGATGTCCACCACCTCACTCGGATCCACGCGCGGAAGCTCGGAGATCTGAGCCTGCGCTGACGATCCCCCGACAACCGCGACGGTGACGGTGACGGCGAAAGTGACGGCGATGGCGAAGGTCGCGATCGCCAGCGCCGTGGCGGGCAGCGACCTCAATCTGACGTTGTCCGCGACGGCGGCCGTTGTCGGTGAGAGCGATGGTCGCCGACCCATGCGCCGATCAAGCAGAGACGTCATTGAGATCAACGGCGCAGGCGGGCAACGCCTCCGCCGTCCCCACGGCCGACCTGGGCCGATCAAGCGGCGACTTCATCTAGATCAGCGCTCCCAGCGATGCCGTAGAAGTTCAGGGTCGTATTCCAGGACTCGGCCTCCACCTCGGTCACATCGATGTCCTTGGCCCGCGCCACCGCGGCTCCGACCAGCCCCACCAGCGCGGGACGGTTGGGCCGGCCGCGACAGGGTACCGGCGCCAGGTACGGGCTGTCGGTCTCCACCACCAGGCGGTCGAGAGGGCACAGCCGGGCCGCGGACCGCACCTCGGCAGCGTTGGGAAAGGTGACGATGCCCGAGAACGACAGGAGCGCGCCGCGCCGTAGGCACTCCCCGGCCTCGGCAGGCCCGCCCGTGAAGCAGTGCATCACCGTGCGCCTGGGAACGCCCTCGCGATCCAGCACGGCCAGGGTGTCGTCCCACGCCGAACGTGTGTGAACCACCAGCGGGAGGTCGTGGCGGTTGGCCATCTCCACCTGGGCGGCGAACACCTCGCGCTGCACGGGCCGGGGCGAGTGGTCGTAGTGGTAGTCCAAGCCCGCCTCGCCCACGGCGACCACCTCGGCACACCCCAGCAGCGGCTCCAGACCCTCGATACCGGCCGCCGCGTCATGGGGGTGGACGCCGGCGGTGGCCCACACCCCGTCGCAAGCGGCGGCCACCTCGGCGGCCTGGCCCGAGCCCGCAACGGTCGTGCCGACGTTGATGATCACCTCGACGCCCGCAGCCCGAGCGTCGTCCACCAGCTCCGCCGCGGAGCCATCGGCGGGGAGATGGCAGTGCTGATCCGCCCAGGCCACAGCAGGCACCCCCTCAGACCGCGGCTTCGAGGCTGAACCGGCACATGCCACACGCAGCCAGAGTCATCACAGGCGCCCCTCAGACCGCGGCTTCGAGGCTCAGCCGGTCGACATCGACCTTGGAGAACAGGCGCTGCGGCGCTTGCAGCTCGAGGCCCGCGGGCACCTCGGGACGGCGCCAGCCTGTGACCGGCCCGAACACGTCGTCGAGCGCGGCCGTCGAGAAGGGCAGGTACGGGGCCAGCGCGGTGCGGACCCCGGCCACCGCCTCCAAGGCCGTCACCAGCACGGCGCGGGCCCGCTCAGGGTCGGCCGCCGACAGCTTCCACGGCTCGGTGGAGTTCAGGTAGCCGTTGACGCGCCCGGCAGCAGCCATCGCGGTGCGCAGTGCCGCTCGCAGCTCCACCCGGTCGAGGTGCTCCGCCGCCTCGGCCAGCGCCGCGTCCACCGCATCGAGCAGGCGCTGATCCTCGGGGCGGCGGGCCACTGCGGGGGGAACGATCCCTCCCAGCACCGAGGGCGCCATCGAGAGCACCCGGTTGACGAGGTTGCCCCAGGTGGCCACCAGCTCGTCGTTGATCCGCCGGGCGATCTCGGCTATCGAGATCTCGGTGTCGGCGTGCTCGGGGAGGGCCGCGGCCAGCGCATAGCGCAGCGCGTCGGGCTCGAAGAGGCTCAGGCCGACGTCTATGGTGAGGCCGACGCCGCGGCCCGCGGCCATCTTGTCCCCCGCGAACGTGACGTACTGGTTGGCGGGCACGTTGTCGGGAAGGTGCAGCCCGCCGTAGCCCATCAGCTGCGCCGGCCACAGCAGGGTGTGGAACGGGATGTTGTCCTTGCCGATGAAGTACAGGTGGCGGGCGTCGTCGTTGTGCCACCACCGCTTCCAGGCGTCGGGCTCGCCCCGGCGCGCCGCCCACTCCTTGGAGGCGGACAGGTAGCCGATGACCGCGTCATACCAGACGTAGATGCGCTTGCCCGGGCCGAGGTCGTCGACGGGAAGCTCCACTCCCCAGTCGAGGTCGCGGGTGATCGCACGGTCCTGCAGGCCCTCGGTGGCCCAGCCCATGGCGGAGTTGATCACGTGGGGCCGCCACCGGGCGCGGGTCTTCAACCAGGCGGCGACGGCATCGGTGAAGTCCGAGTAGCGGTAGTAGAAGTGCTCGGTCGGGCGCAGCTCGGGCACGGCGCCGCTGATCTTGGAGCGCGGCTCGATGAGGTCGGTGGCGTCGAGGGTGTTCCCACACTGCTCGCACTGGTCGCCCCTGGCCCTGGCGAACCCGCAGTGCGGGCAGGAGCCCTCGATGTAGCGATCCGGAAGGAAGCGCTCCCCCACCGGGTCGTAGAACTGCTCGGACACCCGCCGGTCGATGTGCCCGTGACGCATCTGCGCCAGGAACATGTCCTGGGTGACCTCGGCGTGGTTGGGCGTTCCGGTCGTCGTGTAGAGGTCCCAGGAGATCGCCAGCGCCTCCCACTGGCGGCAGAACTCGGCGTGGTACCGCTCGACGATGTCCGCCGGCGTCACTCCCTCGGCATCGGCGCGCACCGTGATCGGCGTGCCGTGCACGTCTGATCCGCTGACCATCAGCACGTCGTTGCCGGCCAGGCGCTGGTAGCGGGCGTAGACGTCCGCCGGCAGGTAGGCGCCGGCCAGATGTCCCAGATGGCGGCTGCCCGACGCGTACGGCCAGGCGACGGCGACGAGCACCGGGGTTGACATGGCCCGCAAGGCTACCCGTCAGCCCCGAGCCGGTCCCAGGCGCCGGGCGAAGGCGGGCATCCAGGGCACCGCCCCAGGCATCCAGGGCACCGACCGCAGATGTTGCAGCGGTCACCCGCGGGGCCGCGCCTCAAGAGCCGGGCGTAGGCGGGCGTCTAGGGCGCTGGGACTTGGGGCAGCAGGCTGTAGACGCGCCGCCGTGATATGGCGCGCGCCGCAGCGACCGCGGCCGCGGCGTCTCGCCGGCTCATACCTTCACGCAGGCAGGCGGCCAGCGCCTCGCGCAGCTCCTCGTCGCCTGTCTCGGCCACATCCTCGGGCGCGCCCTGCACCACCAGCACGACCTCGCCGCGCACGGGTGCGGAGGCGGCCCAGTCGCGCAGCTCCGACAGCGTGGCTCTCACGACCTCCTCGTGGAGCTTCGTGAGCTCGCGCGCCACGGCGGCGCGCCGCTCGGGCCCGCAAGCGGTGACCAGGTCGGACAGGCAGTCCGCCAGCCGGTGCGGTGACTCGTAGAGGACGACGGTGCGCGGCTCGCGGGCGACCTGGGCCAGGCGCTCGGCGCGGGCCCGGCCCCGGCGCGGCAGGAAGCCCTCGAAGGCGTGGCGGCCGGCCGCCAGCCCGCTCACAGCGAGGGCCGTCACCCCCGCGGAGGGTCCGGGCACCACGGTGATGGTGTGGCCCGCGTCCGCGCAGGCCTCCACCAGGCGAGACCCGGGATCGCACACGCCGGGCATCCCCGCGTCGACGACCATCGCCACGCTGCCGCCGGCCGCCAGGAGCTCGCACACCTTGCGGGCCGCTGCGTCCTCGGTGTGCTCGTCCACCCTGCGCAACCGGGGCCCGCTCACCCCGGCAAGCTGCAACAGCCGGCCCGTGCGCCGGGTGTCCTCGCAGCAAACCAGCTGCACCGACGAGAGCACCTCCACCGCCCGCGGGCTCAGATCGCCTAGGTTGCCGATGGGCGTCCCGACCAGGAACAGAGACCCGCTCACTCTCTCACCTCCAGCACGGCGCCGGGCCTGACTCCCCAGCGCTCGAAGGCGCCGGCCTCGGCCTCGATCACTGCCGCGGCGCGGCGCACGGGAAGACCGATCCGGTTGGGCCGCATCGTGGAGACCTTCAAGACCCGCATCTGCGAGTCGCAGTGGGCCACATCGATCGGGAACCGCATACCCAGCGTGTGCACCGAGATCGGCAACCGCATACCCAGTGTTAGCAGCGACCGGGTGCGCTCCAGCAGCAGCGCGCCGTCGATGTGGTCGCGCCCCAGCAGTCCCCGGCGGCGCTGCGCCGCGCCGGAGGCGACCTCAAGGGAGGCCATGACTCGGTCGCCGCAAACCAACCAGGCCATGGCCGCGAACCTAGTGCCCCGCGGGACCGCCCTCGCTACGCGCCCGCGACCCTGCCGCGGGGGCGCAGCAGGTCCAGGCGCCGATCGTGGGGCGCCCTGGCCTTGCGCTCGGCACGGCGCTCGACCATGAGCCGCCCGACCCGGCCGATCCTCTCCACAAGCTTCATGAGGCGCTCGCGCGCCGCCTCCGCCACCCCCGACAGGCCGGTCAGCGACGGCAGCTTCCAGTCGCGCAGCAGCACGGGCTGCAGTATCTGATCATGATGGATGGCCAGGTCGTAGATGCCGGCCTCGGCGATGGTGCGAGCATGGGCCTCGAAGTCGGTGATGCCGACGCCGGGCATCGCGAAGCCGTTCACCTGGTTGGCGATGGCCACCACGGCCCTCGACGGCTCGACCTCGAGGGCGGCGCCCATGGCGTCGCGGTAGAACAGGAAGTGCAGGTTCTCGTCGAAGGCGACCCTGCGCATGATCGCCTTGCCGGCGGGGTCGGAGATGTAGCGACCGGTGTTGAAGTGCGAGATCCGGGTGGCGAGCTCCTGCAGGGTCACGTAGGCGAGCCCCTCCAGAGCGTCCGGGGGCTCGGGCGCCTGGCCGCACTGCACCTGGGCCATGCGCGCCCGCTCGAGGCTCACCGGGTCGACGGCGCGGGTGACGGCGAGATAGTCGTGGATCACCTGGCCGTGCCGGCCCTCCTCGGCGGTCCAGCGCCTGACCCACTGGCCCCAGGCGCCGTCACGCCCGAACATGCGCTCGATGTCGCGGAAGTAGTACGGGAGGTTGTCCTCGGTCAGGACGTTGACGAACAGCGCGCTGCGCGCCTCGGAGCTGAGCCCGGCCTCCTCCGGCGACCACTCGTAGTCGGCCGCGAAGTCCCGGCCCCGGCTCCAGGGAACCAGCGCGTGGGGATGCCACTCCTTGGTCTGGCGGAGATGCCTCTCGTACAGGCTCTCCACACTCGGCTCCAGGTCTGCGAGCAGCCTGGCGTCGGCATCGACTGGCATGGGCCGGGAGTCTAGACGTTGAACCTGAACTCGACTGTGTCGCCGTCGCAGACAACATAGTCGCGGCCCTCCGAGCGCACCAGACCCTGCGAGCGGGCGGCCGCCCACGAGCCTGCGCCCAGGAGCACGTCCCATTGAACGGTCTCGGCGCGGATGAATCCCCGCTGGATGTCCGAGTGGACCTTGCCGGCGCACTCGGCCGCGCCGGAGCCCGCCCTGAACGTCCAGGCCCGGCTCTCCTTGGGCCCGGTCGTGAAGAAGGTCCGCAGCCCCAGCAGCTGGTAGGCGCTCGCGAGGAAGCGGTCAAGAGCGCCGCTGCCGAGTCCCAGCGCGGCCAGGATCTCGGCGCGCTCGGCCTCCTCGAGCTGTGCGGCCTCGGCCTCGAGCTGCACGCACAGTGCCACGACCTCCGCGCCGCCAAGCTCGGCGCGCACCGGTGCGGCCACCTCCTCGGCGCTGGACACCTGCTCCTCGGAGAGGTTCACGACCGCCAGGGTGGGCTTGTTGGTGAGCAGGAAGTGCCGGCGCAGGCCCGCCCGCTCGGCGTCGTCGAATCCGGCCCGGTACAGCGGCACGCCGTCGGCGAGCACCTCCACCGCCCGCGCCAGCAAGGCCAGGCCGCCGCGCTCGGACGGGTCGCCCTTGGCTGAGCGCGACAGCTTGTCGAGCTGGCGCGAGGCACTGTCGAGGTCGGCGAGCGCCAACTCGATCTCCAGGATCCGCAGGTTGTCGAGTGGGTCGGCGTCCCCCGGCACATCGGGGTCGTCGAAGGCACGCAGCACGTAGACGATGGCGTCGGTGTCGCGGAGGTGTCCAAGGAAGGCGTTGCCCAGGCCCTCGCCCCGGCTGGCGCCCGAGACCAGCCCGCCGATGTCGGTGAACTGCACCGACGCGTTCACGATGCGGCGGCTCTCGCTCATCTCCGCGAGGCGCTGCAGGCGGGGGTCGGGAACCTTGGCGACGCCCGCCTTCGCCGACCTGGTCGCGAAGGCGTGACGCGCCGTCGGAGCCGAGGCACCGGCGAGAGCGTTGTGCAGGGAGGTCTTGCCCGCGTTGGGGAGACCGACGAAACCGAATCGTTCCAAAGCTCAGGCGTGGGGTGGCAGAGGGTGCTGGACGCCGGCGAGGCCGGCGAACCGGAAACCGATGAACCCGAACCCGAACCGTTCCAAAGCGGCTCCCCAAGTGGGACGGCCGGCGGTTGGGAACGGCGCGGCCGGCTTCAGCTGTTGCGGCCCGTGTTGGGCTTGCGGCCGTGGTTCGCCCGCGATCGCCGCGCCTTGGCTCGCCGCTTGCTGGTGCGCTTGGACATGGCGGCGGAGCCTAGCGCAGCAGGACGCCGCCGGCTGCCACGCGCCCGTGGGTGCCGCAGTCACAGGATCTTGTTGACAGGCGCGCTCGAGCGCGGTACCCGAAGTGATCGACTGAGATGGGAGCCTTCGTTCGTGTTGACAGGCGCGCTCGGGGGCGGTATGTTCTGGGAGCGCTCTCAGAGACGTTCGGGGGGACGTGTGACGCGAAGGTTGAACCTGGAGGAGATCGGACGCCGGGCGGGAGTGTCGCGCTCCACGGTCTCACGTGTCGTCAACGGCGGTCCCAACGTGAGTTCCAGGACCAAGAAGCGGGTCGAGGCGGTCGTTGCCGAGACCGGCTACCGCCCCCACGCCGCGGCGCGCTCGCTCGCCTCCAACAGCACCGACGTGTTGGGCCTGGTCATCCCCAGCGCGGTGGAGACCCTGTTCGACGATCCGTACTTCGGCCGCCTCATCTACGGCATCAGCAGTGCCACCAACGACGTGCGGATGACCTTGACCCTGTTCCTGTTCGGGGCCGTCCCCGACGAGCGCGCCATCATCTCGCGAGTGGTGACTCCGGGCCTGGTCGACGGCGTGATCGTGACCGCGACGATGATGGGCGACCCGCTGATCGATCACTTGCGCGGCGCTGACATGCCCTTCGTCGTCATCGGCCGCCCGGACGACGGTGGCCCGGTCTTCTCGGTGGACGTCGACAATCGGGGAGGCGCCCGAGCCGCCGCCCTGCACCTTGCCAGGCTCGGCCACCGGCGCATGGCGCTGATCCCCGCGCCGTCGAGCACCAGTGCCGGCGTCGACCGCCACAGCGGCTTCGTGGACGGCCTGGCCGAGGCGGGCCTCGGCCTCGACGGCCGGGTCAGCGCGGGCGACTGGACGGAGGGCTCGGGGCACAGGGCTATGGAGGAGTTGCTCGCCGGCCGGCCCGACGCCGTCTTCGCCGCCTCTGATCGGATGGCCGTCGGTGCGATGAGGGCGATACACGATGCCGGCCTGTCATGCCCGCAGGACGTCGCGGTGGTCTCCTTCGACGGCCTCGTCGCTTCCGATCAGACGATCCCGCCGCTGACCTCGGTGGTGCAGCCCGTGCGCACGGTGGGCGAGCGCGCCGTGCGCCTGCTCAAATCCGTGATCGACGGAGCCGTCACAGTCCCCGAGTGCATCGTCTTGCCCACCGAGCTGGCGGTGCGCGAGTCGTGCGGCGCGCGGCTCGCCGCGCTGCGATGAGCCATGGCCGCGCCATCGCTGCTTGGCCTCGGCCCGCTCGCTCTGCCAGGCCTGTTCTTGGGAGCGCTCCCATCACGGGCCGGCTTCTCATCCTCGAGCGACCCGGGCGCGCTCCCCTTGCGCTCTCGCAGCCGAAGTGCCGAGGAATCCACAAGAGAAGCAAGAACCCCATAGCGGAGCCAAGAACCCATAGCCAATAGCTCCGTGAAGCGGAGCGTCCCAAAGGAGGGTAAACAACCATGAGAATATCAACCCTGATGCGGCTGCTGGCCGCGTTGCTTGCGCTGGGCCTGCTCGCGGCCGCGTGCGGCGACGACGATGACGACACCTCGTCCGGGGGAGGCGGCGACGTCACGACCCCGGCACCGGCCGAGCCGAGCGAACCGGCCGAGTCGAGCACCGAGACCGGTGACGGCGACATGGCCAACCCGGACATGGGCGAGACCGATATGCCCGAAGAGGAGACGCCGACTGCGGAGATGCCGGCCGAAGACGTAACGCTGCGCGTGCTCGTGCACCAGAACCCGCCGATGGTGGAGTTCATGGAATCGTTCAACGACGGCTTCGAGGCCGCCCACCCCAACATCTCGATCGACATGTCCGTGGTCGAGGCGGGCGACCTGAGCATCGCCACCCAGACACGCCTGTCGGCGGGCGACATAGACGTCATCGACATCTTCGGGTTCTCCAACGCGGCACAGCCCTACATGTCCGATGTAACGCCGCCGAACTGGCAGACGCTGATCGAGGCCGGGCTGCTGATGGACCTGACCGGCCAGCCCTTCGTGGACAACTACGACGCGGCCACCATCGCCGACGCCGGCTCGTTCAACGGCAAGGTCTATGCGGTCAACCTCGGCCGAGTCTCCTACAGCGGCATGTTCGTGAACCTCGACCTGTTCGAGGAGAACGGTGTCAAGGTGCCCACCACCTGGAGCGAGCTGGTCGCCGCCTGCGACGCCTTCAACGCGTCCGGCAACTCCTGCATGACCGCCGGAGGCGCGGACGGCTGGCCGATCTTCGTCGGCTCCTACGGCCTTCTCGGCTCGATGTACCCGGACCAGGCCGCTCTCGTAGAGGGACTCTGGACCGGTGACATCACCTGGACCGACGAGCATTCCGTGGAGATGTTCCGCCGCATGCAGTACTACGCGAGCGAGATGCTCGAGAACGGCGTGACCGGGCTGTCCCACGACGCCGCCCCGGCGCGCTTCGCGGCCGGCGACGTCGCCATGATGCCGACCGGCGTGTGGCAGGCCCCCGCCCTCGAGGACGCCGGCGTCGACTTCGCCTGGAGCTACATCCCCTTCCCGGGCAGCGACAATATGGAGGACAACCAGTACCTGTTCGGCAAGTACGACCAGGGCTGGGCCATCGCGGCCGACACACCCCATCCCGAGGCCGCGCTGACCTATCTCGAGGCCTTCTCGGAGCCGGGCAACTACGAGGCGTTCGCCAACGCGGTCGGCTTCATTCCCACCCAGCCCACGGCCACCCTCGGCACGCAACTGGGTGCGGAGGTCGCTCCCTACCTGGCAGAGTTCCGTGTCGGCTTCGAGCAGTTCTGGGTGCCGCCTACCGGCTCGGGCCAGTGGGCCAACGGCTCCCACGCTGCCTCATGGTTCCAGCCGTTCAATGAGTGGACCGACCCGGTCGCTCTGGCCGAGCAGGCCCAGTCCGACCTGCAGGCCGGACTCGACGCCGGCTAGGGAACAACCACCGGACCCTGAGCGGGTGCGGGCTCCGCCACCAATGGGGAGCCCGCACCCCACCGGGTCACAGGAGCGGTAGACATGCGGCTCGTCAAGCGAAACTACCTGTTCGCCGGCGGTTGGAAGAGCGCCGCGCCCATCGTCCTGCTGCTGCCCGGGTTCCTGTTCTACCTGGTGATCGCGGTAGGCCCCTCGCTCGCGACCGCGGTCTACTCCTTCACCGACGCCACCGGCATCCGGGGCATCCCGATCAGCTGGATCGGCTTCGAGAACTACGACGAGTTCCTCTTCCGCGGCGCGGCGTCGCGCGACAACATCGACGCGCTGCGGCGAACGCTCTACTTCTGTTTCTTCGTCACCACGATCCAGTTCGGGCTGGGGCTGCTGCTGGCCGTGCTGCTGAACCGCAGGCTGAGGGGCACGACCTTCTTCCGGACCATCTTCTTCCTGCCGGTGATCCTCGGGGTCGCCATCCAGGGACTGATCTGGAAGCTGTTCCTGCTGCCGCGGGGCGGCCCGGCCGCGGAGATATTCGAGTTCTTCGGTATCACCTCGGAGTTCCTGGGCGGGCAGCCCAAGCAGGCGTTCGCCTGGGTGATCGTCGTGCAGATCTGGTCGAACGTCGGCATCACCATGGTCATCTTCCTCGCCGGCCTGCAGACGATCCCCGAATACCTGTATGAGGCGGCACGGATCGACGGCGCCAGCGGCTGGCAACTCTTCAAGAACGTCACCTGGCCGCTGCTGACGCCCGCTGCCAACACCAACTTCCTGCTCAACATCATCGGCTCGCTGCAGGCCTGGCAGCTGTTCCTCGTGCTCATCGGCTACCGTCCGGGCACACAAGTCCTCGGCTACCTGATCTTCGCCGAGGGTTTCGGCCAGACATCGGGGTCGGTGACCACGGCGTTCCGCCAGGGCTACGCGGCGGCGGCCTCGATAGCGCTGTTCATGCTGGTGCTGCTCTTCGCGCTGTCGGCCAACTTCATCGTCTCGCGCCGCGAGAAGAGGTACCTGGGATGACCGTCACCACACAAGAGCAACCTCACGAGCGGCTTGCCGAGAAGCCGGGGCGGCAATCGCAGCGGCGGTCGCATCACCGGAGGGTGCCGAACAAGAGCAAGGTTGCCACATACCTGGTCCTGCTGGTCTTCACGGCCGTCTATATCGGCCCGATGCTGATGCTGGTGCTCACCTCGTTCAAGACGCTGCCAGAGTTCTTCAAGAACCCGACCGGCTGGCCCGAGAGCTTCGGGTTCACGAACTTCACCGAGGCCTGGGAGCTTGCGAAGTTCCCACGCTACCTGGCCAACACAGTGCTGTACACGGCGACGGCGACCGCGATCTGCGTGATCACGTCCGTGCTGGTTGCGTTCCCGATAGCCCGCGGCTATTTCAAGGGAGCGAAGCTGATCCTGACCCTGTACCTGATCGCGCTGTTCCTGCCCCCAGCGCTGATTCCCCAGTTCCAGCTGATCTTGAACCTGGGTCTGTTCAATACCAGGACCGGCTACATTCTGCTGTTCCTTGTGAACCCGATCGGCATCATCATACTGGTCAACTACATGAAGTCAATCCCGCGCGAACTCGACGAGTCTGCCTCAGTCGATGGTTGCAGCTACTACCGGTTCGTCTTCACGATCATCATGCCCCTGATACGCCCCGCCATCGCCACTGTGACGGTGCTGCATGCCATAGGAATCTGGAACGAGCTGGTCTTGCCGACCATCTACCTGACCAATGACGACCTCTATCCGGTGACGCGCGGCCTGATCGTGTTCGAGGGACTCTATGGCAGCAACTGGCCTGCCCTCGCCGCGGCCGTGCTCATGCTGATGACGCCGATGCTGCTGCTCTTCCTGTTCCTGCAGCGCTACATCATCTCAGGCCTGACCGCCGGCGCGGTGAAGGGCTGACCCGATGAACTTGCCCACCACAGCCCACCGGGACTCGGCAGCCAAACCCCGGCGCCGTGAAGGGCCGACCGCACCGATGACCTTCCGGCGCACGCGATGTGGGAGACCGGCGACGGGCTGGATCGCCGCGGTGGCAGCCATGGCCCTGGTCGCGAGCTGCGCAGCCGAGCAGCGGGCAGCACCGGAACCGGAGCAGCCTGCGCCGCCCGCGGCCTTGTCCGAGGTCGAGAGCCCGGCGACCACGAGTCCAGCCACCACCACAGCCGCCGCCGCCCCGACCACGGCAGCACCGAGCAGCACCGCCGCCCCGGCGCCGCCGACCACCGCTGCGATCGCCGCACCGGAACCGGTGCCGATCGATCCCGGCGAGGGATGGGAGCTGGTCTGGCACGACGAATTCGACGGCGACGCGGTCGACACATCGAACTGGACCTACGACATCGGCGGCTGGGGCTGGGGAAACGGCGAGGCCCAGTACTACACGTCACGCCCGCACAATGCCAGAGTCGAGGGCGGTCTGCTCGTTATCGAGGCCCACCAGGAGCGCTACGAGAACTCTTACTACACCTCGGCCCGCCTCAAGACTCAAGGGTTGCGCGAGTTCCAGTACGGTCGCTTCGAGGCTCGCTTGAAAGTGCCCGCCGGTGCCGGGCTGTGGCCGGCGTTCTGGATGCTCGGCGCCCACTTCGACCGCCACTCCACCGATGAGGCGAACCACTGGCCGTTCGTCGGCGAGATCGACATCATGGAGTACATCGGCCGCGAGCCGGACCTCATCATGGGAACCATCCACGGTCCCGGATATTCGGGTGCGCTCGGCCTGACCAAATGGAACCGCCGGGACTACGACATCGCGGACGACTTTCACACCTATGCAATCGAATGGGATCACGAGGGAATCCGCTGGTTCTACGACGGCGAGCTCTACCAGACCTTGAAGCGAGACATCGTGGGCCAGCGCGAGTGGGTATTCGACCACGAGTTCTTCCTCATCTTGAACCTCGCGGTGGGCGGCCAGTTTCCGGGGCCGATCGGACTTGACGTCGAGTTCCCGGTCAGCCTTTACGTAGACTATGTGCGTGTCTATCAACCGGTCACTCCGCCAGACATCCAGCCGGTCACCGAAGCTGCGCCCGAGACATAGACTCTCGAGGAATTTTGATGTCTGAAGGTGGCCCCGTTGGCGGGCTCTGTATCGAAGACGGCCTCGAGTGGTACAGGATAGAGAACTACGACCTGCTCCAGCCGTTCCTCGTCAACGTCGTCTCGCCCCAGGATCTGTGGCTCTTCGTCTCCACCTCCGGGGCGCTCACCGGCGGGCGCCGTAGCGCCGACAATGCCCTGTTTCCATACGAGACGGAAGACCGCCTGCATCGCAACGGCGGGCGCACCGGCCCGTTCACCCTGCTGCGTGTAGATGGAACCGAACATGCCTGGGAGCCCTTCGCGATGCACACTCCGACGGGCATGGTTCACCGCTCCATAGCGAAGACATCAGAGGGCGACCGCCTGCGTTTCACCGAACACCATCCGGCTCTGGGACTCACATTCCGCTACACCTGGTCCTGCACGGCCGACTTCGGGCTGGTCCGAACCTGCGAGCTGACTCTGGACGAGTTCCGGCGCGCCACGGAGATCGAGTTGCTCGACGGCTTTGTCGACGTGCTTCCCGCCGGCGTCGAGTTGCCGGCCCAGCAGTCGTCGAGCTCGCTGGTGGATGCCTTCCGGCGCTCGGAGTTCGACCCTGCCTCGGGCCTGGCGCTGTTCACGCTCGAAGCCCTGGTCAGCGATCAGTCAGAGCCCGCAGAATCGCTGAGCGCCTCGGCGGTGTGGTCGGCCGGGCTGCGCGACGCCACCACGACGCTGTCCGACTGCCAGATCCGGCGCTTCCGTTCCGGCGGGACGATCGAGCCCGAACACATTGTCACCGGGCGCAAGGGCGCCTTCCTCGTATCGAGCAGGGCGCGCCTCGAATCCGGCTCACCGTTGTGCTGGACGCTGGTCGCAGACGTCGGCCAGGACCATGCCGCCGTGGCCCGCCTCCGCAGGAGGCTGTGCGCCTCGCCCTCGCTACAGGCCGAGGTGCGCGCCGCGCAGGACGCCGCCCATGCAAGCCTCGTCGGGCGCGTCGCCGCGGCCGATGCCCTGCAGCAGACCGGAGACCGCCGCGTCGCCGTCCATCACTTCGCCAACGTGTTGTACAACTGCCTGCGCGGCGGCGTGCCCGTCAACGGCCACAGGGTCGAGCTGCGCGACGTGCGCCGCTTCGTAGCGCAGCGCAACCGGCCCGCGAGCGCCCGGCTCGACCGTCTCATAGCGGGCCTCGAACCCGCCGTCGAGCGCGACGCACTGGGTGACGCCGTGGCCGCAGACGTCGACCTCTCCCGCCTGGTCAGCGAGTACCTGCCGCTCACCTTCAGCCGCCGCCACGGCGACCCGAGCCGTCCCTGGAACAGCTTTCACATCGGAATCGGCGGCGAGTATCCCGAGACGGCACCGGCATACGAGGGCAACTGGCGCGACATCTTCCAGAACTGGGAAGCGCTCGTACACAGCTTCCCCGGCTATGCCGAGCCGGTGGTCGCGAAGTTCCTCAACGCATCGACGCTGGACGGGCACAACCCGTTCTGGATCACCAGCGACGGCATCGAGTGGGAGATGCCCGCCGAGGGGAGCTGGTCGAACTTCGGCTACTGGGGCGACCATCAGATCGTCTACCTTCACCGCCTGCTCGACCTGCTGGACCGCTTCCGTCCCGGACTCCTCGGAGAGTCACTGCATCGAGTGGCCTTCTCCTATGCCAACGTCCCCTACCGCATCCTCGGATACGACAGCATCGTCGCTGATCCCAAGAACACATTGGAGTTCGACCACGCCGCGCAGGCGGAGGTCGAGCGGCGGGTTGCGGACATCGGCACGGACGGCAAGCTGGTGCTCACGGGCGATGGGCGGGTTCACCACGCGTCGCTGGCCGAAAAACTGCTTGTGCCCGCGCTCGCCAAGCTCTCCAATCTGGCGGCCGGAGGGGGGATCTGGCTGAACACCCAGCGGCCCGAATGGAACGACGCCAACAACGCGCTGGTCGGCAGCGGCGTGTCGGTGGTGACGGCGCTGCACCTGCGCGAGTACCTAGCCTTCATCGACGGGATCCTGCAGGGGTCTCCCGTAGATCAGGTGCCGGTGGCGGGGCCGGTCCTCGACTGGCTCAGAGACATCGAGGCGGCCCTGACGGCCTACGCCGGCCTGCCCGGCACCGGCAAGGTCACAGCCGAGGAGCGCCGCGGCCTGCTCGACCGGCTCGGCGCCGCCTTCTCCGAGTACCGGTCCCGTGTCTATGGCCGCACCCCGGCGCCGGCGGAGGCAGCGAGCGTCGCGGAGCTGCGCAGCTTCCTGGCGACGGTGCGTCCGCATCTCGACCTCATTGCCGCCACGGCCCGCCGCGCCGACGGCCTCCTGGACGCCTACCGGCTGCTGCGCCTCCGCACCGGCGGCGCGGAGCTGGAGCCGCTGTATGCGATGCTCGAGGGCCAGGTCGTCGCGCTCGGCTCGACGGACACGGAACTCGGCACAGCGATCGAGCTGGTGGACCGCATGTTCGCGAGCGATCTGTACCGACCCGACCAGGAGTCACTGCTGCTCTACCCCAACGAACCGCCCCCGCCGTTCGTGCAGAAGAACCGGGTTCCCGAGGCGCGGATCGGCCCGGCGATGGCGGGCCTCATCGACTCCGGAGGGGGCATCGTGTGCCGTGACGAGGACGGCATCGTGCGTTTCGCGGGCTCGCTGCGCAATGCGCGGGATCTCGCGGCCGCGCTCGACGGGCTCGACCCGCCATTCCGGCTCGACGACGCCGGCCGATCCGAGGTCATGTGCGCCTACGAGGCCGTGTTCAACCATCGCGCCTTCACCGGTCGATCCCAGACCATGTACCGCTACGAGGGTCTCGGGTCGATCTACTGGCACATGGTGGCAAAGCTGTTGCTGGCGTTGCAGGAACGCCTGCTTGTCGCCGTCGACTCAGGAGAGGATCCGGCCCTCATCGACGAGATGATCCAGCGCTATCGCAGGGTGAGAGCCGGCTTGGGAGACCGCAAGACCGTTGCCGCCCATGGGGCCTTCCCGCTGGATCCGCACTCGCACACGCCCGCCGACTCCGGAGCGCGGCAGCCGGGCATGACCGGCGCCGCCAAGGACGGCGTCCTGCTGCGCTGGGGCGAGCTCGGCGTGCGGGTCCATGCCGGTCGCGTGCGCTTCCGTCCCATCCTGCTCGACGAGGGCGAGTTCCTGACCGAGCCGCGACCCTGGGAACCACTCGAGCCGGGCCAGGTCCTTGATGCGGGCACGATGGGCTTCACCTATTGTGGCGTGCCGGTGGTCTATCACCGGCACGATGGACGCGCCTCGACGCGCGTGACGCTCGCGGGTGGTGCGGTGATGGCCAGCGGTGACCGGCTCGACCCGGACACGAGCCGGATGCTGTTCGCCCGCAGGGGTGAGATCGCCAGAATCGATGTCTGGTTGCGACCCTGCCACGCATCGGCAACGACCCCCGAGACTGCTTGAGGATCATGTCGTGACGCTTCTGGTCTACGACGGGCAGTGCGGCTTCTGCATCCGGTCCGCCCGCTGGATCGCTGAGCGCCTCGGGCCTGAGGCACGGGTGGAGCCGTGGCAGTCCCTCGAACTCGAAGACCTGGGACTCTCCCGCGAGGAGGCCGAGACGTCGGTCTGGTGGCTGGAAGGCGACGACGCACGGAGGGGGCCCGCAGGAACCGCGAAACGACACTCCGGTGCGGACGCGATCGGGCAGGCGCTCCTGGCAGCGGGCGGGGTCTGGGGAGTCGCCGGCCGGCTGATCGTGCATCCGCCGGTGCGCTGGCTGGCCCGGCCCGTCTACGCCCTGGTCGCCGCCAACCGTCATCGCCTGCCCGGAGCGCGCTGATCCCGCCGCATCACCACCTGCCGCCGGAGCAGCTTGCGAAGTAGCTTGGCTGTTATGGAGCCGTCCGCGGCGCTCTCGCTCGCCGTCCACTACCTCGACCGCGAGCTGGCGCCGAGTCCGAAGGTGCGGGCCTTCCAGCGGGCGCTGCAGGTCTGCGCGACCGTCGGCGACGGCGAACTCGCCGAGCGGGCCGCCGCCGGCACGCTCACCGATCTGGCCGGCATAGGCCCGAGCACGGCAAGGGTAATCGCGGAGGCACTGGCCGGCGTGCGCGACGGCTACCTGGCCACGCTCGAGGAGCGCAGCCGGGTGCCTGCAGGCGCCGGAGGCCCGGTGCTGGAACGGCTGCGGGGCGACTGCCACAGCCACACCACCTGGTCTGACGGCGGGGCCCCGCTGCATGCCATGGCCCGGACCGCGGCCGCGCTGGGCCACGAGTGGCTTGCCATCACCGACCACTCGGCGCGCCTCACGGTGGCCCACGGCCTCGACGAGGAGCGCCTGCTGCGCCAGATGGGCGAGATAGCGGAGCTCAACGAGGGGATGGCACCGTTTCGGATCCTCACCGGCATGGAGGTGGACATCTTGGAGGACGGCTCGCTCGACCTCGCCGACGAGCTGCTCGCGGAGCTCGATGTCGTCGTCGCTTCGGTGCATTCCAAGCTGCGCATGCCCTCACACGAGATGACGCCGCGGATGGTGGCGGCCATAGCCAACCCCCACACCGACATCCTGGGGCACTGCACCAACCGCAAGCTCGTCGGCGGGGGGCGGCCGCCCTCGGCCTTCGACGCCGACATCGTGTTCGCGGCCTGCGCCCGCTTCGACAAGGCGGTCGAGATCAACTGCCGGCCGGAGCGCCAGGATCCCCCCGAGGAACTGCTCGAGCTGGCGGTGGACTGGGGCTGCAAGATCACGGTGGACACGGACGCCCACGCCACCGGGCAGCTCGAATGGCAGGGCTACGGCGCCGACAAGGCCGTGCGCTGCGACGTGCCGCTCGACAGCATCGTCAACACCTGGCCCGCCGACGCCGTTCTCGCCTGGACCGCCGGCCACGAGCACACACTGTGAGCCTCGCTCGGTTAGCCTGCGCCCCCACCCAAGATTCGACCAACCCCGGAGGGAACCCAATGCGAAAGCGTGCATTAGCCACAATAACGATCCTGCTGTCCCTGGCCCTGCTGGCAGCCGCCTGCGGGGACGATGACGACGGCGACGACGGCGACAGCGCGCCGGCGACGACCCAGGCGCCCGAGGCCGCCGCGACACCCGAGCCCGAACCCGAGCCCGACATGGCCGCCGAGGCACCCGAGCCAGAGCCGGAAATGACCGACATCTCTGTGGGACTCGTGTTCGACATCGGCGGGCGCGGCGACCAGTCCTTCAACGACTCCGCGGCCGCGGGCATCGAGCGGGCCGGAGCCGAGCTCGGCATCACCTTCACCGAGGCCTCGCCCAACGCCGACGGCTCCAACCGCGCCGAGCTGCTCCAGCTCGCCGCCGACGCCCACGACGTGGTTCTGGCGGTCGGCTTCCTGTTCGAGGGCGACGCCGCCGCGGTGGGCACCGAGAACCCCGACACGCTCTTCGGAGTGGTCGACTCCGGCATGCTCGACTTCGGCGCCGACCCGCCCGCCCCCTACGGCGACAACATCGCCGGGATGGTGTTCGCCGAGCACGAGGGGTCGTTCCTGGTCGGCGCGGCCGCGGCCCTCAAGTCCCAGACGGGAACCGTCGGCTTCATCGGCGGCGTGGCCAACGTCGGCGGCCTGATCGAGAAGTTCGAGGCCGGGTACGAGGCCGGGGCGCGAGCCGTGGACCCCGACATCGAGATCATCTCCAACTACATCACCGAGGCACCCGACATGGACGGCTTCAACGCCCCCGACCGGGCCAAGGAGGTGGCGCTGGCCATGTACGAGGAGGGTGCCGACATCGTCTACCACGCGGCGGGCGGCTCGGGCGCGGGCCTCTTCCAGGCCGCGCAGGAGCAGAGCGAGGCGACCGGATCCAAGGTGTGGGCCATCGGCGTCGACTCCGACCAGTACAACACCGCCGACGCCGGGGTGCGCGAGTACATCCTCACCTCGATGTTGAAACGGGTGGACGTCTCGATCTACGAGATGATCCGGTCGGCCATCGAGGGCAGCGTCACCGCCGGCCCGACCACCTATGACCTGTCCGTGGACGGCGTGGGCTACAGCACCTCGGGCGGTTTCGTGGACGACATCACCGATCAGCTCGATGCCTTCAAGGCCCAGATCGTCTCCGGCGAGATAACGGTGCCGACCGAGCCCTAGGGAGTGGGCGGCCGCACGGCACGCAAACTGTGACACGGCGACCGGGTCGGGCTAACGTCCGGCCCGGTCGTCGCTTCAGGGGAGGCCGCATGGCACTGGCCATCGAGCTGGCAGGGATCACCAAGAGGTTCCCGGGCGTCGTGGCCAACGACGACATCCACCTCGCCGTGGCCGAGGGCGAGATCCACGCGATCTGCGGCGAGAACGGGGCCGGCAAGTCGACCCTGATGAAGATCCTCTACGGCATGCAGCCACCCGACTCCGGAACGATCAAGATCCGGGGCCGGCAGGTGGAGCTGCACTCCCCCGCCGCAGCGATCGACCTCGGGATCGGCATGGTGCATCAGCACTTCATGCTGGCCGACCAGCTCACGGTGCTCGAGAACGTGATCCTCG
The DNA here is from genome assembly GCA_965204875.1 of Candidatus Aldehydirespirator sp. Classification (GTDB taxonomy): domain Bacteria; phylum Actinomycetota; class Acidimicrobiia; order Acidimicrobiales; family Aldehydirespiratoraceae; genus Aldehydirespirator. The sequence goes on along the minus strand of OZ242020.1, from coordinate 2,347,659 downwards.
GCGCCGAGCCGATGCGCTCCTTCGGCCGGATCGACTTCGAGGCCGGGCGAGCGCACCTCGACGAGGTCGGCCGGGCCTACGGTCTCGACATCAACGCGGACGACCTGGTGGAGACCCTGGAGATCGGCGAGCGCCAGCGGGTCGAGATCATCAAGGTGCTCTACCGGGGCGCGCAGATCCTGATCCTGGACGAGCCGACGGCCGTGCTCGTCCCCCAGGAGGTGGACGAGCTGTTCCGCAACATCCGCGAGCTCAAGGCGGGCGGCGCCACCATCCTCTTCATCGACCACAAGCTCGACGAGGTGCTGGCCATCGCCGACACCATCACGGTGCTGCGCCAGGGCCGCACGGTGGGAACCGTCAAGCCCGAGGACGTGACGGCCCGCGACCTAGCCGAGATGATGATCGGCTCGGAGCTGCCGACCCCCGACACGGCCGCCTCGACGGTCACCGACGCCGCAGCCCTGGAGGTGACGGGCCTGCGCGTCCTCGCAGACGGCGGCAGGGCCGTGGTCGACGACGTGACCCTGGCCGTGCATCGCGGCGAGATCGTCGGCGTCGCCGGCGTGGAGGGCAACGGCCAGGCCGAGCTCGTGAACGCGATCATCGGCACCGGCGATGGCGACGCAGGCACGATCTGCCTGCTGGGCCAGGACATCACCCACCATTCGGTGCGCCGCCGGCGCGAGCTGGGGCTGGGCTACGTGCCTCAGGACCGCCACCGCGACGGCATGCTGCTCGCCGCCACCCTGTGGGAGAACACCGCCCTCGGTCACCAGACCCAGGCGCCCTACAGCCGCGGCCCCTGGCTGAGCCGTTCGGGCATGCGCGACCGGGCGCGCCAGGTCGGATCCGACTTCGACGTGCGCACCCCTCACATCGATGTGGCGGCGCACGCTCTGTCCGGCGGCAACCAGCAGAAGCTGATTGTGGGCCGCGAGATGGTGGACGACCCGGCGGTGCTGATCGCCAACCACCCCACACGCGGCATCGATGTGGGAGCGCAGGCCGCGGTCTGGGACGCCATCCGCGAGGCCCGCGCCCTGGGGCTGGCGACCCTGCTGGTGTCGGCGGACCTAGACGAGCTGATCGGGCTGTCCGACACCATCGTGGTGATGTTGCGAGGGCGGCTCGTGGCCCGCCTCGACCCCAACGAGACCACCCCCCGAGACCTGGGCTCCTACATGACCGGCGCCGCTCTCGACGGCGCCGCGGCATGACCGAACAGCTCGCATGACCGAGCAGCTGTCGAGGCGGATGCTGCTGGCGTCGGCCGCGCCCCTCGCGGCACTGGTGATCGCGGTGGTGCTCTCATCGATCGTGCTGCTGATCTCGGGCAGCAACCCGCTGGCGGCCTACGCCGACATGATCGGCCACGCCGCCAAGCTCGAGACGCAGGTCGACATCTTCAACCGGGCGACCCCGCTGTACCTGTCGGGGGTCGCCGCGGCCATCGGTTTCCGCATGAACCTCTTCAACATCGGCGTCGAGGGTCAATACCTGCTGGCCTTCATCGTCGCAGCCCACCTCGGCGCGCAGGTGGAACTGCCGTCGGTGATCCACATAGCCTTCATCCTGGTCGTGGCCATGGCGGTCGGCGGGGCCTTCTCGGGCGCGGCGGGCGTCATGAAGGTCACCAGGGGCGTGAACGAGGTGATCTCCACGATCATGCTCAACGCGATCGTCATCTCCGGTCTGGCCGCCTGGTGGATCGTGGAATGGCAGGCCGGCGGGGAGATCTCGGCCACGGGCGGCCGGGTGGGCACCGAGCCCATCGCCGAGAGCGGCATGCTCCCCGACATCAACGGCTGGCTGGAGCTGTTCACCCGCGAGATAACCCAGGGCAAGCGCCTGACCGGGATGATCGTGGTCGCCGCCGCGGTCGGGGTCGTCTACCACCTGATGTTGAACCGCACCGTGTTCGGCTTCGACCTGCGGGCCAGCGGAGCCAATCCCACCGCGGCCCATGTGGGCGGCGTCTCACCCAAGCGCATGATCGTGATCGCCATGACGCTGTCGGGCGTGGTGGCCGGACTCGTGGGCATGACCGAGCTCATGAACACCGGCTACTACCCGTCCAATCCGATCAGCCTGCTCGGCTTCACCGGAATCGCCGTGGCCCTGCTGGGCCGCAACAACCCCGCAGGCGTCGCTGCGGCCGCGCTGATCTTCGCGTTCCTGGACGTGTCGTCGGGCATCCTGCAGATCTCCGGGGCGGCGTCGCGTGAGATCGTCGAGATCATGAAGGGCGTCATCATCCTCACAGCCGTCATCGCCTACGAGGTCGTGCGGCGCGTCCGCGAGCGCGAGGAGGCCGCCGCCGCGGCCGCGGCCATGGCCACCGCTCCATCCGCAACCCCATGAGGTCCGTGCCCGACACCGCCGCAGGCAGCAACCCCGTGAGGGCCGCGCGGGAGACAACCGCATGAGAGCCGTGCTCGACGGTATGCCCGTCTGGGCGCGGTGGATGCTCTACGCCGCAATCGGTGTGGCCGTGCTCACCATCGTGCAGGGCTTCGATGACACCGAGCGGCTCACGGCGGTGACCTCTTCGCAGGCCATGCTGCGGTGGGCGGTGCCCATAATGCTGGCCGGGCTAGGCGGCCTGTTCTCTGAGCGGGCCGGCGTCGTGAACATCGGCCTCGAGGGGATGCTGATACTGGGTACCTGGTTCGGTGCCTGGGGGGCGATCAACTACGGGGGCTGGGCCGGCCTGGCGATCGGCATGATCGGGGGCGCCCTCGGCGGCCTGGTCCACGCCGTGGCGACGGTCTCCTTCGGCGTCGACCACATCATCTCGGGGGTGGCGATCAACGTGACCGCTCCGGGGGTGACGCGGTTCCTGTCGTCGGAGATCCTGGTGAACTACGACGGCGGATCGATCACCCAGTCGCCGCGTACCGCCGGCGTCGGCAAGTTCACCTTCCCCTTCCTCGCCGGCGGCGACCTGTTCGGCTGGAGCACACCCGACGTGCTGGGCTGGTTCACCCGCCGGGACTGGTTCTTCGTGTCGGACTTCACCGGCCTGGCCAGGGGGCTGGTCGCCAACCTCTCGCTGGCCACGATGCTCGCCTTCGCGCTGGTGCCCGTCACCGCCTGGCTCCTCTGGCGCACCCGGTTCGGCCTGCGGCTGCGCATCTGCGGCGAGCATCCGACAGGCGGCGAGACCCAGGGCATCAACATCTACCTCTACAAGTATTTCGGCGTGGTCATCAGCGGTGCCCTGGCCGGACTGGGCGGCGCCTTCATCGCCAGCCCGGAACTGGGCGGCCTCTACCTGGAGGGCCAGACCAACGGGCGCGGCTTCATCGGTCTGGCCGCCCTCATCTTCGGGAACTGGCGGCCCGCCGGGGTGATGGCCGGGGCGCTGCTGTTCGGCTACCCCTTCGGCGTGGGCCTGCGCGACCTGGACCGCTCGGCATCGCACGCGCTGCTGCTGGTGAACACCGTCGCCCTGGTCGCGGTGGTGGTGTGGGCGCTGCGGCGCCGGCGGCGGATCGATGCCGGGCTGGCCGCGGGCCTCGGGCTGGGCGCGGCGCTCTGGTACTTCCTGTCGACGACGGTGCCGGACTGGTGGATCGAGATCCTGCCGTATGTGATCGTGCTGGTGGTGCTGGTGTTCTTCTCGCAGCGGCTGCGGATGCCTCGTGCCGACGGCCTGCCCTACCGCCGCGGCGAGGCCTAGAACCAAGGCTCTGGCGCGGCGTGCTCAGCGAGAGCCGGCTTCGGGACTGGGAGCACGACGGCTTCCTGATGTTGCCGCGCTTCGTGCCGAAGCAGCGCTGCGAGGCACTCAAGGCCCACGTCGAGACGCTGCTGGCCGGCATCGACCCGCAGACCGACGGCGGCGTCACCGTCTTTGAGACCACCGAGCAGAGCCACGCCCAGGACGACTGGTTCCTCGGCTCCGCGGACACCGTGCGCTGGTTCTTCGAGCCGGGCGCCATAGTTGACGGGCGGCTCACCCGCCCCTTGCCGCTGGCGGTGAACAAGCTCGGGCACGCCATGCACGACCTCGACGGCGTGTTCGACTCCTTCTCGCGCACAACCGAGCTGGCCGCGCTGGTCGCCGGCCTCGGGCTGAGCGATCCGCGGCTGCTGCAGTCGATGTACATCTTCAAGCAGCCCGGCATCGGCGGCGAGGTCTCCTGCCACTGCGACCACACGTTCCTGTGGACCGAGCCCCAGAGCGTGATCGGATTGTGGTTCGCCATCGAGGACGCCACCCGGGCCAACGGCTGCATGTGGGCGATCCCCGGCGGTCACCGGATCCCGGCCAAGACCCGCTTCCGCCTGGCCGATCCCGCCGACCGCAGCCGCGGCACGGTCACCGACGTCCTCGACGACACGCCCTATCCGCTGGACAGACTCATGCCGCTGGAGGCTGAGGCGGGCACGCTGATCGCCCTTCACGGCACGCTGCCGCACTACAGCGCGGCCAACACCTCGCCGCGCAGCCGCCACGCCTACACGCTGCACGTGATCGACGGCACCGCCGACTACCTCGCCGGCAACTGGCTCCAGCGCAGCGGTGACCTCCCCCTGCGCGGCTTCTCCTGACGCAGCTGCTCAGGCGCCGAAGATGGGATTGCTGGGGTGCCGGGGTCGGCGGCGGCTCCACACGAGCCATACCGCGGACGCGGCGATCAGTGCGAGGCTCATCCAGATGTTGACGCGCACGCCCCATATCAGGCTGGCCGTGTCGATGCGCACCGCCTCGATCCACAATCTGCCCAGGCCGTAGCCGAAGATGTAGACGGCCAGGATCGACCCCGGCCCTGGGATCCCGCGCTGGTCGGCGACCAGGATCGGGACGCCGATCCGCAATCTGCGCCGGTCGAGCAGCAACAGCAGTCCGCACAGGGCCAGGTTCCAGAGCGCCTCGTAGAGGAAAGTCGGATGGAAGGTCTCTACGTCGAGGTACTGCTGGGGACGGTGCGCCCGATCTATCTCCAGGCCCCACGGCAGATCGGTGGGCGAGCCGTAGAGCTCTTGATTGAACCAGTTCCCTGCACGGCCGATCGCCTGGGCCAGCGGTAGTCCGGGCACGATGGCGGCGATCGCCTCGGAACGGTTCAAGCCCTGGCGGCGGATCATCCAAAGGCCGGCCAGGATGCCTGCGGCCATGCCGCCCGGAATGCCCAGGCCGCCCTTCCAGACGGCGAGCGCCTCCGTCCAGCCGTCGGCATCGAAGCGCTTCCAGTCGGTGATCACGTGATAGAGGCGGGCGCCGACCACGCCCGCGGGGACGGCCACCAGGGCGATGCGGCCGATCTCGTCGGGGTTGCCGCCGCGCGCCGCCCAGCGACGCTGAGCGAGCCACACCGCCGCCAGAACACCGAGGGCGATCATGAGCCCGTAGGCGCGCAGCTCGATCGGGCCGATGGTCAGGCTGCTTGCGCCCGGACTCGGTATCGAGGCCAGCATCGCAGAACTTACGGTCACGCCGCGGGCACCCTAGTCGTCAGGCGAGACTCGGTCTAACCAGGCAACCGTCACACGGGACTCGGCCTAGCCAGCCAACCGTCACAGGGGGCTTGGCCTCGTCAGGCAACCGTCACACGGGACTCGGCCTAGCCAGGCAACCGTCACGCGAGACTCGGCCTAGCCAGGCAACCGTCACGCGAGACTCGGCCTAGCCAGGCAACCGATCGACCTCGACCGGCGATCCGGGTGCGCCCGAAAGGCGTAGGAGCGCCACCAGGCGGCTCGCCGCCACCTCACCGGGCCAGGATCCGCGGGCGCGCCGCCTCGAGATCCTCGGCCGGCTCGGTGACCGCAGCGAGAAGCCCCGGCACGAGCGCGAGCCGGTTGGACGCGAAGAAGCGGGCCAGAACGGCCCGGTCCACGGCAAGCTCGGTGCCGACACCGCGGGCCGCGAGGGCGCCGCCGGCAGGTCTGGTGCCGGTGCTGCGATCGGCCGACCCGCCGTCGCTGCCGATGCCGCGGGCCGCGAGGGCGCCGTCGGCGAGGGCCGCTCCGGCGGTGGTGGTTGCCAGCATTCTCAGGTACGCGTCGGCTCCGGCTAGGCGGCTCGCGGGCTCGGCTTCGGAGAGCCAGCATCCTGCCTCACGGGTGGCTGACACGGCCGCGCCGAGGTGGCGGCAGACCGGGGCGAGTGCCTCGATGCCCTTGAGCGCCTCGACGGTCTGATCCATGCCCGCGAGATGCTCCCGCACCGCGGCGCCGCTGCGCATGGGCAGCTTGCGGGCCACGAGGTCGATGCCCTGAATGCCGTTGGTGCCCTCGTATATGGGCGCGATGCGAGCGTCGCGGTAGTGCTGAGCCGCGCCCGTCTCCTCGACATACCCCATGCCGCCGTGCACCTGCACCCCCGTGCTGGCGACCTCACATCCCACGTCGGTGGCCCACGCCTTGGTCAGCGGCGTCAGCAGGGCCGCACGCTCACCGGCCGCCTGGCGCGCCGCGGCATCGGTGCTCCGCTCGGCGCGGTCTATGGCCTCGGCGTTGCGGTAGGCGAGACCGCGCATGGCGCTGGTGGCCGAGCGCATGTCCAGCAGCATGCGGCGCACGTCGGGATGGTCGATGATCGCCGAAATCTCACCGCGCGGCGCTGCCGGGGCGCGGCCCTGGCGGCGCTCGTGGGCATACGCCAGTGCCTGCTGGTAGGCGCGTTCGGCGATGGCGACTCCCTCGAGTCCAACGCCGAGGCGGGCGTGGTTCATCATGGTGAACATCGCCGCCATACCGGCGTTCTCTTCACCGACGAGGTACCCCACGGCCCCGTCGCCGTCACCGTAGGCCATCACGCAGGTCGGGCTCGCATGGATGCCGAGCTTGTGCTCGATCGACACGCAGTGCAGGTCGTTGCGCTCACCGACGCCCCCGGAGGCGGACGGGAGGAACTTGGGCACCAGGAAGCAGCTCACGCCGCGTGTTCCGGGCGGGGCGCCGGGGATGCGGGCCAGCACGAGGTGGACGATGTTGCCGGCCAGATCGTGCTCGCCATAGGTGATGAAGATCTTCGTGCCGTGCAGGCGATAGGAGCCGTCGGGTTGCGCCACGGCACGTGTTGCCACCGCGCCGAGATCGGAGCCGGCCTGGGGCTCGGTGAGGTTCATCGTCCCGGTCCAGGTGCCGGCGGCCATTCGTGGGAGGTACAGCTCCTTGTGCTCGGGGCGGGCGTGCGCTTCGAGCATGTTGATGGCGCCGCGGGTGAGCAGGGGGCATATCGACCACGACATGCAGGCCGAGGCGAACATCTCCTCGATGGCCAGTCCCACGAGGTGCGGGAAGCCGCCCCCGCCGTACTCGGGGTCGATGGTCACGCTCCCCCAGCCGGCCTCCACGTAGGCGTCGTAGGCCTCGCGGAAGCCCGCGGGCATCACCACGGAGCCGTCCTCGAGCCGGCGCGCGCCCTCGATGTCGCCGCTGCGGTTGAGCGGTGCCACCACCTCCTGCGCGAAGCGGGCCGCCTCGGCCAGCAGCTGCGCCACCGTGTCGGCCTCGACATGCTCGAGTCCGGCCAACCCTGCGAGCCCGTCGAGGTCGGCCACGTGGCGCAGGTTGAACATGATCTCGTCGAGATCAACCCGGAAATCGCTCACGATCCGAGGGTACCCGCCGAGCCTGGGGGTTGCCGGTACCCGCCCGCGGCTCGCCAGCGGAGCGCCTCGTGGGCGGAGGGCGCCACCGTGTTGGTCGGGCGCTTGCCCGTGGGTCGGTGCGGGGCGTCGAGCAGTGGCCCGAGGTGGACTGCGCGCCGGCACCCGCCCGTGGCCCGGGGCGGAGCTCAGTGCTGCCGGTGCCGGTCCAGCACGCCATTGACCTCGGCGCCCACGAGCAGGCCCATGGCCAGCAGGTACAGCCAGATGAGCAGGCTCAGCGCCCCGCCGAGCAGTCCGAACACGGCGTTCACGCCGCTGGAGGCGATGTCGAGATACGTCCGGAACCCGAGCGACACAGCGATCCACCACACGGTGCCGACGAGCGCTCCCGGCAGGTCGCTGCGCCACGGGGTGCGGACCCGTGGGGCGAAGTGGTAGATGCAGGCCGCCCACGCCACCACCACGGCGAGCACGACCGGCCAGCGGAACCACACCCAGGCGGTCGTGAACAACGAGCCGGCGCCCAGGCGGTCGGCCACCTCCTCACCGCTCCCGAGCAGGGGTCCGACGACCACCATGGCCGCGGCGAGGGCGGCCACGATCACGGTGAACAGGGTCAGCACGAAGCCCATGATCCGCGTCGACAGCCAGCTGCGGCGGCCCTCGCGCCCGTAGGTCACGTCGAGCGCCCCGACCACGGCGGTGAACCCCCGCGACGATGCGTACACGGTGAGCGCGAGACCCGCGGTGATGAGTCCCGGGTTGGGCCTGTCGAAGAGCTCTGCGACCGTGGCCCGCAGGGTGTTGTCGCTTCCGAAGGTCTCCGCCACACGGTCGAGCAGCCAGTTCTCGATGTCGGACGCCGCGTCGGCGCCGATCAGCGCGTCGAGAGAGCCGAGCGCCCCGGCGAACACGAGCACCGCGGGGAACAGCCCGAGCAGGCCGAAGAACGCGATCTCGGCGGACAGCCCGCCGACGCGGGCGCGCGACCACTCGTGTCGGAGCTCCTTGACCAGATCCAGCGACCAACCGATGGACTGTTGCAGCGTGGACGGGCGCGGCATTCTCACGGAGATACTACGGTCCCTGCCCTGCACACCGACGAAACCACCACCGGCAACGACACGTCCGCCGGCCCGCGGCCCGCAACCGGCAGCGACGACCCCGCGGCCACCGCCGGCGAGTGCGCCGGTATCAGCGACGCTGATGCCATCGCCAACGAGTTGTACCGCTATTGCGAGCTCGTCGATGCGGGGAGTTTCGACGAGTTGGGCGAGCTGATGGAGCACTGCTCGCTCCGCTACGGCGAGCCGGGCACGGCGGGCCCCTCGGGGGCGGAGGCCATCGCGGACAGCTACCGGTCGATGCTCATCATCCATGAGGACGGCACCCCGCGCACCCGCCATCTGACAAGCAACCCGATCATCGAGATCGACGGCGACACCGCACGGGTCCGGTCGGTGTACACGGTGTTGCAGCAGGCTGGAGACTCGCCCCTCGGGGTGATCATCAGCGGCCGCTACCACGACACTCTCGAGCGCATCGACGGGCGCTGGCGCTTCACGCAGCGCCGCTTCTTCGGTGATCTGTTCGGCGATCTCAGCCGTCACCTGCGCTTCGAGTTGCAACCCGGCCCAGACCGCTCCGACGGATCGCAAGAGCAGCCATGAGCAGGCCGTCCGCCACAGATGCCCGTAGCCATCACCGCCGCCGTGGCGATGAACTGGCAGACACGTGGAAACAGCCGGCTGGAGACAGCCGCATGAAGGGAGTATGAGCAGTGAGCAGATGGAGCCGCCAGGAGATCGAGGAAGCCTTCGCCCACTACCAGGAGGCGGCGCTGCGTGCCGGAACCTCCGGGGACTGGCGCGAGTGGGCGAACCTGTTCACCGAGGACGCCACCTACATCGAGCACCACTTCGGCACCTTCGGTGGCCGTGAGGCGATCTACAAGTGGATCCAGGCCACCATGAGCGAGTGGCCCAACAACGAGATGATCCACTTCCCGATCGAGTGGTACGTCATCGACGAGGAGCGGGGCTGGGTGATCTGCCAGGTGTGGAACCGGATGGCCGACCCAGGCGACGGGTCACTGCACCAGCAATACAACCTCACCCTGCTCAAGTACGCGGGCCACGGGCTGTGGAGCTACGAGGAGGACGTCTACAACCCGCAGCGGTTCGGCGAGATGGTCAAGAAATACCTGCGCCACAAGAAGTCCCTCACCACCACAGCCGACACCGCGTAGAAGGCCAACCTATCTTTGGAGACGGGGCTTCCCCCCGGCTCAACTGCAGCCGCTGGTCGCTCCGCAGTCAGCGCACACGAAACATGAGCCGGCCCGGCGCATGGGAACGCCACAGGCCATGCAGAACGGGGCGGCCATAGCGGCCGAGCGGGCGTGTGCGGCGGACTCGGCGGGTACGGCGTGGACATGTGCTGCAGGCTCGGCGGGTACGGCGTGGGCATGTCCGGCGGACGGCTGGGCTGGCTTGGGGGGTGCCCACAGGTCGAGCTGGGCTGTGAGCTGCGCCCGCGGCGGGGCCGAGGGGGGATCCGGCGCTATGTCGTGTCCCTGGGTGGTCTCGGTGGCCTGCTCCTCGACGCCGGGCAGCGTCGGCTGTGTCCGCTCGCCGGTGGTGTAGATGCCGAGGCCGGCGCGCTCGCCGGCGGGCAGGTACATGACCGCTAGCTTCCGAAAGAGGTAGTCCACGAGGCTCGTGGCTATGCGGATGTCGGGATCGTCGGTCATCCCCGCCGGCTCGAAGCGCATCCCGACGAAGGTCTCCACGTAAGCGTTGAGCGGCACGCCGTACTGGAGGCCGTGACTGACGGCGATGGCGAAGGCGTCCATGATCCCGGCGAGGGTGGAGCCCTGCTTGGACACCTTGACGAATATCTCGCCGGGCCTGCCGTCGGGATATTCCCCGACCGTGACGAACCCCTTGCAGTCGGCCACCCGGAACTCGAAGGTGCGAGACGAGCGCGACTTGGGGAGCCGTCGCCGCACCGGCTCCGCGGCGGCTGCTGCGGGCAGGACCCGATCCGCTTCGGCGAGGCCTGCAACGCCCTCATCGCCGGCCAACACTGCGAGCGCGCCGGGCGGCGAGCCCGCATCTGCGCTAAGCGCCACGGCTCCGTCGCCACTGCCGAGACTCGATGCCGCAGCCCCGTCACTGTCACCGTTACGGAGGATCGGTGCCACAGCCGCGTCGCCCTTGCCGAGACTTGATATTGCGGCTCCGTCGCCACTGCCGAGACTCGATGCCGCAGCCTCGTCGCTGTCACCGGGACTTGATGTTGCGGCTCCGTTGCCGCTGCCGAGGGTCAGCGGTTGGGCGACCTTGGAGTTGTCCCGGTAGATCGCGACCGCTTTGAGGCCGAGGTGCCAGGCATCGACGAGGAGTTGCTCCACGTCGTCGACGGTGGCGTCGGAGGGCATGTTCACGGTCTTGGAGATGGCGCCTGAAAGGAACGGCTGGACGGCGGCCATCATCGCGATATGGCCCGAGGCGCTGATCGGGTTGTCGCCCAGCGAGCAGGCGAACACATCGCGGTGCCGCGGCTCCAGCGGTGAGCCGTCTATAGTGTGGTGCTCGGTCACATGGTCGGTGATCTCCCCAACCTGCTCCTCGCTGTAGCCGAGGCGGCGCAGCGCCCGTGGCACCGTCTGGTTGGTGATCTCCATCGTGCCGCCGCCCACCAGCCGCTTGGACTTGACGAGGCCCAGGTCGGGCTCGATGCCGGTGGTGTCGCAGTCCATCATCAGCCCGATGGTGCCGGTGGGCGCCAGAACCGTGGCCTGGCTGTTGCGCACGCCGTGTGCCGCGGCCCGCTCGCAGACCTCGTCCCAGGCTCGTTGCGCCGCCTCCAGCACCTCGGTGGGCGCCAGGTCCTCGTCGATGGCGGCGACCGCCCGCCGGTGCTGCTCGAGCACCCGCAGCATGTGGTCGCGGTTCTCCAGGTACCCGGCGAACGGGCCCCTCCTCTCGGCCATCCGGGTCGAGGCGAGATAGGCCTCGCCAGTCATCAGTGCGGTGATGGACGCAGCGATGGCCCGCCCCCGGTCGGAGTCGTAGGGCACGCCGAGGGCCATGAGCAGCGCCCCGAGGTTGGCGTAGCCCAGTCCGAGCTGCCGGAAGGCACGGGTGGTCTGCGTGATGGCCTCGGTCGGGTAGTCGGCGTGACCCACCAAGATCTCCTGGGCCGTGAACACGACCCGCACGGCCCGGCGGAACCCGTCGACGTCGAAGGCGCCGTCGTCGCCAAGGAACTTCAGCAGATTGATCGACGCCAGGTTGCAGGCGCTGTCGTCGAGGTGGACGTACTCCGAGCATGGATTGCTGGCGGTGATCGGCCCGGTGGAGGCGGCCGTGTGCCAGCGATTGATGGTGGAGTGGAACTGCACGCCCGGATCGGCGCACTCCCAGGCCGCCTCGGCGATCTGGCGCAGGATCGAGCGCGCCGGCACGGTCCGGATGACCGCGCCGCCGACACGCGCCGTTAGCTCCCAGTCTCCGCCGTCCACGGCGGCCTGCATGAACTCGTCGGTGACGCGCACCGAGTTGTTGGCGTTCTGGTACTGCACCGAGCCGGCGTCAATGCCGTCGAGGCTCATGTCGAAGCCGGCCGCGGCCAGCGCTCTCGACTTGCGCTCCTCACGCGCCTTGCACCAGATGAACTCCTCGATGTCGGGATGGTCGGCGTCGAGCACGACCATCTTGGCGGCCCGCCGGGTCTTGCCGCCCGACTTGATGGTTCCGGCCGAGGCGTCCGCGCCCCGCATGAAGCTGACCGGGCCCGAAGCCGTGCCGCCGCCGCCGAGCGGCTCGCAGCTGGCCCGGATGCGCGAGAGGTTCACGCCCGCGCCCGAGCCGCCCTTGAAGATGCGCCCCTCATGCGTGTACCACTCCAGGATCGAGTCCATCGTGTCGTCCACGGACAGGATGAAGCACGCCGAGGCCTGCTGGGGCACACCGGGCACGCCGATGTTGAACCACACGGGCGAGTTGAACGCGGCCCTCTGTGTGTACAGCAGGTGCGACAACTCCCTGCCGAAGAGCGCCGCGTCCGAGTCGTCGACGAAGTAGCCGTCGCTGCGGCCCCAGCCGGTGATCGCGCCCACGACGCGGCCCACGACCTGTCGCAGCGACGACTCCCTGCCTGCGGTACCGGGAGTGCCCCGGAAGTACTTGTGGGCCAGGATGTTCGTGGCGCCCTGCGACCAGGAGGCGGGCACTTCCACGCCGAGTTGCTCGAAGGCCACGGAGCCGTCGCGGTAGTCCACCAAGCGGGCGTCGCGCCGCTCCCACACGATCATGTCCGCCGGGTCGGCAAGTTCGCCCGGGTCGCCCAGGCCGCACAGTTCGGCCGGATCGCCCAGGTTGGTCTGTTCGTCCGGGTCGCCCAATCCTCCCAGGCCGGCCGGTTCGGCAAGTTCGCCCACGCCGCTCGGATCAAGCGGGGCCGTCAGCTTCTGGTCGCGATCAACCAGGGCCGTGAGCTGGGTCTGTTCGGACACGAGAGTCACCGAAACCATCCTCTCCTTGCAATTCTACCGGGCACCGGCGAGGCCTGGGAGCGCTCGGCTCGGACGCAGATGCGTAGCCGTCACTATGGGGTTTGCCGAGCCCCCTGGACGGGCGCACGCCGGACACTTGAGCGCACGACCCTATGGCGCCGTGACTGTGGATCGTGTGCTCCCGCTGGGGAAATGCTGCCGACCCCTGGGGACGGTCCGACCCTCGGTCCAGAGATTCGCGCTGCGGCTGTTGAAGGATGCGCCGCAGGGGCCAAGACCCCCGGGGAACGAGCCAAGCTCCGCTACGGTCGAGGGGTGAGGCGGCTCGTGCCGGAACCGGTCATCGACGTCGATCCGATGGACCTCTACCCGGCACTGCGCCGACCCAAGCCGCAGGCGCGGCCGTGGCTGATGATCAACATGATCGCCTCGGCCGACGGAGCGATCACCGTGGACGGCACGAGCGAGGCCCTCGGCAACGCCGCCGACCAGGCTGTGTTCTCCGCTGTGAGAGCCTGCGCCGACTGGATCCTGGTGGCCGCGCGCACGGTGCGAGTCGAGCGCTACGGCATCCCCCGGCCGGGGTCGGCAGCGAGCAGGGCGCGCGCGGCGGCCGGCAGGCTGCCGCGGCCCCGGCTGGCCGTGGTCAGCGCCGGCCTGGACCTGGACGTCGACCTGCCGCTGTTCGCCGAGCGCCGCCGCGGCGAGGAACCGCCCCTGGTGATGACAGGCCAGAGCGCCGCAGCCGGAGCCGCCGCCAGGCTGGAGGGGGTGGCCGAGGTCGTGCGCCTGGCCCCGGACCGGCCGGCGCCGGCGCAGATCCTCGCCGAGTTGGAGAGCCGCGGCGCCTCGGTGGTGCTCTGCGAGGGTGGCGCCTCGCTGAACGCCCAGCTCTTGGACGCCGACATGATCGATGAGCTGTGCCTGTCGGTCTCGCCCCTGCTGGCGGGCGGACCGAGCACCCGCCTCGTGCACGGGTCTCGGCTCACCGTGCCGCGGCAGTTGGCGCTGGCACATCTGCTCGAAGCCTCCGACACCCTCTTCGCCCGCTACCTGCGCACGGACTCCACCGCAGGCGCGTCTGCGGCCTGAGTCTCGCGCCGGCTACTCGAGGGCGAGGTCATCGACCCCGGCGACCCGCAGGGTGTCACCCGGCCCCACCAAGCGGACGTCGGCACCATCTGCTTGGAGAGCGGGCCAGCCGATCCGGCCATCCGTCGGGAACTCGCGGCCCGGCAGATGCTCGGGGCGTCCAACGGCGAGCAGGATCGTCATGGCCGCCGCGATCAGCGACGCCACCACCAGGCGGCGTCGCCGGTAGACGGCCTCGGGGTGCCGCACGGCCAAAGCCGGACACTCCACGGATGCGGCCGGCTGTGCGGACCGCGGGGGCTGCGCCTGTGCCTGCGGGCTCAGCAGCCGGGCGGCCGCCGGAGCCTCCACCTGCTGGAAGGTCGCGTGCTGGAGTGCTGCCATGGGATGACTCTCCTTGAGGGTGTGACATCGGATCGCCGGGTCGCTCGGCTTCCCGGGGTGCTTGACAACGAACGCCTGTTCTGCAAACGTGTGTACGCACGATCCGGCTGCCACCGGGCCGCTCACGAGAAACCTCCACGACGAACCCGCGAAAGAGCCACGTTGCGCAGCGCCGCTTCGTGCGAACATATGTTTGTTACGCTACAGCGAACACGCGTTCGCAACAACCCCAACCAGAGACGTCCTCAGATCCGTCTCGCGAGCGATCGGAGCCAAGCCATGACCCTGCCGAACAGCCGCAGACCGCTGACGGCACGCCGCCGCCAGATCCTCGACATGATCGTCGGGCACCAGCGCTCACGCGGATACCCGCCCTCCATGCGCGAGATCGCCGCAGAGGTCGGCCTGAAGTCGCCCGCCTCGGTGAAGGCCCACATCGACGTCCTCGTCGAGGCCGGCTACCTGCGGGTCGATCCCACCCGGCCCCGCGCCATCGAGGTTCGCTACGACGAGAACTCCGGTGCGGCGGTGCAGCGCCGCCCGGTGCGCCATGTGCCCCTTGTCGGCGACGTCGCCGCCGGCACCGGAGTGCTTGCGGCCGAGAACGTCGAGGAGCTGGTGCCGATGCCCGCCGACCTGACCGGCGCCGGCGAACTCTTCATGCTCCGCGTCCGGGGGGACTCGATGATCGAGGCGGGCATCCTCGACGGCGACCTCGTGGTGTGCCGGGCCCAGAGCACCGCCGAGGACGGCGAGGTTGTCGTGGCGGGCATCCCCGGCGACGAGGCGACCGTGAAGACCCTGCGCCGCCGCGACGGGCGGATCGTGCTGGAGCCGGCCAACGAGCACCTCGAGTCCATGACCTTCGAGCCCGGCGAGGTGGCCGTCTACGGCAAAGTCGTCACCATGATGCGCCGCTACTAGATCGACTGGATCTCGGCTGCTGTGCCGCTGTCCGCGCCGCCGAGGCGCGGCGATGCTGCGATGTCACCAAGGACATGTCCCTCCAGGCGAGCGAGGCGCTCCCGAGCGTCGGCCAGGCTGTCGGCTATCTTCACCAGCGTGCGCTGTGTCTCGCGTATCATCTCTCGATTCTCCTGCCTGGACTGCTCGATCAGCTCTCGATTCTCCTGCCTGGACTGCTCGATCAGGTCGCGGTTCTCCAGGTTGGACCGCTCGATCAGGCTGCGAATGCCAGTGCTGTCACGGTGCTGAACTCGGATCGTGACGAACAGCAGCGTGATCATCGTCGCGAACATGACCCCGAAGGCCGACCCGAGAATCGTCAACACAGTCGTGTCCACAGCCGTATCCATGGCGTCACGTTAGCGGGCTAGGCTGCACCACACAACCTAAAACATCACGAAAGTCGAATCAAGCATGATCGTGGAGGACTCCACGCCCATGATCATTGGTCATGCGCCGTGGACCAGCAGGTCCTTCAGTGCGGCATGCACGGACTCCAGGTCGTGGCGGTGCACATGCTCCTCAGCGGTGTGGGCCAGCAGCGGATCGCCGGGGCCGAAGTTGGACGCCGGCACGCCGCGGGCCGCGAAGAACGCGGCATCGGTCCAGCCCAGCTTGGCCCGCACCGGCGCGCCGCTGCGCCTCACCAGCGCGGCCAGAAGCGGATCGTCCAGGCCGGGCGCGGCGGGCGGGGCCATGTCGGTCAACTCCACCGTGTCGCCCGCCTCGAGCACGCTCTCCAGAACCGAGCGCACGTGCTGCTCGGCCTGCTCGAGGGTGCGGTCCGGAGCGAAACGGTGGTTCAAGGTGAGTCTCGCCGCATCGGGCACCACGTTGCCGGCCACGCCGCCGCTCACCTCCACGGCCTGCAGGGCCTCGCGGTACTCGCATCCCTCCACCACCGGGCGGCGGGCCTGATACGCCGACACCGCCGCCAGCACATCGCCGAGCCTGTGAACGGCATTGCGCCCCATCCAGGCACGGGCGGTGTGGGCCCGACGTCCCGCCAGCGTCACCCTCAGCCTCATGGTCCCCTGGCAGCCCGCCTCGACGGCGCCGCCTGTCGGCTCACCCAGAAGAGCCACATCGGCCTCCAGCAGATCCGGTCGAGCGGCGGCGACCTCACCGAGGCCGTTGTGGCGGGCCGCCACCTCCTCACGGGCATAGAAGGCGTAGGAGACGTCCACGGCCGGCGCCGTGACAGAGCGGGCCAGTGCCAGCAGGACGGCGATGCCGCCCTTCATGTCCGTGGCTCCCAGGCCCCAGAGCGTGTCCGCGGTGATCCGGGCCCGCGCGTTGCCGTTGGCGGGAACCGTGTCGGTGTGGCCGGCCAGCATGATCCGCCGGCGGTGGCCCAGGTCGGTGCGGGCCACCAGGTTGTCGCCCACCCTTTCCACCGACAGGTGCGGCGCCCGGCGCAGCTCGGACTCGATCAGGTCGGCGATGGGGCCCTCCGAGAAGCTCTCGGATGCTACGTCCACCAGCGCGGCCGCCAGCTCCAGCAGGTCGCCCGAGGGAAGCGGCCCGGCCGCCATGTCAGGTTGCGGCGCCGTGGTCTCGCAGTATCTCGTTGAGCGCCGACTTCTCGTGGCGCTCACCCTCGGTCAGGCGCTTGATCACCAGCACCGCGGGCAGCCCGAACTCGCCACCCGCGAACTCCCGGCGCCTCGTGCCCGCCACGGCCACCGACCAGGGCGGCACCTCGCCGCGGCCCAGCTCCTCGCCGGTGGACACATCGATCACGGGAATCGACCCGGTCAGCACCGCCCCGGCACCGAGCACCGTGCCCCGCCCCACCCTGGCGCCGTCGGCCACGATGCAGCGGCTCCCGATCAGGCAGTCGTCGCCCACGATCACCGGCTCGGCCTGCGGCGGCTCCAGCACGCCGCCGATGCCGACACCGCCCGAGAGGTGCACGTTGGCCCCGATCTGGGCGCACGACCCGACCGTCGCCCAAGTATCGACCATCGTGCCGGCACCCACGTGGGCGCCGATGTTGGTGTAGCTGGGCATCATGATCACGCCCGGCGCCTGATAGCTCCCCCAGCGCGCCGAGGCTCCCGGCACCACCCGCACGCCGCGGGCCGCATAGCCGGTCTTGAGGGGGATCTTGTCGGCGAACTCGAACGGGCCGAGCTCGATCGTGTCCATCTTGGCCGTGGCGAACAGCAGCAGGATGGCCTGCTTGCACCACTGGTTGACCCGCACGGTGCCATCGTGGAGAACCTCGGCAACCCGAGCCTTGCCGGTGTCGAGTGCGTCGATCGCCTCGTGGACGGTGGCGACAACCTCGGGATCGTCGGCGTCGATACCGGAGCGGTCGGCCCAGAGCGCGCTGACGCGTGACTCAAGTGTTGACATGCACCCGAGACTACCGGCCGCGGCCCTCGCGGAGCCTCTCCAGGGCCACCTGCAGGCGCGGCTCGCTCTGGACCGCGGCGATCCGCACGAAGCAGCGCGGGTCCTGGGCCGCGGCCTGCACCGATCCCTCGCAGTAGAACTCGCCGGGGCTCACGATCACCCCGGCGCGGCGCGCCAGCGTCTCCGCGAAGGCCCAGGCGTCGCCGCCGGGCGCCCTCACCCACAGGTAGAACGCTCCCGCCGGCAGGGCCGCCCCCTCGACGCCTGCGGATGCCGCGATGGTGCGCAGCAGCTCCAGGCGGCGCCGGTACAGCTCGCGCTGGGCCGCGACGTGCTCGGAGTCTGCCCAGGCCACCGCGGCCGCCGCCTGGACCGGGCCGGGCACCATGCACCCGGCGTGCTTGCGCGCCCCCCGCAAGAACCCGACGATGCCCGCGTCGCCGGCGTAGAACCCGGCGCGCACGCCCGCCATGTTCGACCGCTTCGACAGCGAGTGAACCGCCAGCACACCGGCGGTGCCGTGCTCGAGGATCGTGCGCGGCGGGCCTTCCCAGGTGAACTCCGCGTAGCACTCGTCGCTCGCCACCAGCACGCCACGGTCTCGGCCCCACGCGGCAGCCGCCTCAAGATCTTCGAGGCCGCCCGCGGGGTTGCCGGGCGAGTTGACCCACAGGCACAGCGCACGCTCGGCGTCGCCGGGATCTATCGAGTCCAAGACGATGCGGCACTCGCCGTCCACCGGCACGGCAACGGCGCGGCATCCGGCCAGCGTCGCACCCATGGCATAGGACGGGTAGGACACGGCCGGGTAGAGCACGGTGTCGCGCCGTGGCCAGAGCAGCTTGAGATAGTGAGGCAGCGAGGCCACGAACTCCTTGGTGCCCATGCAGGCAGCGATCTCGCCGGCCGGGTCGAGGCTCACACCCAGACGCCGGCGCATCCAGCCGGCCGCGGCGCCGCGGAACTGCGGGGTGCCGATCGACGGCGGGTAGCCGCGCTCGCTGCCGGAGCCGGCCAGCGCCGCGACCACCGCCTCGGGCGGCGGATCGCACGGGGTGCCGACGGAGCAGTCCACCGCGCCGCCCGGCAGACCGGCGGCCGCCGCCCGCAGGAAGTCGAGCCGCTCATAGGGGTAGGTCGGAAGCTGCATCTTCTACAAACGCCCTGGCATCGGTGCGCTCACTTGATACCGATCAACGGTGCCTGCCCGTCCGGAAAGCTGCATTGCGGG
The DNA here is from genome assembly GCA_965204875.1 of Candidatus Aldehydirespirator sp. Taxonomy (GTDB): domain Bacteria; phylum Actinomycetota; class Acidimicrobiia; order Acidimicrobiales; family Aldehydirespiratoraceae; genus Aldehydirespirator. The sequence continues at coordinate 2,328,536 of OZ242020.1, read as the reverse complement.
CCGCCCCCGTCACCGCTCGCCGTCGCGGTCGCCGACCAGGTAGTGCGACAGCGACCCGACGGAGGCGGGCTCGAGGCGGGCCAGCAGGCGCATGCCCTTCTCGGTGGCCACCGACTCGAGCACCTGCCCCTCGCGGTGCACGCCGGCCAGCACGTCGCCGCGCTCCCAGGGGATGACGAGGCGCACCGTGGAGGCAGAGGCTCGCAGGCGGTCGCCGATGATCGCCGTGAGGTGCTCGATCCCAGCGCCGGTGCGCGCCGACACCACCACCGAGCCCTCGACGCGCTCGGCCCGCCGGGCCACCACCGGCCCGCAGTCGCTCTTGTTGAACACGACCAGCTCGGCAATGCCGCCGGCGCCGATCTCGGCAAGCACCTCGCGCACCGCGGCCATGGATCCCCGCGGGTCCGGGCCGGCGCCGTCCACGACGTGCAGCAGCAGGTCGGCGTCGCGCACCACATTGAGCGTGGTCTTGAAAGCCTCCACAAGCTGATGCGGCAGCTTGCGCACGAAGCCGACCGTGTCTGTGATGAACACCGCCTCTCCCCCGGGCAGGGCCAGGCGCCGCGTGGTGGGGTCGAGCGTGGCGAAGAGGCGGTCCTCGACGGCCACATCGGCGCTGGTCAGGCTGTTGAGCAACGACGATTTGCCGGCATTGGTGTAGCCCACGATGGCGACCGAACGGTTGCGGGTGCGCCGCCGCGCCTTCGCCTGGGTGTCGCGGTGGCCCACGAAGCGGCGCAGATCGGCCTCCAGCCTCTGGATCCTCCGCTGCAGGCGCCGGCGGTCCGTCTCCAGCTGGGTCTCGCCCGGCCCGCGGGCGCCGATGCCCCCGGCCTGCTGGGACAGGCGCCCGCCGGCGCCGCGCAGCCGCGGCAGGCGGTAGCGCAACTGGGCCAGCTCCACCTGCGCACGGCCCTCCGGGGTGCTGGCGTTTTGGGCGAAGATGTCCAGGATCACCGCCGTGCGGTCGATGGCCGTGCGCCCGAGCAGCTTCTCGAGGTTGAACTGCTGTGCCGGGCTCAGCTCGTCATCGAACACCACCGTGTCGCAGTCCATCTCCTGCGCCACCGCCTTGATCTCGAGAGCCTTGCCCGCGCCGACGAAGGTCGCCGGGTCCGGGGCCACGCGGCGCTGGCACACCCGCCTGACAGCATCGGCGCCAGCGGTGTCCACGAGCAGGCCGAGCTCATCGAGCGAGGCATCCACATCGGAGGCGTTGCGGTCGCCGCGGGCGACGCCCACCAGGACGATCCGCTCCCGGAAGGAGCGGTCGATGAAGCCGGGGCCGTCACCGCCGAACTCCCCGAAACCGCCCCGGTGAGTCTCTTCGTGGTCGACGCCGGGCTTCTGCTCGTCAGCTAGCGGGCGTCTCCGCTGTTGCCGCCGCATCCGAGCCTCATCGCGGTCGGCGCCGGGCTCCCGCGCGACTGCCTCATGCGTGCCGGTGTGATCGCCGCGGGCGTCCGATCGCGGCGATTCGGCGGCCTCAGCCATCGCCCACCGTGATCGCGGCGACGTATGTGGACTCGCCGGTGAGCGTCGCCGGCGACGACAGGTCGACCCTGGCTTCGCCTCCGGCCATTCTCACCGACACAACGTGGGAGACGGCACCCCAGGCACGGAAAGCGGCGGCTGCAGCGACCGCCCCCGAGCCGCATGCCTCGGTGACACCGGCACCACGCTCCCAGACGCTCAGCGTGATCTCGTCAACGCCGGTTACCGCCGCGAAGTGGACATTGATGCCGCCACTGAAAAGGGACTCCACAGCCGGGCCCGCCTCGTGCAGGTCCACGGCTGCGGGATCGGCCACAGCGAGCACCACATGCGGGTTGCCCACCCTCACCGTCTGCCACCGCTCGACCCCGCCCGGGCCAACATGGCCGCGCACAACCTCGATCACATCGGCCGGCGGCCCGTCCGGCAGGGGGCCGGGCTCGGGCTCTCCCATCTCCACGGTGCCGACCACGCGTTGAGGCACAGTGAGATCACCTAGAGCTGCCTCCCTGCCGCGTTGGGGGCGGATCGAGCATTTCCGGGGGCCGGCGAGCGTATCGATCACGATGTCGAGGCGGTCTGTGCCGCGGCTGCGGGCAATGGCATGCGCCAGGCATCTCAGGCCGTTGCCGGACACCTCGGCCGGCGAGCCGTCAGAGTTCCACAGCCGCATCGCCGCGCCCGGCGCAGTGCCCTCGCCTCCGGGGTCGAGCACCGCGAAGATCAGCCCGTCCGCGCCGATGCCGCGGCGGCGCCGGCACAGCTCTGCCGCCGCTCGGGAGCCGTCCGCCTCGGGCGGGAACCGCTCGACCAGCGCGACAAGGAAGTCGTTGCCAAGCCCGTGGAGCTTGTGAAGCCCCGAACCGCCTCGTCGTTCAAGCACGGCGACCGGGTCGTTGCTGTGCCCGTGGAGCTTCTGAAGCCTCAAACCTTCGCTCACGATGGCATTCTCTCGGCCACCGATGCGTCGCCGCACCCGTAGATGTCAGAACCTCCAGGGTGCCGCCCGCCGCATCGCCCACGGCTAGGAGCCGGCACGTCGTCATACCCGGAGGTGTCCAAATCTCCGGAGAGGCCGGCGCTGGCCGACATTCCGGCACGCTCGGCGGTGTCCGAGAACCTGAGCCTGCCGGCACGCTCGGAGTGATCGGAACGCGGAGGCGATGTTGCGGTGCTGGGCGACGGTGCCGCGGCAGCCTCCCAGGCCGACAGAGCATCGGCCGCGGTGGCAGGCGCGTCCAGCCAGCGGATGCGCATGTCGCGGCGGAACCAGCGCTCCTGACGGCGGGCGAACCGGCGCGTGCGCGTCACGGACAGGTCCAGCGCCTCCTGCAGATCGAACTCGCCGCGCAGGTGAGCCAACAACTCCTTGTAGCCGAGCGCCTGTGCCGCGCTGCGGGAGAGGGGCCGCCGTGCCAGCGACCGCACCTCGTCGAGGAGGCCGGCAGCCATCTGGCGGCGGTAGCGGGCGACGATCCGCTCGTCGAGGCCGGCGCGATCCCAGCGCAGGCCCACCTGCACGAACGGTGTCGGCGGGTAGTGGTCGAGCCCCGGCCCGAACGTCGAGAAGGGCTGCCCGCTGCCGAGCGTTACCTCTAGTGCCCTCAGCACCCGGCGGCGGTTGGTGGGCTCCATGCGGCCGGCCGCCACGGGATCCAGCTCGGCCAGGCGGCGGTGCAGTACTCCCGTGTCGGGCTCGGCCTCCAGATCGGCGCGCACCTGCGGGTAGCGGCCGGGGATGCGCAGACCGTCGACGACGGCGCGCACGTACAGGCCGGTGCCACCGACCAGCACCGGCACGGCCTGCCGGGCGCGGATCTCGCCGAGCGCCGCCCGCACCCGCCGCTGCTGCTCGGCGACGGTGAACTCCTCGCACGGATCGACCACATCGATGAGGTGGTGGGGCACCTCGGCCTGCTCGTGCGCCGCAGGGGTGGCCGTGCCGATATCCATGCCCCGGTAGACCTGCATCGAGTCGAGGGTCACGATCTCGGCGCGCCCGACGGCGCGCGCCACCGCCAGCGCGAGATCCGACTTGCCTGAGGCGGTGGGGCCGACGATCACCAGCGGCCGAGCGGCGAGACGTCTCGCTGCCGTCATGCCTCTCAGGCGGATGCTGCCGCGACGGGGATCCGCCTGCGACCGTTGGGCGCCCTGCGCGCCGTGCCGGCCGCAGGCTCGGTGCCTGAAGCGGGCGCCGTGTCATCCGAGAGCGACCTGCCTGCCGGAACGGTCACTGCGGCGGGCGCCGTGACGCTCAGCAACTCGCCGCGCAGGAAGTTGGCGGCCGACGCGATCACACGAACTCGGGCGTAGCTGCCCGCACGCAGCGGCGCGCCCGCCGGTGCCTCGAAGTGAACCAGGGTGTTGCGACGTGTGCGTGCCGTGATGACCGAGGGGTCCTTCTTGCTCGGCCCCTCGACCAGCACATCCTCGACCCGGCCGACGCGCGCCTCGTTGGCCATGCGACTCGACCGCTCGACCACGCGCCTGAGCCGCTCGTAACGCTCGACGGACACGTCGTGGGCCACGAGATCCCGCTGCATCCGCGCCGCGGCGGTGCCCGGACGCGGCGAGAAGATGAACGTGAAGGCGCTGTCGAAACGAGCCTCGGCCGCCACCTCCAGCGTCTTTGCGAAGTCCGCCTCGGTCTCGCCGGGAAAGCCGACGATGATGTCGGTGGACACCGCCAGGTCATCGACCGCGGCCCGCGCCGCGCTGAGCCGTTCGAGATAGCGCTCAGCCGTATAGCCCCGCCGCATGGCCTTGAGCACCCTGTCGCTGCCGGACTGCAGCGGCAGGTGCAGGTGCTCGCACACGGTGGGCACCTCGGCCATGGCGGCGATGGTCTCAGGGCGCAGATCCTTGGGATGCGGGCTGGTGAAGCGCACCCGCCGGATGCCCTCGACCTCGCCCATCTCTCTCAGCAGGTCGGCGAACAGCGGGCGCGCCCTGCGGTCCGACATCCAGCGCGAGCCGCACCACCACGCGTCGTCGCGCCCCCGGCCGGTGCTGCCGCGGCCTGCCAGCGCAAGGTCGCGACCGTAGCTGTTGACGTTCTGGCCGAGCAGCGTCACCTCGCTCACGCCGCCGGCGGCGAGTGCCCGAACCTCGTCCACCAGCTCGCCGAAGGGCCTGCTGATCTCGGGCCCCCGGACCGCGGGCACGATGCAGAACGCGCAGCTGTTGTCGCATCCGATCTGGATCGTCACCCAGGCGGCGTGCTCGGACTCGCGGCGTGCCGGCAGCGCCGACGGGAAGGCCTCTGCGTCGTTGAGTGCCGTCTCTTCAAGGATCTCCACCACGGGCCCATAGCGCGCCGCCTGCTCCAGCAGCACCGCGGCCCGGTGCACGTTGTGCGTGCCGAACACCACGTCCACGTGGCTCGCCCGCCGGCGCACCAGGTCACGGTCTTTCTGGGCGAGGCAGCCGGCCACCGCGATCAGCGTCTCCGGGCGCCGCGCCTTGACCGCCTTGAGTCGACCCAGGGCGCCGTAGAGCTTGTTGTCGGCGTTCTCGCGGATGCAGCAGGTGTTGAGCACGATCACGTCGGCCTCTTCGAGCACAGGCGACCGCTGATACCCACCATCCTCGAGCAGCCCCGCGATCCGCTCGGAGTCGTGCTCGTTCATCTGACACCCGAAGGTGCGGATGGCATAGGTGCGTGCCATCACCACAGGCTAGGCGCCGGCAGGCTCGCGTGCTCCGGCCCGACGCCGGCCCCGAACGCGGCCTCTCAACCCCTCAGCAGGTGACGCGGCCAGCGGCGATCAACACGCACAAGCGCACCACGACCCGACGCAGGGCCCGAGCGCGCGGCCTCTCAGGTGGCGGCCGCTGCGACCGCGGCCGGCCGGCCGCCCGCTCCGTTGGCCGCGGCGCCGTCGCCGGACCCGGGCATGACGGCCCTCCACACCAGGTCGGAGATCTCGACCATCAGCTCCGGGTTGTCCTGCAGGAACTTCTTGGCGTTCTCGCGGCCCTGGCCGAGCTGCTCCCCGTCGTAGGTGTACCAGGCGCCCGACTTCTTCACGATCGACTGGTTCACCGCCAAGTCCAGCACCGAGCCCTCGCGGGAGATGCCCTCGCCGTACATGATGTCGAACTCGGCCTGGCGGAACGGCGGGGCGCACTTGTTCTTCACCACCTTCACACGGGTGCGGTTGCCCACGACCTCCATACCGTTCTTGAGCGACTCGATCCGGCGGATGTCGAGCCGCACCGAGGAATAGAACTTCAGGGCGCGACCGCCCGGCGTGGTCTCCGGCGAGCCGAACATCACACCGATCTTCTCACGCAGCTGGTTGATGAAGATGCAGATCGTGTTGGACTTGTTGAGGTTGGAGGTGAGCTTGCGCAGCGCCTGGGACATGAGCCGGGCCTGCAGCCCCACATGGGTGTCGCCCATGTCGCCCTCCAGCTCGGCCCTCGGGGTGAGGGCTGCCACGGAGTCGATCACCACCACGTCGAGCGCGCCGGAGCGGATCAGCATGTCGGTGATCTCCAGGGCCTGCTCGCCCGTGTCGGGCTGGGATATGAGCAGCTCGTCGATGTCCACGCCGATGGCCTTGGCATAGACGGGGTCCATGGCATGCTCGGCGTCCACGTAGGCGCAGATCCCGCCGTTGCGCTGCGCCTCGGCCACAACATGGGTGGCCAGCGTGGTCTTGCCCGAGGACTCGGGCCCGAATATCTCCGTGACCCGGCCCCTGGGCAGGCCCCCGATGCCGAGTGCCAGGTCCAGCGACAGCGCACCGGTGGGCACCGACTCGATGCTCATGGCGGTCTTCTCGCCCATCTTCATGACCGAGCCGCTGCCGAACTGCTTCTCGATCTGGCTCATCGCCATGTCGAGGGCCTTGTGTCGATCGTCCATTCGTTCGTCCTCCTGTGTGTGACGCGCCCCACGGCGCTCTTGATGGATGGTTGGTGGCCGTCAGGCGGTTTCGAGGGTGCTGCTGCGGCTTGCGCAGCCGCCGAGCACTCGCAGCGCTAGGCGGCCGACAAGCTAAACAGGGGGTGTGACACCCACCCACGAAGCATAACAGCAATGTAGTTACGAACACATGTTCATGTCAAGCACCCGTTTTGCGGCGACGCTCCTGCGACGCTCCCATGGGAGGGCCACGAGAAAGCAGCGCCCGGGCACGGCCATGCCTCAAGCTCGGTGGATCGAGCGGGCCGGCCACGCTCACATCGAGGCGTCGCGGGATCGGGTCCAGCCGGCCGGAACCAAACGAAACTCCCGCTTGCGTTGCCTATGGTAGGGCCGCCGGCAAGAAAGGCAACGCCGCGGCCGACACCTTCCTCGCAAAGGTGTCCGGCACAGAAAGGTGACCGACATGACCTCGAACCCCCCAGGGGCCCCCGCCGCCCGCCAGAGCACCGACGACCGTGGGAGCACAAGGGGCGCGGGGAAGGTTCCGCCGCCAGGCGCCCCCGCCGCCCGCCAGAGCTTCGACGACGCCGAGTTGCGCTCGCGCCTGACGCCACAGCAGTACCAGGTCACCCAGCAGGCGGGCACCGAGCGAGCCTTCACCGGCGAGTACTGGAACTGTCACGACAACGGCACCTACCGCTGCATCGTCTGCGACGTGCCGCTATTCTCCAGCGACGCCAAGTACGACTCCGGCACGGGCTGGCCCAGCTTCTGGGAGGCACTCGATGCCAGCGTCGTGGAGATACGCGCCGACCGCAGTTTCGGCATGGTGCGCGAGGAGGCCCTCTGCGCCGGCTGCGGCGCCCACCTGGGCCACCGGTTCAACGACGGCCCCCGCCCCAGCGGCGACCGCTACTGCATGAACTCCGCCTCCCTGCGCCTGGAGCGCACAGGTGAACAGGGCTGACACGACGGCCCGCGCCACGACAGGCCCACACACCCGCAGACAGGGCGCCGCCGCCGAGTCCTACGCCAGGCCGACCCGGCCCGCCCGCGCCGCGACGGGCGCACACACCCCCAGGCGGGACTGCGGATGAACGGCAGCCACACCCCCAGGCGGGACCGCGGATGAACGGCAGTCACACCCCCAGGCGGGACTGCCGATGAGCGACAACCGCACCCGCACACAGGACTGCCGATGAGCGACAGAGTGCGCGTTGTCGATGCCCGATTGCTCGACTCAGGGGACTTCGCGGCCGCGCTAGCACTCCAGCAGCGTCTCGACCTCGAGCGTGATCCGGGCTTCGCTGTGACCACGGCAGCCGAGCTGCGTGCCCTCTTCAACCACGACGCCACCGACTTCGCCCACCACCAGCGGATCGTCGCCCTGCAGGGTGCGAGGGCGGTCGCCATGGGCCATCTGGAACTGGCCGGCGACTCGGCCAACCGGACCCTGGCAGCCATAGAGATCACTCCCGCGGGCGGGCGGGCCGCAGCGACGGTGCTGGCGCGACTCCTGGAGCGGGCGCGCTGCGCGGCGCGCACCTCGGTGATCGCAACGGGCGACCACACGCCCGGCAACGACGCCTTCTGGTCCGGGCTCGGCGCCGGGTTGCGCTACACCGAGCAGGAGTCGTGCCTGCACCTGCCCGGCGTCGACGCCGCGCTGATGCAGGAGTGGATCGACGCGGCGCCGCCCGGCTTGGAGCTGCTGCACTGGCGCCGCGAGTGCCCCGAGGAGTGGATCGGCCTGCTGGTGGCCGCGGCCAACGCCATGAACGACGCCCCCACCGGCGAACTAGACATGGCCGACACCGTCGTGGACGCGGCCATGATGCGGGCCGAGATAGAGGCTCGCGCCGCCCTCGGGCTCGAGTACCAGGGAATCCTCGCCGCAGCGGCCGGCGGCAGCGTCGCCGGCGCCACAGAGGTGTTCATCAACCGGCACCGGCCCGACTGCTCGTGGCAGTGGAGCACCGTGGTGCTGCCGGCCTACCGGGGCCGGCGCATCGGCCGCTGGATGAAGGCCGCCATGTGGCAGCGGCTGCGCGCTGAGGAGCCCGAGGTCACGGCCCTGCAGACCGGCAACGCTGCGAGCAACGCCCACATGCTGGCCATCAACACCGCCATGGGTTTCCGCCCGACCCGCATGACGGCCTGCTGGCAGGCCGGCCTCGACCGCCTGCAACGACGGACAAACCAGACCCTGGGACAGGCGTAGCCCGCGACAGCGGAGTGCCTCCTACGGGTGCTCGCTCTTGCGCTCCCAGGGATTCGCCCCAGGGATTGCAGACGATGGTCGACACAACTCCAGGCAGGCTCGCAGCCCGGCGGGACTCTCACCGGGGGGCGCCGGTTCCTTCCAGCAGGCGGGTGCGCAGGAAGTTGAGCGCGGTGATCGTGGTGAGTTGGCGCACCAGGGCCCGTTCGGTGTTGAAGCGCACCCGCACGGCGGAGCCCGCGCCGTCGAGATGCAGGCCGATCCACACGGTGCCCGCCGGCGCGCCCTCATGGGGCGCCGGGCCGGCCGCGCCGCTGGTGGCGAGACCGGCATCGGCACCGAGCACCCGGCAGGCTCCGGCAGCCATGTCGAGCACCATCTCCTCGCTCACCGCGGCAACGTCGGCGGTGCCCAGCACCCCTGTCTTGAGCTCGCGGTGATAGGCCACCACCGCGCCCCGGAGCACGTCGCCGGCACCGGCAATGTCGCTGAGCCGCGCCGCGATCATCCCCCCGGTCAGCGATTCGGCCAACCCGAGCGTGAGACCCCGCGACCGCATCAGTGCGAGCACGACCGACTCCATCGTGTCCTCGCCGGTGCCGAAGACGGCCTCGCCCAGCACCGCCCGCACCCGCGACTCGACGCCTGACAGCACCCGGTCGGCATCATCGGGGTCGGGCGTCTTGGCCGTGACGCGAACCTTCAAGCCCTCGATCCCGCTGGCGAGGAAGGCGATCGTGGCCTCGCCGGTCTCATCCAGCCTGCGCATCTCGCCGGTGAGCATCTCGGCCAGGGCGGACTCCGAATGGCCCCAGGTGCGCAGGGTGCGGCTGCGGATCACCTGCCGCCGCCCGGCGCGCTGCACCAGGTCGGCCAGCACGCACTGCGACACCATCTGCCGCATCTCCCAAGGCACGCCCGGCACGGCGTAAATCACCTTCTCACCGGTGTCGCCGGTGCCCGCGCCGGCGGGCGCGCCGCCGGAAGCGCTGTCAGTGTCGCCGGTCTCGGTCCCGGCGGGCGCGCCGCCGCTGGTTGCGGTGGCGGCCGGGCGGCGCGGGTGCCGGAGGGGACAGATCAGGCCGGGGGCGGTGCCCGGCTGCACGTCCATCACACGCGCTCCGACCGGCACGTCGGCCTGGCGCAGGTTGCTGGCCGGCATCTCGCGGTCCCGCCGGTGGAACATGGCCCGGATCCGCTCGGCCACCGCCTCGTCGCGGCGCATCGGCACGCCCATGACCGCGGCGATGGCGGAGCGGGTGATGTCGTCGGGGGTGGGGCCGAGCCCGCCGCACACGATCACGGCGTCGCTGCGCGCCAGCGCCAGCTCCAGCACAGAGATGATCCGCTCGGAGTTGTCGCCGACCCTGGTCTGGAAGTGACTGTCGATGCCGGCGAGGGCGAGCTGCTCACCGATCCAGGAAGAGTTGGTGTCCACGATCTGCCCCAGCAGCAACTCGGTGCCAACCGCCACGACCTCGCACCTCACGCTACGCCGCCCGCCTCTGAGACCTCGAGCGCGGCAGGCCGCAGGCCGCCCGCTGACCGTTCAGTGTCACAGGTCGGACGCCCGCTGATCGCTCAAGGTCACAGGTCTGACGCCCGCTGAACGTCCAGGGTCACAGGTCGGCCGCTCCTTCAAGGTCGGTCGGTGCAGCGGGCGCCTGCCCGGGCGCTGCGGCCGTCGAGCATGTACTGCGCCCCGGTGACGACCGTGAACGCCACGGCCACCCACAGCGCCGCCGTGAGCACGGCGTCAGCGTGCTGCAGCGAGGGCATGACCGCCATGGCCAGTGCCACGCCCTGAACGAAAGTCTTGTACTTGGCGGAGCGCCGCGCCGGGATCGACACTCCCTCGCCGGCGCGGCGCGCCCTCCAGGCAGTGATCCCCAGCTCGCGGAACGCCATGATCGTCACCGGCACCCACCAGTAGCGCTGCACGGCCACCAGGCAGAAGGCCGAGCCGAGCACCACCACCTTGTCGGCCAGGGGATCCATGAACGCCCCGCTGCGGCTCACGACGTTGGCCCGGCGAGCCACCCGCCCGTCGAAGAAGTCGGTGGTGCCCATGGCCACGCCCAGCCCGAACGCGGCCCAGGACGCGCCGCGGGTCTCCTCGGCCTGCAGCACCAGCAGGAACAGCAGCGGCGCGAAGACCAGCCTGGTGAGGGTCAGCAGGTTGGCGGGATGCAGCAGGCTCGCACGTGCCGGGGCACCGGCCAGCGGCTCGGCATCACCGCCCGGCCGCGAGCTCACACCGCCCCCCGCAGCAGCATGGCAGATCACTCCGCCGCGAGGTCGCAGCCGTTCGCTGCGGTCACGGTCACCTGTGCGAAACCGCCGGTGCGCAATGCTCGCGGCACGGCCACGATCCCGTCGATCTCGGGCGCCTCGCGGTGGGTTCGTCCCACGCCCGGCTCGTCCACGAGCACTTCGACCCGGCGACCCACCAGAAGGTCGCGTCGCCGGGCACCGATGGCGTCCTGCAGCTCGCCCAGCTCGGCCAGCCGCTCGGCTCGCAGGCCCGCGTCCACGGCGCCGTCGAGGCCGGCGGAATAGGTTCCCGACTCCTCGGAGTAGGCGAAGAAGCCGCACCAGTCGAGCTGGGCCTCCTCCACGAAACGAAGCAGCAGGTCGTGGTCGGCCTCGGTCTCACCCGGATAGCCGACGATGAAGTTGGAGCGGAACGCCGCGTCAGGCTCGCGCCGGCGGATCGCCTCGATGCGCTCCAGGAACTTGGGACCGCTGCCGAAGCGGCGCATCCGGCGCAGCAGCGGCGGCGAGACGTGCTGCAGCGACAGGTCGAAGTAGGCGACCCCGGTGGCGCAGACGGCCTCCACGAGAGAGTCGCTGAGGTCGGACGGGTAGAGGTACAGCAGCCGGGTGCGCTCCACCCGCTGCGACACGGCCTGGACCAGCGGGATGATCCGCCGCTCGCCCCGACCCTGGTCGCGGCCGTATGAGGCGAGGTCCTGGGCGACGAGCACGATCTCGCGCGCTTCGAGCTGATCGACCTCGGAGAGGATCTGCTGCATGGATCGGCTGCGCTGCGGGCCTCTGAAGCTGGGGATGGCGCAGAAGCCGCACGCCCGGTCGCAGCCCTCGGCGATCTTCACGTAGGCCCAGGGGCGCGGCGACGCGGGCCGCGGCAGGTTGAGCAGGTCGAAGGCCGGGATCGACTCTCCGGACGCTCCGGTGCGGCGCCGCAGCTCGACCGGCACCGGAGCCGCCGAGCGGCCCAAGCTCGAAGCCACGGTCGGTGCCGCTTCACCGGCGGCCGGTGCGGCATCGCCGGGCTTGCCGGGCGTGAGCGCCGGCCGGTCCGGCGGTACCGGGCGACGGCCGGACGATGTCAGCGATCCGCCGGGCTTGCCGGGCGTGAGCGCCATGCCGAAACCGGCGATGGTGTCGGCCTCGGGCAGGGCGTCGGCCAGTTCAGCCCCGTAGCGCTCGGCGAGGCAGCCGGTCACCACCAGCGACGCCCCCGGCGCCTTGGCCTCGGCGAGCGCCAGGATCGTGTCGATCGACTCCTGGCGGGCCTCCTCCACGAAGGCGCAGGTGTTCACCACCACCAAATCGGCCTCGGCCGTGTCGTGCGCCTGCGTAAGGCCCTCCGACGCCAGCAGCCCGGCCAGCTTCTCGGAGTCGACCTGGTTCTTGGGACACCCCAGCGTGTGCAACACGAACGACTTCCCCACGGCGGCCCGATCCCCGGCTCAGCCCAGCCCGGCGGTGCCGGTGGGCGCCAGCAGCGTCGTGGTCGTCGTGGTGGTCGTGGCATAGCTCGGCGGCGGTGGGTCGTGCCGGGCGCAGTCCCCGGCGACGATGTCGCGGATCCTGTCGACCCTCGTGCCCCCAGCGGCGGGCGCGGGCACGCCGTTGCCGTCGAGCAGGTGCGGGTGCATGGACCATCCGGTGACCTCGCCGCCGTCGAAGTCCACCTGCAGCAGACCCGTCTCCGCGGTCTGCCCCGAACGGGCATGCCAGACGAGGTTGCCCAGCGAGTAGGCCACCAGCCTGCCGTCTGTGAACTCGACGGGCTGCAGCACGTGGGGATGGTGCCCGATGACCGCGTCGGCGCCGGCTGCGAGCAACTCCCGTGCCAGCACCCGCTGCGCCTCGCTCGGGCAGGTGTCGCGCTCGATGCCCCAATGCACGGTGACGACCACCGCGTCGGCCTGCGCCGCAGCCTCGCGAACGCTGTCGAGCAGCCTGGCCCTCTGCGGCGGGCGCGCCGAGGCGATCCCGGCAGTGGACGATCCAGCAGCGAAGCCCCCCGGCACGATCTCCGACGCACCGACGAAGGCCACGGACACGCCGCCGCCGGTGACCAGGATGCGATGGCGGTGTGCCTCCTGCAGATCCCGGCCCGCGCCCACGGTGACGACGCCGGCGGCCTCGAGCCACTCCACGGTGTCCACCAGCGCGTTCGAGCCGTAGTCCTTGGCATGGTTGTTGGCCAGGTTGGCGACGTCGACGCCGCCTGCGGCGATGCGCGCCGCCGCCGACAGAGGCGCCCGGAACACGAACCGCTTGGCGGCGGGCTGCCCGCGGTTGCTGATGGCCATCTCGACGTTGATCATCGCGAGGTCGGCTCCGGCCATGGCAGGCTCGAGTCGCTCGAAGGGGTCGATCCCGGCGGGCTCGGTGCGGTCCATCAACACGTCGCCGCCTGCCATCAGCGTCCACCGGCGGGAGGGCGCCGGAGTGCTCGAAGGGGTCGTGGGCGCCGGATCGCCGTTGCCCGCGCCTGCCGCAGCGTCGCCGTTGGCAGCTAGGGCGGCCGAGGTGGCGGGAGGATCGATCACCGAGGTTGCGGGCGGCTCGGGCGGGGGTCGGTCCGCATCGCCGCACCCCGCGGCGACCAGCACCGCCGCCAGCAAGGCGCAGCAGCCTCGCAGCGCCGCCTGCGTGGTTCTCGCAAATCGCCTCACGTATGCCAGCTAAGCCGTCCCGTCTCGGCCCGACAGCCCCTACTCTAGAGCCTGCGACGAATGGCGGACTGCCCACACCGCAACGGTCTCCCGCTGTTATGCGACGTCGCGGGGCTTGATCAAGGCTCCTCGACGATGCGCACCCGGTAGAGGTCGGGCCAGAGCTTGCCGGTCATCCACAGCGTGCCGTCGCCGATCGCGGCAACGCCGTTGAGCACGTCGATCCCGGAGTCTGAAGCTCGGGCCCGGTCCACGAGCGGGCCGGCATCGATCACGGCCACGACGCGTCCCGAGCCGGGGTCGATCACGAGCAGCCGGTCGGTCTGCCACACGTTGGCCATCACCAGGCCATCGATGCACTCGAGCTCGTTGAGGTGGTCGAGGCGGCCGCCGTAGCCCTCGGCGGTCACGGCAACGGTGCCGATCAGCTCGAACGTGTCGGGGTCGCGGCGCGCCAGCAGGTCCGACCCGTCGGACATGATCAGCTCGTCGCCCCGAAGGCAGAGTCCCCAGCCCTCGCCCTCGTAGCGGTGGCGGCGCACCTCGGTGAGGGTGTGCCGGTCGTAGACGATGGCCGTGCCGCTCTGCCAGGTGAGCTGCACGATCCGGTCGCCCGCCACCGTGAGCCCCTCGCCGAAGAGGTCGCCTTCCAGATCGACTCGGGCGGTGACCTCTCCGGTGGCGGGATCGAGCCTCCGCAGCGAGGAGCGACCCCAGAGGCCGGTGCTCTCGTAGAGGGCTCCGCCGGCCATCTCAAGACCCTGGGTGAAGGCGCTGCGATCATGCGGCAGGCTCCCGACTATCTCCACCGTCCAGCGTGCGACCGCTCCGGGAGCGCCGGCGGGCGGAAAGGTCGCTGCCGCCGGTGCGGTCGCAGCCGCCGCTGGTGCGGTCTCTGCCGCCACTGCCGTCGCCGCCGCCGGGCCCGCCGAATCCACAGGCTCTGGCACCGGTTCGCTCGACTCCGGCACCTCCACGCTCACAACAGGCGACGGCGCCTCTGTCGTCGTGTGCGCGACGGCGGCGGGCACCGCCACGGTCAAAGCGGGCGACGGCTCCATCGACACGCTCGAGGAGGGCGCTGGATCCGTGCCGCAGGCCGCGGTCAGCACCGCGGCCGCGGCAGCCGCGGCGATCAGTGCGCGGGCTGCGCCCGGCGTCGGGGAGGGGCGCCGGATCATCCGGAGAGCAGGAGGATGCTGGCTGTCCAGAGGCATAGCAGGATGGCACCCTCGGTCCGGGTGACGCGCCGCCCGAGCGCCATCGCCGCCCAGCTCACCAAACAGATCACAGTCATCAACGCCGAGCCGAGGGCCTGCACCTTCACGTCCCCCACCGGCCCCGGCCCCACCAGGCCGATGATGCCGCCAACGGCGAGCGAGTTGAACACGTTGCTGCCCAGCAGGTTGCCGACGAGCAGCTCGGTCTCACGCCGCCGGGCCGCCGCCACCGCCGTAACCAGCTCGGGGGCGGAGGTGCCCACCGCCACGAGCGTGTAGCCGACGAAGCCGCCCGACAGGTCCAGCGCCTCGGCCACCCGCTCGGCACCGTTTACGAGCACGAAGGCGGAGCCGGCCACCAGGGCCAGGGACAGGATCGTGCGTGCGGACTCGAGCCCGGCCGAGGGTGCCCGCTCGCCGACGATCTCCGAAAGGTCGTCGACATCGACCGGCGCCGCGCCGGTTCGCGACCCGCGCAGGATCAGCACTACCCAGGCGCCCAGGACAGCCAGCAGCGCGGCCCCCTCCCATCGCTGTAAGTCGCCCTGCACGACCAGCGCGAAGGCGGCCACCGCGGCCACCGACACGGCCGCGTCCCGGCGGATGACCCCGGCGGTGACCGGCACCACCGTCACGAACGACGCCGCCCCGAGCACGAGGGAGATGTTGGCAACGTTGGAGCCGACGATGTTGCCCACTCCGATGTCGAGCCGACCCTGCGCCGCCGCCATGGCAGACACGAGCATCTCGGGGGCGCTGGTGCCGAAGCCGACGACGAGCGCTCCCACGACGACCGGCGCGAGACGGAGCACCACCGCCAGGCGGGCCGCCCCCTTCACGAACTGGTCCGCAGCGACCGACAGCACGGCCAGGCCAAGCACCGAGAGCACCATTCCCAGCAGCATCAAGTCACCGCTGTGCCGGATCGCTCAGAGTCCGAGATCACAGGGAGAGGCCGGACGACGCATGCCGGCTCGCCTGCGAGGCACCGTCGAGCCAGAGAAAAAGATCACCGAAGGCGGCCGGACAACGCCTCAGCCGGCGCGCCGCTGCTCGAACTCGTCGGGGGAGACGAGCACCTCGCGTGCCTTGGAGCCGGTGGAGGGGCCCACCACGCCGCGCTGCTCGAGCAGGTCCATGATCCGGCCCGCACGGGCGAAGCCCACTCGCAGCCTGCGCTGGAGCATCGAGGTCGAGCCGAGCTGAGTCTCCACCACCAGCGCCATGGCCGCGTCGAGCAGCGCGTCGCCGCCGTCGTCGGCAGGCGGGGGCGCATCGGTGATGCTCGACAGCATGGCCGGGGCGCCGCCGAGGTCAAGCTCCGCCGGCACGGGCGCGGACGTGGGCGAGACTGCGGGCGCGGGAGAGATCCCGGGCGCGGGAGAGGCCCCGGCCCCGGCCCCGGCCCCCGGCCCGGTGTCGCTGGCGGAGTCGTCGTCGACCACCATCGGATCGTCAGGAACCTCCCGCTTCTGGCTCACCCAGTGCTTCACCACTTCCCGCACCTCCGCCTCGGTCACCCAGCAACCCTGGATGCGCTGCGGCACCGAAGACGACGGGTCGAGCAACAGCAGGTCGCCGCGGCCGACGAGCCGCTCGGCGCCCGCCTGATCGAGGATCACACGCGAGTCGGTGAGGCTCGACACCGCGAAGGCCATGCGCGCCGGGATGTTCGCCTTGATGACTCCGGTGATCACGTTCACCGAGGGTCGCTGCGTGGCGATCACCAGATGGATGCCCACCGCTCGGGCCATCTGCGCGAGCCGGACGATCGACTCCTCGACGTCGCGCGCCGCCACCATCATCAGATCCGCCAACTCGTCGACAACAACGAGGATGAGCGGCATCCGCCGGTGCTTGGACGGCTCGCGGCCGGGACCTCCCGCAGCGGGATGCGACTCGGCCTGATCGCCGGCCGCCGCTCGGCGTCGATGCTCTGTTGCCGACGATCGGGCGGGATGCGACTCGGTCTGATCGCTATCGACCGCCGCGTTGTAGCCGGCGATGTCGCGACAGCCCCTCTCGTGAAGCAGGTCGTAGCGGCGATCCATCTCGCGCACGGCCCATGCCAGCGCGTTGGCGGCCTTGCGCGGGTCGGTGACCGGTGCCGTGAGCAGATGCGGCACCCCGTCGTACTGGCCCATCTCAACCCGCTTGGGATCCACCAGGATCATCTTCACCTTCTCTGGTCTGGAGCGCATCAGCACCGACGTGATCAGCGAGTTGAGGCACGAGGACTTGCCGGCGCCGGTCGCCCCCGCGATCAGCAGATGCGGCGTCGTGGCCAGGTCCATCATCACGGAGTGCCCGTTGATGTCGCGGCCGACCGCGACCTGCAGCGGATGCCGTGCCTCATCCGCCTCCGGCGAGCGCAGCACGTCGCCGAGGCGCACGATCTGGCGGTCGAGGTTCGGAACCTCCACGCCGATGGCCCGCCGGCCGGGTATCGGTGCGAGGATGCGCACGTCGGGCGATGCCATGGCGTAGGCGATGTCCTTGCGGAGGCTCTCCAGCTTGGCCACCTTGACGCCCTCGCCGAGCTCGAGCACGAAGCGGGTGACGGTCGGGCCGACCACCGGATCCAGCAGGTGGGTCGGCACCCCGAAGCGGTGCAGCGTGGCCTGAAGCAGGCGGCCGCGCTCGGCGGCCTCGGCCTGGTCGACGTCGCGCCAGGGCGCGCCGGACAGCAATGTCGCCGAAGGAAGCGCCCATCTCGACTCCGAGTCCGTGCGGCTCCCCGGCTCGGAGACCGTGCGGCGGCTCGCCGGCGCGCCGGACTCGCTGATGGCGAGCGCATTCGGTGGCGCCTTCACAGCGGGCTCCGGAGTGGTCGGAGCCGTCGGGCGCCGAGGCGCTGCGGGCTCGCCGTGAGCCGCCGCTCCATTGCCGGCAGTCCCTAGATGTGCAGCTTCGCTACGAGCCGCGCCGTTATGAGCGGTCCCGGGATGTGCCGCCCCGGGGAGCGACGCAGGCTCGGACGGGTGCGCCGATGGCGGCCCGGGTGCCTGCGACGGGCTTTCGGGCACCTCCTTGATGTCGCTGAAGAGCTTCACGATCAGCTTCCAGATGCCTCGACCGATGCCTCGACCGGCTGGGCGGAGCACCGCCATCAGCGCACCGGCAACCGACCGCACGGTGAGTCTCGTGGCGACGATGACGCCGACCAGCCCGATGAAGGCGAGCAGCAGCGTCGAGCCCCAGACGTCGGTCCAGGCGTGCAGGAAACCGCCTGCAGCCACCCCGAGCGCTCCGCCGGCAGCGCCGAGCTCGTCGATCGGGTCGCCGATCCCGGGCCTGCCGCGGCCCAGGTGCAACAGCCCTGAGACCGAGACCAGCAGGAGCACCCCACCGGAGATCGCCCGAGCCATCGAGTCCGGCGCCTTGGGCTCGGCGGCCGCGGCGGCCGCCTCGTGGGTGCCGGGGTCCGCATCGACGGTGGCACCGCCGCGGGAGCGGGTGCTGCCACCGGATCCGGCGGGGACCCGGCCGTCTGAGTATTCGGGCTCGGAGGCGCCGCGCCGCCCGCCCATGAGCGCCGCCACGCCCAGCGCAGCGAGACCCACCGGCAGCGCGGCGCGCACCAGCCCGACACAGGCTGCGAGCACCCAGTCGATGCCCGCACCCAGCGGCCCCGCGGCCGGCACCCAGACGCTCCCGGCGACCAGCAGTCCCAACACGACGGCGGCCAGGCCCCCGATGTCGCGGCGGTGGCGTCGCACAAGCGTCCCAGCCGCGGCCGAGGCGCGGCGCCGGCGGGGTGGAGCAGTCCTCGCGGGCTTCGCCGCCTGCGAGGACACTGAGGGCTTGCCTCTCTCCTTGGCCATCGAATCCGAACCTACCAGTGACGCCCCAGCCATCCTGCGCGCCTCACTCCCAGCGACACCAAGGTTGACGGCAGACCGGATTGCACTCTCGCGCGCCTTCTTGATGTTGAGCACGAACCGACCGCCAACGGTGGTTGAGGCGGTACCGGTTGCGCTCTTGCGCCCGCATACGGCACCGACGCCGCGTGCTGCGACCCCGAAGGACCCGGCCGGCTTGCCGGGGCCTTCGGGATCGTGGGTCTAGTTGTCAGGCGTCGGCCGGTGGGACTCGCTGAGTCTCTAGGGTTCGCTGAGTCTCACGATGCCGCCGGTGACGGCCGTGGTGCCAAGGTCGCTGGTGGCACCGGGAGCGTTGGTCTGTGCGCGGATCAAGAACATGACGTTGCCTTCATCACCGGAGCTGGTCGTGTCGGGATCGTCCATCAACGCCGAGAAGGTAAGACTGCCATCAGCACCGGTATAGCGAGTCTGACGCACCTGGTCCCAGCTCGTTAGCGCAGCTACAGCGTCGGGCAGGATGGTCGCCGACGTTCTTCCTTTGCGGGCGATGGAGGTGGCGTGACCGCCCGTGGGGAAGTAGAGCCGATGGATCAGGAACTGAGCGGGATTCGTGCCGTCCGTGCCACGGGAAGTGTCAGCACTGCCGGCTCTCAGCTGCACCGTGATGGTGATCTCATCGCCGTAGTCGCCGGTCACGAACGTAGTGCTCGTCGCACCGGCCGCGAACGACTTGTCGGAGTCAGCACCATTGGAGTTGACGGTGATGGCAGTGGCCGCGGTGCCGGAGGGCAGGGTCGTGGTCGGCGCGCTCCCAGAGGTCGTGCGCGCGCCCTCCGACACGTTCACATAGAACACATGCATCCGCTTGTTCTGGATATTGGTAGCCCCCGACGAAGCCGTACCGTTGACCTCCTCCACCACACGAACCTGCAACGCCATCTTGGTACCAGAGGTACCCGTAGCCGGGTCCGCCGGCGCCACGACAGTGAACGATACCCTACCCGAATCATCGGTCTTCAAGTTGTGATGAGCAACTATCTCAGGCGCCACCCCGCGAGGACACCCCTGACAGTTGGTGGAGATGCCACCAACCATCTTGTTGATAAAACTCGAAGACTGCGCATACTGCTCAGAATGACCCCCGGTGTTGCTCTGCCACACATAGAACTTCACCGGATTGCTACCATCGGCACCAACGTTGGTATCCTTGACCTTATCACCATCACTCTCATCGGTGTGCTGCAACTGGATCGTGAAACTGCTCCAGTCACCGAACTTCATCGTGTAATACTCAGCACCATAGCCATCCGTGGCCTTGGTAGCCGCGACAGTCGCATCATCAGCCGTGATCTTCAACGACTCCGCCGCCGGAGGCACAGTCGTAGTCGTACTACTAGATGTCGTAGTCGTAGTAGTCGTGGTCGTAGAAGTCGTAGTGGTAGTGGTCGTAGTGGTACCAGCCGGCGCCGTAGTCGTCGTAGACATCGTCGTAGTCGTCGTAGCCGGGGTGGTCGTGGTAGTGGTAGCCGGGGCGGCCGTAGTCGTAGTCGTCGTAGTCGCGGCCGGAGCCGAACCACCGCCTCCGCCGCCAGAGGGAGCAGCGGGAACCGCGGTCGCGGCCGGCGCCGTCCCAGCATCGGCCTCACCGGCGATGCGCAACTCGAACGCGTCAACATCGCCGCTGTAACGGGTGCCGCGGCTGCCGGTCCAGACCCACACCGTCACACCCCGGCCGATGGTCGCCGCGGTCAACTCATCCAACCTCACATCGCCGTCGACACCGGTCACCGGGTCACGCGCGTCGATCGCGCAGCGTGTGGCGGTGCGGTTCACGCTCCGCACGACCGCGTTGCACCCGCCCCGCAGATCAAACGCCCGATAACGACGCTGCGAAGCCACATAGAACCCGTCGACAGCAGCCTTAGACACCGGCTTGAACGCCGCGTCGCGCACCGACACCACCACCCTGTTGCCGTCGGCCTGCGCCGTCACACCCGCCGGGCGCACCTTCGTGTGCGCCAACGTGCGCGTGATGAACGAGGCCATATTCTTGCGCAACACCGGACCCCCAGGCGCAAACACGCTCGCGCCCCGCGCGCTGCCCCTAGTGATACCAAGCTCAAACGCATAAGAGATCGCCGTGTCCACAACCTCAGGCAAACCGCGACGCGCGTCAGCGAAATGATCCAACGTCTCACCCGACCCCAAGATCAGCTGCCCCCGCCTCGCGCCGTCCTGATGGAACAGGCCCGGGCCGGCATGACGCAGGAACCCGATCAGGGCCACCGCCATCTCGGCGCGCGTGATGCTCGCACCCGGCCTGAACATCCCACCGGAGCCTGCCAGAATGTCATTGCGAGCCAACGCCATGATGGCACCCTGACGCTCCTCGTCCAAATCCGCGATGTCATCAAAGTCGGCGGCACCCGAACCGCCCGTCAGATGCAAGCCGGCCACACCAGCGGCCCGGTGCAAGAACAACGCCATCTGCGAACGGGTCACCTCAGACCCGGCATCGAACCGCTCGGCCGTCTTGCCCTGCGTGATCCCGTAGTACGCGAGACAGTTGATCGCAGCCTCCGCCACCAAACCGGCGGTGTCCTCGAACCCCGCATCACGGGTCGCGTCGCCCACGCACGCCGAGAACACCGGCAACGCATCAGCCACCGCCCCACGATTCCCAACAGGCGCAGCCCCAACCGGAACCGACCCCACCCCCAGCAACGACCCTACCAACGCACCCAACAGCAGCATCGCCCAACCCGAACGACACCAACCACCACCACGGCGGCGACCGGCCATACGCCTCAACCCGGCTTCCGCCGCGCAACGGGAGCTTCTCCGCGCGGCGGCAGCATCACGACCTATCAGAGACATCAGCCTCTCCTCTCGAACAGCACCGGAACCTGCTAGTCCTACTGGACCGGCACAAGCCCTGACACCACTCCGGCCGGCCACGGGGGCCTCCCCCCGAGCTGACCGCGGCAGCACCAGTCGTCATGCCAATCAGCCACAATACACCCCCCCCCCCCGACGCAACCATCCCCAGATCGACCCGGCGCGCCCGCCCTCAACCATCGTCTGCGGCCGGACCTCCCCGGTGACCGCTGGGCGCGCCAAGCGCAGGGCCGGGCAGCCTCGTCCGCACCGGGCATTGCCGCCCACCCGACCGGCCGGAGCACCGCTGCACGCACCCGATCGATGCCCCGTACCCGGCCGTCCTGCGCACCCCACCCCTGGTGACAACAGGACTGCCGGCGGGACCGGCTGTGCTCACACGCCGTTACCTACTGCACCAATGCTGCGTGCGGCAACCCCGAAGGCCCCGGCTGTGTCGCCGGGGCCTTCGGGGTCGGTGTGCCGTGCCGGTGGCGTCCTAGCCGGAGGCGTCGCTGAGCCTGACGATGCCGTTGGTGACGGGGGTTGTGGCGAGGTCGTTGGTGGCGTTGGGGGCGTTGGTCTGTGAACGGATCAAGAACACGACGCTGCCTGTCTGGCTCCCGGTGTTGCTGTCGGGGTCGTCCATCCAGGCCGAGAAGGTCAGACTGCCGTCCGCGCCGGTGTAACGGGTCCGCTTGTACTGGTCCCAACCGCTGGACGCTTTGACAGAGTTGGGCCGGATCAGAGAATTGGTCTCTCCCGCCCTGTCAACCCTGTTCGCGTGACCGCCTACGGGGAAGTAGAGACGGTGGAGATAGAACGCGGCGCGGTTCGTGCCATCGGCGCCGACGGTGGTGTCGGCCCCGTCAGCGTCCTTGAGCTGGATCTTGATGGCCACCTCATCACCGTAATCGGCCGCCACGAACGTAGTGCTCCTTTCAGCGGACGCGAACGACTTGTCCGTCTTGGCGCCGCTGGACATCACAGTGATGCTCGCGGCCGCGTTGCCGGAGGGAACGGTCGTGGTCGGCGCGGAGCCGGAAGTCGTACGATCACCCTCCGACACCAGCACATTGACCACATGAAACCGCTTGTTCGGCAGATTAGTTATCGCAGGCGAGGCCGGACCGTTGACCTCCTCCACAATATTCAGGATAAGCGACAACTTGTCACCCGCAGTGCCCGGGTTCGGGTCCGCCGGTGCCGACACAGCGAACGAGACCATACCCGTGCTGTCGGTCTTCAGGGTATGTTGGGCAACGGTCTCAGACGAACCCCCGCATCTGGGAGAACATCCCGGGTTACCAAAGTCCAGAGCAACAACCGCAGGACTCATATTAGAGGACTGATAAAACGCAGTCACATGACCACCCCCTAGGTTGAACTGCCGAACATCAATCAACACAGGATTCGTGCCGTCCACACCGAACGCGGCCCGCTTCAACTTGTCGTTGTCGTTCTCGTCCGTATGCAACAGCTGCACCGTGAACTGCGACCAATCACCAAACTTCATCTGATAATTTTCGATACCATTACTAAAGGTGGTCTTGGTAGCCGCAACCGTCTTATCATCAGGCGTGATTCTCAACGACTCCGCGGCCACCTGACTCAACGGCAGGGTAGTCGTGGTGGTGGTGGTAGTAGTCGTCGTCGAAGTCGTCGTAGTCGAAGTCGTCGTGGTCGTGGTCGTGGTCGTGGTCGTCGTGGTTGGTGTAGTAGTGGTTGTTGTAGTGGTGGTGGTGCCCCCGCTGGGTTCGGTGAATCTGATGATGCCGGTCTTCACCGCGGTGGTCTTGATATCGCTGTTGAAACCGGGGGCATTGGCGTTGGCCCGCACGATGAAACACACGCTGCCCTTGGTGCCGGATTTCGCAGTATCGGGATCGGTCATCGTGACCGTGAAACTGACGCTGCCGTCGTTGCCGGTCGACTTGGTCCCGACAGACTTGCGGCTTCCTGGGACTTCAGTTCCTGCAGTGGAAACGAACGCGACGGATGGCGAGCCGTCCGCGCTAGCGCGTTGACAAGTCAACAGGTGCTCCGTCACAGCGACCTGATACAACTCAAACGAGGCAGCGGCGCTGCCGTCGGCGCCCACAGTCGTATCGGCACCATCAGTGTCCTTGAGCTGCACCGTCAACGTCACCGTGCCACCGAACTCAGCCTCAACGAACGTCTTGTCACCCGTGAACGACTTATCAGCTTTGGCGCCCGAAGACGACACCGTGAAACCCGTAGCCGCCTTCATAGACAACGTAGTAGTCGTAGTCGTAGTCGTAGTCGTAGTCGTAGTAGTCGTCGTCGAAGTCGAAGTAGTCGTGGCAGTAGGCGTAGTAGTCGTCGTCGTCGAAGTCGAAGTAGTCGTGGCAGTGGGCGTAGTAGTAGTCGTAGTGGTGGTCGTGGTGGCCGGGGCCGAACCACCACCGCCGCCGCCTGCAGCGGGAACAACAGCCGTCGCGGCCGGTGCCGTCACAGTCCCGGCCTTCCCCGCGATGCGCAACTCGAACGCGTCAACATCGCCGCTGTAACGGGTGCCGCGGCTGTCGGTCCAGACCCACACCGTCACACCACGGCCAATGGTCGCAGAGCTCAACTCGTCCAACCTGACATCACCGTCGGCACCGGTCACCGGATCACGCACATCGATCGCGCAGCGCGTGGAGGTGCGGTTCACGCTGCGGACGAGCGCGTTGCAATTGCCCAGCCGATCAAACGCCCGATAGCGGCGCTGCGAAGCCACATAGAACCCATCAACCACCGCACCAGCCACCGGCTTGAACATCGTGTCGCGCACCGACACCACCACCACACCGCCGTCGGCCTGCGCGGTCACGCCAGCCGGCCGCACCCCCGTGTGCGCCAACGTGCGCGTGATGAACGAGGCCATATTCTTGCGCAACACCGGACCACCAGGGGAGAACAGGTTCGCGCCCGCCGCGCTGCCCCTGGTGATACCAAGCTCAAAGGCGTAAGAGATCGCAGTGTCCACAACCCCAGGCACGCTGCGACGCGCGTCCGCGAAATGATCCAGCCTCTCACCCGAACCCAGAATCAGCTGACCCTGCATCGCGCCGTCCTGATGGAACAAGCCCGGGCCGGCATGGCGCAGGAACCCGATCAGGGCCACTGCCATCTCAGCACGCGTGATGCTCACACCCGGCCTGAACATCCCACCGGAGCCGGCCAGAATGTCATTGCGAGCCAACGCCACAACGGCGTTGCGGCGCTCAACGTCCAGATCCGCGATGTCAGCGAAATCGGCGGCACCCTCACCGCCCGTCAAATCCAGGCCCGCAACCCCGGCAGCCCGATACAAGAACAACGCCATCTGCGAACGCGTCACCTCAGACCCGGCATCGAACCGCTCAGCCGTCTTCCCCTGCGTGATCCCGTAGTAGGCCAAGCAGTTGATCGCGTCCTCAGCAACCAGACCCTCGGTGTCCTTGAACCCTGCGTCACGCGTGGCATCGCCCACACACGCCGAGAACACCGGCAACACATCAGCCTCCGCCCCGCTGCCCCCCACAGGCGCAGCCCCGACCGGAGCAGCCACAACCACCCCACCAACCAGACCAACCACCAACAACACCACCAAACCTGACCACCAACCGCGGCCGCCACTACGGCGGCGACCGGCTACAACATCAGCGAGCCCCCCCCCCGCGGCGGGTAGCACTACCAACACGAACCAGCTGCGACATCAGCCACAACCTCCCACTAGACAACCCGGGACTCCCCCCGGCGACCGATTGGACCGGCCACAACCCTAACACCACCCGGCCGGCCACAAGCCAACCCGGACAGTCCTAGAACCATGCCAATCAGTCAACATAAACCCCCCCCCCCCCCCCCGAACACAACCATCCCATGCCTTAGGCCGCGCCTCCCACCACTGGACGTACCGAGCGCAAGTCCCGGACAACCCGGCCGCACCGGGTGCGGCCGCCCACTCGACCGGCAACGGCACGCGACGGCCGCACCGGATACTGCCCCCTTCACGTCGGGCGAGGCCAGGCGTGCGCTGCTCGAGTGCGGCAGCGGGCAAAGATACGGCCGGTCAGGCTCGGCGGACCACGGGAACGATCACCGGCTTGCGGCGGGTGCGGTCACGCGAGCGGCGCCGTGCGGTGCGCAAGACCAGTTCCTGTAGGGCGTCGAGGGTGATGCCGGGATCATCCAGCGCCTCCGACACCTCGGCCTCCACGGCGTCGGCCACCGCCGCCTCGTGATGATGCAGCGCCGGAGGCTCGACCCAGCCCCGCGACGCCACGTCGGGTCCGGCGACGATACGGCGCTCCCGCATGTCGACATCGACCACCACCGTGACGAAACCGCTTTCGGCGAGCCTCCGGCGGTCGCCGAGCACGACCTTGCCCAGGTCACCGACCGTGCCCTGCACGTAAAGATGGTCGCCCCCGACCGAGCCGGCGCGCTGCAGGCCCGCATCGGTCAACTCGATGCGGTCACCGTCCACGCACAGCACCACGCGGTCTGCGTCCATCCCCATCTCACGGGCCAGCTGCGCGTGGGCCACCAGGTGCTCGTAGTTGCCGTGCACGGGCACGAACCACTCCGGCGAGGCCACCGAGTGCAGCACGCGCAACTCCTGCTGATTGCCGTGACCCGAGGTATGCACCTCCAGCTGCCCGCTGTGCAGCACCCGCGCCCCGCGCCGCACCAGGCCGTCGCGCACCGCGGCCACAGCCGCCTCGTTGCCCGGGATCGGATGGGAGCTGGAGATCACCGTGTCATCGCCGTCGATCGACACCCACTTGCTTATGCCCTCGGCCATCTGGGTCAGCGCGGCACGGGGCTCGCCCTGGGAGCCGGTGCAGACGATCAGCACCCGCCCGGGATCGAGACCCTCGAGCTCCTCGATATCGCGCAGCGCATGGTCCGGAACCCTCAAGAGCCCGAGCTCGCGGGCCAGAGCGACGTTGCGCTTCATGGACAGCCCCACCGTCGCCACGACGCGCCCCGCCTCGACGGCCGCGTCAGCCACCTGCTGTATGCGGTGGATGTGGCTGGCGAACGCGGCCACGATCACACGCCTGCCGCGCTGGCGGGCGATCAGATCGTGCAGCACCGCGCCCACCTCGGTCTCCGAACGCGTCGAGCCCGGCTCGGTGGCGTTGGTGGAATCGGCCAGCAGCAGGCGCACTCCCGCTGTGCCCGACAGGGCGCCGATGCGCGACAGCGCGGTGCGCCGCCCGTCCACCGGCATGAGGTCGAGCTTGAAGTCGCTGGAGTGCAGTATCACGCCCTGGGGTGTCGAGAACGCGGTGATCAAGCCCCCCGGAACGGAGTGGGTCACCGGCATCGCCTCACACTCGAACGGCCCGGCCCGGTACCGGTCGCCGTCTCGCACCTCGTGCAGCTCGGCCCGGTCGCTCAGCCCGGCCTCTGCCAGCTTGTGCCGTATCAGCCCGAGGGTGAATGCCGAACCGTAGATCGGGAACGACAACTCCTCCAGCAGGAATGCCAGCGCGCCGATGTGGTCCTCATGGGCGTGGGTGGCGACGCAGGCCTCCACGCCGCCGCTGCGCAGCAGCCACTCGAAGTCGGGCAGCACCGAGTCCACACCGGGAAGCTCCTCGCCCGCGAACTTCCGGCCGCAGTCGAGCAGCACCCGCCGCCCGCCCGTCTCGATGACGGCGCAGTTGCGACCGATCTCCCCGAGACCCCCCAGGAACGTGACGGCTACCGGCTCAGCCATGTCACCCGCAACGGCCCGTCAACGGTGCTGCTCAAGGGCGGCCAGCACCTCGCGGGCCCGCTCCTCGAGCCCGGCCGGCTCGGGGCCCATGGGCAGGCGGCACGGCCCAGCCGGAACTCCGAGCAATCGCAGGATGCACTTGGTCGGCACCGGGTTGGGGGCGGCGTCGCTCGTCTCGAAGTCGTATGAGTCGATCAGAGCACGGTTGATGGCCGCCGCCTGCCGCGGGCGCCCCTGCTCGAAGGCGTCGAACATGGCGACCACCTGCTCGCTCACCCAGTGCGTGGCCACGCCGATCGTGCCCACGGCGCCCACGGCCAGCAGCGGCAGCGTCAGCGAGTCGTCGCCGGAGTACGCCTCGAAGCCGGCGGGCGCCATCCGCAGCAGGCGCGCCGTCTCGTCGGGACGGCCGGCCGCGTCCTTGACGGCGACGATGTTGGGCACCTCATGCGCCAGGCGCGCCATGGTCTCCGCGGCGATCTTGCGGCCCGTGCGAACGGGGATGTCGTAGAGGATCACAGGAAGGTGCGTCGCCTCGGCGCAGTGGCGGAAATGGGTGTCCAGCCCGGCCTGCGACGGCCGGTTGTAGTAGCCGGCCACGTGCAGGATGCCGGACGCTCCGGCCGCCGTGCATCGTTCGGTGAGATCGATGGCGGCGCGCGTGTCGTTGCTGCCGGCGCCCGCCACAACCGGCACGTCCACAGCATCGACCACGGCCGCCACCAGGTCGGCCTGCTGGTCGTGGGTGAGCGTCGGACTCTCCCCCGTGGTGCCCGCCACGACCAGTCCCTCGTTGCCGCGCGACACCAGCCATCGCGCCAGCCGCTGAGCACCGTCGAGGTCAAGATCGCCGCTGCCGGTGAACGGTGTCACCATCGCCGTCAACACCCGCCCGAACCGCGCCATCACCCCCAACCCTAGGCGCACCAACAACCCGCGCGGGCGCGGCGCAGTCGCCGGCCCAGCCACCCGAACTCCAGGCGAGCCCAGACGGCGCTCAAACTGATGGCAGTATCCCGCCAGCGAATGACCCCGCGCTGCGATATGCCCAATCAGCCTGCCGGCACGTAGTGGAAGCCGCGGCCTGCGGTGTTGGGCCGCGATGGTGCGAGCCTTCCCTCCTCAGCGAGCGCGGCCAGCCGGCGTCCTGCAGTCGGGACGCTGACGTCGATCAGGTCGGCTGCCTCTGTGCTCGACACCCGTCCCCGGACCCTCGCCCAGTCGAGAATCAACTCGGTCTGGCCCGCGAGTGAGCCGAGTCGGGCACAGCGATGGCCGATCCGGCGTCGCGCCTCGTCGCTGAGGCGATAGGCGGGTTGCCCGACATGCGGAACGCCGGCCACCTCAGAGATGACTCCGGAGATCCGATCTGCGGGCCGCCGGCGGTCTTGCTCCTCGCCTAGTCTCGCATCCGAGAGCCGGGCGATGGCGTCGTCGACCTCGGCTGCCGAGCGTTGGAGTGCGGGAGCCGCCGTCTCAGTGTCGATCCAGCCGCGCTTGCATGACTCATCAATGAGCAGCAGGGTGTCCACCGCTGCGGCGAGCGCCGCAGGCGTTATGTCAGCGACCAAGCGAACCATCTCGAGGTCCGGCTCGCCACCCAGAAGGGCCACCCTCACATAGGGACCGTCTATCTCATATATCTGGGGTCGAGGACGGCCTATGGCCAGCATGTCGCGCGTCATCCTCGCTACGCCGATGCCTTGGCGTTCGGCAATGCCCAGCGAAGCAGCCGACTCGGCGAGGCTCCGATGTCGCGGCACAGCTGGATGGGTGATGATGTTCGACGGGTTGATCCCACCGATGAAGCCTCCCGGAGACGTGACGGTCAGCGTCGCAGCCGCGTGCTCCACCGTCGTGGGCTGCGGTGACGACCAGTCGCGGTGCACCACTCCGTTCACGATCGCCTCGCGAAGCGCCCTCGGCGGGATGACTCGAATCTCACCGTGGGCCAACCCGTGAGCAACGTGAAAGGTGGGATTGGCAGACTCGCATGCACGCTCTGTCTCATACAGCTGCTCCAACAACGAGCCGGAGCCGCGGATGCGGATGCGGCTGTCGCCGCCGGGCACCTCGCGGCGTACGTAGTCGATGCCGATGTCGGGGGTGGCGACGAAGAGGAGGCCGCCGGCATTCGTGAGGCGACCTTCGCCGTCAACCAGGTTCAAGCGTGAATCAGGTCGAACGGAGAGACCTCTGCCATCTCAACAGCGGAAGCGTCGCCGCGCTGGCGCAGATAGCGGCGCGCCACTTCCACAGCTTGGAGTCGAACATTCTCGAGCGTGTGACCCGAGGGCTGCGCCGACCAGTCGAATCCGCTGCGGTGCAGCCGCCCGGAGTGCCATGTCGCAGCATCGACCTCCACACAGTTGTCCCCGACGCGCCACCTGATGCGGCCCCTGTGGCGTCCGGACTCCTCCTTGACATCGACCTGGGCGGTCTCGATCTGCGCCGGTAGCTGCCCCTCATCCAAGCGCTCCAACATCCGAGCAATTTGCTGCTCCAGTGGATCCGGCCCCAAAATCTGAAAGGACACGTCACTCCCGTATGCTGCTTGTAGTTTCTGGCGCGAAAGTATAAGCGCGGGCGAGAAATGGCGAGCTGCTTACAGTTTCTGGCGCGAAAGTGGCTCGAAAGTATAAGCGTGGGCAAGAAAAGGGCACTTGCTTACAGTTTCTGGTGCCCCGCTCGCCAACCGCCCTGCGGATCGGGCGCTCGCAGTGCCTTGGGTGGGTGGCTGCCTCGGGCAACCCGGCCTCAGGCGTCGGCGGGCGGGTCGGGCCCGGTGCGCCGCGACGTGATCCGGCGGAGGATCAGCGCGTACACCACGACCGTGGATGCCGAGAAGAAGAACCACTGGAACGCGTACGAGAGGTGCGGCCCCGCGCTCAGATCGGGATCGGGCACCGGCACAGGCAGGGCTTGCGGCTGTGGCGGCGACTGCTGCCGCAATCTGATCCAGACGTGCTCGACGGCGACTCCCGACGCTTCGGCGAAGCTGCCGGTGTCCATCCGGGATATCTCCGGCGTCTCGCCGGGATCCGTGACCCCGATCCGCCCTCCCTCGACGCTGCCGAACAGCAGCCCGCCCACCGTCACCGTCCCTGCGGGAGGGGCGGCAGCCTCGGCGGCGGCACCCGAGCCGGCATCGGATCCGGCCAGGATGCGGCGCGAGACCCAGCCGCGCACGACGGCCACGACACGGCCGTCCTCGAGTTCCAGCGGCGTGGCGAGCCACGATCCCGGCAGCCCGCCGCTGCTGCGGTTGGCGATCAGCACCTCGTGCCCTCTGAGGTAGGTTCCCGTGGCGGTGACGGCCGTGTGGTCCCGGGGCCGACGCGCCGCGTCGAGGTGCCGTTCGACCCGGAGCGGCCGACTCGCCATGGCGGCAGCGGTCGCCTCGTTGGTCGTGCGGCGCTCGTCGAGGCGGCGCAGCTGCCAGAGGCCCAGGTTCGCCATCAACACGACCATCGCCAGCACGAACAGGTGCGAGGCGATCCATCGGGGCGAGGCCAGCCTGCGCACCGCGGCAATCTAGGCTCGGCTCGCGCAGCAGCCGCGGCGCGCGCCGCCGGCCGCCGACATCACCTCCCGGATGCGCCCGTGCTTCGCACCGGCAGCACCGGACACCGACTGACATCCACGCGATGCGTCACAGCCGAGCGGCACCGACCGCGCCGCTCGGCTAGCAGGCGTTCAGAGGCCCAGGATCTCCTCGAGGCCCTCGGTCACGCCGGGCGGCATGGACACGACCCGCTTCGTCGCCAGCAGCATTCCGGGCATGAAAGAGGAACGGTCGATCGTGTCATGGCGGATGGTCAACGTCTCGCCGGTGCCCCCCAGGAGCACCTCCTGATGCGCCACGAGACCCTTGATGCGCACCGAGTGAACCCGGATACCGCCCGGCCCGGCCGCTCCCCGGGCCCCGGGGAGGCTCTCACTCTCGGTGGGGTCGGGCAGCCACTCGCTCGACGCCGCAGCCATTGCCTCTGCCGTGGCGACGGCGGTGCCCGAGGGCGCGTCGACCTTGCGTGCATGATGCAGCTCGATCACCTCGGCGCTGTCGAAGAACGGCGCCGCGAGGGCCGCGAAGTGCATCATCAGCACCGCACCGACGGCGAAGCTCGGCGCATGGACGCAGCGGCTGCGCACGAACGCTCGCCTGAGTCCCGCGATGTCCGCGGCGTCGAGCCCCGAAGTGCCGACCACCGCGTGGATCCCGGCGGCGGCCAGCACGGGCAGGTTCGCCCTCGCGGCGGCCGCGACCGTGAAATCGACCACCACCTGCGCGCCGGCCTGCTCGAAGACCCCGACCGAGCCGCTCGAGCCGATCGCGGCCACCAACTCGAGCTCGGGATCGGCCTCAACGGCGCGGCAAGCCTCGACACCCATGCGCCCGGTGGCGCCGCAGACCCCGACCCTCACCACGGCCGAGGGTCCTGATCGCGTTCGTGGCGTTGCTCTGCACGGGCGACCCCGACCCTCACCACGGCCGAGTGCCCTGCGGCTCGTTCACGGCAGCCTCGACCCGGGGACGGCCATCGATCCGGGGACAGCCATCGATCCGATACCACCATCGATCCGCCGCGGTGCGACGCTAGACGGAACCCCGGCCGTCGCGGCGCCTGCTCCTGCGGCCCCGGGGATCGGGCCCGAGATCGCCGTAGTCCCTCTCCAGCTCCGAGTCGAAGGAGTCCTCGAACGACACGGCACGCGGCCTCGGCGCCGCATCGCGCCGGTCGCGCTCGGAGCCGCCGGAGCGCCGCTCGCCGCGCCCCGGCCCCCGCCCGCCGCGCTCACGGCCGCGGTCGCCTCCGTTGCGGTCGCGGTCCGAAGAGTCGCGGCTCCTGCGCTCACGGTCTCCGGGCCGCCGTCCGCGCTCGGCGAAGTCCCGATCCCGATCCCTGCGATGCTCGCCCGAGCGGTCGCCGCGACCGCCGTCGGCGCCGCCGCGACGGCCGCGGGCCGCCTCGAACTGTGCCTGCTCCTCGTCGTCGCGCTTGGGAAGCAGCGAGATCTTGCCGTTCGGGTCGACGTCATCGACCACCACCTCGATCTCCTCACCAAGCTCGACCACGTCCTCGACACGGTCGATGCGCCGACCGGAGCCGAGCTTGGAGATGTGCACGAGGCCGTCGCGGCCCGGCAGGATGTTCACGAAGGCGCCGAACTTCGTGATGTTGACGACCCGGCCCGTGTAGGTGGCGCCGACCTCGGCCGTCGGCGGGTCCAGGATCAGCTTGATCTGGCGCTCGGCCTCGGCCACGGCGCCGCGGTCGGTGGAGGCGATCGCCACTAGACCCACCGAGCCGTCGTCGTCCACGCTGATCTCAGCGCCGGTCTCGGCCTGGATGGCGTTGATCACCTTGCCCTTGGGGCCGATCACCTCGCCGATCTTGTCGATGGGAATCTCGAAGGAGGCGATCTTCGGGGCGGTGTCGCGCACCTCGGGCCTCGGCTCCACGATCGTCTCGGCCATCACGTCGAGGATGTCGAGCCGGGCCTCGCGGGCCTGCCGCAGTGCGTCGCCGAGCACCGAGGCCGGGATGCCGGCGATCTTGGTGTCGAGCTGCAGTGCCGTGATGAAATCGGTGGTGCCGGCCACCTTGAAGTCCATGTCGCCGAAGGCGTCCTCGGCGCCGAGGATGTCGGTGAGGGTCACGTAGGCGCCATCGGCGTGGATCAGGCCCATGGCGACCCCAGCGACGGGCGCCTTGATGGGCACGCCCGCGTCCATCAGCGACAGCGTCGAGCCGCACACCGAGGCCATCGAGCTCGAGCCGTTGGAGGCCATCACTTCCGAGACGGTGCGGATCGTGTAGGGCCACTCCTCGAATCCGGGCACCACCGGGAACACGGCACGCTCGGCGAGGGCGCCGTGGCCGATCTCGCGCCGCTTCGGGCCCCGCATGAAGCCGGTCTCCCCCGTGCTGAACGGCGGGAAGTTGTAGTGGTGGAAGTAGCGCTTCTTGTCCGTGGGCGACAGGTCGTCGATCATCATGTCGCTGCGGCCTATGCCCAGGGTCGTGAAGTTGAGCACCTGCGTCTCGCCCCGCTGGAACAGCCCCGATCCGTGGGCGGTGGGAACCACCCCGACCCGGCTCATCAGCGGGCGCAGCTGGTTGGTGGCCCGGCCGTCGATGCGGACTCCCTCGGTGACGATCCGGGAGCGCACCACCTCCTTGGTGATGGCCCGAACGGCGCTCTTGGCCTGCTTGGCGATCGTGGGGTCGCTGTCGCCGAAACGCTCCTGCATCTCCGCCGAGACCTGCTCGGCGAGGGTGGCCTCGGCCTCTTGGCGCTGTGCCTTGTCAGCGATCGACTGCACCTCGGCTATGCGCTGCTCCGCCGCCTCCCGCACCGCTGCGAGCACCTCGGAGGAGTGTTCCACGGCCAGCGGCGGCTGCATCTTGTCCACCGGGCCGACCGCGTCGATCAGCTGCTGCTGCAGTGCGATCATCTCGGAGATCCAGGTCTTGGAGGCTTCGAGGCCGATGGCCAGCACGTCCTCGTCCACCTTCGGCAGGCCGCCGGCGTACAGGTCCCAGGTGGCGGCAGTGCCCCCGGCCTCGACCATCATCACGGCGATGTCGTCGCCCGCCGCACGGCCCGCGACGACCATCTCGAACGCCGAGTCGGCGCCCTCGTCGTAGCTGGGGAACGGCACCCACTCGCCGCTGGAGGACCAGCCCAGCCGCACCGCGCCGATGGGCCCGTCGAAGGGGATCGGCGAGATGCTCAGCGCCAGCGAGGCGGCGTTGAGCGCGGCGATGTCGTAGGGGTTGGACTGGTCGGCGCCGAGCACGGTCGCCACGACGTGCACCTCGTTGCGGAAGCCGTCGGGGAAGCTGGGCCGCAGGGGGCGGTCGATCAGCCGGCAGGTAAGGATGGCCTGCTCGCCGGCGCGGGCCTCGCGCCTGAAGAACGACCCGGGAATGCGCCCGGCCGCGTACATCCGCTCCTCGACGTCGACGGTCAGCGGGAAGAAGTCGGCGCCCTCGCGGGGAGACTTGGCGCCTGTGGCGGTCACGAGCACCACGGTGTCGCCCATGCGGGCGGTGACGGCGCCACCGGCGAGCGGGGCCAGCAGGCCCGTCTCGAAGGTGGCGTCCTTGCCTTCGGCGCGCGTGAACGCGCCGGTGACGGATATGGCTTCAGCCATGGATCTACTCCTTGCGGACCCCGGTCGGGGCCCGATCTGGGGTACGACCCCGCCAGCTTCCCAGTCGTATCGGTCCAACCCCGGCTGCGGCGGGATGAGGCCGATACGACTGGCACCGGAGCGGTCGTACCGAATGTTGATTGTCACTGGGATCGTCGCCGGCCCGCCGGGCGCCCCTCCTTGGGCGCCTTGTCGAAGGCCGGAGGGCGGCCGCTAGAGCCGCGCCGCGTGCCGTGTCAGCGCCGCAGACCGAGGTGGGCGATGATCGCCCGGTAGCGCTCGACCTCGTTCTCCTTGACGTAGTCGAGCAGCCTCCTGCGCCTGCCCACGAGCATCAGCAGTCCCCTCCGGCTGTGATGGTCCTTGCGGTGGACCCTCAGATGCTCGGTGAGGTGGTTGATGCGGGCGGACAGCAGCGCGATCTGGACTTCGGGGGAGCCGGTGTCGTTGTCGGCCAGTCCGAAGGCCTGAGTCGTCGACGCGATGGTCTCGGACTTGGGGGGGAGGCTGGTTGGCATGTTTTCTCCGGTCGGGTGTCGGACCCTGCCGCACGGCCCGCTTCGCGCGGCCTGCAGCCTGCGTGGTTGAACACGACGCTCTCCGCCGTCGGTGGCAGAGCAGGCAGGAGGCTAACGCTCGATCACCCCGCAGCGGCGCGCTCGGCCAGAAAGAAACGCCCGCAGGCGGCCGGCAGGTCTCAAGTCGGCTGCCGACAGCGTGTGCCTCCGACGAGATGGGTGCCCATACGTCGGCTGCGGGCAGCGGCGCGCTCGGCTCAGATGTCGGCGGCCAGGGCCTCCTCGAAGTCGGCGGCCTGCTCGATCAGCGCGCGGTAGCGCATCACGTGGCGAGGCCGGTTGAAGCCGAGCACGCCCGTCAGGCGTCCGGCCCGCCCGTAGAGGGCGGCGAAGCGGCGCTGCTCGATCGACCCCGCCACCACCCGCACCTCGTCGCCGGGCCCGACCCTTCCCGCGAGCTGGATCTTGCGGTCGTACTGGTCGCTCCAGAACCAGGGCACGGGCTTGAATGCGCCGGTGCCCGCATCGAGCAGCCGGCGCGCGGCGTGGGCGCCCTGCGCGGCCGCGTTGTCCCAATGCTCGACCCGCATGACCTCGCCGAACAATTCGTTGGGCCAGCGCGCCACGTCTCCCGCGGCAACCACGCCGCTCGCGGCCGCGCAGGAGGCGTCGCACACCACGCCGTCGTCGAGGGGTACGCCCGAGCCGTTCAGCCACTCGGTGTTGGGGATCACGCCGATGCCCACCACGACGACATCGGCCTCCACGGTCGAGCCGTCGGTGAGTCCCACGGCGGCGACTCGACCGTCGCTGCGGTGCAGACCCTCCACCCCGACGCCGGTGCGCAGGTCGACGCCGTGGTCGCGGTGCACGGCGGCGCAGACGCGGCCCATCTCGTCGCCGAGCACCCTCGACAGTGGGTTCGGCAGCGCCTCCACCATCGTCACCTCCAGGCCGCGCCCCCTTGCGGTGGCCGCGACCTCAGCGCCGATGAAGCCGGCGCCCACCACCACCACCCGGCTCGGCGCCGCGTCGAGGTCGTCGCGCAGCGCCAGGCAGTCGTCGAGCGATCGCAGAACGTGCACCCCGGCGAGACCCTCGGCGCCGGTGAGAGTGCGACAGCGCGCCCCGGTCGCCGCGATCAGGCCGTCGACGGCGAGCTGCTCGCCGGTGTGCAGGCTGAGAGTGCGGGTGGCGAGGTCGAATGCCGTGGCCCTCAGTCCCGCGCGCAGCTCGATGCCTGCATCGGCGAGCTTGCCTGCGGTCGTGAGCGCGGTCTTGGCGGGCTCCCAGTCCCCCGCCAGCACCTGCTTGGACAGCGGAGGCCTGTCGTAGGGGAGGTGCGGCTCCGCGCCGATCAGGACGACGTCGCCGTCGAAGCCCTCATGGCGGAGGGTCTCCGCCGCCCGCAGACCCGCCAGCGACGCTCCAACGATCGTCACCGACCGCATATCGAAGCCCGATCCCCGTTCCCCACTGCCGACCGCCCGTCACGCACCGACCGCATAATCGCAGCCCGTTCCCCCGCCTGCGCCGCGGGTTCGACGGAGAGAGCCTCGGCTAGGAGGTCTCGGCTATGGAGATCGCCTGCTTGGGGCAGCGCTGCACGCACTCCTCGACGCGGGCCCGGTCGGCCTCGCCGGGGGTCTCGTTGAGGATGTAGAGGAAGTCGTCGTCTCGCACCTCGAAGATGTCGGGGGCTATCTGCATGCAGACGGCGTTGCTCTCACACAGATCGAAGTCCACAACTATGCGCATCGGCTCTCCTAGAGATCGTGGATCGACACGGGCGCGCCCACAGTAGCCAACCACAGACACCCGCGGGCGCGATCAGCCACGGTGGCGGACCACAGGCGCCCGCGGGCGCGAATCGGCGACGTTGGCAGATCGCAGCCACCCGGGCGCAGTCAGTCGAGGAACTGCGTGACCCTCTCTTTGGCCTTTGACTCCCCGGACGGTCGTCCGATGATGGCCCGGGCGCCGCGCACCAGCACCGGGCGCTGCATCAGCCGCGGATACCTCAGCAGCACCTCTACCACAGCGTCGGCGTTGCCCACGTAGTCCCCGGCGTCCAGGCCGAGCTTCTTGAACTGCGAGTCCTTCCTGACAAGGTCCTCGACCGGGTCCTCGAGCCGCTCGATGACGCCGCGCAGGGTCGCCTCGTCGGGCCGGTCCTGCATGTAGTTCACGATGTCGAAATCGACCCCGGCTTCCGTGGCGACCGCCACGGCATTGGAGGAGGAGTTTCAATGCTTGTTGTGATAGATGGTGATCTCAGCCATGATGGTCGGTTCTCCGTCTCTGCTATGCGCCGGCGTCTTTGAAAGCGATCAGCCTCCGTCACCGGTATCGCCGGTATCAGCTGGTATCGCCGGTGACATCGGCGGCTTCGATGCCGGCGGGTGAGTAGATGCTTCGCAACTCGTGTTTGAGGATCTTGAGCGTAGCGTTGCGCGGCAGCGGGCCGGGGTGGATCTCCAGGCGCTCGGGCACCTTCTGCCGTGCCAGGCCGGCATCGCCGCAGGCCCGGACCATCTCGGCGAGCGTGAGGTCGTCGCTGCCCGTCGAGGTCTCCACCACGGCGCACACGAGCTCGCCCCTCTCCGCGTCGGCCAGCCCTATCACCGCGGCGGCGGCGACCTTGGGATGGGCGTAGAGCACGTCCTCGATCTCCTTGGCGGAGATGTTCTCGCCCTTGCGGATGATGATGTCCTTGAGGCGGCCGGTGAGCGTGAGGTGTCCGTCGGGACGCATCACGCCGAGGTCGCCGGTGCGGAAGCGTCCCTGGTCGTCGAAGGCCGCCGCGTCGAGGGCCGCATCCGTGTAGCCCGCGAACAGCATCGGCCCCCGCACCCGCACCTCGCCCTCAACCCCGGGCGGGCTGGGCGTGCCGTCGGGAGCGGTGATGGAAACCTCGCAGCCGCGGACCGGGCGCCCGTCGGTGTGGGCGAGCTGGTCGTCGCTGTCATGGGGCGACCCCTGCGAGATCATCGGGCACTCGGTCATCCCGTAGCCGTGGGCCACCGGCACGCCCATCTGGTCCTTGACCTCGAAATAGATCTCGGGCGGTTTGGGCGCGCCGCCCCCCGAGAGCACCCGCAGCGCCGGCATCGCCGGGCCGTGCCCGGCCTCGCGGGACTTGCGGTCCTCGGCCAGGAACATCTGGTAGAAGGCAGTGGACCCGCCGGCCATCGTCACCCCGTGGCGCTTGTAGGCGGCGACCGCGGCGGCGGGGTCGAACCGCTCGACGAGCACGGCGCCGAAACCGGACGACAGCATCGTCACCAGGTAGTCGGGCCCGCCGATGTGAGCGTAGGGAAAGGCGATCGAGCCGATGTCGTCGCCGCTCATGTCGAGCGCTCCGGCCAGGCCGATGCCGCCCGCGATCAGCGACCGGTCGGTGTGCCTGACGCCCTTGGGATCCGATGTCGTGCCGGAGGTGTAGTACAGCCAGCGCACGGCCTCCGCGCCGGGGTCCGGCGGGGGCGGCAGCGTGGCGGGGTCGCCCTCGGGAAGGGTGTCGTAGCCGACCAGCACAGCGGGGGGGCGCTCCATGCCGGCGACGACGTCTGTGACCATGGCGCCATAGTCGAAACCGCCCCAGACGCCCGGATGCACCACCAGCTCCGCGCCGGTCTGGCGTATGCAGAAGCCGACCTCGCGATGGCGGTAGATGTGGATGATCGGGTTCTGCACGGCGCCGAGGCGGCTCAGAGCGAAGCTCAGCACCACGGTCTCGATGCGGGTGGGGAGCTCCCAGGTGACCGGCGTGCCCTCTGTGACGCCTGACTGCAGCAGGCCTGCCGCCACCCGCTCGGCGGTGTCCTTGAACTCCGAGAAGGTGCAGGAGCGGCCGGCCTCGTCGATGAGCATCATGCGGTGCGGCGTGCTCTTGACCCGCAGGTCGAGGAGCTCCCAGAAGGTTCGAGCACCATAGATCGGCCCGCCCGCCGCCGGTGCGCTCATGCCGCGCTCTCGTCCCGGCAGGCTTGCGAGGTGCGCATTCTCGCAGCGTACATCGCGTCGAGGCCCGCCAACTAAGCCGCTGGCGGGCCTCGCACGGTCCCTGGAGGGGGGAAATGCGGATCCGGTTCGGGCGAATCCTGTTGCTTAGACCCGGACCCTGCGATACACGTTACACCATCGTCACAAGTTTGTCACAGTTTTGTCACAGAATTTCTTCGCCGGGATTCCCCGCCCCTGCCGGGATGCCCTGCCAGGAGATGTTCCACCGCCGGAGCGGGCGGTTCGGAGGTGCCTAGGAGCGCGCGCCGAACACCGGAGCCGGCGGCCTCTCGGCAGCGACCGAGCGGCGGGCCAGGTCGCCCGCCTCGGCCACGGTCATGGTCCGCTCCCCCACCGACATCACCGGCCCGTGCTGCCAGCCGTCGCACACGTTGAGCCGGCCGCCGGTGCACTCGAAGACCCTGCCGTTGATGTCACAGCCGACGCTGCCGAGCCAGACCACCAGCGGCGAGACGTTCGCGGGCGCCTTGGAGTCCCAGCCGCCTGCCGGGGGCTCGGCGTCGTAGAAGACCCCGGCGGTCATGCGGGTGCGGGCGTCGGGGGCCACCGCATTGGCGAGCACGCCGTAGCGGCCCCACTCGGCCGCCTGCTGCAGCGTCAGCAGGGCTATCGCGGCCTTGGCGGCCGCATAGTTGCCCTGGCCGACCGAGCCCATCAGCCCGGCGCCCGAGGACGTGTTGACGATGCGCGCGGCCACGGGCTCGCCGCTCTCGGCCCGTTGACGCTCACGCCAGTGGGCCGCAGCGTGCCGGGCGGGTGCGAAGTGGCCCTTCAGATGCACTCGCACCACGGAGTCCCACTCGCCCTCGGACATGTTCACCAGCATCCGGTCGCGCAGGAACCCGGCGTTGCACACCAGCGTGTCGAGCCGCCCCCAGGTGTCCACGGCCTCAGCGACCATGGCTTCAGCCTGTGACCAGTCGGCCACGTCGGCATGGTTGACGGCAGCGGAGCCGCCCGCCGCGATGATCTGATCGACCACCTCGGCCGCTGCGTCTGCGGTGCCGGGCTGCGTGCCGTCGCGCTGAACTCCGAGATCGTTGACCAGAACGTGGGCGCCCTCGGCCGCGAACGCCAGGGCGTGGGCCCGGCCCAGCCCCCGGCCCGCTCCGGTGACGATCACCACCCGCTCATCGCAACATCCCATGGCAGCCCCCAACGCTACGCGCGGATGACCGGCCGCAAGCACACCCCGCAACACCACATGGCAGCTCCCAACGCTACGCGCTGGCGGCGAGCCGCGAACTCAGCCCGCAAGACAAATCGCAACACCACCTGGCAACCCCCGCCCGAAGCGCCGAGCGGTCTCTTCGCCGGCGGCGGCGCTCAGGCGGCGCGCCGGCCCCGCAGCAGGCGACCGGGCCTGGCTCCGGTGTCGGTGCCGTGGCTGCGGGTCTGCACGCCGGCGACCACCGTCGCCGTGTACCCGTCGGCGTGCTGCAGCAGCCGGCGACCGCCTGCGGGCAGGTCGTGCACGAGTTGCGGGGTGCGCAGGTTGACCGACGGGTGGTCGATCACGTTGAGGTCGGCCCGCTTGCCGGGGGCCACCACACCGCGGTCGCCCAGACCGAACAGCGCGGCCGTGTCCTGGGTCTGCTTGCGCACCACCCACTCCAGCGGCAGCCGCTCGCCCCGGCAGCGGTCCCGTGTCCAGTGGCTGATCATGGTCGTGGGCATCGAGGCGTCGCAGATCAGCCCGCAGTGCGCGCCGCCGTCGGACAGGCCCAGCACCGCCCGAGGGTGGGTGAGCTGCTCGCGGATCACGTCGTGGCTGCCCTCGACATAGTTGAACAGCGGCACCATCAGCAGGGCCCGGCCGCCCTCCTCGCAGAAGGCGTCGTAGGCGGCCGCTCCGAGATCGACTCCGGCCGCGGCGGCGATGGCGCCGATCGAGCGGTCGGGGGTCGGCTCGTAGTCGGGCGGGGAGCCGAGCACGTACATCTTCTCGAGCATCGTGGCCACCAGAGCCCCCACGCCCTCGGCCATCCCGCCACGGCGCTCGCCGTCGGCCTCCGACAGGATTGCGGCTCGAACGGCCGGGTCGCGCAGGCGCTCGACGCGCTCGTCGATGTGGAGGTGCTCGAGGGATCGGTAGGTCGGGCGGCGGCTGAACGGGTGGCTCGTCTGCCAGCCGACCAGCAGCCCGAAGGGGCGGCCGGCCACCTGCGGATACAGCTCGGCGCCGCAGTCCGCGGCGCGCAGCGACTCGTCCATCAGCTCGCGCCACAGGTCGGGCGCGGCGGGCACCTGCAGCAACGCGAAGCTGACCGGCTGGCCGATCTCCGCTGACAGCCTCCGCATCCAGTCCACCTCGGTGCGAGGGGCCACGACATCCTCTCCGGCGGTTCCGGTGGGGGCCAGCTCGAACACCCCTCCCCCGCCGTCGCGCAGGCCCCGGCCCAGGGCGAACAGCTCGTCCTCGGCGGCGAAGGTGCCAGGCACGGGCTCGCCGTCCATGGCCCGGTGCGCGAGCGTGCGGGACGTCGACACCCCCAGGGCGCCGGCGGCCACCGCGTCGGCGACGATCCGGGCCATGCTCTCGGTCTCGTTGGCCTTCGCGGGCTCGTTGCGAGCGCCGCGCTCGCCCATCACGTAGGCGCGCACGGCGCCGTGGGGCACCTGGGTGCCCACATCGACAGCCCAGCGCCGGTCGTCGAGGGAGTCGAGATAGTCGCCGAAGGACTCCCAGTCCCAGGCGATCCCCTCCGACAGCGCGGCGCCGGGTATGTCCTCCACGCCCTCCATGAGCTGGATCAGCCATTCCTCGGTGCCGGGCCGCACCGGTGCGAAGCCCACACCGCAGTTGCCCATCACCACCGTGGTGACGCCGTGCCCGGAACTCGGCTCTAGCAGGTCGTCCCAGGTGGCTTGGCCGTCGTAGTGGGTGTGCACGTCCACAAAGCCCGGGGTGACGATCTGGCCGGCAGCGTCGATGGTGCGAGTGGCGTCGCCCTCGAGGTCGGCGCCGACGGCCACGATCTTCTCACCCACGACGCCCACATCCGCGGGTCGGGGCCGCTGGCCCGTGCCGTCCACCAGGAGTCCGCCGCTGATCTTCAGGTCATACATGCACCGCACTCTAGAACACCCGCACCGGGCTTTCGCAGCGATCCGGCCACATCCTCACAATCGCCGCAGACCGTCCACGGCCGAGCACGGCTGTCGCCCTTGCGGCGAGAAGCGCGGCGAGGGGCGCGGCGCTCGCCAGAGGAGCAGCGCACAAGAACGAAAGGACGAATAGAAACGAAAAGACGAACAAGAGCGAAGAAACGCATAAGAACGAATAGCGGCAGGATCGAGGGGCTAGAATCGAGCTGTGGCTGAGTCAGCTAGGGCTAGGTCCTGGCCTCGAAACCCGTTCTCGCCGACGTTCGGCACCACACCGCCGCTGCTGGCCGGGCGCGACGGTTTGCTGGGGAGGTTCTCCGATGCGCTGAACACCGGGCCGACCCACCCCGACTACACGCTTCTGATCACCGGAGAGCGCGGCGCGGGCAAGACGGCGCTGTTGAACGTCCTCGAGGATCGGGCCGTGGCGCGGGGCTGGATGACCATCACCGCCGCGGCGTCGGCTGAGCCCGTGTCGGCCCGCATCGTCAGCGAGGCTCGCCGCTGCATGGAACGCCTGCGCGGCGGCCGGGCTGGCGCCCGCCTGGACTCGGTGAGCGCTCTGGGTGTAGGCGTCACGTTCGAGCAGCGCCAGAGGCGAGCCGATGTCGAGGCGGGCCTGCTGTCTGCGCTGGAAGCGCTCGGCGAGCGATTGGAGCGAAACAACACCGGGCTGCTGCTGAC
Source organism: Candidatus Aldehydirespirator sp. (assembly GCA_965204875.1). Classification (GTDB taxonomy): domain Bacteria; phylum Actinomycetota; class Acidimicrobiia; order Acidimicrobiales; family Aldehydirespiratoraceae; genus Aldehydirespirator. The sequence continues at coordinate 2,285,867 of OZ242020.1, read as the reverse complement.
GGTGGACGAGATGCACGACGTCGACCGTGACGATGTCCGCAACGTCGCCTCGGCCGTGCAGATCGTCACCCGCCGGCGACTTCAGCCCGTAGCGTTCGCTGCGGCTGCGCTGCCGCTCATCGAGCACACCCATCTCGCCGACCCGCACATGACGTTCCTGCAGCGCTGCGCACGGGCCCGGCTCGGCCCCCTCGATCAGCACGAGACCCGCCGGGCGCTGCTGCAACCCATCACGGAGAGCGGTTGCACCATCGACGATGACGCCCTCGCCGAGGCAGCCGCCGCCACGCTCGGCTATCCCTACATGATCCAGCTCGTCGGCTTCCACTCCTGGCAGATGCGCGACGATCCCGGCGAGCCGATCAGCCTCAGCCACGTGAGGGCCGGCTCGATGGAGGCCGGCAGCGCCATGATCGACCAGGTTGCCGGTCCGGTCTGGAACCGCCTGTCGCTCATGGACAAGCGATTCCTCATAGCCATGCTCGCCGACGAGACCGACTCCTCGCTGACCGACATCGCGGCCCGGATCGGGCGCTCGCCGCAGTACGCGCGAACCTATCGAAGGCGGCTGATGGCAGCAGGCGCCATCAGCCCCACCACCAAGTCGCGTGTCCGCTTCCGCCACCACGCCCTGCGCAAGCGCACCGAAGACGCCACAAGAGACGACCCGGCACTGTCCTAGCCAGCCACACAACTCGCGACTCCAATATCCAGGGTACCGAGGCCCAGACTGATACCTGGGCAGGCTCCGCTACCTGGCACTCTCCCCGTGGACATGTCGTTCACGAGGAAGCGCAAGCGATACACTCAAGAGGCTTGCGCCCGATGCTGATCTGTGCTACAAGACCTCTGTCGCCTAGCGACGGTCGCTAGGCGACCAGTAACAGAGGAGATTGGTCATGAGAATGTCTCTCACGAGTGGGCTTGCGACGATTGCCGTCTCAACGGTCCTGGCGGCGATGCTGGCAGTACCGGCGGTGGCCAGCGCCGACGGCGACGGTCTGCTTACGCAGGGAACCGGCATCGGGACTGGCGGCCCGGTAGACATAGGCGACCTTGCTGAAGGCGAAGGGCTTGAGACAGGTCCGGTCGCTCACACCGGCGCTGCAACCTACACGATGGTGTCAACGCCCGACAGCGTTGCTCCCCACGGCCTAGCTGCTGTCGGCGGAACCAGCGGCGTGTCTGCCGTGACGGCAACACTGCGGGACGGCGCGTTTCTGGCAGTGGTAATTGTTGACGATGCCGCTGATCCCAGCGAATACCGGTTCCAGGGTGCTGTGCCCTACGGGCACACCGCCAAGGTGCAAGCCGACGGATCGGTGGCCATCTTTGACGCTGAGCAGAACCGGGCCGGAGGATGGGAGACTCCCTGGGCTGTTGATGCCGACGGCAAGCCAGTGTCGACCAACTTCACTGTTCAAGGCGACACGCTCGTGCAGACAGTGGACCACACTGGCCACACATACCCGGTGATTGCTGACCCATGCGGAGGATGGAGCAACTTTCTAAGTTGTGTTGCCGTAGGCGCTGCTGTGCTCACAGCGATATCAGCATGCGGAGCGTCGGCGGGCTCTGCCTGCGGCCCTGCTGTCTTGACAGTCATCAGTACCGTCGGCCAGTCAATAAATCAACATATGAATTCCTCAAACCCGTCGCGCCCGGCACCTCCCCCGAAGCCGAAGCCGTTGCGCCAAGCGCGATGCGCAAGGCCCGGCTGTCGATAGCGCTCTTGACAATGGCTGTCCATACGGAAAGTGAGGTCAAGAGTCGCCAGCACCGCAGGCTCACAGCCGTGTTCTTGGTGTCGGCCATGGTGGCCATTGCGATCTCTGCACGTGGATTCGGGGAGTTGGATGTGGTCGAGCCGTGGATGAGCGTACCCTTCGCGCTGGTGGCGGTGATCTGCTGGAGAATGCGCCGGTTCCGATGGGCACGTCTTGTAGGAGGCGCCGCTCTGATGGTGGCCGTTTGGTTTACCGCCAGAGTCGGTGTTGACGACTCAGGCCCGGATCTCGGCCCGTACATGCTGGCACCGATAGCAGTGATGCTCGTGGTTTCCGTCATGCTGCGTCGTGAGATTGCCCGCTCAAGCGTCAAGGCCTAGCGAGGCGCGCTGCTTAGATGGCGCGCCTCGCCCTGCGACATGTGGAGAAGAACCGCCGCCACTCCGACGAACTCGTCGGGGCCATCCTCGACTGGCTGTCAGAGACCCGCACGCCACCACCGGCACTGCACGCCGGCTAGCGGAACTCGCCTTTCGGATGCCTTCATCGTCGGGCCAAATCGGAGTGTGACGCCCTGGCACGGCGGCTAGCGGAACTCGGCCTTGCGGACGCCCTCGGGGTCGATGACGTTGCGGATGAGGTGAAGCTCCTCGCCCGTGGGGAGGCGGCTGGCGGGGACCTCCTCGGGCACGGCCAGCTCGAAGGGAGTGGCGGACAGCACCTCGTCGAGGGTCGTGCCGGGATGCACGGAGCGCAGGCGCATGCCACGATCCGGAGTCTCGAAGTCGTAGGCGGCAAGCTCGGTCACGACGCGGCGTATCTCATGGAAGCGTCCGCTGGACCCGGGCAGGGCCGCCACGCTGTCATACCCCGGCCCTGAGATCACGTCCACGCTCGGAACGAACGTCCGAGCCTGGTTCGGCACCCAGTAGCTGGTGGCGTGGTTGAGCAGGTTGCCCGGCGCGCCCCGCAGACCGAGCAGTTGCGCCCTGGGCCTGCGGTAGTCGCCGATCGCGGCGAAGTTCTGGTTGCCGAGGCGATCCATCTGGCTGGCACCCATGACCACGTGGCGACGCCCCGACCACGCCTGGTCGAACACGCTGCGGAAGGGCAGGTAGCCCTCCACGACCACGCTGGGGCTGCCGGTGGCGAGGCTGGCGGCGTCGACGGTGAGACCGAGCGGCGGCGTTCCGGTCACCGAATACGCCACGGTGTCGGTGAGCATGAGGTCGGGCTCGAAGGCGGCGCGTGCCAGGCGGCCCGCCACCGTGGGCAGCGGCCCCATCGGATGGCACAGCAACTCGCCGTCGCCCCTGAACGCCTCGGCCAGCGCCACGACGCAGACCTCGTCGATCGTCGCCTCGCCCATCTCACCGCTCACCGCGCTCGCTGCGTGACTCACGACGCCGCTGCCTGGTCTTGCATGCGGTCGGCCAGGCGGCTCCGGTAGGCCTCGAGGGAGGGCAGGTCGAGCCACCCGGCACGGAAGCGGGCCCAGGCGTCGGGATCGCGTGCTGCCGAGGCGTACTCCCTCTGGAAAGCCTCGTCGCGGCCGTAGTCGGGCGGGCACTCCGTGAAGTGCGCGCCGCCCGGCGCCTCCACCACGCCGGTCGTGTGCAGGCGCGGGATCCTCAGCGTGTGTACCGAGCCCTCCTCCAGCAGGGCCTCGGTGGCCACGATCCGCTCACAGGACATGAACGTGCGCCGGGCGGCCATGGCGAAGAGGTCGTCGAAATACAGGTCGGGGCCGAGGAACTGCCCGTTGCCGGCGGCGTCGGCCCTGTTCATGTGAATCAGCGACACGTCGATATCGAAGGCAGGCACAGCGACGAGTTCGGTGCCGTCGTCATAGGGGCTCACCACCGTGCGCAGGTCGGGGTTGTAGGTCAGCATTGCGGATCCGAGCCCGGCACGGGTCGGATAGAAGGGCACCCGGTGCGATGCCGCCAGCAGGCCCAGGTAGAAGGCGCCCTCGTCGTACTCTCGCACCTCGACGCTGCCCGACTGGCGAGCGATCCGGAAGTGGGGCTCCAGCGGGATCGAGTCCAGCGAGACGAAGCCGTAGGTGACGCGGCGCACCTTGCCCGCAGCGCACAGCAAGCCCACGTCGGGACCTCCGTAGGTCACCAGGTGCAGGTCGCGCAGGTCGCTGCGCAGGACGGCACGCACCAGCGACATCGGCTTGCGCCGCGATCCCCAGCCGCCGATCCCCAGTGTCATGCCGCTGCGAAGCTCGCCGACCACCTCGTCCTCGGTCATCCGCTTGTCGGGCACGCCCGCACCGTAGAGGGTCGGCGACCCCACGGCTAGCTCCACACCACGAATCCCGCGCCCCACTCCAACAACATCAGCGCCCAAGGCTCGGCCAAGCCGTAGAAGACGGTCGAGCCCACCGCTAGCTTCGCAAGCGGGCTCGCGGGATCAGAGAGTCCCCCATCGCCCTGCCGAACTCGGGGAGCCAAGTGCGCAGCGACCCTCTCGACATGACCGGTCGCACCGTGATCGTGACCGGTGCCACGATGGGGCTTGGGCGGGTAATCGCCACCAGATTCCTCGAGCGCGGCGCCGACGTGGTCGTGTGCGCCCGGCGCGAGCCCGAAGAGCCGGTCGCCGCAGCCGGGCGCGAGGCCGCCTTCGTGCCCGCCGACGTGCGAGACCCCGAACAGATCGCAGCCGTGGTAGCGGAGGCCGTGGACTCCACCGGGCGCATCGACGTGCTGGTCAACAACGCCGGCGGCGCTCCCCCGGCCGAGACGGCCACCGTGTCGCCGCGCTTCAACGAGAAGATCATCGCCCTCAACCTGCTGGCCCCGCTGACCTTCTCGCAGGCCGTGCAACCGGTGATGAGCGCCCAGGACGGCGGCGGGGTCATCATCAACGTCTCGTCGGTCTCGGGGAGCCGGCCCAACCCGCACGGCGCCGCCTACGGGGCGGCCAAGGCCGGGCTAGCCAACCTCACCCAGACCCTCGCACACGAGTGGGGCCCCGCGATCCGGGTGCTCAACGTGGTCGTCGGGCTCATCGTCACCGAGCAGGCCCACCTCTACTACGGCGACCAGGCCGGCATCGAGGCGGTGGGCTCCACGCTGGCCCTCGGCCGCCTCGGAGACCCCGGCGAGGTGGCGGACGCGGTGCTGTTCTGCGCCTCGCCGCTGGCGTCGTACATGTCGGGAGCCTCGGTGCCGGTGCACGGCGGCGGCGAGGGCCCCGCCTACCTGACCGCGTCCACCGCTCAGATAGCCGCGGGCGCGACGGTCCGGCGCAGGGAGTTCGCCAGGTGAGCACCCCCCGCCGGAGCCACGGGCCGACGCAACGAAACCGCGCGCGCCGCGGGCCGACACGGGGAGGCGTCCAAGTGAACACCCCGCACCCGAGCCACGGACCGGCACGTCGAGGTTGCCGAGTAAGCGATACCGGCTTGGCGGCTCGTGTGAGGCTGCTGATGCTGGTGCTGCCGGCGGCCGCTGCGATGATGCTGGTCGCGCCGGGGGCGGCACTGGCTCATGAGGGCGACGAGGAGCCCCTGCCGGCGGACACCGGCGAGGGACTCAGACCCGTGTACGAGACGCCCGTGGGCGCCGACCGGATCATCGGCACGCCCGAGGCGGGACCCGGGCCCCAGCACTCCGGCGACCGGGGCGGCAGCCTCCAGTTCGCCACGATGGGCGCCGTCACCGCGGCCGTCGGGCTGGTCATGTGGCGGATCATCCACGCGTCCCGCCGATCCACCCACCACCGAGCCGCCGAGATCCCCTGAGCCTGCGCGGCCTGGCGTCGTAGCGCACAACGAACACACCCCGGCCTGGTCTTGCGGCCCAGTGCCGTCCAGCCGTGCAGCCCCACGAATCTGGTTCAACGGCGAACACGCCCTTGGCCTCAGTTTGTGCCGATGCGGTGGTGCCGGCAGGTTCGGTCCCCGTCCTCGCCCCCGTTTGGTGTCGTCTTCGCCCTGAGAACCTGGTGCACAGCACTAGCACCGAACAGTTCGGTTGTAGGCGCAGCCGACGGCGGGGTTCGAGGTATTCCCGACAAATCTGATCGGGTTTGTGTTGTATTGCTTGCCAGGCGTGGTTACCCTGCCTAATCCCGACCTTCCCTATCGGCTTTATCAGGATTACCATGAGCAGCCCTCCAGTCCCGTATCCGGTGAACCTCTGCCTGGCAGGCCGGCCCGTCCTGGTGGTGGGCGGCGGGCCGGTGGCGGCCCGCAAGGTCGATGCTCTGTGCCGAGCCGGTGCCCGCGTGACGGTCGTCGCACCCGCCGCCACCGGCGAGATCGCCGGGCGCGCCGACGTCTCCTGGCGCCGGCGGCCCTACCGGCCCGGCGAGGCGGGCTCGTACCGCCTGGTCGTCACGGCCACGAGCGACGGCGCGGTCAACTCGCAGGTGGCGAGGGACTGCGGGGAAGCCAACGTGTTCGTCAACTCGGCCGACGACCCGGCCAACTGCACGTTCACCCTGCCGTCGGTGGCGCGCCGGGGCGACCTGCAGGTGACGGTGTCCACCGGGGGCCGCACGCCCGCGCTGGCCCGCTGGCTCCGGCGCCGGATCGAGCGCGAGATCGACTGCAGCTACACCACCCTGCTGGAGTTGCTGTCGGAGGCCAGGGCCGAAGCCAGGGCAACCTTCGGCACGTCGGAGGCAGCCGGCTGGGAGGCCGCCCTCGACGACGGCCTGCTCGAACTCGCCCGCACCGGGCGCGTCGAGGAGGCCCGGGCCCGGCTGCGCAGCCATCTCGGCCTCGCTCCGGTGCCAGAGTCCCATGGAACTCACGAGACGGCAGCGGTGACGATCCACGCCGGAGACCTCACTCCGGTGCCAGAGTCCCAGCAGACGCAGGAGCCGCGTCGCCCAGAGGATGGCCATAGGCGCCCGCGCCTGCCGCACGAGCCGCAGGAGTCTCAGAACACGACCCGCGCGGTCATGCGCCACCCCGCTGGGACGCTCGCGCCGTGACCGTGCATCTGGTGGGCGCTGGCCCCGGCGATCCCGAGCTGCTCACCGTGCGGGCAGTCAACCTCCTGCGCCGCGCCGACGCGGTGGTGCACGACCGGTTGGTGGCGCCCGCCGTCGTTGACATGGCTCCGGCGTGGGCCGAAAGAGTCGATGTGGGCAAGACCCCGGGCATCCCCGGCATCACGCAGGACGAGATCAACGCCATCCTGATCGACCGGGGCCGGCGCTTCGACTGCGTGGTGCGCCTCAAGGGCGGCGACCCGTTCGTGTTCGGGCGCGGCGGCGAGGAGGCGGTGGCACTGCACGCCGCCGGCTTGGACGTGGACCTGGTCCCGGGAGTCACCTCCGCGATCTCGGCGCCGGCCGTCGCCGGCATTCCCGTGACGATGCGGGGCGCCTCGAGCGGCTTCACCGTCGTGACCGCCCGGCAGGACCCGGCCTGCGAGCGTCCGCTCGACTGGGCCGCGCTGGCACGCGGCGGCACGACCCTGGTGATCCTGATGGCAGCCGCACGCGCCCCGCAGATCGCCGATCGACTGCTCGCCGCCGGCATGCCCGGCGACACCCCGGTCGCGGCCGTCAGCGCCGCCACCACCGAGCGCCAGCGGGTGCAGCGCAGCGACCTCGCCGGACTGCGCAGGCTCGCCGTGGCGAGCCCGGCCACCCTCGTCATCGGCGCGGTAGCGGCCGAGGACGTGCTCGCCGTGTCCGGACACGCCACCGGACACCCCAACGGATCGCGGCCCGATCCCGAAGTGCGCCCGGCGCCGCACGGCATGGACCTACTCGAAACAGACCTGCTTGACCTTGCCGGACAACTCACCCCTGCCACGCTCGCGGTCCAGGGGACCCCCGCATGACCGCCGGCACACAACACCGCTGACAGCCCGAACACACCGAACACACCAACCACCCCGACCACCCCGACCACACCGACCATGCCAGCCAAGGAGCCCTTACATGATCCTGCAAACGGCACTTGACGCGACCCGGACGCGACCGGATCCCCCGCCGATCCCATCACCCTCGCAGACAGCAGCCGGCGCGGCACCCGGGGTCACACCCGCGATACCCGCCGCCGCGCCCGACCGGCCCGGGCCTCCCCCCGACTGCGGGCCCATCAGTCCCGAGATGCGTGCCGACATCGACAAGTTCGTCGAGATGCTGGAACGCAACCGGGCCGGCGACCTCAGCGACGAGGTGTTCCGCGTGTTCCGCCTCAACAACGGCATCTACGGCCAGCGTCAGGGCGGCACCAACCAGATGGTGAGGGTGAAGGTTCCCCACGGCTCGATCAGGCCCGAGCAGCTCGAGATGATCGGCTGGCTCGTCGACACGTACAGCCGTGGCTGGGGACATATCACCACCCGCCAGAACATCCAGTTCCACTTCGTCCAGCTCGATCGGATCCCGGAGGTGCTCGAGCACCTGGCGTCGGTGGGGCTCACCACCCGCGAGGCCTGCGGGGACACGGTCCGCAACGTCGCGGGATGCCACCTCGCGGGCGCCTGCCCCCACGAGGTGCTCGACATCACACCCTGGGCCGAGGCCGTCTACCGCCATTTCGTGCGCAACCCGATCAGCCAGCGCCTGCCCCGCAAGTTCAAGATCAACTTCTCGGGCTGCGCGTCCGATTGCGGGCAGGCCATGTTCAACGACGTGGGGATGATCGGGACATCGCGCCCGCGCTCCGACGGCACATCCGAGCGCGGCTTCCGGGTGTTCATAGCGGGCGGCCTCGGCGCCACGCCCCACCCGGCGCTGGCACTGGAGGACTTCACGGCACGCGAGGACCTGCTGCCCACCATCGAGGCCTGCCTGAGAGTGTTCGACCAGGCGGGCAACCGTGACAACAAGCTGCGCGCCCGCATGAAGTGGCTGGTGGACACGCTCGGGTTCGAGGAGGTGCAGCGCCGGGTGCTGGCCCAGCGAGAGCTGCTCGTGGCCTCGTCATCATGGCCCGGCGGCATCCCGGCCGAGGTGCGGACCGACGGCGACGAACCCGCCGGCGCCGGCGAGCCCGGCGAGATCACCGCCGTCGGCCAGGGCACGCCGGTGAGCATCGGCACCGGAGGCGGCTACGAGCGCTGGGAGAGGGCCAACGTGGTCCGGGGCGCGGCCGACGGCACGGTGTCGGTGTACGCGCAGGCCCGCCTCGGCGACATCACCGGCGAGCAGTTCCGCGGCCTCGCGGCGCTGCAGCGCGACCTCTCCGCCGACGTGCGCCTCACCAACCGCCAGAACGTCGTGTTCCGGGGCCTGCGCCCCGGCGACCTCACAGCAGTCCACGACCGCCTGGGCGACATGGGAATGGCACAGCCAGGAGCGGAGCTGGCCCGGGACGTGGTGGCCTGCCCGGGCGCCGACACCTGCAATCTGGCGGTCACCCAGAGCCGGGGGCTCGGCGACGCCATCGGCGAGCTGCTCGAGTCCGAGGGACTCGCCGATGTGGGCGGGGTCCGCATCAACATCTCGGGATGCCCCAACTCCTGCGGCCAGCACCACGCCTCCGACATCGGCTTCTTCGGGGTGGAGCGCCGCCGGAGCGGCCGCAGCGCGCCCGGCTACCAGATGCTGCTCGGCGGCTACATCGGCAAGCAGCAGATGCATTTCGGCGCCAAGGCGCTGCGGCTGCCCGCCCGCAACGCGCCCGAGGCCACCGTGCGGGTGATACGCCGCTTCGCCGCCGAGCGGCAGCCGGCAGAGACGTTCCGCCAGTGGCTGCAGCGCGTCGGCGGGGCCAGGGAGCTGGCGGTCGAGCTTAAGGATCTGGACCGGTTCCCCGCCTACGGTGAGGACCCGGACTTCTACGTCGATTTCGACGAGACCGGGCCCTACGTCGTCGCCACGGGCGCCTCGGAGTGCGCCACCTGAGACGCCACCTCCAGCCGAGACGCCACCCCCTGAGACGCCACCGACACCCCCACAGGGTGGTGGCAGGCAACGTAGTGGTCGGCAGCGCCGCCGACCCGCCGGGTCGTGGGCTCCACCTCGCGGCACACGTCGCTGGCGTGCGGGCACCTGGTATGGAAGCGGCACCCGCTGGGAGGCGAGGTTGCCGAGGGCAGATCGCCTTCGATGTCGCCCTCGCTCGCGTCCACGGTGGCGGCCGGCTCGGGAATCGACGCCAGCAGCGCCCGGGTGTAGGGATGCGCGGGCCGCTCGTAGATCTCGGTGGTGGCGCCGATCTCGCAAACCTTGCCGAGGTACATCACCACGACCCGGTCGCTCACGTTCTTCACGACGGAGAGGTCGTGGGAGATGAACATCATGGTCAGCCCGTAGCGCTGCTTCATGTCCCCCAGCAGGTTGAGGATCTGAGCCTGGATCGACACGTCCAGCGCCGAAACGGGCTCGTCGCAGATGAGCAGCCTCGGGTCTAGCGCCAGCGCCCTGGCGATGCCGATCCGCTGGCACTGGCCGCCCGAGAACTCGTGCGGGCGCCGGTCACCGAACCTCGCCTCCACACCGACGGCCTCCATGAGCTCGGAGATGCCGTCGCGGCTCCAGCGCCGCTGCTGCTCGCCCCACACGGCGAGGCCCTCGCAGATCACGTCGCGCACCCGCCTGCGGGGGTTGAGCGAGGAGATCGGGTCCTGGAAGATCATCTGGAGGTCGGGACGCACCTTGCGCAGCTCCTCGCCCTTGAGCAGCGCCAGATCGAGCAGGGCCAGATCCCTGTCGCGGTAGAGCACCTCGCCGGAGGTGACGTCCACGAGCCGGGTGACGGCGCGGGCCACGGTCGACTTGCCGCAGCCCGACTCGCCCACGATGCCCAGCGTCTCTCCCTCCGCCACGTCGAAGCTCACACCCGACACGGCATGCACGACGCGCTTGCGGCCCGCCGGGAACCGCACGACGAGATCCCTCACGACCAGCAGCACGTCGGCGCGCTTACGCAGCTGCGCCCGGCCGCTGCCGGCCATCAGCCAACGCTCCCGGCGGGCGGATCCGTCGGCACTCCCGGCGGCACGCCCCGCGGCAGTCCCAGCGTCAGGCCCGCCGCGGTCCGGCCAGCCGCGGTGTTGGCCGCCAGCGCGGCCGCGCCCCGCGCCGTGCCCGTGGGGTGCAGGCAGGCGAACCGGTGCAGACCCGCCAGCCCGCTCAGCTCGGGCGTGCCCTGCAGGCAGTCGGAGCGGGCATGGGAGCAGCGGGGCGCGAAGGCACAGGCGTCCGGCGGATCGATGAGCTCGGGCGGGCGCCCCGGGATCACCTCGAGCCGGTGATGCACGGGGTCGTCGATGCGGGGGATCGAGCGCAGCAGCGCCTTGGTGTAGGGGTGGCGCATGTCGGAGAAGAGCGTCCCCGCATCCACCAGCTCCACGATTCGGCCCGCGTACATCACCGCCACATCGTCGGCGCGGCCGCGGGCGACGCCGAGGTCGTGGGTGATGAGGATCATCGACATCCCGCGCTCGCGGCGCATCCGGTCGAGCAGGTCGAGGAGGTGTCTCTGCACGGTCACGTCCACCGCGGTGGTGGGCTCGTCCGCGATCAGCAGCCGGGGCCGGCAGGCCAACGCCATGGCGATGACCACCCGCTGGCGCAGGCCGCCCGACAGCTCGTGGGGATACTGCCCCACCCTGCGTCCCGGCTCTGGAACGCCGACCTGCTCGAGCAGGTCCCCGGCCTCGGCGAGAGCCTCCCGCCGCCTGCGGCCGAGGTGGTAGCGGAGCGTCTCGGCGATCTGCTCGCCCACCCGCTTGACCGGGTTGAGCGAGGTCATCGGATCCTGGAACACCATCGTCATCTTCACGCCGAAGAAGTGCTTGGCGCCCGACGCCGCCAGGGCGCGGACGTCGGAGCCGTCGTAGGTCACCTCGCCGCTCACTCTCGCCGTGCGCGGAAGCAGGTTCATCAGGGTCTTGGCCGTCACCGACTTGCCCGACCCCGACTCCCCCACGATGGCCAGGGTCTCGCCGGGGCGGAGGTCGAAACTCACCCCGTTCACGGCGTTCACCGTGCCTCTGGAGGTTCCGAACCGAACATTGAGGTCGCGCACCGAGAGCAGCGGAGCCTCGGACCGCGCCGGCGTCGCGGCCATCAGAACGCCAGTTCCTTGACGTCGAAGTGCTGGCGGATGCGGTCTCCCGCGAAGTTCAGCGCCAGCACCGTTATGAACATCACCACGATCGGGAACATGGCCACGTGAGTGGCGTTGCGCAGGTCGCGCACGCCGGCGCCGTCGACGATCATCTTGCCCCAGGAGATGGCCTCGTCTCCGGCCACGGACAGTCCCAGGAAGGCCAGCGAGCCCTCGGCCACCACGGCGAGCGCCATGCCGAGCAGCGTGAGCGCGCCCATCGGGATCACCACGTTGGGCAGCAGCTCGCGCAGGATGATGCGACCGTGACGGGCGCCCAGCACCCGCGCCGCCGACACGAACTCGCGCTCGGCATACACCAGCGTCGAGGCCCTCGACAGCAGCCCGACCGGGGCCACGGCGAGCACTCCGATGGTGAGGCTCACCACCAGCAGGCTGCGCTCGAGCGTGGCGGTTATAAGGATCGCCAGCACCAGCGCCGGGAACGACAGCAGCACGAAGAAGACGAAGCCGACCACCTGGTCGAGGCGACCCCTGAAATACCCCGCCAAGATGCCGAGACCGCCCCCGACCACCACGCCGAAGACGATCGCGAACCCGCCCACGGCCAGGCTGATGCGGGCGCCGTGGAGCGTGCGCGAGAACACGTCGCGACCCAGCGCGTCGGTGCCGAACCAGGCGCCGGGCGAGGGCGGCTCGCGCGGGCCGGAGAAGCCCACCTTCGTGGGGTCGGCGATGGGCAGCAGCGGAGCGAAGAGTGCCACGAGCGCCATGGTTGCCAGCCAGGCGACCGCCAGCCAGAAGCACAGGCCCAGGCGGCTCCTCACCGGGCCCTCACCCTCGGGTCGAGCCAGGTGTAGAGGAGATCGACCAGGAAGTTGATCACCACGAAGGTCACCGCTATCACCACCACCATCGCCAGCACCACCGGGAAGTCGTCGCGCACGACCGCGGTCACGATCTCGCGCCCTATGCCGGGTATGCCGAAGATCTGCTCGACCACGAGCGACCCGCCGATCAGCGAACCGGTGCTGACACCGAACACGGTCACAACCGAGAACAGCGACGGCCGCAGCGCATGGCGGAACATGATCCGCAGCGGCGGCAGCCCCTTGGCTCTGGCCATGTGCACGAAGTCCTCCTGCAGCGTGGTGATCAAGTCCGTGCGCAGGAGCCGCTGGTAGCTCGCGGCGAGCGGCAGGCCGAGCGTGAACGCCGGCAGGATCATCGAGAACAGCAGCCCGCCGACGCTGTCATGGTCATAGGCCGAAGGGAAGATCTGCCAGCGCAGCGCCAGCAGGTACAGCAGCACCACGCCCATGGCGAAGTTGGGTATCGACAGCAGGCCGAAGGAGGCCACCGTGGAGCCGCGGTCGAAGGCGCGGTTCGCCCGGTAGGCGGCGATCACACCCCAGGGGATGGCTATGCCGAGGGACACGGCCTGTGCCATGACCAGCAGGATCACCGTCTCCGGCAGCTTCTCGCGGAGTATCTGGGACACCGGCTGCTTGTTCTGGAACGACGTGCCGAGGTCGCCCGTGGCGATGTCGCCGAGCCACAGCACGTAGCGAACGGGAACGGGCCGGTCGAGATGGTAGGTGGCTCGGGCCTCGGCGACGGTCTCGCAGTCGTTGCTGGCCGCGTCCACCGACATGTCGGCGACCAGCCCGGCCGCTATGCCCTCGCAGTCGAGCTCGGCCAGCGGGCCGACCACGTTGACCAGCGGGTCGCCGAGCAGGTTCATGGCCGAGAAAGCCAGGAATGTGACCGCGAACAGCACGGCTGTGAGCAGGCCGAGCCGGCGCGCCGCGAAACGCAGCATCAGCCGGCCCGCCGGCCACTGGCTCGGCTCCGTTGCACTGCCGGGCCGTCAGCCGCGCCCGCCCGCCGCCGGCGGTGACGACGCTCTAGCGCAACCAGACCTGATGGAGCTGCAGCCGTCCCTGGTTGTTGCAGAACAGCGGTGTGCCGTCGACCGGGGAGGTCTGGCCGCAAATGTTCTGCACCCTGTCGCGGGCGCCGACGGTCCAGCTGCTGGAGTTGAAGAAGATGTAGGTGTAGGCGTCCCTGATGTTCTGTGAGATCTCGTGCCAGATCTCGACCCGCCGGTCCAGGTCCTCGATGGCCCGCTGCTCGTCCATCAGCGCGTCGCGTGCGGGATCGCAATATCTGGGCCAGTTGAGCGAGATGGCGCTGATGGAGGCGCACTCCAGCCACAGCACGTCGTTGTCGGGATCGACGGCGCCGAACTGGCGCCAGGTGATCACGTCGTAGAGGCCCAGCGCCGCCTCCAGGATGTGCTGGTCCTGGAGCAGCTCCTGCACGTTTACGTTGAAGTGGTCCTCCCAGCTGTCCGACAGCAGATCGGCGATGCGGGTCTGGAGCACCGACGGGCCCGAGTGCTGGAACTCGATGTTCACCCTGCCGTCGGCGCAGTTGTCGGGATTGTCGGCGCAGTACGACTCGATCAGGGGACCGGCGCGTTCGGCCATGTTGGTCTCCTGCACCACGTCGGGGTTGTGCCAGATCAGGTCCTCGTGGAACAGCGTGTCGATCGACGGGTTGACGCCCTGGCCGATCAGCTGCACGTAGGCGTCGCGGTCGGTGGCGAAGGTGAGCGCCTGGCGCACGCGGATGTCGTCGAAGGGCGGCCGGCTGGTGTTCATTATCGCGAACGCCTCATCGGCGCGCTGGTTGGTGAGCGTGTACACCCCGTCGGCCTCACGCAGCGTGAGTATGGCCTCGGCGTTGTCGGTGACGATCAGGTCGAGGTCGCCGGCCGCGAGGCGCTCGGCGGCGACGGCGGTGTCGGTGATGGGGTAGATCTCGATGCGGTCGAGGTAGATGTCGGTGCGGTCGGCGGCCCAGTAGTCCGGGAAAGGCACCAGCACCGTCACGTCGTCCTGGACCCGGCTCTCGATCATGAACGGCCCCTGACCGACCGGCATCTGATTGAGGGTCGGGTCCTCGAGCGCCCGCGCCAGCCACTCCGACGGCAGCATCATCCCAAGCTGGCTCGTGATGTAGATCGGGAGCCGGGCGGAGGGCTTGATCAGCCGGTACTCGACCGTGTATTCGTCTATCTGAACGACCGGCTCATCAGGATCGAACAGCGGCCTTATCGCCAGCGACACGATCGGGTCGGCGATCTGCGCCTGCAGCGTCGCCACGGCGTCCGCCGCGTCGAGCTCGCTGCCGTCGTGGAAGAGCACGCCCTCGCGCAGCTTCATCTGCCAGGACGTGCCGTCGCCGATCTTGGTGAACGACTCCGCGAGGTAGGGGATCCACTCGCCGTCGGTGTTCCAGTATGCGACCGGGTCGAAGATCGGGTGGGTCATGATGTAGGCAGACACCGCGAAGTTGTTCGCCGCGGGGTTCAAGCCGTCGCTCTCGGCCTCGACGCCCACCCGCAGCGTGCCGCCGAACTGCGGCTCGGGCTCGGCCGGATCGTCTTCACCGTCTTCTTCCTGTGGCGGGGCGGTGGTCGTGGTGTCGACCGGGGCGGTCAACGGTTCCTGGTCGTCGGGCTCCTGATCGTCGGGCTCCGGCCCGGTTGCGGCGTCGGCGGGCTGCCCGGTCTCGTCCCCCCCGGTGTCCGGCTCCGCGGGAATGTCCTCGGTGGTCTCGACGACCGCGGGGGCCTGCGACTCGCCGTCGTCGTCGCCACCGCAGGCGCCCGCCACCAGCGCCAATGCCAGCAGCGAGGCGAACCACCGCACCCAGCGCCTACGAGTCAGTCCAACGGCCATGCGATCGCCCTTCATTGTCGAGATCGCCGGGACCCTGTGGCCCCAGCCCCAACACTCTGCCAGACCGAGACGCCGCCCGCCAGCAAGCCCCAGATCAGCCCGCGACGTTTAGCGATCTTCGCTTGCCGGAGACAACCCTTGTCCCCGCACGCCGCTGCTCGGCCTCTGGCATCCCGCTCATGCTCGCAAGCGCTCACGGAGGCAGCGTCGGCAGCCTCGCCCCGACTCGAGCCGCTCAAGCTCTCAGGGGTGCTGGCTGCTTACCGAGACGACCTCGCCGGTCATGTAGCCGGACAGGTCGCTGGCCAGGAACACCATCACGTTGGCCACCTCCCACGGCTCGGCGGCCCGCCCGTAGGCCTCCTGCCGGGCGAGGTCGACCAGCAGTTCCTCGCCGGCGGACCTGGACAGGAACGGGTGCCAGGCCAGGCTCGGCGCCACGCAGTTCACCCGCACGCCGTGCTCGGCGGCCTCGACAGCGGCGCAGCGGGTGAGCGCCATCACGCCCGCCTTGGCCGCGGCGTAGTGGGCCTGCTCGCGCTGGGCGCGCCATCCCAGCACCGAGGCGTTGTTGACGATGGCACCGCCGGCGCCCTGGGAGATCATGTGCCGCAGCGCGGCCCGGGTGCAGCGCATCGTCCCGTCGAGGGTCACTCCCAGCACCGCCGACCATTGCTCGTCGGTCATGTCGACCAGGCGCACCGAGCCGCCGAGGCCGGCGTTGTTGATCATCACGTCCACTCCACCGAGCCGCTCCGCGGCGGCCGCGATCAGCGCCTGCACATCGCTCTCCGAGGTCACGTCGCACACCGCGGTGGCGGGCCGGGCGCCGACCTCGCCGGCGAGGCGCTCGGCCACCGCGGCGAGGCGCCCCGAGTGTGTGTCCGAGACGAGCACGCCGGCGCCCTCGAGCAGGGCGCGCCGCGCCACGGCAGAGCCGATGCCGGTGCCGGCGGCGGCCGTCACCACCACCCGCTTGCCCGCAAGCAACCCCCGGCCCGGCGGCTCGACAGGGGGATCCGAGAGCGACACGCCGGAAGTCCCAGTCCCCCGGAGCGCCTCGGTCTCCCCGGGAACCTCAGCCTCCCCGCGAGTGTCAGCTTCCCGGAGAACCTCAGCCTCCCGCGGAACTTCGGCCTCCCGGGGAACCTCAGCCTCCCGGGGAACTTCGGCCTCGGTGGGAATCTCAGCCCTCCGACATCTCGGCCATGCGACGCTCGAGGTCGGCGATCATCGGGTTGGGCTCCTGCCCGATGGTGCGCGGCAGCTGCTCGGCGATCTCCGCCGGCGTCCACGCATCTCCGGCGGCCCACATGGAACGCACCTCGGCCGGCTGGTTCCACACCGAGATGCGCCGGCCCACCACCGTGTAGATCTGGCCGTTGACCGGGCGGCCCGCATCGCTCAACAGGAACACCGCCATCGGGGCGACCGCATCGGGCTCGCCGGTCTCGAACTCGAACGGCACGTTCTCGCTCATGCGCGTGCGAGCCACGGGGGCGATGCAGTTGGCGTTGATCGACGGGCCGCCTCGCAGCCTGATCGCCGCGGCGGTCATCGCGGCGGAGCGTGTCAGGCTGACGATCCCGCCCTTGGCCGCGGAGTAGTTGGCCTGGGCGGTCGAGGCCACGAACGCTCCCGAGGTGAAACCGACCAGCGACCCGCCGCCGGGCTGCTTGCGCATCCGCGCCATGGCGGCGCGGTAGACGTTGAAGTGGCCCTTGAGATGCACGGCCACGACATGGTCCCACTCCTGCTCGCTCATGTTGAACAGCATCCGCTCGCGCAGCACCCCGGCCGGGCACACGACGCCGTCGATCGACCCCCAGCGGTCACACGCCGCCTCCACGATCCGCTCGCCGACGTCGAAGCGCGAGACGTCGCCGGCCACGGCCTCGGCCTCGCCGCCGGACGCGACGATCTCGGCCACCGCGGCGTCGGCGACCTCGCTGGAGGGATCCGACCCGTCCAGCGTCACCCCGTAGTCGGCCACCACGACATTGGCGCCGGAGGCCGAGCAGGCCAGCGAAACGGCACGCCCGATGCCGCCGCCGCCGCCGGTGACGGCGATGCTCCTGCCCTCAAGACACCCGCTCACCACAGATCTGCTCCCGCCTTCAAAGACGACCCTGCTCCCGCCTTCAAGGACGACCGCCCCGCCTTCAAAGAACAACGCCGACGGGGGTGCTGTCCAACCGCCCCCGGCTTCAGCCCGCTATGGCGCACCCGGCCTACGCACCGGCCTCGGCATCGCCGTCGGCGTCGGCGTCGCTGCGCCGGCGCAGCGACGCGAGGATGTCAACACCGGTGGCGGCCTCGATCTGCTCGGTCATGGCCACGAGCGACGCCGGGAGCTGGCTCATCAGCCCGGGGATGCCCCCTCGCGAGCCTCCGTCGCCGCCCGCGGCGCCGTTGCCGCCGGAGCCGGAGCCAGCGCCGGTGTCCACGACCGCCACACGGTCGATGCTGACGTTGGCAACGGTGGCGACGATCTTGTCGATCAGGTCGGGCAGCATGTTCAGTACCAGCACGTCGTGACCGTCGGCTCCGGCCGCCTGGTACTGGTCGGTGAGACGTTTGAACACCTCGACCTGGGCCTTGCCGTCCTCGATGATCGTGGCCGCCTCGGCCTGGGCCTGGAGTTGGCGCGCCTCGAGGTCGGCTCGGGCCGGGACGACCACGTCAGCCTCCACCCGGCGCTTCTCCAGCTCGATGCGCTCGCTCTCGAGTTGCTGGCTGGCGACCGCTTTGGCCGTCTCGCCGGCCACGAGCGCCTCCTCCTCGCGTGCCCGCGATATCGCCTCCAGCTCGGCAGTGCGCACACGCAGCGCGTTCTGCTGCTCGACGATGGCCTTGTCAGCCTCGATCACGGCTATCTCCGCGGCCCGCCGAGCCGCGGCCTCGGCCTGCTCGGACTCGGCCTGCCGGGTGGCCTCGGCGACGCGCGCGTCGCGGATGACCTCGGCGGTCAGGCGCCTCCCCACCGACTCCAGGTAGTTCACGTCGTCGGTGACGTTCTGGATCTTCAGCACGTCGAGTTCCAGCCCCAGGGTCTTGATGTCGTCGTCGGCCTCGTCGATGAGTTGCTGGCTGAACTTGAGCCGGTCCTCGTTGACCTCCTCGGGAGAGAGGGTGGCCAGCACGCCGCGCAGGTTGGCCTCCAGGGTCTCCTTGGCGATCTGGCCGATGGAGCCGCTGTCGACCTCAAGGAAGCGCTCGGCGGCGTTCTCCAGCAATCCCTCGGCGCTCGACACCTTGACGTTGGCGATGCCCTGCACGTTGAGGGGGATGGCGCCGCGCGAGTAGGCGTTCTGAACCGCGACCTCCAGCGGGATGGTGTTGAGGTCCATCCAGGAGACCTTCTCGATGAGGGGGATCCGCAGCGTTCTCCCGCCCTTGAGGATGCGGTAGCCGACGGTGCGCCCGTCGGAGAGAACCCGCTTGCGCCCCGAGATGACCGCCACCCGGTTGGGCGGGCAGATCACGATCAGGGCCCTGACGATCAGGATGACGAAGAAGACCGCCAACGCGAGGGCTATACCGGCTACCAGAGCTGAGGACATCGTCTCGGCCTCCTCCTCGTGCTATTCCACCGGCATAAGGTTCCCGGGGTGGTGAGCGTAACAGCCCGCAGGCCGCGGCACGCCACCGGCAGGCCACGCGCCATTCGAGTTCGAGTGTGTGCGAGATCAAGCGGCAGCCCACAAAGGGTGGACGGGGTGGCGGGCTACTCGAGTTCGGGGACCCAGGCGGGCGGCGGGCTACTCGAGCTCGGGATCCAGGCGGGTGGCGGGCTACTCGAGCTCGGGATCCAGGCGGGTGACCAGGGCCACGCCGCCATCGACGCGCACGATGATCACCCTGGCGCCGGCCTCGATGGCCTCATCGGCATCGGTGGGGCCTATGGGCGCGGCCGTCATCTGGGTGCGTGCGCCGGCGACGGTGAGCACGATGCGGCCCCGCTGCCCGCTCGACACCGGCAGCGAGACCCTGGCGATGGTGCCCTCGATCTCGCGGTCGCTCACTTCGCTGGACGCCTCGCTGCGGCGCAGGTAGGCGAACGCGGCGCTGTTCATGGCCGCGGCCGCGACACCGACCACCAGCGCCACGAGCAAGGTCACCGCGGTGCCGGCTCCGACCGCCCGCGACACCAGGCCCGTGGCGCCGAAGAAGGTCGCCAGCATGGCCAGGCTGCTGATCGGGATCACCGAGAAGACGTCGCCGAGACCGTCGATCTCACCGCCGGCGTCGCCGCCCGACTCGCTGCCGGTCAGCGCGAACCACAGCAGCAGCGGCGCTCCGAAAGCGAGCAGAAAGACGTAGATCCAGGTCATGGCCTCACGCTCGCCTCATGGGCCCGCCCACCACCGCGGGGCCGCACCGCAGCATGGGCCCGCCGACCGCCGCGGGGCGGCCCGCAGGACGTCCGCTAGGGCCTGGGACATATGCAATAGCTAACATGCTCGCCGTGGCGCTCGCACCACCGGCGTCTCTCCTTCACGCCGCCGGATCGGAGTGCCGGCGCAGGTTCCCACTTGATGATCGGGAGGTTCAATGAGCTTCAGCGACGCCTTCTACGCGGTACGCGACGATGTCCGGAACTGGGGGCGCTGGGGCGACGACGACCGCCTGGGCACCCTGAACCTCATCACCGACGAGGCCGTGGGCCACGCCGCCTCACTGGTCCGCACCGGGCGGCGGGTGTCGTGCGCCCTGCCGCTGCAGCACGCGGCCGGGGTCCAGGTCGGGCAGATGCACGGGCGGATCAACCCGCTGCACGCCATGGTCAAGATCCACAGCCCCGACCTCGGCGACGCCGACGGCAAGGGGTTGGTCGCCCACTTCTCCGACGACATCGTGACCATGCCTCTTCAGGCCGCCACCCACTGGGACGGCCTCTCGCATGTGAGCTACGACAACACCCTCTACAACGGCGTGCCCGTCGACTCGATCCAGGCGATGGGCGGCGCCACGGTGCTCGGGATAGAGCACGTCCGCCACCTCACCGGGCGCGGCGTGCTGCTGGACGTGTGCGCGGCCAAGGGGGTGGACCGCCTGCGCAGCGACCACGAGATCACCGGAGAGGATCTCGACGAGGCGGCGGAGTTCGCCAAACTGAGTGTCCGCGCCGGTGACATCGTGCTGCTGCGCACGGGGCGGATGCAGGTGTTCCACGAGATGGGCGCGATGAACTACCTCACCGGCCCCGAGGGCGACGGCACCAGCCCGGGGCCGGGCCTCGACGCCGTGCGCTGGTTCCACCGCAAGGACGTGGCCGCGGTGGCAGACGACACCTACACCTTCGAGGTGTTCCCGGGGCCGAGCTGGGACGACGCGCTGGGGGTCCACTGCCTCCACGTGGTGGACATGGGCCTCACCCAGGGCCAGAACTGGGACCTCGAAGGACTCGCCGCCGCCTGCGCGCAAGAGGGCCGCTACGAGTTCCTGATCGAAGCCAACCCCGAGCCGTTCAAGGGAGGATGCGGCTCCCCCGTCAACCCCGTGGCCGTGCTGTGACCGCCCGTCACATCGCTCCCATTCAGCACGCATTTCCCGAAAGATAATACAATCTTTCGATCAAATAGGTTCAGATAGGCCTCTTTTGGTCAAGTTGATCAAATGGGATGTCGGATAGTAGCGCCGGGCCCGGGTCTGTCCCTCGGCTCGGATGACCCCGTCCTGCACTAGCCCGTTCAACAGGCTGCGGGTTCTTGCCATGGACTCACCGAGCAGTTCGGCACCCTCGGATGTCGAGATGCTTCCCTTGCCGCGGATCTCTTCGAGCAGCAACTGCTGCTTGCGGCTCTGAGCCGCTATTCCAGTCGTGCCGACTCGCAGCCTGATCTCCGCCGACAACTCGTAGCGCGATCCGCCACGCTTGCCGGTGCGCACCAACAACCCTTTGGCCACGGCCACCTCCAGCACCCGTCCAGCATCGGATTCGGGACGGATCTGGCGCAGGCGCCTTGGTGTGACGGCCCCCTCGTTTCGGGCCAGCAGCAAGGCATGCCGCTCATCGACGCTCAACTGCTCGGCGCCCAGCATCACCATCCAGGTCTGATCCTCCACCGACGCCAGCGAACGGTTGCGCAGCGTCACGGTCACCGAGTCAGCCGTAGCGTTGAAGATCGGCGGCTCCATGAGGCGCACCTCCATCTCCCGGTGCATCCGGTCAATGCCTTCGCCGTACTCCTCCACGAGCCTCATCGTCTTCAGTACCCGCATGATCCTGGGATTGCGGCTGTAGTGCTCATCTCGCATGTTCTCCACAGTTATGTGGCCAGGCAACGGGCCGGGACTCCGCACCTCGATCCGGTCGTCCCAAACGGTGATGTCGACAGTCGCCCCCGAAAGCCCATAGTCACGGTGTGCCAGAGCGTTGAGAATCGCCTCGCGCATCACGGCCTCTGGGTATTCGGCGATCGTCTCGCGCTTGCGCCTCACCACATTCTCGAACTGGCGGGTGTGCTGGGCAATGAAGTTCAGACAGCATTCGAGGACTCGGCTCAGCGGTCCCGCGCATTCTTCTCGTGCGGAGGAAGGCCCGGGGCCGGGTCCGATTCCATCCCGGCGAACAAGTTGCACCCGAGCCCCCGAGACGTGTCGATGCGGTTCGTTGCCGAAGAGCACAAGTGCCGCCGTCAACACTCTCGGATCGAGGGGGTCCACCGATCGTTCGGCCACATTGAAATCGATCAGCGCTCGCATGACGCTGGAACGATCGCCGCCGATGGGTGCCCTTCCGTCCGCGGCCAGGGCTTCGTTCAACGCAGCCAGGTGGATCACCGCCGGGTCGAACCCGCTTGCCGGGTCGATGGGCTGGTCTTCGCCCGAATGTTCCACTCGCTGCTGCACGAAGCGGGTGAGGGCGTCGCCGCGAAGCGGTTGGCAGTCACCACCGACACGCCGCAGCAGCCTGCCGTCCGGGGTGGTGACGACGCGGCCCCTGATCTCGGGCACGGCGGTAACGGTCAGCTCGACAGCACCGACCGACAGGGCCTTGACCTCGACGGACACGCCGCACTCATTGGCGTAGCGGGTGATTCGGTCCTGCGTCTTCTGGGAGAGGGGGCAGCCGGTGATCCGCCCGTTCGAGTCGACGCCGTGCACGATCAACCCTCCGTCGGTCATGGCCATCGCGGGGATGGTCTCGCGTATGCTCTCGGACACACCGCGCTTGAAGTCGAGCCCCTCGTGCTCTACGCCGCCGAACAGCGCTCTGAAGGCTTGCTCGGTCAGGCTTGGAGGGATGTCATCGAACTGTGGCGTTCTGGCCATGGCGAAAGATAATACAATCTTTCCCGAAATAGGGCGCTGTAGGGGTCAAATCGCGAAAGATCTCACAATAGCCGGCTGGGGGCTAGGAGTCGGGGGCTAGGAGTCGGGATCGGTTGGATCGACGCTGCCGCGGTCGCGCTTGGTCTGCGAGCGGCGGCGCTTGAGTTGGAGCCTGCGCCGGCGGGCCGCTCGCGACGGGCGGGTCGGCTTCCTGGGCCTGGCGACCGAGAGCCCGTCGCGCAACAGTCGCTCCATACGGTCCAGAGCGATATCGCGGTTGCGGGCTTGGGAGCGGGTGTCGTTGGCCACGGTGCGCAACTCGGCACCGAACCGCTCGACCAACCGCCGCCGCGCCTGCGGATCCATATCGCCGGCGACAGTGAGGTCGATCACCGCCTCGACCCGGGTGCTGGAACGGTTCGCGTGCTGGCCGCCAGGGCCCCCGGGGGTGTCGAAGCGCCAAGAGACGGCCGCGGCGGGCACGGTTCCACCGGGAAACTCGAGCACCCGGTCCATGGTGCCGACGCTACCCGAGCCCGGCGATCCCCATGGCCGCCGCGGGCGCGCTTGCGTTGGTGCAGACTCCGGTGTCGCGTGTCAGGGTTTCTGAGACAGATCAAGGTTGGGAACTGAGTTGAAGGAGCACCTATGCCCGTCGAACCGGAGGTCGTGGTGGTGGGGAGCGCGAACCTCGACCTGGTGGTAGAGGTTTCGACGATCCCGGTGGCCGGTGAGACGGTTCTGGGCGGCGACCTCAAGCGGATCCCGGGCGGCAAGGGCGCCAACCAGGCGGTGGCCGCGGCCCGTCTCGGGCGCCGTGTCGCGATGGTGGGGCGCGTCGGCGACGACGACGCCGGCTCGCTGCTGCGAGCGGCTCTCGACTCTGCCGGAGTCGACACGCGTGCCGTGCCGGCCACCGCGGGAACCCCCAGCGGCACAGCCCTGATCGCGGTGGGCTCGGACGGTGACAATGCCATCGTGGTGAGCCCCGGCGCCAACGGCCGGATGAGCAGCGCCGATGCCACCTCGGCCGCGGGCATCCTCGCCGCCGCCGAGGTGGTGCTGCTGCAGCTCGAGATCCCGCTGGAGGCGGTGACGGCCGCGGCCCGTTGCGCCCGCCGGACCGTCGTGCTCAACCCGGCGCCCGCACCGGCGGAGCCGCTGCCCGGGGATCTGCTCGATCGGGTGGACGTGGTCGTGCCCAACCAGACCGAGCTTGCGAGGCTGGCGGGCCTTGACGAGGTCGACGTTGACGGCGAGATCAGCGCGCCGGCCTCGGTGGCCTTGGCGCGGCGGCTGGGAGTGCCGGCGGTGGTCGTGACTCTCGGAGCAGGCGGTGCGATGGTCGTCACCTCCGAGACGACGACGCACGTCGCTGCGCCGGCGGTGACGCCGGTGGACACCACGGCGGCAGGCGACGCCTTCTGTGGCGCGCT
This sequence comes from Candidatus Aldehydirespirator sp., assembly GCA_965204875.1. Taxonomy (GTDB): domain Bacteria; phylum Actinomycetota; class Acidimicrobiia; order Acidimicrobiales; family Aldehydirespiratoraceae; genus Aldehydirespirator. Next base: position 2,261,677 of record OZ242020.1, on the reverse strand, counting down.
GGCCGACGCGCTCGTGGGTGGAGCCGACCTCGTGGAGGCGACCGGATGGGCTGTTCGGGTGGGTACGGCCACCACGCTGCGCGCCGGTGCCCAACCGTCGCTTCCAACACCGGCCGAGGTCGCGAGCCTGCTCAACGAGTAGCGCCGGCGTGCTTGGGCCGGGCGCGAAAGGTGCTGGTCGGCTCTCGGCGCGTCCGCAGACGCCTTGGCGCGGGAGTGCCTAGGCCGGGTGCGAAGCGCTGGTCTGCTCTCGGGTCTGCCTAGGCTCGCTCCGTGAGCGTGGAACCTGATCAGAGCCGGCCGAAGATCGTGCTTGACTGCGACCCCGGCCTTGATGACGCCATCGCCATCCTCACCGCGGCCCGCTACGGCGAACTGCTCGGGATCACGACAGTCAACGGCAACGTGGGCATCGACCACACCACGCACAATGCACTGGTCACCGCCCAGATCGCCGGCCTGGACGTGCACGTGCACCGCGGCGCGGCCCGCCCGCTGACCGCTCCTCCGATGGACGCGGCCCGCATCCACGGCGAGACCGGTCTCGGCAATGCGGCCCTGCCGGAGCTGACCCGAGGCCCGGCCTCAACCGATGCCGTCGCCTTCTTGAGCGACATGGCCCGCTCAGTGGACGGCCTGCACCTCATCGCGGTGGGCCCGCTGACCAATGTGGCCCTCGCGCTGCGGCGAGATCCCGACCTTCCGCGGCTCCTGGCCGGGTTGACGATCATGGGCGGCGGCGCCCACGGGGGCAACGTCACGCCGGTCGCCGAGTTCAACGTGTGGGCCGACCCGGAGGCAGCGGCAATGGTGTTCCAGGAGGCGGCGCCGCTGACGATGGTGGGACTCGATGTCACCAACCGGGTGCTGCTGGGCGGAAGCGAGGCTGCACGGATGCGCCGTGCCGGGACGTCGGCGGCCGCCTTCGCCGCCGACCTGCTGGACTACGCGTTCGACCGCTGCCGCGAGTTCGGCCTCGATGCCGCACCCGTGCATGACGCAACGGCCGTCATCGCCGTCACGCACCCGCACCTGTTCCGCCGCTCGAGCCATCCGGTGGCGGTGGAGTTGCACGGCGAGCACACCAGGGGCATGACGGTCACCGATGTGCGCCCGCCTGCTGCGTTCGACGAGTCAGGCCCGCCCGCCCACAACGTCGTGTGGGACGCAGACGCCCAAGCCGTGATCGACCTCATTGTGGAGGCCGCAACAAGCTACTAGCTGGGCCGAGTCGACTTGCCGCCATGCACTGACGGCTCCTCACACCATTGGTGGCGCAGGGTCGCTAGGGAAAGGAGCACTTCCGTTGGGAGTCCGAGCACCGCGCACAGGACAGCCTCGTCCAACTCATGACGCACGTCGTCGCGGTAGGCCTCGTTCGCTGGAAGCAGGCGTCGCTGCTTGAGGCGGTCGAATACATCACCGGCGGCGGAAAGCTGCTGATCGGTCATCTCTCGTGGATCGATAGCGATCAAGTGCTTGAGTCGCGTGACGGTGAGTCTCGACCTGCCCTGCTGCTGGCGTGTTCCAGCCCACCAGAACCCCACAAGTCCGAGTGTGGAGTTCAACCACAAGGAGACGAGCTTCTCCCAGGCTTTGTTGACGAGGATGAATGATGGCCAGGCCGTACCGCCGATGCAGAGATCGGGAGTCATGCATGCCGCCAGGGATTGGCTGTTGAGTTGGAAGTCTCGGTTCAAGTGCAGGCGAGTGGCAGTGGCCCAAATTGCAAGTTCTTTCCGCCGACCCAGTTCTTCCCGCACCCATCCCCGATGGTCTGGCAAGACCTCGATCTGCGACTCCCGACCCGAGGACGCGTCATGCGCCCAAAGGATCGGGTAGGATGGAGTCTTGCCCGGCTCGAGCCTCACCAAATCGAACGGACCCCGGTAGGTGCCAGTCTTCTTGTCTACTCCGTTGATGTCTCGATCGACGGGTCCTGGCTTCCCGATTTCACCGAGCTTCACAATGGGAACTGGCAAGTCCTCGACCCGTGCGAAACGCAGCAGGCCCTCGTTGAGCGCTAGCGCTGCTCGGCCCACTTCATGGCCGGCCACTCCAGCGAGACCGCCCGCGGCGATTTCCTCCGAAGAGAACAATCCGACACGATCATCGCCGATCTCGATTGCCTTGGATCCGGCAGACCCGGCACATGCGGCAATGGCACGAGCCGTTTCGACCGCTTCCGTGACGCTTCTCGGCCGCCGTACCAGGCTCGGCCAACCCACCGGTGAACGAGCGGAGGCAACGGTCGTCTCCGAGCGCTTGACGGCAACGAGCGCGACCTCCGCCATGCCCGTATCGGCAGAGAAAGCCCGTGCCTTCGAGCCATGTGCAGCGATTGAAACGACGGTCACGTCCCTGTAGTGCTTGCGCAGAAGGTGCCTCGTCGGCTCCCAGGCACCGCCATTGACGAGCGCGAACGGCAGGATCAGCGCCAACACCCCGCCAGGACGCAGCTTGGCATGAGCGAGGTCTACGAAGTTCGACGCCAGCCCCACGTTGCCTCGCCCAGCACGATCAGCCCCCAGTGCCCCGCTGAGCTCCTTCAATCGATCAGACATCTCTCGCTGATCCTCATCGCTTGTCCCGAACCCTGCGAAAGAGGGCACAGGCACGCCGGCCGCGGCGGCGGTCTTGTGGTTCGTGGGCCGAGTGAACGGCGGGTTCATGATGCACAGGTCCAGCGAGTTGTCGTCCACATCGCACATCGCAACATCAGCACCGGCCTCGACCTCAGACCCCCGTCCCGCAAGACGCGTTCCGGGCCGCCCGAGCAGCGAGCGGGTGCCGACATCGGAGAGCAGGTCGAGCGAACCGACAGCGACCCCTCCGTCGGGGGTACGCCCGTAGGGAAGCACATGCACACCGCACTTGCCGAAGCCGACAGACGGATGCGAGGCCGAGAGCATCATCGTCGTGAGGTGTGCCGCCGCGGGCATGATGTCTGCGCCGATCAGCGCCTCCTGGATCATCGCCGAGTGAAGTCGCTTGTCGTTCTTTCCCGCACGGCGCACCCGTGATGCGATGCGCCGGTACACAGAGGACAGCAAGGCACCGGTGCCGCAGGCCAAGTCTGCGATTCTGAGACCGATCACCGCCTTCCGGTCTCCCCAGTCCACCTGGCCGTCGAGCCGGGCCACAGCCATCTCAGCCAGCAGCGCCGACGATTCAGGCAGGGTATAGAAAGTCGCGAGGAACTTCCGGTCAGCAATCAAGCGGCCGAACATCTGCCCGGCGAGGTCCTGCACCTCCACTGCGCCCGCCTCTGCCAACCGACCCGCAGCGGATCCCAAGGTGTTGCAAAGACGTTGCGCGCTCGCTTCATCGATCGGCAGCAGAATCCTCCTCGATATGTGGAAGATCGGCCAGTAGTTCACCTCGAGTATTTGGCGCCAAGCTTCAAGCACATCTTGCTTATGAAGGTGCAGCGGATTGCCGAAATTGACACGCGTCTCCTCAACCGTGGGGGTGCCATGGTTGGCCGCAACCGCAACCTGGAAAAGGAACGCGTTGACGACGATCGATGCCGCCATCCTCATCGTCTGCTCAGCGGGCTCTTGATGAAGGCAGTCGGCAACTTTCTGCTGCACTGGACTTTCCAGCTTAGCCAACACGACTGCGGCATTCTCGACGGCACGCTGCAAGACGTCGGCGGCTCGATCAATACGCCGTTGAGAGACGGCGACGGTCTCCAGGGTCCCTGCAAAATCAACAAGACGGCCCTTGATCCATCCCTCCGAAGGGAACCGCACCTCATGCGGTCCCTCGGTCCACACGCACCATTCGAGGTCCCTGGCAGCTTCAAGTTCCGACGCCAAGCTGGCTTCGGCCACAACACCGAGGCGCTCGGGGTAGCGAAGTGCCACGACCGTCTCGACCGGATGCTGGGCACCCTCCAACTCTTTGCCAATGCGGTCGAGAGCGTCCGCGTCAAGAGTGTGGGCAGGAACGAACTCGGCCTCGATGACCAGTGAACCTGCTCCCGGGACGCGCACCAAGATGTCGGGCTGCGCCCCCTTGGATCCGTGCACCGTGCCGGTCGCCTGCGACACGATCGCGCCATTGGCGGCCCAGCGGGGGTGCATCCCCCGCAGCGCTTGGGCGACGTAGGTGTTGACTGTCGGCTCGGTGGTGTTAGCCATCAAGCGCACCATACAAGCCCCCTGTGACAAGGTGTGGCATTTCGATGGCCTCCGGTGGTGCTCCGGCTAGGCCGCCGCGTGCGCCCGAGAACGCTAGGGGCGGTGGATCTTGGCTATCCAGTGGTCCTCGGTCTCGATGACGCAGAGCGACTGGCAGGCGGCGAGGATCCAGCGGAGCATGTCGCGGTGGGAAGCGCTTGCGGAGGGCTCGACCACTATCCCGTTCTTGGCGTGATCCTGCACCTTGCGCCAGCCCTGCGGCAGTGGCGCGCCGGCGTCGCGGAGCCGGTCGAGTGCCTTGGGGCCGGCGCCGTGCTCGATCCCCACCAGCGGCCTCGCTGACGCCGCACGCGCCGGCGTCCAGGTCCCCATCGGCACCGCGGGCCCCCGGCCCGAGAACCAGCGACCCAGCAGCGTGGGCGCCGGCAGCCGCTCGATCTGCTCCTCGCGCAGGCCGGGACCTACGTTGATCCAGCCGAGCCCGTCGCCGCGCCCGGCCAGCCGATCCATCTCAGCGACGACGGCATCGAGGTCGCCCGAGTCGAACGGCAGCGTCTCAACCTGAAACCGAGCCACTCCGGCGACGGTAACGCACCCGGCGGGTCGCATCGCGTGTTGGGGCGGCTCGGGTGTGGTTGTGTATGGGGATGGAGATGGGGATGGAGGATCGCCGGTGGGGCTTTCGCACCCGAGCGCTGCACGCCGGCGGCCGGCCCGATCCCGCGACGGGCGCGCGAGCGGTTCCCATCTACCAGTCGACCAGCTTCGTCTTCGAGGACACCGAGGACGCGGCCGACCTCTTCGCCCTGCAGAAGTACGGCACCATCTACACCCGCATCTCCAACCCCACCACCGCTGCCTTCGAGAAGCGCATGGCCAGCCTCGAAGGCGGCATCGGGGCGGTGGCCACCGCCAGCGGGCAGGCGGCGGAGTTCCTCACCGTCACGGCCCTCGCCGCGGCCGGCGATCACATGGTGGCCGCGGCCGGCCTCTACGGCGGCACCTACACCCAGTTCGACGTGACCTTGCGACGCTTGGGCATCGACACCACCTTCGTGGACGGCACCGACGTCAAAGCGTTCGCCGCGGCGATCAGGCCCGACACCAAGCTGCTGTACACCGAGATCATCTCCAACCCCTCCGGCGCCGTTGCCGACCTCTCCGCCCTGGCCGACGTGGCCACCGCCCACGACCTGCCCCTGGCGGTGGACTCGACCTTCGCCTCGCCGTACCTGTGCCGCCCCATCGACTTCGGCACCGACATCGTGCTGCACTCGGCCACCAAGTTCCTGGGCGGCCACGGCACCTCCATCGGCGGGGTGATCACCGAGGCGGGCCGCTTCGACTGGGGCTCGGGCCGCTTCGATCACCTGACCGAGCCGGTGCCGAGCTACAACGGCCTGCGCTGGTGGGACAACTTCGGCGAGTACGCCTTCTGCACCAAGGTCCGGGCCGAGCAGCTGCGCGACGTCGGCGCCTGCCTCTCGCCGTTCAACGCCTTCCTGCTGTTGCAGGGGCTTGAGACGCTGCCGCTGCGGATGGAGGCCCATGTCCACAACGCCCGCGCCGTCGCCGGATGGCTCGACGCCGACGACCGGGTGGACTGGGTGCTGTGGGCCGGGCTGCCCGACCACCCCGACCACGACCTGGCCCGGCGCTACATGCCCAAGGGACCCGGAGCGATCTTCACTTTCGGCGTGCGGGGCGGCAGGTCCGCAGGCGCTCGCTTCATCGAGTCGCTGCAGATGGTCTCGCACCTCGCCAACGTGGGCGACGCCAAGACCCTCGTGATCCACCCGGCGTCCACCACCCACCAGCAGCTCTCGGAGACGGAACTCGCCGCTGCCGGTGTGTCGCCCGAGGGGGTGCGCATCTCGGTGGGACTGGAGGACATCGAGGACATCCTGTGGGATCTCGACCAGGCCCTGGCCGCAGCGACGGCGACTGCGGGGCCCGGTGGCTGAGCACGCTCTCGGCCACCACGATGCGCCGGTGCCGGCACCCGACCTTGCCGCGCCCGCAGCCACTGCGGGGCCCGGTGGTTGAGCGCGAGCCCGTTGAGGGGTGGTCGCCGCCGTCGGCGGGTGAGCGGCAGCGGATCCTGCAGAGTTCGCGCTCAGTGGCCGTTGTGGGCGCCTCCGCCAACCCGGCTCGTGCCAGCAACTTCGTGCTCACGTACCTGCTGTCGTCATCGACGGACTATGACGTGTACCCGGTGAACCCGCGTGCCGCGGGCAGCGAGATCCGCGGCCGCACGGTGTGGGCCTCGCTGGCGGAGCTGCCGGTGGTACCGGACATCGTCGACGTGTTCCGCCGCTCCAGCGACCTTGTGGCCACCGCGGACGAGGCCATCGATTGCGGGGCGTCGGTGTTCTGGGCGCAGCTGGGGCTGTGGAGCGCCGAGGCGGCGCAGCGCTGCACGGCCGCGGGTCTCGACGTGGTGATGGACAGATGCCTCAAGATCGAGCACGCCCGCTTCTGCGGCGGGCTGCACCTCGCGGGCTTCGACACCGGCGTCATCTCCTCCCAGCGGCCACAACCCCACCACCGCCAGGGCCCGAGCGGATCGAACCGACCCTGAGATTGGCGCCCCGAACCCACACGAACACCCCGGCCACAACCCCGCCACCGCCAGACGACAACGGGCACGGGCGCTTACATCCAGTCGCGGCACACGAACACCCCGGCCGCTACCCCAACGCCGCCAGAAGCCGCGCGGATCGAACCGCATTTGCGCGGCCTGCCGCTGGCACGCGCAACGGGCCTGCGCGTAGGCTTCGACCAGCGACCGGCCAGGCGCCTGACGGTCTGCAAGACTCCCGGACAGTCACGCCCGACTCCCGAAACAGTCACGCCGCGAACGACCGCCCGACAACGACAAGGAGACGTCGATGGCAACGTTGATCAAGGGTGGCACCGTCGTCACCAGCACCGGCGCAGACCCGGCAGAGGTTCTGATCGACGGCGAGCAGGTGACGGCCCTGCTGAAGCCGCACAGCTGGCTCACCGACGTGGTGGAGGGCCGCGGCGATGTCGAGGTGATCGATGCCGCCGGCAGGCTGGTCGTGCCGGGCGGCGTCGATGTGCACACCCACATGGAACTGCCCTTCGGCGGCACCTTCGCCTCCGACGACTTCGAGTCCGGCACCCGGGCCGCGGCCTGGGGCGGCACCACCACCATCGTCGACTTCGGGGTGCAGCGCTTCGGTGAGAACGTCAGGGACGGCTTCGATGCGTGGATGGCGAAGGCCGCGGGCAAATGCGCCATCGACTACGGCTTCCACATGGTGATCGGCGACGTCACCAACGACGCCCTCAAGGAGATGGACCTGCTGGTCGACGAGGGCGTGACCAGCTTCAAGCTGTTCATGGCCTATCCGGGCGTGTTCCTCTCAGACGACGGCCAGATCCTGCGGGCCATGCAGCAGGCCGCGGGCAACGGCGGCCTCATCATGATGCACGCCGAGAACGGCCTGGCGATCGACGTCCTGGCCGAGCAGGCGTTCGAGCGGGGCGAGACCAGCCCCGTCAACCACGGTTACGTGCGTCGCAAGGAGCTGGAGTCCGAGGCCACCCACCGCGCCATCCAGCTATCCAAGGTGGGCGCCTCGCCGCTGTACATCGTTCACCTCTCGGCCAAGGAGGCACTCGAGCAGGTGGCGATCGCCCGTGACGGCGGCATGAACGTGTTCGCCGAGACCTGCCCCCAGTATCTGTACTTCAGTCTGGAGGAGCATCTCGACCGGCCCGGCTTCGAGGGAGCGGCATATGTTTGCTCGACCCCGCTGCGCTCACGTCACGAGCACCACTCCGACGAGCTTTGGAAGGGTCTGCGCACCAACGATCTGGCCGTGGTGTCCACCGACCACTGCCCCTTCTGCATGAAGGAGCAGAAGGAGCTGGGCCTCAACGACTTCCGGGCCATCCCCAACGGCATCGGCGGTGTCGAGCACCGCATGGACATGATCTACCAGGGCGTCGTCACCGGCGAGATCAGCCTGCCCCGCTGGGTGGAGCTGTGCGCCACCACCCCGGCACGCATGATGGGCATGTACCCCCGCAAGGGGATCATCGCGCCGGGATCCGACGCCGACGTCGTGATCTATGACCCCCACAGGCGGTGGACCATCAGCGTCGACAACCACCACATGAACATGGACCACTCGGCCTTCGAGGGCATCGAGGTGACCGGCCATGTGGACACGGTGTTCTCGCGTGGCCGCAAGATCATCGACGGCGGGCAATACCTGGGCCGCGCCGGCGACGGCCAATACCTGCGCCGCGGCCTCTGCCAGTACCTGCAGTAGGTACCTGCAGTAGGTGGCCGAACCATAGATTGACCCACTACCGGTTGACCGACCTGCATTTGGGCGGCCTAACTGCAGGCGACCGAACTGCGGTGGCCGCCCGATACTGCGGATCGGCGGCGGAACTGCGGTAGGCGCCCGGCGAACCCTGAGCACACCACACAGCGAGGAGGAACTCACGTGAAGACGATTCACCACTATGTGAACGCAGCGACCATGGAATGCGGATCGGGTAGATCCCTGCCGGTGTTCAACCCGGCCACCGGCGAGCAGACGGCTCAGCTGGGTCTCGCCAGCATCGCAGAGGTCGATGTGGCGGTCGCCTCGGCCAAGGATGCTTTCGAGGAATGGCGTCATACCTCGCTGGCCTCCCGCACCAAACTGATGCACGCTTTCCGCAACCTGGTGGAGGCGAACGCCGAGGAGATCGCCCGGCGGCTGACCGCCGAGCACGGCAAGGTGCGCTCCGACGCGCTCGGCGAGGTGGCCCGCGGGCTCGAGAACATCGAGTTCGCCTGCGGCATCGCCGAGTTGCTCAAGGGCGGCTACAACTCGCAGGCGTCGAGCGGTATCGACGTGTTCACGATGCGCCAGCCCCTCGGCGTGGTGGCCGGGATCACCCCGTTCAACTTCCCGGCGATGGTGCCGCTGTGGATGTTCCCGAACGCGGTCGCCTGCGGCAACACCTTCGTGCTCAAGCCGTCCGAGCGCGATCCCTCCGCACCGCGCTTCGTGGCCGAGCTCTTCGCTGAGGCCGGCTTCCCGCCCGGGGTGCTCAACGTGGTCAACGGCGACAAGGTGTCCGTCGACCGGCTGCTCGCCCACCCCGATGTGAGGGCGGTGAGCTTCGTGGGCTCCACGCCCATCGCCCGCTATGTCTATGAGGCCGGCGCGGCGGCGGGCAAGCGGGTGCAGGCTCTCGGCGGGGCCAAGAACCACATGGTTGTGCTGCCCGACGCGGACATCGACCTTGCCGCCGATGCGGCGGTGTCCGCGGCCTATGGATCGGCGGGCGAGCGCTGCATGGCCGTGTCGGTGGTGGTGGCGGTGGGCGACGTCGGCGACCCGCTGGTGGACGCCATCAGGGTGCGGATGGACAAGCTGCGCATCGGCCCGGGCACCGATCCCGACGCCGAGATGGGCCCGCTGATCACCCGTGAGCACCGCGACCGGGTGGCGGGCTACGTCGGCAGAGGCGCGGACGAGGGCGCGACCGTGGTGGTGGACGGGCGCGAGGCGGTATTCGACGGCGGCGGGTTCTTCCTGGGCGTGTCGCTGCTCGACCACGTGACCCCGGACATGGCCGTGTACCGCGACGAGATCTTCGGCCCGGTGCTGTGCGTGGTGCGCTCCGACACCTATCACGAGGCCGTGGGCCTGATCGGCAGCAACCCGTGGGGCAACGGTGCGGCGATCTTCACCCGCGACGGCGGCGCGGCCCGGCAGTTCCAACTCGACGCCGACGCCGGGATGGTCGGGGTGAACGTACCGATACCCGTGCCGGTGGGCTACCACTCCTTCGGCGGCTGGAAGCAGTCGCTGTTCGGCGACACCCACATGTACGGGCCCGAGGGCGTCCATTTCTACACGAGGGCGAAGGCCGTCACCGCCCGCTGGCCCGATCCCGCCGACAGCGTCGTCGACCTGGGATTCCCCCGCAACCGCTAGCCGGCCGGCTCGGGGAGTTCGAGCGCTCCGGTGATCCGGTGAACTCGGTGGCCGACGGCCTGGCCGCCACGGCCAGGGTGATCACGGCTGCGGCGGCCATCATGGTGGTGGTGTTCGGCAGCTCGTGCTGGAGGACAACCGGGTGATCAGGCTCTTCGGCCTGGGCCTAGCAACCGCCGTGGCCATCGACACACCCTAGTACGATTGCTCATCGTGCCTTCGACCATGGAACTGCTCGGCGCCCGCAACTGGTGGCTGCCCCGCTGGTTGGACCGCATCCTCCCCAACCTCCGTATAGAGGGAGAGCTCCACCGCCCACCCAGTTGAGTCCGCCCCACCACACTTCGCCGCGATTCAATCGCTTCCCCACGCTTCGGCTTCGTCCCAGAAACTGTCCGGCTGTTCCGGGATACGCTCGTAAGCGGCCCGGTCGGCTTCGCCCATGGCGCGCCTCACCGCCGCTGTGACCCCATCACGGGCTGCTGCTGAGATATTGATGTTGAGTCGGCGGGCCCGCTCAGCCAACTTCGCGTCCAGGGAGAACGTGGTTCGAGTGTGAGCCATCACATCATGCTATCAGAGTCAATAGCGCAGATCGGCATCCAGTGAGGAGAAAGCCGCCGTAGAGGACGCGGGGCATACGGCGCACTCTCCGCTGCGCACCGAACGCCGGCAGGAGCATCTGGTCGCTGCAACACGTGTGATCTGCCGGCCCGTGTCGGTGACGAAGGCGGGCGGGCGTCCGGTCTCGAAGAGGGCTGCCGTGCAGCGCAGCGGTGGCTATGCCCGAACCGCGACGCGCGCCGCTGCGTGCTGGGGATGAGTGCATCGCGGCGGCAAGCCCCCATCCCGCCGCGACGACGCGGAGATTGCTACGGTGCTCGACCATGATTGAGCGCCCGCCCCCCCCCGCGGGGCTCAGCGCGATTCGGGATGCGGAACCCCGAACGTCCGCCACGGCGGCTCGGCACCGCTTAGTCGCCTCGCCAACCCCGTCCTCAACCTGCCGCACGAGGAACCGTCACGGCATTGGAGGCTGGACGAGGACAATACCTCCACCGGCGAGATCGTGCAGGGAAGGCGGCCCAGTCAATCGCTGACCATCGTGCCGAAGGTCCGCAAAGGGCAGACCCGACTCGAGGTAACTCAACGGCACGAGAACGAGTTGATCAACCGCATCCGCGCAGCGGTGAAGAAATGGTGCGACAGCAAGTATCCCGGCACGACCGCGGCAACGCGCCAACTGTTATTTCATTGGCGCAGCGAGGTCAACGAGCCGCGGCTGTTCTTCGCCCAGGTCGAGGCGGCAGAGACGCTCATCTGGCTGACTGAGGGCAACGCCCGCCACGATCGAGTGCTTGCCGAGGTGCGCCGCGAACTGGCCGAGGCCAACGACGACTACAACGGCGGCATCTACCGCCTCGCTGTGCGGATGGCCACCGGCTCGGGCAAGACCGCGGTCATGGGCATGGTCATTGCCTGGCACGCGGTCAACGCGGCTGTTTCGCTGCGCAAGGATCGCTACACCACGCTGTTCTTGGCGATGGCGCCCGGTCACACGGTCCGTGAGCGGCTAGCCGTTCTGGATCCGTCCCGCTCCGGCAACATCTACCACGAGATGCGCCTGCTGCCCGAGAGCAAGCGCAACGTGCTCGGGTCGGTGAGGGTGCATGTGCTCAACTGGCACGCCTTCCAGCAGCGTGACCGGCTGGGTGACCTGGCTAGCGACGCCAAGAAACTGATCCGGGCAGGCCGCAAGAGCGCCGAACTTGAGTCAATGAAGGCGGTTCTGGATCGGGCGCTGCGAGGCTTCCCGACAACCAAGAACGCACCGAAGGTATGCGTACTCAACGACGAGGCCCACCACTGCTACCTGCCCGAGGCAGGTCGACGCACCTCCGAGGACGACGACGATGACGAGGAAAAGGCCGCGGCGATCTGGTTCGGCGCGCTAGAGGGACTGCGCGACACAGGCAGGCTCGGGCCGGTCTATGACTTCTCGGCGACGCCGATCTTCATTGAGGGCAACAAGGAACGCAAGGAGCGGATCTTCCCGTGGGTGGTGTCGGACTTCCCACTGATGGAGAGCATCGAGTCGGGCCTGGTGAAAATGCCGCAGGTGCCGGTCGAAGATGACACGCCATCCGGCACCGTCGCATGGCGAAACCTCTATGCGAACACGAAGCCGAAGACAGTCAAGCGAGACTCCGTACCCGACGAGCTACGGCGCGCCATGTGGGCGCTCTATGGCAGCTACACGGCGAAGTTCGAGCAGTGGATGAACCCGGACGACCCGGCCATGCGGATGCCGACACCGCCGGTGTTCATCGTCGTCGCCAACAGGATCGGCACCGCTGCTGCCATCTGCGACTACATCGCTGGCTGGTCCGAGCCCGGCCCCGACGAAACGACCGCATACCACGCAGCGGCCCTGAACCTGTTCGCCAACTATTCCGACAGCGGCCCGACCGAGCGAGTTCACACGCTGCTGGTGCATTCAGCTCTCGACGGCGAGGCCGATCTCAGCAAAGCAATCAAGGCACAGGCAGCAAGGCTGCAAGCGCCGGGCGACAACCGTGACGAGCGGGAGGTGATTCGCGGCGCGCTCAACTCTGTCGGCAAGCCTGGCGGTCTGGGCGAGCACATTCGCTGCGTCGTGTCGGTTTCAATGCTGACCGAGGGCTGGGACACCCGCACGGTCACGCACGTTCTCGGGTTCCGCGCCTTCAAAACGCAACTGCTGTGTGAGCAAGTTACCGGCAGGGCGCTACGACGCTCGAACTACGACAACTTTGACCCCGAGGGCCGGCTCGTTGCCGAGTACGCCGAAGTGCTCGGCGTGCCCTTCGAGTTCATGCCTGTGAAGGGCGACGCCCCTTCCGTTCCCTCAAAGCCCCGCTACAAAGTTCGCAGTCTTCCGGGACGCCGCGACCGCGGCGTCGAGTTTCCGAACGTTCAGCATTACGTGATCGAACCCGGTTCCGAGAGCTTCCGCCTCGACGAAAGCCGCGTAATCAAGTGGAGGCCGCAGGGAGCAAGCGAGGCAACGCTCGCGGACACAGTGGGCGGAAAGAAGAAAATCCGCTCCGACCGGTCCTTCCGCAAGCAGGAAGCCCTCTGGCAACTGGCAGCTGAGCTCGTCGATCGCTGGTGCCGGGGGGCGAACGGGCAAAGTGCCGGGCGCGCCCGAAAGAGACTGCTGTTCGCTGATGCCATGAAGACCGTAAGGCGCTGGACGGAACTGGCCGAAGTGCTTGACGATCACTACGACGGTCTGGGCTCGGGACACATGATCCAGGCAGCTCGCGAGATCGACGATGCCTGCACCCCGGCCGAAGGCACCGCCGACCGGCTCACAGCGGTGTTCGACAAGCCGATCCTCGGCGACACGTCCGGCGTCTGCTTCGAGACGAGCCTCTCAGACCGCTATCCCGCCTCTGACCAGCAATCGGCCGCCCACTCCGAACTGAACATCGCGGCCTGCCACTCGGCTTTCGAGGCAGCCTGCGCCAGGGCGCTCGACACCCACCCCGACGTGACGGGATGGGTCAGAAACTTCCGGCTCGGATGGACCGTGCCATACCTGTGGGACGGGGCGTGGCATCACTACGAACCAGACTTCGTGGCCCGGCTCTTCGCAGAGCGCGAGGACCAAGACGCAGTGCATCTGATCGTGGAGTGCAAGGGCGTGCCCGAAGCCCACTCCGAGCGCAAGCACCAGACCGTGCGCGAGAGTTGGATCCCGGCGGTTTCGTCATCTCCTCACCTGCCGCGCCGGTTGCGCCGCTGGTCGTTCGTGGAACTGACCGAGCCAGAACGCCTTTCAGCCGAGTTGAACCAAGCCATCCGAAATGCCCGCATAGCGCATGGGGCTCCGGCAAGCGAAGGGACAAGATGATGGCCCAAAAAGCCACCACCGAGCAGTACGTCCACACCTCAGCTCGGCGCCTCAACCTGCCCACCGAGCAGACCGCCACGACGATGGGCGAGGCCGACCGGCGCCCCGTCCTGCATATGCCCGAGACCCGCGAGGTCGACGACGAGCCGATCCTGGCATGGAACCGCAAGCCGGACGAGGCAGAAGGACATGCCGCACATCCACTCTACGTGCGCGAGAAGGTCCACCCCGCGGCGTTCATCAAGCTGCTACAGGGCACGGGCGAGCAGCCACAGTTGTTCAGCGACTTCAACGGGTTGCCCGATGCGAACGCCGCCTACGAGTGGTATCGACACGCAGCCAACTGGTCGAACCGCCTGATCCACGGCGAATCCGCGCGAGTCATGGCCTCGCTGCTGGCACGCGAGAACATGGCCGGCAAGGTCCAGATGATCTACTTCGACCCACCCTACGGGATGGGCTACAAGTCCAACTTCCAGGTGTCAACCAAGAGCCGCGAGACACCCGAATCGGCCAAGGGGCGTCCGAATGACACCCGCACGATTCGAGCGTTCCGTGACACCTACGAGCGGAACATCCACTCCTATCTCGACCTGACTCGCGAGAAACTGATCCTGATGCGAGAACTGTTGGCCGAAAGCGGATCGCTCTTCATGCAAATCGGTCATGAGAACGTACATCGCGCCGCCATCCTGCTAGACGAAGTATTCGGAGCCGGTAACCGCATCGCTACCATCTCTTATGCGACCACCAGCAGTTCCTCATCAAAGAGACTCCGTAGCGTCACTGACTACTTGCTGTGGTACGCGAAAGATGAAGCCAGCATGAAGTATACCGAGATATTCGAAGCTCTAAACCGACGCGAAAAAATTGATTACATGAAGTCTTATGCAATGCTTGAGCTTGAGGACGGCTCCATTCGGCAGCTAACGGAGGTAGAACGCATCAGACCAAACCAAAATATCCCGAAGGGAGCCACGATCTTCGAGAGGAGACCGCTCAACTCTCAAGGAGAATCAAACGCCGGACGATCCGATCCATTCGATTGGAACGGAGTCAAATACCCGTGTCCTAGAGGACGTCAATGGAGTGTGTCAATGGAAGGTATGGATCGCCTGTCCCAACTGAATCGGCTCGTGGCGGTCGATCAAAACGCGACACTGCGATGGAAACGATATGAGCATGAACTTGCCGGCGGACGAATTAACAACGTATGGCAAACCCAGATGCAAGCGACCGACAAACGCTATGTTGTTCAGACCGGCAACAAAGCCATCGAACGGTGCATCTTGATGGCCACCGAACCGGGGGATCTGGTGCTTGACCCGACCTGTGGAGGTGCCACTACCGCGGCTGTGGCCGAACATTGGGGTCGCCGCTGGATCACATGTGATACGTCGCCCGTCGCCATTTCTATTGCGCGTCAACGCCTATCCACGGCGACCTTAGACTACTGGACTCTGCTTGATTCCGATGAGGGTGCCGCCGCCGAGGCTGAACTGTCAGGCAGCCCGCGGACACCAGTACCGGAAGGAGGTTGGGGTAACGACCCGCAAAACGGCTTCGTTTACCGACGCGTCCGGGATGTGTCTCCCGAGGTGCTTGCCTACGACCGAAACCCTGATCCGATCATACTGGTCGATCAGCCCCACAAGAAGAGCGGCGTGATCCGCGTGGCGTCGCCGTTTACGGTGGAGAGCGAGCAGCCGTGGGCGACCGTGATCCCACTGGAGGGCACCGACGACGAGGTTGTCGTTGCCCACGACGAGTTCTTGGAGGCTGTCCACGCAGAGCTGCTCGGCCATACCATCAAGGGCGGGCGTGAGAGCGCCGACATGACTGTCCGAGCGCTCGAACCCTGGCCAAGCGAATCGAAGCTGCTGGCATGGAAGGCGATCTACACGGTCAACGGCGGTGCCGCCGAGCACACCGCGGCCGTGATGGTCGCCGCCGAGGACGTGACCGTGCCCGGCGAGATGGTGCGCGAGGCCGCCAGAGAACTCACCGGCAGCGCCGAACGCGCCGACGTGCTGCTCATCGTCGCCTACGCCTTCGCCGCTGACGCCCCTCCCCAGGTCGGGCGCGTCACGGTGGCCCGTGCGCAGATGAACCGCGACCTGATGATCCGCGATCTCTCCAAAGAGCCCGGCCACGAAGCCTTCGTCATCCTAGGCGAGCCCGACATCCGCATCATCGCCGACTACCCGGGAGGTCAAATGGCCGTCGAGGTCCTGGGCTACGACACCTACGACCCTGCCACCGGCAACGCCAAGCCCGGAGGTCCAGGCGATGTGGCGTGCTGGATGGTCGACACCGACCACGATGGCGAGAGCTTCTTCGCCCGACGCATCCATTTCCCCGGCGCCACCCAAGACAAGCAGATCAAGAAGCTACTGAATACCCTGGGCAAGAGCGCCGATGAAGTCGAGTGCGAAGCCCTGACTGCCATGAGATCAGCACCCTTCGACCCACCCCAAAGAGGCCGAATATCAGTCAAAATAGTAACCAACACCGGCATGGAAATGACCACCACCCGCCACCTGGAAGACTTACCGTAGATTGACAAAGGAGCGCCACTGTAAGGTAGCAGTAATTCCCATATCGACTTGGCGCGACACTCTAGTAGCCGTAATGTTCTTGCAGCGTACACGATACTAGGGTGCTCTGCCTAATCCGACTCAACTATCTCGAAGGCGCTGCGCAGTATCCAGACAAAGCCGAAAATCACTGTTGGCAGGAGATACTAAACTATACTGTAATATCTCACTATCCCAGTCTGTAATCGCGAGAGCAGCCTCAAGACGTATGACATTCCGGAGGAGCAGGTCAGCCATCTCGATGATTTCTTGAATGCGGATATATCTATCGTCACAGTTCGATAATACTACAAAAGGATCGCCCTTATGTATAGTTTTGTTTCTGTACTTCGTGAAATCGGCAGCCCAGCAACATAGTTCTTTTTTGAATTTACAGATCCACAGAGACTCCAGGCAGCTACTCCACAGGTCCTTTCGACATTCACTGACAACGAGGTTTAGCGCGACTACCCGTTTCATAAGATCAGATAGTCCCTCCAAGATTATCTCATGCATCGGGCGACCCGTCAACTGCAAGGCAACCTCAAAGGCAGTCTGTAGCGCAACAAGAATGCTACCGAACTCAAAAGGGATGAGCTTAGGGCCTACAGCGCCCGAACTGTTCCTCCAAGACTCTATAAGGAACCTGATAGCTGTCTCGATTCTTCCTGATTCACTAGAGCATGAGAGCACCGAGTGGAGAACGGTGGCGGTAGCTTTCATTGAGTTTCACCTTAGGGATCCACCCAACGTGAGAATCGGCAATTGGATGTTGCTTAGTCCAGGTTCCAGCAGACCATATGGGGATACGTCGACCTTGCACTTGGGTCAGGAAGCTGTCTCCCACGGTGAATTGCCAATAGTCAAGGTGTTCCGCGACGGTGAACAAAAATGACCTATTTTTCCGATGTGCCGGATCATTGCTGTCTAGCGCGCAGAATGCGACGGTTGCTGCCAAAGCACGCCACTCATCTTGCTTTGGTGGCATACCTGTCATACCGCCATCACAACGTGACACCACCGCCGGATCTTGGATCGACTTGAACCGCGGTCCATGGCGAAACAAATTTAGCATCTTTTGGACACGATCCTTGTATTGCGGAGATGCCCATTGCTCAGACTCCAATGCCTCAGACAGACCCATAACTTTCCAGGGACCCACTATGGTAGCCCTAGTGACTCCCAAGAATGGAAAGCACATCAGCGTGTCGTCGTTATCTGATTTTGTCATCTTGGTGAACTCGATTCTACAGTATCTGTATCTTTTACATGGACTTGGAGCGATACCAGCCGCCATCACGCGCCTGATGGATAATCTTGATGAACTCATCTACATCGAAGGGGTCGCTAGTCGTGATGACAGTTTCAGGGTCGAACACCGTTCTACAAGATAGCCGCGCAAGCGAGTCTAAGTCGAAGGGTTCATCCCAGCATCTTGTGCGATGGATGCGCTCTACTGCGACATAGTCCCAGTTACCTTGCCGGTTAAATCGCCCAACTCCGATGACCTTGACGTACTGAGTTGCGAACTGACGCATCTCGGCATCGATTCCAGGATCAAACCTCAGCCGGATGTACGCTCCCACAGAGTCGTAGAGTCGCGCAGTTCCCTCCCCCGAGTTCACTTCCTTCAAGCAGCCAGACATCACGACTGCCTCATCCGCACCTGACATTCTCGCAAGTTGGGCGTCGCTCTCAGAACACGTGAACATGAACGCCTCCCGTCAGTTTGAGCCGCCATCCTACTCCTCGACTCAAGCGTACCTCCTTGGGTAGTTGCTTTCCCCGCACGACGCTCGCCTGCACCCGCCCCCGACGGCCCTACAAACGGGGCTTCCCCCCGTTTGCCGGTCAGGTGGTTAAGGTGTGATACTGGTGTTCGTATTGGTTGGGGGTTTGTTGGTTGATGCTGCTGTGGCGGCGGGTGGTGTTGTAGCGGGTTAGCCATTGGAAGATGCTGCGGCGTGCTGTGGGGCGGTCTGGGTAGTGGCGCTGGTTGGTGTGTTCGCGTTTGAGGGTGGCGAAGAAGGCTTCGGCTGCGGCGTTGTCGGCTGAGCTGCCGACGCGGCCGGTGGATTGGAGCATGCCCCAGGATTTCAGGGTTTTCTTGTAGTCGTTGGAGAGGTATTGGCTGCCACGGTCGGAGTGTACCACAACACCTCGTGTGAGCCCTTTGCGGGTGTGTGCGGCCATTGTCAGTGCGTCTTGTGCTAGTTGGGTGTTGATGCGGTCGCTCATCTGGTAGCCCAGCAGGCGCCGGCTGCCCAGATCGAGCACCACAGCCAGGTAGAGCCAGCCCTCACCGGTGCGAATGTAGGTGATGTCCGACACCCACGCCCGATCCGGCGCACCGACACCGAAATCCCGGCGCAGCAGATCAGGCGGCCGCGCATCGGTGTTTCGTGAGGGTGTGGTGGTGCGCTTGGGGCGCCGCTTGCGGATCCCTGCGATGCCGTTGCTGCGCATCAGCCGCTCCACCCGCTTGTGGTTCACCTTATGGCCTCTGGCCTGCAGTTCCGCCGTAACGCGCGGCGACCCGTAAACCCCACCCGAAGCATCATGGATGCCGCGGATCTCGGCCACCATCTGCGCCTCGGCCCGCTCGGCTGCCGTCGGACCCCGCCGCTGCCGGCGGTGCCACCCATAGAACGCCTGCGGCGACACGCGGGCGGCCTCACAGCACAACCTCGTCGGGAATCCCATGGCCCTTTGAGCCAGCACCCACCGATAGCGGGTCACTGTCCCAACTCCCTCACCCAAAAGGCCGTTGCTCGTTTGAGCAGCTCACGCTCCTGACGCAAACGCACGTTCTCACGCCGCAGGCTCACCAGCTCCGCCCGCTCCGCCGTCGTGAGACCCTCACGCTCACCGGCATCGACGCGCGCCTGGCGCACCCAGTTCCCCAGATTCGACGCCCCCACCCCCAACGCCCGAGCCACCGACGCGATACTCCGACCCTCCTCAAGCACCAACGCCACCGCATCAGCCTTGAACTCCCCCGGAAACACCCGCCGCACCCGACCCGGACCCGCACGCGCCAGATGCTGCTGCTGCTGCTGATCATCCATAGACGACATGCCTACCTCCTAAACGAGGTGACCGGTCAACGGGGGGAAGCCCCAACAGCACCGTCCGCCCTATGTGGGGAACCAGCCAGTCCTAGATTTGCGACCAAGCTGGTGAACACCCATCATTGATGTCGCCTGACGATCCGGCTAGTAGGCGAAAGCCGAATGCAGCCGACATACCGCTGGCAACGGGACCACGGAACGCACGGGGTCCCTTTTTCTTGCGCGTCAACCTCGCGGCCAGTTCGGCTGAGCTAGGTGTAGAACCAGCAGGCCCGTTCGCGCCGGTCGGGGCGGCACGTCGAGGCTGGCAAGTCGCGGCGGGAGGCACCTCGGACTCGCTGCGCGGCCTCCGGCGCCCGGCAGACGTGCCGTCCTGCCCTGCCGCACCCGTGCCCGTACGTACCCCTTGCCGAGCGCTGCGAAGCCGATCTGCGGCTGAAGCAGGAACCGGCGGCCCTCGCATCTCGCGGCTAGGTTGGGTTCCGGCAGCGCTCTGCTGCACATCCTCTAGGGAGTGCTGCTATGGTGCTGTCATGAAGTGTTACCCTTCCGATCTCGCTCCTGACACTTTCGCCGTGGCCGAGGATCCCGTGCTCCCTGAGATCACCGCTGGGGAGCAGGCTGCAGTTAGAGCAGCACAGGAGCGCGTGAATCGTTACTATCGGGAAAACCCTGATGCCGAGGAGATCGACAAGCGAATGAACGAGGAGCTACATGCCATCGCTCGTCGAACACGTGTCTCGGGCAGCTAGTCAGCGTTGGTGAAATGTCGAACACTCTTCAATCGGTGTGACAAAGTGTCGGAGCATCTGCTGGGATGCCACGCAGAGTGGGCATGTAGTCCTGTATCGGGATGCCTGTAATACGTAAGTAGAGTGCGTCGGGACACATATCTATGATCTCGCCCCAACATATCTCTTTACCGTGCCCGATATGTACGCTGGCGAAGAACGTCGGGTCGGCCCAGGCCCCGAACACGCCACGACCCGCGAAGCTCGATAGATCGACTTCACCCTCCACACCGTCGGAGTAGCGCAGCCATATTCGGTACGGATCGCACGCACGCACGGCGACGGGGCTTGCCAGTGACCGGGCTTCAGTCATAGGCAACCACTCTACTCCGCCGCCACCACGCCAGCCTAACCGTCGGAGAAGATGATCCAGCCCGACGTTACGCCGGAGCCGTCAGCGTGGGGGGGCGCGTTATCGCTGACGATCACCTCGTACTGCACGGTGCGATAGTTGGCCACTGTGGGAGCGGGGTCGGGGTCCTGGGCGGTCAGCTGGAACCGCAGCCTGCCCCGGCTGTCGGTGCTCAACTGCATCGGCGCCTGCTGGGAGACGAGCGGCCCCACGCCGGCGGGGTACTGCCCGTCCAGCGCCGGCGGCGTGGATGCCCTGCCGTTGAAGGTGCGGATCGTCACCCTGTACTCCGCGGGGTTGCGCCCGTCGGAGCCGACCGAGGTGTCCGGGCGCAACGTTGGCTCGCCGCTGCCGGACTTGAGCTGCATGACCACTTCGTAGACCGAACCGAAGCGCTGCTGCGGGACGGTCTCGAACCCGAAGGCGGGCACCAGCGCCGTGGCGGGCACCTGCGCCGCAGCCGGCTCACGGGCACGTTCGGCGGCACTGGCGACCAGCCGGTAAACCTCGGAAGTGTCACTGCTGAACCGGTCACCCCTGGCACCCGTCCACGCCCAGATCGTGGCGCCCCGGGCGGCAACGTCGGGGGGCAGGCTGCCGAGAACGGCATCGCCGTCGCCGCCGGTGGTCGGGTCGCCGGCATCGATGGTGCAGGTGCCGCCCGTGAGAGTGCGCACCCCCGAACCCGCGCACCCGCCGCTCGAGGAGAAGACCCGGTACTCGCGCCCCGCAGAGGCGTAGAAGGCGTCGATGCGCTCGTAGCGGACGGGCCTGAAATCGCTGTCACGCAGCGACGCCACCACCCTCCCATCAGCGTGCTGCGCGGTCAGCCCCGCCGGGCGCAGGCTGGTATGGGCGAGCGTGCGTGCTATGAACGAGGCCATCTGCTTGCGCAGCACCGGCGCCTCGGGCAGGAACTCCGAGCCGTTGCCGGCGCCGGTCGTGATGCCCAGCTCGTAGGCGTAGCTGATCGCCGAGTCGGCGTCTCTCGGCACGGTGCGCCGGGCATCGTAGAAATAATCGAGTTCCTCTCCGGTGTCGAGTATCAGTTCACCCGCCCGGTCGCCCGAGGCGTAGAACAGATCGGGGTTCGCCAGCCGCAGGAACCCGATCAGCGCCACCACCATCTCCGAGCGGGTGATCGGCTCGTGCGGCTCGAACCTCGACGGCGAGCGCCCCTCCAGGACGCCGGCCCTCGACAGAGCCACGATCGCGGCCAGGCGCTCGGCGTCCAGCCCTGCCACGTCGGCGAACCCGCCGTCGCCTGTGCTCGAGCCCAAGCGCACGCCGGCGGCATCAGCGGCACGGCGCAGGAACAGCGCCATCTGCGAGCGGGTCACCGGCGAGCCGGGATCGAAGCGAGTCTCGGTCTTGCCGACGGTGATGCCGTAGTAGTGGATGCAGTCGATGGACTCCTCGGCCACGATGCCGTCGGTGTCGTCGAACCCGGCCGACCGCTGCGC
This sequence comes from Candidatus Aldehydirespirator sp., assembly GCA_965204875.1. Taxonomy (GTDB): domain Bacteria; phylum Actinomycetota; class Acidimicrobiia; order Acidimicrobiales; family Aldehydirespiratoraceae; genus Aldehydirespirator. The sequence goes on along the minus strand of OZ242020.1, from coordinate 2,239,406 downwards.
CGCACCGAGACATGCCGTGAAATCGGCCAACCGGTCGGGCTCGGCGTCCCCATAGGGGCCGATCTCAGCGGCGAACGTTGCCGGCGCGGCTGCGAGCAGCGCCGCCAGCAGCAACGCCGCCAGGGGCGAGGCCAGGCGGAACACGGATGCACGGAACGTCAGCATGCAACGCCATTCTGCCCGCTGAGGCAGCCGAGCTTGCGGTGCACCGATCCGCGGCGGGCACAACCGCCCTTGAGCTAGCTGCCTTGGGCTAACCGCAGGCAACCAACCGTTCAGGGGCCTAGGGCGGTGATGGGGAGCACGGACACTCCGTCGGGGCGCTCGTAGCCGTAGCCCTCGGCGGTGATCACGAGCTTCTTGACCGGCTCGCCGGTCCTCGACGTGTCGATCTGCTCGCACGCCCGAATCAGAGATCTCGCCGCCTCGTCGAGACGTGCTCCCAAGCCCAGCTTGACCTCCACGGCCAGCCAGCGGCCGTCACCGTGCTGCACCACGGCGTCAAGCTCGTGGCCGTTGCTGTCGCGATGGTGGTAGACGGCAGCGTCATTGGCCTCGGCGTACACCCGCAGATCTCGCACCACCAGCGACTCGAACGCCTGACCCAGGTAGCCCAGGTCACGCCACAGGCGCTCGGGACCCGCCCTCAGCGTCGCCACCGCCAGCGACGGATCCACCAGATGTCGCTTGGGCGAGCGTCGCAGCCGCGCCCTCGACTTCAGGTGCACCGACCAGGCGGGCAGGTCCTCCACCACGAACACCCGCCGCAACGCCTCCAGATACTCGGCGACCGTCACCCGAGACGCCACAGCATCGCCGGCAATGTCATCTGCGAGGGTCGCAGCCGCGGCCGTCGTGGCGATGTTGCGGCTCAGCGATGCAAGCAGCCTCAAGATGCCCTGCGGCTGATGCATCGTGCGGCCCAGCCGCGCGATGTCGCTGCGGGCCACCTCCTGCAAGTAGGCGCGGCACAGCGCCTGCGCTCGCGAGGTTGTCATCGGTAGGTGCCGGGGCCAGCCGCCACGACAAAGCGCCTCCACAACATCGGTCATCGCAGCTTCGGGAGCCCGGACCGAGCAGTCGCCGCCGTCCAGCAGCGAACCCAGCGACACCTCGGCGATGGACTCGCCCGACTCCGCAAGAGACATCGGTCGCATCCGCACCCGCATGACCCGGCCCGCACCCGAGTGGCGGGTGCTGTCATCGGGAGGATGCGCCGAACCGGTGAAGATGAAGCAGCCGGCGCCCGGTGACGCATCAACCAGATGACGGGCGACGTTCCAAAGGCTCGGAGCAAGTTGCCACTCGTCCACCAGCCGGGGCCTGGCACCTTCGAGCACCTTGTCCGGCCAAAGCGTCGCAGCCTCCGCCGCTGCGGGATCGCGATCAAGACGCACCTCGCTAAGGGCCTGGCGCAGCGAGGTCCAGGACTTGCCGGTGCCCCTGGCACCCTCCACCACCACGATGGGCGCAATGGCCAGGGCCTCACCAACCACGGCATCCGCAACACGGGGCAAGTACCCCTCCGGTGCCAGCGGCCCAGGAACCGTCGCTGCGGGCATCATCTCCCAAGCCTAATGCCAAGGCTAGAGACCTGACACATTGCAGGGTATTTGCCTTACAGATTGCAGCCGTTGCCCGCTTAGCTGCCGGTCACTTGGTGAGAGCTGCGAGGCACTCGGTGCTTCTGGCTGCGACGGCTGCCGCAATGGTGCGCACCATGTCCGTGGAGCGAGCTGCCGGCTGCGAGAATCCGGCGGTCTGCGAGCGCGGACATCGCCATTGAGTGCGCTCGGTAGTAGTTCGGGTCCTCGGCCATGCTCAGCGACAACGGAATTGCCAGCGGATCGGCGGCATATCCCTCCTCGTGCCTCGCTCCCGGCCATGTGATAGGCGAACCTTGGTTCTCGCGACAACCTCAGCTTCGGCTATAGGCGAACCAGCTCAGGTCACGACGCAACTTCGTTGATACACGAAGTCTAGCTCACACAGGCACAGATTCGTGAATAGCCGAAACGAACCACGGCGCAGCGTGATCCAGGACGGGCGGTCAGATCAGTTGGATGGGACCTGGGTAGCGGGCGACCTGTACGTCTGCTGTCAGCAGCGTGAGCGCCTCCATCTGCGCTTGTGCCACGAGAAGTCGATCGAAGGGGTCTCTGTGAATGGGGGGCAGCAGGTCAACTGCAGCGGCATGAGCGCCGGTCACTGCGAGTTCCGTATAACTGCGCTCCAACAGTCCTCGACGCAGCAGCCGCGGATCGACACTGAAGTCCGCACGGCGCAGACCGCTCTTGATCGCTACCTCCCAGATGGAGGCGGCGCTGAAGAAGATCTGCGTGGACCCGTCCTCAATCTGTCCGCGCACCTCGGGCCGAAGACGTTGGGAGGAACTCGCGACCCACAACAACACATGGGTATCGAGCAGGATGCTCACTCGCCTACCCCGAAGAGCGCCTCGATCTCGGCCGTGGCCATCTCGTCGAAGTCGTCAGGCACCTTGATGTCCGGCATGAAACCGGTCCTCGCCAAGCCGCCGTCCGCCGACGCGTCGAGCGCAACGACCTTCACCATCGGCCGACCTGCCCGCGCGATGGTGAACGGCTCGCCCTCGGCCGCAGCCTTCACCAGCCTCGACAGATGCGTCTTGGCCTCATGCATATTGACGACACGCATCATCTCTCCTCCTGTTTGGTTTCCGTGGCCGGACTTAGTCTACTCGACTTAGTTCACGGAGCGAGTGAGCATGTCTAAGCGGGGTCGCCGGTTGCCAGGTCTCGGCTGCTGAGGGACTGACGGATCCTTGATGCCCAGCGGCGGGCCTCGACGATGTCCCTGTGATCGTCGCCCATGCGCTTGGCGACGGCGTCTGCGGCGTAGACCGACACGTCACAGGCGATCACGCCGATGGCCTTGGCGAAGGCCGGACTCGCCACCTCCTGTGCTGTCATGCCCTCGGTGGGCGTGCCATAGGCGCCTCGGGTGCGCCACATCGTCACGTAGTCGGGCGACTTGACGAGTCCGGGCTCCGCCGCCAACAACTTCTTGAACGCGTCGGAGTCCTCATCGTCGAGTTCGCCGACGATCTTGCCGACATCGTGCTCCCACAGCGTGGCCGCCTCGACCTCCGAGAGCACGCCGACGGCCTTGGCGGCGTTCTCCACCGCCATGTCTGCCGCCTCGCACAGGATCACCAAGCGACCGCCGCGCACCAGCAGGTAGTCCCCCGGATCGTCATCCTCGGCCAGGTCGCGCTCGGCCGGACTCGGGTCGAGGGTGGTGTAGAACTTGCTGAGGTTGAGCAGCACGCCCCGCAACCGCTCCAACGCAAGCTCAGCGTCAGACGTCGCCATGACCTGATCCTTGCCCCAGTCCACCTTGGCCGGCTCGTTCGAGCTGCAAGCTAATGGCTTCAGATCACATGATATAGCCGAAGCGAACGACTTCGACACCTGCTCACGCTGAATCCGCCACTCGGCTTGATCGGTGACCAGCACGTCCACCGGGCGACCGCCGGCCTCGCGGGCAACCTGCTGCAGCTCCAGCTTGGTGCGAATCCGCTGCCGGTAGTTCAAATCGTCCAGCACGGCCACAACATCGATGTCGCTTCTCGGCGCCGCCTCGCCGCGGGCCACCGACCCGTACAGCCACACCTCGCGGACACCGGCATCGACCAACGCCGCAGCAACCCGGCGGGCGTCATCGATCGTGGGAGCACGCTCAAGCGTCGCCAGAGCCATGCCCGCCAAGCTACCGCGAGCACCCCTTCAACTGCAGCGAACCCGGAGCGGGGCGCCACCTGGCGGCCAGCGCTTTCGTCTTCAGCTGGAGCCAGCCCGGAGCGGGCCGCCACCTAGGCGACGGGTTCGGTGAAGAGGTCGTGGGCGCACTCGCCCGCGGTGGTGCGGGTGAGGATCTCGGCGCCGTCGGCGGTGCAGGCCAGGGTGTGCTCGAACTGGGCGGTCCGACGGCCGTCGCGGGTCACGGCCGTCCAGCCGTCGTCCCACATCGCCACCTGTGGAGAGCCCAGCGTGAGCATCGGCTCGATCGTGAAGGTCATGCCCTCACGCAGCTTCGTCACGGCCCGCCGGTCGTGGTAGTGGGGCACCTGCAGACCCGAGTGGAACTCGGTTCCCACACCGTGGCCGATGAACTCCCGCACCACGCCCAGACGCTGCCCGACCGCGTGGCCCTCGATGGCCCTGCCGATCTCGGACACGGCCGCGCCCGCCCGCACAGCCCCGATTCCCCTATACAGCGCTCGACGGGTCTCGGCCACCAGGCGGCGCGAGTGGTCGTCAACCCCGCCCAGCATCAGCGTCACCGACGTGTCGCCGTGAACGCCCTCGCGGTACACGGTCACGTCGATGTTGATGATGTCGCCGTCAAGCAGCCGGCGAGAGTCGGGAATGCCGTGGCAGATCACCTCGTTAACCGACGTGCACACCGACTTCGGGAATCCCCGGTAGCCGAGCGGACTCGGATACGCCCCGGCAGCGACCGCCGCCTCATGCACGAAGCGGTCGATGGCGTCGGTCGTCATCCCCACCCGAACCCGCTCGCACGCAGCCATCAACACCTCGGCTGCCAGCGCCCCCGTCCGCCGCATGGCCTCGAGCTCCTCGCGGCTGCGCACCGGCGACGACACCGCAGGGCCGGGCTCACCGCCGGCAAGCCGCGTGTAGGGAGGCTGCCGAAGGCCCGGCGGCACCGCCCGGCGAGAACTCACCAAACCGCGCCGGACCGGCGGATCCGATACGGGAACCGACGCCGCCGCCGCAGGGACCGTCGCACGCCGCTTTCGCTTCGCCATCCCCTCAAGCGTAGGGGTGGCGCCGCGTATCAGGAGTTCTGGCCGGAGGCTCTAGGGGAGCATCTTCGCCCGGTGCAGGAACACGGCCATCTGGGCGCGCTTGGCCAAGTCGTCGGGACAGAAGCTCTCCGCATTGTTGGAGCAGCCCCGCGTGATTCCCGCTCGGAACAGCGCGGACGCAGCCGCCGCCGTGGGACGGTCTGAGATGTCGGTGAAACCCGCAGAGACAGCCGCGGGGACATTGAAGGCCTGCTGGATGATCCTCGCGGCCTCGCCGCGGGTCAGCGGCTCATCCGGGCAGAACCGGTTGGACCACTGTTCACACTCGACGCTGATGCCCATTCCGGCAAGACGCTCCACATGCGGCGCCCACCACTGCGACGGATCCACGTCCTCGAAACGGCTGGAATCCACCGGATCCGGGTCGGAGCCGTCCAAGACACGCGACAGCCAGACGGCCATCATCCAGCGCGGCAGCGCCGCGCGAGGACAGAACAGGCCCGGCGCGCAGCCGGTGCCGGCCAGCACGCCGTCCTCGTCCAGGGCCCGAACAGCCTCGAAGCGCTCCCCCGACCGGCCGATGTCGGCCAGTTCCGCCCCGGACAGCCCTGCCGCGGCCGCCGCCTGGCGGGCCACGCCGACCGGATGCCCGCAGTTGGGGAAGTCGGCCGCGATGTCGGGCTGGATGCCGCCGGCCGCGGTCGCGCCCTCGGGGCTGAACCATCTCAGGGTCCCCAGGCGAACAAAGCCGAGCACCCTTCCATCGTCGGACTCCACCGTCCAGGTGACGTGGCCTGTGGTCTTTCCGAAGGTCGCCTCACCGACAAGGGTGGCCCGGCCGTGATCACGCAGCGCCAGGGACAGCATCTCCGACGCGGATGCCGAGGAGTCGTTCACCAGCACGACCAGGGGCAGCCCGGAGGCGTCGGGGTCGCCCGGCTGCCTGGCAGCGCGGTGCAGGCGGGTCTCCTTGCGGCTGACCTCCCGCGCGATCACGTCTCCGGCGTCGAGGAAGAAGCCCCCGACGTTGACGGTCGTGAAGAGAATGCCGCCCAGGTTGCCCCTCAGGTCGATCACGAGCGACTCGGCGCCCTTGTCGATCAGGTCCTTCAGCACCTCGGCCAGAGCGCCGTCGGCGGACTGGCGGAACGACTGCAAGCTCACGTAGCCGATGTTGTCCCCGACTATCTGGCCGGCGGCGATGGGAACATCGACGAGCGCGGCCTCGATCACGAAACGAAGGACGACCCCGTCGCGCTCCATGGTGACCCTCACGGGCGCGCCCGGCTCGGGCCTGGTCAGGTCGGCCAGGCCGCAACCCTCACCGGAGGGCACCAAGCCGTCGATGTCCAGCAAGACGTCGTATGGGAGCAGGCCGGCACGCTCGGCGGGACTGCCCCGCATCACCTCGGAGACGGTGACCCGGCAAGTCTCCGACAGAGCCTTGCAGGGTGCCACGCCGTCGAGCAGCCCCAGCCTCACACCGATGCCCGAGAAACGGGTGACCACGCCGGATTGGGCCTCGTGCTCCTCTTGCTGCTGGGGAGTCAGGAGATACGAGTTCGAGTCGCCCAGGGACGCGACCATCGCCGTTGCTGCCGCCGTAGCCGCCGCTGCGGTGTCGGCCGCGGCGTCGATCTCGGCACAGACCAGCTCGAACTCGGGGGCCGGCAGAGCGCACGGCGGCGGCGGATCGCTCGCACGGGGTGAAAGGCCCGCCTCCCGCACGCCCTTGGCCGCGGCCGAGGCCAGATCCTCAACGTCGAACGGGTCGATGTAGTGCTCGTCGATCAAGTCGTAGCTCACGCACAACAGGCGGAACGCCTCGGCGGCGTCGTCACACGAGACACGCTCGGGATCGGCGGTGCCACCGCCCGCAGCGCCGTCGTCCCCAGCGCCCTCGCCGGGAGCGCCATTGCCGCCAGCGTCGTCGCCGGGAGCGTCGTCGCCGGGGGTCTGGGCGACGGCCAGAGACGGCCACGCGATCAACCCGGCCAGCAACACGGCGGCAATACGCCGGGTCCGACGCTTGAACAGCAACGAACGCGGCATGCGAACCGCGCCGAACATCGAATCTCTCATGGTGCTTACCTCCAGTCCCGCATCAACGCAGGAATCGGCTCACGGACTCGGCCACGCACGCCGGCTTGGCCTGGCCCTCTATCTCGACTGTGACAGTGATCACCGCCTGCACCCCCGCACCGCCGGGAAGCTCCTCGGCCGAGGTGAGGGTCGCCGAGCCGCGCAGCCGCGACCCGACAACGACCGGCTGGGGGAAGCGCACCCGGTTGGCGCCGTAGTTCACGCCCATCGAGATCGCCTCCACCCGCACGATCTGGGGCAGGAACAGGTTGGTGAGCGCCAGGGTGAGGTAGCCGTGGGCGATGGTCTTGCCGAACGGTCCCGCCGCGGCCGCGGCAGGGTCCACGTGAATCCACTGGCGGTCGCCGGTGGCTTCGGCGAACAGGTCGATGCGGTCCTGCTCGACGGTCATCCAGTCGCTGTGTCCGAGATGACGACCCACGGCGCCGAGCAGATCCTCAGGCGCAGCGAAGACAGCGGTCACGGAGCGCGACGCTAGCGGCATCCGTGCCCCACCGGTCGCCTCTTGGCGCGGTGCGATGCTCAAGGGCGGACGGGTCCTGAAATGGCCGCGCGCCCCACGGGTCGCCTCTTGGCGCTGCCGCGATGGGGCTAACCTGCCGCCGTGGCAGCGGGCGGCGGAACCAGGGCGATACTCGCGGCCTTCTTCGCCAACCTCGGGATCGCCATCGCCAAGTTCGTGGCCTTCGCCTTCACCGGGGCGTCCTCGATGCTGGCCGAGGCCATCCACAGCGTCGCCGACACCAGCAACCAGGCACTCCTGCTTCTGGGGGGGCGCCTCGCCCGGCGCAGCGCCACGGCCGATCACCCCTTCGGCTACGGCCGGGAGCGCTACTTCTGGTCGTTCGTGGTGGCGCTGGTGCTGTTCACGGTCGGCTCGCTGTTCGCTGTCTACGAGGGCATCGAGAAGATCCGTCACCCTCACGAGATCGACTCGCCGGTCTGGGCCTTCGCCGTGCTCAGCGTGGGCATCGTGCTGGAGGGCTTCTCGATGCGCACCGCCGTGGTCGAGTCGAACCGCGTGCGGGGATCGGCCTCGTGGACGCAGTTCGTGCGGCGGTCGCGCTCGCCGGAGCTTCCCGTCGTCCTGCTCGAGGACCTCGGCGCGCTCGTGGGCCTGGTGCTGGCTCTGGGCGCCCTGGTGATCGCAGAGGTGTTCGACGCGCCGGTGTGGGACGGCATCGGCACGCTGTCCATCGGCATCCTGCTGGGCCTGATCGCCGCGGTGCTGGCGGTGGAGATGCGCAGCCTGCTGCTCGGCGAGAGCGCCACCGCCGCCAATGTCGCCACCATTCGCCGGGCCATCGAATCGACCGACGGTGTGCGGGAACTGATCCACCTGCGCACCCAGCACATCGGCCCCGACGAGCTGCTGGTGGCCGCCAAGGTCACCTTCGACCCGCGTTACAGCACCGCCGAGCTCGCCGACGCCATCAACCGGGTCGAGTCCAACACGCGTGCCGAGGTGCCCATCGCCAAGCCCATGTACGTCGAGCCCGGCATCGTGGCAGACCCCTGACCCCTGACAGATGATCACAGCACCGCACCCGGCAACGGCCCCTGCGCGGAGGCAGGCCGCGGCGCGCGGCGGGCAACGGCACGGATGACCACAAGACCGCACTCCGCAACAGACGCTGCGCAGAGGCAGGCAGCGGGGCGCGGCGGGCGACAGCGCGGATGACCACAAGACTGCACTCGGCAACGACGGGCACCGGGCCTGCCGTGGTTCTCGTGCACGGCTACGCCGATGACTCGTCGATCTGGCAGTCCACGGTCGCCGCGCTGCAGGCCGACTGCGCCTGCACCACGATCGACCTCCCCGGCCACGGGCGCTCCGAGGCTCCGGCCGAGGCGTCCGCCTATGAGCGGGAGGCGCTGCTGGCGTCGATCGACACGGTGCTGGAGCGCACCGGGCCGGCGGTGTGGGTGGGCCACTCGCTGGGCGGCTACCTGGGCCTGGCCCACGCCATCACCCGGCCCGGCGTGCTGCGGGGGCTCGTGCTGGTGGCGACAGGGCCCGGTTTCCGGGACCCTGCCGCCAGGGGGGACTGGAACGACCGGGTGCGCGCCGCCGCGCCCGGCCTCGACCTTCCGCTCGTGGCCGCCACCGCCAGCCTCCACACCGACTCGATGGTGATCGACAGGCTCGCCGAGGTGACCGTGCCCGTGGGCCTGCTGGTCGGGAGCCGGGACCGGGCCTTCATGGGGGCGAACGACTACATGGAGCGCAAGCTGCCCGACGTGCGACGGATCACCATAGAGGAGGGCCGTCACCGGCTGATGCCCACCCATCCAGCCGACGTGGCCGCCATGGTGCGCGAGGTGCTCCGCCGCGCTCCCGGATGACTCTGACACGCTGCCGGCATTGATGACGCTGCCTGAGTCCGCCGCCGGGCCCGAACTGGCCGCTCGGCTCACTCGGCCCGCTCGGCTCACTCGGCCCGCTCGGCGCTGCGGAACACCTCGATGCGGTTCTCGAGGTCGAAGAACACCTTTATGTAACGGTGCACACCTTCGGCGGTGACGTTGGCGAGCGCGGCCCGCAGTTGGCCGCGCGTTCCCACATCTTCGTCGTCGAGATGCAATCGCCTCAATAGCGGCCTCACGATGTCGAAGTTGGACTCGAACGCGTAGTTGTCGCTGAGCACCTCGATCGCCTGCTGCAGGTCACGCTCGGCAGGCCCGTCGGAGATGAGCCCGGTCAGGATCGCCAGCACCTGCTCGTGGCCCCGCTCAAGGCCCGCGGACGACCCGGTGGAGCTGATGCGCGCGGTCCAGGTTCCGGTGGCCTCGCTCGGCATGATGAACGCGGAGGTCGAGTAGGCGTCGCCGAGCTCCTCACGCACCCTCTCGCTGAGCAGCTCGCGGACGATGGTGCTCACTATGTCCGCAGCGACCAGGGACTCTGCGGTGATCGCCGACTCCGCGCCGAAGAAGATGTCGAATCCGGCATTGCCCCCGCCAGCGGCGACGGGAACTGTGATCCGGTCGACGCCCGCCGGGAAGGGCGGTTGGCGGTTCACGAAGGTGTCCGCCTCACCCGCGGGCAGCGTGCCGATGTAGCGAGCCGCAAGGTCGGCCACAGTGTCGCGGTCGATGTCGCCGACGAACACAACCGTCAGGTCGTCGACGTCTGAGAGCCGGGCTTCGTAGAGGCGTCGCAGCGTCTGTTTGGTGACCGAGTCGATCTGGTCTTGCGTGGCGATCATCTGATGCCATTCGCTGCCCTGGTACTGAGCGTCGAGCAGCGCCAGCTCCGCGATGAAGAGCGGGTCTGCCTGAGAGCTCGCCAGGCTCGACCCCATCGCCTGAACCTGCTCGCGCAGGGCCACGTCGGTCAGGTTCGGACTCGTGACATATAGATGCATCAGCACCAGCAGCGTCTCAAGGTCGCCGGTGCCCGCAGTGCCGAAGAAGCCCTCGGAGTGCTCGCTAATGAACGGCCGCACCGAGGCGGTGCTGCCCGCTAGGAACTCGTCCAGCTGCGTCGCCGATGCCGTGCCGGCCCCACTGGCAACGACCGCCGCAACCGCGTGGGGTGCGAGCGCAGAGTCACCCGGCGACAGCGTCGACGTGCCGCCGAGGCTCTCTGCGACGACGCTCACCTCGCCGGCGGCGATGTCCGACGGCACGAACACCGCTCGCGCCCCGTTGGGGAAGACCCACTCGTAGGCGCCCTCGAAGAGGTCCAACTCGCCCTCGCTGACCGGGCTGACCGGCTGTGGCGGCTGCATCAGGGCTTGCACCGCGGACTCCGCCTCGGGCGCCGCCAGCGGGACGGCGGCAGCGACGGCGGCAACAAGCTCGCCGGCGGTGGGCACCTCGGCGGGGTCGGGCCCCGAGGACACCACGAGCGGCGCACCGAGATCGAACAGCCAGCGCAGATGCGCGGTCAGCTCTCGAGGAGTGAAACTCTCAAGCAGGCAGCGGCGGCGAGCGGCGCGGTCGGCTGTGGATGAGATGTCAGCCCCCGTGAGGAAGTGCGACTGGTAGCGCTGGGAGAACTGATAGTCCTGCCGCGTGGCCTCGCCCTGCAGCTCAAGGTCGAGCGACGCGTTGATCGCCTCGACAGCCTGAGCCATCTCGGACTGCGTGAATCCCCATCGGGACGCGCCACGCACGACCGAGACGAAGTCCGTGGTAGCCGCGGCGAGATCGGGGCCCTGGTAGTTGGTTCCGAGGAATCGCAGCGCGCGCGCCATTGCGAAGACGTGGATCTCGGGCTCGGTGGTCTGGGTGAGCAGTCCGGCCTGGTAGGCGGCATCGAGTCGCACTTTGAGCATGCGTGCGATGACGTCCTCGGCGACGCCGAGCCGCTCACCTCCGGCGGTGCCCTCCGGCCACGCCGGCAGCCGCCATTGAAGCTGGACGCTCTGGTCGCCGATGTCGGGATGCGTCACCGCAGCAGCCTGTGTCTCCGACGAGAACGCTGCGGAGAACGGGTGCCGCTCCGGCTGGGCCGGAGCCGAGGGTGTGCGCGCGCCGAGATCGCCGAAGCTCTCGACCAAGCGCCGCTCAAGGTCGGAGACGTCGACGTCACCCACTGCGACGACGGCCATATTGTCGGGCCGGTACCAGAGGTCATAGAAGCCGCGCAGCTGCTCGGCGCTCATCTGCGAGTTCGATTCCTTGGTGCCGCCGATCGCGACGCCCTCATAGACACTGCCGCGGAACCAGAGCTCTTGCAGCGCGGCCAAGACGCCGCCCGTGGCTGTCTCCTCACGGAGACGCTGCTCGTCTAGGACAACGCCGCGCTCGGCTTCGACGTCCTCCTCATGCAGCGTCGCCGCCGAGGCCCACTGCGACAGCACCTTGAATGCGAGGTCCAGCTTCTCGCCATCCTCCAGCTGAAAGGAGAGGGTGTATCCCGTCTCGTCGGGACCCGTGAACGCGTTGAGGTCCGCGCCGAACTCCATACCCATGTCGCGCAGCGCCTGAGCCAGCTCGTTCTTCTCGAAGAACTCGGTGCCGTTGAACATCATGTGCTCGAGAAAGTGCGCCGCGCCGCGGCCATCGGGCGGGTCGGACAAGCCACCGCGTTCACGACCAGGTTCAGCACGATCCTGTCGCCGGGCGAGTCGTTGGAACGCAGGTAGTAGATGAGCCCGTTGTCGAGCCTGCCGACGCGCACATCGGGATCTGTCGGCAGCGGCGTCGGATCGGGAACGGTTGGGTCATAGTCGTTGAACTCGCCGAGGTCGGCCGGAGGCTCCAGCCCGTCAGCCGAGGCCGCGGCGCCGGCGGTGCCGTTGCCGGAAGTCGAACCAGCGCTGTCACACGCCTCCTCGGGAGCGGCGTCGCCGGTGCCGGGATCCGCGGCGACCTCGGGCATGGAACCGGCTGTGGCGGCGCTGTAATCGGAGTCCTGCGGCGGCTTCTCGCCGGTCGCCCCTGTCCCACCGCCTGCGTCAGCCGCATCACGGCCTTTGTCAGTGGAGTCGCCGGAGCATGCGGCAGCCAGTAGGCCGCACGAGAGCAGTATCGCCAGAAGCCTGTGCCAAGATCTCGATCTCATTGCTGGGTTGTTCCCTTCCTATTAGATGTCCGCAGGGCGCAGACGGCGTGGAACCGAAGGTATTGATGCCAGTCAAGAGCTGATGAAGAGCCCGGCTCACCCGAGACACGGTGTCCCGGCAGGCGGCAGCGCGGCAGGGCAACCCGGCAGGTTCACGGCCCGCCCCAGGATCAGCGCCCGCTCCCGGGTCGCTCACACGGAGCCGGAGTTCGCCTCAGAGTCACCGGCGAGAGGCCGCCGCCAAGTTGCAAGCGGCTGGAACCGCCGTGATGATGCCCGCCGATGACGGGCTCACGGGCGCTGGCTGCCATCGACGTGGGCACCAACTCGATACACATGGTGATCGCCCGGCCCGTCGCCGGCGGATCACCCGAAGTGCTGGCGCGCGAGCGCATGCCCGTGCGCCTCGGCAGCGGCGGCGCCGACATGACGGCACTGCTGCCCGACGCCATCGACCGCGCCGTCGCCGCGCTGCTCGAGTGCCGCCACATCGCCGACGCCCATGACGCCGACGTGGTGGCCGTGGCCACCAGCGCCGTGCGCGAGGCCGCCAACCAGGGCGACTTCCTGCTGCGCGCCCACAGCGAGGCAGACGTCACCGTGCAGGTGGTGTCCGGCGTGGAGGAGGCGCGGCTGATCCACCTGGGCGCCATGAGCGCCGTTCCGATAGCGGGCAGGCGCCACCTGGTGATCGACATCGGTGGCGGATCGACCGAGGTGATCACCGGCGACGGCACCGAGCCCGCTCTCGCCCGGAGCCTGAAGCTCGGTCACATACGGCTCACCGACCGCTTCTTCGCGTCCGGGGTGATCCGTGACGGCGCCGTCAAGGCCTGCCGGCGCCACATCAAATCCTTCATCGCCCCGGCGGCGCGCGAGGTTCGAGCCATCGGCTTCGAGACGGCCGTGGGATGCTCGGGCACTATCGCCTCGCTGGCACACCTCTGCGCGGCACGCCGCGGCGAACCCCTGAGAAGCGCCGCCAACGCCACCATCGAGTACTCCGACCTCTCCGAGGTCGTGGCCGACCTGGCGGCTCGCAAGCGCCCCGGCGACCGGCTCGGCGTGCCCGGCCTCGACCCGGCCCGGTGCGATGTGATCGTGGCGGGCGCGGTGCTGCTGAGACAGCTCTTCAAAGCTCTCGGGATCGAGTCGATGACCGTCTCCGCCGGCGCGCTGCGCGAGGGGCTGCTGCTGGACCGGTTCAACCGCCGGGCCGGCTCCCGGCGCGACGGCCTGCACCACCTCAGCGACCTGAGGCGCTCCAGCGCGCTGGCCGTGGCCCGCGGCTACCGCGAGGACCTGACCCACGCCGAGCATGCCACCGACCTGGCCCTGGAGCTCTTCGAGGAGACCGCGGCGGCGCACGGACTGGGCATCGCCGACAGCGAGCTGCTGGAGGCGGCGGGACTGCTGCACAACATCGGTCGCTTCGTGGCCCACTCGTCGCATCACAAGCACTCCTACTACCTGATACGCCACAGCGAGCGCCTGTCGGGCTTCACGCAGGGCGAGCTGGAGCTGATCGCCCTGGTGGCCCGCTATCACCGCAAGAGCGAGCCGCGGCGCGCCCACCCCGAGTACGCGGCCCTGGACGCTGCCGACCGTCACCGCGTGCGCGTGCTGGCCGGGCTGCTGCGCGTCGGGATCGCTCTGGACCGCACCTATCGCCGTGTCGTGCGCAGGGTTCACGCCTCGTTGAGCGACAGCGCCGTGGAGGTTGCCGTGGAGGTGGCGAGGGGGGCGGATGTGGACATCGAGCTCTTTACTGCCAGGCGCAACTGCGGGCTGCTGGCCGCGGCGCTGGGCCGGGACGTCGAGTTCCAGCCGGTGGAGGCCGCGACACCCCGGCACCCCAGTCAAGAGTGGCGGGCTATCACTGACTCTCCGAAGGCGGCCATCTGCTCGACCGTGTCGCGGAAGTAGAGGAAGGACGGCACCATCAGCCGCTCCACCCCCCAGGACTCGGCCTCCTGCACCGCAGCATCGGGATCGTCGCCGAACAGCCCCATGTGCACGGCCGACATTTCCAGAGCCTCGGGGTCGCGCCCGCAGTCGGCGGCCGTGCTGCGGGCCACCTTGAGCAGCTCCGCCATGTCGCCGCCGGCTACGAACATCCCGTCACCGACGCGCCCGGCACGGCGCGCCGCGGCGATGCTGTGGCCCCCGATGTGGATCGGCACCCGGCCCGCCACCGGCTTCGGGTTGGAGCTGGCGCGGGCGAACGACACGAACTCGCCCTCGAAGCTCACATCGTCAGCGGCCCAGACCCGGCGCATGACCTCCATGTACTCCTCGGTGCGGGGGCCGCGCCGCGGCCATGTCACTCCCAGAGCGTCGAACTCCTCGCGCAGCCAGCCGATGCCCACGCCCAGCGTCACCCGGCCGCCCGACAGCACGTCCAGCGTGGCCACCTCCTTGGCGTAGGTGAGCGGGTGGCGCTCGGGCAGCAGCGAGATGCCGGTGGCCAGACCGATGGTGCTGGTGACGGCAGCGGCGTAGCCGAGCCACACCAGAGGGTCGGGGATGGGGTTGTTGCCCGACCCGGGCATCTTGCCGTCGGGCGCGTACGGGTAGGTGGACTCGTAGCCCTCGGGATAGAGGATGTGCTCCACCGTCCATAGGGAGTCGAACCCGGCCGCTTCGGCGCCGCGGGCCAGAAGGGCGGTGCCCTCGCCGCTCACGAAGGGGCCCACATTGGCGAAAGAGATCCCGAACCTCATATGTGCTCCTTGCTCATCCTGAGGCGCCGCCGCCGGCGGACCATGACCGGCGCCGGTCGCGAGCAGGCGATCGTCAACGGCCAGGAAGCTAGCCTCGTCACAGGCGAACGACAGGATGACCGCATGCCCGACGAAGCGCCCCCGCCCTGCACCCCCGCACCCGACGCTCCCCCACAAGTCACTCCCCCGCCCGGCACCCCATCACAGGACGCGGCGCATCGGGGTGGTGCGCCCACAGGCGCCGGAACCGTGGCGATAGCGGCCTGGCCCGGCCGCACCCTCCCCGGCTGGTACGGCGTGCTGATCGCGCTGGCCGGCCTGATCGTGGCGGCCGCCGGGATCATCGGCACCGCCGCCGGGGCATGGCCACTGGCGGTGCTCATCGGAGTCGGGGCGATCGCCGCCGTGCTCGCATGGCCGGGCCAGTACCTGGTGCAGCCCAACGAGGCGCTGGTGCTGATCCTCTTCGGCCGCTACCGCGGCACGGTCGACCGGCCGGGCTGGCACCTCGCCAACCCGTTCACCCGGATGGAGTCTCGCAAGCTCTCGCTGAGGGTTCACAACTTCACCACCAGCGTGTCGAAGGTGAACGACGCCGAGGGCAACCCCATCGAGATCTCCGCGGTGGTGGTGTGGCGGGTGGTGGACACCGCGGCGGCGGTGTTCGAGGTGGACGACTTCGAGGACTTCGTGCACGTGCAGAGCGAGACCGCCATCCGGCACCTGGGCACGCAGTACCCCTACGATGACTTCGAGGGCTACCGGGTGTCGCTGCGCTCGGACCCCGACACGGTGGCGGCCACGCTGCACGCCGAGGTGCAGGACCGCCTCGACCGTGCGGGCGTGGAGGTGATCGAGACCCGTCTCAACCACCTCGCCTACGCGACCGAGATCGCAGAGGCCATGCTGCGCCGCCAGCAGGCCGCCGCCGTGGTGGCGGCGCGGCGCACCATCGTGAGGGGCGCTGTCGGCATGGTCGAGGACGCGCTGGAGTTGCTGAGCGAGCGCTCCGTGGTGGACCTCGACGAGGAAGCCAAGGCGTCGATGGTGGCCAACCTGCTGGTGGTGCTGAGCAGCGAGCAGCAGACAACGCCGATAGTCAACACCGGCTCCCTCGCGTAGCACGGCGCTGTGGCCGCACAGCGCCGGGCAGCCAGAGCGGTGCGCAAGGTTGCGATCTCTGTGAGTTGTGAGTATCGTGCCGTTTACAGCTTTTTCAAAGATCTCCCAGCACGGACAGCGCCTCGGAGCAGCCCGCAGGGTCCTCCCATCCAACAGCGGCCAACAACGAGAGGGTTACAATGCGAAAGAGTGCGATGATGCGAGACCAAGCCCTGCCGACCATGGATGCGCCACTGGAGCGGATTCCCGCAGAGCTGTTCCCCGCCCCGCTACGCCTCGTCCCCACGCCCCATGACATCGTATGCGCCGACAACTTGGCCTTTCTGGGAGAGGTCGCCGACGAGAGCGTAAAGCTGGTGGTGACCAGTCCCCCATACAACATCGGCAAAGAGTACGAGCGGCGCAGGAGCTTGAACGCTTACGTTGAAGCCCAGGCCGCTGTGGTAAACGAATGCGTAAGGGTGCTGCATCCCAAGGGATCAATCTGCTGGCAGGTCGGCAACTACGTTGACAACGGCCAGATCATTCCACTTGACACAATCTTATACGACACGTTCGCCAGCCGCGGCCTAAAGCTCCGCAACCGGATAATCTGGCATTTTGGCCACGGTCTGCACTGCGCCAAGCGGCTGTCGGGTCGCTATGAGACGATCAACTGGTGGACCAAGACGGACGATTACACATGGCATTTGGACCCGATCAGAGTTCCGGCCAAGTATCCGGAAAAGAAGCACTTCAAGGGTCCGAAGGCAGGCCAGCTCTCGGGAAATCCCAAAGGCAAGAACCCCTCCGACGTTTGGGACATCCCCAACGTCAAGAGCAACCACGTGGAGAAGACCATACACCCCTGCCAGTTCCCGGTCGAACTCGTGGAGCGATTGGTGCTCTCGATGACCGACCCCGGAGACGTGGTGCTCGATCCTTACGCAGGTGTCGGCAGCGCGATCATCGCCGCTGCGGCTCACGGACGCATCGGCTATGGGTGCGACATCGACGAGACATACGTCGAGATCGCCCGTCAGAGACTCGCACATCTCGCACAGGGCACCCTGAGAACACGTCCCATGGGTAAACCGGTGTACGATCCGAACCTCCCCTTGGGCGGACATTAGTGCGCCTAGTCGAACATTACTCGCACCTCAACGGGTTGGAATACCTGAAAGTTCATCAGCCCAATCTATGGCGCGAGGTACGCGAGGTCATTGCTCGTATCGATGCGGCGGCCTGCCGAACAAAGAGGTCCAAGGAGAAACGCAACTTAGACAGAATGCTCTACTCTCCCATAGACATGAACAGTTCATTCCGCGAGCAATTCAACTCAAGGGGGTGGGTGGAACACAACAACACCTTTTGGGTGACCTCGGACGCCCGCCTTCTGCGCAGCATCTACGGTCTACCCGCCAGCGAGCAGAAAGAAGCAATCGAGAAGGCGGGCCGCAGGCCGATCCGGTCCTACAATCAGACGGACTTTCTCAAGAACCGAGTGGCGGTGGAGGTACAATTTGGCAAGTACTCTTTCGTCGCTCACGATTTGTTCGTGAAGCACCTCAGCTTCTACGTAGCTGGCATCATCGACGTTGGGATAGAGATTCTCCCCATGAAGGAACTCGAAAGCCAAATGTCGTCAGGCGTGCCCTACTACGAGCGAGACCTTCTAAACGTGATCCGTCAAGGGCGGGGGGTTCCAGCGGTGCCCCTAATACTCATTGGGGTTGCTCCCTGATGCGTTGCCAAACGTGTGTGCCCATACAATGCCCGCAACACAGGCACAGCGTGCTGCGCTATACACGAACCTGGTGGAAGTGATGGACGAGTCGTCTGCTGACACACTGATGAACCTGCTCCCGCCAGCCGGCTGGGATCAGGTGGCCACCAAGGACGACATAGCACTGACCGGACAGCACCTAGCGGCCGCCGAACAGCGCTTGAGCGCCGACATGAAGACCGGCTTCGCTGACGCTGCGAAGGAGCGGGCCGAGATCGTGCGGACCCAGGCGCGGCAGATGTACATGGTGATGGCGACCATCGCAGTGACCAATGTCTCCGTCTGGATCGCCGTGTTGACCAGGCTGCCCGGCGCCTGAGCATCTCTGCCGGGCTGCTGCCTCAGGCGACCAGCGCCTCTGAGAACAGCACGGCGATCATCGTTCCGGCGGCCAGTGCGGGGCCGAACGGGAAGCTGGTGTCGCGCAGGCGCGGGCTGGCAGCGGTGGCCGGGTCGCCGCCGTGGGCGCTGAGCACCGGATCGTTGGCGGGTTTGGGCGGGCGCCGCGAAGGAAACGGGTGCGCCTCAGGGCGCGGGCGGCCGGCGGGAGCCGGATCGTCGGCGGGAGCTGTGTGCATCGGATCGCCGCCGGCGGGGGCCGGATCGTCGAGGATCCGGTGGCCGCGGCGTCTCAGCATCGCCAGGGCGAGGCCGGTGGCGACGCCGATCAGGCAGCTCATAAGCAGGGCCTGCAGTGCGAGGCTGACCACCGGCCGCCACCCCGAGTGCAGGGCTCCGGCGACCCAGCCGATGTGCAATCCCAGCAGGGGCGCGAGCTTCACGTCACCGAAGCCGAGGCCGCTGGGCTGTATCTCGTGGGCGGCCCACATGACCGCGCCGTAGCCGGCGGCAACGAGGGACGCCGCCACGACGGCGCTGGGACGACCGAGCGCCGCGGACGCAGCGACGACGGCGGCGAGGCTCGCTGCGAGCGCCGGCAATGTGACCGCGTCGGGCAGCCGGTAGACGCGCAAGTCGATCACCGACAGCGTCACCAGCGATGTGGCGGCCACTAGCGGCGGCAACGCGGCCCAGCCGAGACCGAAACGATGCACCACGGCCAGCCAGGCCGCGGCGGTGACCAACTCGGTGACCGGCACGGGGCGCCGGCCGCGCCGGCGACTGATCCGGAACGCGGCCCGGCGAGGCCGGTAGCGGTCTGCGACGAGCGCCGAGACCCTTCCGGCGGCCAGACCTGCGATCATCACAACCCCGAGAACCGTGGTGCTCACGGGTTGGCGAGAACGGCTCTACGCATCACCTCCAGGGGTGCCGGCAGCCCCGTCCAGAGCTCGAAGGCTTGCGCCGCTTGACCGACCAGCATGGAGAGGCCGTTGTGGGCGCCTATCCCCCGCCTTCGCAGCTCGGCCAGCCACGCCGTCTCCAGCGGCTCGTACACCAGGTCCACCACCACCTGGCCGCCGTGCAGCAGATCGGGATCACAGGGCAACGCAACATCGGCGCCCATGCCCACCGATGTTGCGTTGACCACGATGCCGGCCTCAGCTATGTCGGCCGGCGTCCCGACCCGGCCCGCCGGCCCCGCGATCCCGGCCGCGGCCTCGGCCCGGGCCGGCGTCCGGTTGACGACGGCGACGTCCGCGGCGCCGGACGCGCCGGCGGCGTATGCCACAGCCCTGGCGGCACCGCCGGCACCCAGCACCACCACGCGGCGTTCGGCGGGAGTGATCCCGGCATCGGCGCGCAGTCCCGCCAGGAAGCCTTCGGCGTCGGTGTTGACCGCGTGAAGCCCGCCGCCGGCGGCCACGATGCAGTTCGCCGCACCGACCGCTCGCACCGCGTCGTCGGCGGAGTCGGCCGCCGCAGCGACCTCCGCCTTCAACGGCATGGTGACCGACAGCCCGGCCAACCCCAGCACCCTCATCGCATCAAGGGCGGCCGCGCCCCGGCCGGCGGGCACCTCGAAGGCGGTGAACACCCAGTCAAGTCCCAGCGCCGCGAAGGCCGCGTTGTGAACTGCAGGCGAGCGCGAGTGGCGTACGGGATCGCCGATCACAGCCGCGAGACGCGTCGGCTCGGGGGCGTGCACATCAGCACCCATCAGCTTCGGCTCAGGCTCAGGCTCGGGCGCAGCCGCTCCCATCAGCTTCGGCTCAGGCTCAGGCTCGGGCGCAGCCGCTCCCATCAGCTTCGGCTCGAATCGGTCTTGGACACAGCCGCTCCCATCAACCTCGAGATCCGGCTCGCGCGCAACAGGATCGGGCACGGCGCTCAGCAGTAGCCGAGTTCGCGGCAGATCAACACCTGCTCGTTGTGCTCGTCCAGCGTGCGGTGGAAGTGGTGCGCGCCGTGCACCCCGCCCTCGTCGGTGCGGACGTAGTAGAGCCAGTCGCCGTCAACGGGCTGCAGCGCCGCCACCAGGGAGGCCTCGCCGGGGGCGGCGATGGGCGTGGGCGGCAGCCCGGGCACGGCCCGGGTGTTCCAGGGCGACTCCGAGCGAAGGTCGGCCAGGGTCAGCTCGGTGCAGGGCTTGCCGGCCGCGTAGCAGGCGGTGGCGTCGATGTCGAGCCGCATCCCCTCGGTCAGCCGGTTGTAGACCACGCGGGCGATCTTGGCGCGCTCGGACGGCACCAGCGCCTCGCGCTCCACGAGGCTGGCCACAATGACGACGTCGTAGGGATCCAGTCCCAACTCGACGATGTCGGGATGCATGCCCGGGTCGTCCAGCAGCCTGGCGAAACGCTTGTCGAACTCATCGGACATGCGCAGCAGCAGGCCCTGCTCGTCGGACAGGTTGTCGGGAGCTATGTCATAGGTCGCCGGGAAGAGCATCCCTTCGAGGTTCCTCACCGGCGCATCGTCTGGCAGGTACGCCGCCTCGCGTACCAGCGAGGCATAGGCCGCTTCGAGATCCTCGCGCTCGAAGGCGGGGTTCTCGGCCATCAGCCGGGTGACCATATCGGACCAGCGGAGCCCCTCGGGAATGGTGACGAACTCGAACACCTCGGGCACGGGCCCGGCGTCGAGCACCTGCAGCACCGACTCGAAGTCCATGTTCTCATACAGGATGTAGTCCCCGGCATCCACATCGGTCGCCGCGTCGCAGCCGAGGAATCCGATGATCGTCAACTTCCCCTCGCAACGCAGCCAGTATCGGAAAACGGTGGCGTTGGAGACCACGCCAGCGCTCTGGAGGTCCCCGGCGATGGCGTTGACGGAGCTGCCCGCCACGATGGTGAGCTCCACCGCGTCGCCCCGCGGTCCCGCGGGGGTCACCTGCGCGTCGACCCAGCCATAGACGCGGCCGCGCACCCACAGCACAGCGAGGACGACCAGCACGCCGAGCACGACCCAGCGTGCGAAGCCCCCCCAGAACGGTCGGTAGCGGACCCAGTTGCGATCGTTGGCGTCATAGACGGGATCGACGAGGGGATCGTCGCCCAGTTCCTCCTCCACCACGACCATCTCGCCCGCACTGATCGGCGACCACTCTCGGGCAACGGCGCCTGACCTCTTGGCAGCACGGCGATCCGAGCGGCGCAGCGGCCGGGGCCGAGGCCCGGGCGGCCCCGGTTGAGGCACCCGTGACAACGCCTCCGCTCCTTGCCCCCGTTGCGGCCCCGGCGAAAACGCCTCGTCCACGGGTTGCCGAGACATTCCGGCCGCTCCTTGCCCCTGCTGCCGCACCCGCGACAACGCCTCCTCAACAGGATCTGCGGCGCCCTCGGCGCGGCCGGTCAGCGAGTCCCAGAACCGCGACCGGCGGCGCCGGCCCGATCCGTGTTCAGCCATCGGGCATTCCGGCGTCGAGCCAGCCCTGCAGCATCACCGCGGCCGCCACCTGATCGACCACGCGGCGGCGCGCCCTCCCGGGCATCTCCTGCTCGATGAGCCTGCGATGCGCGATGACCGTTGTGAGACGCTCGTCATAGCAGACCACCGGCACGTCCAAGCGCTCGCGCAGCGCCGCTGCCTCGGCCAGGGCGCCCTGCGCGGCCGGGCCCTGCCCTCCGTCCAGCGACAGCGGCAGGCCGACGACGACGATCTCAGCCGCCCACTCCCGCACCAGACCGACCATCGACTGCAGGTCCCGCTGCGCCTCGCCGCTGCGGGTCAGCGTCTCGACCGGGGTGGCCACCGTGCCCGCCGAATCGCACACCGCCACACCCACGCGGCGCGTCCCCAGGTCGAGCCCGAGGGCCCGCACTCAGGCGATCCCGGCCGCGGCGCGGGCCTGCTCTAGGGCCTCGTCGAGGCGGGACGCGTCCCTGCCACCCGCCACGCACAGATCGGGCGCCGACCCGCCGCCCCCGCCGATCGTCCTCTTGGCGTCCGCGATGAGGTCTCCCGCGAGCAGGCCGCAGCCGGGTGCGGCGGCCGCGGCCAGCGCCGCTCCACCGGACTCCAGGGCGGTGCCCAGCACCGCGGCCCTCACACCGTCGATATCGCGGATCGACGCCGCCAGATCGCGCAGCCCGTCGCGCCCCACATCGTCCACACGCGCCACGACCACGCCGTCGGTGGCCCCCGCCGCCAGCTCCGGCGCCCGGCTGAGCGCCGCCCGGCGGCGAAGTTGCGCCAGTTCGGCACGCAGGGCCTTCGCCTCGCTCTGGCGCTTGGCAATGCCCTCGACCAGCTCGCTGCCGGGCACGCCCAGAGCGCGGGCCGCCTCGTCGATGACCGCCTGCCGGCTGCGCACCAGATCCAGCGTGCCGAGTCCTGTGACGGCCTCGACCCTGCGGATGTTCGACCCGATGGACGCCTCCGAGGTGATGCGGAAGGCCCCGATGTCACCCAGCGCCCTGACATGGGTGCCCCCGCACAGTTCCACGGAATGGCGGCCCGCCTCGAGCACCCGCACCATCTTGGAGTACTTCTCGCCGAAGAAGGCGATGGCGCCGAGTTGCTCGGCGTGCTCGATGGTGGTCTCGAAGTGGCGGCAGGAGGCGTTGTCGAGCACCTCGCGGTTGACGAGGTCCTCCACGGTCGCCGCCTGCTCGGGCGTCAGTGCCTCGTAATGGCTGAAGTCGAAGCGAAGCCGGTCCGGGCCCACCCAGGAGCCCTGCTGCTTGACGTGCTCGCCCAGCACCTCGCGCAGCGCCCAGTGCAGTATGTGGGTGGCGGTGTGGTTGCGGCGGATGGCGGCGCGGCGCTCGGCGTCCACGGAGGCGACGACCGTGTCGCCCGCCCGCAGCTCTCCGGTGACCGGCTCCACCGAGTGGACGTGAAGGTCGGCCACGGCGTAGGTGGTGTCGGTCACGCGAGCTGAGGCGCCGGTGGCAGCGCAGCTGATCTCGCCGGTGTCGCCGACCTGGCCGCCGCTCTCCGCGTAGAACGGGGTGCGGTCGAGAACTACGCGGCCGCCGGCAGCGTGGAGCACGCGGGCCTCAGAGACGAGCCCGGCCCGCCCGGTGAACTCGGTGGGACCGCTGGCTGCCAGCACTGCCACGAGCGCCGAGACGTCGTCGTCGGCAGACGCCGAGCGCGCGCTGCGGGCCCGCTGCTGCTGTGCGGACATGGCCGCGGCGAAGCCCTCCACGTCGACTTCTGTGCCCTGCTCGGCGGCTATCTCCACGGTCACCTCGAGGGGGAAGCCGTAGGTGTCATGCAGCAGGAAGGCGACCTCGCCGTCGAGGGGCTCCCCCGGCGCCAGGCCGCCGAGACGAGTGTCGAGGATCGACTGGCCCGTGCGCAGCGTCTGGCGGAAGCGCTGCTCCTCGCGGTCGATGACGTCGCGAACGTAGCCGTGGGTGCGACGAAGCTCGGGATAGGCGTCGCTCATCACGTCCACGACGGCGTCGACCATGCCTGCCATGACGGGATCGTCCACCCCCAGCAGGTAGGCGTGGCGCACGGCTCGGCGGATGATGCGCCGCAGCACGTAGCCGCGCTCCTCGTTGGAGGGGAACACCCCGTCGCTCACCAGCAGCGAGGTAGACCTGGCGTGGTCGGCGAGTATCCGCAACGACACGTCCGTCGCCGCCGAGGCGCCCGGCGCCGTGCCGGTGAGCCGCGCGGCCGCGGCCAGCAGCTCCACGAACTCGTCGGTCTCCCACACCGAGTCGACACCCTTCAGCACCGACACGGTGCGCTCGAGGCCCAGGCCCGTGTCGATCGACGGGCTCGGCAGGGGGATCTCCTCGCCGCCTGCGGTGCTCTCGAACTGCATGAACACCAGGTTCCAGATCTCCACATAGCGCTCCTCGCCGCCGTGGGCGGGGCCGCCGGAAGGCCCGTAGTCGGGCCCCTTGTCCCAAAAGATCTCCGAGCACGGGCCGCAGGGACCGACGTCGGCCATGCGCCAGTAGTTGTCCTCGCCGAGACGCTGGATGCGCTCGGCTGCGACGCCGACCTCGTCCCGCCAGATCGTCTCGGCCTCGTCGTCGCTGAGATGCACCGTCACCCACAGCCGCTGCGGGTCGAGGCCCAGGACCTCGGTGGTGAACTCCCACGCCCAGGCGCAGGCCTCGGACTTGAAGTAGTCGCCGAAGCTGAAGTTGCCCAGCATCTCGAAGAACGTCAGGTGACGGGAGGTGCGACCGATCTCGTCGAGGTCGTTGTGCTTGCCGCCGGCGCGCAGGCACTTCTGCACGGTGACGGCGCGGTCGAACGGCGGCCTCTGCTCGCCGGTGAAGTAGGGCTTGAAGGGCACCATGCCCGCCACCGTGAACAGCAGGGTGGGATCGTGCGGGATCAGGCCGGCCGAGGGGTGGTGCGTGTGGCCCCGCTCGACGAAGAAGTCCACGAAGGCCTGGCGCACCTCGTGGGTCTTCATGGCTGCTCCTCACCCCCCGTGGCCGGCCCTCGCCCCCGCAGCTCGGTCTCGGTCCGGCGCATGGCGGCGCGCCCCTCGGCGGCGGCGGCGGCGATGTCGCCGGCCACGCGCCTGACCTCGCCCGCCGCCCGGCGGGAGCCGCTCTCCGCGCTCTGGCGGGCCCGGTCGGTGAGGTCGCGTGCGCGGCCCGCAACCGCACCGCGGACATGCTCGGGCGTGTAGCGCTCGGCGGCGCGGCGCACCTTGCCCCTGATCCATGCGGCCGTGGCCAGGCCGGCGAAGTAGCCGGCGCCGAGCCACCACAGGCGCCTCACCGCCGCCTCCGCCGGCGTGCGCTGCCGGTGGCGGTTGCCGGCCGCTGGCGCGGTGTCCCCGCAGATGGCAGTGTCCTCGCAGACTCTGGGGCACCCACGAGCACTGATGCCGCATCGCCAGGAGCGGGGGTCAAGGTCGAGGTCGCCGCCACGTCCAGCGAGCGTCGCGCCCGACGGCGCTCGCGCAGGCGGCGGCCTGCGTGACCGGCGCCCGAGACCAGTGACAGGCCCTTGATGAGCGGCGGGGCGAACGCCTTGTGGGTGAGGCGGCTGGCATGGTCGACGGTGACCGCGACGCGCTCGGCGCGCCCGATCACGCCGTCCACGCGGCTCAGCTCGGCATCGGCATGGGCCACGGTGGCTCGCAGGTCGTCCACCATGGGCAGGGCGGACGCCCTGAGCTCGTCGACCACGCCGTGCAGCTCGCGCAGGGACCGCACCAGCGAGACGATGGCCACGGTCAGCACGGCCACCGTGGCGAGGCACACGACGGCGACGATCACAGCGGCCAGATCGACAGCGCTCATCGTGCCAAGATACCGTGAAGCACCATCTGTTCTGCGAAGGCGCGGCCTCGTCGGACGATACCGCTGTGCGACGCAGTGCCCGCCTCCCGGCGATCAAGGGGCGCGGGATGTTCACGACACGCTTCGCAGCTGTGCGGGCCGGCCCGGATTCCCCAGAGCAAAGGGTGACGGCTGCTCGGCCGCCGGCGGCTCTAGCCGGCGCCGCTGCGCAAGCCCGGCCAGCGCGCGGCGAGGTCGGCCTCGGCGCCGTGCTCGGAGGGCTCGTAGTAGACGTTGCCGGCGACCTCGGCGGGCCGGTGCTGCTGGGGCACCCAGCCGCCGGGATCGTCGTGGGGGTAGCGGTAGCCGATCCCGTGGCCGAGTGACTCCGCACCCGCGTAGTGGGCGTCGCGCAGGTGCGCCGGCACCTCCGCCGCGCCGGGCGCCCGGGCGTCTGCGGCGGCGCGGCCCAGGGCGACGGTCACCCTGTTGGACTTGGGCGCGGTGGCGAGCCTCACCACTGCGTGGGCCAGGTTGAGCTGCGCCTCCGGCAGCCCCACGTACTCCACGGCACGGGCCGTCGCGTCGGCCACCAACAGGGCGCCGTCGTCGGCGAGGCCGATGTCCTCGGAGGCAAGGATCAACAGCCGCCGGGCGATGAAGCGCGGGTCCTCGCCCGCCTCCAGCATCCGTCCCAGCCAGTAGAGCCCGGCGTCGGGGTCGGAGCCGCGGATGCTCTTGATGAAGGCGCTGATCACGTCGTAGTGGCCGTCACGCCCGTAGCGGACCGCCTTGGCGTCGGCGGCGGCCTCGGCATCGGCGAGCGTCACATGGGCAGTCCCCGCGGACCCAACCGAGGCATCCGAAGCACCCGAGCCACCCGAGCCACCCGAAGCGCCCGAGCCATCCGACTCACCCGAAGCGCCCGAAGCGCCCGAGGCCCTGCTGCCCCGGCGGCGGGCCAGGGCGATGGCGACCTCGATGCCGGTCAGCGCGTGGCGGCCGTCGCCGGCGCTGCGACTGCTGAGATGCTCCACGGCATCCTCGTCGGCCGTGGCGGACTCGGCGGCCAGACCCCTGCGCACCAGCTCGCTGAGCGCGTCCACGTCCAGCGGCTCGAGCCGGAACAGCGTCGAGCGCGACATCAGCGGCGGGTTCACCTCGAAGTGCGGGTTCTCGGTGGTGGCCCCGATCAGCACGATCAGCCCGTCCTCCACCGCCGGCAGCAGCCTGTCCTGCTGAGCCTTGTTGAAGCGGTGCACCTCGTCCAGGAACAGGATCGTGCCGGTGCCACGGGTGCCCAGGCGGTCCCGGGCGCGCTCGATCACGCCGCGCACGTCGGCGACGCCGGCCGTGACCGCGGAGAGCTCCTCGAAGGTCTTGGACGTGGTGAGCGCCACCACCCGGGCCAGCGTCGTCTTGCCGGTGCCCGGCGGGCCCCACAGGATCACCGACGAGAGCCGGTCGGCCTCGATCAGCTCCCGGAGCGGCCGGCCCGGCCCGACCAGGTGGCGCTGGCCGACGATCTCTGCCAGGGTGCGGGGCCGCAGCCGCGCCGCCAGCGGCGCCCTGCCCCTGAGACGCTCCGACGCCGCCGACTCGAACAAGTCACCCGCCACGCTCCAACCCTAGGACAACGCTGCCGGCGACCCCGGCGGTCCCAGCCTCGAGCAGCACCACGGCCGCACCCGGCCCGCCACGCGCTTGCGGGCACGCTCTCCTAGGAAGGGGGCGGGATTTGCAGGCCCAGCTCCCGCAGGTGGGCGCCGGCGATGGGGCTGGGCGCTCCGGTCAGGGGATCGGCCCCCGACTGGGTCTTGGGGAAGGCGATCACCTCGCGGATGTTCTCCTCGCCCACCAGCAGAGCCGCCAGGCGGTCGAGGCCCACCGCGAAGCCGGCATGGGGCGGGGCGCCGTATTTGAAGGCGTCGAGCAGGAAGCCGAAGCGCGAGCGGGCCTGCTCCTGCGTGATGCCCAGCAGCTCGAAGATGCGCTGCTGCACGTCGCCGCGGTGGATGCGCACGCTGCCCGAGCCCAGCTCCCAGCCGTTGAGCACCAGGTCATAGGCCTGGCTGCGAACGCCGAGCAGCGCCTCGCTGCCCAGCGGCTCCCCCGAGGTCAGCAGTGGCAGGTCGGCCTCGTGGGGCATGGTGAAGGGATGGTGCGACGGGATCGGCTCGCCGCTGGCGCCGATCCCCTCGAACAGCGGGAAGTCCACCACCCACAGGTAGTTGAAGCTGCCGTCGTTGACCGCGGGCCGGCCCAGCTCCAGGCGCAGCAGCCCCAGCACGCGGCGCACCGTCGGGCGCTCGTCGGCCACGAGGAACACCATGTCGCCCGCACGCGCCCCCAGAGCATCGATCACCCCTGCGGCCTCGGACTCCGAAAGGAACTTGGCCACCCCCGCGTCGAGCGCGGTGCCGCCCGCATCGGAGGCGACGACCCGCATCCAAGCCAGTCCCCTGGCGCCCCAGCGCTGGCAGGCAGCGACCAGCTCGTCGATGCGGCTGCGCGACAGCGAGTCTGCGCCGCCGCTGAGGCGGATCCCCTTGACGCAAGGCGCCTGGAACACTCGGGCCTCCGTGCCGGCGAACAGCGGCGTCAGTTCGGCCAGTTCCATGCCGAAGCGAGTGTCGGGCTTGTCGGACCCGAAGCGCTCCATCGCCTCGTGCCAGGTCATGAGGGGTATCTCGCCGGGATCGACGCCGGCGACCTCGACCGTGGCCGCGACCACGGCCGCCGAGACGAAGCCGAGCACGTCGGAACGGCCCACGAACGAGGCCTCCACGTCTAGCTGCGAGAACTCGAACTGCCGGTCGGCGCGCAGGTCCTCGTCGCGCAGGCAGCGGGCGATCTGGTAGTAGCGGTCGATGCCGCCCACCATGGCCAGCTGCTTGAAGATCTGGGGACTCTGGGGCAGCGCGTAGAAAGCGCCCGGCTCCTTGCGCGAGGGAACCACGAAATCGCGGGCGCCCTCCGGCGTGGACGCGATCAGCAGCGGCGTCTCGACCTCGATGAAACCCTGAGCGTCCATGGCCTGCCGCACGGCACGGTTGAGGCCCGCGCGGGCTCGCAGGTTGCGCTGCATCCTCGGCTTGCGCAGGTCGACGTAGCGGTGCCGCAGGCGCAGCGTCTCGTCCACCTCGCCGCGCTCATCGAGCGGGAACGGCGGCGGCTCGGCCCCCGAGAGCGTCTCGACGGTGCAGTCCTGCAACTCGACGTCACCCGTGGGCAGCGCGGGGTTGGCCGTGCCGGCGGGGCGCTCGCACACCTTGCCCGAGATGCGCACCACGTACTCCGAGCGCAGGTCGCGGGCCCCGTCCACCACGCACTGCAGCACGCCGCTGTGGTCGCGCAGGTCCACAAAGGCGAGATGCTCGCTGTGCTCGCGGCGGCGGTCCACCCAGCCGCAGACGACCACCGCCCGCCCGGCGTCGGCCAGCCGGAGGCTGCCGCAAAGGTCGGTGCGCATGGTGGTGGCTTCGCTGCCGGTCATGAGCCGCTCCGGGGCAAGCCCCGAGGGCACCGGCGACTGGGTCTCGGTGGCGTCTCTGCCGGTCATGAGCCGCTCTCGCTCCGGGCCAGCATCGCTGTGACCTCGGCCACCAGCTCGACCTGTGGCACCCTGCGCTGCCCGGAGCCGCTGCGCAGGTCGCGCACGGTGGCGCTGCGGTCGGCCCTCTCGTCGGGCCCGACGATCACTGCCAGGTGCGCACCGGAGCGGTCCGCCCGCTTCATCTGAGCCTTCATCGACCGGCCGTCGAAGGCTCGCTCCACACCCAGTCCCGCCTGCCGGAGCCGGTCGCACAGCACGGTCGCGCTGTCGCCGCCGGCGGTGTCCACCACGAACACCTGCACCCCGGCGGCGTCACCGGCGAAGGCTCTCTCGGCGTCGCAGGCCAGCAGGATGCGGTCCACCCCGAGAGCGAAGCCGATGCCCGGCGTGGGCGGCCCGCCCAGTGCCTGCACCAGGCCGTCGTAGCGCCCGCCGCCGCCCACCGCGTTCTGGGCGCTGCTTAGGGCGTCGGCCACGAACTCGAAGGCGGTGCGGGTGTAGTAGTCGAAGCCGCGCACGAGCCGTGGCGACGTCTCGTAGGCGACGCCGAGGCCGTCGAGCCCGGCCCGGACCGCCTCGAAATGCTCGGCCGAGGCGCCTGTGGTGAAGTCGGCCATCAGCGGCGCCCCGGCGATGACGGCGGCGTCCGCGGGCCGCTTGGAATCCAGCACCCGCAGCGGGTTGCGCTCCAGCGTGAGCCGGGACTGCTCGGTCAGCTCGGCGCGCCGGCCGTGGAGGTACTCGCTGAGCGCCGCGTCGTAGGCGGGACGGCTCTCGGCGTCGCCGAGGCTGTTGATCTCCAAGCGCACACGGCGCATCCCGAGGGCCTCGTAGAAGCGAGCACCGAGGCAGATCACCTCCACGTCGGCCTGCGGGTCGTCGGTGCCCAGTGTCTCGACGCCCACCTGGTCGAACTGGCGGTAGCGGCCGGCCTGGGGACGCTCGTAGCGGAACTGCGGGCCCGAGTACCAGATCTTCCACGGCGCCGTCGGCCGGTGCTCGGCGAAGGCCCGGCAGACACTGGCGGTGAGCTCCGGCCTGAGCGCGAGATGGCGGGGCGGCTCGGCCTTGTCGAAGAACTCGAACATCTCCTTGGTGACGACCTCGGTGGACGCGCCGAGGCGCCGGAAAACCCCGACGTCCTCGAACAGGGGCGACTCCAGCAGCCCGAAGCCCGACCTGGCAGCGAGATCGGCGAATACGCCCACCAGCCGCCGCCGCCGAGACGACTCCGGCGCCAGGATGTCGCGGGTGCCCGCGGGTGCTCGAAACAGCGGTTCGGCCACGACCTGCGAGGCTACCGGCGCATCATGTCGGGCCGTGGGCGGCCGTCACCGCCGGACAGCGCCGCGGCCCCAGGACCGCCATCGGGCTCAGGCACCAGCGAGGTCGCCCAGCGTCGCCAGATGCCGATCCCGCCGAGGCGGCTGGAGGTGCCCGTGGCTCAGGCACCAGCGAGGTCGCCCAGCGTCGCCAGGGCAGGCCGCAGCCCGGCGGGCCCGCCATGGGGCTCAGGCGGTGTCGCGGACGACCGTCGCGGCCAGCGCCAGGTCTTCAGCGGCCGACGCGAGGTCGCTCACCGGCACCTGAAACTCGTCGATCCCGTGGCCGGCCACCACGGCGGCCACCTCCGCGCGGCACTCGTCCACCGTCCCGGAGATGACGAAGGCGTCGATCCAGTCGTCGCGCACGAAGCGGGCCGCCGCCGCGGGGCCGCCGCCGGCGAGGCCCTCACGGATGGCGGCCTCGGTGTGGCGGTCCAAGCCGATCCGCGCCTTGACCTCCGCGGGAGAGTCGACGAGCCGGAAGGTCAGGTTGGCCCGCGCGGTCTCCCGGGCACGCTCCGTCGTCGCCAAGGTGGTCATGTAGCACAGCCTCGGACAGGGGCGGTCATGCTCGGCGGCGGCGGCGCGCAGTTCCGCCAGGTGCTCTCCGATCAACTCCCGGTGCACGAATGACAGGATGAAGCCGTCCGCTATCTCCCCCGCCAGCCGGATCACTCGCGGGCCGCGCCCGGCCAGCCAGATCGGGATCCCCGCCCGGCCGTAGTCGAGGCGCGCCCCGCGGAACCCGCCGGCCACGCCCTCGTAGTCGACGGTCGCACCCGACCAGAGCGCCCGGCTGGTGCGCGCCAGGTCGCGCATGGCGGTGATCGGCGCCCGGCGCTCGATGGCCAGCGGCGTCAGGGTGAGGGCCCCGCCCGCGCCGATCCCGAGCGCGGCGCGCCCGTTCGACGCCTCGTCCAGAGTGGCGACGGCCGCTGCCGTCATAGCCGGATGGCGGGTGTAGGCGTTGGTGATGCCGGTGCCTATCTCGACTGAGTCGGTGGCCGCAGCGACCGCTCCCAGCGTCACCCAGCACTCCCGGGCCGCCAGGCCCTCATCGGGGATCCACACCCGGCTGCAGCCGAGCCGCTCGGCCGCCGCCGCGGCCCGCACGACCTCGGCTACGGGCCCCTCGGGCATGACCATGCAAGCCAGCTGAACCACGCACCGAACCATAGGCAGTGTCCTCGCCTTAGGGGGTTCAGTTGGGGTTGCTGCGGCCGGGGAGCACCCGGTAGGCGTCGAAGACGCTCTCGAGGCCGAGCACCGACGACAGCACCGAGTCGAGCTGGGACACGTCGGCCAGCTCGAACTCGAGATCCATGCGGGCGATGAAGTCGTCGCCCGTCTCGGCGCGGACGCTGAGGATGCTGAGCCGGTGCTCGGCGAGCACGTCGCTCACGTCGCGCAGCAGTCCGGGCCGGTCCAGGGCCTGGACCGTGATCGTGGTCGAGAACAGGCCGCCGCTCTCGGTGTCCCACTCGACCTCGATCAGCCTGTCGGCCTGGCCCTCGGACAGCCCTATGGCGTTCAGGCAGTCGGAACGGTGCACCGACACGCCCCGGCCGCGGGTGACGAACCCGATGATCTCGTCGGGGGGCACGGGGCTGCAGCACTGCGAGAGCCGGATGAGGATGTCGTCGAGCCCCTCGACGTGAACGCCGATGTCGGCGCTGGCGCTGCGGCGCTCGGCTCGGCGCCAGACCGTGGTCGGCAGCCGGTCGCGCCCGGCCGCAGCATCCACGACGCCGGCGTCGTCGCCCTGCAGCTCCCTCGTGAAGCGCCCTGCTACCGACGAGGCCGACTGGTGGCTCTCGCCGATGGCCAGGAACAGCAGGTCGGTCGAGGCGTAGTTGAGCTGCTCGGCAACCACCTCGAGCAGCTTGTCCTTGAGCAGCCGCCGCGCCGGCAGGCCCTCGCGGCGCAGCGCCTGGATCAGGTCGTCGCGGCCCTGCTCGATGGCGTCGGCCCGGCGCTCCCGCGAGTACCACTGCCTGATCTTGTTGGCCGCCCTGCGGCTGGCCACGAACTTGAGCCAGTCCCGGCTCGGCCCCGCGCCCTCGGTGCGCGACGTGAATATCTCCACCACGTCGCCGGACTCCAGGCGGCTGTCGAGCGCCACCAGCCTGGAGTTCACCTTCGAGCCCACGCAGCCGTGGCCCACGTCGGTGTGGATGCTGTAGGCGAAGTCGACCGGCGTGGCGCCCGCCGGCAGCTCGATCACCTTGCCCTGCGGCGTGAACACGTACACCTCGTCGGTGTCCAGCTCGATCTTGAGGTTGGACATGAACTCCGCGGGGTCGGAGGTCTCCTGCTGCCAGTCGATGATGCGGGCCAGCCAGGCCATGTCCGCCTGCGGCGAGTCGTCCTTGTACTCCCAGTGCGCGGCCACGCCGTGCTCGGCGCGCTGGTGCATCTCGCGGGTCCGGATCTGCACCTCCAGCGTCTTGCCCTGCGGGCCCACCACGGTCGTGTGCAGCGACTGGTAGAGGTTGAACTTGGGCATGGCGATGTAGTCCTTGAAGCGGCCCTGCACCGGCCGCCAGGCGGAGTGGATCGAGCCGAGCGCGGCGTAGCAGTCCCTGACCGAGGTGACGATCACGCGGATGCCGACGAGGTCGAAGATCTCCGCGAAGGTGCGCCCCTTCACCACCATCTTCTCGTAGATCGACCACAGGTGCTTGGGGCGGCCCGTGACCTCGGCGGCGATGCCGAGCTCGGTCAGCCGCGCCTCCACGTCGCCGAGCACCTGCGCCAGGTAGATGTCGCGCTCGGGCGCGCGCTGCTGAAGCATCTGGTCGATCTCCGCGTACCGGCGCGGCTCGAGCGCCGCGAAGGCCAGGTCCTCGAGCTGCTGCTTGACGTCCTGCATGCCCAGCCGGTGCGCCAGCGGGGCGTAGACGTCGAGGGTCTCACGGGCGATGTAGTTCTGCTTGAACACCGGCAGCACCGCCAGGGTGCGCAGGTTGTGCAGCCGGTCCGCCAGCTTGATGATCAGCACCCGCAGGTCGCGGGCGATGGCCACGATCATCTTGCGCACCGACGCCGCCTGCTGCTGCTCGCGGGTGTCGTACTGCACCCGATCGAGCTTGGTCACCCCGTCCACGATGCGGCTCACGTCCGCGCCGAAGTCGGCCTCGATGGCGGCCAGGGCCACGTCGGTGTCCTCGACCGCGTCGTGCAGCAGCGCCGCCGCCACGGTGACGTCGTCGAGCCCGAGCTTGGCGACGATGGTGGCCACCGCCACCGGGTGGCGTATGTAGGGCTCGCCCGAGAGCCGCGTCTGCCCGACGTGCGCGGCGGCCGCCACCTCGAAGGCCCGCTCGATGAGGTCGGTGGAGGCGCCGCGCCGGTGTTGCCGGTAGCAGTTGAGCAGCGCCGTGATCTCAGCCGCGGCCGGGCGCTTGGCGCCGCGCCTCCAGGGCAGGACCCTCGTTACCGTCGACACTCGGGCCCCGCCACTCAGGCCGCCTGGGGGACCCTCTGGGGTGCTGCGCTGTGCTCGCTGCCGGTCACCTGCGCAACAGTACCGGGGCAGGCACAGCGCGAGCCCTCTCAAACCCGGCGGTCAAAGCGCTCGGTGCTTTATCATCGTGCACCGATGAGTGCTCTGTATCGAGATCCTGCAGCCGCCGTCAGCGACCGGGTGGACGATCTGCTGAGCCGCATGACCCTGACCGAGAAGGTGTCGCAGCTCGGGGCCGTGTGGCTGGCGCGCCTGCTGCCGTTCGACAGCGACCGCACCGCGCAACTCCTGCCCGAAGGCATCGGCCAGGTCACCCGGATCGGTGCCAGCACCGGCCTCGGACCCAGAGAATCGGCCGAGCTCGCCAACTCGATCCAGCGGGTGCTCGTCGAGCGCACCCGGCTGGGCATTCCCATGGTGGTTCACGAGGAGGCGGTGGGAGGTTTCCTGCATCGCGGCGCGACCACGTTCCCGCAGGGCCTCGGGCTCGCCGCCACCTGGGACGTCGACCTGATGGGCGAGGTCGCCGGGGTGATCCGTGCGCAGATGCTGGCGGTCGGCGCACGCCACAACCTCGCTCCGGTGCTCGATGTGGCCCGCGACCCCCGCTGGGGGCGGGTCGAGGAAACCTACGGGGAGTCGCCCGAGCTATGCGCCCGCATGGGGGTGGCGTATGTGAGGGCGCTGCAGACCGACGACCTGGCCGGCGGCGTGGTCTGCACGGGCAAGCACTTCCTGGGATATTCCGGCTCGGTCGGGGGACGCAACCAGGCGCCGGTGCATCTCGGCGGGCGGGAACTGCGGGAGGTCTACGCCGAACCGTTCGCCGCGGCCGTCCGCGAGGCCGGGCTCGCATCGATCATGAACAGCTACTCCTCGGTGGACGGCGTCCCCGTCGCGGCGAGCCGCGAGCTGCTGACCGGCCTGCTGCGCGAGGAGCTGGGCTTCGACGGCACGGTGGTGGCGGACTACTTTGCGGTCAAGCAGCTCAGCCTCAGCCACAAGACCGCCGCCGATGACGCCGAGTCGGCGGTCGCCGCCCTCGGCGCCGGGCTCGACATCGAACTGCCCGTGCTCGACTGCTACCGGCACATTCCCGAGGCGGTGCGCAGCGGGCGCTTCGACGAGGCTCTCGTCAACGAGTCCTGCGCCCGCGTGCTGGCCCAGAAGTTCCGGCTCGGGCTGTTCGAGGACCCCTACGTCGATCCGGGACGTGCCCCCGAGGTGTTCGACGCCGCCGGCCAGCGGGCCCTGGCCCGGCGTGCCGCGGCCGAAGGCGTGGTGCTGCTGCACAACGACGGCGGCGTGCTCCCGCTCGATCCCGCGGCCGGGCGCGTCGCAGTGATCGGCCCCCACGCCGACGACGCCAGGCTGCTGCAGGGCGACTACCACTATCCCGCCCATGTCGAGATCATCTGGCAGTGCCGCCTTGAGGAGGTGGCCGACACGCTCGCGCCCGCCGGCGCGACGGTTGACGGGCTCGGCACCGATGAGCTGCCCGAGGCACCGGGCGCCTACGCCGCCGGAGCGCACTACATCCGTCATGTCACTCCCCTGGCCGGCTTGCGTGCCGCGCTCGGAGACGCCGCCGTCAGCTATGCCAGGGGCTGCGCCGACAGCGGCGAGGATCGCAGCGGGTTCGCCGATGCGGTGGCGGCGGCGGAGGCCGCCGATGTGGCCATCCTCTTTGTCGGGGCCAGATCCGGGCTCACGCTCGACGCCACCGTCGGCGAGGCCCGAGACGCCACCGACCTGGGCCTTCCCGGTGTTCAGGGCGAGCTGGTGGCCGCGGTCGCGGCAACCGGCACGCCGACCGTGGTCGTGGTGATCAGCGGTCGGGTCCACACCCTCGGCGCCGAGGCGTCGGCCGCGGCGGCGCTGCTGTGGTGCGTCCCGCCCGGCGAGGAGGGCGGAGCCGCGCTGGCCGACGTTCTGACGGGGGCGGTGAGCCCGGCCGGCCGCCTGCCGGTCAGCCTGCCGAGGCATGTGGGACAGCTGCCGCTCCACCACGACATGCGCAACCGGGGCCACCGCAGCGAGTTCTACGGCGACTACGTCGATTGCGAGACCAGCGCGCTCCACTGGTTCGGCCACGGACTCTCGTACTGCTCGTTCGAGTACGCCGAGCCTCAGGTCGAGCCCGGTTCGACCACCGCCGCGACCACCGTGTCGGTGGCGGTCACCAACACCAGCGACCGCGACGGCGACGAGGTCGTGCAACTCTATGTCACCGACGAGGTGGCCTCGGTGGCCCGACCGGTGCGCGAGCTCGTGGGGTTCGCCCGGGTGCCGATCCCGGCCGGCGCCACCCGCAATGTGGTCTTCGGCGTCCACCCCAGCCGGCTCGCCTTCCACGGGCTCGACATGGCGCTAGCCACCGAGCCCGGATCGTTCACGTTCCGCGTCGGGGGGTCGTCCTTCGATCCTGCCATGCGAGCCGTCACCGTCGAACTCGGCGGCGAGACCGCGGTCTACGATCGCCGATCAATCATCGCCACGACCATCGAGGTGACCTGATAAAGGTGACCTGAGGCGGCGCTGGTCAGAGCTCGGCCGACCTGTAGGCGTCGCCGATCCTGGTCCGGCCATGAACGCGCAGCGATGACCCGGCGTAGATCCTGGCCGCCGCCAGCCAGATCGGCACCATGACGGCGACCATCAGCGCTGCCGCCAGCAGGTGTGCCCAGGCGGTGATGTCACCCGTCAGGGCCCTTGCGGGCACCACGAACGGAGCCGTGAACGGCACGTAAGAGACGGCAACGGCGAAAGCGGAGTGAGGATCGGCAACGGTGGCCGAACCCGCGAAGAACCCGACCCACACCAGGAGCATGACCAGGACTTGCCAGAAGTTCTCGTCGGGCTGAGATGCCAGGGATGCGAGAGTCCCGGATAACACCACGAAGAAGCCGTAGCCGAGCAGGAACCAGAGCACCATCACGGGCAGCCGGCCCGCGGTCAGCCCCGGCAGCAGATCGCTCAGATCCGAGACTGCGATGGCCACGATGGCGCTGACATCGACGATCGCGACCGGCAACAGCGCCAGCAGGCCGATCCCGACCATCTTGCCGGCAAGCAGCCGGCGCGGCCTCACCGTTGCCAGCAACACCTCGATGATGCGGGTGGACTTCTCCTCGATGACGGCCGCTCCCATCAACGGGCTCGCGGTGAATGTGGCGAGGATCAGCGGGATGGCGACGACGGTGAAGGCGAGGTTCCGCTCCGTTTCCTTCGCACTCCCATCGGAGTTGCCGGCTTCCCACCCCGACAACTCCTGCGCTATCTCAGCGCCCAGGGCCTGCGCTCCGGAAAGCAAGAACAGCGCCAAGGCACCGGGCAGCGCCAAGCCAAAGATCAGGTAGGCGGGCGTGAAGCCCCGCTCGCGGATCTCCCGCGCCGCCACCAGCCGGACATAGGCAAGCCCGCTCACGTCATCCCCGCGCGATGGCCCGCACGAGCAGCTCGCGGAGGCCGGCGGGGGCGTGTTGTGATCCGCTCACCGGACCTCCCCGGCCGTGCCCGCTGGGGCTCCGACCGCTTGACGGAAGAGTTCGGACAGCGGCGGGGCCGAGTAGCTGCAAGATCTGATGCTCGCGGCATCCGGTATCGCAGCCAGCAAGGCTCGCAGATCGACGTCCGCCGGGATCTGGAAAGTCAGGCGCGTTCGGTCGCGGCCCAGGGTCACGACCCCCTCAACACGACCCGCCAGGTCCGCTCCTGGCGGATCCGCGCCCGCGCCGGCGCCCAGCTCGATCTCCAGCCGCCGGTGCGGTGACGCGTCCCGCAACTCCGCCAGCACGCCCGACATGACCACGCGGCCCCGGTCGATTATCGACACGTCGTCGCAGAAGCCCTCGACAAAGTCGAGCTCGTGGCTAGAGAAGAGCACCGCGGCACCCTGCATCGCCGTGTCGTTGAGGATCGCCGCCACTTGCTCGCGGCCCGGCGGGTCGAGCCCGCTGAAGGGCTCGTCAAGCACGATCAGCTCCGGGGCGTGGATCAGCGCCGCGGCCAGCTGCACGCGCTGCTGGTTGCCCTTGGACAGCGCCTTCACCCGGTCGTTCGCCCTGGCAGCCAGCCCCAGCCTCTCGATCCAGTCGTCGGCCGCGGCTGCGGCCCGGTCTCGGGACACGCCGTGAAGCCGTGCCATGTAGACGAGCTGGCGGCGCACCGGCATCTTCGGGTACAGGCCCCGCTCCTCGGGCATGTAGCCGAAGCGGGTTAGGTCATGGCGCGTCGGTGTGCGGCCGTTCCAGGTGACGGTGCCAGCGTCCGGGCGGATCAGCCCGAACACCGAGCGCATGGCCGTGGTCTTGCCGGCGCCGTTGGGCCCGAGAAACCCGACGATCCGGCCCTGCTCGACTTTGAACCCGCAACCATCGAGGGCCATGACGCTGCCGTAGCGCTTGCGCAGGCCCTCCAGTGCGAGAACCGTCAACGCTTCCTTCGCTTCTTGCGGGGGCGGGGAGGGATGGCGCCCGGCGTCCGGGCTACCGCACCCGCGCCCGGCGTTCGAGCGGCGGCGCCCGGCCTCCTGGCGGCCTCGCCCGCGCCCGGTTCCCGAGCGGCCGCGGCAGGTTCCACCGGCGCGGCGGGCGCGGTCCTGGCGACCCCGGCCCTGCGGGCGCGCCTGGACGATGCGGCCTCGCCGTGTCGCACGTCGTCGGCGGCCACGACACGGGTGGCGCCGTCGCGGCCGCCGCTGCGCAGCCGCACCCGCTCGGCCGTCTCCAGATAGGCGGGCTCGCGCTCCTTCATGCGGGCCACGAGAGCCGCCGCCACGAACAGCGAAGAGTAGGTGCCGACCACGATGCCCACCAGCAGCGCTATCGAGAACTCCTGCAGCGTCACCGCGCCCAGCACGAACCGCCCGATCACGAGCATCGAGGCCACCGGCAGCATCGAGGTGATGGTGGTGTTCACCGAGCGCATCAGCACCTGGTTGAGCGACAGGTTCATCATCTCGGTGTAGGTGTAGCGCCCGCTCGCCGACAGCCGCCCCACCACCTCGCGCACCTTGTCGTACACGACGATGGTGTCATAGAGCGAGTAGCCCATGATCGTCAGGAAGGCGATCACCGTGGCCGGGGTCACCTCGAACTGGAACAGCGAGTAGAAGCCGACCGAGATCACGATGTCGTGCACCACCGCGGCCAGCGCGCCCACCGCCATCTTCCATTCGAGCCGCACGGCGATGTAGACGGCTACCAGCGCGAAGAAGGCGAGCAGGGCGTTGCGCGCCTTGCTGGTGATCTCGGCGCCCCACGACGGGCCGACCGTGGTGACGCTCACGTCGTTGCGCTGCGCGCCCGCCAGCTGCGCCAGGGCGTCTCGCACCTCGTCCACCGCGGCGGCTCCGCTCACGCCGGCGCGGACTCGGATGGTGTCGCCGCCCACCGTCTGGATCTTGGCGTCCGCGGCACCGGTGCCGCGCAGGGCGTCGCGGGCCTCGGCCACGGACACGCCCGGGGCGCCGATCTCCCAGGCCGTGCCGCCCTCGAACTCGATGCCCAGGTCCACGCCCTGCACGGCGAAGCTGCCGATGCTGATCACGACCGCCGCGGCCGAGCCCGCCAGAGCGCGCCGCCACAGCTTCGGGAAGTCGATCTGCTGCTGCCCGCGGTACAGGGCCTGCAACCTCTGGCGCAGCGAGCGCGGCGACCGCTCGCTCACGGCGACACCTCCAAGCGCGGGTCCTTGACGGTGCGTGAACCCTTGACGGTGGAGGGGTAACGCGGCGACCGCTCGTTCACGGCGACGCCTCGCCCGAGCTGGTTGCGGGCACCGGTATGCCGAAGCGTCGCGGATGCTCGTAGAGCCCCCAGCGGCGGCTGAGCAGCGCCACCGCCGGGCCCATGAAGAAGTAGGTGGCCACCAGGTCGAGGATCGTGGCCAGGCCCAGGTAGAGGGCGAAGCCCCGCACCTGGCCGGCCGTCAGCAGGTACAGCACGACCGCCGCGATGAGCGACGCCACATCGGCCTTGACGATGGTCGAGAACGCCACCGGGAAGGCCCGGTCGACCGCTGAGCGCAGCGTGCGGCCCGAGCGGACGTCCTCCTTGAGATGCTCGAAGTACACGACGTTGGAGTCCACCGACACGCCGATGGCGACGATCAGGCCGGTCACGCCTGCCAGCGTGAGTGCCAGCCCCTGGGTCTCGCCCAGATAGGCGATGATCGTCCACAGCAGCGCGCCGGACAGCGCCAGGCTCAGGATGGCCACCAGTCCCAGCAGCCGGTAGTAGGCGAGCAGGTACAGCGAGACCAGGCCCAGGCCGATCAGACCCGCCAGCACACCGGCCTCGAGTGCGTCGGTGCCCAGCGACGCCGAGACGATGCGGCTCTGCTGGGCCTCCAGCACCACCGGCAGGGCGCCGTAGTCGAGCACAAGTGCGAGGTCGCGGGCCTCCTCCTCGCTGAACCCGCCCGAGATGGTCACGGTGGAGCGCTCGAACGGCGTGAAGGCGGCCTCGTCCTCCTGGATCACCGGCGCGCTGACGACCTCGTTGTCGATCTCGATGGCGATCCGCTTGGTGGGGCACGTGGGCTCCAGGTAGAAGCAGCGCCGGCCCAGCTCGTTGAACAGGTCGATCCCGCTGCCGCCGGACTTGAACGTCGGCGCCACGAGCCAGCCGACGAACCCGTCGAGGCGGGCGGACGCGCTCTCAAGGGTCTCGCCGGTCACCTGAGTGGGGCCGAGCCGGTACCGGAAGACGATGTTGCGGTCGTCGTCGTACTGGGGAAGGACGACCTCGGCGTCGGCTCGGTTGTCGCCCTCGGTCAGCGTGAGAAGCGACGGAAGGGCCTCGCCAGACTCGGTGGCGGCTTCGACAGCGGTCGCATAGGCGGCCTCGGGCAGCACTTCGAGCACCGGCCGGAACCTCAGCTCGGCGGTCTGGCCCACCAGGTCGATGGCGCGCTGCTGGTCGTCCACGCCGGGCAGCTGCACCAGGATGTCACCGCCCTGGGTGCTGATCTCGGGCTCGGCGACGCCCAGCCCGTCGACGCGGTTGCGGATGATCTCCACGGCCTGGTTGAGGTCGTCGGTGTCCGCCGGGCGTGTGGGCTCGAGCACGACGCTCGCACCGCCCTGCAGGTCGAGGCCCAGCAGCGGCTCGTTGCCGGCTGCCAGCGTGTAGGCGATTCCGGCTGCGGCCACGGCCACGATGCCGATCACATAGAAGAGCCTGCGGCGCACGGCGCCTCCTGCCTGCGGGCGCGAGCCGCGGCTGCCTCAGTCCCCGTCGCGCTCGGAGCCGTCGCCGTCGTCACCGGGGTCGTCGTCATCGTCCGCGTCGTCGGGGTCGGATGACTGGATCCTGCCCGAAACGGCGTCGCGTGTGATCTTCAACTCCACGTTGGGGGCCACCTCCAGCCAGATGACGGCGTCCTCGACCTCTGCGACGGCACCGTGGATGCCGGCATTGGTCACCACCTCGTCGCCTGCCTTGAGTGAGCGCACCATCTCGCGGCGAGCCTTCTCGCGCTTCTGCTGCGGGCGGAACAGCAGCCAGTACAGCGCACCGAACATGAGGATGATGAACAGGAACGAGGGATCCATGACCGCGAGCCTAGAGGCCGAGCGAGCACCCGCGGCCCACCCGCCCGCCGGCCACACCACCGAGCGAGGCCGCGGCCCGAGCGGCCCGTGAGCGCAGCGAACAAGAGCGGGAGACCCCGAGGCCGAGCGAGCACACCGCGGCCCACCCGCCCGATGGTGTGCCGAGCCTGCCACGGGCGCAGGAGGTAATGTCCACACATGCCCGCCCCGACCCTGGCAGAAGCCACCGCCGACATCGCCTCCTTCGAGCAGTCAGCGACGAGGGTGCTATTGGAGCGAATCGTCGAGCGGGCGGCTCCTCGTCAGGCTCGACCGGTTCCGACCCTCGCAGACGCTCAGCGTGCCGCCGATCTGATCGCTGAGCGCCACGGCGCGGGTCGGATACTGCTGTTCGGTTCGCTAGCGCGAGACGAGGCTCGGGCCGGCAGCGACATCGACCTAGTGGTCGTGTTCGATGACCTTGACCGCACCGCCGGCGGCTACGACATGCTATGGCGCGCTCTGCGTGCCACGGCACGCGAAGCGGCCGGTTGTCCTGTGGATGTGAAGGTCACCGACAGACCGGAGTGGCGGCATCGTTCTGAGAAGGTCACAAACAGTATCGAGCATCACATCAGCACCTATGCGCTGGCCTTGCGTGACGACCCACCGCAAGGAGAGGTCAAATGGGAGAAGAAGATCATGTTGCCCGCTGACAATATGGCAGAGACGAACGATCACATTGTGGGTATGCGTGACGACCTGGATGGGATAATGTCACGATACCTGCCTAACGAGATCGAAGGCTCCGCGCCCGCGGGATCGGATACCGCACGTGTGTATCAGATCGGGCGATTGAAGGCCGTCTGTGCTAGTGGAGCCATGGCCCTGGAGCATGGATTGAAAGCCCTTGTGTCTATGGAGGACAGGTGGCCGAAGCGATCGCACAGCGGCAATGAGTTGGTGGAGCAGCTGCCTGAAGACCTGCGAGGCACTGCAGACGCATTGCCGTCCGATCTGCTTGACAGGATGGCTGCTTGGAGGGAGGCGGGCACATATCCCAAAGAGTTTCGGTTGATGGGTCTATCGGCAGAGGAGCTGTGCGACGAAGCCGAACGATACACCGCAGCAGCCATAGCTTTCGCTGTTGCTGTGGCAGCACGTCACGAAGAAGTCTATGGTATTCCATCGACGCATACCCGCCTATTGTCTGAGCTGGCCCAGTGGTTACAGGTCCGCAGCGCTCGCATCCGCCTTTGGGACGGCTCCGAGCGGCCTGCCAAGAAGGGCAGTGCGCCGCCTAAGTCGCTGCTCTAGCAGCACACGGAATCCGGAACCGCCGGCATTCATGTCCCCTGCGCTAGGCGTCTTGTGCCACAATACGCCAGGCTCCGGGGTCAGCGGAGGATGCGAGCAGGCCGATGGCAGCGCCCAGCGCCGCGGTTGACAGCGCTCACGCCCAGATGCGGTGCACGCCGGCGCGCAGCTCGTCGAAGGTGCCGCTGCGGATCGACTGGCGCACCTGTGCCATGAACCTCAACAGCCAGGCCAGGTTGTGCAGCGTGAGCAGCCGGGCCGCGGTCGGCTCGCGCACGGCCAGCAGGTGACGCAGGTAGCCCCTCGGCCAGCGGCCCGCCGGGCTCTCGGGAAAGCCGGGATCCAGCGGCTCGTCGCTGCCGGCGTGACGCGCCGCGGCGAGGTTGTAGCGACCTGCGTCGGACAGCACCGTGCCGTGGCGGCCCAGCCTCGCCGGCAGCACGCAATCGAACATGTCGACGCCGCGGGCCACCGACTCGACGATCCCCAGCGGGTCGCCCAGCCCCATGAAGTAGCGCGGGCGGTCTGCGGGCAGCGCCCCCACGCAGGCATCCAGTGCGGCCAGCATCTGCGGGCGCGGCTCGCCGGTCGACAGCCCTCCCACCGCGTAGCCGTCGAAACCGATCTCTGTGGTTCGCTCCGCAGACTCGGAGCGCAGCGCCTCGTCGGCACCGCCCTGCACGATGCCGAACTGGCACTGCCTGGAGGCGGCGTCGGGATGGGCAACGAAAGCGTCTCGGCCCTTGCGGGCCCAGCGTGCGGTGCGCTGCACCGCCGCGGCCAGCACCGGACGCTCCGCCAGAGCCGGCGGGCAGACGTCGAGCACCATGGTGATGTCCGCTCCGATCAGCGCCTGCTGTTGCACCGCGCCCTCGGGGGTGAGCCGGCAGGCCGAGCCGTCGTAGACCGACTTGAAGCCGGCGCCGTCGTCGTCCACCGCGGGATCGAGCGAGAGTACCTGGTAGCCGCCGGAGTCGGTGAGCACCTGGCCCGACCAGGCCGCGAAGGCGTGGATCCCGCCGAAGCCGGCGATCGCCTCGGCGCCCGGGCGCAGCATCAGGTGGTAGGTGTTGGCCAGCACCACCTCCACGCCGAGGGACTCCAGGTCGCCTGAGTCGAGATGGGGCACCGCGCCGCGGGTGCCGACCGGCATGAAGCAGGGCGTGGTGAAGCCGCCGCGGGCCGTCGTCACAGTGCCGGCGCGGGCATCGCAGGATTCCAGGGTCGCCTCGGCAACAAAGACCGCCGACGTCATGGCTGCCGCCCGCAGCAGTTCGCCGGCCGATCACGGCAGGGCGGGCTCGACCGCGCCAACACCGCCGACGTCATGGCTGCCGCCCGCAGCCGGCGGCGGTGCGCGGCACGAGCATGGCGTCACCGAAGGACAGGAACCGGTAGCGCTGCTGCAGCGCCACCTCGTAGAGGGTCCTCCAGCGCGGCCCGACGAAGGCGTCGAGCAGGCACAGCAGCGTCGAGCGCGGCATGTGGAAGTTGGTCATCAGGGTGTCGGTGACCCGCCACTCGAAGGGCCGGCGGATGAACAGGCCGCTGCGGCCGGACGCCTCGCCGGTGGCCGCCCAAGTCTCCAGGCAGCGCACGACCGTCGTGCCTACGGCCACCACCCGCCGCGCCCGCGCCAGCGCCTTCCGGGCCTCGGCGGGCAGGCGGTACTGCTCGGTGTGCATGACGTGGTCGTCGAGGCTGGCCACGGTGATCGGCCGGAACGTGTCGGGGCCCACGGCAAGCTCGACCGCCACCACATCCGCTCCCGCAGCGCGCACCCGCTCTAGCAGCGCCGCGG
This sequence comes from Candidatus Aldehydirespirator sp., assembly GCA_965204875.1. GTDB lineage: Bacteria > Actinomycetota > Acidimicrobiia > Acidimicrobiales > Aldehydirespiratoraceae > Aldehydirespirator. Next base: position 2,194,807 of record OZ242020.1, on the reverse strand, counting down.
TGAAATGCAGGCCCGCCGTCGGTGCCGCGGACGAGGTGGCACGGCGGGCGTACACGGTCTGGTACCGCTCGGGGTCTTCGATGCCGGCAGTGATGTAGGGCGGCAGCGGGACGGTGCCGATGTCGGTGAGCACGTCGAGAACGTCGCGCCCGTCGCTGTGGACGCGAACGATGCGGCGGCCCTCCCCCAGGTCCTCTCCGATCTCGACACCGACAGGCGTGACAGAGCCGGCACCCGCTTCGGCGCCGGCGAAGACGATCTCGCCGTTGCGCAGCCTGCGGGAGGGCCGCACCAGCGCCTCCCAGGACCCGTCCGGTCGCCGGCGGAGCAGCAGCACCTCCACGGCCCCGCCGCTGGCCCGGCGCAGCAGCAGCCGTGCCGGCAGCACGCGGCTGTCGTTGACCACCACCACATCGCCCGGCCCGAGAAACTCCGGCAGATCGCACACGCGGCGATGCGCCACATCGTCGCCGCAGTCCACGAGCAGCCGGGCCTGGTCCCGCTCCTCAAGCGGGGACTGCGCTATCGCAGCCTCGGGCAGGTCGTAGTCAAGGTCCTCGGGCCCGGCCGGCGGATACTCGGATTCGGCCGGCGGCGCCTGTGAAGCGCCAGAGTCCACCGCCGCACGAGGGCGCGCGCCCATGAGCCATCCCGACTCGACCAGCGGTGCCTGTGAAGCGCCGGCCGCGCCAGGCACCCCGGCCGGTGCCACGGGATCACCGCCGACGGCGCCTGCGGCCGCCTCCATCCGCGCGGGCACTCAGGCGAACAACTCCGCCTGCGCGGCGGGATCGGCTCCGGGCGGCTCCAGCCCGAGGTGCGACCAGGCAGCCGCTGTGGCCACCCGTCCGCGCGGCGTTCGCATCAGCAGGCCCTGCTGGATGAGGAACGGCTCGTAGACGTCCTCGACCGTCTCGGCAGGCTCGCTCACGGCTATGGCCAGCGTGGACAGACCGACCGGCCCGCCCGCGAAGTTGCCGCACAGTGCCTCGACCACCGCACGCGAGGCGCGGTCGAGGCCGATCCCGTCGATGCCGAAGAAGGCCAGCCCGTCCGCCGCCACCGTCGCGTCCACAGCACCGCTGCGATGCACCTGCGCGAAGTCCCTCACCTGCCGCAGCAGGCGGTTGGCGATGCGTGGCGTGCCGCGGGCGCGGCGGGCGATCTCGGCGGCGCCGCCGGCGTCGATGACCACATCGAGGATGCGAGCGGTGCGCTGCACGATGGACACCAGGTCGTCCGCCGTGTAGAAGTCCAGCCGGGCCACCAGGCCGAAGCGGTCCCGCAGGGGGCCGGTGATCAGACCGGTGCGTGTGGTGGCGCCGACCAGTGTGAACGGTGCCAGCTCCAGCGGGATCGACCGGGCGGCGGGCCCCTTGCCGAGCACGATGTCGATGCGGAAGTCCTCCATCGCGGGATAGAGCACCTCCTCGACGGGCCGGGGGAGCCGGTGGATCTCGTCGATGAACAGGACGTCGCCGGGCTCCAGCTTGGTGAGGATGGCCGCCAGGTCCCCGGCACGCTCCAGGGCCGGTCCGGAGGTCGCCCCGAGATGCGCGTCCAGCTCGCTGGCGACGATGTGGGCCAGCGTGGTCTTGCCCAGGCCGGGAGGCCCGGCGAACAGCAGGTGGTCTGCGGACTCGCGGCGCCGGCGGGCGGCTCCGAGCAGCACGTCGAGATGGCCCTTGAGCTCGGCCTGGCCGACGAACTCTGTGAGGGTCCGGGGCCGCAGCCGGGCCTCGCTGACCCGTTCCGCCGGCTGGGGATCCGCCGACATCAGCGCCTCGGTGCCCGCTTCGTCGCTCGCCGGTGCCGGCAGCGAGGTGTCCGGCGTCTCGGAGTGCCTGCGGAGGCCGGGGGTCGGCGTTACCGTCGAGGTGTCCGGCGTCTCTGAGTGCCTGCCGGCGTGCCTGCTGTGGTCTGGGGTCGGCGCTGCCGTCGAGGTGTTCAGCATCTCGGAGCGGGACACGTCCGTGACCCTACGCCTCGACCGGCGCGGCCAGCGCCGCAGGCCGACCGCGGCCCGTCATCACGAGCCCCACAAACTCCCCTCCGGGGGTTCCGAGCGCGGCGAGCGCCGCAGGCCGACCGCGGCCCATCCGCTCGGCCTTCAGGCCCCGGCGGCGGTGCGCCGCAGCGCCTCCCGCAGCAGGCTCTGCGCGTCCTCGCCCGCGGGGAGGTCAGCCAGGGCCCGCTCCGCTTCGGCACCGCTGTATCCGAGCTCTTCGAGCGCGGCCCTCACGTCGGCTCGGGCGTCGGCCGCCCCGGCGGGCTGATCCGTGGCCGCGCCGGCGCCGGGGGGTGTCTCGGCCTCGGGCAGGTGCAGCTTGGACTTGAGTTCCACCAGCAGCCGAACCGCTGTCTTGGGCCCCACGCCCGGAACTAGGCAGAGCGCGTCCACGTCGTCGGTGGCCACGGCGGTGCGCAGGCTGCCGGGCCGGTGCACGGCCAGGATTGCGAGGCCCAGGGTGGGGCCGACCCCACGCGCCGACACCAGCGCCTCGAACGTCTGACGCTCGTCCAGCGTCGAGAAGCCGAACAGGGTCTGCGAGTCCTCGCGCACGATGTGGCAGACATGAACGAACACCTCGGACCCGATGTCGCCGACCGCAGCCGCGGTCTCCGGCGTCGCCTGCACCCGGTAGCCGATGCCGGAGACCTCCACGAGAAGCTCTGCCTCCACAGAGCGCGAGAGCAGCCGTCCCCGAAGCGACCCGATCACGACGGCACGCCCCGAGCAGCCCGACCCGCCACGCGCTGACCCCCGCGAACGCTCACAGGCGACCCGATCATCGCAACACGCTTGCCGAGGGTGCGGGTCGCTGGCGAGACTGCCGGGCCGAGGCCGCGGGACCGAAACGGGCCAGGTGGCAGAGGGCCACAGCCACTGCGTCGGCGGCGTCGGCCGGGCGCAGCGCGCCGGGCAGGCCGAGCAGCACCCGCACCATCTCGGTGATCTCCGCCTTGTCGGCGCCGCCCCAACCCGCGACCGCCTCTTTGACCTCGTTGGGCGAGTACTCCACCACCTCGCAGCCCGCCGCGGCCGACTCGGCCATCACCACCCCGGCTGCCTGGCTGACGGAGGTGGCCGTGGCGATGTTGCGCTGGAAGAGCACCCGCTCGATCGCGACCACGTCCGGGCGCAACTCGACGAGCAGGGCGCGCATGTCGCTCTGCAGCTCCGCGAGGCGCGAGGCGCGGTCCAGTTCCGTCGCGGTGCTGAGAATGCCGGCGGCCTCCGCCACAGGCCGGCGACCCTGGCGCAAGGCCCCGTAGCCGCAGCGCGAGAGTCCGGGATCGATCCCCAGCACGAACATACGCGCGACTCTACGTGAGCGACCCGTCACGGGCGCGGATTACCAGGCGCCTCCCCCACAGTGCCCAAGCCACGGCTGAGCCCAGGCGCGGGCGGTAACAGCGTGACTGACCCGGGTGTCGCCCCCTAAGGGGCGAACTCCTCCATGAGCTCGGCGCCGATGTCGAAGTTGCCGTGCACGTCCTGCACGTCGTCTAAGTCGTCGAGCAGGTCGAGCAGCTTCAGAACCTGCCTCGCCGCGCCCGCCTCGGTGACCGGCACCGTGCTGGTGGCGAGCATGGTCAGATCCGCGCTCTCATATGAGACCCCTGCGCCCGCCAGCGCCCCGGTGACAGCGGCGAGGTCTCCGGGCGCGCTGGTCACCCGCCACACTCCCCCGTCGTCGATGACGTCCTCGGCGCCGGCGTCGAGCACCAGCATCATCAGGTCGTCCTCGCTCGCCTCGCCGGCGGGTACCAGCACCTGGCCCTTGCGCTCGAACTGCCAGGCCACCGAGCCCGGCTCCGCCAGCGAGCCCCCGTTGCGGGTGACGGTGGCCCTGACCTCGCTGCCGGTGCGGTTGCGGTTGTCGGTGAGGCACTCGATGTAGAGGGCCACGCCGCCGGGGGCATAGGCCTCGTAGGTGACCGACTCGTAGCTGACGCCCTCCAGCTCGCCGGTGCCGCGCTTGACGGCCCGCTCGATGGTGTCGAGCGGCACCGAGTTGTCCCTGGCCTTCTGGAACATGGTCCTCAGGGTGGGGTTGGCGTCGGGATCGCCGCCGCCCTGGCGCGCCGCCACCTCCACCTGCTTGATCAGCTTGGCGAACAGCTTGCCCCGCTTGGCGTCGGCGGCGCCCTTGCGATGCTTGATCGTCGCCCACTTGCTGTGACCGCTCATGCACCCGAGGCTAGTGTTTGCCTGCCTGCAGCCCATTCGCGGCCTTGCCGGCCCGGCCGAGTCCTTACCGGCCCGGCTGCGTCATGGAGACGTAGCCCGCACCCGGCGGGGGCGCGCCCGCAGCTCTCGGGACTCGCCTCGCCGGTCAGGAGACGATGGAGGCGAGGAAGCCGGCGTGGATCCGCTCGTCGCTGGAGAGTTCGGGGTGGAAGGACGCGACCGTGACGGCACCGGAGCGGCACAGCACCGGCCGCCCGTCGAGCCGCGACAGCACCTCCACATCGGGGCCCGAGCACTCCACGACGGGAGCGCGGATGAACACGGCGTGAAACGGCGAGTCCATGCCGCTCACCTCGATGTCAGCCTCGAAACTCTCGAGCTGGGTGCCGTAGGCGTTGCGTCTCACCGTGATGTCGACCATTCCCAGGAAGTGCTGATCGGCACGACCGTCCATCACCTGGCGCGCCAGCAGGATCATCCCCGCACACGTGCCGAGGGTCGCCAACCCGGACTCGAGCCGTTCCCGCAGCGGCACCAGCAGGCCCGACCGCTCCAGCAGCATCGAGATGGTGGTCGACTCGCCGCCGGGCAGCACCAGACCGTCCAACTCGAGGAGCTGACGCTGGGTGCGCACCTCGACGACCCGTGCGCCCAGGCGCTCGAGGATGGCCGCGTGCGCGGCGAAGCCCCCCTGAAGGGCGAGCACGCCGATGTTGGCGCTCACTCGGGCTGCCACCCTGCGCCGGCAGGGACCAGTCCCTGGGGAGCTAGCACACCGACAGTGGCGCTCACCGGCCTTGGCCGGCAGGCCTCACACCGGCGGTGGCGCTCACCAGCCGCGGTCGGCCAGCTTCACGTCGAGTGTGGCTGTCTCCAGACCCTTCATGGCGCTGCCGAGGCCGGAGCTGACCTTGGCGAGGATGTCGGGATCGCGGAAGTGGGTGACCGCCTCCACGATGGCGCCGGCCATCTTCGGCGGATCCGAGCTCTTGAAGATGCCCGATCCCACGAAGGCCGCCTCGGCCCCCAGCTGCATCACCAGCGAGGCGTCGGCCGGGGTGGATATGCCCCCGGCGCAGAACATCGGCACCGGCAACGCGCCCGTGGCCGCGACCTCGGCCACCAGCGGAAGCGGGGCCTGCAGCCGCTTGGCCCAGTCGAACAGCTCGGCCCCGTCGGATGCCGCGGCGATGCGGCGGATGTCGCCCACGATGGACCTCAGGTGGCGGACGGCCTCGACGATGTTGCCGGTGCCGGCCTCGCCCTTGGAGCGGATCATGCACGCCCCCTCGGAGATGCGCCTCAGCGCCTCGCCCAGGTTGGTGGCACCGCACACGAACGGCACCGTGAAGGCCCACTTGTCTATGTGGTGGGCCTCGTCGGCCGGCGTGAGCACCTCGGACTCGTCGACGTAGTCCACACCGAGGGCCTGCAGGATCTGAGCCTCCGCGAAATGGCCGATCCGGGCCTTGGCCATGACCGGGATGCTGACCGCGGCCTGGATTCCCCGGATCATCTCGGGGTCGGACATGCGCGACACGCCGCCGTGGGCCCGGATGTCTGAGGGAACCCGCTCCAGCGCCATCACCGACACCGCCCCGGCGTCCTCAGCGATGCGTGCCTGATCGGGCGTGACCACGTCCATGATGACGCCGCCCTTGAGCATCTCGGCCAAGCCTCGCTTGACCAGCGGGGTGCCTGTGGCGGCGTCGCCCCGGCGTGGCGGGGACGCGGCGCCGGCGGTTGCGGCTGCTGAACCAGCGGTGTCGGACATGGCCACCATCCTAAGATCAGACCTCGCCTAGAACGTCGATCCGCTGCAGCGTCATCGCTCTTGCCCAGCCCGGCTCGGCGGTGCCCTCGGGCGCCACCAGCCAAACTCGGCCGGCCGCCGATCTGGTCTCGGCCCCCGGAGCCCTGGCCGCCTTGTCGAGCGCGGAGGCGAGGGCCGGCGGGAAGCAGGTCAACCGCACCGCCTCGATGTCGACCTCGAAGGCCCGTCGAGGCTCGCCGAGCCGCCGCCACAAGCGTGCCGCAGCGATCCGCGCACCGGGCAGCGTGCCGACGCGTGCGAGCGCGGTGACGGAATCGACGCCTCGCCGCATCTCGCAGAGTTGGCGGGCGATCACGGCCTCCAGCTCCAGCCTGTCGAGCTCTTCGAGAGCACCGCTGGTGACGACGAGATGACCCCCGCCGCGCCCATGGCCCACGCCCGCGCAGTTGATCGCAGGCGTCTCCACGATGTGGATTCTCGGCTCGGCGAACCCGTGCGTGGTGCAAAGTCCCTCGACGATGTTGGTGAGCCGCGGGCTCTCACCCGCCGCCATCGGGCGCGACCCGAGCGCCCGCAGGGTCGCCCCTGCCGCCGTCGACCTCAGCCACACCGCGGCAAGCACCCCGGCGGCCACCGCCGGCGCGAGGATCAGCGCGAGGGAGGCGCCGACGGTCCACAACACCGCGGCCACGACGATTCCAGCCACGACGGCCGGAGCGGCGACGGCCAAGGCGACGACTGCGTTCGGCCTCAATGCAACCTGCCTGACCTCAACCCGCCTGGCTTCAGCAACCGGCCCGATCTCAGCAGCCGGCCTGATCTCGACCCGCCTGGTCTCAGCAATCTGCGTGATCTCAACCTGCCTGACCTCATGCAAACCTGCCTGATCTGTCGGACCCGCAAATCGTAGTCAATCATCGCCGGATCGCCAGCCGGGCACACAGTCAATCATCGCCGCGCAAGCTCCACCGGTGATCGCGACGGATCGGCCATGATGGCCGATTGTAGGTGTCGGCGATCATCCGGTGGAGGTTCAGGAGTATGGCACGGAGTTTGTGCTCATCCGAGCGCGCGCAGCTTGAGGTGCTGGCGAGGTCGGGGTTGGGGGTGGGGGAGATCAGCGGCCTGTTGGGCCGGCACCGCTCGACGGTGTGGCGGGAGCTGCGCCGCAACGGCGGGGTCTGCGCCTATCGGGCTGAGGCGGCGCAGGCCGGGGCCGAGGCGCGGGCGCGTCGTCCGAAGACGCCGAAGCTGGTTGGGGATCCTCTGCTGGCTGCGGCGGTCAAGGCGGGGCTGGCCAGGAAGTGGGCGCCGCAGTCGGTCGCGGCCGACCTCAGCGAGCAGGGCATGGCGATCTGTGGGGAGACGATCTATCAGGGGTGCTACCGCAGCGACCGGGGCCTGCCCGAGAACACCTGGAGGCTGCTTGCGCGCCGCCGGCGCCGCCGCAAGCCCCGCAGCCGCTGCGAACGCGCCAAGCGCAGCGTGCTGGGCGGTTTCAAGCCCATAGCGCAGCGTCCCGATGCGGTCGCGGCACGGCTGGAGGCAGGGCATTGGGAGGGCGACCTCATCATCGGCGCCGGCAACCGCAGCGCGGTGGTCACCCTCATCGAGCGGGTCAGCCGCTACGCGCTGCTCGCCGCGCTGCCCAACGGCCACACCGCAGACGAGGTCAACGCGGCGGTCATCGCCGCGTTGGGCCGCCAGCCCGCTCACATGGTCCGCACCCTCACCTGGGACCAAGGCCGCGAGATCGCCCACTGGCCCAAAATCGAAAAAGCCCTCCCAGACCTCAAGGTCTACATCTGCGACCCCCACTCACCCTGGCAGCGCGGCAGCAACGAAAACACCAACCGCATAATCCGCCGCTGGCTCCCCAAAGCAACCGACCTCAACATCGCACCCGTCAAACTCGCCATCATCGAAGACCACCTCAACACCATGCCCCGACGCATCCACAACTGGAACAGCGCACTAACCCAATACACTGCCCACTGTCGCGATCACCAATAGAGCTTGCCCCGCATCGGCAGCCGGGCACATAGTCAATCATCGCCGCATCGGCAGCCGGGCGCGCTCCGGTCGATTGCGGCCCGACCGCTCAGTCCCCGAGCGGCGCGCCGGCACGGCGATGCGCTCGTAGCGCTCCATGTAGCGGTCGGCGAGCCCTCTCATCGAGAACGCCTCCGCCCGCTCGAAGCCGGCCCGCACCAGTCGCTGCGAGAACGCCTCGTCGCTCAGTACCCGGTCGATGGCACTCGCCAGCGCCACGGCATCGCCCGCAGGCACCAGCAGCGCGTCGCGGCCGCTGCAGGCCACGTTGCGGTAGCCGGCTATGTCACCGGCCACCACGGGCGTGCCGGCTGCCATGGCCTCGAGCAGGACGATGCCGAAGGACTCGCCCCGCAGCGAGGGCGCGCAGAAGGCGTGCGCGCCCTTGAGCCGGGCGATCTTCTCGGTGTCGGTGACGGTGCCAAGCCACTCGATGCGCTCCTCGCCCGCCCAGGCGGCCCGCAGCGCGGCGGTCTCGGGCCCCTCGCCTGCCACCCAGAGCCTCACCGTGGGTGGGAGCCTCCTGAACGCTTCCAGCAGGACGCCCAGGCCCTTGCGCGGCTCGTGGCGCCCGATGAACAGGATCGTGGGATGCGCGGCCCGCTGGGGGCGCGCCTCGCGGTATCTCGCCAGCTCCACACCGTTGTAGAGCAGGTCGTAGCTCCCGCCGAAGGCCTTTTGAGCCATGTCGCGGGCGTCGGGCGACACTGCCGCACGGTGGTCGAGCCGGTTGGCGAGGAACCGCGTGGCCCGCGGCATCAGGTCGTAGGCCAGCGAGCCGCCGGCTGCGTGGAAGGTGCCGAGCAGCGGGGCGGGCCGCACCAGCAGGGCGGTCATGGTCGGACCGGGCGCCAGCGGCTCGTGAAGGTGGATTACGTCGAAGGACTCGTCGCGCATGGCCCGCACGGCCCGCAGCTGGCAGGACGGATCCGGTGCGACGGGCGCTATCGAGCCGTTGGAGATAGCCGGCAGGCTGTTGCCGAGCGGGGTGACGCCGGGGGCGGGCGGCGGACCGTCGCACGGACCCAGCACCCTGGTGGGGCACCCCATGCGGCCCAGCGCCCTCGCCAGGCCCAGCACCTGCATCTGCACTCCGCCGGGCCGGGTGAGGCTGTAAGGGCAGACGATGCCGATCCTCACACAACGAGGCTAGAGCACGCCGTCACAGACCGAGCAGCGACTCGGGAACGGGCTTTCCGAGAGCCTGGTAGTCGCTGGGCCAGTTGGGCGACATCAGATGCCACTGCTCGGGCGCGATGCGGATCAATCCCTCCAACGCCGCCGCGTACTCCCCCACGAGCCTCGACACGTCGTCGCGGATGCTGCCGTGCCGGCTCGTGTCCAGCGGGGGCCGGGCGATGGCGTGGCGCGTCGAGCCCTGCCAGTACACCGCGGCCGGTATCAGCGGCGCTCCCGTTCGCAGTGCCAGCAGCGCCGGGCCGCCGGGCAGCCTGGTGCGCTCTCCGAAGAAGCTGGTGGCCACACCGCCGCCGCCGACGTCGCGGTCCGACAGCAGGCAGACCACCCTGCCGCTCCTTATGGCCGTGGCCACACGCCCGGCGGCCGAGGGGCCGACCGCGATGATCTCCATGCCCAGACGGCGCCGGAACGACGTGAACCACTCGAACACCTCCGGGGGCTCGAGCGGTTCGACGACGGCGGTGACCTTCATCTCGGGTACCTGCGCCAGCCACCACGCCGCCCACTCCCAGGTGCCCAGGTGCGGCATCACCAGGATGGGGCCCGTGCCCGAGCACACGGCGCGATCGATGGCGTCGAAGCCCTCGTACCCGAATCCGGCGTCCACGACCGCTGCGTCGAGCCCCGGCAGGGTGAAACTCTCCAGGTAATAGCGTGCGTACCACTCGAATACGGCCACGGTGCGCCGGGCGGCCTCGGCAGTGCCCAGGGGCCTTCCCAGAGCCCGCTCGAGGTTGCGCCGCACCAGCTTGCGCTTGTCGCCGCCGGCGGCCGCCGCGGCCACCGCGACGGCGCGGGCACCGGCGCCGGCGAGCGGTGCAGGCGTGTGCCGGGCCAGGATCTCCCCGGCCCGGTAGGCCAGAACCGGCGGCACGGACGCTCAGGCGGTGCTGGGAGTGCTGGGAGGCCGGCGGCCGCGCGTCCTGGCCCGCCTGCCGGGCTCGCCGGTGTGGCGCAGGGCACGGGAGGGGTGGGCGCGCCGCGACCTCCGCCTGGAGCGCGGGCGCACGGGTCGTCCCTCGGAGGCCTGCCGCCAGACCTTCACGAAGCGCTGCACGGCGGTGACCGCGGTCAGCGCCAGCATCACCCACAGCGTCCACAGCAGCAGCTCGTTGAACAGCAGGCCGAAGGCGAGGACGATGAAGCGCTCCGCCCGCTCCATCAGGCCGCCCTTGGCGTCATAGCCGAGCGACTCGGCCTTGGCCCGCTGGTAGGAGACCATCATGGCGAGGCTCATCACCGCCACGGGTAGCAGCACGAGATGCCCCGACCCGGTGCCGACCAGGTACCAGGCGATGCCGCCGAAGAGCAGGGCGTCGGTGAGCCGGTCCGACACCGAGTCGAAGAAGGCGCCCCGCTGCGAGGAGGTTCCCGAGGCCTTGGCCACCGCCCCGTCGAGGGCGTCGGGGATCCCCGTGAGGATCAGCAGCAGGAATCCCACCCTGAGGTGTCCGGCGGCGATGGCGACGGACGCTGCGCTGGCCATGACGATGCCGGTGATGGTGACCATGTCGGCGGTCACACCCGTGCGGCGCAGCGAGACACCGATGGGGGTCAGCCCACGATCTACCGCGGTGCGCCAGTTCCCGTCGAACATCTATGCGCTACCCCGCCCCAGGTTTGCCGGCATGACCAGCAGAGGCGGCATGCGCCCGTTTCCCTCGAACATCCATCGGCTCCCAGAAGGCTTGCCAGCCGAGGCTACCACCCCGCCGGGCCGCGTCCGGAACTGCAGCGAGCCGAGTGTCCGAGCGGGCAGTACCCGGCAGGCCTACCTGGTGCGGCGGGCGGTGGGGCTCAGGCGTCGAGGTCGGTCCAGTCCTCGGGGTTGGGCTCCACCATGTGGCCGAGGACCTCGCCGTCCACCCCGTCGATGATCACCAGGCCGCGCACCGATGGAGGCGCCTCGTTGGAGTAGATCAGAAGGCGCCAGGTGGGGCGGCTCCGCAGCCCTCGCCAGGCGAGCTGGGCCGAGGCGTGCCCGACCGGAAACCCCACTGCGCGCGCCGCGGCCACGAGGGCGTCATTCTCGTCGATGGCGAGATCGAAGCCCGCCAGCAGGCAATACGCCCCCAGCAGCATGAGCGCCGCGCCACCGGCAGCGAACCCGCCGTTGATGAGCACCGCATCCGCGCCGAGGGCGACCGCCGCGACGATCGAGACCGCGCCGATCACCAGGTACAGCACGCCCGAGATGCGCCGCCTGCTGTTGTTGGGGAACAGGTAGGGGCCGACATACCCGGACGCATCCAGGTCCGCAGGCAGGCTGTCACGCACCTCACCGTCACCCGCAGCCAGATCACCGTGCATCCCGAGATCATCGGCAGACCCATCATCACGCACCTCGCCGCCACCGGTGAGCCGGTCGCCGCGCGCCGCGAACTCATCGGCAGACCCGTCATCATGCACCTCGCCATGCACCTCGCCGCCAACGGTGGAGGGATCACTGCCCACCCTGAGATCATCGGCAGGCGTGCCGGTTGCCTCGCGCATCGCCGAAGATTACGGCCAACGCTGGCCGAGGCCACCGAGATCCCGGTGTCGGGGGCAGCTCAGCCCATCTCCACGGCCAACGCCTGCCCAGGCCACCGGCTCTCTGGCCGTCACTCGACATCCGGCAGCCTCTGCAGCGCTCGGAACTGAAGCCGGTTACCGGGCACGTTCCCCTTGCCTGTCGCTCGACACCCGCCGCTTCAACAGCGGCTGCAGTGACGTGACGCGTCGCGTGTTGCCGGTTACCGTGTCGGGTGCAGAAGCGACAGCCACGAAGGGTCTTTTCGGCAATGGCGCTCGCAACGGCACTCGAAGCCCCCGGCCGCGGCTGCGACGATCCTGTTGCCCGCGATCAGTGGTATGCCCTGTCGGCTCTCGACGAGATCTCCGGCGGCGCACGGCACAAGACCTGGCTGCTCGACGAGCCCGTGGAGTACTGGCTCGACGAGGGTGCCACACCACGGGCCGAAGCCCATCGCAACGGCGACGCCCGTGCCCTGGAGGCCCTCAGCGCATACGGCTACCTGTGGACGACCGTCGGCGAGCCCGAGGGCGGGGTTTTCGCCATTCCCGAGGCTGCCGAGCCGGACCGGCGCACTCTCAACTCCCTCACCGTCGGGATCGACTGTTCAGCACCGCGAGCAATCGAGAACTTCCTGGACCTCGCCCATTTCCCCTATGTGCACACCGGGGTGCTCGGCGACGAGCCCCACACGGAGGTGGCCGAGTACCGCATCGAGGAGCGCGACGGCGAGATCTGGGCCTTCGACTGCCGCTTCTACCAGCCCCGGGCGGCGGCTGCGTCCTCACGGGGAATCCTGGCCGACTACGTCTACCGGGTGCCGCACCCCTATTGCGCCATGCTCTACAAGTCGTCGCCGGCCGACGCCGCCCGCATGGACGCCATCGGCATCTTCATCCATCCATTGACCGAGACCCGCATACGCGCCCACCTGTTCGCCAGCGTGCTCGACGACGTGAGCACTCTCAACGAGATCCGCCGCTTCCAGCAGGGCGTTCTGGCGCAGGACAAGCCGATCCTGGAGAACCAGTACCCCAAGCGGCTGCCGCTGGATCCACGGGCCGAGACCCCGATCCGGGCCGACCGATCAGCCATCGCCTACCGGCGCTGGCTGAGCCGACTCGGCGTGACCTACGGCGTGATCCCCGCGGGCGAGGGGGCGTGACCTGCTGGATTGTGTCGGGAGACGAACCGGCGTGACCTGCTAGGATGGTTTCGGGAGACGAACCGGCGTGACCTGCTGGATTGTGTCGGGAGACGAACCGGCGTGACCTGCTGGATTGTGTCGGGAGACGAACCGGCGTGACCTGCTGGACGGTTGTGGCAGGAGAGCCGGCGTGACCTGCTGGACGATCCCGGCGAGCGGCCCGGTGTGACCGCAGTGGCGGAGCCTGCCTACCCTGCGGGTGACATGACCGCATCGGAGACACCGCCCGGCGAGCACGACCGCCGTCCCGCCGAGCATCTGTGGCACCCGGTGGCCTCCTGGGAGGATGTGGTGCCCCACCATGTCTGCTGGTCGAGGCTGCTGGGCCGCGAGCTGGCCGTCTGGAAGGCGGACGACGGCTACGTGAACATCTGGGAGAACCGCTGCCTGCACCGGGGCGTGCGGCTCACCATCGGCAGCAACGACGGGCGCGAGCTGGTCTGCCGCTATCACGGGTGGCGCTACGCCAGCCGCACCGCGGGCTGCACGTACATTCCGGCGCACCCGGCCGACGCCCCGGCGCGCACTATCTGCAATCGCACCTTCACTGCCGTCGAGCGCTACGGGCTGGTGTGGTCGGGCGCCGATCCCATCGGTGAGCCGCCGACGATCGATGTGCTGGAGTCCGCCGGGGCCTTCGGCCTGCGGGCGCTGCCCGTGCATGCACCGAGCGATCTCGTGCTGGAGGCACTGAGCCGGCACAGCTTCCTGCCGGCGGAACTCATCAACGGCTCAGAAAACACCGGCCACAGCACCGGTACCGCCAACGGGCACAACACCGGCGGCGACACCCGTGCTGACACCGGCAACAACACCGACACCGGACGCGACACCAGTACCGCCGACGGCAGCAACACCGGCAGCGGCCGCGGCACCAGTACCGCCAACAGGGACGACACCGACACCGGCCAAGGCACCGGCAGCGGCCAGGCCTCGGCTGCGGTCACGGACATGGCGACGGCGGTCATCGAGCGCGGCCGGTTCCATATCGTGCTGCGCGCCAGCGATCCGGGGGGCTTGGCGTCGAGCGCCGTGGTATTCTTCGTGCAGCCCGCCGACGCCGACCGCTGCGTGATCCGGCCCGTGCTCGCCGGCGCTCCCGCCGAGGCCGGCCGGCTGGCACTGTGGTGCCACCACAACACGGAGCTGTCGGCCTTGCGGGCAGCCGTCGAGGCCGAGGCCGCAACCATGCCGGCGCCGGAGCCGATGGTCGCCGCCATCGAGCGGGTGCCGATCCATCTCGCGGAGATGCCCGAGCCTGCTGCGGGCGGGCGGCACGCCCCGCTGCGGGTGCGGGTGGCACGCAAGTGGCAGGCCGCCGCGGATGTGGCGGGGTTCGAGCTCGTCGGAGTGACCGGTCAGCTTCCAACCTTCCAGCCCGGCGCCCACATCGATGTGCATCTGCCCAACGGGCTGGTGCGCCAGTTCTCGCTCACCAACGGGCCGGGCGAGCTCGACCGCTACGTGATCGGCGTCAAGCTCGAGCCCGACGGCGGGGGCGGGTCGGCGGCGCTGCACGACAGCGTGCGCAGCGGAGACGTACTGGCCATCTCGGAGCCGCGGAACAACTTCCCGCTGCGCCGCGACGCACTGCGCACGATCCTCATCGCGGGCGGCATCGGCATCACGCCGCTGCTGTCGATGGCGCGGGCGCTGCACCACCAGGGCCTGGACTTCGAGCTGCACGTGTTCGCCCGCAGCGAATCCCATGTCGCCTTCGCCGGAGTGCTCAACGGCATGGCGGCATCGGTGATACGGCACATCGCCCTGTCGCCGCAACAGACCGGCGCGGCTCTCGAGGCGCTGCTCGCCGATCCCGGGCACCACGAGCACGTGTACGTGTGCGGGCCCGGGCCGATGCTCGACGCCGCCCGCCGGGTTGCCGCCGCCGCAGGCCGCCCCGAGGAGACCGTCCACTTCGAGTATTTCTCCAACCCCACCGAGATCGACAACTCGATCTCTTTCAACGTCGATCTGGCACGCTCCGCGCTGACGCTGGAGGTGCCGGCGGGCCGCACCGTCGTGGAGGTGCTGCGGGCCAACGGGGTGGACGTCGCCTCCTCATGCGAGACCGGGGCGTGCGGCACGTGCCGAGTGGCGGTGCTCGACGGCGAGCCGCTCCACAACGACGTGTACCTCAGCGACAGCGAGAAGCGGCGGGGCGACCAGATGATGGTGTGCGTGTCGAGGGCGCGCAGCGACCGGCTCGTCCTGGACATATGAGCACGCAAGCAGCCCCCATGACCCCAGCACCCACGAACGCAGCACCATGATCAAGCTGTACGACTGGGAGCTGTCGGTCAACTGCTACAAGGTCAGGCTGCTGATGAGCATTCTGGGCCTGGAGTACACGTGCGTGCCGGTGGACTTCTTTCCGGGCTGGGAGCACAAGTCGGCGGAGTTCGCCAAGATCAACCCGCTGGGACACATCCCGGTGCTCGACGACGACGGCTACGTGCTGCGCGACGCCCACGCCATCCTGGTTTATCTGGCGGTGCGTTACGACCCCGCACGGCGCTGGTACCCGGTGGACGACCCGCACGTGCTGGGCGAGACCGCCTCGTGGCTGCTGTTCGCCGAGGGCACGACGAACACGGCCTCCGCGGCGCGCCTGCACGTCAACCTCGGCTACGACTTCGACATCGAAGCCGTGCGCGCCGGCGCCCACCGCCTCTTCCGCGTGCTCGACGAGCATCTGTGGTTCCGCGAGCGCGAGGGCCTCGACTGGGTGGCCTCAAGCCCCCATCCCACCATCGCGGACCTGGCCCTGTTCGGCGATGTGGTGCTGTCAGAGGAGGGCGGCGTGTCCCGCGAGGACTATCCGGCGCTGCGACGCTGGACCGACCGGTTCGGCCGCGTGGACGGCTTCACGGTGATGCCGGGAATCTTCTCCCCCTACCGACCGCCGCCCGGCGACTCGACCGGCTAGATCGGCAGGCCGCCCGTGGCGCGGCGGGTGGTCCCGTCGTCGCTGTAGGCGGCGATGGCTCGCTGGGCGATGCGCATCTGGTGTATTTCGTCGGCGCCGTCGGCGAACCGTGCCCAGCGCGCCTGCTGATACATGTGCGCCAGCGGCGTGTCGGTCGAGTAGCCGAGCGCGCCGTGCACCTGGATCGCGCGGTCTATGACACGGTTCAACATGTTGGCCACGAAGTGCTCGGCCATCGAAATCTCGGACTTGTGGCGAGGCGCGCCTCAGTGCCGCTCGCGTATGCCTGCGGTATGCCGTTGCGCCCAGGACGCCGAGACGCCCATGCGCTCGGCTATCTGAGCGTTCGTCAGTCCCGCCCGCTTGAGTTCCTGCGCGCGCTGCGGGTCGTATTTGTTTCGCTTCGGGCGTGCCGGCGGCGGCAGGGGGCGTGTCACGTTCGTCGTCCAGGAGGCGTCCATGTGATGGCCGTAGGCTTGCCGGTAGCGGCGACGGTAAGCCTTGCGCTCCTGCATCTCGCGGTGGACGCTCTCAGCGAACTCGGCGTGCATCTCCACAGCGCGCTGAAACTCTGCTGTGCCGTACCAGCCCGGCACGGCCACTTCCAGGTCGGTTAAGAACTTCGAGTTGCGGGCAAGGTGCCTGCCCATAGTTTGCATGTTCGAGACAAGCCCCCACTTGAGAAAGTACGGGTTGTTGAGTTTGGCATGTTCCAGCAGATCGGCCACGTCCTCTAGAGTTATGCCGAGCGTCGTCAAACAGTGGTAGAAGTCGAACAGGTCCCGGCCTTTTGCTCTGGAGTAGATCGCTTGAAACTTCATCGCCCCCGTGTATGCGGGAGACATGGCGAACAGCGCAAGACTGCCTGAAGCTCCGGGTGCCTTCAGTTCTGTTGTGATATACCGGACGTGGTCGTCGAGGGGCAGCGAAGGGTGGGGATCGGCCAACTCCACCTTGATCCTGTAGCTCCTGCCGTCGGCAACGCTGCGAAACGCGCCCCACGCCTTCGGGAATGGTGAGTTGCGACGCACTGAGCGGCGCTCTCGGCTCAACCCTGAGAGAATCATATGATCGCGGACATCATCGAGCAGAGTGTGAGCGTTCCCGGTCAGGCACACGTAGTCCAGGACTTCGGAATAGCGCAACGGTGAGGGCAGCCACAGTTTGTGCAGCCCGGTGCCGCCGCTCAGCGCGAGGCGTTGTGACAACACGGGGTGGCGCGCCATCTGTGCTATCAGGCGTTCCAACCATATGTCCTGCTCGACTTGGTAGGCCCTTCGCGTTTTTGTGGGATGGGGGTTGCTGGTGTCGGTTGGGTTCATGTTATGAGGAGTGCTCGGGTTTGGTAGTTGGTGGGGTTGGTGAAGCCGTGGGCGGTGCGTCGTAGGATTTGTAGGAGGTTGTTGATGCCCTCGATGCGGCCGTTGCTGGGTCGGCTGGTGTGGTGCCATGCGAGGATTTCGGGGCTCCATTGGATGATGGTGTCTACGATTTTGTGGTATTCGGGTAGCTTGCCGGTTTGGTAGAGGTCACAGAACCGGTCAAGGGCGGCGAGGGCGCCTTGGTGGTCGTCGGCGGTGTAGAGGCCGTGGAGTTCTTGTAGCGCGTCCCAGCCGGCTTGGAGCCTTGGGTGCGCCTCGAACAGCGTGTCGAGCCGCTGCCGGTCAGAGTCTGTGAGGGTGTCGCCGCGGCGTAGCAGCAGGAACCTGGCTCGGAACACGTCGCGGTCAAAGACAGGCTGGACGCCCGGGGGCTGTCGGCGTTGGGTGTCGCGGCGCACCGCGGTGAGCCCCGCTGTGAACCATCTGATGACGTGGAACCGGTCCAGCACATGCCGACAGTGTCCCAGGTGCTGGGTGATGGCGGCCTTGTAGGCGGGCGATCCGTCGCTGACCACGACCTTGACCTGCTTGCACCATCTATACCCCTGCTGAGCTAGGAACGTTGACAGCGCGGCGGTGGTGCGCGACGGGATCAGCGCCAGGATCCGGCCGGTGTCGCCGCAGGCGACCACGGTCACGTAACGATGCCCTTTGCGGATCGAGGTCTCATCCACCAACAGCACCCTGCACACGCGGCTTCTGCGATGCTCAGCCACAAGCCCGGCCCAGGAGCTGAGCACGCCCATCACCAGCCACCAGCTCAGCCCGTGACGCCTCGCGGCCGCCGAGACCGGCATGACCCTGGCATCGGCCACCAGCCTGCGCGCCAGCCGCCCCGTCAACCCGCCCTCGAACGCCGGATGCTCCTCCAAAAACCGGCTGCCGCAGTCGTCGCAGCGGAACCGGCGGCGCCGCCACACCAGCGTCACCACCCGCCCCGAGATCTCCAGATCACGCACCCGCTTATCGCGCCGGTCATGCACCCTATGGCACTTGAACCCGCACTGAGGGCACCGCAACCGCCGCCAGGTGGCCTCCACAGCCACCACCAACCGCTCCGGGGAGTCCGAGACAACCCCCAACACCCGCAACTGCGGCAAACCCAACCGCACCCCCATAACATCCGCAGCCATCGAGGCCCTCCTGGATCGTCGGTCGCTTACACAACCGATTCCAGCAGGGCCTCGACCCCCACACAGGGACCCTCAACCACCCCCCATCCCACAAAACCGCGAAGGCTCACTTGGTAGCGCCTGCCCCAGGGGTGGGACTTGGCCCACTCGCTCAGGCTGCTGGGATCTATCACAGGTCATGCTCCAGGTTCAGATTGACGTTCACGTTCCACCTGAGATCATGCGTCAAGACGCTGCCGCCGACGTCCGGGACGCTCAAGGCAACGGGAGCGCAACCAGCCGGAATGGTCGCTCGCAGCGGCTCCAGGTCGAACTCGGTGGCCTCTTCCCATTCTGCGACTGCCCAGGAGGACATCTCTTGCAGCACGTATCCGGCGCGTTGGCGCACGGCTACGGGATACAGCCGGGCAGAGGCGGCCAAGGCGTGCGGTTCCAGCGGCGGCTCGGTCCCGTATTCGGGAAGGATGCCCCAGTCCAGCATGCGTCCGGCCACGTTCGCTGTCATGTAGAACACGCCTTGCTGCACGATGTCTAGGAGGATGATGGGCGGCGTGCCCATGCGCATCGGCTGCATGATCCCGCAGTAGGTCAGGGAGCGGACGATGTGCGTGGGGTAGCGGTAGAGGTCCGGGCGGTGGAGGAACTGGAAGTGCGAGCCGCCTATGCGGCGGTTGCGCAAACGCCGGTTGGTTACAACGGTCAGTAACTGGATGCGGTGGGTGTGCAACCCGAGCCGGTCGGCCGCGGCGTGCCCGCTCAGGTAGTAGTCGCAGCCAAGATGCCTCATCATGGGTTCGAGGTAGTCATCTGGGTCGGCGTAGCCGTCGAAGCCGACGGTCCAGCCGCCCTTGGTGACTGACACGAGTTCCCCGGCGTCGCGCTGCCGGCGCAGGCGCGTCGCCACCTGTTCGGGCCTGCAGCGCAGCCATCTCGCCAGCTGCTCCGAGGTGGCGAAGCCGCGCTTCTCCTCAAGCAGGCGCGGGCGCACCTCCGAGGGGGCTAGTCGAGTCGCGGGCATAAGCTCAATGTACCATATTGATGCGCCAACAAGGCGCTTACGCTCCGCCCAGGGCGCATCGTCTCCAGGAGCCCCGGCACGCTCTACGATGCTCCGCAGGGCGCGACGAACGACAGGAGCAGCCATGACCGAGACCCCGATGAGCCGTCCCGGCGAGGTGGCCGGATGGCCGAAGCTGGTGGTGACCTACCGCACCGACCCGGCGGGCGTCGAGCGGCTCCTGCCGCCCGGCCTGGAGGCGGGCGAGCCGGTGGTGACCGTGGGCGTCTACTGCGTGCCGATCCTGAACGAGCCGGAGTTCGGCATCAGCATCAAGGTTCCCGCTGCCTGGCAGGGTGTTGCCGGCCTCTACAACCTCGGCATGGGCATCGACCAGGAGGCGGCGGTCTCGATCAGCCACGAGACCAACGGCCAGCCCAAGTTCCTCTGCGACGTGTCCTTCTACCGCCTGGGCGACCATGTGGCGGCGCGTGCCACCCACCGGGGCTATACCTTCGTCGAGTTCCACGGCGAGGTGTCCGGCCCGGCGGATGTGAGCGCCGGCGATGTGACCGACCACGAGTGGTGGGTGAAGTACTCCAGGGCCATCGGCGGTGCGGCGGGCGAGTACGACTTCGCACCCCATGTGGTGGACGTCGCCACCACGTTCGAGCAGCGCCACGTCGAGAACGTCGACGGCGAGCTGAAGCTGCTGGACAGTCCCTGGGATCCCGTGGCCCGCTACCTGCCGCTGCGCGAGCAACTGTCGGCGCAGCTCGTGACCCATCGGGCCAAGGCACGCGACGTCAGCAACGCCGGGCCGCTCGACGCCGAGGCGTTCTGGCCCTATGCCGACACCATCGGCGCATCCCGCTGGCCCGGCACCCGCGGCGGCCCCCGCACCGACTGACCCCGGCCAGCCGGTCAGCGGCCTGGGTGCCCGGCCCGCTAGCTAGGTGGCGACCTGGTGGCGGGCGACGCGTCCGATCCGCTTACCTGCGGGACCCACGATCCGACCGACGAGCGACCGGCGCTCAAGCAGCGACAGGCCGGCGCTGGTTGAGGGGGTTCATGCCGGGGCAGCCCCTGGCCTCCTCGGGCACCTCGGTGTAGTCGATGCCCGCGGCGACCTCGTCCTTGGTGAGGCAGTGCCGCTCTGCCAGCGGGGCCAGCGCCTCGATGTCGAACTTGTAGAGCGCCGCCGCGTTGGTGGTGAGCAGCTGGGTGGCGTCGGCCACGGGCATGCCGCCGAAGGTGAGCTTCAGGTGCTGCGAGGTGAAGGGGTGTGACCCTTCCGTGTGGGGGTAGTCCGAGCCCCACATGATGCGGTCGGTGCCGATCTCGGCGGGCAGGTGCGCCTCGCTGGGGCGCAGGAAGCTGGCGCCGATGTAGCACTGCCGCTGCCAGTACTCGCTCGGTTTCATGGACATTGCCGAGACCGCCGGCCCGCCGAATATCGCCTCTGAGCCGTAGGTCGAGTATTTCATGCGATGGTAGAACGAGTCGAGGTCTTTGAGCACCTCGGGTATCCACGCCGTGCCCGTCTCGGTGTTGACGAACTTGAGGTTGGGGTGGCGCTCGAACACGCCCGAGAACATCAGGTGCCACAGAGCCCGCTGCGACCACCATCGCACCTCGATCAGGAACACGGCGAGCGAGGCCGGGAAGTGGTTGCCGAAGGACGGGGTGGCACCGCCCGCGTGGTGGTTCAGCGGCAGGTCGTTGGCCTCGACGGCTGCCCAGATCGGCTCGTAGGCGGCCGAGTACAGCGGCTCGAACGGCGAGTCCGGGGGCGCTCCCGGCAGCAGGATCCCGCCCCGCAGCCCGTTCTCGGCGGCCCACTCGATCTCGGCGACCGAACCCTCGACGTCTCCGAGGAATATCTGGGCGATGCCGGCGCAGCGCTCGGGCGCCTGGCTCACCATGTCGAGGATCCAGCGGTTGTGGGCCCGCAGCCCGGCCCAGCGGTGCTCGAACTCCGCGCTGTAGCTGGGCGCCTCCAGCGCGGTGGACGCGGGCGGGGCGAAGGGCGGCAGCGTGTTGGGGAACATCACCTCGGCCACCACGCCGTCGGCGGCCTGCTCGCGCAGCCGGCGCTGCATAGACCAGTTACGATCGCCGTCGGCCACGGGATCGCCGTCGACGCCGACGTTGCGGGGGCTCTTGCGTCCCTTGAACGCGGCCGCTGCCGCCTCCTGGGAGCGCTCGATGCCGCTGGCCCACTCGTCGAAGTCCCGGTGGTACTTGCGCTCGAGGTAGGGGCGGTAGTCGCGCAGGTCGGCACCGCAGTGCGTGTCGGCAGAAATGACGATGTGGCGCTCAGGCATCTGATCCTCCCTGTGTGGCCGGCGATCCTAACCGGCGGGCGCGATGCCGAGCGGCGTGCCGCGCTCGACTGGCCGGATGTCACACCCGTCCGGTAGCCTCGAAGGATGCGTCAAAGTCACCTCCCCGCCGTTCATTCCGCAGCCAGCGCGCTCTCTCCCAGAAACCGCGTGTCACACCCCTCTAGTAGCTTCGAGGGCATGATTCGAGAGTCATCCGCCCCCCCCCCCCCCCCGCATCACAAGTGAGCGGGGCTGCTCCCCCGCCCAGCTCCGGGGGTCGGCGTCCCCCTCCCCGACCATCACCACCGAGAAGGCCCGCACCCCCAGGCTCAGGACCTAGAGGCTCTTCGCCTCCGAGGCGGCCTCCAGGACCGGGCCGTCCGCCCCCCACTCCGAGGCCGCGACCGAGGCCACGGCCGCCCGTCACATCCGAGCGGCCGCCTCTGCTCCTAGCGCTAGCAGTAGTCGGCACAACGGCCGTTTCGCTGCTCCTGCTCCGGTACGCAGGTCCCACTGGCAATATCGGCGGCTTGATCCTCGGCGTTCTGGTCAGCCCTCTGCTGCTGATCAAGTTTCTGATTGACAACCGGGGTCGCAGCAGCGGCTCGTTCGGGGATTGGCGCTTCGTGTCCAGCCAGCAGGCCATGACGATCTTGGCTGCGGTCGGGTGGGTCGCCGGGGTCGTCCACACATGGTCGGTCGCCAATGAGATCACGCGGTCATTCGCCGACGACTTCACTCGCGGGATGGTCGGCTGATGCACAACCGCTCACTCTTCCGATCCTTCATCCTCGTCGTCCTCGCAGCCGCATTGGCAGCAAGCGTCGCGATCGCAGCCTCAGCGAGCGCCCAGGACGACACGCAGACAGAAGAAGACGATTGGCGCCCCTGCCAGGAGCTTCAAACCATCGAGCGCGCCGAGATCGTCCTAGTCATGGACCGCTCCGGCTCGCTTGGCGACGAAACCGCGAAACTCCGCAACGCACTTCAGAGCGTACGCAGTCAGCTAACGAGCTTGCAGACGGATTTGTCGGATTCGGTCAGTGTCGACACATTCGAAATCGACGTGGCTCTCATCGCATTCGAAGGCGAGGCTAAAGAGGTCACCGGTTTCGCCAGCGCCAGCTCAAACCATCCATCCAACGATCAAATCGCCGCCGCAACCAACGCTCAACGGGGCTTCACCAACTACGGCCCAGCCATCAACGTAGCGACACAGCTATTTGAGGGTTCCTCGAACGCAAAATCTACTGGCACCTGCCGCATCATCATCTTGTTCACCGACGGCGTCATGCGACTGTCCAACGGGCCAGCCGGGAGTCAAGAGGAATCTGACCTTCTGAAAGTCCTAGAAGACACGTGCCGAAATAACGGCTATCGGGACAGATTGGACACCCTCGACGTTTCGACGTATGTTGCTGTGGCCAAAGACCCAGGCTTTGACAATGACGATATACGGGCGCGCGCCTCCAGACAAGCCATCCTCGCCCTGACCGGTCACGCCGATGCCCCGCTGCTTGGCGACGGTCAGGATCCCAGCGAAGGCTGCGAGGAGTTGTCAGAGAACCGTGTCGGCAAGATCGTCGATTTTGAGGGCATTGGCAACCTCACCATCGAATTGGGGAAGGTTGTAGAAGACATCGAAGCAGCACTGAGCCGCACAACCTGCCAAAGCGGCGAAAGGGTCACTGCCAAGTTCGTCGATGACGAATGGCCCGACCAGCTAGTGGCCAGAGATACCTCAGCCGCTAGAAGGCTATGTACCATCCAGGCACCCGGCGACGGAACCACAACCGTATCACTTTCCGGTAACGGACCGGCTGCTGACATAGAATGGCTGATTGACGACGGACGCACTCAGGCGGCGATCCGCAAGTTGCGCGCCGGTGATGATCCCCTAGCTTTCAATATCATCGCGACAGATCTGCCGTTTAGCGATCCCTTCGGTGGTTTCGATGCTAAGGTGGAGGTTATAGTCGAGTGGGAATCAGGATCCGCTGAACCCGAACCGCAAACCATTTCAGTGGAGTTTCCGGTGCCGAGCCGAGAACGACACTGGATTGACAGGCTGGTCCCGTGCATCGAGTTCGAGCGAGCTACAAAGGTCGAAATCGACACCGGCGTTGAAGAGGAGCACGCTAGGTCATCATGCGAGATCCAGGCTCCGCCAACAGGTCAATTTGAACTCTCGCTCGAAGCAGCAGATCCTGGCAATCGTCTCGGGTGGTCATTGGCACGTTCCTCGGACGCAGACGCTGCCCTGGAGCGCGAAGACCTTGTCGTTATCGACTCTGACGATTCTAATGTGCAGCTTGGTGTGGTGGCGACTCGCACAAACACATCCGACATTTTCCGTTTCGAGGATAAGGTAACAATTGAGTTGCTTTGGCGCTCATCGCGAGGGACACTTTACCAAAAGCCTTTCGAGCCTATTATCAGGGTAGGGTCGAGGCCCACCACCGAACTCGACTGTGCTTCGACCGCCGAGGCTACCGATGCCATTATGGGTGACGGCGAGGAAGACGAGCTGGTGGTCGATACGGGCTGCAAGCTCCTACCCCCGCCGCAAACGGGTGCCGTGAGCGTTCAAGTTGTCGGCGATCTCGACGGCAGACAGTGGGAGTTGGTCAAGTGGGATGGCTCCGATTGGGAGGAACAGGAGGAAGTTACCGTTGGCGAAAGAGACGAAGGGAAACGGCTCTTCGTTAGGATCAAGCACACTGAACTGGACCGAATGGTCGATTCCATAAGCCAATTCACACTCGTTACAGTCTGGGACGGCGGTCTAAACGACCCGCGTGCCGAAGGCCAAACAACCAGAAGTGTTGGAATATATTTGCCTCTGCTCGCCTGCCCAGATCGCTTCGATGCCCCTTCACCCGCCTTGACGACGGATGGTCCCGTGGCGACGGCTATTAGTGCCTGCAGCATTGAGGCTCCCCCGAACGGCAACCTCAAGGTAAGTTCTGATGCGGACCTGCAGTGGTGGTCTAGTTCGTCTGAAGACCCGCAACAGGTCTCGTCAATTCCAGCCGGAGGAGGGGACATTGATCTGTCCGCTGTCTCGGATCCTCTTAGACCTGAGCAGCTTCCAGCGAACACGCCGGTGACTGTCGATGTGACTTGGATCTCGGAACTAGGTTACGAATCAAACCACAGCACGAGTTTCAGCTTGGAGATTCCCAATATCGAGTCGCCCTTGGACTGCAGCGGAACGCCGGAGTTCGTGACCTCTGGCGATGTGCCAGACGGACCAGTCATCATCGACACCGGCTGCGTGCTCTCGCCACCAGACGCGGGAACCTTCGACATCAGCGACATAGAGGGTGGCATCATCATCCCCGGACTCGACGACGACGGTGTCTCCTGGGAATGTCACAGCGGTTGCGAGATCGGTTCGGGGGATGAGCCGTCTCCGATAATCATCGAGACCGACGATCCGCTCCCGAACGGGAACTACGAACTCGATGGCGACTTCGACCTCGCCGCAACTTGGACGCCGTCCGACAACGGTCCCACATATCAGACTGACCCCGGCCAACCCGGCGGGCAGTCTCGGGACGTTGCAGTGGAACTGCGGGCACGTCCCGACACCAGTTCGGCAGCGTTGATCTTCGCGGCCCTGATCCTCGCCGGACTGGGCGTTGTCTGGTTCATCCTGCGGACGGTGGGGCGGCGCTCCAATCGCCTGCGCAAGCCCGGTGCCTACCGTGTGGTGCATCAGGAGGTGACCGCCATAGCCGACCCGAGCGGTCGGCTGGAGCTGCTCAACTTTGATGCTGCCACAGCCGCCGCCCAATCCGGCGACCGCTTGGACAAGTCCGGATCACGGCTGCAGGCCGCAGGCCTGACGATCCGCACCACGGCGCGCTGGTGGAACCCGAGCGACCTCCTCGACGGGGGCCGTACCACAGTTGTGCCTCAAGGCAGTCGTGAACTGGAGATTGCCGTATCCCCTTCCTCAGGAGAGCCGGACTGCCTGCCGAACAGCCCCGCACACGGGACGGTGATCGCGGCAATCGAACGGACGTCCAAATCCTCGGACGATGGCCGCAGCCAACATCGTGGCTTGATCTGGATCCTCATGGACACAAAAGCGAAGGCAAGCGTCAAGCAGACCGCTGACCGGACCGTCCAACAGAACATCAGCAAGGCATTGAACAACCTGAGGCGCGATCTCAAGGGACGGTCATCGGCCGGCGCGCCTGCCCAGCAGAAAGGCTGAACAAGCATGTACAACCGTTTTCTCTTCATCGGACTCGGCGGCTCCGGCGGCAAAACGCTCCGCTTCCTCAAGGACCAGATCCGCCGCTGGATGAAGGAGCACGACATCAAGGGCGACGACATCCCCGGCGGCTGGCAGTTTCTCCACATTGACGCGCCACCTCAGCCCGACGGCAAAGAGTTGAACAGCCGCGTGCCCCAACTGGACAATCACGAGTATGTCGGGTTGGTGAATGCGGCAACCACTTTCGACGACCTGCAGTCCGAGCTGGACGCATCTGATGAGCGCCGCCCGGAACTGCGCGTCTGGCGCGTGGAACCGACGGGTCTCAAGATACCTGTCGAAACCGGAGCAGGTCAATATCGGGCAGTCGGACGCACCATCGGAGCGCTCCATCTTGGCCGCATCAAGTCAGAGCTAAGGAAAAAACATAGCCAGATGACCTCGGCAAAGGCAGGCAACGACCTCGCATCAGCCTACCAGAAGGCCCAGAAGGCCGACATCTCGACAGCGGGCGCAGGACGAGGATCGACATACGTGTTCGTTATATCGTCGCTTGCGGGAGGCACCGGCGCTGGCCTCTTCAATGCGGTGTGCGACCTGATCCGGGGAGATGAAATTGACCGCGACAAGGTCTTCGGGATAATCTACACCTCTGAAATATTTGATGAGTTGCCCGAAGCACACAAGGCCGGAGTGCACGGCAACGGTCTCGCAGCCATTTCCGAGATCCTCAACGGCTTCTGGTGGGGAGGTCAATCTGGTCCTGGTGACAATGGGGTCGTCAGTCCGATAGTAGACCGTTTCTTGCGGGCCGCCGGAGTCGCCAAGGACTTGAACGAGAGCGGGCCGTCGTACCCGTTCCTGGTCGGCCTTCGGAACGCGCAGGGTGTCAGTTTCGGTACGTTCGACGATCTCTTTGAGGGGGTTGGACGTGCGCTACTTGCGTGGATCACCGACGAGGATGTAGCGGGATCTTTCGTATCCTACGCGACTTCCAACTTCAAGTCATCGGCCGCTGACAACATGCGCGGCAAGGCGCTGGTCGATGTCGGCGAAAGCGAGGCGATCGGCGTGCCACCCTTCTCGGCGCTCGGCTTCGCGCGAGTCTCTGTGGGAAACGACCACTTCGAACGGTTCGCTGTCGACCGTGTCGCTCGAGAGTGCTACCGGCACCTAGTTACTCACCACTCGCACTCCAAAGAAGCCGAGCGGACTGCAAAGTCGCTGGGACGCAAGGATCCGGAGGCCGTGACCGTTGCACTAGCCAAGAACTACGAGGGCTGGTTTCGAGATCAGCTGAATATCGATGAGACAGGCAGCGACCCCGGACCCATACGGCGCGAGCTGTGGCACAAAGCTGGCGAAGTCAATCGCTACGACGGCCCATGCCTTGAGTACAAGCGAGAGGTCAAGGAATGGGCGGATCTTGAAACTGGCCGCTCACGGCCCGCGAGCCAGTGGCGAGAACTCATAGATCACGCCATCGAAGAGCGCTTCGCGCTTCCGGACCAAATTCGCCAAGACCTCGACGATGGATCGCGCGCCTGGGTCTCGGCCATCCAAGAGCGGGCGCAAGAAACTGTCTCGGAGGCGATGTCTAGGCACGGACTTCTCGTCACAGCCCGCCTCTGCTCCGATGCTGCGACATACCTCCGAAAGAACGTTGCGGACATCCTCACGAACAACGTCGTGCCAGATCTCAAGAGTTGGGCCAACGATTGGCAGAACCTAGCCTTGCCGAAGCTAAACGACAGAATCCGAGGAAGACTGCGCGGCAACGATCCAAAGATCGACGAGTACATAGATGAGGCGGTTCACTGCCGGACTTACGCAGCTGACGCACTGATCGCCGTACGAGCTGCTGAGCTGGCCAGAGAAGCGGCTGACCGGCTTTTCGATCCCATGTCCGAGGCGATCAGCGATGCGCACAAGCGCCTCCGCAACGAGAACATACCAAAGCAGTTTGAGTTCGGGCCACCCGCGAACGAGTTTACCTTGATCGAGAAGAACGATTACGAGAGCCTGTTCGACCATTGGCTTCGGCAGACTGACGACCAACTTGACCTCTCGAGCTTGCCCATGCTCATCATCGCGAATACTGAGATCACACAAGAAGAGGACGTTGATTCTCCGCGAACCCCGCCGATGTTGGAAGTCCAGCGCGACTGGAGTCCTGACGCACGCTGGAGCAGCCAAGTCCCACAGAATATTCGCATGAAGATAGCCTCAACGCGAAATGCATTGAAGGAGCGCTCTGAAGCCTGGCTGAAAACCGACGGCGGGCCCTTTGGCGAGGTGTTCAGCCTTAGCCTTCGCAACGCGCTCAACACCGAGCTTCCGGACGGTCCGGCCATCACCGCGAAGGAACGGCAGAACTATCAGAACCGCTTCATGGCACACCTTGCAACAGCGCTTCAGGCGTCTGCACCACTTATCGACATTGACACGGCACTATCGGGCCTTGTCGGGACCAAGAGCGGCGAACAGCTAACGAGGCACTTCAGTATGCTGCCGTTCGGTCGCGACCCCGACGGCGAGCACCCCATGCACAATCGGGTCGAGGATCTGCTCTCGCCTTACATCGGCAAAGAGAAAGTAGCAGACAGGATGAAGCCCGACCATCGCGCCCGTCACATTGATGTGGCTACGCAGCTCTCCGCTCCACAGTCCATACTGGCACTAAAGTCGGTGCTGGCGCCGATTGCCCAAAACTGGCACAGACAGACGACTATCGGCGAAGTGGCGAGGCAACAGTTCTGGCAGCATCGCCGTGCGCAGTACTTGCAGCGCTTTGTGCCTTGCCCCCAAGCTCACTTACGCTGCATGGTGCGTGGCTGGTTCACGGCGAGATTGCTCGGACTACTGAGTCTCAACGGAGCGGGAGACGACATTCTGATCTATCGGGAAGGAAGAAGCCCAGCCGCTTTTCCAAATCCGCTGCTGTCGCCTGTCAAGCGCGGCGACCGTCTAGGCCCCGTGCTGGAGTCGCTTGCCCTTGCCTATGTGGAGACGGCGGCCAATGGCAACTTGGAACCCCTAGAGGCGTACGTTCACCTGCTCAAACTGGGCCAATCCAGCGACGACGACGTCTTGAACTACGAGAGCGTCAATCTGCATCTGGCCAGGTGGCTTGAGGCTGGCAGGCCGATCGACAATACTCTGGCTGTTATGCCATCTTCGCTGATGACTTTGCCCGATTACGCCTCGTGGAACGACCGTGCCGAGGCGGTCGCCACGGTGCTCGACGGAGAATACGACCGCTACAAGCAAGACTACGACAAGCTCGAGTACGAGTGGGACAAGGACCCAAGCCTCCTGTCTCGAGCTCCGCTTTGGACGGGACTTTGGCCTCTTCTGGGCGAGGAACTGCAGCGTCTCAGCAACGCGGTGAAGTGCCACTCACTCGACGACGGACTCGGCTAGACGATCAGCCGGCGGCTTCAGAGGCTAGGAGCAAACCACATGATCACGATTCTCTGCCACAAGGCCGACGCTGTGATAGTTGAGGCGACGCGCAAACTGGACGAACTTTCTTTGCACGGGTTACTGAACGATGTCGCGGTCGTTGAGATAGGCGATGACACTTCGTCCGGCGAACAGCCTTTGGCCACCTGCATACAAGCTGGCACACGCATTCAAATGGGGTTGTATGACGCGCTGGCCAGTGCCGATCCGCCTGCCGATGGTCGATCCTTCATGACGGCTGTTGTCTCGGGAGCGCTGGCAACCCAGGCACAACTCGAGGTCGCCGCCGCGGTCGCTGATATCGCACACCAGACTATGAAGCTGGCGGGAGGCGTTGTCGTGGTTCCGATCTGCCTCGCCGTACCGGAAGCGCGAGACGGCAGCAGCATCCTCCCAGCCGAGGGCTTCTTTACCTCGCAAACTGCCAACTTCGTTGCTCTCCCAACAGATTGGCGGTTTGCCTCTGGCACGGCTTCGTTCATCAGCTTCGTCGAGGACGAGAAAGCCGCTTGGCATGCCGCACTCGAGATTGCCACTTTGACATCGTCCTGGCGTGCCATGACCGGCAACCCGTGGCAGCCCATGATCGGCGCTCCCGGCGTCTCAGGGCACATCTACCAGTTCGTGCGCTCCTCGGCGAGGCTAGTGCAGATCCGCCGACGCGATCACGTGGCCGAGGACCGATCTCTACCCGTGGCGGACGGCTTCGAGGCAGCGCCCGTCCCCGAGATGGCGGCTCGAACCGTGGAGGTGCTGCATCCAAGAGAGTTCAGGTTGGAGAGCCAGATCGGCAGCTTTAGCACGGACAGCGACAGGATCACAAGGAGGGCGGCCATCGTGTCGGCGCTCGGTCGCGTCTTTTCGCCGCTGGCAATCGGTTTTCGCGGGTTCGCCAAGCAACTCAGGGCCGAGTTTCTCGAGGCCTTTGGCGGCGACGTCCAATCCAACGACGACCAGCCCACTACTTCCTCGCTGCCGCCCGACGAGCCGCCCGCCGAGACCGCCGTAGTGCTCAAGGGCTTCGATCCTCGTCTGTGGACCAAACAGGTGCGAGGCGTGCTCGGCGTCGCCGACGGTGCCCCGGAGGCAGCTCGCGCCCGCACAGCAGCCGGGAACTCAGACTTCGTATTCGTCGACCCGAAATGCCTCGTCGACGATGTGCTAGAAACGAGGATCCGATCCGGCAGGCGGCCCGACGAACCCGACGCTGCCCCCGAGGAGACCAGAGCGGGATGGTTCGGCACGGTTGACGGCGAGGTCTACCCGGCCTCTGCGAACCCCGCAGCAGCCAATGTCGATCCGCCTTCCAGCGCGAACACTGGAGAGGCAACCCCGGCGGCAGAGGACGCTGATCCGGCCGCCGATCCGGTCGTGGATGACGACGACGAGAGTCCCAAGGCGCTGCTCACCCTGCTAGACGACGCATTCTGCGACGAGATCGATAGGGCGAAGGCTCGGCGCCTGACTTTGGCGAAAGACCTTGAGAAGCGCGAACAAGATGAACGGGACGAGGCCGCAAGATCTCGACCCGCTGCTGCCGTAATCAACATTGTGATGGCCTTTTTCATGCTCACCTATGCGCTCATCGCATATTATGTCCTGCAGATTGAGCGTTTGGATATGAATGATCGCGACTATGTACTTATGACGCGCATATTCCTGGGCGTGACAGCGCTCATTAGCATGGTGCTGCTTTACCCTCGCATGCCTCCGAACGACAGCGACCCGCGAGTGCGCCACTCCTACTACGTAAAGGCCGCCGCCATCCCTTTGGCCACGTTCTTGCTGGCGATAGTTTTCGCTGACCTTTTGTACGGATGGGAGGAGTTGAGAGAAGATGGACATCCAGAAAGAGGGCCAGGGCTTATCGCTCTAACGGCCATGATCGTCCCGCTCTGGCTTGGTTGGAAGGTGCATCAGCTTGGTCGAGAGTGCGAACGGTCGGCGAGCCGCGCTCTAGCGCTGACGCTGGCGGTTTGTTACCTGATAACCGGCGTGCTGGTCTTTGCGGACCGCGACTCCTTTATTGTCGACCGCTGGGAAGGTCTGAACAATTTCTTGAGCGAATACGGCAAAGAATTGAGATACGCGATGGCTGCCATGGCTCTCATTATGTTTTTGATAGCGCTGGTCATGCTGATTGTCAGTGACAGAGGCAACCGCATTAGGCGTATGCGGATCAGTGCTGAGATCCGCGAACTTCAAGCCGAACTGCAGCACCACGAGCTTCTGCCTGTGTTGCGCGGCCTGCGGGTCAACTGGCTCGGCACCGCAGCTGCGCTCGAATATATTTTGAGATACAACATCCCTGCCGAGCCAGCATCTGACGGCGATATTCGTGATCTCCACTCTCCGCTTTTGCGTTTGTTTGTTAACCCGCCTCGCGAGGTGTTCCGTCGTCCTCCGTCCCCAAGCTGGTTATGCAACCAATACGAGGCGGTCGTCGCTGCCTACTCACAACGAAGGGCGCTTCTCGGGTCTGAGATTGCCAACCGGCCAGAGGCTAGTCCCACGGTCAGCCCAATAGAAGACGATCCGCTTGTGCTTCCCAGTCGAGATCCACGTTGGGAGTTGGCTCGCAGGCTGCGAGCGGGCGAGTTCGATGGTGCTCTTGCGGAGGTCACGTGGGGAACCGAAGCCAGATCGCTCGAAGATTCCGAACTCGAAATATTGAGCGAGATCGCGCCGTCCATGCCCTTGAAGTTGCCTGGCAGCCTGACCGGCCTCCCATCGTCAGCCCTGAGCGAAGTTGAAATGCAGAGCGTCTGGTGGTGGCCCGACGAGATTGAGGCTCCCAACGCTGCCTCGCCGCCCAAGCCGGGCCACGTTGTGCGCTCGCCAAGCGAGGACGCTTACCTAGCGGTGAGGATCGACATCTCCGATCAGATTCTGGAAGACCCGCCAAGCAGCAAGCCAGAGCAGCCAACGGAGTCTGTCGTCGCCGAGGGCGATGTGGACGCTGGCACGCTGATGTCGGACTCCGATACCGATTCCTGGCTGGGCTAGCTGTCGGTTCCAGCGAGGTCGTGTGAGCGTGTTGCGGCGCAAGCGTCACCGGTGAGGTTGGCCGATCGATGGTAGACAGCGAAGATCTGACGGGTGACGAAGTGAGCAGTGGCCCGCTCTATCGCCGCCGCCCGCCGGAGCGCCCGCCCGCCCCCGAGCGGCGACCCCCACCAGAGCGCCCGCCCGCCCCAAGGAGTCGTCGCCCGCCGGGTCGCCGGCCGCCGTCAGGCGGTCGTTACCCAGGCGGGGGTGCCTCCCAACAGCGACGTCACCGACCAGCGGATTCCGGAGTCGCCAGGCTCAAGTACCGCCTTGCCGACATCTGGGCAGCGCTAGCCGACAGCGCCCGCAGACACCCCTTGATTGCGGGTGCCGCAGCGCTTGTCGTCCTGCTAGCAGTCGCTATCCCGCTCGCCTCGAACTTCGGAGGTGACAGCTCCGACACCGACCAAGCAGCCGCAGAGGATACGCCAGCTCCACCGCCAGGTGCGGAATCTGACTCGTCCGGATCAGCCGATAACACCGACCCCGGCCCGCCCCCGGCAGAATCACCACCAACCACCACACCCGAACCCGGGCCATCCCCACCCCCAGACCCCGAACCGACAGCACCCGTCTCACCGGAACCCGAACCAGAGCAACCATCCATCACCCCCGCACCGGAACCGCCAGCGACCACGGCACCCAACACCTCAGAACCCGAACCGATACCAGAGACCGAACCACAACAGCCTACAACCACCTTACCCGCCACACCTGAACCCGAACCCGACTGGGAAGAGATCGCTCGTTCAGTCGTCCGAATACATGTTAAAGGATGCCATGGCATGAAGTGGGATGAAAACGCATTTGGTTCAGGTACCGTAGTCCTGAATGGAACTCATGTCCTTACGAATGCTCATGTCGTCGCGTCTGCTTCGGGCAGGCCGTGCTCAGATCTGCGAGTAGGATTTGTCAACGGTTTCGGCGACATGGCCGATGATTATATTCGCGCTACACTTGTAAGGTGTGAGTATACGGGCGAGGATCCACATCTCGGTGCTACATTACCAGATCTTGCCCTCCTGAAACTAGATCAACGGACGAACAGGATGGCTATTCCTATTGTTCCCCATGATGAACTAGGCATAACCACCAGAATTACTGTCCTTGGTTTTCCCGACATCGGAGGTACCACCCTGACTCCATCTTACGGCGGTTTCTCAGGATACGAGTCGAGCAACAGCCGCACAGGCGGTTTATCGTCGTGTGGGATTGAGAAGGCTCAGGATTACGATGTCATTAGGACGGATGCGGATGTCAGTGGAGGCAACAGCGGTGGTGCCGCATTCAACGAAAGAGGCCAATTCATCGGAGTTCCAACGTATGGAAGGGACGAGGGGCCG
This sequence comes from Candidatus Aldehydirespirator sp., assembly GCA_965204875.1. Lineage (GTDB taxonomy): Bacteria > Actinomycetota > Acidimicrobiia > Acidimicrobiales > Aldehydirespiratoraceae > Aldehydirespirator. The sequence continues at coordinate 2,161,012 of OZ242020.1, read as the reverse complement.
CGTCCCCTCAATTCCATCATTCCGGCTGAGGAGGCGGTACGGTTCCTGCAGCGCTACCAAGACGCGCAGCCGTGATCCTGGATTGGTGACGACCTGCTGGCTCATATGGCGAGGTCGTGACCGGGCGGGGGGCAACTTGGCTTGGCCGATGTTGTCGACCCGCAGGTGCAGTTGTCGCGTGTCAAGGTTTTTGAGACAGGTCAAAGTTGGGGTCTGAGTTGAAGGAGCACCATGGTGAGACGTCCGTCGAAGTCGTCGGAGGAGAAGGCCCGGATCGTGATGGCGGTGCTGCGTGAGGAGATCACGATCGTGCAGGCGGCGCGTCGTGAGGGCGTGTCGCAGACCTCGATCGCGAAGTGGCGGGACCAGTTTCTTGAGGGCGGCCAGGCGGCGATCGCTGCCGGCGGCCGGGCGGGTTCGACGAGCCGGGAGCAGCGTCTTGAGGCCGAGATCGAGGAGTTGACCTCCGCTCTGGGCGAAGCGCACATGGAGCTTCGCCTGTGGCGTAAAGGGGGGGCGCTCTATGCGGCTTCGACGAGCTCGAAGAAGCACGCGTCGAGGCGGGCCTGACTGTGACCCGGTTCTGCGCGGTGCTCGGCATCGCGCGCCCGAGTTGGTATCGGTGGCGCGCTGCGGGCGCCTCGACCAAGGGCCCGTGGCCGACACCGGCCCAGGACGCGGTCGAGGCCGATGCCAAGGCGTTGGCAGCGACGTGGGAGGCGTGGGGGCATCGCAAGCTCGCCGCTCTCAAGCGGGTCGGTGTCGATGACGTTGCCGCCGGGGCTGTGAGCGACAGCACCATGTACCGGGTGCTAGAGCCGCAACGGGCTGTGCCTGCCGGTCGGCCACACCGCCGAGGTGCGCCAACTCGCCGGCGCGCGAAAGGAGGCCTTCATCGCTTCACCGACACGCCGGAACCGGCTGTGGCAGGCCGACTTCTCTGAGTACGAGACCGCCGCGGCCGGCACCCCGAATCTGGGCGGGGTCGTAAACCACTTCGCTGAGGTCGCCCTCGCCGGCGAGGTCAGCGTCCGCAAGACCACCACCGATGCCATCGGCTTCTTGGAGACAGCCCTCGACGAGGTCGAGGCGCTGCTCGGGGTGTCCTTGGTCGAGGACCTCACCGACCCGGCGACCGGCGAGATCGCCAAACTGCGGCTGGTGACCGACAACGGGCCCTGCTTCAAGTCGGCCCGGTTCGCCTCCTGGGTAGCCGCAAAGCGTCACATCGTCCACATCCGCACCCGCCGCAAAGCGCCGTGGACCAACGGTGTCATCGAACGATTCTTCGAATCGCTCAAATACGAACACCCCTACCGAAAAGAGATCGGAGACCGCGCCGAGCTCGCCACCCAGATCAACACGTACCGCACCATCTACAACTCGACCCGACCCCACCAGGCGATCGGCATGGCCCGACCCCTCGAGATCTACCGAAAAACCCCCGAACCAAACCCCCCAACCGATGAATCTGTCTCAAATTCTTGACACGGGACACAGTAACTTGGCGGTGTCGGCGAGGTTCCGAGCGATGATGTAGCGGCGCTCCTGTACCCCGTCGAACACAACGCCCTCAGCTCGTCGAGGTCGGCAACCTCGGGTTCCTCGCCACGCACGGCGACGACCACGTGCCGTCCGACACGCGCCGACAGCTCACCACGCGAACCCGCCGGACAGCCGCCACGCAGACCAGGCAACCTGCGCCTATACTGCCCGCATGGACACGTTTCTTCTCACCCTGACGCCAGCCCTCATCCTGGCCCTCGGCAGCATCGCCTTCTTTCAAATCCGGAGGCTCCACGACAGTCTCGACGCGCTCGGCACCCGCCTCGACAACAAGATCGACACCGGCCTCGCCCGCCTCGACAACAAGATCGACACCGGCCTCGCCCGCCTCGACACCCGCCTCGATGCCACCAACGCCCGGCTTGACGAACTCAACATGGCGGTCGGCAAGCTCAGCGGCGCTGTGGCATCGCTCGAAACGAGGGTCGCAGCCCTCGAGAGGGACACCGAGACCGCCCTAGCGGCGATGCGCGCAGCCAGTGGTCTGCTCCCCCAGGGTGGCCGCTAGTCAGCCGAACACGCAAGCGAACCGGCAACCTGCGGCTTCCAATCTCTAATCCCCGCTGAGGAGGCGACACGGATCCTGCGGCGCTACCAGGACGCGCAGCCTTGATCCCGGCTCGATGACTGCCTACCGGCTCACTTGGCGAGGTCGTGGCCGGGGGGCAGCTTGGCTTGGCGGATGGCGTCGGCCCGCGCACGCAGCAACTCGGCGGTTTCGTCGAGGTTCCGAGCGATGATGTAGCGGCGCTCCTCCACGCCGTCGAGCACGAACTCCCCCAGCTCGTCGAGGTCGGCAACCTCGGGTTCCTCGCCACGCAGCTCCGCGACCATCTCCTTCAGCTCTTCGAAGGTGAGGCTGCGCCGGCCGGTGGCGTCGCCCACCCTGGCCAGGTGCTCGGGCCGGTTGCGCTGGGCGTTGAACAGGCCGGTGTCCATCAACCCGCCCGAGGGATAGAACACCGAGGCCCGAAGGGCGGTGCCCTCGCTGATGAGGTTGTGGTTGAGCGCCTCGGTGAAGCAGCTGGCCGCGGCCTTCGACGACGCATACACCGACGCCGTCGGCACGGGAGCGAACCCACCGTCGCCCGAAGAGGTGACGACCACCTGGCCGGGCTCGCCGGTGGCGATCATGCGGGGCACGAAAGCCCAGGCGCAGATCGCCACCCCGAACACGTTGACACCGAAACACCAGCGCCAGTCGTTGGGCTCCTGCTGCCAGGGCCTGCCCCCGCCACCCGAGGTCACCCCGGCATTGCAGAACAGCAGGTTGCAGCGCCCGTGAGCCTCGAACACACGATCGGCCAGCGCCGTCACAGAACGCTCGTCGCTCACATCGGTGCGCACCCCCTCCACAGCCCCCAGCACCGACAGCTCCCCGGTCGCCCGCCGCAGCGCCTCCTCCTCGACATCGGCAATCACCACCACCGCGCCGCGCCGCAGCAGCGCCCCGGCAATGCCCCTGCCAATGCCACCGGCACCACCCGTGACCACCGCCACAGCACCATCCACCCTCAATCGCTCATCACTCATCTCGACCAACCGCCCTCTCAACACGGCCAACACCCTCGGAGCAAGCGTCCCCACACATTTGTGGCATCCTACGACACACCGATCCAGCAGACACGCAGATGCCGGTGCGTTCAGTCTCATTGAACATGCCGAGGTGTCTCACCTCAGTAGCTCAATCTCGATGTTCTTACCGAATAATGACGACGACAAGGCTCGGGGTATACGCGCATCTAGCGTAAGCAACGGTACCTCCAGCACCTTTGCAAGTGCCACATAAGCGGCATCATATGCTGTCAGGTTGTTGCGGAAATGCCAGATCAAAGGTAGTAGTGATTCATGTGTATAGCGCACAACATCGAGGTCGGCTATTACCTCTAGTGCCCGCTCAGCCACCCGTTGATCAATCAATTTTAGGCGAGAATAGCGGCGCACAACCTGGGCAACTTCTACGTCGAGCAACGCGGGCACATGAAGAGAAACTGCCTCAACCATTCGCTGGGCAACGGCATCAGCGAGGGGAAGACCCAAGATCCACTCGACAACAGCCGACGAATCCAGTACAATCACCTTGAGTCGCGCTCGGCTCGCACTGCTTCGGCCGCAGACTCTGGCAGATTGATGCGCTCAAAGGCAGCAACCCGCTCGACAAGTTCGCGTCGAGTGGGGCGTTGCATGGCCCTGCGAAGTTCACCGAGGGCGTACTCCGACAGCGACTGGCCCTCTAAAGCGGCCCGAGCCTTCAGCCCGCGGTGCAGATCATCGGGTATGTTGCGAATCTGAAGCGATGCCATGCACCTATCATACATGCATGCATCCCGCTTGCACCGTTGCACCTGTGACACCAGCCCGACCACAGGACGCGGTCAGCTCACAGGTGACAATCCGCGAGGCCAGCCACCCCGCGGCGGCTGTGCAGGAGCAGGCCCGTTCTCGCCTGCCGTTGTATCGTGGGGGTTGTGAGCATGCAGGTGCTAGGCCCGCCAACGGAGACCGACGCTCGCCGCGCGGCGCGTGAACTCGCCGCCGCTGGTGCCTCGCGTGTGCTGATGTTCGGATCGCTGGCACGAGGCGAGGCCGGTGAGCACAGCGACATCGACCTGGTAGCCGTGTTCGATGACATCGACTACTCGCAGCGTCGGCGACTCGCAAGCGACCTCAGCGACCTGGCCGAGGCCGCAGCCGGGCACCCCGTCGAAGTGTTCGTCACCGACCGCGCCGAATGGAAGTGCCGCACCACCGAGGTGTCGGCGTCCTTCGAGGCTGGGATCGCGCCTGCGACGGTGACATTGATCGACCGGCCGGCCGGCGCGGTGCGATGGGACAAGGAGATCGGCTTTCCCAGCAACAACACCGACGAAGCCCTCGGCCGCCTCGACGAGGCCAGCAAGGCACTCAACTCGATGCGCGTCCGCCTGCAGCCGGAGGACTGGGAGATTCTCGAGCCCAGGAACCGCCGCCTGTCCCTATGGCGCATGATCGACATCTGCTCGGCCGGCACCATGACAGTGGAGACCTCCCTCAAGGCACTGATCGCCGCTGACGGCACGCCAACCCCGTTCAAGCACGAGATCCACCGCCTCGTGCCTCTGGCCGGCGCGCACAGTGAAGCAGTGCGCACCGTGCTCGCAGACCTGACAGCTAACACTGTTTTTAGCGGGGAGGCACCCTACGGAGATCTCACCATCTGGCGCAAGGCCGGCACCTACATCGCGGACCGCCCCGATATCGACCTGCCATCGGTCGCGCGGCTAGCTCCCCGCATCGCTCGAGCCGCAACCGCAACGGCCTCCATCGCCGCGCATGAGATCGCCCCGCGCTGTCCCGACAGCGAGATCGTCACACACGCCCTCGAAACGATCCGCAAGACGACGGACATCCTCACGCGCTACGACATCATCACAGACACCGAGAGCGAACACCCGCCCCAAGAACCCTGACCGCCGACCGCCCGAAAGGTCTGCACCTCCGACCTCGGTCCCCAGCGGATCGCAATCCTAGGTGCGCACGCCTGATCGTCCGCCTGGTCCGAACCGCGTCACACCTCGAGCATCAGCGTCACCGGGCCGTCGTTGGTCAGGCTCACGGCCATGTCCGCGCCGAAGACACCGGTGGCGACGGTGGCACCCAGGCCACGCAACTCTGCCACCAGCTCGTCGATCCGCCGGGCTGCCAGCTCGGGCGCCGCTGCCGCCACGAACGACGGTCGGCGTCCCTTGCGAGTGTCGCCGTAGAGGGTGAACTGGCTGATGACCAGAATCCCGCCACCCGTGTCGGCTACAGAGCGGTTCATGTGCCCGCCACCGTCCGCGAAGATGCGCAGGCGCCAGAGCTTGCCGGCCAACTTCAGGGCCGCCTCGCGGCCGTCGTCGTGGGTCACGCCCACGAGGCAGCACAGACCTGCGCCGATCTCTCCCACTACCGTGCCGTTCACGCTCACGCTCGCCTGCGTGACACGCTGCACCAGCGCCCTCATCTCACAACACCCCCCTCGAACGGGCAGGCTCTCACCACCCGACGACCGGGTGACACCAACACTCTCACACCAGCACACCCACTGCGGTATCGGTAGGCTTGCTGCCCGCGTTCACGACCGGGTGACACCAACACTCTCACACCAGCACACCCCCTTGAGCCGGAATGAAACTACGTGGTGCGTGTTGTGGATGCGACGGTGCCGTAGAAGACCCCGGCGAGCACTATCGCTGCGCCGACCACGGCGGCGGGCCGCGGCAGCTCCGAGAGGAACAGCGCTGCCCACACAGTGCCCGCCACGGTCTCGACCGGCGTAAAAAGCGCGACCTCCGACACCGGAGCGAAGCGGGGCGCGTTGGAGTTCGCCAGCCGGCCCAGCGGGTTGAAGCACAGACCCATGGCCGCGACAGCGAGATAGGCCCGGACGTCCAGCGTGAAGGGCGAAGCGGCGAGGCTCGTGGCCGCGACGACCATCACGGCGCTGATCGAGAGGCCGGCACGGCGGCTCAGTTCCGGATAGCGCCGCCAGATGGTGAGGTTGGCAGCGAACGCCGCGACCGCCAGCAAGGCCAGCAGATCGCCCCTCAGGCTCGGCTGGCCCAGCGAGCCTGCCACGATCACGGCGATGCCGGCCATCGTGACCGAGATGGCCACACCCACCCTGGCAGTGATCCGCTCCCCCAGCGCCAGCCAGGCGCATCCGGCGGCCAGCAACGGCGACGCGGCCACGATAGCCACAACGTTGGCGACCCGAGTGTGGGTGATCGCAGTGATGAAGCTGATCTGGCTGACCGCGCCCAGAGAGCCCACTGCCGCCAGCGGCAGCGGATGCGTGCGCAACGACTCCAGCGGCGGGCGCCGATCCAGCCGGCGCCCGAGAGTCGAGTACACCACCAGGGAGCAGCACGCCACCCAGAAGGCGACATCGACCGCCTCGGCACGTGACACCCGCACCCACAGCGAGTCGGTGGACACCGCCAGCATCCCCACCCCTGCGAGCAACCACCCCAGCGTCCGCCGGTCACCAGAATGCTGCGAATGCTGCGCCGTCATCGAACCAAGCTACCGACCCTGCGATCACCCAGCCGCACCGCCGACTTCGGCCGTGAACCACCGAGGAAGGCAGTGCAGGGAGGGCGGCTATCCCTCCCCCCGGCGGCCAGCATCCCCGGTACGACCACCACCAGCGACCGAGAGGCAGTGCTGGGAGGGCGGCTCTCCGTCCCCCGTTGCAGCGAATCGTCTCGGGCCGTCGCGCTTGCCGCACAAACGCGAAACGCACGGCGGCGGGGCCGCGTCAGGCGACGGCCAAGTATGTGTCGGGGTCGGACTCGAAGGCTCGCAGGCAGCCGGCGGCGCAGAACCAGTAGTCGGCGCCGGCGTGCACCGTGTGATACTTGGCGTCGTCGACCAGCACCGTCATGCCGCACACAACGTCGATGGCCTCGACTCGGGCCGGCACGGCCCGGCCCGGTCCGGTGGCAGCCAACTCGCCGCGCGCCCGGCGGGCCACCAACTCCGCCATCACCGCCACCGCTATCTCGGCATTGGCGACCTCGCCCAGGTCCAGGCCCGCCGGCGCCTGCACACGGCTCGCCACGGCGCAGTCGACGCCCCGGCCCCTCAGGTGCTCCAGCACCCCGGCAGCGCGCTTGCCTGAAGCGATCAGGCCGACGTAACCCGGCTCGCAAGCGAGGGCCGCCTCCAAAGCCAGGTCGTCGTAGTGGCCCTGGGTGGCGACCACGACAGCGGTGGCGCCGTCGATGCCGAGTCCGGCGAAGTCGAGCTTGGTGCGCACGATCTCGGGCCGGCGGTGCTCGTCCGGGTTGCCGCCGTCGTCGATGACGGTTGCCCTCCACCCGAGCGCGATGGCCATCTCGCCCAGCGCGTCCACCGCAGGCGACCGCCCGACCACCACCACCTGCGGCTCGGGCCGGTGCGGCTCCAGGTAGACCTCCAGAGCACCCTCGGACTCACACGCCATGGACACGGAACGCACCCCCTCACCGCTGCGGCCGTCGAACTCGCCCGCCTGGCCCAGCAGCAGCAGCGCCGGCCGGCCGGTCTGAAGGCACTCGCGGGCGTGGCGCACGACAGTCGGCTCGGCGCAGGCGCCCCCCAGCCAGCCCCGCACGGTGCCGTCGGCCAGCACGACCGCCTTGGAGCCCTGCCGCCCCGAGGACGGGCCCCGCCGCCACACCACCGTGGCCAGCACGTACGGCACCCGCGACTCGCTCAGCTCCACCGCCTCCGCCAGCACCGACACATCCACCCGGCCACCGCCTCCCGCTACAGGGCTGCCACCCCTCAAGTCTCGCTCACCAGCCTATTCCCCCGAGTTGCCTCGTGGCGCAAACGACGAACCCCACCCACACACGACGCCGCACCGCCCAACTGCAACACCTCTCGCCGAACCCTCGCCCATCCAGACCGGCGGTGCCACCTGTAGACCCCCCTCCTCCTTGTCATGTCGGATTGACGGCTCGTCGAACCCCCGCCCATCCCGGCGAGCGGTGCAATGCCACGCCACGCAGAGGGGGCTTCCCCCCGTTGACCGGTCACCTCGTTTAGGAGGTAGGCATGTCGTCTATGGATGATCAGCAGCAGCAGCAGCATCTGGCGCGTGCGGGTCCGGGTCGGGTGCGGCGGGTGTTTCCGGGGGAGTTCAAGGCTGATGCGGTGGCGTTGGTGCTTGAGGAGGGTCGGAGTATCGCGTCGGTGGCTCGGGCGTTGGGGGTGGGGGCGTCGAATCTGGGGAACTGGGTGCGCCAGGCGCGCGTCGATGCCGGTGAGCGTGAGGGTCTCACGACGGCGGAGCGGGCGGAGCTGGTGAGCCTGCGGCGTGAGAACGTGCGTTTGCGTCAGGAGCGTGAGCTGCTCAAACGAGCAACGGCCTTTTGGGTGAGGGAGTTGGGACAGTGACCCGCTATCGGTGGGTGCTGGCTCAAAGGGCCATGGGATTCCCGACGAGGTTGTGCTGTGAGGCCGCCCGCGTGTCGCCGCAGGCGTTCTATGGGTGGCACCGCCGGCAGCGGCGGGGTCCGACGGCAGCCGAGCGGGCCGAGGCGCAGATGGTGGCCGAGATCCGCGGCATCCATGATGCTTCGGGTGGGGTTTACGGGTCGCCGCGCGTTACGGCGGAACTGCAGGCCAGAGGCCATAAGGTGAACCACAAGCGGGTGGAGCGGCTGATGCGCAGCAACGGCATCGCAGGGATCCGCAAGCGGCGCCCCAAGCGCACCACCACACCCTCACGAAACACCGATGCGCGGCCGCCTGATCTGCTGCGCCGGGATTTCGGTGTCGGTGCGCCGGATCGGGCGTGGGTGTCGGACATCACCTACATTCGCACCGGTGAGGGCTGGCTCTACCTGGCTGTGGTGCTCGATCTGGGCAGCCGGCGCCTGCTGGGCTACCAGATGAGCGACCGCATCAACACCCAACTAGCACAAGACGCACTGACAATGGCCGCACACACCCGCAAAGGGCTCACACGAGGTGTTGTGGTACACTCCGACCGTGGCAGCCAATACCTCTCCAACGACTACAAGAAAACCCTGAAATCCTGGGGCATGCTCCAATCCACCGGCCGCGTCGGCAGCTCAGCCGACAACGCCGCAGCCGAAGCCTTCTTCGCCACCCTCAAACGCGAACACACCAACCAGCGCCACTACCCAGACCGCCCCACAGCACGCCGCAGCATCTTCCAATGGCTAACCCGCTACAACACCACCCGCCGCCACAGCAGCATCAACCAACAAACCCCCAACCAATACGAACACCAGTATCACACCTTAACCACCTGACCGGCAAACGGGGGGAAGCCCCGAGATGCGCATATCAGGGGAGTGTTACGCTGAGCGGTGTGACCACGCCGACGCGGGCCGATGCCGAACGCTTGGCAAAGGTGTTCGCCGACGAGCATGATGTGAATGCCGTGCTGCTCTTCGGGTCCGTGGCACGCGGCGACGCGGGGCCCCGCAGCGACATCGACCTGGTGGCACTCTACGACGACCTCGGCAACTACAAGAGCCGCTACGAGCGTCGGCAGGCGTTGCGCGCGGCCGGATATGACTGCTCGGGGCACAAAGTGGACGTGCTGGTGACCGACCGCCCCGAGTGGCGGCATCGCACCGAGGTGGTGCGCAACTCATTCGAGCACGGCATAGCCAACGAGACCGTGACGCTGCTCGACGAGCCGAACGGGAGCATCGACTGGGACAAGGAGATCGGCATGGCCGGCACAGAGCGGCAAGTCACCGCCGGAAAGCTCGACGACCTGGGCGACGAGCTGCACCAACTATCACTGAACTACCTGCCCGATGAGTTCGAGGCGGACGCCGAGATCGCCGGCGATGCCGAGAGCTTGGACATATTCCGCCGACGCAGGCTGAAGAAGGTCTGCGCCTGCGGCGCCATGAGCATCGAGCACGGCCTCAAGGCCCTGATCCTCATGAGCGGCCTCCCGTTCCGGCGGACCCACTCAGCCGCGCAGCTGATGAGCCAGATGCCCGAGTCCAAGCGGCCGCTGTGCGCCGTCGTTCCACAGGCACTGCTGGACGCGACGGCGACATGGCGGCAGGCGGGAACCTACGAGGCGGTACTGGAGGCATTGGACCTGACCACCGAGGGGATCTACGACATGGCCGCGGCCTACTGCGACGCGGCCTTGAGCCTGGCCGCGAACGTCGCCGCCGAGTACGAGCGCACCTACAGCGAGCCGGGCCGCGCCGCGGCCGACCTCAACGCCTACCGCCGGCGGCTCGAGAAGCTGCGAGCCAAAGCCGACCTGTGTGCAGGCACCGAGAACTGACCCCCGGCTCAGCGAACAGCGCGCCACACAGTTGCACCGCGCGCTGCCTGCCGGCGGCCACCTGACTACACACCGACGACATCCGGGCGTAGGCCACACGGCTGCACCGGCACACCTGTGGACAGGCACTGTGACCACGCCGACGCGGGCCGACGCTGAGCGCCTGGCCGGGCCCGCTCAGGGGGTTGCGGTTTCGATGGCCTCCCATACTCGGTCGGGCAGGACCGGCATGTCGATGTTGCGAACGCCCAGGTGGGCCAGCGCGTCGATCACGGCGTTCACGAAGGCCGCTGGTGAGCCGACCGTGGCCGACTCGCCTATGCCCTTGGCGCCGATCGGGTGGTGCGGCGACGGTGTGACGGTCTCCAGCAGCTCGAAGCGCGGCGTCTCCCAGGCCGTGGGGATCAGGTAGTCCATGAAGTTGGAGCCGATGCAGTTGCCGTCGTCGTCGAAGGTGATCCACTGCATCGACGACATGGCGAACCCCTCGGTGAGGCCCCCGTGGATCTGGCCCTCCACGATCATCGGGTTGATGCGCACCCCGCAATCATCCAGGGCGACCATGCGGTTCACCTTCCACACGCCCGTGTCGGCATCGACCTCGACCATCACCACATAGGCGCCGAACGGGAAGGTGAGGTTGGGCGGGTTGTAGTAGGTGACGTCCTCGAGGCCGTACTCCATGCCCTCGGGCAGGTTGGTGTAGGCCGCGAAGGCCGCGTCTGCAATCGTTACCGACCTGTCCGGCGAACCCTTCACGAACAGCTTGCCCGCCTCGAGCTCCACGTCCTCGGGCGCGGCCTCCAGCAGGTGAGCGGCGATGTGGCGGGCCTTGTCGGCGATCTTGCGGGACACCATGGCCGTGGCCGCGCCGCCCACGGGCGTGGAGCGCGACGCATACGTGCCCAGCCCGTAGGGAGTGTGGTCGGTGTCGCCGTGCACCACCTTCACGTCTGAGGCGGGGATGCCCGTCTCCTCCGCAACGATCTGGGCGAAGGTCGTCTCGTGGCCCTGGCCCTGGGTCTTGACCCCCAGCTTGAGGATGGCCTTGCCGGTGGGATGCACCCGCAGCTCGGCCGAGTCGATCATCTTGAGACCGGCGATGTCGTAGGTGTGCGCCGGCCCGGCGCCGACGGCCTCGGTGAAGTGCGCGATGCCGATGCCGATCAGCCTGCCCTGCTTGCGCGCCTCGGCCTGCTCGGCCCGCAACTCGTCGTAGCCGACCTCGTCGAGCGCCTTGCGCAGCGCCGTGGGATAGTCGCCGGAGTCGTACACGAAGCCGGTGGGCGTCTCATAGGGGAACTGCTCGGGCTGGATGAAGTTGCGCATCCGCAGCTCGGCCGGGTCGATGCCCAGCTCGTAGGCGGCGGTCTGCACCAGCCGCTCGATCAGATACGACGCCTCGGTGATGCGGAACGAGCATCGGTAGGCCACCCCGCCCGGCGCCTTGTTGGTGAAGGCGCCCCGGCACTTGACGTGCGCGGTCGGGAAGTCGTAGCTGCCGGTGACCACGTGGAACAGCCCGGCCTTGTAGCGGGAGGGCTGGGCGTCGGAATAGAAGGCGCCCTGGTCAGACAGCATGTCCACCCGCAGCGCCTGGATGCGCCCGTCGTTGCTGAGCGCCAGCTCGCCGGTCATGTAGTAGTCGCGCCCGAACCCGGTGGAGATCAGGTTGCCGGTGCGGGTCTCCACCCACTTGACGGGCCGGCCGATCAGCAGGCTGGCCGCGGTGGCCACCACGTAGCCGGGATAGATGGGCACCTTGTTGCCGAAGCCGCCGCCGATGTCGGGGCTGATGATGCGGATGTTCTGCTCGGGCAGCCCGGCCACCAGCGCGAACAGCGTCCGGTGGGCGTGCGGCGCCTGCGAGGTCATGTGGATGGTGGCCTGGCCGGTCACCGAGTCCACGTCGGCGACGATGCCGCAGGTCTCCAGCGGCGACGGGTGCGAGCGCGGGTAGTGGGTGGTGAGCGACACCACCCGGTCGGCGCCGGCGAAGGCGGCCTCGGTGGCGGCCTCGTCGCCGGTCTCCCACTCGTAGACCAGGTTGCCGTCCTGGCCCTCCTTCTCGTCGCGGATCATCACGGCGCCGGATTGCAGGGACTGCTGGGGCGTGACGATGGCGTCGAGGATCTCGTAGTCCACGTCCACCAGCTCGGCCGCGTCGGCGGCCACATAGGGATCGGCAGCGATGACCGCGGCCACCTCCTGGCCCTGGTAGCGGACCTTGTCGGTGGCCAGCACCGCCTGGGTGTCGCCCGACAGGGTGGGCATCCAGGCCAGGTTGTGTGCGGCCATCAGCTCGCCGGTCACCACGGCCACCACACCCTCGACGGCGGAGGCCGCGGCGGTGTCGATGCCGTTGATGCGGGCATGGGCCACCGGCGAGCGCACCAGTGCCATGTGCAGCATCCCGGGCAGCACGATGTCGTCGAGGAAGTTGCCCTGGCCCTCTATCAGGCGGGCGTCCTCCACCCGCTTGACGCTGTGGCCGATCCCGCCGATCTCCGGCGGCGTGGTTGTGGTGACGGTGTCAGTCATTGCGGGTCTCTCCCTGGCTGCCGGCGCTCTGGACGCCGCTGTCGGTGCCGTCGCCGCCGGACACGGCGGCCGCGGCGGCCTGGATGGCCTTCACGATGTTCATGTAGCCGGTGCAGCGGCACAGGTTCCCCGAGATCGCCCAGCGCACCTCCTCGTCGCTGGGCGCGGGGTTCTCCTCGATGAGCGCGGCGCCCACCAGCATCATGGCCGGGGTGCAGAAGCCGCACTGCAGGCCGTGCTCGTCGCTGAACGCCTGCTGTATGGGATGCAGCTCGCCGCCGGACTTGAGGCCCTCGACGGTGGTGACCGCGCGGCCGTCGGCCTGCACGGCCAGCATCGTGCACGACTTCACCGGCGTGCCGTCGACCAGCACGGTGCACACCCCGCAGCTCGTGGTGTCACAGCCGATGTGGGTGCCGGTCAGCCCCGCGCCGGTGCGGATGTGATCGACGAGCAGGCACCGCGACTCCACCTCCGCGGTGTGGTCGGCTCCGTTGATGTTGATGGTGATCTGCATGGGTCTCCCTCTCACGCCCGGCTGCTCGTCGACGGGGTGTACCACACCCAGCGGTTGATGGTGATCTGCATGGGTTCCCCTCTCACGCCTGGGCCTGCTCGGCCGCTTCGGCAAGCGCTCTGCGGGTGAACGCGGCCACCACCCGGCGCTTCCAGCGGGCGCTGCCGCGGACGTCGTCGCGGGGCTCGGCGGCCGCCGCTGCAGCCTCGCCCGCCTCGGCGAACAGCTCGGCGCTCGGCCGGTTGCCCACCAGCAGCGCCTCGGCGGCCGCGGCCTTGCGGTTGATGGGCGCCACCGACGTCATGGCCACGCCGGCGGCCGAGATGGCGCCGTCGGCGGCCAGCTCGAGGTGGGCGGCCACCCCCACGGTGGCGTAGTCGCCGATCTTTCGCTCCAGCTTCTGATAGGAGCCGCCGGAGCGTCCCGGCGGCACCGGGATGTGCAGCGCCGTGACCATCTCGTCGTCGCGCAGGGCGCTGGTGAAGAAGTCCTGCACGAAGTCACCGATGGCGATGCTGCGGGAGCCTGAGGGCCCCTGGGCCACGACCTGCGCGCCGGTGGCCAGCAGCACGGAGTTCCAGTCGCCCTCGGGGTCGCAGTGCGCGACCGACCCGCACATGGTGCCGAGGTTGCGCACGAGCGGGTCGGAGATCCACGGCGCGGCGGAGGCGACGGCGCCGAAGGCCTCGGACGAGGCGGCCACATCGGCGTGGCGCACCAGCGCACCGATGTGCAGGCGGCCGTTGCGGCGCTCGATGGCGTCGAGGCCGGGTATGCGGTTGACGTCCACAAGCTGTGCCGGAACCGCCAGGCGCAGCTTCATCATCGGCAGCAGGCTCTGCCCGCCGGCGAGGAACCGGGTCTCATCACCCCCCTGCGCCTTGGCCGCGACGGCCTCCTCCACCGAGGCCGCTGCTGTGTAGTCGAACCGGGCAGGCAGCATGATGCACCCCCATAGTCGTTCACGATCTCCGCTGCGTGGTACCGCCAGCGCACACTACACCAGCGGGTGCGACATCGGACGCACCGAGTGTCGGACGGACGGGTAAGAGAGTCGCGCTCGGGGAGTTGCGCATCACCCCGTCGTGCCGGCTCATGGCTCGGCAACACGTGCGACCGTCCGGCGCGGGAGACCCCAGCCGCTTGGCTGGGGGTCTCCCGCCGGTGGTGGTGGTAGGGACGGGACTTCTGCTAGGACGATTCGGAGAGCCGGATGTGTCCGGTCACCGCCTTGGTGGTCCCGTAATTGTCGGTCGCGCCAGGAGCATTATCTCCGGCCCGCACCACAAAGGCGAAAGCACCCTTCGTGCCTGCGGTGCCGGCGGCGTGGTCGCTAAAGTTATTGCTGAAAACGGCTCGACCGGTAGTGTCGGTTGATTTGCTCTCGGCGGAGGTTCGGCTGCCGCCGATATAGCGACCCGCTACGGTAGCCCAGACGAAACTGAAAGAACTCCCGGAACGTGTGACGCTTGCCAGATAATCCGACATGCGGATCGACTGCAACGAGAACGTGGCCGCGCCGGTACCGTCAGCACCCGCCCCGGTGTTCTCACCCTGAGCATTCTTGAGTTGCACGACAATATCGAAGGTCTCACCGAAGTTGGCCGCAGCGAAGGTCGTCACAGACGCTGATGTGAACGTCACACCTCCGGACGTCACCGTGAAGTCAGTCGCGGCCCCCCCCCCGCGAGCAGCTTGCGGAGGCTCGGAGATCCGGATGTGTCCGGTCACGGCCTTGGTGGTGCCCAGGTCTTCGGTGTAGCCCGGGGCATTGTTCCCGGCACGAATAACAAAGGCGAAAGCAGTCTTGGTGCCGACGACATCGGGGTCGCGATCCGGAAAGATATAGCTGAAGGCCGTTCTACCGTTAATACCGGATGTTCGGGTGTCGGTGGCAGTTCGAGCGCCGGGAGAGGTGATCCGGCCCGCAGTGGCACCCCACCAGAATCGGAATGAAGCGCCGTCGCGGCGGACTATCACCGGAAACTCCGACAAACTCACGTACTGCAGTAAGAAGGTGGCCGCGGTCTTGCCGTCAACGCCCGCCCCAGTGTTGGCACCGTTTGAGTCAGTGGTTTGCACGACGATCTCGAAACTCTCACCGTAGGTGGCCGTGGCGAAGGTCGTCTCGCTCCCAGAGGGGAACGTCACACTTCCGCTTTTCACCGTGAAGTTCGTCGCCGCGTTCCCGGTACGAACAGTCGTCGTGGTGGTTGTGCTGGTGTACCCGCCTCCGGAGGCGTTGAGGTCGAACTCGGCGATGTCGTCCTCGTCGTCGGGATTGTAGGAGGACCACTTCAGCTTCCCGGTCACCGCGTCGCCGGGGGCGTAGATCTTGGCCAGCGCAGCCTCGAACTCGGCCAGGCTCTTGAACTCGCCGCTCAGCCTGAAGACGTCGTTGCCGTCATAGCGCACCTGCAACGGGGTCACCCCGGCGCCGGTGTCGCTGTCGAGCACAACCGTGTCAGCGGCGACATCGCCGTCGATCACCTCCAAAGCGGTGGTCTGCGCCGCGTCGGTCGCGCGCTTCAACCAGAACACCCCTGCGGTGCCCTCCACGTTGCTGCCCGACGCCGGCTTGTAGGTGACCGTGAGCGTCTCCTTCGAGGCGGTGTCGCTGCCCCGGTGGGTATAAGCGAAACGCGCCGTGCCGGATGAGCCCGTCGACCGCTTCGACACCAGCTCCGACCGCAATGTGTCACCCGAGTCGGTGAAATCGTTGTCGTTGTTGGCGTCGACGTTGAGGTTGCTCTTGATCTCCAAGGAGATGTTGCGCATCGGCGTACCGTACTGATCCAGCACGGTGGCGGTGACCGAGTTGGTCTCCGTGGCGCCCGCGGCCGGTAGCACCACGAACTTGCGAGCCGGCTCCGCCTTCACCGTGGTCACCTTCGGCGGCGCATCGGAGAACACGACCAGCTTCGTCATCGGATCCCCCGTCGGAGCGTTGCTCACGTTGGTCAGGGTGTATTGCACCGTCCGGAAATCACCGGCAGCGCTCGGGTTCGGATCGGTCGTCGTCAGAGCGAACGTGATCTTGCCGTCGGAGTCGGTCCAGTGGAACTTTTCCTCGGACACGCTCACGATCTGGCTGTCGGCCGGCACGGAGTCGTGGTTTCCACGGAACACCTTGCGCTGCAGCTTGTACCGCGCCGGGCCCCGGCCATCTGTACCGACAGACGTGTCCTTGTCTGCGCCGGTGCTGTCGGTGTACTGCAACTGCGCCGTGAACACGACCTCGGTGCCGAACCGCGCCTGCGCGGGCATGTCCGGCTTGACCGTCATCTTCGTCGCCGCGACCGTGGCCTGCGGCTTCAGGTGCATCTTGTAGGAATCGACGCGGTCGGCGTCGAACCGATCGCCCGCATCGCCGGTCCACAGCCACACAGTCACACCCTTGCCGACAGCCGTCGCGTTCAGGGTCCCCACCGCGACGTTGCCGTCGGCGTTCGTGGCCGGATCAACGACCCCGATCACGCACTCACCCGAACCGCCGTCGACAGCCTTGACCGCAGGCCGGCAAGCGCCCAGATCGCTGAACGCCCTGTCCTCGCTCGCGGTGGCGATATAGAACGCGTCCACGATCTCGTTGCTCACCGGATCGAACCCCGCGTCACGGATCGACGCCGTGATCGTGCCCGCCACCGCCTGAGCCGTCAGACCCGCCGGCCGCACATTCGTGTGCGCCAACGTCCGCGTGATGAACGACGCCATATTCTTGCGCAACACCGGATCATTCGGCGAGAACTTGTCCGCGCCCGCCGCGCTGCCCGTCGTGATGCCGAGCTCGTAGGCGTAGGAGATCGCAGCGTCCACACTGCGGGGAAGGCTGCGGCGCGCGTCAGCGAAGTGGTCGAGGGCCTGTTCCGAAGTCAGGATGAGCTGGTCCTTCATCCTGCCGCTCTGATGGAACAGGGCAGGGCTGGCATGCCGCAGGAACCCGATGAGAGCCACGGCCATCTGGGCACGCGTGATGCTCACATCCGGATTGAAGGCCATACCGGTGCCCGTCAGAATGTTATTGCGAGCCAGAGCCTTTATGGCGTCCTGACGCTCCTCGTCAAGATCGTCGATGTCGTCGAAGTCGGCAGCACCCGTGCCGCCCATCAGATTCAGGCCCGCCACGTCAGCGGCCCTGTACAGGAACAGCGCCATCTGCGAGCGCGTCACCTCGGACCCGGCGTCGAACCGCTCGGCCGTCTTGCCCCTGGTGATCCCGTAGTAGGCGAGGCAGTTGATCGCGTCCTCGGCGACCAGACCGTCGGTGTCGGAGAACCCGGCGTCACGCATCGCGTCACCCACGCAGGCCGAGAAGCTGGGCCGCTTGTTCGGCGACGCCGTGTTGTCGTGGCCGGCCTTGATCTCGGCCGCACCGGCCGGGGCCGACCCCACCACCAGCAGCGACGCCACCAACGCGCCGACGGCCAGCACGGCCCAACCCGAGCGCCTCTTGCCTACCGACTGGAGCATCCGCCCCTCCTTTCCATACCTGAAGTCAACCCGCGGGGATCGAGACGGGGCTTCTGCGCCCCCCCCCGCGGCCATCACGCGCCGAGCGCGCAGCCGTGGCCAGTGCAGCCTCAGACATCTACTGTACCCCCTTGAGTATCGGGTATCCGAACACAGCTTGAGGACCATACCAGCAAGTCGGCCACCGAGCGCGCATACCCTAGCGGCCACGCTGAGCCGAGACCACCATCGAGCGGCATGAGCGTGCCGGTCCGGGGGTTTGGGGTTGTGTTCGGGGCTTTGTTGGGTCGGGTGCGGGCGCTGCGGGCCGACGGCGACAGCTCTCGCTCCCTCGCGGCACTGCAGAGGTGCTCCACGAGGCGCACGGGGGGGGGTTCGAGATCCACATCGCCTGCGCCGGGCGCGCCGCAGAGGACGTCGGCGAGGTCGAGTTGGGGGTGGGGGTCCCGGCGGCGGTGGGTGCCGGGACCCCCGGGGGTCGGCGGGTGGTCAGGCGCCTGCGGCCGGCTTGGCTTGCTTCCAGGCTGACTGGGCGCCGTTGCCGGCGCCGTTGACGGCACGGATCCTGAACCGGTATCCCTTGCCGTTGGTCAACCCGCTCACCGTGTAAGTGGTGGTGTCCGCGTCCGAGCCGCCGATAGCGGTCCAGGAACCCCAGTCTCCCCAAGTGCCGTTCTTCTCACGCTGAATGAACTCGTAGCCCGTGATGGAATCGTCGCCGGGATCGGCCCATTCCAGCGTCACCGACCCGTTGCCGGCGGCGGCCGAGAAGCTCGTGGGCTTGGCAGGCTTATCAGGCAGAGTCGTCGTCGTGGTGGCGCCGGGCACAGTCGTCGTCGTGGTTGTGGTTGTGGTGGGCGCCGGTTCGTAGTAGCGGACGATGGCGAAGGCGATGCGAGTGGTGCCGTCGTTGCCGGTCGCGCCCGGGGCGTTGGTGTCGGCTCGTATCGCTAGGCCGAGGCTGGCCTTGTTGCCCTCACCGTCAGGCTCGGGGTCAGCGTGCCAGGCAGGGTACGTGATGTAGCCCTTGCGGTTCGTGACCTGGATCGTTCCGAAGCTCTGGGTCGTCGCGCCCGCGGGATCCGACCAGAACAACGCCACGTTGGCGCCCCTGCGGGAGAGCTGGACCAGATAGTTGTACACCAGAATGTGATGCACCTGGAAGCTCGCCGGGCCGCTGCCGTCGGCGCCGGCGGTGGTGTCCGCGTCGCTGCTGTCGGTGAGCTGCACCACGATGTTCACCATGGCACCGAAGTCGGCGTCCACATATGTGGTACCACTGGCTGCGTTGCCCGCTCCGGTGGCTATCGGGAACGTCTTGTCGGTCCTGGCACCGACGGACTTGACCGTGAACTTCGTCGCCGCGTTGCCCGAGGGCACGGTCGTGGTCGTCGGCGTCCCGCTGGTGGTGCGGGCACCGTCGGTGACCTTGACATAGAAGTAATGCAGGCCGTGGTTGGTGGTCGGGTTGGTGTTGGACCGCGGCCCGTTCACCTCCTCATGCACCCGCACCAGCAGCGTCGTCACGTCACCAGCCGTACCCGGGTTCGGATCCGCGGGAGCGGTCACCGTGAACCGGGCCGCGCCGTTCTCGTCGGTGATCAGCTCCGGTCCGACCGAAGGAGTGAAAGTCGGACAGTTCGCGTTGCCGCACCGCACAATCACGCCGGTCGACAGCGGGTTCCACAGACTGTCATCAACCGACGGGCCAAGCCTGCGCACACCCGTGATCGAGGTGATCGCGCCCGCGGTGTTGCGCTGTATCACCTGCAACGTCACAGGGTTGGTGCCGTCCTTGCCGAAGGCTGCCCGTTTCACCTTGTTGCCGTCACTCTCATCCGTGTACAACAACTGCACATCGAAATAGCTGAAGTCACCGAACTTCATCGAATAATACGTCGTCTGCTGGCCATCGGTCATCTTCGAGGCACGCACCGCCGCATCAACCGCGGTCACACTCACCGACTCAGCCGCCGCCTGACCCAACGGCAAAGTCGTCGTAGAGGCCGGGGCGGTGGTCGTGGTAGCCGGAGCGGTGGTCGTAGAGGCCGGGGCGGTGGTCGTCGAAGTCGTGGTCGAGGTCGTCGTGGCAGAAGGCGCCGTGGTGGTGGTGGTGGTGGTGCCGCCGGTGGTGGTGAGCTCGAAGAGGGCGATGTCGGTGTCGTCGTCGTGGTCGTAGGAGGACCATGTCAGGGTGCCGGTAACCTTCCGGTTCGGGTCGAGGATCTTGGCCAGCTCGGCCTCGAACGCGGCCCGGGTGACGAACTCGCCGTTCAGCTTGAAAACGTCGTTGCCGTCATAGCTCACCTGCGTCGGCTTCGCGTTCTTGTCCACCACGACGGTGCCGGCGCCGGTGTCACCGCCGATCACGTTCAACCCGGAATCCTGCTTCGGTTCTTCCGTGCGCTCCACCCAGTACACCTTCGCCGTGCCCGACACCGCGGTGCCCGACGCCGGGGTATGAGTCACCGTCAACGTCTCGGTCACAGCCGGCCCGCCACGGTGCGTGTAAGGAATGCGCACACTCCCAGACGACGCCGTGGTGTGCCGCCGCGACGGCATCTCTGAGCGGTCCGTGCTGCTTGTGACGGTGAACGCCACGTTGCGCACCGGCGTCCCGTACTGATCCAACGCCGTCGCCGTCACCGCGTTCGACGCGGACGCCCCCGCCGCGGGGACCACCACGAACTTGCGTGCCGGCACCGCCCTCACCGTGGCCACCCTCGACGGAGCGTCAGAGAACACCACCATCTTCGACAGCGTCTGGCTCGGCGCGTTCTTCACGCCGGTCAAGACGTACTGCACCGTCCGGTAATCGTCGTTGGAGCCGGCGCTCGGATCAGGATCGGTCGTGGTCAGACCGAACGTGATCCTGCCCTGGGCGTCGGTCCAGAAGAACTCCTCCTCGGACACGCTCACGATCTTGCTGCTAGCGGTCGGGTCGGCTTCATCCGCCGAGGTCCGCGAGAACACCTTGCGCTGCAACTTGTACCGCGCCGGGCGCCTGCCATCAGAGCCGACCGAGGTGTCGCGATCCACACCATCACTGGTGTGCTGCAACTGCGCCGTGAACACCACCTCAGCACCGAACCGCGCGTGCGCGGGCATATCCGGCGACACCACCATCTTCGTCGCCGCGGCCGCCGCGCCCGGCTTCAACAGCAGCTTGTAAGAATCGACCCGGTCCACGTCGAAACGATCACCCACATCACCGGTCCACACCCACACCGTCGCACCCTTGCCGATAGCAGCGGTGCTCAGGGTCCCAATTGCGACATTGCCGTCCGCGTTCGTGGCCGGATCAACCACCCCGATCGCGCACCCGCCCGAGCCGCCGTCAACGGCCTTCACCGCAGGCCGGCACTCGCCCAAACTCCCGAACGCCCTGTCCTCGCTCGCGGTCGCGATATAGAAACCGTCCACGATCTCGTTGCCCACCGGATCGAACCCGGCGTCACGGATCGACGCCGTGACCGTCCCCGACACGCTCTGAGCCGTCAAACCCGCCGGCCGCACATTCGTATGCGCCAACATCCGCGTGATGAACGACGCCATATTCTTGCGCAACACCGGACCGCCAGGCGAGAACACGTTCGGACCGGCGGCGCTGCCCCTGGTGATCCCAAGCTCATACGCATAAGAGATCGCGGTGTCCACACCCCGAGGCACGCTGCGACGCGCATCGGCGAAATGATCCAACGTCTCGCCCGAAGCCAAAATCAGCCGGCCCCTCAGGGTGCCGCTCCGGTAGAACAAGTTCGGGCTGGCGTGCCGCAAGAACGCGACGAGGGCCACCGCCATCTGCGCACGCGTGATGCTCACACCCGGATTGAACCTCGTGCCACTGCCCGACAAGATCCCGTTGCGGGCCAGAGCCCTGATCGCGCCCTGGCGCTCCTCGTCCAGACCGTCGATGTCGTCGAAATCAGCGAAACCCGCGCCCCGCGTCAGATCCAGGCCCGCGACGTCCGCGGCCCGGTACAGGAACAACGCCATCTGCGAACGCGTCACCTCAGACCCCGCATCGAACCGCTCGGCCGTCTTGCCCCTCGTGATCCCATAATACGCGAGACAGTTGATCGCATCCTCAGCCCCCAGGCCAGCGGTGTCCTCGAACCCCGCGTCACGCATCGCGTCACCCACACACGCCGAAAAATCAGGCAACACGTCCGGCGACGCCGTGTTGTCATTACCCGCCCTGATCTCCGCCGCACCCGCCGAAGGCGACCCCACCACAAGCAGCGAAGCCACCAACGCACCCACCGCCAACACCGCCCAACCCGAACGGCGCCCGCCGACGAACCCCAACCCCGACACCAACCTCTGAGACATCGGCCTCTCCCCTCTGAACTCAACCCTTGACCTGTACGAACCCACTGTACCACGCGTCGAACGCGCCGTCCCTGCCAGGCTAGCCCTGAACCTGCCCGCACCACTCATCGGCACGCACCTCCTACTCGAACCATTGCAACACCACCGACGCTACCACGCCCCGCCCCCCCCGCCCCCCCGCGCAACGCATGCCCCTGGCAACCGCCCAGAGCCGACACGAACGAGAGGAAGGCCAACCATATCCGACAGCCTGAGCGCGCCGTGCTTGGCCGGCCCCCTCGGGTACTCTGGCGGATGCGCAGGACCGCCCGCTCCGCTGCATCGGGCCGGTTCGCGGCGCTGCAGAACCGCCACTACCGCAGGCTCTTCGTGGGCGGGCTGTTCACCTTCCTGGCCATGCAGGTCTCGGGCATCGCCCGGGCGTGGCTCGCCTTCGAGCTGACCGGCACCAACACCGGCCTCGGCGCGGTGATGCTCGTGTTCGGCATGGCCAGCATCGTGGCGATCCCCTACGGCGGCATGATCGCCGACCGCTTCGCCAAACGCTCCGTGCTGGCCGTCGCCGGCGTCATCCAGGCAGCCACGCCCATCGGCCTCGGCACGGCCGCGGCCACCGGCACCGAGGCCTACTGGATGCTGCTGGCGGCGAGCGTCGCGCAGGGCGCCGTGATATCCATCCTCGCGCCGGCCCGGCTGGCGCTCATCGCCGATGTGGTGGGCCGCGACACCGTGACCAACGCCGTCTTCCTGTCGATGTCGACGGTGCAGCTGGCCAGGGTGGCCGGACCCGCCGCAGCGGGGGCGCTGATCGGCGTGGCGTTCTTCGGCGTGGCCGGCGTCTTCTTCACCGCGGGAGCGCTCAGCGCGCTCAGCGTGGCCCTGCTGTTGGGACTGCCCGCGGGCGCTCCGAGCAGCAGTTCGGGCCGCAGCGCCCTCGGCGACATCGGCGACGGCCTGCGCTTCGTGCGCTCCCGACCCGATGTGGTGCACCTGCTGGGCGTGTCCTTCGGCGTGGTGCTCGTCGGCTTCCCACACATGGCCTTCCTGCCGGTGGTGGCCGAGCGGGTATACGGCACCGGCGCGGCCGGTTTCGGGCTGCTCAACGCGGCCGCGGCGACGGGGGCGCTGCTGGGGGCCGTCACACTGGCGAACGTTGAGCGGCGGCAGCTGCGCCCGTTCCAGACGCGTGCCGCGCTGGCCTTCGGGGTGTCGCTGACCGCGTTCGCCGTGATGCCGAACTTCTACGCAGCGCTGGCCGTGATGGCGTTCGTGGGCGCCGGATCGAGCGTGTTCCAGGCGCTCAACAACTCGCTGGTGCTGACGCTGGCGCCGGTCGAGTACCACGGACGGGTGCAGAGCCTGCTGATGCTCAGCTTCTCGGGCTTCGCCATAGCGGCGCTGCCCATCGGCATCATCGCCGACGCCGTGGGCATCCGGACCACCCTCGCCGGGCTCGGGGCGGCGGTGCTGGCAGTGATGGCAGTGGCGCGGCTCACCGACCCGGACCGCCGAGCAGAGGAGGCAACACTGTGACGCGACACCCGCGACAGCACGGAGGCCGCCCATGACCGATGAACATCGCCCCGAGCAGACACCCGGTACTGCACAAGACCCGGGTGCCGTCGAGACGGTCGTGCGGAGCTACTGGGAGAGGATCTGGCTGCTGCGCGACCTTGCCGCCCTCGAGGATCTCGTCGCCGATCCCGTGGTGCGACACACCGCCGAGGGCACGCAGACGCTGACCCGCAGCGAACTGCGCCGGCGGCTGTGCGGCGCCTTCGAAGCGGTACGAGCGAGCGAGGTGAGCATCGACGCACTGGCCGTCGACGGCCAGACGGCCTGGGTGCGCCTCACGGTGCGTGGTGTGAGCCTGGCGACCTCGGCGCCCACGACCCTGGCATGGATCGCCCAGTACCGGGTGGCCGGCGGGCGCATCGCCGAGATCTGGGGACTGCACCAGGCGGGCGTCGACTGGCACGCCTGATCCTGCGGCCCAGAACTCCGACCAGAACCCGACCAGCCGGGGGCGATGTCATACCCCACGTGCTAGACCATCGCTGCAGGGGCGGCGGTTCGCAGAGAGCGTTCCGCCCATCGTGAGCAAACAGGAGGCACCCATGTCTGGAGGGCATCGGCATCGGGGCGGGCACCGGCTGTCAGGCGACCGCGGGCGGCGTGGGGGGCTATGGCTGTCAAGCGGTCGCGGGCGGCGTGGGAGGCACCGGCTGCGGGTTGTGGCAACACTGCTGGCGTTCGGGCTCGTCGCTGCGGCCTGCGGAGGCGACGACGACGAGGGCGCGCCGGCCGATGGTGCCGCAGCCACCACGACAGCGGCTCCGGCTGCCGGCGGCGGCAACGGCGGCGAGACGTTCGAGGACATCATCGCGGAAGAGCCCGGCGACACCGATGACGGCGACGGCGAGCCGGACTCCGCAGGCGGATCCGGCGGCAACGCTGACGACTCGGACGCAGGCACGGGCAGCGAGCCTGCGGGCGACGACCCAGGCGATCCAGGCGATCCAGGCGAGGCCACCGATCCCGAGCCGGAGCCCGAGGTCGACATCTGCGACACGGCCACGCCCGGCGACGTCGAGATCGGTGTGACGGCCGAGGAGATCGTCGTGGTCGTGGCCGCCGACGTGGACACGCCACTGGCCCCCGGGCTGTTCCAGGCATCCTTCGACGGCGTGGTCGCCTGGGCCGAGCACGTCAACTCCAACGGCGGGCTGGCCTGCCGGCAGGTGCGGGTCGAGACCTTCGACACCCTGCTCAACCCCTCGGAGTCGGTCAACGCCCAGCTGCACGCCTGCGAGAACGCGCTCGCCATGGTCGGCACCACCGCGCTGTTCGTGTTCGACGTGACCCCCCTGAACACGTGCGCGGACGCAGCCGGCAACGAGATCGGCCTGCCCGACATATCACAGATCACCACCGAGATCGCCCACCAGTGCAGCGCCAACACCTTCGCGGTGATCGCCCCCCAGGGCGCCTGCCCCTACGAGGGCGGCGAGCGCCGCTACGGCGAGCGCCTCGGGCACATCCACTGGTTCCAGGAGAACATCAACCCCGACCTCGAGGGTGTGTTCATGATCCCGGGCGACCTGCCGTCCACGAGGATCACCGGGGTCACCACGGTGCGCGCCGCCGTGGAGGCGCTCGGGGTGGTCTCCCACGGCGAGTACGGCGTCAGCGGCGCCGCCCTGCAGCCGGTCTACGGCGAGCTGGTGCAGGCCATCCGCGACAACGGCGCCAACTACGCCCGCATCGGCTCCAACCTGCAGGCGCTCGTGAAGTTCCGCAGCGAGGCGGTCGCGCAGGGCGTCGACGTCGAGATCTGGGAATGCACCATCTCCTGCTACGACACCGCGATCTTCGAGACCGGCGGCGGCGTGGAGGACGGCACCTACATGTCCATCTTCCAGCTGCCCTTCGAGGAGGCCGACACCAACGCCGAACTGCAGGCCTTCGTCGACGGGATGGACGGCAAGCCGTCGGCCTTCGCGGCCAACGCCTGGGCGTCGGGAGTGCTGTTCTCCGACGCCGTCAACATGATCATCGAAGAGACCGGCGACATCAACGCCATCACCCGGCAGCGGGTGCTCGACGCTCTCAACAGCATCGACAGCTTCGACGCCAACGGCATGATCGGTGAGACGAACCCCGTCGACGGCGTGGGCAACAGCTGCTACATGCTGCTGCAGATCCAGGGCCAGGAGTTCGTGCGCATCCACCCCGAGGAGCGCGGCACGCTGGACTGCGACCCCAGGAACCTGGTGGAGGTGACCATGGACGCAGCGGCCTACGTGGACGAGCACCTGAAGTAGAGGACATCGGGCAATACCCGTCGCGCCCGCCTCGGCAGGCAGGCCGGCCGGCTCCGGTGGCCGTGTTGCTGATGCGTCGCAGCCACCGGGCGACCGGAGAGGGATCCCCCCAGCGGTGAGCGTCCGCCGCTGAAATGCAAGACGCTGATCACACGGCGATGATCACACGAGCGATTTGATCACAGGTCGATGATCACACGAGCGGCGGTCCGGCCCCGGCAGCTGGTAGTGCTCGGCGCGCTGGCGGTGGCGGTCGTGTCGATCTCGGTCGCGGCCTGGGCGGGCACGCCGGTGACGGCGGGCAACGTCGGCGGGATGGTGGTGGTGGGCCTGAGCCTGGGCGCCATCTACGCCGTGTCCGCGAGCGGCCTGGTGGTCGTATACACCACCACCGGGGTCTTCAACTTCGCGCAGGGCGCGATCGGCATGTACTGGGCCTTCCTGTACTGGGAGCTGCGGGTCAACCGGGGCTGGCCGGCGCCGCTGGCGCTGATCCTGGTGGTGCTGGTGCTGGCGCCCCTGGGCGGGGTCGTGCTCGACCGCACCATCCTGCGCCGCCTCCAGGACGTCCCGCTCGTGCTGCAGCTCATGGTGACCGTGGGACTGATGGTCACCTTCATGGGCCTGGCCGCCACGCAATGGAAGGGCGACCGGGGTCGCACCGTGCTGCCCTTCTTCGGGCACACCGGCTTCGAGGTGCTGGGCATCACCATCACATGGCACCGCCTCATCACGATCTGCGTGGCCGCGGCCATCGCCGTGTTCCTGCGACTGCTGCTGTTCAGGGCCCGCCTGGGAGTGGCGATGCGGGCCGTGGTCGACAGCCGCCCGCTGGCCGCCCTCAACGGCGCCAACCACAACGTCGTCTCGGCCACGGCCTGGGGGCTCGGCTCGTCGCTGGCAGCCGTGGCGGGGATCCTGATAGCGCCCGAGAGCCAGATGGTGGTGGAGATCCTGACCCTCGTGGTGATCGACGCCTTCGCCGCCGCGGCCGTGGGACGGCTGCGCAGCCTGCCCTGGACCTTCGCGGGCGCGCTCATGCTCGGCCTGGGCCAGCAGTTCATCAGCCGCTTCCTGTCATTCGAGGACGGCTTGGCCAACATGGCCGAGGCGCTGCCCACGATCCTGCTGTTCGTGGTGGTGATCCTGCTGCCGCAAGCCCAGCTCTCCGCCAGCGGCGTGCCCGCGGGCCTGGCCCGGCGCAGCCTCAGGCTGACCACTGTGAAGGACTCGAGCCTGGGCGTGCTGGTCGTGTTCGTGCTGGTGCTGGCCTGGACGGGCGGCACGCTGCCGTTCACCGACGCCTGGTCCTCGGTGGGCGTCAACCGGGGCGTGACGATCATGGTCACCGCCATCATCATGCTCTCGCTGGTTCCGCTCACCGGCTGGGCCGGACAGGTGTCGTTCGCGCCGATCGCGTTCGCCGGCGTGGGCGCCGTGGTATTCATGAAGATCGCCGGCGCGAGCGGGTCGGCCTGGGGGCTGGCGCTGGCGGCGCTGCTCACCGCGCCCGTGGGCGCGGCCATGGCATTGCCTGCGGTGCGGCTGCAGGGCCTGTACCTGGCACTCGCGTCCATGGCGTTCGCGCGCGCCTTCGAGCTGCTGGTGTTCACCAACACCTCGCTCATCGACCCCAACCGCGGCGGCCGGCAGTTCTCGCCGCTGAGCGTGCTCGGCCGGCAGTTCGAGGGCACCGGCCGCGGCTACCTGCTCCTGCTGACCGCCGTGTTCGGGGTGATGGTGACGGGCCTGGTGGCGCTGCGGCGCAGCATGTGGGGCCGGCGCTGGGTGGCGATCCAGGACAGCGAGGCGGCCGCGGCCACGCTGGGGATCAACGTGATCGGGGTGAAGGTCTCGGTGTTCATGCTCTCGGCGGCCATGGCCGGTTTCGGCGGGGCGTTGCTGGGAGTCCAGCTGGGCACGCTCAACGTGTTGCAGTTCGAGCTGCTGGTGGGCCTGCCCATCGTGCTGCTGCTGGTGGTGGGCGGAGTGTCGCTGCCGTCCGCCGCGCTCTTCGGGGGCATCAACACGGTGCTGTTCATCGTGGTCAAGGATCGCTGGGATCTGAGCTGGCTGACCGCGCTCGAGGTGCTCGGCCCGGGCCTCATGGCGGTGATGATGGTGCTGCGCCCGACCGGCGCGGCGGCCGAGATAGGCAGGGGGTTCGCCCGGTTCCTGCCGTGGCGCTCCGACGCCCGCGCCGAGCACGCGGCCGAGGTGGCCGCGGCCCGCGAGCCAGAAGTGGCCGAGCTGGGGCTGAGACGGCCCTTCACCGCCGCCGACGTCGCCGCCACCGAGCGCGCCCTGGCCGTGGCCGACCAGCTGGCACCGGAGGCACGGTGATAACCCGGCTGCGACAAGCGCTCGCCGGCCGGACACACGCGGGCGGGCGTCACGGGGCGACGGCGCGGCTTGAGGCGCGCGGCGTGACCGTGCGCTTCGGCGGGCTGGCCGCGCTGTCGGAGGCCCGTGTGGACATCGCGCCGAGCGAGGTGGTCGGCCTGATCGGTCCCAACGGAGCGGGCAAGACCACGCTGTTCGACGTGATCTGCGGGCTTCGGCGGCCCGATGCCGGAGCGGTCTGTTTCGAGGGCCGCGACGTCACCGCGCTGAGCGTCCACCGGCGTGCCCGGCTGGGCATGGCGCGCACCTTCCAGAAGCTGGAGGTGTTCGGCCATCTGAGCGCGCTGGACAACGTGAGGGTGGCCGTGGAGATGCGCAGGCGCTGGGACGCCTCCGGCGGGCGCCCCTCGCGGGAGGCCCTCTCGCTGCTGGAGCGAGTGGGCGTCTCGGCCGTCGCACATGAGGCGGTGGCGGGCCTGCCCACCGGCACGGCCCGGCTGGTGGAGCTGGCGCGCGCCCTGGCCACGAACCCGCGCGTGCTGCTGCTGGACGAGCCGTCCTCGGGCCTTGACGAGGCCGAGACCGCGGACTTGGCGAGCCTTGTCCGCTCGCTTGGCTCGGAGGGGCTGGCCGTGCTGCTGGTGGAGCACGACATGTCGCTGGTGATGGACGTGTGCGAGCGAATCTTCGTGCTCGACTTCGGGCAGATCATCGCCGAGGGCCCGCCCCCACAAGTGAGGGCCGACCCGTCGGTGCAGGCCGCCTACCTGGGCGCAGAGGCGACATCGGCAACTAGCACGACAGGGGCAGCCGAGACGTGAGCGGCGTCCTGGAGTTGTGCGGCGTGCGGGCCGGCTACGGCCTGATCGAGGTGCTGCACGGTGTGGACCTCACCGTGGGGCCGGGCGAGGTTCTGGCCCTGCTCGGACCCAACGGCGCGGGCAAGACCACCACGCTCGGAGTCTGCGTCGGCCAGATCAACCCCACCGCAGGGTCTGTCAAGCTCATGGGCACCGAGGTCACCGGCGCTGCGCCGCACGCGCTGGCCCGGGCGGGCGTGTGCCTGATTCCGGAGGGCCGGGGGGTCTTCCCCAACCTGACGGTGCGAGAGAACCTGCAGATGGCCACCTACTCCGGCACCGCCTTGAGCGACGTGGAGGAGCGCGCCTTCGCTCACTTCCCCAGGCTGGCGGAGCGGATCAACCAGACGGCGGGCACGCTGTCGGGCGGCGAGCAGCAGATGCTGGCCATGTCGCGGGCCCTGGCCACCGACCCCGCCCTGGTGCTGATCGACGAGATGTCCATGGGTCTGGCGCCGCTGATCGTCGCCGACCTGTACCGCACGGTGGGCGAGATGGCCGCGGCCGGCCTGTCCATTCTCATCGTGGAGCAGTTCGCCCAGTCCGTGCTGGGGGTGGCCGACCGCGCCGCGGTCATGCTGGGCGGCCGCATACGCCAGATCGGCGACCCGGCAGTGATCGCCGAGGCGCTCACCTCCACCTATCTCGGCAGCGACGGGCACCCGGCTCGGCAGTGACGAGAATCTCTACCGGCTCACCACGGACCCCCGAAGGAGATCCACACATGAGGAAGTTGAAGAAGGCGGCGGGCGGGCCGCCCGGCAACTCCGGCAGCAGCGCCGGAGAGCAACCGGCCGGAGAGCACAGCGCCGGAGAGCAACTGGCGCCCCGGCTGCGCGAGTTCGAGTCAGCCGTCGAGCAGCTGGGCACGACCGGCGGCGGAGCCAACCCGGAGCGCACCTGGGCACGGCTGGGTCTGGCGATGCTGGTGCTCGGCGTCGTGATCGCGGTGTCTGCGACGCTGTGGCGGCGCGGCGACATCGCAGCCTCCGATGCCACCAACCTGCTGTCCGAGATAGTCGCCTCCGGCAACGGGATCATCTTCGTGGCGCTGGGCCTGGCGATGGCGCTCACAGGCGGCATCGTGTGGCTCCGCAATAGCCTCACCCGCTACCTGCGCCACTGGCTGATCCGGTTGATCTACGAGGACCGCGCCAACACCGACCGGATCATCGAGGCGATCAACCGCACCCAAGACCCCTGATCACCGACACTGCCTAAAGTCGTAGGATCGCAGTTGTGGATCGGTGGGAGCTTGAGGCCTGGGTCGGTTCGCTGGGGCGTGTGGCCGACTCCACGCGGGCGGTCTATGCCCGTGACTCCGCCGCCGCGGTGGCGTGGCTCGAAGAGGCGGGCCTGGTCGATCCGGCGTCGGTCGACAGGCGCATCCTGCGTCGCTACCTGGCCGATCTCACCCGGCGCGGCTACGCACCGCGCACCGTCGGGCGCAAGGCGTCCGTGTTGCGACGCTATTTCGGTTGGGCGCACCGCTCGGGCCGGATCGCCTCGGATCCCACCCTCGCGCTGGTCGCGCCTTCGGGCGCGACCAGGCTTCCGCAGGTTCTCACCGACGATCAGCTCCAGACGCTGATCGACAAGCCGTCACGCGCCGGCGCTGAAAGCTCCCGCGATGCACGCGACGCAGCCATCGTGGAGTTGCTCTACGGCAGCGGCCTGCGGGTGAGCGAGCTGTGCTCGATAACCATGACGGATGTGGATCTGTCCCAAGCGACCGTTCGGGTGTGGGGAAAGGGGGCCAAGCAGCGCCAGGTGCCGCTCAGCGACCCTGCGGTGGCGGCCGTGCGCCGCTGGCTGGACGAGCACCGCAGCGAGTTCGTCACTGCCCAGACACCGTCCGACATTGTGTTCCTCAACCAGAGGGGCCGGGCCATCACGCCGCGCGATGTGCGCCGCGTCCTCGACCGGCGCAGCCTGGCGCCGACCCATCCCCACGCCCTGCGCCACACCTTCGCCACTCACTTGCTCGACGGCGGCGCCGACCTGCGAGCCGTGCAGGAACTCCTGGGCCACGCCGACATCGCCACCACCCAGATCTACACCCACGTCAGTCGGGAGCGCCTGCGCGAGGTTCACCGCAGCACCCACCCGAGAGCCTGAACAACCGCCGCACCGCAGGCCTCGGCCCGGCCCTGTGATCCGCAGGGCCAGGTCGCCTGCGTACGGGCGCGCCGCCGTGAAGAGCGCGCGCCTCCGGCCCTGTGATCCGCTAGGCCAGGGCAATCGCCCCGCCGGGGTCTGCCGCAAGAGCTCAAGGTGCCGGAGTGCGGATCAAGATGGACATGCGCAGGAGTCCTCGCCCGCCGGAGCCTGCCGCAAGGTTGCCTCGCGGCAGGGCGCGGGGCATGGGAGAGCGCCAAGCCGAACTGGAGCAAACAAAGCCTGCCGCAAGGTTGCCTCGCGGCAGGGAGTGAGCGCTTGGCGGGGTTGGCTCGCGGACGCGGGGTGGGCCCTCAGGCACGCATGACGCGGCCCTCCTCGCGCACCAGCAGGCCCTGGCCCTCCAGCTGCTCGGCTGCCGCCAGCACCTGCACGGCCGGCAAGCCGGCACGCATCACCAGCAGGTCGATGCTCATCGGGGCGTCGTCCAGGGCGTCGAGCACCCGCCGCTGGAGCGGATCGACCGAAGCGGCGGTGTGGCGCTCCTCGCCGGCGAGGCTGCCGTGCGGCGTGTCACCGCCGGCGCGGGCCGCGGCGAGTCCCTCGGTGGCGAGGCCGAGAGCCACGAGCACGTCCTCGGTGGAGCAGGCCGGGGCGCACCCCTCGCTGAGCAGGAAGTTGGTGCCGGCGGCGGCCGGGTTCCGCACCGATCCCGGCACCGCCATCACGGTCACGTCCCGCTTCAGTGCCTCCTCGACGGTGTGCATCGAGCCGCCGGCCCGCTTGGACTCCACGACCACCACAACGTCGGCGAGCGCGGCCAGCAGGCGGTTGCGGGCCGGGAACCTCCAACCCTGCGGCTCCGCTCCCAGCGGCGCCTCGCTCAGCAGCGTCCCGGCCTCTGCCACCGCCTGCCACAGGTCGCTGTTGCCCCGCGGGTACACCACATCGATGCCGCTGCCCACCACCGCGGCCACCGCTCCCCCCGCAGACAGGGCACCCCTGTGGGCGGCGCCGTCGATGCCCAGAGCCAGTCCCGACACCACCATGACGCCGGCGGATGCCAGACCCGCCCCCAACTCAACGGCCACCGAGCGACCGGTCGGGGTGCAGCGCCGCGTCCCGACGATCGCCACCGACGGCGTGTCGTGTCCCAGGATGCGACCGCGACGGAACAGCACGGGCGCGGGATCGAAGTCGTGGGCCAGGCGCCGCGGGTAGGCGGGGTCTGCCACGGTCGTGACCCAGGCGTCGAGGGTGTCGAGCTGCCCGGCCACCGCTGCCAGATCCACCCCGGCGGCGTGGGCCCGCCAGGTTGCTCGCAGCTTCGCGTCGGCCACGGAATCCGGCACCGACCCGCGGCAGACCCGCTGCCAGGCGTCTTCGGGGTCGGCGCCGTCCAGCAGCCGCAGCAGGCGCCGCGACCCGGCCTGGGGCAGCGAGGCGATCGCGGCCGCATGCACGCCCCGGCCCGCTTCAGCCGCAGGATGATCCGCGAGCGCTCCAGGTACCGAGGCAATGCCGGTGCCGGCGCGGCCCGCGTCAGCCACGGCTGTGGCGACGACTTGCTCGTCCGTGGTGGCAGGCGTCTTGATGTCGTCGACGCGACCCGCGTCAGACACGGCCGTGGCCTGCGGTTATGTCGGTGCGCGCCCGCAGCGACAGGGCGGCCCGCACATCGACGACCCGCAACTCCTCACCGGCGTCGTCGAGGTCGCGGATCGTGCGGGCCACGGTGCGCACACGCCGCAGCCCCCTGGCGCTCAGCCGGCCCTCCGACAGCGCCGTGCGCAGCACCTCGGTGGCATCCCGCTGCAACGGGGCGTAGTGCTCCAGGGTCTCGCCGTCCAGCTCGCTGTTGCAGTTCACACCCCTCTCCCTGGCCAGGCGGCGCACTCGCGCCACACGCTGGGCCGCATCCACGCTGGGAGCGGCGGGCGCCGCGTCGAGAAGCTCGGCGGGATCCGGCCGGTCGACCCAGATCGCCAGGTCGAGCCGGTCCACGAACGGGCCCGACAGGCGCCTCTGGTAGCGGGCCAGCGCACCCGGCGCGCAGCGGCAGCCGACACGTCCGCCCACGCCGCAGGGGCAGGGGTTCATGGCCGCCACGAGCAGGAACCTGGCCGGGTGCTCCACCATGCCCTGGGATCGGGCCACGCGGATCACACCCTCCTCCAGCGGCTGGCGCAGGGCATCGAGCACCGAGGGCGCGAACTCCCCCAACTCGTCCAAGAACAGCACACCGCCGGTGGCCGCGCTCACCTCGCCCGGCCGGGCCCGAGCACTCCCGCCGCCAACCAGCGACGCCATCGAGGCCGAGTGGTGCGGCGCCCGGAACGGCGGGCGGGTGATCAGGCCGTGGGGCAGCACCAGCCCGGCCGCCGAGTGCACGCGTGTGACCTCCAGCGCCTCGGGGGGCGACAGGTCCGGGAGCAGGCTGACGATGCGGCGCGCCAGCATCGTCTTGCCCGCGCCGGGCGGCCCGACCAGTAACAGGTGATGACCGCCCGCGGCCGCCACCTCCAGACCCCAGCGGGCCAGCGGCTGCCCGGCGACATCGCGCAGATCGGGCTCGGGCTCGGGACGCGCCGCCGGCTCTGCCGGCGACCGCTCGGGCCAGGGTGCCGTGCCCTTCAGCGCCTCGTAGACCTCGCGCAGGCTGCGCACCGGCCTGACCCGCTCCGCCGCCACCAGCGCGGCCAGGTGGGCATCGCGCTCGGCCACCACCACAGCCGGCTCGTCGATGGCATCGACCAGCGGCAGTGCCCCTGGAACGGGCCGCACAGACCCGTCCAGGCCCAGCTCGCCGAGCATGCCGATCCCCGTCACCGACACCGGCGCCTCGTCGAACTGGCCGTCAGCGATCAGCACCCCGACCGCGACGGCCAGGTCCAGCCCGGCGCCGGCCTTGGGAACGTCGCCGGGAGCGAGGTTCACCGTGATGCGCTTCATCGGCCAGGTGAGACCGCTGGAGGTGATGGCGGCCCGCACCCGGTCACGGGCCTCGCGGCAGGAGGCGTCCGGCAGGCCGACCACGGTGAAGCCGGGCAGGCCGGACGCGACATGCACCTCGACCGAGACGGGGTGGCCCCAGACGCCGGCGAGGGTGGCGGAACGGACGGTTGCGAGCATGGCGGCCTCCGTGGGATCGGCGCATCAGCGCGTCGCTACATCGCGGATCGGAGGCCGCCGGTCAACGGTCGGCGGCAAGCCGTGGGCAACCACTATAGAGGTTGCTGGATCTATTTCATAGCACCTCGCGGGTGAAGCGCGTCACGGCCTCGATCTCGTCCGGCTTCAGGACGTCTCGGAAGGCCGGCATCGCCCGCACACCCTCCGCCACCACCGCCATCTGCGCGGAGACCTTCGCGAAGCGGCGCACGCTCGCGCCCCCCGACAGTCTCGAGCCGCGCCCGCCGCCCCCGTCGTCGCCGTGGCAGTTGGCGCAGCGCTCGATGTAGACCTCCCGTCCCGCCACCAGCACCGCATCACGCGTGCCATCGGCGCCCGCGGGCACCTCGGGCACCCCCGCGTAGGAGCAGGCCGCAACCCCAAGACCCAGCAAGATCGGCGCCACAACCAACCAGCGCATCACGGTCAGGGATGAGCTGTCTCAGTGGGTGGCTGCGGACTTACGCCACTTTCGCCAGAAAACGAGAGACTCGGGAATGAAGCCCTGGTTGACGGCGATGGTCTTGATCTTGAGGCCGTCCTGAGGCGGATCCTGGTGGTCGTCGCGTGCGTTTTCGGGCTCCATGGTGTCAGGCTAGTGGCAGGCGGCGGGGGTGGGGGCGGGTGTCGGGGCGCGCATACTGACCTTATGGGCATGGATCCCACTCGGCCGCACCGGCGGCGGCCCAGCGACCTCCTTTACGTTGGAACCGGCCTGCTGGTGGTTGCTGCGCTGCTGCTGTGGGCGCTGCTGGGCTGAGGCAATGGACCGGCCGGAGCGCCTGGGCGAGCTGGAAGTGCGGTTCGTGCCTTCATACCGGTCCACCAAGGAGTACACCTGCCCCGGCTGCAACCGACAGATACCGGCTCGCAGCGCCCACTACGTGGTGGTTCCCGCAGAGGCCCCGGACCTGCGGCGGCACTGGCACCGGGGCTGCTGGACCAGACGCCTGCGGAACCCTGGCTAGCACCCGAGCCAGGCGACGACCCGCACCCGCACGAGGCTCAGCGTGGACCAGACGCCTGCGGAACCCTGGCTAGCACCCGACCCCGGCTGGAAGCGCTCGACCCTGGCTGGAAGCTCAGCTAGAAGGCGAACTCGATCACCTCGATGCGGGTGCCGGTGACGGTGGCGACATCGAAGCGGACACGGCCGGCACGACCGTGGGCGGCCAGCCATTGAGCGGCCAGGGAGCGGATCCGCAACTGCTTGCGCCGGTCCACCGCCTCGGCGGCCGCGCCGAAGCGCTCGGAGCGGCGTGACTTGACCTCGCAGAAGACGATCTCGCCACCTCTCGCCAGCACCAGGTCGAGCTCGCCGGACCTGCCGCGCCAGTTCTGGTCGAGCACCTCGTAGCCGGCATCGCGGTACCAGCGAGCCACCCTGCGCTCGCCCCAGACCCCCCGAGCCTGCCTCGACCTGTCGACCGGCCGCTGAGCCGGAGTGCCGACCGGCTCGTGCGCGGGCCGGTCACGCTCCGCGGGGTCTTGTGATCGTCGGATGACAGGTCGCCGGTCTGCGCGGGCCGGTCACGCCCTGCGGGGCGCTCAGCGATAGCGCTTCACTTTGACCTTTGCGGCCTTGCCCACCCGGTCGCGCAGGTAGTAGAGCTTGGCCCGGCGCACGTCGCCCTGCGTGACCCTCTCGATGCGATCCACGACCGGGGCATGAACCGGGAACGTGCGCTCCACGCCAACCCCGAAGCTCACCTTGCGGACGGTGAAAGTCTCACGCACGCCGCTTCCCTGCCGGCGGATCACCACTCCCTCGAACACCTGGATACGGGCGCGGTTGCCCTCGACCACGCGCACATGCACCCGCACGGTGTCACCGGGTGCGAATCGGGGGATGTCGTCACGAAGGCTCTGCACGTCGACCAGGTCGGTGGGGTTCATCGCTGCCTCCGCTGCTGTCACGAGTCTGTCGAGAGCCTTTGCGTGCCGACCAGCCACGTCCGGCTGGATCGCGGGCCAAAGACCGACCCGGCCAAGTCGATCAGGCCGGATCGATCGTACCGGCTGGGCCGGCGGGCGAGTCTAGGCCGAGGGCGACACGCCCCCCACCGTCGCTGAGACCGTGCTCGGCAAGCAGCTTCCGCTCGCCGTCGCTGACGCTGTGGCCGGGGTGCTCCCGCTCGCCGTCGCCGAGACCGTGCTCGGCAAGCAGCTCCCGCTCGCCGTCGCTGAGACCGCCGCGCTTGGCGATCAGGTCGGGGCGGCGGGCCGCGGTGCGGGCCAGCGACTGGGCGAGCCGCCAGCGCGCCACCCGGCCATGGTCGCCGGAGCGCAGCACCTCGGGCACCGCCCAGCCACGGTATTCCGCGGGGCGGGTGTATTGCGGGAACTCCAGCAGCCCGCCCGCGAAGGACTCCTCGGCCGCCGACGCCTCGTTGCCGAGCACGCCGGGCACGCACCGGCCCACCGCCTCAAGAACGAGCAGCGCGGCCACCTCGCCGCCGGCCAGCACCACGTCGCCGACGGACAACTCGCCGTCCACCAAGTGTTCGCAGACCCGCTCGTCCACGCCCTCGTAGCGACCGCACAGCATCGAGAACCCCTCGCCGCGGGCCAACTCGCAGGCCATGGCCTGGTCGAACCGCTGCCCCGCCGGCGACAGCAGGTACAGGGGTCGCTGGGGCTCGATCTGCTCCACCGCATCGAAGATGGGCTGGGGCATCATCACCATCCCCGCTCCCCCGCCGAAGGGCGCGTCGTCCACGCTGCGGTGCCGATCCGGCGCAGCCATCCGCAGATCATGCACGCGGACGTCGAGGGCACCGCCGGCGCGGGCGCGCCCGATGACCGACGCGCCGGCCGCGGTCTGCACCATCTCGGGGAAGATCGTGAAGATGTCGATCCTGAAGCTCACGGTCCCGCCCCCCGCATCACCCGGTCGCCTCGAACAGCCCGGCGGGAACCTCGACCTCCACCAGCTCGCGAGGCAGCCAGCGCACCACGAAGCGCACGGGGACCAGAGCGCCGCCCGCCAGCTCGAGCAGATCGCCGCCGGGGTTCGCCAGCACGCCGGCGACCAGCCCGCGGTCGATGCCTAGCTGATCGACCACAGCGGCACCGATCAGCTCGTGGACCCACATCTCGCCGGGATCCTGGATCGGGGCGCCACGAAGGACGGCACCGCGCAGGGCCTCCGCCCCGGCCCGGTCGCTGACACCGGAGAACGTGACCAGGTAGCGCCGCTGATGGGGCCTCGACGAGACCACGCGCAGCGTCCCGGCCTCGGTGTGCAGCTCAGAACCCGGTGCCAGGCGCTCGGGCCGGTTCGACACGAGCGTTACAGCAACCTCACCGCCGAGTCCGTGGGGCCGTCCCACACGGCCCACCTCGAGCAGGCCCGCGCCGGCGGGATGGTGCGACTCGCAGCCGTCAGTCGACGAACTCGACCTCGACATCCACATCGTCGCGCGACCCGGCGGCCCGCACGAGCGTTCGGATGGCCTTGGCCACCCGGCCCCGCTTGCCGATCACCCGGCCCATCTCGCCCGGCGCGACCCGGACGTCGAGGCGCACCGTGTCGTCGTTGATGGAGGTCGCGGTGACCCGCACGGCCTCGGAGTCGTCAACGATGCTCGAAACCACGAACTGGCACACGTCCAGCGCGACGGGTGCCAGATCGCTCGCCGGATCACTCATGCAGGATTGGCCCGTGCCACTCATGCCGGATCACCCCCAGATCACTCGCCGGACAACTCATCCCACTGATGCCGGATCGCCGTTGCTCTCGCCATCACCGGAGTTCGCGGCAGCGGGCACCGCAGACGCGGCGGCCGGTACTGGAACAGCAGCGGCGGCAGGGGCAACAGGAGCAGCGGCCGCAGGCGTCGGTGTAGCGGCGGCGGGCATCCCAGCCGCAGGCACCGCGGCAGGCGCCGTGGCGCCTGTGGTGAAAGTGTCCCATGCGCCGCTGATCCGCAGGAGCTTCTCCACCCTCTCGGTGGGCTGGGCGCCGTGGCGCAGCCAGTGCAGCGCCCGCTCGTTGTCGATCCTCACAACGGACGGATCCTGGCGCGGCTCGTAGAAACCGATGATCTCAAGGAAGCGCCCGTCCCGAGGTGAGCGGGAATCGGCCGCCACCACCCGGTAGGTGGGCTGCTTCTTCTTGCCCATCCGAACTAGGCGCAGTCTGACTGCCACGTTGTGTCCTCGGATCCGTTAGGCGACAGGGTGAACGTTCAATTCAACCCGGGCCAGTCACCCTTTTCCAACCCTGGAAGGGTGAGCGGCACCTTGGGTGCGGCTTGGGGGCCCTTGGGGGTGGTGCGGCCCCCGCTGCGCTGCGACGCCGCCTTCCTCCCGCGGGACCGCGAGCCGCGCCCGGCAGCCGCCGCTGAGCGGCCCCGCGACGACCCCGGCCGCTTCTTGGCACCGGCGCCGCCGAGCCCCTTCATCACGGTTCGCATCTGCTTGAACTGCTCGACCAACGCCTTGACCTCCGCGGGATTGCAGCCGGCGCCGGCCGCGATGCGCTGGCGGCGTGAGGCGTCGATGATGTCGGGACTGACGCGCTCCGCGGGCGTCATCGAGTGGACCATCCCGGTGATCCGGCCTATGCGGGAGTCGTCGATCTGCGCGTTCCGCAGCTCGCGCGGCACGCCGGGCATCATGCCGAGCAGGCTGCC
Source organism: Candidatus Aldehydirespirator sp. (assembly GCA_965204875.1). Classification (GTDB taxonomy): domain Bacteria; phylum Actinomycetota; class Acidimicrobiia; order Acidimicrobiales; family Aldehydirespiratoraceae; genus Aldehydirespirator. The sequence goes on along the minus strand of OZ242020.1, from coordinate 2,121,836 downwards.
GAGATTGCCCATCTTGAGCACCTGCTGCATCGTGGAAAGGAAGTCGTCGAAGGTGAAGGTTCCCTCCAGCAGGCGCGACGCCGCCTGCTCGTCCTCGTCGGCCTCGAACGCCGATTCGGCCTTGTCGATGAGCGTCTCCACGTCGCCCATGCCCAGGATCCGGCTGGCGAGGCGGTCGGGATGGAACGGCTCGAAGTCCTCGACCTTCTCCCCGGTCGAAGCGAAGGCGATAGGCCGGCCCACGACCTCGCTCACCGACAGCGCCGCGCCGCCGCGGGCGTCGCCGTCGAGCTTCGTGAGGATCACGCCGTCGAGCGCCAGCGCGTCGTGGAAGGTCTTGGCCGTGCTCGCCGCGTCCTGGCCCGTCATGGCGTCCACGACCAGGAAGGTGAGGTGCGGCCGCACCGCCCCGGATATCAGCCGAGCCTGCTGCATCATCTCGGCGTCCACGGCCAGGCGGCCCGCGGTGTCGACGATCACCACGTCACGCCCAGTGCGCGACGCCTCAGCCAGCGCCGCCGCCGCCACGCGCACGGGGTCGGTCGGCTCGCTGAACACCGGCACCCCGATACGACCGCCGAGAGTGCGCAGCTGCTCCACGGCCGCGGGGCGCTGCAGGTCGGCGCCGACCAGCAGCGGGTTGCGGCCCTGGCGCTGGAACCACCGGGCCAGCTTGGCGGCGTTGGTGGTCTTGCCCGAGCCCTGCAAGCCGGCGAGCAGCACGACCGTCGGCGGCTTGGGTGCGTAGGTGATCACCAAGCGCTCGCCGCCGAGGCTGGCGGTCAGCTCCGAGAGCACGATCTTGACCACCTGCTGGGCCGGGTTGAGCGCCCGCGAGAGCTCCTCGTCCACGGCCCGGGCGCGGATGCGCGCCGTGAGGCTCGCGACCACGTCCAGGTTGACGTCGGCCTCGAGCAGAGCCGCCCGGATCTCGCCCAGCGCGGCGTCGACGTCGGAGGCCGAAAGCCTGCCGCGGCCGCGCAACTTCGAGAAGACGGCCTCGAAGCGACCGGTAAGCGTGTCGAACATCAGCCCGGCCTCAGAGGCTGCTCGGCGTGTCGAACATGGGCTCGGCCTGGTGACAGGTCAACGTATCGAACATCGACTCGGCCTAGGCGGCTGCTCGGCGTGTCAAACATCGGCCCGGCCTCAGTTGAAGAGCGCATCGATGAACTCGGTCTCGTCGAAGGTCACGAGATCGGCTATGCCCTCGCCCACGCCGACGAGCTTCACCGGCACCCCCAACTCCGTCTGGGCCGCCACCACGATCCCGCCTTTGGCCGAGCCGTCCAGCTTGGTGAGCACCACCCCGGTGATGTCGGCGGCCTCGGCGAACTGCCGCACCTGCGCCAGGCCGTTCTGGCCGCTGGTGGCGTCGAGCACCAGCAGCGTCTCGGTGACCACGCCGGCGCCCTTGTCGGCGACCCGCCGCACCTTCGCCAGCTCCGACATGAGGTTCCGCTCGGTGTGGAGCCGCCCGGCCGTGTCGGCCAGCACCAGGTCGGCGCCGCGCGCCGAGGCGGACTCGATGGCGTCGTAGACGACCGACGCCGGATCCGCGCCGGCGGCGCCCCGCACGATGTGCGAGCCCGACCGCTCGGCCCAGGTCTCGAGCTGGTCCGCGGCCGCGGCGCGGAAAGTGTCGCCCGCCGCCAGCACCACGCGCGCCCCGCCGGAGGCCTCGCGCTGCGCCAGCTTGCCGATGGTCGTGGTCTTGCCCGTGCCGTTGACGCCGACGAACAGCCACACCGACGGCCCGCCCCCGTCGTCGCGCCGCGCCAGGGAACGATCATGGCCGCCTAAGCGCTGCAGCAACTCGGCCCGCAGCGCCTCGGAGACCTGCAGCGGCCCGCCGGCGGCCGCGACCCGCTGCTTCGCGGCCGCCACGATCCGAGTGCTGGCGTCCAGGCCGACATCGGCGCGGATCAGCGCCTCGGTGACGGTGTCCCAGGCGTCGTCGGAGATCGACGATCGATCCAGCACGGAGGCCAGCGAGCCGGCCAATGCGGCGCGCGCCTTGCCCAGCCGGTCGCGCAGCGACGGGCGCGCAGCTTCGGCGGATGCTGCGACGGTCTCGCCGGGCGCCGGGGCCGGAGCGGGCTCGGGCCTTGGCTCTGAGGCACGCTCGGACTCGGCTTCGGGGGCGCGCTGCGCCACGCGGTCGACGACCCGGTCGGCCACGAGCTGCGTCGAGCGCGCCGCGCTGCCGGAGGCGCCCGGCCGGCGCCGCCGCCTGAGATACAGCAGCACCGCCACGACCGCCGCCGCGGCCAGCACCAGCAGGACCGCAACCACGAGTAGCGACGACATCGGGCGGCGATCCTACCGTTGGAAGGCCGCCGAGCCGGTGCGGTTTCGGCCACTCCCAACGTGCCGAGCGGCTGAGGGGGTGCGGGTCCAGAGCCGGCCCGGCGTGCCGCTCGCCGTGCACCATGGCCGGCTCGGCGCACCGCTGAGACGGGCGAGCCCTGCTACTCCCAGGTGCCGAGCACCACGGTGGCGACGTAGGTGTCCTCGCCGCGCCTCATGGTCAGCTCGACCGCCTCGCCGGGCATGCGCAGCTTCACCGCCGCGGACAGCTCGGCCATGTCCTGTATCGGCCTGCCGTCGAGGGAGAGGATCACGTCGCCCGCCTCCAGGCCCGCCTCGGCGGCCGGCGAGCCCTCCACCACCTCGGCCACCAGGACACCCTGGACGTCGGTATCGCCTGCGGTGCTGGAGATGCCGACGTAGCCGAGCTCCAGCGACTCGCCGTTGATGACCCGGGCGGCGATCAGCTCGACGGTGTCGCTGGGAACCGCGAAGCCGAGGCCTATGTTGCCGCCGGAGGTGGTCTGGATGTAGGTGTTCATGCCGATCACCCGGCCCTGGGAGTCGGCCAGGGCGCCCCCCGAGTTGCCGCTGTTGATGGCGGCGTCGGTCTGGATCATCTCCATCGGCACCGGGTTGTCGGGGTCCATCCTGGTGACGACCTGGATGCGCACCGCGCTGACGATCCCGGCGGTGACCGTGCCCGTGAGGCCGAACGGGCTGCCGATGGCCACGGCGAGCTGCCCGATGCGAACCGAGGAGCCACCGGCGAAGGTGGCGGCCACCAGCTTCGCCTCGCTGGGATCGACCCGGACGACGGCGACGTCGTGCGCCGGCGACCCGCCGACCACCTCGCCGTCCACGCGGGTGCCGTCGGCCAGCCACACGGTGACCTGCTCGACCCCCTCGACAACGTGGTGGTTGGTGACGATGTAGCCGTTCTCGGCGTCCCAGGCGATGCCGGAGCCGACACCCTGGCTGAACCCGGAACCGACCTCGATCCGCACCACCGAGGGGGCCAGTATCTCCGCCACGGCCACCACCGGATCGACCTCGCCCGCGGAGGGCGCGATCGGGCCCGGGGGGTCGGACGGGTCGGCTGAGCCGGTTCGGTCGGACGCGTTCGGATCGCGCTGCGGCTCGCCCGCGCCCGAGGGCGCATCGGTTGCGATGCCCGAAGGCTGCAGCGACGCCTCCTCCTCCTCGCCCTCCTCGCCGCCAGGCAGCCCGCCGGCGCCGCCGGAGGCCGTCTCGGAGCGGGCCGCGCTCAGGCCGTCGCCGTCTGAGCCGGGTTCCAGCAGCCGCAGCCCCGGCCCAGGGCTCGCACCGGTCGAGTCGGCGGAGTTCGCCAGCCCTGCTGCGTAGCCCGCGACCACCGCTGCCAAGGCGATGGCCGCAGCCGCCGCGACCCGCCTGCGGTAGCGCTTGCGGCCGCCGGCAGCGGGACTGCGCCCGGGACGGTTCGACCGCGCATCGGCGGACTCGGTGACGAGCCGGTTCTCGGCGGGCCGCAGGACCGCACTCGGCGGCGGGGCGGCGGACTCGACGGGTCCGCCGCCGTCACGGTCGCTGTTGGGGAAGGATCCGGGAACAGTCATGGCTCGACAGACGCTGGAACGTCTAGCACTTCTGAGGCTAGAGAAGTATGAGAGCGAAGCTACGGGTCACACCCGCTGCTAGGCGGCCTCGGAGACGCGTTCGGACACGACCACCGAGGAGCCGCCGGGCTTCATGGACACGCCGTGCAGGCAGTCGGCAGCCTCCATGGTGCGCTTCTGATGCGTGACGATGAGCAGCTGGGCATCGGCGCGGAACTCGTCCACCAGCTTGAGAAAGCGGTTCAGGTTGACATCGTCGAGAGCCGCCTCCACCTCGTCCAGGAGGTAGAACGGCGACGGCCTGCTGCGGAACACGGCGAACAGGAAGGCCAGCGCGGCCAGCGTCCGCTCGCCGCCCGACAGCAGCGACAGCCGCTTGACGTTCTTGCCCGACGGCTTGGCCGAGACCTCTATGCCCGTGTTGAGAAGGTCCTCCGGGTCGGTCAGCGTCAGCCGGCCCTCGCCGCCGGGGAACAGAGCCTCGAACAGCAGCTCGAAGTTGGACGCCACATCGACGAGGGCCGCCGAGAGCACCGAGCGGATCTCGCCGTTGATCGAGCGGATCACGCGGTTCAGGTCCCGCCTGGCGGCGCGAACGTCCTCCAGCTGGCCGCGCAGCAGGTCGTGGCGCTCGGTCAGCTCGTCGAACTCGGCCAGCGCCAGCGGGTTGACCGGGCCCATCAACTCCAGCTCCGCGCACAGCTGATCCACCCGCGCGGCGGCGTCTAGGCCCTCGGGCAGCTGTGTCGCCTCCTGGCGCCGCGCCTGCGACGGCGACAGCCCGTGGTCGTCACGCAAGCGCTCGACCACGCCCTGCAGCAGGGTCCGCAGCCTGGCCTCCTCCACATCGTCCACGCTCGCCGCGGCACGCAGCTCTTCCAGGCGGGCCTCGGTGGCGGCGCAGCGCCTGCGCAGGTCATCGAGCTGTGCCACCAGCAGTCGGGCCTGCTCGGAGTGGCGCCGGCGCAGCGTGCGCAGCCGCTCCAGCGCCGCGTCCAGGACGACCGTGCGAGCCGCCAGCGCGTCGCTGAGACCCTCGAGGATGACACGCCGGCGCTCGAGGCCGGCGAGACGATCCTCGGTCGCGGCGCTGGCCGCCTCATGTCGGGCGAGCCGCCCGGCAACCTCGGCGAGGCGCCTCTCGAGCAGCTCACGGTGCTGCGCCAGGCCGGTGTCGCGCATGCTCTGCGCGGAGGCTCTCGCGGTCAGATCCGCAGAGCGGCGGTCGATCTCGGCGCGAGCCTGTGCCGCCTGCTGGGCGCGGGCGCGGTCAGAGGCCTCGGCCGCCTCCAGCTCCGGCAGGCGGGCATCGATCTCACCGAGACGGCGGCGCGAGCGCTCCAGGCGCTGAGCGGTCTCCGCGAGATGATCGCGCACCGCGCCCGAGGCCATATCTAGATCGCGGCGGTCCGCTTCGGCGCGCTCCAGCGCCTCGGCTGCGGTATCGGCCCCCCGCTCCGCTCCGGCCAACCGCTCGCCGAGAGCCTCTAGGTGAGCTTGATGCTCAGACAGCGCCCCGCGGGCCTGCTCGAGCTCCGCCGCGGCGCCGTCGCGGGCCGCCTCCGCGGCACAGGCCCGTTCATCAGCCTCGATCAATGCGGCACGCACCCCGGCCGCGGCGGGCACGCCCAGCCGCCAGCCGCGGCGGCTGAAGCGATCCCCCGCGACGGTGACGATCACAAGGCCGGGGTCGGACACGGCCAGTCCCACCGCATCCCGCCAGCCCGCGTCCACGACCACGACCCCGGCGAGGAGGGAGTCCAAGAGCCTCTCGACGTCCGGATCAGGTGATCGAACGCGGCCGCGAAGCGGTGTCGAGCCGGTCGTGGCCGCGCCGCTGGTAGTGCTGCCCGCGTCGCCGGCCGAGCGCGATCTGTCACCAGGCCGTGTCGGGCCGCCCGTGGCCGCGCCGCTGCCGTGACGCGGCGCGTCATCCTCGGCGGGCGCGACCCCCTCGAGTTGACTTCTGGGCATGGCATCTAGTGGCAACAGGGTGTCACTCTCGGCGGGCGCGACCCCCTCGAGGACTATGACCGCGGTGGCGGCGTCGCTCGCTTCCAGGCTTGCGAGCAGGCGCCGCGCCGCGGCAGCGTCTCGCACCACCACCGCGCTCGCGGCGTCCTCCACGGCCGCGGCGAACGCGGCCTCGCTGCCGCGCTTGATCTCCACCAGGCTGCTGAGCGCTCCCAGCACCCCGGGCGCGCCGGCGGCGTCGGGCACCGGCGGGTCGCGGGCCTCGGCGGCCATGCAGAGCGCCTCGCGCCGTGAGGTCCAATGGCGCAGATCCGCCTCGATGCCGGCGAGCCGCTCCGCCGCAGCCTCGTGCCGTCCGGAAGCGACCGCCTGCGCGCTCCTCGCCGCGGCGACGGCGGCGCGCAGCGGCTGGGCCTCGGAGCGGAAGCGGCCGAGCTCGCGGCGGCGCAGATCAGCGGACTGCTGCAAGCTCGCCAAGCGCGCCGAGGCGGCATCGAGGCGCTCGCCGAGCCGCGCCAACTCGGACTCGTAGCTATCGACCGCGGAGGCGAGCGCGGCCCGCTCGCCACGCGCCTCAGCCGCCTCGGCCGCCCTCAACCCCGGCAGCGACGACTCCTCGTCCCAGGCACCCCAGCGGGCGCGAAAATCGCTGCGGTCGGCCTCCAGCGCCACCCGCAGAGCTTCCAGCGAGCGCCCGGCCTGCACCTGCTCGGCCTGCGACGCCGAGACCGCGTCGATCTCCTGCCGGCAGTGCTCGACCTCGGCCGAGAGGCTCGCGACCAGATCGTTGTCGACCAGCGCGGCGCGCTCGCGCTCGATGCTGCGCAGGCGCTCGCCCACCACCGCGGCCAGGCCGCCGGCGCGGGCGCGCAGCCCCTCGGTGCGGGCCAGCTGCTCGGACCAGTCCTGCACCCCGTGCCCGGCGAGACGCTGCTCGCTGCGCGCCGCGGAGCCGTTCAGTTCCTGCAGCTCGCGGCGCAACGCGCCCTGCATCTCGGCCCGGGCCTCTGCCCGCTCGCGGTGCTCTCGGAGCTGCCCCCTCAGGCCGTCTATCTCCTGCGCCGCCAGCTCGATTCGCAGAGTCCTCAGCTCGTCCACCAGGCCGGCGTGGCGGCGGGCCGCCTCGGCCTGGCGCTGCAGCGGCCGGAGCTGGCGGCGCACCTCGCGCACCAGGTCGCCGATCCGCACCAGGTCGCCGTCGGTGGCTGCCAGCCTCCGCTCGGCCCGCTCGCGGCGCTTGCGGTATTTCAACGTGCCGGCGGCCTCCTCGATCACCTCGCGGCGCTCCTCGGGGCGGGCGTTGAGCACCGAGTCGATCTGGCTCTGCGACACGATGGTGTGCTGCAGGCGGCCCACGCCCGTGTCCGACAGGAGCTCGACTATGTCGAGCAGCCGGCACGGGCTGCCGTTCATCTGGTAGCTCGACTCCCCGCCGCGGAACAGCGTCCGGGTGATCCGCACCTCGCTGAGCGCCACCGGCAGCGCCCCGTCGGAGTTGTCGATCGTCAGCGACACCTCGGCGCGGCCCAGCGCCTGCTTGCGGTCGGTGCCCGCGAAGATGACGTCCTCCATCCGCGCGGAGCGCACGCTGCTCGGCGCCTGGGCGCCAAGCACCCAGGCCACGGCGTCCACGACGTTGGACTTGCCGCTGCCGTTGGGGCCGACCACCGCCGTGACGCCGGGCTCGAGGTGGATCGAGGACGGCTCGGCGAAGGACTTGAAGCCCTTTAGGGCGAGGGTCTTCAGATGCACGGAGCGCAACGCTAGCCGGCGCCGCCCGCCCGCCGGAGGCATCCCAGCCCGAGCGGGGCGGGGCGCCTCAGCACGAGGCCGGAACCGCGGAGGGGGCTTGCGGCCGGTGGGGTTTGGCGGCGATCAAGCCCTGACGCTTTAGGGTTCGGAATATCGCAATACGCCGATTCGTATTGGCGTCGTTCTGCCGTTGCCGGTGCTTCCGGGCACGTTGGTCCCTGCCCTCACAGCGTAGGCGATGCTGGACTTAGATCCGCTGCTCGTGCTGGGATCAGTCAATGTAAGCGAAATAGTGAGGCCGCCATTCGCATCCGTTGTCAAGTTCTGATTGATGCTAGCTATTTCTCTAACGAAGTTCCCATTGGCGAACAGACCAGATGCTGCAATTCTATTAACTGAGGTCCAAGTTCCGACGATACTCCACCTGAAAACATTGAACGTGGCAATATTTGAGCCATCAGCACCCACCCGGGTATTCGCACCGTCTTCGTCTTTGAGTTGTATCCTCAGGCTGACTGTATCCCCGAACTTCGCATCATGGAACGTAGCCGAAGACCCAATGGTCTTGTCAGTGGTCGAACCATTTGACGTTGTCATGGACACCACCGTGAAACTCTTCGCCGCCTTGTTGGTGAGGGCAACAGTCGTAGTCGTAGACGCAATAGTCGTGGTCGTGGGCACCATAGTCGTCGTCGTAGTAGTAGACGTAGTAGTAGTCGTAGTGGTCGTAGACGCAATAGTCGTGGTCGTGGGCACCATAGTCGTCGTCGTAGTAGTAGACGTAGTAGTAGTCGTAGTGGTCGTAGACGCAATAGTCGTGGTCGTGGGCACCATAGTCGTCGTCGTAGTAGTAGACGTAGTAGTAGTCGTAGTGGTCGTGGGCGCCATAGTCGTCGTCGTACTGGTGGTGGTGGTTGTCGTGGTGGTGGGGGTGATGGTAAGTGTCGCCCAGTCCGAGGGGGTTCCCCAGCCGCTGGTGTTGCGTGCTCGCACTCGCCATCGCCACTCGCCGCTGGTGAGGCCACCAGTGGGAGTGATGTCGTGGGATGTGGTCGATGCACCCGAGTTGGCTATGTTCTGCCATCTACTGGGGTTCGTTTCCCCAGGCTTGTGATACCGAACGGCCCAGCGAGTCACGGTCGCGTCGCCAAGACTCGTCCAGCTCAGGTCGACGACGTTCGAGTTCGCCGCACGCCGCGACACGCTCAGCCCCGCCGGCTTGCCCGGCTTGGCAGGCACAGTAGTAGTCGTCGTTGTAGTGGTCGTGGTTGTGGGCGCCGGTTCGTAGAAGCGGACGATGGCGAAGGCTATGCGGGTGGTGCCGTCGTTACCGGTGGCGCCCGGGGCGTTGGTGTCGGCTCGTATCGCTAGGCCGAGGCTGGCCTTGTTGCCATCACCGTCAGGCTCGGGATCAGCGTGCCAGGCCGGGTACGTGATGTAGCCCTTGCGGTTCGTGACCTGCATCGTTCCGAAGCTCTGAGTCGTGTTGCCCGCGGGATCCGACCAGAACAACGCCACGTTGGCACCCCTGCGGGAGACCTGGACCAGATAGTTGTACACCAGAATGTGATGCACCGCGAAGTTCGCAGGGCCGCTGCCATCAGCGCCGACGGTGGTGTCCGCGTCGCTGCTGTCCTTGAGCTGGACCACGACGTTCACCATGTCCCCGAAGTCGGCGTCCACATAGGTGTTACCGGTGCTCGCGTTGCCCGATCCCGTGGCTATCGGGAACGTCTTGTCAACCCTCGCGCCCACCGACCTCACCGTCCACTTCGTCGCCGCGTTGCCCGAGGGCACGGTCGTGGTCGTCGGCGTCCCGCTGGTAATGCGGGCGCTATCGGTGACCTTGACATAGAAGTAATGCAACCCGTGGTTGGTGGTCGGGTTGGTGTTGGACCGCGGCCCGTTCACCTCCTCATGCACCCGCACCAACAACGTCATCACATCACCAGCCGTACCCGGGTTCGGATCCGCCGGCGCCGCCACCGTAAACCTTGCCGCGCCGCTGCTGTCGGTGATCAGCTCCGGACCCACCTCAGGACTGAAAGTCGGACAATTCGCGTTGCCGCACCGCACACTCACGCCTGTCGACAGCGGATCCCAAACACTGTTATCAACCGACGGGCCAAGCCTGCGCACGCCCGTGATCGAGGTGATCGCGCCAGCGGTGTTGCGCTGCACCACCTGCAACGTCACCGGGTTGGTGCCGTCCTTGCCGAACGCCGCCCGTTTCACCTTGTTGCCGTCACTCTCGTCGGTGTACAGCAGCTGAATATCGAAATAGCTCCAATCACCGAACTTCATCGAATAGTAGGTGGTCTGCTGGCCATCGGTCATCTTCGTGCCACGCACCGCAGCACCAACCGCGGTCACGCTCACCGACTCGGCCGCCGCCTGACCCAACGGCAAAGTCGACGTAGTCGTCGTGGTCGTAGAAGTTGTGGTCGTAGTGCTCGTGCTCGTGGTCGTGGTCGTGGTGGTAGTAGTAGTAGTAGGTGCCATAGTAGTCGTAGTCGTCGTAGGCGCCATAGTCGTAGTCGTCGTAGTCGTAGTCGCCACAGTCGTCGTAGTCGTAGTCGCCACAGTCGTCGTAGTCGTAGTCGTCGTAGTCGTCGTAGGCACCACAGTCGTCGTAGTCGTAGTCGTCGTAGTCGTCGTAGGCACCACAGTCGTCGTAGTCGTAGTCGCCACAGTCGTCGTAGTCGTAGTCGCCACAGTCGTCGTAGTCGTAGTCGCCACAGTCGTCGTAGTCGTAGTGGTCGTGGGCGCCATAGTCGTCGCCATAGTCGTAGTCGTAGTGGTCGTGGGCGCCACCGTCGTGGTTGTAGTCGTCGTAGGTGCCACAGTCGTCGTGGTCGTGGTGGTTGCCGGGGCCGAACCCCAACCATTGCCGCCACCAACGGCGGCAGGAACAGCAGCGGTCGCGGCGGGTGCCGTCACAGCCCCGGCCTCCCCGGCGATGCGCAACTCGAACGCGTCCACCTCGCCGCTGTAACGGGTGCCGCGGCCGCCGGTCCACACCCACACCGTCACACCCCGACCAATCGTCGCCGCGCTCAACTCATCTAACCTGACATCACCATCAGCACCGGTCACCGGGTCACGCGCGTCGATCGCGCACCGTGTCGACGTGCGGTTTACGCTCCGCACGATCGCGTTGCACCCGCCCCGAAGATCAAACGCCCTATAACGGCGCTGCGAGTCCACATAGAACCCATCCACCAGCGCACCCGACACCGGCCTGAACGCCGCGTCGCGCACCGACACCACCACGATGCCACTATCAGCCTGCGCCGTCACACCAGCCGGGCGCAGCTTCGTGTGCGCCAACGTCCGCGTGATGAACGACGCCATATTCTTGCGCAACACCGGATCACCAGGCGAGAACAGGCTCGCGCCCGCCGCGCTGCCCGTCGTTATGCCCAGCTCATACGCATACGAGATCGCCGTGTCCACACCTGAAGGCACAACGCCACGCGCATCCGCGAAATGATCCAGCACCCCGCCCGAACCCAGGATCAGCTGACCCCGCATCGCGCCGCTCTGATGGAACAGGCCGGGGCTGGCATGGCGCAAGAACCCGATCAGAGCCACCGCCATCTCAGCACGCGTGATACTCGCACCCGGACGGAACACCATACCCGACCCGGCCAGAATATCATCGCGAGCCAACGCCCTTATAGCGACCTGGCGCTCCTCGTCCAAATCAGCGATGTCATCGAAGTCGGCGGCACCCGAGCCGCCCGTCAAATCCACCCCCGCCACCCCAGCGGCCCGGTGCAAGAACAACGCCATCTGCGAACGCGTCACCTCAGACCCCGCATCGAACCGCTCGGCCGTCTTGCCCTGCGTGATCCCGTAGTACGCCAGACAGTTGATCGCAGCCTCAGCAACCAACTTCTCGGTGTCCACGAACCCCGCGTCACGCGTCGCGTCGCCCACACACGCCGAGAACACCGGCAACGCATCAGCCTTCGCGCCGCTGCCGCCCACAGGCGCAGCCCCAACCGGCGCCGCTGCCACAACAGAACCCACCAAACCAACCACCAACAACGCACACCACAACAAACGAGGCTTACCCCCGCCGCGGCGGCGACCGGCCACACGCATCAGCCAGCCCCCCCCCCCCGCGGAACCAGCCCGCGCGGCGGCCACCGCCCGCGGCGCGGCCCGACCCCCGCGAGCGTTGAAGACACCCCGAACGAACCCCGACATCAACCCGAAACCTCCCACTCACCGGCAGAAACACCGCCGAACGAACGAACCTGAACCAAGCACGGACCATACCACCCCCGGCCGGCCACAAGCCGACCAGACGCCTCCCGAGCCATGCCAACCAACCTCTAGACCTGCGTGTCGCAGTAATAGGTCCAGATGCCGCGGAACTTGGCTCGCTTGATCGGCAGCCTGGAGCGCTCGCTGAGCTGCCCGTGCCTGCCCCACACCTTGAGATGGCTGCCGTAGTTGCCGGGGTTGCCGAAGGCGTCGGCGAAGGGCCGCACCGGCACCGACGTGCCCCGGTACTTCATGGCCTCATGTATCGTGCCCACCAGGGAGCGGTGCAGCCGGCGGATCTCCTGGGTGGTGAGCGTGTTGCAGATCCGGTCATAGCGCAGGCCCGCCTCGAAGAGGATCTCGTCGGCGTAGATGTTGCCGATCCCGACGACGAAGGTGCGATCGGTGAGAAGCGCCTTCAGCTTGGAGTTGCGCTGCAGGAGTTGGCGGCCCATGTCGGTCCACGAGACCGGGGTCGCCACGGGGTCGAGGCCGTACTTGGCGATCTCGGGAAGGGTCTTGTGCAGGTCGTCCGCGGGGATCGCGAAGAGGTCGCCGGTGCCCTCGGCGTCCACGAAACGGAGCTGGCCGTACTGGGTGAAGGCGATGACGACCTCGGTCCCGTCGAGTCTGGGATTCCTGTTGGCGTTGCGGCGGGGCGAGCCTGTCATGCCGAGCGACAGCACCAGCAGCGAGTCGTTGTCGAGCCCGATCACGAGATACAGGCCCATCCGGCGCACGTCGGTTATCTTGGACCCCTGGATCTGCGCGGCGAAGTCGTCGGCGGACTCGTAGCGGCTGAGGCACTTCATGCTGGCCGCCTCCACCGCCTTGATCTTGCGTCCGATGATGTCGCGCTCGAGGTCGCGCCGCACCGTCTCCACCTCGGGCAGCTCGTAATGCAGCCCCTTCGCCGAACGCACCGGAATCACCACTGCTCTGTCTCCTCCCCTGAACTCACGGGACTCACGACCCCGTCTCCCCGCCGGAACACGTCGGGACTCGCCTCTTCTGCCGCTTCTGCCTCGGCGTTCCGGCGCGCCTGCGACCCGTTCTCCTGCGTCGCCCCCGGCGAGCACAGTGCCGCGTAGGCGGCCGCGGCGGCCTGCTGCTCGGCATGCTTCTTTGAGGGTCCCTCGCCCGTGGCCTCCACACCGCCGGCACGGACCTCGGCGGCGAAGCGCGCATGGTGCGCCGGGCCGCTCGCGGTGACCGCATATTCAGGCACCCCCAGGCCGCGTGCGGCCAGCAGCTCCTGCAGCCGGGTCTTGAAGTCGGTGCGGCCCGGTGACCGCGCCTCCGCATCGAGGCGGGCGCCGAGGAGTCGCTCCACCACGCCCTCGGCCGCGGCGATGCCGCCGTCGAGGTAGACCGCGCCTATCACCGCCTCCACGGCGTCGGCCACCAGCGAGGGCTTGGCGCGCCCGCCGGAGGCGTCCTCGCCCCTGCCGAGCAGCAGCGCCTCGCCGAGCCCGAGCGAGCAGCCGACCTCGGCCAGCGTGGCGGCGTTCACCAGAGCCGACCGGATCTTGGCGAGGGCGCCCTCGGCCAGGTTGCCGTAGCGCACGTAGAGCCTCCGGGCGACCACGAGGCCGAGGACGGCGTCGCCGAGGAACTCGAGGCGCTGGTTGGACGACGAGCCCGCGTGCTCGGAGCACCACGAGCGGTGGGTCAACGCCAGCTCGAGCAGGGAGCGGTCTGCGAACCGGTAGCCGAGCCCTTCCTCGAGCGACACGGCGCCCGCCAGAGCGGTCGCGGCCGTCAACCGAGCTTCGCCACGACGTAGTCGACGGCGTCTCGCACGGATCGCAGATCCTCGAGGTCCTCGTCCTCGATGCGGAAGCCGACGGCGCGCTCGGCCAGCTCCTCCTCGATGGCCTCGACCAGCTCGATCAGCGCCAGCGAGTCGGCATCCAAGTCGTCGGCGAAGGAAGCGCCCTCGGCTATGTCGGACGGATCCGTCTCCAAGATGTCGGCGAGGCGGTCGCGTATGAGCGCCAGAACCTCGTCACGCCCGAGCGGTGGCTGCTCAACGTGGGTCTCAGCCGGCATCAGTGCCTCCATGTTCGCCGCGCGCCCATACCTTCCTCTAATCTACCCAGCCGCTTGCCGTAATCCGCGGCAGCTAGACCACAAGGGAGATTTCATTGACCATTCAACCAAGCCGGCGCTTCCGCGGGACGGCTCGCGCCTGGCTCCACTCCATGAACAGCGCCGCCGGCGGGCGCGATGCCTCGGGCGGCGGCCCTCCGGCGTGCCACGGCGCTGCCGGGCACCGCAAGCTGCTGAGCCTGCTCGCCTGCGTGCTCTGCGTGCTTCTGCTCGGGCGTGGCCCCGGCCACCGCTCAGGAAGCCCAGCCTGGTGCGCCGGGCAAACCGACGGGCTTGAGCGTGTCGACCCGTAGTATCATCTTTGCCAGTAACATCCAGGCCGAGCTGAGCTGGACGAATCTTGGCGACGCGACCGTGGATTTGTGGAGCTATCAGGTTCACAGGCCTGGGCAGGGAAATCCTGATGCATGGGACGATATATACAACTCGGACGCATCGACCACGACCGTCGGCTTCCGTCCCGGGGGTGGCCTAACTGCCGGCGTGTGGCGATTCCGGGTAAGGGCGCGCAACAGTAACGGCTGGGGAACCCCCTCGGATTGGGCGACACTCACCATCAGCCCAACCACCACCACCACCACTACCACTACCACTGTGCCTGGTGTGCCGGGCAAACCGACGGGCTTGAGCGCGTGGCGGCGCGTGGACTCAAACTGGCTTGAGATTCTCTGGACGAATCTTGGCGACGCGACCGTGGATTTGTGGAGCTTTCAGTATCACAGGCCAGGGGAAGAGAACCCGAGTAGATGGTACAATGTAGGCAACTCGAGTCCATCGACCACGTCCGCCACCTTCGCTCCCGGTGGTGGCCTGGCTGTCGGCGTGTGGCGATTCCGGGTAAGGGCGCGCAACAGTGTCGACTGGGGACCCCCCTCGGATTGGGCGACACTCACCATCATAACGACCGCCACCACGACCACGACCACGACGACCACGACTACGACCACTACGACAACAACGACCACTACAACCGTGCCTCCGTGGACGAAGCCCCGCCGCGATCCCCAGACCGCGCCCGGGGTGGGCGACAAGACGCCATGCAGCGCAATGCGGGAAGCCTGGTACGACTACCGCGAAGAGGTCCGCAAGGCCCGCTCGATCAGGGACGACGCCTTCGCAGCCAGTCAGTCCCGGGCCGACCGGATCGACAGCCTGGACTCCTACTTCGCGCAGAGCAAGGGTCTCGAGAGGCATGAGTTGGAGCGGGAGGCCGTTACCGAGTGGAGCGACCAACGCGGGTTTCTGGCTACCCAGTACAACAAAGCCTACCATGCGGTGCTGGGGATCACTGGAAACTCCGGCGAGACGCTGTGGCCGATAGTGGGCGCCGTCCACTCCGCCAACAAGGCCGCATGGCAAGCCTTCGACGACGCTCATCGAGAGTGGATCCGGGTTCAGCAACTTTACGAGGATGCCCGGTTTGACGCTATGGGTTCGGTCGATCTGGACACTCTGCTGTCGGTCATAGACCTTCGCAGGAGCGCAGAAGACGCAGCGGCACGGGTGGACTTCAAGTATAAGATCGGCTGGTATTCCATCGAATACAACACGGCGTGGGCATCAGCTGCCGCCAACTCTCGGGGTTGCTGGTAAGCCCGAAAGACCTGGCCTGCCCGTCGCTGGCAAGCCGGTTGTGGCACCGAATCCCCAGCGAACAGCGCTAGGGTATTGAAACGCCTAGAGAGGCCCGGGTATTTCGTGCCCGGGCCTCTCTTTCGTGCCGGTGCAACCGCCGCAGCAGAAGTCGCGGCTAGCTGCGGGCGGTGGCGGCCAGGTGATCAACCATCTGCGCGGTTGCCATCTCGTGTGCCACAACGATGGCGTTCATCATCGCTGCCGCGCTGCTGCTGCCGTGGGAGATGACACACACTCCCCGCACGCCCAGCAGCAGCGCCCCGCCGACGCTGTCGGGGTGCAGCTCGCGGGCCATGGCGTCCAGCGCCGGGGCCAGCGACTCGCCGGCCGCTCTGGACGTGTCGTCGGTGTCGATGGCCACCAGCAGCCTGCCGAAGAGTGCCCGCAGGGAGCCCTCCAGCGCCTTCAGGGTGACGTTGCCGGTGAACCCGTCGGTCACGACCACATCGACCTCGGGAGTCATGATGTCGCGTCCCTCGACGTTGCCGATCCAGGCAGCGCCGCAGTCGTCGGCCCAGCTCCCGTCGGCGAGGAGGTCGAACGCCGCCTTCGTGAAATCGTTGCCCTTGCCCGCCTCCTCGCCTATCGACAGCAGTCCCACGCGGGGCCGCTCGAGGGCGAAGCGGTCGCGGGCGTAGACGGAGCCCATCCGGGCGAACTGCACGAGCCACTCCGGCCGGCACTGCGCGTTGGCGCCCGAGTCCAGCATCGTGGTCGGACGGGCGCCGGGAGTGGGGATCGGGGTGGCGATGGCCGGGCGGGCGATGCCGCGGATGCGTCCCATGCGCAGCAGCGCCGCGCCCATTGCCGCCCCGGTGTTGCCCGCCGACACCATGGCGCAGGCCCGCCCATCGCGCACCGCCTCCGCGGCCCGCACCAGCGAGGAGTCCTTCATGGTTCGCACGGCCGAGCCGGGCTCCGCGTCCATGCCGATCACCTCGCCAGCCTCGATCACATCAAGCCCGCCCGTGTCGCCCATCTCGCCGGGCCGGCCTACGAGCACGACGGGGATGCCCAGCTCCTCGACAGCGCGGCGCGCGCCGCTGACGATCTCCGAGGGGGCCCGGTCGCCCCCCATGGCGTCCACCGCCACCGGCTCCGGTTGCATGGCCGCTGCGGCCCGCCCGCTACTCGACCCCGGCGGCGGTCGCGGCCCGGCGACTGCAGCGGAGGCCCGACACGCTCCCAGGATTCATCTCGGCGGGCCTCATGGCGCTGTGGCGCTGTGGCGTTGCGGCGCTGCGGCCTACTCGATGTCTATGGCCTGCCGGCCGCCGTACCAGCCGCAGTTGCCGCACACCCGGTGGGGTCGCTTGACGCTCCCGCAGCGCCCGCACGAACTGCGGCCCGCCGGACGGACGCGCCATGCCGAGGCACGCCGGCTGCGGCCCTTCGCCTTGGAGGTCTTCTTCTTGGGGACAGCCATGCTTGAACCTTCTCGGGTGCTCTGGTCGCGACCGCGACGGCCCGGACGCGCCAGCGCCAAGCCAGCGGCCGAGTCTAGTGCCACCCGGCGCAGGCACCGCGCGCCGGGCGCTGCGACATCTAGCTGCGAGATCTGCTGGGCGCTGTTGAGGTCCTTGACGCTGCAGGATCCATTGGCGGGGACCCTTTCGGGATCTATCAGCGGGGGCCTGTCGGAAAGCGGTCGGGCTCGGGGCCTGCGCAGTCCGCGGAGCAGAGCGGGGCCAGCGGCAGGGCGAGGATGGCCGCCTCGCGTGCGGGCTCGCCGAGGTCGATGCGGCAGTCGTCGATCGGCCAGGTCTCGCCCTCCGACGGCTCCCACTCGAACACCTCGTGCAACCGCACCTCGAGCGGCCCGCCGACCTCGCTGAGACAGCGGCGGCACTCCGAGACCCACCTGCCGCGCAGGACTCCCACGGCGACGAAGGTCGCTCCGGCGGCGCGCACCACCACCTCCAGATCGACCGACCCGCCGTCGACCCGCGACGCGGCGACGCCCGGCTCGTCCAGCACGCACTGCCGCGAGACGTCGATGCGGTCGACCACGCCGGCGTTGAGCCGCGCGCAGTCGATCAGCAGGCCGCCTCGCCGCGAACGACCCTCTAGGCGCGACACCCCTCAACCCGTGTCCTGGTCGAATACGTCGTCGGCGACGGCGGATGCGGGAGCGGGCGGCTCGGGCCGCGGCAGGCGCGTGTCCTGCAGCTTCCGGCGTCCCGCCGAGACGGCGGTCATCGTCTTGTGCAGCGTCGCCTCGAAGGCGGCGAGACGCTTATCGCACCAATCCTCGGTCTCGAGCTTCATCTTCAGTGCCCGCTCCTCGGCCTGTGAGACGGTGCGGCGCGCCTGCGTCTCCGCGGCCTTGACCACCTCGCTGCGCTGCACCATCCGCTCAGCGCGGGCCCGCGCCGCCGCCACTATGTCCTCGCCCTCTCGTTGGGCCCGGGCCCGCAGGTCGTCGCGCTCCTTGAGGATCCAGCGAGCGGCGCGCAGCTCCTCGGGCAGTGCCGACTGGGCGCGGCGCAGCAGCGTCAGCAGCTCCTCGGCGTTGATCATCACCGAGGTGGAGAAGGGCATCGGGCGCGACCTCTCCAGGAGCCGCACGGCCTGGGCCAGCATCTGCTCGACGGCGAGCCGGCGCTGATCGAGCGAGTTCTCGGCGCTGCCCGGCGGGGTCGGCGCGTTCCGCGGGGTCGGGTCCGCTGTCACCTGGGACACTCGCCCCTAGACGTCGAAGCGGCCCGCGAGGCGGGAACGGACGGCCTCGGGCACCATCGAGGAGACGTCCCCGCCGAAGCGGGCGACCTCGCGGATGAGCTTGGAGGCGACGAAGGAGCGGCGGCTCGCCGACGGGATGAACACCGTCTGAATGCCCGCGATGGCGTGGTTCATCTGCGCCATCTGCAGCTCGTTCTCGAAGTCCGACACGGCTCTGAGGCCCTTGACGATGAAGTCTGCCTCCAGCTCCTGCGCGAGCTTGACCACGAGGTTGGAGAACATGGCGACGGAGACGTTGGGCAGGTGGGCGCACACCTCCTTGATCATCTGCTCGCGCTCGTCGAGACCGAACAGGCCGTCGCCCTTCTGCGGGTTGCGCATGGCGGCCACCACGACCTCGTCGAAGAGCTGTGCCAGCGTCTCGATGATCTCAAGGTGTCCGTAGTGGATCGGATCGAACGATCCGGGATAGAGCACTCGGGTCACTGGCGGGCTCCGGACTGCTGCGGGCCGCCCTCGGCGGCGCGTGCGAACGTCACCACAGTACCCCCATGGTGCTTGCGATGGTGAACAATCAACGCGGGGCCGGGGTCCACGGGGCGGTCCGACTCGATGACGAACACCGCGGCGGGAACCAGCGGCAGCAGACCGGGCCAGCCGTCGAAGGCATACGGCGGGTCGATGAGCGCCAGATCGAAGCGCCGGCGGCTCGCGTTGAGCTGGTCGATCGCCGCGCCCGCGTCGAGAGCCATCACCTCGGCGCGCCCGGCGAGACCGGTCGCCTCCAGGTTGGCTCGCAGCGCTCTGACCGCAGCCGGGTCGCGCTCCACGAAGACCGCGCCGGCGGCGCCCCTGCTCAGCGCCTCGATCCCGAGCGCGCCGGTGCCGGCGTAGAGGTCGAGCACGGAGGCGTCGCTGACGGCGCGCATCGAGTACAGCGAGTTGAACACCGCCCCGCGCACGCGGTCGCTGCTGGGGCGCACGGCCGTCCCCGCCGGCACCACCAGGCGCCGTCCCCGCGCCGTTCCGGCCACCACACGCAGTGCCACTGCCCAAGCCCCCAGCTCTTCAGATCTTCAGCTTTTCAGCTCTTCAGCAGGAACTCGGCGTCGCGGCTGCCGAGCATGAAGTCGACCTCGTCGGCGAGCTCCGGCAGGCCACTCATCTCGGCATCGGCGTCGATGATCTCGACGGCTTCGGCACGCGCCCTCGTCACCCACTCCCTGTCGCGGCGCAGCGACGCCAGCCTCAGATCGTTGCGGCCCTTCTGGCGCTCGCCCATGATGGTGCCCTCGCCGCGCAACTCCAGGTCGGCCTCGGCCAGCTCGAAACCGTTGCATGAGGCCACCACGGCTGTGAGCCGCGCCTCGGCGTCAGCGGTAGCGGCCTCGCCCACCAGGTAGCAGCTCGACCGCAGCGACGAGCGGCCCACCCGGCCGCGCAGCTGGTGCAGCTGGGCGATGCCGAAGCGCCCGGCGTCGAGCACCACCATGACGGTGGCAGCGGCCACGTCGACGCCGACCTCCACAACGGTCGTGGCAACGAGCACGCTCAGCGCGCCGGAGCGGAACAGCTCCATCGTCGCCTCCTTGTCGGCGGGCGGGACCCGCCCGTGCAGCAGGCCGACGCGCAGGCCGCACAGCTCGCCGCCGTCACCGGTGAGACGCTCGTAGGTCTCCGTGGCCGAGCGCAAGTCGAGCGTCTCGGACTCCTCGATCACGGGACACACCACGTAGGCCTGGTGACCCTGGGCCACCTCGGAGCGCACCGCCTTCCAGACTCGGGCCTCGTCTGCGGGGGTGCGCGCCCAGGACGTGGCCACGGGCGTGCGCCCGGCGGGCAGCTCGTCGAGAACCGACACGTCGAGGTCGCCGTAGACGGTCATGGCCGCGGTGCGCGGTATCGGCGTTGCGGTCATCACCAGCAGGTCGGGCGTGATCGAGCCGGGGCCGCGGTCGCGCAGCACGGCCCGCTGCTCGACACCGAAGCGGTGCTGCTCGTCGATGACCACCACACCCAGGGCGCGATACTCCACCCCCTGCGAGATCAGCGCGTGCGTGCCGACCACCAGCTCCACGTCGCCCGCCGCGAGGCCCTGCGTGGCGCTGCGCCGCTGGGGCGCGCTGCGGCCTGACGACAGCAGCTCCACCCGCAGCGGGCGCTCACCGGCGAGCCTGGCGGGGTCGGGCACCGACAGGCCGTCGAGCAGCGCCACGATGGTGCGGTAGTGCTGCTCGGCCAGTACCTCCGTGGGCGCCATCAGCGCGCCCTGGAACCCCCCCTGAACGGCGGTCAGCAGCGCGCACAGCGCCACGACCGTCTTGCCTGCGCCGACATCGCCCTGCAGCAGCCGATGCATCGGGTAGGGCTTGGCCAGGTCGCCGGCGATCTCGGCCGCGACCCGCCGCTGGGCGCCGGTGAGCTCGAAGGGCAGGCCGGCCAGGAAGCGCGCCACCAGGTCGCCGCCCACGGCGTGCGAGAGCCCCGCGGTGTGCAGCTCCAGGCGGCGCTTGCGCCTCACCAGCTCGAGCTGCACGCGCAGCAGCTCATCGAACACGAGCCGGCGGCGGGCCTGCGCCGACTCGCCCAGCGTGGCCGGCCGGTGGATGCCGCTCAGCGCGCTGTGCCGGTCGACGAAGTCGAAGCGCCGCCGCGTCTCGGCGGGGAGCGGGTCGGCGATGCGCCTGGGCTCGCAGCGGTTTAGCGCCTCGTTGACGCTTCCCGCGATGTCCCAGGTGCGAACGCCCGCCCGATCCGACTGCGGGTAGACGGCGATGATCCTGCCCGTGCGATCCCCGACCGGGTCGATCAGGGGGTTGGTCATCTGCAGCTCGCCGCGGTAGCGCACCAGCCGCCCGTGGACGACCACGGTGCTTCCGGGCGAGTGGTGGCGCTCACGCCAGGGCTGGTTGAAGAAGGCGAGCTTCAGCCTGGCCGTGTCGTCGCTGATGACGATGTCGGTGAGCGACCGGCCGCCCCTGGTGCGCCGCGTGGCACCGTGCAGGACGTGTCCGACCACGGTGGCCTCCTCGTCGACGGCGAGCTCGGCGATCTGCGCCTGGCGGGTGCGGTCCACGTAGCGGCGGGGATAGTGCTGCAACAGGTCGAGCACGGTGGCAATCCCCATCTCGGCGAGCGCGTCGGCGCGCCTCGGGCCGACCGTCTTCAGCCGGCGCACCGACAGGCCGTCGAGGTCCCGGAGGCTGAGGGGGGGATCGCCGGCCGGCATGGGACCTCGCGCCGAAGCAGCCGCTCGGGCCTACTCGAGGCCGAAGTAGTAGGGGTAGAGCGGCTGCCCGCCTTCGGTTACCTCGACCTCCACCTGAGGGTGATGCCGCTGCATGTGGGCCTGCACGGCGGCTGTGACGGACTCTTGCGCGTCCGCGCCGGTGATGACGGTCAGCAGCTCGTGGCTCTCGTCGATGATGGCGTCGAGCAGTGCTGTGGCCACGGTGGCGGCGTCCGGGGCGATGGAGGCGATGCCGGCGGGTGCGACGCCGAGCCAGTCCCCGGCACGGATCGGGCCGGCAGGGCTGGATGCGTCCCTCACCGCCTGCGTGACCTCGGCGGCGGTGACGGCCGCGGCCGCGGCGCTCATCGCCTGATGGTTCTGGGCTGCGGCGGCGGCGGTGGAGAAGGCGAGCAGGGCGGCCATCCCCTCCACGACGCTGCGGGTCGGCACCACGCTCACCTCGCGCTCGGTGTGGGCGTCGACCTGCTCGGCCACCGGGATGATGTTCTTGTTGTTGGGCAGCAGCACCACATGGCCCGCCGGCAGCGAGTCGACGGCCGCCACGAGCTCGGCCGTGGACGGGTTCATGGACTGGCCGCCCGTCACGACCCGGCCGGCGCCCATGGACGTGAGGATGGCCTCCACGCCCGCCCCGGCGCCTACGGCCACCACTGCGCAGCGGTAGGCCGCGGTGATGGCCACCGGCGCCGGCGGACCCGCCACCGGCTCCCGCGAGGCGCCCGCGCCGTCGAGCCGGCCGCCGACGGGGTTGGGGCCGGGACTGGGGTTCGGTCCGGGGTCGAGGCTGGGACTTGGGCCGGGACTGAGGCTAGGACTCGGGCCGGCGCTGAGATGCGGGCTGGGGCTGGGACTTGGGCCGTCGCTCGGGCCGGGGTCGAGGCTCGGGCCGGGGTCGGCTTGCTTGGCGGCCTCGGCCGCCGCGAAGGACTCGGAGTGCTCGGCGGCCTGATCGAGCAGGTCGGTCACTGCGATGCGGTGCGGGCGGCCCGCGGCGATCCCGGCCTCCACCGCGGCGCCGATGTCGTCTGTGTGGATGTGGCAGTTCCAGATGCCGTCGCCGCCCACCACCACTATCGAGTCGCCTACCTGCGCCCAGGCGCGCTTGAAACCGTCCACAGCCGCGTCGGAGGCGTCGAGCAGGAACATCACCTCGTATCGCAGCTCGGCTATGGAGGACTCCTCGACCGGGTGCGCCGCGCCGGCCAGCGCGGCGGGCGCTGTCCCGGTGCCGTCGGTGGGGGCTTGGGGCATCTCACGGCCGTCGAGCTCGGCGAGGCAGGCGTCGATCAGCAGCATCAGCCCCGCGCCGCCGGCGTCCACCACGCCCGCCTCGGCCAGCACGGCCAGCATCTGAGGTGTGCGCCGCAGCGCGTCATAGCCCCGCTCGCGGGCCGCCTCCAGCGTCTCGGCCAGGCCCGCGCCCGCGCCCGCCGCTGCCTGCGCAGACTCCGAGGCCTCCCGGATCACCGTCAGGATCGTGCCCTCCACCGGCCGGGCGACGGCTGAGTAGGCGCCGTCGCTGGCCGCGGTCAGCGCTCGTGCGACCACGGGCGCGTCCAGCGTGCCGCCCTGGGCGGCCGCGTCGCGCAGCACCCCGGAGACGCCGCGCATGATCTGCGCCAGGATCACTCCCGAGTTGCCGCGCGCGCCCATTAGCGCTCCGTGGGCTATGGCGGCACAGAGCGGCTCGACGCCTTCGCCGACCCCGTCGAGCCCCTCGGTGACCGACTGCATTGTGAGGGTCATGTTCGTGCCCGTGTCGCCGTCGGGCACCGGGTAGACGTTCAGGTTGTCGATCGCCTGGCGGTGCGCGGCCAGCCCGCCGTGGAAGCGGTGCATCACACGTCGCAATGCCGGCGCGTCAAGAACGGGGACGACCACGGGCATTGATGATACCGACCCCCGCGACCGGCGTCCGTGAGTAGGCTGTTGGCGTGCAGGGCGTGATCAAGAGCTACGACCCCATCACCGGTGACGGTGTGCTGGTGAGCGAGACCGACCTGGCCGACGTGGACCTGGCGCAGGACGCGCTCGAGGGGTCGCTGTTCCGGATGCTGCGCCCGGGACAGCGTGTGAACTTCGACCTCGACGGCGAGGGTCGGGCCACCCGCCTGCGCCTCGGCTCCGAGGTCGACATGGGCACGCCGGACCTCTAGATCGCGCCGAGCGCCAGGCGGCGCCGGGCGAGATCACCTGAACCGGCTCTGCGCTTCGCCGAACGCCACGACCAGATCGCGCCGAGCGGTGCCGGGCAGGATCAGATCCCCAGCCCCATGCGGAGCGATGCCGGGCCGGATCAGGCGACGCCGTCGAGGATGACGGCTCTGATCCCCAGCCCCATCAGGAAGAGACCGGTGCCGCCGTAGAGGAGCCAGACGTGGTCGCGCAGCTGCTGGCGATAGCTGTAGGCGATGCCGACGGCCACCAGTGCCGAGAAGCCGTAGAGGGCGTGAAGGTCGGGCGCCTGCCGATCCTCGCGAGCGATCAGCCACGTCCCCAGCCCTGCCTGGACGAACACGCTCAGCTGAGCCAGCGCCACCAGTACCCAGAGTGCGCCGTGCCTGAGCCGGACATGCCAGTGCGCCGCCAGCGCCCAGAGTCCCGCGGCCGCGTTGGAGACGATCACCACCCAGGAGAACCAGACATGCACGTCTGCCACCGCGGACGCCGGTGCGGTCACGCTCGCCGACCCTCAGCCACCTTGCTCACCTAAGCGAGTACGGCACGCTCGCCGGGCCTGTCCCGCACCTCAGAGACCCTGCGCGTGATACCACGGTCTCGCCATACGAGGGTCGGACCGACGGCGGTGCGGTCACCTGCCCCCCCCCCCCCCCTGCGGGTCTCAAGGTTCCCGGCGGGTCTCAAGCAACGGTGCCGGAGGAGCGCAGGGCGGCGATCGCGGCGGCGTCGAGACCGAGCTCGGCGAGGATCTCGTCGGTGTGCTGGCCGGCGTGGGGGGGCGGGCGGCGGATCGCGCCGGGAGTGCGGCTGAAGCGGGGCGCCGGGCTCGGCTGCACCACCTCTGCCACCTCGGTGAACGTGGCCCGCTCACGATTGTGGGCATGGCCGGGCGCCTCCGCCACCGAGAGCACCGGGGCGAAGCACGTGTCGGTTCCCTCCAACAGCTCGCACCACTCCTCCCGGGTGCGCTGTGCCACCACCGCCGCCAGCCTCTCCTTCAGCTCGGGCCAGCGGGAACGATCCATCTGGGCGTCCCATTCAGCCTCGCTCAGCCCGAGCCGCTCGCGCAGCTCCGCGTAGAACTGGGGCTCGATCGGCCCGAGCGAGATGTACTCGCCGTCGGCTGTCTCATAGACGTTGTAGAAGTGGGCGCCGGTGTCGAGCATGTTGGTGCCCCGCTCCTCGCTCCAGAAGCCGGAGCCGACCATCCCGTAGAACGCCGTCATCAGCGAAGCGGCACCATCGACCATGGCCGCGTCCACGACCTGGCCCCGCCCGGAGGAGCGGGCCTCCAGCAGCGCGCAGACCATGCCGAAGGCCAGGTACATGCCGCCCCCGCCGAAGTCGCCGACGAGGTTGAGCGGGGGCACCGGCGCCTCGCCGCGGCGTCCGATGGCGTGCAGCGCTCCCGATAGGGCGATGTAGTTGAGGTCGTGGCCCGCAGCCTGGGCGTAGGGGCCGTGCTGGCCCCAGCCGGTCATGCGGCCGTAGACGAGGCGCCGGTTGCGGGCCAGGCAGTCGTCGGGGCCGATGCCGAGCCGCTCGGCCACGCCGGGGCGGAAGCCTTCTAGCAGCGCGTCGGCCCCCTCGACCAGCGAGAGCACCGTCTCGGTGCCCTGCGGCGACTTGAGGTCGACCCCGACGGAGCGCCGGCCCCGGTTGAGCAGGTCGCGGGGCGGCCTGGCCGGATCGCCGCCGCGCACCGCCGAAGCCCGGTCCACCCGCACCACGTCGGCGCCCATGTCCGCCAGCATCATGGCACAGAACGGCCCCGGCCCGATGCCGACGATCTCAATGACCCGAATACCACTCAAAGGTCCCATACGCTCCCCTTCACCTCGTCAATGTGCGACAACTCGCTCGTGTTTGCCCAGCCGCAACACCCGACATTCAGGCGTGCATCGCGTGAATCTCGTTCTCAAAGACGATTCGGAAGTCACCCGACATCGCCGTGCCATGCAGGCTGATGATTCCCGAATCGTTGAAGTGCTGTTGCAGGCAGGCCAGCAAGCGCTGCTTGTACAACGTGTCATCGTTGCCTTGGAGGTGCCCGCCCTTTGTCTCATGCACGACAATCACGTCGTTAACACGTAGAGCTACGAAGTCGGGATAGACGCTGTCCTTGCGCCAGCCCTGCAACTTATACTCGCCTGGAACACGCGCAGCCACCCGGTGCCACCACCGGATCGCGTCCTCCTTGTCCAAGTAGATCGCATACAATCGCTCAATACGGTTGAGGTCGTGCCCGTAGTACGGTGAGAACAGGCTACGCTTGACGTCTAGAGGAAACTGTCCCTTGACCGGAATGTGCACCTCATAGCAGTCTTCAAACTCGAACGGCATATCCATATCAAACTTGATCGCGCCAGCCTTGAGTTTTCGCTCGAAAATCTGCTCTGCCAACCTGTCGACCTGCTCGTTGACATGGTGAACGATCCTGCTGACGAACGCAGCCCGCCTGGGTCGCATCCACTGGTCGTCAAAGCCCTCGCTGTGAACTTGATCCCTGGCCTCCAACGCTAGTCTGGCAGCCTGCCACGGGTTCGGGACGGCCTCCCTGAGCTGCCGAACGTGCCATTCCAGATCAAACTCATCGTGCCCGCCGACGCCCCGCCGCTCGTCCGTCCGATCCTGCTCATCGCCGGAAGGCAGCACCTCGTCCTGAGGCAGAGCTCTCGAGAACGTGTCGCCATCGAAATCCAGCATGGCACTCTGCCCGCCTACGGATGCGTACAGGTCGTCCCACCCCGACGGAACATCGACTTTCTCCCATTCAACGGAAGCCAGGATGTCCAGCTCATAGTCGAAATCGCTTCCGTCACCGCGAAGCACCTGCGGCAGTCTGGCGAGATTGCGATCTATTTTTGGGCGGCGGTTGATCGTGAGGGGAGGTTCCGCTTCTCGCTCAACACCGAATACCTGACCCTCAAGATCCCCGAAGCCGTCCCTCTCCAGCTCACGTCGCACGAAGTCCACCGCCTTGTCAACGCCGACATCGCTGCAGTGCACGTAGCATCGGTCCAGTGCTGGAATCCCGGTCAACCGGGCGTAGGGCTGCCGGAGCACACGACCCATCATCTGCGTTACCGTGATCTGGGCTCTGGTGTTGTCCAGAAGCACGAGGATGTATGCGAAGGAGCAGTCCCAGCCCTCCTTCAAGGCATCCTTCGTGATGATCCATCTGACACGGCACTCATCCGACATCAAGTCCTCGCCGTCCAACTCCTTCGTCTCGCCGGACTGCACCCTCACCTCGTCATCGCTGAAGCCGAGCGTGCAAACGAGGAACTCTCGAACATCCTCGGCGTGAAGATGCCCACCCTTCCGCTGATCCTTGCCGGTGCGAGGCACCCTGACCACAGCCATCGGTCTGATGCGCCGGTCGTCCGGCATTCGAGTGGCGGCGTCGGACAACTCCTCCAGTTGTGACTCTGCACTCCGCAACACGTCCTGCCAGGACCGTGTGGCGCCGTGGCCGGTCACGTGGATCGGCAGCTTGATCATCTCCTCTTCCTTGAGATCAGTGCCGCCCACATCGACCAATATGTTGCTCTTGGTCTCGTCGGGAGTAGCGGACAACTCCAACACAAGTTGCGGGTTGAACTGGTTCACCCAACTGTCCCATAGCTCATCCTGGTTATTCGTGCCATAAGCCTTATGTGCCTCGTCCAGCACAATGACCGGTTCGCATATCTTGAACACGTTGGCCTGGGTTCGCAGAATTCTGCTGCCGTCGAGATCCAGCCTGAGATCGCGCTCACGCAACAGGTCCATTCCAGCCTCGTCATCCTGATCCGGAAAGAAAGTGGAATAGTATCCGGATTCTTGAAACATCTTCAAGAACTCCTTGTTGTTCCTCCTTCTCGCAGACTGCAGCGAGATCAGCATGAAACAGAGGTGGTTCTCGATGTCGTATCTCTGTAGGTTGTAGGATTTCTCCATCATCTTGGCCCGTCCGCCGCATCCCCGATCCAACGCAACCCGATAAGGGTGCTGCCGGGTCCACAGAGCCTTCCTGGTCTGCTCATAGATTGCCCTGCTTGGCACCATCCAGAGCACAAGTCCCGTGCGCATCCTGTACCTCGCCAACGCCTCGACTCCGAGTAGGGTCTTCCCGCCGCCCGTCGGGACCTTGAGGCAGACATGAGGGATCGGCTTGCTCAACTCAGCGACGCGCCGTTCGCGGAAAGGTGGCAACGGCATCTCAGATCCCATAGACTCCCAGGCATGCGCCGGAGATGCGGTGTGACTCAAAAGGTGCTCGAACCACGTGGACAGCCGCTCCAGGGCTCGCTCTTGGTAGCGCTTGAGTTCCATCTAAGACACAACCTCATCCACAAACGGGAGCTGGCAGAAGGTAACGCCGAGACGTGCCAGCTTGCGTTGCGGGATGTGCTTGTGCGAGGCGAACACGGCTATTCTGCGGTCACTCCCGTTGGTTCCGTTCGCATAGGACATCACATGATCCAGCGCCACTTCGGACAATGCTGACTCGGGACTCCTGAGCCAGTCCAGATCCGCACGATAGAGTAACCAGTATTCGCGGCTGCGATCGCTGTAAAACGGAACTTCACCCGAAAGCTCGAAGCTAGCCGGATCTATGGTTCTGCCCGTTGCAGTGTAGTAGACGAAGGTAGCCATGTCACCGTAGCTAGGGAGAGCATCGCCACGCAACATGTCGGATGCCAAGAGAGGATCGCCCAGCGTAGAGTAGGTGAACGATCCTCCCAGGCCCGCACGTAGTGACTTGTCCTTGGACTTTGGCGCGCCCGCCATCACCCGTCGCACTCGTTCAGCCGTTATGGTGTCGGCGTAGTCCTCGCACTCGACCAATATGAACTTGCGGTTGCCGCCGTCGGATGCGTTGAGCGCCAGCACCGCCTGCGCCGTCGTGCCGGAGCCGGCGAAAGAATCAAGAACTATATCATCATCTGAGGTCACGATTTCCAGGAGCCGGCCAATCACGCGCGCGTCCTTGGGATATGGAAAGGGCAGCTCTGGCAGGATGTCTCGTAGTGACTTTGTGGCACCTCGACGGTCCTGGTAGAAGACACTCGCCAGCACCTGGCCGTCGGTCTCATTCAAGTAGCGCTTCAACTGCGGTACCGTCGTCTCATCGTGCCCGAAGTGGATACGGCCC
The DNA here is from genome assembly GCA_965204875.1 of Candidatus Aldehydirespirator sp. GTDB lineage: Bacteria > Actinomycetota > Acidimicrobiia > Acidimicrobiales > Aldehydirespiratoraceae > Aldehydirespirator. Next base: position 2,092,924 of record OZ242020.1, on the reverse strand, counting down.
TCCTTGATTGTTTCCAACATCTTGGCTCGATCTGAAATCACCCAGCCGCGAGCCGGTACTTTGACCGGCTTGCCTGTGACCGGATGGTCTATGCTGTATCGCGGACCTCCGCCTCCGGGCCAAGAACTATTGTCTGGGAAGTACACGCCACGCTCGTCCATCCAGCAATAGTGCCTGTGTGGGAAGGACTTGTGCCTCTTGTCCAAAGACCCAAACCACTCCTGCAGTTCTGCGGAGGCGCTCCGATAGTCATCTTGATGCTTTTCCTGCAAGGACTTCGCGACCCGGTTGATCTCGTCTACTCCTTCCTTCATGGCACGCCAACGGCTTGTGTTCTGCGTCATCTTCTCCGCATCGCGTGCATAGCAGAGGATATAGTCGTGCCCGACCGAGATATATTTCGCGTCATTCTTCCGGCCGCCCTCCCAGACGAATGTTCCGAAATAGTTTGCCGACCCGAATATCTCGTCCATCAACATCCGCAGATGGTGGTATTCGTTGTCGTCTATCGATATGAAGATGGTGCCTTCGTCGGCCAGCAGAGCCCTGAGCAAGTGCAGTCGTGGCCAGATCATGCAGCACCACTTGTCATGGCACTCCAGATCCTCCCCGTCGACCGGAGACTGTTTCTCGAACCACCGCTTGAGCTGCAGGCTGTTCATGTTGTCGCTATAGATCCAGCCGTTGTTGCCGGTGTTGTATGGCGGATCGATGTAAATGCACTTGACGCGCCCGGCATACTTGGGCATCAGCGCCTTGAGCGCGTAAAGATTGTCGCCGTGGATGATCAGGTTGTCGTTGTCACGTTTTCCGTCATCGGTCAGCACAGACTTGCTGTCGTCCGGCACGAGGGGTGACAGGGGCACGGTCAGGTGGTGGCCGTAAATCTGCTGCTTGCCCTCGAAATCCAGCCTCATGGTGCGTCCTCCTGATCCTGCCGCCCTTGCCCTACGACCCTACCGAGGGGTGTGACAGAGCGGGTGGGCTGCGACGCAAGGGGTTGGGGTCCTCCTTGAGTCTTCTGATGTAGGCGGCCATGCCGGGTGCCGTGAAGGCGACCGTGCCGCGTTCGGGCGGGTAGATGAGTCCCTTGCGGATCAACTGGTCGCGGTGAGGCCCCAGGTCGCTGTGGGACTTGCCGAGGCGCTCCGCCACCTGCCCGCTCGAGACGCCACCGTCACCGTCCTCAGCAGCCATCGCAGCAAGATAGGCACGCTGTGCCGGAGTGGCCCGCGCCCAGCGCGAGCCGTAGAACCCCTCGTCCAACCCTCTCTGGGCCGCTTCGACGCCAGCCCTCGCATCGTCGGCTGTGATGCTGTCGGGACCTGGCGCGTAGTCCCAGACCTGCTTCCCGAACGCCTGCAGGAAGTAGGGGTAGCCACCGGAGGCACCCACCGCGTGGGCGAGGGCGTCAGGCTGCCAGGTCACCCCCAGGGCCTCAGCCGGCCTGCTGAGCGCAGCCGCGGCGTCAGCCTCATTGAGGGCGCCGATCGAGTGGTAGGCGAAGAGCCGCTCGGCGTAGGACTTGGCCTCGATCAAGACCCCTGGGAGGTTCGGCAAGCCCGCGCCGCTCACAGCGACCGGCAGTTGCAGCCGGTTCGCCTGGTGAGCAGCGCCGGCCACCGCAGCGATGTCGGGCAGCGGCAGCTCGTGCAGCTCGTCCACCAGAAGCAGCACACCCGCGTCCATCTCGGACGCGGCCACACCGAGATCGACCAGAAGCTCGGACAGGTCCAGCTCAAGATCGCCCGAGTCGGCACGCCCAGCGACGGGATCGACATCGATCCCGATGGCCATGGAGCCGTCGGGCGAGGCCTGCAAAGAGAAGGACTTGAACGCTCCCAGGGCTCGCCTGAGCCGCTCCGACGCGCGTTGCCGCAAAGAAACGGCTCGCAAGGAGGCGGTCAAGGCCCGTGCCACGCTAAGGCGAAACGGCCCGTTCGGCCCGGCCTCCATGAAGGCCACGACCCAGCCTCGCCGGCCTGCCATCAGGCGGAACTCCTCCAACAGAACCGTCTTGCCAACCCCGCGATAGCCGGTAAGGACGATGCCTCGCTCGCCACGACCCGCCTCCAGGCGGTCAAGCAACGCTGCGAACAGAGATCGCTCGCGCTCCCTGCCCGCCAACTCCGGGGGCCACAGGCCGGCTCCTGGCACGTAAGGGTTCTGAACGGCATCCATGACAAGGAATCCTAAGGGTGTCTAAGCGTTTTCCTCATATAGGCTCATGTAACCTTAGACACTGGGACCTGAGACACTGGGACCTGAGACTGGGACCTGAGACACTGGGCTGGCAGTCACTGGGCTGGCAGTCCGATCGGGGATCGAGGGCGGGGGCGCGGGCCGCGTGGGCTGAAGGCCGGGCGCCGGCGGTGTTGCTCGGAAGCTCCATGGCGGGGTCGGGTGCGGGGTCACCAAGCGATGCGGGACGACAGTGCCGTGATCGCGCTGATGATCGGAGCCCACACCTGGGGCGGAAGCTCGTGTCCCATCCCCTCGATCTCCAGGTACTCGGCCCCCGGCACGAGCTCGGCGGTGCGTCGTCCGGCTTCGGGGCCGATCAGGGGGTCGAGGCTGCCGTGAATCACCAGGCAGGGCACATCGAGCCTGCGAAGCTGCCCGGCCCGGCTGCCGCCACGCGACGCCGCACCGAACTGGCGGCGCGACGCCCCCGGACGCCAGGCCCGTCCGTAGCTGCGCTCGAGATAGGCGCGCTGGGCCTGCTCGTCGCGCCAGTCGGGGTTGGACCAGATGCGATAGCCATCGAGATCCTGCTCGATCTGTGCAGCGATGGTCGCCGCGGCGGGAGCCGTCAGAGCGGCCCGGGCCTCCTCCGTGGGGTCGCCGACGCCCGGGTCGCCGGTGTTCGACGACAGCGACACCAGCGCAGCCACCCGCTCGGGATGCGACGCCGCCATCGCTTGGGCCACCATGCCTCCCAGCGAGTAGCCGCACACCAGGGCGCGGTCGCGGCCGGCGTCGTCGAGCACCGCGACCACGTCGCCCGCCATGTCGGCGAGCGTGTAGCGGGCGCCCTCGGGCAGCACCGTGGACAGACCCGAGTCCCGGAGGTCCATGCGCAGCACGAGGAAGCCGCGGTCGGCGAAGCTCGAGCACAGCTCCTCATGCCACACGAGCAGGCTCGAGCCCAGCCCGTGCAGCAGCATCAGCGCCGGGCCGACGGCATCTCCCAGCGTCTCGTAGACGATCTCGACCCCGCCGTTGCGAGCCGTTGCCATGCGATGATGTCTAGCCGAAGGCACGCAGCGTTGGGCGCAATCGCCGGTTGCCGGTTCCGGCCCGTGCCGTGCGGGGCGAGTGCGTCGCTGCCGAGCCTGCCAGTGGGCACAGATGGTGACCTGCGAGGCGTGAGGCTCAATGGCGGGACCTTCGGTGAAGGTGGCCGGCGAGAGTGTTCACGGCCAAGAGGCATGCCCGTCGGGTGGAGTGGCGCCGCGGTAGCGTCGGCCGGTGGCACGCATCGAGGACCGGGCCCTCACGCAGCTCACGGCACGCCAGTGGCACGACATCGCCAGACTGCGCGTTGACACCTTCGTCGTCGAGCAGGACTGCGCATACCCCGAGTTGGACTGCCGCGACGCCGAGCCGGCCACGCGCCACTGCTGGGTGCCCGGCGACGCCATTGGGCTGCCCGAACTGCCGGTGGCCGCCTACGCACGGGCCCTTGCCGACCGGCACGGAGGAACCCGGATAGGGCGCATCGTGACCCACCCGTCAGCGCGCGGCAACGGCCTGGGCGGCCTGCTCGTCGAGCACCTAGTGCGCAGCACCGCGGGTCCCTGGAGCCTCGACGCGCAGGCACGCCTCGAGGGCTGGTACGCGGGCTTCGGTTTCACGGCTGCGGGCGAGCCGTTCGAGGACTGGGGGATGCTCCACGTGCCCATGCGCCGCGATGTCCGCACCGGCGCGGCGGCGCCGGTCCCGTGACCGCAGCCAGGACGGCCTTCGACCGGGTCGCCGCGCAGCGGCGGGCGGCCTGGACGCTCATGGGCTCGGTGATCGCCTCGACCTCGGCGATGGCCTCGGCGTTCGCAGCGACCGCCCTGCTCGCCAAGGAGATCACGGGCAGCGAGACACTGGCCACGCTGGCCGCCGGGTCACTGTCGGTCGGCAGCGTCGCCACCGCAGTCCCCCTGGCCCGCCGGATGGCCCGCCTGGGTCGCCGCCGGGGCCTGATCGCGGCCTGGGGCGTGGGCGCGGCCGGCGCGCTCGCCGCGGTGCTGGCCGCAGCGACGAGCCTGTACCCGCTGGTGGTGGTGGGGATCATGGGCGTCGGCGCCGGCAACGCCGCCAACCTGGCCGCCCGCTTCGCCGCCGCCGACCTGGCGACGGACGAGCGGCGCGCCCGGGCCATCGGCATGCTGGTCTGGGCCTCCACTTTCGGTGCCGTGGCCGGCCCCACCATCGCCCTCGGGCCGGCAGCGGCGGCCGCCGAGGCCGTCGGCCTGCCCGAGCTGGCCGGACCGTTCATGCTGAGCGCCGTCATGTTCGGGATCGCCATCGCGGTCACCCACGCGCTGCTGCGCCCCGACCCGCTCGAGGTGCTCGGAACGATCGGGTCCGAGGCGCCCCGGCCGGCGTCGCCGCTCACGGTGCTCCGCCGCATCGCCGGCGTGCCCGCGGCGCGGCTCGCGGTCGTGGGGATGCTCATGGGCCAGGCGGTGATGGTCGGCGTGATGACCCTGGCCCCGCTGCACATGGAGGGCGGCGGCCAGGAGTTCCGGGTGATCGGCTGGGTCATCTCGCTGCACATCGTCGGGATGTACGCCTTCTCGCCGGTCGTGGGCTGGCTCGTCGACAAGCTGGGGCCGCACCCGATGATCGGGCTGGGCGGGGTCGTCCTGTTCGTCGGCGCGGAGCTTGCGGCCCACACCCAGGCCGAGCACAGCACCGGCATGTTCGCGGGGCTGCTGCTGATCGGCCTCGGCTGGAGCTTCGGGCTCATCTCGGGCAGCGCCCTGCTGACGGGCTCGTTCCCCGTGTCGGAGCGGGTCGAGGTGCAGGGCGGCGCCGACTTCATGATGACCACCGGCGGCGCCGTGGCGGGGCTGCTCTCGGGGGCCGTGGTGGAGGCCCTCGGCTTCCAGTCGTTCAGCCACTACGCCGGCCTCGCGGCGCTGCTGCTGCTCGCCGCCGCGGCAGGCACCTGGGTGACGGCCCGGCTGGCCCGCGTCCGGCCCGCAGGCTGACAGCGCCGCTCACTACACGGTGGCGTCGGCGGCCCGCCCTGGGTCCGACCGGCGGTTCGACAGCGGACTCGCAACAGGGTTACCGGTCTGCTCCGACAGGTGACAACCCGGCTAGCCGACTGGCGGCGGCAAGACGGAGGCGTACTTGGGTGTTCCCGGTCTGCTCCGACAGGTGACAACCCGGCTAGTCCTGCCTGGATGTGCCCGTTAGTCACGTCATCGCAACACCAGGGTTCATATGCCGGCCAGGCCGGGCGGATGGGCGACCGTCAATCGTGTGAGGGCAGCACCCGATCAGGTTCGCTAAGCAGGTTTGGGGTTTGTCGCGACGGTCAATCGTGTAAGGGCAGCACCCCAGAAGGGTCGATGGCGTAGCGGAGCCGCTCGCCCACCGAGGCTGGCCGGGGGTCTCGCACCAGCAGCCGCAGTTCACCCGGATCGGTTCGCAGGGACAGCTCGAAGCGGTCGCCCCGGAAACGCACGTCCACGACAGTGCCCGCGACCGCCCCGGCAACAGCGACATCGCCGGAGTTCGCGATCCCGGCATCAGCGACATCGCCGGGGTCTGCCGCAACCGGCGGTCCGGGCTCGATGCGGCGGAACGCGTCACAGCGGACCACGACCCGGCCCGCCGGAGCACCGATCCGCCCCCAGGCCACGGCGCCGCCGCTCCCCACCGTCACCACGTTGCTGTGTCCCAGGAACCGGGCCACGTCGGAGTGCCGCGGGTCGTGCCAGATCTCCGCGGGAGTGCCGATGCGGGCGATGCGGCCCGACTGCATCACGGCCACACGGTCAGCGACCGCGAACGCCTCGTCGTGGTCGTGGGTCACATGCAACACCGTGACGCCGACCTTGCGCAGCAGGGTGCGCAGCTCCTCGGTCAGCTCGTCGCGGCGGGGGCGGTCCAGCGATCCGAGCGGCTCGTCGAGCATGAGCAGCCGCGGCTCGGGCGCCAGCGAGCGGGCCAGCGCCACCCGCTGCGCCTCCCCGCCGGAGAGCGTGGCGATCTGCCTGTCCCCGAAGCCCGCGAGTCCGACGAGGTTGAGCACCTCGCGCACCCGGGCGTGACGCTGCGGGGCGGGCAGCTTCTGCATCCGCAGCCCGAAGGAGACGTTGGCGGCCACGTCGCGGTGGCTGAACAGGGCGTGCTCCTGGAACATCAGCCCGAAATCCCGGCGATGCACCGGCACTTCCGACAGGTCCTCGCCATCCCAGCGCACCTCGCCCGCCTCCAGGGACTGCAGGCCCGCAACAGCGCGCAGCAGGGTGCTCTTGCCGCAACCGCTCGGGCCGAGGATGGCGACCACCTCGCCGGTCGCAACCTGCAGATCGATCCCGTCAAGGGCCCGCAGTCGCCCGAAGCTCACCGAGGCGCCGACAACGCTCAACACGGCACGCCCCGCACCGCCATCGCACCCCAAGAACACCAGCGCACCAGCGCACGCATCGACCCAGTACACCGTCGCGCCTGCAAGCGCATGACCCTAGAACACCATCGCCGCAGCCAGCGCATCGCCCCAGTACACCAGCGCCGCAGCAAGCGCATGACCCAATAACACCGTCGCGCCTGCCAGAGCATCGATCTAGATGCCTCCCCGGCGAGCGTCGCCCCACAGGTCCATGACGAAGACTGCCACAGCTGTGAGCGCCATGAGCGCCACCGCCAGAGCCATGGCCTGACCTCTCAGGACCTGACCCGGCGTGCCCAGGAGCCGGAACACCGCCAGCGGCGCGGTGAGCGTCTCGGGGCGGCGAGGAACGAACGACGTGGCCCCGAACTCGCCCAGCGACACCGCGAAGGCGAACCCGGCGCCCACCGCCAGGCCACGCGACGCCACACTTAGGTCGACCTCGCGGCGCACCCGGCGCGGCGCCGCACCCAGCACCGACGCGGCCTCCCTCACCCTGGGGTTGATGGTGCGCAATATCGGCACGAGCGTACGCACGACGAAGGGGATGCCCACCACCGCATGGGCGATGGGCACCACGACGACCGAGGTGCGGATGTCGAGGGGCGGCCGGTCCAGCACCAGCAGGAACCCGAGCCCGATGGTGACCGCCGAGGTGCCCAGCGGCAGGGTCAGCCCGATGTCGAAGGCTTGCCCGATCCGCTGACCGCCCCCCTGCCGGCCTGGGCGCATCACCACCAGCGTCGCCGCGCCTCCCACGAGCAGTGCCAGCAGCGCCGCCGGGGTCGCGAACATCAGCGAGTTGCGCAGCGCCGCCAGCGCCGTGTCGGGCAGCAGGTTGACGCGCTCGGCCAGGGCCTGATAGTTGCGCAGCGTGTAGCCGCCACCGCCCGCGGCCAGCGACCGCTCCACAAGCACGGCGACGGGCAGGCCCAGCACCAGCGCCATGGCGGCGAGGTTGGCGATCAGGCCGGGGCCGCGATGCCGTGGCGCGGCGGCGGGCGAGTATGCGGCCTCGACGCCGGCGCGGCGGCGCTCGAGTGTGTTGGACACGGCGACCAGCGCTATCACCGCCGCCAGCTGCACAACCGCCAGCGCCGCGGCGGTGGCAAGATCGAGGCGCACGACGGCGTAGCGATAGATCTCGGTCTCGATGGTGGCCCGTGCTGGGCCGCCCAGTATCAGCACCACACCGAAGGAGGTGAACGAGAAGAGGAAGACGATGGACGAGGCGGCTGCCACCGAAGGCGCCAGGCGCGGCAGCACGATCCCGCGGAACACCTGCGAGCGCGACGCCCCGAGCACCCGAGCCTGATCCTCCACCCGGGCGTCGAGGGCGGCCCAGTGGGCGCCGACGGTGCGCAACACGACCGCGTAGTTGAAGAAGACGTGGGCCAGCAGGATCGCCCAGACCGTGTGCCGCAGGCTCAGCGCGCCGCCACCGGCGAGTCCGAACCGGTCGAAAAGTCCCTCGAAGGCGGCGGCGACCACCACGGTCGGCAGCACGAACGGCACGGTCGCCAGTGCCCGCACCAGCCGCTGACCACGGAACCGCAGGCGGGCCACCGCCCCGGCCGCGGGAAGCGCCGCGGCCACGGTGAGCAACGTGGACGCGGCCGCCTGCCAGAGGGTGAACCACAGCACAGACCGCTGCGACGCAGAGCCGAACACCTCGCGCAGCAGGCCGCCCAAGCTCTCGCCGCCGAGACCGCGCCAGAGAACCCCGGCGATGGGCCAGATGAAGAACAGCGCCATGAACCCGCCCGCCGCCAGCGCGGGGATCCATGCACCCAGCACTCCGGCGAGCCGGCCCGCAGCCCTGGCGCCGGCGGCTGCCGGCGAGGCCGGCGGGCCTGCTGGCGATGTCAACGACGTCAACGAAGGACGATCTGCACCCAGCGGTCGGTCCAGGCGTCGCGCTGGGCCTCGACCTCGGCGGGATCGAGCATGAACGGATCCTCGGCGATCTCGGCGTGCTCGGCGAAGACCTCGGGCAGGGCCGCCGACTCGAGGACGGGGAACACGAACATGTTGAGCGGCACGTCCTGCTGGAATGCCGGCGTGAGCATGAAATCGATCAGCGCCCGCGCGCCGCGGGGGTTCTCCGCGCCGGCGAGAACGCCTGCGAACTCGATCTGGCGGTAGCAGCTCGCAGTGACGACGCCGGTAGGGGGCTCGTCCACCGGCGGATCGGCGTAGATCACCTCGGCGGGCGGGCTCGAGGCGTACGACACCACGATCGGGCGGTCGCCGCCGCCTGCGACGAACTCGCCGTAGTAGGCGTCCTCCCACCCGGCGGTTACGGACACGCCGTTGTCGCGCAACGCGGCCCAGTAGTCCTCCCAGCCGTCGCCGTAACGGGCGATCGTGGCCAGCAGGAAGGCCAGTCCGGGCGACGACGTCTCGGGGCTCTGCACCACGAGCATCCCCTCGTAGGCCGGATCGATCAGGTCGTCGAGGGACTCTGGAGGGGGCGGCGACCCATCGAAGGAATCGACCCAGTAGTTGAGGCACACGTCTCCGAAGTCGACGGGCGTGACACGATGCCGCGCGTCCAGCTTGAAGCTGCCGGGCACGCCGGGCAGCGCCGGCGACTCGTGGGGCTCGAAGATGCCGCAGTCGAGCCCCCGCTGCAGGAAGGTGTTGTCGATGCCGAACAGCACGTCACCCAGCGGCGCGCCGGCGGTGATGCAGGCCTGGCTCACCAGGGCGCCCGCGTCGCCGGAGGCCAGCTGTTCCACGGCGATGCCCGTCGAGTCCGTGAACGCTGCGAGCGTCTCAGGCGAGAGCGCGAAGGAGTCGTGCGTCAACAGCTTGACCGTGGAGCCGGCCGGATCGTCGCCGTCGCTGTCACCGGATGCAGGGTCACCGCTTCCCTCCGAGGAGACGCCGCTGCTGTCGCCGCCGGAGGAGTCTCCGCTGCAGGCTGCGGCCAACATCGCCACGATCAGCGCCAGAGCCACGGCCACAGCCTTGGCGCCTAGGCGCGGTTGCGGTGGCGTCCGGCGGCTCAACGCGCCTTGGTAGGCCGGAACTTCGAGGTACTTGGGATCCATGGGGCTTCCTCCGCTGGCATTACCCAGATCAGGTCGGCGGGTCGACACCGCTGCACTGGCGCGGATGCCCTCTCAGCCCGGCTGTCCCGAGCTCCCCGGTGTTGTGGTTGTCAGGCATGACCGTAGCCCGACACTCGACGTCCCGCCACCCAGGGCGCGGCCTCATCCCCAGCCGAGCTCGTGCAGGGTGTCGTCGTCGAGGCCGAAATGGTGTGCGACCTCATGCACCACCGTGACCGTGATCTCCTCGAACAGCTCGTCCTCGGTGTCGCACACGGCGCAGATCGCCAGCCGGTAGAGGGTGATCCTGTCGGGCATCGCCCAACCGCCATAATCCGTCCGCTCCGTGAGGGGCACCCCCTCGTAGAGACCCAGCAGCTCCTCGGTCGGATGAGCGTCCTCGACGACCACCGCGACGTTGTCCATCAGCCCGCCCAGCGCCGGGGGCAGCGAGTCGAGAGCCTGCGCCACCAGCTGCTCGAAGCGGTCCTCTGCCAGCACCAGCACCACCCGACCGTACCCAGCCCACCCGCCGCGGCCCCGCAATCCCCGCCGGCCAAGGTCCGAGGGGGCGGGGGTCGTAGGGTCGCGACGTGGCTGGCGAGGAGCACCCGTTGCTTGCGGGACTCACCGGAGAGCAGCGTGACGCCGTCACCACGCGAGCCACCCCGCTGTGCATCATCGCCGGTGCGGGCTCGGGAAAGACCCGGGTGCTGACCACACGGATCGCCTGGCAGGCCGATCAGGGTCGGGCCGATCCCCGGCGCATGCTCGCCGTCACCTTCACCCGGCGCGCCGCGCGCGAGCTGCGTGCGCGGCTGCGCCGTCTGGGCCTCAATGACGCCGTCTCAGCTGGCACCTTCCACGCCATCGCGCTCGCCCAGCTGCGGCGTCACGCAGCCGACAACTCCCAGCGCCCGCCGCGCATCCTGGCCGGCCCCCGCAGACTGATCGCAGAGCTCCGTCCCAGGTCGAGCCCCAAGGCCATCACCGACACGGCCAACGAGATCGGCTGGGCCAAGGCTCGGCTCGTCACCCCCGAGCGATACCCCGCGGCCGCCAAGCAAGCAGGCCGCAGGCCGCCGGCCGGCGGCGCCGACCGCTTCGCCCAGCTGTACGCCGACTACGAATCGGCCAAGCACAGGCAGCGGATGCTCGACTTCGACGATGTACTGGCCGACGCCCTCGACCTGATGACGACCCAGCCCAGGCACGCCGCAGCCCGGCGCTGGCTGCACCAGCACGTCCTCGTCGACGAGTTCCAGGACATCAACCCCCTGCAGTTCGCGCTGCTGCGGTCATGGCTGGGGCCGGACTCGACGCTGCTGGCGGTCGGCGACCCCGACCAGGCGATATACGGATGGAACGGCGCGGACCCCGAGCTGATCGGCAACGTCGCGGAGCACTTCGCCGGCTGCGCCGTGCTGCACCTGCGCACGAACTTCCGCTCCACGCCGGAGGTGCTGGAGGCGGCGGGACGGGTCGCGGGCAAGGCGCCGCAGCCCTCGGTGAGGCCATCGGGCAAGGTGCCGGAGGTGACGGTGTGCGACGGCGCTGACGAGGCGGCTGTGCTGGTCCGCGCGGTCCGCCGGCGGCACCGTCCGGGCGCGCCGTGGCGCCGGCAGGCGGTGCTGGCCCGCACCAACGACCAGCTCATCGGGCTGCGGCAGGCCCTGGAGCGCCAGAACATACCGGTGGTCTCCCAGAGCGACGGCAGCCTGCTGGAGAGGGCCGCGGTGGCGACCCTGCTCGGGTCGTGGCCGGAGGGCGCGAGCCTCTCGGCCTGCCTGGCCGACTGCCGCGGGGAGCTTCACGCCGGCGACGCACGCGCCGACGTCGAGGCGCTGCTGGAACTGGCGCAAGACCATCTGACGCTGGAGCCCGACGCCACCGTCGGAGCCTTTCGCGCCACGCTGTCGTCGGGCGATCGCCCGGCCGCCTCCTCCGACGGCGTCAACCTGCTCACCTTCCACTCGGCCAAGGGACTCCAGTGGCCGGTCGTGCACATCGTGGGCCTCGAGGACGGACTCGTGCCCATCGCACACGCACGCTCCGCAGCGGCTCGGGCCGAGGAGCGCCGCCTGCTGTATGTGGCCGTCACCCGCGCCGAGCAGGAGCTTCACGCGATGTGGTGCCCGCGGCGCGACGTCGCGGGGCGCAGCGTGGAGCGCGACCGGTCACCCTGGCTGGACGCCATCGCCTCCGCAGCCGACGCTGAGGGCCGGCCGGATCGCGTCGACCCGCTCGAAGCCGTCACCACGGCTCGCCGGGCGCTGCCGCCGAGGCCCGAGAGACCCGCGTAAGGAAGTCGGTACACAACCGCACACGAGTCCCAACGCCGGGCGGGGCACCATCGATGATCAGGCGCCGGCACCGTTGACCAGTGCGATCAGGATCGAGGCGGTGGAGGCCACAAAGGTGGCGGCGATGGCGAAGAGTTGCCTGGCTTGGGCCCTCACGATCTTGGCTCGCTCCATGGAGGCCTCGGCGCGGTATCTTTCCAAAGCCGCGTTGGTCTCCGCAAGCCCAGCCGCCAAGACAGCCTGATCCTTCACAACCACAGCCAAAACCGCTCTGACCTCATCAAGCCCAGCAGCCAAGACAGCCTGATCTTCCACAACCTTGGCCAACGCCCTATTGGTCTCAGCGAGACCAGCAGCCAAGACAGCCTGATCTTCCACGACCTTGGCCAACGCTCTATTGGTCTCAGCGAGACCAGCAGCCAAGTCAGCCTGATCCTTCACGACCACAGCCAAGACCGCCTTGACCTCGGCAAGCCCAGCCGCCAGGACAGCCCGCTCCCTGGCGGCCTCGGCGAATCCGGCCTGCATGACCGTGTACACCTCGGCGAACTTCATGTTGGTCTCGGCCATGGCGGTCTGGAGCGCGGCTTGCAGGCGCTGCTCGGTGTTGGCGAGGTCGTCCTTGGTGGCCATCTGCTCCCACCCCGCGGGCGGGAGTTGATCCATAAGGATGTCTGCGGCTTCCTGATCCATCAGTTCCACCAACTTCGTGCGCAACACGGCCCGCTGCGCTTGAGTCGTGACCATCTCGGGGCCTCCTTCGGCCTTAGCCGGTGTTGGGTTGGGGCACCACGAAGGCTGCACCGAGGCTGCGGTATCACACACGCAGAGGAGCTGACACAGCAGCAAACCACACAATACCAACAACCCTCCGCCGCCGCAACCGCAGGCCGGCCCCCGAATCCCCGCGCAGGCAAGCTGCGGAATGCCCGCGCAGGCAGGGCCGCGTCAACCGCTGACCGCAGCATCGCGGGGCATGGCCACCACCACGACATTGGCGTTGCTCTGCTCCAGCACAGTCTCCACGGTGTGGCCCAGGAACGGGCGTCCGTCCACATGGCGCAACGACGCGCCGAGCACCACCAGATCGGCCTCCACCTCCTCGGCCACGGAGACCAGCATCGACGCCGGTGATCGGCCCTCTGCCACCAGCGTCCGGGCGGCCACGCCCATCTCGGCGCCCCGAGCCACCGCGGAGTCCATCAGCGCTTCCGTCACGCCCCGGGTCGGGTCGCTGCGAGCCTCGCCGAGCACACGCCTCGCCAGGCGGGTGTCGACCAGCTGGGCGGGGGCGATCTGCCGGGCGGCATCCACAACCCGCGGACGCTGCCTCTGCACCACGTGCGTGAGCACTATCTCGGTTCCCAGCTGGCGGCTCACGCCGAAGGCGACCTCCTGGGCGGCCGTCGAAGACCGGGTTCCGGTGACCGGCACCACCGCACGGGTGAACGCGCCCGGCAGCGGCGTGGTCAGGCCGCGCGCCCGCCGCACGATCACCAGCGGCAGCGGCGAGCGCAGCAGCAGCTCGTCGACCATCGGCGAGTACAGCTGCCCCTCGTGGCGTCCGGCCACGCCCACGCAGATCGCCCCGTAGCCGAGACGGGCCTCGGCCACGATGGCGTCGGCCACCACTGCGCCGCTGCCGCTTGCGGCCCGCACCTTGCGATGGTCGATGTCGCGCCCGTCGAGCACGTTGCGGATTACCGTGATGTCGGGACTGCGGTCTCCACCGGCCGCCGGGCCGGCGGGATCGTGGGAGCCATCGTGAACCGGCTCGGAGACGACGGACATGACGGTGGCGGGCACCTGCACCGGCCAGGCGAAGTGCATGAGCTGCGCGGCGGCTATCGAGGCCGGCTCGGCTCGCGATGCCAGCAGCAGCCGCGAGGAGCGCACCACCAGGTTGCGGCTCAGCGCCTCCTCCCGCTCCAGGCGCTCGCGCTCGGCTGGGGACCCCCTCCAATCCCGCACTGCCAGGCGCAGGCTGGCCGCGGCGAAGACCGAGGTGATCAGCGGCACGATCACGATGACCGTGTAGGCGGTCTCGTTAAACACCCCCAGCGAAAGCCCGACCGAGGCGATGACGATCTCGAGGGCGCCGCGGGCGTTGAGGCCCGCTCCGAGCGCCACCGCGGCACGCTGGGACTGCCCGGCGAGCCGCGCCCCGATGAACGCTCCGGCGAACTTGGCGACGATGGCCACCGCCATGACCACGCCGGCCCACCCCAGCGTCTCGGCATCGGCGAGCAGCGAGAGGTCCACCCGCAAGCCGGCGGTGGCGAAGAACACGGGGGCCAGGAACGCGTTGGTGAGCGACTCGATGTGCTCGGCCACCTCGTGCTGCTGGAAGCGGGACCGGTTCAGCACGACCCCGGCCACGAAGGCGCCGAGCACGGCCTCGATACCCAGGGCCTGCGTCGCCACCCCGAACGACAGCATCGCCACCACGGCGATGCCGAGCGCGCCGGGCAGGTTGGGGCCGTCGCGGCGGACCCGGCGCAGGCCGGCGTCAATGGCGCGCTGACCGAGCGTCATCGCCAGCACCAGGAACAGGCCGAGCCCGACCACCGTGCGCAGCGTCCCGAGCAGCGACACCTCCCCGGCGGTGGCGAACCCTGCGAACACGGCGAGCATCACCCAGCCGACCACGTCGTTGGCCATTCCCGCGGCAACGGTGATCTGCCCGAAGTCGCGCCTCATCAGGCCCAGCTCCGACAGGATGCGGGCGATCACCGCCAAGGCCGACACCGACAGTGCCGCAGCCACGAAGAGCGCGAACACCGTGCGGTCGGCGCCGCCGCCCACGAAGGCGTCGGGCAGCAGCAGCCCGGTCACGAGGCCTCCCAGCAGGGGCACGACCAGGCTGAAGCCGGTCACCAGCGCGGCAGCACGCCCGAGGCGGCGTATCAGTCCCAGGTCGGTCTCGAACCCGGCCGTCACCAGCAGCAGCGCCACCCCCACCCAGGTGACCGCGAACAGGGCGCCCGAGGAGATCTCCTCGGGCGGGAGGAACCACTCGAAGCCGCTCTCCCAGAGCTGCCCGAAGACCGACGGGCCGAGGATCACGCCCGCCGCAAGGTGCCCGATGACCGACGGCAGCCCAACGCGCCTCATCACATAGGCGGACGCCCTGGCCGCTACCACGAGCACCAGCATCTGCGTCCAGAACACGAGCAGCGCATGCTCGTCCAGCGGCGTCAGCACGGCTCGATCCCTAGGTCAACGAAGAGGTCGAGATCGGCGTCGACGAACGTATGAGCTTCGGGTGCCCGCATGCCGCCTACATTCAAGTCGAGGTCAAGGTCGACGGGGTCGACGTCGTGTCGAGGTCGAGGTCGACGAAGAGGGGGGCGTGGTCGCTGGGGGGGTCGTTCTTGGGGCCCTTGCGCTCGTTGCGGTCGATGAGCGCGAAGGTCGCGGCCCCGGCAACGGCTTGGGTCCCGAGGATCAGGTCGATGCGCATGCCACGGCGCTTGTGGAAGTCGCCGGCGCGGTAGTCCCACCATGTGAACAGGCCGCCCTGGCTGTGGCGCAGCCGGAACAGGTCGGCCAGGCCCCAGTCGAGCAGAGCCGCCAGCGCCTCCCGCTCGGCGGGGCTCGTGTGTGTCGTGTCGCTGAACGCCGCCGGGTCGTACACATCGCGGTCCTCGGGCGCGATGTTGAAGTCCCCACACACCACGGCGGGGGCACCCGCGTCGGCCTGCGCGTCCAACGACTCCCTCAACCGGCTCAGCCAGCTCAGCTTGTAGTGGTAGTGGTCGTGTCCCAGCGCCCTGCCGTTGGGCACGTAGCACGACGCGACACGCACTCCCCCGCAGGTCGCCCAGGCCAGCCGTGCGTCGGTGTCGGATTCGATCCCGTCGCCGAAGCCGGCCACCGTCTCGGTGATCCCGACCCGGCTGAGAATGGCGACGCCGTTCCAGCGCCCCTCGCCATGGTGGAACGACTCGTACCCGAGCGCCTCGAAGGCGAGGGCACCGAAGGCGGCGTCGGCCAGCTTGGTCTCCTGGAGACACACCACGTCGGGGGCGAAGGCCTCGAGCCAGCGCTCCACGCGGGCCTGGCGCGCCTTGAGCGAGTTGACGTTCCATGTGGCTACCCGCACCCGGCTGACCATACCTGCGCAGCGACCCGCGGGCCGGACATGCGGACGAGACCCGGCTGCGGGCCGCTAGCCGAGCATGGGTCGGGGCCGGTCGGAGCAGCCAGCGCGGCGCGCGATGTCAGTGCCGTGGCATCAGTGACTCGGGGGCGAGGACTGTCGCCTGATCGAGCCCGGTCCTAGGATTGGACCCGATGGATGGGCAGAGCCTCGCTGAGCGTCGGGACGCCCTCGGCGCCAACGCCTGGATCATCGACGAGATGCGGGACCGCTGGCTGGACGATCCGGCCTCGGTGGACGCCGACTGGCGCGCTCTGTTCGAGGGCGGCGAGCGCACCACCCCGCCGACGTCGCCGAGCCGGACATCTGCGCCCGCGCCCGACCCGGCCGCGGACCACACGCCCGGCGGCGAGCCGATCCGCGGCGTCGGCGCCCGCATCGTGGCCAACATGGAGGCCAGCCTGGCCGTGCCGACCGCCACGAGCTTCCGTGACATCCCGGCCAAGCTGCTCGAGGTCAACCGCAAGATCATCAACGGCCACCTGAGCCGCAAGCTGGGCGGCAAGGTGTCGTTCACCCACCTCATCGGCTACGCCGTCGTGCGGTCCATAGCCGACGCCGTGCCGTTCATGAACAGCACCTATGCGACCGACGCCGACGGGCGGCCCCGCCTGGTGCGGCCCGAGCACATCGGCCTGGGCCTCGCCGTGGACCTCCCCCGGCTCGACGGTACCCGCACGCTGATGGTGCCCTGCATCCACGACGCCGACACGCTCGACTTCGCGGCCTTCATGGAGCGCTACGAGGAGCAGGTCGCCAAGGTGCGCGACAACCGTGTGACTGCCGATGACCTGCGCGGCGTCACGGTCACGGTCACCAACCCGGGCACCATCGGCACCCGCCAGTCGGTGCCGCGCCTGATGCTCGGGCAGGGCACCATCGTGGGCGTGGGCGCGCTGGCGTTCCCCACCGAGTACGAGGCCGCCGACCCCTCCCTGCTCGCCGACCTCGGCGTGAGCAAGCTCGTCACCATCACCAGCACCTACGACCACCGGGTGATCCAGGGCGCCGAGTCGGGCCTCTTCCTGCGGCAGGTACACGACCTGCTGCTCGGAGCCGACGACTTCTACAACAAGGTGTTCCGCTCGCTGCACATCCCCTATGAGGCCGTGAAGTGGCGGCGCGACTTCAACCCGGTCGACCGCGAGGCGGCCATGCTCGACAAGCAGGCAAAGGTCAACCAGCTGATCAACCAGTACCGGGTGCGCGGCCACCTGATCGCCGACCTCGACCCGCTGCGCGACGAGGCCCCCGTGATGCACGCCGAGCTCGACCCGGCGACCTACGGGCTGACCATCTGGGACCTCGACCGCCAGTTCCTCACCGGCAGCTCCACCGGCATCTACGCCACCGTCGGCGGTGCTGCACGCATGACCCTGGGCGACCTGCTGGGCGTGCTGCGCGACGCCTACTGCCGCACCGTGGGCGTGGAGTACATGCACATCCAGGAGCCCGAGGAGAAGCGCTGGATGCAGGAGCAGATCGAGGGCGCCGAAACCGAGCTCAAGCACGAGGACCAGCGCCGCATCCTGACCATGCTCAATGCCGCGGAGGCCCTCTCCACGTTTCTCGGCACCAAGTACGTCGGCCAGAAGCGCTTCGGCCTCGAGGGCGCGGAGTCGGCCATGCCGCTGCTGGACTCGCTGCTCACCGCGGCGGCCGACGAGCCCCTGGCGGAGGTGGTCATGGGCATGGCCCACCGGGGCCGCCTCAACGTCCTGGTCAACCTGCTGGACAAGACGTACCAGCAGCTGTTCAAGGAGTTCGAGGGCGCCATCACCGAGGATCAGATCCAGGGCAGCGGCGACGTCAAGTACCACCTCGGCCAGATCGCCTCCTATCAGAGCCCGTCGGGTCGCAACCTGCTCGTGGAGCTCGCCGCCAACCCGTCGCACCTGGAGGCGGTCGATCCGGTGGTGGTGGGCATGGCCCGCGCCCGCATGGACAACATCCCCCCCGAGGGCGGCTACGGCCCCTATCCGGTGCTGCCCGTGCTGGTGCACGGCGACGCCGCCTTCGCGGGCCAGGGCGTGGTGGCCGAGACGTTCAACCTGGGACTCATCAAGGGCTACCGCGTCGGCGGCACGATCCATGTGGTGATCAACAACCAGCTCGGGTTCACCACCACCCCCGACTCGGCCCGCTCCACCCAGTACTCCACCGATGTGGCCAAGATGGTCGGCGCGCCGATCTTCCATGTGAACGGCGACGACCCGGAGGCCTGCGTGCGGGTGGCTCGCCTGGCCTTCGCCTACCGCCAGCGGTTCAACAAGGACGCCGTGATCGACATGATCTGCTACCGGCGCCACGGCCACAACGAGGGCGACGACCCCAGCTACACGCTGCCGGAGATGTACCGGCGCATCGACGCCAAGCCGACCGTGCGCCAGCAGTACATCGAGGCGCTGATGAAGCGCGGCGACCTCACCGCTGCCGAGGCCGACGAGTCGCTCGGGGAGTACCGGGCGCAGCTGCAGGCCGCCCTCGACGAGACCCGGGACGCCGCCGGCGGCGACCACATCAGGGCCAAGCCGCCGCCGGCGCCGATCGGCGTCCTGCCGCATGTTCGCACGGCCGTGGACTCGGTCACGGTGGAGCGCGTCTACCGGGCGCTCAACACGGTGCCTGCGGGGTTCACGGTGCATCCCAAGCTGGCTAAGCAGTTCGAGCAGCGCGACCGGATGTTCCGCTCCGGCGAGATCGACTGGGGTCTGGGCGAGGCGATGGCCTTCGGCTCGCTGCTGATGGAGGGCACCTCGGTGCGGCTCAGCGGCCAGGACAGCGGCCGGGGAACCTTCTCGCACCGCCACTCGACGCTGGTGGATTACGTCACCAACGAGCAGTACGTCCCGCTCAGCGCGCTGTGCACGCAGGACAGCAACCTGTGGATATACGACTCGATACTCTCGGAGTACGCGGCGCTGGGCTTCGAATACGGCTATGCCGTCGCCAAGCCTGAGGCGCTGGTGCTGTGGGAGGCACAGTTCGGCGATTTCGCCAACGGCGCCCAGATCATCATCGATCAGTTCATCGTCGCTGCGGAGGACAAGTGGCAGCAGCGCTGCGGCCTGGTGTTGCTGTTGCCGCACGGGATGGAGGGGCAGGGGCCCGAGCACTCGTCGGCGCGGATCGAGCGGTTCCTCACCCTTGCCGCCGAGGACAACATCCAGGTCTGCCAGCCGACCACCGCCGCGCAGTTCTTTCATCTGTTGCGCCGCCAGATGATCCTGCACCAGCGCAAGCCGCTGATCGTGTTCACCCCCAAGTCGCTGCTGCGCAGGCGTACGGCCCGCTCGCAGGTGACCGAGCTGATATCGGGCACTTTCGAGGAGGTTCTGGGCGATGTCGACGTCGAGGCCGGGAGAGTCGACCCGGATCCGGTGACTCGGGTGATCCTCTGCAGCGGCAAGGTCGCCTACGACGCCATGGAGTTGCGCAACGAGCACGGCTCGCCGGTGGCGATCTGCCGGGTGGAGCAGCTGTTCCCGTGGCCCTTCGCGGCCGTGGAACATGAGTTGCGGCGCTACCGCAACGCCAGTGAGATCGTCTGGATGCAGGAGGAGCCCGAGAACATGGGTGCATGGAACGGGGTGAAGGGCCGCCTGTTCGAGGCGCATTCCGGCACGCACCGGATCCGCCGGCTGAGCCGTCCCGAGTCGGGCAGCCCCGCAAGCGGCAGCGCCCGCGTGCACGCCCAAGAGCAGCAAGAACTCCTACAGCAAGCAGTCCTGCCCTGACCGCGTCCGCGATGCAGTTCGCGGGCGCGCAGCCGAGCAACGACACTCGCGGGCGGGCGGCCACCGTCTCGGTGACCCCGGCCGGCAGGCCGTCTAGCTTGTGATGCCCATCGTGCAGACGATGACGGGTTCGTTGTGAGTTCCGTCGGTCGTGGGCGGCACGCACAGCCGGTTGTCTCTGTGGAGTTCCACTACGAGAACTGCGAGGTCTTCAGTGCTTCGTTCTCGCATGGCTCGGGCCAGTAGCTGGGTTGCCTGCTCGTAGAGGGGGCGCTCGTTCATGGCATCGTGGGCGGCACCGAGATCCGACTTGGTGAACAGGATGTTGTCGGTCAAGGTGTCCATATGGTCGTGGAGCTTCTGCCAGACCCTGCCTCGGACGCCTTGTAGCGCTGTGGTTGCAGTACCCGACGAGATCCGCAACGGCCCTCCGAGCGCGGTTGCGGTCAGATCGTGGTGGTCAGCCAGGCGTGGCGCCGCGGGTGTCGACGGCTTGCACTCCGCGAGTCGCAGCGCCTCCTGCGGCGTGACGCGGCGAGCCTCACCGCCGGGTTCCACGAACGCGAAGGCGTCGATCGCAGACAGGTGCTCGCCTGATCTGGTGTCACGATGCGAGCCAGGAACATTGACACCCGGGCCTGCGGCCGTCTGCGTGTGAACCAGAACGCCCACATCGGGCGCCTCCTTGCCTGCGTGCTTGGTCGAGTAGACGACGTTGGGCAACGATTCGACTCGCTTCGCAAGTTCGGGGTGGTCCTCTTTGGCGTGCCGCCAGATCTCGTAGGCCATCGACACCGGATCGACGTCGTCTATGTCTTGCTCTCGCAGCCCGAAAGCGGAGGTCTCGTCGTAGACGCCGCTGATCTTCTGGCGCTCTGACGGGTCGCCGAAGAACTCCTCATCCGAGCCGAGAAGCCGCGCGTTCTCGCCCAAGCGCCTGCGGATGCGCCCGCGCAGATCGATCTCGGCCTCGACGGGTTCGGCAGGCATCAGCGAGTAGAGCAGCACCTCGGGCGATTGCTGGCCGATCCTGTCGACTCGTCCGGCGCGCTGGACCAGCTTGACGATGGCCCACGGGAGGTCGTAGTTGACGACGATATGAGCATCCTGGAGGTTCTGGCCCTCGGAGAGCACGTCCGTTGACACCAGCACCCGCAGTTCGCCTTCTGCGCCCGATTCGCCAGCGGCGACGATGTTGGACCGCGGCGAGAACCGCTGCGCCAGCAAAGTCGGGTTCTCGGAGTCGCCGGTGACCACGCCGACCGCGTCGACGCCCCGTCGCAGCAGTTCTTCGTGGACGTAGTGGGCCGTGTCGGCCGCCTCGGTGAAGATGAGAACCTTGTCGTCAGGGTGGTGAAAAGTGAGCAGGCTCTCGAGTGCTCCGATCTTGCCGTCACGCTCTCGGTCCCAGGTCCCGAAGCGCTCCAGCATCTCGGCGATCACCTCCGCATCGTGATATAGGTCCTCCTTGAGATCGTCTCTGAACATCGCAGCCGGTGCCCAGCGAACTGGCTTGGGACTCTTGGCGCGAAGCCTGCCGTAGGCGGCTGCCGCGGTATCCTCTTCAGCGTTTAGGAACTGTGCCGTGTTGCCGTCTTCGCCGCTGTCTTCGGGGTCTCCGTCATACTGGTCATCCCAAAGCGCCTCATCGAGCGGTCCGATGGGCACATCCAACCCGTTGCCGAGCGCGTGTGCCGCAATCAGGTCACGCAGGCGATGGCGGTTCAACGTCTTGATGAAGGCTGGGCCTGACGACGACAACCGCTTGAACAGTGTGATCCTGGTGACACCCCCCAGGTTTCCCTTGTTGGACCTCTTCAGATCCTCCAGCAACCGCTGCTCTTGCGAACTCGATGGAATGAAGTCCGCGTCGAGGTAGTCGCCCCGGCGGTATCGCGGCAGACGCAGATCGCGAATCGAGTCGAGCGTTGCGTCAGACGCCATCGGCAAGGCCGGATCATCTGGTGACATATCCCGCTCAACAGGACTGGGCTGACGCTTCGGGAAGTAGAAGGGCTTGCCAGTGCCGAACTGCAGGTAGCGGCGACCGTCCTCGTCAGTTTGGGCGTAGTTGTCCTCGACGAAACGTCGGGTGCGGCGCACCAAGTACTGCGACATCAGTTGCTGCCAATCCTCAAGGGAGTCGGAGTGCTTGAACGCGCTCAGCGTGGAGGTCAGCCCATCGCATTTCGACTCGAAGTACGCGGCGCCCATGGCAGCGATGGCTCGCTCCGGTCGAACGCCCAGGTCCTTGTCTGCTGGGATGAACAGCGCCAGCTGCGCTCTTAGGTCGTCCAGCTGCTTGTTGTAGGGCGTGGCCGTCAGCAGCAGCGTCCTGGAGTCGTTATCAGCGATGTACTCCTGGATGACTTTGTGATCACGGCGCTCGTGGCTGCGGAGGTTGTGTGCCTCGTCGATGATGACCAGCCGGTACCGGCGAGCATTGGGCAGGTTCTTGTGTACCATCGACAGCGACTCGACCGTGCCGCGCACCTCATGCTCGTGAAGGTATGACTTCCACATCTCGGTGAGGTTCTTCGGACATACCACCAGTGTCTCGAAGCCCTGCTCTTCTTGGAGTAACCGCGCAATGGCGGTTGCCACAAGCGTCTTGCCGAGTCCCACTACGTCGCCGATCATGGCGCCGCCCTTCTGCATGACGATGCGGGCCGCGATCTGCACTGCGGCTGCCTGGAAGTCCAGCAGCTTGTCCCGCATCGAGGCAGGCAGGCCGTACTCGATGAGTCCCTCGCGTGCCTCCCTGGATAGGTGGTAGGCCATCTTCAGGTACACGAGGTAGGGATCGAGCTGATCCTCGCGCACCCACGACTCGCGAAGGGCCTCGGCCAACTCTGGCATCACATCGACCGTGAACGGGTCGTTCCAGCGATCCTCGAACCAGCGAGCCAGCTTGCCCGATGCGTCGGTGTCCACCACATCCACATTGAGTTCGCCCTGCTCACGGAGCCCTGCCGCCGTCAGGTTGGACGAGCCCACATACCCGACCCGAGGTGCTGCGGAATCGTCACGGTGACAGATGTAAAGCTTGGCATGCAGGCGATGAGCCGTATGGACACGAACCTCGACTTCGCCGGCTTCGATCTGGCGCAACAGAGTGCGGAGCGACTTCTCGTCGCCCGCAGTGGGCAACCCAACCTGCAACTGGTCCCGATACTCGGAAACCGTCTCGGTCCTCAGGCGCGCCGCGGTCTTGTTATCCGTCTGCTCAGGAGGACGCATCCGGGCCGAGCGACGCATCTCTGCTGTAGGCGCCTCATGGATGCCGACCAGCAGCCGACACTTCGGCTCACCTGGACAATCAGGCATGGCCTCCACCGCTTCAGCCAGCAGCGACCAGCCACGAAGGTTAAAGTAGCCGATAGCCGCGTCCAGACGATAGGACGACCTCAAAGTATCAAGCAGTTCAGCCTCGGTCTGAAGATCGATGTTGTCAAGTATCTTCGGCATGGTGACTACTCTTTGGTTCCGAAGATCATGCGATCACGAAAGTTCCCCGCCGCCTCATAAGCATCCTCGATTCCCCAAGCCTGAGCCAGCAGCAGATCAGCCTCGTCAGTAATGTGTCTAAGCTCATGCATCTTGTATCGACCGACCTTAAGACCAAGTTTCCATGTCCATGCCAGATGGTCTGTCATCTCTTCTGCAAGTCCGTGAGCTAGCGACTGTAGGGCACCAAGCCTCAAATCAGACGCTTCATGTTCCGCTTCGACGACGATTCGCGCAATATCGCCCGGAAAGCTCTTGACTACGCCACTCGTCACATGAAACCAATCCGAGTAGATTAGCCACCAAACATACCCCCAGCGGCCAGCCAGCATCAGCAGGGCCAAGTCGCGACAAATCGATTCCGAAAAACGCAAGTATCCGTAGTTTGCCGTCGTGCCACCCAGTGTGGGAGGAGGTTCCACGGATATACCTAACATATATAGTCCCGTCTTCTTGTAGGCCAGCGAGTAGCGACCGTTCCTAGACGTTACATCAGATATTGGTTTTCCTAACGCCACATTACCAAGAGCACCCGATATGGCTTCAGAGCCAACAAAGGGCCAGACGTCGTTGCCGTTGAGCGTAACGAGCGATCGTTGAGGACCAACATACGTCACAGAATCAAACAGCCACGAACGAGAATTCGTATGCCAGCGATGAACTGAGGACACATATGGCACGACAACTGCACATCTGCGTTCGTCCTGTGCAATATCAACAGCGAGATTTGCCATGTGTTGATACTTGGTAGCCAAGAATATGGAACTGCGAACAGCAGCGGAGTCACTGAATAGCCCACTGGGTAATCTATCGTAGGATGATACGTGCAAGGAAGAAAAGAGACTTGAAAGGTGATTACGAAGACGAGTATACTGGTGACTGAAGCACAGATTGTGCATTACGATCATGGATGCTCGACCCCTTTCGTTGACCAAGTTCGACGCTCGCTCAACGCAAACTGCATAGAGGTCAGGACAATTCTGAGTCTTATAGCCTATCCGCCTATATTCTCTTACCTTATTCGTCTGAATATACGGTGGGTTGCCGATTACTATATCAAAGCCGTCGTGTCGCCACACGCTTGGAAACTCCACAAACCAGTGAAATGGTCGGTGTGAATCACGCCAATACTCGAAGTCACCACGCTCGTGCCGCTTCCTGTAGAGCAGATCATCTGCCGAATGGCGCGCCGTCATGAGTTCAGCGTTCAACCTCTGCTTGGCTACCGCGTGGTCGCTGTTCCCGATGTCCTTAGATTGAGCTCGCACAAAGTCGTCATATATGATTCCAACTCGCTCTGCTAACTCGCCGATCTGCTTGATTTCTCCACCAAGATCAAGTTGGCCCGCACCAAGCCTTCGCTCAGCGTCCTGCCTGTCGGCAATGCCTACCAAGAGGTTGCCTGACTTGATATTGAAGTCAAGATCAGGCAGGGGTTCCAACTGGTTCACATCGTCCAACTGTGCGGCGAGCTTCAGGAACAGGCGCAACTTGGAAATCTCAGGCGCCTCGTCCATGAGATCGATGCCATAGAGGTTGTTGAGGCACAGGGTCTTCAGCATCCAGTAACTCGGATTTGGATGCCTGCGACTCTCCCTCAGACAGTCCGCAAGTTCAGTATCGCCTTGCCTGTCATGCAACTCCGCAGCGCGCGACAACACCACTTCGTACAGTGGCTCCAGCACTTCGAGAGCAGCGAACAGGAACGCTCCTGATCCGACCGTGGGATCACATACGGTCAGCGATCTCAGAACCTTGAAGGCTTGATCGCACTCCTCGGCACTGGACAGTTGCACCAGGTAGTCGGCCAGCAGCTCCCGGATGTCAAGGTTCTCGGTAATGCAGTCGTCGATCGTCCACTCGCGTGAGCCGTCCGACAGCAGGCTCCGCAGTCGCGCGCACCGCTCCCGGCGATGGGTGATGTCACACCAGCGCTCTCCTGGCAGCGCCAGCTCGTCCGATGGCGGAGGCTGATCAGCCTTCCCCCCCCCCGCAGAAATCGGCTCTACGCCGTGGAGCACGCTGTCGTGAATGTAGTCATCGTCTGAGCCTGAGAGCAGCAAGCACGGATCGTCCAGCCCAGCCGAGACGAACCGATCCGCGAGGGCGGGCAGTATGGTGAAGGTCGCCATATAGCCGGTCACGTCGGGCTTCGTGTAGTACGCGCCCGTTTCTCTCTGGCCACGATCTGTGAAGTTGATGTACTTCTCGAAGATGAATCCGAGGATGTCAGGGTTGATTTCATTCGCAGCACCGGTCCGGTTCTCATCCAGGTGCCAGCGCCAGCTATCGAAGAAGTCGAACAGAGTCTCAAACGCGTCGTCTCTGATCTGTATATCGTGCTTGATCTCCAGAGTATGCTGCTCGAAGATTCCGCCGTTCACGTACGGCACGTTGCCGATGATCTGCTCGATCACAGGGTCTATATTGCGCTGACCCGAGGGGCGTCCCAGACCTTCATGACATAGCGGAAGCAAGAACTCACGATAGAACGCATAGAATTGGTCGGCACCGTAGCGCTCTCGAACCCTGCCCAGACACTTGCGAAGGTAGTTCTGATCGCCGTTCAGGAAGCCCTTCTGCTGGATGAAGTACATGAACATGAGCCGGTTGAGCAGCACCGACACATACCAACGGCGGCTCTTGTCTACGGGGATTCCCTCCACCATCCTCGAGAAGTCCTTGTGGTGCTTCTGGAACTCACGGTAGAAGGACTTGGTTACCTTGTCGGCGTTGAACGAGCGGCGGACTCTGTCCAATACCGAGCTAGATGTCAGCTGGTTCTCTTCTTCGATCTTGAACGATGCCTGCTTGAGGCGCTGCAACAGCGCCTCGGTCGGTGCCTGCGCCGGGTACTCGTAATCGACCAACCGGTACCCGACGCCGCTCGAACGCTGCTCGGGCCACAGCCACAGGTGCGTGTCCGGGGCTACGAACACGACCAGCTGATCACGGCTACGGCGCTTGAGCTCCCGCACCACCCGATGCTGCTCGGAACGCTGCGGCAAGCCTGGGCAGTCCACCCGCCAAGCGGTAACACCCTTCTTGTCAGCGACAGCCACAGGACGCAGCGCACTATCGGACACTTCGACCGGCTCAGCCTGAACCGGATTGTCCCAGCCCATCCTTACGACAAACAGTTGGCTTAAGTCACCGATTTGAATGAGTTCCGATAATTCTTGATATAGCACGGATGAAACCTTTCGATCGGTAGCCACCCCCCGCGGGCGGCGATACTATATCGCAGAAGCGCAGTTCCTCTGGTCAGGTCAGTCGCCGTCGCCCCCTGCCTCTTTCCGCTGCACGCGATGCCGCAAGCACTGCCTCAGATCCATCCGTCCCCTGCGGCGTGCAATGCCGACGCGAGGCCAGCAGCTTCCCCGAACGCGACGATGTCTTCAAGTCACCAAGACTCAGTGACCGAGCGTGCCTGCGCCTCTCGCAGCACGGGGTCAAGCTCGGATGGCTCGTTGGCATACACGGCATCGAGACGGGCGGTGACATCGTCGCTCTCGGCATCAGCAAGCAGGCGCTCGAGAGCCTGCACGTAGAGGCTGGACCGCGAGCACCGGCGGCGCGCCGCCAACTCCTCGACAGCCTCGAACACAGCGTCGGGCGCGGACACTACGACCTCGACGAACATGAGGGTAGGCGAGTATCAGCCCCTTGAACGCACGGAACTCCCTGGCGAGGCGGGACCTCCGGAGGCCCCGCCGACACCGTGAGTCGCACTCCGGCTAGCCGATGCGCTCGCTGGCGCACAAACGGCCGCGATAGCCTGGCGGGCATGGTGGCGACCGTCTCTGTGATCCCGACGGTGGAGGATGCCCGCCGCGTCGCCAGAGTCTTCGCGGAGGAGCATGGTGTGGGGGCTGTGCTGCTGTTCGGGTCGGTAGCTGAGGGCAGCGCCGGCGAGAGCAGCGACATCGACCTGGTAGCCGTATACGATGACTTGGATTACGCCACTCGCACCAGCCAGAAGAGTCGGCTGCAACTCAAGCTGCAACTAGAAGCGGCCGCACATGAGTGTATCGACCGTCGTGTAGATGTGCTAGTCACAGACCGCCTCAAATGGCAGCATCGTAGCGAACAGATCAGCAACACTTTCGAGCGTGGTATCCGAGACAGCATCATTACATTGCTAGATGAGCCTCAGCATCCGTTGAACCTGGAGTTGATCGAAAAAATGCCAGCCTCCGAGCACCTCGTGCCCGAGCAGAAACTTCGCGACATCGAATATGAGATAGATAATATACTGAGAAGTTATGCGGCCAGCGCGCGCGAACTGTCGGTACGTCAATCTCAGAGCACCGTTAGGGCTGATGGGTTTCGCCGGCACCGGTTAGCCAGACTCTGCGCTTCAAGCGTCATGGTTGTTGAACACGGTCTCAAGGCACTGATCGCCATGTCTGGCAAACCGCCGATCAGGACGCATGATCTCAGCGAGTTGATCGATGAGATCGACTCCAGCCTGACTGATCGATGTGCGGAACTCCCGGACAGCCTCCTGCGACAGGGGAGCGCCTGGCGTCAAGCAGGCACATATGAAGAGACGCTAGAGGCTCTGATCGAAGCCGATGACCTTAGCGACGAAGCTCTGTGCGAGCTAACCGCGCAGTACATCGAAGTCGCCGCACAGTTCTCCCCGAAGGTCGCGGACGCATACCACGCGACATATCCGGATGCGCCAGAAGTAGCTCGGCGTGTCAGCGACGTGAAGGAAACGGTCGAGGCTCTGACGTCCTCCCAGACAGCAACAGACTTGTGGACAGGAGATGTTCGCCGCGCGAAGTAGGCATCCCGGCAAGACAGGCAAGAAGGCAGCGCACTCATGGTGTGTCAGCCTTGAACTTCTGGCATAGCCATTCGTATACAGCCTTCTGGTCCCGGTTGCTTGCTGCCCTGATCCTGCCCATCAACCAAAGTCGGTCTGGCGGTGGTGGCAGGACATCCTTGGCACCCTCGTTGCATCGCTGGCAAAGAGTACGGAGGTTTGCGAGGTCGTCGCTGCCGCCTTCGCTCTTGTTGTGGATGTGATCAACGTGCAGCAATACGCGTGCTCCGTCCTCGAAGTCGTCTCCAGTTCCTCTGCCACAGAGTTGACAGGTGGAGCCGTTGCGTGCGAGCACTTGCGCTCGAGTCTTCTGTGAGATTTGGCGACTGAACCGTGGCGGCGGCTTGTCCGGTGGCTGCTCGACAAGCCGATACTGGCCAGGTTTGAGTTCTAGCGAATCACGATGCGTCTCTATCCGATACCCGTACTCCAGGCGCAATTCACGGACTCTTCGACCCCACTCCATCTGGTTGCCACTTGCCTGACGTAGATCATCTGAGGTCACAATCTCACCAATGTGGTTACGAAAATACGCGGCGATTCCCTTGCGGCCTTTCAGATCGCTCATGCGGCTGCCTTCGCGTATTCTATGAGTTGTTCTCCCAAGTACTCGGTATAGGCAGGAGGGATCGCTTCATTCAGTTCGCGCTTTGTCATCCAATCGATGTCCATAGCATCGCGAGCCGCGGCAACACTGCTATTGCCCCCGCCATTTACCTGAACATAGTCGCGCCATTCGTTGGTAAGCCCGTAATGGCGTTTGCGCCTGTCAAGTGTGTGGCACAGAGGATGCGGCCTGCAAGGCCCTGGAGCAACAAGCAGCATAT
This sequence comes from Candidatus Aldehydirespirator sp., assembly GCA_965204875.1. GTDB lineage: Bacteria > Actinomycetota > Acidimicrobiia > Acidimicrobiales > Aldehydirespiratoraceae > Aldehydirespirator. The sequence continues at coordinate 2,063,876 of OZ242020.1, read as the reverse complement.
TCGACTCGAACAGCCGATGACGGATCACTCGTAGTTCAGCGAACATCGTGCCACACAACATGATCGGATCGCGCAAGGGTGCGCCGACCACATTCTCGATCACGTAGGGTCGGCCCGAAGCTCTCAGCAACTCGCGCACAGGGTCGATGAGCCGTGCCCACAAGTGGCCGGTGCCAGTGCGGGCAGCAAGCGCTGAGTAGCTTTGGCAGGGGGGCGACGCATGCACGACGTCGAACGAACGAAGCCAGTCGGGATCGAGGTCAAGAACGTCGGCCTGGATGAACTCGAACGGATAGTTCGGCTGAGGATCGATGTCCACCCCAACCACCTCGAACCCGACCCGATGGTAGCCCTCCGCAGCACCGCCAGCGCAACAGAACAGGTCCAACAGCCGCGGCACGTCGATCACCGTAGCAGGCCGCGCAAGTGAGCGACGGCCGATAGGCAGAGGCGGACGCTAGGGCGACGCAGCTTCTTCGCTGCTCCGCGCAGGGGCTTAGCCGCGCACGCCCGGTTGCGGCGCGAATCCGTCGATTCGGCAGGCCAGGGGTGCTGACGTTCTCTCGCGGATCGGCCGAGCGTCCCGCGAAGCGGGCTCGGCGCCGACGCTCGGCGCAGGGCCGGGTGGAGTGATCTGCTCATGCCGCTCATAGTTCCATCGCCATGTGACATTGCGGTGGATGATCAGGCCGCCGCGAGCCCACGGAGATAGCTGCGGCCACGATTGCCCCACGTCAGGAGGGTGATGGGGTAGATCGCTTCTTGGCAGATCGCACGGCTTGCTCGATGGTGTCGGCCACGGATTCGGCGTCCTCGTGCTCCCAGAACCGCAGCACGGTCCACCCGGCCCGTTGCAGGTAGTCGGTGGTCTCGACATCGCGTTCCATGTTGCCCGCGATCTTGTCGGTCCAGTATTGGGCGTTGGTGGCGGGCCGGGTGTGGTGCTCGGGGCAGCCGTGCCAGTAGCAGCCATCCACGAACACGGCGATCTTGGTCTTGCGCAGGACGAGATCGGCGGTGCGGGGAAGCTCCGGTTGAGGGCGTGTCGATACTCGGAAGCGGATGCCGCGACGATGCACGGCTGAGCGCACGGCAAGTTCGGGCTTGGTGTCGCGGCCACGGTTGGCCTGCATCGACCTGCGCGTGGCCGGCGACGAGGCCCACGACCCGCTCCCCGAGTCCGCTCCCACACCATTCGACCATAGTGCCGAGAACGGGTGTGGATCCTGACGCAGGCAGCGCGCTCCTAGCGGCCTGGACCCTTCAATCGAAGACCGGAAACCAGCGGACATAACGTGTTGGGGTGTCTGAGGTAGGACCTGGGCTGGTTGGTCTCGATGATCACAGGCTCGCCGCGGAGGCTGCGGAGCGGGCCGGGATGCTGCTGGTGGAGTTGCGGGACAGGCTGGCGAGCCAGGATGCTCCCCCGGCGGTGTTGCGAGCCGAGGGTGACCGCTGCTCGCAGGAGATGCTGTCGCGGCAGCTTGCCGAGACTCGGCCCGGCGACGCCCTGCTCTCCGAGGAGGCGGCGGACGACCCTCGCCGCCTCGGCTCGCGGCGGGTCTGGGTGATCGATCCGCTTGACGGCACCCGGGAGTTCTCCGAGCCGGGGCGCGGCGACTGGGCCGTGCATGTGGCGCTGACCGTTGATGAGCGCCCCGCCGCCGGGGCTGTGTCGCTGCCGGCGCTCGGGCTGACCCTCTCCACACTGCACCCGCCGAGACTGCCGCCCGCCCGTCCCGGCAGGCCCCGGCTGGTGGTGTCGCGGTCCCGGCCCCCGGCCGCCGCTGACGCCGTGGCCGAGGCACTGGACGCGGAGTTGGTGTCGCTGGGCTCAGCAGGTGCCAAGGCGATGGCGGTCGTGCGCGGCGACGCCGACATCTACGTCCACGCCGGTGGCCAGTACGAGTGGGACTCCTGTGCCCCGACGGCCGTGGCCGCTGCCGCCGGGTGCGCCGTCAGCCGGATCGACGGCACCGAGCTGCGCTACAACCAGCCCGATCCCTACCTGCCCGACCTGGTTGTGTGCCGCCCCGAACTGCACGGCGCAGTGCTCGCCGCCATCGGTCTCAGAGAGCCTTGAGTGCCTCCATCACCCCGAGCCAGCGGTCGGGGTCGCCGCGGTTCGGGCCCTGGAAGGAGATGCGGCTGATCACGTCGCCGTAACGCCGGCCCAGCTCGGGCGCGATCTGCTCGGGCGTGCCGACCACGGCGAAGGTGTTGAGCACCTCGTCGTCGACGAGCGCACCCATCGCCTCCCACTCGCCCCGCTTCGACAGCGCATTCAGCTCGCCCTGCAGGTCGCCCCAGCCGTGAATCTCCAGGACCGGCCGGTAGGCGGGCGTCGAGCCGTAGAAGGCGATCTGCCGGCGGGTGGCCGCCGCCGCCCGCTCGAGTTCGGCGTCGTTGCACCCGGTCACCACGAACGACGGGCCGGCGATCTCGAAACCGTCCATCGACGCGCCAGCCCTGGCGCGGCCGCGCTCCAGCGCCGGCAGCGTGACCTGCCGGAGGTATCGCTCGGTGGTGAAGGGGTGGCAGAAGAACCCGTCGCACACCTCGCCCGCCACCTCCGTCATCAGCGGGCCCACACCGGCCAGGAAGATCGGCGGCGGGCCGAAGTCGCCCAGATCGGCCGCATCGGGGGTGAACATCGGGGTCATCAGGGTGTGCTGGTAGAAGTCGCCGCGGAAGCTCAGCCGGGTGCCGTTGCACCAGGCGTCCCAGACGGCCCTCGTGGCCTGCACCATCTCGCACATCCGCGCCGCCGGCCTGCTCCACTCCATGGAGAAGCGCTTGGTGATGTGGGGCCTGATCTGGCTGCCGAGCCCCAGCACGAACCGGCCCCGCGAATGCGCCTGCAGATCCCAGCCGATGTTTGCCAGCAGCATCGGGTTGCGAGCGAACGCGATGGCGATCGCCGTCCCGAGCTGGATCTCGCTGGTGTGACCAGCGGCCACCGCCAGGGGCAGGAACGGGTCGTGGGATCCCTCCAGCGTCCAGGCACCCGAGAACCCGGACGCCTCAAGGTCGGCGGCACCGGCCGCGGCATCGCCGATCGAACCGGTCAGCAACCCGTCAACCTTCACAGGCACCGACACTACCGCAGCCACCCACCATCGTGGAGAGCTCCGACTATTCCTCCGTGTCGCTGTGCTTGATCGTGCGCTGCAGGGTGTCCTGTCCACCTCGCTGTGCAGGTAGCGGCTGCGACTACTCCTCCGTGTCACCGGCCTCGATCGGGCCGTAGACGGCCTGGAAGATCTCGGGTGCCTCGTAGAGCCGGTGCCGCTGGCGGCCGGTTATCTCCTGAAGATCGCCGCGCTCCTGCAACGCGGCTATCGCCCTGTAAACCGTTGGCCTAGTAGCCCCGAGCCGGGCCGCCGCCATCGAGGCGCTTACCACGGGCGCCACGAACAGCAACTCGGCCAGCCGCAACACCGAGGAAGGCCGGCCCTCTGCGAGCAACTCGCCACGCATCTGCTCTTGAAGCTCGACCAGCCGGACGGTTCGCTCCTCGGCGTCGCGTGCCTGCAGCCTCACCCCCTCAAGGAAGAAGCGGATCCAGGGAGCGGGGTCACCGTGCTGGCTCGTGGCAAGCAGATGGTCGTAGTACTCGGATCGACGCTGCTCGAAGAAGGCCGACAGGTACAGCAGCGGCTGGGACAGGACCCCACGCTCCAGCAGCATCAACAGGATCAGCAGCCTTCCGATCCGGCCGTTGCCGTCGAGGAACGGGTGGATCGCCTCGAACTGGTAGTGGGCCAGGGCGAGTTGAACCAGCAACGGCAACTCGTGCTCGTGCATGAACCGCTCGAGGTCGCCCAGAGCATCGAGCATCTCGGTGGGCGGCGGCGGCACGAATACTGCATCGTTGAGGTTGGCGCCGCCGATCCACACCGGGCTCTTGCGCAGTTCTCCAGGACGTTTGTCCTGGCCCCTGACTCCAGCCAGGAGAAGCTCGTGCATCTCCCGGAAGAGCCGGATCGAGACCGGAAAGCCCGCTCGGATCCGGGCGATCCCGTGCTCGGTGGCGACGATGTAGTTGAGCACCTCTTGCGCCTCTTCATCGGCACCGCCCGCCGCGGACCTCTCGCCGGCCTCGACCCGCAGCAACTGCGTCATCTCGGTGCGGGTGCCCTCGATGCGCGAACTCAGAACGGCCTCGATCCGCAGGTGCGGCCCGATCAGCAGGTGAGGATTAGGCAGCAGCCGTCCCACCCCGCCGAGGCGATGCAAGACCCCGGTAGCCTCGTCCAGCAGTGAGGTCAGCTCGAACGGCAGCCGGTACCTGCGAGGCAGGGGTTTGGGGTGGAACGCCCAGAAGCCCTCAGGCGTCCTGAGGACGCTGCCACGTTCTTGGGAAGGGAAGGCGCTCGACTGCATGCGGGTACCTGTATTGAATAGGCTCGAAACGAGTTTGGATCCTAGCTACTTCCCACTCACAAGTAAACCACCCTGATGATTATTTTACTTAGATTGGCCGGAGGTAACGGGCGCTTTACTACGCGCAGATCCAAGTAAAGCAAACCCGCAATCGCTTACTTAGATCAGCCGCAGGTAACGGGGACGTTACTTAGCACAAATCTAAGTAACGCAAACCCGTAGTCGCTTTACTTAGATCGAGTGTGGGTAACGGGCGCTTTACTTAGCGCAAATCTAAGTAAAGCAAAACCGCAATCGCTTTACTTGGATCCGGCGCAGGTAGCGGGCGCTTTGCTACGGGCGGCGCTCGACGTGCATGATCCCGTGTGGCGCCCGCACCGCTCGAAGGGACTCGGGCGCGGGGCTGCCGAGAGCGCTACCTTGTTCTGCCGTGCGGCTTGTGATAGCCCGCTGCGCCGTCGACTACGGCGGGCGGCTGCGGGCCCATCTGCCATCAGCGGTGCGGCTCATCATGGTGAAGGCCGACGGCTGCGTCGCCATCCACGCCGACGGCGGCGCGTACAAGCCCCTCAACTGGATGAACGCCCCGAACCGGCTGGTCATCGACCACGACACGGGCGTCTGGAGGGTCACCTCTCCCGGTCGCTCCGAGACGCTCACCATCACCGTCGAGGAGATCCTCCACGACAGCAGCCACGACATGGGCAACGACCCCGGCCTGCAGAAGGACGGCGTGGAGACCCAGCTTCAGAAACTGCTGGCGGACAACCCGTCGACCATTGCGGAGGGGCTGACGCTCGTCCGGCGGGAGTACCCGACCGCGATCGGGCCGGTCGACCTGCTGTGCCGCGACGCCTCGGGCAACGCCGTGGCCGTGGAGGTGAAGCGCCAGGGCGAGATCGACGGGGTGGAGCAGTTGACCCGCTACCTCGACTTCCTCAACGCCGACCCGGCGGTGGCACCGGTGCGGGGCGTGCTGGTGGCCGGCTCGATCCGGCCCCAGGCCAAGGTCCTGGCCTCGGATCGGCACATCGACTGCGTGGAGGTGGACTACGACGAGCTCCGGGGCATCGAGTCCAACGAGTTGAGGCTGTTCTAGAGGCCGGTCGCGACCCTTCCACCACAGCGTCGCTCACGCGCTCCCGCCCGGTTGAGGCTCTTCTAGAGCTGGTCGAGGCTGTTCTAGAGGCTGCCCTGCGTCACACGCCGCAGGTACCCTCCCGAAGGTGCTCAGACGTTGGCTTGCCGGGCTGCAAAGAACGCTGGCCCGGATCCGCAGGGGGGGCTGGTTCTGGCCCGGGATCGTCATCGTCACGACCATCGTCGGCGCGCTCATCGTCGTCTGGGCAGTGGACGAGAACCGCCGGAGCGACCACATCCGCCCCGGTGCCGAGGTGGCGGGAATCAACATCGGCGGGCTGGCGCCAAGGGAGGCGACCGAGGCCCTCGAGCCGCTGCGCAGCGACGTTGCCTCCACCGTGATCGAGCTCCAGTTCCAGGACCACACCATCACGGTCACCGCCGAGGAGCTGGGCATCTCCCTCGACACCGAGCGCACACTTGCCGAGGCCGACAAGCCGCCGCCGCCCGTGGTGCGCCCGGCAGCCTGGCTGCTCGACCTGTTCGCCACGCGGAACGTCGAGCCGTCGATAGCCACCGACGTCTCCCGCCTCCAGGGCGCCGTGACCCCCTACACCGACCCCGAGACCCCGCGGATAGCCCTCGTCGACGGCGCCTTCGAGCCGGTCGCCACCACAGAGATCGCCATACCCGACATGGAGCTGCTGGCACGGCGGCTTGAGAAGGCCGTCACGGGTGCCATGGGCGCGAGGGTGACCGTCGTCGTGCCGATCGCCGGGATGGTCCCGGCCGACCCGGTGGCGCTCGAGCTGGCCACGACCCTGGCCGCTCAGGCCAACGAGATCACCGCAGGAGGCGTCCGGCTGCAACTCGACGGGTTCGAGCAGGTCTTTCGCATAGGCGAGCAGGCCCTGCGCAACTTCATCGTGCTCGAGGGCGACCGCCACAACACACGCCTCGCCCTCGACGACAAGTTCGCCAACACCCTCGCCAGCCTCTTCGTCGGGGTCGGCACCGAGGGAGCGCCGGCGACCGTCTCGATCGACGACGCGGGCGCCGTCGTGATCTCCGGCGGAGAGCCCGGATCCAAGTGCTGCAGCGACACCGCGGCCGCGTGGATCCTGTGGGGCATGTACGGCGACCTAGAGGTTGTCAGGGTTCCCGCCGCTTCAGTGCCGCACCCGAGGGGTCGCGAGTGGGCGGAGTCGCTGGGCATCACAGAGGTCGTGAGCGAGTTCACCACCAATTTCCAGGCCGGCCAGCAACGCGTCGTGAACATCGCCCGGATCGCCGAGCTGACCCGTGGCGTGATCATCGAGCCCGGCCGGCGGTTCTCGGTCAACGAGTTCGTGGGGCCCCGCACCGCGGCGAAGGGCTTCGTTCCGGCGGGCATGATCCTCGACGGCATGTTCGTGGACTCAGTGGGAGGAGGCATCTCGCAGTACGCGACGACGCTGTTCAACGCGGCCTTCTTCGCCGGGCTCGACTTCATCGAGTACCAGAGCCACACGATCTACCTGAGCCGCTACCCCTTCGGACGCGAGGCGACGGTGTCGTACCCCAAACCCGACCTCGTCCTCGAGAACAACACGCCCCACGCGGTGATGCTGTGGCCGACCACGACGGCGACGTCGATCACCGTCAAGATGTACTCCACCCCGTCGGTGCTCGCTGAGCAGACCGGGCAGCGGACGAGATCCGTCGGCACTTCCTGCACTCGGGTGACCACCGAGCGCACGCGCACATGGCTCGCAGACGGGCGCAGCGAGACCGACACCGTCTGGGCGCAATACCGCCCCGAGGCGACGCGCTGCGACGGCAGCTCCACCGCTCCGAGCACCACGACGACAGCCCCGAGCACCACGTCCACCGCTCCGAGCACCACTCTGCCCGAGCCCGCCTGCACCGCCGGATGCGAATGAGCTGTGAGACGAGCGACCTGGAGTCGTGGGTGGCACCAACTCCACCAAGAATTGCACCACCGAGCGCGGCGTGGAGTAACACCGCAATCGCCGGATGCACGCAATGACCAGAATGGGCGGCGACCAGGACTCGTGGGCGTGACGCCTGCACCGCCGGATGCGGGGAGTGATCTGTTGGATCCTGCCTGGAAGTTGCTTGACCGCATCGATGCGAGCGTCGACGCCTGGTGGGAGCGGCGCCTGCGGGGTCGCCCGGCGCTGGACCGGCTGTTCTACGGAGCGTCGGAAGCGGCCAACCATTCCAGGCTGTGGCACGCGCTCGGGATCGCGCAGGCCGCGGCTCGCCGCGACAAGCGGTGCGCAGTGGAGTTGAGCCTCGTGCTCGCGGCGGATTCGGCCGTCGTGAACGGTGGATTGAAGTCGCTGTTCCGCAGGACTCGGCCACAGCACACCGCAACGCGCCCGCACCGGTTGCGCCAGCCTCTCACGAGCAGCTTCCCGAGCGGTCACGCGAGCGCGGCGGTTGTGGCGGCGGCGCTGCTGTCACGCCGCAGCCGCTTCACGCCGGTGTGGTTCGGGCTGGCGCTAGTGGTGTCGCTGAGCCGCATCCACGTTCGCCTTCACCACGCCAGCGACGTGGCGGCAGGGATGACCGCAGGCGCCCTGCTTGCCTCAGCGGCCAGGCGGATACTGCGCTGAGCGACGTTCGCTGCGAGCGGGCGCTCACCGTCCGGTGGCGGCGGGGCGCCTAAGGGCGGGGCGCCTAAGCTCTACGGCGTGGAGCTTCAGGGAGCCGTGGCGGTGGTCACGGGCGCGGCCAGCGGGATCGGCAGGGCGCTGGCGAGGGCCCTGGCACTCGATGCGGGCGCCACGGTGGTGGCGGCCGATCTCGACCGGCTCGGCGCGGAGTCCGTTGCCGCCGAGATCGCGGCCGAGATCAGCGGCGGTGCCGGGCGGGCAAGCGGTACCGGCGGTTTCGGCGTCGGCCTCGACGTCACCGACGAGGCTGCGGTCGCCGCTCTCATACGCCGGGTCGAGGACGAGCTCGGCGCTCTGGAGCTGTGGTGCGGCAACGCAGGCATCGCAGACCCCGGCGGGCTGGAGCGTCCCGACGAGGCCTGGAACCGGCTGTGGGAGGTGAACGTGCTGGCGCATGTGATCGCCTGCCGCCACCTCGTACCGCTCTGGACACAGCGCCGGTCCGGGCATTTGCTGGTGACGGCCTCGGCTGCGGGGTTGCTCACGGGCCTGGGCACCGCCTCCTACGCCGTCACCAAGCACGCCGCCGTGGGGCTGGCCGAGTGGATATCCATCACGCACGGAGACGACGGCGTGCGGGTGTCATGCCTCTGCCCGCAGGGCGTGCGCACACCCATGACAGAGGCGGATGGCCAGCTGGGTGTCAGCCAGGTGCGGGGACTCGGCCTGATGGAGCCCGAACAGGTGGCCGAGGTCACCCTGCAGGCGCTGCGCGAGGATCGCTTCCTAGTGCTGCCCCACCCCGAGGTGGCCGACTACGAGCAGCGCCGCGCCGGCGACCGGGAGCGCTGGCTCGCAGGCATGCGCAGGATGCGCCGAACGCTCACACGATCCCCGTAGCCGCCTGCATCGCCGCCCGCTCGCTGGGCGCACTCCACGCGAACCCGACACCAGAGCATCACGCGGCCAACGACTTCAGGAGGCGGCAGGCGCGGGCGCCCGCACTACTTCAGGACGCGCCGTCATCCTCGGCCCGGTGACTTCAGGAGGCGGCGGGAGCGAGCGCCCGCACCACCTCGAAGCTGTCGACTCCCGGCACCGGCAGCACCATTGGCGCCGTGCAGGTGATGCCGCTGTCGATGTAGCCGAGGATCTGCCTGCGGCACTCGTCGGGCTCGCCGTGCACGAGCAGCTCATCCACCACGTGCTCGGGAATCTTCTCCAGCGAGCCGCGGCGGTCGCCGGAGTCCCACTGCGCCCAGTGCTCGCCGAGCGCATCGCCGCGGCCGAGCCACTCATGAAAGGCACGGTACACGGGAACGTTGATGTAGGCCGCAAGGATGAACCTGCCCGCAGATATCGCCGCCTCGCGGTCGGGCGTGGGTATCACGAAGATCCGGGCGACCAGCTCCGCGGTGGCGCTCTCGGAGCGGACGATGCTCTCCACGCGGGCCACGTCGCTGGTGGAGAGCCAGTTGACGATCGCTCCATCGGCCTCGCGTGCGGCGAGGCGCAGCATCCGCTCGCGCAGGGCGGCCACGAAGATCGGCACCGGCTCCTGCACCCTCACGCTGAGCCTGAAGCCGCGCACTGCGAAGGTGTCGTAGTCTGCGGTGACCTTCTCGCCGCCCAGCGCGGCCCGCAGGAACCGGACCGTGTCACGCACCCTGGCGTAGGGGCGGTCGAAGTCCATGGCGTTCCAGCGCTGCACGATCACGTCCGACGACGAGCCGATTCCCAGCACGAAACGGCCCGGTGCCGCCGATGCCAGCGACGCCGCCGACTGCGCCAGCAGGGCGGGGCCGCGGGTGAACACGGGCAGGATGGCCGTGCCCAGCCGCAACGACGGCGCCCAGGCCGCCGCCAGGGTCAGGGTCGTCAGCCCGTCGAACCCGTCCGACTCTGCCGACCACACGTCGGTGTATCCGAGTTCGGCCAACTCCTCGAAACGTGCCCGCTGGGTGTGCAGCGGGCCGGAGAAGGGCACGGTGATGCCGTATCGCTGAGTCATGCAGGACAGGATGTCACACCCCCCTGGGATTATGGGTGCATGACCGATCAGATGATCCTCATCGACACCGACGACACCGCTGCCGTGTGGCACCTCGACGCCGCCACCCGCGAGACGGGGCGGCGGGGCGTGGCCCGTGCCCGGGCCGCACTTCAAGCGGCAGGGCGCGATCGTCGGGCCGGTATCGTCTCGAGCGACGACCTGCCCGCGGCGGCGTGAGCGCTGCGAGCCGCGCCACCGCTCGACCCTTCCCGGCAGCCCGAGCCCGCAGATGAATCTGAGAGCGCCCTCGCAGCAGGCACCGCACGGCAAGGGGCGGACTCCGCAGTGTCCGAGCCCGCAGACGGATGAGCGCATTGCGCAAGCACCGACCAGCCGGGAGTCACGATTGGCGTTACCGGCCACCCCACACCGCCATGACGTCGAGAATTCTCGGCCAGTGAAGTTCAGGTATTCGGTGAGAATGAGCCAGCGGAGACGGGTGCGGTCGTGGAGATCGGGCCGGTCGTCGAGATCCGTGCCGCCAGTGAGAACGAGCCGGCTGATGCGGATCGCCCTTGCAGCGGTGGTGTTGCTGGTCGCCGGCGCCGGTTGCAGCTCGGACCGCCGGAGTTCGGAGTCTCCGGGCGACACGGCCGGCGCCGCCAGCGCCGAGACGGCGCAACCCGGCCAAGCAGCGCAATCCGGTGAGGCAGCGCAACCAGGTCAAGCAGTGCAACCCGGCGCGGACGGCACCGCGGCGGCATCGACGGCCTTGCTGCGCGACATCGAGGCGGCGACGGAGCCCGGCGCGAACAGCGCTCAGGCGGCGCAGTCCGGCGCGGACGGCAACGGCACCGGCGCACCGAGCCGCGTGCCGGGCGGGCCGGACATGTGGGAGCCCAACGCCACCGTCGAAGCGGTCATCGACGGCGACACCATCATCGCGAAGATCGGCAGCAACTCCGAGTCGCTCCGGCTCATCGGAATAGACACGCCGGAGTCGGTGGCTCGCTACCGCCCGGTGGAGTGCTACGGCTCGGAAGCCTCGAGGTACCTGCACGAGCTGCTTCCCCCCGGCACGCCCATCACCGTGATACGCGACACGGAGCTGCGCGACATCTACGACCGGCTGCTCGGCTACGTGGTGCGGTCCGGTGACGGCCTGTTCGTGAACCTCGAGCTTGTGGTCAGCGGCCACGCCGCCAAGCTGAACTTCCCGCCCAACGACACCTACGCCGTCGCGATGGCACGCGCCGAAGCCCAGGCCAGGTCGGCCGGACTCGGGCTGTGGGGCGCCTGCGGAGGCCCCGACACGCCCCTGGAGTGAGGCACCCCCATGACCGCGCCGCCGGCTCCGCATGACCGCGACGCCTGAGCCTCGGCGGCCTTCAATGGCCGGCTTCGGGCACTGCCGCGCAGCCCGATACCTTCAGGGCTGTGGAATCGCTGGTGGAGCAGCTCGGGCACCGCCCCGGCACGCGGCTCGTGATCCTCAGCGCAGACCGGATCGGCACGACGCACTCCTCCACGGCGGGCGGCTACCAAGCCCTGCGTGAGGGCGCGGCCACCACCGGCACGATCGTGATGCCGGGCGCCTGGGCACGCCACGCGGCCGAGCTCTACCGGGGCGAGGACCTCGGAGTTCACTTGACGCTCAACTCGGAGCTCGATTGCTTCCGCTGGGGACCCATCACCAACGCCCCGAGCCTGCTCGACGGCGACGGCGGGTTCCCCCGAACGCTGCAAGACCTGTGGGACCACGCCGACCTCGACGAGGCCCGCAGGGAGTGCCGGGCTCAGCTCGAGCGTGCCGTGCTCTGGGGCTTCGACGTCACACACCTCACAACCCACATGGCAGCGCTGCAGCAGCGGCCGGAGTTCTTCGACGTGCTGCTGGACCTGGCCGTCAGCTTCGACCTGCCGATCCGGCTCGAGGGTGCTCCCGCCGAGGCGAACGCCGGCTTCCCGTTCCGCTCCCTGGCGGTGGCCGAGGGCGTGGTGTTCCCCGACAACTTCCGTCTGGTGCGCGGCAACGCGCGGCGACACGTCGTCGAGCAGCTAAGCGACCTCGCAGAGGGCGTCACCGAGCTGTCTCTGTGCCCGGCACTCGACGAGCCCGAGATCCACGCCATCGACCCGTCCGCTGCGGGCAGGGTGGACGACCTGGCCCTCGCGCTGGCAGCGGAGACGGCCCAGATGATCCGCGAGGCGAAGGCGGTTCCGGTCGGCTACCGCGAGCTGCGCAGCGCGCAGCGACGGGCCCGCCACCGCGTCTGAGGATCCCCCTAGGCGGTTGCGGCGAGAGCCTCGCACACTGCAGCCGAGCGGCGCAGCGAGCGCCAACCGTCGAAGAGCAGCACCCGGTCGCCCTCCAGCTTCAGGCTGCCGGACATGTAAGCCACCTCCAGTGGAAGCTCACCGCGCAGCACCGCCAGCAGGTCGGGGTACGTCCAGCCCAGCACCACGTCGGGGCGGGGGTGACGCCCCGCGGACAGGCTGACCCCGCCTCCGGAAACCGTCACGTAGAACGACACCGCACCTTGGGGCGAGCCGCTGACGGTGAACTGCGCGGCACCGTCGGGAGCATCCGGCGCATGCACACCGCCCAGCGCCTGCGCGGCCGCCTGCAGCCAAACCTCGCCCAGGGGCTCAGTCGCCACGACTGCAATCATCGAACCGCGACCGTCAGCCGACCATGGCACGATCAGCCCGATTTCGGGCGTCGAGGCCGCCGGTGGCGAGCATACGTCTTGGCACGTCCTCGGAGCGCGACCGTCAGCAGCAACCAGTCACCCCGCCCTGTCATCGCGGCGAACATACGTCTTGGCGCGTCCTCAAAGCGCGGCCGTCAGCCGGCGCCCGCGGCCGGCTCGCCCCGCAGACCCTCGAACAGGTCGCGCTCGGGAAGCTGCGCGGGCCGCGGCCCGCGGGCCAGCACATAGTCGTCGTAGGGATGGATGGAGCGCTCCACCTCGGGGGGAAGCCCGAACCAGAACGTCGACTCGGGGTCTATCTGCGTGGCGTGGGCGAGCAGTCCCTCGATGCGGGCGTCGATGAACCCGTCCACGGGCACCTGCGTGGTGATCTGCTCGTCCGTGGACTCGCGCTCGAACCACCAGTCGCTGTAGGGCGACTCCAAGCCGAGGTCCTGGAACGCCCGGTGGCGCCCCACGATGCGCTCGTGCGACCAGAGCGTGTAGTAGAGCTTCGACGGTGTCCACGGCTCGCCGAGGTCGGGGCGGTAACCGGGTTCGCCGGCACGATCGAAGGCCGGCACCGAGACATCGTGCACCCTCACGTGGTCGGGATGCCGGTAGCCGGTCTGGTCCTCGGGGTAGGTCACCACCACCTGGGGTCGGTGGCGGCGTATCACCTCCACGAGCCGGTCCACGGCCTCGTCGAGTTCGGCGTTGGCGAAGCACTCGGGGTGGTCGTTGGCGTCGGAGCCCTCCATGCCGGAGTCGCGGTAGCCGAGCATGACCACCTCGTCGTAGCCGATCACCTCAGCGGCGCGGGCCAGTTCCTCCGCACGCACCTCCGCCAGCCGCTCGGCCATGTCCGGGCCGTCGAGGGCGGGATTGAGGATCTCGCCCTCCTCGCCGCCCGTGCAGCACACGAGCACCGTGCGCACACCCTCGGCGTGATAGCGCGCCACGGTCGGCGCGCCCTTGGAAGCCTCGTCGTCGGGATGCGCATGCACGGTGAGCAGGCAGAGCGGATCAGCCATCGCCGGTGAAGATACCGCCGCCCGCGGCTGGAACACCCGTTACGGGTCAGCTCGCCCGAGCGCCGTCCAGCGGCGTCGAGGACCGCCAACACGCCACACACGGGCGCGGGCGGCACAACGATCAGGAACCTGTGACCGCGCTGCTTGAGCCGCTCACCGTGCGCGCGGACCCGAGGGCACACGCGGCCCGGCGATCAGGAACCGGCGACCGCGTGCTCCAGCGGCTCGAGCTCGAAGCGCGGCTCGTCGTCGTGGCGCAGCAGCCGCCACCCGCACATCTCGGCCAAGCGCTCACGCCCCTCGTCCGGGCCGCTGGCTATCAGCGCGTCACCCGACACGAGCCGCACGCCCCCGCGGGGCCGGTACCGGTACTGGCCGCCGCGGCGGATGGCCAGCACCGTGAACCCGGGCTCTATGTTGAGCCTCAGCTCCGCGAGCGTCGCTCCCTCCACCGCCGAGCCGGCCCCCACGGGGACGTGGGCCACGACATCGTCGCTGTCACCGAGCGCCACCGCCAGAATGGGGTGGATCTCCTCCTGGCGCCCGATGACCCCCACCATCTGCTGGGCCTGGTCGCCGAGATCCTCGGCCGCCTGCGACAGGTCCAGCAGCCCGCGCAGGCCCGACTCCCCCACATTGTCGCGGGCGGCTCGCAGCACCCACATCTCGAGCCGGTCCTTCATCTCGTCGAGTCGATCCTCTAGGTGGTTCACCTCCGCAGCGAGGCTCTCGTCGCACAGCACCAGGGCCGAGTAGGCAAGGCCGACCGCCACCTCGGAGAGGTCCTTCATCTCCACCAGCACGTCCACGGCACGGTCCAGGTCGGTGGGCACGGGGCCGTCGGGCACCTGCGGCGGCGACCAGCCGGGAGAGCCGGCCAGCTTGCGAAGCTCCTCGATCGCCTCAGGCGAACCTCGCAGGAACAGCACGTCGTCGGGGACGATCACCGTGTCGCCGCCGACGTCTGTGATCCACTCCCGCTCGCGGCGCACGGCCATGACACGCATGCCCATATGCACCGGCATCTCGTGATCGGCAAGGTGGCTGTGCGCCAGCGTCGAGCCGTCGGCGACCAGCACCCGGTGCGACACCTCCTCGGCGGCGCTCAGGTCCGCCACAAGCTCAGCCGGAATGCCGACCCGGTGCGTGACGATGCGGGCGATGTCCACCGCGTCGTTGGCTATGCGCTCGATCGCAGAGATCACCTGCAGCACCGAGGACATCCCCTCGGCGTCGCGGGGATGCCGCACCGCGAGGATGCTCACCGCCCTCATGTCCTGAACGAGCTGGCTCATGCGATCCTCCAGCGCGCCCACCTCCTCGGCCATCTCCTGATCGCCGAAATACAGCGCCGCATAGGCCAGGTCGACCATCAACTCTGAGGTGTCCTTGGCCTCGGCCAACATCTCACGCAGGTTGCGAGGCTTCTCGTCCATCACATCCTCCCGGCGCACATCTTCTCAGCGGGAATCATCCCACGCCTACCACCACTACGGACAAGATCAGGGTGAAGGCCCCGACCAGGTCCAGCGAGGACGTCACTATGGGGATGCCGCAGGTGTCGGGATCCACCCCGAAGCGAACGGCCGCAACCGTTCCGTAATAGGAGATCACAACCACCAGCACTGTCACCAACACCCCGCTGAGCAACGCCACTGCAACCAGATCGACCAGCGCAGGCCCCGGATGGCCGAAGAGGCTGCCCGCCGCCGATGCCATCAGCCCCAACAGCGCGAACACCGGCACCGACATGGCGAACGTCGTGGCCATATCCACCCTGGCCGGCCCCGACGGCAGCGGCCGAGGCATCACCAGACCGAGGTGCAGCTTGGTGGACAGGCGACTCGACAGCACCCCGCCCAGCGCCCCGGCGGTGCTGAGATATCCGGGCAGCAGCACCAGCAGCACCGGGTACGTGAGGAACTTGTCGATGCGCACCTCCATCGTGATGCCCGCTACTAGCGACAGCAGGCCCGCCCCCATGAGCACGGGGATCGACTCGCGCATGATGGTGCGAAGGTCCGCCATCCGGCTGCTCAGCCCCCAGGCGGCGGCCAGCACCGCCAGCACCGCCAGCACCCAGGCCGCAACCGGCGTGAGCACCCGGTGTCCGGCCAACTCAGCCGCCACCACCAGCGATGGCAGCGTCACCACGTCGCCCGTCGCAGTCACCAGCGGAGCGACCACATTGTCGAGATCCCAGCCGAAGCGAACGGCGGCCGCCGTCGCCGCGAGCGTGATGCCCAGAACGACGAAAGCGGCGATGAGACATCCGAAGGCCGATATCACAACGAACTCTGAGATGGTCATGATCGGCGAGACGTTGAATGCGAGCGCCGTGGCCTTCGCCATCAGGGCCAGGCCCAGACCTATCACCAGGCTCAGCGCGATGGACGCGTAAGCGTTCTGCGCGATCGCCGAACTGCGCCCGCCGCCGAGGCGGAAAGTGCCGGCATGGATGGCAGTGCCCATCCTGCTGCCCACGGCACCGAAGATGTCGCCCTTGACCGCTATCGCCGCAGGCACCAGCAACAGCATGCCGGGCAGCCTCTCAAGCGTGCCGGTGATCGAGGCGAGTATCAGGCCGGCGACGAGGCTGGCGACCGCGGCCAGCACCAGGGCCGCGAAGGCGCCGCGCACCCCGAGCAGGTCGCGGCCCCAGCGGGCCAGCAGCCTCTGAGCTCCTCGCTGCGAAGCCATACCCCCAGTTTGCTGGCGCGCCACGGCCTTTGCTGCGGCGTGTGCAACACGCCGAGGGTTACCAGGCACACCCAGAGCAGCTTGCGGGCGCGCCGCGTCCTTTGCTGCGGCAGGTGCAACACGCCGAGGGTTACCAGGCACACCCAGAGCAGCTTGCGGGCACGCCGCGGCCTTTGCTGCGGCTTGTTGCGGCAGAGCCCCGTCCGGCCGGTCCGGCTCAACTACCGTCTTCGCTGTGGCGACGATTGCTCTGGTGAACCAGAAGGGCGGTGTGGGCAAGACCACGGTCACCCTGGGGCTGGCATCGGTCGCCTGGTCGCGGCGCAGCCCGAGCCTGGTGATCGACATGGATCCCCAGGGCAACGCCACCACCGGGCTGGGAATCTGGGAGCCGTCGAGGACTGTGGACGAGGCCCTGGACTCCGACCGGCCGGGCGCCATCGCGGAGTTGGCCGTGCCGTCGGGGTGGCCCGACGATGCCGGGACGCCGCCGCTCGTGGTGCCCTCCACAACGGCGCTGGCGGCGCGCGAGCGCCAGTTGCTCACCGATCCGATCGGCGCCACGGACCGGCTTCGAGTGGCGCTCTCGGGACGGCAGGAACCACTGGTGCTGATCGACTGCCCGCCATCGCTCGGGCTGCTCACCGTCAACGCGCTGTTCGCGGCGGACTCGGCGCTGGTCGTGACCGAGCCCAGCGCCTGGTCCTCCGACGGCGTCAGCGAGATCCTTCGCACCGTCGAGCGGATCGCGGCACGCAAGCCCTCGGGGCTCGGGGTTGCCGGGGTGATCGTCAACGGTCTCGGACGCACCCGCGACGCCCGCTACTGGCACGAGCAGCTGGTGGCCGAACACGGCAGCCTCGTCCTCGCCCCCATCCGGTTGCGAGCCGCTCTCGCCGAGGCCGCGGCACGCTCGCGGCCGATCCACTCGCTGCCCTCGCGGCCGGGAGCGTCCGACGCTTGCGCCGACCTGGAACAGATCTACGATCTCGTGGCAGCCGATCCGGGCTCGGGGGTCACCCACGGTGCCTGAATGCAGCCTGGGTCGCTGCCGTGGCTTGAGAAAGCCAAGACTCGACCGGCTAGAAGAGGCACACCGACCACGGGTTCCGGGTCGCTGCAGCGGCTTGCGGACGCTTGAGCGCCGTCGTTGTAGTGGTAGTGATGGTGGCAGTGGTAGCGGGCCGGCACGGTTGGGTCGCCGCCCCGGCATAAGGAGGGAGTCCCATGGTCTATGACCCGCAGCGCGACCAGCCCCGCAGGCGGGCCTCTGAGGGCGGCCCCTCGCCCGTCGACTCGCTGCTCGACGGCCGCCCCGGCGAGCCTGAGACACCCCAGTCCCACCCAGCCGAGCCGGCCGAACCGACCGCGACTACGGGCCCTGTGACCGAACCCCGCCCTCAGGGGTCGTGCAGCGACCGGTTGCTGCACTCCGGCGGCTTCTCCACCCTGCTCAGCGCGGCCATGGCACTGCTGGCGCTGGGATGGCTGCTGAGGCGTTGCAAGCGCCGGCGAGCCGGCTAGCCGCGACCGCTCAGCCGGCGAGGCGCATCACAACGATCCCGCCATCGCGGCAGCCGGCCTGGACAGACCGGGATCACACACAGAGCCGGTCCGCAGGTTGGTAGCACGACCGCTCAGCCGGCGAGTCGCAGCAAGGACGCGTCCTCGGCGGCCCGCTCAGCCGCGCGCCGGGCGACCTCGGCCCGACCTTGGGGGCAGTACTCGGTGTACGCGCAGTACTTGCACAGCGGGCCTGGCCGCGGCTCGAAGTCGTCGGCGTCGCAGGCTGCTCCGATAGCGCTCCAGGTGGACGAGAGCTGCTCCACCGCACCCTCGATCTCAGCCGGAGCGACAGGGGTCGCCACGATCTTCTGCCCCAGGTACAGGAGCCGGGCCCGGACCGGCACCTCGCCGGTCTGCTCGCCCACCGCCGCCGCGTAGAGGAGCACCTGCTGCAAGCGGGCATGGGCGTGGCGGGCGCCCGGAGCGCGCCCCGACTTGTAGTCGCTGACCACGACGCCATCGGACTCCCTCTCCAAGCGGTCGACCACACCCCTGAACGGAACACCGCCCAGCAACACCGAGAGGTGCTCCTCGGTGGCCTCCACCTCCACCTCGGTGGGATCCTCCAGCTGCCACAGACCCTCGATCGCATGCCAGGCCCGCCAGCGGAACGCCAGCGCCTCGTGCTCTTCCAGCTCCAAGTCCCGGTAGTCGTCACAGCCCGAGATCTCAGACCAGACGACCCTGGCGATGCGGCGCGCCTCGCTGCGGGTGCGCCGGATCGGAACCTGCTGCATCAGCAGCTCCAGAACCCGGTGCGCGAAGGTCCCGACCAGGGCGTCGGCTCCGGGGGGGTCGGGTATCCGCTCGACGTAGCGGAAGCGCCAGCGGGCGGGGCAGTGCTCGAACGTCGAGGCGCCCGTCGGCGAGAGCCGCTCGGGAAGCGCCGGCCGCCCGTCGGGGCCGACCGCGCCGCCGTTGGCGGGATCGATGATGTCGCCGGGATCGAAGTCGAGCTGCACCGTCGCTAGTTCTAGCCCACCGCTGTGACAGAGACGGGGACCGTGCCCGGCGCGGCCCGCGGCGCAGGGCTTGCGAGCCGGCACGGCCCTCGCAGGCGGGCTGAGTGCTGCCAGAGCGATGCCCTGCTCGCCGACGACGACGCCCGCCCGACCCGGCCCGCGGCGCAGGGGCTCAGATGTCCAGAGTCGCCTCGTCCACCAGCGAGGAGTGCTCCACCAGGTAGTCGCGGCGCAGTGCCACGTCGTCGCCCATCAACACGTCGAACATCCGTGCCGCCTCCTCCGCGGCCTGCGCGTCGGCCATGGTGAGGCGCCGCAGCGTGCGTGTCGCCGGATCCAGCGCGCAATGGCGCAACTCGTCGGTGTTCATCTCCCCGAGGCCCTTGAAGCGCTGCCACTTGATGCTGTCGGGTCGGCGGTTGCCGCGGCACAACTCACTGGTGACCCGGTCGCGCTCGGAGTCCGAGAAGGCCCGGTGGGTCACCTCGCCCACCCGCGCCGTGTACAGCGGGGGCTGGGCCGCGTACACCCTGCCAGCATCGAGCATCGGCCTCATGTACCGGTGTATGAGGGTGAGCAGCAGGCAGCGGATGTGGCTCCCGTCGACGTCCGCGTCGCAGAGCACGACGATGCGCCCGTAGCGGGCCGAGCCGATGTCGAAGTCGCGCCCGACGCCCGCGCCCATGGCAGTGAACACGGCCTGCGCCTCGGCGTTGTCCATGACCTGCTTGGGGCTGGCCTTGGCCGCGTTGACGATCTTGCCACGCAGGGGCAGGATCGCCATGAACTCCGAGTCGCGGCCGCGCTTGGCCGGGCCCGCCGCCGAGTCGCCCTCGACCAGCACCAGCTCGGCCTCGGGCCCGTGCACCCGGCAGTCGGCGAGCTTGTTGGGCAGGCTCGTGGAGCCGAAGCTGGCCGCCTTGCGCCTGGTGTCGAGCATCTGCTTGGACGCCACCCGGTTGATGACCGCGGCAGCCAGCTTGTCGGCCACCGCCTTCACCTGGGAGCGGGCGCCGCCGCCGGGCTCGAACCACTCCTTCATCTGCTCGTAGGTGACGCGGGCGACGATGCCCTCCACCGCGGGGGTGCCCAGCTCCTGCTTGGTCTGTCCCCTGAACTGCGGCTCGCCGAAGGTCACCTTCACCGCCGCCACGAGGCCCTCCTGCACGTCGTCCTTGGTGGCGCTGGTCTTGCTGCCGCCCCCCTTGCCGTTGCCGCCCCTGCGGGCCAGGCGCGCCAGCTTGCGGTTGTCCTTGAGCAGGACGCTGTTGACCACGCGGGTGAGGGCCTTGTCGAAGCCGGCCAGGTGGGTCCCGCCCGCGGGAGTGGGGATGGTGTTGACGAAGGACACGACCTCGCTGTCGTAGCCGGAGACCCAGCGCATGGCGATGTCCACCCGGCACTCGCGGGCGACCTCGACGATGGTGCCCTGCACCGGAACCTTCTCGGTGAACGTGTCGATGCCGCCGAGGGTGATCACGCCGGTCACCCCGGTCACCCCGGTCGCCGCGCCCGCGCCGGAACGCTCCTTGACCAGGTCGGCGAGGCCGCCGCGGCTCACGAAGTCGAAGGTCTCGCCCGAGGCGCCGGGCCGGTTGTCCTGCAGGGTCATCCTCAGTCCCGGCACGAGGAAGCAGGTCTGGCGGATCCGGTCGCGCACCTCGCCGGCGTCTATGCGGGCGTCGGGGTGGAACAGGTCGGCGTCCGGCCAGAACCTCACCCTCGTGCCTGTGGCCTTGGAGCGCTTGCGCACCGTGTGGAGCTCGTGGCCGTCAACGAACCGCCTGCCCTCGAAGAGCCCCGGCCTCTGGTGCTCGAAGCTCAGCCGGTGCAGCGCCCCGTCGCGCTGAACCTCCACGTCCAGCCTCGTGGAGAGGGCGTTGACGACGGCCGCGCCGACGCCGTGCAGCCCGCCGGAGGCCTTGTAGGCCCCCTCGTTGAACTTGCCGCCTGCGTGCAACTCGGTGAACACCACCTCCAGCGCGGACACGTCGCGCTTGGAGTGGGTGCCTACGGGGATGCCGCGGCCGTCGTCGGCGACCTCCACCGACCCGTTGCGGTTCAGGGTGACGTCCACCCGGGTGGCGAAGCCCGCTGCGGCCTCGTCCACGGCGTTGTCGACGATCTCCCAGACCAGGTGCATGAGGCCCTCGGAGCCGTTGCCGCCGACGTACATGGCCGGTCGCTTGCGCACGGCTTCGAGCCCCTCGAGGGTCTCGATGGAGTCAGCGTCGTAAGTTCCGTCGTAGGCGTCGACGTGGGTGCCTTCGTGAGCGCCGTCGGGGGCGCCGTCCGAGGTGCCGTCATGGGCGCCGACATGGTTGCCGTCGGGGGTACCTTCGGGAGCGGAGTCGGGGGTGGCATCGTAAGTGCCGTCATCGGTTCCGTCGTGGGCGCCGTTGCCGGATCCGTGATCGAGCGCCAGCCGCGGCTCGGCAGCCTGCGCCCGCGCCACGCGAGCCTTGGCGGCACCCACGGCCCTCACCACCTGCCAGGCGCCAGGGCGCGGATCCGCCGCTCGCCAGGGGTCGGGGCGCGGTAGCGCGGCGTGGGCTGCTCGCGCAACGGCACTGGCACGGGGTCGATGCGGCGCGGATTGTCGTCGTGTGCCATCAGTGCCAGCATGCCTGCCTCCGTGCCGGCGGCGACTACCTCCACCGTCTCGCCCGGAGCGAGCTTGGCAGCCAAGACTCCCTGGCCGCCCCGCCCCTGGGTGGGCAGTTCGGCGCAGCGAGTCGATTTGACCCCACCCGTCGAGGTGGCCTGCAGGATCACCGAGTCGGTGTAGACGGCAGCCGCGCCGACGACGCCAGCGTTGTCCACCAGCCTCATGCCGGCAACTCCGGAACCGGCAGGCCGCTGGATGCGAACCGTGGAGGACGCCGTGCGCAGCACCCTGCCGTCGCTTGAGGCGATCACGATGTCGGTTTCGTCCGGGGCGGCGAATGCGGCCGCGACCCGGTCGCCGCGTGCCAAGGTGATCACCGTCGAGCCGGGCTCGGCGCGCAGCACCTCCGCCGCTGCCAACCGCTTGACCACGCCAGCGGCGGTGACCAGCACGAGCGGGTGCTCGGAGGCTGTCACGAGAGCCAGGACGCGCTCTCCTGTGCCCAGGCCGAACACCGCGGCCGCCTCGGAGCCGCGGATGCGGTTGCCGGCCTCGGCGATGTCGGCGGCGGGGACGTGCATGACGCGACCCTCTGTGGTTATCGCCGCAACGCGCGAGGCGGTGGAGGTGCTGACACGCGAGGCGATCAGGTCATGGCGGCCCGGAACCGGCTTGCGGGCACCGGTTGGCGGCATCCGCCCGACGTTCCCGCTGGTTGACAGCGTCACCACGCAGGGCACGTCACGGCCCGCCGGAGCCGCAGCCATCTGCTCAGCGCCGACCCCGCCGACATCGCCAACCCTGCCGATCTCCCCGATCTCGCTGAGCCCGTGATCGGCGGTCTGCGCATCGACGATCTGCGTCCGTCGTGGCAGCCCGTGATCAGCGACGACGCGGCGCAGCTCGCGCCGGACGATGTTGCGCCTCTTGCGCTCGCTGGCGAGTATCCCGCGGAGTTCGTCGATGTCGTATCGCAGGCCGGCGGCCTCGTCGGCGAGCTTGCGGTGCTCCAGCGCGGTGAGCCTGCGCAACGCCATGTCGAGTATGTGCGACGCCTGGATCTCGCTGAGCCCGAATCGGCCCATCAGCGAGGAGCGGGCCTCGGCGGCGTCTGCGGAGCGGCGGATCAGGTCGACGATCTCGTCGATGTGATCGAGCGCGACGAGAAGCCCCTCGACTATGTGCAGGCGCTCGGTGGCCCGGCGAAGGCGGTGGCGGCTGCGCCGCACGATCACTTCGAGGCGGTGCGACACGTAGTGATCGCAAAGCTCCCTCAGCCCCAGCGTCGTGGGCACGCCGTCCACGAGCACCACGTTGTTGACGCTGAAGGACTCCTCCAGCGGTGTGAGCCGGTAGAGGCTCGCGAGCACGCTGCCGGCGTCGGCGTCGGGCTTGAGGTCGATCTGGAGCCGCAGCCCGTCCATTCCCGTGAGGTCGGCGACTCCGGACACCCCCGGCAGCCGCGCCGCGTCGACCAGCTCGGCGATCTTGGAGACCACCCTCTCGGGACCCACCAGGTGCGGCAGCTCGGTGACGACGATGGCCTGGCGGCGGCGTGTGACCTGCTCGAGGCTGACGCGGGCGCGCACCCTGACCGAGCCGCGACCGGTGTCATAGGCCCGGCGCAGGCCGTCATCGGCCAGGACGATCCCGCCGCCGGGAAAGTCGGGGCCCGCCACGATGTCCATGAGCTCGGCGCGGGACCGGTTGCTCATCACCGCCACGATGGCGTCGCCGATCTCGGCGAGGTTGTTGGGCAGCATGCTGGTCGCCATGCCCACGGCGATGCCGGCGGTGCCGTTGACCAGCAGGTTCGGCAACGCGGCCGGCAGCACGGCCGGCTCGGTGCCCTCGCCGTCGTAGGTGGGTCGGAAGTCGACCGTGTCCTCGTCGACCTCAGCCACCATGTCCATGGCCGCGGCGCTGAGACGGCACTCGGTGTAGCGGGCCGCGGCGGGGGGGTCGTCGAGGCTGCCGAAGTTGCCCTGCGGGTCGACCAGGGGAACCATCCGGCTGAAGTCCTGGCCCATCCTGGTGAGGGTGTCGTAGATGGCGGCGTCGCCATGGGGGTGGTAGCGGCCCATCGTGTCGCCGACGATGCGAGCCGACTTGCGGTAGGGGGTGCCGGGGAGCAGGCGCATCTGCAGCATCGACCACAGCACCCGGCGCTGAACCGGCTTGAGGCCGTCACGCACGTCGGGGATGGCTCGGGAGGTGATCACCGACAGGGCGTAGGCGAGGAACGAGTCGCTCATCTCGGTGGCCACGGGCACCTCGGTGACACGGCGGGCCCGCACCGGGTCTGCGGACGCGGTGATCAGCTGCTGCTGTGTTGACACGGTTCTCTCCATGCTCTGCTTGGCGGCGTCGCTCTTCTGGGCGGCCATGCTCCTGCCGGCGGCTCTTCCCAGCGCCTCGGCGGGTTCTCACACCGCGGGCGACGCAGGGGCGAAGGCCGGTGAGATCGCCTGCAATGACGGTAGCCCCCAAAGCACCACAGGCAGGCGATCCCCGGGGCGTGCATCACCCACCGGCAGGTAGCCCTGCGCTATACCCGCTTCCCCTTCGGCGGGCGTTCATGGACAGGGCACATCTTCCCAGCCGCCACGCGCCTGCGGCAGCCGCTGTGTCCGCATCGGCGTGTGCGTCCCGCGGGCTGGGGCGGCTCGATCTCCCGCACCCGTGCCCCGAACTGCGACAGCGCTTTGGAGATCGCCGCCTCGCGGCGGGCAGCGTCCTGCTACCGCTCGCGACGTTCGCTCCGCAGACGGCGAGCGTGCCGCGCTTTGAGCCATCGCTGCTGCCAGCGCCAGCGCCGCAACCCGATCCGAGATGCGGCAAAAACCTCTTCAGCCCAACTCTCCATCGTGGGCGAGGGCCGCTGCGACGGCTGCAGCCCGCTTTGCATGAGGATGAATAGATCGTCGACCGATCCGATGTCTAGCTCGCGGATGAGATGAATCGCGTCTTCTCGGTCTTTAGGGCGATGGGCTAGCAGCTTCATCGCTAAAATCGGGCGAGGAGATGCTGATTGAACCAATAGTCTGCGCCCTCGGTAAATGGTCTCCATCTCGATACCTAGACTGATGCCTAGCGCTCTAGCTCCGTCGTTGATCCAGTCGGGACGTAACCCATGCTGCGCGCCAACATTCCTCACGGCCTGGCGAACCTCAGGAGTCAAGCTCTCAGAGATTACATCAATATCGCCAGTGGCTCGCCCCGGGATAGCCTTCAATAGGATGGCGCTACCTACTACCACCAAATGTGTAAACGGTGTGGTTTGATTGCGCTGCAGTTCAGCATCCAGTTCAGACAGGAACCGTTGCAGTTCATCCGCGCCAAACTCTCGATAGCCGTCAGTCACAGGGCGAGCGGAAGCTCCACGGCGAGGCAGGTGAACCCGTGTATGCGGATGTCCTCGATAGAAGGCCCATCGAACCAGACCCTATGATAGGCGCAAGCCTCCGGCGCATTCCTCGACTGGCAGAACTCGATGTGCCACTGGTTCACCCGTTGCCCGCTCCAGCCGATGTCGTGGCGGCTGCGATGCTGCCACACCCAGGCAGGCACCTCCACCCCGTCCCGTTCGCAGAGTCCGTGAACGACGGCGGCGAGGCGGGGTAGGTCTCCGCGGTGGCGGGTGAAGCGATGCCACCAACGTCCGCGTGGAGGCTCGGAGATCATCCGCTCCCGATGCTCGACGTAGTAGGCCCAGTCCTTCGCGAGGGAGGCAAGATAGGTGCCACGAGCGTCGAAGCGGCGCATCTTGCGCGCGGCGCGTGCGGCGGTCGGGATCAAGGGCTCGACGGTCGCTGCCATACCTAGAACCTACCATCGGGCTGCGACACCAGCCGGCCTAGCTCCTCGGCTGCTACAGCGTTGTAGGCGCAGCCAGCGAACGGGTCAAGCCAGGGGGCGATCCTCGGCCGGCCTGCGGCTCGACGTGTCACAGCGCACTGATAACGTCCGCAAGCACAGCACTAGAGAGGTGCCCAGCGAGGTCGGGGCGGCCCGCGGGCACCGTCACTGACTCACCGCGAGCCACCGTCCGACGCCCCCGCACCACACTCACGAAGGAGACAGCCCAATGCCACGAGCACGCTCCAAGAGGCCCGTAGCCGCGCTCGCCACCCTCGCACTGGTGGCCGCGATGGTCGCGTCGCTGCTGCCTGCGCCGGCCGGCGCGCAGGAGCCCACGCCGCAGCCCATCAGCGCCGACACGTTCACCCTCACGATCTTCCACAACAACGACGGCGAATCGAAGCTGCTGCCCGATGCCGACGCCGGATATCCGGGTGTGGCCCGCTTCGCCGCGCAGCTGAAGCTCATGCAGGCCGCGGCGACCGCCGCCGGCTCCGGAGCGATCACGCTCACCGCTGGCGACAACTTCCTGGCCTCACAGGAGCTCGGTGTGTCGCTGGCCCGCGACGGCGCCCTCTATGACTCGGTCGCCCTCAGCGGCCTCTATGACGCCATGGCACTGGGCAACCACGACTTCGACCTCGGCCCGGAGGTGACGGCCCGCTTCATCAAGGGGTTCACGCCGCCGGTCACGTTCCTGTCGGCCAACGCCGACTTCTCAGGCGAGCCGGTGCTGCAGGCGCTGGTGGACTCGGGCGTGCTGGCGGCCGGCACCACCGTCGCGGTGGGCGATCAGCAGATCGGGGTGATCGGAGCGGTCACTCCCCAGCTGCGGAACATCTCCACGCCGCGCAACGTGGTGATCTCAGAGGTGCTGGCGGCGGTGCAGGGCGAGGTGAGGCGGCTCGCCGGGCAAGGGGTCGACAAGATCATCCTGGTCAGCCACCTGCAGGGGGTGTCCGAGGAGGTCGAGCTGGTGGGCAGCCTGTCCGGCGTGGACGTGGTGATCGCCGGCGGCGGGGACGAACTGCTGCGCAACGAGGGCGACACCTGCATGCCCGGCGAGGAGCCCGCGGGCGCCTACCCGCTGCTGGTGGCGGACTCGACGGGCACGAACGTGCCGGTGATCACCGCGCCCGGCGGCTATCGCTGCATCGGTGCGCTGACCGTCGTCTTCGACGGCGACGGCAACATCGTGAGCCACACCGGCCGCTCGGTTGGCGTGAGCCTCGACGTGACGCCCGACCCGGCGGTGCAGTCGAGCGTGGTCGAGCCCCTCGCCGCGGCCGTGGCCGAGGTGGACGCCCAGGTCATCGGCCACAGCGACGTCGACCTCGACGGGCGCCGGACCAGCGTGCGCACCGGCTCCACCAACCAGGGCAACCTCCAGGCCGACTCCCTGCGCGCTGCGGCCGCCGACCTGGCCTCGTCCTTCGGCACGCCGGTGCCCGACGTGGCCGTGCTGAACGGCGGGGGCATCCGCAACGACGCCGTGATCGCGGCCGGCGCCGTCACCACCGGCGACACCTGGGACATGGCCCCGTTCCGCAACTTCGTGGTGGTGGGTGAGATCTCCCGCGAGACCTTCCATGTGCTGCTGGAGCAGGCCGTGGACCGCATACCCGGCGCCGGGGGCCATTTCCCGCAGGTCTCCGGGTTCAGTTTCGCCTACGACCCGTCCGCCCCCGCCCGGGAGACCGACCGCGAGGGTGACTGCTCGCTCACGGGCGACCCGGGTTCGCGGATCCGCGACGTGGTGCTCAACGACGGCACCGTGATCGTGCGCGACGGATCGGTGGTGCCGGGCGATCCGGTGGTGCTGGCCACGGTCGACTTCCTGGCCAACGGGGGCGACTGCTACCCGCTCGCCGACATCGGGTTCACCCTGCTCGGCGTGAGCTACCAGCAGGCAACCGCGGACTACATCGCCAAGACCCTCGACGGCCGGATCACCGCGGCCGACTACCCGCCAGGGGGCGGCAACCGGATCACGGCCGTGCGGGCCGGAGCCGAGCCGGCACCGGCCACCGTCATGGTCAAGCCCGGCGACAGCCTCTGGCGCATCGCGGCCCGCCACCTCCGATCAGGCGAACGCTGGAACGAGATCTACGCACTCAACCGAGGCAAGCCCCAGAGCGACGGCAGAAGCCTCACCAAGGCTGACCTCATCCTCCCCGGCTGGGTGCTCCAACTCCCCCCGAGCTGACCAGCCACACCACCCTCCCGCCCAGGGACGCAAACAGCCACACGAGCAAACCATGAGAGGGCAATCATGTACAATATGATAGATCAAGGCAAGGGAACCAAAAGAATCCCATACAAGTACGCGGCTCTGTACAACATACATGAGGGCGTATACAATATATACGTGAAGCTAGACATCATATCAGAGCAATTGGAGGAACTCATCTCAATTTTGAAGACCAGATAGGGAGGGAGCACAACTTTTTGCTCCGCTCGGCAGGCAAAGGTGGGAAGCCTGCCAACATGGGCAGTAAAGTAAACTGACGGTCAAATAGCTCTACCGAAAGAATACTCTCCATGAGCAGGACTAGGCCCTTGTGTCCGGAGACGGTTGAGGCCATCAGGCTGCTCGGAGGCAAGGTGGCCCTGGCACGCCGGGAGCGCCGGTGGACGCTTGCGGATCTCGCGGAAAGGGTCGGAGTGTCCGTGGTGACACTGCGCAAGGTCGAAAGGGGCGACCCCAGCGTCGCGCTCGGCACCGCGTTCGAGGCGGCGGCATTGGTCGGGGTGCCACTCTTCCATCCCGATCCGGCAAGGCGCGCCACAGAGGCCGAAGTGGTCGACTCCCGCCTGGCTGTCCTGCCGGCGACGGTGCGGGCACGCCGTGTCGATGACGACTTCTGATCCCGACCGGCACCCTGACCACGCATACGTGTGGTTCTGGCCGCCAGAGGCAACCGAGCCCGTCGTCGCCGGAAGGCTGGACGAACGCGGCGCCACGGTCACCTTCACATACGCCCGCAGCTACCTCGAGCGCTCCGAGCCGACAGCGCTGTACCTGCCCGAGTTGCCGCTGCGGCGCGGCGAACTGCATCCCTTGTCTGGCGAGATCGCCGGCTGCGTGTCCGACGCCGCGCCGGATGCCTGGGGACGCCGGGCGATCGAGCATCGCCGCGGCAACGCACACACCGACCTGCCCGTCCTGACGTACCTGCTCGAGTCAGGCTCAAATCGCATCGGAGCGCTCGACTTCCAGGCTTCGGCTCGGAGCTACGAGGCGCGCTCGGGCGACTCCGCGTCACTGACCGAGTTGGCGGAGGCCGCCGACCGGGTGGAGCGGGGCGAGCCGCTGACCCCCGCGCTAAACCGCGCCCTGCTCCATGGAACCTCCGTCGGCGGGGCGCGGCCCAAGGCTCTGATCGCTGACGGGCAGCGAGGCATGATCGCCAAGTTCTCATCGTCCACGGACCCATACCCCGTGGTCAAGGCCGAGTACATAGCCATGGAACTGGCACGCCGCGCCGGGATCGACGTCGCCGGTGTCGAACTCGCCCAAGCACTCGGCCGAGAAGTCCTGATGGTGGGGCGATTCGATCGAACCCCAAGCGGCGCTCGGTGCATGATGGTCTCAGCAATGACCATCCTGCAACTACACGACGCATACGGCATGGCAGGCCGCTACGCGACCTATACCGACCTGGCCCACCAGATCCGGGCGCGTTTCACCGACGCCGACTCGACGCTGCGGGAGCTGTTCTCGCGCATCGTCTTCAACATCCTCGTCAGCAACACCGACGACCACGCCCGCAACCATTCCGCCTTCTGGGACGGCGCCAACCTGACACTCACGCCCGCATACGACATCTGCCCGCAGCTACGCACCGGCGGCGAGGCCGCCCAGGCGATGGCCTTCGGGCCCGACGGGGACCGCCTGAGCCAGGTGGCGCGCTGTGTCAGCCACGCCGGCCACTACCACCTTGATGCCCAACCCGCCAGGGAGATCGCCGATCAGCAGATCGCGACGATCCACGCTCACTGGGACGAGGTCTGCGACACCGCCCAAGCAAGCCGCGCGGAGCGGGACCGGCTCTGGGGCCGCCAGTTCCTCAACCCCTACACCCTCGAGGGATACCGGCCTTGAGCCCAATGTCGCTGCTCACCGGCAAGAGGATGGCCGCCGCAACCAAGCATGCGCTCGACTCTTGAGCAACGAGCCACGACTCGCCGCGCGGTCACGCCTGGCTACGAGCCGGAGTTCACAAGGCAAGGCTTCCCCGTGATTGGGAACCTCGCTGGGGCAGGCCGTGCAGGGTCCGCCCGAGGGATCATTTGACGCGGTGATGCCTCAAAATCGTCGCCACCATGTGGTGGGATCGCCAATGCTTACTGCGTGATCTGTCATAAAACTGTCTTTCCCTTCACTTCCACTGTCCATAAGCTACGCCCGCTATTCGCGGTTCGCGATGTAACAGTTTGCCCAGCTTCGCGATCTCATTATAATCCCAGCCTAACGTATCGCACACCGCCCGATCCCACAGTCGGCGAACCTCACAATAGCCATCACGGAACTGGGGCACGGTTATCTCGCGGGTCTTCTGCCAGCATTGGGCAAGCGGTTTGACGATGTTCGGGTTGCTAATGTCGGGGATAGGAAGAGAGTTGACAGCATCGACAGTATAGGTCAGTAACTCCCTTCGCCCCGCACCTTGATTTAAAGTGAGTAGCATTCCGATCGTAGAGTTGAGAAAAATTGCCACAGCTTTGCTCTGCGCAGGTGACGCTCCGGTGACAGGAATCCACGGGTTTCCCACATAACATTCATCTGACGCGATCGCCAAGACCCTGCTTTGTACTGGCGCTACTGAGCCCGCAATCAGCAGATGTCCTGCCTTCGCATTCAATGCGTTCGCGTCCGACGACGGAATTTGCCACCATGCGGACGGCTGAGCAGCAACCCTTTCAACAATATTACCCGCACCTTTGACGAAGCCGAAAGCTCCTTGCGTTCCGGCAGATACGCTGGCGTATCCGCGCCCGCGTATCTGCCGGCCTGTCGAGTGTGCCGACAGGCCAGCAGAAGCCATCGCACGAAGATCGCAATGTGAGCCATACCGTTGTGCGTTTTCGGCCAGCTCTGGAGAACGCCAGGTCGCTACGCTCCAGTCGCCCGCGGCGATGCGGTCTGCGGGCCATAGCGACACTTCTCCCCACCCCCCCCCCCCCCCCCCCGGCCCAGCCGTCCGCGAATGCGCCTACAGCCGTGTCGAAGGAGCCGAACAGTTGGGTCACTTCGATTTCGTCTCTGGGGAGCCGATCCAACGAGACTATACGAGTAAGAGGACGCGCCCCCTGATGCCTTTTCAAGATGACGATGCTTTCACCTAGATTGCTGTTTTGAACCAATGCGAAGTTGTGCGGGTCGTGCGAAGTCAAGATAGTATGAATTTGAAAACGTTTGGCTAACTCCAAACGTTCAGCAAGACCACTCGTGTTGGTCAAAGCGGACGTAGGAATAATAGTAGCGCAAACTCCAATTTGAGAATCTAGGCACAAAGTTGCTAAGGCCACGAATCGCGGCCCTAGCGAATTCTTGCCCAAGAACTCGCTAAGGAGCGGATCAGCTACCGTCAAATGGTCTGCGAGGGTCTCCATTCGCTCTCGTAATCTCGTTTGGACATTCCTCGTAAACTTCTTACCTATCTCTTTCCATTTGGTAAAAGGCGGATTCATTATGACAATACGCGCATCAGACACAGCCTTGGCTGCTTTGTTCACGTCCGGATGTTTGAGCGCAGCCTCATGATCCTCCAACCCTGTAAGAACCTGCTTAGACCGATCCCTCTCTGTGTTCATACGCTGCTGAACCGGGGCGGTCACATATTCAACGTCGGCGGTCACGATTTCCGCTCGTGCCAACAGTTCCACCGAACCGGCCGCCACGATACTGTCAGGCTGTTCACCGTAGGGCATCTGATACAAACCCATACTCTCATAAGCGACATCCGTGTTGCCGCTCATCAACTGGGTAGCAGCAAGCTGCAACGAGATCGGGTTGATGTCCAACCCTTTCAACACGTCTTCGACTGCGACCTTCTGAAGCTCGGCCAGCCGTTTACGTTTCGCGCCCTTTGCTGTGGCACGCCGCTTCATTTCCGACATTGCCGCGGTTAGCAGTGTCCCAGAACCGCAAGCCAAGTCCACGGTCTTATGCTCACGCCACACCGCAGGGTCAGACCAGTCAAGCTGGTTGTCAGGGTCAATAGCATCAAACGCCAGCCGTGCGCAAAGGTCGGCGGCTACGGGACGGGTGAAGAACGCGCCATCTGAGGCTTGATCTCCCATCACCTTGTTGAACAAGACCCCGGCATGGTCTACGCCCATATCAGCGTAGACCTCTGCGATCTGTTCGGCTTCGGCGGCGAGATGCCGCAACGCTCGGCTCAAACCTGCGAGGCGCTGCGTGTCGATAGCGGCTTCTAGCGCTTCGATAGCGGGTTGGATAACCGGCAGGAAGTCCTGACGGGTGATGGCCTGCCACGACCTTTGAAACCGCGTGTGCGGTGCGGTGTGCGATTTGATGTCGGTGAGAGCGTCGATGCTGCCGGACAGCCATCGGCCTTTGTGGATGCGCTGCTGGAGCATCGCCGCGTTCATCCACAACAGCGCTGTGACGGTCGCGCCATCCGCACGGGGGTTGCCTGTGCTGTTAGCTTCTAAAGCGGTGATGCCGTGGTGCTCGTTCAGTGCGGCGGCTAGAGCGGTTTCGGAGCGCAGATAACGGGCGGCCTCCTCGACAGATGCTCGAAGCAGGTTCAGGTCTCGGGTGGTGCGATCCGCGGTCAGGCCGGAGCGTTCGAGCACGTTCACTGCGATCTGGTCTCCTAGTTCGCTGGTGAGCAGGTTGATCTGCTTCTGATGATGCTCGTTGTCCTCGGCCTGCCGTTGCCGTTCCCGTTCGGCGCGTTTCTGGGCGTTCTCTTCGCGCCTGCGCTTACGTTCTTGGTCGCTGAGAGTATCTTTGCCGCTCTGCCTGTTTACCATCTTACGACCGTTGCGGCGGGTGGCTGCGGCGTTGAAACGTCCTTTGGTCTCGCCCTGTTTGGGCGCGTACCGGCGGGTGGCATCCACCCTGTCGGTGCGGTCTCCGTCGGCGTTCATCGCGACAGCGATATGGCGGTTGGGCTCTTTGTCGGGGTCTTCGTATTTGTCTGGTAGCAGACGCACCTGCGGATGTTCACTGACTGTTGTTTTGCCGGAGATTAGATCAGAGGCGATCTTCTGCGCTTCTTCGATGCCGCCTGTGACTTCCGCTTCGAGGTGTTGACATTGGAGACTATCAGGGACGGCGATGGTCACCACAAAGGTCTCTGCCAACTCCAACCGCAACTGATCAGCGGACGGTGCTTGAATACGCAGCATCTCCGGTAATGCGTCTTCGATGCGCTTGTCGTGCGCTCGCAAAGCCTGCAAGATTTCCCCTAGCTCCTGCCAGCCTTCGTGCATGTCGGAATGGGTTAGATGCTCTTCAGCGTCCACACCCTGCGGGAACACGACAGGAACGATGATGTAACCCATCTGCTTGCCAGGCGCTTTTCTCATAGCACGCCCCACGGCTTGGACCACGTCGATGGGCGACCGGCGGGCTTCGAGGAACGCGACCGCCGACAATGACGGCGCGTCGGTGCCTTCGCTGAAGATACCTACGTTGAGGACACTGTGACTGCTGCCGGTCGGGTTGTGCTTGAGCCGTGTCTTCGCCTCGTCTCGCAGCGACGATGGCGACGAAGCGTCCAAATGCTCCAGCTGGTAGCCGTTGCGCGGCCCGTCAGCCTGTTTCGCTACCCAGTCCCGCACCGCTTCGGAGTCCAGCACAGTCCGCATGGTCCGGCTACGGAGTACCGTGTTCAGGAACCCGATACACGACGTGATCGGAACGCTATGTCCGTCAGGGGCGCGGGCTGCGCCACCCACAGCCAAGGCGAACGCCATGCCCTTCAGATAGTCGCCTGTGGTCGGCAGCCCTCTAGCTCGACTACGGGCGGCTTTAACAGCCTTAGCGTCACCGTTGGCTTCGGCGT
This sequence comes from Candidatus Aldehydirespirator sp., assembly GCA_965204875.1. Classification (GTDB taxonomy): domain Bacteria; phylum Actinomycetota; class Acidimicrobiia; order Acidimicrobiales; family Aldehydirespiratoraceae; genus Aldehydirespirator. The sequence continues at coordinate 2,030,330 of OZ242020.1, read as the reverse complement.
CGGCGGCTTCTTTTGCGGCGTTCTGGTCGGCTTCGCGGACCAGCCGGTTGGCGATGGCTAGGGCTTCGTCGCCGCCCACGCCCATGCCGATGATCCGATAGTCGGAGAGCCAGTCGTAGGTTACGGCATCGAGATAGCTGCGACGGTAGAGGTCTACCCCGAAGGTCTGCTGATCGTCCATGTCACGGACCAGCCAGCCCGCGCGGTGCTGTTTAGCGCGAGCTGCGTCAGAGTAGATGCGAGGCGTAGCAGTCTGGTATACTCTATAGGAGGCGGGGAAGGCCGCTCTGTCGTGGCAGAGCGTGAAGTCTCTGACCTTCCGCGTCTCAGATGTGTTGCGTTGTTTGCGACGCACCCCGGCGGTGCGATGCGCTTCGTCGCAGACCAGTACCTTGAAAGCGTCCGCGGCTTCAGCCTGGGAGATGCCTTCGGAGAGCCGTCGAGCGGACTGATAGGTGCCGAAGATGATGCTGACGTGGTTGTTGTTGCCGTCGGAGCGTCGCTGGCGGATCCAGTCTGCGATCTTGTCGGGGTCGGTGGTGACCGTGCCGGTCAACGAAGCCGTCGTTTCTGCGCCTCGGTCGGCAGTAAAATCGTCGGCGTTGCGTGCGATGCGCTCCTCCTGATCGAGGTCGGTTGCGACCGTCCGGTCGGAGCACACGGCCATAGTCCGCAAAGGCCGCTCGGCGTGGGCCAAGAACTCTCGGCGTAGCTGCGCTACGAGCGCTATCGAGGGGCACAACACCACAGACAACTCGCTTGGGTAGGTCAAACGTTCGACGATCCGTAGAGCGACCCGTGTCTTGCCGGTGCCGCAGGGTAGGACGATCCGGCCTCGGGCTTCGCCTCGGGGGATGCCAGGCTCATCGATCTGAGCGTGTTCGGTGAGGATACTCACCGCCGTTTCGACAGCTTCGGCCTGCATTTCGTCGCGGGACTGCCGCCTACCGGCATCGTCTCCGGCCGGCTTCGAGGAGGGAGGGCAAGCGTCGCTGCTGGCAAGCGACGCTAGTTCCTCGCGTAACACGGCTGCCAGGTTCAGCACTCGCATCGGCGGGCCGCCGCTCATCGTGTCCTTGCCCTCAGCCCAGCCTGCAAGTTCGACCGCGCCGTTAGTGACCATCCATCGTTCAGCCCAGATGTCCTTGTCGCCTGCGGCGGCCAAGAACTTGTTGATCTCGCCGCTGGCTACGGGCGCGCCAACACCGTGCTCGTCCAACTGGCGGCTTTTCGCTTGAATCGCGACCCAGCCGCCGTCGATGCGTTGCGCTACCAAGTCGATACCTACATCCACAGGCGGCGCGTCTGGCAAGACCTTCTCACGGTCAGGCCATTCATCCCAGAACCAGCAGCCGGACAGCTGCCAGGCCGAGATCAGAGGTGCTATATCAGCGATCAGCAGTTCAAGGTCGTAACCGTCAGTCGCTTCGGGGGCGAGACGGTCCAACCGTCCGATGGCTTCGCCTAGCGTGGCGGCAGGCTGGAGTGAGAGCATGGCCGCCCATTGAAGCACGCGGCGGGGGTGCGCGCCAGCATCGCCCGTGGAGGCATGGTGCGCTCGTCCTCACTACCGCTCCTCGGGCACACCGCCGCCGGTGACACCAGCGAGCAAGTCGGTCACCGTCAACGCCAGGTAGCTAACTCGCGACAGTCACGTGGGCTGCGATACTGGGCGCTGTGAGCAGACATCAGGACAACCGAGCATTCCATCATGCGATCCACGAGACGGTCGTTGATACCGCCAGTGATGGCGAGCCTATGGCGGTGCTGCGCAAGCGCCCCGAGACGGGTGGGCCGCACCCTGCTGTGGTGCTGTTCCATGACGGCCCCGGCATGCGTGCCGCGACCCACGCCTTCGCCCGGCGCCTCGCCGGGTGCGGATACGACGTGGCCGTGCCGGACCTCTATCACCGGCACGGCCGCATGATCGGCTTCAGCCCCACCGACATCGCCGCCGACCCCTCCGCCCGCGGCAGGATCTTCGAGATGCTCTCCTCGCTCAGCGACGGCGGCATTCAGGCTGACCTCGACGCGACCTTGGCGATCCTCGAGGGCGAGCGTCCGGCCGGGTCGCTCAGCAAAGTCGGCTGCATCGGCTTCTGCCTGGGGGCGAGGGCCGTGTTCCGCACGATGATGCGGCTGCCCGACCAGTTCACCGCAGGCGCCATGTGGCATCCGTCGTTCCTGGTGGACGATGCCTCCGACTCGCCCCACCTCAGCGTCGGACAGCTCGCCGGGTCGCTCTATGCCGGATTCGGGGAGGCCGACACGATCATGAGCGTCGCCGGCATGCAGCCCTTCATCGACGCGGCGGCCGCGCTCGGCGACCGGGTCGTCATCGACATCCACCCTGGCGCCGACCACGGCTACACCTGGCCGGGGGCGCCCACCTACAACGAGGCCGCGGCAGAGCTGTCCTGGTCGCAGACGCTGGCGCTGCTGGCACGTGAACTGGAACCGCCGGCACGCTGACGGCACGCCCCCTCGGCGCAAGCCCCCGCTGCGATATCAGAGCGTTGAGGACCTGCGCCGCGGGGCGCGGCGGCGGATCCCCCGCTTCGCCTGGGAGTACCTCGACAGCGGCGAGGGCGCCGAGCACGCGCTGCGCCGCAACACCGACACGCTGCAGCGGGTGGTGATGACGCCGCGGCTGCTGCGGGGCCGGCTCGAGCCCGACACCGGCGTCGAGCTGTTCGGCGTGCGCTACTCGCTGCCGCTGGGGATCTCGCCGGTCGGGCTGACCGGGCTGATCTGGCCCGGAGCCGACGAGGCCCTGGCCGAGACCGCGGCGCGGTGCCGCATCCCCTATGTGGCCAGCACCGTGAACACCGCCGACCTCGCCACCGTCGGGCCACGGGCACAGGGAATGGGCTGGTTCCAGCTCTACCCGCCCACCGACCCGGCGGTGCGCGAGCACCTGCTGGGCCGCGCCCGCGCCGCCGGGTTCGGCGTGCTGGTGGTCACCGCCGACGTGCCGGCGCGGGCCCGCCGCGAGCGCCAGACCCGCCAGCGTGTCACCATGCCGCCGAGGATCTCGCTGCGCCACGTGTCCCAGGCCGCCGTGCGACCCGCGTGGACGCTCGGGCTGCTGCGATCGGGGCTGCCGAGGTTCCGCACCCTGGAGCCCTACGTGGAGCGGGCCACCCTCAAGAGGCTTGCAGGGTTCGTCGGGGCCAGCCTCGGCGGCACGCTCTCGTGGGACTACCTGGCCGAGACCCGCGAACTCTGGCCGGGGCCGCTGGTGGTCAAGGGAATCCTGCACCCCGACGACGCGCTGCGCTGCGCGGACACCGGCGCAGACGCGGTGATCGTGTCGAACCACGGCGGCCGCCAGCTCGACGCATCCCCCGCACCCGTCGAGGCGCTCGGGCGGGTGCTGGAGCGCATCGGCGGCAAGGTGCCGGTGCTGTTCGACAGCGGCGTGCGCAGCGGCCTCGACGTGGCCCGGGTGCTGGCGCTCGGCGCCGACTTCGCCTTCTCGGGCCGCTCGTTCATGTACGGCCTGTGCGCGCTCGGCCACTCCGGCGCCGAGCATGTCGCAGCCATGATCGGCGAGCAGCTGATCAGCGTGATGCACCAGCTCGGATGCGAGCGGCCGACCGAGCTGCGCGAGCGCGAGCCCCGCTTCGTGCAGCCCTAGAGTCATGTGCGTGGCGCCGCGCGGCTGTCCATGAAGATCGGCAACGACCAATCGCTGCTCAAGGCCGACCATGTGAGAGCCTGGCGACACGCAGCCACCGTTCTGGGATTGTCCCCGCGAGCGACGGTGCAGTGCGCGGTGGAGATGTCCGAGCGATTGCCGGAGGCTGCCAGTGGCTGTGCCTACTCGCCGTGGACGTACTGCCAGCCGAAGCGGCCCTTGATGCAGAGGTGGCCGCTGGTGACGGAGTGGTCTGACGGCGAGGTGACCTTCACGATCCGCTCGTCCTGCACGTGCAGGTCGAGGTTGCAGCCCACACCGCAATAGGAGCAGACCGTGCGGGTGACGGTCTGCTCATCGGGCCGCCACTCGTCACGCCGGCGCAGGTCGTACTCGGTCTTGAACTGCAGCGCGCCGGTCGGGCACACCCCCACGCAGTTGCCGCAATAGACGCAGGCCGAGTCGGGCAGCGTCACATCGAACTCGGTCGAGATGCGCGCCTCGAAGCCCCGGCCCGACACGGCGATGGCGTAGGTGTGCTGGGCGTCGTCGCCGCAGGCCTCCACGCACTTGTAGCAGAGCACGCACTTGGAGTAGTCGCGGATGTACAGCTCGTCCTGCACCAACACCGGCTCCTCCACCCGCTGCACCGGCCCGCCCTCGCTGCCATAGCGGTCGGGGTCGGCGCCGTACAGTTCCATCCAGCGGTGAAGGCTCTCGGCCTGGCTGAGATCGACGCTCGAGCCGAGGAACTCGAGCACCATGCGGCGGCTGTGGCGCACCCTGGGCGAGTCGGTCAGCACCACCATCGCTTCCTCGACGGGCCGCGAGCACGCGGGCGCCAGCGCCCTCGAACCCTCGAGCTCCACCACGCACACCCGGCAGACGTTGACCGGGGTCAGGTTCTCGGCCCAGCACAGCGTCGGCGTGTCGATGCCGGCCTGCGAGCAGGCGGCGTGGATCGTGACGCCCGCCGGCACCTCCACAGCCCGCCCGTCGATGGTCAGCGTCACAGGCGTCTCGGTCACCGATCCCGTGATCGAGTCCGTCGCCGCGTGCGTAGCTGTGTCACTCATTGCGGGCAGATCCCCCCACGGCCTGTATCGCTCCGTTGAGTAGCCGTCGCCGCGTGCGTAGCCGTGTCACTCATTGCCGGTTCTGGACGCTATCGGGTGCCTGCGGGATCAGCCCGAGGTCCAGCGCCGAGCGGACCGCTGAGGCCGCAGTGTGGCCCAGGCCGCAGATCGAGGCATCGACCATCGCCTGGGCCATGTCGTCGATGAGCTCGCGCTGCTGCGGCGACAGCACGCCCCGCCGGCGCATCTGCACGAGCGTCTCGTGCTGGCGCACCGCGCCGACGCGGCAGGGCACGCACTGGCCGCAGGACTCGTTGCGGAAGAACTCCGCGATCCGCACCACCACGCCGGTCATGTCCACTGACGTGTCGAAGGCCATCACCACCCCGGAGCCGAGCGTCGTGCCGGCGGCCCGGGTGTCCTCGAGGGTGAGCGGCATAGAGAGCGAGTCCGGGCCAACGAACGATCCGGCCGCGCCGCCCATCAGCACCGCCTGCAGCGTGCCGGTGCCGGTGACACCCCCGGCCAGCTCCAGCACCTCGCCCAGCGTCGTGCCGAAGGGCACCTCGTAGAGGCCGGGCCTGCCCAGGCGCCCGGACAGGCACAGCAGCTTGGTGCCCGGCGAGCGCTCGGTCCCCCTGGTGCGATATGCCTCGGCGCCGGAGATCACGATGTCGATCACGTTGAGCAGCGTCTCGGGGTTGTTGATGGCGGTCGGCTCACCGAACAGGCCGTGGGTGGTCGGGAACGGCGGCTTGTTGCGCGGCTCGCCCCGGAACCCCTCCAGCGAGTTGAACAGTGCCGTCTCCTCGCCGCAGATGTAGGCGCCCGCGCCCCTCCACACCGAGATGTCGAAGTCGTGGCCGGTGCCGGCCGCGTCCGCGCCGAGCAGCCCCGCGGCGCGCGCCGCGGCGATGGCACCCTGCAGGCGGGCGGTGGCCAACGGGTACTCGCCGCGGATGTAGATCCAGCCGTTGCTCGCTCCCGTGGCCAGCCCGGCGATGGTCATCGCCTCCACCAGCGCAAACGGGTCGTGCTCCATCACGATGCGGTCCTTGAAGGTGCCCGGCTCGGACTCGTCGCAGTTGGCGACCACATGCCTGGGGCGCCCGGCCTCGGCGGCCACCGCACGCCACTTGACGCCCGTCGGGAAGGCCGCGCCGCCGCGCCCTGAGAGGCCCGAGTCCGAGACCGCGGCCAGCACGGCGGCAGCGCCCAGCTCGCCGGCGCGCCTCAGCGCCTCGTAGCCGCCGTGGGCGAGGTAGGAGTCCAGCGAGGTGGGATCGACCGCGCCGATGCGGCGCAGCAGGCGCAGCGAGGGATCTCCGGCCTGCGGCAACTCGAAGGCCGCGCCGTCGGCGGGCACACGGTCCGCACGACCCTGCGAGCCCTGCACGAACAGCGCCGGCGCCCGCTCGCACTGGCCCAGGCAGGGGCTGCGGTGCACATGGTGCCCGGCGGCCTCCAGCTCCGCCGCCAGCTCCTCGAACCCGGCGATACCGCAGGCCGCGTCCACGCACACGTGGAAGGTGTCGCCGCCGTGGCCGGGCGCGGTGGTGCGGAACATGTCATAGAAGCCGGCCACGCCGAAGGCATCGGCCGGCGGCACGCCGAGGGTCTCCGCCACGTGGTTGATGCCGCCGGGACTGATCCAGCCCGCCGTGTTCTGCAGGGCGTGCAATGCCGGCAGCAGGAAGCGGCGACGCTCGCGCCGGCGGGCCGTTCCCGAGGTGAACAGGCGCTCGGTCTCGGGGCGCACCACCGGATCCACGCCGAGCCGCTCCAGCGCCCCGTCAACCGCCGCAACCTCGGCCGCGCTGGCACGGTCCGCGCTCAGATGCAGGTCTGTCATGCCCTCAGCAGCACTGTCGTGTACAGGACTGTCGTGTCCGGCAGGAAGAGTCGGTCATGCGCTGTGCGAGCGCGGCATCGATCCGCAGCGATGGCGCCGGCTGAAGCAATCGAACAGGACTCTCATGCGCTGTGCGAGCGCGGCATCGATCCGCAGCGATGGCGCCGGCTGAAGCAATCGAACAGGACTCTCATGCGCCCCGCGAGAGCGGCTGCGGCTCGAGTGGCTGCGGCTCGAGTTTGGAGATGCGGATGGCCGCCGCCTTGAACTCGGAGGTGCCCGAGCGTGGGTCCCACTCGTCGTTGGTGAGCACGTTCGTGTCCACCAGCTCCGGGAAGTGGAAGGTGGTGAAGGTCAGCCCGGCGGGGATGTCGGGCTGGATTCGCACGCCCATCTCCACCGACCCCCGCGGCGACGCCACCAGCACCCGCTCGCCGTCGGCAACGCCGAGCGCGGCGGCGTCGTGCGGACTCACATCGATGGCGTCGCCGTAGCGGATCGGCGACTCGTAGCCGCCCGACTGGACTCCCGTGTTGTAGGAGTCGAGGGCGCGGCCGGTGGTGAGCCGCAGCGGGAAGTCCTCGCTGAGCTGCTCCTTGGGCCCCTCGTGGACAGTGACGCTGAACGGGGCGGGATCGCGGCCCTCGAGGTCGTCGGCCCACAGCCAGCCGTGCAGGAACGGCGAGCCCGGATGGTCCTCGCTGGGGCAGGGCCACTGGAGGCCGCCGGACGCCTCGAGGCGCTCCCAGGACATGCCGGCATGCAGCGGCGAGAGGGAGCGCAGCTCGTCCCAGAGTCCCTGTGGCGTCACGTCGCCCAGATCGGTGCCGAGGCGGCGGGCGAGCGCCGCGAGTATGTCGATGTCGTGGCGAGCCTGGCCCGGGGGCGGCACCGCTGCCCGCACACGCTGCACGCGGCGCTCGCTGGAGGTGACCGTGCCCTCGGACTCGGCCCAGGCCAGCGAGGCGGGCAGCACCACGTCGGCCATCTCGGCGGTGCGGGTCATGAAGATGTCCTGGACCACGAGGATGTCGAGGCCGGCCAGCAGCTTGCGGGCGTGCTGCACGTCAGCCTCGGAGTCGGCCGGGTTCTCGCCGATGACATAGCAGGCCCTCAGCTCGCCGGCCTCCATCGCCTCGAACATCAGCGTCAGGTGCTTGCCCGGGACACCGTTGAGCCGGGTTCCGTAGGCGGCCTCGAACTTGGCCCTGACGCTGCCGTCCGCCACGTCCTGGAAGCCGGGGAACTTGTTGGGGATGGCCCCCATGTCGCCGCCGCCCTGGACGTTGTTCTGGCCGCGCAGCGGCACCAGGCCCGACCCCCGGCGGCCGACGTGGCCGGTGAGCAGCGCCAGGTTGCACAGCGACACCACGTTGTCCACCGCGTTGTGATGCTCGGTGATGCCCAGCGTCCACAGGATCTGCGCCCTCGGCGCGGCCGCGTAGGCGTGGGCCATCTCGCGGACGGCCTCCGCGGGCACACCCGTCTGCTGTGCGGCCCAGTCGAGGGTGCACGGCTCGACATGGGCGGCGTAGGCGTCGAAGCCCTGCGTGGCGCGGGCGATGAACTCGGTGTCGTGCAATCCGGCGCGGATGATCTCGGCCCCCGCGGCGTTGGCCAGAGCGATGTCGGTGCCCACGGACAGCCCCAGCCAGCGGTCGGCGAACTTGGCCGAGGAGGTCCGCCGAGGGTCGATGGCGTACATGCGGGCACCGTTGTCGAGGCCCTTGAGCAGGTGGTGAAAGAAGATCGGATGCGCCTCGCGGGCGTTGGAGCCCCACAGCAGGATCACATCGGCCTCGGCGACCTCGGCGTACGAGGAGGTCCCGCCCCCCACTCCGAACACTGTCGCCAGACCGACGACGGAGGGGGCGTGTCAAGTTCGGTTGCAAGAGTCGATGTTGTTCGACCCGATCACCGTGCGGATGAACTTCTGCGCCGCGTAGTTCATCTCGTTGGTCGCCTTGGAGCAGCTGAACATGCCGAAGCCCTCGGGACCGTGCCGGTCGAGCACCCGCCGGAAGCCGGCGGCGGCGCGGTCGAGCGCCTCGTCCCAGGTGGCGGGGCGCAGCCGCCCGCCGTCTCGCACCAGCGGCGTCGTGAGCCGCGGCAGCCGCTTGGAGTGTGATCTCTTCCCCATGAACGTTCCCCCCTGCAGGCGCGAGCGCGCCAACCGTACAGAACCGTGGGCGGCGCGGCCAAGCAGCCGGAAAGTTGCTCCGAACCCGCTCAGCCGCTCAGCCCCTCAGCCCAGCGCCAGCGTCTCCCGTGCCTGGTCGGGACCCTGGACCCGACCGCCCATCAACTCCACGAGTTGCCGTGCCCGGTCCACGAGGTCGGCGTTGGAGGCGAACACGCCGCGGGCCAGGTACAGGTTGTCCTCGAGCCCGACCCTGATGTGGCCGCCGAGCAGCATCGCCTGAGCCGCCCAGGGGACCTGCATGGCCGACAGCGCGAAGGTGGTGAACTCCGAGCCCGCCGGCAGCATCGCCCTCAGCGCGGCCAGCAGGCCCACGTCGGTGGGCGTGCCGTAGGGGATGCCGGTGCAGAGCTGGATCCACGGCGGATCAGCGATCAGGCCCTCGTCCACGAGCCTGCCGGCCAGCCACAGATGCCCGGTGTCGAAGATCTCCAGCTCGGGCTTGACGCCCAGCTCCCGGACACGCCCGGCCATCTCACGGATCATGTCCGGCGTGCTCACGTAGACCTGATGACCCTCGCCGAAGTTGAGCGAGCCGCAGTCGATGCTGCACATGTCGGGCCGCAGCGCCTCCACATGGGCGAGACGCTCGAGGCCGCCGACGAGGTCGGTGCCCTCGGACCGGAAGTCCAGCGGGTCGGGATCGCCAATGTGCAGGTCGCCGCCCATGCCGGCGGTGAGGTTGACGATCACATCGCGATTGGAGGCCCTCACCAGCTCGACGGTGCGGCGGTACAGCGCCACATCGCGCGATCCCTTGCCGGTGGCCGGGTCGCGCACATGGATGTGCACGATGGCCGCGCCCGCATCCGCCGCCTCCAGCGCCGAGGCCGCGATCTGCTCGGGGGTGACCGGCAGGGCGGGATGCTTGCCTGCAGTGTCGCCCGCGCCGGTGATGGCACAGGTGATGATCGGGTTGCGGTTCACGCCGCCGGACCCTACCGCGGCGCGCCCCGGCCAGGCCGTGCGCGCACGCTTCCGCGTGCTCGCTACCGTGGCCGCCCCATGAGATGGTCGAAGTTGTTCGCCCCGACGCTGCGCGACGCCCCCGCCGACGCCGAGGCGGCCAGCCACAGGCTGCTGGTGCGCGGCGGATTCATCCGCCAGCTCCACGCCGGGCACTACTCGCTGCTGCCCATGGGTCTGCGGGTGCACAGCAAGGTCGAGGGCATCGTGCGCCGGGGCATGGACGAGATCGGCGCCCAGGAGTTCCTGCTGCCCGCCATGCACCCGGCCTCGCTCTGGCAGCGCTCGGGACGCTGGGAGTCGATGGGGCCGGAGATGTTCCGGCTGCAGGACCGCAAGCAGGCGGACCTGGCCCTGGGCATGACCCATGAGGAGGTGTTCGCGGAGATCGCCCGCGAGGTCTCCTCGTACCGGTCGCTGCCGCAGATCTGGTACCAGATCCAGTGGAAGTTCCGCGACGAGCCCCGGCCCAAGTCTGGACTGCTGAGGGTGCGCGAGTTCGCCATGAAGGACAGCTACTCCCTCGACCTCGACGATGCCGGCCTCGACCGCAGCTTCGACGCCCACCACGCCGCCTACACGCGGATCTTCGAGCGGCTGTCGCTGGAGACGATCGCGGTGCAGGCGTCCTCGGGGATGATGGGCGGCTCCGGGTCGGTGGAGTTCATGGTGCCGTCGCCGGCGGGCGAGGACGACATCGCCCGCTGCGGGGGCTGCGGCTACGCCGCCAATGTGGAGCGGGCCACCGCGGCGCAGGCGCCCATCGACGACGGCGAGGCCGGCCGGCCGCTCACGCGGTTCCCGACGCCCGGCGTGCGCACCATCGCCGCCCTCGAGTCGGCGCCGGGCGGGGCGCCGGCGCAGCGCCAGATCAAGACGATGGTGATGGTGCTGGACGGCGCCGTCACGCTGGCGCTGCTGCGCGGCGACCACCAGCTCAACCTGCAGAAGCTGGCCGACGGCACCGGCGCCGCCGACATCCGCGCCGCCGAGCCGGCCGAGACCCTCAGAACCCTCGGCGCGCACCCCGGCTCGCTGGGAGCCGTGGGCGTCAGCGGCCCGCGGATCCTGGCAGACCACGCCCTGCGGGGCCGGCGCAACCTCACCACCGGCGCCAACACCGACGACTGGCACTACTCGGGCGTGGACATCGGCCGCGACATATCGGTGGACGAGTGGCTGGACCTGCGGGAGGTGTCGGCCGGCGAGCCGTGCGCGCATTGCGGCACACCGCTGGAGGTGGTGCGCTGCATCGAGACCGGTCACATCTTCAAGCTGGGCCGGCGCTACGCGGCGGCGATGGGCGCCACGGTGCTCGACGCCGGCGGCGTGGAGCGCACGATCACCATGGGCTCCTACGGCATCGGCATAGGACGGGCCATGGCCGCGATAGCCGAGACCCACCACGACGGCCGGGGCCTCGCCTGGCCGGTGGCGGTGGCGCCGTATGAGGCGGTGATCACCGTGGCCAGCATGCGCGACAGCGCCGCGACGGAGGCCGCTGACCGGCTCTACGGCGAACTCGCGGGCCGGGGCGTGGACGTCCTGCTCGACGACCGCGACGCCCGCGCCGGCGTGAAGTTCGCCGATGCCGAGCTGATCGGCATTCCCTGGCGGGTCACGGTGGGTCGCAGCCTGTCCGAGGGCGCCGTCGAGCTGAGCGAGCGGGCCACCGGCGAGACGCAGCGGGTCGACACCGACGGCGCCGCCGAGCAGGTTGCCGCACTGGTGGCGGCGCTGCGAGCCTGACAGTCAAGCCGCCCGCCAAGCCCCGGCACTGGCTGGCACCGGAACCCGACACTCAAACCACCCGCCAAGCCCCCGCCACGGATAACCAGCACCCGAGCCCGACACTCAAACCACCCCGCCACGGTCGTCAGGGTTGGCGCGGACCGAGAGCGGCTCGTGCTGTTGAGGGTCCGCGAGGCCCCGCAGACTGGGACTGGTTCGACGTCATGGGTGCGCGCCACAGGTCCTCGTCGTTCTGGGTGAACAGCAGGGGTTGTTCGGGTGCGTGCGCGGGCCCGTGGTGCGTGCTGTCGGGCGGGTGCAGGCTGTGCCGCCCGCCGGGGCGTTTGCGGATCCGCCACCGGTGATGGTGGATCTTCTGATGACAGTCCCAGCACACCGGCACCATGTTGTCGATCTTGGTGGCCCCACCCCGCGAGACGGGCACGATGTGATGTATCTGGCACATATCGGGGTCGGCTGCGCAGTGGAAACAGCCACCCCACTGGTTGAGCAGCCACCGCCGCTGCCCCTCAGTGGCAGTGCGCGAGGGCTTGGCCCGCCAGATCGGTGTGCCCGCAGTGCCATAGACAAAGCCGGTGAGCCGCGCGTTGCAGGTCAACTCTTCGAGCACAGCCTCCGGCAGCCGCGCCCCGTCGGGCAGTTCCGCGATCAGCTTGCCCGTAGCAGCATCGACATGGACATTGACGCTGATGTCAGCAAACGACCTGCCCGCAACTACACCGGTGACAAGCCCAGCCTCCGAACCCGTGCGCCGGTCGGCATCCTGGCCCGAGCTCGGTGGTTCCGCCGCAAAGCGGTCCGCCTCCGAACCCGTGCGCCGGTCAGCAACCTGGTGCGCACCGGTGGCAGAGTCCCCGAGTCGGCCCTTGACCGCATCGGTGCCCTCGCCGGTGTCTGTGTCGATGTCGGCGAGGATGCCTGCAGGTTCCGCGCCCGTGACTATGCCCGAGGTCGTGCCCGTGCGCCGGGCCCTGCTCGTGGCTGCGCCGGCACCCCTGTCAGGACCAATGCCCGCGGCCGGGTCCCCGGGTTGGCTTGCCGCCGGTCCGGTGCCTGTGGGTTGGCCCGCGGCCCGGCCCCCGCCAGTGGCCGAGGGGGTGCGTGAGGTGAGGTCGTCGAGGGTGTCGGCCATGCACTGCTTGAGGGTGCGCCGCCCAGCGTCCGGCAATGCGCCAAGCCCGCGGCCGCGGGCAGCCGCCTTCTTGTCGGCGTCGTACATGCGGCCCGCCTCGGCGCGCAGTCGTTTGCCGATGCGCTTGCCGGTCACGGGGTCGAACACGCCGTGCAACTGCACCGTGCCGTCATCCGCGTCCCAGATGTGCACGCTGCGCTTGGCGCGCAACCGCTGATACTCGCGCTCACCGCCATCGTCTTGACGATCCGCCGCCCAACGCCGCGACTCTCGTGCGAAGTCCTCGGGCCGCAGCGTCTCAGCCTTGGCGAGCAGCCCAGCATCAGCCTCAACAGCCTCAGCGCTCGTCCTCTTCACAGCTTCGGCCAACCGCCGAGCGTTCGCCTCGGTCACCCGACCGGACTCGACCGCGTCACGCACCGACGGCGCCTCCGCGATCGTCTCAGCAGTCTTGACCTGCCCACGAGCATCACGCCGCGACAACCCCGCAGTCTCAGCAAGCACCCCCGCACCGCCGTCGCCGTGGCGCTCGGCCTTGGAGATGATCGACGCCGCGTTGGTTTGGAACGCCAGCAGCGCCGCGTTGATGGCCCTGGACACGGTCAGCGCCTCACGCAGCTCAGCGGTGTCGAGACCGCCGCGGTCAGTCATCGCAACCAGCGCTCTGACGTCGGCTTCGGCCCGGCGGGCGGTCTCAATCAGCACAAGAGTAGTATGTCATACCCCTGTGACATTTCACACCCTTTTACGAATATTTTCCTACCCTTCGAGCTATCCGATGCATCGGGCCAGACCCAGCACATCCCGCCACAGCCCAGGTCTCTCCCACCCCGGCGCGCTGCCCCGCCCACAACGCAGCAGCACCCAACCACACACCCGCCGCCGACCAGGCAGCGACCTCGCTGCGTCACCCACAGCGGCGCTTAGTCGCCGGAGTCCCGCGCGCTCACCGGTCACGCAGCTCCGACAGGACGCAGTCGCGACGGGTGGGGCGCACAGAGTGGCGGTGCTGTCTGCTTCTGAGCGCCGGCGATCTCACTGGTCGGAGAGTTGCCGCGAGAGACGGTCGGCTGCCTCTACCACGGCCATGCCGTGGTCGTGGGTGTAGTCGGGGTTCGGGAACCTGTAGGCAGGCCCGTGGACGTGCAGGGCCGCCTCCACGCTGCCGTCGCCCTCGAAGATCGGCGCGGCGACGGAGTTGATGCCCTCGGCGAACTCCTCGTACACCCAGGCGTAGCCGATGCTGCGCACCTGCTCGAGACGCTCGGCGAGCTCGCCGGGATCGGTCATCGTCCAGGGCGTGCAGGCCGCCAGCGGCCCGGCCAGGTACCTCTTGACTCGTGACGGCGGGAAGTGAGCGAGCATCACCAGCCCCGAGGGGACGGCATGCAGCGGGGCGTACTCGCCGGTCCAGTCCCGAACCAGAATGTCCGAGGAGGACTCGGTCTGGTCGAGGTAATAGACCTGACCCTCGGCGATGACCGACAGCCCGGCCACCTCGCCGATGCTCTCGGCCAACTCGAGCAGGTGCGGCCGGGCCGCGGCCACCAGGTTGCGCCCCGGCGGCGCCGACCCTGCGATATCGATCAGTCCCGGCCCGAGCCGGTACTCGCCCCCGGCCTCGGTCTGCTCAACCGCCCGCTCCGCCTCCAGCGAGGCCAGGAGCCGGGCCACCGTGCTCTTGGGCAGGTCGACCCGCTCCGCCAGTTCGGTCACGCCGACGGGACCCAGCGCGAGCGCACGCAACAGTGCAAAGGACCTCTTGATCGACTGCACCGCCACCGCGGCAGCCTAGGCAGCCTCAAGTCGGCTCACGTTCCGGCCAGGCTCCCATCAGCCTCAACGAACCCGCCCGGCCAAGCTCCAGGCGCCCTTCAGCCTCTTCGGCGGCGGATCTCCTCGCTGACCGCCGGGATCACCTCGTGCAGGTCTCCGATCACGGCCCAGTCGGCCCTCACCACCATGTTGGCCTCCGGGTCGGTGTTGACGGCGAGGATGTGCTTCGAGCCCATGGCGCCCACCCAGTGCTGGATGGCGCCGGAAATGCCTGCCGCGATGTAGATCTCCGGGGCGATGCGAGTGCCGGTCTGCCCGACCTGATCGGAGTGCGGGCGCCACCCGTTGTTGGTCACGGCCCGGCTGCAACCGACCCGCCCGCCCAGCAACCCCGCCAGCTCCTCCAGCGCTGCGAACCCCTCGGCCGAGCCGACGCCGCGGCCGCCTCCCACCACGACCGGCGCGGTCGGCAGGGTCACTCCCGCCTCGAGCACCACCCGCTCCCTCACCACCGTTCGGGCGAGTTCGGCCGGCAGGTCGACGTTAACGGCGGAGACCTCGGGCTCGGCAACGGCATCCGCGGGATCGGCAGGCGACGGAGACACCGCGTGCAGGGCGCAGCTCAACAGCGCCGGGGCGGCTCGCAGGACAGCGTCCTCCAGCAGCGACCCGCCCCACTGGACGCGGGTCATCGACCACTCGGCGCCCGGCTGCCGCGGCGGGGTGATGTCGATGCAGTTGGCCACGAACGGCGCGTCCATGCGCGCGGCGGCCTGTGCCATCACCTCGTTGCCTCGCTCGCTGCCGCAGGCAAGCACTGCAGCAGGCGCCAGCCGGCGGGTTAGCTGCGCGACCGACTCGCCCCACGCCTCGGGCCCGAAGTCGCTGAGGATCTCGTGCTCCACCGTGTACACGCAGGCAGCCCCGTAGTCACCCGCCTCCGCAACGAACGCGCCCGCACCGTCACCCGAAGCCGCAGCGCCACTGGAAACCGCGCCCTTGCCGATGGCGGCGGCATGCATCTGCGTGCCCATCCTCGCGGCCAGCGCACGGCCGAAGGTGAGTGCCTCCCGGCCGGCCTCGCTGAGAGCGCCGCGCTCATGCTCCAAGACGACGAGCAGCATCACAGCGCCCTCAACCCTTCGAGCACACCGACCACGGCCAGACACTGAACGCGAGCCGCGCCAACACCCATCACAGCACCTTCAACCCTTCGAGCACATCGACCACGGCGGGCGCGGCCTGGGGGCCGTGGCCGAGGATCGCCGTCTGCGAAACCGTCTCGGCGGGCCTCCGCAGGCGCACCAGCTCCTGGCCACCCTCGGCGGCGTCGAGGTCAAGCGTCGTGACCACCAGCTTCTTGGAGGCCAGACGCCCTCGCATGGTGGGATAGCGGGGCAGGTTGATGCCCTCCTTGACTCCCAGAGCGGCCGGCAGAGGCACCTCGTACACCTCGAATCCGCCGTCGATCTCGCGGCGGACCCGCACGACAGAGCCGTCGATGTCGATTCCCTTGATGCCGTTGACGATGGGCCGGCCCAGCGCGCAGGCCACCCTCACCCCCACCTGGAAGCCGCCCGAGTCGGCCGACTCGTTGCCGAAGAGGATCAGGTCGAAGGCGCCGTCAGCGGCCTCTAGCGACACGATCGCCGCGGTGAGCGCCCGCGCCGTGCGCTGCGGATCCCAGGCGGAGCCGCCGGCCTGCACGAGCACGCCGCGATGCGCGCCGACCGACGCCGCATAGCGCAACTGCTCGACGGCCTCGGGCGGGCCGAGGGTCAGCACCGTCACCTCGCCGCCGCAGCGCTCCGCGATCTGCACGGCCTCCTCCACACCGCACTCCTCGTGCGGGCTGGTGGTGAAGCCGAGGTGGGCGGCGTCCACGGCAAGCTTGTCGGCGGCGACGTTGATCTTGGCGCCGGGGGCCGGCACCCGCTTCACACAGCACAGGATCCGCATCGCCCCGCAGGATCCTCAGCTCTTCAGCCGCGTGTCGTCGGGGTCGAACACGGCGCCCGTGCCCGCCACCCGCACCCCGAACAGCTCGTTCATGTACATCACCTGCAGGTCCGTGCCCGGCGATGCCAGCTCCAACGGCAGGTACGCCATCAGCAGGTGCCTGCCCACCGACGGGCCGGGGCCGGCGGTCGTGACCCGCGACACCCGGCCGTGGGAGTCCACGATGCGCTCACCGTCGAGGGTCAGCAGTGGCTCGTTGCCGCCCTGCATGTAGCGCTTGCGACCCCGGCTGTCGTGGGGCTCCTCGACGGTGAGCACGCACATCGCCACCTCGGGATCGCCGGCCTCCCTGGCCGCCAGGTAGGCGTCCTTGCCGATGAAGTCCGCAGCCTTGACACGGGGGCGGGCCAGGCCGGCCTCCAGCGGGTTGTACTCGCTCTCAAGCTCGGCGCCCATCAGCCGGTAGCCCTTCTCGAGGCGCCCCGAGGTGCCGTAGACGCCCCCGCCGGTAGGACGCAGGCCGTAGTCCGCGCCGACCCGCATGAGGGCGTCCCAGACGGCGGGGCCGTCCTCCCAGGCGAGGTAGATCTCCCAGCCCGTGTCACCCACGTAGGAGATGCGGAACAGGGTCGCGGCCACACCCCGCCCGGTGCCGCAGTCCAGCTCGACCTCCACCAGCGAGCCGTAGGGCGAGCCCGCCTGGCTCAGGTCGGTGCCGGCGTCGCACAGCGCGGCCAGCACCGCCGGGGCGTTGGGCCCCCACAGGCCCAGCGTGGTGATGTCGTCGGTGATGTCAGCGAAGCGCACCGAGCCGTCCGCGGGCATGTGGCGGCGGGCCCAGTACTCGTCGCGGCCGCCGTCGAACACGCCGGTCACCACCCGCACCCGCTCAGCGCCCAGCCGCATCATCGTCAGATCGGAATGGAAACCGCCGTCGGGGGTGAGCCACGGCGTGTAGACGGAGCGTCCCACGTCCACGTCCACCTTGTTGACGGCGAGGCGCTCGGCGTAGGCGACCGCGCCCGGGCCGCTCAGCTCATAGATCTGGAAGGCGCTGAGATCCACGAGCCCGCAGTTCTCCCGCAGGTTGAGGTGCTCGGCAATCGTGATCGGGCTCCACCAGCGGGCGTCCCACTCCACCTCGCGGCCCTCGGTGCCGTAGTGCTGCACCAGGTCGGCGTTGGACTCGTACCACTGGGGCCGCTCCCAGGTGCGAGCCTGGAAGAAGAACGCGCCCAGGTCCTGCTGGCGCGAGAAGTACGGCCCCACCCGCAGGTTGCGGCGGCTCTCCCACTGCTCGGCGGGGTGCACGATCCCGTAGGTCTTGTTGAAGTGCTCCGCGGCGCGGGCCCAGATGTGGTCGTCGGGGCGCTCCTCGGCATAGAAGCGGGCCACGTCGGCGCCGTGCGCGTCGATCACGCGGGGATAGCCGAAGGTCATCCACTCGGCCACGACCTGGGCCATGCCGGGCCCCTCCTTGACCCACACCGCGGCCGCCGACCAGAGGTTGCGCACCTCGGGCAGCTCGCCGAGGCAGGGCATGGCGTCGGGGGTCAGCGACAGCAGCCCGTTGATGGCGTACTTGATCTCGGCGTCGCCGAGCATGTCCATCAACTCGATGGCCTGCTCCATCTGGGGGTCGAAGTCGTCGGGCGTGAAGGGCATCTCGGTGGGCGACAGCGCCGCCTCGTCGTTGGAGGGGATGTCGTCGGGATGGTGGAAGATGGGCCGGTGGGCGTATGAGCCCACCTCCATCGAGCCCGCCGTCTGGCGCTCGTAGCAGAACGTGTCCATGTCGCGCACGATCGGGTAGCCGATCTCGTTGCCGGTCGCGGCGAGGACGTCGACCGGGCCGACGTCGGCCATCTGATGCACGGCCGGCACCAGGGGGATGTGCGCCCCCGCCATGTTGGCGATGCGGTTGGACCACACGCCGCAGGCGATCGCCACATAGGTGGTCTCGATGGTTCCGGCATCGGTGACCACGGCCGTCACGGTGCGGTCGCCGGGGTTGGGGCCGGGCTCGGTGAGGATGTCGAGCACCTCGGTGTTGGCCAGCACCCGGCAGCCGCCCTCGACCGCCAGGCGGCGCATGACGGTGCCGGTCTCCAGGGAGTCCACCACCGAAACCGTGGGGCAGTAGAAGCCGCCCAGGATCACCTCGGTGTTGACGAAGGGCACCAGCTCGCCGACCTCGGCGGGTGTGAGCAGGCGGGCGTCCACTCCCCAGGCGGTGGCGGAGGTCATGCGGCGCTGGAACTCCTCCATCCGCTCAGGGGTGCGGGCCACCTCGATGCCGCCGGAGTCCACAGACAGGCCGAGGTCGCGGTACTGGTTGGCGCTCTGCACGCCCAGCAGGCACATCTCCTTGTTGTGGTCCACCGGGAAGATGAAGTTGGAGGCGTGGCCGGTGGAGCCGCCGGGGTTGGGCAGCGGCCCCTTGTCCACCAGCACGAGATCCGACCAGCCGAGCTTGGTCAGGTGCCCGACGAGGCAGTTGCCGACGATGCCGGCGCCGATCACTACACATTTGGCGCTGGTCGGAAAGTCGCTCACCTGCGATCCCCTCTCATCGAGCTTGTCGAGCGGTCCTGGCTCTCGGGCCGGTTGAGCCGGGCGGCCCCGGCAGGCGGCGGGGCCGCTGCGGCCGACCCGCGAGCGCAGGCTGCGTTCCGCGATGCGGAATCGTTCCGGATTCGCGGGCGACAAGCTACCCTGCGGTGTCGGGCTGCGCCAACACCCCCGGGGGCGGCGCGGCCTGCCGGCGAAGATCGCCGCACAGCAAGCCACACAGCAAATGGGAGACGTCCGGCTGAGAAGCGGCGACAACGTTGCCGACGGGGACAGACAACGCCGGCACTCGAACACCGTGAAAGGAACCGCAGCGATGCCGTTTCCGTCCGACCTGGAGATCGCCTCCGGAGCCCAGCTGAAACCTCTGGCGGAGATCGCCGCCGCCGCGGGGATCCCGCCGGACCTGCTCGAGCCCTACGGCACGGGCGCCGCGAAGGTGAGCCTCGACGCCGTGGAGGCCATGGCCGCAGCGGGCAGGCCCAGGGCGCGCTACGTGGTCGTCTCGGCCATCACGCCGACGCCGCTCGGTGAGGGCAAGACCACCACCACCGTCGGGCTGGGCCAGGCCTTCGCCCACATCGGTCGCAGCGCCACCATCGCCATCCGCCAGCCGTCGATGGGCCCGACCTTCGGGATCAAGGGGGGCGCCGCCGGCGGCGGCTACAGCCAGGTGGTGCCCATGGACCTGTTCAACCTGCACCTCACCGGCGACATGCACGCCGTGACCGCGGCACACAACCTGTGCTCGGCCATGGTGGACGCCCACCTCTACCACGGCAACGAGCTCGGCCTCGACATACACAACATCACCTGGCGCCGCGTGCTCGACGTGAACGACCGGGCGCTGCGCAACGTCACCATCGGGCTGGGAGGCCGGCTCGACGGCGTGCCGCGGGAGTCCGGCTTCGACATCACCGCGGCCTCGGAGGTCATGGCCGCGCTGGCGCTGTGCACCGGGCTGGGCGACCTGCGCGGGCGCCTGGGACGCATCGTCGTCGGCTACACCTCCGCGGGCACGCCCGTGACCGCCGAGGAGATCGGCGCGGCCGGGTCGATGGCCGTGATCCTGCGCGAGGCCATCAAGCCCAACCTCATGCAGACGCTGGAGAACACGCCGGCGCTGGTGCACACCGGGCCTTTCGGCAACATCGCCACGGGCAACTCCTCGATCGTGGCCGACCAGGTGGGCATCCGCACGTCGGACTTCCTGCTGACCGAGGCCGGCTTCGGCGCGGACATGGGCGCCGAGCGGTTCTTCAACATCAAGTGCCGCTACTCGGGGCTGGCCCCCGACGCCGCCGTGCTGGTGGCCACCGTGCGGGGCCTGAAGGCCCACTCGGGCCGGCACCGGATCGTGGCCGGTCGCCCGCTGCCGGAGGCGCTGCTGGCCGAGAACCCCGACGAGGTCCACTCCGGGGGCGACAACCTGCGCAAGCAGCTCGAGAACATGCGCATCCACGGCTGCACGCCCGTGGTGGCCATCAACGTGTTCCCCGGCGACCACGCGGCCGACATCGCCGCCATCGGCGAGATAGCCGCCGAGTACGACGCCCGCTCCGCCGTGACGACCCACTTCGCCGACGGGGGCTCCGGCGCCGCGGAGCTGGCCGAGGCCGTCGCCGAGGCGGCCGAGGAGCCGAGCGAGTTCTGCGTGCTGTACCCCGACGAGGCTTCGCTGAAGGAGAAGATCGAGACGGTCGCCAAGCGGGTCTACGGCGCGCAGGGCGTGGAGTACTCGGCCACCGCCGAGAAGCAGCTCGCCACCTACACCGCGGCGGGTTTCGGGAAGCTGCCCGTGTGCATCGCCAAGACGCACCTGTCGATATCGTCGGACCCGTCGCTGAAGGGCGCGCCGACGGGCTGGACGCTGCCGGTGCGCGAGGTGCGGGCGTCGGTGGGCGCCGGCTTCGTGTACCCCATCTGCGGCGACATGCGCACCATGCCCGGCCTGGGCAGGAAGCCCGCCGCCATGGGCATCGACATCGACTCCGGCGGCAACATCGTCGGCCTCAGCTGATTTGCGGCCGCGCTCGACGATGCACACAAGCAGGACGCACGGTCAACAAGACGATGCACACAAGCGGGCAGTGCGGGCGGACCCTGGCGACAACGCCGCCGGATCCGGCTGAGTGAGCGGAGGCCGTTGAAGATGCCGCAGATGCTGCGGAGGTTTCGGAGCGCGCCGGCGAGTGCCGAGGGTGCCGAGGCGCGGTCGCGGCGGCTCGCGCTGATCGAGAACCTGACCTTCGAGGTGATCCCGCTCAAGAGCCTCGACGCGGCGCTGGAGGCGCTGCCCGCCGGGTCCCGGGTCTCGGTGACCGCCTCGCCGGTGAAGGGGCAGGACGCCACCTGTGAGATCACCGAGCGGGTGTCGGCGCTCGGCCATGTGGCGATCCCGCACATCTCGGCGCGCCTGGTGCCCGACCGCCGGCGGGTGTCGGATCTGGCCGCTTGGCTGCGGTCGTCGGGGCTGGAGACGATGTTCCTGGTCGGCGGGGACGTGGAGTCGCCCGGCGCCTATGCCGACGCGGCATCGTTGCTGCGCGACCTGCTGGAGCACGACCACGGGCTGCGCACCGTCGGGGTGACCGCCTACCCCCACGGCCATCCGCTGATCGCCGAGGGGGCGCTGCACGAGGCGCTGCACGACAAGCAGGAGCTGCTGGCCTCCGCCGGGATCGACGGCTACTGCAGCACGCAGATGTGCTTCGATCCCGCACGCATCGAGAGCTGGCTGCGGGCCGAGCGGGCGAGCGGGCTGACCTTGCCGGTGCACCTCGGTGTGGCCGGTCTGGTCGACCGCGCCAAACTGCTGACGATGGGCGCGCGGCTGGGGGTGGGACCGTCGCTGCGCTACCTGCGCAAGAACCGGGCAGCCATCGCCAAGCTCATGACCTCGCCGAGCTATGACCCCGACCACCTGCTGCTGGCGCTTAGTCCCTGCGCCGCGGAGTTGCGGATCGAGGGACTGCACGTGTTCACCTTCAACCAGGTGGCCGGCACCGCGGCCTGGCAGGAGTCGCACCGCAGCTCAACCTGAACCGCCGGCCGGCACGCCGCCGTGCCGAGCCCCCCTAGCTGGAAGGGTCCGGTATTGGCGTATGTGGCCGGTGTCAGCTCTAGCCGGTTGTCGTTACAAGACTGTTGCCCGTTGCGGCCCCCGACGTCGTCGTAGTGGGCTCCGTGAACCTGATGTGACCGGTCTTGACTTTGAGAGCCGAGAGGTCGTTGCTAGTACCAGGCGCATTGTTGAATGCTCGCACCACGAAAACCAAGCTGGCCTTAGTGCCAGATTTCGACGTGTCGGGATCTAGCATTCTCAACGTAAAGCTGATGCTGCCATCCGGGTTGGTTGCCCTCTCAAAGCTTTGCCTCGATAGGAACTTTCCATCACCGCGCCACGTAACCGCAACCGTACCTCTGTTGCCCGGACGAACTCTAACCGGATGTCCCGTTACGGAGGACATCCACAGACCGAAAACGGCAGGATTGGTGCCGTCAACCCCGGCTGTGGTGTCAGCACCATTAGCATCTTTGAGCTGCAGCGTGATGGTCACACGATCACCGAACTCAGCGGACACGAAGCTCCGGTCGGATGTGAACTCAGCATCTGTTGTCGCGCCCTTGGACGTGATCGTGAAGTCTGCGGCCGGATTGCCCGGAGGAATGGTCGTCGTAGTGGTGGGTGTCGGGGTCGGAGGGTCTATGACCGGCGAGAATATATTGTGCCAGCAATGCAGGGTGTCGTCGCTGCGGATGGCGCAGGATCGACCGTCGCCTGCTGACACTGCCTTGAACGTGCCCTTCGGTGTGTCTATCTGCCTCGCGACGTCGTTCGCCCAGCAGTGAAGCGTGTCGTCGGTACGAATCGCACAAGTATGCGAGTAACCTGCTGACACAGCCTTGAACTGGCCGGACGGGCTGCCCGCGGAATAATATTTGGAGCCAGCGCAACGCAGCGCTTTGTTGCTGCGGATCGCGCAGGTATGTAGCTCTCCCACGGATATAGCAGTCATATCATATCGCCATATCACGTTATACACCCAGATGAATGAACGGTCAGATCTGCCCCAACAGTGCGGGAGACCGGTGCTGCGAATCGCACAATTCTGATAGCCGCCGGAAGCGACCGACTTGAAGGTTCCAGAAGGTTTGCTGCTGATCTGATTGTACCGATTGTTGCCCCAACACGCCATTGTGCCATTTGTGCGAACCGCACAAGTATGGTAGTCACCCGCCGAAACGGCCTTGAACTTGCCTGACGGTGCGTCAGTCTGCCCGAGTCGGTTGTCTCCCCAACAGATGATCGTGTCATTGGTGCGAATCCCGCATACGAAGCCACCACCGCCAGAAACAGCTTTGAAGGTGCCTGACGGCGGATCCGACAACCCGAAGGCACCGTCTCCCCAACAGGCGAGCGTGCCATCGGCGCGGATGGCACATACGACACTCGCTGACAACTCATCACCAGGCACATAACGACTAATGGTAACGGCCTTATAGGTTTCGCCGGCCAACGGATCCACGGCCGCGGTGGTCGTCGTGGGCGGCAACGTGGTGGTTGTCGTAGTGGTCGTAGTCGTCGTTGTCGTCGTCGTTGTCGTGGGCGGCAACGTGGTGGTTGTCGTAGTGGTCGTAGTAGGCGGCAAAGTCGTTGTCGTAGTCGTTGTGGGCGGCAACGTGGTCGTAGTCGTGGTCGTGGTCGTGGTCGTGGTCGTCGTTGTGGTCGTGGTTGTTGTGGTTGTAGTTGTTGTGGTGGTGGTTGTGGGTGTGGTTTGTCCTTGGGTGTTGTCGCCCCAGCAGGCGACGGTGTTGCCGGTGCGGACAGCGCAGGCGTGGTTGGTGCCGGCCGTGACAGCCTTGAACGCACCAGACGGTGGCGTGGCCTGCTGATGCGTGTCATCGCCCCAGCAGACCAGCGTCAGATCACCGCGGATGGCGCAGGCGTGACTGTCCCCGACCCCGACCGAAGCCCCGACCGCGACCGCAGTGAACCTGCCCGCCGGCGCGTCGACAGAGCCGCCGTCGTCCCAGCACACCAGACTGCCAACGTTGCGGATCGCGCAGATGTGCTGACCCCCCACCGACACAGCCCTGAAAACACCTGCGGGCACATCGATCAATCCCTCAGAATCCCAGCAGGCCAGGGTGCCGCTGCTGCTGCGGATTGCACAGACATGCAAACCACCCACCGACACCGCCCTGAACGAATCCCCCGGCGCGCTGACATGATCGGTGCCGCCCCAGCACACCAGCCCGCCGTCACCGCGTATCCCGCAGCTGCCCCCGTTGCCCGCTGACACCGACGCGAACGCCCCCGCGGGCGGGGTCACCTCCCCGAACATGTCATAACCCCAGCACGCCACACCACCATCACCAGAACGGATCGCGCAGGTGTGATAACTGCCCGCATCCACCGCTGCGAACACCCCTGCGGGCGCGGCGGTCATGCCCGCGGCACCCCAACATTGCACAGCGCCGCCGTTGCGCAACGCGCAGGTGTGCGACTCGCCCCCAGAAACAGCCACCACCACCGAACCCGACACAGCACCCAGGTCGTCGTCGACGATCGTGCCAGTGGCCTCGATCTTGTGGCCCCCGCCGGCCAAACGCACACGCCGATCAGCAGACCGCAAATCCTTCACACGCAAAACCAGCGTCTCATCAGACTCCACCGTCAGATCACCAACCACTTCCACAGCAACCGTCTGCGTCAACGCGTCCCCCGAAGCGCCCGCCTCGAACGTCACCCGCCTGCCAGAGAACCCCACAAAATCACGGCTCGCGCCCCGCTTGCGCTTAGCCGTGCTACCAGCCGGCGACACCGCCGAGACAACCACACTCACATCCTCACTCGGCGAACCATCCAACACCACCTCAAACACCAGATCCCGCAACCCCAGATCACCCTCAACCACACTCGCATCAGCCACCGAAACCAACACCGGCACCGTCGTCGTCGTCGTAGAAGTAGTAGTAGTCGTCGTGGAGGTGGTCGTAGAGGTCGTAGTAGTCGTCGTTGAGGTGGTCGTGGAAGTCGTAGTAGTCGTCGTGGAGGTGGTCGTGCTGGTAGGAGGGGAATCAGAGCGAGCCAGAGAATCAGCAGACCCCAAAGTCGTGAAACGAACCTCCGCCCCACCCGGCGAATAACTCACACACGCACTCGAATACGCATACACATCAACCGTATAACCAGTCAACGGCTCCAGGCCGTCCAACAACAGACCACTGGCAGGAAACGCCACACCCTTCACAACAACCATCTCACCAGCACCGTCACAAACCCAAACCCAATAATCCGACGTAACACAACCCGAATCAACCCCAGACACCTCACCACGCACCCAAGAAACCGAGGCACCACCAACCCCAGGCACCACACTCACAACAACCGGCGCATCCACCGACACAGCACCAACAGGCGCAACAGTCGTAGTAGTCGGAACCGTCGTGGTCGTGCTCGTAGTTGTGGTGGTGGTCGTAGTCGTCGTAGCAGGAACCGTCGTCGTAGTCGTCGTGGTCGTGGAAGTCGTAGTAGTGGTCGTCGTAGTAGTAGTCGTGGTAGTTGTGGTGGTAGTCGTTGTAGTGGTCGGTGCGGTCGTCGTGAAATAGGTATGACCACTCTTGTTCGACCACTTGTTGCAACTCACCGAAAAAGCATAAATCTGCACATAATAGCCAGTCAACGAATCAAGGCCGTCCACCCTCACATCACTGCCCGGAAAAGCGACCTTACGCTCAAAAGCAGTGTCACGAGCATCGGTCAACACCTTCACCGCATACCGCGACGTCGGACAATCCGCCGCCCCCTCCGGCGCAACCCCCCGCGACCACGACAACACCGCCCCATCACCACCCGGCACAGCCGACACAACAATCGGCGCATCAACCACCGGCACAACCCCGGCGTCGACCCCCTCCGCAGCCGCCACCCCAGACACACCCCCAAAACCAAGACCACCAACAACCAGCGAGAAAACCGCCAGCACAGCCGACCAACGAACACTACGCCCCACAGCCGCACCCCTCATAGCCGAACGCTCCACAGCCCGGCCTCAAACGTGCTGTTCTCATCAGAGGAATTAACTGCACTACCCCAGCCAAGCCGACTACTCCCGCTTGCAACGAGGGACCGCGCTCCGCCCGGACCAGCAAGACACGCAGGCCGGCCAACCGCCCCCGCTCGTACCGACAACGGGAACTCCGGCGATGTCGCGACGAGCCAGCGTTGTAGAGGCGCAGATCGCCCAGCCCGGACTCTCGTACCGCCTATGGGAACTCCAGCCATATCGAGAGGCTACCGAACCGGGCCCTCGCTCGGCAAGCACGCCACACCGCCACAGCACCAGCGCGAGTGGCCGCCCGGTCGCCATCGCACGGCCGAAGCCGTTCCGCCCCGGCCGCCGCCCGCTCACCCTCGCCGGCCGAAGCCGTCCGGCACCGGCCGCGGCGCGCTCAGGCACTTGCGAACCGACGCCGCCGAGGCACCACCCCCTGTCAACGAACAGCGCCGCCCGAGGTGCCTCGCTCAGCCGTCTAAGCGCTCAGACTCTCCGGCCGACCGCTGTCCGCACTCAGGACGCTGCCCGGCACCACCCGGGCAGGCGCGGGGCTCATCGGACGTACCACGTCCTCGACCGGGGCGAGTCTGGGAGTGATCTTGGTGCCGGCCACTGCGGCCAGATCCTCGAAGCGCCGTGCCTGCGTCAGCACGCGGCCCTCGAGCGAGCCCACGCCGCGGTTGTAGGCGGCCAACGCCTTGCCCAGGCCGACGCCCATGTCCTCCATGTGGTCGGCGAAGACCCTCAGGCGGTCGTACAACTCCTTGCCGAGGCCGGCGATCTCCTGCGCGTTCTCCTGCATGTCCTGCTGCTGCCAGGCAAGCGCGACGGTGCGCAGGAACGCGAGGAGCAGTCCGGGTGTCGCGATCAACACCCTGTGCTGCTGCCAGGCCTGCTCCCACAGGGTCGGCTGCACCTTCATGGCCGCGTCGAGGATCGGGTCGGCCGGCACGAACATGAGCACGAAGTCCGGCGAGCCGGCGACCGCGGCGGCGTACTCCCGCTTGCCCAACTCCGAGGCGTGCTTCGAGACCGCCTCCGCGTGCCGGGACATCAGGGTGCTCTCCTCGCTGCCGTCGCCAGCCTCGTGCGCCTTCAGGTAGTTCTCCAGCGGTGCCTTGGCATCGATGACGACCTTGAGACCCCCGGGGATGTTGACGACCGCGTCGGGCCGGAGCCGCCCCCCGGCGACGCGCACCGTGTGCTGGGGCACGTAGTCGATGTGCTGTTGCAGGCCGGACAGTTCCAAGATGTTGCCGAGTTCCTGCTCGGCCCACTGGCCCCGGATGTTGGGTGAGCGCAGCGCCTCGCTGAGGCTCCCCGCCACTCTCTGCAGCGTCGTGATCTGCGAGCTCAGCCCCTCGTAGGCCCCGATCCGCTGCTTCTCGACGTCGCGGGTGTGGGCACCGAGCTTCTCGAGCGTGGCCTGGATCGGCCGCACCAGGCTGTCGATGGCCTGCTGGCGCTTGGCGAGCTCGGCGTCGCTGAGCCGCCGGTGGCTCTCGAAATGCTCCTTGGCCTGCTTCAACAGCGAGTCGGTGCTGTCTTGCAGCACGCTGGCGGCCAGGCCCTTGAACTCCGTGTCCAGGCTCGCCCTGGCACGGGCCAGCTCCTCCGTTCGAGCCTCGTGCGCCTCGGTTCGAGCCTTGTGCGCAGCACGCTCGGCGGCGAGTTCCGCCTCTGCGGTGCGCAGGTCGCCGAGAGCCTCCTCGCGCTCGCGCCGGGCCTCCTCGAGTTCGGCTTCAAGCGCCACGGTCTGGCGGTCGCGCTCCTCGAGGCGGGTGCTCAGCACCGCAATGTGGCTCTGATGCCCGCTCTCGCCGGATCTGCGTCCCCGCCGGGACACGAAGCCCGCAGCGACGAGAGCGCCCAGGACTCCCAGAACTCCGAGAGCGGCTGCGAGAAGGATGATTGCAAGGGTTGATTCCATGGGACTCGAAAGTAGTTGCACCCTGTGACATGACCGGGGAACCTCCTGACCGGCGACAAGCTGAACACCCCCAGAAAGCGGGCAGGACGGGAGCGGCCGGTGACACCGCTGCGAACCCCCGGTGACCCGCAGCGAGCGTCGAAGGAAGCGGCCCTACCCCACCGAGGCCGGCAAGGCCACCGCCACGGTGCCGTCCCCGGGCGGCGGCCTCACGGCTGCGGGGCTGCGCTAGGACGGGACAGGTGACAGAATGCGGCTGTGACCGGCACGGAGGACTTTCCGACGCCGACAGAGCCGGCGCGGGCGCCAGCAGAGTTCGTGCCCGCCGAGCCGGCACGGGCGCAGATGGAGTCCGTGCTCGCAGAACCGGCATCTGCCAAGTCGGCGCACCCGGACACGGAGTCGGCCTGGGCGCCGGTCGAGCCGGTGCTTGCCGATGCCGACGCAGAGCGGGCCCGGCTACTGGACGGCCTGGCTACCGCGTACCGGCTGTTCGGGGCGCTGCGCTGGGGTGAGCTGGGCGACGGCCACATCACCTGCCGAGACCCTGCACGGCCCGACCACATGTGGCTGCTGCGCCATCGGGTGCCGTTCGAGCGAGCCCGTCCCGACGACTTGGTGCTCGTCGCCCCCGACGGCAGCGCCCTGTGCCAGGACGGACGCCCGGCACAGATCAACGACACCGCCTACCACATCCATCATCCCGTCCACGCCGCCCGTGCGGACGTGGTGTCCGTGGCGCACATCCACACACCCTGGGGCACCCCGTTCGCTGCGGAACGGCGCACGATCGAGCCCGTCTCCCAGGAATCCGCCATGTTCTTCGAGGATCACGCCGTCTTCGACGACGAGGAGGTTCAGGTTCGCTCCTGTGACGGCGGCGAGCGCATCGCCGCTGCTCTCGGCGACCGCCGGGCGGTGATCCTCGCGAACCACGGCCTGCTGACGGTCGGCTCGAGCCCGGCCGACGCCGTCGGCTGGTTCTTGCTGATGGAACGGGTCGCCGAGGTGCAGATGAAGTCCCGTCACGGGATCCCGATCTCGGCGGAGGCCGCACGCGCCGCCCGCGACGACATCGCCGTCGAGGGTTACGGCTGGGACCTGTTCAACTGGGCGACACGACGCCACCTACGCCCCGGCTAGCACCAACCACGCCCTGGCTAGCACCAACCGGCACTCCCAGGAACCCGCCACGGCCTGCGGCAGGTCCGATCACCCCCGCTATGCGCCGAAGGCGTGCTGCATCCGGGCCGCGGACAGTGTGTTCTGAAGCAGGCAGGCGATGGTCATCGGGCCGGTGCCGCCCGGCATGGGCGTGATCGCACCGGCCACCTCCTGAACGGCTGCGAAGTCCACATCGCCCACGATGCCCTCAGCCGTGCGGGAGATCCCGACGTCGACCACCGCCGCGCCCGGACGCACGAAGTCAGCCGTCACCAATCCGGCCATGCCCGCTGCCGCCACGATGATGTCGGCGGTGCGGCACAGAGCCGCCAGATCAGCGGTACGGCTGTGAGCCAGGGTCGGGGTGGCATCGGTGCCCTTGCGCGCGAGCAGCAGAACCTGCGGCAGCCCCACGAGGGTGGAGCGACCGATCACCACGGCCCGCCTGCGGTCGGTCGCCACGCCGTAACGCTCCAGCAGGCGCATCACGCCCAGCGGCGTGCAGGGGACGTGCCCGCGCCCGCCTCGCACCAGGCGCCCCATCGAGGCCGGCGTCAACCCGTCGACGTCCTTGAGCGGGGGGATCCCCTCGAGCACCGGATCAGCGTCCAAACCCTCCGGCAGCGGCAACTGCACGAGGATCCCGTGAACGCCGGGATCGCCGGCGAGCTCGCGCACGGTGCCCTCCACCTCCGCCTGGGTCGCGTCGCCGCCCAGTTCCACATGCCGGGACTCCATGGCGGCCTCAGCCGCCTTGCGCTGCTTGTTGCGCACATAGATGCGGCTCGGCCGGTCATCTCCGACCAGCACCGTGGCCAAGCACACGCCGGGCCTGCCCGCCCGGGTGATCCGCGCGTTCAGGTCGGCGACGATCTCGTCCCGCAGGCGGTTGCCGTCCATGAGCACCGCCCCGCCCGCGGTGCGCTCGAAGTTACCCGCCACGGCTTGATCCCCCGCTTGATCGCTGGCTTGGTCGCTGCCGGCCACGCGGTCGAGGCTACGCGCTCGGCCGGCACCGCGCGGAAGCCGGCACGGAGCGGTCGTCAGCGTCCGAGGGTGCCGGCACTTGTTCGCCCACCACGCTGTGCAGGCACGGGCGCAGCCTGCTACTCGGGCGTTGTTGGCCGGAGATGCAAGATTGTGGTTTCTTGCGGCCGCGGTTGAGCAGGGGTCGGCGCTTGCGACCTACGATGAGCGGTCCGTCATGCGGGACTGTCTGCGAAGGGTGGTTCCCGACTAGCTCCGAACATCACGCTTGCTCAGAGGTGGCCCGAGCATGAGGATCCTCTTCGCCGATGGCCTGTCCGGCGCCGCCATCGAGCGGCTCCGCGCCGGCGGCGACGTGTGCGTGGTCGAGCCGTCCCTCACCGCGGCGGAGCTGCCCGGCCATGTCGAGGGCATCGACGTGCTGGTGGTTCGCAGCACCAGGGTCACGGCCCGAACCATCGAGGCCGGCCGCGAGCTCGGCCTGGTGGTGCGGGCGGGCAGCGGCACCAACACCGTCGACTGCCGGCGAGCCGCCGAGCTGGGAGTCTTTGTGTGCAACGTGCCGGGACGCAACGCCGTCGCTGTGGCCGAGCTGACGATGGGGCTGATGCTCGCCACCGACCGCCACATCGCCTCGGGCACCGCGGACCTGCGCTCGGGCATCTGGAACAAGCGCGCCTACAGCAAGGCGCGGGGCCTGTACGGCACTACCCTGGGCATCGTCGGCATGGGCGCCATTGGCTTGGAGGTCGCGCAGCGAGCCGCGGCCTGCGGCATGCGGGTGGTTGCCACTGGCAAGCCGCGACCCCCCAGCGTGCTGCGGCGGATGGACGAGATCGGCGTCACCACGCTGCCCTCGCTCGATGATGTGCTGGCCGCCGGCGACGTCGTCTCGGTCCACGTGCCCGGCGGGCCGCACACGGCGGGGCTGGTCGATTCACGGTTCCTGGCCGCGATGAAGCACGACGCCGTGCTGATCAACACCTCACGCGGCGAGGTGGTCGACGAGGCCGCGCTGCTCGCGGCCCTCGACTCCACCAACCTGAGAGCCGGCCTCGATGTGCTGGCAGACGAGCCGCCGGCGGCCACGGGTGCGCTCGACTGCGCTCTGGCACGTCACGCCAAGGTCACCGTCACCCACCACATCGGGGCGTCCACCCAGCAGGCCCAACAGGCGGTGGCCGAGGGCGCCGTCGAGGTGATCGAGCAATACCGCAGCGGCAGCGTGATCAACTGCGTCAACTTAGAGAGCGCTCCCCACAAGACCGCTACGCTCAGCGTGCGTCACTACGACCGGGTGGGCGCGCTGGCCTCGGTCCTCCAAGAGCTGCGCAGGCGCGACATCAACGTCGCCAACATGAGCAACCGGATCTTCGCAGGCTCACAGGCGGCGGCCGCCACCATCGAGGTCTCGGGAGCCGTCGACGAGGGACTGCTCGACGGCATCCGCTCACTGCCCGACATCATCGGAGTCACAGTCTTCAAACCATGACCTCCACCCATCCCGCCAACACACCGCCGCCCGCGCGCTGCCACCCAGCCAACGCCCTCAACACCCCTGAGCACGGATCCGCACAGGCGACGCCACCGCCACCGACGCCACCCCTCACAGCCGATGCCAGCGCCGCTGATGCCTGAGGAGCCGTTGCTGGCGCCGTTCGCGGGCTGGCTGGTCAAGCCTCAGTGGGCCGACCGCGTGATCAGCCGTGCCTACGACAACCTGACGCCCGGGCAGCGGCGCTCGATCTCCAGGGAGAACCCCTACAGCTACGTCAACGTCACCCGCAGCAGCGAGGATCTCCTCGACGACGAGGACCTGTCGATCGACCGCCTCGTCCGTCAGGGTGCGGCCGCCTTCACCCGCCTGCTGGACGCCGAGGCGTTCGCCCCCACCGGTCGCCCCTCGCTGTACCTGTACCGGCTCACGCACGCACGGGGCCGCCAGACCGCGATGATCGGCACGGTCGCTGTCCGCGGCTTCAGTGACGGTCGCATCCGTGTCCACGAGAACGTGCGAGAGGAGCGCACCGCGCTGCTCAGCGAGCACCTGCTGGGGGTCGGCGCCACGTCCAGCCCGGTGGCACTGGCCGTGCGAGCCTCGGCGGACTCGCGGTTCCCAGGGCTGCTGGACGAGATCGCCGGCGCCGCCGCGGCGCAGCTGGAGTTCGGCTCCCACCTGGTGCGTCACCAGATCTGGACGGTGCCCGCGGAGGCGACCGGCGGCCTGCTGGCGGCTGTGGCCGACCAGGTGCTGTACGTGACCGACGGGCACCATCGCTCGGCCGCCGCGCAGCGGGCGCAGTCCCGCGATCCCGGCAACCCGACGCTGGCACGGACCCTTGCCGCCGTGTTCCCCCACAGCCAGCTGCATGTCGAGGCCTACCACCGCATCGCCATCGACCTGCGCCACAGCGGCCCGAGCGATTGCCTCGCGGCCCTCGAATCCTGTGCGCGCGACCTGGGCGGCGGGTTACGAGCCGTGCCGAGCGCCGAGCAAGCCCGACCGGAGCGATCCGGCGAGATGGGCGTGTACTGCGCTGGAACCTGGCACCGGCTGACGCTGCCCCCCCAGCCACACGAACAGGGCGCCCTACGCTGCCTGGACGTGGACCGCTTGCGCAGGCGGGTGCTTGATCCCGTGCTGGGCGCCGACGAGCTCGCCGCCGGCGGCACCGTGGAGTACCTGCCCGACACAGCCGGACCCGATGGGCTGGTCAGTCGCTGTGACGCCGCGGGCCGGGTCGGCTTCGTGATGTACCCGCTGTCGGTGGACGAGCTGCTCGCCGTGGCCGACGAGGGCTCCAAGATGCCGCCCAAGTCGAGCTTCTTCTACCCGAAGCCCCGGGCCGGCGCCTTCCTGCGAGTGCTCGGACGCGGCGCCACGGCCCATCTGGAGCCGTCCTGAACCGCCGGTTCGCGCAGGGTCGTGTGCACGTGTCGCGGGTGGGTCGCCGGTGTCTGCCGCCGCGTCGTGGCGATTTGGGCGGTG
This sequence comes from Candidatus Aldehydirespirator sp., assembly GCA_965204875.1. GTDB lineage: Bacteria > Actinomycetota > Acidimicrobiia > Acidimicrobiales > Aldehydirespiratoraceae > Aldehydirespirator. Next base: position 1,997,272 of record OZ242020.1, on the reverse strand, counting down.
CGCGGTGTGGCGGTGCGCGGTGTGGCTTGCGCTGCTATGTTTGCCGACATCGGATCCAGTTGCCCACAAAGGACGTGCTATGACCGCGACCGCCCCTGACATGGCTTCCACCCCCCCCCCCGCGCCGTGAGCGGCTCATCGAAACCACCTCGGCGGGCAGGCTCGCCGCAGCGTCGGCTGCTGCTGCGAACACTGGCGTTGCTGGCACTGCTCGCAGCACTCCAGGCGCCCGCCGCGGTCAGCGCCCAAACCGGCACCCCCGCACCCGCCCGTAGCACAACAGACCTCTTCGAGGGCATCGACTGCGACACGCCCGGATCCGACTGCGACGACCAGCCGCTGCTGCGCTGGCAGATCGCCGTGCTGCTCGTGCGCGCCCTCGACGGCAAAGCGCCCCAACCCATCACCACCAGCCGCTTCTCCGACATCGACGCAAGCCAGTGGTGGGCACCCTACGTGGAGCGCCTCGCCGAACTCGGCATCACCCTCGGCTGCGAAACCGAACCCCTGCGCTTCTGCGCCGACAAACCGGTCACACGCGGCCAGATGGCCACCCTCCTCACCCGCGCCTTCAAACTCCCGGCCAGCGGCCCCGGCGGCTACACCGACACCCCCGGCGGCTACACCGACATCAAGGGCAGCTCCCACGCCGCCAGCATCCACGCCCTCACCAAAGCCCTCGGACTCACCGCCACAAAATGCGACAAAGGCAGCCTCACATACTGCCCCAACCAGACAATCACCCGAGCACAAGCCGCCACCCTGCTCACCAGAACCATCGCGGCAGCAACGGCGACCACCACCACAACAACCACGATCTCTACTACCACCACGGTTGCCGCCACCCAGGACGCACCAGCCGCGGCCGACACGCCCACCTACTATGTTCCAGCCGTCACAGTTCCAGCCGTCACAACTCCAACCACAACCACTGCCCCAACAACAACCACAACGACAACCACGGTGCCCCGCACCTTCCCCAACCCAGCGCCCGCGGGCACATACAAGGCTGTATCGGCAGGCACCGATCACGCCTGCGCCATCAAGAACGACGACACTCTCACCTGCTGGGGCTGGCACAACATTGGGGGAGCCGCCAACGCGCCCGCGGGCACATACAAAGCCGTCTCCGCCTCAACCAGCTTCACATGTGCCATCAGGACCGACGACACCATCGCCTGCTGGGGCTACAACCCTTCCGGCAGCGCTACCGCTCCCACGGGCACATACAAAGCCGTCTCAACCGGATCCTCCCATAGTTGTGCCATCAAGACCGACGACACCATCGCCTGCTGGGGCAGCAACACTTCCAGCAAAGCCACCCCGCCCGCGGGCACATACAAGGCCATCGCCACTGGAGCCACCCACAATTGCGCCATCAAGACCGATGACACCATCGCCTGCTGGGGAGGCAACTCTGACGGCCAATCTACCCCTCCTGCCGGCACATACGAAGTCGTCGCCGCCGGCAACGACCATAGTTGTGCTATCAAGAAGACCGATGACACCATCGCCTGCTGGGGCCGCAACGTTACGGGCCAAACCTCCGCGCCAGCGGGCACATACAAGGCCCTCGGCGTCGGCAACGACTTTCAATACTCCTACGATTGTGCTATCAAGACCGACGGGACCATCGCCTGCTGGGGCCAAAATATGTCGGGCCACACCACTGCACCCGCGGGCACATACAAAGCCATCTCCGGCGGAAAACACTTCAAATGTGCGATCAAGACCGACGACACCATCGCCTGCTGGGGACGCGCAGACACGGTGGACCCGCCCTCCGGCACCATCAAGCATCTGTCAGCATCTGCCGGAAATTTTACCAGCAACGCCAATGTTTGTGCTGTTCGCAGCAACGGTGCCATCGCCTGCTGGGGAACCGCCGCTTGGGGCCAGACCAACACGCCTGCGGGCTCATATAAGGCCGTCGCCACCGGCGGCGGCTTCACATGCGCCATCAAAGCCGACGACACCATCGCCTGCTGGGGCGACCTGGACACAAGTCTAACTGCCGCACCCGCGGGCACATACAAAGCCATCTCCTCGGGAGTTACGCACACGTGCGCCATGAAGACCGACGACACGCTCGCCTGCTGGGGTTACAATGATGATGGCGAAAGCACCCCACCCACAGGCACATACAAGACCATGGATGCCGGCAACTACCACACGTGCGCCATCAAAGCCGACGACACCATCGCCTGCTGGGGCTGGAACGCCTCGGGCCGAACCACCTCGCCCGCCGGCACATACAAGGCCCTCTCCGCCGGAGGCTCCCATAGCTGCGCCATCAAGATGGACGACACCATCGCCTGCTGGGGCAGCAACTCCAAACGCCAAGCCACCCCACCCGCCGGCACATACAAGGCCGTCGCTGCCGGAACCAACTTTACTTGTGCCATCCGCAGCAACGACACCATCGCCTGCTGGGGCGACGACATTGGAGGCCAAGCCACCCCGCCCGCCGGCACATACAAAGCCCTCTCAACCGGATATGGCTATGCATGCGCCACCCGCCTCAATGACACCGTCAACTGCTGGGGCCTCCGCCTGACCGCCTTCCGGGCACCCTCAAACTCCTGACACGACCGTCGACTGGGGCGCGCAGGACGCGGCGATTATGCGGTGTGCTGTGTGACGGTGCGCGGTGTGGCTGCTATGGTTGCCGACATCGGATCCAGTTGCCCACAAAGGACGTGCTATGACCGCGACCGCCCCTGACATGGCTTCCACCCCCCCCCCCCCCGGCGGCAGTGAGCGGCTCATCGCAGCCCGGGTCGGCACGCTCGCAGCAGCCCAGGCGACTGCTGCTGCGAGCCCTGGCGGTGCTGGCACTGCTGGCGGCATCCCAGATGCCGACCACGGCCAGCGCCCAAACCAGTACCACCGCCCCTAGCACAACGGACCTGTTAGAGGGCATCGACTGCGACACGCTCGGATCCGACTGCGACGACCAGCCCCTGCTGCGCTGGCAGATCGCCGTACTGCTCGTGCGCGCCCTCGACGACAAAGCGCCCAAACCAATCACCACCAGCCGCTTCTCCGACGTCGACGCAAGCCAATGGTGGGCGCCCTACGTCGAACGCCTCGCCGAACTCGGCATCACCCTCGGCTGCGAGACCGAACCCTTGAGCTTCTGCGCCGACAAACCGGTCACACGCGGCCAGATGGCCACCCTCCTCGTCCGCGCCTTCAAACTCCCGGCCAGCGGCCCCGCCGGCTACACCGACACCCCCGGCGGATTCACCGATATCAAGGGCAGCTCCCACGCCGCCGGCATCCACGCCCTCACCAGAGTCCTCGGACTCACCGCCACAAGATGCCGGCAAGGCAGCCTCACATACTGCCCCAACCAGACAATCACCCGAACACAAGCCGCCACCCTGCTCACCATGGCCAAAGCAGCGACCACTCCAACAACCACGATCTCTACCACCACCACAGTTGCCGCCACCCGGGACGATGCGAGAGACACCACCACACCCGTCTACTACGTCCCAACAGCGACAGCGCCCACAACCACAACGACAGCCACAGCGCCCACAACCACAACCACAACCGCAACGACGACCACTGTGCCCCGCACCTTCCCCAACCCAGTGCCCGCGGGCACATACAAAGCTGTATCGGCAGGCTCCGATCACGCCTGCGCCATCAAGAACGACGACACTCTCACCTGCTGGGGCTGGCACAACATTGGGGGAGCCGCCAACGCGCCCGCGGGCACATACAAAGCCGTCGCTGCCGGAACCAGCTTCACATGTGCCATCAAGGCCGACGACACCCTCGCCTGCTGGGGCAGCAACTCTTCCGGCAGAACCACCCCACCCGCAGGCACATACAAAGCCGTCGCTGCCGGATTCTCCCATGGTTGTGCCATCAAGACGGATGACACCATCGCCTGCTGGGGCCGCAACAGCTCAAACCGCGCCACCCCGCCCGACGGCACATACAAAGCCGTCACCATTGGATCCTCACACAATTGTGCCATCAAGACCGACGACACCATGGCCTGCTGGGGCCGCAACAGAGATGGCGCGGTTACCGCTCTCGAGGGCACATACAAAGCAGTCGCCGCTGGCAACGATCATACTTGCGCTATCAAGAAGACGGATGACACCATCGCCTGCTGGGGCCGCAACGTTACGGGCCAAACCTCCGCGCCCGCGGGCACATACAAGTCCCTCGGCGTCGGCAACGACTACAAGCACTCTTATGATTGTGCCATCAAGATGGACGACACCATCGCCTGCTGGGGCCTCAATATGTCGGGTCACACGACCGCACCCGCGGGCACATACAAGGCCATCGCCGGTGGAAAACACTTCAAATGTGCGATCAAGACCGACGACACCATCGCCTGTTGGGGCCGCGCGGACACGGTAGACCCGCCCTCAGATGCCATCAAGCATATTTCAGCGTCTCCCGGACACTATACCAGCAATGCCAATGTCTGTGCTGTTCGCAGCAACGGTGCCATCGCCTGCTGGGGAACCGCCGCTTGGGGCCAGACAACTCCGCCCGCGGGAACATATAAGGCCGTCACCGCCGCGGGCACCCACACGTGCGCCATCAAAGTCGACGACACCCTCGCCTGCTGGAGCGACTTTGACACAAACCTAACTGCGGCGCCTGCGGGCACATACAAAGCCATCTCCGGCGGAGTCTTCCACACGTGCGCCATCAAGATGGACGACACCATGGCCTGCTGGGGTTACACCGGTCAAGGCGAGAGCACTCCACCCGCAGGCACTTACAAGGCCGTTTCTGCCGGCTTCGCTCATACTTGTGCCATCAAGGCCGACGACACCCTCGCCTGCTGGGGCAGCAACAGCTCAAACCGCGCAACACCGCCCGGCGGCACATACAAGGCCCTCTCTACCGGAAGCTGGCATAGTTGTGCCATCAAGACCGACGACACCATCGCCTGCTGGGGCAGCAACTCTAAACGCCAAGCCACCCCACCCGCTGGCACATACAAAGCCGTCGCTGCCGGAACCAACTTTGCATGCGCGATCCGCAGCAACGACACCATCGCCTGCTGGGGCGACGACGTTGGAGGCCAAGCCACCCCACCCGCCGGCACATACAAAGCCCTCACAACCGGATATGGCTATGCCTGCGCCACCCGCCTCAATGACACCGTCAACTGCTGGGGCCTCCGCCTGACCGCCTTCCGGGCACCCTCAAACTCCTAACCCGCGCCGGCGAGGGCCTGGGTCAGCGCTGCCGCGCCCTCGTCGATCTCGGCGGCGCTGACGTTGAGCATCGGGGTGATCCGGATCACGTTGCCGTAGAGGCCGCCCTTGCCGACCAGCAGGCCCAGCCGGCGGCACTCCTCCAGCACGGCCCCCGCCGTGGCCGCGTCGGGCTCGATCGAGCCGGGATGCACGAACTCCATGGCCTGCATCAGTCCCCGGCCCCGCAACTCGGCCACACTGTCCGCGCGCTCGACGGCCGGGGCCAGCGCTGCGACCAGCCTCTGTCCCATGGCCGCGGCGTTGGCCTGCAGACCGTCCTGCAGCACCCGCCGAAGGGTGGCCCGCCCGGCCGCGGCCGAGAGCGGGTTGCCCCCGAACGTGGAGAACTGCATGGCGCCGATGGAGTCGGCTATGCCGGCCCGCACCACCACGCCGGCCAGGGTGATGCCGTTGCCCACGCCCTTGGCGAAGGTGAGCATGTCGGGGACGATCCCGTGGGCCTCGTAGCCCCAGAAGTGGTCGCCCGTGCGGCCCCAGCCGGTCTGCACCTCGTCGGAGATGAACAGGATGCCGTGGGCGGCGAGCACCTTGTGCATGGCGCCGAAGAAGCCGTCGGGGGGCACGGTGAAGCCTCCCACCCCCTGGATCGGCTCGGCGATCATGGCGGCGACGTCGCCCGCCGTGGTCATGTCAATGAGCTGCACCAGATCGTCGACGCAGGCCGCCGTGTAGGCGCCGTCGTCGGCGTCGCGGAACGGGCTGCGCAGCCGGTAGCCGCCCTGCACGAAGGTGACGTTGAGGCCGGTGAGGCTGGTGGACGACCAGCCCCGCTGAGCGGTCACGGCCTGGGTGGCGAAGGAGCGTCCGTGGTAGCTGTTGCGCAGGGCGAGTATCTGGTTGGAGCCGCGGTGGGCGGTCGCCATCAGCAGCGCCGCGTCGTTGGCCTCGCTGCCCGAGGGCGTGAAGAACACCCGCGCGTCCTCGATGCCCGAGACGCGGGCCACGTCCTCGGCGAAGGCGATCATGGGCTCGCTCAGGTACAGCGTGGAGGTGTGCATCACCTTGGCCGCCTGCTCACGGGTGGCAGCCACGACGCTGGGCTCGCTGTGCCCGATCATGGTGGTCAGCACGCCGCCGAAGAAGTCCAGGTAGCGGTTGCCCTCCACATCCCACACGTAGCTGCCCTCGCCGCGGTCGATGGAGATCGGCTCGGAGTAGAGCGGGTGCAGGAAACTGGGCAGCACGGCGGCGTAGCGCGCCGCAAGGTCGGAATTGGTAGTCATAGCGATGATTATGCCCCCACGAACCCGACGAGTCGGCGTCTCAGTCTCCACGACGGCACGGACGATGATCCAAGCGGCCGCCGGTTCCATCAGGGTCTCGACCCCACTCGAGGAGCCGCTAGCTTGCTTGGCGGCCTCACGTGGGCCGACAGCTAGGCGACCTCGTTCAGCCTGCCTGTGGCGCAGTCGTAGACGAAGCCGCGGATGTCGTTCTTGCGGGGGATGAAGGGGCTCGCCCGGATGCGTGCGATGGACTGGCGCACGTCCTCGCCGGGGTCGTCGAACGCCTCGAGCGCGAAGGGCGGGCGGAGTCCGGTGTCGGCCTGGATCGACCTCTTCAGCTCGTCGTCGCTGAAGGTCGTCATGCCGCAGTCCGTGTGGTGGACGAGGATGATCGAGGTCGTGCCCAGCAGCCGCTGCGAGATGGTGAGCGAGCGGATCGTGTCATCGGTCACGGCGCCGCCGGCGTTGCGGATGATGTGCGCGTCGCCGGTGCCGATGCCCAGCAGGGACCCCACGTTGAGGCGGGCGTCCATGCAGGCCACCACGGCCAGTGCCAGGGCCGGACGCACCGGCAGGTCGCCCTCATCGAAGCGCGCCGCGTAACCGGCGTTGTTGGCGAGCAGATCGTCTATCACAGACACAAGCACCTCATTACCGCTCGACCACCCGACACAGGCACATCAGTACAGCGCGAGTACCGCCCGAGTACCAGACACAAGCGCTCAACTTCCCGGACACGCCCTAAGGCCGGCTCGGCAGCTGCGGGTAGGGCGGCTTGGTTGCGCACAGGGCCTCGGCGTCGGCTCGGACCGCGGCGACCGCAGCCTCGTCGGAGCGACCGCGCAGGGCCCGGGCGATGAGCTCCGCGATCACCGCCATGTCATCTGTGTCCATGCCCTGCGTGGTCACCGCCGGCGTGCCGATGCGAACACCCGACGTGACGAACGGCGAGCGGGGGTCGTCGGGCACGGTGTTCTTGTTGAGGCTGATGCCGGCGGAGTCGAGGACGGCCTGGGCCTCCTTGCCGGTCAGGTCCGCATCGAAAGTGCGCAGGTCGACGAGCATCAGGTGGTTGTCGGTGCCGCCCGAGACGAGCCGGAAGCCGTGCTGTGCCAGCGCCGCGGCCAGCGCCCGCGAGTTCTCCACGATGCGGGCCGCGTAGTCAGCGAACTCAGCCGTCGCGGCCTCCGCGAACGCCACCGCCTTGGCGGCCACGGCATGATCGAGCGGGCCGCCCTGGATGCCGGGGAACATGGCCTTGTCCACCGCTGCAGCGTGCTCGGAGCGGCACAGGATGGCCCCTCCCCGGGGGCCGCGCAGGGTCTTGTGCGTGGTGAAGGTGACCACATCGGCCAGCTGCGTCGGGTTGGGATGAACGCCGCCGGCGATCAGCCCGGCGATGTGGGCCGCGTCGAACATCAGCAGCGCCCCCGCCTCGTCGGCTATCTCCCTCAGGGGCTCGGGAGGTATCTGGCGCGGGTACGCGGTGGCCCCGGCCACGATCAGCCTGGGTCGCTCGGCCAGGGACAGGTCGCGCAGCTGGTCGAGGTCGATGCGCTCGTCGCTGGCGGTGACGCCGTAGGCCACGAAGCGGTAGTGCAGGCCCGAGAAGTTCACCGGCGAACCGTGGGTGAGGTGGCCCCCGTGGTCGAGGCTCATGCCCAGCACCGTGTCGCCGGGCTGAAGGAGTGCCTGGTAGGCGCCCATGTTGGCGATGGCCCCGGCGTGGGGCTGAACATTGGCGTGGTCGGCGCCGAAGAGCGAGCAGGCCCGCTGCAGGGCCAGTTCCTCGACCTCGTCCACGACCATGTTGCCGCCGTAGTAGCGCCGTCGGGGATAGCCCTCGCTGTACTTGTTGGTGAACACCGATCCGGTGGCGGCCATCACCGCCGGGCTGGCGAAGTTCTCCGAGGCGATGAGCTGAACGGTGGTGTTCTGGCGGTGGGTCTCGCGACGGATCAGTTCTGTGACGGCGCCGTCAACGGTGGGCCAGGCCATGGGGCATCCTCGCTCTCTGTCTCAAGGGTCGGTGGGTGGGTGGCAAGCTGCGCGAGCAAGCCGGTGGGTGGGTGGCAGGCTGCGCGAGCGAGCCGGTGGCTGAGTGACAGGCTGCGCGAGCAAGCCGGTTGCCGAGCCGGTAGTGATGAACGGTCGCCACTGCTCTGGGGCGCTCAATCGTGCGCCGGCAGCGCGTCCAGTTTGGCTAGTTTGGCGACCCGGGCCTCGTGGCGGCCGCCGTCGAAGGTGGCGGCGAGCCAGGCGTCGAGAGCCTCGCCGGCAACCCCGGCACCGGTGAGCCGCTCGCCGATGCACAGCACGTTGGCGTCGTTGTGGGCTCTTGCGAGGCGGGCCGAGGTCACGTCGTGGGCCACCGCGGCCCGCACCCCGGCGATCTTGTTGGCCGCCATGGCGATGCCGTTGCCGCTGCCGCACACGCAGACCCCGAGCTCCGCGGTGCCACCGGCGACGGCCCGGCCGACCGCGGCGCCGAAGTCGGGGTAGTCGACCCGCTCAGTGGAGTGCGCGCCGCAATCCACCACCTCGTGACCCGCCTGCCGCAGGCGCTCTGCCAGAGCCTGCTTGAGCGCGTAGCCCGCATGGTCGGCCCCGACCGCAACCCGCATCAGCACCGATCCTAAGAGGCCGAGCGGGCAACCCGCACTCAACCGCCCACCCCTCAAACTGCACGAAGCGAGGCCGTGGCCCGAGCGGCCCGGTCACCCATCCGCGTTCGGGGAGTACGGCGCGCCGACCGCTGCGAGGATCGCTTCGGCGGTGATCGGGCCGGCACGCAGCACCGCGGGAGTGGTTCCGGTGGTGTCGACGACGGTGGACGACATCCCGGGGCGGGGTCCGCCGTCGACCACAACCTCCACTGACGGGAACAGCGCCGCGACAGCCGCGGCGGTGGGCGGCGTCGCAGCCCCGTGAAGGTTGGCGCTGGTCACGGCCAGCGGGCCGCCCGCCGCGATGGCGCGCATGAGGTCGTCGTCGGGCAGGCGCACACCGATGGACGAGGCGCGACCCAGATGCGGCGGTGCATCGGGTCTGCGTGCGGCGACGATGGTGAGCGGGCCGGGCCAGAAGCGCTGGGCCAGCCGCCCTGCGGCCCCCTCCAGTTGCACGAGGGCCTCGGCGGCGGCCGCATCGGCCACAAGCACGGCGATGCTCCGGTCCTCTGGACGTTCCTTCAGGTCGAAGAGGTGCTGCACGGCGTCGGCGTTCGCGGCGTAGGCCGCCAGCCCGTAGACCGTGTCGGTGGGCACCCCGACCGGCCTGCCGCGGCGAAGCTCACGGCGTGCCGCGGCAACCGCGGCAGCACGCGCCGCGGGATCATCTGCCGGCATCACCCGCTCAGCGGTCAAGCCAGGTTCCGATCACCGGCGGGTTGCGGGGCGCGTGGCGATCACGATGCGATCCAGTCCGGCCAGATCGCGCTCCACGCGGATGTCGCTCAGCCCGGCCGAGGCGGCGATGCTCGCGGCTTGCCGGGCACGATGCGAGGCCACCTCGACGATCACCGTGCCGCCGGGCCTCAACCACTCGAGGGACCCGTCGATCACCTGATGCACCGCCTCGTCGCCCACGGGGCCCGCCCACAGAGCCACGGGCGGCTCCCAGTCGGCCACCAGCGGCGGCAGTTCCTCGGCGGTGCCAATGTAGGGCGGGTTGGAGACCACCACATCGACCGAGCCACGCAACCCGGCGGGCAGCGCCTCGTACCAGTCGCCCTCGTGCAGGCTCACCCGGGCCGCGGCGCGCCCCAGTCCCGACAAATTGGCACGCGCCACCGACAGCGCCTCGGCCGACACGTCCGTGGCGAACACCCTGGCGCTCGGGCACTCGACGGCGACCGACAGCGCAATGGCACCCGACCCGGTGCCCAGATCCACCACAGCCACCTCCCCGGCACCGGTACCACCACCCGCGGCACCCGACCCGGTGCCCAAATCCACCACAGCCACCTCCCCGGCACCGGTACCACCACCCGCGGCACCCGACCCGGTGCCCAAATCCACCACAGCCACCTCCCCGGCACCGGTGCCACCGCCGGCGGCAGCCACCTCTCCGGCACCTTTGCCGGCAGCGGCGCCACCGCCCGCGGCACCCGCCTCTCCGGCACCTTTGCCGGCCGCGGCGCCACCGCCCGCGACCGCGCGACGCTGCACCTCCGCTATGGCCCAGCCGGCCACCGCCTCGGTCTCGGGCCTGGGGATCAGCACCCTGCGGTCGATCATCAGGTCGAGGGTCCGGAACCCCCACGAGCCGACCACGTACTGCAGCGGCTCGCCCGCGATGCGCCTCTGCAGCATCTCGTGGAACCGGCCTGCGCCGAGTCTGGTGGCCGGCTCGGCGAGCACACTGTCGAACGTCGCCGGATCGGCTCCCGACGCGGCCTCCACGATGCGGCGGGCGTCGACCTCGGGCGAGCACACCTCCTCCACGCCGGCCAGCGCGCGCCGCGCCTCTCCCAGCAGGCCGCGCCAGCGCACCGGCTCCGCGGCCCCGGCCGCGCCGCTGCCCGACCCCTCAGGCGCCGACACCTCCACCTCGGCCGAACACCCGCCAGATCTCCCCGTGCTGTGAGCGACCGGCGCCGGCATCGACCCGCCGCTCGCCGGGCCGGGGCCGGATCCCGCCACGCCGCGGCCGACCTCTCAGGCGCCGACGCTCGGGGCCAGCAGGGTGCGCTGCTCGTCCTGCACGAGGGCGTCGCTGATCTGGTCGAGCTCGCCGGCGAGGATCCTCTCGAGCCTGTAGACGGTGAGGCCGATGCGATGGTCGGTGACCCGGTTCTCCTTGACGTTGTAGGTGCGGATCTTCTCGGAACGGTCGCCGCCGCCCACCTGGCCGCGCCGCAGCGCCGACTGCTCGGCGGCGGCCCGCTCCTGCTCGGCCCGCAGAAGCCGTGAGCGCAGCACCCGCAACGCCTTCTGCTTGTTCTGAAGCTGGCTCTTCTCGTCCTGCATCGACACCACCAGGCCGGTCGGCAGATGGGTTACCCGCACAGCGGAGTCGGTGGTGTTGACGGACTGCCCGCCGGGGCCCGAGGAGCGATAGACGTCAATCTGCAGGTCGGAGTCGTCGATGCGCACATCAACCTCGCGCGCCTCGGGCAGCACCGACACCGTGGCCGCCGACGTGTGCACGCGGCCCTGAGACTCGGTCACGGGCACGCGCTGCACGCGGTGCGTCCCCGCCTCGTGCTTGAGGCGCGTCCACGCCTGATCTCCCGATATCAAGCCGCTGACCTCCGTGTATCCTCCGAGATCCGACGGCGAGGCGGCCAGCGGCTCCAGCTTCCAGCCCCGGCGGCGCGCATAGGCCTGGTACATGCCGAACAGGTCCCGAGCGAACAGGTTGGCCTCCTCGCCGCCCACGGCCCCGCGGATCTCCACGATCACGTTGCGGCCGTCGTTCGGGTCCGGCGGCAGCAGCAGCACCCGCATCTCGTCCTCGAGGGCGGCGACGGTCGCCTCGAGTTCCTCGACGATCTCGCGCAGCTCGACCCGCTCGGCGGCGCTGGCCGAGGCGTGCATGCCGAGCGCCTCGTCGCGGTCACCGATCGCGGAGGTCAGCCGGCGGCCCGCAGCCACGATCTCGTCGAGTTGCTTGTAGCGGCGACCAAGCTCGGCGAGGCGGCTCGGGTCGGACCGCACGGCGGGGTCGCCAAGGCGGATCTCCACGTCTTTCAGCTCTTTCTCGAGCCCCGCGATCCGCTCCAACATGACCGCGAGGCTACCCTCGCCGACCCTGCCTCAAAGGGCGGCAACGAGTCCGGCAGCAGCGTCAACCTGCTCGAGCGGCGTCACCCCCTTGCGAACCCCGCCTCAAAGAGCGGCGATGAACCGTGCCACGGCGGCGACGATCTCGGCATCCGCCCCTGGGCTCGGGTCGGCCCTCGAGCCAGTGCGTGGTCACCTCGCCGGCGATGCTGCCGATGTGCGCGCCGAACTCCTCGGGTGTGCCGAAGGGGTCGCCGGTCACGAACAGCACCGGCACATCGATGCGGTTGAAGTGCTCCACGCGCAGCTTGCCGGGCTTACCGGGCGGATGCAGCGGGTAGCTGAGCAGCACCAGGCCGGCCGCGGGCAGACCCTCGGCCACGGCCACCGAGCACATGCGGCCGCCCAGCGACCGGCCGCCCAGCAGCAGTGAGCCGGTGGCGGTGCCGAGCGTGGCGGCGAACGCCTCGGCCTCCGAGCGCACCTCGGCGACGAGTCTGGGGGCGCGGTCACAGAACCGCCGGCCCTGCTTCCGGTAGGCGAACTCCATGCGGCGCACCGGCAGGTCGAGCCCGTCGGCGAGGGCCGCCAGCGTGTGATGGTCGGCGCCCCCGCCGGCGCCGTGGGCCAGCAGCAGCCCGCGGGCAGAGGTCACAGCCATGCCGGCAAGAAACTAGCGACGATCCCGGCTCGCCCGCGAACCGGCTGACCCAGGCCCGGTGTGAGCACTGCAACGGGCGATCTGGCAGGCTTGGGGCGTTCGTAGGAACCGCCGGCAAGGAGGCCCGATGGGTGAGATGGTGGAGTTCGCCGCCAACGGCACGACAGCACGCGGCTATATCGCCGCCGCCGAGTCAGGCTCGGGGCCTGGGGTGATCGTGCTGCAGGAATGGTGGGGCCTGGTACCGCAGATCAAGTCGGTGTGCGACCTGCTTGCCGGCGAGGGCTTCACGGCTCTCGCTCCCGACCTCTACCGGGGCGAGGCAGCCGAGCACACCGAGATGGACAAGGCAGGCGAGCTGATGACGAGCCTGCCGCCGGAGCGGGCCGCGCGCGACATGTCCGCCGCCATCGACTGCCTGCTCGATCACGACGCCTGCTCGTCCTTGAGCGTGGGCGTCACCGGATTCTGCATGGGCGGGCTGCTGACGCTGCGAATCGCGGCGCTGGCCGGCGACCGCGTGTCGGCTGCGGCGCCCTTCTACGGTGCCCCGCTCGGCGACGACACGCTCGACTGGAGCAACCTCAGCGCGAAGGTCGAGGGCCACTTCGCGGCCAGCGACGACTTCTTCCCGCCCGACGCCTGCGAGGCGCTGGCAGCACAGTTGCGGGGCCTCGGCAAGGACGTCGTCTTCCATGTGTACGGGGGCACCGGACACGGCTTCGGCAACTGGGAGAACCCGCTGGGCACCTACGACGAGCAGGCCTGGAACACCGCCTGGGCACGAACCCTTCGCCTGCTGCGCACCAACGTCAGGTAACCCTCTCGCTCGTACCCTGAGAACTGCTGGAGTTCTCAGCACCGCTCTCCGCACGATGTGCGGCGGCGGCCGCCCCCACAAACCCCCGAGTCGGCACGGCCCGCCGCTTCATCTTGTCTGGTTACCCCGATGCTTCGGTGAACCTTATGTGACCGGACCTGAATGCCGTGGTTTGACGGTCATCCGTGGCTCCGGGAGCGTTCGTGCTCGCCCGCACAACGAAAGCGACACTGCCAGTGGTCCCAGAGGCCCCCTTGTCAGGATCATCCATCGTCAAAGTGAAGCTGACACTCCCACCAACCCCCGTCGACTTCTTCACCAACACAACCGACGTCAAGAGTCTGCCAATATTACCAAGATAGGATAGACCCATGTTGGGGTTACTTCGGGTCACACTACTAAAAGTTCCCGTGGACGGGATGCTGACCAGTTCGAACACAGCCGCCTTGGTGCCGTCAACACCAGCGGTCGTGTCCTCCCCAGAGGAGTCCTTGAGCTGCACAGTCAACGTAACCGTGTCACCATAATCAGCTTCTACGAAATCAGTATCAGTAGCAAATGTCTTGTCTGACTTCGCGCCGCTTGAGATCACCGTGAAACTCGCAGCCGCATTACCCGCAGGAACAGCAATGGTCGTCGTAGTGGTGGTAGTGGTCGTGGTCGTGGTCATGCCGGGTTCAGCGAATCTTATGTGACCGGACTTGAAAGCCGTGGTTTGGCGGTCATCCGTGGCTCCGGGCGCGTTCGTGCTCGCTCGCACAACGAAGGCGACACTGCCAGTGGTCCCAGAGGCCCCCGTGTCAGGATCATCCATCGTCAAAGTGAAGCTGACACTCCCACCAACGCCCGTCGACTTCTTCACCAACACAACCGACGTCAAGAGTCTGCCATGATTTCCGAGATAGGATAGACCCATGTTGGGGTCACCTCGGGTTACGGTAAGAAAAGTTCCCGTGGACGGGATGCTGACCAGCTCGAACACAGCGGCCTCAGTGCCGTCAACACCAGCGGTCGTGTCCTCCCCAGAGGAGTCCTTGAGCTGCACAGTCAACGTCACCGTGTCACCAAAATCAGCCTCAACGAAAGTCCTATCCGTATCAGCAGCGAACGTCTTGTCTGACTTCGCGCCGCTCGAGATCACCGTGAAACTCGCAGCCGCATTACCCGCAGGAACAGCAATGGTCGTCGTAGTGGTGGTAGTTGTCGTGGTCGTGGTCATGCCGGGCTCAGCGAACCTAATGTGACCAGACTTGAAAGCCGTGGTTTGACGGTCATCCGTGGCTCCGGGAGCGTTGATGCTCGCCCGCACAACGAAACCAACGCTGCCAGTGGTCCCAGAAGTCCCAGAGTCAGGATCATCCATCGTCAAAGTGAAGCTGACACTCCCACCAACCCCCGTCGACTTCTTCACCAACACAACAGACGTCAAGAATCTGCCAATATTACCAAGATAGGATAGACCCATGTTTGGGTCACTTCGGGTTACGGTAAGAAAAGTTCCAGTCGTCGGGATGCTGGCCAACTCGAACACAGCGGCCTCAGTGCCGTCAACACCAGCGGTCGTGTCCTCCCCAGAGGAGTCCTTGAGCTGCACAGTCAACGTCACCGTGTCACCAAAATCAGCTTCAACAAAAGTCCTATCCGTATCAGCAGCGAACGTCTTATCTGACTTCGCGCCGCTTGAGATCACCGTGAAACTCGCAGCCGCATTACCCGCGGGAACAGCAACGGTCGTCGTAGTGGTGGTAGTTGTCGTGGTAGTGGTGGTGGTAGTAGTGGTGATTGTAGCAGTAGTGGTCGCAGCCGATGGAAGAGTCGCGGCCGGCACCGTCACTGCGTCAGCCTCGCCGGCGATGCGCAACTCGAATGCGTCAACAGCGTCACCGTAAGAGTCGCCGCGCTCGCCGGTCCAGACCCATACCGTGACACCCCGGCCGATAACAGCCGCGGTCAACTCGTTCAGTTTCACATCACCGCTCGTGCCCGTGACGGGGTCGCGGGCATCGATCGCGCACCGTGTGGAGGTGCGGTTCACGCTGCGCACGATCGCATTGCACTCCCCTTGCAGGTCAAAGGCCCGGAAGCGGCGCTGCGTGCTCACATAGAACCCGTCAACCACCGCACCGGACACCGGCCTGAACGCCGCGTCACGCACCGACACCGTCACTGTGCCACCGTCGGCCTGCGCGGTCACACCAGCCGGGCGCACCCCCGTATGCGCCAACCAACGCGCCGTGAACGACGCCAACTGCTTGCGCAACACACGACCCTCAGAATCAAACCTGCTCCTGTCCGCGGCGCTGCCAGTCGTCAACCCCAACTCGAACGCATAACCCGCCGCCCCCTCGGACGCATCGCTGAAATGATCCAACCTGCCACCATCCAACTTCAACGCCCCGGACGCGTCGAACAAGGCCGGACTCGCCAACCGCAACAACGCCACCAACGCCGCCACGACCTCACCACGCGTCACCGGCTCATCGGGTTCGAACATCATCCCGTCACCGGACATCACACCCGCAGCGGTCAACGCCACCACAGCATCCCGGGTCTCAGCGTCCATCACGGCGTCGCCATCCATATCGGCGTCATCACCGGCTTCGGGGAACTCCACCCCCGCCAGCACCGCCGCCCGATACAGCACCAACGCCAACTCGCCACGCGACACCACACCGCCGGCACCGAACCGGTCCTCTGACGCGCTCACGGCGACCCCGTAATACGCCAGACAGTTGATCGCCTCCTCAGCGCCAATACCCGCGACATCAACAAACCCCGCATCGGTCAACGCGTCACCAAAACACGCAGAAAACACCGGCAACACGTCAGCCTCCGCGCGGCCGTCACCAACGGGCGCAGCCCCAGCCGGCGCCGCCACCACAACAGAACCAACCAAACCAACCACCAACAACACACACCACAACAAACGGGGCTTACCCCCGTCGCGGCGGCCAGCTACGACATCAACAGCCCCCCCCCCCGCGAGCGGAATCGCTAACCCTGAACAACCGTGACATCAGCCACAACCTCCTAATCACCGGCAGAACCCTTGCACCCCGCCGGACCGAACGAACCTGAACAGACTAGCCCAACCAGCCACAGCCGCCAAGCCACGCCAGTCAGCCAAGGTACCCCCCCCCCCCCCCAACAACGCAACCACGGACAGCGCCTGCACACCGCTCGCCCACCACCGCCGCGTCGCAGGCAGCCAAGCCATGCCAGCCTCCGGAGCACCGAGCCGCCGCCGTGTCGAGCGCCGCTATCACCGCATGACGGCGATTGCATCCCTCGACGTAGAGCGAACCACCACCGTGTCGAGCTTCCAGGGCGTGCCCTGCCGTCCTGAGCGCGGCACGCCGCTCGGCACGCGTTCCGGGGTTGTCCCCGCCAGGCAACCGCCGGCAGAGCCTGCTGCCCCTTGAAAAGACCTCAGTACCTCTCGGGCACGAACGTCTGGTCGGACATGGGCGGTCTCACGTAGCCCACGCCGGACTGGCGCTCGGGCAACTCGACCGCCTCCCAGGGAACCGTCTCGTAGGGGATCTGCGACAGCAGGTGCGAGATGCAGTTCAGCCGGGCCCGCTTCTTCGAGTCGGCGTTCACCACGTACCACGGGGCCTGCTTGATGTCGGTATGGGCGAACAGCGTGTCCTTGGCCTTGGAGAACTCGACCCACTGAGTCCGTCCCTGCAAGTCCACGGGCGACAGCTTCCAGCGCCTCACCGGGTCGGCGATGCGGTTCTGGAAGCGGCGCTCCTGCTCGGCGTCGCTCACCGAGAACCAGTACTTGATCAGGACGATCCCCGAGCGCACCAGCATCCGCTCGAACTCGGGGCACGACCGCAGGAACTCGCGGTACTCGTCCTCCGTGCAGAATCCCATGACCGGCTCCACGAGGCCCCGGTTGTACCAGCTGCGGTCGAACAGCACCATCTCGCCCGCGGCGGGAAGCTCCGCCACGTAGCGCTGGAACCACCACTGCGTCTTCTCCCGGTCGCTCGGCGTGCCCAGAGCCACCACCCGCACGACACGCGGGTTGAGCCGCTCGGTGATGCGCTTGATCACCCCACCCTTGCCGGCTGCGTCGCGGCCCTCGAAGATGACCACCACCTGGAGGCCCTCGTGACGGATCCAGCGCTGCAGGCGCACCAGCTCCTCCTGCAGGCGGGCCAGTTCCCGCTCGTAGTCCTTGGTCTTGATCTTCCTGCGCTTCGCGGGCGTCTCGGCGTCCGGCTTCTCGTGGCCGAGCATCAGGTCCATGCTCATGGCGGCGACAATAGTGCCGGCAGCGGGCACCCGCCCGTGCAGGCCGGGGGCGGGGTCGGTCCGCCTCGGCACTGGCGAGGAGTTGCACCGCCCCGACCACCGACCCCGCGGGCTGGGCCGGGAGGAGCAAACCGCCCCGGCACCGGCGAGAGCTAGCTGAACAGGCGGGAGCCGCCGTCCGGCAGTTCCTCCAGCAGGTCCCGCAGTTCCCCGCTGCTCAGCAGTTCCTCGAACAGTTCCTCCAGCATGTCTTCCAGGCCGAACCGCTCCAGCATCTCCATCAGCGCCTCGAGCTGTTGCGCCTCCTCGCCGGACAACTGCTCGCCGACATCGAAGCAGAAGGCGGTATCGCCTGACCCGAAGCACACTCCCCGCGCGCCTTCGCCGTCGTCTCTGAAAGTGAAGCCGGGCTCTGTGGCGTCCGCCTCCTCGTCCGGGTCCTCACCGGGGTCGACGGGGTCCTCCTGCGCATCGAAAGGCCAATCGTCAGGCCACTCCTGGCCATCGGTCCCGGGCGAATCGCCCGCGTCGGACGACTTGTCGCCATCAGGCCCGGGCATCTCCTCGGGCCACTCGTCGTCGAACCACTCGTCGAGATCAAACCCCGACATCAGAGCGCTGAGCCAGGACATCAGATCACCCAGATCGAACGGCCACTCGTCACTGTCAGCCTGCGGCCAACCTTCGTCACTCCACTGATCGCCGTCGGACCAAGTCCCGTAGTCAGGCCACTCGTCGTCAGCCCGCGGCTCGTAGCCAGGCCACTCGTCGCCGCCGGGCCAGGGCGTCACCTCAGCCGAGTCACCATCAAAGGATCGGCTTCCATCTCGGCACCACGCACCATCACGCCACCCGCCATCACAGTCAGGCATCCCCTCATGCCAGCCGCCGCCGAACCAGGGCATCCCCCAAGGGGGCATCCCAGGGGGCGTCTCCCCATACCAGCCATGAGGCCCACCGCCGTGCCACCCGTAGTCATAGGGCCAGGGCATCGCCCCGTAAGACATCCCAGGGGGCATCCCGTCAGGCCAGGGCATCGCCCAGTAAGGAGGCATCGCCCCATCGGGCATCCCAGGGACCATCCCCTCAGACGAGTCACCGTCAGGCCGTGGCATTTCCTCAGGCCACTCACCGTCCTTGGGCCAGGGCGTCAACTCGTCCCAGTGGCCGCCGTAAGACCACGGACCCTCATCGGGCCACTCGCCGTCGTCAGACCAGTCCTCGGGCCACGGCCCGCCCCAGCCGGGCCGGCCGCCGTAAGGCCACGGCATCTGCCGATAGCGCCAGCGGTCGTCTCTGCCTCGCCACTCATGCCCGGGCGCCTCGCCGTATCGCTCGGCTCGCCAGCTATCCCCGTCGCTGCCGGGCGCGACATCGAAAAAAAAGTACCCGTCGGCGCGGTCGTCATCGTCGTCCAGGATCGCGCTCACGGCCCAGACGGCACCGACAAGGACTGCGGCGCACGCGATCACCGTGCCGACCACGATGCTGGCCGTCTTGATCCTGCTCGGGCGCGACTGGCCGCCGCCCGGGCCGAGCGGCTCGCCCGCAGCGGCCGGCGGCCCGCCGGGCGGGGCGGCATCTTCCTGCGAGCCGACGTCGGCGGAGTCAAGGGCTTCTTGTGAGCCGGTGGCGGCATCGCCACCCTCCGCTGCGGTCTCGCCGCTCTCGTGCGATCCGCTGCCGGCCGCCTCGGACACGGTGTCGTCGTCGGCCGAATCGTGCGATCCGCTGCCGGCCGCCTCGGACACGGTGTCGTCCTCGGCTGAGTCGTGCGATCCGCTGCCGGCCGTCTCGGACAGGGTCTCGTCGTCGGCTGAAGTGTCGCTGTGTTGTGGGGTTTCTTTCTCGGTCATGGCCTCAAGTTAGAACATGATGTTCAGAGTCCGGTAAGAACCGAGCGGATAGGGGTGGGAGCCGTCGCTCGGGTTGGAGAGCGGATTATCGCGGGCGGCTCAGATGAGTGTCCGGAGGGTGTCGCTGAGGCTCTGGGCCAGATCGCGCAGCTCGTCCTCGTCGGTCTCCTGTGCCTCCATCAGGTCGAGCAGCGCGCCCGAGGCCTCTCGCAGGCTCCGCCAATCGGGGGTGGAGAACCCGAACGGCGTGCGAACTTCGACGATCCTCGCAGCGCTCGCCATAGCGCCGGTGACGCCGTCCGGATCGCGCACATCCCGCCTGAGACGGTCGCAGGCCACGAACAGGTCGCTCAGAAGGCTGTTCACCTCCAACCCGTCGAGCTCTGCGAAGTCCTGCTCCTCCACACGGGCCAGCAGATCCTCGATCACCAGGTCAACACGCGCCTCGTCGGACTCGCGCACCCAGAGGTCCCAGCAGCCGCCATCGACAACCTCGCCACCATCAGCAACCTCGTCGGGCCCGGCTGCGGACTCCTCGAGTATGTGGGGAACGCCTGCCTGCGCCAGGCGCTCCACCAACTCCTCACGCAACTCCGGCGACCAGTCGCCGATCTCGAAGGCGGTGAGATCGTCCTCGGGCCCTAGCGGGCGGCTGGTGGCCGCCTTCGCCTGCTCGGCCTCCTCAGCCTCCTCCACGAGGCTGTCCACCTTCTCCTCGAGCGACTCGTGCACCGTCAGGGTCGTTCCCTGCCACGAGTGCACAACCCCGTCGACGGTCAGCAGTTGCTGAAGCATGACCCGGCTCTCGCGCGACCACTCGTGGAGTTCGTAGGCGAGCCATTCGCCTTCATCGCCGTCACCGGCTTCGTCACCCCCGCCGTCGGCGGCACCGGCGGCGTCGCTGGTGGAATCGATCGACGGGTCGGCCGGTTCGGCCTTGCCACGGCGGAACCTCGGGCGGAATGCGGCAGCCATGACACCATCCTGCCACCCCGTCACACAGGATCGCGTGCACATCACAGTCACAGACTTCACAGCACTACAACCCACACACCGTTCTCGCCGCAAGACCCTGCGGCATCCACCGTTGCCCACGAACTCAGGCACAACGACCGGTCGGCCGGCCTCGCCAGCCCTGCGGCACGGATGACACCGGAGCGCGCCCGAGCGTCGGCTACGTTCGCGGTCATGGCCCCCTCGCAGCAGCCCAGACCGGATCGCAACATCGCCCTGGAGCTGGTGCGCATCACCGAGGGAGCGGCGATCGCCGCCTCCCGCTGGATGGGCCGCGGCGACAAGGACGGCGCCGACGGAGCGGCCGTCGACGCCATGAGGCGCGTGCTGAGCGACATCTCCATGGATGGCATCGTCGTCATCGGCGAGGGCGAGAAGGACGACGCGCCGATGCTCTACAACGGCGAGCGTGTGGGCAACGGGCAGCCACCGCAGACCGACGTGGCGGTCGACCCGATCGACGGCACCACCCTCACCTCCCTGGGCCGCGCCAACGCCCTGTCGGTGATCGCGGTGGCCGACCGGGGCTCGATGTTCGATCCAGGACCCTGCGTGTACATGGAGAAGATCGCCACCGGCCCCGATGCCGCCGGCGTGATCGACATCACCAAGTCGGCCACCGAGAACCTCGGGGCCGTGGCCGACGCCAAGGGCGAGTCGGTGCGCCAGCTGACCGCGGTGATACTCGACCGCGACCGCCACGACGAGCTCATAGCCGAGGTGCGCGAGGCAGGCGCGCGCATACGGCTGATACCCGACGGCGACGTGGCCGGCGCCATCTCGACGGCCTGGCCCAACACCGGCGCCGACATCCTCTTCGGGATCGGGGGCACACCCGAGGGCGTGATCACGGCCGCCGCCATCAAGTGCATGGGCGGCGCCCTGCAGGGGCGGCTCTGGCCCCGCAACGAGCACGAGCGCAAGGCCCTGGCCAAACACGGTTACGACCCCGAGCGGGTGCTGACCGAGAACGACCTCGTCAACACCGACAACTGCTTCTTCGCAGCGACGGGCGTCACCGACGGCGACCTGCTCCGGGGGGTGCATTTCGATTCCACCTACTGCCGCACCCAGTCGCTGGTGATGCGCAGCCGGTCAGGCACGGTGCGCCTGATCGAGGGCCGCCACCGCCTGCGCAAGACCCGGGAGATCTAGCCGACCACCGAGCCCTGCAGGAGAGTCGAACGCCTGCCTGGGCCGCCACCCGCCTCGGCCGGCACCGCCTGCGCAAGGCCCGAGGGGCCTGGTCAACCGTCGAGCGACTCCACCCCCAGATAGCTGGCGTCGAGCAGGCCCCGGTCGGCCAGCAGGTCACCGGCCGCCCCCTGCATCACCAGATCTCCGTGGTTGAGCACGTAGCCGCGGTCGGCCACCTCCAGGGCCAGGTCGACGTGCTGTTCCACCAGCAGCACCCCCGCAGCGGTCTCGTCCGCGATGCGGCGCACCACCGGCATAAGCCTCTCGTAGATCACCGGCGCCAGGCCCAGGCTCATCTCGTCCACCATCAACAGCCTCGGCTCGGCCACGATGGCGCGGCCCAGCACCAGCATCTGCTGCTCGCCCCCGCTCAGCAGCCCGCCCCGGCGGTTCATCAGCGGGCCGAGCGCCGGAAAGAAGTCCACGGCACGGGCGATGTCCACCCGGCCACGGGTCTTGGCCAGCTGCAGGTTCTCGCGCACGGTCAGCTGGTAAAGCAGTCCCCGGTCCTCGGGAACGTGCACCAGACCCCAGCGGGCCACCCGGTGGGCCTGGCGCAGACTCGGCACGGGCCGTCCCAACACCGTCACCGAACCGGCCAGGATCCGGCACATCCCCGACACCGCCATCAGCGTGGTAGTCTTGCCTGCGCCGTTGGGGCCCAGCAGCGCCACCACCTCGCCCGCGTCCACATGCAAGTGCAGGCCGCGAACGACCGCCACCCCGTCGTAGCCGCAGGCCAGACCCTCGACGGTGAGCAGCCGCTCGCTCATCCGTTTGCCTCCCCCTCGCGGCATTCCAGCGGCATCGGCCCGCCTGCGCGGACGCTCGCTCATCCGTCGCCTCCCCCTCGCGGCATCCCAGCGGCATCGACCCGCCTGCGCGGACGCTCGCTCATCCGCGGCCTCCCCGTCGCGGTACCCCAGCGGCATCGACCCGCCTGCGCAGACGCTCGCTCATCCGTCGCCTCCCCCTCCCGGCATCCCAGCGGCATCGACCCGCCTGCGCGGACGCTCGCTCACCCGTGGGCTCCGCTGTGGCCGAGGTACGCGGCGATCACCTCGGGGTCGTGGCGCATCTGCTCGGGCGTGCCCGAGGCGGTGAGCTCGCCGAACACGAGCATGTGGATGTGGTCGCAGACACTGAGCACGAGGCCCATGTCATGATCGACCAGCAGCAGCGTGTAGCCGCCCTCCACCAGCCTGCGCAACTGTGCGCCGAACCAGCGGGTCTCGGTCTTGTCGAGCCCCGCCGCGGGCTCGTCCAGCAGCAGGATCTTCGTGGTCTCCGCAACCAGCGCCCGCCCCACCCCGACGAGCTTGCGCTGGCCCTGTGACAGCTCGCGGGGCTGACGCTCAGCGATGTCGTGCAGGCCGAGCTGATCGATCACCTGCTCCACCCGCTCCTCGCGCTTGCGGGGCGCGAAATAGTCGGACAGCGCGCTCCGCAGCGTCAGGCGCCGGCTGGCGACATCGAGGTTGGATCGCACGGTGATGTCGTCGAACAACTCCAGGGTCTGCCAGGTGCGGGTCAGCCCGTCGTGGGACAAGCGGTGCGGCGGCCTGCCGAACACCTCGCAACCCTCCAGCAGCACCGATCCCCGCGCCCTGCCGGGCAGGAACCCGGTCACCGCATCGATGAACGTGGTCTTGCCGGCGCCATTTGGGCCGATCAAGCCGGTGAGCTGCCCGCGGCGGCACTGCAGCGACACGTCGTTCACGGCGAGCAGGCCGCCGAAGCGAACCGTCAGCCCCTCCGTGGCAAGCACCACCTCAGACATCGGGGCTTGAGACTGCACGGCGGCGGCGCAGAAGCGCAGCGATCTGGTGGAACTGCCGGCGCTGGAAGCCGTCGATGCCCTCGTTGTTGTAGACGGCGGTGCCGATCAGGAAGAAGCCGGCCACATAGGCGGTGTAGGCGCCCACATCGATGAACCACTCGTTGGCCACGACGATGCCGATGCCCTCCGAGAACAGCGTCCCAGCGGTGATCGCCCCGCCCACGGTGCTGATGCCGCCGAGGTAGGCGAAGGCCAGCACCGTCAGCGACGCGAAGATCCCGAAGGAGTCGGGGCCGTAGGCGCCCAGGCTGAACGCGGTGAGCGCCCCGCCGAGCGCGGCGAAGAAGCTGGACACCCCGAACGCCGCCAGCTTCACGGCGGCGACGTTCACTCCGGCCGCGGCGGCGGCCCTCTCGTTGGCGCGCACCGCCAGCATCTGCTCACCCAGCCGCGACCTGCGCAGGCGCATCACCGACACGCAGCACAAGACTGCGGTCACCAGCAGGAACAGGCCGTAGGCGCCTGTGGGGATCTTGCCGTCTCCGAGGACGAAATCGCTGTTGGGGCCGAACTCGATCCCGAACAGCTCGGGCGGATCCGCGGTCTTGACGCCGCGGTCGAGGCCGAACCACCCCGGCCGCGCAAAGAAGATCTCGCCGACGGCCAGACCGCTGGCCAGTGTGACGATGGCCAGGCTCGCGCCGCGGGTGCGCAGCGACGGGATGGCCGCGATCAGCCCGAACCCCACGCCGGACGCGACGGCCAGAGCCAGTGCAAATGGCAGCGGCATCCCCGCGGAGGTGCCGAAGGACGCCACCGAGAAGGCGCCGATGCCGGCGAGAGCCATCTGCATCAGCGATATCTGGCCCACGTAGCCGGTGACCACCACCAGCGACAGCGCCAGGATCACGCCGATCATCGAGTTCTGCATCCCCGCGCGGTACTGGAACGGTGCGAGCACGGTCAACCAGAACGCCACAGCGACCAGCACGCCGTAGCCGACCAGCCGGCCGCGGGTGATGCGCGGCGCCACCGCCTCGGGCAGCCGCTCCACCGTCAGCGCGCCACGAGACGGCAGCGACTCGCCCCGTATCACCATCGCCAGCGCGATGACCACGAAGGGCAGCGCCCGCCGGATGCCTATGTCGGGGATCCAGCCCCACTCCAGCTCCAGGCGGAACAACTCCTGATCGACGACGCCGAGCATCAGGCCGGCGGCCGCGGCGATCACGAACGACGACATCCGCCCGATGAGCGCGGCGGCGAGCGAGGAGATGAGAAGCACGGTGAAGAAGCTGGGCGTGACACCGGTTATGGGTGCCACGAGAATGCCCACCAACCCGGCAAGCACCGAGGCCAGCACCCAGCTGACACCGGCGCCGAAGTCGGCGTTGAAGCCGAGCAGCGTGGCGAAGCGCTCGTTCTCGGCGCCGGCGCGTGTGGCGATCCCGAACCGCGTGTAGCGGAACAGCAGCCACAGCGCGGCGGTGATGACCACGACCGTCCCGAGGACCCACAGGCGGTCCTGGCCGACGCGTGCGCCGAGGACGTCGACCGGGCCGTCGGGGAAGATCGGCTCGGTCGCCTTGGCCCGGGCGCCGAAGCGCAGCACGACCGCAGCCTGCAGGAAGAGCATGATGCCGACCGAGGCGACCACCTTGGCCAGCACCGGCGCATAGCGAAGGGGCCGGAAGATCGCGAAATGCGCTGCCAGGCCCAGAGCCGCCGCCGTGGCCAGCGCGATCAGCAGGGCAGGTGCCTTGGGCGTGGCGCCGCCGAGGTCGATGAAGGTCGGGAGGTCGAGGATCTCGACGCCGGCGATGCCCTCCACGGGGGCCAGCGGGTTGGGCAGCGGCGGCACCGGGTACCTTCCCGTGCCGGTGAGCGACACGTACACGTAGGTGACGTAGGTGGCGATGGCGCCGTGGCCGAAGTTGATGACCCCCGAGGCACGGAAGGCGACGACAAGCCCCAGTGCCAGCGCCGCGATGATGGCGCCCGAGCCGAGTCCGAACAGCACCGGATCAAAGAACATGTCCCGGCGGAAAGCCGCAGCGACGACCCAGGCGAGCGCCAGGGCGGCAAGGGCGGCCGCGCCGACCCTCTCAGCCCAAGACAGTCTCGCGATCACGTCCGGCCCCCGAGGTCCGAGCCTAGCCGGGCCTCGGCGGCCGCTCGGGCCGCGGGGGACCCCGGGACCCCGCTCGGCCTAGCCCTCGAGCAGGAAGTTCAGCTGCGAGAAGTCCAGGAAGGTGAACCCGTCGGGCGCTGTCATCTGCCCGTCAACCACAGTCACCATCAGCGGCGACGTGTTGCAGGCGCCCGTCCACGGCTCGGGGCCGGGACAGCTGACATCGCCGATGCCGGGGATGGCGTCGCTCGAGTACGTGCGGAGCGCGGTGAGCACCGACTCGTCCGTGGCGTCGGCACCCCCCGCCTCCAGCAGCAGATCACGGGCGATCACGGCGTTGGCCAGAGCCCAGCCGGCGAGACCCGCCGTCTGCACGTCGCCGCTGCCGTAGGTGCCGAGGATCCGGTGGATCTCCTCGACCTCGGCGCCGCCGTCCACGGTCGGGGCACTCGACACGATCGGAACGGCCCAGCCGTCGATCGCGCCCGACTCCACGACGTCCTGCCCGGCGCACAGGTCGTTGGCGAACAGATCGCCCTCGTAGCCGACCGTGGCCGCGCCGGCCGCTGCCGCGGTGCACTGCGCGCCATCGGCCAGCACGAACAGCCAGCCGTCGTTGGATGTGTCGGCCGCGGAGATCGGGCCGGTCAGGTCCGGTTCGAAGCCGAGGTAGATCACCTGGTTGATGTCGATGCCGTTGCCCTCGGCGATCGCCACCAGAGCCGGCTCGAACGGGGCGATGGCCGGATCGTCGGCCAGGAAGAGGGTCATCGTGGACACGTCGCGCCGCTCGGAGGCGAACACGAAGAAGACCTGTGCCAGGCCGGGCAGGCCCGGATCGAAGTTGTACAGGTTCGGTGTCAGGTAGTCGATGAAGTCGTTGCCGAGCCCCAGGTTGGCCACGCCGGCCTCGGCCAGGATCGTGCCCGACGCGATGCTGTTGGCCAGGAAGCCGGAGTTGATGACCACATGGACGTCGTCGGCGTTGACGAACTGCTGGGCACAGGCGATGTGGGACTCCACCGCGTCGCCGGCGCCGCAGACCTCGACCTCCACAGGATGCCCGTCGACACCGCCCAGCTCGGCATTGAAGTAGTCCGCGTAGGCCTCCACGGCGGCGGGCACCTCAGGGAAGGCCATCATCTCCTCGATCTGAGCGATCAGCCCGATCTTCACGGGCGCCATCGACTCGTCCGCGGCCGTCGACGCAGACATTGGCGTCGTCGTGGTCGTCGTAGTCGTCGTCGTTGTGGGGGCGGCGGTAGTGGTAGTGGCAGCCGCCGATTCGTCCGCGGCCGTCGACGCGGACCGGTCGTCGTCATCATCATCGTCGCCGCAGGCCGCCGCCACAAGGGTGAGGGCGAGCAGTACCGACAGAGTCCGCAGCAGCCTCTCTGGTCGCTTCGGCAGGTGACTCATAGTGGTTCCTCCTGTGGGATGGGCGCGCCGGTAGCACTGACAACGTATGTGACAACGTATGTGATGGTAAAGGCTTGCTGCCAGGTTTTCGCCTGCGTTGCACACCATTTTGCAAGCGAATCTCACGTGTGAGAGGTCTGAGCCGATGATTTTCTCGCCGCTGAGGGTTCGGCAGCGATCAATCCGGGGCCTTTCCCGGCCCGCAATCGACCGGAGCCGGGAGAGGGATCGGAGCCGGGAGAGGGCTGCCATCAATCGGGGTCGAGGTCAGGGGCGAGGTCGGCCGCGAGGCGGGCCATGACCTCGGCGCTGTAGCCGATCGAGATGCCGTCGTGGCAGCCGACCAGCGAGCCGGTCAGCGTTGCGCTGGCGTCGCTCACCAGGAAGTGGAACACCGGCGCCAACTCGGCCGCCCGGCGGTAGGCGCCGTTGGCGGTCATCCGCCTGATCAGTTCCACGCCGGGCGCCGACTCCGAGCCCATCTCGCTCTCGACGATGCCGGGGAGCACGGCGTTGACCCTCACCCGGCGCGACCCGAGCTCCAGCGCCCAGACCCGCACGAGCTGGTCGAGCGCCGCCTTGGACGCGGCGTAGGCGGCCATGCCGGGAACGGCGATGGAGCCGGCGGGGGAGCTGGTGACGATCACCGAGCCGCCGTCGCGCAGCGATCCCACACCGTGGCGCAGCGCCCGCACCACGCCCATGGTGTTGACGTCCATGACCCGCTCGAAGGCCGCGAGGTCGAGGGACTCGGCCTCGCCGTGATACTCCTCGATGCCTGCGTTGAGGATCACCGCGTCGAGGGCGTCGAAGCGCTCGGCGACGGCCTCGAAGCCGCGCGCCACGGATGCCTCGTCGGCGACGTCCATCTGCACGAAGCCGGCACCGATGCCCGAGGCGATCCCCGCACCACCGGAGCGCCGCCCGCAGATCAGCACCTCGGCGCCGCAGGCGGACAGGTGGGCGGCCGCAGCGAGGCCGATGCCTGCGGTCCCGCCCGTGATCACGACCCGGCGCCCGGAGACGTCGAACACGCTCAGAGCGCCCCCGGTCGAGCTGCCCGCGCCCGTCGCCTCGTCGTGGTCGCCGCGTGCGGCGGGACGCACGCTTGTCGGGTCCCCGGTCGAGTCGCCTGCGCCGGCCACCCGCCCATGGTTGCACGCTCAGCCCCGGCGCCCCGCATCGGGCAGCAGCGTCCCGACGCCGCAACAGCGCCCACGATCACGAATCACCCGCAGCCAGGCATCGCAGCAGTGTTGCGCCGGTGGGTTTCGCTCGTAGGGTTCGGCCAGTCAGGCGACATTCCCACACCGGCGAACCACAGGAGTTCCAGTGACCTCGACAGCGGCTCCCCCAGCGCAAGCACTCGCCGTCGCCGCCCGAGCGGTGGCGGCCAGCAAGATCTACGGATCCGGCGACACCGAGGTACGGGCGCTCGACGCCATCGACGTGACCTTCGAGCAGGGACGCTTCACCGCCATCATGGGCCCGTCGGGGTCGGGCAAGTCCACCCTGATGCACTGCATGGCCGGCCTCGACACGGTCAGCGGCGGCCAGGTGATCATCGGCGACACCGACCTGACCACGCTGTCTGAGCGCGACCTCACGCTGCTGCGGCGGGACCGCGTGGGCTTCGTCTTCCAGGCCTTCAACCTCGTGCCCACCCTCACCGCCATGGAGAACATCACCCTGCCCATGGACCTGGCCGGCTCCAAGGGCGACCGTTTCTGGATCGACAAGGTGGTGGACGCCACGGGGCTTGCGGATCGGATCAAGCACCGCCCCAACGAGCTCTCCGGCGGCCAGCAGCAGCGGGTGGCCGTGGCCCGCGCCCTGGCCGGCAGGCCGCAGATCATCTTCGCCGACGAACCGACCGGCAACGTCGACTCCAACACCGCGGCCGAGATCCTGGGCTTCATGCGCGACGCGGTCACCGAGATGGGACAGACCATCGTCATGGTCACCCACGACCCGGTGGCCGCCTCCTACGCGAACAGGGTCGTGTTCCTCGTGGACGGCACCATCGTGGACGAACTGCACGATCCCACGCCGCAGACCATCCGCGACCACATGACCCAGCTCGGCGCCTGAGCGCGGCCGCTACGCCCCCGGACCCGCAACCGCTGCCCCCGACATGCTGCGCCTAGCCCTCAAGTCAGTTCTGGCGAACAAGATCCGCTTCGCCTTCACCGCCGCCGCCATCGTCGTGGGCGTCGCCTTCGTGACCGCCGCCTTCGTGACGGCCGACTCGCTGCGCTCCACCTTCGACGACCTCGCCGCCGACATCAACACCGGCACCGACTTCACGGTGCGCGGCGAGCTGCCCTTCGGCGACATCACCGCCGCCATAGCCCCCTCGGTGCCCGACAGCGTGCTCGCCGACATCCGCGCCGTGGACGGCGTGGCGCTGGCCGAGGGCGGGTTCTTCGTCAACGGCGTCATCCCGGTGGACGGCGCCGGTGAGACGCCCAGCACCTTCGGAGGCCCCCTCGCCGGCAGCAACTGGACACCCGACGAGACGCTGTCGCAGTTCTTCCTCATCACCGGCGCCTGGCCCGTGGGCCCGTCGCAGTTCGCCGTCGACGTCGACACCTTCGCCGACTACGACTTCGTGCTCGGTGGGGACTACCTGGTGGTCCTCCCCACCGGGCCGCGCACATTCACCCTCACCGGCACCGCCCAGTTCGGCTTCCCCGACAACGCCGGAGTCGGTGCGGTGTTCTCGCTGTTCGACACGGCCACGGCAGCCGAGGTGCTCGGCTTCCCCGGCGAGTTCAACCAGATCTCGGTGAGGGCCGATCCGGGCGCCGACATCGAGTCGGTGCGGGCCCGGATCGAGGCGGTGCTGCCTGAAGGCACCGAGGTCATCACCGCGGAGGAGTCCACCGAGGAGTTCAGCGACGCCACCGAGGTCTTCATCGGGCCGTTGCAGACGATCCTGCTGGTCTTCGCCTTCGTCGTGCTGTTCGTCAGCACGTTCATCATCTCCAACACCTTCAACATCGTGCTCGGCCAGCGCGTGCGCGAGCTCTCGCTGCTGCGGGCCGTGGGTGCCACGCCCGGGCAGGTGCGCCGCTCGGTGCTGGTCGAGTCGGTCATCATCGGCACCGTGTCCTCGGTGGCCGGCCTCGGGCTCGGAATGCTCGGAGCGCTGGGCATCCGGGGGCTGTTCTCGGCCTTCGGCGCCTCGCTGCCCGACGGGCCGCTGCCGCTGAGCCTGCGAACCGTGATCTGGGCGGCGGCAGTGGGCATCGGCTTCACCGTGATCGCATCGCTGATCCCGGCCGTCAAGGCATCGCGGATCTCACCGGTGGCCGGGTTGCACGACGACGCCGGCGACGACAGCACCAAGCGGCAGCTGTGGCGGCCGATCATCGGCGGCACCCTGGCCGCGGTCGGGCTCGTGCTGGCGGGGCGGGGGCTGTTCGCCGACTTCGACAGCACCACGGCGCAGCTGCTGTCGCTGGGCATCGGTGCTGCCATCGTGTTCGTGGCCGTGTCCGTGCTCAGCCCGCTGATTGCGGGGCCGGTGGTGTCCGGTCTGGCGAGTCCGCTGGGCGGCGTGTTCGGCACGGCCGGGCGGCTGGCGCGCGAGAACGCGGCACGCAGTCCCAGGCGCACTGCGGCCACCGCCGTGGCCCTCACCATCGGTCTGGCGCTGGTGTCGATGGTGTCGGTGGTGGGACAGTCCCTCAAGGACACATTCGTGGACAACCTGACCACGGTGATGGTGGCCGACTACGTGATCACCGAGAGCAGCGCCGCGGGCCTGCCCATGACCCTGGCCGATGACCTGCGTGCCGCGGGAGCGGGCGCCGTCGTGAGCTTCGGATCCGACCGCGTGCAGATCGCAAGCGCGGTCGACCCCGACCGCACCGACGAGACGACGATCACGATCACGGACTTCGGCGGCCTCGAAGACGTTGCCAACCTCGACGTGTCCCGCGGCTCGCTGGCCGGCGCGGACCCGGCCTCGGCGCTGCTGGTGCACACCGAGGCGGCCGACGACTGGGGCCTGCAGCTCGGCGACACGGTGCGCCTCAGCTTCGTGAGCGGCGACACCGCGGAGCTCGAGGTGGCCGTGCTGTACTCGCAGGCCGCCTTCCTGGGCGACTGGCTCATCGACCAGTCGCTGCACGAGCGGTTCGCCACCTACGCCTCGGACGACGCGGTGACGGTGAGGGCGGCGCTGGAGGACGCGACGGCACAGCGCGCCCTGATGGAGGAGGTGCTGGCCGCCTACCCGCAGGCCAACCTCGAGGACCGCCAGGAGTTCCAGCAGAGCGCCGAGTCCAACCTCAACCTGCTGCTGGCGATGGTGAACGTGTTCCTGCTGTTCGCCCTGGTCATCGCGCTGGTCGGGATCGTCAACACGCTGACGCTGTCGGTGTTCGAGCGCACCCGCGAGATCGGGCTGCTCCGGGCGGTGGGCATGACCCGGCGCCAGCTGCGGCGCATGATCCGCTGGGAGTCGGTCACCGTCGCCCTCTACGGCACGCTGATCGGTGTGGCTCTCGGGCTGGCCTTCGGGGTGGCCACCGCCGTGGCGATCCCGGATGAGATCGTCAACCAGGTGTCGGTGCCAGTGGTGCAGCTCGTGCTGTTCGTGGCGTCGGCCGTGGTGTTCGGCTTGCTGGCGGCGATCTTCCCGGCCTTCAGGGCGGGTCGGATGAACGTGCTCGACGCCATCGCCAGCGAGTAGGCGGCGGCAACCAACCACCGAGGCAGCACAACGGCCGAATGTTCAAGCTCGCGCTGCGCAGCCTGATCGACAAGAAGCTCCGCTTCGCGCTCACCACGCTCGTGGTGGTGATCGGCGTGATGTTCGTGGTGGGCTCCTTCACGCTCACCGACAGCCTGCGCTCCACGTTCGCCGGGCTGGCCGAGGACATCACCGAGGGCACCGACCTCACCGTGAGGCTGCGCCAGGAGATCGGCGGCGACTTCGACCGGCCGACCGTGCCCGAGGCGGTGGCCGGACAGGTCGCCCGCGTCGACGGGGTGCGGCGGGTGCAGCCCGAGGTGGCGAGCCTGAACGTGGTGATCATCGACGGTGACGGCGAGCCGATACGACCCCAGGGGCCGCCGGCGCTGGGCTTCAACTTCAACCCCACCGTCTTCTTCCTGACCGAGGGCCGAGAGCCTGCCGCAGCCGGTGAGTTCGCGGCCGACACCGACACCGTGAACGGCAACGGCCTGCGCCTCGGCGAGGTCTATAACATCAACGGCCCGATCACGGCCGAGCCCTTCGTGCTCGTGGGCGTTTTCAACTTCGGCGATCCCGACTCCCACACGGGCCTCGGCCAGACCCAGGCCGCCTTCGAGCTGGACGAGGCCCAGCGCTTCCTCGGCCTCGACGGCGAGTACCTGTCGGTGGGCGTCGTGGTGGAGCCGGGCAGCGACGTCGCCGCGGTGCAGGCACGCCTCGAGGCGGAACTGGACGACTCCTATGAGGTGATCACCCAGCAGGTCAGCGCCGCCGAGCAGGAGCAGAGCTTCAACGACGTCATCGACATCTTCAACCGGATCCTGCTGGTGTTCGCGTTCATCGCGGTGTTCGTGTCGGCGTTCATCATCAACAACACGTTCCAGATCGTGCTGGGACAGCGGGTGCGCGAGATCGGGCTGTGGCGTGCCATCGGGGCCACTTCCAGGCAGGTGAGCGGGTCGGTGATCACCGAGTCGGCCGTCGTCGGCTTCGTCAGCACCGTCATCGGCATCGGGCTCGGCCTGGGGCTGGCGGTCGTGCTGCGGAGCATCCTGGATCTGGCGGGCTTCTCCCTGCCCGCGGGGCCGCTGGAGCTGCGGTTGCGCACGGTCGTGCTGGCGGCGGCCGTCGGGATGGGTGTGACGATGGTGTCGTCCATCGCTCCCGCGCTGAAGGCCAGGCGCATCTCGCCGGTGGCGGCACTGGGCCACGGCTTCCGCCTGGAGGCGGCCGGCCTGCGCCGCCGCCTGGTGATCGGCGGCACGGTCGGCGCGGTGGGCGCGGCGCTGCTGGCCGCGGGCATGACCGCACGCCTGGACACCACACCCACCTTCGTGCTGCTGGGCGCCGGGGCGCTGCTCGGCTTCGTGGGCATGAACACGTTGAGCCCGGCCTTCGCGCGGCCGGTCGCGACGGCACTGGGCCGCCCGATCAGAGCCGTCTTCGGGGTGCCGGGCAAGCTGGCCGGCGGCAACGCGGCCCGCAGCCCCCGGCGCACCGCCTCAACGGCGGGGGCGCTGATGATCGGCCTCGCCCTCATGGGACTGGCCGCGGTGGTCGGCGAATCGCTCAAGAAGACCTTCGTCAACATCATCGACAACGCCGTGGAGGCGGACTACTTCATCCAGTCCACCGCGAGCGGCTTCAACCCGGCGGCCGGCTTCCCGGCACGGGTGGCCGACGAGATCGAGGCGCTCGAGGAGATCGAGAGCATGGTGCGGGTGCAGTTCGCGTTCGATTCGCTCAGCGTCGACGGAAACCCGCGCGACCTGGTCGCCGTGGACATGGCGCTGGCCGAGACCCACTTCGACGGCCGGGTCACCGCCGGTGACATGGCCGGCGGCGATCCGCTGAACTCGCTGGCCCTGCACGTCGACCCGGCCGCGGACCTTGGAGTCGCCGTGGGAGACACGGTGGAGGCGACATTCCCCGACAACGAGACCGTGTCGCTCACCGTTGTGGCGATCTATGCCGACGCCGCCATATACGGCAACTGGGTGATCGACGTGGCACTGTGGGACCGGCACTTCAGCCGCAGCGACATCGCCTTCGCCAGTGCCCGCATCGCAGGGCCGGCAGGGGACTCGGCACCCGCCGAGCGGGCCGCACTGATGGAGCGCAGCCGAGCGGCCATCGACGCGGTCATCGACCGGTATCCCACCGTGAAGGTCGAGAACCGTGCCGAGTTCCGCCAGGCGCAGGAAGACCAGCTCACGGCGTTCGTGCGGGTGATCGAGGTGCTGATCGGCCTGTCGCTGGTCATCGCCCTCATCGGCATCCTCAACACGCTCAGCCTGTCGGTGTTCGAGCGCACCCGCGAGATCGGCCTGCTGCGCTCGGTCGGCATGACCCGGCGCCAGCTGCGTCGCTCGATCCACTGGGAGGCGTTCATCGTGGCCGTCTTCGGGGGGCTGCTGGGTGTGGCCGTGGGCACGGTCTTCGGCGTGGCGGCCACGCTGTCGCTGCCGGACTCCTTCGTCAACACGCTGGCCGTGCCCGTGCGCGATCTCGTGATCTTCGTGGCGATCTCGGCGGTGTCGGGCCTGATCGCGGCGATACTCCCCGCCCTGCGAGCCGGGCGCATGAACATCCTCGACGCCATCGCCCACGAGTAGCCCGAGGCGCCTCGCCCGCCCGAATGCCCCCGAAGGGCAGCAACCGGACCGATGACCGATGGAGGCGCTTCGCTTCTACTTGCTCGCTTCTACGAACTCGCTCTCACATGCAGGCGGCTCTGCAGTGATGCCTGCACCACATCCTGGTGGTTGCGCACGTAGCTGTTGGCCACGTCGTTGGCGGGGAGGTGATCCCATGAGCGGATGCCCGCGGTGCGTTCGGCGGCGCGATGGATGACGCGCCGGGCCCGCTGGGACTCCAACACCCGCTCACGGATCGCGTCGCTGTCCCACCGGGCGCGCACCTCTGCCGCGAAGGCCGCCGCTGCCTGGGCGTGGGCCGGGTCATCGGCGAGGTTGTTCCGCTCGCCGGGGTCGGCCTCCAGGTCATAGAGCAGCGGGGGGTCGGTGTCGCAGTGGATGTACTTGAGGTTGTCGCGGCGGATCATGAACATCGGATGCGAGGTCATCTCGGCCATGTACTCGCCGGTGGTCTCCGACACGCCGTCGCTGCCGCCCGATGCAAGCTCCCAGAGGCTCCGGCCCTCGACGCCGGGCGCGGTCTCGCGCCAGTCGCCGCCATCGGTGGCGATGTCGAGCATCGTGGGGAGCACATCGAGATGCGACGCCACGTTGGGCACGGCCCGGTTGGCGACGCCGGGTCCCGCCATCACCAGGGGAACCCTGGCCGAGCGCTCGAAGAACGTCATCTTGTAGAAGAGGCCCCGGTCGCCGAGCATGTCGCCGTGGTCGCTGGTGAAGACCACCACCGTCGAGTCCGCCAGCCCGGTCTCGCGCAGGGTCGCGACAAGGCGCCCGAGCCAATCGTCGACGTAGCTGGTGTTGGCGTAGTAGCCGCGGCGCGCCCGGCGCACCTGCTCCCCGGTGAAGCCGACGGTGTCGGCCTCTATGCCGGCACGCACCCGGAGGCTGTGAGCGTCGAGGCCGGCCTCGTCGACGGGGTCGGGCAGGTCGATCTCGGCGGCGTCGTAGCGGTCCCACCACTCCGGGCGGGCCACATACGGGTCGTGGGGGTTGATGAAGGACGCCACCAGCAGGAACGGGCGCTCGTCGGGGTCGCGGGCCAGGTCCAGGAGCTTGCGACGAGCCGTGTAACCAACCTCCTCGTCGTAGTCGATCTGATGGGTCGTCACAGCCGGCCCGGCCTCGGACAGCGGATCCATGTTGTGATACCACTTCTCGATCCGGCGGTCGGCGGCATCCCAGTCGGGCGTCCACGCGAAGTCCGCCGGATAGACGTCGGTGGTCAGGCGCTCCTCGAACCCGTGCATCTGGTCGGGGCCGACGAAGTGCATCTTGCCCGTGAGGATCGTGCGGTAGCCGGCTGCCTGCAGGTAGTGCGCGAGGGTCGGGACCGACGCTGGGAACTCGGCGGCGTTGTCCCAAGCGCCGATGGCGGCGACCGAGCGTCCGGCCATCATGGTGAACCGCGCCGGCGCGCACAGCGGCGAATGGCAGTACATCGCGTCGAACCGCACGCCGCGCTCCGCCAGCGCGTCGAGATGCGGCGTGGACACCACCGGATGCCCGTAGGTGGACGTGAAGTGCGGCGCCAGCTGATCCGCCATCACCAGCAGAAGATTGGGACGGCCCACCGACTCCAGTATGCCCAGATCTTCAAACAACCGGTCAGGCACGGCGGCCCAGGAAATCCTTCAAAAAGTTAGAAGGCGCTGGCCTCAGGGGCGATATCGCTAGATATCCTTGCGCCAAGACAACAGCCCTGGAGTGACCCCATGACCGACATCCTGATTCGCGGCGTCTCCGATGATGCAGTAGCGGCGATAGAAGCCAACGCCAAGCGCGCCGGCCTCTCCAGGGTCGAGTACCTGAGACGCATGCTAGAACGCGAGCGCCGCGCCGCAGGCCGTGAACTCAGCGTCGCGTCGCTGCAGCGCTTCTGTGAGACTTTCGCGGACCTCGCTGACAACGACGTGATGCGTTCGGCGTGGTCATGACAGCCTGGCTGATCGACAAGTCGGCACTCGTCCGGCTCTCATCAAGCCCCGAGGCACCGGATTGGATATCAAGGATAGAGCGGGGACTGGTGCGGATCTCAACGTTGACCAGGTTGGAGATCGGCTTCTCGGCCCGCTCGGCCGATGACCTTCGCCGGAGTCGAGCCGAGCCGCCGTTGAGCGCAATGCCTGTGGAGTACATGACGCCCGCGATAGAGGACCGAGCTGTGGAAGTACAGCGGGCCCTAGCCGAGGTTGGCAGGCATCGCGCACCCTCCATCCCCGACGTGCTGATCGCTGCAACGGCCGAATTGTCGGGACTCACCGTGCTGCATGTCGACAAGGACTTCGAACTCATCGCGGAGATTACCGGCCAGCCGGTGGAGCGACTCCTGCTCACGGTCGAAGAGGGACCGCAGGAGCAGTCGAGACAGGGAGTGTGAGTGTGTCAAGCAGCAGATTCACTTGCGGGCCTCGAACGCGTCGATCAATCCATCAGGCGTATCGCTGAAGTCTGGGGCCATCTCTACCTTGCCTGCGAGTCGGCCGGGCACCCGCTGGGTGCGGTAGAGCATCCCTCTGTAGGCGGGGGTGAAGCCGGCGGCCGCCAGCCGGTCGGCCCATGGGGTCTCTTGGATCGGCCGGCCGTCGACCTTGGAGATCTCGAGCTTGCGGAGGCGGCCGTCCTTGACCAGGCCGATCAGGGCGCCGATCCAGGCGCCGTCGGACTCGGTGCCGGCGAAGGTGACCAGGGAACGACCGCCGCGCTCAAGCTCGACCACCGGCCGCCCATCGACCAGCACCACGTGCGCGCCGGCGGCTCGGGCCGGGCGGCCGGGCGACTCGGGCCAGGCCAGCGCGGCACCGTAGGGCTGGGCGGGATCGGTGGCGGCGAGCACCAGCGGCGCGGCGGACTCGGGCTCACGGGCCGCCCGCAGGCGATCGACAGCGCCGGGCAGGGCGAACTGGGCTGCGCCGAGTCCGGCGACGAAGTAGCCCCGGCGCACCTCGCCACGCTCCTCCAGCGCCTTGAGCACCGGATAGACGCCGACGAAACCCCCCTCGTGGCCCTCGCCGAGGGCGGTCTCGCGGGTAACCACGCCGTAGCGGTCGAGCAACTGGTGGGCTCTGGCCAGGGCCGCCTGGGTGGCGGCGGGCTGAGGACTCAGCAGCGGCTCGACCAGCGACCAGCGGCCGGCAGCCTCGGGCGGCCCCGAGGCGCTCAGACCGCCGAGGCGAGGCCGGCCACGCCTGGCCCGTCCCGGTCGCGCCGATGGGACGCGCGGGCGGCCCGGGGCGCGGCGGCCGATGCGCGCCCTCAGCGCTGCCAGCGAGTCGTTGGTGACCTCGCCGTTCCACACCAGGTCCCACAGCGCGGCCAGCACCGACGCGGTGTCGTAAGGGAGCGCTGCGGCCTGCGCCGCGGCCACAAGCTCCGCCCAGAACGATGCGCCCCGGTCCTGCAGCCTGCGCCGCAGGGCATCATGAAGAGCACCCTCCGCGGGCTGCGCGCATGCCGGGACCAGCACCGCGGCCTGGTCCCGGAAGGCCAGGCGCACGCGACCGTCGCTGCTGCCCAGCGCGCCCGCCCCGATCCAGACAAGCTCGCCCGAGGTACACAGCTGATCCAGATCGGCGGGACTGTAGCCGAGCAGCCTCGACGCCAGCACGTCGGCCTCCAGCACCGAGGCGGCGACGGGTGCGCCCTGGAGCTGGGCCACCACATCGGCGAGCGCGTCCAGGCCGCGGCGGCGCGTGCCGACGCCCTGCCAGGCCGGCAGGAACCTGGCCAGCGCTTCGGAGGCCACCGGCTCCACCTCGTGACGCAGCGCGGCCAGGCAGCGCCGGCGGATGCGGCGCAGCACCTCGGAATCGCAGTACTCGCGCTCGACGCCGGCAGGCCGGAACTCGCCGCGCAGCAGGCGTCCCTGCGACACCAGCGATGTGAGTCGGGCCTCGACGCGACGCTCGCCGACGCCCAGCCAGCGGGCCACGTCACGGGCGACGAAAGGTCCATGGGTACGGGCATAGCGCACGCAGAGATCGCCCAGCGGATCATCCACCGGCTCGATGTCTGCGGCCGCGAGACCCATGGGCAACGCCGCGCCCGCCGCGTCCCGCAGCCTGGCCGCATCGGCGGCGTCGGCCACCACCGACCGGCCCGCCAACCGCACCTCGATGGCGCGCCGCTGCTCCACCAGATCCCGCACCCAGACCGCCGCCGCTCCCGCCGCAGGCGCCGTGCCCGATGCCGCTCCCGCCGCGGGCGTCGAACCCACGATGGGCGCCGTGCCCGCGGTCGGCGTCAAGCCCGCAGTCGACGCCTCGCCCCCCGCGAGCGCGGCTGATGCCAACGTGCCTGCGTCCGGCACGGCGCGGGCGGCCAGCTCGTCGAGGGTGAGAGGCCCGAGCATTCGCAGCAGGTCGTGTGCCTCATCCGCGTCACGGGCCTGACGCCCGGTCGTCAGCCGCTGCAGTTCCAGTTCCACATCGGCGATCACCCCGGCGTCGAGCAGCTCCCTTAGCTCTTCAGCACCGAGGAGATCCCGCAGCAGGTCCCGGTCCAGCGCCAGCGCCGCGGCCCGGCGCTCGGCCAGCGGGGCGTCGCCCTCATACATGTACACCGCGATCCAAGAGAAGAGCAGCGACTGGGCGAACGGGGACGCCTGGGGCGTGTCGACGGCAACGACCCGAACACGGCGGCTCTGCAGGTCTGCCATGAGCTCCACCAGGGCGGGCAGGTCGAACACGTCGTTCAGGCACTCCCTGGTGGTCTCGAGCAGGATCGGGAACGACGGGTACTTCGCCGCCACCGAGAGCAGGTCGGCGGCTCTGCGGCGCTGCTGCCACAGCGGCGTGCGCTGATCGGGGCGCCGGCGCGGCAGCAGCAGCGCGCGGGCGGCGCACTCCCTGAAGCGCGAGGCGAACATCGACGTGTCGGGCAGCCTGGCGACGACCAGATCCCCGATCTCGGCGGGGTCGAAGAGGAGGTCGTCCACATCGAGCTCGTCCACCGCCTCGGGGAGTCGCATCACGATGCCGTCGTCGCCCCACATCACGTCCACGTCGGTGCCCCACACCTCACCCAGCCGGGCCTGCAGCGCCATGCCCCAGGGCGCGTGAACCTGCGCGCCGAACGGTGTCAGCACGCACACCCGCCAGTCGCCGATCTCGTCGCGGAACCGCTCCACGACGACGGTGCGGTCATCGGGAACCGCTCCGGTGGCCTCGGCCTGGTCCTTCAGGTAGGCGATCAGGTTGCCTGCCGCGGCCTCGTCCAGCCCGCAACGCTGTCGCAGCCGCACCCCCGGGTCAGGGTCGGCACGAAGCTCGCGCACCATCTGCCCGACGGCCCGTCCCAGCTCGATGGGGCGGCCGGGGCCGTCGCCGTGCCAGAAGGGCATCTTCCCCAGCTCGCCGGGCGCCGGTGTGACGATCACCCGCTCGAAGGTGATGTCGGCGATGCGCCACGTGGATGCGCCGAGCAGGAACGTCTCGCCCACCCGGCTCTCATAGACCATCTCCTCGTCGAGCTCGCCCACCCGGGTCCCGTCGGGCAGGAACACGCCGAAGAGGCCGCGGTCGGGGATGGTGCCGGCGTT
Organism: Candidatus Aldehydirespirator sp.; assembly: GCA_965204875.1. GTDB lineage: Bacteria > Actinomycetota > Acidimicrobiia > Acidimicrobiales > Aldehydirespiratoraceae > Aldehydirespirator. The sequence continues at coordinate 1,957,008 of OZ242020.1, read as the reverse complement.
GGTTACAGCGAGCCGCTGCGCGCCGGCACGGCCCCGGAGCACGCCGGACGCCCGGTCCCAGACGATTCGGGGCCTCAGCTCGGAGAACTCCTCGGCCGGGTAGGTGCCCGACAGCAACTCGAGCACGCTGTGCAACACCTCGTCGGAGAGGTCGGCGAAACCGGCGCAGCGCCGCAACACCGCGGCCAGCGCATCCACCGGCCAGTCGTCGAGGGCGCACATGGCGACGATCTGCTGCGCGGCGACGTCGAGGGGATTGCGCAGGTAGCGGGTGTGCTCCACCTCGCCCTGATGCATGCGCTCCACCACGGCGGCGGCCTCTAGAAGGTCGGCGCGATGCTTGGGAAAGATCCGGCCCCGGCTGGGCTCGCCCACCCGGTGGCCGGCCCGCCCGATGCGCTGCAGCGCCGAGGTCACCGACCCCGGTGACGCCACCTGAACCACCAGATCGACGGCACCCATGTCGATGCCGAGCTCCAGGGTGGACGTGGCCACGAGGCCGCGCAGCTCGCCCCGCTTGAGCTCGTCCTCGATCAGCAGCCGTCGCTGCCGCGACAGCGACCCATGATGGGCCTTGACGAGCTCGGTGCCGGCGGCAGCGCCGGTACTGACCGCCTCATCACCCATTGCGACCAGGGGCGCAGGCTGTTCTGAAGCCGTCAACACCGTCCCCGGTGCCTCATCACCCATCGCGACCAGGGGCGTCCCGCTCTCCGATCCCGAACCTGTGCCCGGCAGCTTTCCAACCTCGCGCGCCGAGCCGGTCGCAGGCTGTTCCCCAGCCTTCGGAGCGGAGCCTGTGGCAGGCTTCCCGGGGCGCGGCTCGGCCCGCTGTTCGAGGCGTCGCTCGGCCCGCTGTTCGAGGTGCAGCTCGGCCTGCGGCTCGGCCCGCTGTTCGAGGCGTCGCTCGGCCCGCGGCTCGGCCCGCTGTTCGAGGTGCAGCTCGTTGAGGCGAGAGGCGAGGCGCTCCGAGAGACGCCGCGCGTTGGAGAAGATCAGGGTGGAGCGATGGGACTGTACGAGCTCGAGCAGGCGGGGATGGATCGCGGGCCAGATGCTGCGCCGCATCGACGGCACCGCCGCACCGGCCGACGCCGGCGCCTCCACGGTCTCCCCCAGCGAGGCCATGTCGGCGACCGGCACCACCACCTGCACGTCCAGTTCCTTGCGGGCTTTGGCCTCCACCACGGTGACCGGGCGGGGCACCAGCGCACCGTCGACACCAGCGGCGTTGCCGCCCAGGAAGCGGGCGATCTCGGCGAGGGGGCGCTGCGTCGCCGACAGCGCGATGCGTTGCGGCGGGCGCCGGCAGTGCTCTTCGAGGCGCTCCAGCGAGACCATCAGGTGCGAGCCCCGCTTGCTGCCCGCCACCGAGTGAATCTCATCAATGATCACATGCTCGACACCCGACAGGGTCTCGCGCGCCCGGCTGGTGAGCATCAGGAACAGCGACTCGGGCGTGGTGATGAGGATGTCGGGAGGGTGGCGCACCAGGCGGCGGCGCCCGTCGGCGGTGGTGTCGCCGGTGCGCACCCCGACGGTCGGCTCGCGTGCTGCTACACCCAAGCGCTCGGCGGCGAGCCGGATACCCCCCAGCGGGGCTCGCAGGTTCTTGTCCACATCGACCGCCAGAGCCCGCAACGGCGACAGGTACAGCACGCTGGTGCCGGTGCCGGTGTCGCTGCGGTCCGCCGACATGAGCCGGTCGATGGCCCACAGGAACGCGGCCAGCGTCTTGCCGGTGCCGGTGGGAGCGCAGATCAGCGTGTGGCCGCCGGCGGCAATGTGTGGCCAGCCCTCGGCCTGCGGCGCGGTCGGCGCAGCAAACGTGGACGCGAACCAGGCCCGAGTCGGCTCCGAGAAGGCGGCCAGCGGATCAGCCATCAAGCCCGAACCGTACCGACGCCCTAAGCCCCCCCCCCCCGCCCTCCGCGGTTCGGGCGCGAGCACGCGTGGGCCGCGGCGCATGGGATCCCGCCTTGGTCGCCGCGGGCGAGCATCGGCCGGCTTGCTCGGATAGGAATACGTGCGCATACGCGCGGTCCACCGGCCTAAGGAGCATGTCATGACGCAACCGTTTCGCTTCGGGGCCTTGCTGAAGAGGCCCCTGGCCGGCTTGAGCTGGGCCGAGAGCGCCCGGAGGGTCGAGGAGCTGGGCTACGACACCCTGGTCGTGCCCGATCACTTCGACGACCAGCTGGCGGTCGGCCCCGCGCTGGCGGTGGCGGCGGCCGCGACCACCACGCTGCGGCTCGGCACGCTGGTGTACTGCAACGACTACCGCCATCCCGTGGTGCTCGCCAAGGAGGCGGCCACGCTCGACGTGCTTTCGGGAGGGCGGATCGAGTTCGGACTGGGTGCCGGCTGGAAGCGCGTCGACTACGACGAGTCCGGGCTCGACTACGACCCGCCCGGCACCCGCATCGACCGGATGGTCGAGTCGCTGGAGATCATCAAGGGTCTCTTCGCGCAAGGGTCGGTCACTTTCGAGGGCGAGCATTACTCGCTTCACGGCCTAGACGGCCTGCCCAAGCCCGTGCAGTCGCCGCTGCCGCTGGTCATCGGCGGCGGTGGCCGGCGCATGTTGAGCATCGCGGCGCGCCACGCCGACATCGTGGGGGTCAACGCCAACCTGCGATCAGGCGAGACCGGCCTCGACGCCATCAACGACGTGCTGCCCGAGCGCTTCGACACCAAGCTCCAATGGGTGCGAGACGCTGCCGGCGACCGCTTCGAGCAACTGGAACTGAACGTGCTGGCAACCTCGCAGGTCACCTCGGGCGGCAGCGCCACCACAGAGGCGATCGAGTCGGTGGCGGCCATGTTCAACCAGCCGGCCGAGGTTGTCGCCGAGGTTGCCGTGCTCTTCATCGGCTCGCCGGCAGAGATCGTCGGCGTGCTGCGCGCGCGGCGCCGACGCTGGGGCTTCAGCTACATCGTGGTTCACGCGGACAACTCCGACATCGTCGCCTTCGCCGACGTCATCACCCAACTCAAGGGCGAGTAGCCCGACACCGGAGGCTGAGCCGCAAGCCGGGGCCGCCGATCTGCAATAAGGTGGCTCCCGATGGCCGAGACCCCGCCTGCAGACCCGGCGACACCCGAGGAGACGCCGCCGCCTGCCCCGGTGACATCGGAGCAGGCCGCGCCCTATGAGTCGCCCGAGTGGCATCCGGCCTTCGAGGAGTACTGCGAGACGATCTTCGAGCTTGCCGAGGACGACCTGGAGGTCATTCAGGCCCGCATCGCCGACCGCCTGGGAGTCTCCCGCCCGGCGGTGTCGGAGATGATCCGGCGCATGCAGGCCGAGGGACTCGTGGAGGAGGGCAGGGGCACCATCGAACTCACCGCAGCGGGCCACTCCCTGGCCGAGACGGTGGTGCGCCGCCACCGCATCGCCGAGTGCTTCCTGACCGACATCCTCGGGCTGTCATGGGCCGACGCCCACCAGGAGGCCGGCAAGTGGGAGCACATCATCTCGCCTGATGTGGAGAGGGCGATGCTCAGGGTGCTCGAAGACCCCACCACCTGCCCGCACGGCAACCCGATCCCCGGCTCGGGATACCGGGCGCCGGACATGGTGGCACTGGAGACCTTGACGGTGGGCCGCGAGTTCACCGTGCAGCGCATTCCCGAAGAACTCGAGTTCCAGCCCGGGATGCTGGACTTCCTGGAAGAGGCCCAGGTGACGCCGGGGTCGGTGGGCACCGTCCTAGCACGATCCCCCGACGGCACCATCACGCTCAACATCGAGGGCAGCCCGGTGGGCCTCAGCGACTATGCCACCTCGCGCATCCTCGTCACCACACCGCCCTAGGCGCAGCCGCGCAAGATCGGCGGTCAGTCGCGACACGCCCTTCTTTGATGGGCGGTCAGTCGAGGTCGAGCATTCCCTTGACCGCGGCCCTGTGCAGTCCGTGGGTCCGGTCATGGCCGCCCAACGCCTTCCACAAGTTGCGCAACCGCCGGAACACCGAACGGCGCGAGCAGCCGAGTTCTGCGGCGATGTCGTCGATCGGCACGTTCGCGGAGGGCCAGGCACCAGTTCGCTGATCGCGGTTGATTGACTACCCTCATGAGATGTCGATCTCAAGGAATCGTACACGGCAACAGATCGAAAGGCCGCGGCATTCAGGCAGACCACGGACGGTGCTAAACCTGCTATCGCTGTCGCTGCTCGTGTCGGTTGGCTGTTCGGAAGACACAAGTTCATCAACATCAGCTGCACCCACTACCGTAGCATCCGTTGCGGCACCACCGTCTATAGAGACTACAGGATCTTCAACTACTAGCAAGGCCGATATTGCCGCTACGACGACGAGTATCGCATATGCAACCACGATGCCGCTGACCGAGAATCTAGAACTGGGAACGGCAGCCATGTACGAGTGGGACTCTGAAGGTGGATTCTATAATGTGACGCTGTCGGGCACTCTTGTCATTGATGGGCGATGCGTTTACCTTGATGTCAAAAGCGGTGATGGACATGTGCTGACTGCCCAGAATGATCAGCTGCGCAGTCTTTTGCGGCTATCGGAATCGCGTACGCGGTTTGATCCCGCTACCTCATCCATCTGGGTCAACAACAACGGTCCTTTCCGGAATGGCGATGAAGTAGAGGTTTTTGGTAGTGATCGATGGAAACAACGGTGGAACGCGAACCAAAGCGGACGCGAGGCATGGATCGGTTCATATGGGCGATGTGAAGCTCACACGTCAACACAGGTCGCTTCACTAACACTTGAAGGTACCATCGATCCTAACCGACCACGTGTCGCTAACTTACCGGGCCTCGGACTGGACAATTGGCGATTAGGAATCGAAACGGACGAAGAGGGCGAGGGTGGAGTCATTGTGATTGAGCCACCGTGTGTGTACTTTGTGATGATGGCAGAACGTGCAAGCGCGTGGGAGGAAACCGCGATAGAACCCGAACGGTACTTCCTTCATTTAGCACGTCCACTGGTGCGATATGACCCTGATACAGAAACGCTCTGGTACCACAGTAAGCCTTACACAAGTGGCACCAAGATCGAAACCTTCGGAGGAAGCCATCCCACGACCACCGATAATTTGGAAGACTTCATCGCTAGTGGTTGCACAGCGGAAGGAAACGGTGAACACGTCGAGTTCTGGGTCCAGAACATGGACTACCTAGGCTGCCAGGTTATGGCACCACCGGAACATTGTAACCCGGATGTCGACAACGGGACGGAACAGGGGTAGCCTCGCTTGAAGCTTGATCAAGTGCATCAAATCCTGGCTATCGCCCTCGCTATGGCGACCATCTCGGTTGGCTGCTCGGGAGTGGCCGCCGCGCCCGTCACGCCCACGGCCACGCCCGTGCCATCAATCGCAGCGACCGACGAGGAGCCGGTAGCGGCATCCACAGCTACGATCACGCTAGCCGCAGTGACAGAGTTGGCGGGGATGTATGGATGGGATCCTGAAGGCGGGTTTCATAACGCCGAACTGGAGGGAACGCTCGCCATCGAAGATGGCTGCGCCTATGTCGACGTTCACCGCAAGGGCAAGGCGGTGACGGCACCCGGGGGCGAACGGTTGCGCAGCTTCGTCTACTTTCCCGAACCGCGCACGCGCTTCGTCCCCCTCACCGGCGCGATATGGGTCAACGGTAACGGCCCCATGCATAGCGGCGACAAGGTCGAACTCATCGGCAGCGAAGCGTTCGACCGACTTTCCATGTTCCTCAACAACGGCGGCACCGAAGAGTTCGCCATGAACGAACGTGGGCACGGATGTCCCGCCCACATCTCCTTCTGGGCGGCATCTATGCAGCCCGCAGGCACGATCGACGCCAACGAGCCAATCGCTGCTCAACTTCCCGGACTCGGCCTCTTCAAATGGGATCCAGCCGTCGGAACTCATGACGCAGGTGCACATGAAGGCCTTCTCATGATAGAACCGCCGTGCGTGTACTTCGAAACAATCGCTGATGCCGCGTATGACGCTGTTGAGAACGACATTGAACCAGACCGCTTCTTCCTAAGGTTAGTCAGACATGGTGCCCGCTACGATTCTGAAAGCGGAACTCTATGGTATTTCAACCACGCCTTCTCAAGTGGCGACAGAGTCGAGATAGCAGGTGGCGGCGCGTACCAATCGGACCATGAGCAACTGTATCGCGCCCACGGATGTTCAGCTGGCGGCGACGGCAGGACATCCGTGTATACGGGGATCTATATGTTACCCGCTGGAACTGGATCCTGGCTATCACCCTCGCAATGACGACCATCACAGTTGGTTGTTCGGGGAGCACCGGTTTTATCGACTGATGGACCTGGGTCGAGTCCTTGAGCGAGGGACGATCGACTATTGAGGCACCGGGGCCTGGAGTGTACAGCGAGCCGTGACGTCCGAGATCGCGCATCAGTGGTGTTTGACCATATCAAAGTTCTGTGGTTGCCTGAGGGAGCGGCACCGAGCAACACTTACCCCAGCCCACTTGAGGAGCAGACACATGGACAGAGACGACCAACCGCAGGGACGGCCCGACGCCGCTGGAGCGAGCCCCAGGAAGTCAGGCGGCCCGCAAGGCACGGGCCCGGCGGAGCCCGTGTCGAGCCTGGTCGAGGGAACCGTCGTGACCATGGACCCGGACCGGCGGATCATCCGCAACGGTGCCGTGGCGGTCGCCGGCGACCGGATCGCCGAGGTGGGCGACGCCACGGAACTGCGGGCGCGCTACCCCGGCGCCCGGCGCATCGGCGGGCCGCGGCGCTACGTGATCCCCGGCCTGATCGACTGCCACAACCATGTCGCCCAGGCGCTGTGCCGCGAGAGCACCGTGGAAGACTTCCCCAACATCTACCGCATCTACATCCCCACCGAGGCCGTCCAGAGCCCCGACGAAGTGCGGGTCAGCGCCCGTGTGGCGTTCGCGCAGCTGCTGCGCGCCGGCGTGACCACCATGACCGAGACCACCTGCACCGCCGAGCACGAGGAACCCATCGCGCAGACGGTGATGCAGACCGGGATCCGCTGCGCCCTGGCACGGGGCGGAGGGGACCGCGAGTCCCGCCTCGCCGGCAACTACGAGCAGATCGCCGGGAAGTCCTGGTACCGCGACGACCCCGCCGCCCTGGCCGACGACGTGGCCCGCACCGAGGACTTCTTCGCCAGGTGGTTCCCCAAGGGTGAAGGCCGGCTGCGTCCCTGGGTACACAGCCTGGGGTTGCCGTCGTGCTCGGATCAGCGCTTCCTGACCGGCGCCGAGCTGGCCCGCAAGTGGGGCACCGGCGTGATGTCACACATCAACCGCGACCGCGAGGAGATCGAGCTGAGCGTGTCGCTGTTCGGCCACCGACCCCTCGAGCACGTGGCCGCCATCGGCGCCCTCAACGAGCGTTTCGTGGCCATCCACGCCATGCTCACAACCGACCGCGAGATCGACCTGATGGCGGCAGCCGGCGCCAAGCTCGCCCACGCGCCGGTGGTGTGCACCGACATCATGTCGGCGGTGACCCGGGTGCCACTGATGCGCTCGAGGGGCATCACCGTGGGCCTGGGATGCGACACGGTCATCAACGACGTGCTCAAGCTGATGCGGATCGCCCACATCATGCACAACCAGGCGGCCATGCCGCTGTTCGACCCTTACGGGTTCTCCTGCAACGATGCCTTCGAGATGGGCACCATCGACGCGGCGCGGCTGCTGCTGTGGGACGACGAGATCGGGTCGCTGGAAGCCGGCAAGGCGGCCGACATCACCGTCATCGATGCCAACAACGTGCGGCTGACGCCCTCCACCGACCCCGTGGCGACGCTGGTGCGCTACGGGGTGGGCACCGACGCCGAGTCGGTGCTGGTCGCAGGCCGGCTCGTGGTGCACGAGGGCCGGCTCCTGACGATCAACGAGGAGGAGCTGATCGAGGAGGCCGAGGCGCTCGGGGCGCGCATCATCTCCGAGATGGCGCCGCGCCGCTATGTCCAGCTCGGCACCAACGTCAACTACTTGTGAGACTCGTGAGCCCCGTGAGCCCCCGGGGGGCCGGGCGGACGGAACGGGTCGTGAGCCGAGCAGGCGGAACAGGCCGTGAGCGGGTCTGAACTGCGGGCAGCGGGACCCGTGAGCGGCTGCCAGGCGGACCCGTGAGCCGCAGCGCTGCAGCCACGAGCTGATGGAAGGGCTGGCCGCGCTGGCCCGCGACCGCGGGGCGCTGTTCCACACCCATGTCCTGGAGACGAAGACCCAGATCGCTGCCAACCTCGAGCGCTACGGGCGCTCCAGCGTCTCCTACCTGGGTGACCTGGGCCTGCTGACGCCGCGCTCCAGCCTGGCCCATTGCGTCTGGATGGACCCGGCGGAGTTCTCGGCCGTGCGGCAGGGCGGCGCCACGATCGTGCACAACCCGGTGTCGAACCTGCGCTGCGGTTCGGGGCTGCTGCCGGTGGCCGACCTGCTCGAGGGTGGCGTGAGCGTGGCCCTGGGCGCCGACGGCGCAGCCTCGAACGACAACCAGAACATGTTCGAGGCGATGAAGTTTGCCTCGCTCATACAGACCCTGCACGGCTCCCATGAGCGCTGGCCGCAGCCACACACGATCTGGCGGATGTGCCTGCGGGGCGGGGCGGCGGCGCTGGGCCGGCCGCTCGGGTCGCTGCAGGCAGGCAGCGCGGCCGACATCGTGCTGCTGAGCACCGACCGGCATGTGCCCGTGCATGCCGAGGGGCTGGCGGCGAGCCTGGTGCTCGCCGAGCACGGAGAGTCGGTACACACGGTGATCGTGGACGGGGAGGTGATGCTGTCGGCGGGCGCCTCGGCACGGGTGGACAGCGCCGCCGCGGCCGGCCGCGCCCGCGAGCTGCAGCGGCGCATCCACGAGGCGCTGCCAGAGCGCCAGGCCTTCTACGGGCGCTACGTCGATGTGCTGACCGAGGTACACGACCAGGCGATGCAGGAGCCCGCAGCGGTGCAGCGACTGGCGGAGATCACTCCGGCATTCGCGGGCGCGCAGGACCGAGGCGACGAAGGCGGGTCAGGCCCATGAGCGTCTCGGGACTCGCCGCAGAAACGCGGGTTGCATGCGTCGCGCAAGGCGGCGGGAGAGAGTCGGGCCCATGACGGTCACCGGCACGCCAGCGATCGACAACGAGCACCCGGCGCTGCGACGCTGCTGGCACCCCGTGGCCCGAAGCGCAGACGTGGGCACCGATGCCCCGGTCGCCGTGGAGCTCCTGGGCGAGCGCTGGTGCCTGGTGCGCCTGGGAGGGACGCTGGCGGCATTGCGCGACGCCTGCCCGCACCGCTACTCGCCCCTCAGCGCCGGCACCGTGGTGGGCGACACGCTGCGCTGCGCCTATCACGGATTCCGCTTCGCCGCCGACGGCACGTGCGTGGAGATTCCGGCGGTGGATCCCGGCCTGCCGATACCGGCGCGGGCCTGCGCGGTGGCGGCAGCCGGCGTGGCCGAGGCGCTCGACCTGGTATGGCTGGCACCGGAGGAACCTGTCACGCCCCTGCCGGAGGTTCCGGAGCATCACGACCCGAGCTTCGTAAACTGCCCGCTGCCGCCGCTGGACTGGAACGCCGGCGCGGCCCAGATGGCCGACAACTTCCTCGACCTGGGACATCTCCCGTTCGTGCATCTGGACACCTTCGGCGACGAGGACGACCGGCTCGTGCGCGACTACGCGCTCGAGCGCGAGGGCTGGCGCTTCACGGCGAGCCACCGCCACTTCACCAAGTCGCTCGCCGACTCGGCGCACCCGAGCCCGGACTCCGAGCACACCGTCGTGGAGCGCGAGCTGCTTTTCGTGTTCACCGCTCCCCATCACGTGTACCTGCGGATCGGCTATCCCTCCGAGGGAGCGGTGCTCACGATCAGCTTCTGCCACCAGCCGGTCAACGCGTCCACGACCCGCCTCTACTGCACCGACTACCGCAACGACATAGCCGACGACCCAGACGCCATCGCCGGCGCGGTCGCCTTCCAGCTGGCGGTGGCAGACGAGGACAGGGCCCTGCTCGAGCGGATCCACACCAAGGCCGTGCCCCTTGCAGCCGGCGCGGAATACCACTCCAGGGCCGACCGCATCACGCTGGAGATGCGCAGGATCCTTGCCGACCTGGTGGCCGAGGTCTCCGGCTAGGAGTTCAAGAAGGCTGAGCGGGAACGGAGCGAGTCGGGCCTAGGTGGCGGACCGAGGCCTCCGGCTAGTCGGCGAAAGCGACCGTTCGCGCCCCGCTGTGGCGCAATCTCACTGGAGCCCCCAGGGTGAACTCGGGCGCCCCGGTGGCCCGGCAGCGCAGCACGGATCCGTCGGTGCGCCGCACGTAGTAGAGCGTGTCATGGCCGAAGAACTCCACATGGTGAACCACACCCGCGGCACCCGGCCCCGGCCCGCCGTGGCCGACCAGGATGTCCTCGGGACGCACCATGACATCCACGGCGCCGCTGGCAGGCGCCCTCAGCCGCAATCGGCCCAGCACGGTGTGAGCCGTGTCGCCCTCAGCGTGACCTGGAAGTATCTCGGCCTCCCCCACGAAGCCGGCCACCCACCGGCTCGCCGGAAGCTCGTAGAGCGCCGCGGGAGAAGCCTGCTGGATCACCTCGCCGTCGCGCATCACGGCCACCTCGTCGCCCAGCACGAAAGCCTCGTCCTGGTCGTGGGTGACGAACACGCAGGTCACCTCCAGCTCGCGCAGCAGCGACGCCACCTCGGCCCGGACATCGACACGCAGGGTCGTGTCGAGGCTCGAGAAGGGCTCGTCTAGCAGCAGCACCGAAGGCCGCGGCGCCAGGGCACGGGCCAGAGCCACCCGCTGCTGCTGCCCGCCCGACAGCGAGCCCGGCAGCCGGTCGGACAACTCGGCCACCCCGACGAGTCTCAGAAGCTGCTGCACGCGTGCCGAGGCCGGCCTCCGCAGCAACCGGCCGCGGGGCCGCTCCGAGCGGCGCAGGCCGAAGGCCACGTTGGCGGCGACGGTGAGGTGCGGGAACAGCGACCAGTCCTGGAACACCATGCCGACGCCACGCGACTCGGCGGCCACATGCACGCCGTCGCCGGACACGACCCTGTCTCCGAGCGCGACCGTGCCCTCGGAGACCCTCTGCAGACCCGACAGCACCCGCAGCAGGGTCGTCTTGCCGCAGCCGCTGGGCCCGAGGATGGCCAGCGTCCGGCCCGGCGCCGCGGATATCGACGCCCGCCGCAGCACCGGCGCACCGCCAAGGGACACGCTGACCCCGTCGACGACGATGCCCCGACCGGCCACCGGCGTGCGCCGTGGCAGCGCCGGCTCGAACGCGGGTGCAGGCTTGAACACGGGTACGGCACCGTTGGCGGGCGGCGCAGCACCGTTGGCGGGCGGCGCAGCACCGTTGGCGGGCGTCTCCGCCGGCGAGAGCGCCGTCTCGGGGCCTCCGCTCGGGGGGCGGGCGCTGCCGGGGGAACCGACCGGAGCGGCAGGCGCGGCAGGCGCCGGGGAGGCGACCGTGGCCGAACTGGCTGCCGGACCGCTGGCCGGACCGCTGTGAGCCGTGCTGTCAAGCACGCCTAATAGCGTAACGCCAGCATTCCTCACTATGTCAACGGCGCGAGCACCTCGGGCAAGGGCTCGGCGTGCAGGACGGTCACCCGCCGGGTGGCGCGGGTGAGCGCCACATACAGCGAGCGCACACCCTGGCACTCCTCGGCCACGATCCTTGCCGGCTCCACAACGATGGCGGCATCCACCTCCAGTCCCTTCACCAGCCGCACCGGCACGAGGGTCACCTGCTCGTCGAGACCGCTGCGTCCGGGGCCGCCGATCGCGACCTCTCTATGCACGAGGCCGGCGCGCAGCGCCTCGTGGAGGGAGTCCGGGACGATGACCGCCACGTTGCCCGCCCCGACGGAGCGCCGCTCATCGGCCACGACCTCAGCGAGTGCGTCCACGAGCGCCCCTGCCGACTCGGCAGTCTCTGGGGCGGAACCGCCGACCCGCTCCCTGGCAACCCGCTCCCCCGTGGCGGCGGAACCGGCGGCGGCCGCGGCAACGGCTCCGCCGCAGCGCACAATTCGGGGCTCATCGCCGGAAGTCCGCACCGTGGCGGGCGGACGTGCCCCAGGCGCGGCGTGGGGCAGCACGCGGTTGGCCAGGGCCATGGCCGGCGCAGGGATGCGATAGCCGAGGGTCAGCTCCTCACGGCGGGGCGGGCGGCGGTCGGGAAGCCCTGCCAGCACCGACTCCCAGTCGTCGTGGGCCCACGAGCCGGTCGCCTGGGCGATGTCGCCCACGACGGTCATCGAGCCGTTGAGGCTGCGCCGAGCGATCATGCGCAGCTCCATGGGTGACAGGTCCTGCGCCTCGTCCACCACGATGTGCCCGTAGGTCAGCACCGCGTCCTCCTCACGGTGCCCGGGCCTGTAGCCCAGCAGGGCCCGGGCCTCGTCGAGCAGGGGAACGTCCTGGAACGACCAGATCACTTCAGAGGCGTGCGCCGCCCTGGGACGGTGCAGCAACCCGGTCTCGCCGTCGTCGAGACGGCCCGCTGCAGCGGAGCGCAGCAAGGCCCTCGACCCGTAGAGGTCGTTGAGCAGGTGCGCCGGGGTCAGCACGGGCCACATCCACTCCAGCGCCTCGCGCGCCTCGATACTGCCCGAGAGGTGCTCCCTGACCTGTGCCGCATCCGCGCCCCGGCGCGCGCTGCCGGCCAGAGCCTCATAGAACGCCTCCTCGACCAGCCGCCGGCCGGCGTTGTGCTTGCGGGCCCGCCTGGTTGCGTCGGCGACGATGCGCTGCGACTGCTCGACCGTCAGGCGCAGCCGCTGCAGTTCGTGACCGATCACCAGATCGCGGCGCAGCGGGCGGCGGCGATCGCGCACCGCACGCCGCACCACGGCCGCCATGCGGGGATCGCCCTTCACACCTGCGGTCGCCTCGTCGTCGAGGCCACCGACCCTCACGGAGGGGCTGAGCAGGTCGGCCAGCACGGCCTGCTCCACCCCAGCCTCTCCCAGCGACGGGAGAACCTGCTCGATGTATGCCAGGAACAGACGGTTCGGTCCCACGACCAGCACGCCCTGGCTCTCGAGAGGGAACCGGTGCGTGTAGAGCAGGTAGGCGGCCCGATGCAGTGCCACCACGGTCTTGCCGGTTCCGGGGCCGCCCTGCACGAGCAGCACTCCGGGCAACTCGGAGCGAATCACCCTGTCCTGCTCAGCCTGGATCGTGGCCACGATGTCGGCGAGCCGTCCGGTGCGGGCGGCCTCCAGCGAGGCCATCAAAGCGCCCGAGGGCCGGGCGGATCCGGCGGTGCCGTCAGCGGCTGCGTCGGCGTCCGTGCCTGCGTCGGTCGCGGCTTGCGCGCCGCCCGCGGGCGTCTCGACTGCGCCCTGCGCGGCGCCTGCGGCCGTGCCGGAGCCGATCAGGTCCGTGTCGGCGATGTCGAGTCCGATGGCAGCCCCCTGGCCGAAGAACTCGTCCTCGATCCCGAGCAGGGTCGATCCCCGCGAGGCGAAGTGACGGCGGCGCCTCAGCCCCAGGGGCCGGGGGCCGGTGGCACGGTAGAAGGGTTCGGCCACAGGTGCCCGCCAGTCCACCAGGATCGGGTCGTGGTCGGAGTCCCAGAGGCCCACCCGGCCGATATAGAACCGCTCCCCGGTGCCGGCCGGATCGATCCGGCCGAAGACGAGGGAGCGGTCGCCGATGTTGAGCCTGGTGAGCCTCGCCAGCGCGGCCTCGAGCACGGCCTCGCGCTCGACGCGGGCCTGCATGGTGCCCCCGCGGCCCGTGCGGAACACCGACGTGGCCATCGCCGCGCGCTCCCTTGCCACATCGAGGCAGGCGTGGGCGAGGTCGAAGTAGGCCTGCTCGGCCTCGAGGTCCGGATGGTGCCTGCTCACCGCCGTAGCGCCCCGGCGGCCGCGGTGCCGCCCTGGTTCCGAGCCCTGCGCAGCGCAGCGAGACGGTGGATCCGACGCATGGGGGAACTGCGGATCGTACCCGCCGTATGCTCGGATGCATGGACGCCGACAGCACCGATGACGGACGTATCGACGACGGACACATGGACGCCGAAGGAGCCAACGCCGACCTCGGATGCACGGGCGCCAAACGCACCGACGCCGAGGGAGCGGAGGGGCCCGACGCCGATCACAACGTGTCGGTCGGCTTGGTGCTGGGCGCCGGGGGAGCCAGCGCGGAGGCGTGGCACGCCGGCGTGCTCCGGGCATTGCGGGACGCCACCGGCTGGGACGCCCGATCCGCCGAGCTGATCGCGGGCACCTCCGCCGGCGCGATCACGGGGCTGTGCCTGCGAGCCGGGATCGGCCCGGCCGACCTCTATGCCATACAGCTCGGCGAGCCGCCCGGCGACGAGGCGCAGCGGATACTCGACCGGGTGGTGACCCCCTACAGCGAGGGACGGCACGACCGGGCCCTGATCGATCATCGGCCCCAGTCCCCTGGCATGGCGGCGCGGGCCGTGTGGCCCCCGTGGCAGGCCCGTGTGGTGCATGCGGCGGTGGGACTGCTGCCCCGCGGCACGCTGACCACCGAAGCCTTCGGGCAGCGCCTGCACGAGATGCATCCCGAGCCCTGGCCGAGCGCCCGCTTCTGGGTGGTTGCGGTGCGCCTGCGCGACGGTGAGCGGGTCGTGTTCGGGCGCGACGACATAGAGGCCAGCGCGGCCGAGGCCGTGCGCGCCAGCTGTGCGGTGCCGTCGCGCTACGAGCCCGTCGCGGTGGCCGGACACCGGTATGTGGACGGCGGTGTCCACTCCGCCACCAACGCGGACCTCCTGGGTCCGCCCGCCTTCGACGCGGTCGTGGTGTCCTCCGCGATGAGCGGCGACCCCGGCTGGTCGCGGGTTCGCACCGGTCTGTCCGAGGCACTGTCGAGCGTGCGGTCCGGTCTCGGGCCGGGGGCGGATCGCCCCGATGCGGGCACGGGCTGGTGTGCCGAGGCGCTGTCGCACGCCTGGTGCGACGGGCGCGCCCTGCGAGCGGGACGGCGCCAGTGGATGGGCGACAAGCTGCGCGAGGAGGTCGCCGGGCTGCGGCGCCGCGGCAGCCGGGTGCTGGTCGTGGAACCGGGCGCTGACGCCGTCGAGTTGATGGACGGCAGCCGCTCCGGCGGCGGGGGCGGCGCGCCGCGGGCCGAGATCGCCGCACTGGCCTGCGAGACGGCACAGCGCGAGCTGGCCGGTGACGGCGAACTCCTCGCCGAACTGCTGCGACGCTCCGCCGTGTCACCCGTCCGTGCCAACCCATAGCCGAAGCGACTTCGTGCGGGCCTGCCGCGGCGAGCCCCATGAGCGGGTGCCGGTGTGGTTCATGCGCCAGGCGGGGCGATCCCTGCCCGAATACCGTGCCGTGAGAGGCGACGGCTCGATCCTTGAGGCCATAGCGGACCCCGACCGGGCCGTTGAGATCACATTGCAGCCGGTGCGCCGCTACGGCGTGGACGCAGCCATCCTCTTCAGCGACATCGTGGTCCCGGTCCACGCCATAGGGTTCGGCGTCGAGGTGGTGCCGGGCACCGGCCCGGTCGTGGCGCAGCCGTTCGCCTCGCGCCGCGACCTGGCGCGCCTGCCTGCGCTCGATCCCAGCGCCGACACGCCCTACGTCACAGAGACCGTCCGGCGCCTGGCCGGCGAGTTGGAGGTGCCGCTCATCGGCTTCGCGGGAGCGCCCTTCACGGTGGCGTCGTATCTGGTGGAGGGGGGGCCGTCACGCCACCAGGCGCGGACGAGGGCGCTCATGGCCGCTGATCCCGCGCTGTGGCACGAGCTGATGGAGCGGCTGGCCGACCTGGCCATCACCTCGCTGCTGTCGCAGGTCGGGGCCGGCGCGTCCGCCGTGCAACTCTTCGACAGCTGGGCCGGATCGCTGTCGCCCGAGCAGTACCGCCTAGGCGTGGCACCCCACTCGAGGCGCGTGCTGGCCGCGCTGGGCGACGCGGGCGTGCCGCGCATCCACTTCGGCGTGGGCACGGGCGAGCTTCTCGACCAGATGGGAGAATGCGGCGCTGATGTGGTGGGGGTGGACTACCGCGTGCCCATCGACGAGGCCCGCCGCCGCGTGGGGCACGGAAGGTCGCTGCAGGGCAACCTCGACCCGGCCGCAGTGCTGGCGGGGTCCGACGCCGCCTGCGCGGGAGCGCGGGCTGTTCTGGCGGCCAACGGCGGGCATCCGGGCTTCGTGTTCAACCTCGGCCACGGGGTGCTGCCCGCAAGCGACCCCGAGGTGCTGGCCCGCGTCGTGCGGCTCGTACACAGCGAAGGTGCGGTACGACCGCAGTGAGGCGCGCCCGGTCGCTGCTGCGCGGGCAGGGGCGAGGCTTGAGGGCGGGCGTGCTCCGGTGAGACCCGAGTGAGGCGACCCCAGGTGGCTGCCGGTGAGACGGTGGCGGTGGTCGGGGCCGGGATCACCGGCCTGGCAGCCGCGTTCGAGTTGCAACGCAGCGGTGTCGACGTGGCCGTTCTGGAGGCAGGCAACCGGGCCGGCGGCAAGATCGACGCCTCATGCGTCGGCGGGATGCCGGTCGACTCCGGGCCCGACGGCTTCATAGCCCGCGATACCGCAGCCGCTGAGCTGTGCCGCCGACTCGGTCTCGGTGCCGACCTCGTGACGCCCGACGCATCCGGCGCCAGCGTCTGGGCGGGCGGCCGCCTCCGCGCCCTGCCCCCCGGCGTTCTTGGCGCACCCTTCGACGCGGACGAGGCGGCGCGCACCGGCATCATCTCCGAAGCCGGCTCCGAGGCGCTGCGGCGAGGCCTGGCCTGGGACGCTCCCCCGCTCGCCGGTGACGCGTCAGCGGGAGAGGTGCTGCGGCCCAGGATCGGCGACGAGGCGTTCGTGCGCCTGGTCGATCCCCTGCTCGGCGGCATCAACGCAGGCTGCGGAGACCGCATGAGCATCCAGGCCTGCGCGGCTCCCCTCCACGAAGCGGCCGCGCGGGGAGGCCCGTTCGGTGCGGCCCTGCGCCAGGTGTCCGGACGCGGCGCCGCAGGCGCTCCACCGGCCGCCGCTCCGGGGCCGGTCTTCCAGAGCGTGCGAGGCGGCGCGCACCGGATCGTCGATGCCCTGCTGCGCGCCCTCGGAGAGTCGGTACACCTCGATGCGAGGGTGACAGCGCTGCGCCGCGGGCCCCGGCGGGCGGGCCGGCAGGGCTGGATCCTCTCCACACCGCAGGGCGAGGTCGCCGCCGACGGGGTCATCGTCGCCGCCCCCGCGTTCGAGACAGCACGGCTGATCGGGCCTCTGGCACCCGAAGCGGCCGGCACGCTCGCCGCCGTCACCTACTCCGACGTGGCGCTCGCCACCTTCGTGGTCCCCGCCGAGGGTGTGCTGCACCCCCTCGATGGCAGCGGGTTCCTGGTGCCCCGCAGCGAGGGACTGCTGATGACGGCCTGCTCGTGGTCTTCCTCGAAGTGGTCGCACTACCGGCGCCCGGGGCTGGCCGTGCTGCGAGTGTCGGCGGGCCGTTCCGACGACACGCGCTGGCTGCAGCTCGAACCCCGCGATCTGGCCGTGGCGCTCGCAGAGGAGCTCGCGCTGGCTGGCATCGTCTCGGATCTGAGCACTGTCGCGCTCCGCCCCACCGGAACCACGCCTGTGACGGAGCAGGACGCCTGGTCCGAGCCGGACGCGTGGCCCGAGACGACCTTCGCGGCTCGACTCGGCGCTCGGGCGGGCACCCGCTCCGGCGCCGCGGCAGCATCCGGCGGCACCGTGTGCGTCCGGATCACGCCGTGGCGACGCTCGCTGCCGCAGTACCTCCCCGGCCATCTCGACCGGGTGGCCGAGGTGGACTCCCAGCTGGCGGAGGCGGCGCCCGGCGTGATCGCCACAGGAGCAGCCTTCCGGGGCCTGGGCCTGCCCGCCTGCGTGCGCCAGGCACGAAGCGCCGCGGCGGCCCTCACCGGGCTCACGCTGTGCTAGGCGGCAGCAACCCCGTGCCCGACGGCAACCTTGCGCCCGGCAGCAGAAAACCTGTGCCCGGCGGCGGCAACCCCGTGCCCGGCGACCGGGTGATGAGGGCGGCCCTGGACACGGGGCCGGCCTGCGATTGGGCCGAGGCAGACCGGGCACTGGTCGTCGCCCCTCCCGAGGAACTGCCCACCGGCGACACCCACCTGAGCGTGACGCGCACGTTCTGCTTCGCCGACCTGAGCGGCTTCACCGCCTACACCAGGGCGCAAGGCCCCCACCGGGCGGCGGCGATCCTGGGCGAGTTCCGCAGGGTCACACGCAGCGTGTCCGTCAAGCGCGGCGTTCGCGTCGCCAAATGGCTGGGCGACGGCACGATGCTGGTATCCACCGGCACCGCTGCAGCCATCGCGCTGGGCGCCCACCTCATCCACCATTTCTCGGACCGCGGCGTGCAGATGCGCGTCGGCGCGGCCACGGGGGACGCGCTGCTGTTCGAGGGCGACGACTACATCGGCGAGGCCGTGAACCTCGCCGCCAAGCTGTGCGCGATCGCGCCCGCCGGGGAGATGTACGCGGTCGTCGACCGCCTGGACCTGCCCGGCTGGGTCGAGTGCCTAAGCGACGTGACCGTGAACATCGACGGCATAGGCCAGGTCGACGGCGTCCTGCGACTCCGTCCCTCCATCAGCCATGAGACGGCAAGGCCCATCGGAGATGAGATGACAAGGCCCATCGGCGATGAGACGGCAAGGCGCCGGATGCCGGGTCGCGGAGCGGACTGAGAACGATGCCGCCCAGCGCAAGCACCGGTCACCAGGGCCGCACGGCCGGCCGCGGCCGCACCGCCGGCCGCGATGATGACGAGTCCGCCTCGCTGTTGAGACTCGGCAGGCCGTGGATCCGCTCCGTCGCGGCCGGGCTGCTGATGGCCGCCTCGGTGCCTCCGTGGGGGTTCTGGCCGCTGGGAATCATCGGCATGGCCCTGTGGGCGGAGTT
The DNA here is from genome assembly GCA_965204875.1 of Candidatus Aldehydirespirator sp. Classification (GTDB taxonomy): domain Bacteria; phylum Actinomycetota; class Acidimicrobiia; order Acidimicrobiales; family Aldehydirespiratoraceae; genus Aldehydirespirator. The sequence goes on along the minus strand of OZ242020.1, from coordinate 1,938,129 downwards.
GCTGATGGAAGCCGGACCGCATCGCCGGGCAGCGTTGTCGGCCCTGGTCAGCGTCAGCTGGCTCGCCCCCGCGACGGTGTGGATGGCAGACCTGACGCTGGTCGGCTGGCCGCTGGCAGTGGCCGGCTTCGCCGCCATGCACGCTGCGGCGGGCGCCCTCGTGCCTGCCGACCACCGCCGCAGGATCGCCTTCCCGGCCGCCTTCGCGCTGGCGGAGCTCTTGCGGTGGAGTTGGCCCTTCGGCGGTGTGCCGCTCGCGACCATGGCCATGGCGCAGGTGTCGGGCCCGCTCGCCTCCGTCGTGCGCGTCGGCGGCCCGCTGCTGCTGACGGCGCTGGCGGCCGCGGCCGGGGTGACCCTGGCGGCGATCCTGTCCGGGAGCATTCGGCCGGCGCTCATCGGCGTCGCCGTGCTGGTCGCGGCGGGCCTGGCCGCGGGGACCGCCCCCGAAACCCGGGTCATCGACGTCTCCGGCACAGCGGATCCGTTCGCACGCATCGACGTGGCCGTCGTGCAGGGCGGCGGGCCGCAGAACACACGTGCCGACGTATGCGAGCAGCGGGGCGTGTTCGAGCGCCACCTGGAAGCCACCCGTGCCGGGGTGGAGACGCCCGTCGACCTGGTGCTGTGGCCCGAGGACGTGGTGCACACCAGGCCCGACGCCGAGGCGGAGCGCCGCATCTGCGCTGAGCCGCTGCTCACCGGCGGCGAGGCCCGCTCGCGGCTCTCGGAGCTGGCCCGGGATCTCGACGCGGTGCTGGTGGCGGGCTTCTTCGAGCCCAGCGAGGACGGGGAGGCCAACCTCAACTACGCCGCCTCCTACGACGGCTCCGGCATGGTGACCGACACCTACCAGAAGGTCAGGCTCGTGCCCTTCGGCGAGTATGTGCCGATGCGCTCCGCCGCCGAGCGCCTCAGCGACGATCTGCCGGCGCGCGACGTCCGCGCCGGCCCCGCCGACGAGCCGGCGGCACTGGACACGCCGCTCGGACCGATGGGCGTCGTCATCTCCTGGGAGGTGTTCTTCGAGCACCGCGCCCGCAGCGCCGTTGGCGACGGCGCCGGCCGCCTGCTGCTCAACCCCACCAACGGGTCGAGCTACTGGCTCACTGTGGTGCAGTCCCAGCAGATCGCGTCAAGCCGCCTGCGAGCACTCGAGACCGGACGATGGTTGCTGCAGTCGGCGCCGACGGGGTTCTCGGCCGTGGTTTCCCCTGACGGTGAGGTGGTCGAGCGGACCGGGACCTCTGAGACCGCGGTGATCCAGGCGAGAGTCGAGTTGCGCAGCGGCGATACGCTCAGCACGAGGCTGGGGGTGTGGCCCATCGCTCTGGGCGCGGCGCTCACGCTCTCGATGGCGCTCGGGCTCTGGCGCCAACTCAGCAGACTCAAGCCGAGGGGAAAGCTCTAGCGCCATGCCAGCCACAGTGCATCTCGCCCGCGCCCGGAGCCGTGCCCGACAAGCCTCGAGGGGAAAGCTCTAGCGCCATGCCGACCACAGTGAATCCTGCCTGTGCCCACAGCAGCACCCGGCAAGTCCCTGGGAGAAAGCGCTAGCGCCGTGCCGGGCCCAGCGGATCCCCGAGCGGACCCCCAGGCGCCCCTGCGCGTCGCCCTGCTCTCCTACCGGGGCAAGCCGCACGTCGGCGGGCAGGGCGTCTACGTGAGCCGGCTCTCGTCCGCGCTGGCCGACCTGGGGCACAGCGTCACCGTGCTGGGCGGCCCGCCCTATCCCGACCTCGACCCGCGGGTCCCGCTCGTGAGGCTGGGCGGGCTGGACATCTGGGGGCCGCCGCACCCCATGCGCAAGCCGAGGGCCTGGGAGCTGAAGGACTGGATCGACGTGGCCGAGCACGCCTCGTTCGCAACCGGCAACTTCAGCGAGCCGATGGCCTTCAGCCTGCGCGCCTGGCGCTGCCTGCGCACCCGGCGCGCCGAGTTCGACCTGGTGCACGACAATCAGACGCTCGGCTGGGGAATCCTGGCGCTGCTGCGGGGGGGCTGGCCCCTGCTGGAGACGATCCACCACCCGATCACGGTCGACCGCCGGCTGGAGCTGGCCCACGCACGCACCCTTCGAGAGCAGCTCGGCAAGCGTCGCTGGTACGCGTTCACCAGGATGCAGACCCAGGTCGCCCGCCGGGTGCCCCGGGTGCTGACCGTGTCGGAATCCTCCAGGGGTGACATCGCCAGAGATCACGGGGTGCCGCTCGAGCGCATCCATGTGGTGCCCGTCGGTGTGGATGTGGAGTTGTTCTCGCCGGTGCCGTCGGTGGCGCGCCGGCCCGGCCGCCTCATCACGACGGCCAGCGCGGACGTCGCCATGAAGGGGCTCAGCTTCCTGCTCGAAGCGGTGGCCAAGCTCCGCACGGAGCGCCATATCGAGCTCACGATCATCGGCCGGGCGGCCCGCGACTCGCCTGCCGGCCGCGCCATCTCCGATCTGGGCCTCGCTGACGCGGTGACCTTCGTGTCGGGGGTGCCCGACCGCAGGATCGTGGAGCTCTACGCAGAGGCCGAGCTCGCGGTCGTCCCGTCCCTGTACGAGGGGTTCTCGCTTCCTGCCATCGAGGCCATGTCCTGTGGCATTCCGCTGGTCGCCACCACCGGCGGGGCACTTCCCGAGGTGGCAGGCACCCACGGCGAGACCTGCTTCTTGACCGACCCGGGTGACGCCGAGGCGCTCGCGTCGACGCTGCGCGAGGCCCTCGACGCGCCTGGCGCACGCCTGCGGGTCGGTGCGGCGGGCCGGCGGCGCGTGGTCGAGCAGTGGTCGTGGCGCCACACCGCGGAGCGGACCGTCGAGCAGTATCGGGCCGTGCTGGCCGACCCGCAGGGTGCCGCCGGATCGCCGACCGGGCAGGGCACACGAGCGATCCACCGACGCATCCGATCCCCGCGCGCCGGCACCCGCTGATGCTCACCGTCGACTACAACCGGCTCGAAGTACGCCCCGGCGAGCGATTGCTCGACTTGGGATGCGGGTTCGGCCGCCACTCCTACGAGGCACTCAAGCGGGGAGCCGAGGTGACGGCCTGCGATCTGGGGCGGGTCGAGGTGGAGCGGGTGCGGGACCTGGCACGGCTGCTGGTCGTCGGGGGCGAGGTCGCGCCAGGGGTGCTTGCGGCACCGGTGCAGGGGGACGCCGCGGGACTGCCCTTCGACGGCGGCTCGTTCCACCGGGTGATCGCGTCGGAGGTTCTCGAGCACGTGCCCGACGACGAAGCCGCCTTCGCAGAGCTTGCCAGGGTGCTCAAGCCCGGCGGCCGGCTGGCCGTCACCGTCCCGGCGTGGCTGGCCGAGACGGTCTGCTGGAAGCTGTCTAGCGACTACCACGCGCCGGCCGTGCCAGGCGGCCATGTACGCGTCTACCGGCTGCGCGACGTGCGGCGCAAGCTCGCGGCCGCGGGCCTCCAGCCGGGGGGGTGGCACCGGGCGCATGCCCTGCACACGCCGTACTGGTGGCTGCGCTGCGCCGTGGGCCCGCAACGCGAGGTGTCCGAGAACCGCCTGGTGAGCGCCTACAACCGCCTGCTCGAATGGGACATCGTCTCGGGGCCGCGGATCACCGCGGCGTTCGAGCGGCTGCTCAACCCGGTGCTGGGCAAGAGCCTCGTGGTGTACGCCGACAAGCCGGCGCGTGCCGCGGTCCCAGCGCGTGCGCCCAGCAGCGAGAGGCTGGCCCGTGCCGCCTGAGACCCCCCAGCGCCGCGCCGCGCCGAGCGATGAGCCGTCTGGTGTGGCCCATGCCGAGGGGGCGCCACGGCCGGAGCGCGCCTCGCCAGCAGGCCACGCCGGCCAAGGGACTGGACACGGCACCGGGCGCGACCCTGGACAGCCGGGCGCCGGGGGGCGCAGCTCGGCGGGTCGGGCACCCCATCCGCCGTCCGTGCCCGGCGTGCTGACGCGAGCCGACGCGGAGCTCACCGCGGGCAGCATCGCAGCCTGCCAGCTGCCGAGCGGGATGATCCCGCGTTTCGACGGGGGCGTGGCCGACCCGTGGAACCACGTCGAGGCGGCGATGGCGCTGGCGGTGGCGGGAAGGCGGGCCGAGGCCGAGGCCGCCTACGAATGGCTGGCGCGCATCCAGCGGCCCGACGGCTCCTGGCACCAGTACTACACCGCGGAAGGCGTCGACCAGGACAAACTCGACGCCAACGTGATCGCCTACATCGCCACGGGCGTGTGGCACCAGTGGCTGCGTTTCGGCGACCCTGGCTTCCTCGCCGAGATGTGGCCGGTCACCCGGCGCGCCCTCGACTTCGTGCTGGGCCTGCAGACGCCCAGGGGCGAGATCCTCTGGGCACGCCACCCGGACGGTACTCCATGGCCGTTCGCCCTGCTGACCGGGTCGTCCTCGATCAGCCACAGCCTCCGCTGCGGTCTGGCCATCGCCCGCCGCGTCAACGAGGAGCGGCCCAGCTGGGAGCTGGCGCTGGCCCGGCTGGTGCACACGATCCGCCACAGCCGCCGCGAGGCGTTCGCCCCCAAGGACCGCTGGGCCATGGACTGGTACTACCCGGTGCTGGCGGGCGTGCTGACGGGCGCGGACGCCACTGCCCGCCTGGCCTCGAAGTTCGACACCTTCGTGCATCCGGGCGAGGGCGTGCGCTGCGTCAGCAGCCAGGACTGGGTGACCACGGCCGAGACCTGCGAGTGCGCCATGGCCCACCTCGCGGCCTGCGACCGGGACACGGCCATGACGCTGTTCGGGTGGTGCCAGCGCTTGCGCATGCCCGACGGCAGCTACCTCACGGGCCGGGCGTTTCCCGACAACGTGAGCTACCCGCACAACGAGTGCTCCACCTATTCGGCCGCGGCGGTGCTGCTGGCCGCGGACGCCCTCGCCGGCGACACCCCTACCTCCGGGCTGTTCGTCGACGGCGGCACCCTCCCCGCCCCGCTGGATTTCGACCCTGTCGAGGAGCGTGCCTGAGACTAGCGATCACCCCTGCAAGGTGGGGGTTCAGGGGATGCCCGCTGCAATCTTTGGCGCTGCCCAGCTATAGCGACCGGCCCCGTTCCCATCAGGGTCGGACTCGCGGCCGCCTGCCGGGCTAGTTGCCTACGGCCATGCCGAACAGGGCGATCCAGATGGAGGTGGTGGCCCCCAGGATGGTGGCGACGATCACGTAGAGGTGCCAGGCCATGGTCCTCACCATCTGGGCCCGCTCCTTGATGCCCTCGTTACGCACATCGGAGATCGCCTTCCGCAGTTCTGAGAAACCGGCCTGCATCGCGTCATGGAACTTGGCGAACTCAGCCTGGGTCTCCGCCCTCATCGCAGCGAACTCAGCCTGGGTCTCCGCCCTCATCGCAGCGAACTCAGCCTGGGTCTCCGCCCTCATCGCTGCAAACTCAGCCTTGGTCTCCGCCCTCATCTCGGCAAACTCGGCCTTGGTCTCGGCCCTCACCGCGGCGAACTCAGCCTTGGTCTCAACCTCGCTTGCCTGGAAATCGCCCCTCGTCTCGGCAGTTGCCGACTCGAACGCAGCCCTCATCTCGGCAAGCTCCGCCTTGGTCTCGGCTCTGCCTGCCTTGACCTCGGCCCTCAACTCGGCAAGCTCTGCCCTGGTCTCGACCGTGGCCGCCTGGGTCTCGGCCCTGGTCTCGACCGTGGCCGCCTGGACCTCGGCTTTGAGGCGCTGCTCGGCGGCAAGGAGGTCGTCCTTGGTGGCCATCTGGTCCCAGCCGCCGGGTGGAAGCTGTTCCATCAGGGCGTCTGCCGCTTCCTGTCCCACCGACTCCACCATACTCGAGTGCAACAAAGTCCGCTGTGCTTGGCTAACTGCCATACGGAACCCCTTTCGCTCAATGTAAACCGTTCATGGCACTGCGGAGGCTGCTCCACGGCCTGTTGATCAAGCTAGGAACAGCTTGAAGCAGCAGCAAACATCACCGTATCAGAGTTTCTGGCCGCAGCAACACGTAGAACATCAAAATCTGCCCAAGACATCAGATCACATGGATTTCAGTCGATCCTCAGGGCTTGGTCGATGAGTTCCAGGGGGTGGCAGACCTCCAGGCCGGCGGCGGCGAGGTGGAGCGAGCATCCGGGATTGGCGCTGGCCACGACGTCGGCGCCCGAGCGGGCGACCACCGCGGCCTTGCGCTCGCGGATGGCCCGTGACAGCTCGGGCTCCAGCACCGAGTAGGCGCCCCCCGCCCCGCAGCAGAGGCCGTCGTCGTCGAGGGCCACCACACGGCCGACGAAGGGCTTCAGCACCTGCGACACCGCCTGATGGGCTCTCTGCACATGGCGCAGATGGCACGGATCCTGCACGGCGACGGCCACATCGAGCGGGTGCACAGCGCGGCTGGAGAGCCTGTCGATGCGCCCGGCGAGCCACTCGTGCACATCGAAGACCCGCTCCGAGAATGCCCTGGCCTCGGCGGTTCCGAGCAGCCGCCCGTAGTCCTTGAGCGCCGCCCCGCAGCCCGCGGAGTCCACCAGGATCGGGCGGTCGTCGCTCGAGAGGCCGGCCATGACACGGCGCGCGATGGCCCTCGCATCGGATTCCAGCCCGGCGTGGACATGCAGCGCGCCGCAGCACGGCGCCGCCCCGGCGGTCGGTTCCACGCCGGCGCCGGCGGCTTCGATCACCCGCTGCACGGCCATGTGAACGGGGCGCTGCCAGGCGTCCATCACGCAGCCGGTGAACAGCCAGACGTCGTCGCCAGAGCTGCGCAGGCGCGGGCGGCGCAGCGGCATCCGCTCCGGCAGCCCCAGGCGTCCGGTCGGCACCAGCCGCAGCCGAACGGACAGCGCCAGCAGCGTGGAGCCGGCCAGCAGCAGCCTCCGCCGCAGCAGCATCCGCAACGCCAGGCGCTGCCATCGTCCGGTGATACGACCCTCGGAGGCGAGCGCGGTGCGCGTGCCCTCCATGAGGCGGCCGAACGGCACGGCGCTCGGACACGCCGTCTCGCAGCCGCGGCACTGCACGCAGGTCTGCATCGAGCGAACCACCTCGCCGGTGACCGGAGCGCCCTCGTCCTGCACGGCCCGCATGAGCGCGATGCGGCCCCTGGGGGACTCGCTGTCCTCGCCGGTGATCACATACGTGGGGCAGTGCGGCAGGCAGAGGCCGCAGGCCACGCAGGCAACCAGATCGTCCTCGTCAAGCCCGAGGCGCATCACAGGGACTCCTCCAGCGCGTTACAGGCCCGCACCAGGGCCACGGCCTCTTTGCGGTGTCGGCACAGGGACCCCTCATGGCTTTCTCAGCGGGTCGCGGCCGGGGTTGAGACGTCCGGAAGGGTCGAAGCGCTCCTTGACACGGCGGTTGAGCTCGACCACGCCCGGCGTCACCTTGCGGGGTGGCTGCGGCTCGCCGGCATGCACCACCCCGACGCCTATCTCCGCCACGAAGCGCCCGATCGTTGCAAACCCGGGCATCGCAGCAGCACCGGCAGAGTCGCCGAGGTATTCATCGCCAGGGTTTTGGAGCGGGTGTCGCGTCACGAAACCGGGCGCCCCACCGGCACCGGCAGAGCCGTCGGGGTCTTCAAGCAGGTGCTGCGTCACGAAACCGGGCGCCCCACCAGCGCTGGCAGAGTCGCCGGGGTCTTGGAGCAGGTGTTGCTTCGACAACCCGGGCGCCCCACCAGCGCTGGCAGAACCGGCGGACCCCACCGACGCGGCCTCGGCCGGGGTGCACGACCAGCGGTGCGGCGGCAGCTCCGGCGGGCCGTCAACGTCCACCGGTGCGGCCGAGGCGATCGCTCCCAACCGGATGAGGTCGTCGTCGACGTCTGCGGTGTAGCCGTCGAGCAGCGTCCAGACCGCGGCTCCGTCCCACAGGATCGACAAAGCCGTCCGGCAACTCGACAGCACGGCAGAGGGATCCGCTCCGTCGAGACGCATCCAGCGCTGCACCTCGCCCACCGGCAGAGTGCGCAGCAGCACCTCGCCCAGCAGCCCGAGCGTGCCCAGCGAGCCGACCAGCAGCCGGCACAGGTCGAAGCCGCTGACGTTCTTCACGGTGCCCGCGCCCGCCGTGGCCAGCCGGCCGTCAGCGCACACGTAGCGGGCCTGCAACAGTGCGTCACGCACCGGGCCGAGCCCCAGGCGGCAGATTCCGGACTCACCCGCCGCCAGCGCGCCCCCGACCGTGCCGCCAGGCCGCTCGGGCAGGGAGGTGCGCTGCCCAGCCGCAGCCAATGCCTGATGGAGTTCGGCCACCGGCGTGCCGGCCCGCACGCGCACGGTCATCTCGGCCGGCTCGAAGGCGACGATCCCGCAGGGTGCGCCCACCTCGTGTGTGCCCGGCCGCACCGAACCGCCCAGTTGCCAGCGCGTGCCGCCGCCGCGCACGCACACCGGCCCGACCGTTCCGATCTCGCTCGCGAACGACTCGAGAGCCTCGTCGAAGTTGTGCCGACCGGCAACGGTCACGGACAACACACCGGAAGCCGGCAGGTCGCCCGCAGCCATCCCCCTCGTGCCCGTAACGAGCCGTCGAGGTCGCCCAACCCGGCGGTCAACCCCATACGCCGGTTACGGCCCTGCCACCTGCACCGAAACCGCCCTGCTCACACGTCAACCCCATACGCCGGTGCTGTCCGAGGCCCGGAGGGCGGCGATGTCGGAGCAGCTGTGGGGGCTGGGCAACACCTTGCCCGGGTTCATCCGGCAGTGCGGGTCGAACGCCTGCCTGAGCCGGGACTGCTGGTCGAGATCCGTGTCGCTGAACATCAGGCTCATGTAGTCGCGCTTCTCCACGCCTATGCCGTGCTCGCCGGTGAGGGCACCGCCCGCCGCCAGCGATAATTCGATGATCTCGCGGCCCGCGGCCTGCACGCGCTCGGCGGCGCCGGGCCGGCGCGAGTCGTAGGCGAGGATCGGGTGCAGGTTGCCGTCGCCAGCGTGGAAGACGTTGAGCACGAGCAGGTCGTGGCGGTCGACGATCTCGTAGATCCGCTCCAGCACATCCACCAGCCGGGTGCGCGGCACCACCGTGTCGTGCAGGTAGTAGTCGGGCATCACGTTGGCCACGGCCCCGAAGGCGCTCTTGCGGCCCTTCCACAGCCGGGCTCGCTCGCCCTCGTCGGCGGCCACCCGCACGCTGGCGGCCCGGTGGCTCTCGGCGATGCCCGCGATCCGCTGCGCCGCCACGGCGACGCCGCCCGGCTGCCCGTCGACCTCGCACAGCAGCACCGCCGCCGCGTCCTTCGGGTAGCCGGCCTGCGCGAAGTCCTCGACGGCGGACACGCAGCGGCGGTCCATCATCTCGATGGCGGCGGGCACGATCCCGGCAGCGATTATCGAGCCCACCGCCGCCGCGGCGTCCGACACCTCGTCGAAGCAGAGCAGCATGGTGCGGACCGCCTCGGGGTTGCGGGTCAACCGCACGGCCACCGCCGTGGCTATGCCGCACATGCCCTCGGATCCGACGAAGGCGCCGCGCAGGTCATAGCCGGCGGGCTCCGCGCTCAGGTCGCCCAGCACTACCACCGAGCAGTCGGAGAGCACCACCTCGACGGCCGCCACGTGTGCGCTGGTGACGCCGTAGGCGAGGCAGTGCGGGCCGCCGGAGTTGTTGGCGACGTTGCCGCCGATGGTGCAGGCCGCACCGCTGGAGGGGTCGGGAGCGAAGTGCATCCCGTAGGGGGCCAGCGCACGCGACAGGTTGAGGTTCACCATGCCTGGCTGCGCCCAGGCCACCGAGTTGGCGAGATCGACCTCGATCAGCCTGTTCATGCGTGTCGTCGACACCACGACCGGCCGTGCCAGCGGCGCCGCTCCGCCTGCCAGACCGGTGCCCGCGCCGCGTGCGGCCACGGCGCGCCCATGGCGGGCCGCGACCCTCACGCAGGCCACGACGTCGGAGGTGGAGTCGGGGAAGCACACCGGCCCGGCGCTGCCCTCACGGAAGATGGACGCGTCACGCGAGGCCAGGTAGCGCGCAGCAGCATCGGATCGCACCCGGTCAGCACCGATAGCGTCAACCAGGTCGGCCACCAGCGCCTCATCACCCACATCAGCGCCGGGTGCGTCAGCGGCGGGGGCATCGGCGCCAGGTGCGTGAGCGCCAGGCCGTGGCACCGCACCCGCCGGGCGCAAGCGGCGGCGAGCACCCAGCACACGGCGAGCCGTCGCAGAGAGCCGCAATGCCATCAAGGCTGACACTAACGCGCACACCGGCAACCACGAAGCCGAGCACGGCAGGGACGCGAACGAGAGGGAGCAGCGGGCCCGAGACCTCCAGAACCAGGTTCCGGCGCGGCAGAAAAGCTGGGAAGGAGGCGATGCGTGCCGTTCAAGGCAGTACCCGCCTGGCCTCTAGCCTGGAAAGAGCCACAAACGAGAGCCACGAGGAGAGCGATGACCCTGATCAAAGCGTGGTCTCGCCGCAGTTCTGCGGGATTGTTGGGTCGCTCGGAGCCGTCGAGCCGGCGCTGGCATCGAGGACGCGTCTGAAATGGCGACGGACGGCCGCGGACTGGCGGGCACGATCCCGGGGCTTGTGCAGCAGGCCGCGGACCGGTTCGGGGAGTCGGAGGCCTTGGTGGACGGCGAGTTGCGCATGACTTTCGCCGAGTTGCGTGACCGGGTGGTTGCCATGGCCGCCGCGCTGCGAGGTTGGGGTCTGCGTCCCGGTGAGCGGGTGGCCGTGTGGGGGCCCAACTGGTGGGAGTGGGCGGTTGCGGCGCTCGGCACGCACACTGCCGGCGGCGTGGTCGTGCCCGTCAACACGCGCTTCAAGGGCGACGAGGCCGCCTACGTGCTCGAGAAGTCCTCGGCGCGACTGCTGTTCTGCGCGACGGAGTTTCTCGGCACCGACCATCTCGGGCTGCTGCGCGCCGCCGAGGGGGGTGTGCCCGCCTGCGTGGAGCAGGTCGTGGTCATGCGCGGGCCGACCCCGCCTGATGCAGCCGCATTCGCCGACTTCGCAGCCGCAGCCGCAGCCACAACGCCCTCCGGTGCCACGGACAGGCCAGACGGTGACATCCACATCCCCGCAAGCGCCACAGACACCCCATTTGATGACATCAGCATCCCGGCAAGCGCCGCGAGCACCCCAGACGGTGACATCCCCACCCCGGCAAGCGCCACGGGCACCCCAGACGGTGACATCCGCAACGCGGCGAGCGCCACGGGCATACCCGGAAGCGACATCGGCAACCCGGCGAGCGTCTCGGGTCGCGACCCGTGCCATGTCATGTTCACCTCGGGCACCACGGGCAGGCCCAAGGGCGTCGTGCTCAATCACGCCGCGGTCTGCCGCGCCTACCGGAGTTGGAGTTCGGTGATCGGGCTGCGCCACGGCGACCGCTACCTGATCGTCAACCCGTTCTTCCACTCCTTCGGCCTCAACGCCGGCATCCTCGCCTGCCTGATGACGGGGGCTGCCATGGTGCCGCATGCGGTGTTCGACGTGCCCTCGGTGATGGCTCGCATACCGGCGGAGCGGATCTCGGTGCTGCCCGGCCCTCCCGCCATCTACCAGACCATCCTCAACCACCCCGACCTCGACACCTTCGACATGTCCACGCTGCGGCTGGCGGTGACGGGTGCGGCGCCGGTGCCGGTGCCGATGATCGAGGCCATGCGCGAGCGGCTCGGCTTCGAGGTGGTCGTCACCGGCTACGGCCTCACCGAGGCCTCGGGTATCGCCACGATGTGCCGCCACAACGATCCGCCCGAGACGATCTCGTCCACATCCGGCCGAGCCATCGACGACGTGGAGGTGCGGGTGGTCGACTCCGCGGGCGTCGAGCGGCCCCGCGGCGAGCCCGGCGAGATCGTGGTGCGGGGCTACAACGTGATGGACGGCTATCTCGACGATCCCAGAGCCACCGCAGCCGCGCTGGACGCGGGCGGCTGGCTGCACACCGGCGACATCGCCACGATGGACGAAGCCGGTTACGTGACCATCACCGACCGGCTCAAGGACATGTTCATCTGCGGCGGGTTCAACGCCTACCCGGCCGAGATCGAGGCTGCGATGCTGGCACATCCCGCGGTGGGCCAGGTGGCCGTGGTGGGGCGGCCCGACGAGCGTCTGGGGGAGGTGGGACACGCCTTCGTGGTGCGCGCCCCCGGCTCGCAGACCTCCGAGGCGGAGCTGATCGACTGGTGCCGGCGGCGGATGGCCAACTACAAGGCGCCCCGCGGCGTCACCTTCACCGGCGAGCTGCCGATGACCGCCTCGGGCAAGGTGCAAAAGCACGACCTTCGAGCCCGCCTGACCGTGCGACGCTGACATATGCCCCGAGCATCACGAGCACTGGCCGGGGCTTCCCCCCGTTTGCCGGTCAGGTGGTTAAGGTGTGATACTGGTGTTCGTATTGGTTGGGGGTTTGTTGGTTGATGCTGCTGTGGCGGCGGGTGGTGTTGTAGCGGGTTAGCCATTGGAAGATGCTGCGGCGTGCTGTGGGGCGGTCTGGGTAGTGGCGCTGGTTGGTGTGTTCGCGTTTGAGGGTGGCGAAGAAGGCTTCGGCTGCGGCGTTGTCGGCTGAGCTGCCGACGCGGCCGGTGGATTGGAGCATGCCCCAGGATTTCAGGGTTTTCTTGTAGTCGTTGGAGAGGTATTGGCTGCCACGGTCGGAGTGTACCACAACACCTCGTGTGAGCCCTTTGCGGGTGTGTGCGGCCATTGTCAGTGCGTCTTGTGCTAGTTGGGTGTTGATGCGGTCGCTCATCTGGTAGCCCAGCAGGCGCCGGCTGCCCAGATCGAGCACCACAGCCAGGTAGAGCCAGCCCTCACCGGTGCGAATGTAGGTGATGTCCGACACCCACGCCCGATCCGGCGCACCGACACCGAAATCCCGGCGCAGCAGATCAGGCGGCCGCGCATCGGTGTTTCGTGAGGGTGTGGTGGTGCGCTTGGGGCGCCGCTTGCGGATCCCTGCGATGCCGTTGCTGCGCATCAGCCGCTCCACCCGCTTGTGGTTCACCTTATGGCCTCTGGCCTGCAGTTCCGCCGTAACGCGCGGCGACCCGTAAACCCCACCCGAAGCATCATGGATGCCGCGGATCTCGGCCACCATCTGCGCCTCGGCCCGCTCGGCTGCCGTCGGACCCCGCCGCTGCCGGCGGTGCCACCCATAGAACGCCTGCGGCGACACGCGGGCGGCCTCACAGCACAACCTCGTCGGGAATCCCATGGCCCTTTGAGCCAGCACCCACCGATAGCGGGTCACTGTCCCAACTCCCTCACCCAAAAGGCCGTTGCTCGTTTGAGCAGCTCACGCTCCTGACGCAAACGCACGTTCTCACGCCGCAGGCTCACCAGCTCCGCCCGCTCCGCCGTCGTGAGACCCTCACGCTCACCGGCATCGACGCGCGCCTGGCGCACCCAGTTCCCCAGATTCGACGCCCCCACCCCCAACGCCCGAGCCACCGACGCGATACTCCGACCCTCCTCAAGCACCAACGCCACCGCATCAGCCTTGAACTCCCCCGGAAACACCCGCCGCACCCGACCCGGACCCGCACGCGCCAGATGCTGCTGCTGCTGCTGATCATCCATAGACGACATGCCTACCTCCTAAACGAGGTGACCGGTCAACGGGGGGAAGCCCCCCACGAGGCCGGGCCGGCCCCGGCCGTCGCGGAACAGGATCAGATCCTCGCTGAGGAGGCGCACCCGCCGCGGGACGCTGCCCGCCTCGGAGCTTCGGGCGACCGGATGCCAGTAGCGCCGCAGCAGCTCGCCCGCGGGAGTGCCCGCCGAGGTCTCCACCAGATCGGGATTCCACGATCCCTCCGGCCGCCCGTAGGCGCGTCCGTCACCGCAATGCTCAGACGCCCTAGCGCCTGTTGGCCTGGACGGCTCGACCCCCATAGCTTGAGGCTCAGTCATGGCTCGATTGTCCCACACTCAGCCGGCCGCCGATGAGTCCGAGGCTCTCGTCAAGCGCCTTGAGAAGCAGCGACTGCCCGACACCCGGACGGCCGCCGATGAAACGGCACCGGCGCCACCGGGACCGGCGCGCCAGGGGGTTGCGGAGGCCGGGGCTGCTCGCGCGCCCTACACCCCGCAGAGCATTGACATCTCGGCGCTGCGCGCGGGTCGTGCGCCTGGCGGCAGCCGCTCTGCGATCACCGGCGAGATCGAGTCGGCCTGCACGGGCGCGGGACTCTTCGTCGCCGCCGGCCACGGCATGGACGAGCAACTCGACAGAGCCTTCGCGGCGGCACGGGACTTCTTCTCGCTGCCTGCGGCGGTCAAGGACCGCGTGCCGAGGATCAACCGGTACGGCTACGTGCCCGACCGGATCGAGGCCCGCAATCCGGCCGGCGCCGCCCACACGGGACGCTCGCGCCATACGGGACGTTCCAGCCTCGAACCCGCCAACGACGAGGCACGCTCCAGTGACACGGGACGATCGCAGCCTGGGACGCCCCTGGACGCGGGACGCTCCCACGACGAGGCAAGCCCCGGCCTGGGACCCTCCAACCAGGCGGGACGATCCAGCCTGGCCGCGGAGTATCTCGACATGGGCCTCGGCGACGAGGTCGATCTGGGCGCGGTGGAGGCCTTGGGCTGTGACGGGTTCGCCTCGGCGGTGCGCGCCTACCAGGACGCCGCCCTGGCCACAGCCCACGCCGTGCTGGAGGCGCTGGCCGCCACCCTGGGCGTCGCCGGGTTCTTCGCGGCGCGCATGTCCGAGCCGCAGTGCCGGCTGCGTTTCCTGCACTATCCCCCGGCGGGCCGCGCCGGCGGCGACGCGGCGCCCATGTCCGGCACGCCCGACCGCGGCGATGCGCGTGGCGTCGTTGACACCGGCAGCGGCGCCGCGCCGATCTACAGCACGCCCCACACCGACTACGGGTTGATCACCCTGCTCGCGAGCGACGGTGTGCCGGGACTGGAGGTGCTCCGAGACGGCGCCTGGACGCCCGTGGCAGTGCCGCGGGGCAGCGTGATAGTGCAGCTCGGCGACATGCTGGCCCGCTGGACCAACGACCGCTACCGCTCAACGCCGCATCGGGTGGTGGCATCGTCGGGCGCCGACCGCTTCTCGATCCCGTTCTTCGTGAACCCGGATCCCTCGACGGTGGTGTCCACCATCTCCAGTTGCGTCACCGCGCAGCGCCCTGCGCGCTATGAGCCGGTCACCGCCGGCGAGTTCCTGACATCGCGCATAGACAGCCCGGACGAGCCCTACATCTAGGCGCCGAAGGCACTCTCGGGGCTGGGCGGACAGAGCCTAATCGCGTATCTACGCCAAATCCTCTTGCGGCGGCGCGCCTGCAACCGGGACCTACACCCGATCACAGTAGGCCTCCGCCGCTCCCGACCTTGCGGCGGCGTGCCTGCAATTCGGGACATGCGCCTAAGGGGGGCAGGACGCACATACCCCGACACCGAACGGACAGAGCCGACCGGTTGGAGGGTGCGGAATCCGTATAGGCGCGCCGCGGGGGCCGGCGCGCCCGGCACCGGCCCCCGCAGACGTTGTCTGAGATCAGGCCTCTCTCTCTAGAAGCCGATGGTTTCGTCGATGAATCGGTTGGTGAAGATGTCTGCGGCGGTGAGGCCATCGGCGATGTCGCCGGCTAGGTCGGTGGCAGCGATGGCGTCGAACACGCTCTGGATGCGGCTCAGTTCCATGTTGCCGACCGTGGAGTCCGGACCGTTGCCGATCAACCCGTAGTCACGCTGAGCCTGCACCGAGAACTCCGCCAGATCAGCCGGATACACCCAGGAACTGTTATACCGCTCGACCGCGTCCACGATGATCCCGTTCGCCCGGTCAGGCGAAGCGTCATAAGACACCACAGCCTGCTGCATGATCGGAACCACACGCTCAAGGCACGGTGCCATCTCCTCCACCTCAGCGGCACGCACACCAATCGTCTGCGAATAGACCTGGAACCCCGAATCGTGCAGCAACTCAAACGCCACAGGCTTGCCCCACTCCTCATAGGTGTTCTCATACGTATACACCTCAGCCGAAGCGAAACCCTGCTGCGCTATAGAACCGCCCGCAGACACGAACCGAGCCGGGCTCCCGTCATAAGACGGATCCACCTGATCCTCAGACCAGATCCCCTGAGCCACGAAAACCGACGGGAACAAGCCACCAGCGAACACGTTCACCGTCACGCCCTCACGACCCAGATCCGCGATACTGTTCACGTTAGGATACGTCTCCGGATCCCACATAATCATCTGCGGGTTCTTCTCCAACGGAGCCACAACCGACACCATCGGCGCGTCCTCCCACTGCAAAATCTGAGCATCCGTCGTCGCATAACCCAAATGAATCGAATCATCCGTGTACATGTAACTCGACACCGGAGCGAACCCGATAGCCGGACCACCAGTCCGAACCTCGAACTCGATACCCAAATCAGTACCATCCAACACCATCGAACCACGCACCACCTGATTATCGGTATCCACCGTGTAATCATCCCCAATCAAATGATACATAGCACCATGCTCAGACTCCGGGAACCAATCCGTCTGAACCACCAACGGCGACGGACACACACCCGAAAGGTCCACAGCTATGGGCTCCGCCATGGGCTCGGGGAAGCCGATGGTTTCGTCGATGAATCGGTTGGTGAAGATGTCTGCGGCGGTGAGGCCATCGGCGATGTCGCCGGCTAGGTCGGTGGCAGCGATGGCGTCGAACACGCTCTGGATGCGGCTCAGTTCCATGTTGCCGACCGTGGAGTCCGGACCGTTGCCGATCAACCCGTAGTCACGCTGAGCCTGCACCGAGAACTCCGCCAGATCAGCCGGATACACCCAGGAACTGTTATACCGCTCGACCGCGTCCACGATGATCCCGTTCGCCCGGTCAGGCGAAGCGTCATAAGACACCACAGCCTGCTGCATGATCGGAACCACACGCTCAAGGCACGGTGCCATCTCCTCCACCTCAGCGGCACGCACACCAATCGTCTGCGAATAGACCTGGAACCCCGAATCGTGCAGCAACTCAAACGCCACAGGCTTGCCCCACTCCTCATAGGTGTTCTCATACGTATACACCTCAGCCGAAGCGAAACCCTGCTGCGCTATAGAACCGCCCGCAGACACGAACCGAGCCGGGCTCCCGTCATAAGACGGATCCACCTGATCCTCAGACCAGATCCCCTGAGCCACGAAAACCGACGGGAACAAGCCACCAGCGAACACGTTCACCGTCACGCCCTCACGACCCAGATCCGCGATACTGTTCACGTTAGGATACGTCTCCGGATCCCACATAATCATCTGCGGGTTCTTCTCCAACGGAGCCACAACCGACACCATCGGCGCGTCCTCCCACTGCAAAATCTGAGCATCCGTCGTCGCATAACCCAAATGAATCGAATCATCCGTGTACATGTAACTCGACACCGGAGCGAACCCGATAGCCGGACCACCAGTCCGAACCTCGAACTCGATACCCAAATCAGTACCATCCAACACCATCGAACCACGCACCACCTGATTATCGGTATCCACCGTGTAATCATCCCCAATCAAATGATACATAGCACCATGCTCAGACTCCGGGAACCAATCCGTCTGAACCACCAACGGCGACGGACACACACCCGAAAGCTCGCCCTCGTCAACCTCGAGCACGGTGGTTGTGGGCGCAGGAGCTGCTGCCTCGCCGTCGCCGTCACCGGGGTCGGTCGCAGCCGCGGTCTCGCCGCCGCTGCTGCCGCCCGACGCGTCGTCATCTTCGGTGTCCGCCGGCTCTGCGGCATCGCCGCCCGCCTGCGCGGGCGCGCCGACCTCGTCGTCGTCATCGTCACCGCAGGCGGCGGCGAGGAACCCGAAGGCGAGCAGCACCGCAAGCCAGCGGAGCAGGTTCCTGTGTTGTCTCATTCTGTTCCTCCCGGGACGATCCGGCATTTGCCGGATGCTCTTATGTGTAGAGAAGTTGTAGTGCTATAGAGAACTAGTGCCAGACGGCTCGCTCGGACGCGCCGTCAACCAGAGGCGACTGCCTATTTCTGTACCGTGTCGTGCCACTTGCCTATCACGAGGTTCTGGATCCAGCCGAAGGTCCAGAATACGACGATGCCAAGAGCAGACGACATGATCACTGCGGCCAGAAGCTCCTCGCCGTTGAGATTGCTGGCGTAACGCCTGAGGAGCTGGCCTATGCCTACCTCGCCGCGACCGAAGAAAAAGTCGCCGACGATGGCACCGATCACCGACAGTCCGGCCGAGATGCGCAAACCGGCGAAGATGGCCGGCAGCGCGGCGGGAAACATCAGCTTGCGCATACGGGTGAAGCGATTTGCCTGGTTGAGCGTGAACAGGTCGTGCATTGCCCGGTCAGCCGACAACATCCCGAAAAGCGTGTTGACGATGATGGGGAACAAGGCGATGATGACACACACCACGACCCGCGAGGTCTGGCCGTATCCCCACCAGAAGCCGATCAAAGGAACGATGGCCAGGATCGGGATCGCCTGCAGCGTCACCATGAATGGGAACACCGCACGCTCCACGACCTTGGCCTGACTCATGATGGTGGCCAGGAAGAACCCCACCGCGATGGCAATGACCAGGCCGATCAAGGCCACCCGAGTGCTCGACCACAGCGCGCTCAGCATCTCGGTTAGGTTGTCAACTTCTAGGAACCCGACCTGGACAACCTCGTGCAACGGTTTCATCAGAAAGCGACGGTTCTCATCAAGAACTCGGTAGGAGACGTAGTACCAGAGCCCGATCACAGCGAGCCCAAGCACCACCGGGGGCAGGATCGCCTCGAGCGCCTCGCGCCGGCGCGACTTCAGCCGGTAGGACTTCGCCGGCACCGGCGGAGCGTCCAAGACACGCTGCCCGCCTTCGAGGTGCACGTCGCCGTCCATAAGCGGATCGGCAGGCACAAGCTCGCCGGCCGAGGCAGGCGCAGTCTCATCGAGCAGAGACGTGGTTGTGACAGCATCTCGCTCCGGGGTCGTTTGAAGGGTCATGAGTGGGAACCTCGATCATGGGCGGGGGCAGTCTCGGTCATGAGTGGGAACCTCGCAGAGCTTGGGAGACCTCGCCGCTCAGGAGGGCGAAGTCGGGCTCGAAGCGTAGCTCGGGCCGGCGCGGGTAGCCGAAGGGAACGTCGAAGCGGGCGACGATCCGGCCCGGACGGGCCGACATGACGTACACCTTGGTGCTCATGAACACCGCCTCGCGGATGGAGTGGGTGATGAACAGCCCGGCGAACCCCTCGGACCCGAAGAGCCTCTGAGTCTCCTCGTTGAGGTGCTCGCGGGTGATCTCGTCGACCGCGCCGAAAGGCTCGTCGAAGAGGAAGACGGGCGGCTTCAGGGTGAGCGTGCGGGCCAGCGAGGCCCGCATCTTCATCCCACCCGACAGCGACTTGGGGTAGTGGTCCTCGAACCCGTTCAGGCCGACCAGCTCGATGGCCTCTTGGGACAGCTCGCGGCGGCTCGGCGGGTCGATGCCCTGGAGCTCGGCCAGCAGCTCCACGTTCTTGCGCACGGTGCGCCAGGGCAGCAGGGTGGCGTCCTGGAACACGTAGCCGAGGCGGTCGCGATCGACCTCGACGGTGCCGGAGGTGGGCTCGAGCAGCCCAGAGGCGATCCTCAGCAGGGTCGACTTGCCGCAACCGGAGGGGCCGACCACGGTGATGAACTCGCCCTTGTCGACCGAGAAGGTGATGTCGGACAGGGCCTCGGTGCCGTCGGGGAACACCATGCCTATGCCGTCGAAGGACAGGGCCGCCGTGGCCGTCGCGACGGTCATGGGATCAAAGTGCCTTCAGCAGGGTACGGCGGGGCGGGCAACGAGCCCACCATGGCCGGCGTCACAGTTGTCATCGCGCCCGAGCGCCTCTCACATGCCCTCCTGGAACCATCGCCAACCGGGACCGGCCGGTCTCGACCGGCATGAGCACTCTACAGTATCTTCGGCTGTCAACATCTAGCCGGAGGGTGACGGGCTGCCAATGCGGGTGCTGCTGCTGGACGGATACGGCCCCCACGACGCCGACCGGCGCGTGGTCGAGGCCGCGGTCGAGGAGCTGCGGGCGGGAAACCACGAGGTGGACCGTCTGGCGCTGCACGGCTTCGAGGCGGTGATGTCGGCGGATGAGCGGCGCGCCTACCACAGCGAGACGCCGGTGATCTCCGACGACGTGCGCGACTCCGCCGAGCGTGTGCGCGCCGCCGCCGCGCTGCTGTTCTGCTACCCGTCCGTCGCCTTCACGGTCCCCGCGGCGATGAAGGGCTGGCTGGAGCGTGTGATGGTGCCAGGCGTCGCCTTCGTGTTCGACGGCAACCACAGGATCAAGCCCGGCATGCAGAACATCCGGCGGATCGGGTCGATCACGACCACGCCACACGGCCGGATGGCGCGCCTGCGTGCCCGCGACGCCGGCAAGCGCACCACGGCACGCACGCTGCGGCTCAGCGCCCACAAGCGCTGCCGCACGACCTTCGTGGCGCTGCCCGCACCGGCCGACGACGCCGGCATCGCCCGAGTCCGCAAGGCCCTGAGCCGCTGGTAGAGCCGGACCGGGTCGCCGGCCGGGTCAGCTCCGGGGCTTGCGAGTCACGACGCTGCGAGCCGCCGCTGGGCCGGGTCAGCTCCGCAGCAGCGGCAGCACCTCTGTGGCGATGCGCTCGAGTTGCTCGGCGACCCGCTCGTAGCCGTCTCCGGGCAGGGCCGGGAAAAGCAGCAGGTTCTCCAGGCCGATCTCGCGGTCGTAGAAGCTGATCACCTCGGCCACCTCCTCGGGGCGGCCCACCGCCCAGGTCCTCTGGTCGATGGAGTCCTCGAGGGTGGGGACCAGCCCCGGCCTGGCCGGGCGGCCGTCGTCGCCCATGTAGCCCTTGCTCCATCCGTAGGGGGCGAGGAACTTCCAGAACTCGTCGTGGCCGGGGCGCGCCGAGCGCACCGCCTGCTCGTGGCTGTCCTCGACCCGCACCGACAGCACCAGCAGGCGGTTCTCGCCACGCTGCAGCTCGCGCCCGTGCGCCTCGGCGTGGATCTCGGCGAAGCGCTCCCAGCGCATCTTGACGAAGGAGTGGTGGTTGTTCCAGAAGACCCCTCCCCAGCCGTGCCGGGGCACCTGCTCGAGCGTGGGGGGCGAGGTGATGGCCTGCCAGATCTCATAGGGGTACAGCGGCCGGGGCACCAGGCTGAGCTCGCTGACATGGCCGCCGCGGTCGGGGATGCCCGGCGGCGGGAAGTCGTACACCTCGCCGTGGAAGCTGAACGTGTCGTTGTCCAGCGCCAGGCGGATCACGGCCATGGCCTCGTCGAACTGTCTGCGGTTCAGCTCGTCGGCGGCGGCGCGGTCGGGGTTGTCGAAACTGCCGATGCGGGTGCCCAGCGTCTCGGCCTCACGCGGCACCGTGCCGCGCCCGACGCCCAGGATGCCCCGCCCGCCGGAGAGGTTGTGCAGCGTGGCGAAGTCCTCGGCCAGCCTGAGGGGGTGCCACTGCGGGACGATGTTGAAGGCCATGCCGATGCGCACCCGCTCGGTGCGCTCCGCGATGACCGTGCCGAGGAGTATCCCGTTGGGGACGACCTCGTAGCCCTCGTGCTGGAAGTGGTGCTCGGTCAGCCAGAACGAGTCGAACCCCAAGCGGTCGGCCTCGACGCCCATGTCGATGATCCGCTCCGTGGCCCGCCAGACCTCCTTGTGGCCGTAGCGGCGATCGGTGGGGACCGGGGGGCCGGCGCCGGCATCGTCCATCTCCACCCCGCCGAACAGGAACACGCCGATGCGCACAGTGCCAGGCTAGGGGATCGGACCTCGACGAAGCGTGCCCGGCGAGAGATCGGCTCTAGCAGTCGCGGATTACGTGGAAGGCGCGCATCGAGGGATCCCGGCGCCAGCTCCCCATGGCCGCGTCCACGGCTTCGATCTCGGCTCGCGGCACGGCCTTCCAAGCCTCCATCGACACCCAGCGGATCACGGCATGCACCCGTGCGGGATCGCCGTCCTCCAGCCACATCTCCTTGCCGGCGAAGCCCGGCTGGATCTCTAGGAAGCGGCTCCAGTGCTGCTCCTCGTGAGCCAGCCACTCGGCGCGCTCGCCGGGGGAGACCTCGAAGGTCAGGAACTCGATCACCATGAACTCCAGGGTACGACGTAGGGTTGGGGCGTGACCCAAGACATAGGTGACTTGCGCAGCTATATCGCCGTCGCCGAGGCGGCCGGGATGCTCAATCGCATCACGCGCCCGGTGAGCCTGGAGCACGAGCTCGCCGACGTGGCCGCAGCGCTTGAGAGCTCCGGGGCGGGGCCGGCGCTGTTCGAGGAGCCTAAGGGCTCGCCCTGGCCGATCTTCTCCGGCGCGGTCAGCAGCCGGCGCACCGCGGCGCTGGCACTCGGCTGCACGCCCGGCGAGGTGACCGATCGCATGGGCCACTCGCTCGAGCCCGCCAACGGCATCGGGCCGGTGCGGGTCGAAACCGCCGCCTGGCACGACAACTGCGTGACCGGCGAGGATGTGGACCTGGCGCGATTGCCCATTCCCACGCACTCGCGCGGCGACGGCGGGGCCTTCATAACCGGCGCCGTGAGCGTCACCAAGGATCCCGACGGCGGGCGCGGCAACCTCTCCTATAACCGCATGCTGCGGCTGGGCCGCAACGTGCTGGGGTTCAACCTCAACGAGTGGCGCGATGTCGGAACATTCATGCGCAGCCGGGATGACCCCGACGCCCCCTTCGACGTGGCGCTGGCTCTGGGCCTCGACCCGGCCGTCATGATCGCCGCGGGCGTGCGCACCCCCGCAGACGAGCTGACGATCGCCGGCGCGTTGCGGGGGCGCGGTGTGGAGGTGTGCAGGGGGCGCACGGTCGATGTCGACGTGCCCGCACACGCCGAGGTGGTCATCGAGGGGCGGATCCGTCCGGCACAGCGCGCGGACGAGGGCCCGCTGGCGGAGTTCCACGGCTACCACGGAGAGATGT
The DNA here is from genome assembly GCA_965204875.1 of Candidatus Aldehydirespirator sp. Lineage (GTDB taxonomy): Bacteria > Actinomycetota > Acidimicrobiia > Acidimicrobiales > Aldehydirespiratoraceae > Aldehydirespirator. Next base: position 1,915,273 of record OZ242020.1, on the reverse strand, counting down.
GGCACAGCCCGACGGTGGAGGTGTCGGCTGTTTCCTGGCGCGACGATCCCGTCTACCAGACGATCATCCCCGGCTGGTACGAGCATGTGTTCATCGGCAACGTGCTGCCGCGCGAGCCGCTGCTGCGGCGCTTCGTGCGCCACATCGACCCTGGTGCCGACGTGCACATCCCTCCCTACGGCAACGGGTTTCTCGCGGTGGTGCAGATCGAGCGGGACAACCCGGGAACGCCGAAGAACCTGGCCATGGCGGCGCTGGCGGCGCACATCAATATTCGCAACGTGATCGTGGTGGACCGCGACGTCGACATCACCGAGCCTTCCGAGCTGCACTGGGCTGTGACCAACCGGGTTCACTGGCACGACGATGTGTTCACCGTCGGCGACGCGCAGGGGCACGAGATGGACCCGACCGCCGACGGCCGCGGCGTGGGCGTCAAGGTGGGCATCGACGCCACCTACAAGCGGGAGCGGCGCGAGTACGGGGAGCGGGTGAGGTACGCACCGGTCGATCTGGGCCTGTACCTGCAGTGACCCCGAGTCCGCAGCCGTGAGCGAGCCCAGGCGCGACGCATGCAAGCCGTGAGCGAGCCCAGGCAGGACGCGTGCAGGCCGTGACCAAGCCCAGGCGTGTGGTGGTGGCCATCAGTGGTGCCACGGGCGCGATGTACGGCGTGCGCGCCCTGGAGTTGTTGCGCGAGGTTGACGGTGTGGAGACGCACCTGGTGATCACCGGCCCCGGCCGGCAGACGCTTGCCTACGAGACCGACCTTGCGGCCTCCGATGTGGAGGCGCTGGCCGACGTCGTGCACGGATCGCGCGACATAGCCGCGCCCATCTCCTCGGGCTCGTTCTCCACCGCCGGGATGATCGTCGCCCCCTGCTCGATCAAGATGCTCGCCGCCGTAGCCAACTCCTACGGCGCCGACCTGGTGGCGCGCGCCGCCGACGTGACCCTCAAGGAGCGGCGGCCCCTGGTGCTGATGGTGCGCGAGACGCCGCTGCACCTGGGACACCTGAGGCTGATGGCTCAAGCTGCCGAGACAGGCGCGGTGGTGTACCCGCCGGTGCCGGCCTTCTACACCAGGCCGACCTCCATCGACGACCTGGTGACATACTCGACGGCCCGAGCCTTGGAGCACCTCGGCATCGACGTGGCCGGCCTGCCCCGCTGGGGCGAGTAGGCGTCCGGCCGCGATCCGGCGCGGAGCGCGATCCGCCGCAGCCGCCCTGGTTGCCCGCAAGGACACCTCCGGCCGGCCTGAGAGCCGTCAGGCATCCCGTCAGCCGCCCTGGCGCCACGCACAACAACGACGCCTCCAGGCTGCTTAGCCAGGTAGGCGCATCCTGATGGCCGCGCGGTTGCGGGCACGCGCCAGAGCGCGCATCACGGCCTGGGCGGTGTTGCGTCCGGCGGCGCCCCAGACGCCAGCGCCGGGGAAGGTGGCGGCCCCCGACAGGAACAGCCCCGTGAGCGGGCCGCGGTGGCGGCTCAGCTCGCGCCGCCGCCCGAGCAGCGTCGCCAGCGGCGATGCCGCGTAGGAGGGCGTGAAGCCGCGGCTCAACATGAACTCGCTCTCGTAGCGGTCGGGCGTCATCGTCCGGTAGCGGTCGACGGATGCCTCGAAGCCCGGCTGCAGCAGGCCGGCCCACACATCGAGCCATCGCGCCGGCTCCGGTGAGCCGTTCCAGCCACCGGCTAGCTCGTAGGGCGTGAAGAGCACTTCGAGGCTCAGCACATGATGGCCGTCGCTGCTGCGCATCGACGGGTCGAGCACGGAGGGCACGTTGGACATGAGCGTCGGACGCTTTGCGATCAGCCCCTGGCGTCGCAGCCGGTGAGCCTCAAGCAGTTCCGCCACCGTGGGCGAGATCACGAAGGTCGACTCGTTGGGGTCGCGCCCCTCGAAGAGGTCGAGCAGCGCCGAGTCCTCCAGCGCCCGGTAGCGGGGCAGGCCGGTGACCACCGCGTCGATCTTGGACTGGTACCCGTCGGCTTCGGGCTGCGAGCGGGCGCGCTCGGTGAAGCGCCGCGCCGCCGGGTTGCCGGGTGCCTGCAGCCAGCGCGTGGCCACGATGCTCGGGTCGCAGGCCGCCACCACCGCCGCTGCGGTCATGTCCGTGCCGTCGGCCAGGCGCACGCCCCGCACGGCTCGCCCGTCGCCGAGGAGTCCCACCACCGCCGTGCCGGTGCGCAGGCGACCGCCGGCAGCGGAGAAGCACCCTGCGAGGGCGTCGGTCAGCGCGCCGCTGCCACCGATGGGACGGCCCGACCTCACCAGGTGGCGCAACGCGTAGTACGACCCGACGAGCCCGGTTCCCGGCTGGTCGGGTGCGACGCCCCAGACGGTGGGGCCGTTGGAGACTGCGGCCATGATCAACGCCTCGTCGTCGAAGTAGTGCCTGAGCACGTCGAGGGCGCTGGCGCGGCTCCACTTCAGCAGCCTGGCGGCGCCGCGGCCACGGCGCCGGGCCAGGCGAGCCAGCATCCGGGGGGTGGTGGCTGTGCCGGTGCCCATCTCCAGCGTGAGCTCGGCCACCGGGCGGGCGTCCGCGAGGTAGCGGCGATAGGCCCTGGCCTGGGCCGGGCGGTGGCGGCCTATGGACTCGACGGTGCGCTCGCTGTCGTGGAAGGACAGCCACGGCGGGCTGCCGTCGAAGCCCATGTAGACGGATGTGGGGTCGGACTCCACGTAGCGCAGCCCGTGGGCCCGCAGATCGAGGTCGTCCATGAAGGGCATGGCCCTCACGAGCGTGTGATCGCAGCTGCAGATGTTGAAGCGGGCGCCGAGGTCGGCAACGGTGGAGGCGCACCCGCCGACGGTGTCGCGGGCTTCCACGACCACGGTGTCCACGCCGGCGCGGGCCAGGTAGGCAGCGCACACCAGGCCGTTGTGCCCGCCGCCGACGACGACCACATCCGCGTCACGCTGGGCGCGCCGCCGTGTCACGGCCGGGTCCCGCCACTGGCCGTTGTGGGCCATGCCTCGCCAATCACAGCCGTCGCTCGCCGCCGGCCGTTGTGGGCCGCGCCGCTTCAGTCACAGCCCGGCCCGCCGCCGAACGTTGTGGGCCACCCCTTGTCAGTCACGGCCATCGCTCCGCCCCCGGCCGCTGTGAGCCACACCGCTTCAGTCACAGCCGAACCCCGCCGCCGGAGTCGTGGCGGGTCACGACCATGGAGTCGACGCCTCGCCGGTCGAGTTCTGCGACCAGCGCCGCCACCTGGGCGTCGCCAGGGTCGGCGTTGTTGACGGCCACCGTGAAGCGGGCGCCGTCCGGGACGTTCTTCATCATGCCGACCGTGCTGGTCAGGGCGTTGGCCGCCCCGGTCGGGCTGAGCCGCTCATACGGCGAGCAGCCTGCAGCGGCGGCCACGCGCAGGGGGCGGTGCAGCCGGTCGGCGATGACATAGCCGAGCGCGTCGGTGCCGATGCAGGCGACCACGTGGGTGGCTCTGGTCGGGATGGGCGGCTCCCACGGCGCCGGGGCCGTGAAGGGGCGGCGGCGGGCCCCGTCGGCCTCGACCAGGATGTGGTCGGCGACGGCGGAGTCGAACCATCGGTCCACGGCGGCGGTGCCGAACCCGAGCGCCTTGCGATCATCGGTGGACTTCCAGGCGAGCACAGCGTCATCATGGCCGAAGGCGTCCCGAAGCTCGGCATCGCAGGGATCGATCAGGCACTTGAGGCCGCCGGTGCGCTCTCGCCCCATGCGCGTGGTGGTGGTGAGCAGCGTGCGGGCGGGCAGCTGCCGGCCGAGGGCGAACAGCAGCGTGGTCTTGCCGCCCCCGCCGACGAGGGCCACCAGCGACCGCGGGCCTATCCCGAGGGCTTGGGCGGCACCGGACAGGCTGGTCGCGCGCACCGGTTCTGGCGCTAGGGCTCCCTGATCTTGCGGGCCAGCACGACGGCCAGGGCCACCAGAGCGCCGAGGATAACGAGCCGCTTCAAGGTCTTCACGAACCCAAGCGTAGTGCCACAGGCCCGAGCCGCCACAGGAAACCTGCGGTGTCTCAGGGCGTATCCAGGCCTGCCGGGGTCGTCACAGAGGTTGGCTCCACCGTCGGTGCGCCACAGCCGCTCAGCTACCCTGGCCCGCGGAGGTGTCTGAGTGCCTGGTGGGCTCCCCCGCCTTCAAAGCGGGAGGGACGGGCGATCCCCGTCCGGCGGGTTCGATTCCCGTCCACCTCCGCCACTGCGGATGCTGCCTCGACACCATGCCTGAACTGCAAAGACAGCATCGGTGTCACACCCTCCGATACCTTGGAGCCATGGCCGATCCGTCGCGATCGCCGGTGGAGCTTGCGGAGTCTTCGCTGTCCGCTCTCACTTCCGGCCGCGTGCGGTTGGCGACACCTAGACGTTGAGGAGGTGGCGGGCTCCGGTGTCGCTGGAGGGGTGGCGGAGCTTTGACATGGCGCGGGCCTCGATCTGGCGGATCCGCTCGCGGGTCAGGTTGAAGTGCTCGCCCACCTCTTCGAGGGTTCGGGGCTCGCCCCGGTCGAGACCGAAGCGAAGTTTGAGGATGTCGCGCTCGCGCTCGTCGAGAGGCGCCAGCAGGCGCACTATCTCCTCGGGCAGCATCGTCGTGGCGGCCACCTCGAAGGGTGAGTCGATCGAGCGGTCCTCCACCATGTCGCCCAGTTCCGCGTCGCCGTCCTGGCGCAGCGGCTCCGACAGCGACAGCGGCTCGGACTGGAACCGCAGCGCCTCGGAGACCTTGTCCTCGGGCATCTCGACCTCGGCGGCCAGCTCGCACAGCATCGGCGGGCGCCCGTGCTTCAGCTCCAAGCGGGACCGGGCCTTCTGCAGCCTCGCCAGCGTGTCGCCCGCGTGGACCGGCAAACGGATCGTGCGCCCGGTGTTGGCGATGCCCCGCGTGATGGCCTGGCGGATCCACCATGTGGCGTAGGTGGAGAACTTGAACCCCTTGCGCCAGTCGAACTTCTCGACCGCGTGCATCAGGCCGAGGTTGCCCTCCTGGATCAGGTCCAGCAGGGGCAGCCCGGACGCCTGGTACTTCTTGGCGATCGAGACCACCAGACGCAGGTTGGACTGCACGAAGGTGCGCTCGGATTCCTGGCCCTTGACGTCCTGGCGGCGCAACCTGCGACGATCGTTGTCGGGCAGCGACCCGGGCGCTGCGCTCGCCAAGCACTCGCGGGCCTTGATGCCGGCCTCGATGTCCTGGGCGAGGCGAACCTCGTCGTCCTTGGTCAGCAGCGGATATTGGCCGATGTCGGTGAGATAGATGCGGACCAGATCCTCATCGTCCCGGTCCGCCCGCTCTCTGGCCTTGACCACGAACCCCCCTTGCGATCCAAAGCTGACGGCCACTCCGCCGCTTGAGAGCGGCGGCTCTGCCACCTAGGACGATAACGATGTCTGGCACAACACCAACCGCCGCCCACGCCGATGCCGGCGCCGATCACTCGCCCGCCCGGCCCGCTCCGCTCAGCCGCCGGGACGCAGCAGCGAGCGTGGCACGAGGCCGCCCGCGGCCGCGAGCGCTCGCTGCGCCTGTGCCACCTCAGGCGCAGCGGGTTCGGCGGGATCGCCCGCCTCGCTGCCGGCGTCGGCGCCTTCGGGAAGCTGGAGCACGGTGTCGGCCGATACGTCAGGGTTGCACGAAGCATCAAGCCTGGGCCTTTCGCTGCTTGCCGTGCGGCAGGCGCTTTGGAGGTCGCGGCCCATCGCTTCGGCCGCTGACGCGAGGGCAGCGTCGCAATGGGCCGCCGCGTGGGCACAGACCTCGTCGCAGGCATCCACGAGATTTGCGATCAGCACGTGCTGCGCGACAGCCAGGCGCGCCGCAGTGCCGCTTTGCCCGGCGCTACTCAGCTCGGTGATCTCGGCGATCGCCGCCGGCAGCCGCGGATCGGGCGGGACCGGGTCGCGGTAGCGCTCCATGCGCACGGAGTCGGGCTGTACTCTCTCGAGAAGCTCGCGGTGCCAGGCCAGGTGCCTGCCAGCGGCGGCCATCCAGATCGCCGCCTCAGGACCGTCCGCGCCGGCCTCGCCGGCCCAAGCGCCCAGGAGATCGGCGACACAACCCGCGGCCCAACGCAGGGCGGCCACCAAGCGCGCCGTCTGCGCCACCGTGTAACCCCGAGTCACCGTCACTGGCCAGTGCCCGGCCTGTAGTGGTTGATGATCGGCATCCTGCGGTCGCGGCCGAAGGCTCGGCCGCTGAGGCGGGGGCCCAGCGGGGACTGGCGGCGCTTGTACTCCGCCGCGTCCACCATCCGGCAGACTCGCTGCACGACCTCGGCGGGTGCGATGCCCTGAGCCGCGATCTCCGATGGCGAGCGTGAGCCCTCCACGTAAAGGCGCAGTATCGGGTCGAGAACCTCGTAGCGCGGCAGCGACTGATCGTCGCGCTGGCCGGGCGCTAGCTCCGCCGAGGGGGGCTTGTCGAGCACATTTCCTGGGATCAGCTCGTAGCCGGCCCGGCGGTTGAGCCACCGGCACAGGTCATAGACGTCGAGCTTCCAGAGGTCCGATATGGGTGCGAAGGCCCCTGCGGTGTCGCCGTAGAGGGTCGAGTAGCCCACAGCCAGCTCGCTCTTGTTGCCCGTGGTGAGCACCAGCCAGCCACCGCTGTTGGCCAGCGCCATGAGCGTGACGCCGCGGATGCGCGCCTGCAGGTTCTGGTCGGTCAGGCTTCCCGGCTCGAGGCGGCCCCGATCCAGGCTCGGCCGCAGTACCCCGGCGAGCGCGGCGTGGACGGGCTCGATGCCGACGATCCTGGCGTCAATGCCGAGGTTGGCGGCCAGCTTCTCGGCATCGGTCACCGAGTGCCGGCTGGAGTGGCGTGAGGGCATCAGCACGCCATGAACGTGCTCGGCACCCAGCGCCTCGGCTGCGATGGCGGCCGTCAGCGACGAGTCGACGCCGCCGGACAGGCCGATGCACACATGGCTGAAGCCGCTCTTGCGAACGTAGTCGCGGGTGGCCAGCACTAGAGCCGCCCAGCGCTGCGCCTCGATGCCCATCGCTGCGGCCATCGGTCCGCTCAGCCGCTCGGCGGGCGGCTCCGCACGCGCCCCACTCACCACGATGACGGGACTCGGCCGGGGAGGCGCCGCGGACAGTTCCGGCTGCGCTGGCGCGCCGGCACGGCTGGCGGCACCGGCGGCATCCGGTGGTGCCGTGCCTGTTGAGCGGTGACGCTGCGGCGGCAGATCGATGTCGAAGACGTCCACGGACTCTGCGAAGGAGACGCAGCGCACCACGGTCGAGGCGTCCGCCGCGATGGCGAAGGAGCCGCCGTCGAAGACCAGCTCGTCCTGGCCGCCCACCAGGTTGACATGCACCACCGGCACTCCCGACTCCGCCACCCGGGCGCGGATCACCTCGGAGCGCGTCGCCTGCTTGCCCTCCCGGAACGGCGAGCCGTTGACGTTGAGCACCAGCTGGGCGCCGGCGCGGGCCAGGTCGCCCACCGGCCCATCGGGCACCCAGGCGTCCTCGCACACCGTCACCCCCACCACCGCGCCGCCGAGCTCGAACAGCGGCTGGGCGGCGTCTCCGGGGCGGAAGTGGCGCAACTCGTCGAACACGTCGTAGTTGGGCAGGTGGCGCTTGTGGCAGACGCCGTGGACCCGTCCCTGCGCGCACACCGCCACAGCGTTGTAGGCGTGGCTGAAGCAACCCACCCCCGCGCTGTCGGCCACCGCCCGGGGGGGCTCGCCGCGGCCGTCCACGAAGCCGACCACCGCCGCGCAGCTTCGCGTGCGCGCTGCGAAGCGCTCGAGCGCGGCCCGGCTCGCGGCGACGAAGCCGGGGCGCAGCACCAGATCCTCGGGCGGGTAGCCGGTGAGGGACATCTCGCCCATGACCGCCACATCGGCGCCCGCGGCCTCGGCCCGCTCAAGCGCGGCCACTGCCGGCGCCACGTTGCCATCGAGGTCGCCGACCGTCGGGTTGATCTGGCAGATCGCCACCCGCAGGATGGCACCGGCCGTTCCGCGGCCCTCGCGCCCCGCCGCGGATCCGGCTCCTGCGGCGGCGACCGGTTCCACTGGGCGGCTTGGATCAGCCGAAGCCGACGAGCGCCTCGCAGATGGTCCTCGTCAGCAGCGTTGTGACCTCGTAGGGGTCGGCGTTGGCGTTGGGCCGCCTGTCCTCGATGTAGCCCTTGCCGTCACGGGCGACCTGCCAGGGGATGCGCACCGAGGCGCCGCGGTCGGACACGCCGTAGGAGTACTGGTCATAGCGCTCGGTCTCGTGCGCTCCGGTGAGGCGGAACTCGATGCCGGCGCCGTAGCCGGTCAGGTGCTCCTCGGGCTTGCCGGGCGCGCCCAGCGCCTCGCAGGCGGCGATGATCGGCTCGTAGCCCTCACGCATGGCGGTGGTGGACATGTTGGTGTGCATGCCTGCGCCGTTCCAGTCGCCGAGCATCGGCTTGGGGTCGATCGTCACCTCGATGCCGTGCTTCTCAGCGATGCGGAAGAGCAGGTAGCGGGCCACCCAGAGGTGGTCGGCGACCGTGACCGTGTCGAGCGGGCCGACCTGGAACTCCCACTGGCCGGGCATGACCTCGGCGTTGGTGCCGGCGATGGTCAGACCGGCCATGATGCAGGCCGTGGTGTGCTCCTCGATCAGCTCCCGGCCCGAGATGCGGCCCGCGCCCACGCCGCAGTAATACGGGCCCTGGGGCGGCGGGAAGCCGGCCGGGGGGAAACCGGCCGGCCAGCGGGTTGTGGCGTCGAGCAGCGTGTACTCCTGCTCGAGGCCGAAGATGGGCGCCTGGCCCTTGTACTTCTCGTACACGGCGACGCACTCGGCCCGCTTGTTGGTGGGATGCGGGGACAGGTCCGCGGTCAGCAGCGTCTCGCACAGCACGAGGATGTTGTCGCTGCCGCGCACCGGGTCGGGGCACACGAAGACGGGGCGGATGACGACATCGGAGTTGTCGCCGCTGGCCTGGTTGGTGCTGGAGCCGTCAAAGCCCCAGATGGGGGGCGCCTCGTCGTTGTTGAGGATCTTGGTCTTGGTGCGTATCTCGCCCGTGGGCTCGTTGCCGTCGATCCAGATGTACTCGGCTCGGTAGGTCACTGCGCTTCTCCTCGCATCGTCTTCGCCGTGTGATGGGTCGGCGAAGTCTACGGGGAACGCTGGGCGTCCCACCAGGCGTCGAGGCGCTCCAGCAGCTCCTCCTCGGGCAGCTCGCCCTCGCTGCGCTTGAGCGACAGCAGCCAGCTCAGCGCCCTGCCGACATCGGGGCCGGGCGCCAGTCCCAGGTGGGCCATGACGCGCTCGCCGTCCATCTGGGGGCGCTCGGCGGCGCGGCGGTCGGCCTCGGCCAGGTCGGCTATGCGGCTCTCGAGGTGGTCGATCTGCCGATGCAGGTCCGCCTCCTTCTGGCGGTTGCGCGTGGTGCAGTCCGACCGCACGAGCTGGTTCAGCCGGCCCAGCAGCGGGCCGGCGTCGCGCGCGTAGCGGCGCACCGCAGAGTCGCTCCACCCCGAGGCGTATCCCTTGAAGCGACCCGACAGCCGCACCAGCTCGCTGACGTCGTCGACAGTCGCCGGCTCGAACTCCAGCGCCTCCATGCGCCTGCGGGTCATGCGCGCCCCCACGGCCTCGTGATGCCTGAACGTCACCTCGCCGTGCTCGTAGCTGCGGGTGCTCGGCTTGCCGATGTCGTGGAACAGTGCCGCCAGCCTCACCACCGCGTCGTCGGGCGTCTTGGCCACCACGGCGACCGTGTGGGCCAGCACGTCCTTGTGGCGGTGTATCGGATCCTGCTCCATTCTGAGCACAGGCAGCTCCGGAACCATCTCGGCCATGCGGCCGCTGTCGAGGGCGGACCACAGCCGGGGCGCGGGGTCGTCGCCGGCCAGCAGCCGGCAGAGCTCCTCACGCAGCTCGGTGACGGTCATCGATCCTGATTGTGACGTGATGCGCTGCACTGGCGACCTCTCGCGTATGACTCTAGGCGTGACTTTAAGTGTTTGACCCGTTATTCTAGATGATTATCGTAACTCCGGCGGCGGCCATCTCGGTGACGGCCGCGGCGGTGGAGTCCGCAGCGACGCCGGCGCAATGCTCTAGGAGCACCGAGGTGTCGAATCCCTCTGCGACAGCGGCCAGCGCCGTGGCACGCACGCAGTGGTCGGTCGCCAGTCCCACCACGTCCACGGCCTCCACACCCCGCTCCACGAGCCAATCGCGCAGTCCCACGTCCTCGCTGGAACTGGCGACGCCCTCGAAGCTGCTGTAGCCGCTGCCGTACTGGCCCTTGAGGAACACCTCGTCCATCGCCACCTCCAGAGCCGGCGAGAAGGCGGCTCCGGGCGTGCCCGCCGCGCAGTGCACGGGCCACGAGGTCACGAAGTCCGGATCGGTGCCGGGCGCTGCGAAGTGCCCGCCGGGATCGATGTGCCAGTCCTTGGAGGCGACCACCTGCTGGTAGGCGCCCGACCGCTCGGAGCCCACGAGGCCGGTGATGGACGCGGCCACGGCATGACCGCCCTCCACGGCGAGCGCGCCCCCCTCGCAGAAGTCGTTCTGGACATCGACGACTATCAGTGCCCGTCGCATCGCACCTCCCCGCGGATCCGGCCCTGCTGAACCATGAAACGACGCAGGCCGCGCAGGCCCAGCCGATCTCGCCCCCTCTGCGGCGGGAGCCTCCATCCCCACCCACTCGGTGCGGATCGCCGGCGAGCGGCGAGGGTGCGGCACACGGTCCTCGGGGCGCAGGCCGATGCGTCGCTGTGCGCAGCGCTGACGGGCCGCGGCCGTGTCCTCCCGCCAGGCGCGCTCTCCGCCGACCATGAGGGTGACCTGGGGAACGTGAGACCCGACCGGAGCGCCCGTGCCGGCGCCCGACAGCACCTCCGCGGCCCAGAAGCCGTCATCGTCAACGGTCCTGTGCACGTGTTTGCGGCCGCCGACGGTCGTCTTGCCGGGCGACAGCTTGCCCACGGCACGCAGCGGCGCAGAGGCGCCGTCGCAGTCCGCGACCGCGACCAGCTTGTACACCACCGACGCGGTCGGGTGGCCCGAGCCGGTCACCAGGCTCGTTCCGACCAGATAGGCGTCGATGGGTGCGGCCGCCTCCTCCAGCTCGGCCACGCGGAACTCGTCGAGGTCGCCCGAGGCCACGATCCGGCAGCGCCGGGCGCCGAGGGAGTCGAGCAGGGCCCGCGCCCGGATGCTCACGGCCAGCAGGTTCCCGCTGTCGATTCGCACCGCGCCGATGTCGGGGCCGACCGTCTCGGTGGCGCGCCGTATGCCCTCGAGCGCGTCGAAGGTGTCCACCAGGTAGGTGGAGCGGGTGCCGAGGGCGTCCCGCTGCGCGGCGAAGCTGGCCGCCTCGTCGCTGTGGGCCAGCACGAAGGCGTGCGCGGTCGTGCCTTTGGTGGGGATGCCGTAGCGACGGCCCGCCTCCAGGTTCGACGTGGCGTCGAAGCCGCCGATATGGGCCGAGCGTGCCGCCGCCACCGCCGCGTCTGGGTCGGTGCGGCGGCTGCCGCCCTCGATCAGCAGGCGCCCCTCGGCCACGTCGCGCACCCGTGCCGCCGCGGAGGCCACGGCGCAGTCGTGGTTGAGGATCGACAGCACGACCGTCTCTAGCACGACGCACTCGGCGAAGGCGCCCTCGACGGTGAGCACCGGCGAGTAGGGGAAGAACAGCTCGCCGTCGGCGTAGCCGGTGACGTCGCCACGGAAACGGTAGGAGCGCAGCCAGTCCTCAGCCTCGGGATCGCTGACGACGCCGGCGGCGAGGAGATGCTCCACGACGGGCCCGGTGAACCGGAAGCCCTCGACCGCGTCGATGATCCGGTCGATCCCGGCCACCACGCCGTAGGCCCTGCCGGCGGGCAGCCGCCGCGCGAAGGCCTCGAAGACGCAACGGCGCTGCGCGATGCCCGACTGCAGGGCCGAGGCCACCATCGTGATCTCGTAGTGGTCGGTCTGCAGCGCGACCGCGGCGCCTCGATCCACGCCGCAACGCTACCGCCGCGCGCCACGGGCTCGGACGGCTGCGGCGCTCCCAGGCCGCCGCCCTGCAGCCGGTGGCGCAGCGCTCCCTAGGCTCGCAGCCGATGACCAGCGCGTTCGGCCTCATGCACTCCATGTCGGCAGACCGCTCCATGCTAAAGGGCAGGTCGATCACCGCCGACACCCGGCGCAGGGTGTGGGCCTTCGCCCGCCCCTACCGGGGCATGGTCGCAGCGTTCATCGTCACCGTCGTCAGCTCCACGTTCCTGGGCCTGCTGCCGCCGCTGGCGATACGCGAGATCTTCGACAGCGCCATCGCACGCGGCGACGGCGGCTACCTGAACCTGCTGTTCGTGGCACTGCTGGCCACGGCGGCGGGCGAGGCGCTGCTGTCGCTGGTCGAGCGCCGCCTGAGCGCGAGGATCGGCGAGAGCCTCATCTTCGACCTGCGGTTGACGCTGTTCGACCACGTGCAGCGAATGCCGCTGGCCTTCTTCACCCGCACCCAGACGGGCACGCTGATCAGTCGGCTCAACAACGACGTGATCGGCGCGCAGCGGGCCTTCACCGGAACGCTCGGCACGGTGGTGGCGAACGTCATCACCCTCGTCGGCACGCTGATCGCCATGTTCGTGCTGGAGTGGCGGCTGACGCTGCTGGCGGTGGCCATCCTGCCCGTGTTCGTGATGCCGGCACGGCGTGTCGGGCGGGGCCTGCAGGACATCACCCGCGAGGGCATGAACCTCAACGCCTCCATGAACAACACCATGACTGAGCGGTTCAACGTGGCCGGGGCGCTGCTGGTGAAGCTGTTCGGCCGCCACGACGACGAGGCAGCCGACTTCTCCCGGCGCGCCGGCAGGGTGCGCGACATCGGCGTGCGCAGCGCCATGTACTCGCGGGTGTTCCTGATCGCGCTGACCCTCGTGGGCGCGGTGGGCACGGCCATCGTGTACTGGCTCGGCGGCCATCTCGCCATCGACGACGCGCTCACCGCTGGAACCCTGGTGGCGCTGGGCCTCTACACCGTGCGGATCTACCTGCCGCTCGCCAGCCTGTCCAACGCCAGGGTGGATGTGATGTCCGCGTTCGTCAGCTTCGAGCGCGTGTTCGAGGTTCTCGACACGCCCAACCCGATCACCGACGCGCCCGCTGCGCGCGAGCTGGAGGCGCCGTCGGGGCGCGTCGAGTTCCGGGGCGTCAGCTTCGCCTACCCGCTCGAGGACGGCACACCCGAGTCCCTGGGGGTGGCAACCCCGACGACCGACCGCCCATCCGCACCGGGCGAGGCGACCGCGGCAACAGACCAACAGCAGACGCCGGGCGCGCCCACAGGCGCATCGAACCATCGATCCGCACCGGGCGCGGCAACTGCGGTGATGGAACATCGGTCCGCGGTCGAGGTGCTCGTCGATATCGATCTGGAGGTGGCGCCGGGCCAGATGGTGGCCGTCGTGGGGCCGTCGGGCGCGGGCAAGACCACGCTGGTGTCGCTGGTGCCGCGGCTCTATGACGCCTCCGCCGGCTCGGTCCTCGTCGACGGCGTCGATGTGCGGTCGATCACGCAGTCATCGCTGCGAGCGCTGATCGGAACGGTCACCCAGGACCCGCACCTGTTCCACGACACCGTGGCCGCGAACCTGCGCTACGCCTCGCCCGGCGCCTCCGACGCCCGGCTTGCCGACGCCTGCCGCAAGGCCCGCATCCACGATGTGATCGCAGCGCTGCCCGACGGGTACGACACGGTCGTGGGCGAGCGCGGCTACCGCCTGTCGGGAGGCGAGAAGCAACGCCTGGCCATAGCGCGGATGCTGCTGAAAGACCCGGTGATCGTCATCCTCGACGAGGCGACCTCGCACCTCGACACCGAGAACGAGGCGCACGTTGCCGAGGCGCTGGCCGGGGCGCTGCAGGGACGCACCTCGCTGGTGATCGCGCACCGCCTGTCGACGGTGGTCGACGCGGATCTGATCGTGGTGCTCGACGAGGGCCGGATAGTCGAGCGCGGTACCCATGAGCAACTGCGTCACAGCGGAGGGCTCTACGCGGAGCTGTACGAGGGGCTGGTGCGCGCCGAGATGGTCGCGGCGGCCGGGCGGGATGGCGACCGATGACGCGGCCCGAATCAGCGACCGCAGAGGTTGCGCGGGGTGGCGACCCGCCGGCGGGGTCACGCGGCCCGGAGACGTTGACGGTCGGTGAGCTCGCCCGCAAGCTGCGCCGCAGCCTGGACACGGCCTTCCCCACCGGCGTGTGGGTGGAGGGCGAGATCGACGGCCTCACCCGGGCCCGCAGCGGCCACGTCTACTTCAACCTGGTTGAGCGGCCCGCCGGCACGCTCGCAACCGCTCCCGTGCCCGCGAGAAACGCCGCCCGCAGCGACGTCGAGCGGCCCGCTCACGCACCGGGAACCGCACCAGGCAACAGAGCCGACCCCGGCGAGGGGGTGGTCGAACGGCCCGCTCACGCACCGGGAACCGCACCGGCGGCCTCGGTGTCGGTCGTGCTGTTCAACGATGACCGCCAGCGTGTCAACAACATGATCCGGCGCTACGGCAACGCCATGCGCATGGCCGACGGGGTCGGTGTCCGGATACAGGCCATGGTCGACTTCTACGCGCCGCGCGGCCAGCTGCAACTGCGCATGACCTCCATCGATCCCGCCCACACCCTGGGAGCGATCGCCGCCCACCGGGCCGCCGTGGTCGCCAAGCTCGCGCAGGAGGGTCTGCTGCGCCGCAACGCCGGCTCGGAGATGGCCGCGGTGCCGCTGCGCGTGGGACTGGTCACGTCGCTCGGCAGTGCCGCACACGCCGACCTGCTCAAGGTGTTCGGCGCGAGCGGTTTCGCCTTCACCTTGACGGAGGTCGACACGGCCGTGCAGGGCGCGGGCGCGCCGATGGCTATAGCGGCCGCCATCGCCACAGCGGCCGCGCGCGCCGACGTGGTGGTGCTCGCCCGCGGTGGCGGCAGCACCACCGACCTCGCCGCCTTCGACCAGGAGGCCGTGGCGCGGGCCATCGCCGGCTGCGCCCGCCCGGTGCTGACCGGCATCGGCCACGAGACCGACCGCAGCGCCGCCGACGAGGTGGCTCACACGGCCTGCGCCACCCCCACCTCGGCGGCCAGGGCGGTGGTGCAGAGGGTCGAGACCTGGCTCGCCCGCCTGCAGGAAACTGCGCTGGCGATCGAGAACCGAGGCCGCGGCGGTGCCGGCGCGGCCTCCCACAGCATCGATCTGACCACCGAACGCGTGGCGCGGGCCGCGGTCGCGGCAACGGGGCGCGCCGAGGTGAACCTGGTATGGGCGGTCCGGCGGCTCACACGGGCCGGCCAGGTTGCCGCTGCGCGGGCCGAGGCCCGGGTCACTGCAGGCACCCAGCGGCTGAAGCGGGAGGGGCGCGCTGCCGTCGAGCGCGCCGGCAGCACCGTTGCGAGCCGCGGCCGGCGGCTGGCCCGGGCGAGCTGGAACGCGAGCCGGCAGTCCCAGGGCCGCCTCGACCGAGCTTCAACGGGGGTTGCCCTGGCCTGCAGGCTCGGGCTGGGTGTCGCGGCGGGTCGCCTGGACGCCACAGAGGCCCGCGTCGCGGCCCTGGATCCGGCCGCGGTGCTGCGCCGCGGCTGGTCGCTGACCCGGCGAGGCGACGGTGCGCTGGTCAGGTCGATCCATGATGTCGGCGCCGGCGAGGTGATCACCACACAACTGGGCGACGGGGCGCTCGCAAGTAGCGTTCTCTCCCGGCAAGACCAGCGACACGGCAAACCCGTGGACGAACATGAGCGAACACCCACCAGAACGGCCCACAGAGACGCTCGATGAACCGTGGCGTGAAGAGGCGGGCGAGGCTCGATGAGCACTGACGGCACCGGAAACGGCGATCCGGGGAAGGCCGAGCCCGGCTATGCGGCGTGCATGGCGGAGCTGGAGACGATCCTCGCGGAACTCGAGACCGACAATCCCGATGTGGACGTGCTGGCGGCCAGAGTCGAGCGGGCCGCGACGTTGATCGAGATCTGCCGGAGGCGGATCACCAGCGCCAACATCGCGGTGGAGCGTGTCGTGGCGGTGCTCGAGTCCGGCACCGGCACATGACGGCCCGGCCGGCTCCGTCCCGCGTGGGCTGAGCTAGTGGACGGGCCGCCCGCACCCGGCCTCGGCACCGCGTGTGGCACCCCTGCAGCCGGATGTGCCGATGATCCGGGGACTCCCTCGCCGGTCGCCGGATGTGCCGGCGGTCCGCAGGCTCCCTCCCCCGCGGCCGGGCTGGCGGATGTGGCAGCAAGGGTTGAGGCCCGCTTGAGCGAGATCCTCGCAGCCGAGCGGCAACGATGGGCGGCACTCGATCCGAGCCTCGACGAGCCGCTCGGAGACCTGGCCGACCTGCTGCTGGGCGGCGGCAAGCGCATCCGCCCCGCCTACTGTCACTGGGGATGGGTGCTGGGCGGCGGCGATGCGGGTGGCGAGGGAGCTCTCGACGCCGGCTGTGCCCTGGAAGTGCTTCACGCTTTCGCTCTCGCCCACGACGACTTCATGGACGGCTCGCCCACGCGGCGCGGCTCACCGACCGTGTGGCGGCGCTTCGTGCGACGCCATCGCGACCGGGGCTGGTCCGGTGAGAGCCGCCGCTTCGGCGAGGCCGCCGCAGTGCTGGTCGGAGACATGGCCATGGTGCTGGCCGACCGCACGCTGGGTGACGCGCCACCCGCGGCACGCGCCGTCTGGAACGAGCTGCGCACCGAGTTGAACATGGGCCAGTACCTGGACGTGGTCGGCTCCGCGAGCCGCAGCAGCACCGAGGAGCGGGCCCGCAGGATCATCGAGCACAAGACGGCCGGCTACACCGTCGTGCGACCGCTGCAGCTGGGTGCGGCCATGGCCGGGCGAGCCGACTTGAGCGAGTCGCTCGGCAGCCACGGCAGACCCGTGGGGACGGCGTTCCAGCTGTGCGACGACGTGCTCGGCGCCTTCGGCGATCCGCAGCGCACCGGCAAGCCGGTGGGCGACGACCTGCGCGCCGGCAAGCCCACGCTGCTGATGGCCTACGCACAAGCCGCGGCGACGCCCTCACAACTGCGGACGCTGAGTCATGCGGGCACAGGCATGGACGGCGAGACGCTCGCCGCGGTCCAGCAGGCCATAGTCGATACCGGAGCGCTGGCCCGCGTGGAGCGGGAGATCGACGGGCTGCTCGACAGGGCGCTCGACGCGATCGAGGCTCTGCCGCCGGTGCCAGCGGCTCGGGAGGCCCTCGCGGAGCTGGCAAGGTTCGCAGCGCGCCGGGCGGCGTGACTTTGATGACGGCGCCGCAGCGACTCCAGGGCTGAGATCGGGGAGTTCCCGCAGGCGCTAGCCCCAGATGCCGAGCAGGATGCCGATCACGCTGTAGGACACCAGCGGGTAGCCGCCGTTGATCAGGAACAGCTTCAGGCTGCGGCCCTCGAAGGCGTAGTTGATGGCATTCGAGGTGAGGATGAACCCGACCGCGGCCAGCAGCCCCAAGCCGAGGCCCTCACCGGCGCTGTCCGCTTCGAGTCCCTGGGCGAGCAGGGCCAACCCGAGGGTGAAGGCGATGGCAGCGACGACGGCGATCACATAGGGGTACCACTGCCGCGGCGTGCCCCTCATGGCTTCCATGCTCTCTGTGGTGAGGCCCACCTCGGCCATCCACGGCTTGGCGAGAAAGCTGTACCACGCTGCGCCGAGCGCCTGGTTGAAGATCACGGCGACGAGGATCACCCAGTAGTTCAAGCTCCCGAGGTCGAGGTTGTCCATGCGCACTCTCCTTTCGCAGGGTCGCGCGGCATCCTTGGGCTCCGCCGCACAGGACCGGGTGCGCCGCATCCCGCAGCGCCTTCGTGAAACTATCCCACGGCCCCGGCGCTCGCAGCCGCAGCGCCGGTAGCGAGCACCTCGAGGCGAGGCAGCCGGCGTACCGCAGGCCACACTGACGAGGTGACCACCACCGGCGGCGTGAGCAAGACGGACGATGTGGGCGGCGACGACAGGGGCACGGCGCGCGACGCCCGCCGGCAGGCGGCACGGCGGCGCACCTTTGCGATCATCTCACATCCCGACGCGGGAAAGACCACACTCACCGAGAAGTTCCTGCTCTACGGCGGGGCGCTCACCGCCGGCGCGGGTTCGGTCAGAGCCAAGGGCGAGCGCCGGGCAACCGCCTCGGACTGGATGGAGCTGGAACGGCGACGGGGCATCTCGGTCACCTCCGCGGTGGTGCAGTTCGACTACCGGGGCAAGGTGCTGAACCTGCTCGACACGCCCGGGCACGGCGACTTCTCCGAGGACACCTACCGGGTGCTCTCAGCGGTGGACGCGGCGGTGATGGTGCTCGACGGGGCCAAGGGCATCGAGGCGCAGACCCGCAAGCTCTTCGAGGTCTGCCGCAACCGCGAGATCCCCATCGTGACCTTCATCAACAAGTGGGACAGGCCGGCGCGCGACCCCCTCGAGCTGCTCGACGAGATCGAGGACCAGCTGGTGCTGGACCCCGTGCCCGTCACCTGGCCCGTCGGTGACGGCGACCGGTTCCGGGGCGTCATCGACCGCCGGAGCGGCGACTTCATCCGCTTCGCCCGCACCGCCGGGGGCGCCACCGTCGCCGGCGAGGAGGTCGTAGACGCGGGCCGCGCCGAGGCCGCGGAGGGCGCCGCCTGGCAGGAGGCCCGTGAGGCCGTCGAGTTGCTGGACGCGGCCGCGGCCGATCTGGACCTCAAGCGTTTCGAGGCCGGCGAGCTGTCGCCGGTGTTCTACGGCTCGGCCCTCACCAACTTCGGTGTGCGCCTACTGCTCGACGCCATCGTCGATCTGGCGCCGGCGCCGCGCGCCCGGCTCGATGCCGAGCGCAACCCGCGCCCGCTGGACGCACCGTTCAGCGCGGTGGTGTTCAAGGTGCAGTCGAACATGGATCCGGGTCACCGCGACCGCATGGCCTTCCTGAGGGTGTGCTCGGGACGCTTCGAGCGCGGCATGGCGGTCACCTGCGGGCGCACCGCCAAGACGCTGTCCACGAAGTACGCCCACACGGTGGTGGGCCGGGACCGCAGCACCGCCGAGGAGGCCTGGCCCGGCGACGTGATCGGCCTGGTCAACGCCGCCGACCTGCGCGCCGGTGACGCCGTGCACGCGGTGGGCGACGCGGTGCGCTGGCCGGCGGTGCCGTCGTTCGCTCCGAGCAGCTTCCGGTTGGCCCGCTGCACCGACACCTCCAAGGCCAAGCAGTTCCGCTCCGGCATCCGCCAGCTCGGCTCCGAGGGTGTGGTGCAGGTGCTGCACCGGCCAGAGGGCGGCGAGAGCGCCCCGATCCTCGCTGCCGTCGGGCCCCTGCAGTTCGATGTTGCCGAGCACCGGCTGCGCCACGAGTTCGGCGCGCCCGTCGAGCTCGCGCCGGCGCCCTGGACGGTGGCCCGGCGCACCGACGCCGCCTCCGCGCAGGCACTGGGCGCCATGTCAGGAGTGGCCGTCGCCGGCAGAGCTGAGAGCGAGGAGTTGCTGGCGCTGTTCGAGAGCCCCTACTGGCTGGCACGCCTCGAGTCCGACCACCCGGAGCTGTTGCTGGAGCGCCTCGTCGGCGAGGGCTAGGGGAGGCCGCAGGCTCCCGAGTCAACTATTCAGGTAGCGTCGGGGCATGGCTGATCAGCCCAACATCGTGCTGATCGTCTCGGACGAGGAGCGCCGCAACGACTGGCTCGACGGTGTGGTGAGCCTGCCGGGCCATGAACGGCTGCGGCGGGACGGGCTCAGCTTCGACCGGTACTTCACCCACGCCTCCCCGTGCTCGCCGTCACGCGCCAGCCTGTACACGGGCCGCTACCTGGCCGAGCACGGTGTGGTGGACAACGTCGCCTTCCCCACCCACACCGCCCTGGACCCGCAGATCCCCACCATCGGCAGCCTGCTGGCCGGCCGCGGCTACCGGTGCGGCTACCTGGGAAAGTGGCACCTCGGCCACGGCGAGACACCCGACATGGCCGCGCACGGCTACCTCGACTGGCAGGGCAACGACGTCCACTTCATGGGCAGCGCCCACACGGGCCGCTACTTCGACCCGATCATCGTGGACCAGGCCGTGCGGTGGCTGCAAGACCGCGCCCGCAGCGAAGGCCGAAACAGCGGCGACGGGTCCCGCGCCGGCGACAGCGGGTACGGCTCGGGTACCGACGGGCCCGGCGGCGGCGGGTCCCGCACGGGCGCCGGCGAAGCGCCGTGGTTCCTGACCGTCGCGCTGGTCAACCCCCACGACATCATGTGGTTCCCGGCCGACCATCGCAGCTACCAGGCCGACCACCCGAAGCTCGCCCGGCTGCTCGAGGCGGTGCAGCGAATGCGCCTGGGCGACCTTGCGGTGTCACCCCCGCCGGAGGACTACCCACGCCTGTTCGACCGGCTCCCCGACAACTTCTGCGACGACCTGCACACCAAGCCCGAGGTGCAGCGGGCCTGGCGCCATGCCCGCAACAGCGAGCACATGGTGGGACGCATCGACGCTGACGACCACGACACCTGGCTGCGCGGCCTCGACTACTACGCCTGGCTGCACGTGGAACTCGACCGCAGCCTGAACCGCCTGCTCGAGGCCCTCGACGACCTCGGCCTCTACGACGAGACCGTGATCGCCTACACCTCCGACCACGGCGACGCCTGCGGCTCGCACGGCCTGCGTGCCAAGCTGCCCTGCGTGTACGACGAGGTGATGGGCGTGCCGCTGATCGTCAAGGCGCCCGGAGTGCAGGCCGGCGCCCGCACACCGGCTCTGGCCACGCACGTCGACCTCGCGGCCACCCTTGCCGATCTCGGCGGCGTGGGTGTGAGCGACACCCCCACCCTGTCGGGGCGCAGCCTGGCGCCGGTGCTCGCCGACCCCGGCGCCTCGGTGCGCGATTTCGTCCTGTTCTCCCAGGACTCGGCACAGTCCGAGATCATCCGCAACAGCCGCTATGCCTTGAGGGGGTTCTTCGACGGCAGGACGAAATACGCCCGCTACTACGGGATCGGCGGTGGCATCAGGCGGGACGGAACGGTCGACGAGGGGGGCAAGATCTTCGATGTGGCCGCTGATTTCGACGACCACGACCACGAGTGGTACGAGACCGGCGAGGACCCGCACGAGCTGGTGAACTTGGCCAACGACAGGGGCAGGCGCGAAGAGTTGCGTACTCTTCACCGGAGACTGCTCGACTACGAGGCGCAGGAGCTGACACAGACACCATGAGCTACACCGCAACCAAACCGCACCCGACCACCGCGAGCCACACGTCAACCAAGCAACAAGCCCCGGCGGCCGGCGCGTCCGACACTGAGGGCGCGACGGCAGCCGGCGCGGCCGGCGCCGTGCCGGAGCGGGCGCCGGTGACGGACTGGGCCAGCGACTTCGACCATGTCGACCCCGTCTACGCGGCCCGAGCCCCAGAGATCTGGGACGAGCTGCGACGCGAGTGCCCGGTGGCCCACAGCGACCGTTACGGAGGCACCTGGCTCCCGGTGACCCACGCCGACGTCTCGGCCATCGCCGCCGACACCGAGACGTTCAGCTCCAACGGCGTGGTGGTGCACGACGGGCGTCCCGAGATACCTCCCCCGGTCGGGTTCGCTCCGCCGATCACCAGCGATCCGCCGTTCCATCGCATCGCGCGGCAGTTCCTGCTGCCCGCCTTCGCGCCCAAGGTGATCGAGGCCAAGCGCGAGGCCACCCGCCAGACCTGCCGGGAGCTGCTTGACGCGCTGCTCGCCGATGTCGAGGCGGGCCGCACGGACCTGGTGGACGCCGCGCTCGGCTACACCCAGCACGTCCCGGTGCGGGTCATCGCCGACATGCTCGGGGTGCCCCGCTCCGACGGCGACCAGTTCCGGGTCTTCATCCACCAGATCATGGAGCAGCCCGGCACGTCGCTGAAGGTCGATTACGAGGACTCCATCGACTTCTACCTCGACAAGCTGATCGCGCAACGCGCCGAGCACCCCCGAGACGACCTGATCAGCCACATGACCCACTCCAAGATCGCGGGCGAGCCGCTCGCCCACGAGCACATACGGGGCACGTGCGCTCTGCTGATCGTCGCCGGCGTCGACACCACCTGGTCCGCGATCGGCGCATCGCTTTGGCATCTCGCGCAGCATCCCGCCGACCGCCGGCGCTGGATCGACGATCCCGACGTGCGGCCCTTCGCTGTGGAGGAGTTCCTGCGCTTCTACGCGCCGGTGACGATGGCCCGACTCGTCGCCGAGGACACGGAGTTCGCCGGCCGCTCCATGCGAGCCGGTGACTGGGTGCTGCTGCCGTTCCCGGCCGCCAACCGCGACCCGGAGGCGTTCGAGGACGCGGGCAGCTTCGTGATCGACCGCCGGCGCAACCGTCACAGCGCTTTCGGGCTCGGGATACACCGCTGCCTCGGCTCGAACCTGGCCCGCCTCGAGCTCGCCGTGGCTCTGGAGGAGTGGATGCAGCGGGTGCCGCACTTCGAGTTGGCCGACCCGGAGGGCGTCACCTGGTCGACCGGCCAGATCCGTGGCCCTCGCAAGCTGCCCGTGCGCATCCTCCAACGTTGAGGTTGCACAAGTTCACCCAGGTCGATGCGTTCGTGGCGCTCGACCTCCACGGAGCCGAGGCCGGCTCCGGGCCGGTGCGCTGGGCTCGCAGAGTGCTCCATGCAGGGGCCAAGGACCTGGCCCGATCACAGACCTACACCTATGCCGCGCTGGGTATGCGGCGGAGCGGCGCTTCTGCGGGGATCAGCGCCGAGGCTCCGGGCCGCTCCGATGCCGTGGCCGCCTTCGTGGCGGAGGCCGCCTCGCTGGTTTCGGAGGGCGCCTACCTGCCCGACGCGGCCAAGGGCGTGACCGAGCGCGACCTGGCCCCGCTGCGTGCGGCTGATCCCCGCGCCGTCGCACGTTTCGGCGCTTTCGCCGCGGGGTGCGACGCCCTGTCGGCAGCCATCGCGGCCGACGCCGCCGCGGGGCTCGACGGCAGCACCCTGGTGATCGAGGGCCTGTCGCCGACGGGGGTGGCACTGGCCGCGGAGGCCGCGGCACGTGGGGGCCGGGTCGTGGCGGTGTCGACGTCCGAGGGCTGCCTGGCATCGCCGGAAGGGCTCGACCCGGCGGAGCTGGCGGGGGCGTGGTCCGCTCACGGCGAGAGGGCGCTGGGCGCGCTGGCGGGCAGCGACAAGAGCCTCACCGAGGCCGGAACGCTCTGGAGCCAAGCCGCGGACATCGTGTTCGCCGGCTCCAAGATGGGGATCGTCAACCATGCGACGGCTGCAGAGCTGCAATGCCGTGCGCTGGTGCCGTGCGGCCGGCTGCCCTTCACCTCCAAGGCGCTGGCGGTGTGCCGGAGGCGCGGCATCGCCGCGGTCGCGGACTTCGTCGCGCTGGCGGGATCCACCGTGTCGGCTTGGAGCAGCTCCGAGACCGCCGGCGAGCAGGTCCGCGACGAGATCGCCGGGACTGTCACCACGCTGATGGCCGATGCGCTCGAGTCCGAGGACGGCCCGTTCCTTGGCGCCTGCTACGGCGCCGAGGCGTTCCTGTCCACCTGGCAGGACCAGCTCCCCTTCGGTCGCCCGCTGGCGTCGTAGAGGGACGGTCCGGCGCGGTTGCCCGCTCGGCCTCACCGGAGGCGCGGCCGCATCTCCCGCCGCTCTGTGCCACCGGGCTTGGCCGCGGGCGCGCCTGCAGCGGCGTCACGTTGACGATGACGCAGCCGTCCTCCGGCCCTGCACGCCCGGGCTTGGTGGTGAACGCGGCCGTGATGGCGACGGTCTCGACCGTCTTGCCGGGCTTTCTGATCGGAGCCCTGTCGGTGCAGGTCAGCGCCGAGATGGGCGTGTCCGAGGCCGCCTACGGGTGGGGGCTGGGGTCGTTCTTCGGTGCCGCCATGGTGGGCTCGATCATGCTGGGCAGGCTGGCCCAGACCATCGGGCCGCTCAACCAGATGACCCTCGCGCTGGCGCTGTCGGCAACGGTGCAAGTGGCGCTGGCGGCGACCGCGGAGTCGTTCGCGGCGGTGATCGGCTTCCTGGTGGTGGCGGGGCTGGCGAACGCGGCCAACCAGACCTCCGTGAACCTGGCCCTGGCCCAGGCGCAGGTGCCGAGGCTGGGGCTGGCGGTGTCGATCAAGCAGTCCGGAATGCCCGCCTCCACGCTGCTGGCCGGGCTGGCAGTGCCGGCGCTGGCTCTCACGGTCGGCTGGCGCTGGGCCTACGCGGCGAACGCCGCCTTCGCCATGCTGTCCCTCGCGGTGGTGCGCAGCGTTGTGGGCTCGCGGCGCTTGCGGGCTCCGGCCGGCGCTTCGATGCCGGCATCGTCGCCCCGCGCTCTGGTCTCGGCCGCAGCGGTCGGCGGACTGCTGGCTTTCAGCGCTGGATCGCTCAACGCCTGGGGCGTCGGCTCCGGCGTGGACGCCGGGCTCGGCGAGGGAGTCGCCGGGCTCATCCTGAGCGTCGGAGCGGCCACCGGCATCATGCTGCGGCTCGTGGGAGGCTGGGTGTCGGACACGATGCGCGCCAAGCCGTTCCGGGTGGCGGGCATCACGGCGCTGGTGGGCTCGGTGGGGATGGCGCTGCTGGCACTGCGCTCGCCGGGCGTCCACGTGGCGGCCATGCTGCTGGCCTTCGGCGGCGGCTGGATCTGGCCGGTGTTCACCAACTACGGCGTCGTTCGCACCAACCCCGCAGCCGCAGGCACCGCCACCGGCGTCACGCAGATGGGCGTCTACGTCGGCGTGTTCGTGGCTCCGCTCGTCACCGGCTGGCTGATCGAGCGCTCCGGCTATCCGGCCATGTGGTTGGTCGTGGCCGTCGCCGCCGTGGCCGGCGGTCTGCTGTCGATCCGCATAGCCAACCGGTTCTGACCCGGCAAGGGCCGTCAGTCATCGGCCTCTGACCGCCCTGACTCCTCGGCGTCCCTCGCCGGCCTGCTGCGGGCACGCGACACGACCAGGGCACGCACGATCTCCTCAAGCCGCCCGAAGCGCCCCTCAAGCAACCCAAGACGCTCCTCAAGCCGCCCGAAGCGCCCCTCAAGCAACCCAAGACGCTCCTCGAGCTTCTTCAGGCGGCCGTCCAGTTTGTCGATGCGGTCTTCCATCTTCTCGAAACGGGCGTCGATCTTCTCGAAACGGGCGTCGATCTTCTCGAAACGGGCGTCGACCTTCTCATCCAGCTTCTCGAAACGTTTGTCCACCTTCTCGAAGCCGGCCTTCATGTCGGCTCGGAACCAGGTGAACGCGATGGCTAAAGCTCCGAAGGAGACCGTGAGGAACGCTCCCATGACTGTGGCAATGATTGCTGAATCCATAAGGCACACGTTAGATGCATCTTGAATGAGATGCAACCCGAGACCTGAAAATCATCGACAGGGGCTACTCATCGATGAAGTCGTACTGGGCGGTGCCCCGCAGGACCTGCTTGAGGATCTTGCCGGTGGCGTTGCGGGGCAGGGGCTCGGTTTGCAGCTCCCAGTGGGTCGGCACCTTGATGTCGGCCAGGGTCTCGCCCACCCAGGCTCGCAGGTCGTCCACCAGGCTCTCGGGGGGTTCGGGGGGCTCGCCGCCCGGTCCGCCCACCGCGACCACCACCACGGCCTTGACCTCCTCGCCCAGCTCACGATGCTCGACGCCGAACACCGCCGACTCGGCCACTGCGGGGTGCGCGTCGAGACGCTGCTCGATCTCGGTCGGGTAGATGTTCTCGCCGCCCCTGATGATCAGGTCGCTGCGGCGGCTCACCAGGAACAGCAGCCCCTCGCGCACATATCCGTAGTCGCCGGTGCGCAGCCAGCCATCCCGGATGGCGTCAGCGGTTGCGGCCGGGTCGTTCCAATATCCCGGCGTGACCATCGGGCCGCGCAGGCAGATGTTGCCGACCGCGCCCTCCTCCAGCTCGGCGCCGTCGTCGCCGGTGATTCGCACCGACACCGTGGGCAGCGGGTGGCCGACGGAGTCGGGGTGGTCGCGCAGCACATCGTCGGCGGCGCTCGTGGCCAGTCCCGAACTCTCGGTGAGCCCGTAGCCGATGCTGACGCTGGTGCGGGCGTGGGGCAGGGCACGGCGGCACGCCTCCTGCAACTCGGGCGACCAGACCGACCCGCCCCCGCCGACGCCCGTCACCGACGACACGTCGTAGTC
Organism: Candidatus Aldehydirespirator sp.; assembly: GCA_965204875.1. Lineage (GTDB taxonomy): Bacteria > Actinomycetota > Acidimicrobiia > Acidimicrobiales > Aldehydirespiratoraceae > Aldehydirespirator. The sequence continues at coordinate 1,889,179 of OZ242020.1, read as the reverse complement.
ACCGAGCCGGGGATGCTCCACCAGGCGCCAGATCTGGGTCGTGACCCCAGACCAGCGAGCGATGCGGTGCTGCTCGGTCAATCGCAGGATCTTCTCGGCGTCGTAGCGGCCGGTGGTCCACACATGGTCGAACCCGGCGGCGGCGGCCATGACCGCGCAGGCGTGCAGGCCCGACACATGGAACAGCGGGCTGCAGGCCAGGGTGGGCCCTGCGGCAGCCACGGGCGCGCCGGGGAAGCGCAGGTACTGGCGGGCGCCGATCATGAAGGCGCAGCTGAGGTAGGCGAGGAAGTTGCGGTGTGTCTGGACGGCGCCGCGGGGGCGTCCGGTGGTGCCGGAGGTGAACAGGATGGCGACGGGGTCGTCGAGGGCCATCTCGCAGCCGGGCAGCGCCGAGCCCCCGTAAGCGCCGATGAGGCCCTCGACAGTGTCGATGGCGTTGATGGCGCCGGTCGAGCCGGCTGAGGTGGCAGAAGCGGCAGAGGCGGCGGCGGTCACCGGCGGTGGCTCGGGTCCGGCGTCCATGAGGATCACCGGCACGCCCGGGTCACCGTCGAGCCGGCCGAGGCGACGGCGGTCAGCGATGAGCACCTTCGGCTCGGTGAGCTCGATGCCGTAGCGGATCTCGTCGCCCTTCCACCAGCCGTTCATGGCCACGGCGATGGCTCCGGCGCTCACGGTCCCCCAGAATCCCTGGATCCACCCCGGCTGATTGGCGGCGAGCAGTCCCACCCGGTCCCCCGGCGCCACGCCATAGCGGTCAGCGAGCCCCGCCGCGACGCCGGCCGCGTGCTCGATGTTCTGGGCGAAGGTTGCGCTGCGGCCGTCATCGAAGAGGTAGTAGCGGGCCGAGCCGTCACCGCCGTGGTTCGCCGAGGCGGCAAGCAGGTCGCGCAGATTGCGATGCGGGCCGGCCACCACGCTCATCTCGACGCCTGAGACAGCCTCGTTCACGATCTCGAAGAAGCCCCCCGGGCCGGTGAGGACCGCATCCGCCTCCGCCACCGACATGGCAGGCTGCTGAGCCTCCCCAGCAACTGATTTTGGCAAGGGCTGTTCCGTCACGCCCGAGCCTCAGTCGGCAAGCTCTATTGGTGATCGCGACAGTGGGCAGTGTATTGGGTTAGTGCGCTGTTCCAGTTGTGGATGCGTCGGGGCATGGTGTTGAGGTGGTCTTCGATGATGGCGAGTTTGACGGGTGCGATGTTGAGGTCGGTTGCTTTGGGGAGCCAGCGGCGGATTATGCGGTTGGTGTTTTCGTTGCTGCCGCGCTGCCAGGGTGAGTGGGGGTCGCAGATGTAGACCTTGAGGTCTGGGAGGGCTTTTTCGATTTTGGGCCAGTGGGCGATCTCGCGGCCTTGGTCCCAGGTGAGGGTGCGGACCATGTGAGCGGGCTGGCGGCCCAACGCGGCGATGACCGCCGCGTTGACCTCGTCTGCGGTGTGGCCGTTGGGCAGCGCGGCGAGCAGCGCGTAGCGGCTGACCCGCTCGATGAGGGTGACCACCGCGCTGCGGTTGTGGGCGCCGATGATGAGGTCGCCCTCCCAATGCCCTGCCTCCAGCCGTGCCGCGACCGCATCGGGACGCTGCGCTATGGGCTTGAACCGCCCAGCACGCTGCGCTTGGCGCGTTCGCAGCGGCTGCGGGGCTTGCGGCGGCGCCGGCGGCGCGCAAGCAGCCTCCAGGTGTTCTCGGGCAGGCCCCGGTCGCTGCGGTAGCACCCCTGATAGATCGTCTCCCCACAGATCGCCATGCCCTGCTCGCTGAGGTCGGCCGCGACCGACTGCGGCGCCCACTTCCTGGCCAGCCCCGCCTTGACCGCCGCAGCCAGCAGAGGATCCCCAACCAGCTTCGGCGTCTTCGGACGACGCGCCCGCGCCTCGGCCCCGGCCTGCGCCGCCTCAGCCCGATAGGCGCAGACCCCGCCGTTGCGGCGCAGCTCCCGCCACACCGTCGAGCGGTGCCGGCCCAACAGGCCGCTGATCTCCCCCACCCCCAACCCCGACCTCGCCAGCACCTCAAGCTGCGCGCGCTCGGATGAGCACAAACTCCGTGCCATACTCCTGAACCTCCACCGGATGATCGCCGACACCTACAATCGGCCATCATGGCCGATCCGTCGCGATCACCGGTGGAGCTTGCGGTCGTATTCAAGCGCAAGGTCGTCTTCCGAATAACCAAGATGACGCATGAACAGCCGGGCCCGCTCCCACATTTGCTGACCTGAAAGATTAGTCTCCACGAAGATGCCCGACATTCTGACCTGTTTCGGCCTCGTCAGTTCCTCCGGATTGCGTGAAAGATGTGGACGGCTCCTTCCACGTAATACCATCAGCTTCGTAAAGGCATTCGGATCTCGATCATATAACACGTCTGCGACAGTGCCGAGACCATCCCGGTGAGTCTTGCAGGGATAACGAGTTCCGAACAACAGTACACTGGTAGGAACTGGCAACCTCGGATTCCGTCGAAAACGAGACCGCTTTCGATCAACCGGCTGCGGAGGGAGGGGTGTCGGCGTCACTGGTTGGCTACGTATCACGGCTGCGACCTGCTGTTTGTTGGGGCGCAGGTTGAGTTCTTCGTAGACTCGTTTGGTTACAAGTTCCACTAACTCCTCGTCTGCGTCCGTCATCATCCTGTCCCAGATATCCGGCATCTTCTCCTCAAGCAGAGAAGGCTGGAGCTTGGCCTCGAGCACGCGCGAAGCATGTGCCTCCGCCTCCGAAACTCTGCCGGCCATTGTCTCAAGAGCGCGCAAGCTCAAGAAGGCGTCCAAGTCTTCTGCCGATCTTCTAATCGGGTCTTCCTTGATCTTCAAGACTGCAAAGCAACGTTCTCCGGGCACCCGCGGGAGGTAGAGCCTCCACTCCAAACCGTTGGTCAAAGCGCAGATGTCGGCGGCTTCGTGGAACGCGTACCACAACAATTGACTGATATTCTGGCTGAGGTCAGTTCCAGGTTTCTTTGCCTCGATCAGAGCGACAATGCCGCGAGATCCTTCTAGAGCGAAATCAACTCGACCACCACCCTTCTGCCCTCCGACGGAGTGCTCCAAGAGCACCTGCGGTCCGAATGGATCCCATCCCAGACTCGCCAAGATCGGAGCGATGACCTTGAACTTGGCCGACTCTTCGTCGCTGGGCTCCGGCGACGAGCGGACGCTCTCCAATACCTCTTGCAGCGACATGGCTCCCCTCGTGCTCACATACCTCGTGCCTTCAAACTAGAAACGATAGCACACCCGTATGTCCCGCCCGAGACACCGCCGTAAGTCAACGCCGCCGCGACCGCCGCGTGCGCCATAGCCCACCCCAGCGGCCGTAATCCCTGTCACGGAGTTGAGGTCACTCCCACGTCGTGCGCGGTAGCCCACAACCGCGGCCGTTATGCCTGTCAGGGAGTCGAGGCCACAGCCACCGCGGCCACGCGCCGCGACAGCTCACGACCACGATTCGGCACCTCCGTCACGGAGTTGAGGTCGCGCCCACGGCGTGAGCGGTAGCCCACAACCGCGGCCGCTATGCCTGTCAGGGAGTTGAGGCCACAGCCACCGCGCGCGGCAGCCCACCCCAGCGGCCGTAATCCCTGTCACGGAGTTGAGGCCACGCCCACGCGTGGCGGTAACCCCACGACCACGATCGGCATCTCGATCAAGGAGTTGAGGCCACGACCATCGCTTGCGCGGCAGCCCACCCCAGCGGCTGCTATCTCTGTCACGGAGTTGAGGCCATGCCCACGCGGGCGCGGTAGCGCACTCGTTGCCAGCTCGTGACCGACGGGCCGTCGCGCCACAGCTTGCGCGGTAGCACGACTCCTATGGTTCGGGGTCGTCGAGCAGTGCCAGCGCTGCCGACAGGTACTGTTCGGCCGCCTGGGTCATGCGCACCAGGCCGTAGGCGTCGAGAACGGCCCGCTTGAGCCGATCGGGGCCGGCCCTTCGCAGCCTGGCTTGCTGCACCACCGCGGCCACGGCATGCGCCAGCTCGCTCCGGCCGCCTGCGCCGTGCGTCAGTTCCCGGCGCTTGCGCCTCATCAGCTCGGCCACCTCGTCGAGCGGCACCTCGTAGAGCGAGCGCTCGCCGAGTTCACGCACCACCACGGCCGGCGAGCCGCTCGGTCGCAGCACCTGCTGGGACTCGCCGGCGTTGTCGAGTTCGGCGGCCTCCACCTGGCCCCGCAGGGTCAGCCGTCCCAGCGCCTGCTCCAGGGGCGCCCGCGCCCGCTGGGTGACCTTGGACGATCCGGCGCCGCGGATGTAGAGGCGATAGGCGCGCTCGCTGGTCACAGGGCCCTCCGCCTCGATGATGCCCAGCAGGTGCGAGGCGATCTGTGACACACCCGAAGTGCGCGGATCGCCGCAGTGCCCCCGCCACGGGGTGTGCGCCACCAGCCCTCCCGGCGCGACCATCCCAGACTCGGCTGCCAGTCTGCCTGACGCCGCGACCCCCGATGCCGTTGCCGGTTCGCTCAGCGCGGCGATTCCAGACTCGGCTGCCGGGGCGCTGTCGCCCGCTTGCCGGTCGGGTTCGTTCGCCGGATCGGCCGGTCGCCCCTCCGGCTGGCCGGCAGGCGGATACGGCGACGGCGGGTCAGCGGAGTCGCCCGCCGCGTCTGCCGGCCCCGCTTGGGACGCGTGTGGCGTCAACTCCATCCAGCTCTGCGGGCTCGCCAGCCCGGCGAAGCCCAGGGGCCGGTAGAGCTCGTGGGCGCCGGCGGTCATGAGCACCAGCCGCTTCACCGTGGCCAGCGCCGGATGCTCGCAGGCGGCAGCAGCCAGTGCCCGGCCCAAGCCCCGGCCCCGGTGCGCGGCCAGCACATACACGTCGGTGAGCCACCCGAACGTCGCCCGGTCGGTCACGACACGTGCCCCGCCGACCATCGAGCCGTCCGGCCCGTACACGCCCAGCACGACGCTGTTGGCAACCGCTACAGCCGTCGCTTGCCGGCTCCGCCCCCTCGCCCAGTACCCCTCGCTCTCAAGGAAGTCGTGCAGCGCGTCCGCATCGAAGCGCGTCGCGTCGTCGGAGATCACATAGTCGCCGCAGGCGCGCTCAAAGGGCCGTTCCGGCAATGCCATCGGCACCGACGCTACTCCCGTCGGCCCGCACCCCATCGGGGTCGGGCCGCCCGCATCGGCAACCACTCTGAAGAAATCTCATTGCATTTGAGGTTGGCTGGTTGTCGGAGCGTGGTATCGTGAACCCATGGACGGACCGACGACAGCCATGTTCCTGGCCATGTTCGCGACGATGACCACGCTGATCGTGGGCTCCATCTGGAACCAGCACCGAGAAAGCCGCGCGGCACGTCGCGAGAACACCGACCAGATCAACCAGGCCACCACCGAGTTCGCCCGCCAGATCGAACGCCTCACCAACGAGTTCAGCCGCCAGATCGAGGCTGCCACGGCCGAGTTCAGCCGCCAGATCGAGGCTGCCACGGCCGAGTTCAGCCGCCAGATCGAGGCTGCCACGGCCGAGTTCACCCGCCAGATCGGGCAGACCAACGAGGCGGTTCGCCGGCTCGGGCGAGCCACCGACAGGCTGAGCGCCGAGATGTCCGAGCACAAGCAGATCACCGCCCACAACCACCGATCCACCCAGGGGCGGCTCGACCGCATCGACGGCAGCCTCTCAGACGCCCGAGAACGCCTGGCCCGCATCGAGGGACACCTCCGGATCAGCCCCCAGCCACCAAAGGACCCCGAAACCCGCGACACCGGCAGCGACGCCGCCTGAGCCACCGGCGCGGCCCGCACCCCATCCGGGACCGGATCGCCCGCATCGGCGGCCATTCTGAGCAAATCTCATTGCATTTGAGGTTGGTTGGCTGTCAAAGCGTGATATTGTGAAGCCATGGACGGACCGACCACAGCCATGTTCCTGGCGATGTTCGCGACGATGACCACCCTGATCGTGGGCTCCATCTGGAACCAGCACCGGGAAAGCCGCGCAGCACGCCAGGAGAACACCCGCCAGATCGAGCGAGCCACCGACAGGCTGAGCGCCGAGATGTCCGAGCACAAACAGATCACCGCCGACAACCACCGATCCACCCAGGGGCGACTGGACCGCATCGACGGCAGCCTCTCAGACGCCCGAGAACGCCTGGCCCGCATCGAGGGACACCTCCGGATCAGCCCCCAGCCACCGAAGGAACCCGAAACCCGCGACACCGGCAGCGACGCCGCCTGAACCGCCTGAGGCAGCCCGCCCAGGCACACGGGAAGTACGCCGAACCCAGCGGCTCCGGCGGCACCCCGGACTACTGGGGCACGCTGCGACGATCGGGGCGGCCGGCACCGGCCGGATGCACATCGAGAACGCTCCCGCCGGGCGGGCTGCCTGCGGTGGTGTGCTCGATTTGGCGGGCCGGTATGATTGCCGCTAGTGTATACAACTTGCGGGTGCCGGGGATTCCGACCTCTCCCCGGCACCCGATCCTTCGCCGCCGACACAACGGACACTGCAGGAGGAGCAGCCAGATGGCCGAGCTGATGGCACCGAGCGAGTTCCGGGTCGCCTTGGAGCAGGCGTTCTCGGGCACGATGGCCAAGGACGCGTCCTTCAGCCGTGCCTGGGCCGCCGGCAAGCTCCACAAGCGCCACTTCGTCCACTGGGCCACCAACCACTACCACTACATCGGCCCCTTCGGCGACTACCTCGGCCTCATGTACGCCAACACCCCCGACCACGCCCGCGACGCCAAGGACTTCCTGCTGCAGAACATGTACGAGGAGGAACTGAGCGACGACCGCCACACCGACCTGCTGATCCGCTTCGCCGAAGCCTGCGGGGGCACCCGTGCCCAGGTGCAGGACCGCAACAACGCCATGCCCTTCACCAAGGGCCTGCAGGGCTGGATGTACTACGTGTCGGGCCGGGAGAACTTCGTGGTGTCCTCAGCGGCGCTGATCGTCGGGCTGGAGTCGCAGGTGCCGTCGATCTACCGCGCCCAGTACCCCACGCTGATCGACAAGTACGGCTTCTCGGAGTGGGAGGCAGAGTTCTTCGACCTGCACATCACCTCCGACGAGATCCACGGCGAGCGGGGCTACCAGATCGTGCTGAAGTACGCCGACACGCCAGAGTTGCAACAGCGTTGCCTTCACTTCGTGCGGGAGGCCGCAGATATGCGCTTCGCCTACACCAAGGCGCTGTATGCGACCTATGTCGAGCCCGACCTGGGCGCCTGGGTCGAGGAGGAGAGGCGCGAGCCGGCGCTCGTCTGAGGGCCGAGGGGAGCGCCGGCACCCTCGCGGTTGTGATCTTGGGGCGGTGATCGGTGTGCCGCGGGTGTATTTCAAGACAGCCGGCAGCTACGTGGAGTTCGCCGAGGGTGAAGAGGTGAACATCCTGCGCATGTCGATCCGTGCCGGCTGCGGCGTGCCCTGGAAATGCGCCAGCGGCAACTGCGGCACAGACCGCCTGCTCGTGGAGGAGGGCGCCGAGCACCTCGACCCGCCGCGCCGGCGCGAGCGCGAGCGACTCGGCGACCTGCTCGAGCAGGGTTACCGGCTGGGCTGCCAGACCTACACCAGGGGCGACGTGACGGTGAGCTGGGATCCCGACCAGAGGGGCCTCGACGAGGACTCGGCCGCCGGGCGCCGCCTCAGGGCCAAGTGGCTCGGCGCCGGCGACAGCGCCTGACACCGCACAGCAGAGACGCAGACGCCGCAGCGCAGAGACCACCGCAATAGCAGAAGCACCGCAGCGCAGAGAGACACTGAAGTCCACGAGGAGCGATGCCGGCACCGAGGGGATGGTTCGAGGTCGATGCCACCGCGGAGGGCCTGGCCGCCGCGGGGAAGCTCGTGGTGCATCTGCACCGCCACGAGATCCTGCTGCTGTGGAACGGCGGCAACCCCGTGGCGCTGTCCAACGTGTGCATCCACCGTGGGCGCAAGCTGAGCGAGGGCGTGATGCTGGGAACCCGGCTCGTGTGCGCGGGTCATCAATGGGCCTACGAGGTGGACACCGGCTACTGCAAGGCGCGGGAGCGCTACCAGCCCCGCTACCCGCTGGAGGTGCGCGACGGCCGGATCCTCATCGAGCTGCCGGCACGGCGCGGTATGTCCACGCCTGACTAATACCCTCTAGGAGCGGGAAGGAGACCGCCATGATCCAGACCGTGCACCGGCGCTACCGGGCGTATGCGGGCTTCGTCACCACGCCCCGGTACTTCGACGACTCCCCGCAGCAGTTCCTGCAGGTGGCGCCGCCCGGTACCGGCGTGATCCAGCGGGTCAACCACATCGCTGGATACCGCTACGAGCTCAGCGACCGCGCCGCCAACTTCGGCGTGCTGGAGGAGTCGGCGGTGTGCCTGGGCCGCTCGCACTGCGAGGTGATCGGCCAGGTCGGCACCAACTGGGTGCATTGCACAGGCACCGGCCCCAGCGACATAGAGCGCATCTGCGACGACATCTCCAACAAGGCGGGCGCCCGCTTCCTGATGGCAGGGCAGTGCCTCGTCGAGGGCCTGCGCCAGATCGGTGCCGAGACCGTCACCGTCGCCAACGGCTACTTCCGGCCGGACTGGGCCGCAGGCATCAACGCCTACCTGGAGGCGGCCGGCTTCAGGGTGCTGTGGGCGGGCAGCCTGATCGACCAGGGACTGCTTGCCGACCAAGAAGAGATGCTCCGCCACGAGGCCGAGACGCTCTGGGACTACCCCGACCACATGATGGTCGCGGCCGGGGTCGACGCCTGCTCGCGGGCGCCGCAGGCCGACGCCATCGTGCAGACCGGTGCCGGCATGCGCATGCTGCAAGTGGTCGACATGGTGGAGGGCCAGACCGGCAAGCCCCTGGTGGCCTCGGACTTCGCGCTCTACTGGGCGATGCTCAAGCATCTGGGCCTAGCGGCGGCGCCCGGCTACGGGCACCTGCTGTCCACACTCTCGACCCGAGGGTGAGCAAACCGCACCCCAGCCGGCTCAACTGGAACAGTCCTCTCGCCGCTGTGACCCGAGAGTGAGCAACCGCAGCATCGCGGAGATCGTGAGCAGCGACCTGTGCATCGGGTGCGGGCTTTGCGAGGCTCTGACCGGGGGCCGGGTCAAGATGGTCATGACCGCTGGCGGATCGCTGCGCCCCGACCCCTGCGACAGCTTCACCACCGAGGAGGAGACGAGCCTCACAGCCGCCTGCCCGGGCGCGGTGGCCGAGGCCCGGGCCGAGGACTCCCCGCAGGTCGATCCCGTCTGGGGCGCCTACCGCTACATGGCGCGAGCCTGGGCGGGCCTGCCCGAGGTGCGCCACCGGGGCGCCACCGGCGGGGTGCTGACCGCGCTCGGGGTTCACCTGCTGCAGGCGGGCCGGGCGGACTTCGTGCTCCACGTGGGCGCCGACCCCGACCGGCCGATGCGCAGCCGCTGGGTGATGTCGGACACGCCCGAGTCGGTGCGGGCCAACACGGCGTCGCGCTACGGGCCGACGGCGCCTCTCGCGGGGCTGGCCGCGGCGCTGGAGCGGGAGCGGCCGTTCGCGATCATCGCCAAACCCTGCGACGTGGGTGCGCTGCACGCGCTCGGCGGGGTCGACCCGCGCCTGGACCGGCTCTGCGTGGCCCGCCTGGTGATGGTCTGCGGCGGCCAGTCGCGCCTCACCAAGTCGCAGGCCGTGCTGGGAAGCCTCGGCCTCGACGAGGACGAGCTGGCGCTGTTCCGCTACCGGGGTCACGGCAACCCGGGACCCACCGTCGTGGAGACCCTCGACGGCCGCCGGTTCACCAAGACCTACCTGGAGTTGTGGGAGGACGAGTCCGGCTGGGATCTGGAGACCCGCTGCAAGGTGTGCCCCGACGCCCTGGGGGAGGCGGCCGATGTGGCCGCGGCCGACATCTGGCCCGGCGGGGCGCCCACCGGCGAGGACGAGGGGTTCAACGGCATCATCGTGCGCACCGCGGCGGGCGAGGATCTCGTCGCCTCGGCTGTGGCGGCCGGCGACCTGGTGCTCGGCGATGCCATAACGGCCCGCGAGTTCGACGGGTTCCAGCCTCACCAGGTGCGCAAGAAGGAGGCGCTCGCGGCCCGCATCGCAGGCCTGGCCGACGCGGGCGTCACCCCCTTCGAGACCCGGGGGCTGCGCATCGCCGAGCTCGGGAAGCGGCTCGACCCCGAGCAGTTCGAGCACGAGCGCGCAGGCGCCCGGCGGCGCGCGGCCCGCGCCAAGCTCTGGCCGCGTGACGGCTATATGGCGGCGAGGTAGTCGAGGGTCTCCTGCTCGGACACCACGTCGGCGTACTTCGCGTCCAGGTCGAACAGGTTGGCCTCGTGAACCTGCCGGTCGCGGTCGCCGCAGGCATCGCGCACCACGATCGGGACGAAGCCGTGCTGGCAGGCGTCCAGCGCCGTGGCCCTGACGCAACCGCTGGTGGAGACGCCGGTGTGGATCAGCGTGTCGATGCCCGCCGATGTCAGCGTCGAGGCCAGCGACGTGCCGAAGAATCCCGAGGCGTACTGCTTGACGACCACGACCTCGCCCGGCGCCGGCTCGAGGCCCTCGCCGTAGGCGCCAAGCGGGTTGCCCCGCACGAAGCACTCCAAGGCGCCGACCTTGCGGAAGAAGATCCCGCCGTCGGCGCCGCCCGGCTGGAACTCCACCCTCGTGTGCAGCACCGGGATCCGCGCGGCGCGGGCCGCGGCCAGCACCCGCTCGCACGACGCACGGGCGTCCTCCACCCCGGCGTAGAGCGGCGACCGCGGATCCAGGTAGGCGCGGCAGAAGTCGATCACCACCAGCGCAGGCCGCTCACCGAATCCCAGGCGGTTGTTGAACCCGGCCCGGCGGTAGTCCTCGGCCAGACCGTCGCCGGCCTCAGCCGACCTGCCGGGCATGACGGGCCCGCCGGTCACTGCGGTGCCGCTCCGGCGCGCTGCCGGGTCGGGACGCCCATCAGCTGATGACCCCGCCGGCTCGGAGCTGCTCGAGCTCGGCGGCGTCGAGGCCGAGCAGCCCGCCGAGCACCTCCTCGTTGTGCTCGCCCAGCGTCGGGCCCGACCAGGCAACCGACCCCGGGGTGCCGGACAGCTTGGGAACCACGTTCTGCATGGGAATCTCGCCGAAGTCGGGGCTGTCCACCCAGACCACGGCCTCGCGTGCTGCGAAATGGTCGTCGGCAAGCATCTCCGGGGCACGATACATCTGGCCGTTGGGGACGCCGTGATCGTTGAGCAGCCGGTGCAGGTCGGCGGCGTCGAGGGTGGCCGTCCACGCCGAGATCGTCTCATCCAGCTCGTGCTGGTTGCTGCCGCGGGCGAGGTGCGTCGCATAGCGGGGGTCATGGGCCAGCTCGGGGCGTCCCATGGCCTCGGCCAGCCGCCGCCACACGGTGTCCTGGTTGCCCGAGATCAGGTGCGCCTTGCCGTCGCGTGTGGGATACGCGTTGGCGGGCGCGATGTTGGGGATCATCGGGCCGGTGCGCTCGCGGATGAACCCGGCCACGTGGTACTCGGTCAGCAGCGACTCCATGACGGCCAACACGGACTCGTACAGTGCCGCGTCCACGACCTGGCCCTCCCCGGTGCGCTCGCGGGCATGGAGGGCACTTACGGTGCCGATGGTGGCGAACATGGCGGTGAGGGTGTCGCCGATGCTGATGCCGGTGCGGCTGGGCATCTTGTCCGGGTCGCCGGTGGTGTAGCGGAGACCGCCGAGCGCCTCGCCGATGGCGCCGAAGCCCGGCTGGGACGAGTAGGGCCCGGTCTGGCCGTAGCCCGACACCCGGGTGACGATCAGCCGAGGGTTGACGGCGCGGAGCTCGTCGGGGCCGAGGCCCCAGCGCTCGAGCGTGCCGGGCCGGAAGTTCTCCACCAGCACATCGGCGCCCGCGGCCAGGCGGCGTGCCAGGTCCTGGCCGGCGGCGCTGCGGAGGTTGATGGTGACCGACTTCTTGCCCCGGCCGACCACCGGCCACCACAGCGACCTGCCGCCGGCGTGCTCCTGTCCCCAGGCCCGCATCGGGTCGCCGGTGACCGGCGGCTCGATCTTGATCACCTCGGCGCCGTGGTCGGCGAGCTGCTGGCCACAGAACGGGCCGGCCAGAAGGGTGCCCATCTCGATCACCCGGATGTCGCTTAGAGCCCCGCCCATGTGTTCCCCCTTCCTGGTTTCCACCTTCATTTCTTCCACTTTGATTTTTCCACCCGCCTGTCAGCCTCTGTTCAAGTGTCCCTGCCTGTTCGGCACTGATGCGAGATAGCGCGCCGACCCCACGCCCCCTGACAATTTGAGTCCCGCCTGTTCGGCCTTCGATGCTTGCGCGTTGATCCGGTATCTGAGGAAGGATCGTCGCTGCGCGCATATGCCCACGGGTATGATCGGCTTGCGGTGACCGAGCGGAACGAGCGGAGCGAGCGCATCCAGATCGTTGAGGTCGCCCCCCGTGACGGCTTGCAGGCCGACCCCGCCGACCTCAGCACGGGCCAGAAGGTGGAGCTCATCACGCGGCTGGCCGCGGCCGGGCACACCCGCATCGAGGCCACCAGCTTCGTGAGCCCCGCAGCGGTGCCCAAGATGGCCGACGCGGCCGAGGTGATGGCCGCAGTGCCCCGATCCGGCGGTGTGAGCTACAGCGCCCTCGCCCTCAACAAGCGGGGGGTCGAGCGGGCCATCGAGGCCGGCGTGGACGAGGTGTGCGGCGTCGTGGTGGCCAGCGAGACCTTCTCGCAGGCCAACCAGCGGGCCACGGTGGCCGAGTCGCTGCAACGCTGGCGCGCCATCAGCGAGGCCGCCCGCAGCGCCGGGATCACCACGGCGGTCACCGTGTCCGCGGCGTGGGGCTGCCCCTACGAGGGACGGGTGGACCCTGCGAGGGTGCTCGAAATCGTGGCCGAGTTGGCCGAGACGCAGCCCGACGGGCTGGCCCTGGCCGACACCATCGGGGTGGGCGTCCCCAACCGGGTGGGTGACCTGCTCGCCCGCGCTGCCGAGCGCGCTCCGGGCATCGCGCTGCGCGGGCACTTCCACAACACCCGCAACACGGCGCTGGCCAACATCGCCGCGGCCATCGACACCGGCGTGCGGGTGTTCGACGCCAGCCTCGGCGGCGTCGGCGGATGCCCCTTCGCGCCGCGTGCCACCGGCAACGTGGCCACCGAGGACGTGGTGTACCTGGCTCACGAGATGGGCTATGACACCGGGCTCGATCTGGACGCCTTGATCGAGACCAGCCGGTGGCTCGAGGCACAGCTCGGCCACGGTGTGCCCAGCCTGGTCGCCAAGGCCGGAGGGTTCCCCCAGCCTCGCTGAACCCCCGGCGGGCGGGCTCAGCCCAGCAGGCGGGCCCAGGCGGGCGGGAGCGGCCAAGCCGGCTCGGCGGCCGGTCGGCGCGGCGGTTGCAGCGGGCGCAGCGGGCGGGGTCATGTGGGTCGCTTCAGGTACCGGCCCGAGGGGCTGCCCACCACCCGGCCTGCGGACAGGATCCGCCGGCCCCGCAGCCAGACATGCTCGACGCGCCCCGAGAGCTCGTGGCCCTCGAAGGGCGTGTAGCCCTGGCTGGACTCCGACTCGGCGGCTCGCACCACATGGCTGACCGCCGGGTCCAGCAGGGCGATGTCGGCGTCGTAACCGACCCCGATGGTGCCCTTGGTGCCGAGGCCGTAGCGCTGTGCCGGGTTCCATGACAGCAGCCGGCCCATGTCGACCAGGCTCAGGCCGCGCTTGGCGCCCTCGGAGTAGAGGCCGTTCAGCAGGTACTCGGTGCCGCCGAAGCCGCTCTTGGCCAGCCAGATGTCGGTCGGGTTCTCGGCGGCGACCTTGGCCTCGGCGCGGCAGCAGGCGTGGTCGCTCACCACCCAGTCCACATCGCCGGCAAGCACGTGGCCCCACAGCGCCTCGACGTCGGCCCGCGGGCGGATCGGCGGGTTGACCTTGGCCCACGGGTCGCCGGCGGTGGTGATGTCGACCAGCAGGTGCCCGATCGTCACCTCGCGGCGGAAGTCCACACGCTCGAAGCAGCGGCCCATGCGCAGTGCCGCGTCCATGGCCTTGGCCGAGGACAGGTGGAGCAGGTTGATGTTGACCACGTCTGTCTCGTGCGCCAGGTAGGAGGCGATGGTGACGGCGAGCCCCTCGGAGTGCGGGGGGCGTGACGCCGAGTAGGCGGCCAACCCGGAGAGCCGGCCCTCGGCTTCGACCATCTTGGTGTAGGCGGTCATGATCTCGGCCGACTCGCAGTGCAGCGACAGCGAAAGCGCGCCCGCGAGCTCGGGATGGGCTTGGCGCGTCCGCGCGATGGCCCGCATGACGAACTCGAAGTGGGCGTAGTCGTAGCGCTCGCCGGGCGGGGTCATCAGGAAGCCGGCCTGGTCGTCGCTGGCGCCGTGCAGGCCGTGGCCGCCGTAGAACATGAAGATCTTGAAGGAGGTCACGCCGTGCTCGGTGACCAGCATCGGGATCTCGTCGATGTGGCCGGCCTGCATGGGAGCGAGGTGGAAGGCGTAGTCCACATGGCTGCAGCCGTCCATCTGGCGCAGCACCTCGGGGAAGAACTCGGCGTAGGGCCCGCCCCGGTTGAGGTAGTACTGGCCGGTCCTGATGTAGTTGAGCACCGTTGTGGTGCCGCCCTGCGCGGCGGCGCGGCTCTCGCTGGCGGCGTCGGTGGGCAAGGGGTTGTAGATGCCCATGTGGGTGTGGGCGTCCACGGATCCCGGGAAGGCGATGAGTCCCGCGGCGTCGATGATCTCTGCCGTGGCCGGCGCCGCGGCCGCCAGGCCGGGGGCCAGCGCGCTGACCCGGCCGCCGCTGATGGCGATGTCGGATCGCTCGGCGACCCCTGCATCGGGGCGAACGACGAGCGCCCCGGCGATGACGGTCTCGGCGTGTGGTAGGGCGGCCGCGATGTCACTGTCGACGGTCATGGATGCTCCAAGGTGATCGCGCTATCGGAGGGCGGTCGTGCGGCCGCGATGTCAGCGTCGTCGATCATGGGTGCTCGGTGGCATGGCGCAGGCCGGCCAGAGGCTCAAGCAGGCCGGCGGTCGAGGGTGCGCCCGCCAATCCCCACAGGGCGTCGTGAACCCTGCGGGCAGTGTCGGAGTCCACCAGGCCGGCGGTGTTGTCGAAGTACTTGGCTGCCAGCTCGCCCGCGCTGAGGGGGCGGTCGGGGCCTCCCCGGTTGGTCAGCACCTCCTCGACCAGCGTGCGACCGCCGGCCGTTGTGACGCTGAGGCGGGCCGGCAGCTGGAACGGGTATATCTCCATCAAGCCGGGATCGCCGACCACATCGATGCGGGACATCAGCGCGCGCCGGCGCGGGTCGCGGGCGTGAGCGTCGCTGAAGTCGGCCAGCCCGACGCCGAGGCCGTCGCCGCCGAGCAGCCCTGCGGCCACGGCATACGGTCCGCTGAACTGGGCCTGGTACCCGGTTGCGGGCGTGCGCTTGGCGTCGAGGGGCTCACCGATGGTGCGCACGGTCGGCGGGGCCACCTCCAGCGTCGCGGCGACGACATCGTCGGCCCGCAGGCCGCGCCGCCGCAGCGCGATGGCCGCATCGATGCCGGTGTGGGCGAAGTGGTTGGCCGGATACGGCTTGTAGAAGATGTCCAGGGCATGCCAGCGCTCGCCCAGGTCGGCAGTGACCGCGCCGAGGTCGGCCCGGCCGTCGAGGAAGGCTCGGAACAGGCCGAACCGGCCCTCGACCGCCGTCGGCGGCCCGGTGATGCCCCTCGCCGCCAGCTGCGCGGCGGTCACGCCGGCCCGAGCCGCCCAGCCGCAATGCAGCCGCTTGACCGTGCCGCCGGCCCGGTTGGCCTCGATGATCCCGCTGGCCATGCTGCAAGCGACGCCCATGGCGTGGGCGGCAGCGGAGGCTCCGGCGCCGAGCAGCCGGGCAGCCGCGGCGGCGGAGCCCACGGCACCGCAGATGGAGGTGGCGTGCTGCCCGCGCTCGAAGTAGAGCGACTGGCGGGCCCCGGCGTCGTAGCCCCCCAGGCCGAGCCGCACGGAAACCTCCAAGCCGGCGGCCACAGCGTCCAGCAGCTCCTTGCCGGGAGCTCCCAGCCATTCGGCCGTTGCCAGCGATGCAGGCACTACCGAGGCGCTGGGGTGAAGGATGGACGGCAGGTGTGTGTCGTCGTAATCGAGTGAGTGCGCCAGGACGCCGTTGACGAACGCAGCCTCGGCGGCAGGGGCCCGGCCGGCCCCGATGGCCGTTGCCTGCGCCGCGCCGCCCTGGTCGCGGGCGAACCCGGCGACTGCCCGCGAGGTCGCCAGGTCGCCGGCCCGCACGGCTATCCCGACGATGTCGATGACGCGCGAGGCGATGGTGGCGCGCACCTCCGCCGGGACGGGGCCGGCAGCCAGCGCGCCGAGCTGCGCGAGGATCGGCTGCCCGTCGCGGCTCATACGAGCGCGAGGGGACGGGTACGACCGCGGCACATACAACCACGAGGGGACGGGCGCGACTGTGGCACATACGACCACGAGGGAACGGGCCGGAGCGGCTCATGCGACCGCGAGGGGACGGGTACGACCGCGGCACATACGACCGCGAGACGACGGGTGCGACTGCGGCTCATGCGAGCGCGAGCGGACGGGCCGGGGCGCCGGTGGCGCCGTGGACGTTGAGGTGCGACAGCACGAACACGAACTCGCAAGCCCCGGCGGCGGCCAGGCCGTCCAGGTTCATCGCCTCGATGATGTTGATGCCCCGCTCCACCAGCAGCACCCGATGGGCGGGCAGCAGGCCGTGGCCCTGGCCGGCTGGAAGGCACTCGAACGCCAGCGTATCGGCGCCTGCCAGGGCCGCTCCCTGATCGGCGAGCCAGCGGGCGCCGGACTCGCCCACGCCGGGCACGCCGGTGTCGACGCCGAGGTAGCGCTCGGGGTCATCGAAATACGATCCCCACCCGCTGCGCACCAGCACCGCGTCTCCCGGCCGGATCGGCGTGCCCTGGCGCTCGGCGGCACCCTCGAGCTCGGCCACGGTGATCTCATGGCCGCCGCTGCACACGTCCACCCCGAGCAGGCCGGGAACGTCCAGCAGCACGCCCCGGCCGACGAACGGCGGCAGCCGGTGGACGCCGAGCGACTCGAAGCTGCCTGCCGCCTGGGCCTCGGCCGCATCCGCCCCGCCGTGCAGCCGGCCGTCGTGGCTCACATGCGCCAGCGCGTCCACGTGGGTTCCCACATGGCAGCCGGTGATGACCAGGTCGGCCGCGGCCGAGCCGCCGTCGGCTCGCAGCCGGTCGCCGTGGCGGCGGTCGAGGCAGTGGCGGAACATCGGGTGGTTCGGTGACTGCGCCATGCCGTTGCGCAACGGGCGGCCGAGGTCATAGACATCGGCCCGCTCGAGCTGCTCCAGCAACACCTCGAGCGGACCGCCGCTGCTACGACCCGCCAGGGGATCGCCGCTCATGCCATCAGCCAGGCTCGCCACGAAAGGCGCCGCTCACGCCAACACTCCGCTGGACCGCAAACCCGCCCGGGACTCGCCGCTCATGCGACCACCCCGGCGGTTCGCAGATCGGCTACACGCTCGGCGCTCACTCCGGCCTCTGCCAGCACCTCGTCGGTGTCGGCGCCCAGCGCCCGGCCGGTGTGCCGGATCGCGCCCGGCGTAACAGACAGGCCGAACAGGACGTTCTGCATGCGCACCGGCCCAAGGTCGGGGTCCTGCACCGCCACGACGGCCTCACGAGCCTGCACCTGAGGATCGCCGGCGTACTGCTCGGTGTCGTACACGGGGGCGAGCGCCACCTCTGCCTCTGAGAACTCCCTCACCACCTGCTCTAGCGGTCGGGCGCCGATCCAGGCGGAGACCGCGGCGTCGATCTCGCCCGCGTGCTCGGCGCGGCCGGCGCCGGTGGCGAACCAGCCCTGGCGCGCCAGGTCGGCCCGGCCGACCAGCTCCATGGCGCGGGCGGCGACGGCGTCGGCGCTGGCCGACACCGCCACCCAGCGGCCGTCGGCGGTGAGGTAGGTGTTGCGCGGAGCGTTGTTGGACGAGCGGTTGCCCGAGCGCTCGGCGATCCGACCCGTCTGATCCCAGGTGATCACGTGCGGGCCGAGCACTGTCGCCAGCGGCTCGAGGATCGACAGGTCCACGATCTGACCCTCCCCGGTGGCGTGCCGATGGTGCAGCGCCATCATCACTGCGGCCACCCCGGTGATGCCCGCGATGCTGTCGGCGAGTCCGAAGGGGGGCAGCGTCGGGGGCCGGTCCGGCTCGCCGGTCATGTGGGCGAAGCCGCTCATGGCCTCGATCAGGGTCCCGAACGCAGGCCGCCGCGCGTAGGGGCCGGTCTGACCGAACCCCGTGACGCGGCACAGGATCAGGCCGGGGTTGCGCCCCGACAGCACGTCCCAGCCCAGACCCCAGCGCTCGAGGGTGCCGGGGCGGAAGTTCTCCACGACCACGTCGGCGCTTGCGGCGAGCGCGGCGAACACTTCGGCGCCGCCGGGATCGCCCAGGTTCAGGCCCAGGCAGCGCTTGTTGCGCCCGACGATCTTCCACCAGAGGCCCTGGCCCTCACGCTGGGCGCCGTGACCGCGCAGGCTGTCGCCCCGCTGGGGATGCTCGACCTTGATCACGTCAGCGCCGAAGTCGCCCATGATCTGGCCGATCAGCGGCCCGGCCAGCACGGTGGAGGCGTCGATGACCCGCAGACCGGCGAGAGGGCCGCTCATCCGGAACGCTGTTTCACCCAGGGGAACACACCCCCAGTGTTCCCCACTGCCGCGGCAGGTTGCAACCATGGCGAACGCTGAAGGGCATATGCGCAGCACAAGAGCCGTCCGGCGGCCATCATCTGCCGGCACATCTGCGGGCAGGTTGCAACCACCGCCGCCGCGTGCGCGGTAACGTTCGTTGCTCTGAGCGGAACAGCAACGTCAGCCTCGGCGACCGGCTCGGGTCGCAGCGTGACCGCGATCGAGCGGGCGGCCGATGTGCTGTTCCTGTTCACCAGGTCGCCGAGCACGCTGGGCGTCACGGAGATTTCCAGCGAGCTGGGCGTGTCCAAGGCCGTGGTGCACCGGATACTAACGTCGCTCGCCAAGCGCGGCCTGCTGACCGCCGACCCCCAGAGCCGACGCTATGCGCTCGGGCCCGGCGTGCTGGAGCTGGCGACGGCCTACCGGGACCAGCTCGACGTACGGACGCTCGCCATAGACGAGATGCGACGCCTCAGCGCCGAGACCAGCGAGACCGCGACCCTGTCGGTGCGCCACGGTGACCGGCGCATCTACGTCGCCCAGATAACGCCGCCGCGCGAGGTGAAGATGACCGTGCCCCTGGGCGGGTCGTTCCCGCTTTACGCCGGCGCATCGTCCAAGGCGTTCCTGGCCTGGCTGTCCGATGGCGAGATCGACCTGTACCTGGCCGAGAACCCGCTCGAGGCCCTCACCGGGGCCACCATCACAGGTGTCGGAAAGCTGCGAGCCGAGCTGGGCCGCATCCGCGGGCAGGGCTTCGCCGTATCGCTGGGCGAGCGCCAGCACGACGCCGGATCCGTGGCGGCGCCGATCCTCGATCACAATCACCAGCCGGTGGCGGTGATCAGCGTCTGCGGGCCGATCGAGCGCTTCCGCAACGAGATCGCCGGCTCGGCGGCGGCCGTGGTGGATGCCACCCGAGCCCTGTCGGGGAGGCTCGGCGCCCGCCCACAAGACACCCGCCCACAAGACACCCGCCCACAAGACACCCGCCCACAAGACACCCGCCCACAAGACACCCGCCCACAAGACACCCGCCCACAAGACACCCGCCCACAGGACACCGCCGGGGGCCGGGCCGCGCCGTCCGGGCGCTGAGCGGCGCGAGTGAGCAACCGGCGCGGCGGCGCTGCCGCAACCCGCTGCAACCACGGCGAACCCCATGGATGAGCAGCGCCGGCGGCGTGACCGCGACCGGCTCCGGGTGGCGGCGGCCCAGTTCGCCACCGGCGTCGATCTGGGCGAGAACCTGGACACATGCCTGCGAATGCTCGACGCCGCCGCGGCCACCGGCGCCGATCTGGTAGTGATGCCGGAGTTCTGCAACCACATCTCGGTCTATGAGGACGCCGAGCACTGCCGGGCCGTGTCGGTCGCCCTGGACGGGCCGTGGATGGGCGCGCTGCGGAGGCGGGTCGCCGAGCACGGCATATACGCCTCGCTGGCGGTGACCGTGCCGCGCTCGGGCGGGCGCACGACGGTGACCGGCGTGCTGCTCGATCCCGGCGGCAGCGTGGCGGCCACCGCCGACAAGCAGATGCTGATGGGCAACGAGCGTGCCTTCCTGTGCTCCGGCGCCGGCCCGAACCCGGTGGCCGGCACCGCCTTCGGTCCAGTGGGCCTGTACTCGTGCATGGACGGCGTCACCTTCGAGGTGCCCCGCACGCTGGCCGTGCGCGGCGCCCGCCTGCTGATCAACAACCTCAACTCCTTCGCCCGCGACGAGGCCGCGCTGCACATCCCGGTCCGGGCCGCGGAGAACGGGGTGTTCGTCGCCGCTGCCAACAAGGTCGGGCCGCTGGTGCCCGCGGCGCGCCTGGAAGCGTTCAGCGAGGCGCTCGGCGTGCCGCCCGAGACCCTCGAGGGCGCGGGCGAGAGCCAGATCGTCGCTCCCGACGGCACCGTCGCGGCCATCGCGCCGGCGACCGGCGAGGCGGTGGTGACCGCAGACGTGGACCTCTCGCAAGTCGAGCCGGCGCGGTTGCGGGGCCGCCGGCCCGAGGTGTACGCGCCGCTGGCACAGCAGCACACGGCCCGCCCGGCAGCGCCGCAGGCGGCCGAGGTAGTGGTGGCGTGCGTGCCGGGTGCTCGCTCCGAGCCCGCTCTGGTGGTGGCCGCCGCTGAGGGGGCGTCGCTGGTGGTGCTGCCAGAACTCACGCCGGTGCCGCCGTCGTTGCCCGCCGGGGTGCTGGTCGTGACCACGGCGATGCGAGGCGACCGGCACGTGGGCCAGGTGTGGTCCGGCGGCGGCATCGTTCACGAGCAGGCGCAGATCCACCGCAGCGAGCGCCACCGGAGCGCCCTCCGGCTCGGTGACTCGGTCGGCCTGTGCGCGACGCCGTTCGGCGACCTGGCGGTGCTGGTCGGCGACGATCACCGCTACCCGGAGACGGCGCGCCTGGCCGCCATCGCCGGTGCCCACATCGTGGCCGTGTGCTGGCAGCCCGAGCACCCGTGGGAGGTCGAGCTGGGCCTGGTGGAGCGGGCCGCGGAGAACCGGGTCAGCATGGCGGCCTGCGGCCTGCCCGGTGCTTTGGGGTCCACGATGATGCTCGACCCTCCGGCAGACTCGCTATGGGATCAGCACCGGTCGAGACCCTACGACGGCACGATCAACATGCCGTCCGTCGTGCGGGCCGAGCCCGGTCAGCGACTGCTGCGAGCGACGCTGCACCCCGGCCGGGCCCTCAACCGGGAAGTGTCCAGGGACACCGACCTGGTGGCAGGCCGCCCCCGACAATTCGCCGCAGTGCTCACCGAGGCACCCGGGCGAGCACTGCACGGGCGCGGCGCAACACTGCGGCATCGATGAACTCGCCGTCCAAGACGGTCACGGCGCGGCCCTCGGCGGCAGCGGCGTCGAACGCTGCCAACACGGCCCGGGCGTGTGACACCGCCTCGGCGGAGGGGGTGAAGGCCGCGTTCACGGCGGCCACCTGCCGGGGGTGGATCACCGAGCGGCCGCCGAAGCCGTGGCGGCGCAGCGACTCGCTGGTGGCTGCGAGCCCGGCATCGTCGGCAAGATCCGTGAACACCGGCCCGCAGGGAGCGTCGAGCCCGGCGCCGACCGACGCCACCACCACCCTGGTTCGCACCGGCCACATCTCGAGCGCCTCGGCCGAGAGCTCCATTCCCATGTCGGCAGCGAGGTCGGCCTCGCCCAGCGCCAAGCGCACCACCGCGGGCACCGCGGCGATCTCGTACACGCCGGCCACGCCGGCGGCCGACTCGATAAGCGCCGTGATCGGCAGACCGGCGAAATCGACCGTGCAGGCAGCCGGGTCGGCCTTGGGCACGACGACGCCGGCGAAGCGCACGCCGCCCTGCACCAGCGAGCGCAGCAGTGCGGCGTCGTCGCAGATCAGGTCGGGGCGGTTGTTGACCCGCACCCAGGCAGGCGCCCCGGAGTTGGCGCGCAGCCATCCGCCCACCGCCTCGCGGGCGGCCGGCTTGGCCGCCTCGGCCACGGCGTCCTCGAGATCGCAGATGATGGCGTCCGAACCCGAGGCCAGGGCCTTGTCGAAGCGGTCGGGGCGGTCACCGGGAACATAGAGCGTGGTGCGGCTCATCGTCCTCGCCGCTTCCTGCGCCCGGCTGCGCTGGGAAAGGCCGAGCCGGCCGTCCTCGCCTCGGTGCGAATCATCTTGATACAGCTCCTTTGCCTCTGGGTGCGGGCACTGTTGCCAGTTGCCAGTTTGATACAGCTGCTATGCCTCTGCGTGCGGGCACTGTTGCCAGATGCCAGTTTGACCGCTCCCCAGCGTCAGCGTGCTCTTCGTGAACGTGCCCCGCTCACAACACGCCCTGGGATGCGGCCGGGGTGCGCCGCTGACCGCCGGCGACTTCGACGCTGACATTGAACGCACACACGCCCTGGGATGCGGCTGCCGGGTGCGCTCGGTTGACACCCGCCGTTGCGCAGCCATACTGTCCGCGTGAACGAAACGCCGTTCCGCTTGCCGGAACAGGTGCTGCTGACGATACCGGAGCAACGATGCGCGAGACGCTGAAGGGCGTGCAGGACATCTTCGATGAGAGTGCTCCGACGGACGCGACGGCGACGTTCCAGCGGCTGTGGGCGATCACGCAGGAGCTGATGGCCAAGATCGAGGCCCGGTTCGAGCTGCGGCGCGACCCCAGCACCGAGGAGTTGGAGTCCTACCGGGGCGAGGCCGAGCACCCCTCGGGCCGCCTCGCCGGATATTCCGGCCCGGAGATGGACTGGCTGGTTCACTCGTGGATCGGCAACCCGCCCATGGGGTTCACCAACATGCACGTCACCGCCTGGCTCGGCCCGCACATCGACGTGCCCCACCTCGGCGTGGCGTGGGGGACGCTGCCCGATCTGTGGTTCTACATCGACTTCAACCCGCGTTCGGACCTGATGCTCGACACCGAGTCGCTGGACAGGTACTGGGGCCCGTTCAACGAGGAGTTCCTGGAGTTGCGAGCCGACAGCGGGCTATCGCCCTTCACGTCCAGAGAGCTGTACGTCCGCCAAGCCCTGAGCGAGGTTGCGGTCTGTTTCACCACCCCCGGGCGCACCCACGACGGGGCCCGGCTGGACCAGGTGGGCGAGCTGGCGCACCGGCGGGTCGACCGTTGGCTGCAATGGGTGGACGAGGCTGAGCCGGTGCCGCAGGAGCGTCGCGCGCGGCTGGCAGCCGACGACCTGCTGCGGCGGCGCAACATCGCCGAGCGCGACCCGGCGAACGTGATGGGGCTCAGGTTCTTCGGCAAGGAGATGACCGATCGCCTGGTGCGGGCGCTGTGGGGCGGCGACCGGGTGCTGCGGAGGCCGGCATGAGGCCGCCGCCGCCGGCGGTCCGGGAGCGCTGCGGTCACTCGGAGGAGGTTCACGAGTGTTCATCAAGAACAGGGTCGTCAAGAACCACGGTCAGGGCGTTGAGGCTGGGAAAGCCGAGCTGTTGAGGAGGTTCACGGGTGTTCATAAAGAACAACTGGTACGCCGTTGAGTTCGTTCACGAGGTGGGCCGCGAGCCCGTGCTCGCCCGTGTCCACGGCCACGACCTGGTGCTGTGGCGGGGCCCGGACGGCACCGTCAACGCGCAGTCCGACCTGTGCGTGCACCGTGGCGGGTCACTGGCCGGCGGCACGGTGGTCGGCGACTGCGTCCAGTGCCCCTATCACGGTTGGCGCTACGACGCCGGCGGCGCCTGCGTGCGGATTCCCGCCAACCGCGCCGGCGTTCCCATCCCCAGGAAGGCCCGGATCGACACCTACCCGTGCGTCGAGCGCTACGGCTTCGTGTGGGTGTTCCTCGGCGATCTGGCGGCCGAGCAGCGACCGCCGGTGCCCGAGCTGGACGGCCTCGAGGAGCACACCGAGACCCGGGCCGGGGGCTACCGGGCCGTGTTCGGGGAGTTCGCCTGGAACGCCAACTACGACCGGGTGCTGGAGAACGCCGTCGACATCGCCCACACGCCCTTCGTTCACTCCGAGTCTTTCGGCAACGCCGACGAGCCGGAGATCGCAGACTTCGACTTGGACGAGAAGCGGCTCGACGGCCATCTGGCCTCGGTGACGGCAACAGTGGACCTGAGGCCTCCCCGCCCGTCGGGCCGGTGGAGGTTCGTCTCCAAGAAGGAACGCCCGCCGGTCAGCACCACCACCGGCTTCTACCCTCCCAACATGTCGATGCTGATCGTGCGCCTGCCGATGGGTGAGATACGCATCTTCACCGCGGCCGTGCCCCGCGACGAGCACACCACGGTCTCGAAGTTCTGCATGCTGCGCTCCTTTTTCACCGGGGGCTGGGCGGACAAGAACTCGATCCAACGCACGCTCAAGATCTTCGCCGAGGACCGGCCCAGCGTCGAGGGGCAGCGGCCCGAGTTGCTGCCGTTCGACCTCTCCGCGGAGCTGCACGTCAAGTCCGACTCCATCCAGCTGGCCTACCGCCGATGGCGCCGGGAGCAGCTTGACAGGGGTTGGGGGCTCGAGTCCCTGCCCGAGGGCGAGACCAGGCGGGCTGCCGCGGTGATCCCCTCGCCGGGACGCGCCGGCGACCCCGAGTTCGCGAGCGCCTGGGTGTTTCCCACCATCGAGGAGGCTCTAACCGGGCGCACCGCAACCGAGGCCGGGCCATGACCGCTCGCGTGCCACCCGAAGCGTCTGTCAACACCGCTGGCGTACCACCAGCCGAGGCCGGGCCATGAGCCTGCCTGCTGAGTTGTGTCTGTGCACGGTGGAGGCCATCAGCAAACGCTTGGACTTGCGCGAGACGCTGCACACGCCGCTGGTCTCGGCGATCGACGGCTCGCCGGTGGGGGCTCACCGGGTGCTGTCACGTGAAGGGACGGCGAGCTTGGTGTATGTGGGCATGACCGTGGACGCCTTCGGGCTGGACAGTCACATGTGCTTCGCCTTCTCGCCCTCCACCAGCCCGGTGCCGCATTTCACGGTGGACGCGGTGCTGGCGGGGTCGCACTATGCGTTTCACCTCGACCTGATCCCGCGCCTGGATCCGGGCGCCAACCTGGCCTACATCGACCACTGCTACGGCGAGCTCACCGAGGTGCACGATGCCGTGGGGAAGATCGAGGGCCTGACGCCGGCGCACCTGTCGCCGCGGCAGTGGCAGCTGATGTCGGCGTGGATGCTGGCCCACCGCGCCGACGAGGACGGCTTTCGCAGCGTGTTCGCAGCGGTGGCCGCGTATCGCGACCGGTGGCTGGAGCTATTGACCGCAGGATTGCCCGCGGCTGTGGTCGATGGCACGACGCCGCAAGACTTGGCGCGGCGCGACGCCCGCAACCGGACGGCCATCTTCAACCCGGAGGTGGACCCGGTGTGGGCCAGGGTCGATCAACTGCTCGGCCCTGCGGTGAGCGCCGACATCCGCACCAGCCTCAAGACCGCGGCCCGTGACCAGGGCGCGGGCTGAACTCCCCGATGCGCCGGCCATGCCGCCACCAGAGAGTCAGCACATGAGCGACATTGCAAGCCTCTGGGCGGGGCGAACCAGCCCGATGTACCGGCAAGTCGCCAAGAGGGGCACATGAGCGGAAGGGACACACATGAGCGACTCCGGCGCCTCTGAGTGGCAGCAGCGCATCACCGGTGAGTGGTACGGCCTGCCGTCGGTGTTCGACGCCGACGGCAGCCACACCGGCTTCAACAAGGTCAGCCGCGCCAGCGTGTTCGCCGATGGCAGGGTCACCTACTGGATGCAGTGCAACTTCATGAACAGCGGGCCGCTGCGCAACCGCTTCGAGATCCGCGACTTCGAGTTCGGCGTGGACGATCGGGGCAACGACCGCATCTACCGGGGCCCCGACTTCCACGGGGCCGGCCACCCGTACGGATCGCTCGTGGACTCGCACTACTACGCGCCGGGCTGGCGAGCCGATCTCAACACGATGAACCAGATCCTGCCCGACGGGGTCACTCAGGTGTACTCGTCGCTGCTCTATGAGGGGCCCTCGATCTTCGCTGTGTTCAACGGGGTGTACTTGAACGCTCACGACTACGACACCAACCCCGACACCAAGGCGTGGATCGACGACCACGTCGAGGCCGAGCGAGAGCTGGGCTCGTGGCCCCACACCGTGCCCGACCGCACCGGCGGGCAATGGACTGGCGAGTGCGAGGTGTTCGGGGCCGATCAGCAGCCGCGGGGCGCGGTGAGCGTGCGCCTGCGCCACGATCCGATCGACCTCGTGCGCGCCACCCACACGCTGGAGATCTCAGACGTTATCAACCGCAAGCTCAGCTACGTCCGCACCCGCGCCAGCGGCAACCGCTACACCTACGACGGCCCGGATCTCTGGGGCAACGCCATCGCCTACGGGCGAGCGCTGTACACCTCCCAGCACCATGTGAGCGAGGCGTTCAAGATCAAGGGCCGGGAGTTCATCCTCAACCACGACTACACCATGGCCGTGGCCTGGAAGCTGTATTCCGGCGACCGCATGACCGACATAGTCTTCGGCCCCCTAACCTGGTCCCCCGACAAGTAACCAGTTCCCGGCCAACCGCCGCGGACAACCCTCAGGTGTAGCGGTGTGGGGGCGGGTGCCCGGGCGGGCGTTTGCACTGGATTCTGCTGCGCGGCCCGATGTGGGTGCAACGCGACCGGGGATCGGGTCCGGCCTGCTGTGGCTTGCCGTCAAGGAAGCGGGCTATCAGGTCGGGCAGGGCCGGTTCGATCCCAGCCGAGCGCAGTTCCCAGCACTCGGTGATGAGTCGGCGGCGGTCGTCGACGATCTGGAGCATCTCGGGCAACTCGAATACCGTTCGCCCACTGCTTTCATCGACCGACTCGGCTATGACGCCGGCGTCTGCGAGCTGGCGGGCGGCGCGTCGCACTGCCCGGGCCGACCGTTCCGTCGCCGCGGTGAGATACCCAATATCGGCTGCAGGCATGGTTGACATTGCGTGCAATATAGCAATGGCCGCTGAGTCCTGCCGCAGCCGAAGATCGGCCCAGCGTTGCTGCATGTTGACCAGAATGCCGGAGATGGCACGGGTGTAGTCACACGCGATGTCAACCGCGTCCGCCACATAGGTGGCAGCCTCAGCAATCGCCTCGACTCGGCCAGTTCCATTGCGACGGCCGATATAGGTCTGGTAGGGGCGCAAGGACATGTAGTAGTCCTGCTTGCGTTCGTTGATCGCAGCCGACAACGGCAAAGGCAGCCGATGCGGCATGTCACGCTGCAACACGCAATGCAACAGCGCCCTGCCGACTCTGCCGTTGCCGTCGTCGAAAGGGTGGATCGTCTCGAACTGCAGATGAGAGATTGCGGCTTTTGTCAACGGCGGCACTAACTGCGGCGCCGTGGCGTACTCCGTCAGATCATTGAGCAACGGCAAGAGCACCCGGTGCGGCGGGGGGACGAAGTCCGCCGCCGCAGGCGTGCGTGCCGAGACGGCACCTACCCAGTTCTGCTCCGTGCGAAAGTCGCCCGAACCGATCTGCTGATCGGTCGCGGCAAAGAGGCGCCGATGCATCTCCTGAAGGTCACCGAGGGTAATGGGATCTGAACGCCGAACCCCGACAGAGGTCGCGTAGGCGTTGAGGCGAGCCGCGCCGAGCGCCTGACGATCGCGATCCACACGATCTGGATCGCGGCGCGATCGCAGCGATTCCAGTAGGCTCAGTGATCGCAGCGTGGTGACGATTCCCTCCACATGGCTCGTTGCGATCGCCTCAGTGCGGTTCAGGCACCATCTCAGCGCCCTCGTGTCGTCCGTGTTCTGTTGTACCTTGCGAAGGCGTTCCGTGGTGTCTTGTAGCCGACGTAGGGTGGCTTCGTCGAGGTCGGGGGTCCATCCGTTGATGGCGTGGGGCATGTACGCCTGGTATGGCTCGCGCACGACTTTGGTGCCGCGCCAGTAGACGTACGTCTGATCGAGCAACCTCCCCACTGGTGGGACAGGCTACACGTATTGACGATGCGGCCACTTATGACGCGAAGTGGCCGCCCTATTGACGAAACGGCCACTTATCGCGCAAAGTGGCCGCCCTATTGACGAAACGGCCACCTATGACGGGCGGCTCCTCAGCCGACGGTCGCTGAAACGCTGCGCTGGCCGTCGTTGACGGTCTCGGTGAGGGTGAAGCCTGAGGCGCCGTGGGGATCGCGCATGGCCCACACTCGGAGACGCTGCGACGGGGAGCGCCAAGCGACCGTCACCTGCATCGGGCCGACAACGCGGTGCAGCATCGCATCATGGCCGACGCCGGGCGGGGTGGCCGACAGATCCAGCCTGGGCTTGATGTTGCAACGTTCCGGCACGGCCACTCCGACGATGTCGGCCACCGAGCGGCCCGCCAGCGAGAAGGATCCGCCGGTGAGTTGGCGGTCTGGGGCTACCAGCACGCCGTAGGACTCGAACTCGTAGCCGAACCGCGGCCAGATGCCCTGCCCGGTCATGACGCCCGGCTGCCATTCGGTGCCGGCCCCCACCACGTCGGGGCCGAGATAGCGGCGCTGGGTGCCGGCAAGCTCAAGATGGAACACCCACTCACCGGCGAAGTAAGCCATCGGATGGCCCGCGAGCGCGGGCGACGGGTAGCAACGCTGCGTCACCCGCAAGCGATCCTCCGCCACCCATTCAACATCGCGATGCTGGTCAATGGCTCCCCGGTAGGCGCCGTCGGGGTCATACACGTGCTCGCTCACAAGCCAGGCCCCAGCAAAGCTGTCCCCACCGCTCATGCCGGGTGGAAGGCGAGGGTTCCGTAGGCCGCTCCCAGGCGCTGCTCGCCGCGGTGCCAGGTATTCAGCACCGCCTTCATGGTGCCGTCGAGCGACGCCACCTCGCGGCGCCACACCCGCAGCCCGCCGGCGCGATGATGGAACTGCCCGCTCATGGCGCGACCCCCGCTGAGGGTCGCGCTGCCTGCCAAATCTCCCACCGGGGTCCACACCCCCCAACCGTCCGACATCAGGGCGAAGGCCACATCGGCGGCGAACCCGAGCCCCTGCAACTCCACGTCGAAGCAGCGGGTTGCCATGCCGGCCGCATGGTCACTCGGCTCGGCGAGACCGTGCCCTTGGAGCCCTGCATCGACGCGGCCGTCGCGGGAGGTGATCACCTCTGTGCAATCGACCGTGCCGCACGGCTCGAGATCGGCATCGAGACAGTGCAGCGGGCCCGACCAGCGGCCGGCGCGCAACAGCAGGATCTCGTTGCGGCCCGCCGCAGAATCGTAGCGCAAAACCGCCGGATCCCGCGCGGTGGTGGAAGCCGGAGGTGAACCTGGGGGAGGAGCGGACGGCGGAGTGGGTTGGCGCTGGTACTCGCCCACGACCGTCCAGCGGAGCCGTTCCCCCCGGCTGAGCAGCGCCAGGGACAGCTGCCGAGTGCCGCCGGGCAGCACCATCAGGAAGAACCGCTGTGACAGGCCCAGGTCGGGCCAGTAGTTGTGTGCCGCCACGAGGCCGTCGCCCAGCGCCTCGGCAAGACCGACGTTGAGCGGACCCTCGTATGTCCGGTGCGAGCCTTGATCAACGATGGTGTAGGTGCCCGACAGCGAGAACGGCCCGTCGAAGGTCACATCCACGGTCACCCGGCCGGCGCGGTCGTCGGCCCGGACCGAGCGGGTGTCGCGTCCCTTCCCCGCGTAACGCCCGGCGGCGTCATATACCTCGGCAGCGCCGATCCACTCGCCGACCCCCTGCGAGAAGGTCCTCCCGCTCACGCCTCTGTGACCGAGGCCCGGCTCAATTGGCATCCACTACTCGCCGACCCCCTGCGAGAAGGTCCTCCCGCTCACGCCTTGATCAGGCGCACCGCCTGTGACCGCACCGGCGTGCCGCGGAGCACTTCAGCGAGGTCGGCGCCTGCCGGCTGGGGTGCCAGGTAGCGACCCTCGGTGGCCAGCTCCAGCCCGTCGCACGAGAACGGGTACGGATCCAGCGCGTACACGCCGTCGGGATGCTCGACCACCGTGACGGTCACGTCGTCGCCCACCGCTCGGGGCACGTTGTGAAACTCCGAGGCGCCCCGCTCACCCTCGGGCGACAGGTGGAAATACAACGAGAGAGTATCGAAGAACTGAAGCTGCTTGTAAGCATGGAACAGGTGCTCCTCGGTGGCGTGGGCGGGATCGCTCGCCGCCAGCTGCTCGCGGAGACGGGCCTGGCGATGCTCCTCGGCCGACAGCATGGCGTCCACCTCGGGACGCAGGTCGTCAGGGATCAGGTCGACGAACATCTTGTCGCTCAGCCCGTAACGCCCCCGGTACAGGCCGTAGGTGTGCATCGACGAGATCAC
Source organism: Candidatus Aldehydirespirator sp. (assembly GCA_965204875.1). Taxonomy (GTDB): domain Bacteria; phylum Actinomycetota; class Acidimicrobiia; order Acidimicrobiales; family Aldehydirespiratoraceae; genus Aldehydirespirator. The sequence continues at coordinate 1,858,770 of OZ242020.1, read as the reverse complement.
GCCGCTGAAGGGGTGATGTGACTCGTTGAACGCCGGCGAGGCCGCGGAGGTGGACACGATCTGCGGCAACGGCGTGGCAGTGAGGTTGTAGGGCAGTCCGGTGTCCGGATCCTGGGGCGCGGCGGCGTCGAGGTCGGCCCAGCCCGCGTCGTGGTGGTCCACGACGAACTGCATGGGCTCGGCAGGCTCGAGCCCGGCGAAATCGTCGTTGCCGAAGTTCGCGGCGAGCGACCCGGCGAATGCGGTGTGCTGGTGCATCGCGATCACGAATCGCGGCGCACCGGCGACCCCGCCCGCGGCACCCTGGACGATCACGGCCGCGGCACCTCAGAAAACCCGGTGATGCGGGACAAGAAGCGTCACGGCCGCGGCACCTTCGAGGTCTTGGGACACGGGACAAGACACGTCACGGCTTCAGCACCTCAGGAAACCTCGGGATACGGGACAGGAAGCGTCACGGTCTCAGCACCCTGGCGAAGTCCTGTATCTGGAACAGGATGGTCTGGGAGTCGCGCACCTTGTGGGTGATGATGCGGCGAGTGTCGGGGTCGAGGAAGTAGTGGTTGTTGTAGACGATGCTGTTGCTGACGCGGCTGTCGATGGTGAACACGTAGTTGTAAGGCGTCAGCTCGGTGCCGTCGAGGCTGATCTGCTCGCTGTGGGCGAAGCACCGCTTGCCCTCGACCCGGATCGGCGTGTGATAGACCGTCTCGCCCACGCCGTAGAGGTTCTCGAAGTGCTCGTGCAGGTGCCAGGTATGGTCGTCGAGCCAGTACACGTCCATGTGCACCGCGCTGGCCTCAAGGTACTCGCCCGCGGGGCTGAAGCTCTTGCAGAGGCCCTCCCACCGTCCCATGAAGCACTGGTAGGGCCGGGGCGAGGCCGGGCCGTAGTTCCTGGTGTCGCTCATCTACCGCTCACCACCGGACGCTCGGGACGACGCAGATGAGACGCAGCAGACGGCGCAGGTCGCCGCCCCGTTGAGCCGGGCCCCCACCGGACGCTCGGGACGACGCAGGCAGCGAGGACGAGCAACTGCGATCCGCTCATGTGCGGAGTGCCGCCGTGCCGTATCGCTGATGTCGCTTCACCGGAGCAATCGTATAGTGTACCGCTGAACGAAACCACGTTCCTCTGAGCGGAACCAGCGACGGGGGACGGCTGAGGCCGCCGCATGATCGTTCGAGGGTGCCATTTCGCGTTCGACGCCGGCGAGGGCGCGGCGCTGGCCACTCTGTACTACCCCGGCGACGAGCGCAGGCTCGGAGAGGCCCGCCTCACCGGCCAGGTTCCGGCACTCGAGACAGCCGCCCCGTGGCCGGTCGTGGTGATGATGCCGGGCATCAACGTGGCCGCCGACGGGTACCGCTGGCTGGCGCGCCGCCTGGTGGCGGAAGGGTTGTGCGTGGTGACCTATGCGGCCATCGGCTCTCTGGGGCCGGCGGGCCGCGGCATCACCCCCGGCATCGACCTGTCGGCCCTGAGCCCGGGAGTCATCGGCACTCGGCCGCCGTCAACGGTGCTCGGGCCGCTGCTATCCCACCTGCGCGGCGGACCGGCCCCCGCCAATGCCGACGCAGGCCCGGCCGCTTCCGGCGCAGACCCGGCCAACCCCTCCGCCGACGATTCAGGCCTTGCCGATGCGGCCAGACCGGTGGCGCCCGCCAAGCCGCCCGAAACCTCACAGACGCCGGAGCCTTCAGCCCGGCACCGCACTCCGGCAACCGGGCAAGCCATCGGAGCAACAGCAACCTCGCAGGCAGCGGCATTATCGCAAGCCGGAACGGTGAAGCCGGGGCCGCGGTCGGCGGGCCGCCTCAATGTCTCCGGCGCGGCGGCACCCTCTCAAGCCGGGACGGTCGTGTCGGTTCTGGAGGGCACGCCGGCGGCGGGACTGGTGGACCTCGACAGGGTGGTGCTGGGAGGCCACTCGGCCGGCGGCACGGTGGCGCTGCACAGCAGCGACCCGGCATGGGTGCCCAGCCTGCGGGCCGTATTCACATATGGCGCCCACACCATGACGGCTTCCGGACTCGGCCACGGCGAGGGAACGGTCTTGCCTGTGCCCGCCGGCGTGCCAGTGATGCTGCTGGCCGGCACCAACGACGGGGTGATCGCAGCGAGCCGCGACCGCTACCAAAGCGGCAGGGGCGCCGACGAGAGCGGTGCCGACTTCGGTCACGATCCGGTGCGCCGCACCTTTGAGGAGGCGATCGGGCGCCGCCGCGGAGACTCGTGGCTGGTGGAACTCTCAGGCGCAGGCCACTTCGCCATCTGCTGGCCGGTGGACACCACGAGCGGACGCTCCTACCTGGAGCACGGCGACCCGGCCGCCGGCGAGGGGGGCTACGCTGCGAGGCCCTTCGAGGATGGTGTGCGGGACGGTCGGACCGCGCTTGCGGTCCGCAAACTGCTGGGCGACCTCATCGCTGCATTCGTCGCCACGGCCCTGGGACGGCGCGATGCCACAGACCTGGAGCGCCTCACTCAGCATCCATCGGTGAACCACTGGGATCGGCGTTGAACGGGCCGCGCGACCGCCGCGGCACGCCCCCAAGGAAGCCGGCGACAACGCGCCTCACGGTCGGCCGCCACACCAGCGGAGAAACCACGACAGCCGAACACGCCGCTACAAGCGGGCACACTTGAGAGAAGGGGGAGCCGGATGACCAAACGCATCGTGATCACAGGCAGCACCAGGGGCATCGGCAACGGGTTGGCCCGCGAGTTCCTGAAGCGTCGATGTCGGGTGGCCGTGAGCGGGCGCTCGGCCGGAAGCGTCGAAACTGCCGTCGCCGAACTGGCCCAGTACTACGGAGCGTCCAAGGTGTGCGGGGCGCCCTGCGACGTCACCGACCCCCGGCAGCTCCAAGGGCTCTGGGACCATGCCGCTGCGGCGTTCGGCGGGGTGGATGTGTGGATCAACAACGCCGGAGTCAGCATTGCGCGGCAGCCGCTGTGGCAACAGAGCGACGACGACCTCGCCATGCTGGTCGAGACCAACCTCACCGGGGTGCTGCTGGCCTCCAAGACGGCCATCGCCAACATGGCGGGCCAGGGACACGGCCAGGTCTGGAACACCGAGGGATTCGGCTCCGACGGCGCCACCCAGGCAGGCATGGCCGCCTACGGCGCCACCAAGCGCGCCGTGCGCTACCTGCGCAAGGCCCTGATCGCCGACACCGCCGACACCGGAGTGCAGGTGTGCACCCTCTCGCCGGGCATCGTCGTGACCGACCTGCTCACGGGCGACTACGACCTCGCCTCCGAGCAGTGGGAGAAGTCCAAGAAGATCTTCAACATCCTCGCCGACGAGGTACACACGGTCACGCCCTGGCTTGCCGACCACATACTGGCCACCGACAAGTCAGGCGCCCGGGTGGTGTGGCTGACCCGCCGCAGAGCCTTCGCCCGCTTCCTGAAGGCCCCGTTCCGAAAGCGCGACCTGTTCGCCGACACCGCAGGAGCTTGAGGCGGGGGCCGGCTGGGTCTCAACGGTCCGAGCATGAGAGACCGGGCCGACCGGAGCGCCGGCGCATCTACGAATTCCGGCGGCCGCAGGAGCTTGAGGCGGGGGCCGTTTGGACCGGCGGGGCTCAGTAGCCGGCGGGGCCGCCGGTGGCGGTGCCGCTGCGGGCGATGGCGGCCGGATCGGCACCGAGGTAGCTGCGCACCACGGCAGGGTCGGCCTGCACCTCGGCAGGGGTGCCCTCGGCGATCACCGACCCCACCTCCATGGCGATCAGCCGGTCACAGACCGAGGTCAGCAGCGGCATGTCGTGCTCGATCACCACGAGCGTCGTGCCGTGGGCGTCACGGATCCGGCTGATCACCGCCCCGAGCGCCTCGGTCTCGGCCTGGGCGATGCCCGCGGAGGGCTCGTCCATCAGCAGCAGGCGTGGCCGCAATGCCACGTTGGCCGCCAACTCGACCAGGCGGCGAGTGCCGGTGGACAGCAGGCTCACGGGCCGGTCGGCCAGCGGCTGGAGGCCGAACATGCGCAGCGTCGCCGAAGCCTCGTCCTCGATCCGGCGCTCAAGGCGCGAGCCGCCGACCACGAAGCGGTGACCGCCCGCCCGCTGGCAGGCCACGAAGACAATCTCGCGCGAGGTCATCGTGGGGAACAGCGGGGCGTTCTGGAAGGATCGCACCAAGCCGCGCCCGCTGCGAGCCTCCGGCGTCGAGCCGGTGATGTCGGCGCCGTCGAGGACGACGGTGCCCGCGTCGGGGCGCAGGTAGCCGCTGATCATCTCGAACACCGTCGTCTTGCCCGCACCGTTGGGACCGATCAACCCCAGCGTCTCGCCGGGGTTCACGCGCAACGACACATCCCCCACCGCCACCAGATCACCGAACCGCTTGGTGAGGCCCCGCACCTCCAGCGCCGACCCGCCGCCACCGCCAACACCAGATGCGCCCGCCCCTCCGCTCAAACCAGACACATCAGCCCTATCAGGGGTGGCAGTCCGGGGCGCCGTACCAGGGGCGGCGGCCCCTCCGCTCAAACCAGACACATCAGCCCTATCAGGGGTGGCGGTCCGGGCCGCTGTACCAGATGCGCCCGCTACGCCACTCGCATCGAAAACATCGGCTGCACCAGGCTGGGCGGCCTGGGTTGCCGGCGGGCGGATGCGGATGCCGTGCAGGCGGGCGATCTGGTCGATCAGGTTGCGGCGGGTGGTGGCCAGCAGGCCGTGGATGCCCCGGGGCTGTTCGAGGATCAGGATCAGCCAGGCCGCGTTCAGCCCGGCCAGAGCCGACAGCTCGAGGTCGAAGTACTCGCGGATGCCGATGAGGTAGGCCGCGCCCAGCAGCGGCCCGGTCAGCTCCGAGAGCCCGCCGATGACCGCAACCGAGACCACGTTGATGCTGTCGCTGGGCGTGAAGATGCTGCGGCTGACGAAGGTGTTGCTGGTGGCCAGGATCACCCCACCGACGCCGGCGACCAGCCCGGCGAAGGCGTAGGCGCCCAGCAGCAGGCGCCGCGGCGCGATCTGCAGCACCCGTGCGGCCGCCTCGTTGTCACGGATGGCCACCAGCGAGCGTCCGAACGACGAGCGGCGCAGCACGCTGGCGGCGGCGAGCACTGACAGGAACGTCACCAGCGCCACAAAGTAGAACTGCCGCGACGTGGTCAGGTCTGCGCCGGCCACGCTGAGCGGGCGGGACGGCAGGCCGGTGCCGAAGGCCCAGTCCTGGCGGAGCAGCCAGCTGAAGGTGGCCAGCGCGAAGGCGAGCGTCGCCACCGCCAGCTGCAGGCCACGCGCCCGCAGCGCGGGCAACCCGACCGCGGCGGACACCAGCGCGCCGGTCGCGCCGCCGCAGAGCAGTCCCAGCACGAGGCTGCCGGTGCCGGTGGCGACCCGCACGCCGACCACCGCGCCGAGGGCGGCGAAGGCGACCTGGCCCAGGGAGAGCTGCCCGGCCAGGCCGGTGAGGAAGCTGACCGAGATGCCGATGGTGGCGAAGGCGACGACCGTGGTCAGCACGAAGGCCGACCTGTTGCTCATCCACAGGGGAATGAGGGCGGCAGCTGCCGCGCCGATGCCGCCGACCACCCACCCCAGGTTGCGGATCAGCCACACCTCGCGGTACTCGTCGGGCAGCCGCAGGCTCAGCTCCAGGCTGCTCCAGCGCTCCGGTTGCTCCCGCCCCGAGCGCACCTGCAGGGCCACGCCCACCAGCACCAGGATGAACAGCGCCACCTCGAACCAGCCGGTGGCCTCGGGGTTGGTGGCCAGGATCTGCTCCAGCACCCCCAGTCCCAGACCGGCTGCGAAGGCCGCGGGCAGGCTGGCGAAGCGAGCCAGGGCGGCCACGGCGAGGCCGCGGATGATGAAGTCGGGGCCGAGCGCGTCGGCGGTGACCGTCGGCTGGTTGCCGATGATGAGCATGGCGGCGAACGCGGCCACGGCCCCGGCGAGCGCCCACGACAGCATCGCCATGTTCCGGGGATCGACGCCGGCCAGGGTGGCCGAGTCGGGGTTGGCCGCCGCCCCCCGGATGGCCAGCCCGTAGCGGCTTCGCTGGAGGAACAGGTAGAGCCCGCCCACGACCAGCGGCGACAGGCACAGCAGCGCCGTGGCCGACGGCGACACGTACACCGTGAGGTCGAACCGCGGGAACCAGGGCGGCTGGGGGAAGTTCCCCCCGCCGAGACCGCCCCTCGAGAACGACAGCGCCAGCAGCAGCAGAGCCTCGGCCGCGCCCAGAGCGGCCACCATCGACAGCACCTTCGGGGCGGCGGCCAGCTTGGCGACCACGAAGGCCTCCACGCCCGCGGCCACCAGCGCGGCGACGACCAGGGCGCCGGCGAAGCCCACCCAGTAGGGCACGCCGTAGTCCTTCACGACCACGGACATCAGCGAGGCCGCCACCAGGCCGATCGACCCGTGGGCGAAGTTGATGAACCCGCTGGTGCGATAGGCCAGCACGAGGCCGATGCCCAGCAGCGCATAGCCGATGCCGAAGATCGAGCCCAGCAGCAGCAGCGGACCCGACACGTCGAACGAACCCACGACCAGCCGCCTACCGATCCCCGCCGAGGGCGCAGCGCATGGCCGCGCCCACCTCCCCGCCACGACAGCAAACCGTCGCCATGCCTGACCGATCCCCGGCGGGGGGCGTGAGTGAGACCGGCGGCTGATCCGGCGGGCCTGGCAGCGGTGTCGATCCGCCGAGGTTGTAACCCATCACTGCGCCTACCGATCCCCGCCGAGGGCGTGGGACAGGCCCTCGAGGTATGCGGCCTGCACCAGGTTGGGCCTGTCGCGCAGCTCGGCGGCCGGGCCCGAGTAACCGATCTCGCCCTTCTCCATCACGTAGGCGTGGTCGGCCACCGCCAGCGCGATGTTGACCGACTGCTCCACCAGCAGCACCGCCGCGCCCCTCTCGGCGATGCGACGGACCACCGGCAGCAGATCCGCGATCACGGCCGGGGCGAGCCCCAGCGAGAACTCGTCGATCAGCAGCAGGCGGGGCGGCACGATGATCGCCCTCGCCAGCGAGAGCATCTGCTTCTCGCCGCCCGACAGCGTGGCCGCCCGCTGACCCGACCGCTCGGCCAGGCGGGGAAACAGCTCGTACGCCTCGGAGATCCCCTCGGAGCGGCGCGGCCCGGGCGCGCCGTGGCCGAACAGGCGCAGGTTCTCGGCCACGGTCAGCGGGCCGATCACGGCCTCGCCGCCGACGACCTGGTGCAGGCCCATGCCGACCCGCCAGGTGGGGCGGGTGCGGGTGATGTCCAGCCCGGCGTAGACGATGCGCCCGCCGATGGTCGGCTCGAGTCCCGAGACCGCCCGCAGCAGCGTGGTCTTGCCGGCGCCGTTGGTCCCGAGCAGCGCAGCCACGGCACCCTCCTGCACCTCTAGGGTCACTTCGAAAAGCACCTGCACGGACTGGTAGGCCACCGACAGCCTCTCCACCGACAGCAGCGGCACCTGCAAACCCGGATCCGTCCCGGCACGGTCGCTGCCATAAGCCCTGACTCGCCCCTCGGCCCCGCCGACGTCATCACCACCACCACCACCAGCGGAGGCGCGGTCCCTGCCGTAGACCCGGCGCGGCGCCGCTGTGGCCCGAGTTGCGGCCACCGCGGTCTCGGCGTCACGCGACAAGGGCGCCTGGCGGCGCACCGTCCATCCGACCGCCATCAGCGGCAGCCCGAGCCAGGCGATCCTCCACTGCTCGGACCAGGCGCCGATGACCTGAGAGTTGATCAGCGATGCGGCCAGCCCGCCGACGCCGGCCCAGAGCACCCCACGGGCGGCGACCGCCCTGCGCACAGCCGGAGCGAGCGCGGCGAAGGCGGCCGCGTCCAGCCCGGCCGCAGCCAGGCTGAGTGCCGCGCCCGCCACCATCCAGCACGCCACGAGCCCGATGTAGGTGAACGACAGCCCCCCCAGCAGCACCAGCGCACCGGCGGCGAGCAGCTGGATCCCGATGGCATCGGCGCGGCGGCCGCCGGTCAGCCGGTGCAGCCGGTGATACCACGGCCCGAAGGCGCTGATGAACACCCCGGCAGCCGCCGGGGCCGCCAGCACCGCGGCGGTCTGGCCCGCGCTGCGCTGCCATTCGACGATCAGCAGCGACCGCGCCGCGCTGGCGCCACCGATCACCACCGCACCCCCGGCGCAGGCCGCTGCGAAGTACCTGCGAGCCCACGGCACGTCGGTGCGGGCCGCGGTTAGCTCTGATTCGTGGTCCTCGTCGTGGACCAGCGCATGGCGGCCTCCCAGCAGCGTGCCGGCCGCCGCCAGCGCCGAGCAGGCCCAGAGCAGGGGGCCGTAGCCTGCCTCCACCAGGATCAGCGCCGCCAGCGGCCAGCCGGCCCCGGCGGCCACCGCGGCCCAGTACCACGAGAGAGTGCGGAACCGATCCGCCGGGCGGGCGCCGGTGGACAGCAGTATCCGGTGGATCACCAGCCCCGGCGCCGAGCCGGCGGCCAGCAGCACCCCGCCGCACGCGAACAGCGTCAACTGCACCGTCCAGGCCATCAACGCCAGCCCGGCGGCGGACGCCAGGCCACCGAGCAGCAGCAGGAACCCCGCCGGCAGCCGGTCGCGCAGCCGGGCAACGCCGATCGCAGCGATCAGCGCCACCGCGCCGATCAGCGCCGACTCCCCGGCGAGCGCGCCCAGCACCCCCAGGCGCTCGGCCATCTCCTCACGCCGGAACAGCAGCACCGGCAGCGGCGAGGCCAGGGCCGCCCCCTGGCAGCAGATGACCGCTAGGAGCCTCCGGTCGCCGGGACCGGCCCCGTTGCCGCCGCCCTCAGCCAGATGCTGAGTCACACGCGAACCATGCTCTGCGGCACCGCAGTGGACGAACATGTCGCCCATGTCGCCCATGTCGCCTCCGCAACCGCGGATCGCAGCGCGGCGTCACACGCAACAGCCTGGCCGGCATCAAACGGGACGGGTGAGGTTCAAGGCGCAGCGCCAACCGGCTCTAGTCGCCGAAGGCCGCCGGATCGCCGATCAGCGCCATGCACTCGCAGCCGGGGTCGAAGCGGAAGCGCCGGTAGACGGCACCGCCGGCATAGCTGCCCTCGGTGAATTCCACCCCGTACACCGAGGCCGGCTCGAAGCCGTCACCGAGGCGCCACACAGCCTCGGAGACCCCACCGGCGCTCACCTCGGTCAGTCCGGGCGTCACCGCGCGCAGCAGGCGCAGCACGTCGCAGAAGATCAGACCCGTCCGCACGTTGGCCCGCTCCTCGAACTCCAGCCCGGCTGCGGTGAATATGTCCAGGCACTCCTGCTCGGCCGCGCCGGCCGGGAACCCGTGCTGGTCGTCGCCCACGTCGTAGCCGGGCAGCACGCTGATGCCGCTCGCCCCCGGCATCATCTCGGCAAAGTTGAACACGTTGAACTCCGGCGCGTCGTAGCTGGTGACGGCATAGGCCGGCGCGAAGTTCTGGGCGATGCTGGTCTCGATGAACCACGACACCAGGCGCGACCCGCCGATGGCGACGACCTTGTCCACGCCCGCCTCCTTGAAGTTGATGATCGCCTGCAGCTGGTCGTTGGCGAAGGAGGTGCCGTCGGTCGGGTCGATCGTGTTGTATGAGGCGACCTCCACGCCGACCTCTTCCAGAATGGGAAGGAACTGCTGCTCGTAGACCCTCTGGCTCAGCTCGGACTCGATGGCGATGACCCCCAGCGTGGCCCCGTCGAACCAGCCGTCGGCTATGAGCCCGGCCGCGAGCCCCTTCACCAGGTCGTCGTAGGAGGGCAGCAGCGGCGACCAGTAGTACGGGGCCAACTCCTCGAACCCCGCCTCGTCCACCGGGTAGAGGGTGGCGTCGAACATCAGCGTCCTGGCGTTGCGGTAGCAGGGCCGCGCGTTCTCCTGCAGCTGCCCCGTCAGCACCACCGCGAAGGCTTTGTCGTCCTGGGTGATGGCGTTGCAGAGGGCCTCCTCGGCGACCGGGCCGTCGGTTATGGCGTTGAAGAGTTGCACCTTGGCGTCGATCCGGCGACCGGCGAACCCGCCCGCGGCGTTGAAGTGGTCGGCCAGCGCCGCTAGCTGGGCCTCGCGGTCGCCCTCGTCGGGAGTCTCCCAACCGAAGGCGGCGGCCACTGCGGAGGTGTCGGTGATGATGAACGAGATGGTCACTGCGTCGTCGCTGACACCGGGAGCGTCCGGTCCGGCGGGCACCGGGCCGCCGGGGGCTTCCCCGGCTGGTTCGGTGTCGCTGCCGCCGCTGCCGGCGGCCGGGTCGTCGCTGTCGGAGCCACCCGTGCCGGCCTGGCCGTCATCAGAGCCGCCGCTGCCGGCCGATGCGTCCGGGTCGTCGCTGTCGGAGCCGCCGCCGCTGCCTGCCGGGTCGGCATCGGGCGCGCTCGCGGCCGGGTCGGCGGCGGATGTGGTCGGCGCGTCCGCCGTGTCGGGCTCGGCCCGATCCTCATCAACGGATTGCGAGCAGGCAGCGGCAACCAGCGCCAACGCGAGCACCAAGGCCGTTGCCCGCGCCCGGCGCGGCCGCCGGCGGGTCGCGACGCGCCCAGGGTCGTCGTATGGAGGCCGAGCGCTGCGGGAGCGCGCTCGATGCAGACGCCGGCCCTGCGAGGCACTGTCCGAGGCAACCGACCGCGAGAGCGTCCGAGCCGGAGGGCGCCGCAGCGCAGGGCGCGCAGGCTGCGCCGGTGGCGGGGCGTCGGGACTTGGCCAGGCCCGAAGTGGTGACCGATGGTGTCTTCGGCTGATGTCGTCGGCACAGGTCATTGGGTACCTCGTTGCTTGATCTTCCTAAGAGTGTGACACCGGCCCGGAGCCACCCGGCATACCTCGTTGCTCGATCTTCTGACTGCGTGACACCTGCGCCGGTTCCGGCCCCGAGCCACCCGGCATACCTCGTTGCTCGATCTTCTGAGTGCGTGATACCGGCGCGGGTTCCGGCGCCGAGCCACCCGGAGCGCCCGGTTGTATGGCGGGCGGGCGGGTGGCGTCTGCGGCGCGGACCGCCGCGCGGTAGGCCGAGCGGCGGCGATTGAGCACGTCCTGTGTGAAGTATGCGAGCAGCGCCAGCAGCACCAGCACCGCAGCGGTCTGCCCCCAGCGCCCGAAGCCGAGCCACCACTGCCCGAGCCGGTGCAGCGCCTCGTCGTTCATCCCCGTCAAGTACAGGAAGACGGCCAGCGACGGGAAGAACCACGGACGCGACCGCAACCCGCTCACCGACTGCCCCCTGTGGTGGCGAACTGATCGCCCTCGGAGCCGAAGACGTGGTAGGCGGCTGCCTCGAGGCGTCCGCGCTCGGCGGGAAAGCCTTGCACCAAGCCCATCGACAGGTCGCGCAGGCCACGTGAGACAGCGCCGCTCATGGCCGTGTTGGCGGTGCCGCAGGCCTTCAGCGCATGCACGGCCACCGCGAAACAGTTGTCGGCTATCTCGCCTTTGGCGATCCGCCAGTTGGCCACCACATCGCTCTTGGGGATTATCTCGACCTCGGATGTCTCCAGGAGAATCTGGCGGCGGGCCCATAGGTAGGCGGTGTCGAGATGCGCCCTCATCTTGCCGATCAGTTGCCGGTGCAGGTCGCTGCCCCCGATGGGCTCGTCGGTGCCGTGATAGGTGGTGGTGGTCAAGTGTCCCAGCGCGAAGTCATAGACGGCTTGGGCCGCCCCCACATACACCGACGACAGCGCCACCTGGTTGCCGACGAAGCTGCCCCGGCTCACCTCGGTCATCTTGAGGAACGTTCCCGGAACGGTCAGCGCATGGTCGTCGGGCACGAAAGCGTCCTTCAACACGATGCCGTGGGTGGCGGTGGCCCGCATGCCGATGGCGTCCCACCTGGCCCGCTCGCTCACACCCGGAGTGTCCCGGGGAACCAGGAACACGGCCAGCGACTCCGCGGTGTCGCCGGTGTCGAGCTTGGCCGTGACCAGGTAGTCGTCGGCCACTCCCGTGGCGCAGCCGAACGACTTGACCCCGTTGAGCAGCCACCCGCCGGCAGCACGCGACGCCTCGGTGGCAATGGTGACCGCGGCGTTCTTGGTGCGCACCGACTCGCTGGCGAAGTTGGCCACCCAGCGGCCCTCGGCACCCATGCGTCGCAGCACCCTCTCGCCGAAGGCCCGCACGACGGGCACCTCGTCGTCGGCGAACAGGCCGGCGTCGGCAGCCGCCAGCGGCAACAGCCCCCTCGACGATCCGCTGCACTGGAAGAAATATGCCAGCGACGTGGACGCGCAGGCGGTGGCCATAGCGAAGGTCGCCGCCGACAGGTCGCGCAGCCCGCCGCCGAGGCCTCCGTATGCGGTCGGCACGGTCAGCCCCAGCAGACCCGCCTCGGAGATCGTGCGGACATGCTCGAGGGGGAACTCGCCGGAGCGGTCCGCCTCGACGGCGCGCTCGGCCAGCGCGGGCAGCACGGAGTCGACCCGCCGGGCGCGCTCGCGCTCGGCGTCCGTCATGTCCTCGATCAGCCGCTCGCCGGTCGCCCGGCCGGCGCTGTCATGCGTGTCAGCACTCACCGCCGAACCTCAGGCTGCGTCGCTGCTCCTGCGCCGCATGAACCTCTGCGCCGCGACAGCGATGACCGCTGCCAGGATGATCACCGGGATCAGCCACACCCACACCGAAGTGCCGCCGTCGCTGCCGGAGGAGGTTGCTGCCGCCTCGGCAGCGGCTTGCGATGCCGCTGGTTCCTCGGCCAGCGCGGGCTCAGCTGCGGGCGCCGCCTGCTCGGGTTCCTCAACCGGCGCCGCCTCTTCCTCAACCGGCTCGGGCTCGGGAGCCAGTTCCGGCTCGGGCTCGGGCTCCGGAGCCGGCTCTGGCTCAGGTTCCGGGGCCGGTTCAGGTTCCGGCTCGGGCTCGGGCTCAGGTTCCGGCTCCGGCTCGGGCGCTGCTGCGAAGGTGATCAGCTGGGCGGCGTAGTTCGCGGGTCCTCCGATGCCGTCACCGGCCACGATGTAGCAGGGCTTGGTCTCGTCGCAGCGGTCCGGCACCACGGCCACCGGGTAGTCGTAGGTCGCAGTGCCGTCATCCGCGATCTCCACGGTGTGCTGGCCGTAGTTGCTCAGCTCGCAGTCTGTGGGGCCGACCGCCGGGTAGATGTAGCAGGTGACGATGGTGGCGGTCTTGCCCGGCAGCCAGCTGCTGAGCATGACGGTCACCACCTCGCCGTCGGCGATGCCCTCGGTCTTGGACAGTTCCATCGTCTCGCCGTTGTGCCCCTCGCCGTGATCGGCCACGGCAGCCGGAGCGATCAAAAGGCCCGCAAAGGCAACGGCGGCAGCGGACACGATCAAGCGTCCGGCGCTCCGATCCAGCATTTTCCCCTGCGTGCGCCTCCCGAACGGGCGGACACCTCGTGTCGACGTACTCGGGCGACACCCAGCCGTGGCCCTTGTGCGCTTCCCGAACGGGCAGACGCCTCGTGTGATCAAGCGTCCAGCGGTTCGATCCAGCATTTTCCCTCCTAGTCCAGTCTTTGGAGACCGGCATCGGACTCCTTGAGATCCGTAACATCCCAAGCATTCTTCGCGGCAGGCCTCCCAGCCAGCCGCCGCCGCGTGCAGGCTAGAGCGAAACAGCGTTCCGGTCAACGGAACGGACTCGACGGGGTTCGACCGAGCTTGAGCCCGACCTCCTCAAGCTCGTCGCGCATGGCCTCGACCGCGTTGATCATGCTGGCTTGGAGCATGTAGGCGCGCGCCTGGCCGGGGTCGGCTGCCCGAGCGGCCATCTGATCCAGGGCTCGCCGTCGGGCGGCGCCGTCGGGGGCGGCCAGGCTCTGAGCGTTCTGGTGGGTGTGACGCCTGACGTATTCGATGGCCAGCGTCCGGCGAAGCTCGGCGTGACGGTCGAGGCGGTCAGCGCCGATGTCGCCCCGCAGGACGGCGGCCAGCGACCCGCCCAGGAGCACGGCATCGTGGATGCCGCCGTTCATGCCCATCCCGCCGAGCGGGTTGTTGATGTGCGCGGCGTCGCCCATCAGCACCACGCGGCCGACGATGAAGCGGTCGGCCACCCGCTGGTGGACACGGTAGATGGTGCGGTGGGCCACCTCGTAAGGCTCGTCGCGGGCCACGATCCCGTTGAGCCTGCGCTGGGCGCTCCGGTCACTGAGCGCCTCGGCGTCGGTCTCGTCGCTGCCGACCGGGAACAGCGCTCGCCAGAGATCGACCGTTCGCAGCAGCACCAGCCACTCGTCGGGGTCGGAGATGTAGTTGACGTAGGCCAGGTCGCTCAGGTGCTCGGCCATCTCGAAGGGGGTGGACAGCACCAGGTAGCGGTCCTCGTAGGTCATGCCGTCGAAGGCCAGGCCCAGCGACTTGCGGACCGCGCTGGCCGCACCGTCGGCGGCGACCACCGCATCAGCCGTGAGCGTCTCGCCCGACGCCAGCACCACCGAGGCCGCGCCGCCGGTGTCGGCGCCGCCGGCTACGGCGGCGTCGAGGCGGACGGTGACGTTGCCCGCCTGTCCGAGGCGGTCCAGCATGATCTCGCACAGCTTGTACTGCTCGCACTGGAGCCTGAAGGGGTGGTCGGTCACATCGGCCAGCACACCGAGATCGAAGTCGGCCACGACCCCGCCGCCGCGGTCCCGGTATGCGAACCGGCGAGCCTTGAGACCCCGTTGCGCCATCTCGCCGGTAGCGCCGGGGGCGACGCGCTCGAGCAGGTCGAGCGTCGCCGGGTGGAAGGTGGAGGCTCGCAGCTCGCGGGGGAGATCGGTGGCGGCCTCCAGCAGCGTCACCTCGATGCCGCCCGCTGCCAGCACCGCCGCGGCCACGCATCCGACCGGACCCGCGCCGACGACGATGGCTCGGGGCGACGCCAAGGTTCAGAACTCTCGCAGCATCATCCCGTGGCCCACGAACCGGTCGTCGATGCCGAGCGTGCGCAGCGCGTGCCACAGGCAGACGGCGTTGATGGCCAGCACCGGCTTGCCCAGCCAGCGCTCGGCCTGGTCCGCCACCTCGACCATCGACAGGTTCGTGCCGCATTGCACGATGGCGTCGATGTCGTTTCCGTCGAGGCGCTTGAGCACGTCCACGAGGGTCTCGGGGGTCACGTCGGCGATGGAGGTGGCGGAGGCGCAGCGCAGGCCGTGCACGCGCTTCACGTCGAAGCCGCACTCGGTGAAGTACCCGAACACCTGCTCGTCCGCGGCCGGCTGGTAGGGCGTCAGGCAGGCGATGCGCGACGCTCCGAGCAGCTCGAGGGCCGCGTTGCAGGCCGCCGCGCCCGAGGTCATGCCGATGTCGCCGGCGATGGCCGCAACCCGCGCCGAGAAGGCGGCGTTCCCCTCCTTGCCGCCCCAGAAGGTCTCGGCCGACATGCCCATGAGGATGTGGTCGGGCTTGCAGGTCATGAGGTCGCGGACCGCGGTCGGGATGGTCTTGCGTATAAGGTCCAGGAAGTGCAGGAAGGCCTCGTCGCTGCTGAGGTCGGGGGCCTCCACCAGGAAGCGCCCGCTGTGGAAGGTGACCCCGGGGGGCCGCACGCGGGCGAAGTCGTGCTCCACCACGGTGTTGGTCGAGGGCACGACAACCCCGATCTTGGCCCTATAGCCCACAACGTCGGGCATCAGCACCCCCTTGCGACTAGCTCAGTAGCGGAACAGCGTTCCCCTACACGCTACACCGCTAAGCGAACCAACACCGCGGGCGTCAAACAGCGAGGCTCAGCCACCCAAGGCAGCACCGGCACAGTTAGCAGGTGACCACCGGCGAAAATGTTCGGTCTACAACGATCTGTTTACCGTGATGACCTGCGACCCTGCAGCCTGAGCCTGGACGCCGGGTCGTCAGCTGACGATCACGCTGGTCAACACGGCGACCCACACGGAGACCGTTCCCACGGCGATGGCGGCGACGATCAAGTACAGCTGCCTGGCCTGGGCCCGGATGAGCTCGGCCTGGGACTTGATGATCTCGGCGCGCTCCTTGGCGGCGTCGGCAAACCCCTTGGCCCTCTCCGCCGACTCCGTGGCGATAAGGGCTCGCAGCTCGGCGAAGCCGGTCTGCATCGCACCCTGCAGGCGTTGTTCGGTGTTGGCGAGGTCGTCTTTGGTGGCCATCTGGTCCCAGCCAGTGGGCGGGAGCTGGTCCATAAGCGTGTCTGCCGCTTCGGGGTTCATGGCTTCTGCCAGCTCGTTGTAGAGCGCTGCGCGCTGTGCTTGGGTTGCGGCCATCGCGGGCCTCCTCTGCCGTTCGCGGGCGGAACCGGGGACAAGAGGGCGCCACGAAGGCCGCCGATGCTGCTACCCAGACGTTACCTCCTACTCTGGGAGCGCCTGAGAAAGCAGTAAACAACACCATACCACAACCCGCCACCTTCGCAACACGCGCACGCAACAGCGACAATCCGCGCCCCGTGCCAGCGTCGGCAGGCACCCGCCCGCGTCGCGAGGCGCCAGAGGCCGAGCGACAACGCTCAAGCCGCCCCCAGGTCAAGCGACAACTGCCCCGCCGTCTCCAGGTTCGACGCCGGATCGGCCGGATCGGCCTGTTCAAGGCCGTCGATCGCGCTATCGCGCGCAGCAGAGTCGGGCAGGTCAACCTCGACGATGTGGTCGCCCCGCCTACTGACATTGACGGCAGATCTCAACGCCTTCACCAAGATGTCCGCAACGGTCATGCCGAACTGTCTTCGTTCAGAGTTACTCCAGTGGTCGAACACCTCGAAGGTGGCAGCGCTGAGAAGTTGGAGACCGTCGAGAACGACCATAAAGGGTGCACTCGCTTGACCGATCTTCGCCAAGGCGTGGCTCAACACGCGAGCGGTAAGCTCAGCAAGTCCAGCCGACCGCAATTCAGGGTTCTGGCTGTCATGAATTCCTGGCACCCACGGAACAAAGTACAAAGGATGTAGATCGTTTTTGCCATCTCGCCGTAGGACGATGGCGGGCGACGCAAGGGCATCCGCAGCCGGTGTGGGCAGGTCTTCGGGGTTGTGACTCAAGAGAGCAACGCCGTCTGTCTCCATTGAGAACCCAATGACCGCGGTGGGAGCTGCGGGAACATTCTTGGATTCCAACATCCGGGCGAACCCGCGCAATGTCTCAGAGAGAGCCTCTGCGTCTGAGGCGACCGTCGCATAGATAACATGACCCGAGTGCCTCGATGATTCAGCAAGGGATGGAGCAAGATCGGCTGCCGAAGCGATGATCTTGAGGGCTTGTCGCTTGTTGGAGGACTCCTCTGAGAACCCGTGAGCCTTCAGTTCGATCACGACATCTACAGCGTCCGAAGAATGTCCCAACCACAAATCTGGGCGCGAAGGAGACCGGTCAATGGTTCCCAACAAACTCGTCAACGCAGTGATCACAGGTCCTCTTGCAGACATGATCACACTTCGTTCGATAGCCCTAAGATAGTAGCCAGCTTTGCCGAGAACCGGATCAGTGGGGCCGCCTTTGGGAAGGTCTTGAAGCGCCCAAAGGAAGGTGTTGAGTTGAAACACCTGATCAGAGAGAAGTACCGAATCATCGGTCATGTGGCAGTCATGGAGTCGGCGATAGCCGTGTGATACGGTTCGCTGCCGAGCCACACCTCCACGCTGGGATCGATGTATCGTTGGACATTTGTGACGAGGCGGTGCACTGTGTTTCCGCAAGTCCCCCGGGGAAGAACCCCGAGCAGCTGCTTGCTGGTTACCTCCAGAAGTAGCGGCTGCCAGAGATGGCGGTCTATGGCCGCAAGATGGACCTTGGTAGGGCCGTGACGAGTGAGATAGCCGCCTATCCGCAGGCGGCTGTTTCGCCTCTGCAAACCGAACTCGATGAATCTGTTGAACGTGGCCTCAGAGAGTGACTGACTGAAACGAATCGTAACCGGTGCGCCTCTCATGCTTATCCCGCCGGCCCCAGCGTCAGTCGTGTCCACCCAGAGCCGATCTTCAGCATACTCTGTGATATTCCTGTAGAACTCAAGAACGACAGCGATCGCGGCGCGGTGCTCTACGAACGAATCACTCCTGTTCGTGGCACGACCATCGTGATACAACAGGTGTCCGCCTCGTCCACCGCTTGGCATTTGCAGGTGGACAAGCGAATGGAGAGGGTCATACAGTTTCAGGAGTTTCGGCAGGCTTGCTTCCAGCAGCGACAGTCGCTCTGTGAGGTTCACCTTTGAGCGACGGCGCTCGACCCAGCCCGGTGTGACTTCACTGTCTTCAGAGTTCTCGTCCTCATCGGTCTCACCGATGTCGTCAACGTCGTCGATCTCATCTGAGCCAGCTAGGTCTTCCATCGCCTCATACCTGGCCTCATGCTCGAACCCGAGGCGGACGTAACGGTGCTTTGGTGTGGTTCTTTGCACGTACTGCCACAACTCGAAGAGGATCGGTGAGGACAGCCAGAGGCGGTCCAACCAGGGGTTCGGATCAACAATCTGTCTCACCCACCGATTGCTCTCGTCGGCAGCGAGAGTGGTGTAGAGAACCGGGTGTCGTTCATCCAGAGACTCGAGCAGCCCGATCACCTCGCCATCATGGGCCATGTCCTCAACCCGGCACATCGTGTCATCAAGACGATGAAGTTTCACATGCGCCGGAAAGACCGATGTCAGGTCAGGAACCTTGTGGTCGTGCCGCGCCGTCTCGAACATGAAGGTCTTGACGAGCTTCCGGGGGGCCTTGCCCTCCACGCGGCCATCGACCGCGGGCACCGCGAACCCCTCAAGGTGGCCCACGTACTCCTCACGAGACTGGAGCCGCGGCAGGTATCCGAGATCGGCGGGCATGGCCCAAGCGTAGGAGATGGCAGCGACAGCCGCTCAGCAATGCTGGCGCATGAGGAGGGATGGCACCTGGATGGCCTTCACGGCTCGCACGCGGCTAGCCATCGGCGCGCCCCGTTCCGGCCGGCTCGCAGCCTGAGCCTAAGCGCCGGTCGTTAGCTGACGATCACGCTGGTCAACACGGCGACCCACACGGAGACCGTTCCCACGGCGATGGCGGCGACGATCAAGTACAGCTGCCTGGCCTGGGCCCGGATGAGCTCGGCCTGGGACTTGATGATCTCGGCGCGCTCCTTGGCGGCGTCGGCAAACCCCTTGGCCCTCTCCGCCGACTCCGTGGCGATGAGGGCTCGCAGCTCGGCGAAGCCGGCCTGCATGGCGGCGTTGGTCTCGGCAAAGCCGGCCTGCATGCGTTGTTCGGTGTTGGCGAGGTCGTCTTTGGTAGCCATCTGGTCCCAGCCCGTGGGCGGGAGCTGGTCCATGAGGGTGTCTGCGGCTTCGGGGTTCATGGCTTCTGCCAGGTCGTTGTAAAGCGCTGCGCGCTGTGCTTGGGTTGCGGCCATCGCGGGCCTCCTCTGCCGTTCGCGGGTGGAACCGGGGACAAGAGGGCGCCACGAAGGCCGCCGATGCTGCCGCCCAGACGTTACCTCCTACTCTGGGAGCGCCTGAGAAAGCAGTAAACAACACCATACCACAACCCGCCACCTTCTCAACACGAACACAGAACAGCGACAATCCGCACCCCGCGCCAGCGTCGACGGGCAGCACCGGCGGCCTCCCCCTGTTTGCCGGTCAAGGCGGTCCGGTGCGCAAGCTCCACCGTGATCGCGACGGATCGGCCATGATGGTCGGTCGGGGGTGTCGGCGGTGCTGTTCTGCGAGCTGGCGAACTCCGCGCGGTGTGCTGTCCTCGATCAGGCAGGGTGTCGGCGGTGCTGTTCTGCGAGCTGGCGAACTCCGGTCGGCGCTGCTACCCGACGACACTCCGGGGTGTTCGGCGGTGCTGTTCTGCGAGCTGACGAGTTCGCTTTGGCTAGTCGCGGGTTAGTGGAAAGCGGGACGGGTTGAGTGCCCGGGTGGTTTCGGGGGGCAGCGCTGGGGTGTCGCCGGTGATCAGCGATGCGGTGAGCCTGCCCAGCGCCGGGGACGTCTTGATGCCGTAACCGCCCTGCCCGGCGAGCCAGAAGAACCCTGCGGCACCGGGATCGAAGCCGCAGACGGGCACGTCGTCACCTGCGAACGTGCGCAGCCCGGCCCAGATGCGGCGCACGCCGCGCACCCGCAAGTGCGTGGCCTCCTCGAGCTCTTGCACGCCGAGCGCGACGTCCTCGGTGAGCGGGCGGGCATCGCAGGGCTCGCTCGGGATCTCGTCGACGGGCGACGCCAGCAGCAGCGCTCCCTCGGGCTCGAAGTAGAACCGGTTGCCGATGTCCCACACCATGGGCCAGCCCGATGCGTCGAGACCCGCAGGCGGGGGAAAGACGAACACCGACCGCCGCAGCGGCCGCAGCCCCAGCGGCGCGACGCCGGCCAGCCTGGCGATCGGGTCGCACCAGGCACCCGCGGCGTTCACCACGACATCGCAGTCCCAGTGCCGCTCGCCGGACTGCACCCGCCAACCGGCGCCTCGCTGAGTGAGCGCGGTGACCCCGGCGCCCAGATGCAGCTGCGCGCCCCGGCGGCGTGCGCCCCGCAGGAAGCCCTGCAGCAGCCCGTCAACATCGATGCCCATGGCATCAGGCTCGTAGACCCCCGCCGATGCGGTATCGGGACGCAGCACACCGACGAGCCTCTGGCACCCGCCCGCATCCAGCCGGCGCACTCGGGTCCCCGCCGCCCGCGCCGCAGCTGCCTTGGCATCGAGAAGACCGCGCTCCGAGGCTCGAGCGATCCAGAGAAGGCCGCGGGGCGACAGCAGCGGATGGTCGGCGAAACCCTCGGGAGGCTCGGCCAGGAAGGAGCGGCTGGCTGCGGCCAGAGCGCACACGACCGCAGCGCCGGAGGTCTCGGTGAGCAGGGCAGCCGAGCGACCGGTGGCATGGGCGCCGGGATGGGCCTCACGCTCCAGCACGACAACCGAAGCCTGCTGCGCCAGGTGCCACGCCGCGGCCGCGCCCGCGATCCCGGCTCCGATCACCACTACATCCACCCGGCCAGCCTGCCACGCCGCCGCCCCAGCCCCCCGCACTGGAGGAGAGGGTGCGAGAGCCACAGCCCGGCCTGCCTGCCACGCCGTCTTCGAGGAGGGCCAGCTCGCCGGAACCCCTGCGCAGGGTGCGAGAGCTACAGCCCGGCCTGCCTGCCACGCCGACACCCCGGTCCCAGTCTCGGGTTGTTCGCGCTGCCGCAGATCGCCCGAGCACCGCGCACACGGGCCCGGCCTCTGACCTGATCAGCGGCACGCGGCCAACCTTGCGCACTCACCGCCGCGACCCCGCCGCGAGCATGGGTGGAAGTGTGGCCCAGCACCTCCACCGAGGAGCGGGGCGACCCCGCGGCGGGCAGAGTGGAAGACCTGGCTATCGCCGGCCGCGGTCAACCTTGCCGCTATCGGCCGCCGCGACCTCGCGGCGTACAGTGCTGTTCAGCGGCGGTAGGTGCCAGCCGGCAGCGGCGAGGGAGCGTGGAGTGTCAGCGCCGAACGACTTAGGGACATGAGCCTTGCCGCCACAGGATCGGCAGGGGTGGCGAGCGGTCACCGGATCGCCGCCGAAGCCGGCATTGCGGCCCTGCGAGTCGGCGGCTCGGCGGTGGACGCGGCACTGGCAGCAGCCTTCACGCAGTGGGTGGTGAACGCCCCGCAGTGCGGTCCTGGCGGCGAGATGGTGGTGCTGGTAGCGAACCCGGCGGGCGGCGGCAATCCCGCTCACACCAGCACCACCAATGGCGACCGCGACGCTGACACTGGCACTGGCAGTGCCGACGGCGTTGACGAGATGAGTGGCGGATCGCGACCTCGACAGCGCGTACAAGGGCGTGGTGCCGGCATTGCTGACGCTGATGTGGATGTGATGGTGCATGGGGGCTGGTCGAGGGTGCCGCTGTCCAGCGGGGGAAGCGGGGCTGCGTCCGAACGTCCCAGCACGAGCGGTCCGCGCAACGCCGTGGTGCCAGGCGCGCTCCGGGGAGCCGAGGCGGCCTGGCGCGACCATGGTCGCCTGGCCTGGGCCGATCTGTATGCAGGCTCGCTGGCGGCCGCGGCCGGGCACGAGGTGACGCCGCGGATGGCCGAGGTGTACCGGCTGGTGGAGAGCCGCGGCCACCGCCAGGCCCTTGAGCGGATCATCGGCACCCCGCACCCGCCCGAGGCGGGCACAACGATCCGGATGCCGACGCTCGGCTCGACACTGGCAGCGCTGGCGGCCGGCGGCGCGGGCGTGCTGTATGGCGGCGAGTTGGCGGATCGCCTGGTGGCGGCGGCGCGCCGTGAGGGCGCTCCGCTGTGCCTCGATGATCTGGCCGTCGTGCGCGCCACCGTTGATCCGGCGCTGCGCTACGACCTCGGCGACCTCGTTGTCCGGGTGCCGGGCGCTCCCAGCCAGGCACCCATCGCGGCGCGGCTGCTGGCGGCGGTGACGGCCGACACCGAGCCGGGCTCGCGTGCCTTCGCGGAGATCGTCGCGCCCCTCACCGAGCGTGAGCTGACCGATTTCTGCGCGCTCGGTCCCGCTCGGCCCCACGGTACGGCCGTGTCCACGGCGGTCGACGGGGCGGGCGTGTCGGCAACCGTGGTGCACAGTCTGGCCGGGGTGCAGTTCGGCACGGGCTGGGTCGCCGGCGACACCGGCGTGGCCTTCGGCAACCGGGTGGGCACGGCCCTGTCGGATCGCGCCGACCTGCCCGGATGCAACCGGCGACCCGGGGCGGTGCTGCCGCACACGCTCAGCGCAGCGCACGTGCGGCGGCGCCGTCACGGCACAGGCTGGCTGACCTTGGCCACGCCCGGCGGCGACCGCCAGGTGCAGTGGCTGGCTCAAGCCGTTCAGCGGTTCCGGCTCGGTGCCCGCACCACGGAGATCGCGGCGGGACCGCGCTGGTTCGTGTGCCCGAGCAGCGATGAGCGTTTCGGGGTGCCCGCCGGGATCGGAGAGCCGTGGTACGCGTTCGCCGAGCCGGGGGTGCGCTGGCGAGGCGACGGGCGGGTTGCGGGCTATAAGGTGCGGGGCGTGGACAGTGTGGGCGGCGGCGTGCAGGCGGCCACCGGCGGGCAGGGCGCACACCCTGCCGCCATCGAGGTCGCTAGCGACCCGCGCGCCGCAGGAGCAGCACTGACCCTGCCCTGACCGCCGTCACATCGCCGCTCTGCCCTTGCCTCGTCCGTCATGCCGCGGCAACGTCTATCTCATGCTCGAATGATCTCGACGGCACGTGCGTGCGTGGCAAGGGCGCGAAGGTCCTTGAGATCCGATGTCAGTATTACGCCGCCCGGCTCTGCGAGCGCGACCACAATGGCATCAACCGCTGAGCCGCGTCGCGCTGCGGCCCGCAGCGTGCCGGCGCGGCGCGCCAGCGGTTCGGAGACCACTTCGATGAGTTCGCATGCCTTCAGGAAACGGTTGAGGCCGGCATCGCTGCGCTGGCTTCCCGAGATCGACTCGGCAAGCACCACCGACGGAACGATCGGAGGCCATAGCCCGCTCCGCTTGAACAGGGCGACCTGAGCCGCCGAGTCCGGCCGACGCAGCGCCAGTCGACTGAGTCCACCCGAGTCAAGGACGAGAAACCTCAAGTGGTGGGCGCGTTCGAGAAATGCTTGAGGATCCGGAGCGACAGGGCTTCTGCCCGCGCCATCTCCTCATCGGAGGGCTGCCCCACCTCCTCAATGAGTTCTGCCAGGTAGCGGTCGCTCTCGGCAATCAGGTCCTCGCGTCGAAGCTCTGCCCTAACCGCACCCTGAAGCAGCTCTGACGGCGACAGCTCGCGCTCCTTCACGGCCTTGTAGAGATCGTCGGGGAGGTAAACCTGCATTCTCGGCATACGCCTATCATACATACTCCAACAACCCGATGCGCGTGAACCCCTGCGTGTCGCTCTACTAGGCCGACAACAACACCCCTAGGCCTCAGCCGAAGTCTGCTGGGCGAGCGAGGCAGCCGCGTTCGGGGAGTTCGAGATCCACGTCACCCGCGCTGGGCGTGTCGCCAAGAACATCGGCGAGGCTCCGCCCGTGCGCGTTCGAGAAGTGGGTGAGGATCGAGGACGGGTGAGGCGGCACTGGGTGGGCTGAATACGGGAAAGGCCCCAGCCGATTTTGGCTGGGGCCTTGCCCGGGTTCGTGGTGGTTGGATGGGCTGCTGGGACGATCCGGCGCAGCGGATGCGTCCTTTCTGCGGTTGGGGGGTGGGGGTCCCGGCGGTGGTGGTGGCCGGGACCCCCGGGGGTCGCTGGCGGTTAGCTGCTTGGGAGCGTCTCGTAGATGCGGACCATGGCGTAGGCGATGCGGGTGGTGCCCATGTCGGTGGTGGCGCCGGGGGCGTTGGCCTTGGCCCGTATGGCGAAGCCGAGGCTGGCCTTGTTGCCCTGGCCGTTGGGCTCGGGATCCGCGTGCCACGCCAGCACGTTGAGGTTGCCCTCGCGGGTGGTGGCCTCATCCCAGTTGGAGCTGCTAGTGACAGCGCCTGCGGGGTCAGTCCAGAAAATCTGCGTCTGGGCGCCGAGCCGCTTCAGCTGGGTCAGGTAGTTGTACACCAGAATGCGATGCACATGGAAGTTCGCCGGATTGGTGCCGTCGACGCCGGCGGTGGTGTCGGCGCCGCTGCTGTCCTTGAGCTGCACCACGAGGCGCACCATGTCCCCGAACTTCGAGTCCACATACGTGGTTCCGAGTGCCGCGTTGCCCGCCCCGGTGGCTATCGGGAACGTCTTGTCGGTCGCCGCGCCGACCGACTTCACGGTCCAGCTCGCTGCGGCGTTGCCTGAGGGCACGGTCGTAGTGGTCGGCGTTCCCGTGGTTGCACGGGCGCCCTCGGTGACCCTGACGATGAAGTAGTGCAAGCCACCGTTGGTGATCGAGGCCGGGTTGTTGGTGTTGGCCCGCGGCCCGTTCAGCTCCTCGTGCACCCGCACCAGCAGCGTCATCACATCACCGGCGTCGCCCGGGTTGGGATCCGCCGGCGCCGCCACCGTGAACCGGGCCGCGCCGTTGTCGTCGGTGACCAGCTCCGGACCGGAGATAGGACTCCACGTCGGACAGGCCACGCCGTTGCACGTCACGCTCAGACGCTCCGTCAGCGGGTTCCACACCGTGTTGTCAACCGCGGGGCCCTGCCTGCGCACACCCGTGACAGAGGTGACCCTGCCGGCGGTGTTGCGCTGCGTCGCCTGCAACGTCACGGGGTTGGTGCCGTCGGTGCCGAACTTGGCGCGTTTCACCTTGTCGCCGTCGTTCTCGTCGGTGAAAAGCAACTGCACATCGAAGTAGCTCCAGTCACCGAACTTCATTTCATAGGAGGTGGTCTTCTGAGCATCGACCATCTTCGTGGCACGCACGACCGGATCGTTTGCGGTCACGCTCACGGACTCGGCCGCTACCTGACCCACCGCAGCGTCCGCCGACGAGTGCGGCGCCGGGGTCACCAAGTCGAACTCCGCGATGTCGGAGTCGTCGTCGGAGACGTAAGAGGACCACTTCAAGGCCCCGGTGACCCTGGGGTTCCGGGTCGTGTCCAGGACCTTGGCCAGAGCGGCCTCGAACTCGGCCATGGTCACTAACTCGCCGTTCAACTTGAAAACGTCGTTGCCGTCATAGCGCACTCGCGACGGACGCACCCCGGCACCGGTGTCGCCGTCGACCACGACAGTGTCACTGCCGACGTCGCCGCCCAAGACACGCGCAGGGGTGTCCTCTGACGCCCAGTTCACGCGCTGCACCCAGTACACCGTCGCCGGGCCCGACACAGCGGTCCCCGACGCCGGGGTATGAGTCACCGTCAGCGTCTCGATCACAGCCGGCCCGCCACGATGCGTGTAAGGAATCCGCACACTCCCAGACGACGCCGTCGTATGCCGACGCGACGGCATCTCCGACCGGTCCGTATCGCTCGTGACGGTCAAGGCCACGTTGCGCATCGGCGCCCCGTACTGATCCAACACCGTCGCGGTGACCGCGTTCGGCGCCGTCGCGCCCGCGGCGGGGACCACCACGATCTGCTGCGTCGGCACCGCCTTCACCGTCGTAGGCTTCGACGCCGCGTCAGAGAACACCACCTGATTCGTCAACGGCGACGCCGCCGGAGCGTTGGTCACAGCCGTCAGCGTCCACTTCACCGTCCGGGTCGAGGCAGCGCTCGGGTTCGGATCAGCCGTAGTCACACCGAACGTGATCCTGCCCTGCGCATCAGACCAGATGAGTTCCGCAGCCGGCTTGCTCACAGTGGCACCATTCGCATCGAGCACCTCGCGCTGCAAACTGTACCGCGCCCGAGCCTTGCCGTCGCTACCAACCTTCGTGTCCCGATCCGCGCCGCTGCTGCTGTCGGTGTACTGCAACTGCGCCGTGAACGTCACCTCAGAATCGAACCGCGCCTGCGCCGGCTTAGCCGGCGTCACCGTCATCTTCGTCGCCGAGACCGCAGCCTGCGGCGTCAGGAGCAGCTTGAAAGCATCAACCCGGTCCGCGTCGAACCGGTCACCGGTGTCACCGGTCCACACCCACACCGTGGCGCCCTTGCCGATCGCGGCAGCGTCCATAGACCCCACCTCAGCATTACCGTCAGCGTTCGTGGCCGGGTCCGCCGCCTCGATCACGCACTTACCAGAACCGCCGTCAACAGCCTTGACCGCAGGCCGGCACTCACCCAGACTGCCGAAGGCCCGGGCCTCGCTCGCGGTGGCGATATAGAACCCGTCCACAATTTCGTTGCCCACAGGCGCGAACTCCGCGTCACGGATCGACGCCGTGATCGTGCCCGACACATCCTGCGCGGTCAAACCCGCCGGACGCACATTCGTATGCGCCAACGTCCGCGTGATGAACGACGCCATATTCTTGCGCAACACCGGACCCTCAGGCGAGAACACGTTCGCGCCCGCCGCGCTGCCCCTGGTGATACCGAGCTCATACGCGTAGGAGACCGCGGCATCCTGACCCCTGGGAAGACTGCGCTGCGCGTCAGCGAAATGATCCAACGTCTCGCCCGAAGCCAAAATCAGCCGGCCCCTCATCTCTCCGCTGCGATGGAACAAGTTCGGGCTGGCGTGCTTCAGGAACCCGATCAGCGCCACCGCCATCTGCGCACGCGTGATGCTCACATCCGGATTGAACGCCATTCCTGAGCCGGACAAGATGTTGTTGCGGGCCAGAGCCTTGATCGCAGTCTGGCGATCCTCGTCCAGATCATCAATGTCGTCGAAGTCGGCGGCACCGTCGCCGCCCATCAGATTCAGACCCGCCACATCCGCGGCCCGGTACAAGAACAACGCCATCTGCGAGCGCGTCACCTCAGACCCGGCGTCAAACCGCTCGGCCGTCTTGCCCTTCGTGATCCCGTAGTAGGCAAGACAGTTGATCGCAGCCTCAGCCTCCAAGCCAGCCGTGTCCTCGAAACCGGCGTCACGCTCCGCGTCACCCACACACGCCGAGAAGTCGGGCAGCTTGTCCGGCATCGCCATGTTGTCGTTGCCGACCTTGATCTCGGCCGCACCGGCCGGAGCCGACCCCGCCGCCAGCAGCGACGCCAACAACGCCCCCACCGCAAGCACCGCCCAACCCGAGCGGCGCCGACCCGACACGTCACGGACCTTGTAGGCCCCCGAACGACGCATACCAACCAACCGGAGCATCAGCCCCTCCCTTCCTGTGCCCGGATCCGCCGGGCGCGACGAACTATAGCCGCTGTAGACGGCGCTAGAGGCATCAACCTCTCCTCTCGGGGACGCGACCTGCGGCCCATGCGACCCGAGGCTACCACGCGCCAAGCGCGCAACCCCGACCAATCCGGCCCTGCACATCTAGCGAACTCCGCACATCTAGGCGAACTCCCTCGATGTTGCCGCAAGTTTCGATGCTGCCGCAGGCACCAGCGGATCCGAGTGCACCATGCGAACGCTACCACGCCCCCCCCCCCCCGCAACGCATGCCTCCGAGCCAACCAACCCGGAGCCGGCACAACCGCCCCCGGCAGGGGAACGCATCGCAACCGGCGGGATGGCGAGGCGTAGGAACGCAGCGGGGACGAGATCGCCGAGCGGATGCCGGTGCGCAAGCCGGGGAGCGTGAGGTCGCACAGGCTGAAACGGCGGACGACGAGGTGGTGCCGCACGGGCGCGAGAAGGCCCCGGCTCAACATCGCCGGGGCCTTCTCGGGGTTGGTGGGCTTTTGGGTTAGGGGTGGGCTCCGGAGGAGCGGAACCAGGTTCTGGCGGGTTCGGCTCCTCCGGTTGCTAGCCGATTACGACGCGGCCGCGTTCTGCAAGTCGAAGAGAGCCCGGTCGTCCTGGTCGTCCCACTTGTAGGACTCCCACCTGAAACGCCTGTCGTCGTTGGTCCCGGTACCTGCAGCGATCCGCTTGAGTACCTTAGCCAGCTCCTCCTCGAACTTCTCCATTGTCGCGAAGTCTGTAGCACCCGCGGCACCCACTTTGAAGTTGTCGTTGTCGTCGTAACGAAGTATCTGATAGGCGCCGGCAGAACTGTAGTTACTACTATAATAGGAACTCGTAGACCAATCCACGACAACCTCGTTGCGCTCGACGCTGCCGGCCACGATAGCAGGCCACACATGGCCAGCGTCAACAGTGGTCGGAGTGTCGGCCTCGTCCACCCAGTAGACGATCGCCGTGTCCGTCTTCTCGTCGCCGGAGCTGCCGTTGGCCGGGGTCGGGTCGTAGGTGACCGTGAGCGTCTCCTTCACGGACGTGGCACCCCTATGATTGTAGCCAATGCGCACGTTGCCTGTCGACGATGTGGTGTAACGGGCAGTCGACATGGTCGACGTGCTCTGGTCGCTCGTCAGGGTCAACTTCACGTTACTTACGGGCTGGCCGTACTGATTGCGCACTGTGGCCACCACAGCATTGGGCACGGCACCGCTCTGGGCCACCGCATAGCTGTTGACAGCCGTCGCCGACACACTCGTCACCGCCGAAGGCACATCCGAGAATGTGATCCAACCCGACGCATCGGTATCTGGTGCATTCTTGGTATCGACATCCTTCAGGATGAACTGGACGGTCCTGAAGTCGTCCTCTGACGTCGGGTTCGGATCAGGATCGGACGCGGTCAAGGCAAAGGTGACCTTGCCTTCGTCATCCGACCAGATCTTTTCGGCCGAAGTCTGCGTTACCAATACACCCGCACCGCTAGCGAACTGCGGGGCCGCAGTAGACAAAGGTGACGCCGGCAGAGCAGTGGCTTGGCCATTGAAAGTCTTGGTCACGAGGCTGAACTGAGCCGGCCCGCGCCCATCGGTACCGACCTTGGTGTCAGAATCGCCCGACCTGAGTTGGAC
Organism: Candidatus Aldehydirespirator sp.; assembly: GCA_965204875.1. Classification (GTDB taxonomy): domain Bacteria; phylum Actinomycetota; class Acidimicrobiia; order Acidimicrobiales; family Aldehydirespiratoraceae; genus Aldehydirespirator. The sequence continues at coordinate 1,829,624 of OZ242020.1, read as the reverse complement.
GGTCATCTCAACACTGGTACCGAACCGGTAGTGCGGAGCCTTTGTCGAGTCGGGACTAAACGATACGCCATCGGCGGCCAGCGATGTGCCTGGCGGGACCAGAAGCCTGTAGGCGTCGATGCGGTCTTCGTCGAATTTGTCACCCAGGTCGCCGGTCCACACCCACACCGTCGCACCCTTGCCGATCTGGTTGGAAGTCATGGTCGGGAACTGGACGTTCCCCTGACCGTCGGTAGCGTTGTCGGCTATCGTGATCTGGCACTCGGCCGTCGTGTCGACCGCATCAATATTGTTGACCGGACGCCGGCAGGCGCCCTGATCGTCGAAGGCCTTGTCCTCGCTCGCGGTGGCGATGTAGAACGCGTCCACGATCTCGTTGCTCACCGGCTCGAAAGCGGCGTCACGGATCGAGGCGGTGATCGCGCCGGACACGTTCTGAGCGGTCAGACCCGCGGGACGCACATTCGTATGCGCCAAGGTGCGCGTGATGAACGAAGCCATGTTCTTGCGCAGCACCGGATCGTGGGGCGAGAACATGTCGGCGCCCGCCGCGCTGCCCGTGGTGATGCCAAGCTCATAAGCGTAGGAGATCGCAGTTTCCACATGGACGGGAACAAGCCGGCGCGCGTCCGCGAAATGGTCGAGGTCGGTCGCCGCTATGTTCAGATCGCCCTTCATCGTGCCGCTCTGATGGAACAGGCCGGGGTTGGCATGCCGCAGGAACTCGACTAGGGCCATCGCCATCTGGGCACGCGTGATGCTCGTATCCGGATTGAACGCCATGCCGTTGCCCGGCAGGATGTTGTTGCGGGCCAGAGCCTTGATGGCGTTCTGACGCTCCTCGTCGAGATCGGCGATGTCGTCGAATTCGGCAGCGCCGCCGCCGCCCATCAGGTTGAGGCCCGCTATGTCGGCGGCCCGGTACAGGAACAGCGCCATCTGCGAGCGCGTCACCTCGGACCCGGCATCGAACCGCTCGGCGGTCTTGCCCTTGGTGATCCCGTAGTAGGCAAGACAGTTGATCGCGTCCTCAGCGACCAGACCGTCGATGTCCTCGAACCCGGCGTCACGCATGGCGTCACCCACGCACGCCGACAACTGCGTCGTCTTGCTCGGCGACGCCGTGTTGTCGTGGCCGACCTTGATCTCCGCCGCACCGGCCGGGGGCGACCCGACGACAAGCAGCGAGGCCACCAACGCACCCACGGCGAGCGCCGCCCAACCCGAGCGCCTCCTCTTCACCAACTGGGGCATCGGCCCCTCCTTTGCTTGTACCAGGGGCACACACCCCATCCAACGGGGCATCGGCCCCTCCTTTCCATACCTGGACTCCTCCGCACCGAGCGTAGCAGCCCTGCCACGCCTCACGCGGCGAACCGGACCGAGAGCGGCCCTGAAGACCCTACCTGCGCAACTCACCTGACTGCACCCCCGTCGGGATCGCGGATCGAAAAAACTTACCAGAGAACCATGCCACGTGGCCGGCCCGGTGACCGCCGGCGAGTGTAGCACCCGTGCGCGGCGCCGACACATCAACCCTGGCACGCCAACCCTGGGGGGTGGGGGTCCCGGCGGCGGTGGGTGCCGGGACCCCCGGGGGTCGGCGGGTGGTCAGGCGCCTGGGGCGGCTGGGGCGGCTTGCTTCCAGGCTGACTGGGCACCGTTGCCGGCGCCGTTGACGGCACGGATCCTGAACCGGTATTTCGCGCCGTTGGTCAACCCGGACACCGTGTGAGTGGTGGTGTCCGCGTCCGAGCCGTCGATAGCGGCCCAGGAGCTCCAGTCCCCCCAGGGGCTGTCGTCGCGCTCACGCCGAGCGAGCTCGTAGCCCGTGATGGAATCGTCGTCGGGATCGTCCCAGCTCAGCGTCACCGACCCGTTGCCGGCGGTGGCCGAGAAGCCCGCGGGCTGAGCGGGAACGCTGCCGGGCACAGTCGTCGTCGTCGTGGTGGCGCCGCCGGTGGTGGTGTCGCTGAGCCTGACGATGCCGGCTGTCGCCGGTGTGGTGCCGAGGTCGGTGGTGGCGTTGGGGGCGTTGGTCCATGAGCGGATCACAAACAGCACGCTGCCCTTCTGGTTCGCGGTGTTGGGGTCGGGGTCGTCGAGCCACGCTGAGAAGCTGAGGCTGCCGTCGGCGCCGGTGTAACGGACTCGCCTGAACTGGTCCCAACCGGAAGACCCCTTGAGCGCATTGGGCTTGGAACTGAACTCCCTTGCTCCGCCCCTTGCGACCTCGGTTCCGTGACCGCCTGCCGGGAAGTAGATGCGGTGCAGATGGAACGCGGCGCGGTTCGTGCCGTCCGCGCCGACGGTGGTGTCAGCACTGCCGGCCTTGAGCTGGATCTTGATGGACACCTCGTCGCCGTAATCGGCCTGCACGAACGTCGTGCTCGTATCGCCGGACGCGAACGTCTTGCCTTTGGAGGTCACGGTGATGCCGTCGGCCGCGGTGCCCGAGGGAACCGTCGACGTAGGCGCGGCACCCGCGGTGACGCGATCGCCCTCGGAGACGAGCACGTTGAAAATATGCAGCCGCTTGTTCGACAGGTTCGTGATCGCCGGCGACGCCGGACCGTTGACCTCCTCGATCACATGCAAGATCAGCGTGTGCTTGTCGCCCGCGGTGTTCGGGTTCGGGTCCGCCGGCGCGCTAACTGCGAACGACGCCTTGCCCGTCGAATCGGTCTTCAACGTGTGCTGAGCAACAGTCCCTGCTGCTGCATCAGGTGGCGCTGTAATACCGCCCGGCGCCCCGGCGCATGGACTAGCAGGAGCACAGCGTATGCCGGCCTTGTCCGACGCCACAACCCCGGCAACAGCCGCCTCTTTCGACTCCGGCGTGATCGACCCCTTCTCGAGAGTGCCATTGAGGTTGAACTGGCGAACGTCCAACAGCACAGGATTCGTGCCGTCCACACCGAACGCGGCCCGCTTCACCTTGTCGTTGTCGTTCTCGTCGGTGTGCAGCAGCTGCACCGTGAACTGCGACCAGTCACCGAACTTCATCTCATAGAAATCAACCTTGTTGGCGTCCGGAGCCTTGGTCTCCTCGACCTTCGCGGCATCAGCCGTGATACTCAACGACTCCGCCGCCGCCTGACTCAACGGCATAGTCGTCGAAGTCGAAGTCGTCGTGGTCGTGGAAGTGGTCGAAGTCGACGTGGTGGTCGTCGTGGCAGAAGGCGCCGTGGTCGTCGTGGTGGTGGTGGTGCCGCCGGTGGTGGTGAGCTCGAACTGGGCGATGTCGGTGTCGTCGTCGTGGTCGTAGGATGACCATGTCAGGGTGCCGGTGACCTTGGGTTTGCGGTCCGGGTCGAGGATCTTGGCCAGCTCGGCCTCGAACTTGGCCCGTGTGACGAACTCGCCGTTCAGCTTGAAAACGTCGTTGCCGTCATAGCTCACCTGCGTCGGCTTCGCGTTCTTGTCCACCACGACGGTGCCAGCGCCGGTGTCACCGCCGATCACGTTCAACCCGGAGGTCTGCTTCGGTTCTTCCGTGCGCTCCACCCAGTACACCTTCGCCTTGTTTGACACCGCGGTGCCCGACGCCGGGGTATGAGTCACCGTCAACGTCTCGGTCAGAGCCGGCCCGCCACGGTGCGTGTAAGGAATGCGCACGCTGCCAGACGATGCCGTGGTGTGCCGACGCGACGGCATCTCTGAGCGGTCCGTGCTGCTTGTGACGGTCAACGCCACGTTGCGCACCGGCGTCCCGTACTGATCCAACGCCGTCGCGGTGACCGCGTTCGACGCGGTCGCCCCGGCAGCCGGGACCACCACGAAGCTGCGAGCCGGCTCCACCTTGATTTCGTCCACCGTCGACGGCGCGTCGGAGAACACCACCATCTTCGTCAGCGTCTGGGTCGGCGCGTTCTTCACGCCGGTCAGGATGTACTGCACCGTCCGGTAATCGTCGTTGGAGCCAGCGCTCGGATCAGGATCGGTCGTGGTCAGACCGAACGTGATCCTGCCCTGAGCGTCGGTCCAGAAGAACTCCTCCTCGGACACGCTCACAATCTGACTATTCGCCGGCACCGTCGCGTGCTCACCCGAGAACACCTTGCGCTGCAACTTGTACCGCGCCGGGCGCCTGCCATCGGCACCGACCGAGGTGTCGCGGTCCACACCATCACTGGTGTGCTTCAACTGCGCCGTGAACAGCACCTCAGCACCGAACCGCGCCTGGTCAGGCTCAGCCGGCGTCACCATTATCTTCGTCGCCGCGGCCGCCGCTTGCGGCTTCAACAGCAGCTTGTAAGCATCGATCCGGTCCACGTCGAAACGATCGCCCACATCACCGGTCCACACCCACACCGTCGCACCCTCGCCGATAGCCTTGGCGTTCAGGGTCCCCACCGCGACATTGCCGTCCGCGTTCGTGGCCGGATCAACCACCTCGATCCGGCACCCGCCAGAACCGCCGTCAACAGCCTTCACCGCAACCCGGCACTCGCCCAGACTCCCGAACGCCTTATCCTCGCTCGCGGTCGCGATATAGAACCCGTCCACGATCTCGTTACCCACCGGATCGAACCCGGCGTCACGGATCGACGCCGTGACCGTCCCCGACACGCTCTGAGCCGTCAAACCCGCCGGACGCACATTCGTATGCGCCAACATCCGCGTGATGAACGACGCCATATTCTTACGCAACACCGGATCACCCGGCGCGAACACGTCCGCACCCGCCGCGCTGCCCCTGGTGATACCAAGCTCATACGCATAAGAGATCGCAGTGTCCACACCCCGAGGCACGCTGCGCCGCGCGTCAGCGAAATGATCCAACGTCTCACCCGACGCCAGGATCAGCCGGCCCCTCATCGTGCCGCTGCGGTAGAACAGGCCAGGGCTCGCGTGCCGCAGGAACGCGACGAGAGCCAACGCCATATCAGCACGCGTGATGCTCACACCCGGATTGAACATCGTGCCACTGCCCGACAAGATCCCATTGCGGGCCAAAGCCCTGATCGCGGTCTGGCGCTCCTCGTCCAAACCATCAATGTCGTCGAAATCAGCGAAACCCGCGCCCCGCGTCAGATCCAGGCCCGCCACATCAGCGGCCCGGTACAAGAACAACGCCATCTGCGAACGCGTCACCTCAGACCCCGCATCGAACCGCTCGGCCGTCTTGCCCCTCGTGATCCCGTAGTAGGCGAGACAGTTGATCGCATCCTCGGCCCCCAAACCAGCGGTGTCCTCGAACCCCGCGTCACGCGTAGCGTCACCCACACACGCCGAAAACTCAGGCAACACGTCCGGCGACGCCGTGTTGTCATTACCGGCCTTGATCTCCGCCGCACCGGCCGAAGGCGACCCCACGACAAGCAACGACCCCACCAACGCGCCCACCGCCAGCACCGCCCAACCCGAACGACGCCCTCCGGCGAACCCCAACCACGACACCAACCTCTGAGACATCGGCCTCTCCCCTCTGAACTCAACCTTTGACCTGTACGAACCCACTCTACCACGCGCCCAACGCGCCATCCCAACCAACGCAACCCTGGACATCTACCGAACTCCTTGAAATCGCCGCAATCACTGCGGACCCGAACACTCCGGGAGAACGCTACCACGCCCCCCCCCCCGCGCAACGCAACGCGGCGCCCCGACATCGGACATCGCCGCTGAGCTTGGCAACGGTGGCAGGGCCGGGGCGCGGGGCGCGGCGGGCGGGTGGCTGAGACCTGCGGCGTACCCACGGTCGCCCCGAGCGCTCGAAGTCGCCCGGCTCCCCACCCCGGCGCTCGCGGCCTTCTTACCCGGCGCTTACCTGAACGGGGCCAGGCTCGATCGTGTGCCCGCCGCGCCGGTCTCCACCACCCGCTTCATGCGGGGCGCCTACCTGAGCGGGGCTCAGGCTCGATCCTGTGGGCCGGGGAGGATTCGAACCTCCGTAGGCTGCGCCGACGGGTTTACAGCCCGTTCCCTTTGGCCGCTCGGGCACCGACCCGTTGTGAGCGGCCACGATACCATGGCCTCCCGAGCAACCCGTGCCGTCGACGAGACCGGCTGTGGCGAGACCGGCGGTGACGACCTTGACGACGATGTGGCGGTAACATGGCGACCTTCGACATCGTGAGCAGGCTGGACATGCAGGAGGTCCGCAACGCTGCGGACCAGGCGGCGCGGGAGGTGTCCACCCGCTACGACTTCCGCAACACGGACTCCTCGGTAGTGCTCGGCGAGGGCTCCATCACGCTCACATCGGCCACCGAGGACCGGCTGGGCGCGGTGCGCCAAGTGCTGGAGGAGAAGCTGGTGCGGCGCAAGGTTTCGCTGAAGGCGCTCGACTACGGCAGAGTGCAGGAGGCGGCCGGGGCGACGGTGCGCCAGGTGGCCGCGCTGCGGGCCGGGATCTCCGGCGACAACGCCCGCGAGCTCAACAAGCTGATCAAGGGCCTCGGCATCAAAGGCGTGCAGTCGTCCACGCAGGGCGACCAGCTCAGGGTCCAGTCCAAGAGGAGGGACGACCTCCAAGCCGTGATCACCGCGCTCAAAGAGGCCGACTATCACCTGCCCCTGCAGTACGTGAACTTCCGCGACTGAGCCTGCGGCACGCCGCAACGAGGGCTCAGTCATCAGCACCGGCCGCGGCCCGCACAACGAGTGCTCAGCAACCAGGCGGGATACAGGGGCTGGTAGCGCTCCCTGGCCTGGCAGGCCGCAACGAGTGCAGGGGCCCGTTCGCTTAGGACCAGTCGCCGGAAGTGAGGCGGCGGACCCGCTCGGATGTGGGCGGGTGGGTGCTGAACATGCGGCCGAAACCGCCGCTGCCGCCGCCGCGGGCCTGCGCCTTGAGCGGATCGATGATGTAGCTCGACGCCTGGCTGGGGTTGACACCCGACGGGACGCGCTGCGCATAGGCGTCGAGACGCTCGAGGGCCCGGGCCAGCGGCCTGCCGTCGCCGATGAGCCTGGCGGCCGAGGCGTCGGCCTGGAACTCGCGGCTGCGGCTGATCGCCGCCTGGATCATCATTGCCGCGAACGGAGCGAGGATCGCGAGCAGCAGCTGACCCAGAGGGTTGCTGTCACGGCCGCCGCGGCCGAAGAACATCGCCCCATACCCCGCTATGTAGGCAACGAAGGTCACCGCCATGCCGATGGCCGCGGCCACCGAGCCGATGAGGATGTCGCGGTTGCGGATGTGCGCCAGCTCGTGTGCCAGCACGCCGCGGATCTCGTCCCAGCCCATCGCCTGCACCAGCCCGGCGGTGATGCACACCGCCGCGTTCTTGGGATTGCGGCCCGTGGCGAAGGCGTTGGGCTGGGGGTTGGGCGACATGTACAGCGCAGGCACCGGCAGCGCCGCCCGCCCGCAGAGCTCTCGCATGATCTCGTGATAGCGGGGCATCTCCGCCGCGCTCACCGGCTTGGCCCGAGCCGAGGCGATGGCGAGCCTGTGGCTGAACCAGTAGGAGCCGCCGGCCACCAGCAGGCCGAGCACCAGGCCGAGCACCAGGCCGCCCTGCCCGCCGATGGCGCCGCCGATCACGACGCAGAGGCCGCCGAGCAGGGCCAGCAGAGTGAACGTCTTGGCCGTGTTGAACATCGTGTCTCCACCTCCCAGGGGCCGACGCCGCCGAGCGCCCCACGCAGGGTAGCGTTGGCTGTCGTGCTCAGACGGACCAAGATCGTCGCCACGATCGGCCCCGCCAGCGAGGACGACGCCACGCTGAGGGCGATGATGCAGGCCGGGATGGATGTGGCGCGCATCAACCTGTCCCACTGCAGCCTCGACGAGGCCATAGACCGGTACCGGCGGATCCGCTCGCTCGCAGAGGACGAGGGCCATCGGGCAGGCGTCCTCGTGGACCTGCCCGGCCCCAAGATCAGGGCGGGCAGCTTCGGCGACGACGGCGTGGACATCGCCACGGGCTCGACGCTGGAGCTGCGGGTGGGCGCCGGCAACTCCGACGGCAGCGTCGTGGAGGTCGACTACGACGACCTGCTAGACGACCTGCAGGCGGGCGACTGGATCACCGTGGGCGACGGCAACCTGCTGATGCGGGTGAGCGACAAGTCCAGCGACAAGCTGCTCGCCACCGTGAGCCACGGCGGGCGGCTCAGGGGGCGGCCCGGCATACACATCCCCTCGGACCGGCTGCGGCTGTCAACCCCCACCCCCGAGGACTTCCGCGCCCTCGACGCCTTCACCGAGCTGGGCGTGGACATGGTGGCCGTGTCCTTCGTGCGCTCCGCCCACGACATCCGCCGGGTGGGCACCGAGCCCCACCCCCGAGGCCCGCTGGTGATCGCCAAGATCGAGACGCAGGCCGCGGTGGACAACCTCGCCGGCATCATCGAGGCCGCCGGAGCGGTGATGGTGGCCCGCGGCGACCTCGGCAACGAGTGCAGCCTGGAGGAGCTGCCCCACCTGCAGAAGCAGATCATCCAGCAGTGCATCGCCGGCGGCCGCCCGGTGATCACCGCCACACAGATGCTGGAATCGATGATCGGCAGCCCCACGCCCACACGGGCCGAGACCTCCGACGTGGCCAACGCCGTGTTCGACGGCTCGTCCGCGGTGATGCTCTCGGCCGAGACCGCCGTCGGGCAGGACCCTGCGAACGTGGTGCGCACCATGAGCCGCATCGCCCGCCGCGCCGACGACGCGTTCGACTTCGAGCTGTGGGCCGAGCGGCTGGCCGAGCTGCGCATGACCGACGCGGGCCGCAGTGCCGCCTCGGTGACCGACGCCATGACCATGGCCGCCTGGCGGGCCACCTCCGAGCTGGGGATCTCCACGATCCTGGCGATCTCGGGAACGGGGTTCACGGTGCGGTCGATGGCCAGGTTCCGGCCGCAGGCGCAGATCGTGGGCCTGTCGCACAACCCGGCGACCGTGCAGCAGCTGACGCTGAGCTGGGGGACGGTGCCCGTGCTGGTGGAGGACCGCGGCTCCAACGACCAGATGGTGGAGCAGGCCGTGCGGGTGGCCCGCGAGGCCGGACACGTCCGCTCCGGCGAGCTGGTGGCCGTGCTGGCCGGATCCGACAACCGCTCCCGCAGCGCCAACGTGCTGCGAATCGAACGGGTGCCTTAGAGGAACGTTGAGCCGCCGCTGGGTCGGGTTCAGCCGGCTTAAGCGACGAGCGGGTGCCCTAGGCGGACACGGCTTCAGGGCTTCATTCTTCGCCGGCGGCAGCGGCGGCACGGTCGCGGATCTCGGCCACGACGCCGGGATCGGCCAGCGTGGTGGTGTCGCCGAGGTCTCGCCCGTCGGCCACGTCGCGCAGCAGGCGCCGCATGATCTTGCCGGAGCGGGTCTTGGGCAGATCCGGCACCAGGAACACGGCCTTGGGCCTCGCCACCGGGCCGAGCTTGGCAGCGACGTGCCGGCGGATCGCCTCGCGCAGCTCTTCGGACGCCTGAGCCGTGCCGACGAGGATCACGTAGCCGACGATGGCCTGGCCCGTGATGTCGTCGGCGGCGCCCACCACGGCGGCCTCGGCCACCGCGGGGTGATCGACCAGCGCCGACTCGACCTCGGTGGTGGAGATGCGATGGCCCGAGACGTTCATCACGTCGTCCACCCGGCCCAGCAGCCACAGGTAGCCGTCAGCGTCGATGCGGGCGCCGTCGCCGGCGAAGTAGCGGCCCTCGTAGACGCCCCAGTAGGTGTCGCGGTAGCGCTGCGGGTCGCCCCAGACGCCGCGCAGCATCGACGGCCAGGGGCGGGTGATGGTGAGATAGCCGCCGCCCTCGGCGACCGGTGCGCCCGAGTCGTCGACCACCTCGGCGAACACGCCCGGCAGCGGCTGCGTGGCCGAGCCCGGCTTGGTGGTGGTGACACCGGGCAGGGGCGTGATCATGTGCCCGCCGGTCTCGGTCTGCCACCAGGTGTCCACGATCGGGCAGCGCCCGCCGCCGATGTGGCGGTGATACCACATCCAGGCCTCGGGATTGATCGGCTCGCCCACGGTGCCCAGCACCCGCAGGCTCGACAGGTCGTGGCCGGCGGGCCACTGCGGGCCCCACTTCATGAACGTGCGGATGGCGGTGGGCGCGGTGTAGAGCTGGGTGACGCCGTAGCGCTCGACGATGTCCCAGAGGCGGTCCTTGCCCCAGTCGGCCCGGTCGCCGCCGCGCTCGGGGGGGCGGGGAGTGTCGGGGGTGCCCTCGTACATGACCGAGGTGGCGCCGTTGGCCAGCGGCCCGTACACGATGTAGCTGTGGCCGGTCACCCAGCCGATGTCGGCCGCGCACCAGAACACGTCGCTATCGGCGCGCAGGTCGAACACGTAGCGGTGAGTGAAGGCCACCTGCGTGAGATAGCCGCCGGTGGTGTGCATGATGCCCTTGGGCTTGGCGGTCGTGCCGGAGGTGTACAGCAGGTACAGCAGCTGCTCGGAGTCCATCGGGGGGGCCGGGCACTCGGGGGCGGCCTCGGCCATCAGGTCGTGCCACCAGAGGTCGCGGCCCGCGGTCATGGCGGGGTCGGTGCCGCAGCGGTCGACCACCACCACGTGCTCGACCCCGGGCGCGCCCGCGGCCAGGGCCAGATCCACGTTGGGCTTGAGCGGCGAGGGTGCGCCACGGCGGTAGCCCGCGTCGGCGGTGACCACCAAGCGGGCCTCGGCATCGGCGCAGCGGTCGGTGATGGCGTCGGGTGAGAACCCCCCGAAGATCACCGAGTGGGCCACGCCGATGCGGGTGCAGGCCAGCATGGTGACCACCAGCTCGGGGATCATCGGCATGTACACGGCGATGCGGTCGCCGGTGCGCAGGCCCAGGCGCAGCAGGACATTGGCGAAGCGCTGCACGTCGTCGAGCAGCTCGGCATAGGTGATGGTGCGGGTGTCGCCCGGCTCGCCCTCCCAGTGGAAGGCCACCCTGCCGCCCCGCCCGGCTGCGACGTGGCGGTCGAGGCAGTTGTGAGAGACGTTGAGCTTGCCGCCTACGAACCATTCGGCGTTCGGCAGGTTCCACCGCAGGGTCGTGTGGAAGTCGGTGTCCCAGTGGAGGAGCTCGCGGGCCTGGCGGGCCCAGAAAGCCTCGAAGTCGGCGGCGGCCTCGTCGTAGAGGTCGCGGTCGGAGATCAGGGCGTTGGCCGCGAAGTCGGGCGGAGGCGGGAACCTGCGATCCTCGCTCTCGTACACCTCTATCGAGCCTGCCGTCATGGGCACTCTCCTTCGCTTGCGTCTTGTCTGCGTGGGTTGCTTGGGTTCGGGCGGCGGCTGGTTGCGGATCGCGGGGTCAGTGGCCGGTGTTCGGGCGGCGGCTGCGGGGTTGAGGTTTGCGGGTCAGGCGGCCTGGGTCTTTGCGTTGTTGGCGTAGCTGACTTTGCGTGATTGCGAGAGAAGCGGCCGTGGGTTGCGGGTCAGGCGGCTGCGGGGACGGGCACCGTCTCGGTGTCGAGGCCCGAGCGGAGCACGCGGCCGGGAAGTGCGTCGAGGGCCGTGCCGTCGAGCACCGTGGTGACGCCGTTGACCAGCACCCGGCGCACGCCGGTGGCCTCCGACCAGAGCCGCTTGCCGTGCCCGGGAAGGTCGGCCACCAGCTCGGGGGCGGTGGCGCCGATGGTCTCGGGATCGAACACCACGACGTCCGCGTGAAAGCCCTCGGCGATCCGCCCCCGGCCGCGCAGGCCGAAGAGGCGGGCCGGAACCTCGGTGAGATGATGCACCGCGTTCTCGAGGGTGGTGAGGCGGCGGCCGTGGAGGCAGTCGTCGATCCAGGCCGCCGGATAGCAGGCGCCGGCCATGCGGTCGAGGTGCGCGCCGGCGTCGCTGCCGCCGATCATCACCGCCGGGTGCTCCCAGGCCGCGGCCCGCAACCGCCAGCTCTCGGGATCGTCGTCGGTGGGGGCCGGCCACAACACGGTGCGAAGGTCGTCGGCCAGGCAGACGTCCACCAGGCAGAAGAAGTCGCGCAGGCCCCGCTCGCGGGCGACGTCGCCGACCCGGCGGCCCTTGAGGCCCTCGTTGGCGCTGGAGTAGGTGTCGCCGATGCGGTAGTCGGCCCAGCCGGTGAGGCGGCTGAACACTCCGGCCTCCGGTCGGGCGGCGGCGTTCTCGAGGTGGATCAGCGTGGCGGGATCGCGCAGCCTCTCGGTGCGCTCTGGTAGGGGCAGGCCGAACACCTCGCCCCAGTCGGGCAGCATGTGCAGGGCGCAGAAGCTGCCCAGACTCATGTTCATGCCCACCAGGATCGGCATGGTGAGCGCCACCACCCTGGCACCGTCGGCGGCGGCCCGCTCGCAGGCGGCGATCTGGTTGCGGTAGTCGTCGGGGCGGGCCGAGTCGATGGTGAGGACGTTCCAGTTGATGGGCCGCCCGGCGTCGAGCGACATCCGGGTCATCAGGCTGACCTCTTCGTCGGTGAAGCCCTTCATGCAGCCGTCGGCCACCCACTCGAGGGTGGTGCCCTCGTGCGTGCCGGTCTCGCGGCACAGCTCCAGCACCTCTTCGGTGGAGGCCCAGCGGCTGGGAACGGGTTGGCCGTCCCAGTCGTTGTGGGTGTAGCTGCGGCCCGTGGAGAAGCCGAGGCCGCCGACGGCGAGCGACTGCGCCAGCAGGTGTCGCATGAGGGCGATCTGCTCGGCGTTGGCCTCGTGGCCCACGGCGTCGGCCTTCATGACCGCCCGCCGGAGGGCGCAGTGGCCGACCATGAAGCCGATGTTGACGCCGACGCCCCGATCCTCGATGGCCCGCAGGTAGCCGGCGAAGTCCTGCCAGTCCCAGGGCACGCCCGTCTCGAGCGCCTCGAGCGCCATGCCCTCGACCTTGACCATCATCCTCTTGAGGTACTCGGCATCGGTGGCGTCGCCGATGGGCGCCAGCGAGAAGCCGCAGTTGCCGCCGATGACGGTGGTGACGCCGAAGAGGTTGGAGGGGGTTGCCCGTGGATCCCAGAAGATCTGCGCGTCGTAGTGGGTGTGGGGATCGATGAAGCCGGGGCACACGACCAGCCCGGATGCGTGAATGAGTTCGTGGGCGGGCTGGGCGGCCAGGTCGCCGGGCTGCTCTATGGCAGCGATGCGTCCGCCGGAGACGGCGATGTCTGCGGGGCGGGCGGGCGCGCCGGTGCCGTCGACGAGCGTCCCGCCCAGGATCACCGTGTCGAACATGGCCGGCCTTGAGGGGATGGGTTGCTCATGCCGTGAGAGGGTAGCCGTGGTTCGCGGCGGGGTACCGCGGGATACAGTCGGGGCGTGAGGCTTGCGCGCAACAGGTTCCGCATGCCTGGCGAGGCTGAGACGCTGCCCGGGCGCCATGAGCCCGTGCCCGTGCAGCCATACGGCCATGTGGTGCTGGGCACGCCGCTGGCACCGCCCTTCCCGCCGGGGCATGAGCGGGCCACCTTCGGCATGGGGTGCTTCTGGGGGGCGGAGCGGCTCTTCTGGGAGCTCGACGGCGTCCACACGACCGCCGTGGGCTACTCCGGCGGCGCCACGCCCAACCCGACCTACCGGGAGGTGTGCACCGGGCAGACGGGCCACAACGAGGTCGTGCTGGTGGTGTATGACCCTGGCGTGGTGGGTTACGAGGCGTTGTTGAAGGTGTTCTGGGAGATGCACGACCCCACCCAGGGGATGCGCCAGGGCAACGATGTCGGCACCCAGTACCGCAGCGGCATCTATACCCACACGGCAGCGCAGCGCCAGGCGGCGACGGCGTCGCGGGACCGCTACCAGGAGGCGCTGGCCGCTGGCGGGCACGGCTCGATCACTACCGAGATCGCCGACGCGGGGCCGTTCTACTACGCCGAGGAGTACCACCAGCAGTACTTGGCCCGGAACCCGGGCGGCTACTGCAATCACGGCTTCTGCCAGGTGCGCTACGAGCCCGCCGGCGCGGCGGCGGCAAGCTAGCCGCTCGCGGCGGCCGCTCGTTCGTTCGGAACCGGCACCCTCCGTTGGCGGCTAGCAGCACGCCGCCAACTCCCGAGCCGCGGGGCCACATGGCCGCGCCGACCCCACCCGAAGCGGCAGACCAACACACCACACCCACCCCGCCCGAGCCGCCAAGCCACATGGGCGCGCCCACCCCGCCCGAGCCGGCAGACCAACACACCACACCCACCCCGCCCGAGCCGCCAAGCCACATGGGCGCGCCCACCCCGCCCGAGCCGGCAGACCAACACACCACACCCACCCCGCCCGAGCCGCCAAGCCACATGGGCGCGCCCACCCCGCCCGAGCCGGCAGACCAACACACCACACCCACCCCGCCCGAGCCGCCAGGCCACATGGGCGCGCCCACCCCGTCCGAGCCGCCGGTGGAGCGCTCGGCCCGTGACAGGAAAACGAACCACCGACGCGGTGAACAGGGTCGTAGAACACGTGCGCCCGTGGTGGGCGCGGACCGTGACGGGAAGCCGAACCACGGCGGGCACCGGCCGGCGGCGGCGACGGGCCCTGGGACGCAGGCTCGGTCGCACCGGATCGGGGCGGCGGCGATGCTCGCGTCCGGGCTGGGATTCGGGATGTCCGGCGTGTTCACCCGCCTCATCGACGCCGACGCCTGGCAGATAGCGAGCTGGCGGGGGCTGGTCGGCAGCCTGGGCGTCGGCGCCTACATGGCTTGGCGGCGCAGGGCCCGCTTCGCGGTGCCGCGTCCGCGGTCTGTGGCCGGGCTGACCTCGGGCGTTCAGATACTGGTGCTCCTGAGCCTGGGGGCGGTGTCGATGCTGCTGCTCGTGACATCGCTGCAACACACGGCGGTGGCGAACGTGTCGGTGATCCTGGCCACCATCCCGTTCGTGGCCGCGGCGCTGGGTTGGCTGATCCTGCGCGAGCGGCTGCGGCGGCTGACCGTGGCCGCGTCCGCGGTGTCGTTCGGCGGCGTGATGCTAACGGTGGCGGGCAGCCTCGGCGGGGGCAACCTGGAGGGCGACCTCTACGCCGTCTGCCTCGCCATGTCGCTGGCGTCGCTGATCGTGTGCATCAGACGATTCGGGGGCGCGGACGCCCTGCTCGCCCAGGTCGGATCGGGAATCGTGCTGTTCGCCGCGGCTCTGGTCGCAGCCGATCCACTGGGGATCCCTCGTGGCGAGGTGCCGATGGTGGTCGCGTTCGGGCTGGTGTTCGCCGGGGCGGTGATCCTGTGGACGGAGGGGGTGCGGCTGATCCCGGCGGCGGAGGCGGGGCTGCTGGCCACCAGCGAGACGCCCTGCTCGATCGCCCTGGCCTGGATCTTCGTGAGTGAGGCGCCTCCGGCGATGACCGTGGTGGGCGGGCTGCTCGCGCTGGGCGCCGTGCTGGGCCACGCCGGCGCCGACCTGACCCACGACCGGGTGAGCCGCCCGTGGCTGCGCCCCCGGGCCAGATTGCGCCTCTAGCCTGCCGGCTGGCCTGGGCTGGGCTGCGGGTTGCGGGTTGCGGGTTGCGGCCTGACTGCGACACATCGGTCGGTCGCGTCGGAGGCACCCGATGCCGGTTGCTGAACTCGCGGGCTGATATCGGCTGTGTGGCCTGCCAACCGGAGGCCCCGATGCCGTACCAGTCGCCAGACTGCCAGCTTGGCTGCGGTCACTACAGCTAGGGCCAGAGCCTGGCTGCGGCACCTCGGGGAGCGCAGCGCTGTCGCTTGGTGCCGCACTAAGCACCAGCATTGGCAAGTGCCAATCAATCCGGCGACCTCGGGGGCCTGGCTGCGGGTGGTGCGTTAGCTGGAAGTTGGGCGGTCTGGTCAGCTGGTAGTCGGCTGATCCTGGCGGTCGGGGCGGTAGAAGAGCAGCAGTTGTGCGGTGCCGCTGCCCAGGCCGATCAGCAATGCCACCCACAGGCCGGTCCAGCCGTCGAGATCGTTTGCAATGTCGAGAGCGGCGTCGAGCGAGACGTCACCCGGGCCCAGCGTGGCGCACACCAACGCTGCCACGGCGATGAGAGCCACGTACTCCCAGCCCTCGCCGGTGATCATGAACCCCTTGTCGCGGTGGACCGTCCAGAACGCCACCATCATCAGGGCGATGAGACCGGCCGCGGCGAGAGGGGTGAGCAGCCCGACCACCAGCAAAGCGCCGACACCCATCTCGGCGGAGGCCGCGGTGATTGCATGCACCTTGCCGGGGCGCATCCCCATCGACTGGAACCAGCCGGCAGTACCGTCGATCCTGCCACCCCGGAAGGCCTTGTTGTAGCCGTGGACGAAGATCATCATGCCCAGGGCCGCACGCAGGATGAGCGCGGCGAAGTCGTCCGCCTCGGGCTCATCGAGCACTGCGGCCAGTGCCAGCCCGATGACCGTCAGCGCGGTGAGCAGCCTGATGACGACATCTGCAGTGCTGTTGTTCACGATGACCTCCCAGCGTTGCTGTTGAGTTGCTCCGGCAGGCGCACGACCGAGCGCGCGACATCTGCTATCGGCAGGACGGTCGCAGTATGGGGCAGTCTAGGCACCGGCTCTGCGGGCGCGGGGCCGCGAACGCCATTGGCTCGGTCGTTGATGCGAGGGCATCGCCTCGGCAGGGTGCGGAACCAATAGCCGTTGATGAGGCCGGTGCCCATGAGGTTGGAGCATCGGCCCGGCGGGCGCGGCGCCGAGTTCACGCCGCCGGCCGCTTAGCTGTCGGTTCGCGTGAGTATCTGTGCGCGTGTTGCGGGTGGGCCGTCTATGGCGGTGTGGTGTCGGTGACAGTTGTAGTGGTGGATCCAGCGGGAGGCGTCAGGGCGGGCACGGAGCCGAGTCATGGCGACCACCGCCGAATCGTGGCGGCGCGGCGTTGACTCCGGCGGGCGGAGCCGAGTAGGCAACTCGCGGGCAGGAACCGGCGTGTAGACAACTCAGACGTGAGCGAGGATTCCGCCAATATCAACGGCCTCCGGCGGAGTCGGCCGACAACCATCGAACGGGCTGGTGCGTTCGGATCACCGCCGAGCCTGTGGCTGGGTGGACTTCGGGGCGGCGGCTGATGCCTGGCTACGGCCATCCCGGGAGTGGCTGTTCGGTTCGCCGGCGATGGGGTCGTTTCGAGGACGGTTGGCAACGGTGAGCGTGTCCGTAGAAGTGGTGGCTGCGGCTCGCACGGCGATGCGGCCCGTGGACGGCGAGCTGTCCGGATGGCATCCGGTGATGTTGGGCGGCGTGGTGGGTCGCGAGGCGCTGGAGCGGGCCGGGCTCGCGCCCGAAGACCTTGACGAGGTGATCGTGGGCTGTGCCGACCCGGTGGGAGCCTGCGGCGCCGACGTGGCGCGTGCCTTGGTGCTGGCGGCGGGCTGGCCCGACCGGGTGGGCGGTCAGGTGATCGACAGGGGCGAGACCAGCGGGCTGGCCGCCGTGGCTGCCGGCGTGGCCGCGATCCGATCCGGCCAGGCGGAGACCGTGCTGGTGCTGGGTCTGGGAGTCTGCTCGGTGGTCCCGCCGGGCGCGGCGGCGCTGCAACGGAACTACGGCGCACCCTGGGGTGGCGTGGCCGAACGGCTGGCGGAGCGGGGAGGACTGCTGCCCGGGCCGCGCCTGGTCGAGCGGGCCGCCCGGGGTGTCGGTGTTTGCAGGGCCGAGTTGGACGCAGCGGCCGAGGAGTCGCGGCGGCTGCGCCGGGCGTCGGGTGACAGTGGCGCCATCGTGGCCGTGGCCGCTCGGCCCGGCAGTTCGGCCGGGCCGTTCGTGCGCCGCGGCGACCCGGTGGCGAGCGATGTGGTTCGGGAGTGGGGCGAGACGGCCGCACTGCCGCCGGCCTTCGATGACGGCGGCCTGCTGACGGCCGCAACCTTCGCGCCCCCGGCCGACGCCGCGGCCGCTGTAGTGCTGCAAGCGGGCACCACGGCGAGCGCTGGGCACTCGGAGGCATCAGAGAGGGACGGTGCCGCGGGCGGAGCCGGGCAACCCGGCTGCGCACATACGGAGACGGTGCAGGCGAACGCGCCGGAAGCGGAGACCTTACGGTCGCAGGGTGCCGGAGCCGACCAGGTTGCGGCGGACTCTTCGAGACTGCGGACGGCAGGGGCGTCGAAAGCAGGGGCGCCGTGCTCTCACAATGTCAGTCGCTCTTCGAGGCTGCCTGTGGCAGGGGCATCGAGAGCGGTGGTGAGCGGGGTCGGGCGCGCGGCCGGCGATCCGTTCGATCCGACCGGCAACGTCGCCAGCTCCGTGGGCCGAGCACTGGCCGAGGCGGGACTGGAACTCGACGCCGTGGACGAGATCGCAGTCTCCGAGCACGACGCGGCGACGGTCCTGCTGGTGGCGCGGGCGCTTGAGGTGGACGCGGCAAGGATCAACCGTGCCGGAGGAGCGGTCGCCACGGGCAACTCCGGTGCCGCCGAAGAGTTGCGCCTGATCACCGACGGGCTCGCCGCCACGGGCTGCCGAGGCACCATCGCGAACCTGGACAACCGGGCGGCGATCATGCGAGAAGGTTCGAGACAACACGTGGGTCACTTGCTAGTGATCAGCGCAGGCCCCACAGGCTCGGCCGCGCTCCTACTGTCCAGCACATCACGCTGACCTCCCCCACGGCCAGTCAAACCCAGACCGCTGCCGACACCGAGGGGACGACACCTGCTGTTAGGTGCTTCGTCTTGCTAGAGTGGGAACATGACTGAGAAAAGCAACCAGCCCCCCCCCCCCCCACTTTCCCGGCGGAACACCTAGCTGACGAGGTTCGTCGTCGGCCTTGATGGAGGCGGAAACTGTTCCTGATTCCCGCTGGACTGATCGCCCTCGTAGTCATTCTTGTCATCGCCACGTCAGGTAGTGGTGACGAGCAGGGTGACCAGACAGCGACAGCAACAGACCAGTCCTCAGACACTGGGTCAACCGCCACAACGGAACGAACCGAGGCGGATGACTTCGTTGGATGGCAAGCTCTATTGGTGATCGCGACAGTGGGCAGTGTATTGGGTTAGTGCGCTGTTCCAGTTGTGGATGCGTCGGGGCATGGTGTTGAGGTGGTCTTCGATGATGGCGAGTTTGACGGGTGCGATGTTGAGGTCGGTGCCTTTGGGGAGCCAGCGGCGGATTATGCGGTTGGTGTTTTCGTTGCTGCCGCGCTGCCAGGGTGAGTGGGGGTCGCAGATGTAGACCTTGAGGTCTGGGAGGGCTTTTTCGATTTTGGGCCAGTGGGCGATCTCGCGGCCTTGGTCCCAGGTGAGGGTGCGGACCATGTGAGCGGGCTGGCGGCCCAACGCGGCGATGACCGCCGCGTTGACCTCGTCTGCGGTGTGGCCGTTGGGCAGCGCGGCGAGCAGCGCGTAGCGGCTGACCCGCTCGATGAGGGTGACCACCGCGCTGCGGTTGCCGGCGCCGATGATGAGGTCGCCCTCCCAATGCCCTGCCTCCAGCCGTGCCGCGACCGCATCGGGACGCTGCGCTATGGGCTTGAAACCGCCCAGCACGCTGCGCTTGGCGCGTTCGCAGCGGCTGCGGGGCTTGCGGCGGCGCCGGCGGCGCGCAAGCAGCCTCCAGGTGTTCTCGGGCAGGCCCCGGTCGCTGCGGTAGCACCCCTGATAGATCGTCTCCCCACAGATCGCCATGCCCTGCTCGCTGAGGTCGGCCGCGACCGACTGCGGCGCCCACTTCCTGGCCAGCCCCGCCTTGACCGCCGCAGCCAGCAGAGGATCCCCAACCAGCTTCGGCGTCTTCGGACGACGCGCCCGCGCCTCGGCCCCGGCCTGCGCCGCCTCAGCCCGATAGGCGCAGACCCCGCCGTTGCGGCGCAGCTCCCGCCACACCGTCGAGCGGTGCCGGCCCAACAGGCCGCTGATCTCCCCCACCCCCAACCCCGACCTCGCCAGCACCTCAAGCTGCGCGCGCTCGGATGAGCACAAACTCCGTGCCATACTCCTGAACCTCCACCGGATGATCGCCGACACCTACAATCGGCCATCATGGCCGATCCGTCGCGATCACCGGTGGAGCTTGCGGATGCACAAAACTGGCCAACGACTTCTTCGACTACTTTGCACTAGAGGTTGTGAATCAGTCGTCGAAGACATCGAACTACGATCTTGACATCGTGTTCTACGACTCGACCGGTACTCGTGTTGGGATTCATCTCTCAACATCATCAGCCACGTCCGTCCTGGTGAGCGAGCAATCGAGCAGTCCATTGCGTCTATTGACAGCGAGTGGACGACCTGTGACATGCTCGACCTTGAGCGGTGGGCGGCCGAGTCCGACCCTAGTGAGATGGCTGAGGTTGCTTGCGAGATAACTGGAGAGGACTTCGCTGGAGATGTAGAAGCTACGGTCACAGCGACGAACGGTTCCTCCAAGGACAGCGACTATGACGTAAGGGTGGCTTTCGTCAACAGCGACCGAGTGCGCATCGGCGACGGCTCCGCAATCATCACACGAGTGCGACCGGGCGAGACGGCACCATCCGATATACTCACGACAAGTGATTATGCGGACGATCTGAGATGTGAGGTCGTAGGCGTCGAACGCACAGCATCTCGCTGAGAAACCGACTGAGTTGATCACCTCAGACCTATTGTAGATGTCAGTCATGTTGTCGCACGAGGCATCATTGCATTCTCAAGCTACCTTCGTCTGGCACTCATGGAGCCTTCCTCCTGAGTTGATCGATAGCTGCAACAACGTTCAGCATATGGTCCTCGAAGTCGTGGATCGATCGCAGTTGGCCCCGGCGCTTGGTCAACTTGTGCGACGCCGAACCGCCCTTCTCCATCGAGACGAGACGTCCCGCCCCTCCGGTGGCTACCTCAGCTTTCGACCAGGCATCAAACCCGATCTTATCGGGACTGACTCCTACGCATAACAGGGCCTCATATTCGCGATGATAACGGATGTGATTGAACTGAAAGGCTCCGTGAACATCCTCAGTGGCCGTCTTGAGTTCGAAGGTCACGTTCTCGATCCTGATGTCCCAGGGCGACTGCCGTTGCCTGCCCGCACCCTCGGGTCTCTCAGGGAACTCGTAATCAAACCCAATCTCGACGCATAAACGCTCTACAAGGTCCTGGCCAGCATCACCGACCTTCGTGTTGGACAACCGCTTTATATCCTCGAATGTCGAATTGACCCATTTGCCAGCATCCGCGTACGATGCCAGCACTTCCAATAGGATCGCCTCGGCTTCAAGCCGCATCTACAAGGCCCGCTTCGGTAAGCGCCCGACGGATGTGGTACATGCTGATGTGGCGGCAATTGTGGGCCGCAAGATTGCTGTAGTCACGCCAGTCCGTACCGTTCAGTATCTTCGTCACCAGATCATGAGCCTTGTGGATGACGATGCCGTAGCCGCAAACGTAGCGAACCTCGGAAAAACATCGTACTAGACGAGGTGGATCGGCGAAGAAGGTCCGTTGGAGGAACCAGTCAGCTTCAGACATGCGCTCCTGTCCGCAGAGTCTCTCCTTGCGTTGGTCCACGGTGAACAGGTCGATCCATTCGTCGCATGTCTCAGTGTGGCTATGGTTGTTTACGCCGCGCTGCCAAACTTGCCAGAGAGCATTGATCTTCACAGAGCGACCCTCTAAGCTGACAAAACTGTCCGAAGGAAGCTGTTCAGAGTGAATGAGCCGCAGTCCGGTTACCCGATGTTTGGGGCTGCCCTTACCGTCACTTTGGAATGCCATCGGAAGGATCATGCCCACATAGTCGGCGAACAACGCGGCTCTGTTCACGAAGGCCAACGCGAGCCACGCCCTGTACCCGAACGGCGGGTTGCCGACTACCGCATAGCGTTGATGGTCATCGGGCGGTTCCCAAGTCAAGAAGTCAGCGCGCTCAAAATCCGGACGTACTGGAAGTATGTCTAGCCCGATGCGCCTGTTTGTCGGCAGTAGATCGTAGAATGCTCCAGCGCCGGCTCCAGGTTCCACAAACCGATACTCGTTGATGGGGGCATTATCGGCGCGCATCCGCGCCATCAGGTCGTCGTAGCAAGCGGACGCAATCTCAGGGCGTGTGAAAAACTGATCCAATCCGACATGGCGCGGGTTGACCCAAGACGGGATTTTCGCTCCGGCTGCCCACATCTGGTTGCGGGTCCTGATAGCCTCGGATTCAGTCAAAATTGGCACTACGGAGGCGAAGGGGTTCACGCTACAACCAACTTGGGATAGGGCAACTGCTTGCCGACTATACGACGCATCGACTCACCATTATGTCCGCGGTACCTAGCCGACATCTTACACTTGGCCCAAAAGAACTCGAAGCCCATGCCAAGGACGTGGCGGTTAACCCGCCCGATCACCAAGTGGTGGAGCGTCTGATGACCTATTATGCCTCGATACATCTCGTGCTCATCAAGGTAACCCATCCCATCGTCTCGGCGTAGCGATGGCGAACCCATCTTCGGGGTCGCTTCGTCAATGTTGTCTACCACAGTTGCGGCCACAAGTTCGGTGACCGGACAGGTCGAAGTGGCAGCAGGCACCGGTACGGCATTGTCTTGTGCGGTCTTGTGCGCCGCTGGACGCCGCACATGCGGCAACCGCAGTGCGGACACTCCGGCTCGTCCGCCTACCGGTTGGCACGAACCTCGCAGCACTGCCGACAGCATGGAATTACATGCTAGTTCCATAATCATCATGCTGCTACTACTATCCTCCTCCTCCCCCCGACGGGGCTGGTTCTGAAAGTTGGCAAGCACTATCGGTCACAGCCTGACGGTACCGAGGATGTGTGACAACGTGGACGACAACCCACTCCAAATAGCTTGACCAGCCTCGGTGACCGCGGCCTGGCTGCTCGGCGGCGTAGCATCGATGCGGCCTGGTGAGGGAGCGTCTTGAAGATTCGCAGCGACAGAGCCGTCGACATCTCACTGGCGGTCGCGGCGCTGGTCGGGCTTGTGGTGGGCACCATCCTGGCCGAGGTCTTCAAGGTTCTCATAGCGGTGGTGGTCGCCTACGCGGTGCTGCGGATCGGGCTTGGGATGCTGCGCGGGCTGGCCCAGCCCCTGCCCGAGCCGCCCGAGCCCGGCAAGCTGCGAAAGGTCAAGATCGAGTACCGCTGCAGCATCTGCGGAGCCGAGGCGCGGATGACCGTGGCGCCACACGAGGACCCCGAGCCGCCCCGGCACTGCCAGGACGAGATGGACCTCGTCGCCCCCATCGAATAGGCCGGCCCACCCACCACACACGCCTGACCGCAGCCAACTGACACGCCCGACCGCAGTCAACTGCTCAGTTATCCACAGGCTGTGGACAGAGCGGGGGATAAACTACAGAGTTGTTATCCCGCGGTCACCGAGAGCCGTGAGCGGCATTTCTGCTGCCAAGGAGCGTTGTCGACACCAAATCCGCGGCGCGCGGCGTCACCAACGGAATACCGACAGCGCAGGTCGCGACCCGAGCGTGAGCAGACACATCAACTAGCGGTACTGGGTGGCTGTGACGATCCCTGCGAGGATGATGCCGAGGCCGACGAGCAGGATCACGTTCGACGTGTCCCAGAGCACGCCGACGTAGTTGACGATGATCGTCGCCGCGCCGAGGCCGAGCAGGCCGAACATCAGCACCGGCACCCACAGCGGACTCGGAGGGCTCGCGTCGAAGCCGGTGTGGCTGGCCCGGTCGGGCACGTAGTTCTGGGGTCTGGTGCCCTTGGCCGTCACACGGCCCGAAACGCGTCGCTTCACCGGTCTCGCCATGCCAGCAGGATAGACGAAACGCTGAGCGAAGTTTGCGCAACCGCACCCCCCGGCGGCATCTGCCACCCGCGAACGCTCTATCGGCGGGGACGTTGGGCGCGCCGATGCCGCCGACGAGCGAGCACCTCGACCGCGTGGAGCGCTAAACGAAGTTCTCCCAGTAGCGCGACGGCACCGGCCCGCGCTGACTCTGGTACTTCGATCTCAGGGCACCGGAGCCGTAGGGCCGATCGGCCGGCGTCGACATCTGGTGGAAGCTGATCTGGCCGATGCGCATGCCGGGATAGAGGGTCACAGGCAGGTTCGCCACGTTCGACAGCTCCAGGGTGAGCTGGCCCCGGAACCCGGCGTCCACGAACCCCGCAGTCGAATGGATCAGCAGACCGAGACGGCCGAGCGACGACTTGCCCTCGAGGCGGGCCACCAGGTCGTCGGGAAGGGCCACCCGCTCCAGGGTGCAACCCAGCACGAACTCGCCGGGATGCAGGATGAACGGGTCGTCGTCGTCGGCCTCCTCCAGAGCGGTCAGCTCAGACAGGTCCCGCTTGACGTCGATATAGCCCAGCGTGTGGTTGCGGAAGACACGGAAGAACCGGTCGAGGCGCAGATCCACCGAGGAGGGCTGGATGCTGTCGGCGCCGAGGGGGTCGATGGCGACGCGGCCCGATTCCAGCGCCTCGCGGATCGAGCGATCAGAGAGGATCATTTCACCGTGCAGGCGCCCGCGGCCACGGAGGTTACGTTAGCTTTACCTGACATGGAGTTTCGCCGCATCAACGGCCTCCCACCCTACGTCTTCACGATCATCAACGACCTGAAGATCAAGCTCCGCCGCGACGGTGCCGACATCGTCGACCTCGGGTTCGGCAACCCCGACCTGGAATCGCCAGGCATAGCCGTGGACAAGCTGTGCGAGGCCGCCCGCAATCCCCGGAACCACCGCTACTCGTCCAGCCGGGGGCTGCCCGCGCTGCGCCGTGCGATGGCCGCGCTCTACCGGCGCAGGTTCGGGGTGGAGCTCGACCCGGACACCGAGGTGATCAACACCATCGGCGCCAAGGAGGGCTTCAGTCACCTCATGTGGGTGCTGCTGCAGCCCGGCGACACGTGCCTCGTGCCCACGCCGAGCTACCCGATCCACATCTACGGGCCGCTGTTCGCGGGCGCGCAGATCCGGGAGGTGCCCCTCGCCGACGGCGACGAGTTCGTCGGGCGGATGCAGCTTGCCTGGCGCTACAGCCGGCCCAAGCCGCGGGTGGCGGTGATCTCGTTCCCCCACAACCCCACCACAACATGTGTCGGGCTCGACTTCATGCAGAAGGTCGTGGACTTCGCCCGCAGCCACGACATGCTCATCGTGCACGACAACGCCTACGCCGACCTGGGCTTCGACGGCTACAAGCCGCCGTCGATCCTGCAGGTGGACGGGGCCAGGGACTGCGCCGTGGAGTTCTACTCGTGCACCAAGTCCTTCTCGATGGCCGGGTGGCGCATGGCGTTCATGCTCGGCAACGCTGAAGTGGTGGCCGCGCTGGCCAAGCTCAAGAGCTACCTCGACTACGGGTCGTTCCAGCCGATCCAGATCGCTGCCACGGTGATGTTGCAGGAGCAGCCCGACTACCCGACCGAGGCGTGCGAGGTGTACCAGCAGCGTCGTGACGCCCTGTGCGACGGCCTCAATCGCATCGGCTGGCCGGTGGAGCCGCCGAGGGGAACGATGTTCGTGTGGGCTCGCATCCCCGAGGCGTACCAGCACATGGACTCGATCCAGTTCGCGTCGAAGCTGGTGCAGGAGGCGCATGTGGCGGTGTCGCCGGGGATCGGGTTCGGGCCCGGCGGCGAGGGCCACGTGCGCTTCGCCCTCATCGAGAACGAGCAGCGCATCAGCCAGGGGATCCGCAACCTCAGGCGCTGCCTTCGCGAGTTGAGCCCCATCAGGCAGATGACCGCAGCGTGAGCGCTGATGGCGCGAGTAATATCAGGCCGCGAGCGCAGCCGTGAGCGCCGTGTCACACGTCGTTACACGCGCGAGCGCCAGAGTGCGTGAGCGCCCAGAGCGTGAGCCAGTCATGTGCCGACCTCTCGCCATCTCTGCCCGTTGGGGTCGCATGAGCGCCAGAGTGCGTGAGCGCCCAGAGCGTGAGCCGGTCATGTGCCGACCTCTCGCCATCTCTGCCCGTTGGGGTGGCATGAGCGCCGGAGTGTGAGCGGGTCATGTTGATTGTGGTGTCGCCGGCCAAGTCGCTCGACTACAGCTCGCCGGTGCCCACCCGGAAGCACTCACAGCCCCGGATGCTGGAGGAGGCGTCGTCCCTCGTGAAGGTGATGCGCCAGAAGACTCCCGACGAGATAGCCGCGTTGATGGGCATCTCGCCTGCTTTGGCCGAGCTGAACTTCGAGCGCTTCGCGGACTGGGAGGCGCCGTTCGCGGCGGGCGATGCCCGGCCCGCGCTGCTGGCCTTCAGCGGCGACGTGTACCAGGGCATGGACGCGGCCAACACATTCACCGAGCGTGACTACACCCACTCGCAGAAGGTGCTGCGGATCCTGTCGGGGCTGTACGGCGTGCTGCGCCCGCTCGATCTGATGCAGCCGTACCGGTTGGAGATGGGCTCCAAGCTGACAACCGAACGGGGCCGCAACCTCTACGAGTACTGGGGCGACCGCATCACCGATGCGCTGAACGCCGACCTGGCCGCCAGCCCCGGGCCCGCGGTGGTGCTGAACCTGGCCTCCAACGAGTACTTCCGCTCGGTGAACGTGTCCCGGCTCCAGGGTCGGCTGGTGACGCCTTCGTTCCTTGACGGCCGCAACGGGGCGGAGCCCGCGATGATCTCGTTCTTCGCCAAACGGGCACGCGGCGCGATGGCAGGCTGGGCCATCCGCAACCGGTTGAAGTCCGTGAGGGGACTGTCGGCCTTCGACGGGCTGGGCTACGGCTACGACGCCGAACGCTCCGGCACCGACCGGCCCGCCTTCGTGCGCTACTCCTAGGCCCGGGCGCAGCGCTCCTGCGGGGGCGGCGCGTCGCCGTACAACCGGGCGAGCACGCCGATGCCGAACGCAGTGCTCATGCGGGGGCGGCTACGATCAGGGCTGGCGCGGGTGTAGTTCAATGGCAGAACATCAGCTTCCCAAGCTGAGAATGCGAGTTCGATCCTCGTCATCCGCTCTCCAACGCAGACGGATCGCCCGGGGACCCGAATCCTGAGATCAAGGAGGTCTCGTGGACGGATTGTATGAACGGTTGCGGGTGGCTGCGGAGGTGCTGGCGGAGCGGACCGGGTGCGAGCGCCATGATGTGGCCGTGGTGCTCGGGTCGGGGCTGGGGAGCTATCCCGACCGGCTCGATGACGCAGTGGCTGTGCCGTACCGGGATCTGCCGGGGTTCCCGATGCCGACCGCCGCCGGGCATTCCGGCACCGCCCGCTCGGCGCAGCTGGGCGACAACCGCGTGCTGCTCATGTCCGGGCGGGCGCATGCCTACGAGGGCCACAATCCCGAGGCGATCACCTTCGCAGTGCGCGCTGCCGTGACCGCCGGGTGCCGGGTGGTGGTGCTTACCAACGCAGCGGGCTGCTGCGGGCACGGCATGTCCGCCGGAGACCTGGCCTTGATCACCGACCACATCAACCTCGCAGGGATCAGCGTGCTGGCCGGCCCGAACGACGAGCGGCTCGGGCCCCGCTTCACCGACATGACCGATGTGTACACGCCGGCTCTGCGGCTAAAGGCGCACGCCGCCGCGGCCCGGCTGGGACAGGTGTTGCGCGAGGGTGTCTACGTCTGGTTCCACGGGCCGATGTTCGAGACGCCCGCCGAGATCCGCATGGCGCAGGCATTGGGAGGGTCGCTCGTGGGCATGTCGACCGTCCCCGAGGCCACCGCCGCACGCCACATGGGCGCGCAGGTGCTGGGCATCTCGCTCTGCACCAACCTGGCCGCGGGCCTGTCCGATACGCCGCTGTCACACCAGGAGGTGATCGACACGGCGGCCATAGCCTCCGAGCGCTTCAGCGCCCTCTTCGACGAACTCCTACCAACGCTCTGACACGCCCTCCGGCCCGCTGGTCACGAGAGCTGCGCCTTCCGGGCATTCCCAACGAGCAAGCGTGCATGCGATCCTGTTAGCTTGATCGCATGCACAGCACCAGCGTCCGGATCCATGCCACCACCCACCGCGAACTCAAGAAGCTCGCAGCCGCGATGGACGCCACCGTCACCGACACCGTGGCGCTAGCGGTGCGGCGGCTACGCCAAGACCGGCTGGGCGCCGATCTGCGCCGCGAACTGACCGAAGAGGAGACCGTCTGGCTCAATGCTGACCTCGGGTGACATCGTCGACGTCGACCTCGGCCTTCCCGCAGGCACCGAGGCTGGCTTCCGCCGACCAGCCGTGGTGGTCACAGCGCAGCGGGTGATCGAAGCGGGCTCCTCGGTGCTGCAAGTAGTACCCCTCACCTCACGAGTGCGCGGCGACGAATCGGAGGTTGAGATTGAGGACGACCTCACTAACGGTCTCACCAGTCGGTCAGCAGCCCAATGCCAGCACATCCGGGCCTTCGCCACGAGCCGCATCGTGGCACGTCGCGGTAATGTCGGCGCCGCAGCGCTGGCGCAAATCCGGGAGGTGCTGGGCGTGCTTCTAGACACACCGGTTTGAGGCGGGTGCTGGTCGGTTGTTAGACATTATCGCGGATTGGTTGTATGCTCTAATCGTGGTCGGGGAGACCGTGCCGGTCGTCGCGTAGCGGGGGGCTTCGAGTGCCGGAGGATCGCCAGCGGGCGCGCCGTCATCTGTTGCCGCACTTCACCCGCGGCGACGCTTGGCGCCGTGACGGCTTGGTGGTGATCGACCGGGGCGAGGGCTGCTACGTCTGGGACACCGATGGCAACAGGTACCTCGACGGCCTGTCCGGGCTGTTCTGCACCAACCTGGGACACGGCCGCCACGATCTGACCGCGTCCGCCGCCAAGCAGATGGACCGGCTGCCCTTCTACCCCAACTGGAGCTTCGCGCACCCCGCCTCGGTGGAGGCCGCCTCGGAGATCGCCGCGGTCGCGCCCGGCGGGCTCGACCGCGTGTTCTTCGTCAACTCCGGCTCCGAGGCGATCGAGTCGGCCCTCAAGCTGGCCCGCTGCTATCACCTCGCCAACGGCGAGCCGGCCCGCCACAAGGTCATCGCCCGGCGCTGGGCCTATCACGGCACCACCCTCGGCGCGCTGTCGACCACGGGAATCCCGGCCCTGCGCGAGCCCTACGGCCCGATGCTCGCCGACTGGGTGTGCCACGTCGACAACACGCTCGGCTGCACCGCTGCGCCGGGCCGCAGCGCTCGCGAGCTGCGGTGCGTGGCCGCGGTCGAAGCAGCGATAGTCGAGCAAGGCCCCGAGACCGTCTCGATGGTCATCGCCGAGCCGGTGCAGAACGGCCGCGGCGCCCTGGTGCCGCCCGAGGGCTACTGGGGAGAACTGCGCCGCATCTGCGACGAGCACGGCGTGCTGCTGTGCGCCGATGAGGTCATCAACTCGTTCGGCCGTCTCGGCCACTGGTTCGGCAGCGAGCGTTTCGGCGCCTCGCCGGACATGATCACCTTCGCCAAGGGCGTCACCAGCGCTTACGTGCCGCTGGGAGGGCTCGTGACGCGTGACTCCCTGGTGGAGCGCGTGTGGGACTCGCCGCTTGCCATGTTCAGCCACGGCGCCACCTTCGGCGGGCACCCGGTCGCCACCGCGGTGGCGGCAGCCAACATGGCCGCCATGCGCGACGAGGACGTGTTCGCGGGCGTCCTGCGCAACGAGGTACGCCTCGGTGACGGGCTGCGGGCGCTGCAAGAGGCGCATTCCTGCGTCAAGGACGTGAGGGGCATCGGGTTCTTCCACTACGTGGAGTTGACGCGCGACCGCTCGAGCGGAGCGGAGCTGACCGAGGCGGAGTTCACCGCATTGCTGCCCGGCGGAGTGCTCGAGCAGTTCCTACGCGAGGCGCGGGTGCTGGTCCGCCCCGATTCGCGTGGCGCCGCCATGCTGGCCGTGGCACCGCCGCTGGTGGCGGGCCCTGCTGTGATCGACGATCTGCTGGCGCGGATCGACCAGGTGCTTGACCGCGTGGGCGGTTGGCTGAGAGCCTCGAAATGAGGCTCGAAAACTATCCATCGACTTGGAGGGTGAAACAAATGAAGCAACCATCACACGGTGCCGGAGCCTGTGCGGATCGCGGCAGCTCGACAGTGAGGACTCGGGCCGGGGCCGGCCGCGTCACCTGGCGGATGCTGCTGGCGGTTCTGCTGGCGTTCGGCCTCGTGGCCGCGGCCTGCAGCGGCGACGACGATGAGGCGACGCTCGACGAGCTGAACGTGGCCTACTTCCTGGAGTGGCCGACCGCGAACCAGGTGGCACAGGCCGAGAAGACCTATGACGAGGCTCTGGGCACGACGGTCAACTGGATCCCGTTCGCTTCGGGCGGCGACATGGCCCAGGCCATGGAATCCGGTGACATCGACATCTCCTACTCGCAGGGCTTGACACCGTTCGCGAACTTCGTGACGGGCGGGTCCGACCTGGTGCTCGTCGGTGTGGCAGTCACCTACGCGGACGCGGACAACTGTGTGGCCAACCCCGACCTAGGCATCACCGCGGACAACGCGGCAGAGACGCTGGCCGGTCAGAGCATCTACACGCCGCTGGGCAACGTGACGCACTTCAAGCTGCTGAAGATGCTCGAGCACCTGGGCGTGGACACCTCAACGGTGGAGCTGATCCAGTCCGAGGGCGGCCCGGCGGCGGTGGCTGCGCTGGACTCCGGCGAGGTGGCCATGGCCTGCGCATTCGGCGGCGCGGTCAACCAGATGATCGCCAACGGCGGCAACCTGGTGATGACCGGCGCCGAGCAGGAGGCCATCGGCATCCGCGTCTTTGACATCATCTCCACAACGGGCACCTTCGCCGCAGAGCACGGAGACGTCGTGACCGGTTTCCTGCAGGTGACCGAAGACGCCAACCGGGCCTACAACAGCGACCGGGAGCCCTTCATCGACACCATCGCGGAAGCTGCGGGCATGGAGCGCGAGCCAACGATCGCTCTGCTCGACGCCTTCGCGTTCCCCGAGAAGGACGTCCAGCTGTCAAATGCCTGGCTCGGCGGCACCGTCGGGCAGGTGATGAAGGAGCAGATGGACTTCTTCGTGGAACAGGGCGAGATCGAGTCGGCGCTGGCCGGCTACGACTCCTTCGTGGACACCAGCTTCCTCGAAGCCGTCAACTGAACAACGGCGAACAACGGCGGACTTCTGAGTCGGTCGTTGAACCTCAACATCTGAAGCGTTGCGTGCGGGCATCAAAGCCCGGGGCCAGCCCGCACGCAACGCACAGTCTCCTCGGGGCACAGTCCCTTTCGGGCGCAACCGCGACGACCGCGCACGAGCCACCGAGACCTCATGAACACCGATCCCTTCCGGGTGCAACCGCGACGGCTACTGTCGCGTCGGGTGCCACAGCGGACCGAAGGGGGCGAGCGTGGATTCGATTGTCCGAGGACTTGCCGACGTCTACGACTTCGTCACGCTGGTAGTCGCCCGAGGCGCCTACTGGCTGTCCGTCGTGCTGCTGATCGCGGCCGCGGTCGCGGCTGCAGCGATGGTCGTAGACCTGATCATCACACCGTCGCGCCGCTGCCGCGAGGCGGACAGAGCGGCACAGCCCCGCGACGGCATCGTGCTGATCGGCCAGATCATGGCCGGCACGGCCCTGCTGGGCGGGGTTGTGCTGCTGTTCCGCGACACGGCGTCACCCTGGCAGCCGACCCTCTCGCTGCTCGGCGGGGCCGCGCTGATGGCGCTGCTGATTCTCTACCGGCGCAGCGGCGAGTCCAGGCGGGCCGCCATGGCCCGGTATGTGTGGCTTGCGCTGGCAGTGTGCTCCGTCATCGCGGTGGTGCTCGCCTACATGCAGCGCACCGACTCCGCCATTCCCTACATGGGGCTGCTGCTGGCCGTGTTCGTGCTGACCCGGGCGTGGTTCACGCTGGCCCGACCGGAGGTGCACTTCGATCCGTCCAGAGTCGACGTGGCCCGGGAGTCCCGCACCGAGAGTCCCCTCATCGTCGAGAAGCTCGGCATGGTGTACGAACTGCCCGACGGCGGCAGCGTGGAGGCACTCGCCGACGTGACCTTCACTCTGCAGCCCGGCCGCCTGCTTACGCTGCTGGGCCCCTCGGGCTGCGGCAAGACCACCCTGCTCAACATCATCGCCGGGTTCCTCGCCCCGACCTCGGGCGAGGTGAGGCTGGGAAGCGAGCCGATCACGGGCCCGGGCCAGGACAGGGGCATGGTCTTCCAGCGGGGAGCGCTGTTCGAGTGGCTCAGCGTGAACGACAACGTCGGCTTCGGCGCCCGGATGAACGGGCGCTCCCGGCCGGCGTCGCGCGAGGCCGTGCAGGACCTCCTGCGCATCGTCGGACTGTCCGAGTTCGGCGACAAGGCGGTCTACGAGCTATCCGGCGGGATGCAGCAGCGCGTGGCGCTGGCCCGCTGCCTGGCCAACGACCCGAAACTCATCCTCATGGACGAGCCGCTGGGCGCCCTCGATGCGCTGACCCGGGAGAAGATGCAGGGCCTGGTGCTCAACCTGTGGAACGAGACTCAAAAGACCATCGTTCTGGTCACGCACAGCGTGGAGGAGGCGCTGTACCTGGGTGATCAGCTTTTCGTGATGGCTCCCCGCCCGGGGCGGATCGAGCGGGTCTATGACCTTCCCTTCGCCAAGCAGGCCCTTACCGTCGACGCCCGCGAGCTCAAGACCTCACCGGAGTTCATCCGCACCCGGGAGGAGATCCTCTCGATGATCTGGGAGATGGAGGAACAGATCATGGGAACGGCGGGAGCGAGCTGATGGCCGTGCTGCTGGGCCGGCTTTTTCGCCGCGGCGGGGGGCAGAGCGCTCGCAAGACGGTCACCTTCGGCGACGCGGCGGAGGTCAGCGGCGCGGTCGTGTGGACCATTGTCAGCCTGGTGGTCGTGCTGGCGCTTTGGTTCATCTCCACGGAGGTGTGGGGACTTCCAGCGGAGTGGGAGGAATACGGCGAGGAGGTTCGGGCCGGGCTCAGCGCCGACCAGAGCTACGGCCAGCGAGACCTGCTGCGCGACTGCGACCGGGCCGCGAGCGATCCCGGAGACTTCGAAGGGCTGCCCCCGTGCTCCTACACGCAGTGGCTGAGCGAGTCCACGCT
Organism: Candidatus Aldehydirespirator sp.; assembly: GCA_965204875.1. GTDB lineage: Bacteria > Actinomycetota > Acidimicrobiia > Acidimicrobiales > Aldehydirespiratoraceae > Aldehydirespirator. Next base: position 1,796,893 of record OZ242020.1, on the reverse strand, counting down.
GCCCAGCCCGATCCAAGTCTGGGACGCGGCCTGGGACTTCGCCCGCAACGGCTACAGCGGGTTCACCCTCTGGCAGCACCTCTGGCTGAGCTTCAGCCGCCTGGCCAAGGGTCTGTTCTGGGGGGTCGCCATCGGTGTGCCGATAGGTCTGGCGATGGGCCTGTCCAGCCGCTGGCGGGGCATATTCGACCCGATCGTGGAACTGCTGCGGCCCATCCCGCCACTGGCGCTGATCCCGCTGTTCATCGTCTGGTTCGGCATCGGCGAGGAGGGCAAGGTCAACCTGCTGCTGTTCGCGGCGATCTGGATAATGGTGATCGCGGCACGCTCCGGTGTGCTGGCCGTGAACACGACGAAGGTTCACGCCGCCTACTCGCTGGGCGCGTCGAAGGCCCAGGTTTTGCGTCACGTGATCCTGCCCAACGCGCTGCCCGAGATCTTCACCGGGCTCCGTGTCGCCATCGGCGTCTGCTGGGGCACGCTCGTGGCCGCCGAACTGCTCGGGGCCAGCTCCGGGCTCGGCTTCACCATCTTCAAGGCCCGCCAGTTCTTCCTGCTCGACCTGATGCTGTCGGCGGTGATCTTCATCAGCATCCTCGGAGTGACCATGGATGCGGCCATGCGCATGGCAGAGAAGCGGCTGATCCCCTGGCGGGGCAAGGGTTGACCCAGGACGGCACGGGCCCGCGCAGGCGTCCCCTGGGTACCGAGCGGGTGATCGAAGCGGCAGCCGAAATCGCTGACACCGAGGGGCTCGACCGCCTGACCCTGACACGGGTCGCAAGAGCCTTAGGCGTGCGCCAACCCGCGCTGTACCGCCATGTGGAGGGATACGACGACCTGCTGCGCAGCCTGAGCATCCGGGGTCGCGAGATCCTGGCCGACAGGCTGGCGGACGCCGCGGTGGGCCGTTCCGGCGACGAGGCGGTGGCGGCGGTGGGCCACGCCTGGCGAGAGATGGTGCGCACCCATCCCGGCATCTACGCCGCCACCGACCGGTACCCGTGTGCCGGCGACGCCGAGATCGAGGCGGCCATAGAGCGGATACTCACCGTGTTGAGCCAGGCTCTGCGCGCCTACGACCTCAACGACGACGACCGGGTGCACGCGGCCCGCACGCTGCGCAGCGCCTTCCACGGGTTCAGCCACCTCGAGTCAGGCGACGGCCACCCGCTGCCCCACGATCCCGACGAGACGTTCGAGCACCTGGTGGAGCTGCTCTGCGCCGGGGTTCAGCGCTTCTCCGGCCGCACCACCCCCGATCCCGTCCCAGCGCCCTGACCGGCCCATTGATCGTCCAGGAGCCAAAGCTCGCCTCGGGCTGCCATGGCTCGTGTTCGGCCCCGAGTTGTTGCGCCAGGCGACTGGCGCGTGTAGGGTGCTCTCAGCGGAGAGGACCGAAGTATTCGGTGCCGTGAGCTTGCTCCTCTGCTGATACCGCAGAACGTGCCCCGCTTCGGCGGGGCACGGACGCGAGAGGGGTGAACTCTGTATCTGTGCTTCGTTGACGAGTCCGGAACGCACGGAGGCAGCCCCGCGCTCTCATTGGAGCCGAACTAGCAACCGGCCATTGCTCGCAGCGCGTCACAGATCCGATGGCGGCTGGCCGGGTTGAGTTGGCCGAGCTTTCGGGTGAGCACAGACTTGGGCACCGCCGCCATATTGTCGAACGACGCCACGCTGTCACGGTCAATGCCCTCATCGGATCCGATCGGGATGCAGGTCGGAATAGAGCGAATCGTCGTCGTGAGCGGAGCTACGACCACGCTGTTGAGTACCGGGATCGCCTCGTCGCGTGAAACCACTAGCGCCGGGCGACGCTTGTGGTTGGGAGTCTCCAGGAGCCAAAGCTCGCCTCGGGCTACCACGGCTCGGCGTCGGTCATGGCAATCGCGTTGGCCATTGCTTGTGCGTCATCGTCGGCCGTCTGGGGCAGTTCACGGTAAGAGTCAGCGATCATTCGGCCGACGCGAGAGCGTTCCACAGACTCGGCGAGATGATCAACGGCCCTGCGGATCACCGCAGAGCGGCTATCGCCGATGCCCTCGGTCACGAGTCGGTCAATCGTCTCAATCTGACGCTCACTGAACCGGGTCGGCACCGCTGCTGTCATACAATCAATATACAGGTTCGCCAGACCTCGAACCCCGCTCGCCCATGCACCCTCAGTCACCGTGCCTGCTGTTCCGGTAAACAACGCCTGTCAGCTGATCGGGTTTCCGATGCGGACGGGTTCGGGGTGGTCGAGAACGCAGCGGGTGCCGCTGTAGATGGTGGGCATGCAGCGGTTGCAGTGGATGCAGTTGCCTGCGTCGGCGGTGCCGGCCTGCCAGCGGTTCACCAGGTCGGGCTGCCGCAGCAGGGCTCGGGCCATGGCAACGAAGGCGAACCCCTCGTCGACAGCCGACCGCACCGTGTCGAGCCGGTTGATCCCGCCGAGCAGTAGGAGGGGAATGTCGAGGGCCTCGAGGAAGCGCCGGGCCTTGGGCAGGAAGTAGGCCTCCTCGAAGGGGTAGTCGGGCATCAGCTTGGCCCCCGCCAGCTTGAACCCGAGACGGGCCGGCTGCGGGAGGGTGGCCGCGAACTCCTCGCGGGGCGCCTCGCCGCGGAACAGGTACATGGGGTTGCCGAAGGAGCTGCCACCGGTGAGCTCCAGGGCATCCAGGGCGCCGTCGGCTTGCAGCATCCGTGCCACCTCGAGGCTCTCGTCGTCCTTGAGGCCGCCGGGCATGCCGTCGTTCATGTTGATCTTGGCGATCACGGCCAGCCGGTCGCCCACCGCGGCCCGTACCGCCTGCACCGCCTGGCGGCCGAAGCGGGCCCGGTTCTCCAGCGAGCCGCCCCAGCGGTCGGTGCGCTTGTTGAGGCCGGGGCTCAGGAACGCGCTGAGCAGGTAGTTGTGGCCGAGGTGGATCTCGATGGCGTCGAACCCGCTGCCCGCGGCGAGGCGGGCCGCACGGGCGAAGTCGTTGGTGATGCGGGCGATGTCGGCATCAGTGGCGGCGCGGATCATGCGCATGGCCAGCGGGTTGAACCGGCGGGTCGGCGCCACCGACGGAGCCTTGTTGGAGCGGGAGTTGGCCACCGGCCCGGCGTGGCCGATCTGGGCGCTGGCCGCGGCGCCCTCGTCGTGTATCGCATCGGTCAGGCGGCGCAGCCCTGCCACGGCCTCGGGTCGCAGCCAGATGCACTCGGCGTGGGTACGTCCCTCGGGGGCCACAGCCAGGTAGGCCACCGTGGACATCCCGACCCCGCCGGCGGCGACGACCCTGTGATACTCGACGAGTTCGGGCGTGACGAGCGCATCGGGGGTGACGCCCTCGAAGGTCGCCGCCTTGATGATCCGGTTGCGCAGGGTCACAGGCCCGAGCCGGGCCTCGGCGAGAGGATCCACTGTGGTCACGCGCTCAAGCTACCCATTCATGCGGGACCTGCGAGGTCCGCAAGGTCTCCGCCGCCCCCGCTTGCTCGAAACGCGCCCCCGGCAGGAATCGAACCTGCGCGCACGGTTTAGGAGACCGATGCTCTATCCACTGAGCTACGAGGGCGGAATGTGCGCGATCGGCGGACACAAGGTGCATCCCCAGCCTGCGAAGATCGTGTCACCGAGGCTAGCCGGTTGTGGCTAGCTTGGCCCTTATCGACGACAGGCTTGAGGCGCTGATCCACCGCTGGCGGCGGCAGGTCTCCCGCGACGGCGACACAGAGGCTCTGGAGAGCCGCCTGCGGGACGAGGTCGAGGCGCTCGCGGGGCTCATCGAGGCGGGCCTCGCGCCTGACGAGGCGTTCCTGGTCGCGGCCAAACGCGTCGGGGCTCTCGACGGCGCGGTCTCGGCCACGCAACAGGCCGAGCAGCCCGGGCTGCCTGAAGGCGCCGAGGCCGCGGAGGCTCGGTCCTCGCCAGAGGGGTGCCCGCTGCCCCCGACATCCCGGCCCGCCGGCGGCACTCTGCGCCGGCCGACCACGACATCACAGCCCGCTAGCGGAGCCGGCGCCGAGGCCAGGCGCGAGTTCCTAGTGATGGGCGCGCTTGCGTGCGGGGCGGCGGTCATGATCAAGGTGCCGGAGGTCTTCGACCTGCAACTCAGCGACGACGGCGAGTTCTATGGACGCAACGTCAGCCTGCTGGTGCTGCCCTTCCTGGCCGGCTACCTCGCCTGGAAGCGACGCCTGTGCCCCAGGCGTCTGGCACTGCTGGCGGCGCCCTTCGTTGTCGCCGCGGTGGTGATGAACGCGTATCCCTTTGAGCGATCCGGCACCGGCTCCGACACCGAGGTCCTGGCGGCCATGCACCTGCCGATCCTGCTGTGGCTGGTTGTCGGGGTGGCACACGCCGCCGGCGACTGGCGCTCGCATGACAGGCGCATGGACTTTGTCCGCTTCACCGGCGAGTGGGTCATCCACTACGGGCTGATCGCGCTGGGCGGCGCGGTGTTCGCGGCTTCCACGCAGGGCGTCTTCGCTGCCATCGGCCTGGAGGTCGCCGAGTTCGTGTGGCTGTGGCTGGTGCCTTGCGGTGCTGCCGGCGCTGTCGTTGTGGCTGCCTGGCTGGCCGAGTCCTCAAAGGGCGTTCTCGAGCGGATCGCTCCTGTGCTCGCACGGCTCTTCGCCCCGCTGTTCACCCTGATGTTGGTTGTGTTCCTGGTCACCCTGGTGCTGACGGGCCGCTGGATCGACGTGGGCCGCGACACCCTGATCTTCTTTGCGGTGCTGCTGGCGCTGATCCTCGGCTTGGTGATCCACACCATCGCCGTGCGCGATCCGCAGGCCCCGCCGGGGCTGTGGGACGCGCTGCAGTTGGCGCTCGTCACCGTGGCCGTTCTGGTTGACCTGCTGGTGTTGGCCGCGGTCGCGGGACGCATCGCGGATTTCGGTGCCACCCCCAACCGGGTGGCCGTGCTGGGCGAGAACCTCGTGCTGCTCGGCAACCTGGCCTGGTCGGCGTGGCTGTACGTCGACTTCTTGCGGGGCCGCCGACGGTTCGGGGACTTGGAGCGCTGGCAGTCCGCCTACGCCACGGTCTACGCGGTCTGGCTCGCCGCAGTGGTGCTGGTGCTCCCACCGGTCTTCAACTTCACCTGAGCCCTCAGCAGACTCTGTCGACCCAAGCCGTTTCCGCTTGATCTCGACGGCGCCGGCGCAAGCGTGGCGCTAGCGGGCACGGAGGCGGGCCTGGCTGCGGTAGTAGCCTCGGCCTCGTGCGTTTGTACGACACCGCACGGCGTGCCGTGGTGGACTTCGAGCCGCCGGAGCCGCCCGCGGAGGTGCGCGTCTACGTCTGCGGCATCACCCCCTATGACAGCACCCACCTCGGCCACGCCAACACCTACCTGGCCTACGACCTGCTGATACGCCGCCTCGAGGACCTCGGTCACAGCGTGCGGATGGTGCGCAACATCACCGATGTCGACGACTCGATCCTGCCCAAGGCCCGCGAGTTGGGCGTCGACTTCCTGGAGCTGGCCGCGGCCGAGACCGCCCGGTTCCGCAGCGACATGGAGGCTCTCAACACCCGGCCCCCGGCGGAGGAGCCCCGAGCCACCGAATGGGTCACCGAGATGACCGCCCTGATCGAGGATCTCGCTGCGGCGGGCCATGCCTACACGGTCGATGGCACCACGTGGTTCGACGTCTCGACCTGGCCCGGCTTCGGCGGGCTCGGCGGGTACGACCACGCCACCATGGTGTCGCTGGCCGCCGAGCGGGGCGGCACCCCCGGCGACCCCCGCCAGCGCAATCCGCTGGACTTCGTGCTGTGGCAGCCCTCCGCGCCCGACGAGCCGGCCTGGGACTCGCCGTTCGGGCCGGGCCGACCCGGCTGGCACATCGAGTGCAGCGCCATGTCGATGGGGCTCCTCGGCAGCGGCATCGACATACACGGCGGCGGCAGCGACCTGATCTTCCCCCACCACGAGTGCGAGCTGGCCCAGAGCGAGGCGGCGGTGCGACGGCGGTTCGTGAGGCACTGGATGCACTGCGGGATGGTCGCCTACGAGGGCGCCAAGATGTCGAAGTCGCTCGGCAACCTGGTGTTCGTCAGCGACCTGGCCAAGGAGAGCGACCCGGCCGCGGTGCGCCTGGCGCTCATGGGCCATCACTATCGCGACGACTGGGAGTGGCACGACGGCGACATCGTCGAGGGCGAGGCGCTCCTAGCCTCCCTCAACTCCGCGGCCGGCCGCAGACCATCGGGCCAGGACGGATCCGGCGGCAGCAGCGGATCGGGCGGCGCTCGCTCCGGAGGCGAACCGGTAGACCGCTCCCCCGGCCACGGCTCATCTAGCTCTGTTGGCCACCGTTCCGGCGGCTCAAGTGCCGAGGGTGCCGGCGGAGCCGATCCAGCCATGTACGCCAGGCGGCTGCGGGAGGCGCTCGACGACGACCTCGACGCGCCACGGGCCCGCGACGTGCTGGCCGAGATGGCCGAGGCCGTGATCGCCGGACGCCTCGGCGGCTCCGCGCCCGGCGTGCTCGCCGAGATGTGCGCGCTCTGCGGCATCGCCCTGGAGCCGGAGCCGTCACCGGACACGGCGGAACTCGCCCGCGGCTCAAGCATCGCAGAGCGACAACGACAGGCGGAGCCGTCAGCGAACACGGCGTCGCCCGCCCGCAGGCAACGGGAGCAGGCGGAGCCGTCAGCGGACACGGCGTCGCCCGCGACCCGGCGCCGGTGATCTCGCATCGGCAGTGATCCGGCTATACGACACCCTCGCCGGCGAGGTGCGCCCCCTGGAGACCCGCGAGCCGGGCCGGGTGACGCTCTACGCCTGCGGGCCCACGGTGTATGACCATCCCCACCTGGGCCACGCCCGCTCCGCGCTCACCTACGACGTGCTGAGGCGCTACCTGCAGTGGCGCGGCCTCGACGTGCGCCATGTGGCCAACGTCACCGACATCGACGACAAGATCATCGAGCGGGCCCGCACCGAGGGCCGCGCCGAGCAGGATCTCGCCGCCGAATGGGAGGCCGTCTATATCGACGCCATGGCCTCGCTCGGGATGCTGGCACCCCAGGATCGTCCCAGGGCCACCGAATGGGTGGACGAGATGGTGGCCCTGGTCGAGGCGATCATGGCCGAGGGCGGTGCCTACGCCACACCCACGGGCGTGTACCTGAGGGTGAGCAAAGTGACCGGCTACGGCGACCTGGTGCATCGCAGCCTCGACGACCTGCGGGCCTCGGCGGGGGCCAGGGTCGAGGTGGACGAGGCCAAGGAGGATCCCCTCGACTTCGCCCTCTGGAAGGCGGCCAAGCCCGGCGAGCCCTCGTGGCCCTCGCCGTGGGGGCCGGGACGCCCCGGCTGGCACATCGAGTGCGCGGCCATGAGCCTTGGCATCCTGGGCGACGGCTTCGACCTGCACGGCGGCGGTGCCGACCTGGTGTTCCCCCACCACACCAACGAGCGTGCCGAGGCGCTGGCCGCGGGACGGACGTTCGCCCGGCACTGGATGCACAACGCCATGCTCAACGTCGACGGCCAGAAGATGGCCAAGTCGCAGGGCAACTACCGCACCGTTGCCGAACTGCTCGACGAGCACCCGCTCAACGGCCGGGCCTTCCGCCTGCTCGTGCTGCAGACCCACTACCGCAAGACCATGGAGGTCAACGCGGCGTTGCTGGCCTCGGCACGGGCGGCTGCCGGACGCCTCGACGCGCTGGCTCGCAGGGTCGCCGCGCCGGAGCCGGGAACCGCCTCGGCCCACCCCGCTGTTCCGCTCGACCGGGCAGCCCGACCCGCCCCCGCGCAAGACGAGTTCCATTGGGCGGGCGAGCCGGACGAGGCCGCCACCGAAGCGTTCCGGGCGGCCATGGACGATGATCTGGGCACGCCGGGGGCGATGGCCGTGATCTTCGACACGCTTCGCCGGGCGAACGCCGCGCTGGACGAGGACTCCCCCGACGGCCGGATGCTCGCGGCCACGGTGGCCGACCTGTCAGGAGCGCTGGGCGTGACCATGGAGGCCGGCGACCAGAAAGCCGAGCGGGGAGCCGATCAAGGGGCCGAGCGGGGAGCCGATCAAGGGGCCGAGCTGGGAGCCGATCAAGGGGCCGAGCTGGGAGCCGACCAGGCTTCCGGCAACGATTCCCTCGTCGCCGAACTGGTGGCCCGGCGCCAGGCGGCCAGAGAGGCCAGGGACTGGGCGACCGCGGACGCGTTGCGTGCGGAGCTCTCGTCGCTAGACGTGATCGTGGAGGACACCCCTGCCGGCCCGGTCTGGCGACGGGCGTGATCATGCGACGGCTGAGCCCTCAGGAGGTGGCGGCCTATGACATCGAGGACACCCCTGCCGGCCCGGCCTGGCGACGGGCGTAGGCATGCGTCGGCTGAGCGCGCAGGAGGTGGCGGCCTATGACCTTGTGCCGGCTGCGATAGCCCGCCGCGCCCGCGTGCAGCGAGTGCCGCTGCCGGCTCGGGGCTGCGGCGGGATGACCCTCGGACGGCTCGTGCTGGTGCGCCGCGACGATGACCGGTCAGGCCGGCGCATCCTGCTGGCGCACGAACTGGCGCACGTAGAGCAGTATGCGCGGCTCGGGACGATCCGGTTCCTGTGGCGATACATGCGCGAGTACGTGGTCAACCTCGCCCGGCTGCGCAGCCATCGCCGCGCCTACGCGGCCATCTCGCTGGAGATTGAGGCATGCGCCGCCGCAGCACGCTGGGCCGCGCAACACCAGACGGCTCAGTACTCCTAGAAGCGGGCACAGATCTCGCGGGCCCAGTACTACCAGTACTCCTAGAAGCGGCGCAGCTCTCGCGGGCTCAGTACTCCTAGAAGCGTCCGATAATGGGGCGGGCAGACTGGAGGCCCTTCCCTGGGATCAGTACTCGTAGAAGCCTCGCCCGGTCTTGCGGCCCAGGCAGCCTGCGGCGACCATGCGGCGCAGCAGTGGCGGGGGCGCGTAGAAGCGCTCGGCGTACTCGGCGTGCAGCGACTCCGCCGCGAACAGGCACACGTCCAGCCCGATCAAGTCCGCGAGGGTCAGCGGCCCCATGGGATGTCCGGCGCCCAGCTTCATGGCGTCGTCGATGTCGGCGGCTGTGGCATGGCCCGCCTCAAGCATCTCGATGGCCTGGCAGAGGTAGGGCACGAGCAGCTTGTTGACCACGAACCCGGCACGATCCGGCGCGGCCACCACCCGCTTGCCGAGAACGTCCGTGGCGAAGGCGGTGGCGGCCCCGATCACAGCCTGCGAGGTCAGCTGCGTGCCGATCACCTCCACCAGCTTCATCACCGGTGCCGGGTTGAAGAAGTGCATCCCCAGCACCTGCTCGGGGCGCGACGTGGCCATGGCCACATCGATGATCGGGATGGACGACGTGTTGGTGGCCATGATCGCATCGGGGTCCAGCACGCGATCGAGCTCAGCGAATATCTCCAGCTTCAGCGGCAGGCTCTCGACGACGGCCTCCACGACCAGGTCGCAGCCCGCCATGTCGGCGAGGTCGGTGGTCCACACGATGGCCGCAGAGGCCTCATCGCGGGCCGCCTGTTCGAGCTTGCCGCGGGCCGCGGCACGATCCATGGAGCGCTCGACCCGGCCACGGCCCGCCTCCACCAGATCCGGCGACATCTCGCGGGCCACGACCCTCAGGCCGCTGCGAACGGCAACCTCGACGATGCCGCTGCCCATCGTGCCCACGCCGACGACGCCCACGGTTTTGATCTGCATGATTGGCTCCTTGCCTGTCTTTGGGGCGGGAGGATCAGCCCGATTCGGTGATTGTCACGGAGTTGATCGTCACATCCGACAGCGGGCGATCACTGCGATCGGTGTCCACTTGCTGCATGGCCTCCACGACGTCGGAGCCTCGAACAACCTTGCCGAACAGCGAGTACTGGGGAGGCAGCCGGGTTCCCTGGGGCCCGCTGATGATGAAGAACTGGCTGCCGTTGGTGTCGGGGCCGGCGTTCGCCATCGCCAGCGAGCCGATCTCGTAGCGGCCGGGCTTGGGAAGCTCGTCAGCGAAGCGATACCCGGGGCCGCCGCGGCCGGTGCCCTCCGGGTCGCCCCCCTGGCAGACGAAGACCTTGATGATGCGATGGAAGATCACACCGTCGTAGTAGTGATAGCGGGCCAGCACGACGAAGTTGTTCACGGTGAGCGGCGCCGCGGCGGCGTCGAGGGCGATGGTGATCGATCCCATGGAAGTGTCCATCACGGCCGTGTAGCGGCGCGCCGGGTCGATGCACATGGGGGGCGGCTTGGTGAACTTGCGGCGGAGCGCGCTCGTTCCGTCCTCGGCGGGGCAGGGGGTGTCGGCCACAGCGGCTCCTCGTGTGTCTCAAAGTGTCAGCGACCGCCTCGGCACGGCCAGCGTCGGGTGACCCTAGAGCGTGAGCAGCCGGGCGACACCGCCTCGCCATGTGCATGGCGCGGTCATCGGGCTCTGACGCAGCATCGGGGCAGTGCCTTCTTGGGGGCGTCATCGCTGCGCGCGCTCGGGTGAATCCGACTCGCCGGCGTCGAGCATCATCGATCCGCGCGCCACGGCAATCTATGGTCACGCCGTGCATTCCAGCCCGATGCAATCAAGCGACCCGACTCCGGTAATGCTCGCAGAGGCGCCCCACCTTGTGCGCTGCGAGCGATGCGACGTCACGTGGCGCGGGTCGCTGTCGGTGCCGTGCTGGTGCTGCGGCGCGACCGGCGCCGTCGCCGGGGAGGTTCGCTTCTTCACCGACTGAGGCGAAGGCATATGGCCGGCGGGCTGCGGTCGAGGTGAACCCTGTTCACCGATGGGTGCGCCTCTTGGCCGGTCAACGGGGGACCGGAGGCGTATAGGGTCGGGCCATGTCACTGCACTGGTCCGACACCGGCGTCGAGGTACACAAGGTGGTGGTGGGTCCCATCGCCAACAACGTCTTCGTCATCCGCTGCACCGGTACCGGCTCCGCCGTGCTCATCGACGCGGCCAACGAGCACGAGCGGTTGCTGGAACTGTGCCGCGGCCTGGGCGTGCGCACGGTCCTCGAGACGCACGGCCACTGGGACCACATCCAGGCGGTCCCGGCGGTGCGCGACGCCGGCTACCTGGTGGGCGTGACCGCCGAGGACGCGGCCATGCTGCCCAGCTACGACTACCTGCTCACCGACGACACCGTGATCGAGGTGGGCAGGCTGCGGTTGCGCACGCTGCACACGCCGGGCCACACGCCTGGCTCGATGTCGTTCCATGTTGAGGGCACGCCGCTGCTGTTCACCGGTGACACGCTGTTCCCGGGCGGGCCGGGCGCCACGCAGTTCGAGGGCGGTGACTTTCCCACCATCATCCGCTCCATCGAAGACCGCATCTTCAGCCGCTTCGACGGCGCCACCATCGTGCTGCCGGGCCACGGTGACGACACCACCGTCGGCTCGGAGTCTCCCCAGCTTGACGACTGGATCGCCCGCGGCTGGTAGCGGTGCCGTGCCGCACGCCAGCTCATCCGGCGCCCCACGACTGGATCGCCCGCGGCTGGTAGGGGTGCGCTGCTCACTGGCGGGCCGGCCAGCTATGGCGATGTGGCAGGTAGCGTGAGCGGCGCTGTCCTCGGGGCCAGGCCCGACGACTCGCACCACTGCAGGCAGGAGGTTCCATGAGCAGGCTTCTCGAAGGCAAGGTCGCGCTGGTGACGGGCGCGGGGCGCGGCATCGGGCGCGAGCACGCCCTCATGCTCGCCGAGCACGGCGCCAAGGTGGTGGTCAACGATCTCGGCGGCGACCAGTTCGGCGCCGGCGCCGACACGACCCCGGCCGCCGAGGTGGTGGAAGCCATCACCTCAGCGGGCGGCGAGGCGGTCGTCAACGGCGGCAATGTGGCCGGCTTCGACGACGCCGGAGCCATGGTGCGGCAGGCCATCGACACCTTCGGCGACATCAACATCGTGGTCAACAACGCCGGCATACTGCGCGACCGCATGGTGTTCTCGATGAGCGAGGACGACTGGGACACCGTGATCGCCGTACACCTCAAGGGCACGTTCGGGCCCTCGCACCACGCCGCGACGCACTGGCGCAACAAGGCCAAGGCAGGCGAGGAGGCCTACGGTCGCATCATCAACACGGCGTCGCCGTCGGGTATCTACGGCAACGTCGGCCAGACCAACTACGGCGCCGCCAAGGCGGGCATCGCCGCCTTCACCGTGATCGCGGCCCAGGAGCTGGTGCGCTACGGAGTGACCGTGAACTGCCTGGCCCCCACCGCCTGGTCGCGTCTCACCGCTCCGCTGATGGGCGGCGAGGACGCCCCCGAGGAGTTCAAGGACAGCATCGACCCCCGCTGGATCGCCGTCGTCACGGCCTGGCTGGCCAGCCCCGAGGCCGCCAACGTGACCGGGCGGATCTTCGACGTGCGGGGCAGTCAGCTCGGCATCGCCGAGGGATGGCACCTCGGCCCGGTGGCCACGCAGCCCGACAACCCGGCCGAGCTCGGCGCGGTGATGGCCGACCTGATGGCCCGGGCGCGGCTCAACGCCAACATGGACGGCAAGGATCACGAGGGGCTCGGCTTCCCCGGCCGATCGATCTAGTCGCCGGTCCGCGCTCGGCGACGAGATCCGACGAGATCCGACGAGATCGCCCAGCGAGAAGGTCTGATGCCTCTGATGTCCCGGCGAGCCGATCTCGCGACGGCGGGCCCAACCCGGCGAGCGAGCACCCGAACAAGCGCCTGAGGATGGACTTCGAGCTGAGCGAAGAGCAGCAGATGTTCCGGGATGTGCTGCGGAAGTTCGTCAACGACGAGATCAAGCCGGTGTCCCGCGAGTCGGAGCAGGCCGGCCGCTACCCCGCCGAGATCGTGTCTGGAATGGCCGAACTCGGCTTGTTCGGGATCACCGTCGGCACGGAGTATGGCGGCCTCGACCTCGACACCGTGTCTATGAGCTTGGTGTTCGAGGAGATCTCCATGGGCTGGATGGGGGTTGCGGGCGTCCTCGGCACCCACTCGCTCAGCTGCCGAATGATCACCGACCACGGCACAGCCGAACAGAAGCGGCGCTGGCTGCCCGAACTCGCCACCGGGCAGCGGCGCACCGCCCTCGCCCTCACCGAGCCTGGCGCCGGCAGCGACCTGCAAGGCATCTCGACGACGGCGTGGCGTGACGGCAACGACTATGTGATCCGCGGCGCCAAGACCTGGATCACCAACGCCCGCTTCGCCGATCCGCTGCCGGTGCTGGTCAAGACCGATCCCGAGGCTCGGCCGCGGCATCGGGGCATGAGCGTGCTGATGGTCGAGGCGGGCACACCGGGCTTCGAGGTGCTGCGCGACCTGGGCAAGCTCGGCTACAAAGGCCCCGAGTCCTGCGAGGTGGTGCTAACCGATGCCAGGGTGCCGGCCGAGAACCTGTTGGGCGGCCGGGAGGGCCTCGGGTTCAAGCAGGTGATGTCGGGCCTCGAGGTCGGCCGGGTGAACATCGCAGCCCGCGCTGTGGGTGTCGCGCAGGCGGCCCTCGACGCCGCGCTGTCCTACGCCGGTGAGCGTAAGGCCTTCGGACAGCGCATCGGGGAGTTCCAGGCGATCCAGCTCAAGCTGGCCGACATGGCCACCGAGATCGAGGCGTCCCGACTGCTCACCCGCTGGGCCGCCAACCGCATCGACCAGGGCCTGCGCGCCGACGTGGAGGCGGGCATGGCCAAGTACTTCGCGTCGGAGACCGCTATTCGGGCGTCGCTGGAATCGATGCGGATCCACGGCGGCTACGGGTACTCCACCGAGCTTGAGATCGAGCGTCTCTACCGTGACGCTCCGCTGATGGCCATCGGCGAGGGCACCAACGAGATCCAGCGCACGATCATCGCCAGGGGCCTGATGAAGAGGGCCGGCACGGGCCGTTGATGTGCCAAGCGGCTCGCGAGCCATGCCACAGGGGAGCGCTCATTGGTGCGGCTCGGTGAAGCTCGTGCGGAGCAGCCCGAGTTGCGGCGACTCGATCTCCACCACATCTCCCGCGCCCAGCAACTCCGGTGGCTCACGCCAAAGGCCCACACCCGCGGCCGTGCCGGTAAGGATCACATCGCCGGGCAGCAATGCGCATCCCAGACTGACCCGCGCAATGATCCGGGGCACCGAATTGATCATCTCAGCAGCCCGGAACGACTGCTTGGTCACGCCATTGACCCTCAACTCGACCTTGATGTCACGGTAGTCGCCCACCTCGGGCGCGGTCACAATGCTCGGACCCATCGGGCAGAAGCCGTCGAGCGACTTGCCCTTATACCACTGCCCGAGCGTGCCCTGGGCGAGTTGCAGGTCACGGGCACTCACATCGTTGGCCAGGGCATAGCCGAACACATGGTCGAGCGCATCGTCGGTGCTGATATTGCGCCCGCCCACCCCGATCACGACGGCGATCTCGGCCTCCCAGTCCACCTGTGTCGTGGCGCTGCGATGGATGTCCACGTTGTCGCCGTGGCCCACGAGACACGTCCACGGCTTGGTGAACAGCACGGGCGCGTCGGGCGGAGCCACGCCACCAGGCCTGTCGCCCTCCTCGACGTGCTCCTGGTAGTTGAGGCCGACGCAGATCATGTTGCGGGGTGTGCGCGGCAACGGCGCCAGCAACGCCGTTGCATCAAGGTCGATCGGCTGGCGCGGGCCGCTCTGCGACGAGGCTTCCGCCGCTGCCCATGCGTCGGGGCCGGCCTCGATCAGGCTCATCACGCTGCCGTGACCGCAATGCGACAGCGGCGTCATCGTGGCATCGGGATGCAGCACTGCCGCCGCTGTGCCCGCGGGTGTTCTTGTCGTGATAAGGCGCATGCCTTGGCTCCTCGGTTCTGCCTGCGGCGGAGTTTGCTCGTAGGAGTCTGCCAGGGACGGGCTAAGGCCCGCGCTCTGCCGGTTGCCCCAGTAGAGCCTGTCCGTGAGAGTTATACAGTCGAGACGGTCGAGACAGTCGAGGGCCGGCCGGTTGAGGGCCGGGCCGGTCTGTTCGGATCAGAGTGTCTCGCCGTTGTGGAGGATCCTGTACACGTCGCTGCGGCGGTCGGTGCGGGGTTTGATCAGCGGGCTGCGCTCCTGTGCCCGCCGCGCTTGTGACAGGTCGATCTCAACCAGCTGCGACTGCTCGCCCGTTGTTGAGAGGGGGCCGGCGATGACCTCGCCGTAGGGGTCGGCAACGATTGAGCAGCCCAGGAAGTCGGCGCCGTCGCCAGAGCCGACCTGTGAGGCGCAGGCAATGAACACCTGGCTCAAGTTGGCCTGCACCACGGCACCCTGGGCATGCGGGATCATCTCGCCGTCCGCATAGCGACGCTTGTCGAAGCCGCGCACCCAAGCCGTCGGGACGCATACCAGGTCGGCACCGCTCAGCGCCAGCACCCGCACCACCTCGACAAACCTGAGGTCGTAGCAGATGGAGAGTCCGATGGCGCCGTAAGCCGTTGCAGCGACGGGCAACCCCAGATCGCCAGGCTCGAAGCAGTGCTTCTCGATGTCGAAGAGGTGCAGTTTGCGGTAGTGCGAGACCACGCCATCGGCGCCGACGATCACGGCCGTGTTGTAGATCCCTCTGGTGTCACGCTCGCAGAGGCCGCCCACCACAAGCCCGCCGTAGCGGTCGGCCAGGGCCTGCCAGCCGGCGACGGTCGGCCCGTCCAGGGTCTCCGCCAGCGGCTCGAGCACGGCACGCTCGGCGCTGTACCAGGGCACGGCCATCTCGGGCAGCACAACGATGTCCGCACCCCGCTCGAACAGGTCGACCGCCGCCGCATTGCCCGCGGCCCTGTTGGCCTCGGCCGCTCCAGGCCGGCTGAGCAACTGCACCAAGCCGATGCAAGTCATCCGGATCAGCCTATTGGCTCGCAGGCATCGTGCTCGGGGGGTTCGCCGTGTTCCGGGGGTTCGCCAAGAGCGCGCTCGGGTCGCTCTCTCGCTGTGACCGTCCCCGCGCCAGCAAGGCGAGCCATGCAGAAAGTCTGCGGACCCTGCCTCTGCTCGGACTCAACAAGGAACGAGTTCCCCTGCGAGAATATGTGGTTTGCGCATTAGCATATCAATACAGTATGCTATTGGCCGAACAAGCAACACAAGAGGCGGGCCGCGATGGTTGACTGGCAGTTTAGATCCGAGGCCGAGGTTCACCGGCGGGTCTTCGAGGAGCAGAACCCCTGGCATCAGTCCGGTGCCGTCCCCGAGGCCCATGCGCCGACCACTGAGCGATCCCTCGCCACGGTGCTCTGGGAGCGGCTCCTGAACAACGAACCCCGAAGGCACCAGGTGATCCTCGGACCTCGCCGGGTTGGCAAGACGACGGTGCTGTACCAGACCGTCCGACGCCTGACGGATGTTGGGATCGCCCCCAGCCGGATCTGGTGGCTGCGCATGGACCATCCACTGCTGCTCCAGGTCAACCTCGGCGACCTAGTGAGGCATTTGCTGAGCGCTACGAGCGAGGCCAGCCAGGACTCGCCCGTGTACCTGATGCTGGACGAGATCGTGTACGCCAGCGATTGGGATCTGTGGCTCAAGACCTTCCATGACGAGAACTGGCCGGTGCGGATCGCCGCCACTTCCAGCAGCACCGCCGTGCTGCGCAGACAGCGGCGCGAGAGCGGCGTGGGCCGCTGGGAGGAGCACCACCTGCTGCCCTGTCGTCTTGAAGAGTTCCTCAGCTTGGCGGCCGTTCCACTTGAGCTTCGGCCCAACGGCACGCCCGCTTCAAGCCGGTCAGCACCCGGAGCCGCCGATGAAGAGACTCCCCCGTTCGGCGACAACGCCGCTCCGAGCCAGACCGCGCCAAGTGAGGTTGAGAGCGAGGCCCTTCGGCCACCCGGCGACACGCTTGCCGAGACGCTTGCCTCGCTGCAGGCGGGCAGAAGAGCCAGTCGGCACCTAGAGGCTTACCGGACGCTGCTGATGTTCATCGGCGGGTTCCCCGAGCTGCTGACGCGGATCATCTCACCTGGGTCTCGCGACGATCCAGACCGCAACATCGAGAACCACATCCTGCAGTCTCAGCGGGTTCTTCGCGGCGATGTCGTGGAGCGCGCCGTCTACAAGGACATCCCCCAAGCGTTCCAGATCGAGAACCCGCTGATGCTGGAGCGTTTGCTGTACGTGCTTGCGGGTCAGGTCACAGGGATCCTGTCACCCCAGAAGGTGAGCAAGGAACTAGGCGTCGCTCAGCCGACGCTCGATCGCTACCTCTCCTATTTGGAGCAGGCATACCTTGTGTTCAGGCTGACTAACTACTCGGGTGCGGAGTCCAGCGTGCAGCGGCGGGGCCGCAAGCTCTATTTCACCGACGGCGCAGTGCGCAACGCCGCGCTGCACCGAGGGCTGGCCCCCCTGTCGGATCCTGAAGAGCAGGGGGCGCTGCTAGAGAATCTCGCCGCGGCTTCGCTATACACGCTCGCCGTACACATCGGCGTGAGGCTTCATCACTGGCGCGACGGCAACCACGAGGTAGATCTCATCTACGACGACCCCCGAGCACCACTGGCGTTCGAGATCGCATCGTCACCGAACCACAGCCGAAGGGGTCTCAGCGCTCTGATCGAGCGGTATCCGAGTTTTCGTGGCAACAGCTACCTGGTCTCACCTCAGAACGCCGTATTTCACGCCCACAAGGCCGAGTCCGGAATCGGGAGCCTGCCCCTCGACACCTTCCTGCTAGCCGTTGGTGCCCAAGCCCAAAAAGCCACGCTCACTCGCCTAGGAGTCTCCAGGACATGTGGCTAGCCACCCAGACACGGAGAGTCAACGGACTCGGGGGCTTCGTGATCTTGCGGGGGGTTCGGGCTTAGGCGGTGGCCCAGGTTTCTGAGAGTGCCTCGGCTTGCTCGAGGACCGTTCGTGTGGCCCTTTCCTGCTTGTCCGGCGGGTAGCCGTGCCGATTGAGGATGCGCTTCACGTGGCGGCGGATGTTGGCGCGCACGTTCTCCCTGGCCGTCCAGTCGATGGTGACGCTGCTGCGGACGGTGTCCACCAGCTCACGGGCGATGTCGCGCAATGTCTCGTCACCGAGCACCTGCACGGCGCTGTCGTTGGTCTCGAGCGCGTCGTAGAAGGCGAGCTCGTCCTCGGTCAGGCCGAGTTCCTCGCCGCGCTGGTCGGCCTCGCGCATCTGTCTGGCCAGCGCGATCAACTCTTCGATCACCTGCGCCGCCTCGATGGCGCGGTTCTGATAGCGGCGCAGCGACTCCTCCAAGAGCCTTGCGAAGGAACGGGCCCGCACGACGTTCTTGCGCCGGCGGGCAGTGACCTCGCCCCTGAGCAGCTTCTGCAGCAACTCGACGGCGAGGTTGCGATGACGCATGCCGCGCACCTCGGCCAGGAACTCCTCGGACAGGATCGAGATGTCGGGCTTGTCCAGGCCGGCGGCTGCGAAGATGTCGACCACACCCTCGGGCGCTACCGCACTTGAGACAATCTGCCGTATCGCATGGTCGAGTTCCTCCTCGGCGCGCACGGTGCTTGCGGAGCGTTTGATGAGCGCCAGGCGCAGCGACTGGAAGAAGGCCACATCGTCACGGATTCGCAATGCCTCGTCATGGGGCACGGCCAGCGCGAACGCCTTCTCCAGATCGCGCACGCTGCGGGTGAAGCGATCCTTGCCGTCTTGCTGGGCCAGCACGTGCTCCTGGGCTGCGGGCAGCAACTCCAAACGCTGCGCCGCGCCCTGCGTCCACTTCGACCAGTCGAAGCCGCCGAGGATCCCGCAGCAGACGTCGTATCGCTCGAGCATCACCGCCACGGCCTCGCCCTGGTCGAGCGCCGTCCTGCCCTTGCCGCCGCTCCCGGTGTATGTCGCAAGTGCCTGCTTGAGCTCGTTGGCGAGTCCCAGGTAATCGACAACCAGGCCGCCGGGCTTGTCCATGAACACACGGTTGACTCGGGCGATGGCCTGCATCAGGCCGTGGCCGCGCATCGGCTTGTCGACGTACATCGTGTGCAGGCTGGGAGCGTCGAAACCCGTCAGCCACATGTCGCGTACCAGCACCACACGCAGCTCGTCATCAGGGTCTCGGAAACGCTTGGCGAGCGTCTC
The DNA here is from genome assembly GCA_965204875.1 of Candidatus Aldehydirespirator sp. Lineage (GTDB taxonomy): Bacteria > Actinomycetota > Acidimicrobiia > Acidimicrobiales > Aldehydirespiratoraceae > Aldehydirespirator. The sequence goes on along the minus strand of OZ242020.1, from coordinate 1,777,915 downwards.
GCGGCGCGCCTTGTTGCGGATGTGGGGCTGCCATTGCGCAGGGTCGGAGGCCGAACCGGTCATCACGACCTTGATCGCGCCCCTGTCATCGTCGTCGTGCTGCCACTGCGGGCGCAGCCGCACCAGCTCACGGTAGAGGTCGATGCAGATGCGGCGGCTCATACACACCACCATCGCCTTGCCCTCCATGGTTTCCAGGCGTGTCTCGTAGTGCTCGATGATGTCGGCGGCCACAAGGCGGATGCGCTCAGCCGCGCCGACGATGGCCTCAAGTTGTGCCCACCGCGTCTTGAGCTTCTCCTTGCTCTCGATCTCCTCGCCCTCGGTGAGCTCTTCGAACTTCTCGTCGATCAGTGCGTGGGTGTCGTCATCGAGTGCCACCCTGGCGAGGCGGCTCTCGTAGTAGATGGGCACCGTGGCTTGGTCTTCCACGGCTTGTTGTATGTCGTAGACGCTGATGTAATCACCGAAGACCGCTCGCGTGTTGGCGTCTTGGAGCTCGATCGGCGTCCCCGTGAAGCCGACAAAAGATGCGTGTGGCAGGGCGTCACGCAGGTGGCGGGCGAAGCCGTCGATGAAGTCGTACTGGCTGCGATGCGCCTCATCTGCGATGACCACGATGTTGCGCCGATCCGACAGCGACGGGTGGGTGTCGCCGCGCTTTTCGGGGAGGAACTTCTGGATCGTGGTGAACACCACGCCACCGGAGGCGACGGAGAGCTTCTTGCGCAGGTCGGCGCGGTTCTCGGCCTGCGCCGGCGGCTGGCCCAGCAGGTCTTGGCAGCGCGAGAACGTGCCGAAGAGCTGATCGTCGAGGTCGTTGCGGTCGGTGAGCACCACGATCGTCGGGTTCTGCATCGCCGGCTCACGTGCGATGGCGCCGGCGTAGAAGGCCATCGTCAGGCTCTTGCCCGCGCCCTGCGTGTGCCAGACCACCCCGATCCGCCGGTCGCCGGTGTTCCCGCCCGGCTTCTGCCCAGCGCGGCGGTGCCCGCGCCCGTCATCACGAAGGCTGTCATCATGGAACTCTGCGCCACCGGGCTCACCGGCCTGTGCCCGCGCTGCTCGCAAGGTCTCGGCAACGGCCGTGCGCACCGCGTGGAACTGGTGATAGCCCGCGATCTTCTTGACGAGAGCGCCGGCGTCGTCCTCGAACACGATGAAATGCCGGATCAGATCGAGCAGGCGGTCCGGCGTGCAAACGCCTTGAAGCAGTACCCGCAACTCCGGTGCGTTCGCCTCGGCGGTGTCTTCGCCCGTGATCGTGCGCCACGGCTTGAACCACTCCTTGCCGGCGGTGAGCGTGCCGAGCCGCGCCTCGGTGCCATCGGAGGCAACGAGCAACCCGTTCATCGAGAACAGGGCGGGGAGGTCGTCCTTGTAGGTCTGGAGTTGCTGCCAGGCGGTCCAGATGGTGGCGTCGTCATCGGTCGGACTCTTGAGCTCGATCACGCCGAGCGGCAGGCCGTTGACGAACAGCACGATGTCCGGACGGCGGACACGGCCGCGCTCGACAACGGTCACCTGGTTGACTGCGAGCCAGTCGTTGGCCTCTGGATTGTCATAGTCAAGGACGGTCACCGGCGCGCCGCGGATAGCGCCGCCGCCGGTCCGGTACTCAACTTGCAGACCGCCGACGAGCATTCGGTGGAAGGCGCGATTGCGAGCTTCCAGCGTCGAACCCTCTGGGCGGATCAGCTTGCGGACAGCGTCACCGACGGCATCGCTCGGCAGGTCCGGGTTGAGCCGCGCCAGGGCGTCGCGCAACTGCTGTTCCAGCACAACGGTCGTGTAATCAGGGCGGGCCGCGCCCGGGACGTCGGGGCTGATCTCGGATCCGTGAGCAACCTGCCAGCCAATGCCAGCAAGCCACTCAAGCGCAGCATCCTCCACATCAGCCTCACCCATGGCGGCCACCGTGCGGTCACTCATGCTTCGCGTGCAGCCCGGCAGCGGCCACTACGGGTTCGTGCGTCGCGGTCAGCTTCACACATGGTGCTCGCCTACATCTCTTCAGCGGGCTTGGCGCTCTCAGCAACCTCCGCGATGGCATCCAACTTCTCGCTGATCTCTAGATCGATCTCGGCCTCGGGGACATGCTCGACCAGTTTGTAGAAGCTGGTCTTGTGCATCAGATTCGGGATTCCGAGCTTACGGAAGTACAAGTCGAACAACGGGGTCAAGAAATCGTCGCTTACCTTTACATCGTCACCCCACGGCGATCCCTGGCCAAGCGTTTCCCTCGCACGTTCAATCTCATCGATTGCCTCGCTGATCGCGTCCAGGCACCGTGTCGCTTCTGCCTCGGCAAACAACGGTCCTATCGAGGTCGATCGCGCGACTGACTTTACGTATGCCTCCAGCGTCGCCCGGCTGCACAGGTAGTTCTCGATCTCCCGACGCCGCCAGCCGAGACACCTCAGGGCACCCCGAGATCGGTCTGGCGGTGCGTCATCGAGAATGGCGATGCCGGGCAAGCCAGGTATCGCCTCGCGCAAGCCGTAGTAGTGATCCTCTGCTTCGGAGATGAGACGGCCTACGTAGCGCACGAACGGCCGCTCCAGTGCTCGTATCGCTCGATCATGGTTGAGTCGCTGTGCGAACTGCTGCAAGATGGTCAAGTCCGTTGAACCTTCGAGGTAGAGCACCCAGCCGGTTTGTTCTGCCTGAACATAATGCTCGAAGCCGATGGACTTCAACGCCTTCAGCACCTGGTTACCGCGGTCGTCGATACGGTGAGGCTCGCCAACGAAGGCCACGACCATGTCCTTGCCGGCTGCCTCGTTGAGCAGCACTTCTGAGTGACTAGCAGCGATGATCTGGCTTCCGGTCTCCGTTGCGGTCTCTGTCACCAGCCGGTAGGTCTGGCGCTGGCGCAAGAATTCAAGGTGAGCGTCAGGTTCATCAAGCAGCAGCACGGCACCAGGATTAGCGTACATATACGCCAGGATCAAAAGAGTCTGCTGTAGCCCGCGCCCGCTCGAGGAGATGTCCAGCGAGACTTTGCCCTCGCGATAACCCATGGTGACCTCTCCCCGCTCGGGCACATAGCGAGGAGCCTCGATCTGCACTCCGAACAGCCGCTCTATCTGGCGGAGCAGGCGGTCCCAACTATCAGAGTCTGCCTCGTGAACCCGATAGCAAAGATTGCGCAGCACCTCGGCGGTGCGGCCTTCGCCGACCCGCACGTCGACAGCGCCAGGATCAAGGCGCGTCTCTGTCGCAGCAAGCCCCGACATCGGAGGAAGAAAGGCCACCTCCACTGCGGCCGCCTCCTCAGGCACGCGCATGCGATCCGGTTGCTTGCCGTCACCAAGCCGAAGGGGGCGGCAGTAGAACGACTCCGGGTTCGCGTAGTCGAACTCCAGCCCACATGACCATTCCTCTGTGCCGCTCACACCTTGCACGACGATCTCGATGCGAACGTTGTCAGTGCGCTGCCGACCGGCGACCCTCTGCACATCGCGCGTGTGAAGCCCGCGCCACAAAAGGTTCGCCGCTGGCACGGGAATCGCGATCCGATCTCGCCGATTCACCGTAACTCCAGGACGCGTCTTGGGCGTATCCGAACCGGAGCGCTTCTCGTTCCAACGCTTGAGGCCAATGTTCCAGAGCGCCAACGCCTGCATCGCCGAAGTCTTGCCCGAGTTGTTCGGCCCAATGAACACCACAGGACTCCCAAGTTCAACGTCCAACTCGCCAAACCGCTTAAAGTTCCGAACCACAAGATTAGTCAGCACCGCGTCGCCTCTCCCGAAACCCACACTGAGTCTATAGTCGCCGCGCCTTTACGAGAGCGATGGCCTTCTACCCAGCCGTCGACGCAGCTCGCCGTGAGCTTCATCGAGAACTTACTATCTCGTCGCAACTAATCGGCCGCATCGTCGTCGTTCTTGATCACGTCTACGATGCGCGGATTGAGCAGCTGCCAACGCCGAGCACCGCGCTCCAGGTCTCCGCTCATCACAATCGGAGCTTTCTCCTTGTGTGCATCTATGGCCCGTTCGTAGTCAGATTGGCTGAGGACCGTTCCGACCGACTGGTTCTTGCCATCGATAGATGCTCTCACGACAATCGTTCCCTCCATCTCATGTTCGTCGCGTTGTAGACTCTGCACGAAACCGAAAACCTGAACATCCTGCCGGGGTGCTCGCGATCGAAGCGACCTAGCAGCCTCCCTTAGAATCGGGCCATCTACCGCCACAAATCGGATCTTGGACAACGTGACATCTGTCGGACGAGTGAGAGCCCAAGTAAACCGACTCTCCACAGCCGCAAAGGTGCCGAGTGCAGTTGCAATAGCCTCACAAAAGTTAGCACTAACGCCTCGCTCCAGAGTGCCATTCAGCGCATCAGAGACACCCGAATTTATCTGCTCGATTGCCTCACGAACAGCTACCAGGGCAGACTGCATGTGTTTCGTAACTTGCCGACCGAGCGGTTCGCTGTTTGCGTCTGCATCCATCTCTTCGAAGAGAATCTGTTGCACTGGAGGCGAAATTACCGGGCTAAGCACTGATACAACATAACTGCCGCGCTCCGTCTGTCCGAGACGAACTTGTCGCAAATAGTCTGTCGCTTCTTGATTAGCGCGCATTCGGTACGCAGCCCGCGGATTGTTGAGGGAACAGGCAGCGGCGAGCACTATATCACGTGCGCCCTCCATCAAATTCACACCAGCGTCAACTGACAGGCTCCCGTCACCATTACTGTCGTGGACACTGAGACGCATCACGTCTCGATCTGCCGTAACAAGATCGCGATAGATGGAGTCCCTGGTGGTGTTCGACATTTCGGAGAACTCAGACATCAGGCGCATGACTATGCTGGGATAGTCGGCGAGATTTTGGGTACGTGGCAAGAGAAGATCCGGCAGGCCTTTAGCAGCATAGACATCCGAGTGGCTACCATACTGCTCAGCTTTGGCCCAACCCATCGAGCGAGCATAAGCCGACAAGGCTGTTGGCGAGACAGTTTTCATGTCCTCTATGGTGTAATCGTGAACTCTCATCGAACGCCTCCTGATCTTGACTCATCCATCAATTGTCTCAACGCACCGACATCGAATCGATTGTCTATAGGGATGTGTACGCTAACTGATGATGTGTTTGTTGTCTCCGGGTAGCCCCTGAGGCTGATCCAGTATGCACATCGTCTCACGATAAGCTCCTCGGCGGTAATGGTTACCCATTTCGACGCGTCGCTTGGAAGATCTAGCACTACGAGCAGCCTGGGTGTTTGAGTTTCCGCAATGAGCAAATCGTAGTTGTGCCGCCGAAGACGAAACGTCACGTACCCATTCTGCGGTTTGCTCAGATTGATAGTAGCCTTGAGTTGGAGTTCAAGCGCCGGGCGTCTCGGTCCACCGGCTTGAATCCGAATATCGATCCCATCTCGGTCAAAGTAAGGATCGGCGGTTGTGTACCCGGCGTGACTAGCCACTGCAAGCGCGTAAACCCTAGACAGCGCCTCCTCCTTGTCAGGTGAAGACAGTAGCTCGTCAGCCATGGTTAGAGGATAGCACCATATCGTCCTCCGTCAAACCGTCTTCTCACAAGCTGGCACTCTAAGTTCACCCGACACCAACTTCGGCAGTAGAGCATCGCGCTGAGCGGACAAGGCATCTGACCACGATGCGCCCTGTAACGAACACGCGATTGCGGGCACTGCAAGCGCATCAAAGTACCGGCATATCTCTTGGGGAGGCATTACAAATTTGAATGATGGTATAGCATCCTTGCTCAAGTGTAATACAGTTGTGCCAGAGACATAGGCGTATGTATGGTGCGCAAACGAGAAACCGCTACAAAGACAATAAAGAAATTCAACTGATACACCGAAGTTTCTGTGAGGACGGACGATTGCGGCATCTAGTGAAGCGACCAGAGTCGAGTAGCAACTGCTGCGCGCAACAATAGCTGGACGGCCCACCACTTCCGCCGCTTGTGTGACATCCGTGCATGCAATGACCATCTCACCTGGTAGGACTATCTGATCTGGCTTGTAAGGTCCAGTGTATGCCTTGAGACCGTCGGACCTATAGCCGCCCCCGCGGGCGAACGACTTGAGAGTCACTAGCGCCGTCTCGGATTCAGATAGTTCTACGCTTCTATAAGACCTGCCGCGAATAGATTCAGCCACGTCGCCCAACTCTTGTATCTGCCAACCCTTGGGGATGGGGCCGAGTTCGGAATCTTGGAGGGTGTCGGGGAATAGGGCGTCTAGTTCGGGGGGGAGGCCGGAGGGTCGACCCTCTGCCTTGGCGTGTACCGGATCGAAGTTCACGAACCACGACTGAAAGAGCGCCCGCGCCATCTCCTCAAGCGTCTCGCTCATACACCGGTTCAACTCGATCCGATCATCGAGCGCACCGAGAACTTGCGCTATCCGCCGCTGCTCGTCAATGGGCGGCAATCGGATAAGCAATCGAGATACGAAATCCCACTTCGCACGCGGCATTCTGGTACCTTCTGTACCTTGAGTGGCGAGATCTACAAACGATCGGGAGGCCATTAGATAGAACAGAAACCTAGCATCTACCCCCTCAGCCGGACGCACTACCCAGATGTCGGTTGAACATATGCCGTCAAACTTCGCCTGGATGACTTTGCGAAAATATGGTCTGAGTTTGCCGAAAAGCACATCACCGACCTTAAAGCGTGACTTAGTGCTAGTGACATCGGACGCAACGCCCGATCCAACTAACGACAGCGTTTCTTGGCCGATGTGCTCAAGACCGACATACGGTACTTCACCAAAGTCGGCAGGGGAAACTGAATTCTTTACCAGCAAGGCGCAATCGCCAAAGGTCGCTTCGTCCCACTCGTTGCCAGGTGCTCTTTTCTGTAGCACAGCGTAGCTATATTCGATCTTCTCTTTCCAAGTGTCGGAGATTGTATGCCAGTCGAGAATATCGACGCAAATTGGTAGGTTGGAATCTTCAAAGGCTTCGCGTAGTCGGCCTATTTTCTGCAGTGGCACCGGTTCTTCATCTATGATCACCAGATCTAAGTCCGAGTAGTCTTTGGCGGTCCAGATGGCACGGGATCCGAATGCACGTACTTCGCACGTTGGCACATGCTCAGCCAGAATTCTCAACACAATATCTAGGTCGGCAGGCTTGAGGTCAATCATTGTGAGCTTCCAGCGCTCCGAGCAGGAGTCGCATTTCGTGTGCAAATTCCCTCATTGCTCTATAGGTTGTTTCTGCCTGCACCTCATTGTAAGTATGAGATGTGAGATTTCGCGTCTCGTGGAATTTCATCCATGTCTCCACATCGTGGATCAGACGGTTCTGAGCAGCAAGCCGGAAGAGTTGTCGCCTCGCCAGACCGTCCGCCACGGCACCGCCGACATTGGCGTTCAGCCAGCGGGCAATCATCTTCCAAGCGAGTTCGTAAGTGACCTCGAAGTTCTGGATGACACCGGCGCGTATGCCATTGCGTTCCACCTCGGTGAACTGAGCCATGCGCGTATCGTTCTCGGCAGCGGCCACCAAGTCTGAGAGTGACCAGACGGAGTTGCGGAGGCTTGTCAGGTCAAGCGGCACCTTCGGCTCCACCTGGCTGTCTGCTGGTTGCTGTGTCACCGAATCCCAGCGAGATCAGATTCGCTTCGATCTGCTCGTCTAGGCGCTGCGCCTCGGCGCGCTGCTCGCGCCATTGCTTGGCGAGGCGCGACATCTTCTGCTCGAACGGTTCGCCGTCATCCTCCTGGGGTGCCGCACCTACGTAGCGGCCCGGTGTGAGCACGTGCTTGTGGCGCCGCACCTCGTCTAGATCGGCAGACTTGCAGAAGCCGGGCACGTCGACATACTCGCCGCTGCCTTCCTCGCCTCGCCACGCGTGATATGTGTCGGCGATGCGGGCGATGTCATCGGCCGTCAACTCGCGGTGCGTGCGGTCGATCATGCGGCCCACGCCACGGGCATCGATGAACAGCACCTCGCCACGGCGGTTCCGGTACTCTCCGGAGCGGCGGCCCTTCGACAGGAACCACAGGCAAACGGGTATCTGGGTGGAGCGAAACAGTTGCCCGGGAAGCGCCACTATGCAGTCGACGAGGTCGTCCTCGACGATGTTCTTGCGCATCTCGCCCTCGCCCGAGGTGTTCGACGACATCGAGCCGTTCGCCAGCACGAAGCCCGCCGTGCCACGCGGGGCGAGATGGTACAGGAAGTGCTGCACCCAGGCGAAGTTGGCGTTGCCTGCCGGAGGGACGCCGTAAACCCAGCGCCGATCGTCCCGCAACCGCTCTTGCCCCCAGTCCGAGACGTTGAAGGGCGGGTTGGCCAGTATGTAATCGGCTCTCAGGTCGGGATGGCGGTCGTTGTGGAAACTGTCGCCGTGGGATATCTGGCCCTCGATGCCCCGGATCGCCAGGTTCATCAGGGCCATGCGCCAAGTGGTGTAGTTGGACTCCTGCCCATAGATGGAGATGTCGGCGCGAGCCTTGCCCCCGTTGCCGTTGCCCGAGGCGTGCGCGCGGATGAACTCCACCGACTGGACGAACATGCCCGCAGACCCGCAGCACGGGTCATAGACACGACCGTGATACGGCTCCAGCATCTCCACCAAGAGCCGCACCACCGAGCGCGGCGTGTAGAACTCGCCGCCCTTGCGTCCCTCGGCCAGCGCGAACTGCTCAAGAAAGTACTCGTAGACGCCGCCCAGCACGTCCGTGGCGTGCGCGCCGGCGCCGCCAACCTTGATGTTGCCGACAGCGTCGACAACCTGCCCGAGGCGGGTCTGATTCAGTGCCGGCCGGGCGTAGTCCTTGGGCAGCACACCATCAAGCGCAGGGTTGTCGCGCTCGATGGCGACCATCGCCTCATCGATCAACTGGCCGATGTCGGGCTGGCGGGCGTGTCCCTGCAGGTAAGCCCAGCGAGCCTCGGCCGGCACCCAGAAGATGTTCAACCCACGGTACTCGTCCGGTTCCTCGGGGTCGGCCCCGTCGTCCACCTCGCCCTCGAGCTGCGCGTGCCGCTCCTCGAAGGCGTCCGAGACGTACTTGAGGAAGATCAGCCCGAGGACAACGTGCTTGTACTCGGCGGCGTCCATGCTCCCGCGCAGCGCGTCCGCCATCTTCCACAGATCGGACCTCAGGTCAGCGTCCAGCTCACCAGCCCCGCCGCCCGTCCCCGCGCCCATCAACCAGCGACTCTAGCGCGCCACCCCCACCCGGCTCCGAGTAGTCGAGCTAGGCGACCTTGAGGAACTCGCAATCGGCTTCGCAGAACTTCATGTTATTTCATTGTATGTCAATCGAACCTCGCCTGCCACCCCGACCTTCCTAGACGGAGCCGACGCCCGAGTCGCCGGCACGTAGTATCGGCCTGTGGAGTACCTGGCGCGGATCGTCGACGCTGAACTCGACGCGCTGGCCGATGCGCCGGCGGTCTCCATTGAGGGCGCACGCGGGGTGGGCAAGACCGAGACCGCGCAGCAACGGGCCAGAACGATCCACCGGCTCGACGATCCGGGGCTGCTGGAGGTTCTGAGCGGGGAGCCGGGCCGGGTCATCGACGGCGAGCCGCCGGTACTCATAGACGAGTGGCAGAGGCTTCCAACCTCGTGGGACCTGGTGCGCCGCGCCGTGGACGCCGACCCCCGACCGGGACGCTTCCTTCTCACTGGGTCAGCGGTGCCCACCGAGGCGCCAACGCACCCCGGTGCCGGGCGGATCATCACCGTGCAGATGCGGCCCATGTCACTCGCCGAACGCCAACTCGCCACGCCCACGGTCAGCCTCGCCGGGATGCTCGCCGGCGGCAGGCCCCCGCTTGCCGGCGCTACCGGCATCGGCATCGAACAGTACGCAGACGAGACTGTCAGATCGGGGTTCCCGGGGATCAGGCCACATCCACCGCGGGTGCGGCGCAGCCTGCTCGACGGCTACATCTCCCAGATCCTCAACCACGACATCCAGCAGTTCGGGCGCACCATGCGCGACGCCGCTTCGCTGCGCAGGTGGATCACCGCCTACGCTGCCGCCTCGTCCACTGCCGCCGCGTTCGAGAAGATCCGCGACGCCGCCTCCGGGGGCGAGTCCGACAAGCCGGCACGGGCGACAACCGCTCCATACCGTGCCGCCCTCGAAGGCATGCGCCTCATCGAGGAAGTCCCAGCGTGGCTGCCGACCCGCAACAGGCTGCGCCGGCTCGCCTCCGCGCCCGTGCATCAGCTGGTCGACCCAGCGCTGGCCGCTCGGCTGCTGGGCATCGACACGGACGCGCTCCTAGCCGGAACCGGCGGCTGGAACGGCAACGGGACGCTGTTCGGCGCGCTGTTCGAGTCGCTGATGACGCTGTCGGTGAGGGTTTACGCTCAAGCGTGCGAGGCACGGGTGCACCATCTGCGCACCCACGGCGGCGAACACGAGATCGATCTGATCGTCGAGCGCGCCGACGGCGCAATAGTGGCGCTGGAAGTCAAACTCAGCGCAGTCATCAGCGACGGAGACGTAAGGCATCTGCGATGGCTCGCCGACCAGATCGGGCCGAGACTGATCGATGCCGCAGTGGTGTCCTCGGGCCGGGAGGCATACCGGCGCTCAGACGGGATCGGGATAATCCCCGCCGCACTGCTCGGCCCCTGAACGCCCGCACAGGGTGTCTAGCAACGTCGAAACGGTCGGATACTCTTTTGCGATGAAATGTGATGCCAACCGATAGTTCCTACGCAATGCTCGATCCCTTAAGCACCGAGCACTCAATTTTGGTCAGACAAACAGCACTGGGAACTCATGTGCCGCGAGAGCGAGCGGCTGCCAGCCGAGCGTCGTCGGTTGGTGCAGGCTCCGCTAGCAGCATCTCAACGGGAACACCGAGGCATTCCTGAAGGGCACAAGCCATGGGCAGCGTGATCGGATGCTTCCTGGAGAGTACCTCGGACACCAGCGAAGGACTCCCTATGTGTGGTACAAGGTCGCTCTGAGCGAGTCCCTGTTGATCCATGCAGAACTCGATCACTGCGACTGGATCGGGATGTCCCATCGGGAAGTGTCGGTCCTCGTAATCCTTCACAAGATCGGCAAGCATGTTGAGTTCATCGCCCTCGGGTGTCCCTTCATCAGCGTCCATGAGTTCCGCCACACGTTCCAACGCGGCCTCGTAGTGGGCTTCGGTACGAATATACTCCATATTCGCCATTGCTACACCTCTCGTACGTTGATGCGGTCATACTCTTCATGAGTTCCCACGAAGCGGATATAGACCTTACGGTACGTATAGTTAATGTGGACCACTAAGCGGTACTCATTTCCCCGTATATTGAAAACCACTCGGTTGTCTCCTACGATACTAGCCTTCGGAAATCTAGCTTTCACCTCGCTAGGCGATTCCCATACTTCTCTTTGGACTATGCGATACCAAGCAAGCAGCGACTGTTCGACATCCGGGTGACTCTCCCAGTATTCTCGAAGTGTCCTTCTGGCCAGAATGTGCATGGGCGACTCATTTCCAATCCCACATGGGATAAAATATGCTCAATCATGGCGTAGACTATTCAAATCGGCTCCCAGCGCAAACCCTACACTATCCATCTCCTCAAACCTTGCCTCCAGCTGTTGGGCTTGCTGCTCAAGTCTAGCCTCATCGCAGCAAGTTGCGACGGCTCGGTGATCTGCCGCGACGGTGCCAGCCGCAAGTCGCAGACCGGCTACAGGAGGGAGTCGCTGTCGAGCAGGCTGCGGGCTTGGTCGTCGTTGTCGGTGGTCACGGCGACCACCGCTGAGCCGGACTGGCGATGGATGATGTGGATCGTGCGCACGTTGACGCTGTGCTGCTCGAACAGCTGCAAGACGCCGGCAAGGGCCCCGGGGCGATCGAGCATATGGAACACGATCGCATCGGAGGTGACGGCTCGCAGGTTGGCCTTAAGGAGGACGCGCAGCGCCGCATCGTCGTCGCCCGTGCTGAGGGTGATGACCCCAAGCTCACCGGCGAGCCGCCCGTCGATGGACTCCAGGTTGATGCTCTCGGCGGCGAGCAGGCTGGTGACATGAGCCAGCTGCCCGGGCTCGTGAGGCACGATGACAATGAGTCGCTCCCCGGGAAACCCCTCGGTGCGGTGATCGGTGCCGCCGGTGCCGCCGACGTCGGCTAACTGGTTCATGGCTGACTGGTTCATGGCTGACTGGTTCATCGGTCGGCTGAATGGTTCATTGGTCGGTCGGCCCTTCCATGCAGTCGGCGACGATCTCGTCGATCATCTCACGTGTGACATGCGGCATCGTGATGAGGTGAGCGAAATCGTCGAGCGGGGCGAGCTGCCACTCGAAGAGCACCCGCGGCGAGGGACGGGGAAACACCACGGTAGGGCTGTTCTTCGCCCGCCAGGCAGCGATGCCGTTGGCGTTGAACTGTCCCACGGCGTACTCGGCCATGTCCAGCATGCTCGCCACCACCTGACGAAAGCCGTCATGGCCGTGCTTGGTGAGCGAGTGCCACAGGATCACAGGAGCAATGGCACTCCTAGAACCGAGCAGGGTGGTGTCGAGCGCTCCAACATATTCGATGGCGCGGCCTATCTGCGCCGTGTGCTCGCGCTTGGTCACGACCACGCCGCACGGCACCGGGGAGCCGAACATCTTGTGGCCCGAGACAGCGGCGCTGTCGATGCCGCTGTCGAAACCGAACGGCTGAGGATCATCGACGAAGGGCAGGATCATGCCGCTGAGAGCCTCATCGGCGTGAACGTAGTAGCGGGTGAGCGCCAGGTCGTCGATGATGCCGCGGATGCGGTCGAGGTCATCGACCGCGCCCTTCATGGTCGTGCCGATATTGGCGATGATGAGCGCCGGGGTGTCACGGTTGATGCGGATCGACTCGCGCAGATCGTCGTAGTCGATCTCGCCGCTCGGTTGACTGCGGATCATGATGTTGCGGATATTCAGAACATGGAGGATCTTGAGCACCGAATAGTGGGTGTCCTGGGAGAAATAGGCAATGGGATCGTGGAGCATCTCCCGGCCCACATAGATGCCGTACATGTTGCCCTCGGTGCCGCCGGCGGTCACATAGCCCCAGGCCGACTCGGCGGGCAGTCGCAGCAACTCGGCGACCTTGTGCACGACCTCGCGCTCGGTCTCGTGGGTGTTGGCCTGGTAGCGGGAATAGCCGAACGGGTCGCCCACATTGTTGGCGGCGAAGGCAAGCAGCGGGAAGAGCGCCGAATAGTCGAACCTCTGGTTGACCGGATAGCCCGCCGAGAACGGCCCGACGAGCTCGAACTCGCCAAGCACCCGCCGTATGCGGTCATCCAACTCAGCCTGCCTGGCATCCGGCTCAGCCTGGCTCACCTGTTCTGAAGACATCATGTGGAGCTGATCGGATTCGAACCGACGACCCCCTGCTTGCAAAGCAGGTGCTCTAGCCAGCTGAGCTACAGCCCCGAACGTGACAGGCATTATGGCGGCAATACCGCGACAACACCCCCTCAGGCTCGCGTCTGGTCGGCCTCCACTATGGCTGTGACCGTCTTGCGGCCGAGGCCCGAAGCCTCGGCAAGCTGCCGGAGCGAGACGCCGGCCCGGTGAGCGACCCGGATCATGTCATCTCGAATCACCGCTTCCTTGCGGGCCCGCTCGGCGCTCAGGCCGACCACCGCCAGCGCGGCATCCACCTCGAGGTCGAATCCTTCCCTGTGCTTGCCCATCGCAGCATTGGCTGTATGAACATCGGCTTCGTTATAACTCATGGCTGCTCCCGTAGACCCTCGGCCAGCTTGTCACGGATCACCATCAGCATCGGGACGCGCGGCGACAGATCGCCGGCTGCCTCAGCGCTGGAGAGGTGGGCGAGGACCATCCCCATCAGCTCCAGAGCCTCGATCCGCTCTAGCTCCAGGTGAACCATCGGCTTGACAGTAGCCACTCATGGTTCGTTTCGGGCCACCCTGGGCCACCGACTCGCCGAACTACGCGCCGACGGCCTCACCGAACTGCGCGTCTAGGGTGCGGCCGCGCCTACGGGGCTGCGGCTATGACGATCCAGTCGAGGATCTTTTCGGTTTCGGCGGACCGGTGGGCGAAGCCCTCGACCTGCACGGCGAACACCCGCCCGGCCCCGGCCGGCGCACACTCCAGCAGCGTGTGGCTGAACGACACCTGATCACCCTCGAAGGCGGGGCCGAGATGTTCGCAGCCGTGCCAGCCGACGACCGTCGCCATCCCCGCCAGCACCCTCGACAGCGAGGCCTGCGCCAGACCCACCACATGGCCGCCGTACACCAGGCGCTGCGGGTACGGCGACTCGGCCGCGTCACGGTGCACCATCGCCAGGTTGTTGGTGAGACGCACCAGACCCAGCGCGTTGTCGATCACGTCGCGGGCGGGGTCGACCAGCGTGGCGCCGGGCTCCCAGCCGGTCCCCGGCCCCAGCGCCGTGAAGTCCCAGTGGCGCGGCACGAGCGCCGCGTATGGGGCGAGATCCAGCGGAGACTCGCGGCCCAGATCGTCGGCGTGGCCCGGCTGCTCTTCGCCGGACTGCGGCAGCAGCGGCGCGCGCCGGTAGCTCACCGCCGGATCGCCGTCGGCGGTGCTGAGGATGTCGGCCAGCACCTTGCCCCGGTGACGGCGGCCCGGACGGGCCCGGCTGTCGGCCAGAGCGACCACGGTGACGGTCGTGGCGATCGACTGCCCGAGAAAGACCGGTCTCAACAGACGCACGTCGCGGAAGAAGAGGTTGGCGATCACCCGCCTCGTCAGCGTGGTGCTGTGCCCGAGCGACACGTGCATCACCAGCGCGGGGCTCACCAGACGTCCCTGCCGCCCGGTGACGGCGGCGCAAACCCCGGCATCCATGGTCATCGCCAGCCGCTCGCCCACCATCGACTGGTAGAGCGCGGCCATGCCGCCGTCGATCACCACCGGCGGCTGGCGGGGCATCACCTGGCCCAGGTGCAACTCGTCGTAGTACGGCCCGTCGGTCGGGATCACAACAGATCAGGCTAGACGACGACCCGCGCCCGGCAGGTGGTGGGGACCAACGATAGGTTCGCTATGACGAGCTCACCCACGACCCGCGCCCGGCAGGGGGTGGGAGCGGAGGCTGCGTAGCATGTGAGCTTGCCTGTCTTTCTCGCCGCCCTCGCATCCTCGCTGCTGGGCGTGGGCGACTTCTTCGGAGGCATGGGGGGCCGGCGGGTCGCGCGACCGGGCGGGGTCGTGTCCATCGCCTGGGTGGCGTCGTGCATGGGGGCCGCCACCGCCGGGCTCTACGTGATCGTCATCCCGCCCGCCGCCGTCACCGCAGGAGATCTTGTGTGGATGCTCGTGGCGATCCCCGTCGTGGCGCTGGTGCGGCCGCTGCTCTACCTCGGGATGGAGCGCGGGCCGATGGCCGTCTTCTCGGCGGTGCTCGGCGTCGTCTCCCTGGCCGTGCCCGCGGTGGTCGGGCCGCTGACCGGCGACCTGCTGAGCCGCACGGAGCTCGCCGGCATCCTGATCGCCATTCCCGCGGTGCTGCTGATCGTGAGCGAGGGGCGCCTGCCGTCCGTGTCAACCATCGGCGCGAGCTCGGCTCTCGTCCTGGGGGTCGTCGTGGGCGGCCTCATCGGATGCATCAGCGTGATCTTCGGTCAGATCTCCACCGACGCCGGCGCGATGCCGGCCTTCCTCACCCAGCTAGGCGCGGCGGCGCTGATCCCGCCGCTGTCACGCGTGCGGGGAATGCAACCCATGGTGCGGCTCACATCGCAGGTATGCCGGTTCGGGCTGCTGATAGGCCTGATCGACGTCATCGCGATCATCTCCAGCGTCATCGCCTTCCAGCGCGGCAACCTGGCGGTGGTCGCCGCGATCCTGGGATTCGCCCCGTCGGTGACGATCATCCTGGCCTGGCTGGTCTATGGAGAGGCGGTGCGCCGCTGGCAGTGGGGCGGAGCCGGCCTCGCCGTTGTGTCTATCGTGTTGTTCGCGGCCGCAGCCTGAAGCCGGCGGCCAGCGTCCTCACGCGTGAGGCAAGCGCAGGGAACGGCAATGGTTGGGCAGCGGTGTGAAGCTCCTCAAGATGCAACCCATCGACTACAGCCTCCAACAGCTCAGGGGGGACGTGTTCGGCGGCGTGACCGCGGCGGTGGTCGCCCTGCCCCTGTCACTGGCGTTCGGTGTGGCGTCGGGCCTGGGGGCGATCGCGGGGCTCTACGGCGCCATCGCTGTGGGATTCATCGCCGCGGCGCTCGGCGGCACCCGAACCCAGATCTCCGGGCCCACAGCCCCGCTGTCGGTAGCGATGTCGGTCGTCGTCGCGAGCTACGCCGACACGCTCGCCGAAGCCTTCACGGTCGCCATGCTGGCAGGCGCGATCCAGATCGTGATGGGATCGCTGCGGCTCGGCAGCTTCGTGGCCTACACGCCCTACGCGGTGATCTCGGGGTTCATGTCCGGCGTGGGCGCGATCATCATCGTGGTGCAGACCCTGCCCCTGCTGGGCACCGAGGTCGCGCTGGGCGGCCCGCTCGAGTCCTTGCGCTCCTGGCCCGATGCGGTCGCCGACATCAACTACAGCGCCCTCGCCCTCGGAGCCGTCACGCTGCTCGTGTGCGTGGCCTGGCCGGCGCGCCTCAGGGTGATCCTGCCCCCCACCGTGGCGGCGCTGATCGTCGGCACGCTGATGGGAGCGCTGTGGCTGACCGACGCTCCCGTCATCGGCGAGGTGCCCAGCGGCCTGCCCGAGATCAACCTGCCCGATCTCTCCACGGGCGCACTGGCCGGAGCCTTGCAGCCTGCGGTGACCATCGCGCTGATCGCCTCGATCAACAGCCTGCTGACGGCCATGGTCGCCGACTCGATAACCCGCGACCGCCACGATCCGGATCGGGAACTGGTCGGGGTGGGCATCGGCAACGTCGTGGCCGGCCTCATCGGAGCGGTGCCCGGCGCCGGGGCCACCTCGTGCACGGTGGCGAACGTTCGCGCCGGCGGCCGGAAGCGGGCGTCGGCGGTGCTGTGCGCCACCGTGCTGCTGGCGCTGGTGCTGGGCCTCGGGCGCTACGTCGACTCGATCCCCCACGCGGTGCTGGCGGGCATCCTCATCAAGGTCGGCGTCGACATCATCGACTGGCGCTTCATCCGCCGCGCGCACCTGGTGCAGCGCGAGCACCTGCTGGTGATGGTCCTGACCCTGGGTCTCTCGATCGTCTCGGACCTGGTCGTCGCCGTGGCCATCGGTCTAATCGCCGCGGCGCTGGCGAGCGCCCGGCAGTTCGAGCGCATGCAGCTGGACAACGTCGTCTCGGTGCCGCTGCTGGACCGGCACTTCCTCGGCGACCGCGACAGCCAAGGCAAGGGGGACCGCGAGAGCCAGGGCGAGGGCGACCGTGATGAAGCAGCCGCCCCCGGCGATGACGATGCCGACAGGACCGAGGTCCCCGGCGGACCCGACAGCGACGATGCCGGCAGGGGCAAGGTTCCCGGCGGACCCGGCGATGCGGGCGGGGGCGAGGTTCCCGGCGGCGGCGGTGGTGACGATCCCGACGGATCCGGCGGCAGAGGCAGCGACAACGATCCTGACGGCCACGGCGACGGCCCCAGCCTCGACGACTTCGGCGATCTCGACGACTTGGACAGCCTTGACAACTTCGACTTTCTCGACGACTTGACGGCCCGCGTGGTGATGGTGGCCTTGCGGGGCAGCTTCACCGTGGCGTCGTCGCGGAAGCTGATCCACACGATCGGCTTGGACATCCGCGAGCACGAGGCGGTGATCTTCGACTTCTCCGACACCGTGTATGTGGACGACAGCGCCGCTCTGGCCGTGGAGCAGCTGATCGACGCGGCCACAGACGACGGCATCCACTGCATAGTGATGGGACTCTCCGATCTCGCCCCCACCAGCCTCCAGGCCCTCGACGTGCTGCGACGGGTCCCCGAAGACCAGCGCGTGGAGACCCTGGACGAGGCTAGGGAACTGGCCGCGCGGCTGCTGTGACCGCACCGACTCTCAGCGTGCCGGCCGTTGCATCCCCATGGCCACCGCATTGTTTCCTGCAGTGACCCGAGGATGCCGGAGACCGAACCGCAGAGTCCACCCGCCAACCACATGAATACCCGCCATCCACCGGAGTACCCGCCAAACACCTGATAGGAGAACCCGCAGATGTTGGAACTGACCGTCGACGAGGTGCTGACCACCACCCGTGCCGTGCGCAAGCGCCTGGACTTCGACCGCCCGCTCGAGCCGGGCCTGATCATCGAATGCCTCGAGGTGGCCCTGCAGGCGCCCAGCGGCTCCAACGTCCAGGGCTGGGAATGGGTGGTGGTGACCGACCAGGGCAAGAAGCGGGCTGTGGCCGAGCTGTACCGCCAGTCCTGGAACGCCTACAGGGACTCGCCCTTCTTCGTGGGCAGCACCTACCGCGGAGACGACCCCGCCGTGCAGGCCTCCTTCGACCGCACGGTGGCCTCGGCGCAGTATCTGGCGGACAACCTTGAGCGGGCTCCGGCGCTGCTGATCCCCTGCCTGGCCGCACGCAGCCCGCAGCGGCCCGACGACCGCCCCACCTGGAGCGGAGCGGCCGCGACGCTCGGATCCATCATCCAGGCCGCATGGAGCTTCATGCTGGCCGCACGCGAGCGGGGTCTGGGCACGTGCTGGACGACGCTGCACCTGATGCACGAGGAGCGGGCGGCCCAGATCCTCGGCATCCCCTATGACCGCCTCGTGCAGGTGGCGCTGATCCCGGTCGCCCACAGCATCGGCACGGACTACCGGCGCGGCTCTCGCAAGCCGCTGGCGGAGGTGCTGCACTGGGACGGCTGGGGTGGGCGCGCCCCGACCTCCGGCTAAGCGACAACGCCGCGCGCGGCGCACGCCCCCGCCCCCTGAGCTAGGCGAGAAGACTGCGCTCGGTGGGATGCAGAGGGTGGTCGTAGGGACGCAGCAGGAACCGGCGGGCCACTTCCAGATAGCCGCGATACAGCCCCGCCCCGGCGGCCGCCTGCGCGTACGCACCGGTGGCTTCGGCGTGCCCCGGCAACCGGTACCAGGCCACGCCGGGTGCAGCGTGATGAACATGGTGGAGGTTGTTGTAGAGGTAGAGCAGTCCCATGACCCGTCCCGAGCGCACGATGGCCGAACGGGTGGCGCCGTCGCCGGTCCAGCGATGCTCGCAGTACGAGCGCATCAGGGTGAGCGAGTGCGACAGGTACCCGGCGCCCAGCAGATACACCCACAGGGGCATTCCCACGACCCCCGACACGAACACCACCAACACGGCCACAACCGCCAGGTGGGCTGCCCAGCACCTGGCCAGAGCGCGGTCGCCCCGGCGGATCTCGCCGGCCTGGTGCGCAAACAACCCGAACATCGCGCGGGCCGGGCCAAGCACCATCCGCCCCAGCAGGGTGTGATGGGCCACCACCAGGAAGCGGCGCACCGAACCCATCTGTTGCCACCGCCGGGCGGTCACGTAGAAGCTCTCCGGGTCGCCCGTCGGGTCCGTCAGCTCCGGGCATTCATGGTGCAGCAGGTGATAGCGCCGGTAGACGCCATAGGGCAGGTGAAGCGAGAGCGGCAGCCCGCCGAGCAGGGCGTTGATCCTCCGGCCGGCGAACGGGTGGCCGTGGATGGTCTCGTGCTGCAACGACCCGTGCCAGGCCACGACGTAGCCGAGGCCGACCACGGTCACCGGCCAGGGAAGCACTCCATGGAGAAGCACCAGCGCCAGCCAGGACGCGTGAACCGCAACGGCGACCGCGACCGTCCGCCACTCCACTGCGACACCGGTCGTCCTGGCCGCCGCGACCATTGGAACCCCCATTCCGTGCGATCTTGATGCTCGTGAGCGTGCCGGTGGAGCTTCAGCACGGGCGCTTCCCGCTCAAGCGTCCGGCTCTAAGGCATCCGACCCTCAAGCGTCCGTCACTCACACGTTCCGCCAAGGATACAGCATGCCGGAAAACCCCCGCCGCCCACGGTTCCGTGCCACGATGTGCCCGAGCCGAAACTCGGGCGACAACCTCGTATACACTTCTGAGATTGTCAAGACCGCCAGGTGGCTCCGGCAGCACCGGCGGCAAGCAGGACTTCACAGCGAGGAGCGCCGAACCTGATGAAAGAACACAGAGCATCGAAGACCCGGCCAGGGATCGTGCCACCACGTCTGGTGCCGAACCTGGCGAACAAACACAGGGCATCGAGAACCCCGTCGTGGCGAGCGATGGCGATAGCGGCAGCGGCGGGCCTCGCGCTGGTCGCCGCCGCCTGCGGATCCGACGGCGACGACGCCGAGCCGGTCACCGCGACCAGCGACGGCGACGCCGGCAGCGAAGCCGCTCCCGATCCGGAGCCCGAACCCACCGAGCCCGCCGAGACAGACCCCGAGACGGCCCAGGAGCCCACCGAGACCGCCCCGCCGGACCCCGATCCCGGCGACGCGCCGGCAGTCGCGGAGGAACCGCCCGAAGACGCCGACGATCCTCCGGCCGAAGAGCCTGTGGAGCTGACCGCGTCCTGGCGGGGCGTCACCGCGGACACGATCACCGTCGGCGTGTCGTTGCTCAACTTCGAGCTTCTGAAGGAGATGGGCCTCTCGCAGTCCGGCTGGGGCGACCAGGAGGGCGTCTTCCAAGCCCTCGTGGACGACGTCAACGCCAACGGCGGCATCAACGGCCGCGAGCTCGTCGCCGTCTACGACTACTACAGCCCGATCAGCGGCGAGGACGCCACCCGAGCCTGCACGGTCCTGACCCAGGACAACTCGACGTTCGCCGTGCTCCTCGGCTTCGTCGGCCCGCTGGCCGGCAGCGCCGACCCGTGCATCGTCGGCACCAACGAGACGGTGCTCGTGGGCGGCGAGCAGACTCCCAGCGAGATGGAGCAGGCCCGCGCACCCTGGTTCAACGTCGAGCCCACCACCGACAACCAGACCGACACCCTGCTCGACCTGCTCATCCAGACGGGGCGCACCGACGGCGCCAGGATCTACGTGGTCTCGCACCAGTCCGCGGTCGGTGACGAGCCGCTGGTGCTCGAGGCGCTGGCAGCGAGGGGCCTCGAGGTGGCGGGCAACGCGATACTCGACGCCAACGACGGCGACACCGCAGGCCAAGACAACATCATGCAGGTGATATCGGAGAAGATCCGGGCCGAGGGCGCCAACGCCGTGTTCATCAACGGCAACCCCTCGGCCACGATCCGCGGCCTGAGCCAGAACGGTCTCATGGGCTCGCTGGCCGTGTGGTCCAACAACGAGGCAGGTCTCAACAACCTCGGCGCCACATTCGACCACGAGGCGGCGCGCGGCGTGATCGCCTCCGGCGGCCCCGGCGACACCGAGATATGGAACGACCCGCTGCTGCAGGAGTGCGTGGACATAGTGCGCGCCGCCATCCCCGAAGCCGACCTGCGCCCGCCCGAGGAGCTCACCCTCGAGGACGAGAACTGGTTCAACTCGGTGCGGCGCTACTGCGGGCACCTGTGGCTGTTCGTGGCGATCGCCGAGGCGGCCGGCCCCGACCTGACGCCCGAGACCTTCGAGGCCGCGGCCTACACGCTGACCGACTTCGCCCTGCCGGGCACTCCGGGGAACTCGCTGTCACCCACCAAGCTCGGCGCCCGGGACATGTTCCGGCTCTCGCAGTTCGACCCCGACGTCGGCAACGGGCAGACCGTGCCGCTCACCGACCTCATCGACATCTACCCGTGACAACCGCTCACCGGACTGATCGAGCTGATCGACATGATTGACGTCTTCCGGTGACGGAACCCGGAACCCTCGGGTAGTGGCGATCCCGGACCGCACTCCGCCGTTCGAGCCGGAGCGGTTCGAGACGATCAAGGTCGAAATCAGCGGCCACGTCTGCCGCGTCACTCTCGACCGCCCCGAGGTGCTCCACGCCTTCAACGACCAGATGCGGTCGGAGTTGCGCTCCACCTGGCGGGCACTGCGCGAGATCGACGATGTGCGGGTGGCGGTGGCGACGGCCAGCGGCGACAGGGCCTTCTGTGCCGGCGTCGACCGCGCCGACGCGCTGGCAGACGTGGACGATCGGGGCGGCCGCCTCTACGGGACCTCCAACAACTTCATGTACGACGATCCGGGCGACGACATCGGCCCCAAGGCATGCGACCTTTGGAAGCCCGTGATCGCGGCGGTCAACGGCATCTGCTGCGCCGGAGCGTTCTACCTGGTCGCAGAGTCCGACATCGTCATCGCCGCCGAGCACGCAACCTTCTTCGATCCCCATGTGACCTACGGCATGGCCGCCGTGTACGAGCCGATGAAGCTGGTCAAGCGAATGCCCCTGGGCGAGGTGCTGCGCATGACCCTTACCGGCAGCCACGAGCGGATCAGCGCGCAGACGGCGCTGCGCATCGGGCTGGTCTCGGAGGTGGTGCCCTTCGACGAGTTGCAGGCCGCCGCCGACCGGCTGGCGGGCATCATCGCGTCGCAGCCGCCCGAGGCCGTTCAGGGCTCGTTGCGGGCCATCTGGGCGGCTAGCGACATGGGCCGGCTCGACGCGCTGGCAATGGCCCCATCGATCCTGTCCACCGCGATGCGGCTCGACGCGCTGTCCCAGGGCGAGGAGCAGTTCCAGCGAGGCGAGCGCATCGAGCCCAGACTGCGCTGAGCGGCGGAACTCCAGGAAGTCGGCACTCCAGGAACAGGAGCAACTCGAACATGGCCACCAAGACCGAGAAGACCGACACTTATGCCGTGCACCCGCCGAAGGCTCGCTGGACTCACGTCGCTCTGCGGGTGAGCGACCTTGACGCCAGCATCAAGTGGTACACCACGCACACGCCGCTGAAGTTGCTGGACAAGCGCGAGGACTCCGACGGCTGCGGCGCCTGGCTGGGCCACGACGACTCCCCCGACAAGCCCTTCATCCTGGTGCTGGCCGAGTTCTTCCCCGAGTCCGACCCGTTCAAGGGCGCGCCCAAGGCCACGCTGGCACCGTTCGCCCACCTCGGCGTTGAACTCACCAGCCGCGAGGAACTCGACGCAGCCGCCGCGGCGGCCGAGGCGGATGGCTGCCTGGCCATGCCGCCCACCGATATGCCCCCACCCATCGGCTACATCTGCATGATCAGCGATCCCGACGGCAACATGATCGAACTGAGCCACGACCAGGGCGTGTACGCTCACGCCCAGAAAGTGATGCGCTGAGTCAACCACTCACGACGGCTGCCTCGAGTTGCGAGAGCTTCCGGTCGTGTTTACGCCGCTAGTGCGCGCTGCTGTTCCTGGTATGTGATGGCGGCGTTGACACAGCCCTCGTCAATGCCGTACGCGGAGGCGATCTCAGCCACCGACTCGCCGGCGTCGTAGAACTCCCACAGCCGCTCTACGGCCACGCCATCGACTGCCGGTCTCCCGAACCTCACCAGCGGATCGATGACTACCGGAGTTGTGGAACCAGCAGGGTGAAGCCGGTGGGCTATCCGCTCAGGTGGCGGGTTGTGGTTTGGGTGCGTCGGGACCCGACGCTGGGACGGTGCCCCTGATGCGAAGCCATCCCGCTCCCAGGGCGGCGAGCGTCACGAGCCCGACGGCCGCCCAGGTGACACTCGCGCCGGCGGCGTCGTACAGCATGGCGGCGGGCAACGCCGCCAGCCCGGCGCCGGCCACCTCGGCAGCGCCCATCAGGCCCAGCGCCGCGGCTTGGCGCTGCTCGGGCACGGCGCGGGACACAACCACCTGCGCCGCGGTGAACCCGTAGCCGTCGCCCACCCCCACCGCCATCATCACCGCGACCGGCACGACGATGCCCGGCAGCATGCCCAGGGGAACGATCGCTAGCCCCACCGCCGTCAACCCGACCATGGTCACCGGCACCGGCCCGAGACGGTCGGCGAGGCGCCCCGCCCTGGTGCTCACGAACGCTACCGGCACCGCCATCATCGTGAAGGCGGTTCCGGTGGCCAGGGGACCGGCGCCGCGGTCGGCGAACATCACAGGAATGACCGCCTCGAAGGCGCCGATCAGCACGAAGTAGCCGGCCACGATCATCAGCGCACCCTGAAAGCGCCTGCGACCGAGCAGGTCGAGGGACGTGAGCGCGCGGCCCGAGTCTCGCCGGCCCCGGTCGGGCGGCAGGCGCAAAGCCACCGGCAGGAACAGCACCATCGCCGCGCCGAACACCACGAACGGCGCCCGCAGCCCCACGAACTCTGCCAACACCGCCGAGATGGCGGGTCCGAACATGAAGCCCACCACCTCGCCGACGACCAGCCGGCCGAGGTTCTCGCCCACCTTCGCCGGTTCCAGCACCGTCGCCGCACGGCGCACGGCCGGGAACACCAGACCGCCCCCGAACCCGAGCACGGCCCGGCTCAGCGACCAGGTCGCCACATCGTCGGCGAAGACCATCACGAACATGGCGGCCGCGCTCAGCGCGATACCCATGGATGCCATCAGCCGGCCGTGGCCGCGGTCAGCGAAGCGTGCCAGGGCCAGCTGAGCCACGAAAGCCGACAGGAAGCCGCTGGCAACGATGAGGCCGATGCTCGACCCGCTGAGCCCGAGCTCGTCCCGAAGCTCGCCGAGAATGGCGACGATCCCGCCGATCCCCCCGGCGGTGAAACCAATAGCGATCTGGAACGGCAGCAACGGCTCGCTGAGCCGCCGACGCATCGCAGCGCCGGCCGGGCGAGTCATGCGCTCAGACCCCGCAGATGCGCCGGCCCGCCCCAACCGCAGTGGCCGAATTCGATTGCCGATGTTGTCCAAGGCGTGATACCCAACTTGACCGCGTGTGCGGGGTTCTGCTAAGCAAGCTCGCTCATGACCCGAAAGGAGACCATAATGTCATGGCAGCGCCGTAACCCGGCACCGACCCCCCCCCCGCGGGCTGCGGGGACCTCATCAACATAGGCTGACAGGCCGCCACAGGCGCGCGCTGCCACTGCTGTACGCCACGGCAGCGATGGCCGCGGTCGCAGCACTGCTAGCACCAGTTACCGCCCAGGCACAGGAGGCCGGCTCAACCCAGGGAACCTTCAGCGACGACGACGGCAGCGTGCATGAACCTGCCCTTGAGGAAGTTGCTGCGAAAGGTTGGCTAGCCGGCACCGAGTGCGGCGAGGGACTCATCTGCCCGAAACAACCGCTGAAGCGGTGGGAGCTGGCCGTCTGGCTGGGACGAGCCCTCTCCGACGGCGCTGACCCCGACGCCATCACCGTCTCACGCTTCGCGGACGTAGACCCCTCCCAGTGGTGGGCGGCACACGTGGAGCGCTTCGCAGAACTCGGCATCACCACCGGCTGCAAGCAAGAACCGCTCAACTACTGCCCCAACGACCCAGTCACCCGCGCCCAGATGGCCACATTCCTCACCAGGGCTCTCGTGCTGCCAGCCAGCCCCTCTGCAGACTTCACCGACACCGAAGGCAACACCCACACCGCCAACATTGATGCCCTAGCCGCCGCCGAGATTACCACCGGTTGCGAACAAGAACCGCTCAACTACTGCCCCAACGACCCAGTCACCCGCGCCCAGATGGCCACATTCCTCACCAGAGCCACAAACCGCGCCCAATGGTCTACCAGAGGAGAATACAAGGCGGTCGGAGCCAACAGCGCACTTGCCGAAAACGAAACTCGGGAATATAGTTGCGGGTTGCGCTATGATGGCCGGATCGAATGCTGGGGCTACAACAAAAATGGCGAGACAGACGCCCCCTCTGGCGTTTTTAAGGCGATCACTGTAGGGAACCACCATAGCTGTGCGATCCGCGTTGATGACACTATTACCTGCTGGGGTTGGAACAGGCATGGCCAGACAAACGCCCCTTCAGGCACGTTCAAAGCCATCGCAGCCGGTACTGCTTATGGCTGTGCCATCCGCACCGACGATACTATCACCTGCTGGGGCATCAACTCCAGTGGCGAGGCGGACGCTCCTTCAGGCACGTTCAAAGCTGTCGTAACTGGTTTTGCTCATGGCTGTGCCATCCGCACCGACGACACTATCACCTGCTGGGGTTGGAACGGGCATGGCCAGACAAACGCCCCTTCAGGCACGTTCAAAGCCATCGCAGCCGGTACTTTACATAGCTGTGGTATAGCTACCGACGACACCCTCACTTGCTGGGGTAACAACGACTTCGGCCAAGCGAACTCGCCTAGCCAGAAATACAAGGCTGTCTCGGCCGGTGGGTCCTACAATTGTGCGATCCGACTCACAGACACGGCCTTCTGTTGGGGCACCGGTGTAATGGGCTCGAAGGACTTCCCCGCAGGTACCTTCACGGACATCTCAGCCGGTATCACGCACACTTGCGGGGTACGCACCGATGGCACCATCGTTTGCTGGGGCGGCCAGACACTCATTATCAACCCGCGCAGCGCCGAATGACAATCGAGTTGCCGGCTGTTTAGCTAGCTAGCCGGGCACAGCAAACCAACGTTCGAAGCTACCTGCTGCCGTCAGGCAGCCCGCGCCCGGCGGCAGCAGGTAGCGACCGACTGTTCAAAGCGCCGGTAGGAGGCACTTCGGCCCATCGGTCGAACACCTGCTTGTATGGCTTCCGCGACCTTTTCGGCGACCTGGGGTGAGTCAGCCTCCGAGTAGGCGCGTTTGGAGTCCTTGCGACGCGTTCGACTAGCCAGCCCCTCTTTGGGATCGGAGATGGCATCAACATCTCCGATCCGCCTGCTGAGCGTGCCGGACCAGGATTTCCTGACCGCCTCAGTAGCGTTCGGGAACAAGAGCCACCATGCCTCAATCTCCTCAACTGGCACGACCGCATGAACTCCAGCAATTCCAGCACTTTGAAGCTGAGACTGCGTCCGCTGAGCAAGAGTTCCCCGCGGATCAGGGCCATCTGTGTCGCGGTGCACGAAAACACACATGACCGGTTCGTAGTGGGCCAAAACAGCACCATGAAGCTTGTGAATCCATGCCTCAACCTTGAGCTGTGACGCGGATCGCTGTAATGCGATCGGGTGCGGGCGTGGCCGTATCCGACCCTTCAAGGACGGACATAAGGCTCGAATCAGTGATGCGAGAGCGCGAGTGTCGTTGATGCTCTCGCCGAATATCAAGACGACCGAAGCCGCCTGTTTCTTGGTGCCTTTCTTGCGACTTGTCGTCACGAGTTGCCGTCGGGTACGCCACCCAGTGAGCCAGCGAACCACAACTCTCCAAGGCCAAGCCCCGAAGATTTTTGAGCCTCGGCTAGCTGCTCGCTGTTACGCAAAGGAATGATAGAAGCACCTGTTTCGGCATCACGCCCGCAGACCACCAACTCGTCGGGGTCAAGACGATTGACGAGCATGGCGAGTGTGTCGTAATCAGAAGCTGAGTTTGTTTAGAAGCTGCCCTAAGCCTGTCAACCAGAATATCCAGAGCATAGGGGTGAAGTCCATGATCTACCTCTTCTATTGCCATCAGCGGTGGGCGATCAGGTTCGTGGAGGGCTGTCAGAAGTGCCAGCAAGCGAACAGTTCCGAACGACGCGTCGGCCAACTCAATCGGCGAAGCGACACCCAGTTCGCGCAGTACCACCGCAACTGCACTGCCAGCACCTCCCACAGGCACGAATTCGACATCACAAAGACCCGGAAGGCAGTAGTGTAACTCACTCACCAGACTGTTAAATGACTCACCATCAGTGCGATGCAAATTATACAACGCCGAAGCGAGGTTGCCAGCGTCATCAGCGAGGCGTCCGGGAACCATGCGCGACGGTTCTCGAGCCGCGTTCACGTTCGGTTCAAGGACTCGAACAGATTCCAGGAATGCCGCGAGGCTGCGGATGCCTTCACCGCCCTCGTCGTCACTGAGTCTCGGCAGTGTTGACAAGCCTGTCGTTCCGGACTTAACCATCAACGTTCGCTGGTCGGACTCGGCATCAGCCATACCGTGACCGGGACCGATCTCAATTTTGGTACCTGCAACGGTGATGCGCCGCCCCCGTCCTTGGGTGCACTTGAAGGTAAATGTTTCCTTGCGATTCAGGTTCCCCTTAGAGGTCACACCAAAACTCAACTCATACTCGTCGAGGGCATTGTAACTTGCGTGCTTGGTCAACTGACCGCTGACCTGAATTTTGACTTGACCACTGCCCCCATCACGACGCCGCACCCGCTCAAAGCCACCCCATTGCTTAACAGCAGCCGCCAGATCGAATTGAACAGTCGACGCCAAGAAGCGCAATACGTTGAGGACATTCGTTTTTCCGGAACCGTTCGGGCCGACTAGCACCGTCAAGTCACCCAATGGAACATCCATTTCCCCCAGCGAGCGAAAGTTGACAGCTCGTAGCTGAGTTAGGCGTGGATTTTTCGATCGATTCTTCACGTGCCTGCCGCTCCAGCCTTGTCGTATGCGTCTGTCACCACGTACCGTAGCAGCCCAGCCTTGACATGGCCTTGCGGCGAACCATGCTCACAGGGAGGTTGCTGCCCGGCGGCGCAGGTATTGGTCGAACATGGGCACGGTGAAGTCGATGATCCCGTGTCTTGGCGAGTAGCACAGTCCCTTGCGGATGAGCGAATCGCGTGTCGGGCCCAACTGCGCGGTGGTCCTGCCCTGAGTGGTCGCTACATCGCCTGAGGCGTAGGGACCTACTCCGAGATCGGCCATCGCACGCAGATAATCGCGCTCTGCGTCCGTGGTGCGATCGAAGCGCATTCGGAAGAACCCACCATCGAGATCCTTGATGGCAAGCGGCACCGCCTCCAATACATCCGTCGCCGTGATTGTATTATCGCTTTGGGCCACCTGCCAAGCTCGCTTCCCGAACGCCTGCAGGAAGTACGGGTAACCCTGGGTGTGGGACCAAATATTGTCTAGGGCATCTGGTTCCCATCGAACACCGTGATTATGAGCTGGGGTGGTCAGCGCAACCGCTGACTCATAGGCGCTCAAACGGCCTATCTCGCGAAAGTCGAAAAGCCTCTCAGCGTATGAGCGCGCTTCACCCATCAGTGCCACAAGTGAAGGGAGTCCAGCACCTGCAACCACCAAGGGCAGATTCAACTGGGACACTTTGTGCAATCCTATGATCAAGTGAGTAAGGTGCTCCAGGCTGAGGTCCTGCATCTCGTCGACGGTCAGCACGACACCGCTCTTCTGTTCGCTAGCGACATGGCCTACTGCTACAAACAGATCCGTAAGGTCGCGGTCCAGCAGTCCCGAATCGGCTTTGCCGACAAGCGGATCGAGGCCGGCAATGAGATCGACGCCGCCTGACACATCCCAGCGAATCTGGAACGCCTTCAACGTTCGCATCGCTGTTCGCATTGCCTGCACGGCCCGCTCAGCGAGACGCTTGCGAGACAGTCGAACCATTACCTGCCGCACCATCTCAGACAGATCGGCCGTGAACCTCGCCTCCCGATAGGCCTCGAGTGACTCGTGAACCCAATCGTGGTTCTCTGCGATGCGATGGAACTCATGCAATAGCACGGTCTTGCCGACACCGCGCAACCCGGTGATGATGACGCTTTGAGCGTGGTTGCCGATCGACAACCGCCGGATGGCCAACTCAACAACCTCAAGATCCTCCTCGCGGCCGACGAGAGCAGGCGGATAGTTCCCAGCCCCAGGGACGTAGGGGTTGATTTCCTTATCCATGACGGCATTCTAGACAGCCGGACGCGTCGAGCAGGCCGGCCCGTGCCGGGCGAGCCTCCAGGTCTCCCGATGGCAGTCAGCAACATTCTTTACCGACTCGACCACGGCGCGCTAAAGCGTGGAGTGAGTCCAAGGCCTTCCGGTAGCAGGCAGCAACGCCTGAGGATGTCTGAAGCGGCGCCCGCACCTGAGCCGGAGCAAGCGCCCGGTTCGCAGGGAGGTTGCGGTCCGGCGGCGCGAGATTGGTCCCGGCAGCCGTCAGCAACAACAAACGGGGGGTGCCGGAAGCGGGTCCTGCCGGGTCTAGATTTGTTCGGACGACTTGGGCGACCAGCAGGGGAGGCAGCCGGGATGGAGACGCCGACGGTGACGGGACTTGCCGAGACCGGCGCGGCAACGGGTCCACCCTCGCCGCAACCGGCGGGCATCGAGACGGCCACGCTGATGGGCCTGTACCGCGACATGTGGCTGATACGGGCCTTCGAGCAGGGCCTTGAGCGGGAGTTCGAGCAGGGCAACGTCCCCGGGATGCTGCACACCGGGCTGGGCCAGGAAGCCACCCAGGCCGCGCTCGCGTGGCACTTGCAAGCCAGCGACGCCTTCTTCCCCGACCACCGCTGCCACGGCATCAACGCTCTGGCCCAGCAGCGCCACGGCGGCGACGGCGAGCGGGTCATGGCCGAGCTCTTCGGCAAGTCGACCGGCGTCTGCGGCGGCAAGGGCGGCAGCCTGCACTCGGCCGACCCGAGCGTCGGCAACTTCGGCGACAACGCCGTGGAGGGCTCCTACATGGCCACCGTGCTCGGCGTGGCCCTCGCCGCCAAGATGCGGGGCGAGCCCAACGTTGCCTGCGCCATCATCGGCGACGGCACGGTCGGGCGCGGCGAGTTCCACGAGAGCCTCAACATGGCCGCCATCTGGGACCTTCCCGTGCTCTACGCCTGCGTCAACAACGGCTACGCCATCTCCATGCCGGTCGGCGAGGGCCATGCGTCCGCCGACATCGTGGACATGGTGCAGGGCTACGGGATCGCCAACCGCCAGCTCGACGGCAACGACGTCATCGAGGCCTGGAACGGCGTCGGCAGCGCGGTCGAGCACATCCGCTCGGGCGCGGGGCCGTACTTCCTGGAGTTCAAGACGTGGCGCTGGCAGGGCATCTTCGCCGGCGAGTTCCGCCCCGAGGCCGAGGTGAAGTACTGGCGCGAGGAGCGGGATCCGATCATGCTGGCCGCCGAGGCGCTCAGCGATCAGGGCGTCAGCCAAGCCGAGCTCGACAGCATCGAGCAGGAGATGCGCGACCTGATCGAGCGCTGGATCGACTTCGCCAAGGAGAGCCCGCCGCCCGAGGAGGCCAAGGCCACCGCGAACGTCTACACCGCCTGGAAGGTGGCCGCACGATGACATCGAACGACGCCGCGGCCACCGCGACACCAGCAACGGCCGGCTCGGCGACATCAAACGATGCCGCGGCCGGCTCGGCGAACGCCAAGGCGACGGCGACCGCCCGCTCCCGCCGGACACCCCGCAAGCCGCGGGACAGGGTTCGCAAGACCAGCTTCACGCAGGCCCTCAACAACGCGCTCGACCTTGCCATGGACAGGCACGACGAGATGTTCCTCATCGGCGAGGACATCGCCGAGATGGGCGGAGACTTCGGCGTGACCAAGGGTCTGCTGGCCAAGTACGGCACCGAGCGGGTGCGGGACACGCCGCTGTCAGAGGCGGCCATAGTCGGCACCTGCGCGGGCGCGGCGATGGTCGGGATGCGGCCCGTGGCCGAGATCATGTTCGCCGACTTCCTCGGGGAGTGCTACGACCAGATCGTCAACAACGTGGCCAAGATCCACTACATGTTCGACGGCCAGTTCAAGGCCCCGCTGGTGATCCGCACCGCCTGCGGGGGCGGCTTCGGCGGGGGGCCGCACCACTCCCAGAGCGTCGAGGGCTGGTTCCTCAACGTCCCTGGCATCGTGATCGTGGCGCCGTCGAACCCGGCGGAGGCCAAGGGGCTGCTGCTGGCAGCGATCGAGAGCGACGACCCGGTGCTGTTCCTCGAGCACAAGGCCCTGTACCGCAGCCGCGCCGAGGTGCCTCCCGAGTACTACACCACCCCGCTGGGGCAGGCCGCCGTCGCCCGCGAGGGCAGCGACGTGACCGTGGTGGCAGCCATGCGCATGGTGCCAATGGCGCTGTCCGCAGCGGAGCAGGCCGAGGCCGACGGCGTATCCGTGGAGGTCGTGGACCTGCGCACGATCCGACCCTACGACGCCGAGACCGTGCTGGCCTCCGCCTCCAAGACCGGCCGGGTCGTCGTGGCCAACGAGGCCCCCCGCATCGGCGGCCTCGGCGCAGAGCTCAGCGCACGCATCAGCGAGGAGTGCTTCGCAGACCTGCGAGGCCCCGTGGTGCGCGTCGACGGGCTCGACACGCCCATCCCGTTCTCGGTGCCCCTCGAGCACATAGTGCTGCCCGGCGAGGCCGACGTCGCCACGGCCATCGCCACGGCTGCCCGATACTGATTTGAGCGACCCACGAGGGACGGCCTGATGGCACCGCAAGTGGCGCCGCTGCACGACGAGCCGACCCGATACCGCAGACCCGACGAGCAGACCCGATACTGACTGAGTATCCCACGAGAAGAGCGAGGAGAGACCGATGGCCACCGAGGTGATCCTGCCCAAATGGGGGCTGACCATGGAGGACGGCACCGTGGTGGCCTGGTATGTGGACGAGGGCGAACACGTCGTCGAGGGCGAGGCGATAGCCGAGGTGGAGACGGAGAAGGTGGAGAACGAGCTGGAGGCGCCCTGCAGCGGCGTGGTCGCGCAGATCCTGGTGGAGGAGGACGAGACCGTCGATGTCGGCACCGTCCTGGCCGTGATCGCCGCCGACGAGGCCGAGGCGAACGCCATCGCTGCGGGCCGGCCGTGAGACCCGACCGCTTCGACGGCCAGACCGTGCTGGTCACCGGCTCCTCCCGAGGCATCGGCGCGTCCACGGCGAGCGCCTTCGCCGCTGAGGGGGCGAGGGTGGCCGTGAACTACCGCAGCGACGAGGCCGGCGCGCTCGCCACCCGCGCGGCCATCACCGGCGCGGGCGGCACGGCCGAGGTCTTCAGTGCCGATGTCGGCAGCGAGGCCGACGTGGCACGGCTGGTGCCCGAGGTGGAGTCCGCCCTCGGGCCGATCTCGATCCTGGTCAACAACGCAGCCGTCATCGACCGCTCGCCACTGCCCGACCTCTCGCTGCAAGCGTTCGACGCGGTCTGGCAGGCCAACGTGAGAGGGCTGTTCCAGTTGAGCCAGCTGGTGGCGGCAGGCATGGTGGAGCGCGGCGGCGGCGCGATCGTCCATGTCAGCTCCATCCTGGCGCGGCTCGCCGTCGTCAACCGCTGCGCCTACATCGCCTCCAAGGGGGCGGTCGAGGGGCTGACCCGCGCCATGGCGCTGGAGCTGGCGCCGCTGGGCGTGAGGGTCAATGCGGTGGCGCCCGGCCTCATCGCCACCGAGGCGCTGCTGGCAGGGATGCGCGACGAGGCCGTGCAGGCCGCCGTGCAGCGCCACATCCCGGCGGGGCGCTTCGGCCGCCCTGAAGAGATCACCGCTGCCATCCTGTTCGCAGCCTCACGCGAGGCCAGCTACCTCAACGGCGCGATCATCGGAGTCGACGCAGCGCTCGGAGCACGCGAGTCCACCCCGGCATGAACTCCGCACCGCGAGAAGAACCATGATCAGCGTCAACCGTGAGGCCATGAAGACTTCTCAGGCAGCCCTGGACGCTTGGCCCGTGAATGGTTGCCAACCATGATCAGCGTCAACCGTGAGGCCATGAAGACGGTGCGCGCCATCCTGGACGAGGCCGACGCGCTGGGCGTGGCGGTGGAGCGGCTCGACAACGGCACCACCGTCATCGACATGGGCCTGCGGGCGAAGGCGGGCTGGAGTGCCGCCGAGCTGTACACCCTGGCCAGCCTGGGCGGGCTCGGCATCGTCAGCTACGAGCCTTTCGAGTTGGGCAACAGGACGCTGAGCGCGGTGCGGGTCATGATCGACCATCCCATCGAGGCGTGCGTGGCGTCGCAGATCGCCGGCTGGCGGCTCCAGGCGGCCGGCACCGAGCACGCCGCCATCCTCGCCGGGCCGGGCCGGGCGTTGAACCGTGACAGCCTCGACCACTATTTCGAGTGGATCGACTATCGGGACGACCATCACGAAGCGGTGGTCGCCATCCAGACATCGGAGCCGATACCGGTGGCGATGGCGGACATGATCGCCTCGGCGTGCCGGATCTCCCCCGGCGACCTTTACGTGCTGTTCGCCCCCAACCGCAGCCTGGTGACCGCGGTGCAGGTGGCCGCCCGCATAGTGGAGCAGTCCATACATCGGCTGGCCGAGGAGGGCATGGACCTGCGCTGCCTGCGCTACGCGTACGGGCTGGGCGTGATACCGCCGCTGGTGGACGACGATCTGGAGTCGATGGGCCGGATCAACGACAGCCTGCTCTACGGGGGCATCGCCAACGTCACCGTCGAGGGCGACGACGCCCAGTGCGCGCAGATCGTGGGCCGGGTGGTGTCGGCCGCCAGCGACGCATACGGGCGGCCGTTCATCGAGATCTACGAGGAGGCCGGACGGGACTTCTACGAGATACCCATCGAGCTGCACTCGCCGGCTGAGATACACCTGACCAACCTGGCCAGCGGCAACACCTTCAGCGCCGGCAGCATCAACACCGAGGTGCTCAACGCCTCCTTCTTCGGGTGAGTATCCCCGAGATGAAGCTGGGGCTGCAGATCGTTCCGACCATGGGTTCGTCGGAGCTGATCGACACGGTCGCCGCCGCCGAGGAGTTGGGCTACTCCTACTGCATGGTGGCCGATGAGGGCCTGATGCTCGACGTCTATTCGGTGCTGGGCGCGGCGGCGCGCGCCACGAGCAGCATCCGGCTGGGCCCTGTGACCAACCCATACACCCGCCATCCGGCCGCCACGGCCGCCGGGGTAGCGACAATCGATGAGATGAGCGGTGGCCGGGCGTTCGTGACGCTGGTGGCGGGCGGCACCATGGTGCTGCACCCGATGGGGATCAAGAGGTCGGCGCCCCTGGCGATTATGGCCGACATGATCGAGGCGCTGCGGATGCTGTGGAGCGGGCAGCCGGTCACCTGGCAGGGGCAGCGGCTGTGCCTGGAGGCGGCACAGCTCGCCACCGGCGAGCACTCGATCCCGGTGTGGGTGGCGGCGCGCGGCGAGCGGATGCTGGCCCTCGCCGGCAAGCTCGCCGACGGTGTGGTGCTCATGGTCAAGGCAGACCTCACCGACGCCTTCGCCATAGCCGATCAGGCCCGAGCGGCCGGCGATCAAGCCCGGGCAACGGCCGATCAGGGGCGAGCGGCCAGCGGGGCAGGGCCGGCGGTCGCCGGATCACGCCCGCCGCTGACACGCGTCTACCTCGACCGGCTGGCGTACAAGCCGGAGATGATCGAGGAGGCCAAGCACCTCTACGGCTACGCCATCATGGACAGCCCCCAGCGCCTGCTCAAGAACCTGGGCCTCAGCGGGAGTGAGATCGCCGGCCTGCGGCAAGCCTTCGAGCAGGGCGGCCCCGAAGCGGTCGGCCGGCTCGTGACCGACGAGCTCGTCGCCCGGTACCAGATCGCGGGCACTCCCGCGGAATGCCGCAGCCAGCTCCAGCACCTGATGGGCGAGCACGTGCTTGACGCGTTCTTCGTAAACATCATCTCGCCCGGCCTCGACGCCAACCGCGAGCTGCTGGCCGAAGTGGCCGCCATCGCTTCGGTGTGAGCAACGGCCCCGCGCGTGAGCAACGAGTCTCATGCCTGTGTCCGCTGCGCCGGTTGATCGGGCAACGGCCTCGCGCGTGAGCAACGAGTCTCATGCCTCTGTCCGCTGCGCCGGATGATCGGGCCACGGCCTCGCGCATGAGCAACGAGTCTCGGCGGCCCACCCCGCGACCGGTGTTCGACCGGCCGGCAGCGATACCGGCGGCTGATCGGACCCGCCACATCTGGGGGGATGAGGCCTCGGGCGCAGTGCTCGACCGCGTCTACCTGTCCTCGCAGATGCTCCATGTGCTGGAGTTCTCGATGCCACCCGGCGGCAGCTTCGGCCACTCCCGCCAGAACCCGACGATCTTCGCCGCCGACGAGTTGCTGTACGTGCTCGACGGTGTGCTGATGTTGAGCGACCCCTCCTCGGGCGAGACCCAGCGGGCCGGCACGGGCGAGGCGGTGTTCTTCAGGCGGGACACATGGCATCACGGCCGTGCTGCGGGCGACCGGGGGGTGCGGGTGCTGGAGTTCTTCGCCCCCACTCCGGCGACCGGAGCGTCGAGCGCCTACGGGCGGGCCCAGCCCTATCTGGAGCACGTGCAGACCGTGGACGGGCGGCTGCTCGGCTCTTGGCCGATGATGCGCGACCAACTTGAGCGGCGCCTCTGGCCCGTGCGCGAGAGCGACCTCGCCTGGGGCAGCCGCGGCGCTCTGGAGGTGGCCTTGTTCGCCGCGACCGAACACCTCACGGTGCTGCGGTGCCACCTGCGGGCGGGCGCTGCCTCAGAGAACGAGCAGCACCCCGGCGAGGAGTTCGTGCTGCTGCTGGCGGGCAGCCTCGTGATAACGACCCCGACCTCGCCTGACGCGAACTGCCTCTACCTTGAGTCCGGCGACGCCGCCGTGCTGCCACCGGGCACACCCCACTCGTATCTGTCCGCAGGCAACACCGAGGCCGTGTGGCTCTGCGGGATCGGCCCCGGCTGGACAAGCACCAGCGACATCGGCCCACAACCCGGCTGAGCAACTGCAGCCACTTGAGTGGGAGGCGAGGGTGATCGTTGCGTGACTCCGGTTGGTGTGGGTATCGATGTTGGCGGCACGAAGATCGCGGGCGCGATCGTCGGCGCGGGTGGCGAGGTGTACGACATGGAGATCCTGCCCACACCGTGCCACGGCGATCACGACAACAGCGCTGAGGTGACGCTGGCGCTGATCGATCGCTTGCTGCAGAGCGCGGCGGCCCGCAAGATGGCTGTGAAGAGGGTCGGGGTGGGGGTTCCCGAGTACGTCACGCCCGACGGTCGGATCAGTAGCGGCCTCGTGCTGCCGTCGTTGCGAGAACTTCCCGCGACGACCGCATCCGGCACGCCGATCGTGTTCGACTCCGACGTGCGCTGCGCGGCCCGAGCCGAGAGCCTGCTCGGTCACGGCAAGGGGCTTCCCAGCTTCGTCTTCGTCATCATCGGCACCGGGATCTCCTCTACCTTCGTGGTCGGCGGGCACCCGTGGGCCGGTCAGCGCGGCGAGGCCATAGCCCTCGGCGAGCTTCCCGTGAACCTGACCCTCGCCATGCGCCCCGCCGCGCCCCTGACCGTGGAGGAGCAGGCCTCGGGCCGGGCCATCGACGCGACCCTCAAGGCCGCGGCCCGCGGCGACGGCCCGTGTGGGTCGGGCACCGGCGATAAGACTGAGATCTTGCGGCGTGCAGGCGAGATCGTGGCGACGGCGTTGTGCAGCGTCGTGCATCTGCTCGATCCCGCAGCGTTGATCCTCGGCGGAGGACTCGGCACCAGCGGTAGACCCTTCCTCGATGCGCTGTCACACGGCTATGCCAGGCTCACCAGCGGCCGGCCGGATCCGCCGCCCCTGCTACAGGCGCAACTCGGCCCTCAAGCAGGCGTCATCGGCGCCGGAATGCTCAACTAGGGTGACAGAGGAGGTACAAATGAGCCAGATCACGCTGCCAGTAACAGGCAGCCAATCCGAAGCGACAGCAACCGGCACGAGTTCGTCGCGTTCCGCACGAGGGTTCCAGACGAACGCGCCGGGACGCATCATCGAGGGCGACGCCTTGACCGAACTGGCCAAACTCGCCGAAGGGTCCGTGCAGTTGGTGTTCACGTCGCCGCCGTATGCCGACAGGCGGCAATCAACCTACGGAGGTGTTCACCCTGACAATTATGTCGAGTGGTTCATGCCCCGGGCCGAGGCGATTCAACGCGTGCTACGCAGCGACGGCACGTTCGTCTTGAACATCAAGGAGAGCGTCATCAACGGTGAGCGTCACACCTACGTGATCGAACTCATACAGGCTATGCGAGATGCAGGGTGGCTTTGGACAGAAGAGCTAATTTGGCACAAGAAGAACAGCTACCCTGGCAAGTGGCCCAACCGTTTCCGGGACTCGTGGGAACGTCTACTGCAATTCAACAAGCAGCGCAAGTTCAAGATGTACCAAAAAGAGGTGATGGTGCCGGTGGGTGACTGGGCCAAGCGTCGACTGGAAACTCTCAGCGAAACGGACAAGGTGCGCGATAAGTCGGCGGTCGGCAACGGATTCGGCAAGAATGTCTCCAATTGGGTAGGTCGTGACATGGTGTACCCAACGAACGTCCTTCACATGGCCACAGAGTGCGCCAATCGATCCCACTCGGCAGCGTTTCCCGAAGCTCTTCCTGAGTGGTTCATCCGACTGTTCACAATCCAGGGCGACACCGTGCTCGACCCATTCGTCGGCTCCGGAACAACGGTGGTGTCCGCCGTCAACTTGAAGCGACAAGGCATCGGCATAGACATCGACACTGACCATTGCCGCATCGCCCGCCGCCGACTCGGCTGCCTGTAATGCCGGTTGACCTAGCACCTATAGTCCGCAGACAGGTAGAGGCATTTGCTGCCAAACGACGCGCTACCATAGAGAAACTGACCATCAACAACCTCCTTTCTCGCAAGAACCCGTACCTGTTCATCGCCCGCGGGGTGGACACACCTGCTGAACTAGCTGAGGAACTGGTATCGGCAGCTCTCTCATCTTCAGAAGAGACACAGTTCGGTAATACGCTTGAAAGCATAGCCATCGAAATTTGCGAAGCGGTCTACGGTGGCCAGAAATCGGCTGCTAGTGGCGTGGATCTTGAGTTCAACCGAGCACAACGGCGCTATATTGTGGCCATCAAATCGGGGCCTAACTGGGGTAACTCTAGTCAAATCAGACGAATGCGTCAAGATTTGAATTCGGCATCGCGACTGATCCGCCAGCATAATCTAGACACAAATGTGATGGCTGTGAACGGATGCTGCTACGGAAGGGGCGATACCGACTTCGGTGATTATCGCAAGGTATGCGGTACTCCTTTTTGGGAACTAATCTCCGGTGATCCCGACCTATATCTCCGCCTAATCGCTCCACTGAAGGACGCCTCATCTAATGGATTCGTCTCAGAACGTCGCGACCTTGTGGAAAGACTCGGCCAGGAACTCACTACGACGTGGAGTCAAACTAACGGCACACTTGATGAGCCTTCGCGGTTTTGTGGGATGGGGGGTGGTTGAGGGTCCCTGTGTGGGGGTCGAGGCCCTGCTGGAATCGGTTGTGTAAGCGACCGACGATCCAGGAGGGCCTCGATGGCTGCGGATGTTATGGGGGTGCGGTTGGGTTTGCCGCAGTTGCGGGTGTTGGGGGTTGTCTCGGACTCCCCGGAGCGGTTGGTGGTGGCTGTGGAGGCCACCTGGCGGCGGTTGCGGTGCCCTCAGTGCGGGTTCAAGTGCCATAGGGTGCATGACCGGCGCGATAAGCGGGTGCGTGATCTGGAGATCTCGGGGCGGGTGGTGACGCTGGTGTGGCGGCGCCGCCGGTTCCGCTGCGACGACTGCGGCAGCCGGTTTTTGGAGGAGCATCCGGCGTTCGAGGGCGGGTTGACGGGGCGGCTGGCGCGCAGGCTGGTGGCCGATGCCAGGGTCATGCCGGTCTCGGCGGCCGCGAGGCGTCACGGGCTGAGCTGGTGGCTGGTGATGGGCGTGCTCAGCTCCTGGGCCGGGCTTGTGGCTGAGCATCGCAGAAGCCGCGTGTGCAGGGTGCTGTTGGTGGATGAGACCTCGATCCGCAAAGGGCATCGTTACGTGACCGTGGTCGCCTGCGGCGACACCGGCCGGATCCTGGCGCTGATCCCGTCGCGCACCACCGCCGCGCTGTCAACGTTCCTAGCTCAGCAGGGGTATAGATGGTGCAAGCAGGTCAAGGTCGTGGTCA
The DNA here is from genome assembly GCA_965204875.1 of Candidatus Aldehydirespirator sp. GTDB lineage: Bacteria > Actinomycetota > Acidimicrobiia > Acidimicrobiales > Aldehydirespiratoraceae > Aldehydirespirator. Next base: position 1,738,341 of record OZ242020.1, on the reverse strand, counting down.
GCGACGGATCGCCCGCCTACAAGGCCGCCATCACCCAGCACCTGGGACACTGTCGGCATGTGCTGGACCGGTTCCACGTCATCAGATGGTTCACAGCGGGGCTCACCGCGGTGCGCCGCGACACCCAACGCCGACAGCCCCCGGGCGTCCAGCCTGTCTTTGACCGCGACGTGTTCCGAGCCAGGTTCCTGCTGCTACGCCGCGGCGACACCCTCACAGACTCTGACCGGCAGCGGCTCGACACGCTGTTCGAGGCGCACCCAAGGCTCCAAGCCGGCTGGGACGCGCTACAAGAACTCCACGGCCTCTACACCGCCGACGACCACCAAGGCGCCCTCGCCGCCCTTGACCGGTTCTGTGACCTCTACCAAACCGGCAAGCTACCCGAATACCACAAAATCGTAGACACCATCATCCAATGGAGCCCCGAAATCCTCGCATGGCACCACACCAGCCGACCCAGCAACGGCCGCATCGAGGGCATCAACAACCTCCTACAAATCCTACGACGCACCGCCCACGGCTTCACCAACCCCACCAACTACCAAACCCGAGCACTCCTCATAACATGAACCCAACCGACACCAGCAACCCCCATCCCACAAAAACGCGAAGGGCCCACTTGATTGGCCTCGCATCGTCACTCACAACGCAGGCTCCTGAGCGCAATCCGTGGCGGTGCGGGCACCACGGTCGTGCTAGGCGGGGATCAGGCGGTCGGGGAGGTAGTCGCGGTGGGCGTGGGCCATCTCGCGGTATAGGGCCTCGGCTTTGTGGATCGACCTGACCAGCGGGTGCGAGGCGAGAGCCTGGACGGCCTCGTGGCTCGTCCCACCCCAGGCCGCATCAGCGGCGGATTGCTGGTAGTAGGCCAGCGCCTCGACCAGGCCGCGCAGGTGAGCCGGCAGGCCCGGCATGTCGATCGGGCGCACACCGCTCGCGTCGCAGCGTCCCAGGGTCTCCACCACGAGTGAATCCTCGAACCCGTCGATGCTGCCGTTGTTGGCGACGTTGACGGTCATCACCTCGTCGCGGTCGTTGAACACGGCGTCCATGCAGTCGATCGCCAGTTCCAGTTCGTGGATCCCGCCCCGCGACCTCGCGGGATCAAGCTGCGGGTCGTCGCTTCGGGCCTGCTCGGTGTAGTGCGTCCAATATGACGGCACCTCGGCCAGGATGTCCTCGGCGCGAGTGGTGGCCTTGGCGTGGTACTCAGCGAGTATCTCGTCCTCGAAGTAGTAGTACTGGAAGTAGCCGCTGGGCACCGAGTCCATCGCCGCGGCCAGCTGCAGCATGCGGCGCTCCCAGCCGTCCAAGCCGGGGTCGTCGGCTTCGGAGTTCCACTTGTCCTGCAGCACCGGTATCAGGGGCCGACCGTCGTAGCGGTGCCTCACCGACCACGACCCGTGGTTGAGCCCGACGCTGGCGACGTCGAGCTTGGCGGGATCGAGACCGACCGCTTCGGCCAGCATCCTGGGATAGACGATGGGGCCCTCGCACAGTGACACGATGTCGGCGCCGGAGTTGTCCGACACGGCCTGCGACACGATGTTCACGGGGTTGGTGTAGTTGAAGATCGTCGCGTCGGGACAAGCCCTGTCGACATCGGCAAGGATCTCCTTCATGGCGGTGATCGACCGCAGCGCCATGAAGAAACCGCCCGGGCCCTGCGTCTCCTGGCCGATGACATTGTGTGACAGCGGGATGCGCTCATCCAGAACACGGGCCTCGAAACCGCCAGGCCGGAAGCTGGTGAGCACCGCGTCGCAGCCCTGAAGTCCCCCGAGACGGTCGGTGGTGGCCGTCACGCTGATGTCGAGTCCCCGCGCCGACATCATGCGCTGCGCGATCTGCCTCGCCAGAGCCAGGCGCTCCTCGTTCAAGTCGATGAGCACCACCTCGGAACCGTCGAAGTTCTCACCCTGATGGGCGAAGCTGGCCATCGTGCCCGGCGCACGGGTTGACCCGCCGCCGATGTAGGCGAGCTTGATTCGCGCCACTTATGTGGTGGAGCTATGTGGCCGAGCGCCGCGCATGAACCCCGAGCCTACGGCACGTTCCAGCAGCGCAGTGTCCGCATCATGTGGCAGTGCCCGCATCATGTGAGCGCCGTGCATCGACCCCGAGCCTATAGCAGTGCAGCGAACGGTCTATCGCAGCGGCATCGGACGGCTCGCCTAGCTGGTCCAGTGCCGCCATCAGCGCGCCGACGACCGGCGGAAGCGTCGTGCGCACGGCCCGGGCGCCTGGCAGCTCGCTCATCACCGCATCCACCAGCACCGTGGTGTGATGTTGGAACAGGCCGCCCGTCATCACCGTGACGGTGCCGGACACGCCGAGCCCGACCCGCTCCGCCGACACGCGTCCCTGGCCGCCCATGGCCCGGCCTGCAGCGGACACGATCCCCAGCGCCACCTCGTCGCCCCGGTCGGCCTCGTCCAGCAGCAGCGGGCTCATGCGCACCACCTCCTGCCTGCTATACCCGCCCCTGCGGGTGAAGCGGTGCAGCAGCTCGATCGGATCGGCCGCGCCGTAAAGCCCGAGCGCCCCGGCGGTGAGCGATGTGGTCGGGCCGAGTCCCAGATGCTCCCTCAGCACCGCGTCCAGCGCCGCCTGGCTCAGCGAGCCGGCACCCACGGTGTCGGGCCAGAAGCCGAGATGGAAGCAGGCGCCGTCACGCCGGCGCGCCCCCACGGCGTTGCCGGTGCCGCAGATGACCGCGATCCCCTCCCAGTGCGGAGAGCCCAGTCGCAGGCCGCCCATAGAGTCGTTGATCACGACGGGTTCGAACCCGAAATGCCAGCGGCGCAGGTGCCGGCGCAGGTACTCGTAGTCCTCGGGCCAGTCAGCGCCGGCGAGGCTGAACACCGCCGCGCTCAGGTCGCCGGGTCCGAGGCCGGCCTCACGCAGGGCGGCCTCCACGACCCGGTCGAGCTCGGCCAGCGCCAGCGCGGCCGACGCCACGCCGTAGATGTCGCTGCAGCCGCCGTCGCCCACGCCGGCGACCTCGCCCGACGAGCCGTCCAACACGACCGCCGTGGTCTTGGTGTTGCCACCATCCACCCCAAGCACGCACCGGCCCCCGGTCATGGTTGCCCCGAAATCGCTGTCACTTGGAAACGGCTACTCGCGGTGGCGACGGATCCGGTCGTCGTGGCCGGTCTTGCCGCCGCGCTGGACGTAGATCGCCTCCGGCTCATAAGGCAGCGGGTCGATCCTGCTGTCCACATCTTGCGCCTGTCCCGAAACGGCCGCCAGCTGCGCCTTCACCATCACCTCCAGGCAGTGATAGGCGTGCTCGGGACGGATCAGCAGCTCAGCCCCGTCCAGGACGCAATCAACGAGGTGTCGCAGGCCGGCGGTCCAGGGCCAGGCGGGGTCCACCTCGGCGTAGCTGGTCCAGCCGGCCGAATCGGCGCGCAGGATCTCGTAGCCCTGAGGTGCCCAGTCGTCGCCCAGCATCTGGGCCACCCCGCCCGAGCCGTACAGCTCGATCGCCGGCGAGCGGTACTCGTGCATGGTGAACCCGGTGGTCACGACCGCGAGGCGGGCATCGCCGAAGTCGAGGAGCACCTGGTAGTTGTCGAAGTTCCCCACCTCGATGGTCTCGCCGTCCACCACCCGGCGCGGCACGGCCGTGCCCGCCACGGCCGTGACCCGCTCAACGCTTCCCATCAGCCCGGTGAGCGAGGTGATGTTGTAGACGCCGAGATCGAACAGCGGCCCGCCGCCGGTGTCGTAGTACCAGCGTCCCCACGTCGGCCCCGACCATCCGTAACGCGCCCTGGCAGTGAGCACCGTGCCGATCTCGCCGTCATCGACAACCCGCTTCCACAGCGCCTGATAGGTGGGACTCAACACCACGTGCGGGGCACACACGAGCAGCCCGACACTGGCGGCGGCCGTCGCAACAAGCTCGGCGGCCTCGTCCAGGCGGATCGACATGGGCTTCTCCACGAGCACGTGCTTGCCGGCGGCCAGGGCCGCGGCGGCTATCTCGCCGTGGCTGGGCATCGCCGTGAGGACCAAGACCGCATCCACGTCGTCGCGCCGGACCACGTCGCGGTGGTCAATGCTGAAGGCAGCCTCGGAATGCAGGAAGTCCTGCACCCGACGGGCCCGACCCTCGATGGCGTCGCATGCGGCGACCACCTCGACGCGGCCCTCGTATCGCAGCTCACGGATCAGCGCCGCGTACGGCTCGAACACGCTGCCCAGCCCGACGATCCCGAGCCGCAGCCGCTCGCGGCCCGAAGGCGTGACGGCGGGTTCTGTGCCGTTCACGGCTGCTCACATTACACGACGACACGACGACACGACGCCGCGGCCCTCCGCCGGACGCCGACCCTCCGTCCATTGTCCCCCTCCCCGTCTATTGTTGTGTCAACGCTCCAGCAGAAAGGCTTGCCCATGGTGCTTCGTTCCCTGCCTCGCCCGCCCGCGCTGCTCGCCGCTCTCACCGTCACAGCCATCACCGCCGCTGCGCTCGCCGCTGCGTCTCAGACTGCCTCGAGCGCCGAGGTCAGAGCCGGCAGCGACAACCGCGCCGAACCAGACGCCGCAGCAGAGTTCACCGCATGCCTCGGCGACGCCACCACAAGCGCAGGGTTCGCTGACACCCGAGGCATCGGAGCGGAGGCCGCCATCGACTGCCTCGCCTACTACGGCATCACCAAAGGCCGCACCCCCACCATGTTCGCGCCGGGCCGCAACGTCACGCGCTCCCAGATGGCGCTGTTCGTGCACCGCGCTGTCGAAGCCGCCGATGTGCGGCTGCCACGCGAAGGTGACGCAGACTTCACCGACACAGCGGGACTCGACCCTGAACGCGCCCGGGCTGTGGGGCGGCTAGCCGTCGCGGGCGTGCTCGAGGGGCGCAGCAGCACGCTCTTCGAGCCGCACCAGCCGATCACCCGCGCTGAGATGGCCGTGGCGCTCGTCGAGTTCCTGCGGCTCGCCAACCCTGACCTCTTCCACGGCAGCGGCGCCCGACGCGGCGAACTCAGACTCGGCGCAGGTCAGACGCTCGACCACTTCGCTGACGCTCGCCGCACCCAGCCCGCCGCCATCGACGACGCGATCAGCTACGCCTACGAGCTCGGCATCACCACAGGCACCGCACAATCCGACGCCGCGGGAGCGACCCGGTTCGCTCCCGACGAGCCGGTGCTGCGCAAGCAGATGGCGTCGTTCATCACCCGCACGCTCGCCCATACCAACCTGCGACCCTTCGGCGTGACGGCCCAGCAGAACGCCGACCGGGCGATCGTGGCCTCGGTCCGTGGCGAGGGCTGGGCCGGCACGGACCCGCAAGACGCAGCCCGGCAGAACACGCCGACAAGGTTCCATCCGCCGGCCGGTTCGCAGCTGCGGGCCGAGGCGTTTTACGGGAACTGCGCAAGCGCCCTGACCGGACCGGTCGCCGGCCCGTGCCTGATCGACAGTACCGACATCCGGCTCGACGGTGCCGGCAACGCCAACCTCGGCACGCTCACCGCCACGCAGATCGGGTCCGGTGTGACAGTGACCGTGTGGGCGGGCGAGACTCGGCAGCGTTTCAATCGGAGCAACCGGTTCAGCTACCACGAACTGACGGTGCGTCCCCCTGACCCGGCCACCGTTGCCGCCACCGTCATCGTCCCAGAGACATCAACGTCGAGGATCTCGCAGCAACGCTTCGGCACCAACTACGAAGTCGAGCTACAGCTCCGCTCCGGTGATCTGGCCAGGCACGCTCTGCGGCCTGCCACATCCGTCGGCCTCGACGGCCGCAGACCCGCCGAATACTCGGTGGTGATCAAGACCTTCAACGGCTGGCCCATCCCAGGCGGAGGCCTCGACGGCGACAGACCCGCCGGCGTCGGCGGCCTCGTCAGTCAGCAAGAGGCACGACTGTTGCGCACCGACCGCAACGGCAAGCTCCGTTTCGAGGTGACAGCCTCAGACCCCGACCCGCAGGCCGCGAACCAGCGCACTGTTCAATGGGTCGTCGAGGCCCGCACGAACGCTCCGAACCATCCCGGCGACCAGAAGGTCTGGCACGGCGGCTGGGCCGTGTTCGCTGACGACGGAGTACGCTCGGAAGGGCTGCGCGCACGCCCCACGCAGGCATATCAGCTCCTCGGCCGCTCGCAGAACGCCGTCGTGGAGGTGACGCTCACAGACCAGTTCGGCCGGCCTCTCGCCAACCGCAGAGTCAGCATCTCCAGCAGCCTCAACATCGATGCCAACCGCGACGGCGACTACACCGACGCCGGCGACACGCTGCTATCGGTGCTGCCGCCCGCACGCTCCACGGACTCCGACGGTCGGGTGCAGTTCAGCTACGAACATCGAGGACGCGTCGCGGTCGCTGAGACTCTGACTGTTGCCTGGGACGGCGACTCCAGCGGCACCGCTGACACGGGCTGCCGCTCCACGGCCAACCCGCGGGGCGCGGACATCTGCGCCAGCACCACAATCTACTGGGCCCAGCGGGTGACCGCCGTCGAGCAGGCAGCCTGGCTCAACGTGCTTGTCGCCGACGCGGCGAACGACACGGTGGTAGTGGACTCCGACACCGGCGCGGGCGTGTTGCCGATGCTGCTGGTCTACGAACCCGACGACGTGTTCGACCTAGACGGCGCCTTGACCGGCCACTCGCGTTTCGAGGCTGCGCTGGGACAGGTGGAGCGAGGGGAGCGTTCAGCGACGATTCGCTGGTCGTCCTATGAGCCCGACACCGCCGACGACATAGCACGATTCGACTTGCGCACCGCCTTCAGAAGCAGCTGACCCTGACACCCGCGGGGGATCTAACGCTGCGGGGCCTCGGCGGCGGCGTCGCTCCAGATCTCGGCGCCGCGACACTCGTGTATGAATGTCGCGGGCCAGGCCGGATCGTGGCGGTCGGTGCCCGTGACACGCCGCAGCGAGACGGACTTGTCGGCACCGTGCAGCACCATCCACACGGCTCTGGAATGCCGCCGGATCGTGCCCAGCCCCACCGACACGCCGTGCGTCGGCACCTCGTCAACCGAGACGAAGTCGGGAAAGGTCACGATGTTGTCAGCGCGGGTGGTGGGGGCCAACTCCACGATCGAGGTAGCGGCCTCCAGATCCGAGCCCGGCCCGCGGAAGGCGACGTGGCCGTCGGACGCGCCGCTGGCGCAGATGAACACGTCAATCCCTCCCGCCGCGGCGATCCGGGCGTCATAGGCGGCCGGGTCGGCGGGGTCGGGGAACCACACGGAATCCGGTGGGATCGCACGGGCCGCAGGCAGCCCCCGACCGATCACACGGCGGATCTCGTGCTCCGCGAAGCGGCGGCAAGAGTGGTGAGCGCTGAGCGGCACCGGCCCAGGGGTGGCCGAGCCGGGGTCCAGGTAGTCGTCCATCATCACGATCACCAAGCCTGAGCAGTCGATCTGCTGCCGGAGGCAGACACCTCCCAGTTCTGCGAAGATCGGCCTGGGGGTGCGGCCGCCAGGGCAGCCGAGCAGGAACCTGCGACCGGCCTGGCAGCTCTCGGAGATCCGGGCCGCGAGCGCGGCGGCCGCCGCCGCACCGAGCTCCCGCGGCGTCCCGAAACGGCGGTGAAGAGCCGCCTGCCTCACCGGGTGCACGTCATCCCTTGGTGGCACCGGTCGTGATGCCTTGGATGAAACGGCGCTGCATGACTATGTAGACGACCAGCACCGGCAGGGCCACGATCAGCGCCGCGGCCGCGATCGTCGAGGGATCGCCGCCGCGGCGGAGCCCGGCGAAGAAGGACAGTGCCAGCGGCGCGGTCTGCGCCGCCTCGTTCTGGGGCAGCAGCACCAGCGCCAGCAGGAAGTCGTTCCAGGTGAACAGGAACAGCAGTGCCGACAGTGACATAACCGCGGGGTTCACGACCGGCAGCAGCACCCGCCGCAGGACGTCCCAGCTGTTGGCGCCGTCGAGTTGCGCCGCCTCGACCAGCGTGGGGTCCTGCGCGCTGAAGGCAGTGCGCATCCAGAACGTCCCGAACGAGACGCTGAAGCCGATCTGCGGCAGGATCACCGCCCATCTCGAGTCGATCAGCCCCAGATCGCGGAAGCCGAAATACAGCGGGATGATCAGCGCCTCATACGGCAGCATCAGCCCGGCCAGCAGCACCACGAACAGCGTCCCCTTGAACGGGAAACGCATCGAGGCGAAGGCGTAGCCGGCCAGGATCGAGAGGGCCACGCTCACGGCCACGACCGTCACCGCAACGACCGCGCTCGACCACAGCGCCTGGGCGAAGTTGCCCCGCTCCCAGGCGGTGGTGAAGTTCGCCAGCGACAGCTTCGACGGGATGGTGAACCCGGCCACCCGCTTGCCGGGCTCGTTCAGGGCCAGCAGCAGGATCGACAGCAGCGGGTAGAGCGCGATGACGCTCGCCGCGGTCAGCACCAGGTGGATGCTGCGCTTCTCGGCACGCGACTCGATCACGACCCGGACCCGACCCACCGGCCGGCTAGAGCCAGAAGTGTGCTCACGGCCACGACCCGCACCCGCCCCGCCGGCCCGCGAGAGCCGGGAATGCGCTCACGACCGCACCTCGCCGCGGCGGCGATACCAGAGGACCGCCATGTTGACCACCAGCAGCTCGATCATCAGCACGATGCCGATGGCCGCGCCCAGGCCGACCTCGCGCGTCTGGAACACCGACCGGAAGATGAACACCGAAGGCACCTCGGTGGTGGTGCCGGGCCCGCCACGGGTCATCACGAACACCAGGTCGAAGTTGCGCAGCGCCGCGGTGATGGTCAGGATCAGCGCCACCGTGATCTCGCCGCGCAGCGCCGGCAGCGTGACCTTGAAGAACTCGCGCACCATTCCGGCGCCGTCGATGCGCGCGGCCTCGTAGAGCTCGACGGGGATCTTCTGCACGCCCGCCGCGAACAGCACGAAGACGAGCCCGAACGTGACCCACGTGCCGACCATGCCCAGCGCGGGCAGAGCGAACGTGAAATCGCCCAGCCAGGCGCGGCTGACCGCGTCGAGGCCCACCAGGTCGAGTCCCCTATTGAGCGGTCCGTCGGGGGCGTAGATCCACCGCCAGGCCACGGCCACCACCGTCAGCGGCAGGATCGTCGGGATGAACAGGACCGAGCGGTAGAAGGCGCGGTCGCGCAGGCGCACCCTCACCATCAGCCCCACCACCGCCAGCGCGATCGTGATCGGCAGCAGCGCGTAGAAGAAGATCAGCACCACCGAGTGACCCAGCGCCTCGCGGATCTTGTCGTCGGTGAAGACGGTGACGTAGTTGTCGAGTCCCGTGAAAACCTGGTCGGTGATGCCGTTCCACTCGTAGAAGGAGAGGCGCACCGTGCGGCCCAGCGGGATGACCGCGAAGGCCGTGAAGAACGCGAACGCCGGCAGCAGGTACAGGTAGGCGGTCGGTTGGGTGCCCTTGAGGGTGCGCCCCGCACGCTCGCGGCGGCGCACCCTCATGGACGTGGCAGATCAGCCTTGCCGAGCGGGAGCCCCCCTACCCGGCGAAGAAGGCGTCCCAGTCGGCTTGGACGTCCTCGAGGAACTCACGGCCGCCGATCTGACCGCCGAGCAGCTCCTGGGTCTTGGATGTGAGCGTGTTGAACATCGTGTCGGTGGCCCAGTCGGCGTAGAGCGTGACGCCCTCGGACTCGATCACCTCGGCCGCGCCGGCGGCCACCTCCGCCAGCAGCCCCGAGATGGCAGTGCCGGACTCGCGCGCCGGCACGCGCCCGACGGAGGCGAGATCATCGGCGAAGTCCTCGTCCATCATGTGGGCGATGAACGCTGCGGCGAGGTCGGGATGCTCGGCCCTGGAGGTGACGTGCCAGGGCAGTGCCAGCGCCGCGGTCCCGCCGAGGACGCCGCTCGGCCCGACCGGCACGGCGAAGTAGCCGACGTTGGCGCCCATCCCCTCCTCGAGGACGGCCGTGTTCCAGTTGCCGCCGATCAGGAACACGCCGTCGCCGTTGATGAGGTTGGCGACGGAGTCGTCCCAGGCGATGCCGTTGACGCCCTCGGGGAAGTAGCCGGCGTCCTTCCAGGCCACCAGCGCCTCGGCGGCTTGCAGCTCGGTGTCGGTGACCACGGTGGAGCCGGGTTCGCCGAAGACCCAGTCCCGGATCTCCGGGGCGGGGCGGTAAGCGGCCTGCACCATGCCGTAGACGTGCAATGCGGGCCAGCCCTCGGCGTTGCCGAGCTGTATCGGCAGCTCGCCGGCATCCTTCGCAGCGGCCAGCAGTCCCTCGAACTCCTCGAACGTGGACGGGAGCTCGCCGCCCATGGCCGCGAACTTCTCCTTGTTGTAGTAGACGCCCACGAACTCGGCCACGGCGGAGATGCCCCAGAGTCGGCCCTTGCCGAAGTCGGTGCCCTCGTCGTTGAAGCGGTACTGGTCGAGCGTGCCCGAGCCGAAGGCCTCCTCCCAGCCGTAGACCTCGGCGTAGGAGTCGAGCGGGATGATGTAGCCGCCGGAGATGATGAGTCCGTCGATGGTGTAGCCCTGGTTGCCGTGGGCCACGTCGGGCGGGTCGTCGCTGCCGATGATCCCCGGCGCGATCTGCATGTAGTCGTCGAAGGCCCGCAGCGTCACATCCACGCTCACGTTCGGGTACTTCTCGGTGAACTGCGCCACGGCCAGCTCCAGGGTGGCCTCGTCGCCGGCCTCGGCCAGCACCTTGAGCGTCACCTCACCGAGCGACTCGAAGCCGTCGGTCTGAATGCCCTCGGGCTCCGGCGCAGGTGCCGGCTCAGGCTCGGGCTCAGGATCGGGATCCGGCGCTGGCTCGGGCGCGGCGGCGTCGCCTCCCGTTGCCGGCGTCTCCGTGTCGTCATCGTCGCCGCATGCTGCGGACAGCAACATGAAGGACAGGAGCACAGCCAGCACCCTGACGCCGCGCGACCGCTTGATGGTTCTCATTTCTAGGAGTCCTCCTTGGTTGTACCCCTCAGCGGGCGGCTCTCGTCGAAGTGGTCCGAACTGGGCGAACCGTCCCGCGGGCGGCCACTCGAGCCGCTTGAGGCACCCTACCCGATTGAGGTCCTGTATACAGAATTGGGCAGACCCGCCGCCAGGCCCGCCGGAAGACCCATCAGAAGGCTCCGCGCTCGACGATCTTGATGAGGCGGTCTCCGACGGGCTGGTAGTCGCGCGATCCCAGCGGCACCGGGATCGCGCGACGCCGCTGCCGTCTGACAGGATCAAGCCATGAACTCAACCGCGGCGACCGATGCCCGCGCCGCGTTCGCGGCCGATGACGTCGCCGGGCTGGTCTGGGCGGACGCGGCCGGCGAGGCGGCGACCGATGCCGCCGAGGTCTGCCGCGTGGTCGGCAACCGTGTGCGGGAGCTGCGCCAGTCGCTGAACATGACCATGACCACCTTCGCGGCCGCGGCGAACATCTCGCTGGGGATGCTGTCCAAGATCGAGCACGGCCAGAGCGCGCCCAGCCTCGCCACCCTGGTGCGGCTGGCGGCCACCGCGCAGGTGCCCGTGACGGCGCTCTTCCGCGGCCTCGACGAGGAGCACGACCTCGTCATCGTCCGGGCAGGCGACGGGCACGAGATCCACCACCAGGGCGGCGGCCCCGGGCGGCTCTACCAGGATTTGGGCACGCTCCGGGGGCCCAACCGCGTCATCGAGCCGATGATCACCACCATCACAGAGCCGGGCGGGGTGTTCCCCCTGTACCAGCACCCGGGCGTGGAGTTCCTGCACATGCTCGCGGGGTCGCTCGACTACGGGTACGGTCAGAGCGTCTACCGGCTCGACCGCGGCGACACCATGCAGATCCACGGGGAGGTGGCGCACGGCCCGGTTGAACTGGTGCGGTTGCCGGTACGGTTCATCTCCATCAAGGTGTACCCGCCCAACGACTCCAAGAGCGCTCCAGGAGGGTGACGTGGGGCTGCTGATACTGGTCAGCAACGCTCGGTACAGTCTCGTGTTGTGGCTGTTCCTGGCCGCTGCGGTGGGCCTCACGTTCTGGGAGTGCCGCGAGCGCGGCTACCGGGCCAAGGTCGTGCTGTGGTGGGTGACGTTCGTGGCCATCACCCATGTGCTGGGCTACATGATCCTGCGCTACCTCGTCCGCCCGCCCCAGCGCGCCTGACGCAGCAACAGACATGACCGAGCACGAGTCCTGCCCGCCGGCGGGATTGGGGCGCGCCCCGCACCAGACGGCCCCGGCACAGCAACAGCCATGACCGAATCTGAGCCACGCAGCCCGATGGAGCGGCTGAGGGCCGTTCCCGGGCGCACCAAACTCCTCGTGATCGTGGGCGTGGTGCTGCTGATCGTCCTGGTGACCGGCCGCTGCTCGGGCGTGGACATCGCCGAGGAGCGGGCGATCGCGGTCGCAGAGGCCGCGCTGGCAGCCGACCCCGGCGCCTTCACACCCGAGCGGACCGAGACGAAGGTGCTGCGCCAGGGCTTCCCGCCGCGACCGATGTGGGTGGTGGTGTTCACCGTCGCGGATCCCGGAGGCGGCGCCGAGGACTTCCTGCACCATGCCGCCGTGTGGGTGGACGCGAGCTCGGGCGACGTCCGCGAGATCAAGGTCGAACAACCCGGCGGCGGCTGACCGGCACAAGGCGGCTCGGGCAGCAGCGTTGCTGAGCATCGGAGCCCGAACGCACGACGGGCCACCTCGGGATGGCTGACCCCGCAGCGGCCCGGGTCGGGCGAAGCGGGTCCGGTGTGCTACTGTGCGGGGCGTCCGGCCGACCGGTCGGAGCGGACAAGAAGAATTGGGGGTGAGTCAATGGACACTTCTGTTGTGTTCACAGAGGCTTACTACTTCTTCACCGTCGCCATCATGTGGCTGCTGCACGTCGGGTTCATGACCTACGAGGCCGGTGTCAGCCGCCGCAAGAACATCATGTCGACGGCGATGAAGAACATCATGACGATTGCCGTGGTGACGCCGACGTTCTACTACTTCGGCTGGTACGTCTACTTCTGCATGCAGGAGGGACTGAAGTTCACGGTGTCGGCCGACGGAGGCAGCCCTGCCGGCTTGGAGGGTCTCTACTCCTGCGGCGACGGCTACGCCGTGCCCTGGGACGGCAGTTCCGGGCCGAACCTCGGCGACAACATCACCGGCGTCTTCTGGGCGGCCTTCGTGCTGTTCTCGTGGACGACGGGCTCGATCATGTCGGGCGCGGTGCTCGAGCGCATCCGCATCTCGGCCTACCTGTGGCTGACCGCCCTGATGGGCGGGCTGGTCTGGGTGGTCGCCGCGGCCTGGGGATGGAGCTACGGCGGCTGGTTGACCGTCCACTTCGGCTATCACGACTTCGCCGCCTCCGGCGTGGTGCACGGCATCGCCGGCATCTTCGCCCTGGGGGTGCTGTTCAACCTCGGCCCGAGGATCGGCAGGTACGACAGCGACGGGGGCACGCGGGTCTTCAAGCCCCACAACCTCCACCTCACGCTGATGGGCCTGATGATCATCTTCACGGGGTTCTACGCCTTCTACGCGGCCTGCCTGGCCATCACGGCCGACACGACGCCGGGCTGGGCCAACATCTACTTCAGCCCGGCCACGCTCTCGGCCATCACCTACACGATCACGATGGGCTTCGCGGGCGGCTTCGCCGGCGGCTACATCTTCGCCAAGGGCGACCCGTTCTGGACCATCTCCGGAGGTCTGGCCGGTGTCGTGGCCGTGTCGGCGGGCGCCGACATCTACAGCCCCAGCCTGGTGCTGATCCTGGCATTCTTCTCGGCCGGGCTCGCCTACAAGGCCGGCACCTGGCTCGAGCGCAAGGCCCGCATCGACGATGCGGTCGGCGCGGTGTCGGTGCACGGCGTAATGGGCTTCTGGGGCGTGATGCTCGTCGGCATCTTCGCCGGCGGCTACCCGACCGGGCCCGGCGGCGTGGAGACCACCTTCCTCGGGCAGCTCGTGGGAGCGGCAGCGCTGATCCCGCTGGCTTTCTTCACCGGCTACATCGCCTCGTGGATCCTCAAGCGGCTGAACCTGCTCAGGGTCCCGCCCGAGGTGGAGATCGAGGGCCTCGACATGGCCGAGTTCGAGACGGACTTCTACCCGGAGTTCGGCCGCGCCGAGGAGCCCATCGTCCATGCCGACGGCACCGAGGAGGCCTCCGAGGCAACCTTGAGGTCGGCCTACGCGGCCACCCGCTAGGGCGGAAATGTCCGCCTCATGGCTGCAGTTCGCTCTCGCAATCGCTGTCATGTACTCGGTGGTCGCCGCCGCCGGGTACTGGGGAAAGCGCAAGCGAGCTCAGCGGGAGGCACACCCCAACGACCGGCACGACCGGTGACACCCACCAAGAAGTTCGCCAAGAAGTAAGGAGAACGAAATGAACACCTTCCCCTATGAGAGCTGGGAAGCAGCCCTGGAGGCCGCCGACGGCACCACCGGGTACTTCACCTGGGGCACGGGCGGCAACCTCGCCTCGGTCATCCTCGCCATCATCGGGATCGCCGTCTCGGTGATCGCGGCCGTGATGGTGACCGTGCGCGAGGACAGGCTGCTCAACCACGCGGCCGACCGGCTCGCCGACAAGTACAACGACTCCTAAGGAGTGACCATGGCCAAGCGCAAGCAAATCGAGTTCCAGGGCAAGCAGGGACACGACAAGGGCGTCGAGGCGGCGGTTGTGATCTTCAGCCTCGCCTGCATCGTCTTCGTCCTGATCTGCATCCAGGCCGTCGGCGGCGCCTGACGCCCGACACGCCTCCGGCTGTGACAGCTGGCACCGCGCCGTTGCCTTTCGGCGGCGCGGTGCCGGTTCGTCGCGCTGCGGGGCACGGCGACGCTTCCATGGCAGCAACGAACGGGGCGGACCGTGGGTCGCACGCGGCACCGGCGGCGATGGCGCTGTGAAGATCCCCCGCAAGCGAGTCGCGCAGGCGTGCGTGGCCGCGGCCGCTGCGGCGATGTTCCTGCCGTGGCGGACCGGTGCCGGAGAGTCCGGCGCCGAGTCGGTGCGGGGCACTGGCGTTGACGAGGGCCAGATCGTCCTGCTTGCCTGCCTGCTGACGGTCGGCTTGATACAGGTCGGATGGCGGCCGGCTTGGATCGGCGCGGGCTTCGCGGGTGCGATCACGGTGCGCGAGCTCCTCGACCTCATCGGGAGCGACGGGGCCGACCCGGCGGCAGGCCTGTGGATCGCGGCAGCGGCGTCGGCCGCCGCGGTCGTCCTGCTGGTCTGGGATCTCTTCGCCGGAGTGTCCGCCTCCGCCGACACCGCTACCCGCGACGGCGGCAGAGGCCTGTCCGGTCCCCTGGGCCGGCGCCGGGATTGACGATGCCCGGCGCGGGCGTGGAGCGCTACCGCGTGACCGGCGGCGGCGCCACCGTGCTGGCGCTCGAAGCCGGAGACGAGCTGGAGGTCGTGGACCCGCAAGGGTGCCAGCGGTGCGAGCTGGTGGCCTTCGACGGGACGGGACGGGCCGACTCGGCCGGCCTGCTCGGCCTGATCGATGACGGCACGAACGGCGGCACAACGAAGGCCATGCAGGCTCGACTAGCGCGGAACTCCGTGAGAGGATCGCGTCGGGCCTCGGCGCTCGGCAAGCCGGAGAATCCGGCCGCGCTGGGAATCCTCTCGGCGGGATTGCGGGATGCCCGACGGGTGCGCGCCGGCCTGGAACGCGTCGGCGTCGATCTCGCCTCGCTGCGGGCGGCGGCGCCACGGAGAGTCCTCGGAGACGGCACCCCGCCGGGCACGAGCGCGAGGGTAGTGGCGCATGCCGATGCCGTCTGCATCGTGGCAGCGCCGGGCGGGCCGATGCCGGCGCACGGCGGCGACCCGCCCACGGACCTGATCGCCTACGTCCACCGGGTGAGGGCACCCGAGCCGGGCACCGGGCCGGGCACGGCCCTGCTGCCCGCGCCGCTGGCCGACCCCAGCCACGAGCTCATCGTCGAGCGCCGCACCGCGACGGCCTATGAGGTGCCCAGGGGCGGCTGGTTCCAGATCATCGACGTCGAGGGCCGGCAATGCTCGGACTTCCAGTGCTTCGCCGCCGCCGACCTCGAATCCGCCGACGCCTCGGGGCTCGACGCAACGGTCACACGCTCGCTGGCGGGTGCGAGCTGCCCGGCGCCGGGCCTCTACGCCAAGTTCTTCAACTCCAGGATGCAGCCGCTCGCAGAGGTCGTCCAGGACACGGTGGGACGCCACGACACGTTCAATACGGCATGCAACGCCCGCTACTACGAGGAGCAGGGCTATCCGGGCCACGCCAACTGCACCGACAACATCAACGCGGCCCTCGACCCCTACGGCGTCGGCCCGCGGCGGGCCTGGGAGGCGATCAACTTCTTCTACAACACCCGCGTCGGCGACAGCAACCAGATCCACCTCGACGAGCCGTGGTCGCGGCCCGGCGACTACGTGCTGCTGCGTGCACTGGAGGATCTGGTGTGCGTCAGCACGGCCTGCCCCGACGACATCGACGCGGCCAACGGCTGGAACCCCACCGACATAGCGGTGCGCGTCTACCCATCCGCCAACCGGTTCAAGAAAGCGACGGCGTTCCGAATGACCGCAGACTCAGAGGCACGGCTGACAGCCGAGACGGGTTTCCATCCACGCACCTCCGCCGTCGGAGAACGGTTCGTCGAGTACAACGGCTACTGGCTGGCCGACTCATACCCGGCTCACGGAGTCGTCGAGGAGTACTGGGCGTGCCGGGAGGCCGCGGCGGTCATCGACCTGTCGCCGCTGCGCAAGTACGAGGTGACCGGGCCCGACGCCGAGCTGCTGCTGCAGACCTGCGTCACCCGCAACGTTCGCAGGATCGGTGACGGCGGCGTGTCCTACACGGCCATGTGTCTTGACACCGGCGGGATGATCGACGACGGCACCGTGTTCCGCCTCGGCCGCGAGAACTTCCGCTGGATCGGCGGATCCGACCGAAGCGGCATCTGGCTGCGGGAGCAGGCCGAGAGGCTGGGCCTGCGTGCCTGGGTGCGCCGCTCCACCGATCAGCTGCACAACGTGGCCGTGCAGGGCCCGAGCAGCCGAAGCATCCTGCAGCGGGCGGTGTGGACCCGTCCCGACCAGCCGACGCTCGAGCAGCTCGGCTGGTTCCGCTTCACGATCGCCCGGGTCGGGGACCACGACGGCATCCCGCTGGTGGTCTCACGCACCGGCTACACGGGCGAGCTCGGCTACGAGGTGTTCTGCCATCCGAGCGACGCCCCGGCGGTGTGGGACGCCATCTTCGCCGCCGGCGCCCCCGATGGGCTGGTGCCGATGGGCCTGGGCGCGCTCGACATACTGCGCATCGAGGCCGGGCTCGTGTTCGCCGGAGCGGAGTTCTGCGACCAGACCGACCCTTTCGAGGCCGGGATCGGCTTCACCGTGCCACTGGAGACCAAGCCCGACGACTTCATCGGCCGGGACGCGCTCGTGCGGCGCCACGACCATCCGCAGCGCCGCCTCGTCGGCCTGGAGCTGGCGGGCGGCGAGCCTGCCGCGCACGGCGACGGCGTGTATGTGGGGCGCAACCAGGCAGGCGTCGTCACCAGCGCCGCCGTCTCGCCGATCCTGCGCAAGAACATCGCCCTGTGCCGCATGGCCGTCGAGCACGCCGAGGCCGGCACGGCCGTCGAGGTCGGCAAGCTCGACGGGCACCAGAAGCGCATAGCTGCCGAAGTCGTGCGGATCCCCTTCTACGACCCCGACAAGACCCGTGTCCGCGGCTAGTTTCGTCAGCGATATCGAACGATCCGCGATGGGTCAGCGTCTGGAACACGGCAGCATCCACTCGCTGGAGGGGGAACTCTTCATGATGCCGAACCCACTTACACCGAACCTACTGACACCGAACCCACCGACAAGGAGCTCGATATGGCACGGGTAGCGATCATCGGTGCCGGGCCGTGCGGCCTGTCACAGCTTCACGCCTTCTCCAGCGACGACTCGGCCGCCGCGGCCGGCACCGAGATCGTCTGCTACGAGAAGCAGGACGACTGGGGCGGGCTGTGGAACTACACCTGGCGCACCGGGCTGGACGAGCACGGCGAGCCCTGCCACGGCAGCATGTACCGCTACCTCTGGTCCAACGGCCCCAAGGAGTGCCTTGAGTTCGCCGACTACGGCTTCGAGGAGCATTTCGGCAGGCCGGTGGCATCGTTCCCGCCACGCGAGGTGCTCTACGACTACATCGTGGGCCGGGCGCGGCGCAGCGGCATCCGCGACAAGATCCGCTTCAACCACGCCGTGCGCAACGTGTGCCGCTCCGCGAGCGGCGACGGCTTCACGGTGACGGCGCACGACCACGGCAGCGGCGTGACCACCAGCGAGGACTTCGACTGGGTCGTGGTGGCCAGCGGGCACTTCTCGACGCCGAACATGCCCCACTTTCCGGGCTATGAGACCTTCGGGGGCACCCTGCTGCACGCTCATGATTTCCGTGACGCCGTTCAGTTCGCCGGGCGCGACGTCGTCGTCATCGGGTCGAGCTACTCCGCCGAGGACATCGCATCGCAGCTCTGGAAATACGGGGCGCGGTCCGTCGTCTGCTCGTCGCGCAGCGGGCCGATGGGGTTCGACTGGCCCGAGGGCATCACCGAGAGGCCGATCCTCACCCACGTGGACGGGCGCTGTGTGCATTTCGCCGACGGCACGACGGCGGAGGCCGACGCCATCGTCTCATGTACCGGCTACCTGCATCACTTCCCGTTCATGGACGACGAGCTGCGGCTTGTGACCGCCAACCGGCTGGCCACGTCGATGCTGTACCGGGGCGTCGTGTTCCAGCCCGAGAACAGGGTGATGTATCTGGGAATGCAGGACCAGTGGTACACGTTCAACATGTTCGACGCGCAGGCCTGGTACGCCCGCGATGTGATCCTGGGCCGCATCACGCTGCCCGACGCGGGCGAGCAGGCGCGCTGGATCACCGATTTGCAGGCCGCCGAGGACGCACTGGCGGACGACTACGGCGCCATCGACTTCCAGGGCGCCTACACCCGGGATCTGGTTGATCAGACCGACTATCCCGACTTCGACACGGCGCTGGTCAACAAGATGTTCAAAGACTGGAAGAAGCACAAGAAGCAGTCGATCATCGGCTACCGCGACCACGGCCACACGTCCCCGGTAACCGGCACGGTGGCACCCGTGCACCACACCCACTGGGCGGACGCCCTCGACGACTCGCTGGACTCCTACCTGGCCGAGAGCGCCTGAGCGACGGCGGCAGCCGCGGGCTATGCGCTTAGGCAGGCTGGAGGTCGCGCAACCCCTCGGTGACTTCGTGGCCGCAGAGGCACTGCCCGGCACCGGCGTCGACACCGGCGAGTTCTGGAGCGCCCTGGAGGAGATCCTCGCCGAGCTCGGCCCACGCAGCGCCGCCCTGCTGGCCCGCCGTGACGAGCTGCAATCGCAGATCGACGACTGGCACCGGGCGGCACGGGCCGGCGGGCGCGGGCACGACCGGGAGGCCTACGCCGACTTCCTGCGCGACATCGGCTACCTGCGATACATGGACGCACCCCTGGCCGTCGCCACCGCCAACGTCGATCCCGAGATTGCCGAGGTGGCCGGGCCGCAGCTCGTGGTGCCGCTGGACAACGTCCGCTATGCGCTGAACGCGGCCAACGCACGCTGGGGCAGCCTCTACGACGCCCTCTACGGAACCGACGCCATCGACACCGCGGAGGGCTGCGCGCCGGGCACCGGCTACAACCCGATCCGGGGTGACAAGGTGGCAGCGGCCGGGCGGGCCTTCCTGGATCGGCACTTCACCCTCGACACCGCGGCGCACGGCTGGGTGACCCGCTACAGCGTGGCGGGAGGCGGGCTGCGCGCCCGCAGCGGCGACGGCACCGTGAGCACCCTGTTGCGCCCCGAACAGCTCGTCGGCTACACGGGCGCGTCTGAAGCTCCCGCTTCGATCCTGCTGCGCATGAACGGCCTGCACTGCGAGCTCTGCATCGATCCTGAGCATCCCATCGGGCGCCGCGACCACGCCGGCGTGTACGACATCCGCCTGGAGTCGGCCGTCACCGTGATCATGGACTATGAGGACTCGGTCTCGGCCGTGGACGCCACCGACAAGGTGACCCTCTATCGCAACTGGCTCGGATTGATGAAGGGCAGCCTCGCCGGCACCTTCGTGCGCGGCGACGGCACGACTGTCAGCCGCGCCCTGAACCCTGACCGGACTTTCACCGGAGCCGGCGGTGCGACTCTCATGCTGCCGGGCCGCAGCCTGATGCTGGTCCGCAACGTGGGTCCGCACCTGTTGACGGACATGGTCACCCTGGGGGGCGAGCCGGTCTATGAGACGGTGGTCGATGCGATGATCACCGCGCTGTGCGCCCTGCACGACCTGCGCGGGCATGGACGCATCGACGGGCGGCCCGTGCGCAACTCGGCTGCGGGGTCGGTCTACATCGTCAAGCCCAAGCTGCACGGGCCCGATGAGGCGTCGCTGGCCTGCGCGCTGTTCAGCAGGGTGGAGGATGCTCTCGGGCTGGTGCGCAACACCCTGAAGATCGGGATCATGGACGAGGAGCGGCGCACCTCGCTCGGCCTCAAGGAGTGCATAGCGCAGGCACGCGAGCGTGTCATGTTCATCAACACCGGTTTCCTCGACCGCACCGGCGACGAGATCCACACCGCCATGGAGGCGGGGCCGATGATCCCCAAGAGCGAGATGCGCTCGGCGGCCTGGCTGCGGGCGTATGAGGACTCCAACGTTGACACGGGACTCGCCTGCGGGCTGCGCGGCCGGGCCCAGATCGGCAAGGGCATGTGGACGATGCCCGAAGAGATGGCGGCCATGGTCAAGTCCAAGATCCAGCATCCCATCGCGGGGGCGAGCACCGCCTGGGTACCGTCGCCGGCGGCGGCCACGCTGCACGCCATGCACTATTTCCACGTCGACGTCGCCGACCGCCAGCTTGACCTGGCCGACCGCACACCGGCGCGTCTCGCTGCGCTGATCGACATCCCGGTGCTGCCGCCGGGCCGGTCGCTGACGCCGATGGAGATCCAGCGTGAACTCGACAACAACGTGCAGGGCATCCTGGGCTACGTGGTGCGCTGGGTGGGCCAGGGCGTGGGCTGCTCCACGGTGCTCGACATCGACGACGTGGGGTTGATGGAGGATCTGGCGACGCTGCGCATCTCGAGCCAGCACATCGCCAACTGGCTGCACCACGGCCTGGTGACCGCCGAGGGTGTGCGCGAGACGCTCAGGCGCATGGCGAACCTCGTCGACCAGCAGAACAGCGGCGACGCCGATTACGAGCCGATGGCGCCCGACTACGACTCCAGCATCCCGTTCCAGGCGGCGCTGGAGTTGGTGTTCTCAGCCCGAACCGAGCCCAACGGCTACACCGAGCGCATCCTAAGGAACCACCGAAGAGCCATGAAGTCCCGCTCGCAGCCCTAGCCCTACCCACGCGGCATTGCTGTGGCGCGGTTGGGGCGCGCATTTCAGACATCATCGTACCCCGTGTAGGATCCTGGCTGGGCTGGTGGAAACGTCAGAGGCCGTGCAGGCTGCATAGGGGCTGGACCGCAACACGTCCGACACTGTGCCACACTTAGGCACATGGCTCCGGGTTCTGTTGAAGTGGTGCTCAATGCGCGTTTGGCGCAGCTCCTGCGCGATCTAGGACTGGAGGCGCGTGCGGAGAGCCGTCAGAAGGGCTCGACGAAGCAGATCGACATAGACATCAACCTTGGCGCGTGGCGGGTAGCGCTTGAGGCCAAGATCGACAACCGAGCGAGCGCGTTCGCGGCCGCCTTCGAGCGCTTGGCGTTCCGCCCGAGATCGCAGCGGCCGCCCGACGAGAGTTCGCGGCCGAACCCTCGACCCAGTAGTAGACCCGCTCACTCCAGCGGTGGGCACCCGATGTGCGCCTAGGCCGAAACGCCGGTTGGTGCCGAGTCGAACAGGTGCCCCGCCTACGGCTACGTGCCGGTGATGCGCGCGTACATGTCGTCAGGGCACAAGTCGATCCTCTCGCCCCAGCTGATGCCGCCGATGGGGCCGATGTGGACGCCAGCGAAGACAGCTGGGTCATCCCACACAGCGAACAGGCCGTCGCCTGCCAGGTAGGACAAGTCGACCTCGCCCGCGACACCGTCGTCGTAGCGAAGCCAAATGCGATGCGGCTCCAGAACGCGCACTTCGACAGGGCGGGGCATCACGTCTTGCGTCATCGGGAGCAACATTAGCAAACCATCTGTTGTTTTGCTCCGCCGGACTTCGCTGTGGCGCGGTCGGGCGCGCATTTCGGGCATCAAAGTACCCGTGTAGCATCTCGGTGATGAAAACGTCAGAGACTGCGCCTGGAACGGGACTGCATCTGGGCGCGGCCGAGGCGCGAATCCTGAACGTTCTCCGCACGAAACTGCTCGGCGCCGACGCCGGACTGATCGCTTCACTGTCGGGGGTGTCTGCCGGGCACGCCAGGAGATGTCTGGAGCGTCTGGCCGGTCGAGGACTGGTCGAGCGACTTGACCCGCTGCTCGGCCTCAACGGCAGCCGCCGGCCCCGGAGCGGACCGAGCCGGCGAGCAGACCCCGCACGAAGTGGCGCGCCCGGCCGCAACGGCAGCCGCCGGAGCGGGCTGTGGCGCCTTGCGGCGGGCGCGGCGAGACACATACAGGAGCTGCCCCCCCTCGCCCCGGCCGAGAGCCTTGACGAGGATCACGACCGTATCCCCGAGGAGTTCTGGGACTGCTTCTGGTCGGGGACACCGGCGCGCGATCTCCGTGTCGGCGCCGACGGCCTCTACATCGCCGAGGCGCTCATCAACGGCAGGGACCTCCACGCCCGCGCCTGGGCGCTCAACACATTGCCGGTCGATGTTCTCAGAGAGTGCCGCAAGCTAAGGGGTTGTGACACCGGCACGCCGAGACGCTGGCTGGACTGCGCCATCCGGCACCGATCCCGTGACTGACCCTATGACTGACATTCTTGGAAATTCTCCATGGCTGGCATTTCCCGTGTCTTGCGTGACCCATGGCCGACGTGCCCCACGGCTGACATCCCCCTTACGGCCGAGATTGCCCATGGCTGAGGTGGACGCATGGGCCGACGTGCTCTCTGAGGAGCAGCGACGCCTCTGGCCGCACGCGGCCAGCGTCGCCAACCAGGTCGGAGCGATACTGATGGGCGGCACCGCGGTGGCGATCCACCTGCGGCATCGCCGCTCGGTCGACTTCAATCTGATGACCCTGACCTCCTTCTCGGGAAGGGCCGTCGAGCGCAGCGTCCGCGGCTTCGCCCGACGGATCATTCTGCGCGACGTGTCCCGCAACTGCTTCCACGCGGTGGTCGACGGCGTGGAATGGGATGTGTTCCGCGCCCTGCGCACCGAGGAGGTCGAGCCGCACCAGATGACGGTCCTCGCGCCGGGGCCGGAGATTGACGGCATACGAATCGGCTCGATACCCGATCTGCTGGCCACGAAGCTCGATGTCATCAACTACCGTGCCAAGCTGCGGGACTACATCGACATCGCCGCCATCGACCAGTTGACGGCGCACCGCCTCGAGGACGGGATCGGCTACTACTGCCACAGGTTCGGGTACAGCCATGTCCCACGCGTCCTCGATCGCAGCCTCGCCCTGCTGAGCGATCCCGGTTCCGTCCCACCGGACCGCGAGTACGAGGAGAGACGCGAAGAGGTGTTCGGGCATCTCTCGCGCCGCGCCCTGGAAGTATCGAGGCACCTGGCCCACATGAGGCGCCGCAGCCTCACACAACCCGCCGCGCGCTCACCGGCGCCGCCAACGCGCCGTTGCGCCAAGATGATGCCCCGCTCCCGCAAGCCCTGCATCCTCCCCCCAGGCCACAACGGCCACTGCCGCAGCCGCTAACCGCAGATCGCCGCTAGAGGGAGTCCTGGCCGGCCGAAGCCGCTGCCCCAGCCGCCAACCGGAACACCGCACTGGACCGCAACACGTCCGATACCGTGCCACACTTACGCGTATGACTTCGAGTCCTGACGTGGGGCATCCCCCGGTGGGGCATCCCCCTCCTCGCATGGCACCACACCAACCACCCCAGCAACGGCCGCATCGAAGGCACGAAAGGCACCCAACGGCGATGACGACACCTAGGAGAGGTCTGCTGTTTCACTTCACGCACATCGACAATCTGGCATCGGTGATGTCGTCTGGCCTGATCTGCGATAGTGCCGTGGTGTCGTCTAAAACACGTTACGTTGAGGTCGGCAATCGGAACATCAAGGATCGGCGCCGCAATCGTAGGGTTCCTTTGTCGCCCTACGGAGTCGTTGCCGACTACGTGCCCTTCTACTTCGCAGCGCGTTCGCCTATGTTATACTCAATCTATAGGGACAACGTGCCGACGTACCACGGCGGGCAGCATGAGGTGATTTACTTGGTAAGCAGGATAGATATAGTCGTCCGGCAAGGTCTAAATTTCGCCTTCACAGATCGGAACGCTGCTCTGAATGCGGCGCAATGGTCATGCAATTTGGCGGAACTGGACACGATGATCGATTGGAGGCTCATGGAATCGCCGATGTGGTACCACGAACAGGACGAGGTAGAAGACAGGCGTGAGAAGCGTATGGCTGAGTTTCTGATCTACAGGAGAGTCCCTTGGACGGCGATGCTCGGCATAGCGGTCAAGTCCGATGTTCAGTATCGTCAGACGAGGGAGGTGCTCGCAAAGGCGGGGGTCGAGTCGTTGGTAAAGATTCGCCCAGACTGGTACTTCTGATGGCTGAGTTCCGAATGGGGGAGGGAGATCTCCTAAAGGCCGAGGTTGAAGCGTTCGTCAACACAGTCAACACGGTCGGTGTCATGGGAAAGGGCATCGCCCTTCAGTTCAAGAGGGCGTTTCCAGCTAATTTCAAGGCATACAAGAAGGCTTGCGACAGGAACAACATTCATTTGGGCAAGATGTTTGTGCAAAAGGTCGAAGCCAAGCATGGCACCTTGCCTCGCCTGATCGTTAACTTCCCGACAAAGAAGCACTGGAGGAACGATTCGAAACCCGAGTATATCGACCGAGGACTAGACGACCTTGCACGGGTCATCGAGAGGAGGAGCATTGCTTCGATCGCCATTCCGGCACTTGGTTGCGGTGAAGGGGGACTCGACTGGGATTGGGTTCAGGAAAAGATCCGGGAGAAGCTGGAACATCTGTCAGGCGTAGAAGTACATTTGTTTGCCCCCAAGGGATTGCAAGTCCGTACGGCTGGGACGGATTCTCAGTCCAAGGACATCGAGATTCCTTTCTCTTTGGCGACATCAGAAGACCATGGGAGCCGCCGGTTGGCAGACGTTGAAGAGGGCCAACAGATCGAGACTGGCAGAGGTGTCCCGTCAGAGCGCAGGCTGATTCCGAGGAGAAAGCGCTTTGGGGTCGGTGATCTCATTGATGCAGGACTTCTCGAACCAGGGACGTTGCTCACATTGACGCTGCCACGGATTGGCACCTACAGGGCGCATGTATTGCGTGATGGACGGATCGAGTTGAACGGAGCAACGTACTCCTCGCTATCTCGCGCAGAAAGGGCGGCAGCAGGTACTAGAGGCAACAGAGGATGGACAGTTTGGCGCACTCCGAAGGGTGAATCGCTTGCCGACCTTCGCAACTTGCTGCGAGTTTGTAGTGATTCGCAGAACGCTGAAGGAGCGCGCGATGGCGCGCCAAGTCTCTTCTGAAGCTGAATTTTCTGGTGCTTAGTGCTTATGGGGGGGTTGTGGCACGGGCCGGGCGGGCTGATCAGTTCTTGTGTTGCCTGGGCTTGTGAGGCTTCCCTCTAGGTTGGTGAACAGGTCGAGCACGTCGGTTGCCTCGAAGACCCCGTAGCGCCGCCGGGGGCTCCCCCCGTTTGCCGGTCAGGTGGTTAAGATGTGATACTGGTGTTCGTATTGGTTGGGCAACGCGGCCATCAGAGTGGATCATCCAGCGAGTCCAGCACTTCGGCGGGTGTGTCGTCAAAGTCTTCGGCGATCAGGCTCGTGCCGCGCATCTGTCCGAGTTGGCGGCGCTTCGCTGGCCGGGCCCTCTGCTCGAGGCCTGCGGCGAGGAGTTCGCTGATGACCTCGCCGAGCGTCCTACGCGACTCGAAGGCAATCCGACGCGCTTCATTATAGACTGTATCATCCAGGGACACTGTGGTGCGCATACGCGCATCGTAGCACCAGAGCACAGGATCGCAACGGGGCGAATGGTCGCGGCTAGCGCGGTGTGTGCGGGCGACAACTACCATCCGCTTGTGGGGCGGGTGCCTGCTGAGGCTGATGTTGTGGTGATCGGGGCCGGCGTCACGGGTGCCGGCATCGGCTACCAGATCGCATGGCACTCGCGGCGGCGGGTGGTCGTGGTGGACGCCCGCGCCCCGGTCGGGGGCATCTCGGGACGCACGTTCGGGCAGATCCGTCAGCACTACTCCAACGAACTCATGGTGCGCATCGCCCAGCGGGGATTCCACTGCATACGCAACTGGGAGTCCGAGGTGGGGTTCGGCGATCCCGGCTATGTGCGCCTCGGCTACATGCTGCTCGTTGCCGAGAGCCAGCTCGACGGATTGCGCCGCAACATCGAGTTGGGCCGCAGCCTGGGAGTCGACACCCGCCTCGTGCGCGGCGGCGAGATCAGCGACATCGAGCCCCTGGTGAGCCCCGAGGGCGTCGCCGCAGGCGCCTACGAGCCCGGTGGCGGCTACATCGACGTCACCAGGATGGTTCTGAGCTGGCTGATCGCGGCCACTGCGTCCGGCGCGACGGTACTGGCGCCGCTGGGAGTGGAGGAGATACTCCTCAGCGACGGGGCCGTGACCGGCGTCGCGACCGCGCGCGGCGTGATCCGGACGCCCCTCGTTGTGGCCGCCACCGGTGCCTGGGCCCGTGACCTGCTGGACCCGCTTGGCGTGACTGTGCCCGTCGAGCGGCGGCGGCTCGACATGGCCCTGCTCGAGCAGCGTCCGGGGGCGCCGGCCCTGCACACCTGCATCACCGACGGCAACTCCAACCTCGTGATCCGCCCCGACATGGGACGCCATGTGCTGGCGGTGGCCTACCCGCCGGAGATGCCGGCGGTCGACGACCCGCTCGCCGCAGCGTCGCCGGCCGAGCACCGCGAC
The DNA here is from genome assembly GCA_965204875.1 of Candidatus Aldehydirespirator sp. GTDB lineage: Bacteria > Actinomycetota > Acidimicrobiia > Acidimicrobiales > Aldehydirespiratoraceae > Aldehydirespirator. The sequence continues at coordinate 1,711,285 of OZ242020.1, read as the reverse complement.
CACGCCGACCGCATCCGCAGGGCCATGGCTGAGCGGCTTCCGTCCATGGCCATCGCCGCCACGGCGTCAACCATGAGCGGCGCCTATGACATCACGCCGGACTACCACCCGATCCTGGGATGGGCAGGCGAGATAGCACCGGTGTCCGGCCTCTACCTCGCTGTGGGCCTGTCGGGGCACGGGCTCAAGCTCTCCCCCGCATTGGGCGAGATCGCCGCCGCCGCCGTGCTCGGAGTCGACCAGGTGGGCGGTGCGCCGCCCATCGACGTCACGGCCCTGCGACCATCACGCTTCGCGCACGGCGAGCTGATGCACCTCACCTACGGGCCCAGCGCCCGGGCCTGACCGCCGACGCGCAGCCTCCCACCTGGGACGCACGGCGCGCCTGCCGCCCGCTGCACGCCAACCGCCTACAGAGCGCCGACGCACACACTCCACGCACCCTCCGCCTGGGGACACCGCTGGGAGCGGCTGTGGCTCTCCCGCGGCGGCTACGCCCCTTGAGCCTCGAGCTCCTGTCGACCGGCGCCCGGTGCGTCTGAGTCCTCGGCGTCCACGTCGTCTGGGTCTTCCGCATCTCCGTCGGGCTCTGAGGCCCCTTGAGGTGACTGGGTCGACCCTGCCAAGCCCCGCGCGGCCGGCGGCGGCTCCAGTGGCAGCTCGATGATCATCTCGGTGGACTCGCCCGGCTCGGACTCGACGCGGATCGTGCCGCCGTGCTGCCGGACGATGTCGCTGGAGATGGCCAGGCCGAGCCCGGTGCCGCGATCGGTGGGCTTGGTTGTGAAGAAGGGGTTGAAGATCTTGTCGGCCACGTCCGGCGGAATCCCCGTGCCGTTGTCCCTGACGCGGATCTCGATGCCGTCGTCGCCGCGCCGGCTCGACAGCCACAATGTGGGCTCGAACGGCTCGCCCGACCCGCCCGGCTGCAGTTCCCCAGAGGCCAGCTTGCGCCGCTTCTCGTCAGTGGCGTCACCGGCGTTGCCCACCAGGTTCAAGACGACGCGGCTCAGATCGCGGGGAATGGCCTCTATGCGGCCCACATCCGGGTCGAGATCGAACTTCATGTTGAGTTGGAAGTCCGAATCATTGGCCCGCGCCGCGTGGAACGCCAGCCGGGAGTGCTCCTCCAGCAGGTCGTTGAGGTCCGTCAGCTGCCACTCGCCGGTGTCGCGGCCCATCCGGAGCATGTCACCGACGATGCGGTTGGCGCGCTCGCCGTGCGACTGGATCCGGGTGAGGTTGCCGATCAGATCGTCGGATATCTCCACCATGTACGACTTGTCATCGTCGCTGAGAGCGTCGCCGGCGGCGTCGATGGCCTCCCGCAACTCCCCCAAGAGCTCCTGGGACGCCTCGGAGAAGTTCTTCACGAAGTTGAGCGGGTTCTTTATCTCGTGCGCCACACCGGCGGTCAACTCGCCCAGCGCGGCCAGTTTCTCGCGCATCACGATCTGATCCTGGGCCCTCTGCAGATCGTCGAGCACCTCCTCGAGCTGGCCGTTCTTGTCCCTCAACTCCTCGGCGAGCCTCTCCACGAGATTGAGGCGCTGGACCTCGAGCGCATGCTGGCGGAACACCTCCAGCGCCGCGGCCATCTCGGCCACCTCGTCGCGCCCCTTGATCTCCGCGGTCGCCTCCAGGTCGCCGCCGGCCATCCGGCGCATCCATCCCGACAGCCGGGCCAGGCGCCGCGTCAGCGTCCTGCCCACCCCCAGGATGACCAGAGCCACACCGCCCAGGCCTATGGCGCTGATCGCCAGCAACAGGACGCGGCCCCTGGTCATGGCGTCCTCAGAGGCCCCGGTGGCGGCCTGCACGCTGCCCTGGGCCGTGCTCACGAGCACGTTCACATCAGCGAGCAGATCAACCGCTATCTCCCGGTTCAGGTTCAACAACTCTTCCTGGTCAGCGACGATGCGCAGTTCCCTGGCTCGCAGGTCGAAACCGCTGCGCGCACCGCTCATGGCGAACAGCCGGTCGAACAGCGGAGCGAGTTGATCGTGCGCCGGCGCGCCCCTCAGGCTGGAGAGGCTTCGCTCTATGCGTCCCTGGACGGACTCGAAACGCTCCCGCAACGGCTCGATGCTGGACACGTCCGACAAGGCGAAGGCACTGGCCAGCAGCTGGGTGGCTATGTTGGCGTCCGCCTGCAGCTCGGCCAGATGGCGATAACGGCTCAACTCGGGTGCTGAGAGATGCTCCGACCGCTCCGCCGGAGGATCGGTGATCTGGCGGTATCCGGTCACGGTATAGAAGTACTGATCGTCGATGGCGGGGATCACAGCGTCGTCGAGCGCGTCGCTCAGGCCGTCCAGCTGCTCTTGCAGGTCGATGCGCAGGGCCGTCACCGAGAACAGCTCGGCCTTGCTGGCCTTGATCGAGTCGATATTGACCCTCAGTGACTCGCTCAACGTCGCGAGATCATCACGCTGGTCCTGGCTGGCGCCGGTCTGCTCGAGAGCCGACAGCCGCGCCTCGAAAGAGGAGTAGGTGTCGTCGATGCTCGCGGCGATGGCATCGAAGTCCTCGGTGCCCGCGGCCACCAGAAGCGGAGCGGCCGCCACCAGTTCGCCACTGAGCTGCGCCACGCTGAAGGCTGCCGCCAACTCGGGCACGCTGCCCTCGTTCACTCTTGATTGGACGTCGCCGACCTGGTTGAAAGAGAACCATCCGACCAGCGCCGCCGCCAGCGTCAGCAGCCCCGACACGCCGACGCCCAGGTAGAGCTTCGTCGAGATCCTGTGTCGCAGCTGTGCCAGCTGTCGAAGTCGCTCTCTCATGGGCATACAGCTAGGACCGTTGGTCGATCATGGTCTCGATCGGGCGGTACTGCCCGTTATCGTCGATCACCGTCAGGAACACCGCGTCCGAGCCCTGGTTGTCGAAGGCGCCGAAGTCCAACTCGAACCCGTGAAGGTCCTCGGCCTCCAAGCGTTTGAAGCCGTCGAGGAAGCAATCCCGGTCCAGATCGGGACCGCACTCCTCAAGAGCGGCTATGGCCATCCGGCCTGCCAGGTAGCCCTCTATTGACACGAACCCGGGCTCGGCACCGGGATCATGCTCCCGCAGCGCCTCAAGGTACGCCTCCACGGCTGGGATCGTGCTGTCGGTGGGGAAGGGCATCACCTGCGTCGCGTACACGCCGGGAGCATCGCTTCCGAGCTCGTCGGCGAGTGCGTTGCTGCCCACGAACGACAGCGTGATGAACACGGCATCCATGCCGATCCGCCGCGCCCAGCTGATCAGGGAGGCGACCGGCTTGTAGGCGCCGACGACGATGACCGCCTGGGGATCACCCTGCCGCAGATCAAGCAGACCCGACTTGACGGCCGTGGTGTTGCGCGTGTACAGCCCGAGGGAGGCGGGCTCCATCCCCCGCCGCTCGAGCGCCGCCACGGCGCCGCGGTAGCCGGCCCTGCCGAAGGAATCGTCCTGGTACATCACGGAGATCCGCTCGATGCCCAAGTCGGTGGTGAGGCGCTCCACCATCTCCTCGGTCTCCTGGTAATAGGAGGCGCGCAGGTTGATCACGTTGTTCCAGCTGATGTCCCGCAGGAACGCCGCCCCCGTGAAGGGCGCCACATAGGGAACGCCGTGCTCTGCCGCGACCGGTGTGGCCGAGCGAGAGGTCGGCGTGCCCACCGCGCCGATGAGCGCGAACACCCCATCCTCGGTGATGAGCTTGCGGGTGTTGGTGATCGCCGCCTCGGGCTCGTATGCGTCGTCGAGGGAGACCAGCTCCAGCAGGCGACCGTGAACGCCGCCGAGCCGGTTGATTTCCGCGAACGCAGCCTCGATCCCGAGCCGCATGTCGGTGCCCAGCTCGCCGGCCGGTCCGCTGAAGGCGGCCGACTGGCCGAAGGTCACCGCCTGATCAGTCACACCCGCGGTTGCGTCGGTTGCGTCCGGTGACTGCCCGCTGCCGCCGGAACCTCCGGCAGCGGTGGTAGTGGTCACAACTCCCGTGGCAGCCGGGGCGTCCGAGTCAGTGTCTGAGGCATCATTGCCGGACTCGGTGCCGGCCGAGGTGCAGCCGCCCGCAAGCAGCGCAGCCGCCAGCGCAACGAGCGCCGCGAGCACCGCCCGCCGCCAGTATCCCTCGCCCGCCAGCATCCCTAGCCCGCCCCCTACCCGTCACGCAGCAGTTTCAGGGTGAGGCGGTTCCTGCCGCCGGTGCGCGAGTAGCTCGCCTCATCGACCATCTCCATCACCAGGTGCAACCCGAGGCCGCCGACCTTGCGATCCTCGATGGCGGCCGAGACGTCGGGCTCGGGAGCGTCACTGGTGGGATCGAACGGCACGCCGTCATCGGTGATCTCGATGGACACGGCGTCGTCGTCGGAGGTGAGCGTGACCTTCACCTCGCTCATCCCCCCGTGGTAACCGTGCGTCAACACGTTCAGCACCAACTCCTCCAACGCCAGGTTGACCTTGAACAGCAGCGCCGGCGGCCAGTTCTCCCGCTCGCCCAGAGCCTCGGCGGTAGCGGCGACACGGCCCAGCTCGCCGCGATCGTGCGACACATCGACGACCAGGGTCTCGCTCATCAGCGGGCCTCAGGGCGGCACAGCGTCATGCAGGTGATGTCATCGGACTGCGAGGCGTCGCCGGCGAATTCATGCACCGCCTCGAATATCCGCTCGTTGGCGGTGCGTGCGTCCGCCGGAGGGTTCCCTGCGAACAGTTGTTTGAGGCGTGCCATCCCGAACTCCTCCTGCTCCACATTCATGGCTTCGGTGACTCCATCGGTGTAGAGCACCACAGACTCGCCGGGTTCCAGCACGACCGAGTCCTGCTCGTAGTCGAGTCCCTGCACCAGGCCCAGCGTTATGCCGCCCGTCAGGGGCAGCTCCGTCGCATTTCCGGCCGCATCCACAAGGACAGGGGCGTTGTGCCCGCCGTTCGCGTATGTGAGCCTGCCGCTGTCGGGATCGAACACGGCATAGAACAACGTCACGAACATCGCCGTCTCATTGTCCTCGCTGAGCAGGTCGTTGACCTCTCGCAGGACATCGCCCGGAGCCTCCAAGCCGATGGCCGAGGCCTTCAGCAGGGTCCGGCTCGACATCATGAACAAGGCCGCCGGAACACCCTTGTCCGACACGTCTGCTATCGCAATGCCGATCTTGCCTGCGTCCAGGGTGATCACGTCGAAGAAATCGCCGCCCACAGACCGGGCCGGCTTCATGCTCCCATACACGTCAACCTTGTCGGACTTCGGGAAGCGCGTGGGCAGGATCGACTGTTGCATGGTGCTGGCCACGTTCAACTCGTTCTGCAACAAGACCAGCCTGTCCCGTGCCGCTAGGGCATCCCGCCATTCCAGCAGATGCTTGAGCGTGCGATCGATGGTGAGCTTGAGATCGTCAAAATCAACCGGCTTCGTAACAAAGTCAAAGGCGCCGCGGTTCATGGCGGTTCGGATGTTCTTCATGTCACCGTAAGCCGAGATGATGACCGAGCGCACATTCGGGTTCACGTCTGGAATGTTCTCCAGCAGTGTCAGACCGTCCATCCTGGGCATGTTGATATCAGACAGAACGATGATGATCTCGGCATCCTCTTTGAGACACTCCAGAGCTTCCACGCCGTTGTGGGCGAAAGTGAACTGGTAGCGGCCGGCCCGTATGAGGCGACGCATGCGCTGCAATACCAGCGGCTCCAGATCAGGTTCGTCGTCCACGACCAAGATCTTGTATGGAGGTTTCGGCATCGTAGGGCTCCTCGGTGAATCGCTTGAATCTGCTGAAGGCTACATGGTCGCCCGCAAGCCTTGCGTTCCAAGCGCGGCGGAGAGCCGCGAGAGTTCAGCTCCAGGGATACGGCGAGTTGCTCACTGGATGCAGGCGCCCGCCCGAGAAACGCGACCATCGGAACGGCTCCAGCAACGCCTGTGGCTCGCCCAGCAGCTCCCTCGCCACCAGCGACCCGACGCCGATCATCTTGTAGCCGTGGTTCGAGTCCGCGATGAGGTACACGTTGTCGCAGAATGTGTCGAACACCGGGAAGTTGTCCGGCGAGAAACTGCCGATGCCGCCGGAGGGCTCGGTGCTCATGAGATGCGCCTTCCCCTCGAAGCGCTTCTGGCAGTGTGCCAGCGCCGCGCTCCAAGTGCGGTAGAACTCCGCACCGACGATGAAGTCGGGGGACTCGGGGCCGTAGGGGTCGACGGCGACCTCGGAGGCGGGCTTGTCCACCACGTAGGGCACGTAACCGCCCTGCACGCCGCCGAAGTTGAAGTCGGGCTTGTAGTAGATGCCCCATGGCCCCTCGGTGACCAGGCCGTGGCAATCATGCAGCGGCGCGTCGGTGTCGATGTGCACCACCGGCGGCATGTTGCCGTCGTTGTCGGTGAGGTAGCCGGGGTCGACGCCGAGCGTCCCCTCCTGCAAGCACATGTACGTCCAGGCCGGCCGGCGGTGCGGTTCGCCGCCGCCGGCGCCGCGGACGTCGACCTCCGGCGGCAGCTCCAGCATCGCCCAGACCTGCTGCACCCACGGTCCCACAGCCACGATCACCTGATCGCAGGCCAGGACGCCCCGGTCGGTGACCACCGCAGCGACGGCACCGGCCGCGTCGCGCTCGAACCCGGTCACCTCTACTCCGGTGACCACCGAGACGCCCTCGGCCTCCGCCTTGGCAAGCAGGCCCTTGAGCGACGCCATGTTGTTGGCGTAGCCGCCGCGATGCTCGTGCAGCACGCTGGTGACGCCCCGCGCCTGCCAGTCGTCGAAGATGCCCCGCATGTAGCGGGCCGCAGGCCGCGCGCCCTCCACGAAGGTCGACGGGTACCCGATCGACCGCTGCTGGGAGTGGATCGAGGCGACATCGGAGCGCATGGCTTCGTGGCTGATCTGCAGGTAGCCGACCGGGTGGTACGAGAACGCCTCGGGGTCGCTCTCCCAGACGTCGACGCAGTGGGCCATCAGCTCGCGCATGGCGGGCTGGAAGTAGTTGTTGCGGATCACCCCGCAGGCGATCCCCGAGGCGCCCGCGCCGACACCGGTCTTGTCGATCACCACCACGTCACCGCCCGAACCGGAGCCGCGCGACCTCAGATCGCGCGCCAGGTTCCAGGCCGTCGACAGGCCGTGTATGCCCGCACCGATGACCACATAGCGAGCACTCCCAGGCAGCCCCACCATCCGAGTGACCCCCTAGTGACCGCCGGGCGCGGTCCAGCCCTCCAGCACCGGCGGCCGCCAATCGGCGCCCACGATCCGGGAGTCCTCCACCCACGGGCCCAGTTCCACCTGCGGGAACTTGCAGTGAACGTCCTTCAGCGCGATGCCATAGGAGTTGCCGGAGGTCAAGTGCTTGATGAGCACCTTGCGTGCGATCTCGTCGGCGCGGCCGGCGGGGATCGGGAAGTAGATCTTGAGGAACGAGTTGGAGTAGCGGTCGAACACCGCGGGCACGCCGTCCTCGGACAGCAGGGTGACGTCCTCGAGCCAGTTGATGTCGGGCCCGGGAGTCGCCGCCAGCAGGTCGATGTCCTCCACCAGCGAGATGTCCTCCTGGTAGGCGAACCGCTTGCCGGCCAGCACCTCGGCGTCGATGGCCACGGTGCGCGTCTCACGCGGGCCCTCACCCGTGCTCGCGTTCACAGCCATCTCAGAGACCCCGGTCGATCACGTGCTTGTCGAACAGGTCGCGTATCTCTTGCAGGGTCCGCTCCTCGGTGACGCCGGGAATGTAGTTCGTGCCCGCCAGGGGCACCTTGGCCATGGCCGCGGCCTCATGGGTCAGCGCGGCCAGGTCCTCGGGCTCCAGCGAGTGGACGTCGGTCTTGCCGCAGGCACGCGCCAGCATCTGCACCTCCATGGTGAGGGTGATCAGGAAGTTGTAGACCCGCAGCGCGGCAGAGTCCACATCGAGGCGCTTGCGCAACTCCACGTCCTGCGTGGCGACCCCCACCGGGCACCGGCCCGTGTGGCAGTGGTAGCACTCCCCGGCGGGCACGCCGACGGTGCCCTCGTAGTCGGTCACGCCGGGTATCTCCTTGTTGCAGTTGAGCGCCATCAGCGCGGCGGTGCCCAGGGCCACCGCGTCGGCGCCCAGCGCCAGGCACTTGGCCACGTCGCCGCCGTTGCGGATGCCGCCCGCCACCACCAGGTCGATGTCGTCGGCCAGGCCCACGTCCTCGAGGGCGCGCCGTGCCTCGGGTATGGCGGCCATCAGCGGGATGCCGGTCTCCTCGGTGGCCAGGTGGGGCCCGGCGCCCGTGCCCCCCTCGGCGCCGTCGAGGTAGATGACGTCGGGGCCGCACTTGGCCGCCATGCGCACGTCGTCGTACACCCGCGCCGCCCCCAGCTTGAGCTGGATGGGGATCTGGTAGTCGGTGGCCTCGCGCACCTCCTGGATCTTCAGCGACAGGTCGTCGGGGCCGAGCCAGTCGGGGTGGCGCGCCGGGGAACGCTGGTCGATCCCGGCGGGCAGCGACCGCATCTCGGCCACCTGCTCGGTCACCTTCTGGCCCATCAGGTGGCCGCCGAGCCCGACCTTGCAGCCCTGGCCGATGAAGAACTCCACGGCGTCGGCCAGCATCAGGTGGTGGGGGTTGAAGCCGTAGCGGCTCTGGATGATCTGGTAGTACCACTTGGTGGAGAGGTCGCGCTCGGGCGGGATCATGCCGCCCTCGCCCGAGCAGGTGGCGGTGCCGGCCATCGAGGCGCCCTTGGCGAGCGCCATCTTCGCCTCCAATGACAGCGCCCCGAAGCTCATCCCGGTGATGTAGACCGGAATGTCGAGCTCCAGCGGCTTGGCCGCGAAGCGCGACCCGATCACGGTGGCCGTGTCGCATTTCTCGCGGTAGCCCTCGATCACGAACCGGGTGAGCGTGCCGGGCAGGAAGACCAGCTCGTCCCAGTGGGGGATCTTCTTGAAGATCGAGAAGCCCCGCATCCGGTAGCGGCCCAGCTCGGACTTCACGTGGATGTCGTTGATGACCTCCCGTGTGAAGATCCGGCTCTGGCCGAGTGTGTCCGTGCCCCTGTTCACATCAGGCATCGCTCAACCCTCCCTAGTGGATGACGAGCTTGCGCTCGGAGGGCTCGAGCGCGTCGTAGTTGTGGAGTTGCTTGCCGCAGACGAACTTCTGGAACTCGGGCGGGTCGCCGAGCCCGTGTGCCGCGAACTTGCGCCCGATCAGCTCGGTGTCGGCGGAGTCCCACTCGCCGGGCACGCAGTCCACCCCCAGCGAGCGCACCCTGCCGGCCACGTAGATGGCGCCGTCGTACATGGAGTCGCCGAGGTTCGCGCCCGCGTCGCCGCAGATGATCTGGCGGCCCCGCTGCATCATGAACCCCGTGTTGATGCCGACGTCGCCGAGCACGATGATCGTGCCGCCCTTCTGGTCGATGCCGGTGCGGGCGCCCGCGTCGCCCTTGATGATGAGGTCGCCGCCGCGGATCGCGGCCCCGGTGAGCGATCCGGCGCCGCGCTGCACCGTGACCACGCCCGACATCATGTTCTCGGCGACCGACCAGCCCACCCTGCCGTTGATCGTCACCTCGGGACCGTCGATGAGCCCGCAGGCGAACCACCCGGGGCTGCCCTCGAAATGGATCCGGCAGCGCTTGAGGATCCCCACCGCCAGCGAGTGCTTCGACGCCGGGTTGAGCACCGTCACATCGGTGACGCCATCGGCATAGATCAGCTTGCGCAGCGCCATGTTGATCTGGCGGATCGTCAGACCGGCTGCGTCGAACCGCGCCCTGTGGCCGTCCACCTCGATGTCTTCGGGCATCTCGGCATGGGGCTCCACAAGCCCCCGGGCGTCATAGGAGACCCCGCTGCGCGAGCCGCTCACACCTGCCATACCAGCACCTCACGCTCGTAGGGATCCCGGGTCTCGACCTCGCGCCCCACCAGGGCGCGGATGGCGACCTCCTCGGTGGCCACCGCCACTACCGGCTCGGACTCGAACAGCACCAGGGGCTTGGCCGCCATCTCGTCCTTGGCGACCCCGAGCTCGTTGCCGGTCACGCACACGTAGGTGAACACCCCGTCGAGGTCGTCGAGGCTGTCCTTCATGGCCGTCTCCAGCGACAGGCCACGGGACATCTGCTCGGCCAGGTACACGGCGATGATCTCGGAGTCGCACTCGCTCTGGAACCGGTGGCCGTGCTGCTCCAGGCGGCGGCGCCACTGGTGGTAGTTGGTGAGCTGACCGTTGTGGACGACGGCCACGTCCGCGAACGGGTAGGCCCAGTAGGGGTGGGCGCTGGCCAGATCGACCTCGGACTCGGTGGCCATGCGCACGTGGCCGATGCCGTGGGTGCCCCGGAAAGACCCGAGGTTGTACTGGTCGCTGACGGTGGCGGCGTCGCCCAGGTCCTTGATGATCTCCAGCGAGCTGCCGAGCGACAGCACCTCGCAGCCGGGCACGTCCTCCAGGTAGTCGGCCAGGGCCTTGAGGTCTCCGCTGTAGCGGATGGTGGCACGGAAGGCGTAGCCGGTGTCGCTGGTGACCGTGGCGACCTCGGCGCCGATCTTGGCCAGCCTCGCCTCCACCTCGGCCCGGTTGCGCTCCAAGCGCTCCTGCATGCCGAAGCCCGTGCTCTTGTTGGGCTCGGCCAGCACGAACCTCACGACCACCATGTCGCCGGCCGGACCGTAGACCGCGTAGCCCGTGGAGTCCGGCCCGCGATGCTTCATCGACTGGAGCATCGCCGTCAGCTCCGCGCCCACGTCCGCTGTGCCGTCGCGGTGGATAACGCCTGCTATGCCGCACATGGTTGCTGCCTCCTCAGTCTTGGTCTCAGTTCGGTCTGTGGTCTGGTTGACCCTGCCCGGCGGTTCATGGCAGGACGTCGAGGTACTCCTCAACATCCCAGTTCGAGACGGTGTGCAGGAACCGCTCCCACTCGTCGGTCTTGTAGTGCATGAACACCCGGTACATCTCGCCGGGCAGCGCCGAGCGGATCACCTCGTCGGACGCGAACGCCTCGAGCGCCTCGCCCAGGGTGAGCGGGATCTTCTTCACGTCCTTGCCCGACTCCATGGCCTCGTAGATGTTGCGCTCCTCGGGCTCGCCGGGGTCCAGAGCACGGTCGAGGCCGTCGTCCATGGCCGCGAGGAGCCCGGCGAAGGACAGGTGCGGGTTGACGGAGCTGTCAACGGAGCGGTACTCGAAGCGGCCCGGCGCGCTGACCCGCAGTGCGGTGGTGCGGTTCTGGAAGCCCCAATCCGCGAACACCGGCGCCCAGAAGCCGGTGTCCCAGAGCCGCCGGTAGGAGTTGACCGTGGGCGACGTGAGGCAGGTGAGCGCCCGGACGTGCTCGAGGATGCCGCCGATGGCCTTCAGCCCGACCGGGCCGGGCAGCTGCGGGTTGTCGCCGGCGGGCATGAACATGTTGTTGCCGTCTGAGTCCCACAGCGAGATGTTGTGGTGGCAGCCGTTGGCGGACACGCCCATGAACGGCTTGGGCATGAAGCAGGGGAAGGCCCCCATCTCGCGGCCCACCTGCTTGCACACCTGCCGGTAGGTGGTGAGCCGGTCGGCGGTGAGCTCGGCGCGGTCGAAGTTGAAGTTCAGCTCGAGCTGGCCGGGGGCGTCCTCGTGGTCGCCCTGGATCATGTCGAGACCCATGGCCTCGCAGTACTCCACCACCTTGTGAATCAGCGGCTGCAGCTCGGCGAACTGGTCGATGTGGTAGCAGTTGGGCTTGGTCATGCCCTCGACGGTCGGCTTGCCGTCGGCGTCGGCCTTCAGCCACATCATCTCGGGCTCGCAGCCGGCGCGCAGGTGCAGCCCGTGCTTGGCCTCGAAGTCCGCGTGCAGCCGCCTGAGGTTGCCGCGGCAGTCCGAGGTGAGGAAGGCGCCGCCGTCCACCTCCTCCTCGCGGCCCCTGAACAGCGTGCACCACACCCGGGCCGTCCTCGGGTCCCAGGGCAGCGGCATGAAGGTCTCCGGTTCGCCGATGCCCACCAGCTCGCGGGCCTCGGGGCCGTAGCCGATGTAGTTGCCGTGACGGTCGATGAAGAGGTTGGCGGTGGAGCCGTAGACGAGCTGGAAGCCCTTGCGGGCGATCATGCCGAAGTGCTTGGCCGGGATCCCCTTGCCCATTATCCGGCCCGTCACCGAGACGAACTGGCAGTACAGGTAGCGGATGTCGTCCGCGGCTATGCGCGCCTCCACCTCGGCGATCTGCGCCTCGCGCCCGTCTGCGCCGACGAACATCTCAAGATCGGTGGCCATTGCTCCCCCTGTCTCGGTGATTGCTCCTGAGTCCTCTCGAGGACCGTAGTGTCTCGCGCTCGCCAGTGCCGCTTGGCGGCGCGCCCGGAGCGCCGCCCGGCACCGGATCAACCATACCACTCGCAGGTTCGATGTCTAATCACAGTAGAGGTTCTTTCCCCCTGGTAGAGAATCCGGGGTCCGGCCCCAAACGTCGTGCGCTTTGCGGCTTGAGCGCCCTGGGAGCGCCGCGGGGACGCAGGCGTCCATAGAGTGAGAGGCAATGGAGAGCGTGCCCCGGTCGGCGTGGTTGACGCTGGCCGTGGTGTCGGCGGCCGTGTTCATGGCGGCCATGGAGCTCACCATCATCGCCCTGGCCTTGCCCGAGATCCGGGCCTCGCTGCCGGGGGCGACCCCGGCCTCGCTCTCGTGGGTGGTGAACGCCTACGCCATCGTGGTGGCAGCGCTGCTGCTGCTGTCGGGCTGGCTGGCCGACCGCTACGGGCGGCGGCGGGTGTTCCGGATCGGGCTGATGATCTTCACGGCAGGCTCGATCCTTGCGGGTGCCTCCACCAGCATCGGCATGCTCATCGCGGCCCGGGTCCTGCAAGCCATCGGCGGTTCGATGCAGTACCCGGCCGGGCTGGCGATGCTGCTGCACGCCTTTCCCCGCGGCCGTCATCAGACGGCGATCGGGTTCTGGGGCGCCATGGGCGGGCTGGCGGCGGCGCTGGGCCCGACCCTGGGAGCGCTGCTCATCGAGGTGTTCGGCTGGCGCGCCGTGTTCTACGTCAACGTGCCCGTGGCGCTGGCGGCGATGCTGGTCGGGGTCCGCGCGCTGAGCGAGAGCCGGGAACCCAGCGCCGCAGGCAGGGTCGACATCATCGGTGTGCCGCTGGCATCGCTGGGTGTGGGCGCCGTCATCCTCGGGATCGTGCAGGGTGACTCCTGGGGTTGGGGCAACGCCGCCACGCTGGGCGCTTACGCGGCGGGCGGCGCCATGGTCGCGATCTTCGCCTGGCGCAGCCTGAGCCATCCCGCGCCGCTGTTCGACCTGGGCCTGCTGCGCATCCGCTCCTTCGTGCTGGGCAACCTCGGGTCGCTCTTCTTCTCGGTGGGCTTCTTCGCGCTGCTGGTGCCGCTGCCGTCATACATCCAGGAGGTGTGGGGATGGTCGGTCATCGAGACCGGCCTGGCCACGGCGCCGGGCCCTGTGGTGTCGTTCCTGGTGTCGCCGCAGGCGGGGCGGCTCGCCGACCGCATCGGCAACACGGCGATCCTCACCGCGGGCGCGGCCTGCGGCGTGACCGGGTTGGTGTGGCTGCTGTTGACGATCACCACCGAGCCTTCGCTGGGACGGCTGCTCGTCGGCACCGTGCTGGTGGGCGCGGCCGCGGGCACCGGTTTCGCGCAGCTGGTGGGCGCCGCGCTCTGCGACGTGCCCGCCAACCGCTACGGGATGGCCGCCGCCGGGCGGACGACCTTCTTCCAGCTCTCCGTGGCGCTCGCCATCGCGGTGGCCTTCGCCATCATCGGCCGGCCGGAGGATCCGGGCGACACGCTCGCCGCCTACAAGATCGCCTGGGTGGTGAGCGCCTGCGGCTTCTTCTGCAACTTCGTTCTGTTCGGAGTCGTCTACCCCCGCCGCCGCCTCGCGCTCAGGCGCCTCGACTCGAAATCGACACGCCCGGCGTCATCGCCATGACGCTCGGCAGCGCCCTCACACAGCGGTTCAAGGCCGGGTCCGAGGCGGGCGCCGAGCGGCGGTGCGTATGGTCAGGGTCATGAAGTTCGGCATCTTCTACGAGCACCAGCTGCCCAGGCCCTGGGACGACGGGTCCGAGCAGCGTCTCTTCAACGAGGCGCTGGAGCAGGTGGAGCTGGCCGACCGGCTCGGCTTCGACTACGCCTGGGAGGTGGAGCACCACTTCCTTGAGGAGTACTCGCACTCCTCGGCGCCGGAGGTGTTCCTGGCGGCCTGCAGCCAGCGCACCGAGCGCATCCGCCTGGGTCACGGGATCGTGCTGATGCCGCCCGCCTACAACCATCCCGCCCGCGTCGCCGAGCGGGTCGCCACCCTCGATCTGGTCTCGGGCGGCAGGGTGGACTTCGGCACCGGCGAGTCGTCGTCGCTGCTGGAGCTGGGGGGCTTCGGCATCGATGTGGCCGGCAAGCGGGAGGCCTGGGCCGAGGCGGTCGAGCAGTGCTGCAACATGATGGTCATGGACCCCTACCCCGGCTACGACGGCGACCACTTCTCGATGCCCTGCCGCAACGTGGTGCCCAAGCCGGTGCAGAAGCCCCATCCCCCGCTGTGGGTGGCCTGCTCCAACCGCGAGACGATCAAGCTGGCGGCCAGGCTGGGGATGGGCGCGCTCACGTTCTCCTTCGTGGACCCGTCCGACGCGGCCGCCTGGGTGCAGGACTACTACCGGATACTCGAGACCGAGTGCGTGCCCATCGGTCACGCCGTCAACCCCAACATCGCCATGGTGACGGGGTTGTCAGTGCATCCCGACCCCGGCGAGGCGCGGCGACGCGGACTCGACGGCTTCCAGTTCTTCGGCTACGGGCTCGGACATCACTACGTGTTCGGACAGCACAAGCCTGGCCGCACCGACATCTGGGCCAACTACCTCGACGCCAGGCACACCATCGTCGACCGGGGCGACCAGAGCGGCATCGGCACGCCGGAGCAGGTCCGGCAGCACCTGCGCGGCTTCGCGGACGCGGGTGTGGACCAGGTGGTGTTCATCCAGCAGGGCGGCAACAACCGGCACGAGCACATCTGCGAGACGCTGGAGCTGTTCGCGTCCGACGTGATGGGCGAGTTCGCCGCAGGCGAGGCCGAGCGTGAGCGCGCCAAGCTGGAGCGGCTCGCTCCCGCTCTGGAGGCGGCCATGACACGAAAGACCATCATGGCCGCGCTCGATGACAGCGAGATCCCGGTGTTCGAGGCGCTCGGCCGCAGCATCGTGCAGACACTGCCGCCCGCCGAAGCGGCCCAGGTCGCCGACACGGTCAAGGAATGGGCCAGGACGGACATGCCGATCCACGTGCTCGAAGACTTCGGCACCTAGCTCCCGGCGTCGCTCGGTTGCGGTGCGCCGTAGGGTTCTGATATTGGGAAGCCCCAGCAGATCAAGGTGCCGTCGGTGCGAATGGCGCAGGCGTGGCCGGTGCTGACCGCAACCGCCTTGAATCGTCCTTTGACCCAGTCGATCAGCTTGCCACTCAGTCTATGCCAGCATAGAAGAGTGCCATCGCTGCGAATACCGCACGAATAGGCCTGGCCTACCGAGACTGCCTTGAAGGCACCCGAGGGCGGGTCATGAGTCTGCTCGTATGGGACGAGAAAGTGGGTGCTGGTGGATCCCTGATTCAGGGCGGAATCCCAGCAGATGAGTTCGTCTTTGACATCGATGGCACACGCGTAAGTCTTATTCATAGCGACGGCCTTGACGGCACCGTCGATCGAAGCATGACCACTTCTTGGCCCCCAGCAGACGAGAGTGTCGTCGCTGCGGATAGCGCAGAGTTCGAGGTGCCCCATGCCGACGGACTTGAATGTGCCCGACGGAACATCCAAGTCTCCATAGTTGTTGCCTCCCCAGCAGATCAATTCACCGTTGCTGCGGATCGCACAAGACTGGTGCTCGCCCGTAGCCACGACCTTGAACTTGCCCGACGGAGCATCAGCCTCCCCATAACGATTGTCACCCCAACAGACCAGCGTGTCATCAGAACGAATGGCACAGGCGTGGGTACTGCCTGTGGAGACGGCTTTGAACTTGCCCGACGGCACATCGGATTGCAGATGACGATCGTCACCCCAACAGACCAGCGTGTCATCGGAACGGATGGCACAGCTGAAGATGGGACCATAACCCGCATCCCCGGTACTTATGTCGATAGCCTTGTGGGTGCCGTCCATCGTCATAATGCGGGTGCCGGGTACGGTCGTAGTCGTAGTGGTTGTGGTCGTCGTGGTGGTAGTTGTCGTTGTGGGCGGCAACGTGGTCGTCGTGATCGTTGTGGTCGTTGTGGGCGGCAAGGTCGTCGTTGTTGTTGTTGTCGTGGTCGTAGTTGTCGTCGTAGTCGTCGTTGTTGTGGGTGTGGTTTGTCCCTGGGTGTTGTCGCCCCAGCAGGTGAAAGTGTTGCCGGTGCGGACAGCGCAGGCGTGGTTGGTGCCGGCTGTGACAGCCTTGAACGCACCAGCCGGCGGGGTGGCCTGCTGATGCGTGTCATCGCCCCAGCAGACCAGCGTCTGATCGTTGCGGATGGCGCAGGCGTGGCTGTCCTCGAACCCGACCCAAGACCCGACCGCGACCGCTGCGAACGCCCCCGACGGCGCGTCGACCCGGCCGCTGTCGTCCCAGCAGACCAGGCCGCCATCACCGCCGATGGCACAGATGTGCGAACTGCCCACCGACACCGCCCTGAAAACACCTGCAGGCGCGTCGATCAAGCCGTCAGACCCCCAGCACGCCAGGGTGCCGCTGCTGCTACGGATGGCGCAGACATGCACACCACCCACCGACACAACCCTGAACACGTCCCCCGGCGCGCTGACATGATCGGTGCCGCCCCAGCACACCAGCCCGCCATCACTACGGATCCCGCAACTGCCCCCGTTGCCCGCGGACACCGACGCGAACGCGCCCTGCGGCGGGGTCGCCTCCCCGAACATGTCATAACCCCAACACACCACACCACCATCACCGGAACGGATCGCGCACGTGTGATAACTGCCGGCATCAACAGCGGCGAAGGTGCCCGCTGGCGCCGCGATCATCTCCGCGGCGCCCCAGCACTCCAGGCTGCCGTCGTTGCGCAACGCGCAGGTGTGCGACTCGCCCCCAGCAACAGCCACCACCACCGAACCCGACACGCCCCCCAGATCGTCGTCGACGATCGTGCCAGTGGCCTCGATCTTGTGGCCGCCGCCGGCCAACCGCACACGCCGATCAGCAGACCGCAAACCCTTCACACGCAAAACCAGCGTCTCATCAGACTCCACCGTCAGATCCCCAACCACTTCCACAGCGACCGTCCGTGTCAACGCGTCCCCCGACGCGCCCGCCGCGAACGTCACCCGCCTACCAGAGAACCCCACAAAATCACGGCTTGCGCCCTTCTTGCGCTTAGCCGTGCTACCAGCCGGCGACACCGCCGAGACAACCATGCTCACATCCTCACTCGGCGAACCATCCAACATCACCTCAAACACTAGATCCCGCAACCCGACATCACCCTCAACCACACTCGCATCAGCCACCGAAACCAACACCGGCACCGTCGTCGTAGAAGTAGTAGACGTAGAAGTCGTAGACGTGGAGGTGGTCGTCGTGGTGGTCGTGCTGGTAGGAGGGGAATCAGAGCGAGCCAGAGAATCAGCAGACCCCAAAGTCGTGAAACGAACCTCCGCCCCACCCGGCGAATAACTCACACACGCACTCGAATACGCATACACATCAACCGTATAACTGGTCCGCGACTCCAGACCATCCAGTTCCAAACCACTGGCAGGAAACGCCACACCCTTCACAACAACCATCTCACCAGCACCGTCATAAACCCAAACCCAATAATCCGACGTCACACAACCCGAATCAACCCCAGACACCTCACCACGCACCCAAGAAACCGACACACCCCCAACCCCAGGCACCACACTCACAACAACCGGCGCATCAACCGACACCCCACCAACAGACGCAACACTCGTAGTGATCGGAACCGTCGTGGTCGTGCTCGTAGTCGTGGTGGTAGTCGTAGTCGTCGGTGCGGTCGTCGTCGTGGTCGTGGTCGTGGTCGTGGTCGTGGTCGGTGCGGTCGTGGTAGTGGTCGGTGCAGTCGTCGTGAAATACGTATGACCACTACTGTTCGACCACTTGTTACAACTCACCGAAAAAGCATAAACCTGCACATAATAGCCAGTAAGCGAATCAAGGCCGCTCGCCCGCACACCACTACCCGGAAAAGCAACAACACGCTCAAAAGCAGTGTCACGAGCATCCGTCAACACCTTCACCGCATACCGCGACGTAGGACAATCCGCCGCCCCCTCCGGCGCAGCCCCCCGCGACCACGACAACACCACCCCATCACCACCCGGCACAGCCGACACAACAATCGGCGCATCAACCACCGGCACAACCCCCTCGCCTCCCCCCTCCGCAGCCGCCACCCCAGAAACACCCCCAAAACCAAGACCACTGACAACCAGCGAGAAAACCGCCGGCACAGCCAACCAACGACCACTACGCCTTACGGCCGCGCCCCTCATTAGCCGCACGCTACCCGGTGCTCGCGCCTCATCGGGCGAGCAGGTCGGGCGTCGGATTGTCGATCTCCAGCAAGGCCGCCAGCGCGGCCGTGACCTGGTTGCCCACGGCCGGGTTGCGCTCGGGCGGCAGGAAGCCCGAAGCCGTCATGCGGTCGCCCAGGCGGATGAAGATGGTGCAGAAGCGCATCGCCCCGAAGACCTCCCAATAGTGTGGCTCGCGCACCTCGCGGCCAGAGGCCTGCTCGTAGCAGGCGATCATCTCGTCCCGGCTCGGGTAGCCGTCGAGCCTGGCGATGCCGAGGTCGTCAAAGGACATCCGGTCGAACATCAGCCACCAGCCCAGGTCGGCCTCCGTGGGGCAGAGAGCGCAGACCTCCCAGTCGAGCACGGCGGCGACCCGGTAGTCCTGCAGTATGAGGTTGCCGAGGCGGGCGTCTCCCCAGGTGAGACCGACCCGCTCGTCGCCGGGATCGTTGGCCTCGAGCCAGTCAAGAGCCGCATGCAGCACGGGATGCTCCCGGCCCGCCAGCTCCGAGCGCACGTGGTTGCGGTACAGGTCCAACTGCAGTGCGGTGGTCGGCCGGCCCGCCCCGCTGGGGTCCAGCCAATCCAGGCCGGCCTGGCGCCAGTCCAGATTGTGGACGCCGGCGATGGCCTCAAGTGCCGACAGCACCATGCGCCGACGCTGCGAAGGCGTTGCCTCGTCCACCACGAACCCCGCCTCCGTGTAGCGGGGCACGTCCGCGGCGATCTGTCCGGACACGTTGCCCATCACGAAGAACGGCGACCCCAGCACCGTCGGGTCGGGCTCGTAGCCCAGCAGGGGCGGCACCGGCGCAACCCCGGCGCGCGCCACCGCCTCCATCACCCGGTACTGCACAGCGACCGAGACCGAGCAGTGGGGCGTCTGCGGCGGGAACATCCCGCCGTCGGCAGGCTCGATGCGCACCACGCAGCGCTCCTGACGCTCGGCGCCGCCGGAGCGCCAGGCCAAGTCGACCATGACGGTCTCGTTCGAGAAGCCGGTGCTGACAGGTATCTCTATGCCGGTCACCGCCAACCCGGCCCGACCAGCGAAGGCCTTCGCCATCCAGGACTCGAGAGCGGCACGGTAGTGGCTGCGATCGGTGCGGAACTTGGGCGCGTCGCTCACCGCCCGGTCAACAGAACAGTCCGGGCCGCCCGAGGCTCCAGACGCAGAGGTCGGCCGCATCGGCCCGCGACACTAGCCCGGCCGGAGTTCCCCACACCTAGCAAGTTGATGGTGACGGTTCTGGGTCGTCTGAGCCTCGCGGCGCTAGCTCCGGCCGGAGTTCTCCACAACTGCGGCATCTGGCCTTCCATCCGGCCGGGGTCACCGAGGTGGCGAGCCAGGCGCCGCAGCGATGGCAGTAGCGGGGCGGATCGAGCGGCGGCAGGCAGCCGGGACACTCGCGGCTCCCGCAACCGCAGCAGTAGGGCCCGCGGTCGCTTGAACCGTGCGCGCTGCGGACCGGAGCCGCTCGACCGCCTGATCGCCAACGATCCGGCAGCGGCGCCGCGGCGTTGCTCAAACCGCGGCCGAGAGGCTGCCGACGGGCATGCGCAGGTCGGCGAGCATGCCCAGATCCTCCTGGGGGGAGCGGCCCAGGGTGGTGAGGTAGTTGCCCACGATCAGCGCGTTGATGCCGGCGGTCATGCCCATGGCCTGCAGGTCGCGCAGTGTGATCTCGCGACCGCCCGCATAGCGCAGTATCACCGGCGGCAGCGCCAGGCGGAACAGAGCGATCCAGCGGATCGCCTCCAACGCGTCCAGCGGCCTGCGAACCTGCAGGGGAGTGCCCGGGCGCGGGTTCAAGAAGTTGATCGGCACCTCGCAGGGGTCCACCGAACGGATCTGCTCGATCAGCTCCAACCGCTGCTCGACGGTCTCGCCCATGCCCAGCAACACGCCGCAGCACAACTCCATGCCCGCCTCGCGCACGTGGGCGCAGGTCTCCACGCGCTCGTCGAAGCTGTGGGTGGTGACCACTCGACCGAAGAACGACCTGGCGGTCTCCAGGTTGTGGTTGTAGCGGTGCACCCCGGCCGCTGCCAGCTCGAAGGCCTGCTCGCGGGTGAGGATGCCCGCGCTCACCGCGACATTGAGGCCCGTGGCAGCCGACACGGCGCCGGTCAGCTCGATGAGCTTGTCCATGATGCGACGGTCCGGGCCTCGCACGGCCAGCACGATGCAGAACTCGCCGGCCCCGAGCGCGGCCGTCTCGCGGGCGGCTGCGAGCACCTCGTCACGGTCCAGGAACGGCGTCGCCTTGACCTGCGTGTCGAAGGCGGTCGACTGGCTGCAGAAATGGCAGTCCTCCGGGCATCCCCCGGTCTTGGCCGAGAGAATGCCCTCCACCTCGACGACCGGCCCCGCCCACGCCAAGCGCACCTCGTGGGCCAGCGCCGCCAGTGAGGGCACCGAGGCATCGTCCACGGCGGCCAGCTCGGCCAGCTCGGGCCGGGACAGCTGCCGACGCTGGTCGAGCAGTGCCGTCGCAGCGCGGCTGATGCAGGGCGGTGCCATGGCTCGATCCTAGAGCCGTGCGGCCGCGCGATCGTCAGGCTGCAACCACCGATAGAGCTTGCCGTGCCATACCTGGGCGGTGGGACCGGCCTCACAGCGAGCACAATCGGCGCAGGCCGCGCCGACGCGACCGGCGATCACGCCGGCCGTCAGGTGAGCTCGAGTTCGGTGCTTCCCAGATAGGCGGCTATCACCTGGGGGTCTCGCTGCACCTCGGCGGGCGTGCCCTCGGAGATCTTC
Source organism: Candidatus Aldehydirespirator sp. (assembly GCA_965204875.1). Classification (GTDB taxonomy): domain Bacteria; phylum Actinomycetota; class Acidimicrobiia; order Acidimicrobiales; family Aldehydirespiratoraceae; genus Aldehydirespirator. Next base: position 1,690,024 of record OZ242020.1, on the reverse strand, counting down.
CTTCCGAAATCGAGCACCATGACCCGGTCGGCGATGTCCATCACCAGGCCCATGTCGTGCTCCACCATCAGCAGGCTGATGCCCAGCTCGCGCCGTATGTCGAGGATGAACCGGGCCATGTCCTCGGTCTCCTCGAGGTTCATCCCGGCGACCGGCTCGTCCAGCATCAGCAACTCGGGATCCATGGCCAGGGCCCGGCCCAGCTCCACCCGCTTCTGCACGCCGTAGGGCAGCAACGCCACGGGGTGCTTGCGCCAACCCTCGATCTCCAGGAAGTCGATGATGTCCTCGACCCGGCGGCGGTGTTCGATCTCCTCCCGCTTGGCCCTGCCCACCCAGAGCGCGCCGGCCACGAACGACCCGCTCATGCGGATGTGGCGGCCGGTGAGCAGGTTGTCGAGCACGGTCATCTGCGGGAACAGCTCAATGTTCTGGAACGTCCGGCCCAGCCCGAGCCGGGCCACACGGTCTGCACGGAGGCCCATGATCGAGTCGCCCTTCCAGCGGATGTCACCGGACTGGGGCAGGTAGACCTGCGAGATGGAGTTGAAGATCGACGTCTTGCCGGCCCCGTTGGGCCCGATGATGGCGAACAGCTCGCTCTTGCGCACCCCGAAGGAGACGGAGTCGATGGCCGTGACCCCGCCGAAGCGCAGCGAGATGCCGTCCACCTCCAACAACACGGCGGTATCGCTCGTGACGGCTGCGGCGGGATGCGGGTCGCGTGTGCCGGTGCTCAATGCTCGAACCTAGCCGGCCGGTCTCGACTGGTTGAAGGTGTTGTCGCCCCAGCACTCGACCGCGCCGCCGGCGCGCACACCGCAGGCGTGATGTGCGCCAGTGGAGACCGTGCTGAACTGGCCTGCGGGAGCGTTCAGCTTCTTGTGGTGCTGTTGACCGCCCCAGCACTCGACCGTGCCGCCGGCGCGCACACCGCAGGTTTGATATGCGCCGGCAGATACCGCCGTGAACCGGCCCGTGGGAGCGTCAAGCTGCTGTTTGATCTTGTTGTTGCCCCAGCACTCGACCGCGCCGCCGGTATGGATACCGCAGGCATGCCACTGGCCGGCAGATACCGCCGTGAACCGGCCCGAAGGCTCTTTCGACCAGTCGACAAGGCTGCGAACGGAACCGTTGGCCCAGCACTCGAGAGCGCCAGCGGTGCGCACACCGCAGCTATAGGCGCTGCCGGCAGATATCGCCGTGAACCGGCCCGAAGGCGCAGACGTTCTGCTCTGCGCAGCGTCGCTCCAGCACGAGACGGTCCTATCGGTGCGCAAACCGCACGCATGAAGGTTGCCGGAAGCCACAGCGATGAATTTACCTGCGGGTGAGCCCATGTCGCCCCAACACGAAACAGTGCCGTCGAGGAGCAAGCCGCACGAGTGGAACCCACCGGCAGAGACGGCGGTGAATTCGCCTGCAGGAGCATCTGCCTGCTTGCGGCGGTTGTCTCCCCAGCACGCAACGGTGCCGTCAGTGCGCAAACCGCAAGAATGCCAAAGCCCCGCAGCCACGGCGCTGAACTGGTCAGTGGGCGTGTCGTCGGCCGGTTCGGTTAGCTGGACGCCAGGGGAGAACGAGTGGCCTTCGGCTTCCTCGCCCCAGCACTCGATGGTCGTGCCGTCGGTTCGTAAACCGCACGAAGCCAGGGAGCCGGCTGTCACCGCAATGAACCGGCCGGAAGGCACACCCGTCACCTTCCCGTGGTGACCGAGAAGTGCCAACCCCATCATGACAGCCATCGCTTGCGGCGCTTGTAGTGCTTGACGTCCTTGAAGGACTTGCGCTCGCCCTCGGCACGCAGTCCCAGATAGAACTCCTGCACGTCCTCGTCGGCCAGCAGCTTCTTGGGATCGCCGTCCATGACGACCCTGCCCGACTCCATGATGTAGCCGGCGTCGGCTATGGACAGCGCCATCACCGCGTTCTGCTCGATCAGCAGCACGCTGGTGCCTTGAGAGTTGATGCCGACGATGATGTCGCGGATCTGCTGGATCAGCATCGGCGCCAGGCCCAGCGACGGTTCGTCGAGGATCAGCAGCTTTGGATCGGCCATCAACGCCCGACCGATGGCCAGCATCTGCTGCTCGCCGCCGGACAGGTACCCGGCAGTGTGGCGGCGGCGCTCCCGCAGCAGCGGGAACAACTCCATCACCCGAGTGTGCGCGTCGTGGTTGGCCCTGCGGTCACGGACAGTGAAGGCGCCCGCACTGAGGTTCTCGTCCACGGTCAGCTCAGCGAAGATCCGCCGACCCTCCATCACCTGGGTGATGCCCGACTCCACGATGCGCGACGGTTTGAGGCCGGCGATGTTGGTGCCGTCCCAGGTGATCGAGCCCTTGGTGATGCTGCCCTCATGCACGTCCAGAAGGCCCGTCACGGCCCGCACCGCCGTTGTCTTGCCCGCGCCGTTGGCACCCAGCAGCGCCACGATGCTGCCCTCGGGCACCTTCAGCGACAGCCCCCGGAGCGCGAGGATCACCTCGTTGTAGACGACCTCGACATTCGCGACTTCAAGCATGCAGAGCCTTCACCGCCGACGGCAGGACCGGACAGCACACCGGCGGTGCCGCCGCGCAAGGCGGCACCGCCGGTGTCGGTGACCTGTCAGATTACGAGAACTTGAAGCAGGGCTCGTATTCCCAGTTCATCGCCGTCTCGGACACGTATGGGCCGCGAATGAGCCGGAACCCGTTGTTGGCGCCCTCGTCTGACACCGTGGCGCCCGGCGTGTACAGCGACAGGTCGACGTCGTAGAGGTATGTCTCGCGCACGACGTTGTTGTTGGGATCGCCTCGCCACGACTGGTCCGGTGCCAGGCCCTTCAGGTCGGCCGTGATCGAGTTGGCCGCGGCCAGCACGCTCGCACGGGTCAGATTGCCTTTGCTGATGGCCCTGTCGAGGATCTGGGTCACGACGTAGCCCTCGATCCAGCTGATGATGTAGACGTCATCGAAGGGTGCGTCGGGCCGGAACTCGCGCATGGCCGTGATCATCTCCTCCATCCCCTCGGCCTCGCCCACATCCCAGAGCACGGTGTAGGTGGAATGCGTGTAGGTGGCGTCGGCCAACTCGGCTACGGCGGTGCCCAGCAGCGCCGGATTCCAGCTGGGGCTGTTCCCCGACCACTGTCCCGTGAAGCCCGCCTGCGCGGCACCGCCCATGAGCGTGGCCGTGGCAGTGGGATTGGTGGTTAGCCAAACCCAGTCGGCGCCGGACTCGGCGATGCCGGTGATCACCGGGGTCAGGTCGGCGCCGGGAACGACCTGCGCCTGGCCGTCATAGACGATGTTCAGGCCCAGAGCCTCGGCCGCCACCTTCACGCCCTCGGCGCCATCCTCGCCGTAGTCGCCGGGGAAGCTGGCGATGGCAACGTTGTCGCCATAGGTCTCTGACATGTAGGTCGCGCCGTTGATGGCCTCGATGCAGTAGTTGGTCTGCACCTCGAAGACGTTCTTGCCGATCTCGGGGTCGGCCCAGCCCGAGTACCACGACAGCGGGATGGCTGCCATGTCGTCCTCGACCAGGCTCTCGGCCGTGGAGGCGGTGTGCGGCGAGCCGGTCGAGGTGGCGAACATGACCACGCTGTCGTCGCCGGTTCCCGACATCACGTCGTAGTTCTCCAGATGGGTGGGCACGTCGTAGGCGTTGTCGCGCACGACCGGCTCGACGGTCCAACCCTGGATGCCGCCGTTGGCGTTGATCCACTCCCAGTAGGCCAGATGGCCGTCGGTGATCTTGGTGGTGAGCGGGGCGAATGCACCCGATAGGTCGGTGTTGACGCCGACGCGGATCGTCATCGTCTCGGTGTCCACACCGTAGTCGTGAGCGATCATGCTCTTGGCCGCGGCCAGCGCTTCCGCGGCGGCCCGGGCCCGCTCGTCGGCCTCAGCGGCCCCGGCCATGGCGCGCTCCGCCTCCGCCTGGGCCGCCTCGAGGGCGGCTGCGGCCTCGGCCTCTTGCTCGGCGCTGGCAGCCTGCGCGGCCGCCTCTGCCTCCGCTAGTCGAGCCTCTGCGGCCGCAGCGGCCTCCTGTGCTTCGGCCGCAGCCGCCTGAGCGGCATCAACCTCGGCCTGCGCCGCGGTCGCAGCCGCCGCGTCGGCGGTGGTCGTGCCGGAATCGTCGTCATCGTCGCCGCACGCGGCCGCCAGCAGCGCCAGGGCGCACAACGGCACGATCAGCCACTTGATGTGTTTCATGGTTTGCTCCTTCTCCAGGTGAACAGTGATTTGATCTATGTTGTATAGGGCTTGGCCGCCACTTGGTCAACGGATCCGGATTGTTCCCCGGATTTCCAGGGCGGGTTCCAGCCTTCCGGGGCGGGTTCCAGCATGGCGCCGCGGCTCAGTAGCTGAAGGGCCATCGTGTCCAGTAGTTCCTGGTCCGCACCCAGATCCCGAAAACGCCCCGCGGCTCAACAATCAAGAAAACGATGATAATCGCACCGAACAACACGATATTCCAATCGAACACGCTGAGCGTCCAGCCGGGCGTCTGGATGGCCGTGTTGATGACACCGAAGTCGCCTCCCTCAGTAAGCACCAGCCGCGAGACCGCACCCGTTACACCGCCCTCCGCAGCCTCGAGCCATTCGGTGAACGACTCCACGAACTTCGGCACCATCACCACGAAGAAGCTGCCGATCAGCGGGCCTGCGGTGGTACCCGCGCCGCCGATCAGCAGGATCGCAATGAACTCCACCGACAGGAACAGACCGAAATCGTCGGCCAGAATGCGGCTCGACAGCGCAGCGAAAAGCGCCCCGGACACACCGGCCTCCATGCGGGCGGTGCGGGTCGCTCGATGCGCCAAGAACGCGCCGACGCTCTCCGACAGTCCCAGGTTCCGCAGACTGCCACGGCCAACCCAGGCGTCGAGGTTCTTTTCGCCTTCAGCCAGCCACTCTGTCTCCTCCTCCAGGGTCGCTCTGGCGGTGCGTGTCCGCCTGCCGGCGTCGGCCCGGCTCTCGCCAGGCTCTACCTGCCTGCGATGAGGCGGAGGGTTGTAGCCGCTGAGCGTCTCGCGGCAGGCGCGGTAGCCGTCGAGGACCGATTGGTCGTGCTGCCAGCGGCGCAGGTCGCGGCTGCCCTGCTCCGATGCCATCGTGGACAACGCTGTGAAGAGCTTGGTCTCCTGCCAGGCGACGATGCTGGCATCGGGTATCGACCGGCCCTCTGGCAGAGCGTCACGCACGGCGTGGACCATCGCGGAGATGGCATGGGGAAGCCTCTGCCCCGTGCCGAACGCGGGCAGCGGCGCCTCCTCCAACTCGCGTGCGAAGGCGTCGGCGCCGTCTTCTATCGCGGATTCTCGATGCTCGGGAGAGGGCCAGCTGCCGTCGAGGTCCACCCGCGCGTAGCAGCGCGCGATGCTGTAGCCGATGCGCTCGACGGCGGCCGAGGCCAGGTCGCTGTCTCGGAGTTCGACCTCCCAGCGCGCCCAGACGGCCTCCCTGTCGGGGTCGGACCAGGCGGTGTTGTCGCACACCAGCCGCTCAGGAGCGGGCCACGGCGACCCTGCGCCCGGCCACGCATCCGCTGTCGAGGCGTGAGACCGCTCGGGCGGCAGGTTCACGTCGGGGCGGCCCCGTCGCTCCTTGTCTCGCCAGGTGCCGTCAGGGTTGCGGGGATGCTCCTCTTCGACGTAGACGGGCTGAGAGAAGGCTGCCATGCGAGAACCTTAGAACCCGCAGCACGCCTGGGTCAAAGACGACGGGCGGCGTGTCATAGCGTTGAAGTAGGTTGCGGTCATGGGAGTTCGACCGTTCCGCCGCAAGACGCCCCACGGCCTGCCGCAGACGGCGCGGATGATGGCCGACGCTCTCACCGTCGAGCGGGTCACGCCTGCCGAAGCCGCGCAAGCGTCGGGCCGCAGCGTCGAATGGGTCGAGGGCGTCGCCGCGGGGGAGATCGACCCGACCCTCGACGAGCTTGAGCTGGCGTTGAACGCCATCGGCCTGGAACTCAGATGCGGGCTGCGGCCCCTCGGACGGCGCTGCCACCCCCCGCATGATCCGGTGGCGCTCGCTGAGCGGATACGCCAGGAACGAGAAGCGGACCTGGCCCTCTTCGGAGAGGCGCGGATACAGCGCTCCCCGCCGCAGCCAGGAGCGACGAGGCGGCTCATCGGGGCTGGCCCCACGCGGAGAGACGACGGAGGCTGGGCCGCCCTGCTGGTACTCGACCGGCTCTCTCTAATGACGGTGCCTCCCGTAACTCCGCTGAAGTTCGCCATACGCGCTCGGATCGGCTGGCGGCGGATGCGGCGGTTGCGCTCAGGTGCATGGGTGCCGACGGCGGGACGATTGGAGCGGATGCTGAATCGAAACGGCGCCGAGCTTCACCTCCGGTTGGAAGCCTACGAATATCACGACGACGACCTTCACGAGTATTGGCGCAGCGACCCCGAGCGCTACGAAAGGCAACGCGAGCGTCTGCATCGCGAGATGATGTCGCTGTGAACGCATACGAAGACCCGCACGCAGAACTCACCGAGATCGCTGAGCTACTAGCAGAATACGGGGTCAAGTTCATCATAATCGGAGGATGGGCGTTAGACCGCTCCCACCCAAACCTGTCATACCGCACTAACGACATCGACTTCGTGGTGTTGAAGTCTGACGAGAACTATGCTCGGTTGGCTGATGCTTTGACTGCGCTAGAGGTGCGTAGCATGGTGAGAGGGTTCCCTGTCCCCGACCCTGCGACCGTTACGGCTGACTCGCTCCTGCGTAAGTCGCACTGGCGCTTTCATAGCGAGAATGGGATATTGGATGTGATGTCTAGCGCAGGCATCATAAGCGGTTATGCGATGCTTGCGAGAACAGCGAAATCCGCGCATGGCACCGAACAGGACATTCTGATAGCCGACCCTAAGATCATTTATGTCAGCAAACGGTATGCGAGCAGGGAGAAAGACCGGACAGTCTTGGCGCGTCTGCGGTCGTCAATCATTCAAGCGGAGGGGCCTGCCGCAGGCATTCTGTTGGACCGCATGGCCGAAGCGTTGAACCACGCGCTAGAGGAAGGCACCGACGAGGCCGTAGCCGCGATGGAGGACACCTTCAGCGAACCGACTCCAGCGTCAATCGCCTCGCCGTCAACGCCGCCCGGCGGCCGGTTCCGTGCCTGGCGGCAGCGCCGAGCCGGCCGGCGGGAGGCGGCGGCGAGGTCTGAGACACGCCGCTCCGTCTCGGCAGCGCCACAGCCGAAGCCTCCAGCCACCCCTGCCGCCGGGCTTGCCCCGAGATGCGGCCAGGTCGGTGTGCGCTCTCGCAGGCCGTGTGTGCGCCCCCGCGGGCACCCAGGCGACTGCCGCTACTCGTAGCCGTAGGCGCCAGCCGCTCAACAGCCGCAGCGAACCGCGCGCCCCTCGGCCTGGCTGGCGGCGTTCATCGCCCCCGTGCCTGTGATCCGGGGCTACACCCCCTCGCCCTTCGGCGGGCAATCATGCGCACGACACCTGCGGCGGGAGCGGTGACGATCCGGTTGAGGAGGTCGGACGTGCAGGTCACGGCAAACGTGCGTGCGGCTTGCGGCTGAGGCAAGGCGCACGCCGATACGCGCCCGTTAGCGCATGAGGCTTGCCTAATCTGCTACGCTTTTGCCATGAGCTACAAGCAAGCAGCTCTCGACTGGCTAGACGAACTCGCGCCTCGCTCCTGGTTCCGCGCCGCCGACGTCCCAGCCCCGGCCAGCACCGTCTACCCCCTGCTATCCAGGTTGGTAAGAGACCCCGACGACATTCGCTTCGAGCGCGTTGGGCCTGACATCTACTTCAAAGGCGATCCGTCTGTGGCGTTACGATGCTGGGGAGGCTCCAACGTCGTAACTGCCTTGATCTATGCTGGCGCCGGGGCCGGCCTGGGCATAGCCACCGCGATCCATCAGCTCGGCTGGAGCACGCAGCACCCGGCCCGGTTGCACGTAGCCACGACCCGGCGGCTGCGCCCCTGGTATTCGAGCCTGAGCTACATACGCAACCCGAACCGCCGCCGCAATGAACTGAATTGGACAGAAGTAACCTTGTTAGAGGGGTTGCATGACCTCGCGTTCGTAGAGCGTGATTGGCAGTTGTGTATGCGACGGTTGCGAGAGGGACAAACACTAGAACAGCTGCCCTGGTCCCATGTTCAACCGCCGACAGTGCGCACGGATCAGATGCTTTGGGCAGCAGATCAGGAACGCTTGATTAGCCGATACGGGTGCCGTAGCCTGTCCGAGTTAAAACTGCTTATCGAAGAGATAGGAGAAGCGGCTCACTCCGAGAGGCGTGACGCTGCTGAGCGAGAGGATTTGATGCGATTGGCCGCGCCGCAGTCTACGCGCATATGAGCAAGCCTCGTAAGCGTCGTAAGCCCAGCAAGAGCGCCAAGCGACGCAAGCGCCAGCAGGAGCATAAGCCCCGCCCGCGGTGTGGATCACTCAACACCCATAATGGGGAGCCGTGTCAGAACTTCAAAGCCACCTGCCCGCATCACCAGAGCGAACATCAGCCCGATCCCTTCCAAGCACCGCCAGCGCCTATAAGGGTTCCTGACGCACCCAACACCCGCCAAGCGAAGAAACCCCCTGTGCGAACATCACAGGACCTAACTCTCGCAGGGGTGCGGCCTGGTGTCCCCGGCTTGGCTGGACATCCCGCCGAGTTCCGCACGCTGGTATATGACGCAGCGGACGAAGTGGGCTGCCAGGTTGAACAAGCGGTGCATAACTACTGGCTGATCTCGACGCTGCGTTACATCGCCGCTTCGGTTGACCAGTGCCGGATTGTCGATAGCCGTGGGCGGGCCATAGGCCGTTTGGTATTCGCAGGCGGCACGGCGCTGGTTCACGCGTGACACATTGGGGCGCGCCACTCGGAAGACTTAGATATAGTGGTTCTCAGTGACATCGAACACCCTCCGCAGAACGAGGTAGACCAGATGATCACCGAGCCGTTCCAGCGCGTGGTTCGGAAGCTAGATGGCACCTCCATCATCGACGATAATGCTGTCGATAGCAGAGAGGGGTTTCGGAGCGCCAACCTCCGGCTATTCCCAGGCGCTCCAGCCATCGACGTAGACGTGATCGTTGAAGCCCCGCGCCGAGACCTGGCGCTAACTGGCACAAGGACGATCCTGTCCACCATTGGCAGCATAGCGTCCGACGAAGATCTGGAACGATTCCCTGAACTCGGCGGCTACCAAGTGGAGTGCGCGTTGCCTGAGTGGACGGCGGGCAATAAATTCAAGGCTCTACATCTGCGAGCCGTTCGCGGGCGCCACCCGCCCAACCTGGATGGGATCGCCGCGCGGGGCAGAGACCTCGGGGACCTTTACGAGATAGCCGGCACGGAGCACGGCGAGCGGGTACGCCCTCTGCTGGACCAGATGGAAGGCCGCAAGGCGCGGCCTCTCAGCCAGAGACGCGAAGCCAGCCGCCCGCCAGGCGGATTCGGCGCCAGCCCCCTGTTTCGCTTCGGCACCGATCAATGCGACGCGCTGATCGACGGCTACGAGCGCGCCGCAAGCCGTCTTATCTGGGGCAAGCCGCCGCCAGCCTCAGAAGCGTTGCGAGCAGCGAAGAGCCTCGATCTTCGCTGAGTCGAGAGCCTCAAGGCGAAACGCCACAAGCGGCCGTCCTGCCACCAGCGGGGAGCGCCGCCGCTCCCGCTATCCCCGCCTGCGGCGGGTCGTTCAGCCTGGGAACCACCTGCAGCTCATCTCCGGCAGGGTGAAGGAGTAGCGTTTGCCGTCCTTGTAACGATGATCCAATGTGAAGTTCTGGACCCAGAACTTCACGCCGCCCCAGACCAGGTTCGGTTGTTCGGTGCCGTGCGGGGTGGTGGTCATCTTGGCGCGGGTCTCGCAGTCGAACTCGTCCTCGCTGGCGTAGCGGCCGTCGTAATCGCGGGGTTCGTCCCAGTTGTCGAGCGTGTAGGTCGTATCGGTGACGCCTGTGTCTGTCCAACTGCCGCCGGTCAGGTCGTAGCGGGTGTAGAAGCCCCAGGCGTCGTCCTCGGAGACGTGGCCGACTATCGTGTTCCAGGCGACCTCGACATATGCTTCTGAGGCGTCTGCGAGTCGAGATGCCCCAGCGGGCCGGGCTTAGGCGTGAACTCCGGCGACGAGGCTTTGGTGTAGGCGTAGCAGCGAGGCGCCGACCATCTGAGCCTGTCGTCATAGGAGGGACGGATCACGTCACGGAACACCAGCGGCACGACCCGCAAAGCCCGATGCGCCAGCGGCAGCACCGTCATCGACGGACGCAGCGCCGGAGCCAGAACCGGGCTGATCCTGTCCACCCCGACGGAACTGGTGACCGTGTGAGGGCGGGTGCGGCGCTCGGTGAAGGGGGGCACCCGCACCGTGACCCACTCTGTGTCTGGGCACGTCCTGCGAGGGTTGGTCGGCGTCGGGCAAGGCACGCGGATGTCTCGCTCAAAGTCCTCATAGTTGAAAACAGGCACCTCATACCAGACAGTGCCGCTGTAGGTGCAGGTGCGTCCGGCGCGGCTGGCGCCGCTGTCGCTGGTGCTCACACTGACCCAGTTCGCCGCAGGCGGCGCCGGGCACGGCGCCACGCACTAGCGGCTGCCGCCGGGCCAGGCCAGGTTCACGTAGACCTCGCTGTGACCGGCTGGGCATACCGGCAGGCAGCGCGTCCCGGCCCTGGACCTGGCGGTGGCGCCGGTCATCTCGGTCTGCCCCGCGGGACACGGCGGCGAGTGGATCGAGTAGTCGCCCGTGTCGAAGCGGCCGTTGCCGTTCATGTCGCCTGAAGCCTCGCGGCGCTCACCCGAGCCGAGCGACGGCATACACGCGGTGCCGTCGCCTCCGCCGCCGCGTGTCAGGTTGCCTTCGCCTGTCAGGTCGCCACGGTTCTCCGGCGAGGCGCCCGACGGCGGTGTGGCACCGTTACGGCTGTAGTTGACCGCCGGCTGCGTTCCCGACGGGCACGGCAGCGAGCACAACGCCCCGTCGGCGGTGTTGTGACGGTTCACGCCGTCACCGCCGCCGTCTGAGCCGATCCAGCCCAGCTGGTTGAGATCACCCGAAGCCTCGGCCCGCTGCCCCGTGCCGCAGTCCGGCACGCAGGCGGTTCCGTCGTTGGTGCCCGTGTCGAACCCGCCCGTCAAAGTCCAGTCGCCGTCGAGGTCACTGCGTGCGGGGTTGCGCAGCGTCGGGGTGCGATCCGCGGCGGCACTCTTGGCGCCGGGGCCTGGCGCCAGGGCCGTGCCGGCTCGGTCGGTTTCTGGTGAGGTGCCACACGGCGGCATGCACACCCGGCCCGTGCTCGGATACCGGCCCGCTGCTGATAGTCCGTCGGCGGGGCCGGTCACATCAGCCCAGCCCGCGGGGCACGGCGGCTGGCAGCGCTGATTCTCGTCGCCAAGCTCGCCGCTGTACGCGTCAACATGAGCGGTCCACCCCGTCGGGCACGGCGGCAGACAGTGGGGCCAGCCCCCGCCGTCGGCCTCAGCACCGAACCCGACGCTCACACCAGACCAGCCCGACGGGCACTGATACCCGCTGCCGCCGGCCTCGCGGCTGTTGGCCACACGCCGCGCCCGTGACGAGTCCGGCTGATGATCCGCCGCCGAGTTCGCTATCTCCGCCGGCGCCGGCAACGCCACCAGCCCGCACGTGCGCGAACCGCCAGGCTCACACATCGGCACACGCACATCCAAACCGCGCTCGCGCCCCCTGTCAGGATCATCAGCCGGCGGCGGAGGCGGCGGGGGTGTGTCGTTGTCGCTGATGGTCACCCACCTGCCTGCTGCCGCCACGTTGAGGCCGCTGGCATTGTCGAGGCGCACCGCGAACCGCTCCGCGCCCTCGACCAGAGAATCGTCGCGGGTCCTTACCGGCACCGTGACCGTCGCCGCCGACGTGAACGACAACACCCTGGAGACCGCCGTGTAATCACCAGGCGCCGCCGCCGTGTCGTTCACCGTGCGCACCCGCACCGTCTTCGGCGGCGCCCCAGGCGCGAAACTCCCGCCGCTCACCGTCACCCGCATCACCGCCGTCTGACCCTCGACCACACTCCCAGGCCCATCAACCCGAACCGACGCAACACCAACAGTCGTAGTCGTAGACGTCGATGTCGTAGTGGTGGTCCCGCCCCGCACCGTCGTCGTAGTAGCCGTTGTTCCGCCCGGCACCGTCGTAGTCGTAGACGTCGATGTCGTCGTAGACGTCGTGGTCGTCGTGGTCGTGGGGATCGTCGTGGTGGGAGGTGCGCAGGTTGCGGTCACCGTGCCGCTCCAGTCCGAGGGGTCGCCCCCCTTCACGGACCTGGCCTGCGCCCAGTAGGTCAACCCCGCGCCCGTGCCGCCCCTCGGCGCATACGAATACGACAAGCCAGACACCCGATGCACCCGTGCTACACGCATCCACTCCGCGCCCAGCGTGTCGCCGCCGCTGCTCACGAGGCGCACCTCATAATATTCGGCCCTTCGCGTTTTTGTGGGATGGGGGTTGCTGGTGTCGGTTGGGTTCATGTTATGAGGAGTGCTCGGGTTTGGTAGTTGGTGGGGTTGGTGAAGCCGTGGGCGGTGCGTCGTAGGATTTGTAGGAGGTTGTTGATGCCCTCGATGCGGCCGTTGCTGGGTCGGCTGGTGTGGTGCCATGCGAGGATTTCGGGGCTCCATTGGATGATGGTGTCTACGATTTTGTGGTATTCGGGTAGCTTGCCGGTTTGGTAGAGGTCACAGAACCGGTCAAGGGCGGCGAGGGCGCCTTGGTGGTCGTCGGCGGTGTAGAGGCCGTGGAGTTCTTGTAGCGCGTCCCAGCCGGCTTGGAGCCTTGGGTGCGCCTCGAACAGCGTGTCGAGCCGCTGCCGGTCAGAGTCTGTGAGGGTGTCGCCGCGGCGTAGCAGCAGGAACCTGGCTCGGAACACGTCGCGGTCAAAGACAGGCTGGACGCCCGGGGGCTGTCGGCGTTGGGTGTCGCGGCGCACCGCGGTGAGCCCCGCTGTGAACCATCTGATGACGTGGAACCGGTCCAGCACATGCCGACAGTGTCCCAGGTGCTGGGTGATGGCGGCCTTGTAGGCGGGCGATCCGTCGCTGACCACGACCTTGACCTGCTTGCACCATCTATACCCCTGCTGAGCTAGGAACGTTGACAGCGCGGCGGTGGTGCGCGACGGGATCAGCGCCAGGATCCGGCCGGTGTCGCCGCAGGCGACCACGGTCACGTAACGATGCCCTTTGCGGATCGAGGTCTCATCCACCAACAGCACCCTGCACACGCGGCTTCTGCGATGCTCAGCCACAAGCCCGGCCCAGGAGCTGAGCACGCCCATCACCAGCCACCAGCTCAGCCCGTGACGCCTCGCGGCCGCCGAGACCGGCATGACCCTGGCATCGGCCACCAGCCTGCGCGCCAGCCGCCCCGTCAACCCGCCCTCGAACGCCGGATGCTCCTCCAAAAACCGGCTGCCGCAGTCGTCGCAGCGGAACCGGCGGCGCCGCCACACCAGCGTCACCACCCGCCCCGAGATCTCCAGATCACGCACCCGCTTATCGCGCCGGTCATGCACCCTATGGCACTTGAACCCGCACTGAGGGCACCGCAACCGCCGCCAGGTGGCCTCCACAGCCACCACCAACCGCTCCGGGGAGTCCGAGACAACCCCCAACACCCGCAACTGCGGCAAACCCAACCGCACCCCCATAACATCCGCAGCCATCGAGGCCCTCCTGGATCGTCGGTCGCTTACACAACCGATTCCAGCAGGGCCTCGACCCCCACACAGGGACCCTCAACCACCCCCCATCCCACAAAACCGCGAAGGCTCTAATATTCCACCCCGTCCACCGGAGGCCAGGTCATGCGCATCGTCCACTTGCCAGAGCCCTCCACGCACGTCATGGTCGGCGCGGGAGGTGTAGGGGGTTCGCAGGTTGCGGTCACGGTGTCAGACCAATCGCTAAAGCCCCGCCTGTTAGAGTAAGGCGGCTTGGGGTAAGGTCCCGACGAAGGGCCTTGAGCGCGCACCTGCGCCCAGTACTTATAACCCCCGCGCGCGCTAACCCTGTGCTCAGTATCGCTCCCGCCGCCTGCTCTCGCGTTGTTACCCCAACGCGTGCGAGACCCCGACGGGTCGTGGGTCGAGGCATAAGAAGCCCAGTAACTATCTACTGGCGGCCACGTGTTGACCTTATTCCAGGTGAGTCTGGTCTGCCATCTACCGCCCGACGACTCGCACACCAGTTTCACACCCCCCGGCGCGGGTATCGGCCAACGCCCGCACATAGGCTCGTCGGTGCGCTGCCCGCTGTGCCCGAGGTGCGAATAGCTCTCATGGTAGGGGTGACCCGTCAGGTGCTCGTTGTAACGATGGCTCTTGTCGATCACCGAGGATTTGGCCGGCTGAGGATAACCATACGCCAAAGAGCAGACGTGCCGTATCTCCGTCCCCGCTACCCTGGCCTTTCGCATGTGCGTCGAATCGGGGCCGTTCCAATGCTCCGCCCGGTCATAGAACCATTGAGGATCACCAACCCCGGACGCTTCGTCATGCTCCGAATAATGCCCGCAACTCCAGCCCTTATGATCTGCTTCCGTCTGCCGCGCCATATATGCTGCCGCCGCATCCTCCTTAGCCAAAACAACCGTATGCACCGCAATACCCACAGCACACGTCGACTGCGCTAGCTCGCCGCGCGAGAATCGGACGTAATCGCGGTCCGGCTGCCATAGGCAGAAGCCGGGAGCGTCCTGGTTCGCCCCCATCTCGCGCAGCACCCTTCGGTGACGGTCTCTGTAGGTCCGCGACTCGTAGTTCTTGAGGTCGTGGCCCGGCTTGCACCACCAGTAGTTGTAATGCTCCATCTCAGCGACCGCGCGCACTCCGGTCAGCGCAGGCTTGAAATCGGTGCCATACCAGAAGCCGCTGCCGTCCGGAGGTGGAGGGTTATGCGCCTGCGCTGAGAGCGGCGCGTGCAGCAGCGACGCCAATATCAGCGCCGCCAGAGCGGCGACGCGCACACGGCGCCTGGCGACGGTTCGCCGCGGTGACAGCGAGAAAGAGTGCATCAGCGCGGACGTTACACGCCACGAGGCAGGCTTACGCCGCTACCCGCCTTAGAGGTCCCGCGAGCGGTGTCTGGGCGTGTCCCCGGGTCACCGCCACACCGTTCGCGGTATAGCATCCGCGCCCGCCGCAGGCAGACCCCGCCACACCCGCAAGCATACCCGCGTGCATACCTTTTACTAAGGTCAGCGCCCACATTCCGCCCGCGAACAAAGAGCGTTCCACGCCAGCGACCAACCCGCGCCGCTACACTGTGGACTATGCAAACACCTCACCCGAACCCGTCCACTCGCCGCCTCGCCAGGCTTGTCTGCGCCACAGCGCTCGCCCTCGCGACAGCTCTCATTGTCGGAGCCGCAGGCTGCGACAATGAGGACGACACGCAAGCAGCCGCACCGGCCGACGCCACCGGCGAAGCCCCATCACAGGCAAGCGGCGAGCCTGGGGCTTCATCTGACCAGATTGACGCAGCACGCCCCCTCGACAGCGGCAACACCGACGAGCCTGACAGCACGGACACTCCGATCACCACAACCACCGGAAGAGTCAGCCCGACAACAACAACTCCGACTACAACCTCGACTACGACTACAACACTGTTGGCCACTTCGACGACAACCACATCCCCGACAACTACCACCACGCCCACGACCACCACGCCCACGACCACAACTGCGCCACCGACTACTACTACCACTGCGAGGATTGAGGCCCCGCCGACCACTACTACAACAACGCCGACCACTACTACAACAACGTCGGCTGCCTCGGGGGATGCTGATTGGCCGGAGCCGCTTACAAATGAGGAGGTGTATGATCCTGCGCCCGGCGAGATGCCTGCGGAGCTTCAAGCGATCTACGACGCGGTTGAGAACGGGAACGGCCCGACCGGGGATGCGTTCTGGGCGGCGATCAAGGCGACCGACTGGTGGCAGACGCAGATTGTCGATGTGCCAGTATTGGACAATATCGTGGCACGCATGAAGGCAGGCGAGAAGATCGTGTTTCGCGGGGTGACGCTCACAGAGGAGATACCGCCGTGGCCGGGTGTGCAAGAAGACCGTGACGGCGACGGGCTATACGATCCGCCATTTGAGAAGCAAGACCCTAACACGCCGTGGCGACATTATATTAGACCTGCTTGCACCTACGATCAGTTTGTCGAGGCAAGTGATGAATACAACTTTTCGAGTCCCGCGTACTTCTTCGACTGCGATGTCTTCTCCTATCCGATAAAGTATAAGGTAGGGATGTGGCAGCCTCACGGTAAGACCAATAGCGTGACGCTGGACCTGTTGCATCAGGGTTGGTCGGTGATCACCTCGATCACACCGGACGGTAATCCGCTGATGATCTACAACGGCGAGGAGCGGACCGTGCAGGGCGTGGACATCGGATGGTGCAATGTGCGTCCCGCCATCGACTCGGACTGGAAGCTGGGAGTGCACTATTCTTGAGCCTTCGCGGTTTTGTGGGATGGGGGGTGGTTGAGGGTCCCTGTGTGGGGGTCGAGGCCCTGCTGGAATCGGTTGTGTAAGCGACCGACGATCCAGGAGGGCCTCGATGGCTGCGGATGTTATGGGGGTGCGGTTGGGTTTGCCGCAGTTGCGGGTGTTGGGGGTTGTCTCGGACTCCCCGGAGCGGTTGGTGGTGGCTGTGGAGGCCACCTGGCGGCGGTTGCGGTGCCCTCAGTGCGGGTTCAAGTGCCATAGGGTGCATGACCGGCGCGATAAGCGGGTGCGTGATCTGGAGATCTCGGGGCGGGTGGTGACGCTGGTGTGGCGGCGCCGCCGGTTCCGCTGCGACGACTGCGGCAGCCGGTTTTTGGAGGAGCATCCGGCGTTCGAGGGCGGGTTGACGGGGCGGCTGGCGCGCAGGCTGGTGGCCGATGCCAGGGTCATGCCGGTCTCGGCGGCCGCGAGGCGTCACGGGCTGAGCTGGTGGCTGGTGATGGGCGTGCTCAGCTCCTGGGCCGGGCTTGTGGCTGAGCATCGCAGAAGCCGCGTGTGCAGGGTGCTGTTGGTGGATGAGACCTCGATCCGCAAAGGGCATCGTTACGTGACCGTGGTCGCCTGCGGCGACACCGGCCGGATCCTGGCGCTGATCCCGTCGCGCACCACCGCCGCGCTGTCAACGTTCCTAGCTCAGCAGGGGTATAGATGGTGCAAGCAGGTCAAGGTCGTGGTCAGCGACGGATCGCCCGCCTACAAGGCCGCCATCACCCAGCACCTGGGACACTGTCGGCATGTGCTGGACCGGTTCCACGTCATCAGATGGTTCACAGCGGGGCTCACCGCGGTGCGCCGCGACACCCAACGCCGACAGCCCCCGGGCGTCCAGCCTGTCTTTGACCGCGACGTGTTCCGAGCCAGGTTCCTGCTGCTACGCCGCGGCGACACCCTCACAGACTCTGACCGGCAGCGGCTCGACACGCTGTTCGAGGCGCACCCAAGGCTCCAAGCCGGCTGGGACGCGCTACAAGAACTCCACGGCCTCTACACCGCCGACGACCACCAAGGCGCCCTCGCCGCCCTTGACCGGTTCTGTGACCTCTACCAAACCGGCAAGCTACCCGAATACCACAAAATCGTAGACACCATCATCCAATGGAGCCCCGAAATCCTCGCATGGCACCACACCAGCCGACCCAGCAACGGCCGCATCGAGGGCATCAACAACCTCCTACAAATCCTACGACGCACCGCCCACGGCTTCACCAACCCCACCAACTACCAAACCCGAGCACTCCTCATAACATGAACCCAACCGACACCAGCAACCCCCATCCCACAAAAACGCGAAGGGCCGAACAAGTCGCGATAAACGGCCGGGATTGCTGAACAGCCGCAAGACTGAACAGGTCGCCATGCCGAACGGCCCGATTACAGAGCGGCCGGGGTTACTCTGGTGGCTCTGTGTATTTGATGAAGCCGAACTTGGCTGCGGTGGTAGCAGGGTCGCTGGTGGCCCCGGGCGCGTTCACTAAGGCCTTGAGGATGAATCCAATGCTGCCCTGAGTGCCTGCGGTTGAGGTGTCAGGATCCCTGTTGACGATTGCGAAATGGTGAGACCCGCTTGCGTTCGTTGACGCGATCCAACTGCTCGTCGTCCCGATCATACCCTGAGTCCCGTTCCAGACGGGTCGCACTCCGCCATCTTCTCTTTCGACACGCGCGATGTGCCCTGTCGCAATCAGCCTCTCAATCCGGAACTGAGCAGGTGTCGTGCCGTCAACACCAGCAGTGGTGTCAGTATCGCTAGAGTCCTTGAGTTGCACGACAATGAACACGTCGGTACCGAACTCAGCCTCAACAAAGCTCGACCCCGTACCAAGCTGCTTGCCTGTCTTGGCACCCTTGGATGTGATCGTGAAGCTCGCCGCTGCATTGCCCGCAGGAACGGTCGTAGTGGGCGGAGACCCTGACGTTATACGCGTACCTTCCGTCACATAGATATAGAAGTAATGCGACCACTTGTTTTTGTTCTCAATGCCCGAAGGTGCCGGACCGTTCACCTTCTCCCAGACTCTGACCAGCAGCGAACGAACGGTGCCCGGCGTATCTGGTTCGGGGTCTGCTGGAGCGACAACGACGACCGATGCTTGACCGTTGCCGTTGCTCACAACCTCGACATGAAAGGTCTCGGTATAGGACGGGCACTGCGCCTCTGCGTTCTGCTCGGTTCCACATAGTGTGCCCACACCATGATAACCAGCACTAGAACCTTCAATCTTGGTAATCGTGCTAGACGTTTCGCGCTGCCAAACATCAAAGATCACAGGACTAACACCATCTCTGCCGACCACGGCGCTCTTCACCCGATCGTTATCGAGTTCGTCGGTGTGCTGCAGGCTGATCGTGAACCTGCTCCAATCGCCGAACTTCATCGTGCAATACGGATAACCATCACTGTCCGTGGCACGTGTCTTGGCAACCTCAGAGTCGTCGGCCGTGATCTTCACCGACTCCGCAGGAATGGAAGTCGTCGTCGTAGTTGTCGTTGACGTCGTAGTTGTCGGGGCCGTCGTCGTTGTCGGGGTCGTCGTAGTTGTCGTTGACGTCGTAGTTGTCGGGGCCGTCGTCGTCGTTGACGTCGTTGAGGTCGTCGTTGTCGTGGTGGTGGCCGGGGTCGTGGTCGTCGTGGCCGGGGTCGGGGTCGTTGTTGTGGTAGTAGTCGTGGTGGTCGTGGCCGCCGCCGGGGTAGTACTGACGGTAACAGTTCTGATGGTGGTAGTCGTCGTGGTGGTCGTGGTTTCGGAGCTGGAACCGCCGCCACTGCCGCCGCTTCCGTCACCGCTGCCTCCGCCGCCGCCGCCGCTGCTGCCGCTTCCTCCGCCGGCCGAAGCTTGCGCACCTGCGAACTGTGTCGCGACGAAAGGCACACCCGCGATCTTCAACTCAAACGCCTTCATGTCATCATTGTAACGGTCACCGAAGTCACCGGACCACACCCACACAGTGACACCCGATTCACCAATGTCGGCCGCACTCAAAGAACGCAACACCACATCGCCGTCACTGCCGGTAACGGGGTCACGCATGTCGATCATGCACCGCTTGGACCTAACGATCATTTTGCGTATCACTTTATGGCATTCGCCGGCCATGCTGAAGGCTCTATGCCGGTGACGTGTGCTCAGATAGAATGCGTCAACAATCTCACCTTTCACAGGCTTAAACAACTTGTCACGTGCCGATACTGTAACCTTCCCTTTGACTGCCTGAGCAGTCAACCCCGTAGGACGCAGTCTCGTATGGGCCAGCAAACGCTCCACGAACGACGCCAGATTCTTGCGCAGCACGACACCCTGAGGATCAAACAACGACACATTCTCCGCGCTGCCAGTCGTCAACCCGAGCTCGAAGGCGTAACGAACCGCAGTGTCAATCTCTTTGGGCACCTTGCCACGCACATCAGTGAACCAATCCAATCTGCCCTCATTGCCTAACTTCAATGCGCCCGACGCGTCGAACAGATCCGGCCTGATCAACCTCAACAGCGCCACCAGCGTCACCACAGCCCCTGCGCGCATGACCGGCTCATCCGGCCGAACCTGCCAACCATCGCCGGCCAGCACACCCCTGCCGGCCAACGCCGTCACGGCCCGCCGCGCTTCGCCATCCACACCCCCGGCACCATCGAAGCCGGCGTCGTCGCTTCCGGAGAACTTCACCCCCGCCAGCAAGGCGGCCCTATACAGTGCCAACGCCCATTCCGAGCGTGTCACCACCACACCAACACCAAACTCGGTTTCTGACACGCTCTCGGCGATTCCGTAATACGTCAGGCAGTTCACCGCGTCCTCAGCATCGATCCCAGCAACATCGGAGAATCCAGCATCCTGCAGAGCATCACCAATGCATGCCGTAAACACGGGCAACACGTCAGGGATAGCTCGATTGTCTGAAGTCTCCTTGATCGGTGCAGCCCCGACCGGACTCACCGCCAACACCGAACCCACCAGAGCACCCGCCAGCAACACCGGCCACAACCAACCGCGGCCCCCGCCGTTACGACGCCCAAGAGGGGGTGCTTCACGCTTCAAACCAGAACGTCCGAAACCGAGATCCGCCGGCCACGACCTCTGAACGCCCATCAGACCAACATACCCCCCCCCCCGCAACGCAACCCCGACCACTCCAGACAGTGAGCGAGGCTCACAACACCCCGCCCACACACGCACCACCCGCTGCCTGCGAGTGCGCCGCCCGGCGGACACCCCGGAGACTCCGGGCCATCCCGCCCCAGCCGCTGCCTGCGAATGCGCCGCCTTGTGGCCTCAGCGGTCGGTGGGCCATGCCGCCGGCGTGCCCCGGCTGATCCAGACCGCCGCTGCCACTGCTGCGAACACGGCGTCGCTGCCGTTGACGGGCTCGGATCCGTCATCGATCACATCGACCTCCACGGCCGGCATCCGAGAGGCTCCGACGATGCCGAAAGATCGCACCGTCAGATCGTGGACCGTCCCGGAGGGGTCCACGCTGAGCGACTCGCTGGTCACCCACGAATAGGCCATGTGGGCCGCGCCGGTGCAATAGGAGCGCAGCACCGTCTCATCCAGGGGAAGACCCGCCCGCACGGCGACTGCGATGGTGCCATCGGCACGCACGCCCGCCGTGGCCGAACCGCCCCCGGGAGCCGCCATCCAGCCGACCTCGCCGCGTGCGGCGGCCATCAGCACGGCGGCCTCGACCCAACCTGCGCCGCGCAGGTCCGCTGAAGTGGGCGGTCCGGGCAGATCCGTTTCGGTGACCTCGAGGCCGGGCGCCTGGGCTCGGATAGCCGCGGCGATCCCCGGGGTGCGCGCCACGATGATCTCGCCGGTGCCGTCGGCACGCACGCCTGCGGCGATCGGCGGCCGCTTGGGGCCGAACTCGACAGTGTCAGAGCGCGACCAGAGCACTCTCACCGGCCTGCCGTGCAGGTCAGTTAGGCGGCGCGACGCCGCTCGCACCGGCGAGTCGCGCTTGGCACCGAAAGCCCCGCCGTTGCCCAGCGGCGACGCAGGCACACCACCGGGCTCGCACCAGGCCGCGTCCGTCTCCAGGTAGCCGGGCTCCACCCAGCTGGTGCGCAACGTCACGCACCACTCGCCCGCGGGCACGTGCAGTGGCGGCTCCCAGCTCGCCGTGGTGCGACGGCCCGGGACCCGACCGGCGAGCCGGCGGGCCTCGGCCGGCGTGTAGGCCACCACCCAGCCATCGGCGTCGGCGGCCTCGCAGCCCGGAGCGCCGCGCACTGCCACCAGGGCGCCCTCGGGGGCGGTGTCGTCGGCGAAGCCGCCATGCCCGAGCGCCACATGAGGCCCCGTGGACTGCGGCGAACGTCCCTCAATGCAGGCCCGCCAGCTGGCATCGGCATCTCCAGCACCCGCAGCCCACCTGCCCGCATCAGCATCTCCAGCACCCGCAGCCCACCTGCCCGCATCGGCATCTCCAGCGCCCGCAGCGCGCCTGCCCGCATCAGTTCCCTTGTTGCCCGCGTCCTGGCCGCCGTTGCTCGCATCCAGGCCGCGCCGTGCGGGCGGGCGGGGGTGCGCTACCCAGGCGTCGAGGATGGGCTGCCAGCCGGTGCAGCGACACAGATGCGCTGCCAGGGCCTGTGCCGCCACAGCCCTGTCGTCATGGTCGGCGCCCCTGGCGTCAAGCCCGACGAAGCGGCAGATGATCCCCGGCGTGCAGAACCCGCACTGGCTGGCCCCGGTGGCCGCGAACGCGCGGGCCCAGCCGTCTCGCACCTCGGCATCCAACCCGTCGAGCGTCGTGATGCTGCGGCCTCGAACCCGCCGGGCCGGAGTGACGCAGGCCACTCGCGGCTGACCGTCGACCAGCACGGTGCAGCAGCCGCACTGCCCCTGGGGGCTGCACCCGTCCTTGACGGAGCGCACACCGAGTTGATCGCGCAGCACCTCCAGCAGCGTCAGCCGCTCGTCGTCAACGAGCACCCTCGCGCCGTCAACCGTGATCTCGACACTGCTCAGCGATTACACCTCGCCGTCTGACTGTGCTCCCGACATTGCCCGACGGTTGCACCCCGCCAGCGACTGTGATCTCACTGCTCGACGGTTGCACCCCGCCAGCGACTGTGATCTCGCTGCCCGACGGCTGCACCCCGCCATCGACTGTGATCTCGCTGCTCGACGGTTGCACCCGGCAGCCCGCCGGGGCCGGGCGGGCTAGCTGAAGCTCTGGCCGCAGCCGCAGGTCCGCTGGGCGTTGGGATTGTCGATGGAGAAACCGGCGGACTGAAGGCTGTCGGAGTAGTCGAGGGTGGCGCCCTCGAGCAGCATCGCCGAGGAGGCGTCCACCACGACCTGAACATCGCCGAACGTGGCCGTTGTGTCGGCCTCGGACGTGTCGGTGTCGAAGTACATCTCGTAGGAGAAGCCCGAGCAGCCGCCTGGCCGCACTGCAACCCTTAGAGCCAGGCCCTCCTCGTTCTCGGCCTTGATGAGGTCCGACACCTTGCTGGAAGCGCTCTCGGTGAGTGTGATCATGACAGCTCCGGTGAGTGGGATGTGGTTCGGCTGGTAGTTCCGGCCTGCTGCCCACGATACTACTGAACGCTCGGAACCACTGCCCGTCCGGAACCACCGCCCGATCAGGACCACCGCCCGGTCGGGACTGATCGGCAGGAGCGAACCGAACGTCGGCTTTTGCGGCAAGCATCAGCCACGACCGCACGGCGTCCGGCGCCTACCGATGCCGCTAGCCTCAAGGTGTGACCACGACCGCGCCGACGGCCGAGGCCGTCATGGAGTTGATGCGGGGCGTGGTCGATCCAGAACTAGGCAGCAACTTGGTGGAGCTGGGCATGGCCCGCGGCGCGCAGGTGTCTGACGAGGGCGCGGTGCGGATCGAGATCGCCCTCACCACCTCGGGCTGCCCGCTGCGGGCTCAGATCCAGCGCGACGTGAAGGCCCGATTGGAGTCGATGCCCGGAGTCAGCGAGGTTCGCATCATCTGGAGCGAGCTCACCGCGGACGAGAAGGCGGCGGCGATGGCCAGGGCCCGCTGGAACGTGGCCGGCAAGGCGCCCGACACGGCGATCCCGGCGACGACCAAGGTGCTGATGGTGGCCAGCGGCAAGGGCGGCGTGGGCAAGTCGACGGTCGCCACCAACCTTGCGGCCGCGCTGGCCTCGCAAGGGTTCAAGGTCGGCGTGATGGACGCGGACATCTGGGGCTACTCGGTGCCGCGGATGCTGGGCGTCGACGGCAACCTGAGTTCCGTCGACGGCAAGATCGTGCCGCTGACCCGCACCGTCGGCAGGGGTCGCCTCGACGTGGTCTCGATGGGGTTCCTGGTCGAGCGGGAGGAGTCGGCGCTCATGTGGCGCGGGCTGATGCTGAACCGGGCGGTGCAACACTTCTGCGAGGATGTCGCCTGGAGCGACGACCTCGACTACCTGCTGATCGACATGCCGCCGGGCACGGGTGACGTGCAGATGGGCCTGGCCCGGATGCTGCCCCGCGCCGAGATGATCATCGTTACCACCCCGACCGTGGCGGCTCAGAAGGTGGCGGCCCGGGTGGCCGACATGGGCCGCAAGAACTACCTGCGCATCGTGGGCGTGATCGAGAACATGAGCTACCTGCTGACCCCCGGCGGCCGGCGGCAGGCCGTGTTCGGATCCGGAGGCGGAGACGCTCTCGCCGCTGAGATCGGGGCGCCGTTGCTGGGGCGCATCCCCCTCGAGCCCGCCGTGGCCGAGGGCTCTGACACCGGCGAGCCGGTGGCGCTTGGCAGCGGCCCCGCGGCCGGAGCCTTCAAGTCCGTGGCCGGCGCCCTGTCCGAGGAGCACGTCCCGCCGGTGGAGATGGCAGGGTGCAGCGCCCGGATGCTGGAGGCCGCCGTCGCCGCGCTCGACGCGCAGGAGTCAGGCGAGCCGCGGCCGCCCCGCACGTCCTCCTAGAAGGCGTCAGCGTCCGCAGAGGCCGGCCGCGGCCGGCCCGCACGGCCTCGTAGAAGGCGTCAACGTCCACGGAGGCCGGCCGCGGCCGGGTCCGCACGGCCTCGTAGAGGGTTGCGCTCGGAGGTCGGCCTGCGAGGCGGCCGGATGCCGCGTTCATGGCCTTGCGGAATGCGTCATGGGCCTTGCGGGATGACGCCATAGGTGACGCCGAGATCAGACAGCCAGCGCCGGTACATGATCGACGACTTGTCGGCGCGGATCGGCGTCTCGGCTCGGGGCGCCAGCGGCAGGCGGCGCGGCACCTGGTTCTCGAGGATCGGCTTGTCCTGTCCGAAGATCTTCTGCTGGAACCCCTTGAGCTCGGAGTCCGTGCTGGTGTGGTCGACCATGCACAGGAAGTTGTGGGCCACGATCCGCTCCTGTGTCATCGACTGCAAGAAGATGGCGATGGCGTCGAGGCGGCTCGGATCGGGCGGCGCCGTCTTGTACAGCATCGCCACGTAGGGATGCGGCACCCGATAGATGTAGTCGGTCATCTGCCCGGAGGTGGCGGCGAGGGCGGCGACCGGCTGGTAGAAGCGGCAGCGGGTGGCCAGCACCTCGTTGTCTCCTGTGATCTCGGCGTCGTACTCCACCACCTCCGTGTGAGGCTCGATGCCGAGGATGCCGGTGTGCACGAACGGGAAGTGGCCCATGTCCAGGAAGTTCTCCACGGCACGCGGCGCCGACGTGTTCACCCCGATCGACGCCGCCGCGAGCGTGCGCCGGTCGGACTCGTCGAACTCGGGGATGGAGAAGAGCTCGCCGGGCGGATCGCCGAAGGAGGTCCACACGAAGCAGTACCTGGTGATGACCGGAAGGCGGTCACCGGCCGTCGCGGCGTCTGGCGGCGTGCCGTGGCGCTGGGTCGGCGTGGCGCGCCACACGACCGGATCGCCGTCGGGGTCGCGGGTGTAGCTGACGGCCTCGCCGAGCAGTCGCGTGGTGTGCACCCTGCCTGGCGTGATCTCCTCGAGTGCCGCTATCGGGTGCCACATGTCCAGCACCACCGGGTCTGTGCAGGCATCCGCCGCCAACGCCAAAGCTCTGCCTCCAAGATGTACTAGCCGTCGCCGCCGCTCAGCCTAGATGTAGAGGGCGGGCGGCGATCGCGCTAGCCGCCGTTGCCCTCGAGCGAGGCCTTGATGCCTTCGACCACGCGTTGCATGTTGGTGCGGTGCTCACCCATGCGGTTGGCGATGATGCGCGGCTCCAGGTCGGGTCTGGCCGCGATGATCTCGTCGAGCCCGGAGGGGCCGGGGCCCATGATGCTGCGGAAGCGCAGGCGGGTGCCTCCCACGATCGGCTCGAGATGGAAGCGCCAGCGGGCTCCGGGGTTGTCCGGGTTGCTGGTACACCAGCCGAACACGGCGTGCTCCTCAAACTCGTCCACGAAGCAGTTCACCTCCCAGGTGCCGCGCGCCGGATGGTGGTTGCGGCCCACGAAGCGGGCGCCCAGCGCCGGACTCCCGCCGCCCGCCCACTCGGCGCCCAAGAACTCCCCGGAGAACTGCGCTGGCAGGTTGATGTCGGTCACCTTCTCCCACACGGCGGGCGGCGGGGCAGCGATGTCGATCTCGACCACCGTGCCGGGGCGGTCGGCCAGGCAGACCGGAGTGCTCGGACCCCGCTCGTAGGTGCGGGCATAGCCGTCGAAGAAGGCGATCTCACGGGCCGGCAGGCGGGGCGCACGCCGGAAGTCGGTGCCGAGGGTCCAGGCCACCGGGAACATGGCGATCTCGGTCACGTCGTCGGGGATGCCCAGCAGTTCCTTGATCTCGGGTGCCCTCGACAGCCCGGCGGTCGTCCAGGCGGTGCCCAGGCCCCTGGCCCGCAACGCCAGGCAGAAGCTCCATGCGCTCTGGATCACAGAGTCGAACAGGCCGGGACGCCCGCTGCCGTCGTGGCGTCCGAGGATCGTCGGGATCACGATGGCGGGCACATCGCCCATGTGCTCGGCCAGGTGGGCCGCCGAGCGCATCACCCGCTGCCGGCGGCCGTCCCCTGACGCGGCACGGGATCGGCGGCTCGCCGGTGAATCGAACCCGGTGGCATCGCGGTAGAGCTGGGCCAGCCGCTGCTTCAGGTCGGGGTCGCGCACGATGATCCAGCGCCGGCTGCCCTGGTTGCCGCCGGTGGGCGCCTGCTCGGCAATGTCGATGCAATCGAGGATGATCTGGTCGTCCACATCGCGTTCAAGATCCAGCCGCAGCCGCACAGCGCGGGTCGTGGCCAGCACCTCGTCAACCGCGGCAGTCGCCGGATCAACCATCTCAGTCGCTCCTGTCACCTCTGCCGTCACGTTCGCCCGAAACCCGAACCGGATCCGAAGCCGCCTCCAAGCCCGATGGTCCATCCCCCGGCCGCGACCCTCTTGGCGAAATGGCGCACGAGCAGGGATCGCACCACCAGGCGTGTCGGCGGGAACAGCAGCAACAGGCCGACGCCGTCGGTCAGGAAGCCGGGAGTGAGCATCAGCGCTCCCGCTATCAGGATCAGCAGGCCGTCCACCAGCTCGCCCGCCGGAAGCTCGCCACGCGACAGCCGCGTGCGGATCTGCTCCAGCACGCCGAGCCCGGAGCGGCGCACCATCCACGCACCCACGACCGAAACCACGACCAGCAGCAGGATGGTCTCGCCCGTGCCCACTCCGGCGGCGACCCGGATGATCACATACAGCTCCAGCAGCGGCACGCACAGCAAGGCGAGGGCCAGCACCACGAACACGCACCCAGCGTACGGCTGCGCCACCGGCCTCGCCCGGCACGCCTCGCCGCGGAGGCGTTGGCGCTGCGGGCCGTCGGCGCTGCGGGCCGTTGGCGCAGGCTCGTAGCCTGAGGGAGCTGTGTCGCCAGAGGACCGACCGCCCTCGGTGGACCGGCTGGCCCGCTCGCTGGCGGGCACCGGCCTGCCGCACCCGCTGCTCGTGGACGCCGCCCGATCCGCCATCGCTGCCGGCGACCCCGGCTCTGCGGCCGCGCGGGCCCGCCGCATCGGGCGGCGGCTGCTGACTCCGGTGATCAACGGCACCGGCGTGCTGCTGCACACCAACCTGGGCCGCGCTCCGCTGGCCTGGCACCAGCCCGCGGGCTACTCGAACCTCGAGTTCGATCTCGACACCGGCCGGCGCGGCGACCGGCACGCGGGCGCGGCCGCGCTGCTGGCCCGCGCCTGCGGTGCAGAGGCGGCCATCGCCGTCAACAACGGCGCGGCCGCGCTGATGCTCGTGCTCGCGGCTCTGGCCGAGGGCCGCGGCGCGGTGGTGTCGAGGGGCGAGCTGGTGGAGATCGGCGGCGGTTTCCGGGTGCCGGACGTGATGGCATGGTCGGGGGCTCGGCTCGTGGAGGTGGGCACCACCAACCGCACCCGCCGCGAGGACTTCGCGGCCGCGGTGGCCGATCCGTCCAACGGCGCGGCGGTCGTCGTGCAGGTACACCAGTCGAACTTCAGGGTCGTCGGCTACACCGAGTCGCCGAGCACGCGCGAGTTGGCCGGCCTCGGACCCCCGCTCGTGGCCGACATCGGCTCGGGCCTGCTTGACAGCCGGTGTCCCTGGCTCGACGGCGGCCCGCCGCCCTGGCTCGACCGCGAGCCCGCGGCCCGCCAGACCCTCGAGGCCGGAGCGGCGCTGGTGACCTTCTCGGCGGACAAGCTCCTCGGAGGCCCGCAGGCCGGGATCATTGCGGGGCGGGCCGACCTGGTGGAGACGTGCCGCCGCCACCGGCTGGCCCGTGCCCTGCGGCCCGGCTCGCTGGTGCTGGCCGCCCTGCAGCAGACCGCTCTGGCGTACCTGCGCGGCGATGGAGGCGCCATCGAGTTCTGGCGCATGGCCGCGCTGAGCACCGCCGAGCTGCGCGAGCGTCTCGCGGCATACGACGGCACCGAAGCGGTCGCCACGGCTTCGGTGCCAGGCGGCGGCACCCTGCCCGGCGTCGAGATCGATTCGGTGGGCGTGACGGTTCCCGGCGACCGAAGCGCAGAGTTGCGTTCACGCACCCGGCCGATAATCGCCCGGGTGGTGGACGCGGCCACCCTGGTGGACCTGCGAACGGTCCACCCCGACGACGACGCCGAGGTCGCCTCAGCGCTGCGACAAGCGGCGAGCCCGCCTCCCGGCCCACAGGCATGCACATAGCAGGCGGCCAGGCCCCGAGGCAGGGGAGGAGGTGCTGGGCAAGACCTCCGAGACGCGGCCAGGCCCCGAGCATGCGCCTAGCCGCCACTCCCGGCCCACACGCATGCACGTAGTTGCGACGGCGGGACACGTCGATCATGGCAAGAGCACGCTGGTTCGGGCGCTCACCGGCGTAGACCCCGACCGGCTGGCCGAGGAGAAGGAGCGCGGCCTCACCATCGACCTGGGGTTCGCCTCGATGCCGCTGCCGTCGGGGCGCCGACTCGCGTTCATAGACGTCCCCGGACACGTGCGGTTCCTCAAGAACATGCTCGCCGGCGTCAGCGGCATCGACGCCTGCGTGTTCGTGGTGGACTCGACCGAGGGATGGAAGCCACAGTCCGAGGAGCACCTGCGCATCCTGGAACTGCTGGGCCTGCGGCACGGGCTGGTGGCGCTGACCAAGATCGCCATGGCCGACGAGGAGCTGGTGGAGCTGGCCCTCATGGACATCGCCGACCACACGGCCGGCACGTTCCTCGCCGGCGCTCCGGTGCTGGCGGTGGACGCGCTGGCGGGCACCGGCATGGCCGGATTGCGAGCCGCGCTCGACGGCCTGCTAGCGGCCACCCCGACCGCAGCGGACCGGGATCGGCCCCGCCTGTGGGTTGACAGGGCCTTCGCCATCAAGGGCTCGGGCACCGTGGTGACGGGCACGCTCACGGGCGGGCGGCTGCGGGTGGACGACACGCCTGCGCTGCTGCCGGCGGGCCGGAGTGTGCGCGTGCGTGCGCTGCAGAGCCTGCATCGGCAGCACACCGAGATCGGGCCGGGCAACCGGGTGGCGATCAATATGAGCGGCGCGAGTCACCGCGACGCGGGCCGCGGCGATGTGGTGGTGCATCCCGAGCAGTGGTGCGCCACCGCCGCCCTCGACGCCGAGTTGACCGTGCTGGACTCCCTCGAGCATGCCGTGACGCGCCGTGGCGCATACATCGCCTATGTCGGCTCGGGGGAGCATCCCGTGAGGCTGCGCATCCTCGGCGGCGACTCCATCGAGCCCGGGCAGGCCGGGCTGGTGCGCCTCCACCTGCCGAGGCGCCTGCCGCTGGTGAGCGGAGACCGCTTCATACTGCGCGAGTCGGGCCGCATGGAGACCGTCGGCGGGGGCGAGGTGCTCGACGTCGCCCCGGTGCTGCCCGCCTCGCGGGCCCGCCCCGACCGCTCAGTGGATCGCGTCATCGCCGAGCGGGGCCGCGTCGACGTCGCGGAGCTGGCCCGGCTCACCGGCACCGACCGGCCGCCCGACGTAGGCACATGGGCCGTGGCGCCCGGCCATCTCGCTCGCACCCGCGCACGGCTGGCCGCAGCGGTGGCCGAGGCCGGTCCGCTCGGGCTCGACCTTGCCGGTCTGGACGACTTCGACAGGGCTGTTGTGGACACGCTCGACGGGATCTGCGTGGACAGGGGACGCGCCCGGTCGTCCGGGGAAACGGATCCCCTCGCCGACCATCCATTCGTGGCGGCTGCGCAGACCCGCCCTTTCGCGCCGCCCGCGCCCAGCGGCGTCGACCGCGACGAGCTGCGCCTGCTGGTGCAGCAGGGCCGCCTGGTGGAGAGCGCCGGGATCCACTTCGCGCTGTCCGCCGTGGAGCAGGCCGCGCTCGTGGTGGCCCGGCTGCTGGCTGAGCGGCCCGAGGGGGTGACGGTGGCAGAGGCCCGCGACGCCTGGGGCACCACACGCAAGTACGCGCTGGCGCTGCTCGCCCGCCTGGACAGCACCGGCGTGACCCGCCGCCGCGACGACCTGCGCATCGCCGGCCCGCGCTGCCCCTCTCCCACAGTGCCTCCTACGGAACCTCCCGCAGGGCCTCCCGACCCAGGCTGAGGCGCGGCTCCGACCAGTCGCCGAGGCGATCAGACGCGGGTGGAGCGCACCAGCATGGAGCGCCGCTCGACCTCGTTGAGCCCTCCCCAGATGCCGTGTTGCTCGCCGATCTCTAGGGCGTAGTCCAGGCAGTCCGAGCGCACCGGGCAGGAAGCGCAGATGTTCTTGGCCCTGAGCTCGCGGCGGCGCTTCTCATCACGCTTCTCCGCATAGGAGGGCGGGAAGAACACCGAGGATTGCGGCCCCCTGCACGCAGCCCTCAGCTGCCAATCGACTCGGTCGGCTGTGCGAAGCCCCATAACCGTCCCCTCCTGCTGCCTGCGTTCCTACCACAGGGTCGTGCCTATGGCAATACCCGGTCTGACCGGATCCGGCCGCGGGCAGAACCGCAAGTCCCACCGCAGCTGCCGGTCATGAGCATTGTGGTATGGGCCTGTGACACCACAGGCATTCCTGCGCATCCGGAGCCCACCCGCCGACGCCTCCCCAGCCGATCCACAGCCCGGCGATCCGGATCATCGGCAGGGTCGGAGCGCCGATGCCCACCACCTTCGCCGAAGTCCTAGCCGGTTTCGCCGGGACTGCCCGGACTGCCCGAACTTGCTGACGGCGGGGCGCGGCCGGCCTGACGACCCAGGTGCTCCTAGCCGGGTTCGCCGGGGTCGTCCTGGTCGGGGGCGACGGGTCCGACGCTGGGTGTGGCTTCGACGCCGAGGATCAGCCCCTCCAGCGACACCACACGCACGGGGTCGGCGGGCGCTACGGGAGTGTCCCGCCGGGTTCGGGCACGCCAGGGCGCCCCGTCGATCATCACCACACCCTCGGGATCGAGCGTGTCGCGGGCCGATCCGGCGGCTCCGACCAACCAGTCCCTGGCGATCCTCGGCGTCCCGAAGCGGGTGCGCACCATCGCCGGCATCCCCAAGACCATCCCGGCGACCATCCCGACGATCCCCACGAGCAGCGTCACCCAGGACAGCAGCACGCCATCGAACAGCGTCAGCGACCCCGCAATCAGGCAGGCGGTGGCGATAGCCGTCCAGACTCTGCGGATCCCGGCCTGGACATCGACGGCATACCCGAACAGTGCGACCGCCAGCAGCGCCACGGCCCAG
Source organism: Candidatus Aldehydirespirator sp. (assembly GCA_965204875.1). Classification (GTDB taxonomy): domain Bacteria; phylum Actinomycetota; class Acidimicrobiia; order Acidimicrobiales; family Aldehydirespiratoraceae; genus Aldehydirespirator. The sequence continues at coordinate 1,658,425 of OZ242020.1, read as the reverse complement.
CCGCGCGCCGGCAGCGCCGCCAGCCCGTAACACCCGAACAGGAAGCAGCCCGCGCCCAGGGCTCCGACGATGCCGACACCGGCCGTGTAGAACTCGAACACCAGCATCCCGGCGCCCACCAAGAACAGCAGGTACGCCAAGGCGGGGCTGGCGGCGGCGTGCATGAACTGGTCGAGAAGCGAGAGCTTGGCGAAGCGGACGCTGCTCACCGGCACCCGCAGCGGTTGATCGCCGGAGCTGTCGATCTGGGTCTCGAAGCCGGGCAGGTCGAGCACGAAGAACGGCAGGGTCGGGGCCTCCCGGGCCAGGCCCGAATCGATGGCGTCGCCGAAGGAGAGGGAGCGCTGCACCAGGTGCGGGTAGAGTTCGGCGAAGCGCTCCGACAGAAGGCGCTCCGGCAGCACGAGCGGCCCCAGGTCGCCGAGCACCGACCCGGGCGCCAGGGCGAGGTCGCTCACGACGCCGGCTAGCTGGCCGACACGGCCCTTCGCCGCAGCGCCGGAGGGCCCGATCCACATCGACACCGGCACGTCGGAGTTGCGAATGCCGGCGGCCAGCTGCACGAGGCGCTCGTCGTCGATGAGGGCGCGCGAGCTGTTGATCTGCAGCACCAGGCCCAGCGAGCCCTCAGCTGAGGCCGTGCGGATCGAGCGCTCGATGAAATCGGCCATGATCGGATCGAGGTATCCGGACACCTCCACCACATCGACGACACCCGCATCGAGACCGCCGTCGGCGGCCCACTGATGGCTGCTACCAACGTCGGGGGCCCGCTGATGGCTGCTACCGGCATCGGAACCAGCGTCGGCAGCCCGTGCGGGCGGCGAGGACAGGCCGGGCCAGGACTGCTGGCCGAGCGTCAGCGCCAGTCCCGCTAGAAGTGCCCCGACCCCGATCGCGGCGACCCGGCGCCGGGCGGTGAGCCTCAGCATGCTTGTGATCGTTCGACCCGCGAGGCGGCCTCTTGCATCTCGCCGGGCATTCAGCCCACCCGCCGCGGCACGCTTGTTCCCGCTCGACTCTCGTTCCGCTCGACTCGAGACGGCCCTAGGTGCGGTCGAGCGCTGCCACCGCGTCGCTGAGCGTCTCTTCCACGGGGACGATGCGGTCAAAGCCGGTGGTGTGCAGCAGCCGGATGAGCGTCGCTCCGTTGCAGTAGACGACGACACGCCCGTCGTTCTCGCGCACTCGGCGGATCCCGCCGATCAGGGCGCCGAGGCCGGCGGAGTCCATGAACGGCACCCCGCAGAGGTCCACGACGAGCCGACCTGAGGCGGCGTGGTCGGCGAGCGCCTCACGGAACTGCGCCACCGTGTAGGCATCGAGCTCACCGGTGGGGCGCAGCAGGTGGTACGACTCCGCGTCGTTGCGGAAGGACTCGATCTCCAGCACAAGCCAGAGGGTAACGGCTCCCGCCCGAGACCCGAGACCATGGCCGTGACCCGTCGGCCAATGACCGGCGCACGGGCTCGCCGGAACCGACCGGGGAACGACACCGGTACTATCGGGCGGTGCCCGATGTGCTGGTCGCCACCGACGCCGATTGGATCGAGCGCGAGTGCGAGGCGGCCCTCGGCGGCGAGCACACCGTCCACCGGGTCCGGCGGGGCGCCGCGGTGGTCGCAGCGGTGGCAGAACTCGACCCCAGCCTGGTGCTGCTTGACCTGCAGATCGGCAACATGGGCGGGATGGCAGCGTGCCTGGCCGTCCGCCAGGAGGAGGACATGGGCCGCCTCGAACCGCGGCCGGTGCTCATGCTGCTCGACCGCGAAGCCGACGAGTTCCTGGCCCGCCGCAGTTCCGCGGACGGATGGCTCGTCAAGCCCATCAACCCCATGAGCCTGGCCAAGGCCGTACGGGCGGCCCTGGCCGAGGCCGCCGCCCCTGCCTGAAGACCGGATCGCCGAATATCGGAGCGCCCAGGTCGGGACGCGCGGCGGGTTCCGGCGGTAGCATCCTTGACGCTGCACACGGGCAGTGGCGCAGCTTGGTAGCGCGCCTCGTTCGGGACGAGGAGGTCGTGGGTTCAAATCCCGCCTGCCCGACAACCGTCAGCCCGCCGGCAAGATCTGAGCGGGGTGACGACGCGGTCGCCATGTGCGCAGCCCTCGCACGGGCACCGGCCACAGCCGGTACACCATGCGTCTAACGTGCGAGGGGACCCCGACCGAATGGTCGGGGTCCCCTGGTCGTGGTGGTCTTAGCGAGAGCGCGTTAGCCGGAAGCTTCGGCGTACCTTACGTGACCGGCCTGGAATCTGGTGGTTGTGGGATCGCCGGTGGCGCCCGGGGCGTTTGTCCCGGCCCGCACAACGAAGATAATGGCGCGTCTATCACCGGAAGTTGAGGTGTCAGGATCATTAGCGACATGGTGGAAACTGACGTAACCGACACTGTCGGTTGCGCGGGTTTCGGTATCGAAGCCGAAATACCTGCCCGAGGCGGCACCCCACCACCAAGTCAGGGACTTCCCACTGCGGCGCACGATCACCGGATACTCTGTAGTCCAAACATACTGGAATGAGAACGTAGCCGGAGTTAGTCCGTCAACACCCACTTTAGTGTTCTTGCCGTTGCTGTCCTTGAGCCGCACCCTGAACAACGCGGACTCACCGAACGTCGCCGTAGCGAAACTCGTTTCGGACGAAAACGTCGTTTTGCCTTGGGTCACCGTGAAGTCCACAGCCGGAGGCAGCGTCGTGGTCGTAGTAGTGGTCGTGGTCGTGGTAGTGGTCGTAGTAGTAGTAGTCGTCGTCGTCGTCGTGGTTGTGGTGGTAGTCGTCGTTGTTGTCGTAGGCGCAGTAGTGGATGTCGTTGTGGTGGGTGCGGTCGTCGTGGATGTGGTCGTCGTCGTGGTGGTGGTGGGCGCGATTGTCGTGGAGGTCGTCGTCGTTGCGGGGTGTTCGGTTAGAAGGGAGCCGCCGTCGTCGTTTCGGATGGTGCCGGTCGCTTCCGTCTTGAGGCGGTGACCGCCGGCGAAGCGCACACGGTCGTCGCTGGTGATCAGATGATTCACCCGCAACGTGAACGTCTCATCAGGCTCCACACGCGTGTCGCCGAACACCCGCACCCTGACCGTCTGAGACAGCGCATCACCCGACGCGTTAGCCGCGAACGTCAACACCTTACCCGTGAAACCCGCATAATCACGGCCGTCGCCGCGACGCGCCGCCGTGCCGGTCCTGCCCGGCACCGCCGAAGCCTTCACCCGCACCTCATCACCAGGCGAGGCGCTCAAGGTCACCGTGAACACCACAGCAGTCCTGCCAGAGTCACCCTCGACCACGCTCGCGTCGGCCACCGAGATCACCACCGCCGGATCGCTTGCGCTGTCATCGTTGGTGATAGTGCCCGTGGCCTCCACCTTGGTTCCCCCACCAGAGAACCCCACCCGCGAATCGCCGGTAGCGAGATTGTTGACCCGCAGCGTGAACGTCTCATCAGGCTCCACCACATGATCACCAAGCACCGACACCCTCACAGTCTTGGACAACCCGGCCCCCGACGCACCAGCCGCGAACGTGACCGTCCGATTCGTGAACCCCACATAATCACGACCCACAAGATCACGCGTCGCCGTACCCGACCCGCCAGGCACCGCCGAAACCTTCACCCTCACATCATGACTAGGCGAACCGCTCAAAACTACCGTGAAACTCATCGACGAATGACCACGATCACCCTCAGCCATGCTCACATCAGCAACCGACACCAACAACGACGCCCCACCCTGCGCAGCAACCGGCCCAACCACAACCCCCGCAAACAACGCCACCACCCCCAACACAGCCAACCACAAACCCCCACCACACGGGCGGCGGCGACCGGCTACAACATCAGCAGCCCCCCCCCGCGGAGAGACCCACTACCAACACGAACCAGCTGCGACATCAGCCACACCTTCCTAACAGCCGCCGACCGAAGCCGACGAACGAACCTAGACACGAACGGGCGAACGCGCCAACCGGCTACTATAACGCACTGCACCACAACGGCATCATGCCGGCCGGACCGACAGTCTCATGAAGTTGTGGTAGAGCCTCTCGGCGTCTGCGGAGAAGCCGGCCATGTGATCCTCGGCGTCTGCGGCCAGACCTTCGAGGGCGCCGCTGCCCAGCGTCGACGCGAGCGCTTCGCGGTAGGCGTCGATCTCGCCCCAGTTGCGAACCGTGTCGTCCTCGACCTCCACGTGGTACTGCATCGACCACGCACACTGCCCCACCCTCATGGCCTGCACCCGGCACGCAGGCGAGCTCGCCAGCACCACGGCGTCCTCGGGCGGCTGGGCCACACACACCGAGTGCCACTGCAGGGCGTGCTGCCGGCCGGCCATCCGCTCGAAGATCGGATCGGCGCGACCCTCCGGCGTGAGCGTCACACCCAGCACCCCGATCTCGGGCGGGCGCTGCGGGCCGCAAGTCCCGCCCAGCGCGTCGGCCAGCAACTGGTGCCCGAGACACACTCCAAGGAACGGGCGCCGCAGCTCGCGCACCCAGCGCCTGATGGCCCGCTTCTCGGGCACCAGCCACGGATGCTCGTCCACATCCCAGACGTCCATCGGGCCGCCCATCACCCAGAGGGCGTCATAGTCCTCCAGCCGAGGGATCGGCTCGCCCTCGTCGAGTTCCACGGCCGTCCAATCGATGCCGTCGGCGGCCAGGAAGTCGCGCAGGCGTCCCGGATGCTCGCAGTCGATGTGCTGGAACACCAGCAGTCGCATCACCCGTTGCTACCACACCGCCGGCCCGAGGTGGGCCTCTGCTACAGGAAGTAGCAGCACTCCTCGCGCCCCCCGGGAGGCCGGAACAGCCCGAGCCCACCTGCTCACGCGAACCGACAACTAGCCTTGCCTGCGTTGCGCGCCGGCAGTGGTCCATCTTGGCAACGCATCTGGTCCGAGGCGCGGAGGTCGCGGATCCGAGGCCGGTCCCGCAGGGTCAGGGTGCGCCAGTCGTTTGCGAGGGAGTTCAAGGCTAACGCGATGGCCTCGGTGCCTGCGTGCTCCTAGTGCCCTGAACTAGGATGGTAGGTGGAAGCTGCTGCACAAACCGGATCCCAAATCCGCATCTGTTGCACCACCCTCCTAGAGAAGGAGCAGCAGATGTCACAGGGCAGTGCTATGTTGCCATCGAGTGCGAACTCCGGACACCAACGGTCAGAAGACACGACAATAGGCAACGCCAACGACTTACTTGAGAGCGGGTCGATCGCTAACGCTTTCTGAGCCAAGACAAGATGGAGGAAAAAATGATAGAACAAGAAGTCCGAGTCAAGATAGACGACATGTTGCGACGCAGTGGGTGGATACTGGACCCAGAGCATCCCGAACGAAACGTATACATTGAGAACGCTGTAAAGGCGAAGTTGACATCGATAGCCGCAGCGCGTTTGGGCAACAAGAAGCCAGACTACACGCTATTTGGCAGAGGTATCCCCATCGCCGTTCTTGAAGCAAAGAAAGAAGGTGTCACTTTAGACAAGGCGCTGGCACAGGCAACAGAATACGCCGAAAAGATAGATTGCGGTATCATTTTCGCATTCAACGGTAGAAATCTGCGGTCACGGCACCTGCCCTCTAGCCAATCTCTATATTACAATGACATGGAGGTAGCATCGCTTCCGCGCCCGGAACAACTCATACAATACCACGATAGCAGTACCAATCGACTCAACAGCGCATCCGAGCGTGTTATCTCATCTCGCGATGAACTTATCGATCTAATTTCGAAGTGGAACGATCTACTGAGAACATCAGGCATGCGAAGTGGCGTCGAGAGGTTTACCGAATTCGCAAATATTCTATTTCTGAAACTATTGAGCGAGGCGGACTCCGACGAGGGACTGTGGACAAATCTCTTGAAGCAGGAGCGGCATCGCATCGTTCCATACATAAACGGGTTTGTGATCAACCAGTTGGAAGATCGATATGGAAGCGAGGTCATCTCGAAGACCCAGATTTCAGATGGCTCAGTCCTCCAGCAAATTATTTCGGAGTTGAACTCACTTCGTCTCTCCAGTGTGGACGAAGATTTGAAGGGCATGGCCTTTGAGCACTTTATCCAAAGAACAACCACTCAGAACGATCTTGGCGAGTACTTCACACCAAGGCATATTGTTCGATTCATGGTGAAGCTCGTCGACCCCGAGTTTGGAAGCACAGTATTCGATCCCTTTTGCGGCACGGGCGGCTTTCTCGTTGAATCATTCAGACATCTGAGTCTAAAGTCCGGCAGGTCGCCGACGGATGCCGAACAACTGCAAACCAAGACGATATTCGGGCAGGAAATCACGAGCAACGCGCGCATCGCCAAGATGAACATGATTCTATTCGGAGATGGGCATTCAGGCGTCACTCAGACCAATAGCGTGAAGAACCCTCCGAACACCAAACATGACATTGTTCTTTCCAATATTCCGTTCTCGCAGCAGCTCACGCGCGAAGAGATATTGATAGTTGACAAGAACGCTAAAGATGGCGACGAGGCATGCCTGTTGCGCTGTTTCAGTTCTTTAGCAGCGGGTGGAAGTATGGCGGTGATAGTACCAGAAGGACTCGTGGTCAACAAGAACCACCAGGGTCTATGGATGAGGCTACTCAAGGAAGCGCGAGTGCGAGTCATCGCTAGCTTGCCGCGAGGCTGCTTTGCACCGTATACGGAGGCGGCTACAAGGTTAGTCTACTTGACCGACAAGGATGTAGCTTCTACTGATTGGTTCTATTATGCGCGTGTTATCAATGATGGATACACAGATATTCGGTTCAGTACAATGCCAAGAGACATAGACGATCTTCAGAACCTATTGTTCTTCTACTCAGATTCTGACAATCCTGCGCGTATTCCGAACGAGTTGAAGAGTATGGTGTCCATCGTAAGGACAGACGAAACCAGCAACGTTTTCGCTGCATTAACGAACTCACTCTGGCCGATTGTTGACGAAGCAGATCACATCGGATTGAACGAGGTGGCGATCCTGGAAAATGGAACCTCCATAACCGCGAAAAGGACATCTTCGGGAGATGTGCCTGTAATCGCTGGCGGAAGATCCAGTCCGTATACACACAGTGAACAGACTCATGCTGGAAATGTATTTACGGTGAGCAAGAGCGGTGCCTACGCTGGCTATGTTTGGTGGCATAGCGGACCTATATGGGCATCAGACAGCATCACCGTGTACAGTAGGGACGAGTCGAAGTTTCTCACCTCATTCTTGTACGCGTGTGTTAAGGGTCTTCAGGATGAGATCTACGCGAGACAACAAGGAACCGGCCAACCGCACATTTACAAGAATCACATCGAGACTATTCCCATTCCGCTTATATCTGTAGAGAAGCAGCGCGAACTTGTGCAAGACTTTATCGACGCTTTGGATGCCTACGAGGCGCAGAAAGCAACCTTGGATGCCGCGCATGATCACATGCTCGATGCGGTCAAGACATGGGAATGAAGGGAAGGACTTGCACTAGGCTGGGTAGGTGATCTAATCTTGCAACATGTGCACACACTCTAACACGAACCGACAACCAGGAAGGACATACAACAATGCTCACTCAGAGACTCGACCATGTGGCAGTGATCACCGGTGACTCCGACAAGCTCCAACGCTTCTACATCGACATGTTCGGCGCGACCGTCGAGAGCGACGGCGAGGAGTTCCCCGGAGGGTCGCGCATGACGGTGATCAACATCGGCCCCGCCACCGAGCTGAACGTCTTCGAGATCGACGGCAACGACCAGGCCCAGCACCAGACGCCGATGTTCGGGCGGGGACGCCTCGACCACATCGGCCTGCACGCGGCCAACCTCGACGACTTCAACGAGATCCGGGCACGGCTCATGGCTGCCAGCGCCACCGACGGCACCGTCACCGACTTCGGCCGCAAGCTCAGCCTGTTCTTCCGCGACTCCGACCGGATGGAGTGCGAGGTACTGGTGCGCAACCCCGAACCCGGCCGCGTGCCCATGGGCAGCGCCTCGCACCTCTACCAGTAGTTCCGGTGCCCAACGGTTGCGGCCCCCGCCGGCAGCACTGCTATGGGGGCTACAGGCCGGTGGGACGGTTCACGAAACGGCCTGCCTCAGGCGAGTAGAACCAGCCGCCGCCGGCGAGGGTGCCGCCGTCTACGGGGATGTTCACCCCGGTGACGAACGACGACAGATCGCTGGCCAGGAACAGCGCCACCCGAGCCTGATCCTCGGGGCGGCCCAGGCGCCCGACCGGCGCCCACGCCTCCCACAGGTGCTCATGCTCCTCGTAGCCCGTGATGTAGTCGACCTGAGGGGTCTGGGTGAGGTCGGGGCCGATGCCGTTGGCGCGTATGCCGAAGCGCCCGTACCCGGCGGCCAGCGACGTGGTGAAGTGTGCCGCGGCCGCCTTCATCGCCGCGTACACCGGCTCGCCGGGGTAACCCCGCAACCCCTCGACCGAGTGGACGTTGACGATCGACCCTTGGCGCGCCCGCATCATGGCGGGCAGGAAGGCCCGGGTGATCAGCAGCATGTGCAGCAGGTTCACCTCGTACATCGCCGTCCACGACTCCGGCGACGAGCGGTGGAAGCGCACGAGCGGCCGGTAATCGCCCACATTGTTGACCAGCACGTCGACACGGCCGCGGGCATCGAGCACCCCGGCCCGCAGCCGCTCCACATCGCCGGCCGAGCGGACGTCGATCACATGCAGCCCGGCCGTGCCGCCGGCTTCGGCGATGTCGGCCACGGCCCGCTCGCCGCGGGCCTGGTCGATCTCGGCGATCTCGACTCGGGCACCGTGAGCGGCGAACAGCCGGCTGATCGCCCCGCCGATGCCGTCGCCGCCGCCCGTCACCACCGCCACCCGCCCATCGAGCAGCAGGCCATAGTCCTCGATGCGGCCGGCGTCCTCAGGCAGGTCGTCCTCAGGCAGGTCGCTCACGTGTTCAGTGATGCTGTCAGTGGCGCGGGCCGCCGAGCGCTCTTTGCTCTGTGAGGAGGCGCTGAGAGGCTCAACGGTTCAGTGGCGCTCGTGCTCGGTGGCGTCTGTTTCGGTGGGCCTGTGTTCAGTGGCGCTTGACGCCGCCGTATTTCATCCGGGTGTCACTCATGGCGGCCGAGCGGATCTCGTCGGCACGGATCGCCGCGTCCACCAGCTCGCCCACGAACAGCGTGTGCGTGCCCAGGTCGAAGGCGTGGCGCACCTCGCAGTCCAGCCAGGCGATGGCCTCGTCGAACACCGGCGCACCCGTGGCCGCCTCGCGCACCGCCCGCCCGTTGAGTGTGCCCTCGGCGTAGGTGGCGGGCTTCGAGAACTTGACGAACACACGGGTGTCGCCGGAGTCCCACAGGTTGACGGTGAACGAGCCGCCCTGGGAGATCAGCCTGTGGGTCACCGCCGTATTGTCCACGCCGACGCCTATGAGCACCGGCTCCATCGACAGCTGCGTGATCCAGCTCGCGGTCATGGCGTTGCGCTCGTCCCCGCAGCGCGAGCCGATCAGCGCCAGCGCGTTCGGGATCTTCCAGGTGACCCGGTTCACCAGCTGATCGTCCAGAGCCACGGCCCAACCCTACCGCCGCCGCGGTTCGGCACCAGCGGGGTCCGTCCCGGCCACCATCTCCAGCGACTCGAAGGGCGGTTGAGCAGGTGCTCACGTTCCAGACCAGTTATGTGGAGTTATGAAGCTATTGTCAAATCCCACCTATGTAATCTGAAATCGAAACAATAACCACATATCGCCACAAAACTCTCCGGGTACCATGGAAGCATCCCAGAAACGTGATGGGGATGCCGCTGCGGACGGCCTGACCGCACAGCAGCTCGCGCCGCTGACGCACCCGCCGCCCCTGCACCGCCAGCCTGATCTGGTGCGATGGCAGACTTTGTGCCATGCTGCCGGTGGACGGATCCCGGGTGCGGGCTCCTGCCTGAGGGCGAGCACGAGTTGATGCGCAAGCCCCCTACGCTCGCACCCGAACCGCTGTTCATGCTGAGTGCGCTGTCGCAGTACTCGGGAGCGGCTGTGGCGGCGAATCTGTTCAAACACTTGGCGCCTGGTGGCGTGGCGCTGCTGCGGGTGCTCGGCGCGGCAGCGCTCATCGTGGTGTTGCGACGCTCCTGGCGGCGGCGCTGGACGGCGGCCGAGCTACGCCGGGCCGCGGCCTTCGGCGTGTCGCTGGCAGCCATGAACCTGTGCTTCTACCTCGCCATGGACAAGCTGCCCCTCGGCAATGCCGTCGCCATCGAGTTCATCGGCCCGGTCGCGGTGGCGGCCGCCGGCGCGCGCACCCGGCGCTCCGCACTGGCACTGCTGCTGGCCGTGTCAGGCGTGGTGATCCTGGCGGGAGTGGAGGCCGAGGGAACGACCGAGGGAGCCGCGTTCGCCCTGCTCGCCGGATGGTTCTGGGCCGGCTACATCCTGCTGGGGCACCGGGTGGCCCAGAGCCCCGCAGCGGTGCACGGCCTGGGCCTGGGAATGCTCTTCGGGGCCGTCGCCATCAGCCCGTTCGGCAGCGCCGGCGTGGCAGGCGTGCTGGACTCGCCGGCAGTGCTGGCCTTGGGGATCGCCACCGGCGTGCTCTCCAACGTGATCCCCTACCGGATCGACCAGGCCGTGATGCGGCGCATCGACCCGCACCGCTTCGCCCTCCTGCAAGCCCTGCTGCCCGTGACCGCGACCCTGGTGGGCCTCGTCGCACTGTCACAGGTGCCGAGCGCGCCCGAGGTGCTCGGCATCGGCCTCGTGATCGCAGCCATCGCTTCACGCCGCGTGCCCAGGACCACGGCCTGAAGCCGCCAGAGTCTCGCTCGAGCAGGCCGACCAGCGGTCAACCCGCCGGTGCTGCAGACAGCGCTCCTGCGCAGAGCGCCATGACACCGGCACAGGCCCGCTCGGCTTCAGCCGCCGAGAGCCTCGGCGATCTGCACGGCGTTGAGAGCGGCGCCCTTGCGCAGGTTGTCGCCCGACACGAACAGTGACAGGCCGTTGGGGCGTGTGGGATCGCGGCGGATGCGGCCCACATACGACGGGTCGGCACCCGCGGCCTTCAACGGTGTGGGCACATCGGCCAGCGTCACCCCCGGCGCATCGGCCAACACCTCGGCCGCCCGTGCGGGGCTGATGGGCCGCTCGAACGAGGCGCTGATCGACAGGGAGTGCCCGCAGTAGACCGGCACCCGCACGCAGGTCGCGGCGACCGACAACTCGGGCAGTTCGAGGATCCGGCGGCTCTCGTGGACGAGCTTCTGCTCCTCGTCGGTCTCGCCGCTGCCGTCGCCGACCAGCGACCCGGCTAGGGGCACCACGTTGTAGGCGATCGGCTCGCAGAACTTCCGGCCTGCTTGCAGGCCCAGCGCGGACCCGTCGTAGGTGAGCGAAGGTGCAGCGTCGCCCGCCTTCTGCACCTGCTCGTCGAGCTCCGCGACCCCTGCGAGACCGGCGCCCGAGACCGCCTGGTAGGTCGACACCACCATCGCCACGAGGCCCGCCTCCTGGTTCAGGCTCGCCAGCGGGGGCATGACCACCATGGTGGTGCAGTTCGGGTTGGCGACTATCCCCCTGGGAATCGACGCCAGTGCATGAGGATTCACTTCGGCTACCACCAGCGGCACGTCGGGGTCGCGGCGCCAGGCCGAGGAGTTGTCGATGACCATGGCACCCTGGGCCGAGACTCTCTCCGCCAGCGCACGGCTGGTGGAGGCACCAGCGGAGAACAGGCATATGTCCAGGCTGGCGTAGTCGGCGGTCGCGGCCTCCTCGACCACGATGTCCGCGTCCTGCCACTGCAGCCGTTGTCCGGCCGAGCGTTCCGAAGCGAAGAGCCGCAGCCGGTCCACATCGAAGCGCCGCTGCGCCAGCAGTTCCCGCATCACGCCGCCGACCTGACCGGTCGCACCGACGATTCCCACGTTCATGGCATCGCAGGCTACCTAGTTGAGGCCGGCTCGCTCGGAGGGGTCCCTGTGCAGCTCGAAGGCGGTGTGCAGCACTGCGACGGCCCGCTCCACGTCCTCGGAGCGGATCACGCAGGAGATGCGGATCGCCGAGGTGGAGATCATCTCGATGTTGATGCCCGCCGCCGCCAGGGTCTCGAACATCCGCGCCGCCACGCCGGGGTTGGTCTGCATCCCCGCGCCGATCAGGCTCACCCGGGCGATGCCGTCGTCGTCGGACGTCTCAGTCGCCCCGAGCTCGCCAACCAGTCCGGCGGTCACGTCCCGAGCCGCCGGCAGCTGATCCAGCGGCACGGTGAAGCTGATGTCGGTGACGCCCCGGCTCGACACGTTCTGCACGATCGTGTCGACGTTGACGTCGCGCATCGCCAGCGCCCGGAACAGGCGGCCGGCCACACCGGGCTGGTCGGCGACGCCCGAGACCGTCATCTTCGCCTCGCTCACATCGTGGGTGACCGCCGTGACGGTTGCGTGTTCCATGTCCTTGCCTCCAGTGATCCTCGTGCCCGGCACCCAGCTGAAGGCCGAGCGCACGTGCAGTTCCACGCCGTAGTTCCGGGCCATCTCCACCGCCCGCATGGCCGGCTTGGGACAGCCGCTGGCGGTCATCTCCAGCAGTTCGTCGAACGACACCTCGTCCATGCGCCGGGCGTCGGGCACCAGCCTGGGGTCGGCGCTGAACAGGCCGGGCACATCGGTGTAGAGCTCGCAATGGTCGGCGCCGAGCGCGTGCGCGAGAGCCACTGCGGTGGTGTCGGAACCGCCGCGCCCCAGGAAGGTCACGTTGTTGCCGTCGGACACCCCCTGGGATCCTCCGATCACCGGAACCGTCCCCGCAGCCAGAGCCTCGACGATGCGCGCCGGCGTGATGCGCAGGATCTTGGCGTTGCTGTGGGAGGAGTCGGTCCGGAACCCGGCCTGGCTGCCGGTGAAGGACTCAGCGGCGATTCCCAATGAGCTGATCGCCATCGCCATCAAGGCGCAGGCCTTGCGCTCCCCTCCGGTGATGAGCATGTCAAGCTCCCGGGCCGGGGGGTGCTTGGCCACGTCGGATGCCAGGCGCAGCAGCTGGTCGGTCTCGTTGCCCATGGCAGAGACGACCAGCACGACCTCGTCACCATGGCGGCGGCGGCGCGCCACATGATCGGCCACCACCCTGATGCGGTCGGGGTCGGCCACCGAGGTGCCGCCGAACTTCTCCACCACGAAGACCACGACCGGTCAGGCTACCGGCGCGCCGGGTCCCGATCTTTCCCGCAGCAGGGCGCGCCTCGAAGCGGCAAACGCGACAACCCCGCGCCGCCGACGACCACAGCGGGGATGAAGACCGCCAAGGGGTGCTCGCCTCGAGCGGCAAACGCGACAAGCCAGCGGTGCCGGATGTCACACAGGCAAGGCAACGGCGCGAGTTCGTGGCAATCTTTGACCGGTGAGCAAGGCGCTCGCGAACGACGAGATCGTCCTGACGGTGCCGGCGCGCGCCGTTTACGCACGCATCGTGCGTGTGGGCGCGGCCGCTCTGGCGCTGCGCCAGGGTCTGTCTTTCGCCGAGATAGACGAGCTTCGGGCCGCCATCGACGAGGCCATGGCACTGCTGCTGGACGGGGCGCCCGACGACTCGGCCACCATCTCGTGCCGGTTCCGCACCAGCGGAGGAAGCCTCGAGCTGGAGGCTGAACGCACGGCCGGGGCACCCGTCGCCCCACCCGCCGTCGCCCGGTTCAAAGAGGTCGTGGGCGGCTTGAGCCTTACGGCCACCGTAGAACCCGACAACCGCCGGCTCATTCTGAGAGCGCCCGGCAGGTGACGGTGCCTAGCGGCCGGTCGAGCCGAAGCCAGCCTCGCCGCGTGTTGAGGGATCGAGGCTCGCCACCTCCAGCAGGCGCACCTGATCGACCGCCAGAACCACCAGCTGCGCTATGCGAGCGCCTCGATCGACCGTGAAGTCATCGACGGGGTCCGTGTTCACCAGCAACACCTTGAGCTCGCCCCGGTAGCCCGAGTCGATCAGGCCGGGGGTGTTGAGGCACGTGACGCCGTGGTGCAGGGCCAGGCCGCTGCGTGGCAGCACGAGCCCGGCACAGCCGGCCGGCAAGGACACGGCCACACCGGTCGGTACCAGTGCCCGCCCGCCGCCGGCCTCCAGCACTGTTCGGGTTCGCGCCATGAGATCGATGCCCGCGTCGCCCGGCCGAGCGTAGGCGGGAAGGGGCAGCCCGGCATCCAGACGCAGGATCGGAACCTCCAGCACCGCACCGACAGTAGCCGCACCACCGCGGGGCGCTGTGTCCTCGAAGGGGTCGGTGCCGCGGGCGGGCGCTCACCGAGTCAACCACCCATCGACATACGTGAATGGTGCCGAGTCGCCGACGCGCTCTGCGGCCTCGGCGCAGCCGGACCGCCCCGGCCAGGGGCGTCGTTATCCTGTGAGCGCAGTGCTTGCGTGGATGGACTTGGAGATGACCGGACTCGATGTCGAGCGGGACGTGATCCTGGAGATCGCGACCCTCGTCACCGACGACGAGCTGGAGGTCGTGGCCGTCGGGCCCGACCTGGTGATCCATCAACCCCCGGAGGCCCTCGCCGGAATGGAAGAGGTGGTCACCGCCATGCACACCGCAAGCGGATTGATCGAGCGGGTGGCGGCATCCACGCTGGGCCTGCAGGAGGCGGGCGACGCGGTGCTGAGCTTCCTGAGCGCGCACCTCGCCGAGGCCGGAGAGACGCCGCTGTGCGGCAGCTCCATCGGCATGGACCGTCGCTTCCTGGCCCGCTACCTGCCCGAGGTCGACAACTTCCTGCACTACAGGTCGGTGGACGTGTCCACCGTGAAAGAGCTCGCCATGCGCTGGCAGCCCGAGGCGTACCGGAACGCTCCCGAGAAAGCAAAGACGCACCGCGCCCTCGACGACATCAAAGAGAGCATCACCGAACTGCGCTGGTATCGCTCAGCCGGCTTCATCGGCCCACCTGCTAAAGCCGGTTCCAGATGAGGCGATGACCGTCAAGGTTTACACCAAGCAGGAGCAGGAGCCCGCCCGCACCGAGGTGACCGAGGTGGCGCCAGGAGTGCTGCGCATGCAGCTTCCGGTGAGCATGCCGGGACTCGGGCACGTCAACTGCTACGCGCTGGTCGACGGCGACGGTGCGGTGCTGGTCGATCCCGGTCTGCCCGGCAACGAGTCGTGGACGGCCCTGTGCGACCGGCTCAAGCAGGCCGGCATCCCCCTCGAGCGGGTGCATACGACCGTCGTCACCCATTCCCATCCCGACCACTACGGGGGGAGCCACCAGCTTCGGGAAGAGACCGGAGCCGAACTGCTCACCCACAGCGCGTTCGCGGCCAGCCCCGCCGCCGATGACGTCAACGCCGACATCGACCTGGACCTGCTGGAACTCGACCCCGCCGCTCTAGTGGAACTGTGGAAGGCGAAGCTGAACGAGCGTGGCAGCACCCTCTGGGGCACACGCCGCGAGCCGCCGCCCGACGACGCCATACGGATGTGGATCCAGATGGACGGGCAGACGAACGCCCCCCGCTTCCGGGTGCCCGAGCCGACCATCCGCGTCAGCGACGGCGCGGCGGTGCGGATGGCGGACCGGGACTGGTTCGCAGTGCACACACCGGGCCACACGGCGGACCACCTGTGCCTGTGGGATCCCGCCGAGGGTGTGCTGCTGTCGGGGGATCACGTCCTGCCCACGATCACCCCCCATATCGCCGGCTCCGCCGAGATCGGCGACCCGCTGGCCGCGTTCTTCGACTCGCTGGCCCGGGTGGGGGCCCTCGACGGTGTCACCGTGTGCCTGCCCGCCCACGGGCACCCCCTCACCGATCTCAAGGCCAGGACCGACGCCATCCATCGCCACCACCTGGAGCGGCTCGACGTGCTGCGGGCCGCCGGACCCCAGCTCGCCGGCGCGCCGGTCGAGGCCTACATGAAGACCCTCTTCACTGAGCGTGCCTGGGGCGAGATGGCGGCCAGCGAGACGTTCGCCCATCTCGAGCACCTGCGCATGATGGGAGAGGCCAGGTCTAGCCGGGACGGCAACGGCCTACTGCGCTTCCAGATCACAGAGCCGGAGCACTGCTAGAGCAACCGTCACCCCGCAACTCGCAGGCGGCTCAGGTCTTGGCCGGGGGCATGTATTGAATGCGGGAGCTCGCTAAGCGGGTGGCTACAGGGGTCTCACTCTGGCCGCGGTGGCACCGGAGCCGTCGACGATCATCCAGACATCGACTCCGCCCGCGATGCTGCAGCCCCAGAGCACCGCATCATCTTCTGACCCGATGGCCGCGTTGTGCTCGAGTTCGGCTCGCAGTCGCAGTGGCGCGGCACCGAGACGGTCCATGGCCTCCACCACCGCAACCCAGTGGGCGGCGTTGTTCATGTGCCGCATCACGTCGAGGTCGGCAGCCCGCGTCAGCCAGCGCAGTCGCGTGGCGCCAGGCCCTGGGGCGCTATCGAGCAACCGGCGTGCCGAGACACGTCGCCCGGCTGCGGCCACGCCCCACACACCGTGGAACTCCTCACCGAGGCGGCGCGGCCTGCCCGTGTCGGAGTCGATGTGTACCCAGACGCTGGACGCATCCACGGCAGCGCCGCCGTCACCGCGGATGCGGGTGCGGCGCTCCGCCCAGCGACCCCCGAAACCACTGCACCAGGTGGCCAACTCCAGCATCTCCTGAAAGCGGGGTGCCCAGGCCACCTCGATGAGGGTGCGGCGAACCACCCAAGCCATCGGGTCGCTGAAGGCGGCGTCGGCGGAGTCGTCGCGGGCGACATCCTGCAGGTAGCGGGCCACGGCATCAAGGCGGGCCAGACCCTGGGGCGAGACATCGCCGAGACGAACGCGGCGACTTGCGGTGTAGATGCGCCCAGACTCCGGCGGCGGCGTCAGCTCCGTCGCCCCGATCTCGCTCACCACGCCACCCTGGAAGTCTGGCGAGCCGCCGGCAGCGCCCGCGCCACGCGTTCGGCGATCTCGCTCACCACGCCACGCTAGAGCAGGCTGGCGGCTGTACCGTCACTATCGGGATGCCTGCCAGCGACTTGCCGGGGTCTGTGAGCCGGGCCGCCCTCGCCGTCGGCTTCATGGTGGTGCTGGCAGCCGGCAGCGCCTGCGGCGCGAGCTACAACGACCAGGCCGGGGAGCCGGTGCCCAAGATCATGCTGAGCCAGGCCGAGCCCGCCGGATCGTCGAGCAACACGGACGGGGAGCCGGTGCCCAGGATCGTGCTGAGCCAGGGGGAGTCCGACCTCGACGCACAGGCCGAGATCACGCCGGAGGTAGCAGGCGGCATCGACACGTCCGGGTTGACCTTCGAGTTGTTCGACGGCGGCACGGGTGATGTCGGCGACTACCTCGGCACCCCGCTCGTGGTGAACTTCTTCGCCGCGTGGTGCCCGCCGTGCGTGCGGGAGATGCCGGAGTTTCAGACGGTGTTCGAGAGCCTCGAAGGCCGCGTCGCGTTCCTTGGACTGTCACAGGATCAGGATCCCGCCGATGCGCTGCGCCTCGTCGAGTCCACCGGCGTCACCTACGACGTCGGTTGGGATCCAGACCTGGAGGTGTACAGGGCGACCGGAAGCATCGCCATGCCGACCACTGCGTTCGTGTCGGCCTCCGGAAAACTGGTGGACACCTTCGCCGGCGCGCTCGATGCCGGATCCCTGGCCCAGCGCATCGAGGACGCTCTAGGCGTCACAGCCCCGCAGTAGGTCGATGGACTTCACGGCACCCGCGCATCCCCGCTCGATCACAACCGCCGCGGGCCACGCCGCGGACCCGGCCCAGTGATGGACTTCACGGCACTCGCCTACCCCTTCTCGCTGGGCCTGGTCGCGGCGTTCAACCCCTGCGGCTTCGCGCTGCTGCCGGCCTACCTGTCGTACTTCATCGGCAGCGAGCAGACCCGTCCGGCAGGAGCAACGGGCACTGCGACGCTGGCGGAGACGCTGCGCGCCCTTGCGGTGGCTCTGACATTGACAGCCGGTTTCGTGGCCGTGTTCGGCACCTTCGGCGTGCTCTTCTCCACAGTGCTCAGCCAGGGTGCCGTGCTCGACCGGATCGGCTACGTGACCATCGTGATCGGCGTGGCGATCACCCTGCTGGGCATCTGGATGCTGGCCGGGCGCAGCGTCAACCTGCGACTGCCGAAGATCGGCGGCGGCGCCGAGGGCCGGGGCCTGGTGTCGGTGTTCGTGTTCGGCGTGAGCTACGCCGTCGTCTCGCTGTCATGCACCATCGGCCTGTTCATCGCGGCCGTCGCCTCGACTTTCACCAACGACGGTGCGGCCGACGGCATCGCAGACTTCGTCGCCTACGCGATCGGGATGGGTGCCGTGATGACGTTCCTGACGCTGGCGCTGGCACAGGCCCGGACCGGCGTGGTGCAAGCGATGCGCAAGGTGATCCGCTGGATCAACCCGGTCGCCGGTGGAGTGCTGGCCGCCTCAGGCATCTACCTGGTCAACTACGGCTGGTGGGAGTTGCAGGTGCTCGAGGATCCCACCGCCTCGAACCCCGTGGTGGAACGGTTCGCTGAGTTCCAGGCAGAGGTGACCGGCTGGATCGACCAAGCCGGCGCAGAGCGTCTCGGGGTGCTGTGCGCGCTCGGGGTGCTCGGTGCCCTGCTGCTCGGCTGGCGCAAGAGTGAGACCAACCTGTCCCGGCGCAGGTTCGCGACCGAGGCCTACGCGGCGCTGTACCTGGCCGTGGAGTTCGGGTTCAACGGCGGCGAGTTCGTGCTGCTGCCGGTGCTCAGGTTCCTTGCGGGATGGCCCGAGCGTGTGGTCCACTGGTTCAGCGATCCACTGCGCTTCGGGGTGCCGCTGGAGGCAGCGCTAACGGCAGCGGTGATATGGAGCCGCTGGCGCGCCCTGCACAGGCGCACCGACCCAGACCGCAGCCGCCAGCCTTAGCTCCACACCAGCACACCAGCAGGAGCCGGCCGCTTGAGGGTGCTGTCATCTTGGACAGCGAGATAGGAAAACACGCGCAGGTCTACGCAACGAGCGAAACTGCTCACCTCCTGCAGTTCGACGGGCAGTTTCCTAGAGAAAGTGCACGCCACTGCAATAGCGGGCGGGCGCTGCTCTAGGGGGCGAGGCGCTCTATCACCCAATCCGGCTGCGCTGCCCCGGCCTCGGGGGGGCGATCAGGGCGGCGGCGGTAGCGCAGCCGGTCGTGCAGGCGGCTGCGACGGCCCTGCCAGAACTCCACCGCCTGCGGCCTCACCAGGTAACCACCCCAGTGGGGCGGGCGGCTCACCGCCTCGGCGGCACCGAAGCGGGCCTCCGCCAGCGCGATGAGCCGCTGCAGGTCGGCGCGATCTGCTATCACCTGCGACTGCGGGGAGGCCCAGGCGGCGATCTGCGCGCCACGCGGCCGCGACGCGAAGTAGTCGTCGCTCTCGCTATCGGGGAGGTGCTCGACTGAGCCGGACACCCGCACCTGCCGCTCCAGCGGGTGCCACAGAAAGCAGAGCGCGGCGCGGCGCGACCGGTCCAGGTCGAGTCCCTTGGGGGAGCGCCGGTTGGTGTGGAACACGAAGCCCCGCTCGTCGAGTCCCTTGAGGAGCACGGCGCGAGCCGACGGCCAGCCCTCAGCATCGGTCGTTGCCAGGATCACGGCGTTGGCGTCGTAGGGCGCCGTGGCGAGCCAGTCGTCGAACCAGCGCTGGAACTGCGTGATCGGGTCACCCGCCAGGCTGTCCTCGACCAACCCTTGCGAGCCGTAGTGCTCGCGCATCGCAGCGAGGTCACCCACGGCTAGCAGCCGCTCCCACCAACCACGGCGAGGACGACCATGTCAGGCGGAACTCTCGCCTATGACCGTGACCCCGCCCATGTAGGGCACCAGCGCCTCGGGAACCGAGACCGTGCCGTCAGGCTGCCGGCAGGTCTCCACCAGCGCGGCCCACACCCTCGGCACGGCCAGGCCCGAGCCGTTGAGGCTGTGCACCATCTGCGTGCGCCCGCCCTGTGCGGGCCGGTACCGGATGTTGGCCCGGCGAGCCTGGTAGTCCCGGCACCACGACACGCTCGACACCTCCAACCAGCGGTCGGCGCCGGGCGCGTACACCTCGATGTCGAACGTCCGAGCCGAGGCTCCGCCCAGATCACCGGCGCACAGGTCAAGGATCCGGTAGGCCAGCCCCAGATCGGCGATCGCCCCCTCGGCGCGCTGCAGGATCTCGGCGTGCAGGTCGTGAGCCTGACCGGGCGCGCAGAACGCATACAGCTCCACCTTGTCGAACTCGTGCACACGCAGCAGCCCCCTCGTGTCGCGGCCGGCCGATCCGGCCTCGCGGCGGAAGCAGGACGTGTGTGCCATCAGCCGCACCGGCAGCTCGTCCTCAGCCATCGTCTCGCCGCTCAGTAGCGACGTGAGGGGCACCTCCGCGGTGGGTATGGCCCACAGGTCGTCACGCTCGAGGTGGTAGGCGTCGTCTGAGAACTTGGGCAGGTGACCCGTGCCGACCATCGTCTCGGTGCGTACCAGTGTGGGCGGCCTGACCTCCTCGTACAGGTCGCGGTTGCGGTCGAGCCCGTAGTCGATTAGTGCCCGCACCAGGCGCGCGCCCAGGCCTCGGTACATGGCGAACATGGCGCCGGACATCCGCACCGCCCGATCCACGTCGAGGATCGCCAGCTCGGCGCCAACCTCCCAGTGCGGCACCCGCTGATGCTCGCCGTAGGAGGCCGGGTCGTAGCCGGAGGTGCGCACGGTCACGTTGCCGTCCGCGCCGGCACCGTCGGGGCAGTCCGGCGCCGGGAGGTTCGGCACGAACAGCAGGATCCGGCGGATCCACTCGGCCAGCTGATCGGCCTCTGCGACCAGCTCGTCTATGCGGGCCCCGAGCTCCCTGCTGCGGGCACGCAGGCCGTCGGCGTCGGCGGCGCGACCGTCCCGGTGCAAGGCGCCCACCTCAGCGGATATGCGCTTGACCTCCGCCCTGAGATCGTCCGCCTCACGACCCAGCGCCCGCTGGCGCTCGTCGTGGGCGAGCACCTCGTCCAGCGGCTGGGTCGGCTCGCCCCGGCGGGCCACGGCGGCCTTCACCGCGCCGGGATCGGCCCTGAGCTGGCGCAGGTCGAGCATCGGCCTATTTCAGGCGCGGCTCGGCGGGCGGGGCGCCCAAGCGGTCGAACTCGGCCTGGACGTCAGCGGTGGTGAGCGTCTCCGCGGCGAAGCGCCTGCGACGTTCCTCGGCGTCGGCTCGGCGCGAGGCGGCCGCGTAGCGGAAGAACTTGACGGCGATCAGCGACCACAGGTACACGCCGCCGAGCACCTTCATCACCGCGCCGGCAGCCTGCTGGTCGGCGGTCACCGAGATGCCCCAGAGCCGCTGGGCATGGTCATAGACCGGGTACACCGAGCCCTCGGCGAAGGTGAGCCAGGCGGCCGGCACGGTCGGCACGATCGACATCAAGAACAGGTAGATCATCTTGGCCGGCTCCGAGAGCTGAAGTTCCCGCAGCGGGCCGACCACCGGCGTCCACATCGCCAGAGCGCTGAGAAACACGAGCAGGTGCAAGGCGTAGTGCGCCGAGCCGTTGCGCACCGACAGCTCCACCAGCACATTCCAGTGCAGCAGCGCCTGCAGGGCATTGAACGTCACACCGGCGACCAGCGGGTGCACCAGGCGGCGGATCACCCGCGACGAGCGCGAGCCGTCGAGCACCATGAGCCGGGCCAGCCACTCGGGCACGGCCATCAGCAGCAGCGGCGGCACCACGAAGCTGATCAGCAGGTGCTGCACCATGTGCACCGAGTACAGGTACTCCTCGGCGATGTCGTGCATGGGCCAGTCCGCCGACACCCACAGCACGAACACCCCGGCAACGAAGCAGAGCCGCTGGCGCCGGGTCGCCGCGGCGCTGCCAGCGGGCAGGGCCGCAGGCGCCACCACCCTCACGACATAGAAACCGAGGCCGGCCAGGGCGGCGACCGCAAGCCACACCTCGGGATGGAACTGGAAGCGCCAGGCGTCCACCTCAGAACCAGAACTCGAACGCGGCCAGCGTGGCCACGTACACACCGACGGCCAGGACCAGCCCCGCCACGAAGAGCCTGCCGAACAGCTTGCTGTCGAAGCGCAGATGCATGAACCAGGTGGCCACCAAATAGAACTTCACGATCATCATGAAGATGAGCGACGGCACCAGTGCCGCCCCCCAGTCGACCACCGACTCGAAGTAGGTGAAGACCTCCAGCGCGGTGAGCGCCGCCAGGACCAGGGCGATCTTCACATAGGCCCAGTCCGAGGGGTGGCCGTGGGCCTCGCCGTGGTCGGGCGCGCCCGCGGTGGGTGCCGGGGCTTCGGGGTGCTCCGAGGTGACGGTCTCGCTCACTTTGGAAAGACCCCCCTCAGTCGGCGGGGATCAGATAGATGACGGTGAAGATAAAGATCCACACCACGTCCACGAAATGCCAGTAGAGGCCGACGATCTCGACGGTCTCGGAGTTGCGCTGCGTGATCTTGCCCTTCACCGAGGCCCCGAACAGCGACATCAGCATCACGATGCCCAGGCTCACGTGCACTCCGTGGAAACCGGTGAGGGTGAAGAATGCGCTGCTGGCCGGGTTGGTGGTGAAGGCCACGCCCTCGCGCACGAAGCTGGTGAACTCATAGACCTGCCCGCCAATGAACACCGCGCCCAGCAGCGCGGTGGCAAGCAGCCAGGTGCGCCCGGCCTCCTGATCGCCCCTCGACACCGCCGAGAGCGCCAGCACCATCGTGAGCGAGCTCATCAGCAGCACGAACGAGCTGACCGAGGTGAACGGGATGTCGAAGACGTCGGTGGGCAGCGTGCGGCCGTTGCCGCGGGTCTTGTACAGCAGGTACGTGGAGATCAGCCCGCCGAAGAGCAGGCACTCCGAGCCGAGGAACACCCACATGGCCAGCTTCGTGTGCGACAGCCCTGTGGTGGTGGCGTGCGCGTCGTGACCGCCGTCTCCGGCATGGTCGGAGTGCGCATCGTGACCGCCTTGCCCGTCAAGGCTGCCGTGCGCCTCGGCGCTGCCGCCGGTCAGGCCCTGCGCCTCCTGCGCTGAGGGGGCCAGAACCCCCTCGGCGCTCACTGCCCGCCTCCGCCGGCATCGGCTGCCGAAGCGCCGCCGTCGCTGCCGCCGTGACCCTCGCCATGGTCGTGGCCGCTGTGGCCTTCTCCATGGTCGTCGGCGTGATCATGGTGGTCGTGGGAGGCGTCGGGGTCGTCCACCGGCTCCATCGCCCACGCATACAGCGACCAGAGCGTCACGACCGCGCCCGCAAGGGCGAGCCACAGGTTGAAGATCAGGCCGTAGCCGATCAGTGGCAGCCCCACCGCCACGGCCAGCGGCCAGAACGACGGCGACGGCAGGTGCACGCCCGTGGCCTCGCCGGTCTCGGCGGCCTCCTCAATCGTGGCCACCCGCATCACCCTGCCATCTGTGTCCTCGCCGTACTTGCGGTGCCACCAGTCGTCGCGGCCGTGCACCTGCGGCACGGTGTCGAAGTTGTGCACCGGCACCGGCGAGGGGATCGACCATTCGAGACTCCGCGCGTCCCAGGGATCCGGGCCGGGCGGGCGCAAATGGGGCGCGTCGCGCTTGGATTTCACCACGTTCAGGATGAACAGCAGCACCGACAGCGCTATCAGCAGCGACCCGATCGTGGCCACAAGGTTCCAGAACTCGAACCCGTAGCCGGCCGCGTAGGTGTCGATGCGGCGCGACATCCCCTGCAGGCCCAAGATGTGCATCGGGCCGAAGGTCAGGTTGAACCCCACCAGCATGATCCAGAAATGCCAGTTGCCCACACGCTCGTTGAGGAAGTGGCCCCAAACCTTGGGCCACCAGAAATAGAGGCCCGCGAACAGGCCCAGCACGCCGCCGCCGAAGATCACATAGTGGAAGTGGGCGACTATGTAATAGGTGTCGGTCTGCTGCGTGTCGGCCGGCGCCACCGAGTGGGTCACGCCGGACAGGCCGCCGATGGTGAACATGGCGACCGTCGCCACAGCGAACTTCATGGCCACCGTGAAGCGCAGCTTCCCGCCCCACATCGTGGCAAGCCAGTTGAGGACTTTCACCCCCGTCGGCACCGCGATGAACATCGTCGAAAGGGAGAAGGCGGCCACGGAGATCGGGCCTATCCCGGACACGAACATGTGGTGTGCCCACACGCCCCAGCCCATGAAGCCGATGGCGATCCCCGAGAACACCATGAAGTCGTAGCCGAAGATCGGCTTGCGGCTGAAGGTGGGTATCACCTCCGACACCACGCCGAAGGCGGGCAGGATGATTATGTAAACCTCGGGATGTCCGAATATCCAGAACAGGTGCTGCCAAAGCAGCGGATCGGCGCCAGCGTCAGGGTTGAAGAACTGAGCGTCGAAGAGGCGGTCGAACATCAGCAGGAACAGCGCCACCGTGATGACCGGCAGCGCGAACAGCAGCAGGAACTGGGTGATCAGCAGCATCCAGGTGAGCACCGGCATGCGCATCAGCGTCATTCCCGGCGCCCGCATGTTGAGGCAGGTGACGATCAGGTTCACCGACGACACCAGCGAGGCGATGCCCAGGATCTGCAGGCCGATGGCGTAGAAGTCCACCCCGTGACTGGGCGAGAAGGCGACGCCGCTGTTGGGCGCGTAGCAGAACCAGCCGCAGTCGGCGCCGCCGCCGCCCACGATCCAGGAAGTGTTCAAGAAGATGGCGCCCGAGAGCCAGATCCAGAACGACAGCGCGTTGAGCCGGGGGAAGGCGACGTCGCGTGCGCCGATCTGCAGGGGGATGAAGTAGTTCGCGAAGGCCGCCGCCAGCGGCATGATGAAAAGGAACACCATGGTGACGCCGTGCATGGTGTACACCTGGTTGTACACATCGGCGCTGAGCACGGAGCCCTCAGGCGCGGTGAGCTGCAGGCGGATCAGCAGCGCCTCGACCCCGCCGACCAGGAAGAAGAACATCGCCGAGACGCCGTAGAGGATGCCGATGCGCTTGTGGTCGACGGTGCTCAGCCAGTCCCGCCAGCCCCTGCCGCCCTGGGGACGCGTGAAGACGCCGAGAGGCCGCTCGACGTAGCGGGTCGTCTCCTCGCCGGTGGTGAGCGCGAGGGGTGCCTCTTCAGTGATGGCCATCTTCGTCAAGCTCCTCAGCTGTCTCAGCCGTCCACCTGCGTCGCGGTGATCACCCAGTCTGCCGGGCGCTCACCCAGACCTTCCAGGTAGGCCACCAGGTCGTCTATCTGCTGCTCGGTGAGGTCGAGGTCGGGCATGCCGCGATACTGCTCACCGGCGACGGTGTAGTTGGCCTTGAGGTCGGCCGGGTTGCGCAGCCACGCCTCCAGGTCCGTGCGGTTGAGGGTGCCGTCGCGGTTGTAGGTGTTCAAGATGGCGCCGGCGAAGGTGCTCCTGGAGGCAAAGTGTGTCAGGTTGGGCGCGGCCCCGGACGCCTGGTCGGCGCCCACCTCGGCGTAGGTCTCGTCGTTCATCCCCTCCACCAGATGGCAGGACGTGCAGATGCCCGCGAAGACCTCCATGCCCGCCAGCGCGGCCGGATCGGTGGGCACCGCCGCGTCCTGTGTGGTGCGATCCACCCAGGCCTGGAATTCCGGCGGGGTGAGCGCCACCACCTGCATCCGCATCCGCGAGTGCGACAGGCCGCAGAACTCGGTGCACTGCCCGAAGTAGAAGCCTGCGTCGGATGCCTCGATCTTCCAGGGCGAGAACTTGTTGGGCACGGCGTCGCGCTTGCCGTTGAGCGCGGGTATCCAGAATGAGTGGATCACGTCGCGCGAGGTGACGATCAGCTCGATCTCCTCACCCGTGGGTATGACCATCTGGCCCGACGTGACGATGTCGGCGGGCGGCAGGGCCCCTGCGTCTCCCAGCTCCCGCAACGACGCCAGATCGACCTGGTCCGAGAAGTAGTAGCGGAACTCCCACCACCACTGGTTGCCGACCACCACCACGGTCGGCTCCCACATGACGGCGCTGCCGTCCACGGTCACCTCGGTGGCGTTGGCCTCCGTGCGGTCGATCGTGGGCAGTGCCAGCACCATGATGACCGCCACCGCGGCCATCGTCAGCAGGAAGCCCACGGTCCAGCCGATCTCGAGGGGGACGTGGCCGTGGGTCTGCGCGGGCCACTCGTCGTCGCCCTGATAACTCTTGACCCGGTGCCGCCATATCAGCCAGACCATGGCCACCGTGATCCCGACGAACACGACGCCGGCGATCCAGAACACCGGCAGCACCGCGCGCGAGTGCAGCTCCTCGGCCAGCGGCCCCTGGGGCGCGAAGGTGTCGAGCTCGGCGTCGGAGGCGCAGCCGGCGGCCAGCAAGCCGCCGAGCACGGCAAGTGCCGCCGCAGGGACGCGTCGCGACCGCATGGCGACGCGGCCGGCGCGGGCTTCACTCACCATGGCCGTCCCCGTTCGATTCGCTGGGCAGCCCGCCGGACTCCTCGTGAGTCTCGGTTCCGTGATGCTCGAAGTCACGCTCGCCGACCACCGCCGAGAGCACGCCGCCCAACATCAGGGCCAGGGCGCCCAGCACACCGAGGGCCCGAACCATCCGGCGGCCCAGGCCGGGGCGGTTCGCATACACCACGGCGCCCGCGAGTATCAGCGCAGCCACCACGCCGGCAACGACCACCGCGCCCAGCTTCGAGACGCTCAGCATGATCCGGGAGGCGGCCAGCACGACCACGCCGATCGAAAGCGCCCCGATGACGGGGATCTCGATGGGCGTCATGATCCGGCTGCGCAGCTCCTGGTTGGCGGCGCGGTCGCCGGTCGCCCGCTCGGCCCAGGCGTCCATGGTCCACTCCACCAGCGAGAGCGCCATCAGCCCCAGGCCCAGGATGAAGACCAGAGGGTGCAGCACCAGCCCGAGGACGGCCGTGCCGGCGCCGAAGGCCGCCGCGGGCGGCCAGACGCCTGGAGTGACGGGCCGGTCGGCGGGCGCCTCGTCGGCTCCGATCAGGTGGGCCTGGGCCTCGGCGTCCGCGTCGCGGAAGGCCACCAGCACCAGGCTCACCGCGAGCGAGGCCGTCGCCAGCGCCAGCATCACGCCATAGCCGATGTGGTCGCCCACGCCGCCCTTCCAGCCGAGCGAGACGGGGCCGACCACATCGCCGCCGGTGGCGTAGCCGTAGACGACCGCGGCCACAGCGAAGGCTGCGAAGAGCCCGAAGAAGAACTTGAACCCGGTGGTGAACATCGCGCCCTACTTGGTGATGAACACGACGTACCAGACCAGGAAGTAGCACAGCACGCAGGTGTGCCAGAAGATGGCCGCGGCCTGCACCGAGTGTGCCAGATCGCGACCGAACGGGCCGAGCAGGGCCCTCATCGTCACGACCGCCATCATCACCATCGCCGCTGCGAGCATGGCGATGAACGACCCGGTCACCACATAGAACAGCAGTTCGGCCCGCCCGCCGTCGATGGCGAAACCGGTGTCCTGGTAGACGAACCAGAACTGGTTGATCACCGCGGCACCGAACAGCAGGGTGACGCCCAGCGCGACGAACCCGTGGGGCCGGTCGTCGGCCCGCGCCGCCTGCACGGCCCACTGGACGGTGACGCTCGACAGCGCCAGCGTCATCATCATCATGCCGGCCGGGCCCATCTCGATGCTGCCGGATCCGAACCACTCCTCGCCCAGCGCTTGGGCCTGCTGGCGCTGCTGGACGTACAGCGTGATCAGCACGGCGAAGGCCATGAACGCTGCGGCAACCCCGAACAGGGCGCCGACCACGACCGTGCGGGGCCGCGACGCCTCGGGGGTCGGAAGCGCCACCGTCCTCATGCCGAAACCTCGCCGGCAACCCCACTGACGACCCCGCCGGAGGCAACCCCGCCGGCGGCTCGTCCACCGGTACCCGACGATGCTCTCACAGCGATGCCCCAGCGGTTGCGGGCCCGCCGTCTCCCGCGGGCAGGCCATCGCCCTCGATCGCCACGGGTGGGGGTGTGGCGGAAGCCGCGGCCCGCAGGGCCGAGACCGCCGCCGGAAGCGCCGACAGCATGGCGAGCGCCACCAGAGCCGAGCCCGCAAGTGCGCTGGCGTCGAGCCCGCCGGCGGCGTCACCTGCTTCGAGGCCGCGCGCCGGCATGTCGGCTGTGTCCTGCAATCCGGAAATCAACGCGGGAACGGCCAGCAGCACGCCCCCGGCCAGCAGCAGCACCGCAATGGCTCGACCCGCAGCGTTCGACCGGCCCCGGCTCAGCAACTGTGGCGCCCAGTGCCAGAGCGCGGCCGCGCCCGCGGCCAGGCCCGCGATGGTCACGGCGTGGAACACTGCGGAGCTAGCGGTGCTCTCCAGCAGGTCCAGAGGCTCGATCACACGCAGGGCACCGATGAGCACGGCACCCGCCAGCAGCAGAAGTGCGACCATGGCAGCCACGAACCGGGGGGATGCCAGCGCTCGAGCGGGCCTCGACCCTTGGGCCACCGACCCGGCGGCGACACCCAGCGCCGCTGCGACCGGCACGACCGCTGCCAGCCCGAAGGCAATGTAGAGCAGGCCGTCACGGTGATCGTCGGGCGCGGTGAAGTAGTCCTGGTTCCAGCCGCCGACCGACAGCAGGCCGAAGAGACCCACGACCACCAGCACGGCCTCGGGCCGTACCGGCACCGACCCCGCGGCGCGGCGCACGGCGTCGATCGCCACGCCCAGGACCGGGATGGCGAAGGCGTATACGGCCGGCTGCTCGGTGAGCCAGTCGAGTTGCAGCCAGATGTCGGGGCCCTCGGCCTGGCCGTAGGCAACGGCAGGGCGGCCCCGGAGATCCGCGTAGGCGAGCACGATGTTGGCGATCGCGGCGGGCAGCGTCAGCAGCCACACGGCGCAGGCCACCAGCATCGACCAGGCGAAGGCCGGCACCGTCAGCAGGCTCATGCCGGCGGGCCTGCTCGAGACGATCGTGGTGGCGACGGCTATGGCGCCTGCGAGCAGCGACACGATCACCATGGCCGTGCCCAGCAGCGTCAGCGCGATGGCGTCGCTCTCGCGGGCGGTCACACCGTCGAGCGCGCCCCACCCGCCGCCTGCCAGCACCGACGACACCATGATCACGGCACCGATCAGCCACGACCAGAAGGCGGCCAGCGCAGCACGCGGCAGGGCCAGGTTCGCGGCACCGATCTGCGACGGCACCACCGCCATGGCAACGCCGAGCAGCAGCGGCATGACCACCAGGAGCAGGAACGACACCCGGTAGAGCGTCCACATCTGGAAGTAGGAGTTGAGCCCGCCGAAAACGTCGCTGGGCTCCGCCGGCTCCAGCCGCTCGAGGGCGACAAGCACCCCGATCACCGCAGTGCCCAGACCCGCCAGCAGCGAGGTTCCCACAAAGAGGCGGCCCACCACCGCGGCTTCCGCTGCCATCACCGGCCTGGCGACGACCTGGGCCTGCGGCGCGGCTGCATCCGGATGGCCCGCAGGCGCGCCTGCGGAAGCCGCACTTCCGGCGGTGCCCGTCTCCGCCACCAAGGAGTCGGTCAAGGTCATCGGGAGGCGATGCTACACAGTGGCACGGAGCCCTCCGACAACCGGATGCGGCGCCGGCAGCGCCTCAAGGAGCACTCGCAGCGCCGGAGCGGATCGGGCCGCGGCCGTCACAGGCCGTTGCGGATGAGGACATCGGCTGCGACCGACCCGAAGAGCAGCACCATGTAGGCGTTGGACCACCCGAACAGGCGCATCGAGCGGCTCGGGTCCGGGCGCCGCAGCACGCCGGCGGCGAGCGCCGTGAAACCGGTGCCGAGCGCTACCGCGGAGACCGTGTAGGTGACGCCCATGCCGGCCACCGGGATCAGCAGGAGCGTGAGCGCCCAGAGCACCAGTGCGTAGACGACGATGCGGCGGGCGGTGGTTCGCAGGCCGGCCACCACGGGCAGCATCGGCACCTCGGCCGCCTGGTAGTCGCTCCGGTAGCGGATCGCCAGGGCCCAGAAGTGGGGCGGGGTCCAGTAGAAGACCACAGCGAACAGGACGACCGGAGGCCAGTCGAGCGAGCCCGTCACCGCGGACCAGCCGACCAGGGCGGGCACCGCCCCGGCAGCCCCCCCGATGACGATGTTGCTGGCAGAGGCGCGCTTGAGCCACATCGAGTAGACGAAGACGTAGAAGAGGGCCGCCGCCGCCGCCAGCGCCGCGGACAGCAGGTTGACCAGGATCCACAGCCAGGCGAAGGCGGCGATATTGAGCGCGACGGCGAAGGCAAGCGCCTCGGCGGGGCGCACCTCGCCGGTCACCAGCGGCCTGTTTCGGGTTCGCTCCATGAGGCGGTCGATGTCGCGGTCGATGTACATGTTCAGGGCGTTGGCGCCACCGGCGGCGAGCGCTCCGCCGAACACGGTCGCGGCGATCAGGCCCGCCGGCGGCAGTCCCCGCTCGGCCAGGATCATTGAGGGAACCGTGGTCACGAGCAGCAGTTCCACGATCCGCGGCTTCGTCAGCGCCACGAAGGCCGCGACCCGGCGGCGGGGAGCGACGGCGGTCCGGGTCACCCCCGCAGGCTACGACGGCCGGCCTGCCCTTACGTCTGGGCGGGACGCACACCGCTGCGCTGCGCCTCCCCAGCGCCGTACCATCGCTTTGTGGCGCCCTCGACCTACACCCGGCTGACGAGGTTCGCCTCTGGGCGCTTGCGGCGATAGTGGTGACCGGCAGCGCTGTGCGCTTGACCGGCTCGGGCCTGGGCTGCGAGGACTGGCCCTCCTGCACGAGGGACCGTTTCGTCGCCGATCTCGAGTTCCACGCCATGATGGAGTTCACGAACCGGCTCTTCACGGGAGTCGTGGCCGCAGCGGTGATCGCGGCGGTGGCCGGGGCCTGGTTCCGCCGGCCCCGGCGGCACGACCTCACGCTGCTGTCGCTGGGGCTCGTGGCCGGGGTGCTGGCACAGATCGTGCTCGGTGCGCTGCTCGTGTGGAGCCATCTCGACCCGCGCTTCACCATGGGACACTTCCTGTTGTCGATGGTGCTGCTGTGGAACGCCGCCTTGCTCGACTGCAGAGCCCGAAGCCGCGAGCCTGGGGACGCGGGCAGCAACGCCGGCAGCGGGCCGGGGAGCGCTACAGACGGCGGGCACCAACATCCGGACGCACGGCGGTTCGAGAGCCGGACTGGGCCGGGGAGCGCCATCGACGGCGGGCACCAACATCCGGACCGCCAACAACACCCGGACGGCTTGACGCGGCTGATGTTGTGGGGCGTCCTGGTGGTGACGGCCGTGCTGCTGGTCTCGGGCACGCTGGTCACCGGGGCCGGCCCGCACGCCGGTGACACGCGGGCGGAGCGGCTCCCGCTGCTGGTGCGAGAGGTGGCCCGCGTCCACAGCCTGATCGCCATCGCCCTTCTGGCCCTTGTAATGGTTGCGTGGTGGCGCCTGCGCAACGCCGGCAACAGCGGGCACACGAGCCTGGCCCGCGTGGCCGGGCTGCTCACGGCACAGGGCATCGTGGGCTACACGCAATATTTCATGGGCGTGCCGGCGCTGCTCGTCGGGGTGCACGTAGCGCTTGCGGCCGTCACCTGGATCGAGGTCGTCAGGGCGGTCCACGGTGCTGCAACTGTGTCGCGACATCCGCGTCCGCCGCTGCACGACGAGGGGCTGCGACGCCCGGTGATGGCCCCGTCATGAGTGCCCCGGTCACCGCACCCGCACGCCGGCCGTCGGCGTCAAAGGAGTGGGCGGCTTACCACCAGCCCTGCGCCCGGTCACCGCACCCGCACGCCGGCCGTCGGCCGAGACGCCGCCTCCCGTGGACGCCCCCTCCCGTGAAACGTGATCGCCCAGCCATGAGTTCGCCGGTCGTCGCACCCGTCTTGGACCCGGTCGACGAGGCGAGCCGCAGGCCTGACTCGCCGTGGAAGGTCATAGTGCTGGATGATCCGGTCAACCTGATGTCGTATGTGACCTACGTGTTCCGCAAGCTCTTCGGCTACTCGCAACAGAAGGCCCACCGGCTGATGATGCAGGTGCACACCGAGGGCAAGGCCGTGGTGGCGTCCGGCCCGAGAGAGAAGGCCGAGTTCGACGTGTACCGGCTCCACGAGCACGGCCTCTGGGCCATCCTCGAGCAGGACTGATGCAGGACTGATGGTTGCGAGGCGCTTCCGCCCGAGTCCCGACGGGATCAAGGTAACGCTGCGCGACAACGAACAGGCCGGGCTGCAGTCGATCCTCGAGCAGTTCCGCAAGATCCTGCTGGGGGGCAAGGACTCCAGCCTGCTGCGCTTCCAGCCGCCGGTGCACATCCATGACCCCGAGGCGTCCGAGGAGTTCTGGGACATGGCGGGCGATTCCCTGCTGCGACACCGGCTCGAGGCGATCGACACGGTGGAGGCGAGCCTGCGGGGAGCGTCCCTCGACGGCGAGGCGACCGAGGCCTGGCTGCAGACCCTCAATGGCGTCCGTCTCTACCTCGGCAACTCGCTCGAGGTCGGTGCCGCCACCTTCGATCCGCGCCAGATCAGCGCCGAGCCGCGGGAGGCGGCCCGCTACATGGCCTACGAGTGGCTGGGCGGCCTGCTCGACCAGCTGGTTGAAGCCGCCACCGAAGACCTGGGTCCCGGCAGCGGTCGATGAGCACGACAGCGATCACGCAAGTGCCACCGGCGGAAATATCGCCGGGACACTGGCGACGGCTGGAGTCCGGCGGCCGGCACCGGTAGGCTCGCTGCAGTCCGGCGACGGCCGGCGGGCCCCCATCGTCCAGCGGCCTAGGACGCCGGCCTTTCACGCCGGTAACACGGGTTCGAATCCCGTTGGGGGTGCCACGCGAGCGGCGAGGACTCGCCGGGCACGGGCACACAGCCTCACGCGAACCGGCGGCTAGCCGCGTGCCAGGGGCGCACCTCGCCGGGCGAAAGTGCCGTAGATGCGCCGTCGGCGTGCCGGGCGCGTGCAACCGGAGTTGAGGGTCGCTAGCGTTGCGTCCTCGCACGCAGAGCCGTGCGCCAGGTCCTGTAGATCAGTCTGGAGTGATCGCCACCCTGTCAAGGTGGAGGCCGCGGGTTCAAATCCCGTCAGGACCGCGTTGCCGTACCAGGATCGGCGACTGCCCCCCCGGTCGGGTAGCTCAGTTGGCAGAGCGTCCGCCTGAAAAGCGGAAGGTCCGCGGATCGACGCCGCGCCCGACCACCACCACCGCACTCGCCCGAAGGGGATTCGCTCTCTTGCCGACCGGTACCCGCAGGCCATGACCGCCGTCCCGGTCACCGGGTCCGACCCGGCGGCCGCCCCCTCCTCCAAGCCTGCGGCCCCCTCCTCCAAGCCTGCGCCCGCTATCGAGCCGGATCCCAGCAACCCGATCCACAACGCCTTCTGGCAGCGGCACCGCAACGAGGTCGAGAGCGACCTGGCCGAGATCCGCTCCCGGCCGTTGACGTTCTACCCCGGCTTCCAGCTCCCCGACGATCTGGCCGGCATCAGTTCGCCCGGCGCTTGGATCGTCCCCCGCCACGCGGCCATCCTCGAGGTGTCGCGCAATCCGAGGATCTACTCCTCGGCCTCGGGAATCACCATCAACAACTTCCCCGTCGAGTTCAACGAGTACTTCAACTCGATCATCGCCATGGACGACCCTCGCCACGCACGCCTGCGGCGGCTGGTGTCAGCGGGCTTCACGCCGCGGATGCTGGCCCGCCTCGAAGACTCCGTGCAGGACCAGGCGCGGCTGATCGTGGACGAGGTCTGCGAGCGGGGCGAGTGCGACTTCGTGACCGATGTGGCGGCGCGGCTGCCGCTGCGCATCGTCTGCGATCTCATGGGCATCCCGGCGTCACAGCACGACTTCGTGTTCGATCAGTCCAACATCATCCTGGGCGTGGGCGACCCCGAGTACGTGCCCGAGATTGGCGACATCATCACCGCCCTGCTCACGGCGGGCAAGTCGCTCAGCGAGTTGATGGACGATGTGGCCGAGTCAAAGGTCGGGGTCGACTCCGATGACCTGACCAGCGTGCTGGTCAATGCCGAGGTGGACGGCGAGCGGCTCACCCGTGACGAGCTGGCGAGCTTCTTCATCCTGCTGGTGGTGGCCGGAAACGAGACCACCCGCAACGCCATCAGCTGGGGCCTCGTCTATCTCACCGAGAACCCCGATCAGCGCCGGCTCTGGACCGATGATTTCGAGGGGTTGGCCAACAGTGCGATAGAGGAGATCGTTCGCATCGCCAGTCCGGTGACGTACATGCGCCGGACCGCGCTGTGCGACACCGAGCTGGAGGGCTGCAAGATCGACGAGGGTGACATGGTGGTGATGCACTACCTGTGTGCCAACAGGGACGAGTCGGTGTTCGACCACCCGCTCGCCTTCGACGTGCGGCGCAACCCGAACCCCCATGTCGGCTTCGGCGGGCCGGGACCGCATTACTGCCTCGGAGCCCATCTGGCGCGCCGCGAGATCAAGGTGATGTTCCGCGAGCTGTTCGACCGCCTCGGCGACATCCGTGCCACCGGCGAGCCCGAGCTTCTCTCGTCGTCGTTCATCCACGGCATCAAGCACCTCCAAGCCGAGTTCACCCCCACCGGGCCGCAGCCGCGCTGAGAGACCGTGATACTGGAACGGGTCGGTCGAGTCGCGCCCGAAGCCGCCGGGCCGCAGCCGCGCTGACAGCCGCAAAACCCGCTTCAACGTCAAGCCTTCCAGGTTCCAAAGGGCCGAGCAAGCATCCGCACGGGTAGCGTTGGTCTCATGGCGCAACTCAGATCCCACACCACCACCCAGGGCCGCAACATGGCCGGCGCGCGGGCGCTCTGGCGGGCCACGGGAATGACCGACGACGACTTCGACAAGCCGATAGTCGCCGTGGCCAACTCGTTCACCCAGTTCGTTCCCGGACACGTCCATCTCAAAGACATGGGCCAACTCGTCGCCGCCGAGATCGCCGCGGCGGGGGGCGTCGCCAAGGAGTTCAACACCATCGCGGTGGACGACGGCATCGCCATGGGACACCACGGGATGCTCTACAGCCTTCCCAGCCGCGACCTGATCGCCGACTCGGTCGAGTACATGGTGAACGCCCACTGCGCGGATGCTCTGGTGTGCATATCCAACTGCGACAAGATCACGCCGGGGATGCTCATGGCGGCCATGCGGCTGAACGTTCCCGCCGTCTTCGTGTCGGGCGGGCCGATGGAGGCCGGCAAGACCAAGCTCGCCGGTGTGAGCGTGAAGCTCGACCTGATAGACGCCATGATCGGCGCCGGCGACACCTCGGTGAGCGACGAGGACCTCTTGGCGATGGAGCGCTCGGCCTGCCCCACCTGCGGCTCGTGCTCGGGCATGTTCACCGCCAACTCGATGAACTGCCTCACCGAGGCGCTCGGGCTGTCGCTGCCGGGCAACGGCACGGTGGTGGCGACCCACGCCGACCGGCGCGAGCTGTTCTGCGAGGCGGGGCGGCGGATCGTCGACCTGGCCCGGCGCTATTACGAGAAGGACGACGAGTCGGTGCTGCCCCGCTCCATCGCCACGAGGTCGGCGTTCGAGAACGCCATGCGCCTCGACATCGCCATGGGCGGCTCCACCAACACCGTGCTGCACATCCTGGCCGCGGCCCGCGAGGGCGAGGTGGACTTCTCGATGGCCGACATCGACCGCCTCAGCCGCAACACCCCGAACATCTGCAAGGTCGCCCCGTCGACATCGCAGTACCACGTGGAGGACGTGCACCGCGCCGGCGGCATCATGGGCATACTCGGCGAGCTGGACCGGGGCGGCCTGCTGGACACGTCGGTCCCGACGGTTCACTCGGCCACGCTCGGCGACGCTCTCGAGGTTTGGGACGTGAGGCGAGGCCCCTCCGGCGAGGTCGTCGAGTTCTTCCGGGCGGGGCCGGCCGGGATCCCCACCCAGCAGGCGTTCAGCCAGGCCGAGCGGTGGCCGACACTCGATCTGGATCGCGCCGGCGGCTGCATCCGCTCGGTCGAGACCCCCTACAACCGCGACGGCGGACTCGCCGTGCTCTACGGGAACATCGCCACCGGCGGCTGCATCGTCAAGACCGCCGGGGTGGACGAGTCGATCTTCACCTTCTCCGGGCCGGCCCGCGTCTTCGAGAGCCAGGAGCAGGCTTGCGAGGGCATCCTCGACGAGTCAGGCGGCATCCACGCCGGCGACGTGGTGATCGTGCGCTACGAGGGGCCACGCGGCGGCCCCGGCATGCAGGAGATGCTGTATCCGACCTCCTACATCAAGTCACGCGGTCTCGGCAAGCAGTGCGCCCTGTTCACCGACGGCCGCTTCTCCGGCGGCACCTCGGGCCTCTCGATAGGGCACGCGTCGCCCGAAGCCGCCGAGGGCGGTGCCATCGCGCTGATCCGTGACGGCGACATCATCGACATCGACATTCCCAACCGCACCATCAACCTGCGTGTCAGCGACGCCGAACTCGAGAGGCGCCGCCAAGCCGAGGACGCCCGAGTCGGGGGTTGGATGCCCCAGGCCCGCGAGCGCCAAGTGTCCTCTGCACTGCGAGCGTATGCAGCCATGGCCACCTCAGCCGACAAGGGCGCCGTGCGCGACGTGGACCGCCTCTCACGCTGAGAACTCTCGCAATTCGAGTCCCGCGGATCGGAGTCAGGTTTCGGGGATTGGTGGGACCGGGGGGCGGACCACGCCCTCGGCTATTGCGCAGGCGGCGACCTCGGCTGCCACCCTGGCCGCGACGCGGCGGTCGAAGACCGAGGGGACTATGTAGTTGCGGTCGAGATCTTCTTCGTCGATCGCCGCCGCGATCGCCTTGGCTGCGGCGACCTTCATCCGCTCGGTGATGCGGGTGGCCCCGGCGTCGAGCGCGCCACGGAACACGCCGGGGAAGGCCAACACGTTGTTGATCTGGTTGGGAAAGTCAGACCGTCCGGTGGCCATCACCGCCGCCAGGCCATCGGCCTCCTCGGGGCGGATCTCGGGATCGGGATTGGCCATGGCGAAAACCACCGGCCGCGGCGCCATCCGGCGAATG
Organism: Candidatus Aldehydirespirator sp.; assembly: GCA_965204875.1. Classification (GTDB taxonomy): domain Bacteria; phylum Actinomycetota; class Acidimicrobiia; order Acidimicrobiales; family Aldehydirespiratoraceae; genus Aldehydirespirator. The sequence goes on along the minus strand of OZ242020.1, from coordinate 1,621,520 downwards.
TCCGACGCCGTCAGCAAACCAGGCGCCGACACGCCCACAAACACGTCAGCGCCTGCCAGCACCTCCGACAGTGATCCTGCCTTGCCGTCTGGATTCGTGTTGGCCGCGAACCACCGCTTGACCCGGTTCAGGCCGTCACGGCCCGCGTGAATGGCACCGATGCGATCCACACCGACAACTTCGCCAACCCCTGCGTCAAGCAGGATCCTGCCTACGGCCACGCCGGCGGCACCCATGCCGGAGATCACCACCGACACTTCCGACATCCGCTTGCCGAGGAGCTTCAAGGAGTTCTCCAGCGCGGCCAGCGTCACGATCGCCGTGCCGTGCTGGTCGTCATGGAACACCGGAATGTCGAGCGCCTCGATCAGCCGCTCCTCGATCTCGAAGGCTGCCGGCGCGGCGATGTCTTCCAAGTTGATGCCGCCGAAGGACGGAGCGATGCGGATCACCGTCTCCACCAACTCATCGGTGGATGCCACGTCGAGGCACACCGGGAAGGCGTCGACTCCGCCGAACTCCTTGAAGAGCACCGCCTTGCCCTCCATCACCGGCAGCGCCGCCGCAGGACCGATGTCACCGAGCCCGAGAACCGCGGTGCCGTCGGTCACGATGGCCACGATGTTCTTGACCATGGTGTGGCTGTGCCGCAGCATCGGCTCGCGCTGGATGGCCGTGCAGACCCGTGCCACCCCCGGCGTGTACGCCATGGCGAGATCGTGCGCGTCGCCCACCGAGCACAGCCCCTTGACCTCGATCTTTCCTCCCTCGTGCAGGCGGAAGGTGCGATCCCACCAGTCGAGCACGGTGACGCCGTCCAGGTTGCTGACAGAGTCCACGATGTGAATGGCGTGTTCACGGGACCGCGCGAGCACATCGATCTCACGCATCACCACAGGACCCTTGGCCTCGAATCCCGGGATCGCGGCGATGTTGCCGCCGACGGCGCCGATGGCCGTCGCAAACCGTCCCAGAGTCCCGGGTCGATTGCCGAGAGACACCTTGATGGTGATCGAGTAGGCGGGTGTGGGAGTGGCTTCGCTGCGCACTGATCTCGCCCGGCTATGCGTGGTGCTCGCCAACTATGCCCGGCATCGGGGCGCGCTCAGCGCTGGCAGGCGCGCTCATCGCGCGACGCGCTCGACGTGGCGGGCACGGTCGAGGTGGCGGGTGCGCTGCAGTTGGGTAGCGCCTGCGTAAACGAACATGCGAGCCCAACTCTAACCAGGGCCAAGCGCGGGCAAACTCCCTTGCCCTCCCCGTCCAGGCAGACTTCCCCTTGCTCTTCCCCCGCCGCAGATTGTGGCCTGCCACCAGACTGTGGAAGTGCTGCGCGGACGGTGGGTTCGATCGGCGGCAAAATATTTCCAACGAAAGGTTGTTGCTTGCGCTATGCCGCTCCGCTATCGTTGGCGCACCTGTTAGATGTCAACCCCATAGAAGGAGTTTTTCAGTGGTTCGACAGATGTCAGACGAGCACAAGGCCGCCAACGCCAAGGCTCGTTCGGAGAATAGGGCCGTCAGCGACTATCTCGAGGCTCTTGAGACGAATCGCCCCAAGCGAGGCCGCAAGCGCACCGCCGATGCCATGCAGAAGCGCTTGGAGGCAATCGCTGAGGATCTTGAGACGGCATCGCCCATCAGGCGCGTGCAGCTCGTGCAGGAGCGCATTGATCTGGAGCAGGCGATTGTCGCGTCCGATGATGCGGTCGACATGAGCGAACTCGAGGACGGGTTCGTCGCGGTGGCCCAGGCTTACAGCGGCCGCAAGGGCATCACCTACTCGGCATGGCGCGAGGTGGGTGTGCCCGCTTCGGTTCTGCAGCGGTCCGGCATCTCCCGCAGCCGCGCCTGAGGAGGCATCCCTTCAAGGGAACCCTCTTCACAACAGAACCCTCTCGACGGGTTCTTCAAACACTACTGAGGCCAAGCCCTAGGAGCGGTCGCTGAGCGGTTGCTCTAGAGCTTGGCCTCGGCGCGTTGCACCGCAGCGGTGGGATGGCGGGCTGTGATGGCGCTGGCCTCTGCCACGACTTGCATGGTCTGTTCCACGGCCGTTCCGGTGAGTTCGTTCGGCTCAGACATCATGCGGCTCAGTTGCTCCGTCAGATGTCGTGTCCTCGGGTTCGCGGCGAGGTCATCGGCGAACCCCGGCGCGCTCGACGGGTCGCCGGTGCGGGCGCGATGCGCCGCTCGACGGGAGGGTCCGGCCAGCAGTTCGTGAGCCTCCTCACGGCCCGCGCCCGCTCGAACGAGCGCTGCGAGCAGCCGCGTGGTGGCCAGCAACGGAAGATGCCGCCGCAGTTCCGCAGCGATTGCCTCGGAGTCGATCTCCAAGCCCTCGATCACTCCAAGAGCGGTGTGCAGCAGACCGCTCGCCGCGCAGAATGCGTCCGGAAGCAGCACGCGCCGCGCCGCGGAACAGCTCACGTCACCCTCGTTCCACTGCCGCCCGGCCAGGCTCGACGCCATCGACAGGTGGCCGTCGAGCACCGCCCGCAACGCTCCGATGCGCTCACAGGACCGTGCGTTGGTCTTGTGCGGCATGGCCGACGAGCCGACCTGTCCCTCGGCGAACCCCTCGGACACCAGGCCCTCGCCCGCCATCAGCCGCAACGTGGTCGCCAGCGACGCCGCACCGGACACTGCCTGCACGAGCGCGGCCACCACATCGAGGTCCAGCGAGCGGGGATAAACCTGTGAAGAGGTCGCGAGCACCCGGTCGAAACCAAGGTGCGCCGCGACCATCCTGTCCAACTCGTCGACGGCATCGGAGGAGCCGAGCAGGTCGAGTTGGTCGAGCCGTGTGCCCACCGCTCCCTTGATGCCTCGCAACGGATAGCGGCCCAGAAGATCGTCGATCCGGGAGTAGCCCAGCATGGTCTCCGACGCTGCGTCGGCGAAGCGCTTCCCCAATGTCGTCGCCTGAGCCGCCACATTGTGGGTGCGCGCCACCATTGCCACCGACGCGTGGGTCTCAGCGAGTTCGGCCAGCCGAGCGATCACCGCGACCAAGTCATCGCGGATCGCCTTCAGCGCCTCGAGGATCTGGAACTGCTCGACGTTCTCGGTGAGGTCCCTGGAGGTCATGCCCAGGTGGATCCGCTCGTGGCCTGCCAGCGCGCAGAACTCGTCGATCCGAGCCTTGACATCATGGCGGGTGACGGACTCGCGCCGGGCGATCGACTCCAGGTCGACCGTCTCGACGACCGATTCGTATGCCTGCAGCACCGAGGCGTCCACGTCCAGACCCAACTCTCGCTGCGCCTTGAGCACCGCTAGCCAGAGTCGTCGCTCCAGCACGACCCGGCGCTGTGGCGACCAGATCGACCGCATCCGCTCGCTGGCGTAGCGCGCCGCGAGCACGTTCGCGAACTCGGACTCAACCACGCCACTCACCACCGAACACTCATCATCGGCACAGGCATCGCCGAACACCTACCGCCGCATCAACCATGCCGTTATCGACACCACACTCGACGCGCCTTCAACCATGCCGTCACCGGCCTCACGCTCGACGTGTCTCAACCACACCGTCACGGCCCGACACTCGGCGTGCCGCTTGCCGGATGTCACGGTCAGGCCGCTTGTTGCCACTCGAGGAACTGGCTGCGGCCGGGGCCCACCCCCACCAGCCGGATCGGCACGCCGATGCCGTCCTCAAGGAACGAGATGTACTCCGACGCCTGCGCGGGCAGCTCGCCAGGCCGGCGCACCACGCTGAGATCGTCTCTCCAGCCCTCGAACTCCTCATACACGGGCACCGCGGAGTGCATGACCGACTGGTGATAGGGCATGTGCGCGAGGCGCTCGCCGTCCAGTTCATAGGCGACGCAAACCTTGAGCCGATCCAGGCCGTCGAGCACATCGAGCTTCGTGAGCGCCACCTCCGTCAGCGAGCTTATGCGCACAGCCTGGCGCAACATGACCAGGTCGAACCAGCCGGTGCGGCGGCGCCTGCCGGTGTTGGTGCCGTACTCACCCCCCACCTTCACAAGATGATCGCCCACATCGTCGAACAGCTCTGTAACGAAGGGCCCCGATCCCACACGGGTCACATACGCCTTGGCGATACCGATGACGCGGTCGATGTGGCGGGGGCCGACCCCGGCGCCGGTGCAGGCGCCGCCGGCGACCGGATTGGACGATGTGACGAACGGGTAGGTGCCGTGGTCGAGGTCCAGGAAAGTCGCCTGCGCGCCCTCGAGCAGCACTTGCTCGCCGGACTCGAGGGCCTCGTGCAACAGCCCCACGGTGTCGTCGATGTGCGGCGCCAGCCGATCGGCGCACTCACCGAGATACTCGCCCGCGACGTCCTCGGCTCTCAGCGGCAGGCGGTTGTACACCTTGGCCAGCACCTTGTTGGTGTGTGACAGGGCCACATCGAGCTTGGCCATGAAGATCTTCGGATCCAGCAGATCCTGCACTCGCAGCCCGATGCGCATCGATTTGTCCGCGTAGGCAGGCCCGATGCCGCGCTTCGTGGTGCCCAGCTTCGCCTCACCGAGATGGCGCTCGTGGAGGGCGTCGAGCTCTGTGTGGTAGGGCATGATCAGGTGGGCGTTGCCCGACAGCCTCAGGTTGCCGCAGTTCACTCCACGGGTCTCGAGCGCATCCATCTCGGCAATGAGCACCCGCGGGTCCACGACCACGCCGTTGCCGATCACCGGTGTGATGTGGTCGTACAGCACGCCGCTGGGAATCAGCTGCAGAGCGAAGGTCTCGCCCTTCACCACGAGCGTGTGTCCGGCGTTGTGGCCGCCCTGGTAGCGGACCACCATGTCCATCTCCGCGGCGACGAGGTCGGTGAACTTGCCTTTTCCCTCGTCACCCCACTGGGTACCGACGACAACGGTCGCAGGCACGGCGCTCTCCTTCTAGGGGGGTGCGTTACCACCCGAGCGTACTGCCGCCAGAGGCCGGGCATGCCCTTGCTGCGATCCTGCCGCCGCGGTAAGCGAGCGCTCAGCGCGGATGTGGGAGGTCTCGGGCATGTCCTCGCCGCGACCGCCGCCGCTGCCGGTCAGCGCAGCACGATGGCGGACTCGGCCGCGGCCGCCGGGCGCCCCCCGGCCGGCGACTCGGCGGAGTCCGAGGGCCCGGCGAGGTCCACCGTCACAACGCTGCCGTCGCCGTAGCGTCCACCGAGCATGGCCACGGCGAGCGGATCGCCGATGGCCCGCTGGATGAGCCGCTTGAGGGGGCGGGCGCCGAACGCCGCGTCGTACCCCTCGCGGGCGAGGTGCTCGGTGGCCGCCTCGGTGACCGTCAGCGCCAGACCGCGATCTTCGAGCCGGGCGGCCAGCAGGCGCAGCTGTATGTCGACGATCGCCGCGAGGTCGCTGGGCTCCAGTGGCCGGAACCGCACGATGTCGTCGATGCGGTTGACGAACTCGGGCCTGAAGAAGTTGCCCGGCTCGCCCTGGAGGTTCGACGTCATGATCAGCACCACGTTGGTGAAGTCGACCGTGCGGCCCTGGCCGTCGGTGAGCCGCCCGTCGTCGAGCAGTTGCAGCAGCACGCCGAACACCTCCGGATGCGCCTTCTCCACCTCGTCGAGCAGCACCACCGTGTAGGGACGGCGCCTGACCGCCTCCGTGAGCTGGCCGCCGGCGTCGTGTCCCACGTAGCCGGGCGGCGCCCCGACCAGCCGTGACACCGAGTGCTTCTCCAGGTACTCCGACATGTCGATGCGGACCATCGCCTGCTCGTCGTCGAACAGGAACGCCGCCAGGGATCGGGCCAGCTCGGTCTTGCCCACCCCGGTGGGGCCGAGGAACAGGAAGCTGCCGATGGGACGGCCCGGATCTCCGAGCCCCACCCGGCTGCGGCGGATGGCGTTGGCCACGACGCTGACCGCCTCGTCCTGGCCGACGACGCGCTCGTGGAGGTGCTCTTCCAGGCGCAGGAGCTTGGCCGTCTCACCCTCCATGAGCCTCGACACGGGCACGCCGGTCATCCGGCTGACCACTGCTGCAATGTGGTCTGGATCGACCTCCTCGGTGAGCATCGAGGAGTCCCGCTGGAGCTCGGCCAGGCGGCCGGTGGCCTCGTCGATGCGGCGCTCGAGGTCGGGGACCAGGCCGTAGCGGATCTCCGCGGCCCGCTCCAGGTCCGGCTCGCGCTCCAGCTCGCTGCGGCGCGCCTCCAGCTCCTCCTTGAGCGACCTGATCACCGCGATGGCGTCCTTCTCGGACTGCCAGCGCGCTGACAGCGCCGACTGCTGCTCGGTCAACTCCGCGATCTCGCGGTCGAGGTCCTCGAGACGCCGCCCGGAGACCTCGTCGCTCTCTGAGGCCAGCGCGACCCGCTCCATCTCCAGCTGGCGCAGACGTCGCTGCACGACGTCGATCTCGATGGGAACAGAGTCGATCTCGATGCGCAGCGAGCTGGCGGCCTCGTCGATCAGGTCGATCGCCTTGTCGGGAAGGAACCTGCCCGTCAGGTAGCGGTCGGACAGCTCGGCCGCCGCGACCAGTGCCGAGTCCTTGATCCTGACGCCGTGATGCACCTCGTAGCGCTCCCTCAGACCCCGCAGGATCGCGACCGTGGATTCCACCGACGGCGGCTCCACCAGCACGGGCTGGAACCGGCGCTCGAGGGCGGCGTCGGTCTCGATGTGCTTGCGGTACTCGTCGAGCGTCGTGGCGCCCACCATTCTCAGCACGCCCCTGGCCAGCAGCGGCTTGAGCATGTTGCCGGCGTCCATGGACCCCTCGGCCGCGCCGGCGCCCACCACGGTGTGCAGCTCGTCGATGAAGGTGACCACCTCCCCGCCGGCCTCTTCGATCTCGGTGAGCACGGCCTGGAGCCGCTCCTCGAACTCGCCCCGGTACTTGGCCCCGGCCACCATGGCGGCGAGGTCGAGCACCACGAGCCGCTTGCCGGCGAGGCTGTCGGGAACGTCACCGTCGACGATGCGCTGGGCGAGGCCCTCGACGATCGCCGTCTTGCCCACGCCGGGCTCGCCTATGAGCACGGGGTTGTTCTTGCGGCGCCGGGCCAGGACGCGGATCACCCTTCTGATCTCGTCGTCGCGGCCGATCACCGGGTCGAGGTCGCCCTTGCGGGCCGACGCCGTGAGGTCGCGCCCGAACCGCTCGAGGGCCTGGTAGGTGTCCTCGGGCTCCCTGGTTGTGACGCGATGGCTGCCACGCACCTCGCGCAGCACCCTCAGCAGCAGTTCACGGTCGAGCCCGAGGCGGTCGCCGCAGGCCAGGACGAGATGCTCGGTGGACAGGTACTCGTCGCCAAGATCGGTGCGCAGGCGGTCGGCGGAGTCCAGCAGGCCGTGAAGCTCGCGAGAGATGGCGGTGTCGGATCCGTAGGCGCGCGGCAGCGACGCCACCGCCTGCCGGGCCCGCTCCAGCACGGCGCGCGGGTCGGCGCCCGCCCGCTGCAGGATGGGCAGCACGAGGCCCTCGGCCTGGCCGAGCAGTGCCACGAGGAGGTGGTCCGGTGTGACCTCGGCATGCGACGCCGACCGGGCCGCCTCGGTGGCGGCCGAGAACGCCTCGGTGGTCTTGAGGGTCCAGCGGTTGGGATCAACAGCCATCAGGGTTCCTCCGCTGTGCCAGGTTGCCATCGCCTCCGCGGCCCGCCCCCGGAGCCGAACCAGGAGTCGAGCCGGCCGCGCCCGCCCCCGGAGCCGAACCAGGAGTCGAGCCGGCCGCGGCCGCATTGCCTGCCCCGGGTATCGGGCCAGAAACCGGACCGGCTGCCGCGGCGCGGCGCCCCCGATACAGGGTCACGGCTGTGCTGGACCGGCGATCCGGCACATCGTCGGAACCGGGCCAGGAGCGGGCGGGCATCCCAACAAGGCGGCCTTCGAGCGCTTCGCTGAGCTGCTCGCTGAGTTCCGCCACCTGGCGTTCGAGTTCGAGGATGCGCTGCACCCCGGCGAGGTTGACCCCCTCGCTGGTGAGTTCCGCGATCCGCCCGAGCAGGGCCAGGTCGGCCTCGCTGTAGCGGCGGCGCCCGCCGGCCGTGCGCTCCGGCTCGAGCAGGCCCCTGCGCTCATAGATCCGCAAGGTCTGGGGATGCATGCCCGCCAGCTCCGCAGCCACGGAGATCACGTAGACAGCCCGGTGATACCGCTCGTCGATCATCGGTGTTCACACTCCTAGATGTGCTCGGGGGTCGTCTGCAGTGGCCTCTGCGAGGGCCTCGATGGCGGCGCGCTGCTCGCCTGAGAGCTGCTCGGGCACAACCACCTCGACCGCGACGATGATGTCGGCGCCAGCGGTCGCCTCGGTGCCGCGGATGCGCAATCGCCTGCCTGAAGCGGTGCCCGGCGGTATGCGGATCGTCACGTTCGAGCTGTTCAGCGTGGGCACCGTGACCTCGGCGCCGAGGGCCGCCTCGGCGAAGGTCACGGGCACGGTCAGCGTGAGGTTCGGTCCGTCACGGCCGAAGATGCGGTGCGGCTTGACGTGCACCCGCACGTAGAGGTCGCCGGGCTCGCCCCCGGCCGTGCCGGGCGCTCCCCGGCCCTTCAGCTTGATCCGCTGCCCGTCGGCCACGCCCGCCGGGATGCGTGCCTTGACCTCGCGTCGGCGGCGCTGGACGCCGCGTCCGGCGCAGGCGCTGCACGGCTTGTCAATGAGGCTGCCCCGGCCGGCGCAGGCATTGCACGGCCTGCTGAAGGAGAACAGACCCTGGTTCTCGTTGTGCATCCCGGAGCCGTGGCACTCCGGACACTGCCGGGGCTTGGCCGGGGGCTCGGTGCCGAGACCCCCGCAGGCGCCGCAGGCTGCCTCACCGAGTACCGGCACCGAGACCGTGCTGCCGGCCACGGCATCGGCGAAGTCCAGGTGCAGGTCGGTCTCGAAGTCGCCGCCCCGCCGGGCCGCGCTGCGCCGGCGGTCGCCGAACAGGTTGCCGAAAAGCCCGCCGAGGTCGCCGCCCGCAGAGTCGAAGCTCACGTTGAACCCGCCGGGGCCCCCGCGGGCGCCGCCGAAGCCCCCGGCCATCGGGCCGAGCCGGCGCACCTCGTCGTAGGCCGCCCGCTTCTCGGCGTCTCCGAGCACGTCGTAGGCGCCGGCCACGGCCTTGAACCGGTCCTCCACCTTGGTGTCGCCCGGATTGGCGTCGGGGTGCAGTTTCTTGGCCAGCTTGCGGTAAGCCTTGGCTATCTCCGGCGCCGACGCCTTCTCATCGACGCCCAGGATCCGGTAGTAGTCCTTCTCGAACCACTCTCTCTGAGGTTCCACGCTCACCTCCCCTCAACACTCCTGCGCCGGATCGCGCCGCCTTTCAGTTCCGCACCCTTATCAGTGCAGCGCCCCTCATCAGTTCCGCACCCTCATCAGTTCCGCACCCCTATCAGCGCAGCACCCTCATCAGTTCCGCACCCGCACCATGGCCGCCCGCAGGACGCGTCCCTGCCAGGCATACCCGGTCCGCAGCACCTCGGTCACGACCGGCGGGGCGGCGCCGGGGTCTTCGGACTCCTCGGCGAGCACCGCTTCGTGGCAGTTGGGGTCGAAGGTCTCGTCAACGGCGCCGAGGACGCTCAGACCCTGGCCGCACAGCACACCGAGCAGCTGCGAATGCACGGCCTCGATGCCCTCGATCCCCTGGCGCGCCGCCGCCTCGCAGGCATCGAGCACGGGCAGCAGATCCGTCACCAGCCCGGATGCCGCTCGCGCCACGACCTCGGTGTTGCGCTTGTGCGTCTGGCGGCGGAAGTTGGCGAACTCGGCCGTCACCCTCTGCAGGTCGGCAAGGTAGGCGTCGCGCTGGGCCACGATCTGGTCGACGTCAACAACGGAGTCTGACACCTCCGCAACGACGGCATCTTCGCCAGCGCCCGCCGGCCGCGACCCCGAAGCAGATTGCGACGCGACCCTGCTCGGGCCGGGAGCATCTGAGGGGGCCGCCGCGCCGGCTGGTTGCGGCCCAGGCGTCCCCGCCGCTGTTGTTGAGCGGGCCGCGGCCTCGGCTGGTCGCGACACCGCAGCAGGCTCGGAATCCGGCCCAGCGGCCGGCGTGAGACCTGTGGCACCGGCGGGGGAACCGAACTCCGCCGCCTCAGCCTCGGCGTTGGCAGCGCCAGCCTCGCCGGCGCCAACTTCGCCGACACCGGTGAAACGGTCGTTCGCGCCCACGGCTGCCTCCCGATCCCGGGCTGTCACGCCGACTTCGTGTCGTCGTCGACTATCTCGGCCTCCACCACGTCGTCGTCGGAGGGCGCGGTCGCAGCCCCCGGCTGGCGCTCGGCGGAGGCGGCGGCCTCATACAGCCTCTGGCCGAACTCCTGGCTGGCCGTCATCAGAGCCTCGGTGGCGGCCTTGAGGGCGTCGGTGTCGGTGCCCTCCAGCGAGGACTTCAGGTCGGTGAGCTTGGACTCGATGGCCTGCTTCTCGTCGCCGGAGACGGCATCGCCCTGCTCTTTGAGCAGCTTCTCGGTCTGGTACACGAGAGTGTCGGCCGTGTTGCGCACCTCGGCCTCCTCACGTCGCCGGCGGTCCTCATCGGCGTGTGCCTCGGCGTCGGCGACCATCTGGTCGATCGTGTCTGAGTCGAGCGAGGACTGGCCCGTGATGGTCATCGACTGCTCCTTGCCGGTGGCCTTGTCCTGGGCGCTCACATGCACGATGCCGTTGGCGTCGATGTCGAAGGTCACCTCGATCTGGGGCATGCCCCTGGGTGCCGGCGGGAGGTCGACGAGCTGGAACTTGCCCAGTGTCTTGTTGTAGGCGGCCATCTGGCGCTCGCCCTGAAGCACGTGGATCTCCACCGAGGGCTGACCGTCCTCGGCAGTGGTGAAGATCTCGCTCTTGCGGGTAGGGATCGTGGTGTTGCGCTCGATGAGGGCGGTCATCACGCCGCCCTTGGTCTCGATCCCCAGCGAGAGCGGGGTCACGTCGAGAAGCAGCACGTCCTTGACCTCGCCCTTGAGCACACCGGCCTGGATGGCGGCGCCGATGGCCACCACCTCGTCGGGGTTGACCGTCTTGTTGGGCTCGCGGCCGGTCATCTCCTGAACCAGTTCGGCCACCGCCGGCATCCGGGTGGAGCCGCCGACGAGCACGACATGGTCGACGGCGCCCTTGCTGAGGCCGGCGTCGGAGATGGCCTGCTCGAAGGGGCCGCGACAGCGCGCCAGCAACGATGCGGTCAGCTCCTGGAACTTGGCCCGGGACAGCGTGTAGTCGAGGTGCAGCGGACCCTGGTCGGTCGCCGTCACGAACGGCAGGTTGATCTGGGCCGACAGGGTCTGAGACAGCTCGATCTTGGCCTTCTCGGCGGCTTCCTTGAGGCGCTGCATCGCCATGGCGTCCGTCGAGAGGTCCACATTCGTGTCGCCCTTGAACGAGGCGACGAGCCAGTCGATGACCGCCTCGTCCCAGTCGTCGCCGCCGAGGTTGGTGTCCCCCGAGGTGGACTTCACTTCGAAGACCCCGTCGCCGAGCTCGAGCACGGACACGTCGAAGGTGCCGCCGCCGAGGTCGAAGACAAGGATCGTCTGATCCTCGGTCTCCTTGTCGAGCCCGTAGGCCAGCGCCGCCGCGGTCGGCTCGTTGATGATGCGCAGCACTTCGAGGCCCGCGATCTGGCCCGCCTCCTTGGTGGCGGTGCGCTGCGCGTCGTCGAAGTAGGCGGGCACGGTCACCACGGCCTGCGTGACGGTGTCGCCGAGGTACTCCTCGGCGTCGCGCTTGAGCTTCATGAGCACGCGGGCGGAGATCTCCTGGGCCTTGTAGGTCTTGGAGTCGATGTCGGTCGACCAGTCGGTGCCCATACGGCGCTTGACCGAGCGGATGGTTCGGGCGGGGTTGGTGATGGCCTGGCGCTTGGCGACCTCGCCCACCAGGACGTCGCCGCCCTTGCTGAACGCCACCACCGAGGGGGTCGTGCGCGACCCCTCGGCGTTGGGGATGACGACCGGATCGCCGCCCTCCAGAACGCTCACAACGGAGTTGGTTGTGCCGAGATCGATACCGACGGCTTTGGGCATGGTTGGTTGGACCTTTCTTTGTGGCTTCTTGTGCGGATTGCTTGGACTCTGCCTGAGGAGCCCCCGAGCGGTGGCTCCGATCTGCTCTTCTGCGATGCACAGACTATCGGGATCATTCCCAAACGGTGCAGGAAAGTTGAGTCTGTATATATCAACTTCGCCGGCAGGCTACAGGGAGGCACGGGCGTCGCAACTTGGGCGAGCCCGGATCAGAGACCCTCGACCGGCTCTACGCCTGCGAGCCGCTCCGAGGCGCAGCAGAGTAGGCCATCTCTACGACTGCGGACCGCGCCGAGGCAGAGGGAGCAGGCCGGCAGGCACGGCGGGGTAGCTTGAGCCCATGGCGGCGAGCCACGACCTGATCCTGCTGCGCCACGGGCGCAGCGAGTGGAACGAGCTCAACCTCTTCACCGGGTGGTACGACTGCGCCCTGAGCGAGGCGGGCCGCTCCGAGGCCCGGCAGGCCGCCCGCCTGCTCGCCGCCGCGGGGCTGGTTCCCGACGCCGTGCACACCTCCGTGCTGCAGCGCGCCGTCGAGACCACGCAGATCGTGCTGGAGGAGCTGGGCCTGAACTCGCTGGAGGCACACCGCAGCTGGCGGCTCAACGAGCGCCACTACGGCGACCTGACCGGTCTGGACAAGGCAGCCACGCGCCGCGCCCACGGCGACGAGCAGCTGCTGAGATGGCGCCGCGGCTATGACACCCCGCCCCCGCCGATCCGGGCCGGCAACGAGTACAACCCCAACGGATCCCCCGCCTATGCGGGGTTGCCGCGGGAGGTGATACCGCTCACCGAGAGCCTGGCCGACGTGCAGGCCAGGCTGCTGCCCTACTGGAACGACGCCATCGTCGGCGATCTGCGCCGGGGCTGCACCGTGCTGGTCTCAGCCCACGGCAACAGCCTGCGCGCCCTGGCCAAGCATCTCGACCGGATCTCCGACGACGAGATCGGCGATCTCAACATCCCGACCGGCATGCCCCTGCACTACGTGCTCGGAACCGACATGTTCCCGGTGGAGGCCAGGCGCCCGCTGCAACGGGCCCTCGATCCCGCCGCCGCGGCAGCAGCAGCCGCACAGGTGGCCGCCCAGGCCTCCAAACCAGCCGGGGACTGACAACAATCGCCGACATCAAGCACCGCACCCCTCCCTAGCAGCCCCGAACAAGCCGCAGTCCCATGAACGGTCTCGGCAGCACGGCCGTGGGCGCGGCAACTGTGAGTAGGACTTTGTGGCGGTGGTGGATGCGTCGCATGAACGGTCGCGGCAGCACGGCAGCGGGCGCGGTGTAGGGTCGCGGCTGCGATGAGGCCCCGGATCAAGCCCCACCATCTGGTCGTCGCCCTCGGCGTCGCCATCGCGGCCTTCACAGTGGCGTCGGGGATCGCGCCGAGCCTCACGGGATTCCACGACGACAGCACGATCACCCGCGAGGTGTTCGGCAACATCCCGGATCCGCTCAAGGTCGCCTTCTACACGCTCGTTCCGGTACTGCTGGTTTACGGGGCGGTTCTGTTCGCCAACCGGGTCAAGAACTGGGAGCGGGGCCGGCCCGACAACCGCCGCACGACGCCTCGCAACCTGCGACGGAGGCTGGCCGACTTCAGGGCCGGCGTGTACATGCGCACCCTGCTGCGCGAGCCGGCAGCGGGCGTCATGCACTCGCTCATCTACTTCAGCTTCCTCGTGCTGCTGGGCGTCACCACCACCCTGGAGGTCAATCATCAGCTCCCCGACGGCCTCAAGTTCCTGCACGGCGACGTGTACCGGGCGTACTCGGCGGTCGGCGACGCCGCGGGCGCGGTGTTCCTGGTCGGCGTGGTCTGGGCGATCCTGCGCCGCTACGGGCCGAGCCGCTGGCGCCCCTACCGCATCCGCATCAAGACCCGGCCCGAGCACCTGCTGATCGGTCTGGTGTTCCTGGCCATCGGCGTCACCGGATTCGGCGCCGAAGCGTTCCGCATCGCAGCCGACGGCATGCCCGAACACGAGCGCTGGAGTTTCATCGGCTACCCGCTGGCCGGCCTGGTTGACGGCACCGCCGCGGTGCACGGCTGGCATCAGGCGTGGTGGATCGCCCACGTCGTCGCCTTCGCGGTCTTCCTGGTGATCCTGCCGACGACCATGCTGCGCCACATGTTCACGTCTCCACTGAACATGTACCTGAGCCACCGGGACCGGCCCAAGGGCGCCATGCGCGCCATGCCCGACCTGGTGGAGGGCGACACCGAGCTGGAGACATTCGGCGCCTCGGTGATCGAGGACTTCACTTGGAAGCAGCTGCTCGACACCGACGCATGCACGATGTGCGGCCGCTGCACCTCGGTGTGTCCCGCGCACGCCACCGGCAAGCCGCTTGACCCCCGCGAGATCGTGCTCAAGACCGGCGAGGTCATGGCACGGACCGGCAACCCGCCCACCTCTCCGCCCCTGGGCACCGGCCGGTCGGGCACAGGCGGGACGGGCAACGGTGAGGCCGAGGTCAAGGTCCCGGCCAACTGGATGTTCGAGCGCATCAGCGCCGAGGAACTCTGGGCATGCACATCGTGCCGGGCCTGCGACGAGATCTGCCCGGTCAACATAGAGATACTCGACAAGATCCTGGACATGCGCCGCTATCTCACGCTGATGGAGAGCGACTTCCCGTCCGAGCTGGGCCAGGCCTTCCGGGGCATGGAGAACTCCTCGAACCCGTGGTCGATGAGCCAGTCCGAGCGGGCCGACTGGGCCAGCGACCTAGAGGGCGTGCGGGTGATCGAGGGCGGCGATCCCTTCGATGCCGAGTACCTGTACTGGGTGGGCTGCGCGGGATCATTCGACGACAAGAACAAGAAGGTCGCACGGGCGATGGCCAAGCTGCTCGAGCGGGCGGGCGTGGACTTCGCCATCCTGGGCCCCGCCGAGAACTGCACCGGGGACTCGGCAAGGCGCTCGGGCAACGAGTACCTGTTCCAGATCCTGGCGGCCGGCAACATCGAGACGCTCAACGGGATGGGCGTGCGCAAGATCATCACGCAGTGCCCTCACTGCTTCAACACGCTCGCCAACGAGTATCCCCAGCTCGGCGGCCACTACGAGGTGGTGCATCACAGCCAGCTGCTGGAGTGGCTGGTATCCGAGGGCAAGCTGGATCTGGAGGGCGCCAGCCTGCCGGAGCGGGTGGTCTACCACGACAGCTGCTACCTGGGCCGCCACAACGACGTCTATATGGCGCCGCGGCGGGTGCTCGGCTCGCTCGGGGGCATCGAGGTGGTGGAGGCCCAGCGCAACGGCACCAAGGGGATGTGCTGCGGCGCCGGCGGCGCCCGCATGTGGATGGAGGAGACGATCGGCACCAAGGTCAACGACGAGCGCGCCCGCGAGCTGCTCGACACGGGCGCCTCGCGCATCGCCACCGCCTGCCCGTTCTGCTACATCATGATGGACGACGGCGTGCGGGCCGCCGGCGTGGACGAGGACGCCGTGAAGGTCGGCGACATCTCCCTCCACGTCCTAGAGGCCATAGAGTCCCGAGACTCAACCCCCGCCTAACCCGATGAGCAGCAGGCATCCGTGTCGCAATAGCCCAAGCTCAGACCTGATGCCAGTGCCCAAATCCCTCCGCAATGTCACACCCTCTGCGATACTGAACACATGGCTTCCGCCGAACCTCCACAAGCCTCGTGCCCGGGGAGGTCCCACCCCCTTCAGGCAACCAGACCACCTCGGCCCCAAGATGAACACCACTGACCATTCCCGCCGCGCTAGGCCGGTCACGACATGAGCCTGACCGTTGAGCGCAAACTCGCGCTGCGAGCTGCTGTGAATGAGTGGATCTCGACGAGTTTTCCTGTGCATCGCATGCTTCTCAGCCACGAGGCGCCGGTCTTCGACCCGCAGGTCGATGCGTGGAGCGTGCGACTGACAACCAAACGAAACGGAGTCCCTGCACTTCCGCTTGGAAGCCTGCTGGTTGCGCACGACGCCTCGATTCTGGCCGCGCCAGAACAGAGCGACGTGCTTGCCCTTCTGAGCGAATATTCTGAACCACGGGACGAACCGACATGCACCGCGATTACGAACGACGGATGGGAGTTTCGATGTGGAGATGGCATCGAAGCTGCGTCCGCCATGAAGAACCGCAGCATTGACCTGTTGCTGACGGATCCTCCCTACGGCATCAGTCGCCGCTACACCTGCGAAGGCCAGGTACCGCGTCGTCTTCGCAAAGATGGCACCGACTTCATAATGCCGCGCGGCTATTTCGGGAAATGGGATGAAGCTATTGACCCTCACGCTTGGACAGCAGTAGTGCTGCCCAAGGTTGCCGGCTGGGCAGTGACATTCTGCGCGCAGGCACAGATTGGAATCTACTGCGACATCTTCTCCGAACATGGCCTCGTTGCTGTAGGGCCGATGGTATGGCAAAAGACGAACCCCGTACCATTCAACCACCGCTACAAGCCAATAAATGCGTGGGAGGCCGTGGTCGTCGGCAAGCGGCCGGGCACACCATTCAATGGCGAAATGGTACATAATGTGTTCGTGCATAAGTCACGGCAAGCTCTATTGGTGATCGCGACAGTGGGCAGTGTATTGGGTTAGTGCGCTGTTCCAGTTGTGGATGCGTCGGGGCATGGTGTTGAGGTGGTCTTCGATGATGGCGAGTTTGACGGGTCCGATGTTGAGGTCGGTGCCTTTGGGGAGCCAGCGGCGGATTATGCGGTTGGTGTTTTCGTTGCTGCCGCGCTGCCAGGGTGAGTGGGGGTCGCAGATGTAGACCTTGAGGTCTGGGAGGGCTTTTTCGATTTTGGGCCAGTGGGCGATCTCGCGGCCTTGGTCCCAGGTGAGGGTGCGGACCATGTGAGCGGGCTGGCGGCCCAACGCGGCGATGACCGCCGCGTTGACCTCGTCTGCGGTGTGGCCGTTGGGCAGCGCGGCGAGCAGCGCGTAGCGGCTGACCCGCTCGATGAGGGTGACCACCGCGCTGCGGTTGCCGGCGCCGATGATGAGGTCGCCCTCCCAATGCCCTGCCTCCAGCCGTGCCGCGACCGCATCGGGACGCTGCGCTATGGGCTTGAAACCGCCCAGCACGCTGCGCTTGGCGCGTTCGCAGCGGCTGCGGGGCTTGCGGCGGCGCCGGCGGCGCGCAAGCAGCCTCCAGGTGTTCTCGGGCAGGCCCCGGTCGCTGCGGTAGCACCCCTGATAGATCGTCTCCCCACAGATCGCCATGCCCTGCTCGCTGAGGTCGGCCGCGACCGTGTGCGGCGCCCACTTCCTGGCCAGCCCCGCCTTGACCGCCGCAGCCAGCAGAGGATCCCCAACCAGCTTCGGCGTCTTCGGACGACGCGCCCGCGCCTCGGCCCCGGCCTGCGCCGCCTCAGCCCGATAGGCGCAGACCCCGCCGTTGCGGCGCAGCTCCCGCCACACCGTCGAGCGGTGCCGGCCCAACAGGCCGCTGATCTCCCCCACCCCCAACCCCGACCTCGCCAGCACCTCAAGCTGCGCGCGCTCGGATGAGCACAAACTCCGTGCCATACTCCTGAACCTCCACCGGATGATCGCCGACACCTACAATCGGCCATCATGGCCGATCCGTCGCGATCACCGGTGGAGCTTGCGCACCATCCCCACAACAGCGCATTCACCCGACACAAAAGCCGCTACCACTAATCGCGGAGTTCGTGACTTTGTTCAGTCAAGTTGGCGATATCGTGTTCGATCCATTCGCTGGCAGCGCTACCACAGTTCTCGCCGCCCGACAGCACAATCGTCGTAGCATCGCCTACGAACTTGACCCCTCGCTATTCGAGTTGGCGGCAAGACGCCTAGAATCGCAGGCACGCATCATCCCACTGCCATGACTGATATCGACAACTTCGAAGCCACATTCGACCCCAACACCAAGACCTGGATGGTATATGAGGTCTTGAGAGATCATGAATGGCATTGCCGCGAATGCGAATACGAACACATCGGTATTAATCAGATTGCAGGCGGTTCCGGAATTCAGGGTCTCCAACGAGGCACCAAGACACGGCCAGGAATGCAAATCGACAGCGATAACCACCTATGCACAAAGTGCGATCGCCGAACGCGACACGATCGTTGGGAAGGTAACTTCAATCGTGCGATCCCGGGCACAACAATGCCGAGTGGCTTTGTCCAACGCGCGATGAATTTGCTCGAATCACGCGATATCATTGAACTGACAGTGAGGGCACCAAGTCAGCTTACCATCGACCACAAGCTACCTCAGCTGCGCTGGACAGTCGAAGAAGGGACCAGACAAACGGATTACGGTGCCATGAGCAACGAGGACATCCGTGACAAGTTTCAGTTGCTGAAGAAGTCAAACGGTAGCGTAAGCCACAACCTCCTCAAGTCCCGAGCATGCGAAAATTGCTATAAGAAAGGTCAGCGTGGCACGCCCTTTGGGATTCAGTTTTTCTACGCAGGCAATAACAAATAGGCACCAACCGACAAGAAAGATGCGAGCGGTTGCATCGGATGTGGATGGTTCGACTTTGCTGCATGGCGTACCGCCTTGAATGAAGCGATTCAAGGTTCTTGATGGACGTACAGAATGCCGAAGAGGCGTTCGCGTCCGACGATGCTCGTCGTGGCCGTTAGGCGTTCAAGAAGGTGGTAGGTAGCGTCAGGCGGGTGAGGCCGCGGGTTGCTGTCATCGACAACTATGACTCGTTCGTGTACATCTTGGTTCAGTATCTGGGCGAGTTGGGTGCCGAGCCTGTGGTGTATCGCAACGATGCGATCACTGTCGATGAACTACGGAGGCTGCGTCCCGACGGGATCCTGATCAGCCCGGGGCCGGGCACGCCTGATGACGCGGGCGTTAGCAACGGCGTGCTGGACGAGTTGAGCGGCGAGGTGCCCATCCTCGGGGTGTGCCTGGGCATGCAGTGCATCGGCCAGGTGTTCGGAGGCTCGATAGTGCGAGCACCCGCCGTCATGCACGGCAAGACCTCCGTGATCAACCATGACTCTGCCGGCGTGTTCAGGGACCTGCCGAACCCCGTCACGGCCACCCGCTACCACTCGCTGATAGTCGAGCGCTCCTCGGTTCCCGGCGAGCTGGAAGTGACCGCCACCTGCGAGGACGGCCTGGTCATGGGACTGCGCCACCGCCGACACCCGACCGAGGGCGTTCAGTTCCACCCCGAGTCTGTGCTCACAGAATCCGGCCACACACTCATCAACAACTTCCTGGAGACCTGCTCCCAGGGGCCGGGCGGCTAGAGGCCGGCGACGCCTAGCCCTGCTCGGACGCCTCGTCGCTGTCGTTGCTCTGGTCGGCGCTGCCGGTCGTCTCCGGCACCGTCGTCGTGATGGTGGCGATGGTCGTGGTTGCGGTCACTGGATCATCGGGCTGAAAGGGCTCATCCGGCGGCTCGGGTGTCGGTTCGGGCCCGGGCTCGACCGCGGCGGCCTCGCCGACCACCAGGTCGACCGCGGTATCGGCATCCACTTCGACGTTGGCCTGCGGTGATTGGGACAGGATCCTGCCCACATCGGTAGAACCCGGCTCAACGGACTCGAAGGCCACGATTCCGATCATGAGACCCTCACGCTCGAGCGCGAGCTTGCCGGTGTCGAACAGCAGGCCCCCCACATCGGGCACCGACACCAGGGGCCGGCCCGTGGAGATGATGACGAACACGGCGGAGTCCGCGCCGACGGGCGAGCCCACGGTGGGGTCGGTATCGATGATTGAACCCTCGGGAACCGTGTCCGAAGGCTCTCTGCGCTCACCCACGCGGAAACCCAGATCGGTGAGGGTCTGAAAGGCTTCGACCAGGCTCTGGTCTCGCACGTCGGGCACGAAGATCTGCCCCGGACCGGTCGAGATGGTGATCGTCACCGCCTCGCCGAGCGGGAGCTCGGTGCCCGAGGTGGGCTCCTGGCCGACCACTATGCCCACCTCTGCCTGGCTGGGGCCTTCCAGCGCGATGACGACGTAGCCGGCCTCGGTGAGTATGCGCCGGGCGTCGATACTGTTGCGGCCCCTGACCGCCGGGACGGTCGGATTCTCACCTTGGCTGACGGTCAACACCACCGTGGCGCCGTCACTCACCCGCTGGCCGCCGGGCGGCGTCTGCCTGAACACCGTGTTCTCGCTCACCTCGGTGTTCACCTCGTACTGGACGGTCGCCACGAGGCCGATCTCCAGCAGCTGCGCCTCTGCGACGGCACCGGCCAGACCGACGAGATCGGGCACCTCCACCAAGACGGCGGGCTGCTCGCCGGTGGGCTCTTCGGGATCGTCGCTGTCTCCCAGTCCCAGGCTGCGATAGAAGGTGACGGCAAGCAGCGCCAGCACAGTCACGAGCGCGGCCAGCCCGAGCAGCATGAGAGAGGTGCGCTTCCAGCCGTCGGAGCGGTGCACCTCCTCATAGAAGTAGGTCGGCGGCGGCCCGTACGGGGGCTGCCCGGCACCACCGCCCGGCGGACGCGCAGGAGTCCCGCCCCCACCGGGATGCCCAGGCTGCTGAGCCGAAGGCCTGCCCCCGGACGGCGGTGGCTGCTGAGGCATGGATCTGCCCGCGAGCTGCGGTGGATGCCGGCCGGTCGCGCCGGTTGTGCGAGCACCGGGACGCGCCGGCGGCAGGGTCGATCCGGTGCCGGCCACCGATGGCGGCGCCGCGGGCGAGGGTGCATGCCCCCCCGTGCGGACTCCGGCGCCGATGTCTCCGGTCGGAGCGGATCGGGGCCGAGCCGGGACGGTGTGCGCGCCGGCCAGGTAGCGGCGCAGGTCGGCGCAAAGATCCTCGGCCCTGGGATAGCGGTTGACCGGGTTCTTGGCCAGCAGCTTGAGGATGATCGCCTCGAGCGATGCAGCGATCGTGACGCCGGCCGCTGAGGGCGCCGGCGGGCGCTCCTGCACATGCTTGACGGCCACGGCCGTGGATGTGTCGGCCGAGAAGGGCGGTCTCCCCACGATCATCTCGTAGAGCACCACGCCGAGCGAGTACAGGTCGCTGCGACCGTCGAGGGGCCTGCCCTGGGCCTGCTCGGGCGAGAAGTATGTGGCCGTGCCCATCACCGAGCCGACCTGGGTGAGGTTGTCGCCCGTCCTGCGGGCCAGCGCCGTGGCGATGCCGAAGTCGGCCACCTTGACCTTGCCGTCGTCGCTGACGATGATGTTGCCCAGCTTGATGTCGCGGTGTACGAGGCCCGCGCTGTGCGCCTCGCCGAGAGCCTCTGCTACGTCGCAGGCGATCTCGGCGGCGCGGTCCGCGCTGAGCGGCCCGGTGGATCGCAGCACGTCGGCCATGCTGCGGCCCACCACATACTCCATGACGATGTAGTAGGTGCCCTGCTCCTGGCCCCAGTCGAAGATCCCGACGATGTTGGGATGGCTCAGGTTGGCGGCAGCCTTGGCCTCCCGGCGGAAACGCTCCACGAAGCTGGGGTCGTTGGCGAACTCGGGGAACAGGACCTTGACGGCCACCTGCCGCCCGAGCGACCGGTCACGCGCCAGGTAGACGTCGGCCATCCCGCCACGCGCGATTCGTCGCAGCAGCTCATAGCGACCGTTGAACACGGTCAGACCGTCGTCAGGCACCGCGCCCAAGTCTACCGGCTGCCATTTGGCCGCCTGTTTGATCCGAGACTGTACTCACACTTCTGTAATGAAACCCACGCCTGCGGGCGATCAGGCTGCGACAGCTTGGACCGTTCGCAACACCAGGCCGTCCACGCTGTCGCATCGGGGCGCCTGCGGATCGTCGACATCCACAACGACCACTGTGGCGTTGTCGCGCCCGCGCCCGGGCTGCACCGCTGCTTCCACGAGCCGCCGCGCGACGTCGGCGGGGCTGTCGGGGCACGCGAGCATCGCCGCGATGTCGTAGTCGGGGACCTCGTTGGTGAGTCCGTCACTGCAGATGAGGAACCGCGCCTGTAGAACCGTGCGCAGCTCCCAGCCGTCGACGAGCACGCGCGGCTCGTAGCCGACAGCCCGTGTGAGGACATGACGATCCTTGTAGGAGACTGCCTCAGCTTGTGTCAGCACGCCGTCGCGCAACAGGTTCTCCACGATGGTGTGATCGACGGTGAGCTGGGCGAAGTCGCCGGACACCAGGGCGTAGAGCCGGGAGTCGCCCACGTTGACCACCCCCAGCGGCGGGTCGGCCCCGCCCTCGCCGAGGGTCGCCAGCGCGCACAGGGTCGTGGACATGTGGCGCAGCGCCGGGTCGCTGCGAGTGGCGCCGTAGATCTCCGTGTTGGCGATCCCGACCAGGGAGATCAGCTGATCGAGCGTGCCGGGAGGCTCGGCACGACCGAGCACGCCCACCGCGGCCGCCGCGGCCTTCGCCCCGTCGGCGTGGCCGCCCAGGCCGTCGGCCACCGCGAAGACGGCACCGTCGGCGAGGTAGCGGTCCTCGTTCTCTTTGCGACGCAGCCCTGCGTCGGTCGCAGCCCCATAGACGAATCCCACCGCTTGCGGATACTACCGGAGGCCCGCGCTGCGGTTCTCCCCAGCCGGGCGGGCAATGGCGCGGGGAGCCGGTCGCGGCAGAGCAGGGTAGCGGAGGAGGTGTGCCGGGGGCCCGCGCTGCGGTTCTCCCCAGCCGGGCGGGCGACGGCCTTCGGGCGCCGGCTGCCAACTTTGAGTTGGGGCGCCGGAGTCGAGGACGCTCCCTCGCGGGTTGTGGAGTCGAGGCGCTAGCCTCGTGCCCCGGCTCGCCGGTCGGGTCGATGCCGCGCGCGAGTGGCGGAATTGGCAGACGCGCAGGATTCAGGTTCCTGTGTTCGAAAGGACGTGAGGGTTCAAGTCCCTCCTCGCGCACCCCCTGCGAAGGTGGCCAGCCACTTCTCGCGGCCGGGGACGCGGAACACTGCGTTGCGCTCACGGGTTGCGCCCATCGTGGCCGAGGACTCGAGGGAGTAGCGGTGTCCCGGATAGAGCACCGCATCGTCGGGCACCCTGGCCAGCCGGGTGGTGAGGCTCTCGTACATCTGTGCCGGATCGGAGCCCGGAAGATCCATGCGTCCGCATCCGTCGAGGAACAGCGTGTCGCCCGCCACCAGGCGACCGTCCACCAGGAAGCACTGGCTGCCCGGCGTGTGCCCCGGCGTGGCGATGAGCTCGATCTCGACCGCGCCGACGGTCACCACATCGCCCGACCCGTGGCTCACCAGGTGGTCGGGGCCGACCGCCGTAACCTTGCTCACATACTCGGCCTCGTCGGCTTGCACATGAACGGGCACCGAGACCCGCTCGAGCAGGCTGCTGATCCCCACGATGTCGTAGCCCATCATGTGCCCGCCCACATGGTCGGGGTGATAGTGGGTGGCGAGGACGCCGGTACAGGTCATGCCGTCGGCCTCAAGCAGGTCGAGCAGCCCGCCGGGGTCGTAGGCCGGATCGACGAGCACGGCCTCCGACGTGTCCCGGTCGCCGATCGCGTACACGAAGTTGACCATCTGGCGTGCCAGGGAGTCATCGCCGGCGAAGTCCCGACCGGACAGCAACTGCCGGAAGTAGAGCCGCTCCGGTGTCGCTGCCACCCCATCAGCGTAATCGCTCACCTGGTAGACCACCGCCGCGGAACGCGTGGCATGTCAATGTGTCGCTGCCACCCCGCCAGCGTGATCGCTCACCCGTGAGCCGGCCGCTTGCGACTGCGTATCATGGCCCGATGCCCGAGCCGGCCGATCCATCCGAGTTGACCGTCGGCTACCTGGGCCCGCCGGGAACCTTCACGGAGCAGGCCGTGTTCTCGCAGCCGGACCTGGCCCGGATGAGACACCGTCCCATCAATTCGATCATCGATGTGCTGCAGTCAGTGGAGAGCGCCGAGGTGGATCTCGGTCTGGTGGCGATCGAGAACATGATCGAGGGATCGGTCACCGCCACCCTCGACGCTCTGGCCTTCGGGACCGACCTGTTCATCCAGCGCGAGGTGATCATCGACGTCAACCTCAACCTTCTGGTCAGTCCCGGAGTGCGCTTGGAGTCCGTCAAAGCGGTGCGCTCCCATCCGGTCGCTTACGCCCAGTGTCGCGCCTTTCTCAGCCGGAGCCTGCCCGATGCCGCCTTCGAGGCCGCCAACTCCACCGCTGAGGCTGCTCGCGCCGTCGCAGCCTCCAGTGAGCACAAGGCGGCCGTCGCCCCCATTCGGGCTGCGGAGGTATACGGCCTCGAGGTGCTCGCCGGCGACATCGCCGACCATGCGGACAACCAGACGCGTTTCGTGCTTGTCGCCGCCGACCGTATCGCTGCCCCCACGGGGCGCGACAAGACAAGCATGGTGATCTATCAGCGCTCCGACGTGCCCGGCTCGCTCATCGGCATCCTCGGCGAGTTCGCGGCGCGCGCCATCAACCTCACCAGTCTCCAGAGCCGACCCACCAAGGCGAGCCTCGGCCAGTACTGCTTCCTGCTGGACTGCGAGGGCCACATCGCCGACGAGGTGGTGGCCGACGCGTTGCGCAACCTCAGCATGAAGACCGAGAGGGTGAAGTTCCTGGGCTCGTATCCGGCGGCCTCCGGCAACGACCACAGCCGGGCCACGAACCAGCCCGGCGTGGCCGAGGCCGCGGCCTGGATAGACGATCTTCGCAGCCGTATCAGGCCATGACCTTCCGGGTCGAAACGGGCTCCACGCTTCGCCCCCGCCGAACGGCGGACGCTCTGGCCGCAGCCGCGCTCTATCCTCGAAGCTCGCAGCGGGAGGGATGGCAGAGTGGACGATTGCGACGGTCTTGAAAACCGTTGGGCCCTCGCGGGCCCCGGGGGTTCGAATCCCCCTCCCTCCGCGATGCCGGTGAGACACGGCCTGAAGCGAGGGCGCCTGCTGGCCGCCCTCGCCGTCATCGCGCTGGTGGCGGTGGGTTGTGGTGGCGACGAGGCTGAAGATGCCACCACCAGCGGGACTGCAGCGGGCGAGCCCGGCGACATCGCCACCTCGCCGTCAACGACCGCCGAGGCCGGCCCGCCAACCACGACCACCACAGAGCCGCCGACGACCACTACCGAACCATCGACGACCACCGCACATGCTCCGCCGACCACCACTGAGGCTCCCGCCACCACAACCACCGCCACGGAAGCACCTCCGAGCACCACGACGACGGTTCCCACCACGGTGTCGGTGCCCGGCTCGGATTGGGTCGCATTCAACGGTGGCGAGGATTGCCAGTGCGCCGACGGCAGCGACTACTTCTACTGGGTGCGCGAGGCCGACCCTGAGCGCGTGGTCTTCTACCTGCAGGGGGGCGGGGCGTGCTTCACCAGGGACAGCTGCGCGTTCACCGGCGAGACGAACACCTACGACGTCACCGCTGATCCTGACGAGCCGGGTGACAACCCCGCAATGTGGGGCGGCATCTTCGATTTCGACAACCCGCTCAACCCCCTGAGGGATCACTCCTTCGTGGTGGCCCTCTACTGCACCGGCGACGTGCACCTCGGCAACCGCACCAACGACTACGGCGACGGCGTCGTGGTCAACCACAACGGCTTCGTCAACGCCAATACCGCGCTCGCGACCGCGGTCGAGCGTTTCGGTGACGCCACCGAGGTGGTCGTGGCCGGGTCGAGCGCAGGGTCTGCCGGTGCGCCGCTCTTTGGCGGTCTGGCTGCCGACGCCTTCGGCGACGCCAACATCACAGTGGTCGCCGACGCCTCGGGGGCCTACCCCAGCGATCCCACCATCAATGCCTACGTCGGCAGCCTGTGGGGGACGTTGTCGGTGGTGCCGGACTGGCCCGTGAACGAGGGCATGACAGCCGGCGAGTGGGGTCTGCCCGAGCTGTTCGTCCAGGCCGGCCTGCACGCTCCCCGCATTCGTTTCGCTCGCTTCGACAACGCCTTCGACAGCAGCCAAGCGTTCTACGCCTCGCTGGTGGGGTTCGACACCAGCACCATGGACCAGCTCATGCACCAGAACGAGGCCATGGTCGAGGCTGCAGGCGTGAACCAGGCCAGCTACATGGCCCCGGGCACGGATCACACGATCCTGTTCCGCGATCTGCTCTACACCTTGGAGGTGGCCGATGTCGCTTTCGTCGACTGGCTCACCGCCGTGCTGCAGGGCGATGACGTCGACGATGTCACATGCGTGGACTGCTCCTGACCGGTAGCCGCTATCATTGGCACCTCGGAGACGTGGCCGAGTCCGGTTGAAGGCGCTTCCCTGCTAAGGAAGTAACGATGCAAGTCGTTCGTGGGTTCGAATCCCACCGTCTCCGCAAACGGTACCGCACCTCCACGGAAGCGGCACTTGTACGGTCGGTACCGACCGCCTTGTTGGCACCGTCAGCGTCCTTGAGCTGCACCACGATACCCACTTTGTCCCCGAACTCGACTTCAACAAAGCTCGAACTAGCGGAAAGTTCGCGGTCGGTCTTCGCGCCGTCAGACATAACCGTGAAACTCGCCGCCGGTTAGGGTTCGTAGTAGCGGACGATGGCGTGGGCGAGGCGGGTGGTGGCGCCACTGTCGGTGGCACCGGGGGCGTTGGCCTTGGCCCGGATCGTGAGACCGAGGCTGGCCTTGTTGCCCGAGGCGCTGGGCTCGGGATCGGCGTGCCAGGCCGGGTACGTGAGGCTGCCGTTGCGGTTGGTCGCAAACGTCGTTCTGAAGTTGATGGTTACCGAGCCCGTGGGGTTCGACCAGAACAGACCTGACTGATTGCTGGCTCGGGTGAGCTGGGTCAGATAGTTGGACACCAGTATGTAATGCACCTCGAAGCTCGCCGGGCCGCTGCCGTCGGTGCCGACGGTGGTGTCCGCGTCGCTGCTGTCCTTGAGCTGGACCACGACGTTCACCATGTCCCCGAAGGAGGCATCCACCTTGGTCGTGCCGGTGTCGCCGATCGGGAACGTCCTGTCGGTCCTGGCACCGACGGACTTCACCGTCCACTTCGTCGCCGCGTTGCCCGAGGGCACGGTCGTGGTGGTCGGCGCCCCCGTGGTAATGCGGGTAGCGTCGGTGACCTTGACATAGAAGTAGTGCAACCCGTGGTTAGTGGTCGGGTTGGTGTTGGACCGCGGCCCGTTCACCTCCTCATGCACCCGCACCAGCAGCGTCATCACATCACCAGAAGTGCCCGGCCTCGGATCCGCCGGCGCCGCCACCGTGAACCTCGCCGCGCCGTTGCTGTCGGTGATCAGCTCCGGCCCGACGTCAGGAGTGAAACTGGGACAATTCGCGTTGCCGCACCGCACACTCACACCGGTCGACAGCGGGTTCCAAACACTGTTATCAACCGCCGGACCCAGCCTGCGAACACCCGTTATCGAGGTGATCGCGGCGGCGGTGTTGCGCTGCGACACCTGCAAAGTCACCGGGTTGGTGCCGTCCTTGCCGAAAGCGGCCCGCTTCACCTTGTCGTTGTCACTCTCGTCCGTGTACAGCAGCTGCACATCGAAATAGCTCCAGTCACCAAACCTCATCTCATAATACGTAGTCTGCTGACTATCAGACATCTTCGTAGCACGCACCGCCGCATTGTCCGCGGTCACACTCACCGACTCAGCCCCCGCCTGACCCAACGGCAAAGTTGTAGTAGTAGTAGTAGTAGTAGTAGTAGTCGTCGTCGTGGTGGTAGTGGATGCGGTAGTAGTGGTCGTAGTGGGAGTAGTAGTAGTAGTAGTAGTAGTAGTAGTAGTAGTAGTAGTAGTCGTCGTCGTCGTCGTGGTGGTTGTGGTGGCCTCTCCGCTGGGTTCGGTGTATCTGATGTGTCCCGTGTAAGCCTTAGCGGCCGCGATATCAGTGTTGAAGCCCGGCGCGTTCGCCCGCGCCCGAACAGCAAACGCCATGCTGCCCTTGGTGCCAGGGTTCGCGGTGTCTGAATCGTTCAACGTGGCCGGCGTGAACGTATGACTGCCATCCGCGCCCGTCGACCCGGTCGAACTGACGCGAGTACTCGACCTTAACGCACCCGTAGTAGCACCCCACCACAACCGCAAACCATCACCCGACGTCCCCGGACGAACAACAGCCAGATGCTCCGTCACACCGTGAACATACAACGCAAACGTCGCAGCACCGCTGCCGTCAACACCCACAGTCGCATTAGCGCCATCAGCATCGACGAGCTGCACCTTGATCGGCACACTCTCACCAAAACTCGCCGTAGCGAACTTCGTGTCCGCATCGAATGTCACACCCTTCACCGTCACCACAAAATCCGCCGCCGCCGCCAAAGTCGTAGTCGTCGTCGCGGCCGGCGCCGAACCCCCACCGCCGCCACCGCCACCAGAGGGAGCGGCAGGAACAACCGCGGTCGCGGCCGGTGCCGTCCCAGCCCCGGCCTCACCGGCGATGCGCAACTCGAACGCGTCCACATCGGCGCTGTAACGGGTGCCGCGGCTGCCGGTCCACACCCACACCGTCACACCCCGACCAATCGTCGCCGCGCTCAACTCGTCCAACCTCACATCGCCGTCGGCTCCGGTGACCGGATCACGGGCGTCGATCACGCACTTGGTGGAGGTGCGGTTCACGCTTCTGATGATCGCGTTGCACCCGCCCCGCCGATCAAACGCCCGATAACGGCGCTGCGTGCTCACATAGAACCCGTCAACCATCGCACCGTCCACCGGCGCGAACATCGCATCGCGCACCGACACGACCACCCTGTTGCCATCAGCCTGCGCCGTCACACCCGCAGGGCGCACCCCCGTGTGCGCCAACGTGCGCGTGATGAACGACGCCATATTCTTACGCAACACCGGATCACCAGGCGAGAACCTGTTCGCGCCCGCCGCGCTGCCCGTAGTGATACCAAGCTCAAAGGCATACGAGATCGCAGTTTCCACACCGTCAGGCACAACGCCACGCGCGTCAGCGAAATGATCCAGCGTCCCGCCCGAACCCAAGATCAGATCACCCTCCATAGCGCCGTCCTGATGGAACAGGCCAGGGCTGGCATGGCGCAAGAACCCGACCAGAGCCACCGCCATCTCAGCACGCGTGATGCTCGCATCCGGCCTGAACGCCATCTCCGAGCCAACCAGAATGTCATTGCGAGCCAACGCCACGATCGCGTCGCGACGCTCCTCGTCCAGACCGGCGATGTCAGCGAAGTCGGCGGCACCCGAGCCGCCCGTCAGATCCACCCCGGCCACACCAGCAGCCCGGTACAAGAACAGCGCCATCTGCGAACGCGTCACCTCAGACCCTGCATCGAACCGCTCAGACGTCCTGCCCCGAGTGATCCCATAGTACGCGATGCAGTTGATCGCAGCCTCAGCAACCAACCCCCCGGTGTCCACGAACCCGGCGTCACGCGTGGCATCGCCCACACACGCAGAGAACACCGGCAACACGTCGGCCTCCGCCGCGCTGCTGCCCACAGGCGCGGCCCCAGCCGGAGCCGCCACCACAACAGAACCCACCAAACCAACCACCAACAACACACACCACAACAACCCCCGCATGCCACCAAGAGAGGCTTCCCGACGGCGGCGACCGGCCATGTACATCAGCCAGCCCCCCCCCCCCCGGCGGGGAGAACCCACTACCAACGCCAACCGACTGCGACATCAGCCACAACCTCCTACCTATCACCCGGCGGAACCCCGCCGACCCGACTTGAACTGCACAACCCTAACACCACCCCGGCCAGCACACACGCCGACCCCGACAGCACCAGCGCCACACCAACCACCAACATACCCCCCCCCCCCCCGGCACGCAACCGCCACTTTACCCAGACAGTGAGGTTCCAACGGCGTAGACGTTCGGCTAGGCGTGGCCTCCCTCGCTGGGAGGCCGGAGTGAGATTCCCGCCGGGCGTGGCCATCCGTCCTGTAGAGGAGCCCCACGCCCGAGGCAGCCAAGCACCCTCCCCCCCCCCCCCCCCCCCCCCCCCCCGCAATCTTGCAGCGGGCAGACACGGCCGTCGATGCCCTCGGCCACAACCACCGAGCCACCAGGGCGGTGCCCGCCCACGTCTAGGAGGCGAGAGTGGTGAGCGGGGCGACCGTCACTCCGTCGGGGCGGGTGTGGGCGTAACCGGTGGGTGTCACCACGAGCAGCCCGGCGAGCGGTCCGGCCTTGGCGGTGTCGATTGAGCCGGCGATCCGCAGCAGCGACCGGGCCGCGGCGTCGATGGTGCCCGTCGGCCACCCGAGGCCGGTATCCGGGCGGCGTGAGCGTGCGCCGTGAACTGCCAGCCTGTGAAGAACCATCGGCCATAGCTCAGCCATCCCACCTTTTCCTCAGCTACAATGTAGCTATTCCGGAAACTATAGTGTAGAATTTTCTGAGCCTTCACTTGCAGGCGGTTGATGGGTGCCGACCGATTCGCAATCCGGAGAAGCCGGAGAGTTGCTAGAAAACTCGAAGGCCCGCCGAAGCGGGCCTTCGCCTAGCCACCGAAGCGACTAGGGGGGTATGCGCCACATGGTATCACATACCTGCGACAGTCCGTGAAGCACCTCGCGGGGGCGGGTGCGCACACGGCCGAGGGTGAGGTTGGCCGGTGATGTTGGGGTTTGGTGATCTGGTTGCGGGGATGCGGCTGTCGGGGGTGGTGACCGGCGGCGATGTGACGGTTGTGGCGGTGGAGGTTCACGGCCCTGGGTCGGCGACGCTCACCTACCGCACGGCAGACGGACTGCTCGGCGAGCGGATCGTCCCTGCGGGCGACCTCGCGGGGCTGTCGGTGGTTTCGGAGCGGCGCTGGAGCTTCGACGCCGACGGTGCCATGTTCTGCCTGGCATCCGAGGCCCGCCGCATGCAGCAGGCTCATCTGGCCGACCCCTTTGCGGCGGTGGACACCTCCAGCATCGAGCCGTACCCGCATCAGATCGACGCGGTCTACAACCTGCTGCTCACCCGCAAGCCGCTGCGATTCTTGCTGGCCGACGACCCCGGAGCGGGCAAGACGATCATGTCGGGACTGTTGATCCGCGAGCTGATGCTGCGCGGCGATGTGGCTCGCTGCCTGATCGTTGCGCCGGGCAGCCTGGTGGAGCAGTGGCAGGACGAGTTGTGGGACAAGTTCAACCTCGACTTCGAGTTGATGTCGAGGGCTGCCGTGGAGGCGTCGCGTGCGGGCAACCCGTTCCTCGACAAGAACCTGCTGATCGCCAGGCTCGATCAGCTCTCACGCTCCGAGGAGCTGAGCGCCAAGCTCGAGGCGTCGGACTGGGATCTGGTGATCGTGGACGAGGCCCACAAGATGTCGGCACGCGTCTACCGCGAGGACCTGCATCGCACCAAGCGGTTCGTGCTGGGCGAGAAGCTGCGGGACCGCAGCCGCCACCTGCTGCTGCTCACCGCCACACCGCACAACGGCAAGAACGAGGACTTCCTGGCGTTCATGACCCTGATCGATCCCGAGCGCTTCGCCGGGCGGCTGCGATCCCGCACTGGCACCCGCTCCAGCGGCGCTGACACGAGCGTGACTGGCGTCAACACGACCGGCACAGCCACGGACAGAGTCGGCGAGACCGGCGCAGGCGGCACGATCACCACGGGCGTGGGCAGCACGATCACCAAGACCACGGATGTAGGTGGCACAGGCACGGGCGGCCGGCAGGGGATGCCCGATGTGAGCGATGTGAGCGACGTGATGCGGCGGCAGGTCAAGGAGAGCCTGCTCACCTTCGACGGCAGGCGCCTGTTCCCGGAACGTCACGCTCACAGCCTCAATTTCGAACTGTCCGAACCCGAGACGAAGCTGTACGAGGCGGTCACCGCCTACGTGCGCGACGGCATGAACCGCGCCGTGCGCATGCAGGCCGAGGGCGACAAGCGCCGGGGCGTCGTCATCGGGTTCGCCCTGGCGGGACTCCAGCGACGGCTGGCGTCGTCACCCGCGGCGATCTTCCACTCGCTTCGGCGCCGTCGTGACCGTTTGGCCGAGCAGGCCGCCGAACTGCGCCGCCTCGCAGCCTCGGGCCAGCCGATTCCGATGATCGACCTGCCCAAGGGTGTGCGGCTGGCGGAGTTGGAGGACTTCGACTTCGACGACTACGACGACACCGAGCTTGAAGACTTGGAGTGGTTCGTGATTGACGCTGCCACGGCGGCGGAGTCAGCCGACGAGCTCGATATCGAGGTCAGCGAACTCAAGCGGCTGGTCAGCCTGGCCGACGATGTACGCCGGAGCGGTATCGACACCAAGTGGATCGAGTTGCGCGACCTGCTGCGCTCCAAACAGTTCGCCCCGTTCGACCCCGGCGGCAACTACATCAGCCCCGGTGACAACTACATCAGCACAGTCAATGCGTCCAGCGCAGACAACTTGCGGTTGACCCGAGCACGCGCCCATCCCGACACGGGCGCAGGCACAAGCAATGCGTCCAGCGCAGACAATTTGCAGCCGGCACGGAAGTTGATCGTGTTCTCGGAGCATCGCGACACGCTGGAGTACCTCCGCGAGCGGATCACCGCTGAGTTGGGCCGACCCGACGCTGTCGCGACGATCCATGGCAGCATCAAGCGCCAAGACCGGCGGGCCATACAGGATCGCTTCCGTGTGGATCCGACCGTTCGGGTGATGGTGGCTACCGACGCCGCCGGCGAGGGCGTCAACCTGCAGGCGGCCAACATGGTGGTCAACTACGACCTGCCGTGGAACCCGAACCGCATCGAGCAGCGCTTCGGGCGTGTCCACCGCATCGGCCAGCGGCTGCCCTGCCACCTGTGGAACCTGGTGGCGCACCGCACCCGTGAGGGACAGGTGTTCAAGCGCCTGTTCGACAAGATCGAACAGCAGCGCACCGTGTACGGCGATCAGGTGTACGACGTGCTGGGCAGTGCACGGATCAACACGTCGCTGCGGGATCTGCTGATGCGCGCCATCGTCGCCGACGACGACCCTGCCCATGCCGCCTGGATGGACGAGGTGATCGACGCCGACATCGGCGCTGACATGGAGGCCGTGCTGCGGGAGCGTGCTCTCGTGTCCGGATTGGCCGACCCCGCCGCCAACGACACGATCCGCCGCGACATGGAGATCGCTCGGGCCCGCAAGCTGCAGCCCTGGTTCGTCGAGTCGTTCTTCACCGAGGCACTCCGGCTCTATGGAGGGCGGATCGTTGCCCGTGAACGGGGTCGCTTCGAGGTGACCCGTGTGCCGGCTGTGGTGCGCGCTGCGGCCGATCCCCGTCTCGGCCCGGTGCATGACCGCTACCAGCGGGTGACCTTCAACAAGACGTTCATCCAGCCCGACCGGCCGGGCAAGCAGAGTTCCGGCCGGCCCCACCGGACGGGCAATAGGGGTCCCAGCCGACCCGACCGGCCGGGCAATACGGGTCCCAGCCGGCCCCACCGGACGGGCAATAGGGGTCCCAGCCGACCCGACCGGACGGGCAATACGGGTCCCAGCCGACCCCACCGGACGGGCAATACGGGTTCCAGCCGACCCGACCGGCACGGCGACGGGGCCGCCTTGGTGCGCGCCGAGCTGATCTCGCCGGGCACGCCGCTGCTTGCCGCGGTCATCGCCCGAGTGCTCGACGACTGCGGCGACACCTTGAGCCGCGGCACCCTGCTGGTGGATCGCGCCGATCCGGCGACCGAGGCGCGGTTGCTGGTGTACCTGCGGCACACGATCACCGACGGTCGTCATGTGAACGGTTCTCGCCAGGTGGTGTCGCAGCGGTTTCATTATGTGGAGATCGACCGCCACGGCAAGGCGACAGACCCTGGCTCTGAGCCCTACCTCAACTACGCGCCCCTCGCCGACGGCGAGCCGGCTCTGCTGAACGGGCGCCTCGACCTCGACTGGGCCAACCAGGCTGTCGAGGACACGGCCCGAGCCTGGGCAATCGAACAATTGGCCGGGCCGCACTTCGATGAGATCCATGCGGTCACCTCCGCCCGCGTCGCCAAGGTGAGAAGGGCGGTGGCGCAGCGCCTCGAGTCCGAGATCCGCTACTGGGACAGGCGGGCTTCAGAGATCCGAGCCCAGGAGACCGCCGGGCGAAAACCGCGCCTCAACTCGAGCCGGGCACAGGCCAGAGCTGAGGATCTGAGCACCCGCCTGGCGCGCCGCCGCCTGGAACTGGATCTGGAGGCCGACCTGCACAACACCCCGCCGACGGTGGCAGCAGCCGCTGTGGTGGTGCCCCAGGGATTGCTCGATGCGCTGGCGGGTAAACCGGGTGATCCCGCCGATGCCGCGGTGCGTGCCGAGACCGACCGCCGGGCCGTGGCGGCGGTGCTGGAGGCGGAGCGGGCGCTGGGCCGCGAGCCGGAGTCGCAGCACCACTCCAATCCCGGCTACGACGTGCTGTCCACCGACCCGGCGACCGGCACATGCTACTTCATCGAGGTGAAGGGACATCTGCCGAGCACCGAGCAGATCAGCGTGAGCAGGCGCCAGGTGGGACAGGCCCAATGCAACCCCGAACGCTGGCGCCTAGCGGTGGTCGCCGTGCCCGAGGACTTGAAGGCCGAGCCCGAGGTGCGCTACCTGGCCAACCCGTTCGGGCAGGTGACCCTGCACGCCGCCCAGACCAGCGTGCCCCTCAACGTGGCGGAGCTACTGACCCAAGCAACCCCACCCCACTAGCACGCACCAACGCAGCCCTCTCGTCAACGCAGCACGACTGCCGGGTACCCGAGTTCAGAGGCCGGCTGCGCTGTTGGACAGTGCGATCCAGATGGAGACCGCGGCCAAGGTGTTGGAGGTCACGATGGTGGCAACGATGAAGTAGAGCTGCCTGGCCTGGGCTCGCACGATCTTGGCCCGCTCCTGGGTTGCCGCAGCCCGCTCCTTGGCTGCCTCCGCGAAGCCGGCCTGCATGGCTGCGGCGAGTCGATTGTCGGTCTCGGCGATTTTGGTGTTGGTTTCCGCGAACCTTGTGCTGGTCTCGGCACTGGCGATCTGCAGCGCAGCTTGCAGACGCTGCTCGGTGTTGGTGAGGTCGTCTCTGGTCGCCATCTGGCTCCAGCCTCCGAGTGGCATCTGTTCCATGAGGATGTCAGCCGCTTCCTTGTCCATGGCTGTCACGAGGCTGGTGTATAGCACGGCACGCTTGTGCCTGTGTGGTGGTCATCGCGAAGCTCCTTCCCGCTCGACGTGATCGGAATGGTCGGTGGGGGCACCATGAAGGCTGCTCCGAGGCTACGTCTGGAACTGAGATAGCTTGATACAACAATAGACATCACGATACCGCACCCCGATCTCGGTCACAAACCCCCATCCATGCCGACCCGGAACTCGCGCGCCAACTTGGGCAGCCGTTGGAGGCAGCTGGCGAGCCCGTTGCGATCTCAGCGAGTTGAGGGCACTAGCAACTAGCGAGGCTGCGCCCTACTCCCGACGTTAGGCGGCTCCCGATGGGCGTATCGGCATGTGCGCCTAGCAGCGAAGCGTCAGAAGTACCTCAGGAACTGGGCTCGGGCTTGCGCCACCGCCGCCAGAACAACAACGACTCGGGCAAGAACCCCTGGTTAACGACCATGGACTCGAACACAAGGGGAAGCTCAGCCGGTTCCTCCCCACCATCGGTCTCACCGGTAGGTTCCACGTCCTCTGTGCGGTCCAGCGTCAGAAGAGCCTCCGCACTTGGCTCGGGCTTGCGCCACCGCCGCCAGAACAACAACGACTCGGGCAAGAACCCCTGGTTAACGACCATGGACTCGAACACAAGGGGAAGCTCAGCCGGTTCCTCCCCACCATCGGTCTCATCGGTTGGTTTCATATCGTCACACTAGCTCCTGCAGACCGACAAGCAAAGTCAGCAGCCCAAGGAACGCAAGCGCCAAGACGACGGCCACCCCAGCGCGAACGCTTCGCAGAGTTCGCTGATTGCCCTCGTGGTCAACGCGCATGGTACGGGTGAGCGCCAGACGCAACTCGTCATCGGAGGGACGTATCCGCTCGTTTGCCTCGAGAAGCACTTCGATCTTGGGGCCCTCTCTCCATCGGGAGGCGATCATGACTTGGATCACGACGAGCCCAACAGCGATCATGCCGGCGAAGGCCAAGACGACGGTCGCCGTGGAGGGCGCGATCGCATCCGCGGCTGCCACTGCGATCGTTCCGATCGTGAGGAACACGACCAGCGACCCGGTGGCGATGCGCAACAGCTCCTGCAGCTTGCGATCCTGCCTCGAGCGCATCGCAATCGCCTCCCGTTGGATGATCGCGGGCACGTCGCCCTTCCCGGCGGCAGCCGTGACCTCTGCCATCGGCACCTCCTCCCTATTCTGTGCTCGAGCAGCCCATACGGGCCGCACCTACCTTAGGCTAGTATTTTATAGGTCAACATTCTATTTCATGATTTTGAGCGCAGCGGTTCGGCGTGCCCGGTTGGGGGAGCTCCCTGACGAGGTGCGAAGAGCACAGGTGAGCACCCGCTCTGGGTAGCGAGCGCTGCCCACGACTTGAGCGGGGCGCGATCCCGGTCGTGTAGCGTCGCCCCGTGATGCGACCGTGACCGAGCAGCCTCGACCGAAGTTGATAGATGTGGCGCTGCCGCTGGCAGCGATCAATGCTGAAGCAGCTCGGGAGAAGTCGATCCGGCACGGACATCCGTCCACGCTGCACCTGTGGTGGTCTCGTAAGCCACTGGCTGCGGCGCGTGCGGTGATCTGGGCTTCGCTGGTGGACGACCCCTCTGGCGACCCGTCGTTGTCGGCGGAGCAGCAGGAAACTGAACGGCAACGACTGTTCGAGATCTTGAAACGACTGGTCAAGTGGGAGAACTCGAATAATCCCGAGGTCCTGGCCGAGGCTCGAGGGGAAATCGACCGCTGCTTCCCCGACGGGCCGCCGCCGATCGTGGACCCTTTCGCCGGAGGAGGAACAATCCCGCTTGAGGCGCAGCGACTGGGACTCACGGCGTTGGCTGGCGACTTGAACCCGGTAGCGGTGCTCATCAACAAGGCCATGATCGAGATACCGCCTCGCTTTGCGGGAAAACTGCCCGTACATCCCGACGTGCGCAATACGCCCACAAGTTGGGAACGAGCGCAAGGCTTAGCAGCCGACGTGAAAGCCTATGGACTTTGGATGCACGACGAAGCCAAGCGGCGGATCGGCCACCTGTATCCCAATGTTGAAGAATCCGGCGGCGAACGGCTAACCCCTATCGCTTGGATCTGGGCACGCACCGTCGAATCGCCCGACCCAAGTTGGTCAGGCCACGTGCCACTTGTGACATCGTGGGTTCTGGCTAACGAGCCCTGCAAACCTAAAGTTTGGGTTGAGCCACTAATCGATCCCGACACCCAAACGATCCGCTACGAGATCCGTAAAGGTGCCGAACCCTCACATGGCAGAACGGTCGCGCAAGGTCACGGCACTTGCCTCGCGACCGGCGCTGCCATACCCGGCGACTACATCAAATCCGAAGGTCGAGCCGGACGTATGAGTCAGCAGCTAATCGCCGTGGTAGCTGAAGGACACCGAAGTAGAAGTTACTTCTCGCCCACTCAACTAGATGAGA
Source organism: Candidatus Aldehydirespirator sp. (assembly GCA_965204875.1). Lineage (GTDB taxonomy): Bacteria > Actinomycetota > Acidimicrobiia > Acidimicrobiales > Aldehydirespiratoraceae > Aldehydirespirator. Next base: position 1,584,189 of record OZ242020.1, on the reverse strand, counting down.
TCGCAGCTCAATGCGCTCCTCCAATGTGGCGTCCCGAGGCATCGTTGCCCAAAAAGGGACTTGGATTCGGCGTACAAGCATACGGCCTGGACGAGTGGTGGAAGTTGTTCACGGCACGACAACTAACAGCTCTCGGTACGTTCTCGCGCCTTCTTCGTGAAATCGCAGACAAAGTTGCGACTGATTGCCAAGCCGCCGGATGGCCTAACGATGAAATCCATCTAAGAGACGGCGGTGAAGGGGTCCGCGCATATGCAGACGCGATCGTCACTTATCTTGCATTCGCCATCGACAAATCCGCCGAACAATGGTCACAGCTTTGTACATGGAATATTGCCGCCCGGAGTTTGAGAACTACCTTCGGACGTCAGGCCATCCAAATAAACTGGGATGTCGTTGAAGTGAACCCATTTTCGATGTCGACAGGCAACTGGATGGCGACGATCAATCGTATTGTCAAGGCGATCGCACACCTACCTGCGATGGGCGAGTCCTCAGTTGTTCAACAGGACGCACGGGCACACTTACATGCGAGTAAAGCAGCCGTGCTCTCAACCGATCCACCCTACTACGACAACATCGGATACGCTGACATCTCAGACTTCTTCTACGTCTGGTTGCGCATGAATCTTGTCGATGTGTGGCCGACAGAGTGTTCCACTCTGTTGACTCCGAAGACAGAAGAACTGATCGCCGATTCGGAACGTCACAAGGGAACCATAGGTGCCAAACACTATTTTGAGTCGGGCATGGCTGAGTTCATGAAGACATTACGCGACCCCCCCCCCCCCCGGAGCATTCCGGTGTAATTTACGATATCCCAGCAACTATCTATTACGCGTACAAGTCGACCGAAACTAAGGATGGCGAGACTCGATCAACCGGTTGGGATACCTTCCTGCAGGCAGTTGTCGATGCAGACCTACAAGTCAACGCAACATGGCCACTGCGCACGGAGAGGCCGGGCCGTCTCCGCGCGGTTGCCTCTAATGCGCTGGCCTCTTCAGTCCTACTCGTCTGCAGGCCTCGACCTGCGTCAGCGCTATCAGCCACGCGTGGCGAATTCGTTTCGGCGCTGCGGCAGGAACTTCCCGAAGCTATTCGAGTCTTACAGTCCGGGAATATCGTGCCCGTGGACATGGCACAGTCCACTATCGGTCCGGGCATCAAGGTGTTCTCGCGGTATGAACAGGTGGTGGAGGCCGACGGGTCCTCGATGCGAGTGGCGACTGCGCTTTCCATCATCAACGATGTTCTGGGCGAGGTGCTTGACGGCACTGAGGCGGACCTAGACGCCGACACTCGCTTCGCGCTCGCATGGTTCCAAGCCCACGGCTACAACCCCGGACCCTCAGGCGATGCCGACAGCGTGGCTCGCGCTAAAAATACTTCACTGGCCGGAGTGGAGTCCTCAGGGATCGGCGAGGCACGCGCTGGCAAGTTCCGGTTATATGTACGCAAAGACTTTGCAACTGATTGGTCACCGGCCAGCGACGACCGGCTGACGGTGTGGGAGGCCACCCAGTACTTGGCCGCTGCGCTTGAGCGCTCAGAAACCGAGGCGTCCGAGTTGCTGCACGCTCTCGGCAGCTACGGCGACCGGGCGCGCTCACTTGCCTATCTGTTGTATCAGAAAGCCAACGACCAAGGCTGGGCGGCCGAGGCCAACGCCTACAACAGTCTCATCGCCGCCTGGCCTAACTTGCGCACCGGTGCAACCAAGATCGCTGACAAAGCAACCGGCCCCACCCAGGAAACCATGCTATGACCCAGCCAACCTCAGGGGAGTTCACGAACGTCGCACCTAATTCCACATCCAGCGACGGCCGAGGTTCTGATTCATCGAACCGCGATACGGGAGGTGTATTGATATGGCAATAGCCAACAACGAGCGTGTGTCGCGTGCGCTGCGCCTGCTGCGTGAAGGACTGGAACCAGCCTGTGGTGACGCTTGGAGCGGCTTCTACGGCCACCGCTGGCTTGAGACGGTCAATAGCAAACTGCATCGGCCGGAACGCGAACCCAGCACCGAGGATGTGGCCTTCCTGCTGAACTGCCTCAAGGCGACCTGGCAAGAGGTATTCAATCAAGCATTCGGGCGCTCCGTGCTTTCACTGGTCTTCGAGGTAGCCGAAGTACGCAACCGGTGGGCGCACCAGGACTCTCTCAGCAGCGACGACACGTCACGGGCGCTCGACTCGATGGAGCGACTTCTCGACGCTTTCGGCAACACTGACGAACGCGACCAGATCTGCGCTTCGCGTCGCGAGTTGCTGCGGCAGATGTTCGAACAAGAGGCACGCAACGAGCGGCGCCGCACTGCGGCCAAAGCCACCGAGGGAACTCCCAGCGCCGGACTCGCGCCGTGGCGTGAGATCATCACGCCACACAACGATGTTGCCAGTGGAAACTTCGTGCAGGCCGAGTACGCCGCCGATCTCTGGCAGGTTCACACAGGCACCAGCAGCGACGAGTACCAGGATCCGTATTCGTTCTTCGCTCGCACCTACATGACTCAGGGACTGAGCGACCTGTTGACCGGCGCAGCACGCCGCCTCGCCGGCCTGGGCGGCAACCCGGTCATCGAGTTGCAGACCAACTTCGGAGGCGGCAAGACGCACTCGTTGATAGCGCTGTATCACCTCGCCTCGGGTGCCGACACCGCCAGACTGCCCGGGGTGTCCGACGTGCTTGCTGCAGAGAAGCTGACGCTGCCGCCCGGAATCAAGCGATGCGTGCTGGTGGGCCACAAGATCCCGCCGGCATCACCGGAAAGCGCTGTCGGAGGGATACGCCTGCACACCCTGTGGGGCCGCCTGGCGTATCAACTCGGCGACAAGGCCGGCTACGACATGGTCCGGGCTGACGACCTTGCAGGCACCAGCCCCGGCGACAAGTTGGTAACGCTGTTCAAGCACTTCGGCCCAGCTGTGATCCTGATCGACGAGTGGGTCGCATACGCCCGCCAACTTCCAGACGGCTCCACCGGCACTTCGGGCACCGGTGGAGAGCGGCGGCTCGTCGGAGGAGACTTCGAGACCCAGTTCACGTTCGCTCAAGCCCTTACCGAGGCCGCAGCCGCAGTGCCCAACGTGGTGGTGCTGGTATCGCTGCCAGCCTCGGCCGATTCGTCACCGTCCTCAGAAGTGGAGGTCGGCGGACCCAAGGGTCGCACCGCCCTAGAACGGCTCCGCAATGTCGTGCAACGCTCGGCCTCGCAATGGCAGCCGGCAACACCGGATGAGTCCTTCGAGATAGTGCGCCGGCGCCTGTTCGACCCGATCCCAGCCGACATGCAACGCGTGCGTGACGGGGTAATCCGGGCATTCAGTGAGATGTACCGTTCCAAGGGCAGCGACTTCCCGCCCGGGGTGGGCGAGGGAGAGTACCGCCGCCGGATGGAACAGTGCTATCCGATCCATCCGGAGCTGTTCGACCGCCTCTTCGGTGACTGGTCGGCCCTCGACAAGTTCCAGCGCACCCGCGGCGTGTTGCGGCTCATGGCACTGGCGATCTCGGAGTTGTGGCAGAGCGAGGACCGCTCGCTGCTGATCATGCCAAGCAACCTGCCGATGAGCCACGGGCCGCTGGTCAGTGAGATGAAGAAGTACCTCGAAGACGGCTGGGACCCCGTCATAAAGTCGGATGTGGACGGCGACAACTCGCTGCCGTTGCGACTCGATCAGCACCACAGGCATTTCGGGCGACTGTCCGCGACACGGCGGGCTGCCCGCACCGTGTACATGGGCTCGGCGCCACGGCCCGAGGGCAAGCAGGGGGTGAACCTCAAGTCGGTGGTGCTGGGCTGCGCGCAGCCCGGTGAGCCGCCCCAGCAGTTCGCCGACGCTCTCCGGCGGCTGTCGGGTGAGGCCACGCATCTCTACGTGGACGGGGCACAGTACTGGTATTCGCTGATACCCAACGTCACCCGCCTTGCCGAGGACCGGGCCAACTCAAACTTCACCGACCGCGACGCCGACGACGAGGTGCGTGCACGGATTGCCGGCCAGCGCGACCGGGGCGGCTTCGCAGCGGTGCAAGTCTTCGCCGAGGGGCCCGGCGACGTGCCCGACAACGACGACGGCGTGCGCCTAGTGGTGTTGGGGCCGGGCACCACCCACTCGTTCAACGACGACCATTCGAGGGCAGTACAGCTAGCAGCCCGGATCCTGGCCGAGCGAGACGCTGGGCCGAGGCTCAACAAGAACATGGTGATATTCGTGGCTGCGGATGCCAACCGCCTGGACGGACTGCGCGAGGCGGCACGGCGCTATCTGGCGTGGAAGTCGATCACCAGCGATGAGTCGATGAACCTCACAGCCCATCAGCAGAAGCAGGCCCAGACCAAGACCGAGGAAACCTCCAATCAGGTCAACAGCATGATCGGCGAGACGTTCACCTTGGTGCTCAGGCCGTCGCAGGAACCGGGCGGTGCTGACGTCGAATGGCAGACCATTCGGGCAACCGCGCAAGGCGACCTGGCTGCACGGGTCAGCCGCAAGCTGGCCAGCGAAGAAACGCTGATCGCCACCTACAGCGGTGTGCGCGTGCGCATGGATCTTGATCGCCGGAACCTGTGGTCGGATCGTGGCGACATAGCGGTCGGCAAGCTGTGGGAGACCTACGCCCGCTTCCTGCATATGCCCCGCCTCGCTGGCCGAGAGGTGCTGCACCAAGCCATCGCCCGCAGGGACACAAACCTCACCTGGCAGCAGGACACCTTTGCCTACGCCGAAGCTCACGACGGCGAGCGCTGGTTGGGCCTGAACGCCGACAAGACCGTGGCCCCCACGCCAAGCGGCCTACTGATCCACCCCGACCACGTACCCGAGCCGGTCCACGAGTCCACCGAGTCGAGCGACCCATCCGGCAGCCACGCCCCTAGTGGCCAACCCCACACCAACCTCTTCGGTGAGCCCGACGAATACGGTGGGACCCGCCCGCCACCTAGCGGCTCAACAGGCCGTCCCTCTTCGCGAACCGGCGGCCACCTCCGTCCAGCCCCCCAGCCCGCCAACTTCTACGCTCAGTTCAACTTAGATCCCGTGCGCTGCATCAAACAGCTCGACGAGATCGTCCAGCACGTCAGCAACAGGCTCGGCGACTCCAAGGTAGAGTTAGTCCTCGAAGTCCGAGCCATCAACCCCCAAGGCTTCGACAAGACCACCCGCCGCACAGTCTCCGAAAACGCACAAAGCCTAAACGCCCAATCCACCGAATTCGACTAAGGGCATCAACCTCACCAACTGCAACGAACCAGCCACTTCAGGTACACATCCTATTGCTAATTGAGTTGCGCTGAAGAACGGCTGTCAGATCTTCCGCCATACTCAAGCTGTCACTGGATAGTGCGGTACGGCTACAGGTAGGCGGATTGAGAGATGCTTCAATACGAGCCTTCGCGGTTTTGTGGGATGGGGGGTGGTTGAGGGTCCCTGTGTGGGGGTCGAGGCCCTGCTGGAATCGGTTGTGTAAGCGACCGACGATCCAGGAGGGCCTCGATGGCTGCGGATGTTATGGGGGTGCGGTTGGGTTTACCGCAGTTGCGGGTGTTGGGGGTTGTCTCGGACTCCCCGGAGCGGTTGGTGGTGGCTGTGGAGGCCACCTGGCGGCGGTTGCGGTGCCCTCAGTGCGGGTTCAAGTGCCATAGGGTGCATGACCGGCGCGATAAGCGGGTGCGTGATCTGGAGATCTCGGGGCGGGTGGTGACGCTGGTGTGGCGGCGCCGCCGGTTCCGCTGCGACGACTGCGGCAGCCGGTTTTTGGAGGAGCATCCGGCGTTCGAGGGCGGGTTGACGGGGCGGCTGGCGCGCAGGCTGGTGGCCGATGCCAGGGTCATGCCGGTCTCGGCGGCCGCGAGGCGTCACGGGCTGAGCTGGTGGCTGGTGATGGGCGTGCTCAGCTCCTGGGCCGGGCTTGTGGCTGAGCATCGCAGAAGCCGCGTGTGCAGGGTGCTGTTGGTGGATGAGACCTCGATCCGCAAAGGGCATCGTTACGTGACCGTGGTCGCCTGCGGCGACACCGGCCGGATCCTGGGGCTGATCCCGTCGCGCACCACCGCCGCGCTGTCAACGTTCCTAGCTCAGCAGGGGTATAGATGGTGCAAGCAGGTCAAGGTCGTGGTCAGCGACGGATCGCCCGCCTACAAGGCCGCCATCACCCAGCACCTGGGACACTGTCGGCATGTGCTGGACCGGTTCCACGTCATCAGATGGTTCACAGCGGGGCTCACCGCGGTGCGCCGCGACACCCAACGCCGACAGCCCCCGGGCGTCCAGCCTGTCTTTGACCGCGACGTGTTCCGAGCCAGGTTCCTGCTGCTACGCCGCGGCGACACCCTCACAGACTCTGACCGGCAGCGGCTCGACACGCTGTTCGAGGCGCACCCAAGGCTCCAAGCCGGCTGGGACGCGCTACAAGAACTCCACGGCCTCTACACCGCCGACGACCACCAAGGCGCCCTCGCCGCCCTTGACCGGTTCTGTGACCTCTACCAAACCGGCAAGCTACCCGAATACCACAAAATCGTAGACACCATCATCCAATGGAGCCCCGAAATCCTCGCATGGCACCACACCAGCCGACCCAGCAACGGCCGCATCGAGGGCATCAACAACCTCCTACAAATCCTACGACGCACCGCCCACGGCTTCACCAACCCCACCAACTACCAAACCCGAGCACTCCTCATAACATGAACCCAACCGACACCAGCAACCCCCATCCCACAAAAACGCGAAGGGCCTTCAATACGATCTCTGTTCTCAAGACTCAACCGTGCGTGGTTAGCGTTCTGTCTATGTTCTTGGCGCGTGCGCCACGGCCAAGAGCTAGCGCCAAGCACAGCAGCAACAACGGCGACATGGCTAATTCGTCGAGAAGTATCTATTTGTTCCAGAACCCGAGTCCCGAATTGCAGTGCACGTCCAATGTGATTGATGAGGTCTTCTACAATAATCGACGGAAAGCTCCGACGCGATGGATCACGGCGCATCACAGGCTGAACGACGAGCAAATCACCCCTCTCGGTTAGGGTGACTTGGCCGCCGCTGGACTGACTGAGAACGATCGCGTTTCCTTGCACCGATAAGTCGGTGCCATAGGAGTAATCTAGCACAGCATCGGAGTCCCCAAGTGCCTCAGATCGTAGGCGTTTATGTAATTCTTGACTCTTGAGTTCGGAGGGCCTTATCACCCACTGCGATGGGCCACCTACGATAGCTACGAACAGCAGGGGAGTGTCTCGGGTGGGGCGTGCAGGTATCACCTTCATAGCTCGCTCAAGCAACTCTTCCTCGTCTACTGTCGCCGTCGCTTGATCGAGTATGTGTTTGTGCAGTGCTCGGATTACTCTTTTCTCCAGATCGGAGGCAGAACGAAAGTACCCGGTATACAGACCCTGTTCCCAGTTCTGTACTTCCTCGATGAAGTGCGCCTGAAGGGTCGTGGGCGAGATGCCTTCTTCTACAAAAGCCAACACGGGCTTTGAGGCTTTGCGCGCCTCACAGTACTCCTCATGAGTTGCTGACAATCCTGACGCCTGCTGAGACCCATACTCTTCCCCCAAGATCAAGATCATCACGTCCGCGGAACGAACCTCGTTGAGACATGCCACCTGCGCGCTCATAGATGATGCTATTAGGTCTTCGGCCTGAAGTGCTTCGTGGCCCAGCGTCTTGATTGCGCTACATGCAGCGCCCCGTAACCCATTGTAGTGCTCACTCATCAGCGAACTCACGAAGATCCTCATAGTACCTGATTCCTCTGTGGTGGGTGACGTATAAGTCGCACTGGACGCTCCGTCGGAGCAACGTCCAACTTATCTGCTGAATAACGCTGGACTGGATGCAAGATTCTACCGAGTCGGAGTACGGCGCTGGCGCGCGATACGAGCTCTGCGGGCCTTGCGCTCTTCCTTCTCGATGTGGACGATGTGACCCTCGGTCAACTCAAACCGAAGTGGCGAGGCATCAAGCCCCTCTGCCACGGCTTGGCGATAGTCTTCCTCGGTCACTGGTTCTGAACGCGTTCCCATTCTCAGTTTCCTTTCTCTTGTATTTATAATCGATTCGATATGTCTGGATTCAACTGTCTAGCTGATCGATGCGCATCGGCTAATCGTCACTTCTCCAACCCAACAGATCGACAATGATCCGTCCGCAGGCAGCGGCCGCGCGAATGTGAGCAGTTCGACCATTAGAAGTGTTTAGTATCGTGGACGACGCGCTATGGGATACCGATAACACTCCAACTACTCTGCCAGATGCGTTCTTGACTGGCGCAGCAGCGACTTCTGTGAGGTTCGAGTAGCGCTCCTGGGACTCCCTGTCGAGGCCGTACGTATCATCGTGTGTTGAGTCGCCGACTGCAATCACGTATTCGGCGTTCTTATAGGATACACCAGTGACACCCTCGCCGCTCTTCCATTCTTTGGATGCCGCACTAGGCTCCGGCGACGTAAGCACGGCTACCAGGCGCTCCCGGAGATCGTCGTACATAAATAGTCTGAGGCTGCATTCTGAATAGCCTGGCACTTCATGGAAAAGGGCGCGAAGCGTATGCGTGGCCACATAGTAACGAGTCGCATCGCGGACACCGGAGGCTTCAACAGCAACGCCAGGAGTACGCTGTTCCTCAGATACCCTCAAGGCGGAACGAACTCGCTCGCGCTGAATCGCCGGGTCCTCGAACTCAACCTCTCCATGCTTCCATCGAGCATGCCGAAACCAGGGCACGAGGCTCCCTAGCGCTACCAGGATGCCTCCTACCACCAACGCGGTATTGGCGACCGTGTTGCGGGTGGGTGCGAGGGTGAGGCCGGCCACCGCCACGCAGCCTCCGAACACAGCGACGTACAGGCGGCCTAGATCCTGGGCGAGCCAAGCGACGAAAGTGCTCAGGGACTGGCGGATCGCGGTCACTACGCCAAAGATACCTTGCGGTGCGACGGTGGGTTGGCCGGAGGCGGGGGTAGCGTCGGGGCGGGCCCGGCTGGGTGGGCCGGCTAGGAGGACGTATGGATCGGGTGGCTGAGCGGGCTGCTTTGGTGGCGGACGCTATGCGCGATGTCGCTGTGATCGACGCTGACAGCCGGAGCCGGGGTGGGGTTGACCGGGCTGGTGTTGAGCGGATCAAGGAGCGGTTGCTGGTGCTGGCCGAGCGCGACGACCTGTTCACCGAGGCCGACTTCCCTTCGCCCGACGCTGGGGGCTCGCAGATGTACCGGATAGCGCAGAACGATGACGACGAGTTGGCCCTCTACGTCCAGAGCGTGCGCGATGGCGTGTCCGCGCCGCCGCACGAGCACAAGACCTGGGCCGTGATCGTCGGCATGCACGGCCAGGAACTGAACCGCCTCTACGGGCCGTGCGCCGGGCAGGGCGAGCCGCAGGTGCGTGACGAAGTCGTCGTCGAGCGCGGCACGGGAGTCGCACTGCTCGGCGACGACGTGCACTCGATCCACATCGAGGGCACGTCCATCAACTTCCACTGCTACGGCCTCGCCCTTGAGCGGCTGCAGGATCGCCTCTACTGGCACGCCGAAGACGGCGAGTGGAAGGTCTTCGAAGACACGGGCCGCATCGTCGAAGCCCGGCAGCCGCCACGGCGCCGCATCCGCGGCCCGCTTTGAATGCTCAGAGACCGCCTCGGTCGAGGCAAGCAGTAGCCCCCCCCCCCCCACCCGCAACACGCGCACACAACCTCACGCGAACCGACAGTTAGCCGTAACGCCAGCGCCCTGCAAGCAGCCTGGCACCGCGAGACGAACACAACCCGCGGCATCGCCGAACCGGTAGCCTCGGGCATCAACTGGGCCTAGACTCGCGGCACCCTGCGCTCGTAGCTCAATCAGGATAGAGCATCTGACTACGGATCAGAAGGTTGGGGGTTCGAGTCCCTTCGAGCGCGCCACACACGTGCGAGCCACATGCGAGCCCATGACCCCCCGCATCCCGGGGTCAGTCATCGCCGGCTGGCAGAACCTTGTTGAGCAGGGCGTGGGGAAGGGGCTGGTAGCCGTGGTGCTCGGTGCTGAAAGTGCCCGTCCCGCCGGTCATCGAGCGCAGATCGATCACGTAGCTCAAGATCTCCGACGTCGGCACGTGCGCGTAGATCACGCTGGTGCCGGCGGCCGACCCCGGCTCCGTGCCGAACACCTGGCCCCGGCGCGAGTTGAGATCCCCCAGCACATCTCCCTGATGGGCGTCGGGCACCTCCACCCGGATCTCGCTGATCGGCTCCAACACCGAGCTGCCGACCTGCACCAATGCCTGCTTGAGCGCCAGTGACCCGGCGATCTTGAAGCTCATCTCCGACGAATCCACCGAATGGTGCTTGCCGTCGTAGCACACCGCCCGCAGATCCACCATCGGGAAGCCGTACTTGCCGCCGTTGGACATCGCCTCCTCGATGCCGGCCCCCACCGCAGGGATCAACCCCCGCGGGATGGCGCCGCCGGTCACCTCGGTGTCGAACTCGTAACCCGCCCCCCGCGGCAGCGGCTCGAAGCGCACCGACGCCACCGCGAACTGCCCGTGGCCGCCGCTCTGCTTCTTGTGCTTGGCCTCCACGTCGGCGTTGCTCCGCAGTGTCTCAAGGTAGGCCACCCTCATGTCCTCGATCTCGAAGTCGATCCCCATGCGCTTCAGGCGGGCCTGCACCACCCGCAGGTGAGCCTCGCCGGCACCCGACAGCACCGTCTGACGGGTGGTGGGATCCTGGCGGATCACCAGGCTCGGATCCTCGGTGGCGAAACGCCGCAACGCCGAGGCCAGCTTGTCCTCCTGAGCCGGCGCGGAGGCGTGGATGGCCACGCCGTACACCGGCGTCGGCGGCTCCGTGATCGCGACGGTGAGCGTCACGTCGTTAGACAGCGTGTCGCCCGTGCGAACATCGCCGAGCTTGGTGGCAGCCACGATGCTGCCGGCGGAGACCTGGCCCACCGCCTGGTGCTCGGCGCCGGTAAACGTCATCAGGTTGTGGAGGCGCTCCTTGTCGCCCGTGCGGCTGTTGACCAGAGTGTCGTTGGAGCGGATCACCCCCGAGAGCACCTTGAGAAACGAGATCTGTCCCAGGAAATCGTCGATCCGGGTCTTGAACACCAGCGCGACCGGAGGCCCCGCAGCATCCACCGCCACCTCGGCGGGCTCGCCGCGGCGCACCGCCTCAGCCGGGCCGCCCGCCTCGGGCGAGGGTCCCACAGCACAGATGAAATCCAGCAGCCGGTCCACGCCGATGGGCTTGGCCGCCGACCCGCACAACACCGGGAACACGCTGCGGTGATCCACCGCATGATGCAGCAGGCGCTCAAGCTGGACAGGCGTCGGCTCGACACCCTCCAGGTACTGCTCCAGCAGCTCGTCGTCACCCTCCACCACATCCTCGACCAGCTGCATATGGCCGGTCGACGCAGCGTCGGCCACATCGTCTGGAACGGAGGTGGCGGCAGCCGTGCCGCTCGCGTAATCGAAAGCCCCGTCACCCACGAGGTCGGCGATGCCGTGGAACTGCGCCTCGGCGCCCAGCGGCAACTCCACCGCCTCGAGGCGCGACCCGAAATGCGACCGCAGGTCCTCCAGGGTGCGCTCGAAGGAGGATCGCTCACGGTCGAGGCCGTTGACGAACACCATGCGCGGCACGCCCAGCCGCTCGGCATGGCGCCACAGCACCTGATCCTGGGCCTGCACCCCCGACACGCCGTCCACCACGAACACCGCCAGATCGGCCGCGTGCAAGCCGTTGACGGCATCGCCCACGAAGTCCGTGTACCCGGGAGTGTCGATGAGGTTGATCCTGTGATCGCGCCAGTCGAACGACGCCACCGCCAGGCTCAGGCTCTGGTGGCGGGCCCTCTCCTCAGGATCGTGGTCGCAGCGGGCCGATCCATCGTCCACCCGGCCCATCCGGCTGACGACGCCGGCCCGGTACAGCATCGCCTCGGCCAGAGTGGTCTTGCCGTTGCCGTTGTGGCCGACTAGGACGACATTCCTGATGGATTGCGACGACACGTTGCGGTTCCCTCCCTCTCCGAGCCCGCCGAGGCCCCTCACCTGACTCGGCAAAGCTACCAAGCCGAAACCTAGCCGGAGGGCTCGGAGAACCTGATATGTCCTGCGGCGGCTTTGGTGGTTGCAAGACTGCCGGTAGCACCCGGCGCGTTCTGCCGGGCCCGCACCATGAACGCGACACCGCCCCCGGTGCCCGCGGCCGACGGGTCAGGATCATCGAGCGACAACTCGAAGCTAACGCTGCCATCAGCACCAGTCGACTTGGTGGTGCGCTTCTGTGTGCCCAACAGCTCTCGGCCTCTCGCGTGCCCATACCAGAGCTGCGCGGTAGCACCTACGGGACGAACAAACAATAAGTCCTCGGAGGTCGCAATCTGCCACAACTCGAAACTAGCCGAATTTGCACCATCGACACCAGCAGTTGTATCCCAACCTAGAGCATCCTTCAACCGAACCGTGATAGTCACTGTATCGCCGAATTTTGCCTCAACGAAGCTCCCGATACTATAGACACTCACATTGGTCTCTGCACCACTCAACGTTACCGAAAAGTCCGCAGCCGGGCTGCCAACAGGAACCGGTACCGTCGTAGTGGTAGTAGGGGCAGTAGTAGTAGCGATGATGATGGTGCCAGGAACCTCAGAGAACCTGATGTGACCGGTCCTGGCTTTGGTGGTTGCAAGGCTGCTAGTTGCACCGGGAGCGTTCTGCTGCGCGCGCACCACGAACGCGACACTGCCTCTAGTGTCTGCAGCTGAGGTGTCGAGATCATCCAGCGAAAGAACGAAGTCAACGCTGCCGTCCGCACCGGTCGATTTCGTAATGTAGTCCTGTGTTCCTACCAGTTCCATGCCTCCTGCGAGTCCAAATACAATGTCTGCGGCACCACCATCGCGTTCTACGATCTGCACATGCTCCGTCGTCACCACTTTCCACAACTCGAAACTCGCAGCCGTCGTCCCATCGACTCCGACCGTCGTGTCATCGCCTTCGGCGTCCTTCAGTTGAACTGAAATCGTCACCGCGTCGCCGAACCTGGCCTCCACAAAGTCGCGATGGCGCGAGAATATTCTATCATCTTCTGCCCCATTTGAACTCACGACGAAATCCAAAGCTGGTTTAAGCGGTACCGTAGTCGTCGTTGTTGTGGTGGTCGTGGTGGCGGTGGTAGTGGTGGCGGGCCGCAACGTGACAAATCTGCGCCAGCCATACTCTCCGTACTCTCCATACCCCAATCCCACCTCGGCTTTGCACACACTCGAAAACGGACGAACAGAGATCCCATACACCGACGACGGCTCCAAACCCTCCAACCGATAGCTCGCAACAGGATAATCGATCCGCTCCGACCTCACCAACGTTGTGGCACCGCTCTCCACCGAATAATGCCACAAGAAATACTGGTAAGCCGTAGTCGGACAACCAACACGAGCACCCTCCGGCTCCACATCATGCTGCCACGATAACGACACACCATCAACATCCACAACAGCATCCACCCTTACCCGCGCATCAATCGACGGTACCGCAGGCAGCGTGGTCGTGGTGGTGGTGGTGGTAGTAGTAGTAGTAGTAGTAGTAGTAGTAGTGGTGGTGGTGGTAGTGGTCGTTGTTGTGGGGATAGCTTGCGCATCATCGTTGAGAATGGTGCCTATCGCCTCTACCTTCTTCCGATGGGGTCCCGCGAATTTTACCCGATCATCGGCTGTCATCAGGTTGTTGACCCGCAGCACTAGAGTCTCATCAGGCTCAATCCGTTCGTCACCAAACACCTCCACAGCCACCGCCTGATTCAGTGCCTCCCCTGACGAGCCCGCCGCAAACGTAATGTGCTTGCCAATGAACCGAACGTAATCGCGCTCCAGGCCACGAGGCCTGGCAGTACCACTCCTACTGGCGAGAGCTGACACTTTCAGCTTCACATCATGTGACGGCGACCCACTCAGCGAAACGGTAAACACCAAAGCCGTCTTTCCCTGATCGCCTTCGAGCACACTGGCATCAGCTACCGAAATGAGCACCTCATCGCGGGCGAGGACAGTAGTCGTCGTCGTAGCGGGCTGCAACGTACTGAAAGCTCGGATGTTACCCTTTTTCGTTTCGCAAACACTCGACTTGGGATAAACGCTCACACGATACGAGGCCGACGGCTCCAAACCCTCCAAACGCAAACTGGTGTCAGGACGATACACCCAATCCTGTCTCACAGGATACCTATCATCAGGAGTCCCGTCCCCACGAGCCCGCCACACAGTAACCTTATACGCTGTAGTCGGACAATCACGACGGGCACCCTCCGGCTCCGCGCTATGCCGCCACGACAATACCACACTATCAACACCCGCGACAGCATCAATCCACAGACCCGCATCAATCGACGGTGCCCTGTCCTCTGTCGAAGCCGCCGACACCGGAACGACCGCTGCGACCGATCCCACCATCGCAAGCACCAACACCGCCAAAATCCCGTGCCGCCAGCAGGGTACACCTTTCTCGCGACGAGCGCGGAACCGGCCGATGGGAACTCTGTATACAGGCATCCTCCGATCCTAAAGGTCACAACGCTCTCAAGTCAAATTGGCGCGGAGTCCCCCGGTCACGGCAGCGTCAACGGCAACGCTGCGGCTGGGTAACAACCCCCGCAAGCTCCACCGGTGATCGCGACGGATCGGCCATGATGGCCGATTGTAGGTGTCGGCGATCATCCGGTGGAGGTTCAGGAGTATGGCACGGAGTTTGTGCTCATCCGAGCGCGCGCAGCTTGAGGTGCTGGCGAGGTCGGGGTTGGGGGTGGGGGAGATCAGCGGCCTGTTGGGCCGGCACCGCTCGACGGTGTGGCGGGAGCTGCGCCGCAACGGCGGGGTCTGCGCCTATCGGGCTGAGGCGGCGCAGGCCGGGGCCGAGGCGCGGGCGCGTCGTCCGAAGACGCCGAAGCTGGTTGGGGATCCTCTGCTGGCTGCGGCGGTCAAGGCGGGGCTGGCCAGGAAGTGGGCGCCGCAGTCGGTCGCGGCCGACCTCAGCGAGCAGGGCATGGCGATCTGTGGGGAGACGATCTATCAGGGGTGCTACCGCAGCGACCGGGGCCTGCCCGAGAACACCTGGAGGCTGCTTGCGCGCCGCCGGCGCCGCCGCAAGCCCCGCAGCCGCTGCGAACGCGCCAAGCGCAGCGTGCTGGGCGGTTTCAAGCCCATAGCGCAGCGTCCCGATGCGGTCGCGGCACGGCTGGAGGCAGGGCATTGGGAGGGCGACCTCATCATCGGCGCCCACAACCGCAGCGCGGTGGTCACCCTCATCGAGCGGGTCAGCCGCTACGCGCTGCTCGCCGCGCTGCCCAACGGCCACACCGCAGACGAGGTCAACGCGGCGGTCATCGCCGCGTTGGGCCGCCAGCCCGCTCACATGGTCCGCACCCTCACCTGGGACCAAGGCCGCGAGATCGCCCACTGGCCCAAAATCGAAAAAGCCCTCCCAGACCTCAAGGTCTACATCTGCGACCCCCACTCACCCTGGCAGCGCGGCAGCAACGAAAACACCAACCGCATAATCCGCCGCTGGCTCCCCAAAGGCACCAACCTCAACATCGGACCCGTCAAACTCGCCATCATCGAAGACCACCTCAACACCATGCCCCGACGCATCCACAACTGGAACAGCGCACTAACCCAATACACTGCCCACTGTCGCGATCACCAATAGAGCTTGCCCCCAAATCAAGTACTGCTGCGCCGCGCCCGCTGCTGCCTCCACCTTTCCCCCCCCCCGTGCCGGCCAAGCGTTGCGTCCCGTCAGTTCGTTGCGCGGCCTTCGGTCGGCTCGCGGCATCGACGCACTCGGACGACGGTCTCAAGGGCTTGCACCGCCTTGGTGATACACCCCGTCAACCGTGACAGCGCTCGGTCAGTCGTCGAGGATCTCCACCGCGTACTCGGGGCAGTTGTCGAAGGCCAGGCGGGCCTTGTCCTCAAGCTCTGCAGGCACGACGCCGTCGCCGCGCTCAACGGCCGTGCCCTCGTCGTCCACGTCGAACAGCTCCGGCGCCAGTATGTAGCAGCGGTTGTGTCCCTGGCACGCCTCCTGATCCACGCGCACTCTCATGAAGCCTCCTCACGGGCGTCCCTGCCAAGCCCGACCGAATCTACCGGCGGTGCGGGCAGGTGGATCGGGAAGGCGGCGCGGATGGCGGCGTCAGCGGCGGCACCGACGTGACTCGGGTGGTGATCGGCCAGCACCTGCTGCACGTGCTCGTGGGCGCGGGCGGCGGCGTCCTTGCCGCCGGCGTCGAGCCAGTTGTCCGGCGTGTCACGGTCACCGATCACGGGATAGATGTACTCGCGCTGCATCAGCTCCAGCGTCTGCGGCGCACCGAGGAAGTGGCCGGGCCCGTCGACCACATCGGCTATCAGCCCCGCCGACAGGGTCTCCTCGTTGACCTCGATGCCTCGCACGGTGCGGTTGATCGAGCCGAGCATGTCGTTGTCGATCACCAGCGCCTCCAGCGAGCAGCTCAGCAGGCTGGCCAGCATCCCCGCCGACTCGTACACCAGGTTGGCGCCGGCGTGGCCGGCGAGAGCCACGTTGAGGCCCTTCTCGTAGCCGGCCTGGTTGTCGGGCACCTTGGAGTCCGCCATGCCCGCGGCCACGCCCGACGGCAGGCCGATCCAGTTGAGCAGCTGGGCCGCGGCCGCGTTGAGGATGCCCTCCTCGCCGGAGCCGCCGCTCATCGCACCGGTGCGCAGGTCCGACACGAACGGCCACATGCCCATCACGCACGGGTGGCCGGGACTGATCAGGTTCACCCCCGTCAGCGCCGCCAGGCACTCTGCGAGGGCCTGGGCCAGCGAGCCGGCCAGCGCGGCGGGGGAGGTGGCGCCGGCCTGGCCCGCGGACAGCAGGTTGATGGGCATGCCGGTCTCGATCTGGGCCACCATGCACCTAGCGGACTCCTCGGCAAAGCGCAAGGGCGGCACCACGAAGGTGTTGTTGGCAGCCACGAAGGGCCGCTTGCGGAACTCGCCGGAGCCGCCGAGCGCCGCATCGAACATGTCCACCGTCTCATAGACATGCTCGCGCTCGAACCACGACGTGCCGATGGGCTTGGTGGTGCCGATCATCGCCGCGTAGGCGGTGTTGATGTCCAGCTCGCGGGAGTCCTCGAGGTCGCGCGCCACCACCGTGCGAACGAAGAAGTGGATGTTGTCGAGCGTGTCGATGAGGCGCGCGCAGTCATACACATCCGCAGCGGTGGAGGGGCGGAAGGTGCCGCCAGCGTAGTCGTACATGAGCACCGCCGCGCCCGCGGTGCCGAAATGCACCCGATCACCGCCCACGGTGATGGAGCGGTCGTCGTCGAAGCCGTGCCAGACCCACTCGGAGGCCGCGGTGGAGATGGCACGCTCCACGACGGACCCGGGATAGCGCAGGCGACCGGCCTCGTCCACAGAGCCGCCGGCGGCGGTGACCACCTCGATGAACTCGTCGATCGGCGAGCCCATGCCGACATCGGCCAGCAACGCCAGCGCAGTGTCGTAGACCTGCTGCATGTCGGCCTCGCTCAGCGGAGCGAACCGCCCGCCTGCCAGCCCGGGCCGCACCGGCCGCACATCGACCTCCAGCGGCGCCTGCCGGGCGGCGATCCTGCTCGCCCGACCCCCGCTACGACGCTTGCCCTGGCCTTGCTGGGAACTCATGCTCGCACTCCGGACTCCGGGCCACCCCATCTGCGCAGGGAGGCACAATCACTCGACTCAAAGCCCCCACTCCGCCGACCCCGGCCTGCGGTGGCCTCATGCTCGCAGGGGAGGCAGCCCTCGCCGCGACGGCCGGCCTGCACCGGCGGCCCTCGGCTCGGTGGGACTCCATGCTCGCACCCCGCCGACCTCGACCCTGTCGGGGGCTCATGCGCTCATGCTCGCAGGGCTGTGTTGGCCGGGTCGTAGGCCGCCTCAGCGAGCACGGTGGCGCGGCGGCGCTCACCCAGCAGATCCAGCTCGAACACCGAGCCCGGCGCCTCGAACTCCGGGGCCACATACACGAAGGCGAGGCTGCGGCCGACGGTGTGGCCCCACGCCCCGCTCGTGGCGATGCCCATCACCGCGCCTCCGGCATCGAAAGCGGGCTCGTTGCCACGCACGTCGCTGTCGGTGGCGTCCACCTCGCAATAGGCGAGCACCATCGACAGGGGCTCGGCCTGGTCGCGCCGGGCCATCGCCGCGTCGCGTCCGATGAAGGGGCGGCTCCAGTCGACGAAGCGCTCCAGCCGCGCCTCGACCGGCGTGATCTCGGTGGTGAGCTCCGAGCCCCACGCCTTGTAGCCCTTCTCGATGCGCATCGCGTTCATGGCGTAGCTGCCGAAGTGAACCATGCCATGAGGCTCGCCCGCGGCAACCACGGCGTCGTACAGCTCGGCCAGGCGGTCCATGCCGCAGTGCAGTTCCCAGCCGAGCTCGCCCACATAGGACACCCGCAACGCCAGGCACGGCACGCCGGCCACGACCACGGGCGCGGCCGTCAGCCACCGGAACGCCTCGTTGCCCAGATCCACGGCAGTGAGCCCCGCGAGCACGTCGCGCGCCCGGGGGCCGGTCACGGCGAGGATGCCGGTCGAGTCGGTCAGGTCCACCACACGCGCGTCGGAGCCAGCCTCGATGTGCTGGGTCAACCAGTCCAGGTCATGGCTCTGGCCCATGATCGCGGAGGTCACATAGAAGCGATCGGCCGCCAGGCGAGCGACGGTCATCTCACACTCGATGCCGCCCGACTCGGTGAGCATGTGCACCAGCCGTATGCCGCCGTCGCGTGCCGGCAGCCGGTTGGCGGACAACCGGTCGAGCAGCCCGGCCGCGCCCGTGCCGGTCACCTCGAAGCAGGCGAAGGCGCTGATGTCGGCCACCCCGACCCGCTCACGCACGCCGCGCGCCTCGCCGGCCACGGCATCGAAGGCGTTGGAGCGGCGGAAGGAGTGGCGCTCCGGGGTGCCGTCGAGCGAGAAATACTGGGGCCGCTCCCAGCCGTACACCTCCTGCCACTGCGCACCCAGGCGATCGAGGCGCCCGTGGATCGGCGTCACCTTCTGGGGCCGGCCCGCGGCGCGGTACTCGCCCGGCAGGCGCACCTGATACATCTCGTGATACTCGTCGGTGGCCTTGGCGATGGCGAAGACCGACTTGGGCCCGGTGTGATCGCCGAAGCGCCTGGGATCCATGCTGCGCACGTTGATCTCGGTCTGGCCGTGAACCATCCACTGGGCCAGGTACTTGCCGGCACCGGGGCCTTGGGTTATGCCTATGGAGGCACCGTTGCAGTGCCAGTAGTTGCGCAGTCCCGGCGCCGGGCCCATCAAGTACCCGGAGTCAGGTGTGTGGGTAATGGGGCCCGAAACGGTCTGCTTGATTCCGGACTCCACGAACGCGGGTATGCGCAGCGCCGCGTAGTCGATGCACTCCTCGAGCACGTCATGGTCCTCGCCGGTGAGGTGGAAGTGCAGCCCCCAATCGATGCCGTCGATGCCGTAAGTGCGCGAGCCCGACATCTCGTAAGGGCCGATCAGCAGGCCGTCGATCTCACGGCGGTAGTAGCACGAGGAGCGGGGATCGCGCACCACCGGCGGCTCGAAGCCGAGGTCGATCATGGCCTGAAGCGGCTCGGTCACCAGATACTGGTGGATCACCGAGACGATCGGCACGTCGAGGCCGACCATGGCGCCAAGCTGCGGGGCGTAGTGCCCGGCGGCGTTGACCACGTGGTCGCAGACGATGCGGTAGCTGTCGCCGGCCCCCGAAGCGCCCGCCGAACCGCCGCCGCCCGCACCGGCGCCGCCGGGCGCGGCGATGATCTCCCAGCGCCCGTCCGGCAGGCGGTTCATGTTCGAGACCAGGGTGTGGCGCCGTATCTCACAACCGAGGTCGCGGGCGCCGCGGGCCATGGCGTTGGTGCAGCCCGACGGGTCCGTCCAGCCGTCGTTGGGAGTGTAGAAACCGAGCTTCACGTCGCTCAGATCCTCGATCAGCGGATGCCGGCGGCGGATCTCGTCGTGGCCGATCAGATGCGACTCCACGCCGATCTGGGTCAGCATGGCATGCACATAGCGATGCCAGTCCACCTCCTCATCGGTGCGGGCCAGGCGGATCGCGCCGCAGCCGTGCCAGCCTGCCGACAGGCCCGTCTCGCGCTCCAGGCGGGGATACAGCGCCACAGCCTCCTGGTGCACCTTGGCCATGTTGAGGTCGCCGATGAAGTTGGGGATGAGCCCTGCGGCGTGCCATGTGGAGCCCGAGGCCAACTCGCCCTTCTCCAGCAGCAGCGTGTCACCCCAGCCCTCCTGGGCCAGGTAGTACAGCAGGCCCACGCCCATGGCACCGCCGCCGATGATCACGCACCGAGCCTCTTGCGCCACGAGCCCCTCCGAACATCAACGCACGCTCGCTGCCCCACAGCGCCGGCGACGACGGCAGTGTAGTGGACGGCTCAAGTCTCAGCCGGGTTCAAGGCTCAGCCGCCGGGCCAGGCTCAGCCGACGGCCACCTGCTCAGCCGGGTTCAAGGCTCAGCCGTCGGGCAGATGCACCCGGCGATTGCGGGGATCGTAGAAGCTGCGGATCGAGGGCGTGGCTGCCACGAGCCGTCCGCCGACGTTCATCTCGAAGGCGCCGGAGTCGAGCCAGGCCTGATCGACGCCGGTGTCACCGGGGCGGTTGAGGTAGCCCATCGCCAGGCAGCGGTCCTCCACATAGCTCCACATCGACGAGGTGGTCCGGCCCACCGGCTCGCCGTCGCGCAGGATCGGGTCGTCGTGGTAGCAGAGCAACTCCGGGTGCTCCAGGCGGAACTGGATCAAGCGCTTGTTGCGGGGGCGCCCCCGCTGGGCCTCCAGTGCCGCCCTGCCGTTGAAGTCGGCAGGCTTGTCCCAGGCGATCACGAACCCGAGGCCGGCCTCGATCGGGGTGTCCTCGTCGGTGATGTCGTGACCCCAGTGGCGGTAGCCCGACTCGAGCCGCAACGTGTTCATGGCGTGGTATCCGGCCAGGGCCAGACCGTGGGGCTCGCCCGCGGCGACAAGCGCGTCGAACAGCGCAACCGCTGCGGAGTTGGGGACATAGAGCTCCCAGCCCAGCTCGCCGACGTAGCTCGTCCGCAGCGCCAGCACCTCGATGCCGGCCACCGAGAGGTGCTGGGAGGTGCCGAAGGGGAAGTCCTCGTTGGACAGCGACGCATCGGTGAGCGGGCCGAGCACGTACCGGGCCCTGGGGCCCATCAGACCCAGCATCGCCCAGTCCCCGGTGATGTTGGAGATGCTCACGTCGCGCCCCCGCGCGGCGCGGCGCAGGCGTGCGGTGTCGCGGGTCTCCGCAGCCGCCGCGGTCACGACCAGGAACCGCTCCTCGCCGAGGCGGGTGACGGTGAGGTCGGCCTCGATGCCGCCGCGCTGGTTGCACCACTGGGTGTAGGTCCCCTTGCCGACCGGTGTGTCGATCCGGGCGACGCTGAGCACGTCGAGCACGGCGAGCGCGTCGGGGCCCTCAACCATGAGCTTGGCGAAAGACGTCTGGTCGAACAGCGCCACACGCTCGCGGGTCGCACGGCACTCCTCGCCGGCGTTGGCCCACCAGTTCTGCTTGCCGTAGCTGTAGACGTAGCGCCTGTCCTGGCCCTCGCGGGCGTACCAGTTGGGGCGCTCCCATCCGGCGGTCTCCCCGAACACCGCCCCGACCGCGGACAGGCGCTCGTGCAGGGGCGAGACCCGGCGGCCCCGGGCGCTCTCATACTGGTAGAAGGGCCAGTGCATGGCATAGAGCAGGCCGAGGCTCTCGGGTATGCGCTCGGCGAGATATGCCTCCTCGGCCTGGAACCCGAAGGCCCGGCGGATGTCCACCGACGACAGGTCCATCGGCGGGTGCCGGTCGATGATCCAGTCGGCGAGGGCCCAGCCGACCCCGCCGGCGGACTGGATGCCCACCGAGTTGAACCCAGCCGCCACGAAGCAGCCGTCCACCTCCGGCGCCTCGCCCAGGTAGTACACGCCGTCGGGCGTGAACGCCTCCGGGCCGTTGAAGAACAGCTGGATGCCGCAGTCGCCCAGCGCCGGCACACGGTGCGCGGCCCGCTCGAAGATCGGGCCGATGTGATCCCAGTCCTCGGGCAGCGTGCCGAAGGAGAAGTCGCGCGGGATGCCGTCCAGCTTCCACACCTTGCCGCGGGGCTCGAAGAAGCCGGCCATGATCTTGCCGGTCTCCTCCTTGAAGTAGGTGTGGTTGCCAGGGTCGCGCAGCACCGGCGTGGCTGCGGTGACGCCCTCGAGCGGCTCGGTCACTATGTAGAAGTGCTCGCAAGCCTGGAGCGGAACGTTGACGCCGATCTGTGCGGCGAGTTGGCGGGTCCAGATGCCGGTGGCCAGCACGACCGTGGAGGTCTCGACGCTGCCCTGCTCGGTGTCGACGCCGGTGATCGCGCCATGCCGGGTGCGCAGCTTTGTGACGGCCACCCTCTCGACGATGCGCACGCCCCGGCTGCGGGCACCCTTGGCGAGGGCCATGGTGGTGTCCACCGGTGACGTGTGACCGTCACGCGGTATGTACAGCGCTCCCACGATGTCGTCGGTGCGCACCAGCGGCCAGCGCTCGCGCAGCTCGTCGATGCCGATCTCGCGGGTCTCGACCCCGACGGGCACCGCCATCGCCGCGCCGCGCCTGATCTCCTCCCAGCGCTGCTCGTCGGCAGCCACCAAGATCGACCCGGGGGCGCGGAACCCGGTGGCCTGGCCGGTCTCGTCCTCCAGCGCCTCGAACAGCCGGGCCGAGTAGGTGGCCAGCTTGGTGAGGCTGTGAGTGGACTTGAGCTGCGACACCAGCCCGGCGGCGTGCCAGGTGGTGCCGCCGCTGAGCTGGCCCTGCTCGATCACCACGATGTCGGTGATGCCGCGGCGGGCCAGGTGATAGGCCACGCTGCAGCCCACGATGCCGCCGCCCACGATCACCACCTGGGCACGTTCGGGCAATGCCTGTGCCATCAAGCCCCCGGAGTCTGCGATCAAGCCCCCGGAGTTTGCCATCAGGGCCCCGGAATCCAGCCCGTGCCGGCCAGGGGGACTCGAGCCATCGCCGCGGCCTCGACGGTCAGCGCCGCCAGATCCTCGGGTTCGAGGTTCAGCACATGGGACTTGCCGTTGGCCCGGGCCAGGATCTGCGTCTCGATCGTGAGCACCTGCAGGTAGTTCGCCAGGCGGCGCCCGGCCAGCACCGGATCCAGCCGAGCCGACAGCCGGGGGTCCTGGGTGGTGATGCCGGCGGGGTCGGTGCCGGCCTGGAAGTCCTCCCAGAAGCCTGCCGAGGCGCCCAGAGACCGGTACTCCGCCTCGTAGCGGGGATCGTTGTCGCCGATGGCGATCAGCGCGGCCGTGCCGATCGACACCGCGTCGGCGCCGAGCGCCAGAGCCTTGGCCACATCCGCTCCGGAACGTATGCCGCCCGCGACGATCAGCTTGACCTCGCCGCGGTGGACGCCGAGCTCGCGCAGCGCCCGCACCGCCTCGCCGACGGCCGCGATCGTGGGGATGCCGACGTGCTCGATGAACACGTCCTGGGTGGCCGCGGTGCCGCCCTGCATCCCGTCCACCACTACGGCGTCAGCGCCGGCCTTCACCGCCAGCGCCGTGTCGTAGTAGGGGCGGGCCGCTCCCACCTTCACGTAGATCGGAACCTGCCAATCAACGATCTCGCGCAGCTCGCCGATCTTGATCTCCAGGTCGTCGGGGCCGGTCCAGTCGGGGTGGCGGCAGGCGGAGCGCTGGTCGATCCCCTCGGGCAGGGTGCGCATCTCGGCCACCCTCGCGGTGATCTTCTGACCCAGGAGCATGCCGCCGCCGCCCGGCTTGGCCCCCTGCCCGACCACCACCTCGATGGCGTCGGCGGCGCGCAGATGATCGGGGTTCATGCCGTAGCGCGAGGGCAGGTACTGGTACACCAGCGTCTGCGAGTGCCGGCGCTCCTCCTCGGTCATCCCGCCGTCGCCGGTGGTCGTGGAGGTGCCCGCGGTCGACGCGCCCCGGCCCAGAGCCTCCTTGGCCTGCGCCGACAGCGAGCCGAAGCTCATCCCGGCGATCGTTATCGGTATCGCCAGGCGCACCGGACGCTCGGCGCGGGACTCGCCGATCACCACATCGGTGTCGCAGGCCTCGCGGTAGCCCTCCAGCGGGTAGCGCGACATCGACGCTCCCAGGAACACCAGATCGTCCAATGTGGGCAGGCGGCGCTTGGCGCCCCAGCCCCGGATCCGGTAGATGCCGGTGTTGGCGGCACGGCGGATCTCGGCGATGACGTTGCGGTCGAACGTGTAGGACTCACGCAGGTGCCATTGCTCAGGGGTCGTCTGCTCAGGGATCGTCATGTGCGTCGCGGCTCCTGCCGTGCGCCCGGCTCGGCCGGCCCGAACAGGATCAGAGGCTCATCGGTGACCGTCATCGCTCACTCGGCTCTCGCGGTTGCCCGGGTTGCCCGGGTTGCCTCGACTCCCTCGCCGCCTCCAGAGCGTCGACGTCGTCCACGGTGAAGTTGTAGAGCCGCCGGGCCGACCCGTAGCGGCGAAAATCGGTCGGGCGGGCGCCGTTGCCCGCTCCGGCAGCAGCGGACAGCAGCCTGCCGAGCGTCTCGATGTGCTCGGGCCGCAGCTCCTTCTCCACGCAGTCCGCGCCGAGCGACTCCACATCGCCTCGCACGAAGATCTGCGCCTCGTATATGGAGTCGCCCAGATCGGCGGCCGCATCGCCGCACACCACCAGGTTGCCGGACTGCGCCATGAAGGCGCTCATGTGGCCGACGTCGCCACCGACCACGATGTCGGCGCCCTTCATTGAGATCCCGCAGCGCGACCCCGCGTTGCCGCCGACGACCACCAGCCCGCCGCATCCGGTGGCCCCGGCAGACATGGTGGCGTTGCCGGTGACCCGCACGAGTCCCGACATGATGTTCTCGGCCAGGCCGGTGCCGGCGTTGCCCTCCACCAGGACGCGGCCGCGCTGATGCATGCCAGCGCAGTAGTAGCCCACCGAGCCCCGCACCACAACGTCCACCGCGGCGGTGATGCCGCAGGCCACGGCATGGGCGCCCCGCGGGTTGAGCACCTCGAAGGACTCGCCGCCGGCGGCGTCGTGCAGCCTGCGGTTGAGCTCGCGCAGCGTCACCTCGGCCAGATCGAAGCTCACGGGCGCGCCGCCGGACTCAGCAGTGCCGAACGTCACGCCGTCACCTCCGGCGGTGCTGGCGGGTAAGTCGCCGAGTTCGGCGCCACCGCGGTCGATGGCCGGCGGCGATGCTGTCAGCGCTAATGCCGACCCGTCCGGCAGTGCCGGCCGTCACGCCGCCAGGCTCCATGTGTAGGTGCGGGCCGGTTCGGGCTCCCAGACCTCGGCGTCGCCGGCGCCTGGAAGGCGGGCGATGGCACGGTGCTCAGACGACATGGCCACCCAGTCGTCGGTCTCGGCCACCACCGCTGGCTTGCAGGCGATGGGGTCGCGCAGGATGGCGAACCCGTCCGCCACGCCGATGGCGAAGGTGTAGAACCCGTCGAGGTCGCGCAGCGCGGCCTCCAGCGCCGCGGAGACGGAGTCGCCCGTGCTCATTCGCCAGGCCAGGTATCCGGCTGCCACCTCCGAGTCGTTCTCGGTCTGGAACGACTCGCCCCGCGCGGTCAGGAAGCGTCGCAGCTGATTGTGGTTCGACAGCGACCCGTTGTGCACCAGGCAGGTATCGGCGCCGGTGACGAAAGGGTGCGAGCCGCCGGTTGTGACCGCCGACTCCGTGGCCATGCGGGTGTGCGCCAGGGCGTGGGTGCCGGAGCGCGACGCCAGGTCGTAGCGCTCGGCCACGAGATCGGGGTCGCCCACCGCC
Source organism: Candidatus Aldehydirespirator sp. (assembly GCA_965204875.1). GTDB lineage: Bacteria > Actinomycetota > Acidimicrobiia > Acidimicrobiales > Aldehydirespiratoraceae > Aldehydirespirator. The sequence goes on along the minus strand of OZ242020.1, from coordinate 1,558,305 downwards.
TTGAACAGCTCGATCTGAGCGCCGTAGCTGAGCACCGTGGCACCAGCCACGTTGTCGATGATCCACTGCCGGGCCACACGCCCGTCGCCGCCGGTGTCGAACACTGCATGATCCTGCACGGCACGCACCGCCACCTCTGCGGCGAGCACGCCCTCCAATGCCGAGGCCACAGGCGCCCAGTCCACCTCCACGCCCTCGGCCAGCACCGTGATGCGGGTGCGGCCCGGCACGCCCGGGTCATAGGTGGCGAAACCGGCGCTGTCGGGGCCGCGGTCGCGCATCTCCCGCAGCATCAGCGCCGTGAGCCGGCCCAGCTCGTGCCGATGGGTCTCGGTCTTGCAGAACAGCCCCACGATCCCGCACATAGCGCTCCTCCATCAACAAGGCCCCACTGCTTGGCGGATCTCCTCACCGCGAAGTCCAGCCCAGCACGCTAGCCGTCCCCTGCCCCAAGGCGCACACCGCAGGCACCTCCAAGCACGCTCCAGCCAGCAGCAACCGTCCAGAACAGGCATGGGATGCTGCACGGCTAAAGTCGCGGCCATGAACTCTCCGACCCTCGCTGACGCTCGCCGCGCGGCCGACCATCTAGCTGATGGTCACGGCGTGGGTCAAGTGCTGCTGTATGGATCGTTGGCGCGCGGCGAGGCCCGGAAGGGTAGTGACATCGACCTTGTAGCCGTCTTTGATGACCTGGGGGACTACAAACAGCGCAGAAGCCTTTGGCGGGAGATGATCGACACCGCTGAGACAGCCGCGGGATGCGCGGTGAACTTGCGAGTGACGGATCGTCCCGAGTGGAGGCACCGATGCGAGCGGGTCGCGAACTCCTTTGAGCGTCACATTGCTGCGGATGTTGTGGCACTGGTCGATCTGCCGGCAGGAAGCGTGGACTGGGACAAAGAGATCGGCATGCCCCCCGACGAACCGTCTGAAGTCGCGATGCTGCTGAACAGTCTCGACAATCAGTTCGAGTCACTCAGCGCGCGTCTCATGCCGACCATGAACGAGCGGATAGCAGCGGACCCCAGCGAACGGGCCGGCGCCGCCGATCCGCAGGCATGGGATGATGACTTGGCGTCCAGGCGCCGAGGACGCCACCGGGCGCTATGCGGTCACGCGACCATGAGCATCGAGCTGGGAATGAAGGCTCTGGTGCTGATGGGCGGTGCCCGCCCTCGAAAGTCCCACGAACCCGCCGATCTGAGAACGGCTATGATCCAAGAGCGCTGGAGTTGGCGCAGGAATCGATCTCTCAGGACTTGCTAGAGAACGTGAAAGTATGGCGCGAAGCAGCCACCTACGACGACGTCCTCGAGGATCTAGGACTGTCGGATGCGGAGCTTTGCGAAATCGCTGAGCGCTACATAGACGCCGCCGTGGACTTCGCCGCTTTGGTGATCGCAGAGTATGAGAGCACCTACCCCCAATACGCCGATCCAGACCGTGCTGTGGCGCGGTTGGCGCAAAGCGTTCAAACCCTGCAAGCCCAGCGAGGACGGCGAGACCTCTGGGACGGCAAGGCAACACCCGCTCCCCCGCCGCCAAAGAAGCAGCCGCTTCTACGGCGTTTCGGGTTCCTGCGCCGCCGCCACGCGCCCAGAGCGAGCCAGCCGCAACTGCCCGACTTGCCGCCGCCTGGTCCGATCGCCTTATGTGGTCATGTCGGAGTGCGCTCAGGCAAGCCATGCGTGCTCACCCGCGGACACGCAGGAGGTCATCGCTACACGCGGTGAAACGGCCACACGCTCGCATAACTGGCGAGTCGGAGGGAGGCAACCTGCTCCTCAACAACGGCGGCGACACCGCTTGCATGGCCCGCCTCTCCGCCCGGCGAGCGCACGGAAGCGTCCGGTGATCTCAACGGCAACGGCCGTTTCGACACGGGCGACCACTCGATTCTGCCCAGCTATCATCCGGTGTCCGATGTTTCTTAGGTCCGATGTCTAGAGCAGTCGGCTACCCACAAATTTATTTCCGCAATGAACTCGTCGAACCACTCCGGCGTCATCGTAAACGCTCTCTGCGTTCCCTTGTAAGGGTCTGTCCTCCATCTAGCAAAGCCCTGACGACCGTCCTCCAGCGTTATTTCTATTCATGTGGACCACATCGTTGCGTTTAGCCACCAGTTCATTATACCGCTTGGCCAGACGTGAAAGTTGCGGGTCGTTGCTCCATAATGCCCGCAATTTGGTGCCCAAGTCACCATCCGACATCACAGATAGCTCCGCAGCCACCTGAAAACTATCATCTGAGTCCGCCGAATCGCGTAAGACATCGACAACCACGACTCTCAGATACGACCAAAACTCGACAGCGAGGCCAACCTTGTTCTCATACTCTGGGGCGACGTTCGGGATCACTCTTTCCGTCATTTCTCATTCATTTCTTGTCGTAAACAAACACGACCCGCTTCTACAAGGGCAGGCGACCATTGCAAGAAGTCTCAATCAGCCGTTTGTCGGCGGCGGCGAAGTATGCCTCGTCCAATTCTACACCCAGAAAGCGTCGTCTCAGGTTTAATGCCGCTACGCCGGTAGAGCCCACACCCATAAAGGGATCGTAAACAAGATCACCTTCTAACGTCGCCAGATTGATAATGTGTTCCAGCACGCGTATTGGTTTCTGCGTTGGGTGTTTTGGTACTTTCAACCGTTCTTTGCCCATGCAGATAGGCGTTTCAATAAAATTATGCATATCCGACTGTTTCCCGAAGTTCCAAGTATGGCCCTTGTTCCAAACACAGACGATCAGTTCGCATGAATTGAGAAATCCTGCTCTTCTGATCTTGGGTGCGGGATTGGTCTTATGCCAGACCATAAACTGAAACGTGTCGAACTCCGGATCGAACGCGTCATGCCACTGTCCCAATAGGTTGTAGCTCGTAAACGCGAAAATGTTTCCAGTGGGCTTCAAAACACGGGAAAAATCGTGCAGCCACTTTGCTGGTATGAATTCTTCCCTATCCCATTCGGCCAGATCATTGTTGAGATCGGAACGCCAACTGAATTTCATATTTCCGGTCGAATAAGGGCTTAGATTGTACGGAGGATCAGTTAGGATCAGGTCGACGGTGTGATCAGGTATAGTCTTGATGTGTTTTGCACTATCAGCACACGCTACTTTATATTCCATATCACTCTCCCAAGTATGTGTGTCGTATAGAGTCTAGAGCTGCTCGGATGTGGTGAGCACTATCCCGATATGCTGTCAGCACCCACTCGTAGCCATTGTCTGATTGGCATACGAAGTTCCAGAAGTCTCTCCCAATCAATAGTTCCTCGTCCGCGAAAAACTGCCGTACTCTTTCCTGCTTCCATGGTTGCCCTTCTCCAAATCTGTTGTAGGCGGTAGCGAAGAAAGTGTGGACGGTGGCATTCGCGGAAAGCTCATTGGTCAATATAGTGTACTGTTCCATAATAGCTTCCTTTTCCGAGCGTGCTTTCTTGTTGTCTAGATCGCCGCCTATCTTGAGTTCAATCAGATAATGTTTGTCGGCTGCTCTGTCAATCAGATGGTAGTCAGACTCATGCCGTTTCACGATACGTGAACCTCTTACGGCTTCGTGCAGTCTTCTGTAGTCAGATAGAGACGGTGTTGTTCTACGGCTCTTGTAGCTTTCCAAGATCGCAACGATAGTCGAAATCTGGTCCTCGCTGATGGAACCGGAGATTTCCTTGTCGACCTCGAACGACAGTTTCGCTATATGGATTGCCAGTTTCTCCAACATGTTACCTAGCGAACTGTCTAGTGATCGCACCAGCGCCGTATAGTACTGTATCTCCGGTCCTAGAGCTTCGATAAAGATGTTATGGATCTTCATATTGATCACGCCGTTAGGATTGTCCACTTCACTTTCGTGGCGCAGTTGAAACCCTTCTGCGTAGGCCATCACGCAGCCTCCTACCAGCGTCTCAACCGCCCGCTGCTTAGACGTGCTGCCGTGTGTCATGCGGTCCCTGCTTCTATTTTCGGCACGTGGCTGAGTCACTCGCGATCAACTGTGCGTAGATTAGACGATTCGAGTCAATGCTGTCAACAATTGGGCTTTGTGGCTTGAGGTAGGGATAACTGAGGGGGTCGGCGGACTCCCTTCCCCCCGAGTGGTTGCTGCAGGAACCCTCGCGCTGGTTGCGTGGCGCTCTCCGCCGAAGCCATTCGTTGAGAGCCTCATCGCCGCAGTCGAAGTTGGAGACGTCATGCTCTGGCGCTAGGAGTTCCGGACCTTGATACAAACTCACTCGGCTTCCAGCACCGAGGGCTGAGTCAAGAGCCTGGAGATTCTGGGACTCGTCGCCGCAGGCCGATTCAGGATCTCTTGGAACTCGTCCCAAGTCTCCACCGGCAGCGTGAAGACCCGACGATCCGCGAGATCATCGATCGCGGCGGCGACAGCACGGCTGACCACGTACTCGTTCAGCGACATCCCGGTATCGCTGAGAACCCGGCGCACAATCGTGTCCTCGGCCCGGGTCACTCGGATCGACCATCTCTCGGACTTGGTATCCATGGAGCAAGTGTACGTCAAGGAGACGTACACCACACCTTCGGCAGGTGCTTGCGCGGGCTAGCGTCCAACGTCCGCCTGGCCCATCACCGGGCCGGTCGCAAGCTTGTCGCCACTCATCGGCCCGGCAAGCCTGCGTGCCGGGCCGCTCAGCGCACACTCCCCCCCTGCATGGCGAGCGGCAGCAGTGGGTGGTGGCGCTCCGGGCCAACCTCAGCGAACCAGCTCGGAGCGCTTGGCCTCGTGGCTGGCTGGTTCGTGGCAGGCTTGACTTGCCGCGGGGGGAAGCCCCTGGTATAGGATCGCTAAGTTGGATTCCATCGTGCTCGGGTCGACGGCGGTCCGAGCGTGTTCAGGTAAGGAGCGTTAGATGGCACACCGTTATGGTCCTCAATCGGAGGCCACGATCCCCCCCCCCCCCCCGGCAAGTGACCGGGCGCACAGCCTGAGGGGCGGCGCCTCCGGCGGTAGGCGCGTCCGTGCGGTTTGGTCGCTGCTGGCCGTGGTGGGGCTAGCAGCGACTGTTGTTGTTCTAGCGCCGGGCAGTGCAACCGGCCAGGGTACGTTTCCGAGCACGCCGAGCGGGGTGACGGTCACCGCCGGTGATGTTGAGGCGATGATCTCGTGGTCGGCGGGTGGTACCGGATCGGGCGGCAGCTGCGCGAGCAGCGAGTATTACGTGACGGTGTATGACGCCTCGCAGCAAGAGTTCCCCGCGGTGGCCGAGTCGCTGCCCATCACTGGTGCGACCAGCTGGTACGTGGAAGAGCTGCGCCCCGCCACCATGCATTACGTGGAGGTAGAGGCCTACGGCTCTGCCTGCGGCGAGTACTCCGAGGATCTGGGAACGACGATATTCTGGACCAATGCCTCCAGCAGCGGCTCTGATCCGACCGCGCCAGGAACGAGGAAAAAGCGTGTGCCGGCCCCGATCAGAGGCCTGAAAGTCAACGGCAGCACGATCACCTGGAAGAAACCCGCCGACATCGGCACCAAACGGAACGTCAGATGCCCCTACACCCACCAAGCCAGCGACAGCCACGCCAACCTCAGCATCGAATACAACCTTCTGGTAGAGAACCTCAACACCGGCGTCGACGTCACCGACGAACACTTCACCTCCGCCGACACCAACCTCTCCAGAACCGTCAACCTACCCCTGGGAATCGGATTCCAGTACAGAGTCACCGTCACCGCATACTCCGAAGTCTGCGGCGACTGGTCCGCATCCCGCCACCACACCTGGTGGAGCTAACACCCAACAACCAGCACACGCAGGATGCCTAACCGCGGCTCGAGATGCTCCGGCAGTAACCCTTGTGATCCGCGGCGAGACCGCACAGGTAGCCCGTGGACTTGACCTTGAGTTGGCATAACCCAGTCTCGAAGCCGACCAGTCGGCCTCGGGATCCAGCGATGGCAACATCAAGAAACGGGCTCGCTAGCACCGGCTCGTACTCGCGATCAGAGGACTTGGGATCACAGACAGTCGACGACATCACCCCGAACACGTCAAACACCCTGTCTGCCTCATAGACCCGCAACGACGGCCCGACGGTTCGATCCTTGACCACACCCACCGCTCTGAGCCGGCGGAGCGCATCCGCGCAGCGCCTCTCAGAGAACCCCGTCGCCGCCGACAGCGTCTTGGCCGTGACCGACGGGTTCGTAGGAAGGTAGTCGATGATCGCCACGATCGCCGAGCGTCCCTCGCGTCCGCCAACAGCAGCTCGCCAATGCCGCTGAAGAACCTCAATCGCCTTCTGATAGCCCACCACCGCCGCGCTGGACTGCTGCGCAGCCGTCGCCAGCACCTCCAGCCAGCGAACCAGGGCGGCGGAGCGGCCCGGGTCATGCGCTGCCCCGACGTAAGTCTGGAACTCCGCAAGCGCCTCAAGGTAGGCGTCACGATTACCCGATAGAGCCAGACTGACGGGCGGCATCATGCCATCGGCTGCGCAGCGCTGCTTGAGCACGCCGTACAACACGGCCCGACCGGCCCGACCGTTGCCGTCACCGAAGGGGTGGATCGTTTCAAACTGCGCATGAGCGACCGCGGCCTGGAGCAACGGCGAGTGGTCCTCGCTGCGCAGGTAGTCCACGAGATCCGCCAACAGCGGCACACACATCTCGGGCGGCGGAGGCACGAAGTCGCCATCCAGCGGATGCCAGTCATTGCCGCCGACCCAGTTCTGCTCCGAGCGCACCACACCGCCCAGGTGAGGCGAAGGCGACACATCCATCAGCACGCGATGCGCGGCAAGCAACGTCTCCACGTCGAGGCCCTGCCGCTCGGCCAGCATCTGCTGAGCTCGGGAGGTGGCAGCGATGTTGCCGATCACCTCGGCCACAGCTCCCCGGGCGGGGTCAATGCCGGTGTGCCGCTGTTTCGCCAGGGCACGCACGACCCGCTTGGGACTCGGCGCAAGCCCCTCGATGCGCGACGACCCGAGCGACTCGGCCCAGAAGCAGATGTCACCGCCCGTGCCCGGCCTGAGCCGGCGCGCCGTGTCCGCCAGGGTGCGCTCAGCCTCAGCAATGAATCCGGCAACGTCGGCCGACAGGAGCGAATCCCAACCGGCAAGCCGATGAGGAACGTAAGCATTGAAGCGGCCCCCGCGGCGGTCGCGCGCTCGCAGCGCGTGCGGGTTTCCGTGCCATATTTGAGAGACGTACCGGCCCATCGCGCTTCTCCTCTCTGGCTTAGCGTGCCATCAACCGGCGTATTTGACACGCTAACTCATTTATCGCGCCAGATGTGCTTTGGCGTGGCTTTGCGCACCTGCTGCCGCCCGGCGCGATCGACCCGACGCGTGAAGGACGATCCACCAGTGCCGTCCCAGGACGCAACCGCACCTGCCGCAGTCGGCACCCGATTGCCCCTGCCCTTGGATCGTTGACTACCCTGCGGCTGCCGCAGGCCGGTCCAGCGAGGCCTGCTGAACAGGGGGTAACGACATGAACCACACCGACGCACTCGCCGAGATCCAGAGCCGGGTGGAGGCCGACGGCGTGGAGTTCATCTACGCCGTGTTCGTGGAGATGCACGGCAAGCCTTGCGCCAAGCTGGTGCCCGTCGGCGCGCTCGAGGGGCTGATGAGCGACGGTGCTGGCTTCGCGGGCTTCGCGGCGGGGCCCATGGGGCAGGATCCCTCCAGCCCCGACATCATGGCCCTGCCCGACCCGGCCTCGTACACGCAACTGCCCTGGCAGCCCAACGTGGCCGCCATGCAGTGCGACCCCACGGTGGAGGGCGAGCTCTGGCCGTTCGCTCCCAGAGTGATCCTGCGGCGGGCCCTGGACGCAGCCGCCAAGCGCAACCTCGTGCTCAAGACCGGTGTCGAGGCCGAGTACTCGCTGGTGGTGCGCCGTGATGACGGCTCGATCGCGGTGGCCGACGAGCGCGACAACATGGCGCTGCCCTGCTACGACGCCAGGGGCCTCACCCGCATGCTGCCACATCTGACGGCGGTCTCGAAGAACCTCGATGCCATGGGCTGGGGCAACTACGCCAACGACCACGAGGACGCCAACGGGCAGTACGAGCAGAACTGGCGGTACGCCGACGCGCTGACCACCGCCGACCGGCTCATCCTGTTCCGTCTCATGGTGCACACGCTGGCCCAGCGCGACGGCCGCTACGCCACGTTCATGCCCAAGCCCTTCGCCGACAAGACCGGCAACGGCCTGCACACCCATCTGAGCCTGTGGAGCGCCGACACCGACGAGCCGCTGTTCATCGGCGGGGGCGCCGGGGGCGCGGACACCAAGGGCCTCGGCTTGAGCAAAACCGCCTATGAGTTCGTGGGCGGCCTCATCGAGCACGCCTCGTCGCTGGTGGCGATCGCCTGCCCGATCGTGAACTCCTACAAGCGCATGGGGGTGGGCGCGCCGACCTCGGGGGCCACCTGGGCGCCCGCCTACGCGGCCTACGGGGGCAACAACCGCACCCAGATGATCCGCGTGCCCGAGCCCGATCGCATCGAGATCCGCCTCGGCGACGGCGCGGCCAACCCCTACCTGATGTTCGCCGCCATGCTGGCCTGCGGCCTGGACGGCATCGACAACCACATCGACCCGGGCGCGCCCAACACGGACAACCTGTTCACGCTGCCGGCCGACCAGGTGGCGGCCAAGGGCATCAAGACGCTGCCGCCCACGCTGCTGCACGCGGCCGACGAGCTCGCCTCCTGCGAGGTGTTGGCCGCCGGCTTGGGCGACACCGCTGAGGGCCCGTACCGCGACTACTTCGTGCGGGTCAAGCGTGACGAGTTCCTGGCACACCACCACGAGGTCACCGCCTCAGAGGTCGACCAGTACCTCACGCTGTTCTAGCGTGCGCCCGGAGCCAGATGCCGGTGACCCGAGCACGCCGTTGCGTCTATGGCGGGGCGCTGTGCTCGCGGAGTGGATCGACTACAACGGTCATATGAGCGAGGGCTTCTACGGCCTCGTCTTCGGTATGGCCAGTGACGAGTACCTGATCCGCCTGGGGTTCGGCGAGCGGTACCGGGCCTCCACTGGCGGCTCGTTCTACACGGTCGAGACGCACATCGTCTTCGTCGACGAACTCGCCGTGAGCGCTCCGCTGGCGGTGGACACCACCGTGGCAGGCGCCGACCCCAAGCGGGTGCACCTGTTCCATGAGTTGCGCTGCACCGCGGACGAACGGCTGGCAGCGACCCAGGAGTCCATGATGCTGCACGTCAACACCGCCATCGACAAGGTCGCACCCATGGGCGCGGAGCTGCACGCAGTGCTGCAAGCGGACGCCGCCGCCCACACCGGATCACTCGCCAAGGGCAGCACGGGCCGCGCCATCCGCCCCACAGGCACCTGAACTGATGTCGTGCCGAGCCATCCTTCAAGCAGCCATAGCCGTCTATTGCAGCATTCTCTGAACGCGTTCGATGCGCTTGGCAGTGGGAGGGTGCGTATTGGACAGCATCTGTTCGAGTGCAGTCTCGTAGACCATGAGGCCCTGTTGGCGTTCGATATTCTGAAAAATGTGTAGCGCTGACAGAAGTCCCGGTCCGAACCCCAGCTGAACCGCTGTCTTGTCAGCACGATATTCTGCCTGACGATCGAACCAGAGAACGATTATCTCAGTAAGGTTCACGATCATACGCAAGACAAACGCCACAAGACGCAACAACAACGCCACGGTGATCAACGCGATACACACAGCTATTGAAAGCAATCCTTGTCATCGCTATCGCTAAATTTTGCAGCATAACGGAAACCCAGTGCGCCCACCCGATCGGCTTCCGCATCCAATAGTAGGCGAGGCCCACCACCGGGTCGAGTCCGGCATGGTGACCAAGCTCGTGCGCGACGACACCACGCAGCTCTGAATCGTCGAGATACTGTAGCGCCCCTCGTGTAACTGCCACTTGACGGCCACCCGCAGCGTATGCGTTGAGGTGGGGGGACGCGACCACCCGCAGGTTGTACTTACGATCAGCGCCTTTTCCCACTCTGGCAATGACATCCCTCCACGCCGGATCCAGCCTCTGGTTCTCCTCGTAGGCAGGAGTGTGAGACGACCTGTCGAGGTAAGTCCACATGACATTCTCGACGGCCGGAATGAAGAACAGTAGGCCGATCGCATAGTAGGCTCCAACCGGGATCAGCCAATGCCCCGGGAACAGGCTCCACAAAAACAGAAATAGTGGAAACAGAGAAAACACCAAACACGCGCCACTCAGAACCAAGAACGGTATAAGCAGCACGACCCGTCCCCACAGTATCCAGTCTCCCCTAAAGTCCAAGTCGTGTTTTTCCACCCGCTATCACACCCTTCTAATGTTGTGTCCGTCGTCGATTATCTGCCTAGATCATGCTAGCAGCAATCATAGCCATTTATGGTACAGCAGTACGCAGAATGTTACACTCATTGCAACACTGATTAGCACCGATGCAACATGCTGAACGAGAAGATCCTGCTTGTATCGAAAGAAGAGAACGTAGTCACCCATGAGTTTCTGCTCAGAGTACAGAAGCGGAGTTTCTCGATGAAGCCGAATATCGAAGAGGTTCACACACAGAAAGGATATTGTAGACACAAACAGCATCAGAAATACCTCTGAAAGAAACCCGCTCCACGCGGCATGCGATCCGGCCAGACTACTGGGACGAGCCAGTAGTCCAAGCCCTACAGTGACTATAGCGAACGCTGTGAGCGAAATCAGTTCAACAATATCTCTGCCTTGTTGCTTGCTGTGCGCGAATCTATCTAGTTGCACTGCAACAGACTCCAGTGAGGTTGCGTGTTCGGCGGTACCGTGGCTCTGGATCGCAGATCTGATGTAGCGCCTCGCACTATTGTAAGACTGAAGCAAGTCACGAGTTGGTGCTGTATCGAGTTCAATTAACTTCTCAAGCATATCTTCAGGGAGAACTTCGTGCTTCCGTAGGCGCTCGCACTTACGAAACAACCCGAACATCATCTCGTCTTCGTGGGAGATACGACGGGAAATACGTGCTATGCGGAAACCAAGAATCAACGCGAACATTGTTGCTGAGAGTGCTAGCAATGGCCAATAGTCACCTCCTGGCCACGCTAGCCAAATGTCCGGCATGATTTCGTCACGCAAAAGGACCACCGAACCGAATGTCCAGATCGAGAGAATAAATGTAGTGAAACTGAGTTGGGAGCGTCCACGAATGTCGTCGCTCACCCTTGAAAAATCTCGGCCCTGATCGGGCTTAAGTTGGATTAGAATATTTATGGCTATAATCAATGCTGCGCCCAGGATGAACAAATCGAATCTGGGTAAAGAAATACCGGCAATCATTAGCCATGCCAAGGCAAGTAGTGGTGCAAGAAAGCTCATGGCATTCACAGCCGGTCCTGCGCCACCAAGGTTGCCGATTCGAAGCAAGACGTTTCCGAGTATGAACATGATCCAAAAAGAGATGCGCCCAGTATTCCCACTGCCGAAAGGCTGCTCGAGATACCTTGAGAGGCCAAAGCAGCTACCAAAACGAAAGGAAGACTAAAGAACCTGGCCAAAATAAACCCGAGGAGCGTCAACCACAATAGTAGTTTCAGATGTTCCTTTGCGCGGTCTTCGATTGCAGTCCGTTTCTTGCCTCCGGGCAATGGTGCTTCATCGACCAGTCTATAGAATATGACCCGACCATAGATGATTGAACCACCAACACTAAATGCACCAAGTAACGCCGCAGTAAGCGCCAATGTGATACCTGCTACGCTGCGTAAGGACACGATGTCCGATGGAGATGAGATTACTTCGACTGCTTGACTACCCAGCATGAACACAAGACCGACGGCAGCTAGCAGTGTAAGAACTAACTGAACTTTTGGCACTCGATTCTTGACAGACTCGGTGCACTGGTTCAAGTATCTTGCGTTAGTAATTTCGTTTCGCGCGAGCCCATATACAAGGAAGACTGGCCATAAGTCGTAGACCGTAGAGGCTATAGCTGTTTCTACGAGTTGCGACGACCACGCAAAGAACCCGATATTCAGACTCGCCAAAATTATCCACAAAGATGGGTGCCTTCGCCAAACTGCTTGGCTTGCTAATTGTAGCAGTGCCGATGACTACGTTAATCTGCTTTAGCTGAGCTGTTGGTTGTTCCGTTTGCTCCGGGGGGGGGGGGGGGCAAGCTCTCAAAATATCCGAGATGCAAAGAAGGTGTCGTCAGTCTATCCCAGATCGACGTCTCAGACTGGTTCTCTGCGCCGTCACCATATTGTTGGAAGAACTCATCAACCCATCGAGGTTTGGTTAGCATCAAGAACAGCACGCAACCGATGAGTTGCGCCATCAGCACGAACAAGTTGAAATAGAACGGGTTGATGTCCGTCGCGGTCAAGTGCACCAGCAAAGGTCCGGTTGAGTAGGCTCCGGCAGCTCCCAGGACGGCCAAAGCCGCTAGCGAGTGACGTGTGCCAGCCCGGTTCGACACCATGGGAGAACACTATACCACTATTGGCGAGACTTGACGCTGAACTTCGACGGAGGGGCGCGTAGCTGCTCGGCTGCGGCACCATAGTCTTGGGGGGTGGTTCGGCTTCAGGTGGTTGGGGGCGGGAAGATGGGCGAGGCCCTGCTGGTGGGGCTCGTCTCGTGCGGCTGGGCCGAACCGGGCGACCTGCATGTTGTCGAACCCGACCCTGCCCGGTGCAGAGCGATCTCTGCTGCGGTGCCGGGGGTTAAGCCCTCGGCGATCCCCAAGAGCGGTGCCGACGCCGTGATCGCCGTCAAGCCCGGCGTGGTGGCTGCGGTACTGGAACCGCTGAGCGCTGCAGGGGTGCGACGGGTGCTGTCGATAGCGGCCGGCGTCCGCACAGGTGACATCGAGGCCGGCATGGCTGAGGGCACCGCGGTGGTGCGTGCCATGCCCAACACGCCGGCGCTGGTGGGCCGCGGTGCCGCCGCCATCGCCGCGGGAACGGCGGCCTCGCCCGCCGACATCGAGTGGGCCACCGAGATCCTTGGGGCCGTCGGCACGGTCACCCTCGTGACCGAGGCCGACCTGGACGCGGTGACAGGCCTCTCCGGCAGCGGTCCCGCCTACGTGTTCCGGCTGGCCGAGGCGCTGCGCGAAGCCGGCATAGCGCAGGGGCTCGACCCTCAGACTTCCGACGCCCTCACCCGCCAGACCCTGCTGGGCGCCGCCGCCCTGCTTGCCGAATCGGGCGAGGACCCGGCCCGCCTGCGCGAGAACGTCACCTCACCGGGCGGCACCACGGCAGCCGGCCTCGCCGTGCTGGACGACGCAGACTTCATGGGCATCATCCACCGGACGGTGGAAGCAGCCACCCGCCGCTCCCAAGAACTCGGCCGGCAATCGTGACCCCACCCACGCCCACCTGCACATGACCGGAACGAGCGGGCAGAGGCTACGGTGAGATATGTGTCACGACTCGTCCTACCGTCAGGGCCGGTGCCACAGATGTGGGGCCGCTACCGGGATAATTTCCGTCTCGCTGACGATCTCGTCGAGCCAGCCTGCCCGCCGGAGAATTGGGGGGCCATAGGCAACCCGGATCGGGTGCTCAACCCGGATCTGTCTGCGAAACGGTGATCCTGCTTGACACACATTTGCTGACGACGAGGCCGGGTGTCTGAGCAGCACGGTGCCGGTGGCCGTTATGGGACTATCTCGTTCCTGTCGGACTATGGGCATGGCGATGAGTTCGTGGGGGTGGTGCATTCCGTGATCGCCTCGATCGCCCCGCGGGCGCGGATCGTGGACGTCGTCCACGGGATCGCCCCCTGCGACGTGCGCGCCGGTGCGCTGGCGCTGGCCAGGGCGGCCCAGTATCTGATGCCCGGAGTGGTGCTGGCGGTCGTGGACCCCGGTGTCGGCACTTCACGGCGTCCGGTGGCGGTGGAGGTCGGCGACGGTGCCTCTGTGCTGGTCGGGCCGGACAACGGGCTGCTCGCACCCGCGGTCGCGCTGGTCGGCGGCGCGAGCCGGGCCGTACACCTCAACAGCGGACTCCACCGGCTGGAGGCGCAGCCCGACGCGGGGGCGACCTTCGACGGTCGCGACGTGTTCGCTCCCGCCGCGGCGCACCTGTGTTGCGGGGTGCCGCTCGACGACCTGGGAGAGGCAATCGATCCGGCCACCCTGATGCCGGGAGTCCTGCCCGTGAGCCGGATGGAGGGCCAGGACCTGGTGGCCGAGGTGCTGTGGATCGACCGCTTCGGCAACTGCCAGCTCAACCTGGCCCCCGATGACCTCGCCGGACTGGATGCGACCCTGCAGCTGGCCATCGGTGACGATCTGCGCACCGTCCAGCGAGCCGGCGCCTATGACGACATCTCAGCCGGTCGGGTGGGCCTGGTCGTAGACTCCTCGGGACTCGTGTCGCTCGCCATGCCTCGCCGCTCCGCCGCCGCGGAACTAGACCTGCACGAGGGGGCCGAGGTGCGGCTGCGGCCCGCGGGCGACACGGGCACGGCCACTGATCGAGGAACGGGCGCAACCCCTGTGAACATCTCTGCAAGATCGCAGCCCGGACATCCCAGAGACCAGCGAGGGCACCAATGAGGCCAGGCACCACGATCGTCATCGCCGTGCTGCTGGTCGCGATCCTTGCGGCCGGGGTGCTGCAACTGTTCTTCCTGGCACGCTGACAAAGCTGGCACCGCTAGGCTCGGTGCTGGTGTCGCTCGTTGTCGTCGGCTGCAACCACCGCTCCACGCCGTTGGAGATGCTCGAACGGCTCACGGTCGCGCCCGAAGACCTCCCCAAGGTGCTGCACGAAGCCGCATCGGCCGACAACCTGAGCGAGGCGGTGGTGCTATCGACCTGCAGCCGCATCGAGGTCTACTCCTACGCCGAACGCTTCCACGGCGGCTGCGCCGACATCCGGGAGTTGCTGGCCCGGCACTCCGGGCTGCCACCCGAGACGGTCGCCGACGAGCTCTACGCCTATCACGACACCGACACCGTCCGGCATCTGTTCGGCGTGGCGGCCGGACTCGACTCCGTGGTGCTCGGAGAGCACGAGATCCTCGGCCAGGTCCGGTCGGCCTGGCAGGCGGCACGCTCCGAGGGCACCGTGGGAACGACGCTCGAACCGCTGTTCCGCCATGCCATCGAGGCGGGCAAGCGGGTCCGCACCGCTACGGGCATCTCCCGTGGCACCGCCTCGCTCTCGCATGCGGCGGTGGCGCTCGCCGCAGAGCGTCTCGGCGGGATCAAGGGTCGCAGGGTTCTCGTGCTGGGTGCCGGCGACATGGCGACAGGCACGCTCAAGTCGCTGGCCGGGTCGGGCCCGGCCGAGATCGCGGTGGCGGGCCGCACCTGGGAGAGGGCCGTGGCCGCGGCCGAGTCGTGTGCGGGGCAAGCCGTCCGGCTGGACGCACTGGCCGAGGCGCTGGTCGACGCCGATGTGCTCTTTGCCACCACCGGAGCGAGCAGCATCATCGTCGAGCACGGCAACGTGGACGAGGTGATGACTCGGCGCAACGGGGCGCCGCTGCTGATCATCGACATCGCCGTGCCCCGCGACGTGGATCCCGCCGCGGGCGACCTGCCGGGGGTCACGCTGCTCAACATCGACGACCTCGGCGCCTTCGTCAACAGTGCCCGCGCCGGCCGGAGCCGCGAGGTCGACACCGTGCGCGCTATGGTGGACGAGGAGGTGGAGCGCTTCTGCGCGGTCGCCTCCGCACGCGAGGCGGCGCCGCTCATAGCGGCCCTGCGAGTTCGGGCGGACTCCATCGCCGCGAGCGAGCTGCAGCGCCACGAGTCCCGGCTGGGCGGGCTGTCCCCGAGCCAGCGTGCGGCCGTGGAGTCGGTGCTGAGCGGCACGGTCAACAAGCTCCTGCACGAGCCGACCGTGAGGCTCAAGAAGGCTTCCGGCCACGCCCGCGGCGACCGTCTTGCCGAGGCGATCCGCGACCTGTTCGATCTCTAGCCCGCCGGCAGCCCCGCCGATGGACCCTCCGGCTCCTGTCTGGCACTGGCATATGAGCCTGCAGCACGCCTCGATAGCACCGCCGAATCGAGGTCGCGGCTGCCGGCCAAGGCTTACCCGGTGCTGGGCGAACCGGCTTGAGGCTCGGTGATGTTGCGCGCCGGCACCCGTTGGAGCATCGTTGTCCAGTTTGGTCGGAGAGCCTGAGGCTCGGTGATGCTGCGCGCCGCCACCCGCGGCAGTCCCCTGGCACGCTGGCAGACCGACCACGTGGGTGCGCTGCTGCACGAGGCGTGCGGCCTGCGGGCGGTGCCGCTCGTGGTGTCCACCGAGGGGGATCGCCGCGCCGCCACCCCCATCCATCAAATGGGCGGCAAGGGCGTCTTCGTCTCCGAAGTGCAGGCGGCCGTGCTCGACGGCAGGGCCGACATCGCTGTCCACTCGGCCAAGGACCTGCCGTCGCAAGGCACCGAGGGGCTCACCCTGGCCGCCGTGCCGCCGCGTGGCGACCCTCGCGACGCCCTGGTGGGCGGGCGGCTCGCGCAACTGCGGTCGGGCGGTGCGGTGGTCGCCACCGGCTCGGTGCGGCGCCGGGTCCAGCTCGCTGAACTCTGCCCGGGACTGGCGTTCGTGGAGTTGCGTGGCAACATCGCGACGCGGCTGGCGCGAGCCGGCCAACATGATGCCATCGTGATGGCAGCCGTGGCGTTGCAACGTCTCGGGCTGGAGCCGGAGGTGCTCGACGTGCTGGATCCCGAGACGATGGTGCCTCAAGCCGGTCAGGGCGCGCTGGCCGTGGAGTGCCGCAGCGGCGACGAGCACACCCTGGAGGCGCTGTCGGCCATCGACCACGCGCCCAGCCGCTTGGCCGTGGACGCCGAGCGGGCCTTCCTGGCCGAGCTGGGAGGTGACTGCAGCCTCCCGGCCGGTGCCCATGCCACGCTGGCCGAGAGCGGAGGCCTGCAGCTCACGGGTCTGCTGGCCGGCCGAACAGGTAGCAGCCAAGGGCGTCAAGACGCCGGCACGGACGAGGCTTGCGTGGTGCGCGCCACCCGCAGCGGCAAGGACCCCGAAGCGCTGGGCCGCTCCGTCGCCCGAACACTGGCCGGCAGACTCGTCGAGTTCGTCGACCCATGAGCCGGCAAGACCAGCCACACTCCCGGCCTCCCGCACAGCCACAACCCGCGCCCGAGTCCCGACCCCGGGAGCGAAGCGGCGGCCAACCCAAAGACCCGAACGCTGTCAACCCCAGGCCTCATGAGCCCAAGCCTCTGGGCGGGTTGCGGATCGTGGTGTGCAGACCCCGCAACCAGGCCCAGACGCTGATCGACGGGCTGGCCGCGGCGGGCGCGACCGTGCTCAGCGCACCCGTCATAGCGATCACCGATCCCGAGGACGCGGGCGCCGGGCTGAAGGCCGCCCTGGGCTACCTGGGAGCGGGCGACTGGCTGGTCGTGACCAGCCCGAACGGAGCATCAAGAGCGGCCGCCGCGGCGCGGCTGGCACCGGAGGTGAGCGTCGCCGCGATCGGCTCCGCTACCGCACGCGCCGCCGAGGCGGTGGGGTTGCGGGTCAGCCTCGTGGCGAAGCGCTCGATTGCCGAGGGCCTGCTGGAGGACTTCCCGCCCGCCGGCGACGGCGGAGGGCTGGTGGTGCTGGCCCGTGCCGCGCGGGCGCGCTCCGTGCTGCCGGAGGGCTTGCGGGCGGCCGGCTGGGACGTGCTCGACGTGGCCGCCTATCGCAACATCGCGGTGCAGCTCAGCGATGATCAGCGCCGCGAGGCAAGCGCCGCCGACGGGGTCGTGTTCACCTCGTCGTCCACCGTGGAGCGCCTGGTCGAGGAGCTCGGTGCCGAGTCCGTCCCGCCCCTGGTGGTATCCATCGGGCCCGCCACGACCGCCACGGCCGCAACGCTCGGTCTGGAAGTGACCGTGGAGGCCTCCGAGCACAACATCGAGGGCGTGGTCGCCGCCCTCGTGCGACACGCCATCTCATGGTCGGCGGAGTAGCGCTCATGGTCGTCGGAGTAGCTGGGTAGCGGGGTAGCACGGTGAACTTCCCGCAACGCCGGCTGCGAAGGCTGCGCCGGACGCCGGCCCTGCGCCGCCTCGTGGCCGAGAACCGGCTTCATCCCGGCGATCTCGTCGCCCCGCTGTTCGTGCGCGAGGGCACCGACAGCCCCCAGCCGATCATCTCAATGCCGGGTCAGTGCCAGCACACTCGTCAGTCGCTGCGAGCCGAGGTTGCCGAGTTGCATGCGCTCGGGGTCGCCGCCGTGGTGCTCTTCGGCGTGCCCGAGCACAAGGACGCCACCGGATCCGAGGCGTGGAACCCCGAGGGCGTCGTGCAGGCGGCGCTCGCAGACCTGCGAGCCGATCTCGGCGATGACATCGTGCTGATCGCGGATCTGTGCATGGACGAGTACACCGACCACGGGCACTGCGGTCTGCTCGACGCACGCGGCGGCGTCGACAACGACGCCACCCTCGAGGTCTACGCACGCATCGCGGTGGCACAGGCCGCGGCCGGCGCTGACGTGGTGGCGCCCTCGGGCATGATGGACGGGCAGGTCGGCGCCATCCGGGGCGCCCTCGACGGCGCCGGCTTCGAGCAGGTGTCGATCCTGGCCTACTCGGCCAAGTACGCCACCGCGCTCTACGGGCCCTTTCGCGACGCCGTGGACGTCACCATCGCCGGCGGAGGCGACCGCCGCACCTACCAGCAGGATGTCGTGAACGCCCGCGAGGCGCTGGAAGAGATCCGAGCCGATGTCGCCGAGGGCGCCGACATGGTGATGGTGAAGCCTGCGATGCCGTACCTGGACGTCATCTCGAGGGCTCGACGGGCCTTCGACGTTCCCCTCGCCGCATACCACGTCTCGGGCGAGTACTCGATGGTGTGCGCGGCGGCCGAGCGGGGCTGGATCGACCTCGACGCGGTGGCCTTGGAGCACGTTTCCGCGATCCGCCGCGCCGGCGCCGACATAGTGCTCACCTACTTCGCACGCCGCCTCGCCGAGTCGATGCAATGAGTTCGTCCGGCACCCCTGGCACCAACCAGGCCTGGTTCGAGCGGGCGCAGCGGGTGATCCCCGGAGGCGTCAACTCGCCGGTGCGGGCCTTCAGGTCGGTGGGCGGCACCCCCTACTTCGTGGCCGAGGCGGCCGGTCCTTTCGTGTTCGATGTGGAGGGGCGGCGCTACATCGACTACGTCCAGAGCTACGGGCCCGGCATCTGCGGCCACGCGCATCCCGCCGTGGTCGAGGCGGTGCAGCGCGCCGCGGCCCGCGGCACCAGCTACGGCGCGCCCACCCGCGACGAGGTGCTCATGGCCGAGGAGATGTGCGCACGCGTCCGCGGCCTTGAGATGGTGCGGCTCACCAGCAGCGGCACCGAGGCGGTGATGTCGGCGGTGCGGCTGGCGCGGGGCGTCACCGGGCGAGCCCGCGTGGTCAAGTTCGCAGGCTGCTATCACGGCCACAGCGACTCGCTGCTCGTGGCCGGAGGATCGGGCGTGGCCCAGCAGGGCCTGGCTGGATCCGAGGGCGTGACGCCGGGGGCTGTGGCCGACACCATCGTGGCGCCCTACAACGCCGTCCCCGAACTTGACGAGCGGGTGGCGGTCGTCTGCGTCGAGCCGGTGGCTGCCAACATGGGCTTGGTGGCGCCCCGGCCCGGCTTTCTCGAGGGGCTGAGGGCGGCCTGTGACCAGGCCGGCGCCCTGCTGCTGTTCGATGAGGTGATCACGGGCTTCCGGCTGTGCCGGGGCGGGGCGGCGCAGTGGTACGGCGTGCAGCCCGACCTCTGGTGCTTCGGCAAGGTGATCGGGGGCGGGTTGCCGGTGGGCGCGTTCGGGGCGACCGCTGAGATCATGTCGAGCCTCGCGCCCCTCGGCGGCGTCTACCAGGCAGGCACCCTTTCGGGCAATCCGCTGGCCACGGCAGCGGGGCTGGCCACCCTGGGACTGCTCGACGACGACGCCTACCGGCAGTTGGACGGCACGGCCGCACGCCTGCAACAGGGCCTGGAAGCCGCCCTGTCCGCAGCCGGGGTGGCCGCCGTCGTGCCGCGGGTGGGGCCGTTGCTCGGCCTGTTCTTCACTGGCACGGCACCGGCGGACTTCGACGATGCGCGGCTGGCTGCCGACAATGGCATGTACGTCTGCTTCTTCCACGGGATGCTGTCGCGGGGCGTGGCCCTGGCCCCCGGCGCCTACGAGGCGATCTTCCCGTCGCTGGCCCACGGCGAGGCCGAGATCGAGGCCACCATCGCCGCCGCCTCCGAGGCCGCTCAGGAACTCGCCGGCTAGCGCGATGCGCCGCCATCGAACCGAGCTCCGGGACATACCGGCTTGGCGTCGGCGGGCGCGTCCCGCGCTGTAGAGACAGCGAGCACCGTCGAACTCGGACGCCCACCTCGCAACAGCAGGCGCCGCGCATCGAAGTCACTGGCTAGCGTGGCGGCGTGAACACTGTGCAGGCAGGTCGGACGCCATGAGCAGGCGCATCTTGATCGACCGTCCGGAACTCGCCACCGAGGAAGCCGCCATGCAAGCAGGTCGGACGCCATGAGCAGGCGCATCTTGATCGACCGTCCGGAACTCGCCACCGAGGAAGCCGCCATGCAAGCAGGTCGGACGCCATGAGCAAGCGCATCAAGGTCGTCGTAGGAATGGGCGTCGGCGTCGTGGTGCTGGCCGTGGTCGCAGTCGTGCTGCTGATCCTGGCGCGTGACGATCCCCCCGAGGCAGTCGACCTGGAGTCCGCGGTCGCCCGCCTCACTGCCGAAAGCAATGGGGACGACCCGGCCGCCTCAGCAAGCAGCAGCGACGAAACCGGTGTCACGCCGAGCGCCGACCGCGATGCGCCTGCGACGGGCGACGGCGAGACTGACGCTGCCGATGACACGGGGGCTGAGCCGGCAGCCGCGGGCGACGGCGGGACCGCAACGGCTGGAACGGCGGCCGGCAATGACTCCGACAGCAACGCGACCGATGCCGGAGCCGCCGCTAACACCGGTGCCACTGAGCCGGTCGAAGCCGGCGGTGACGGCGAGACCGGCACGGCATCATCCAACGAAGCGGCCGGCTCGGCGGGCGGGCTCGCCGGGGTGTGGGTCGTGGAGGTGGCCGGCGGTGCTGTCGACCTGCTGGGCGAGCCGGCGGTGAGTTTCGCCGGGTTCCGGGTGGACGAGGTGCTCGGAGGAGGGATCGGCGACTTCACCGCCGTGGGGCGAACCGCGGATGTGTCGGGGTCTATCGAGTTGACCGGCACCGCTCTGGTGGCCGCAACCGTGGAGGTGCAGATGGCCACCCTGCGCACCGACAACGGCAGCCGCGACGGCAGGATCCGCCAGGCGCTCAACACCAGCGAGTTCCCGCTGGCCGCCTTCACCCTGACCGAACCCGTGGAGCTGCCCGCCGGAGCCGCCGCCGGGGAACCGTTCTCAGGGTCGACCGTGGGCGACCTCACCATCAAGGGCGTCACCAACCGGGTCTCGTTCGACCTGGAGGCCCAGCTGGTCGATGACAAGATCGTGGCGGTCGGGTCCAGCGAGGTGGTTTTCAGCGACTACGGCATCACCGCACCGAGCGCCCCCATAGTCGTCTCGGTAGAGGACCAAGGCATCATGGAGTTCCAACTGATCTTCACCTCTAGCTAGGGGCGATGACCTAGCTCTGGCACACCCTCTTGCGCCATCAGCCCGAATTCGGACCCCATATCCGAAGAACCACTACGCCAACCGAGATCACAATGAAAGTCGTTGCTCTAGGCGTTGAGTTGGAACTCAGCGAGCCTATGTACAGTAATATAGCCCCTAGTGAACTCGATGCCTCAATGCAGCTCGGAGACGGTCGTTATGGACCTATTCCAATCAGAATGCTGCTCAACAAGCGTACTAGTCTGATAAGAGCTGGCAGGGTGCATATACGGGCATCCGAGTTTGTTGACCTAAGCGATGGTAGTCGTATCGGTCTACGCAACGATCGAGGTTGGTGCCACTGGCCTCCGAACACGTCAACTAGTCCCTGGCAGACTGCCAATGGGCGCGAAGTGGCCAAGATGGCATATCTGATCTTGGATCCCGACGATAACGACGACTGGGAACGCTGGATCATCCAAGAACTGCACAAAGCTGGCATCGATGTAGACCCAGCGTCAGTCCACGCCGCACCCTACCGGATCGAGTTCGGACCCCGCCTCCAAGAAGCGCTACGCCAACCCAAGCCATGAATATCATGTATCGCCACGTCTTGACGTGGGCATCAAACCCGCCAATCGTGGCTCGATAACGCTCTGGGGCAGGGCGGCTGTACCAGCCTCGGATGTGTTGGCATTCCCTCGGCAGCACTAGGGCTGATCGGCTGGGTCAGGCTCTTCAGATCTGCCAGGCTCTTCGGATCCCGCCTCGTCGGGCGGGGGCTCGTCGGGAATACCATAGATTTCTAGCACCTTGTCCACCGGGACACCGCAGTCAGTCAAGGAGCCGAACCTCACCTGCTGCATGGTGACATATATTTCGTCCGCCGTCATAGTATCATCAGCCATGGACTCAACCAGTGAGTTGTAGACGGCCTTGGTTGAGCATAAGGCCATCTCGTAATCCAGATCCATGCCCTCGGCTGCGGACTCGGACATCAATCGCAACATCAAGGTTTCGCCACACCGTTCGGTCAGCAGATCGAATATTCGCAAGTCTGATTCTGCGCTGGGATCGAACAGAGCTACGGTCAGGATCGCTTCTCGCATCTCTCCGTCAGATACTATCCGGCGGGTGCATTCCAGCGCGGCTTGCTGGTATTCGGCGCTTGGTTCTGTCGGCACCCCCATCTGATTGCCGAAGAGGGTTCCGCTAATGTCGCCGTCGCCAAATATGAAGTTCGTGCAGGTCTCGGTCTGAGCTACGAACGCTGCCATCTCCTCATCCAACAGGAAATCGGCGCCCAACCCGGACCACAGGTTAAGGTCATCGGCGACTTCGGCCAGTTCGTCCAGACGCTGCTCGTCGAACGAGTCGACAAACGCCGCGGAAATACAATCGGTCAAGCTCGGAGCATCCGGCTCATCCTCGTTGAACATCCACAAGATCACCTCACCGAGAAAGGCCGCGCTTCCCGCGGAGTCAGCCCGTAGCGGCTGCGGATCATCCTCCTCTGAAAGAGGTTCGACAAGCGGCTCGTCAGACTCACCACCGTCGCCGCTGCCGTCAGACTCACCACCGTCGCCGTCGCTGTCGCTGCCGTCAGGGTCGTTGCCGGAGTCGGAGTCCCCATTGCCAGACGTTTCATCGGCGTCACCGCCTCCCGGCTCATCCGTGTCGCCGCCGGGATCTGCTTCCGACGACTGCGCACCGGCGGCCGTCGTGGTCGCATCCGTCGCAGCAGCGGCACCCCCGTCGCCGCCGGCGGCGGCCGCAGCCGTCGATGTGGTCACATCCGGCGACGAAACGCCCGTGATGCCGAGGTCGCGACCGTCATCGGCGCAGCCCGCTGCGAGCAACGCCCCGAGCGCGGCTGCCGCCAGCAAGCGGTGCGGGCTGTGCGACAACGTTCGACCCCAACTCATGGACTGCTCCTCCTCATGGACTGCTCCACCTGCCGGACGGGTGACCGACCCTAGTGTGACGAGAGTTCGACGAACTCGCACCGTGCTTGGTTCCCTACGTGACAACAGAGCCTTCCTCTGCGCGGCATGAGAGGCATCTGCCAGCCCGGCAGGGCGCCTGGGATGGGTACGTAGTCATCGTCAGTCTACCATCCTCCAAGGAGTCCACCTTCTAGGCTTGCACCACCCGCGCTTGACAGTGTGACTACGTAGTTATAGTGTGCGCCAGCATGGAGGGGACGGGTGCTGAGGGGACGCCTGCTGCGAGGGTGACCTCCCACGACGTGGCCACAGAGGCCGGGGTCTCGCAGGCGACGGTTGCCCGTGCCTTCTCGTCGCCTGACAAGGTGGCGCCCGCAACCCGGCAGCGGGTACGGGAAGCGGCCGCGAAACTCGGCTACGTCCCCAACGCCATCGCTCGAAGCCTCAAGTCACAGCGCACCGACATCGTCGGCGCGGTCGTCCCCGCCCAGGGCGAGTACTGGCAGAACGTGCTCACGACCTTCTCCCGGCGGTTGGCGGGCCAGGGCAAGCAGCTCCTGCTGTTCTCGTTCGCCGACGCAGACCATGTGGAAGAGGCCCTGGACTCGGTACAGCAGTACCGGTTGGACGGTCTCGTGCTCGCCTCCTCGACGATCCGACACCAACACCTGGTTCGCATGCGGCAACCCAACTCGCGGGTCGTGGCTTTCAATCAGCCTGCGGCATCGGGCCTGCTGCCGCTCGTCACGGTCGACAACGAGGCCGGCGCTCGTGACCTGGCCGAGCACGCCGTCGCGCAGGGGATCCGTACCGCGATGTTCGTGGGCACGATCGCCTCCGCCTCCACCGATCAGATGCGCTATCGCGGGGCCTCGACCGCCCTCGCCGACCACCGGATCGCCTGCCCCTACGTTGAGGCCGGGGACTTCACTTACGACGCGGGATACAAGGCGGCCTCGCGGATCACCGACCGGGACGGCGACCATCCCGATGCGGTGATGGTGGGCAGCGACGAGGTGGCGCTCGGACTCATCGACGGTCTTCGCACCGGCGGGATCGACGTGCCAGGCGATGTGCTGGTGACCGGCTTCGACGGCCTGCCCCAGGCTTGGTGGGCCGGATACGACCTCACGACCCTGGTGCAACCCGTCGAGGTGCTGGTGGACGAGACGTTGGCGATGATCTTCGACGCCTCTGCGGACACGGTGCAGCCCGAGCGGATCGTGCCCGGCACGCTTCGCGAGGGCAGGACGACGCGGCGGGAAAATACGACGCGGAGAGGAAATGCCTGAGATCCTCAAGGACGCGACCGCCAAGCCCGCACACGGCACCGACCCCGAGCTGGCAGAGCGCGTCCGCAAGCTGATCGCAGACATAGAGGCACGTGGCGAGGCAGCCGTCCGCGAGATGTCGGCGGACTTCGACGACTGGAGGCCGGACCGATTCCAGCTGACACAGGGACAGATCGAGGCGATCGTCGCCAGTGTGGACCCTGCGACGATCAATGACATCCGGTTCGCCCAGACTCAGATACGCAACTTCGCCCAAGCGCAGCTCGAAACGCTGACCGACCTCGAGGTCGAGACCCTCCCCGGCGTCACGCTCGGGCACAGGAACATCCCCGTGTCATCGGTCGGCGCCTACGTGCCCGGCGGGCGATACCCGATGGTGGCCTCAGCTCACATGAGCGTGCTGACCGCGAAGGTCGCCGGAGTGCGCAGGGTCGCTGCCTGCACTCCCCCCATCAATGGCGCCGTGCCAGCCGAAACGGTCACGGCGATGCACCTGGCAGGCGCCGACGAGATCTACCTGCTGGGCGGCGTGCAGGCGGTGGCGTCGCTGGCGCTCGGCACGGAGTTCGTCGACCCGGTAGACGTGCTTGTGGGGCCGGGCAACGCCTATGTGGCCGAGGCCAAGCGCCAGCTTTATGGGCGAGTCGGCATCGACCTGCCGGCCGGGCCCACCGAGACCCTGCTGCTGGCGGACGACACCGTCGACGGCGAGATCTGCGCGACGGATCTGCTGGGACAGGCAGAGCACGGTCCCAGTTCTCCCGCTGTGTTGCTCACCACGTCGCGCCGACTCGGACTCGACACGCTGTCCCAGGTGCAGGCCCAGCTCAAGAGCCTTCCAACGGCCGACATAGCCGCGCGGGCCTGGGCCGACTACGGGCGTGTGATCGTCTGCGAAGACAATGCCGAGATGCTGGCGCTCGCCAACGACCTCGCCTTCGAGCACGTCTCCGTCATGACGAGCGACGACGACTACTTCCTCGCCAACCTGACCAACTACGGCGCCCTGTTCCTGGGGCCGATGACCAACGTCTCCTACGGCGACAAGGTGATCGGCACCAACCACACGCTGCCCACGCAGGGTGCCGCTCGATACACCGGCGGCCTGTGGGTGGGCAAGTTCCTAAAGACGGTCACGTTCCAGCGCGTCAGCGACCCGGCGTCGAGCGTGCTGATCGGCGAGTACTGCAGCCGCCTGTGCGCGATAGAGAACTTCGCCGGACACCAGGCCCAGGCCGACATCCGCGTCCGCCGCTACCGCGAGAGCGGCTCATGAAGACAGCGGTCGTGACGGGCGCCAGCGGCGGGATCGGCGCCGCGATCGCGCACCGGCTGGCCAAGGACGGCTTCGCTGTCGTGGTGGGCTACCACACCGCCGCCGAGCGCGCCGAGCAGCTGCTCGCAGACCTGCCCGGCACGGGCCACCGCTGCGCACGCATATCCGTGCTCGATCCGGCGTCGCTCAACGATCTCGCCGAGTCCCTGCGCTCCGAGGTCGGCGCGCTGGACGTGCTCGTCAACTGCGCCGGACTCACCCGCCCGGTGCCCCACGACGACCTCGACGGCCTCAGCGACGACCTCATCGACGAGATCTTCGCCACCAACTGGCGCGGCCCCTTCGCAACCATCCGAGCGCTGCGCCCGCTGCTCGACGCCGCCGGCGCCGGTGTCGTCGTCAACATCTCCTCGGTGGCCGGCACCACCGGGCAGGGCTCGAACGTTGCCTACTGCGCGTCCAAGGCAGCTCTCGACTCGATGACGCGGTCGCTCGGGCGCGCCCTGGCACCGTCCATCCGTGTCGTGTCGGTCGCACCGGGATGGGTGCTGGGCCGATACGCCGAACGGATGCCGCCAGAAATGCTGGAAGCTCAACGTGTGGCCACGCCGCTGCGCCGCCTCGCCACCGCCGACGACGTTGCCGCGGCTGTCAGCGCCGTTGCCGGCGACCTACCTTTCACAACCGGCTCGGTCGTCGCGGTCGACGGCGGCCGGCCCCTGGGGACCTCATGACAACCGCCGAACATCCGCGGCAGCACCTTCGTCACCGTCGGCGCCATCATCGTCACGCCCATCTTCGCGTCACGGGCCGTGGGGGGCGCCGGTGACCAGATCACTTGTCGCCCAGGGCCCGGAGGAGGTCATCGTCGGCGAGGCCGAGGTCGCTCGACGCATCATCGAGCCCGACGAGTTCGTCGCTGACACTGCGGCGTTCGTTGATGTCCGCTTGGAGGGATCAGCCGGCAAGGCCAGCTACTCCTTCATCGGACCCGGTGTCTCAGAGAACGGCGACCAGGCGATCAACCTCACCGAGTCCCACGGTTTCAACATCGGGGGCGCCCGGATGCCCGCCGGCGCCGTCAACAACCAGCACATGCACTACACCGCCGAGGTGTTCGTCTGCACCCGCGGCACGTGGCAGATGCGGGTGGGCCAGCACGGCCACCAGCGAGCCCAGATCGGGCCCAACACAGTGTTCTCGGTTCCTCCCTGGGTATTCCGCGGCTTTCAGAACATCAGCGACGATGATGCCTGGCTCTTCGCGGTGCTCGGCGGCGACAACACCGGCGGCCTCTTGTGGGCGCCGCAAGTCTTGGAGGCGGCGGCGGCCACGGGCCTTCACCTATCGCCGGACCATGTGGTGCTTGACGAGCAGGCCGGTGATCAGATCGGCGACACGATCAACCCGGTCGATGAATCCCGCCTGGTAGAGCTCGACAGCTACACCGATGAAGAGATAAGCGAACTGATCGTCACCGCCGACCAACTCCAGTGGTCTAGCGCGGCGCTGCTGTCGGGCGTGTTGCCCGGCCACGCCAGCGCCATGGCGCCCGTCATCGGTTTCGGGCTCACCGAGGACCGGCGGCAGCGGCCTCCCATCTGGACTCCTCACGATTTCACCCTCGAATGGCTCAGGTTGGAACCCGGTGCCTCTACCGGACTTCACCGGATCGTCCAACCGCAGGTGCTCTTGCTCTCGGGCGGCGAGTGGCAGATCTCATACAACCGCGACGACGATCGAGTGGCACGCACCGTGGCCGAGGGCTCGGTGGTCTCGGTCCCCGCCGGGTGCTGGCGGGACTTCACAAACACCGGCACGGTGCCCGCGACGTGCGTGGTCGTGTGCGGGGGCGACGAGCGCGCCCGCGCCGAATGGGACTCCGCGGTGATGGAGGCCGCTCTCGAACTTGGGTGGGCCCGCGACGCCAACGGGTATTTGGCGCCCGCGGACCTGCTCGGAAGATGTGCAACAACCATGAAACCTAGGGAGGTATCACAATCATGAGTACAGCACAGCGAAGGTGGTGGCGTCTGCTCGCCGTCGTCTTTGCGTTCACCCTCATCGCCGCCGCCTGTGGCGACGATGACGACTCGGACGACGCTGGAGGCGCCGAGGTGCCTGCAGCGACCGATCCGGACCCTGCGCCATCACCGGAGCCAGAGCCCGAAGAGACGGACATGGGCGACGACGACCCGGACATGGGCAGCGATGACCCGGAACCCGCGCCGGAACCAGAGCCTGCACCCGAGCCGGAACCGGCGCCAGAGCCGGAGCCCGAGTCCGAGGTGGCCATGATCTCTGCAGAGTGTCCGATCCATGAGCCGTCCGATTCCGTCACGGTCGACTTGATCGGTTGGGAGTTCCCCGTGACCGCGCAGTACGCCATGGAGTTCGAGGAGTGCAACCACGGCAACCTGTCGGTGAACGTCCAGCTCCTGGCCTCACAGGACGCCCAAGACCAGATCACCCTCGATCTCGGCACCGGGTCGCCCGAGTTCGAGATCGTGCAGGTGACAAACGTGACGGTCGGCCAACACGCCGACAACTTGCTTGACCTCGCGCCCTTCATTGCGGAGCACTCCGAGCGTTTCGGGCTCGCTGACATCTCGGACGCGATGTGGGCCTCCGGCACGGTCGATGGCCGGGTGCTCGGTGTGCCGGTCATCAGCAACACGAGGCACTTCTTCTACAACTCACAGATCCTCGGCGACAACGGCGTCGCGCCACCAACTACCTTCGCCGAGCTCCTCGAGGCCTGCGACGCGTTGCGCTCAGCGGGTATCGACAATCCGTTCAACATCAACGTGAGCGCCGGCTGGGCCGTTGATCTGGAGTTCCACGACATCCTCAAGTCCCTCGGCGGCAGCTACTTCAACGACGACAACTCGCCCGCGTTCAACTCTGCTGAGGGTCTGGCTGCGGTCGAGCACTTGGTCGCGCTGCGCAACGGATGCATGAGCGATGCCGGTCGCACTTTCAGCATTGACGACGCCGAGGCCGCACTGCGGGCCGGCGAGCTGCCCATGGCCTCGATCTGGGCATCGCGGGCCGCGGCGATGGACGACCCGGAGAGTTCGCTGGTGGTCGGGCAGATCGAGTTCACCCCGGCGCTCTACACCGAGCAAGGTTCTCTCGGCACCGGCGCAGCGTTCGTCGACCTGTACGCGATCCCCGCCGGGACCTCCGTCGACCCGGAGATCATTTTCGGCGTGATCATGGCCGCGACCGATCTTGAGAGCCAGAACGCCGCCGCGGCGCATGCAGCGGTCTCACGCTCGAGCGCGAGCAACCCGGACGGCCCGCGGAACTCCGCAGCCCTGGTGCAGAGCATCGCCGAGGGTGTCGGCGCCGCGCCGAAGAACCCAGCACTGCCGCTGGCGCAAGGCGCGATCGGTGAGCAGCTTCTCGAGGTGCTCCAGAACGACGCCGACCCGGCGACCGCTCTGGCCAACGCCGAGGCGCAATACATCGCAGAGGCCACGGCCGCAGGGTTCATGTAAAGATCGAGCTGCTCGCGCATGGCGGCTCGAGCACCCACGCTGGGGCCGGCACGCATGTGTCGGCCCCAGCGTGCGCTCTCTCACAGAGCCGGTTCTGTGTGGACAAGCAGCTCCGCCGGTGTGAGGCTCAAGGCGAAGAGCTAGGGGGAACAACGGGTGAACAGGCGGACGTTTGCCGGGTTTGCGTGGCCCAGCGTGCTGGTCATGAGCGCGCTCATGATCTTCCCGCTCGTCACCACGGTCGTCCTGTCGTTCAGCCGCATCTTCCTGCGCGACCTGTCCAGCAGGGAGTGGATCGGCTTCGAGAACTACACCGAGGTCCTGAGAGATCCGGACTTCTGGGCGGCCTTCCGGCTCACCATCCTGTTCATCGCCGTCGTCGTCCCAGCTCACATCGTCCTGGGCCTGGGCGTGGCCAACCTGCTCGACCGGGTGAGGCGGGCACGGGGGTTCTATCTCGCCGCACTCCTGCTGCCGTTCATCGTCACGCCCGTTGTGAGCACGCTGCTCGTCCGCGACCTCTTCGATCGCGGCGGCCTCTTGAGCTGGCTGTGGGAGGTCTTCACCGGTGATCCGTTCGTGATCGATTCCGGGAACGTGAAGTGGGTGATCATCCTGCACGGCATCTGGTCGATAACCCCGTTCGCCATGGTCACGTTCTTTGCCGGCCTGCAGACGCTCCCCTCCGAACGCGTCGAGGCCGCCGACATGGACGGCGCCGGCTTCTGGGCCAAGCAGCGCTTCGTGGTGATCCCCCACCTGCGATCGCTGATCATCTTCGTGTTGCTCATCACCATCATGGACGCATACCGCGTGTTCGACAGCTCCTTCGTGTTCGGTCAGGGCGTGGGACAGTCCGCTCACACGCTGTCGGTCTACAACTTCACCACGGCGCTCAGCTCCCAGATCGGCCGGGTCGGCAAGGGCAACGCCATCGCGGTGCTCATGGTCATCGGCATCTTCGCAGTGTTGATCCCGTTCCTGCGCAAGTCCTACCAAGAGCAGATCGCAGAGCGATGAAGCAGCTGCGCGCCGCCGTCAGGACGCTCGGGATCCATACCACGCTGCTGATCGCGATCGCCGTCAGCAGCGTGCCCTTCTACTGGGCCGCACAGAACTCCATCAAGTTCACCCGTGACACGATCCGCAGCACACCGACCCTGTGGGGCTTCGACATAACCGCAGATCCGTACCGCAAGTTCTGGTTCCGCGATCCCGAGCAGAACATGTGGCAGGTCGGCCTGTTCTTCCTCGCTCTGATCGCGGTGATCTCGCTGCTGGTGTGGGCCTCCCGGCGTGCCGAGACCGCCTGGCCATGGAACCTGGGCGTCGCCCTCACACTGTGGATCGCGCTGCAGATGTTCCCGAGGTTCTTCGATATGAACCGGGAGTTCGACTACTTTGTCAACTCGGTGTTCGTCACCGTTCTGACGGTGATCATCTCGATATCGATCGGTTTGCTGGCCGGCTACGCGCTGGCTCGCTACTCGGGACTGTCGGGGGCCGTGATCCTCATCGTGGCGCTCGCCTTCCGAGCGCTGCCGCGCACGGCGTTCGTTCTGCCGTACTTCATCGTCGCCAAGGAGCTGGGCATCCTGGACTCGCGGCTGGTGATCGTCTTGGCGCTGGTGGCCGTCAACCAGCCCTTCACCATCTGGATGCTGCGCAGCTTCTTCATGGACGTGCCCCGCGAGATCGAGGAGGCTGCCATGATGGACGGTGCCACCCGGCTCCAGGCGTTCCGCATGGCCGTGATCCCGATCATGTGGCCCGGCATCATCGCCACAGCATTGTTCACGATGCTGCTGGCCTACAACGAGTTCCTCTTCGTTCGCGTGCTGGCCGTCACCGAGTGGACGCTGCCAGTGGCGATGTCCGCGCTGACCGGCGGCGAGAGCACCACCACTCTCACCGAGGCCGCAGCGGCATCGGTGTCGATCACCCTGCCGATCGTGGTCGTGATCATCGTGTTCCAGAAGCACCTGGTGAAGGGGCTCCGGGCCGGAGCCGTCAAGGGATGAGCCCGATTCTCTCAGTGAACCACGGGGTGCCGACACCCCATGCACCGTCCGGAGCCGTCAAGGGATGAGTTCGGTTCTCCAGCACGCCAAGGCGGTCGTGCGCGACCACCTCGCCGCCCTTGACGATGCACCGGCGCGAGCGCTCGCAGAGGTCATCGCCGGCGACGTGGACGATGACTATCGCTGGAGAGGCGTGCATCCCTTCGATGAACTGGATGGCGCTGAGGCGGTTGCAACGAGTTTCTGGGTGCCGCTGCGCGAGGCGTTCTCGCCGGTGCAACGCCGGCCCGACGTGTTCCTCGCCGGTGAGAACACCGCCGGCCCCGGCGTGTGGGTCTGCGAGATGGGGCACCTGCTGGGGTTGTTCGACGAACCGTGGCTGGCCATCCCGCCGAACGGGCGAATGTGTTTCCTGCGCTACGCGCAGTTCCATCGAGTCGAGGGAGACGTCATCGCCGAGTCGGCGTTCTTCACAGATGTGATCAGCGTCATGCGCCAGGCGGGCCAGTACCCGCTGCCGCCGGCCACCGGCTCGTCGCACATCCAGCCGGGTCCGCTCACCCACGACGGTCTGCTCTACGACGAGCAGGACGCGGCGGCGGGCGCCGAGACGATGGCGCTCGTCAATCGCATGATCGACGACCTGAGCGCAGCCAACCGGATCGGCAACACCACGGGCGACGACCGCGTGCGGAGCGAGGTGCTGGCCCAGACCTGGCACGAGGACATGATCTGGTCAGGCCCCGAAGGGATCGGGGCGACCTACACCATCGACCGGTACCAGCAACAGCACCAACACCCGTTCCGGTTCAACCTGTCCGGCAAGACCTTCAACGGTCACGAGGCGCGATTCGCCGAGGGCGATTACGCCTGCTTCTTCGGCTGGCCGAACCTCACCAACACCCCCACAGGCGGGTTCCTCGGCATGACCGGCTCGAACCGGCCCGCCGACATGCGAGTCGTCGACGTCTACCGCCGAGACGGCGACAAGCTCGCGGAGAACTGGGTCTTCATCGACCTGCTCCACTGGCTCGCCGCGCAGGGCCTCGATGTCCTCGCCCGGATGCGACAACTGAACGGAGAGACACTGTGAAGCCACGGCCACCCAACTGAACGGAGAGACACTATGAAGCAACATCCGCCCCAGGCGGAGCTGTCAGCGGGGACGGACATGTCCAAGACCACCGAAACCCGTGCGGTCATCGAGGGGATGGTCGACGGGCTCAACGATCACCGGATCGACGACATCGGCGAGTTCTTCGCAGAGGGCTTCCGCTGGATGGGCAACACCGGCTGCGGCACCAAGATCGGGCTGCGCGAGTTCCAGGACAACTGGCAGCGCCCCTTCCAAGCTGCCTTCCACGACAAGGTCTGCATTGACGAGGCGCGGCTGTTCATGGGAGAGTGGGCCGCTTCCTTCGGCCGTCAAGAAGCGACGCACGGCGGTGAGTTCATGGGGATCCCGCCGACCGGCAGGCAGATCGAGATCAGGTACATGGATTTCTACAAGGTGGTAGACGGCAAGATCGTCGACAACTGGGTGATGGTCGACTTCGCGGGTGTGCTCGCACAGTTGGGTGTCGACATCTTCTCCGGCGAGGGATGGGAGCGCTTCGATGGCTGAGGTAAGACTTGAGGGACTCACGAAGGTGTACCCCAACGGATTTCAAGCAGTGACCGAACTCAGCTTGGATCTCGGTGACGGGGAGTTCATGGTGCTCGTCGGGCCGTCGGGATGCGGGAAGTCCACGGCGCTGCGGATGATCGCGGGACTTGAGGAGATCACCGCAGGCGACCTCTATGTCGGCGACCGCCGGGTCAACGACGTGCAGCCGAAGGACCGTGACATCGCCATGGTGTTCCAGAACTACGCGCTCTATCCCCAGATGACCGTCGAGGAGAACATCGGGTTCCCGCTGCGGCTGCGCAAGATAAGGAAGGCGGAACGAAGGCAGGTCGTGGCCCGCGCCGCCGAGGTGCTCGAACTCACCGAGCAACTCGACAAGAAGCCGGCCAAGCTGTCGGGCGGGCAGCGGCAGCGCGTCGCCATGGGACGCGCCATCGTGCGCGAGCCGGCGCTCTTCTTGATGGACGAGCCGCTCTCCAACCTCGACGCCAAGCTCAGGGTGCAGATGCGCGCCGACATCGCAGGCATCCAGCGCAACCTCGGCGTCACCACGTTCTACGTCACCCACGACCAGGTCGAGGCCATGACGATGGGCGACCGCGTCGCCGTCATAAAGGACGGCGTGCTGCAGCAGGTCGCAGCACCCGAGGAACTGTACGAGCAGCCCGACAACGTGTTCGTCGCGGCGTTCATCGGGTCGCCGTCGATGAACCTCTACGAGGCGACGATCGCAGAGTCGACAAGCGGCTACGCCGTCGAGTTCGGAGCGCACACGCTGGCACTCGACGAGTCCGTGCTGTCGAAGCGGCCCGCCCTGCGCGGTCGCGTCGGCACTCCGGTGGTCGTGGGCATCCGGCCCGAGGACATGGAGGACGGCGGCGTCGTGAGCGGCCATCCGGCTGATCAGCAACTCGATGTCACCATCGAGGTGCGGGAGGCGCTCGGCGCTGAGACGCTCATGCACTTCGGACTCGAGGCTGCGACGGTCGACAGCGGCGACCCCGACGCCCTCGACGAACTCGGCGACGAGGACGAGAGCCGCTGTACAGCACGATTCTCTTCGGCTACCCGGGCGCGCCCGGGCGACCACATAAAGGTGAACGTTGCCACCGAACACTTACACTTCTTTGACCGATCGACACACCAGGCGATCCGAACGTGAAGACCACGCCGTCCACTAACCAGGGCAACCATGACGAGCGCCTGACGTCGTCCAAGAACCAGAGCAACAAGGCCGCGGTCTGGGATTACTGGCAGAAGCTCAACCATGTCGGAGCGGAACAGATCGCCGATGTGGTGCGGGCTGCCTGCCATGCCGACATCGACTGGAACGGGCCGGCGCCGATAGACCGGTTAGCCGGTGTCGAGGCACTGGTCGCTGACTTCTGGATGCCTCTGCTGCGCTCGTTCCCAGACCTGTTGCGCACACCGGACATCTTCATGGGCGGGATCGAGAACTCCGAATCGCTCTTGGCCGCGGCCTCTGGCACCGAATGGGTGTCGGGCTGCGGCCACCTCACCGGGACCTTCGCAAAGGACTGGCTGGGCATTCCCGCGTCCGGGAAGAAGACCTACATCCACTTCGGGCAGTTCTACCTGATGCGTGAGGGCAAGATCGCCGAGAGCTACGTGATGCTTGACATCCTCTCGGTCATGCGGCAGGCAGGCTATGAAGTGCTGCCACCGGCACCGGGCGCCGACGGCGGGAGGATCCCAGCGCCTGCGGCGGGTGACGGCATCCTCTTGACCGAGCAGGATCCCGCAGAGAGCCGCAAGACCTTGCAGCTCGTCGACGCCATGGCTCGAGGGCTCGAGCGCTACGTCCGTCAGCGCGACAGCGCCGATATGAGCCGCATGGAACAGTGGCAGTACTGGGCGGAGGACATGAAGTGGTACGGCTACTCGGGGATCGGCCGATGCCACACGCTCGAGGAGTTCGAGGACTTCCACCAGCGACCATGGCTGCACGGATTCGGCGATCGGGGACTTCATCATGACCCGGACCCTGGGCAGATAATGGGGTTCGTGGGCGAGGGCAGCTATGCCTGCGGAGGCATCTGGGATGCACCGTTCTCGCACCACCACGGCACCTACGCGGGTATCGAGGCCACCGGCAAGCTGCTCACTTTGCGAGACTTCGACTGGTGGAAGCGAGGGCCGAACGATCTCCTGATCGAGAACTGGGTTCCCATCGACCTCATTGACCTCACGCGTCAGATGGGTGTGGATCTCATGGGGCGCCTCGCGATCTTGATCGACGACCGCAAGGCCAAGGCGTGGTGGTAATGAGTGCATTGACAGGCTTCGATCCCGAGTACACGTCGGTTCCCGACTACATCTTGAAATCAACCGGACGCATCTGGGAGGAACGGGGCATCGCTCGGATCCGCGACTATTACGCCAGCGACAACATCGTGCGAACACCTATGGGCTTGACCCGTGGCATCGACGCGGTGATCGCAGCAACGAACGCAACGCTGCATCAGTTCCCCGATCGTCGACTGCTCGGTGAGGATGTGATCTGGACCGGTGACGATGACACCGGCTGCTACTACTCGTCGCACCGGATCGTGTCGCCGATGCACCATAACGGCCACGGCATGTTCGGCCCGCCGACGGGAAGGCGTGTCAAGGCGCGCACCATCGCTGATACCGTCCTGCGGGCTGGGAAGGTGTGTGAAGAATGGCTGGTCCGCGATCACGGCGCGATCATCCGCCAGCTTGGCCACGACGTGGGCGAGTTCGCAGCCCGGTCAATCGCCGCCGAGCGGGAGCGAGGTCATATGCCAGAGGTGTTCACACTCGAGCGCGACGTCGCCGGCCCGTATATCACGCCGAAGGAGACCTCCGACCACGCAGTCATGTACGCCGGCACGCTGGAGTCGATATGGCGGAGCGACTGCCGGGTCGTCAACGCGAACTACGACGAGGCGGTGGCACTCGAGTTGCCCGGCGGCTTCTCTGAGAGCGGCACGGCTGCGGCCACCGAGTTCTGGATCAGCCTGATCTCCGCGATCCCCGACGCTCGCTTCACGGTGGATCATCTGATCGGTCGTGACGATCCGGGTCACCCCTTGCGGGTCGCGGCACGCTGGAGCGT
Source organism: Candidatus Aldehydirespirator sp. (assembly GCA_965204875.1). Classification (GTDB taxonomy): domain Bacteria; phylum Actinomycetota; class Acidimicrobiia; order Acidimicrobiales; family Aldehydirespiratoraceae; genus Aldehydirespirator. The sequence goes on along the minus strand of OZ242020.1, from coordinate 1,521,987 downwards.
TGAGGGAAACCATGACGGCGCCGGCGCATTCGGGAACCCGTCCGGCGCTCCGATCTACATCATGGGTATCAGCCATGTCGAGGTGATCGATCAGCAGATCATCCGGGAGTGGGTGCTGATCGACGAGTTGGCCATTCATCGCCAGATCTGCCTGTTCAAAGGCTGACCACAACTCGCCTGGCCTGATGGCATCACTTTTCGGCTATTTTTGATGCTGTGCTATACACAAGGCTGGCCCGGGTGCCCGATCAGAGCTTCTTCCTGCTCGGCGTGCGAGGAGTCGGCAAGAGCACCTGGGCCCGGACGGCCCTGCCCGACGCCCTGCGCCTCGACCTGCTTGACGAGGCCCTCTACACCGACCTGCTGGCCGACCCGTCGCTGTTCGCACAGCTGCTGTCGGGGGTGCGGCCCGGCGAGTGGGTCGTGGTGGACGAGGTGCAGCGCATCCCCAGCCTTCTCAACGAGGCACACCGGATGATCGAGCAACGAGGCGTGCGCTTCGCCCTGCTCGGTTCCAGCGCCCGAAAGCTCAAGACCGCAGGGACGAACCTGCTGGCAGGCCGGGCGCTGCACAAGACCATGCATCCGCTCACACCGGCGGAGCTGCGCGAGGACTTCGACCTCGACACGGCGCTCCGCTACGGCACCATCCCGCTGGTGTGGACCGCCTCAGACCGCCGCGAGGCGCTCCGGAGCTACACGCAGCTCTACCTGCGCGAGGAGATCAGAGCCGAGGCCGCGGTGCGCAACCTCTCGGGCTTCGTGCGGTTCCTGCCGGTGGCGGCCCTGATGCACGCCCAGACCGTGAACGCGGCCGCGATCTCCCGCGATGCCGGCGTCGCCAGGCCGACCGTGAACGGGTTCCTCGAGATCCTTGAGGACACCCTGCTGGCAGTGCGGCTGCCTGCCTTCGAGGCCCTGCTGCGGGTGCGAGAGCGGCGGCGGCCCAAGCTGTACTGGGCCGACCCGGGACTGGTGCGAGCGGTCAAGCGCCAGTTCGGCCCGGTGACCGCCGAGGAGCGGGGCGCTCTGTTGGAGGGCTGGGTGCTCGGCCTCCTGCAAGCCCACAACCAGCATCAACGCATCTACGACGGCATCGGCTACTGGGCCGCGACCGAGTCCTCGGCCGAGGTCGACTTCGTGCTGAGCCGCGAGGGCGAGCATCTGGCAATCGGGGTCAAGTCCACCTCACGGTACAACACCACCATGCTCAAGGGGCTGCGAGCCGTGGCCGACCTGCCCGGGCTGGCCCGGCGAGTTCTTGTCTACGGTGGGCGGCGAGGTTTCGCCACTGACGAAGGCATCGACGTGTGGCCCCTGGACCACCTTCACCAAGCCCTGAATTCGGATCAGCTCTGGCCCTGAGGGAGCACCTGCACGCGCGCGACCAGCAGCCGCATGCCACCCCGTCAACACCTGGCGCGTCACACCGAGATCACCTCAACAAAGTCGCCTAGGAATGACCGATGTATCCAGGAGGCCGCGCTCGGGTCGATTGACGCTAGGCACGGGGCGTGGTTGCCTGATCAGCAAAACGGTCGAGGTCGCGGCGCAATCGGTCGTAGTCAACGGGCGCTGCGGTTCGGAATAGTTCGAGAACAGCCTCGGAGCGCGCAAAACGGTGGCGACGCAGCGGACTCAGCTCGCCGACCGGTTCACCGTTTCGAGTGACGACGAATGTCTGGCCTTCGGTCAGGGCACGCATGATGTGGCCGCTGTTGTTTCGAAGTTCTCGCTGGCTGATCTCAACGTGCATCACCGGCAACTGTAGCACCAGATGCTACGTCGCGGGTCGAGCGGCGGCGTCAGGCGCGGCGGGGGGCGTGATGTGGCGGGTGGCTAGGGCGAGCGGAGCTTGCGGTAGTGGGCGATCAGCGATGCTGTGGACGGGTCGTGTTCAGCGCTCGCTGAGGGTTGCGGGTCGGCGCTGAGTCCGGGGGCGATGGCGGCGGCGAGGGTCTTGCCCTGCTCGACGCCGAACTGGTCGAAGCTGTTGATCCCCCACACCGCGCCCTGCACCAGGACCTCGTGCTCGTAGAGGGCCACGAGTTGACCGAGAACCGCCGGTGTCAGCTCCGGGGCCATGATGACCGTGGACGGGCGGTTGCCGGGCAGCTCCCGGTGTGCCGCGAGCGGATCCTTGCCCGTGTGCGGTTCAGTTCCTGTCTGAGGATCCGTGCCCGCCTGCGGTTCCGTTCCGAAAGCCAGTGTTGCGGCCTGGGCCAGGCAGTTGGCTACCAGCGCCTCGTGACAGCGGGCGGCACCCGGCACGGTGGCCGTGTCAGCGTCGGGGCGGGCGAACACCACGAAGTCAGCCGGCACCACCGTCGTGCCCTGGTGCAGGAACTGGTGGAATGAGTGCTGCCCGCCGGTGCCCGCAGCCCCCCAGACGATGGGGCCGGTGTCGTAGGCGACCGGGGTGCCGTCGAGGCGCACCCGCTTGCCGTTGGACTCCATGTGGAGCTGTTGCAGGTAGGCGGGCAGCAGGTGAAGCCGCTGCGAGTAGGGCAGCACCGCCCGCGCCGGAAGGTTCAGGAAGCTGCGGTACCACACCGCCAGCAGCCCCATGATCGCGGGAGCGTTCGCGGCGAGCGGCCGCTGCGCCAGGTGCTCGTCCACCGCTCGCATCCCGGCCAGCATCTCGCTGAAATGATCTTCGCCGATTGCGGCCATGAGCGTGACAGCCGCGGCCGAGCCCAGCGAGAAGCGGCCCCCGACCCAGTCCCAGAGCCTGAACACGTCGCCGGCGCTCACCCCGAACTCCACGGCCGCGGCCGTGTCAGACGACACCGCGACGAAGTGACGATCCACGGCATCGGTCCCGAGCGCCGCGCTCACCCAGGCGCGAGCCGCCCGAGCGTTGGCGAGCGTCTCGGGGGTGGTGAAGCTCTTGGACACCACCACGAACAGCGTCTCGGCCGGGTCGAGGCCGCTGCCCAGCACCCCGGCAAGCTCGCTCGGGTCGACGTTGGACACGAACCGGCAGTCGGGACCGCCGCCGCGGAACGCGGCCAGCGCCTCGTGAGCCATGACCATCCCCAGGTGTGAGCCGCCGATGCCCAGGTTCACCACCGTGCGGATCGGCCGACCGGTCGCACCCAGCCGGGTCCCGGCCCGCAGCGCTCGCGCCAGGCCGGCCATACGGTCGAACTCCACGGCGGCGGCCGCTGCCGCGGCAACAGCCGGGTCCGCGACACCCGCCAAGCCGGTCGAGGCAGCAGAACCCGCAGTGATGGCTGAGCGGCCGGTCCCGAACGCGGGCGAGCGCAATGCGGTGTGCAGCACGGGCCGGCCCTCGGTCGTGTTGATCGGCTGACCCGACACCATGGCTGCGATGCGCTCAGTCACACCGGCCCGGTCCGCCAGAGCCAGCAGCAGTTCAAGTGTGCGGTCGGTCACCCGGTGCCTCGACCAGTCGACGACCAGATCGCCCACCTGCGTCGTCAAGCGCTCGCAGCGGCGGGGATCGGCGTCGAACAGTTCCCGAAGATGCCGCCGCGACATCCATCGGGCATGCCCTCGCAACTCCGCCCACTCCGCAGTGGCCGAGATGTCGGTCACACGTCGTTGCAGGAGCTCTTCCATACTTTCAACGACCTGCTACAGCTTTCAGCTTCGCCGGCTCCAAGCACCCTGCCCACGACCTCCGTCCCGGTGGCACTGGTCCCCGATAGCGCCGACAAGGCCGCCGCCGGAGCGTTCAGCAACCACGGTCTCGGGCAGGAGTCGGCGGATCAGGCCCGGCCCGGCTACTCGCCGGCGGCCATGCCTATGTCGTGAACCTCGGCGGACTCTGCCAGCAGTGCGCTGAACTCATCGGGCGAGCCGGTCTCGAACACCGGTGCGTCGGCTGCCAAGGCCAGCAGCAGTTCCTCCTCATGGGCGGCCTCGGTGGCGTCGAGGCCGCCGTGAACGACCCGCTCGTAGTACACGACCGAGACCAGATCCTCGAGGCTCAGGTTGGAGAAGCCGCTCATGCCGCTGGCGTAGCTGCCCACCTCTCGCTGGCCGCCGGGCCGGTCGGGTCTGCCGTAGCTGTCCAGTCCCAGGCGCTTGGTGCCCGTGGTGCCCAGGTAGACCCAGGACAGATGGTGTGCCAGGCCGTCGAACTCCGGAGCCGTGCCGAAGGTCAGCAACACCTCGCCGTCGCTCAGCTGGCGACCGGTGGCCGTCCCGGAGCCGTCGGCGCCGTGGCATGAGGCGCAGGTGCTGTACGCCGCGGCGCCGCTGTCCATCAGCACCAGCTCGTCGCTGTCGGGGGGTTCGAGCATGCCGACGTAGAAGATCGCCCAGATGGGCAGGCACACCATCACCGACGCCGCCCAGTAGGGCATTCGCTTGCGGGTGTTCGCGGCCCGGATGAACGGTGGCTCCGGACGGGGGGGAGGCTCGGGTGCGGCCGGAGGTATCGGGGCGAGAACCGGCTGAGTCGCGGCTTGCGCACCCGCGGCCGGCGCGGCGGCCGACGGCACTGCCCCCGTGGGCGCGTCCGTGGCGGCTTCGCCCGAGGCCGGCGGCTGACCGGTCAGTTCGGCACGTCGCTGGCGCGAGCGTTCGAGCAGATACTCGGGTACCTCGACCACGTAGCGTCTCCAGCGGCGGTTGGGGGCGGACCGGGCGCTGCGAGCCACGATCCCCAGCGACAAAGAGGATAGGCGGTCCCGCCGATGTTTGGCGTCCTCGGCGCCGGATCGAACGGTGCCGGCGGGCTAAGGGCGTTTCGTGGGATCGACCCTTCGCCAACGCCCGAGTCCTCGACCGCCGGTGCGAAGCGGCAGCCAGCGGCTAGCGGGCGGGGGAGGCGACGCCCAGATCGAACTCGTTGCCCGCGTCGATCAGGGCATCAAAGAGGTACTGCCCGAAGGAGCGGTCGCAGAGAATCAGGTAGGAGGGCACGCCGGCCACGTCGTTGCGGGCGATGTCACAGGTCACCTTGGCCACCGACGCTGACGCCACCGCGCCGTCGGGGGTCATCGGGTCGGACCAGTCCAGGTTGCACACCTTCTCGAGCATCCGGGGCGCGTCGTGGCCGGTGACGCGGAACATCGCCCGGCCGTGGGTCCAATCGAGAGCCGTCACGAGATCCCCTGGATCCGGCTCGTCCAAGCTGCCGTTCGCACCGTCCGCCATGCCCGATGCGCCGGAGCCGTCCCCCACACCCCCGGCCGCGCCCGCTGAATCCAAGGCGTCGATCACCTCGGCCACCTCATCCGCCGTGCCCAGGACAATCCACTCGCCGGGCCGCGAGCCAAGCACCAGCGCACCGCCGGGCGCGAGCCGCGACGAACCGAACCGCGCGTCGAGGCGGGCGGATGCGGTTCCGCCGGCATCTGCGCGTACCAGCCACTTGACGGTGTCGCTGCAGTCGGTGAGCGTGAGCGCGGCACCAGGCACGTCCGTGTAGCGACTCACCACGGGACTCTCGAACTTCAAGACGTCAACCACCGGGCCGCTCCCCATGACCATCGCGGAGCCTCCCGAAGAGGAGACACTCCACGCACCCGAAACGCAAGCCCTCAGGCACCGCGCCGCTCCCCCAGATCGCGACAGAGACTCCCGAAGAGCGGGCACCCCACACACCCGGACCGCAAGACGTCAACCACGGAGTCGCTCCCCTGCCGGGTCGAAGTGGGCGTGGCCGTCGATCACGGTGGCGCCGATGCGCTCGCCGGAGACGAGCAGCACCGTGACCCTGGTGCCGGCGGCGGCCAGTTCCGGCTCGACCTGGCCGAGACAGATCGACCGGCCCAGGGTGGGCGACATCCGCGACGAGGTGATGCGGCCCAGGATCTCGTTCGTGTCGCCGCGCACGATCTGGCAGGCCTCCTGGGGAACCACTGCCGGGTCGTCCGGCTGTATGGCGACGATCTGCGGCAGCTTGCGCTCGGCTGCCCAGCCCAACTCGGGCCTGCCTGCGAAGTCGTCCTTGTCGAGCTTGATCAGCGAGCCCAGGCCCGTGCTCGGCGCCAGCGTCAGCCCGTCGGTGTCCTGACCGACGATGAAATGGCCCTTCTCCAGACGCATGATGCGCTGCGCCTCGAGACCGAAGGGGCCGGCGCCGAGGTCACGGCCCGCGTCCATGAGCGCCTCCCACACGTGCAGGCCGTGACCGGCGGGGACGTGCAGCTCGTAGGACAGTTCGCCCGTGAAGCCGATGCGCCACATGAAGCAGCCGGGCACCCCCGCGACGGTCGCCGTGCGCACCTCCATGTAGGCGAATGCCTCGGGCCGCAGGTCTACGTCTGAGGCGACCCGGCCCACCAGCCGGCGCGATGCCGGCCCTGCCACGTTGATGCTGGTGTATGCGGTGGTGACCGGGGTCACATGCACCCGCCAGCCGGGCCGCTCGGTCTGCAGCCAGTTCTCGATCCACTCCCACACGCCCCCGGCGCCGGAGCTGGTCGTGGTCATCAGGTAGTGCTCGGCACCCAGGCGCCCGGTGACGCCGTCGTCGAGCACCACGCCGTCCTCGGCGCACATCATCCCGTAGCGCACCCTGCCCACGGCGAGCTTCGACCACTTGTTGGTGTAGAGCAGGTTGAGCAGCTTCGGTACGTCCGGGCCCCGCAGGTCGAGCTTGCCCAGCGGCGTGACGTCGATGAGCCCGACACGCGTGCGGACGTTGCGCACCTCCGCAGCGGGATCGCCGTAGTGGTCGGGCCGCATCCACTGGCCGGCGAGGATCGTGTGGACGCCGTTGGCCTCGTGCCACGGCTGGATCGACGACACCCGCACCGGCTCGAACACCCGGCCCGCCAGAGCACCCAGCGTGATCGGTGCGTAGGGCGGGCGCCAGACCGTGGTGCCGACCTCGCCGATGGTCTCGCCGCGGGCCTCGGCTATCACGGCGACGGTGTTGACGGTCTCGAGCTTGCCCTGCGACGGCCCCATGGTGGCCGTGGTATAGCGCTTGGCGAGCTCTACGGAGTCGTAGCCCTCCCGTGCGGCGGCGATCAGGTCCTTGGAGCCGACGTCCTCGGAGAGGTCGACCATGCCGTGGGTGTCGGAGCGGTGCAGGGCGGGGTGGTTATCCCGCCGCAGGGGCTCGCGCTCGTCGGGCGCCCAGGCAGGCTCGGATCCCGCGGGCGGGCGGGCACGGGCGGTGCGAGCCTGGTAGCGGTGAGCGACGGCCGCAGAACGTTGGGCGGCGAGCCGCCCGGTGGCCGCGCCGTGGGAGCGCAGCTCGTCGAGGCTGCCGTCGCCGGCGATGCCCCCCGTGGCCAGCACGTTGCCGGGCGGGTCCGCCGGGAAGAACCGGGCGGCGGCGGGGTCGTACTCGGGCCGGTCGCCGGCCATGTTGAGCAGCGAGGTGGGCGCCGTCCAGCCCGCGGCCACGACGAGCAGGTCGGCCTTGATGCGCGAGCCGCCCGCGGTCACGGCCTCGAGTCCCCGCGAGGAGCCTTGCGCGGAGCTGACGTTGTGCCCCTGCCGGGCGTCGAGCACGGCTGCGATCTCGACGCCGGCACGCTCGAGGTCGCGGCGCGCCGCGTCGCCCTCGGGGTTGGCGCTGAAGACGACCGCCCGCTCGCCGGGCTTGACGCCCCAGAGGTTGATCAGGCGCCGCGCCGCCCCCGAGGTGATCGCGCCGGGGCGGTCGTTGCCCGCGAACACGTAGGGCCGCTCGATCAGCCCCGGCGCCACCACCAGCACCTTGGCCCTCGCCTTGATGAGCCGCTCGACCGCCAGTGGATGGCTGCGCTGCACGATGCCGAGCCAGTTGTCCTCGTAGCGGCCGGTGACGGTGGAGTCCGTCAGCACTTCGACGTCGGAGGCTGCCAGCGCGGCGCGCAGCTCCGCGAGGGCGTCCCGGTCGCCGGCGCGGCTGCTGTAGCGCAGGTGCCCGCCCGTCGCATCCTCGTGCTCGACCAGCAGGACGCTCGCACCGGCCTCCGCGGCCGCCAGCGCGGCCTCGATCCCGGCCGGGCCTGCGCCGGCCACCACCACATCGGGGTGCGTGTAGCGCTTGTCGTGGTAGCGGTGCGGGGTGTCGAGGTCGATCTTGCCGCCCGGCGCGAAGGTGGCCAGAACCCGCTCGTAGGCGGGCCACAGGCGCTGGGGCCGCATGAAGGTCTTGTAGTAGAAGCCGGCCGTCAGGAAGCGGCCCACCAGCCCGTTGGCCGACTTCACGTCGAAGCGCAGCGACGGCCACACGTTCTGGGCGCGCACGTCCATCGCCGCCTCCAGCCGGCGGTGCCCGGCCCGCACGTTGGGGTCGTCGCCGACCTGCACCATGAGGTTGGGATCCCAGTAGTCGGCGGTGAGGATCCCGCGGGGCCGGTGGTACTTCATCGAGCGCGAGAACACCCGCTCGCCGGCGGCAGCGAGCGCCGAGGCGATGGTGTCGCCCTCGAACCCGCTGAAGCGCTTGCCGTTCCAGCGGAACCGCAGCCTCCTGGAGCGATCCAGCACCTCGCCTGCCTGCGCGCTCAACCGGCTCATGGTCATGCCGGCGATCCCCCCGCACAGGCCAACAACATCGCGGTCACGCCTTGCACCCCGCATCCGCGCATCCAAGAGTCACGCCGGAACCTCGCATCTTACGCGCTTCGCGTTCACGCCTTGCCGCCGCGCTTGTCGCCGGGCTGGGGTGGGTCGCGGAACTCGTTGGTGGCCGTGTTGCGCTCGAGGGTGAACCAGCGCCGGCAGCCGGATCGGCAGTACCACGTCTCGCGCATCCAGCCTGCGGGGTTGTCGCGCAGGTAGAGGTATGCCCGCCACTGCGAAGGGCTGGCCGCTGAAGGGTCGGGGCGGGCATGGGACTCGCCGCCGTAGCGCAGGTCCGCCGAGTTGCGCGGCCCGCAGTTGGGGCAGGGCACGACCAGCATCAGGACTCCCCTTCGAGTCCGGCACGGGCATGGCACATCAAGTTGAGGCAGGGCACGACCAGCATCAGGACTCCCCTCCGCCGCAGCATCGCATCGCACACCGCCATCAGTGCCCCACCGCCGCGGCGCCCTTCTCACCGACCAGCACGCCGGTGTCGAAGCGGCTCAGCGCGAAGGCCTCGATCAGCTGCGGCGTCCGGCCCGAGGCGACAGCCTCGGCCATCTGCTCGCCCGAGACCGGGCCCGCCTTGAAGCCGTAGGTGCCCCAGCCCACATCGACCAGGAACCCCTCCACCGGCGTGAACCCCATGACCGGCGAGTAGTCGGGGGTCATGTCGCACAGCCCCGACCACTGGCGCAGCAGCCTCATGCGCGACACGCCCGGCATCAGCTCGATCACGTGGCCGGCGAGCTCCTCGGTGAACTCCAGGGAGCCCCGCACCGAGTACGTCGCCACCGGATCGACGGCGGCTCCGAAGACAAGCTCGCCGCGGTCGGTCTGGCTGACGTAGACGTGAAGCGACCCCGACACGACCACCGTCGGCAGGAACACCTTGACCGGCTCGGTCACCGCGGCCTGCAGGGGATGGGTGGTGATGGGCAGGCGCACGCCGGCCATGGCCGAGATCAGCGAGGCCCAGCCGGCGGTGCAGTTGACGACGACGGGAGCGGATATGTCACCCCGGTTGGTGCGCACGCCGGTGACGCGCCCGCCGGGGCCCTTGCCGTCGGGGCCGGAGCCGCCGGAGCAGACGATGTCGAGCACCTCGGTCTGCTGGTGCATCTCCACGCCCATGTGGTCGGCGGCGCGGGCATAGCCCCACACCACCGCGTCGTGGCGCACGATCCCGCCGGGCGGATGGTAGAGCGCCCCCAAAATCGGATACCGGGGACGGTCGGAGGTGTCGAGGCTCGGCGCCGCCCTCTTGACCTCGTCGGGGCCGATCACACTGGAGTCGACGCCCTGGAGCTTGTTGACCTCGGCCCGCCAGTGCATGGTGCGCAGGGCGCTGTCGGTGTGGGCCAGGGTCAGGTGGCCGCGCTCGCTGAACATGACGTTGATGTTCAGGTCTGCGGCCATCGAGTTGTAGAGCTCCAGGGAGCGGTCATAGAAGGCCACGCCCGCGGGCGTCAGGTAGTTGGCGCGCACGATGGCCGTGTTGCGGCCCGAGCCGCCGCTGCCCAGGTAGGCCTTGTCGAGCACGGCCACGTCTGTGATCCCGTGGTTGCGGGCCAGGTAGTAGGCGGTGGCCAGCCCGTGCACCCCGCCGCCGATGATCACGGCGTCATAGGAGCGCTTCAGCGCGACATCGCGCCAGACCCGCGGCCAATCGCCGCCCCGCAGGCCCCGCCAGGCGAGAGCAGCGGCCGAGTACCTCGGCGGGCGGCGCCGCAGCCGCGGGCGAGACCAAGCCATGGCGCGCCACTCTACGCACCAAACCGAGCGGTCAGAAGTCAAGCTACTCGCAGATGACGAGTGGGATGGTGCGCTCGGTGCGGGACTGGTAGTCGTCGTAGTCGGGCCATTCGGCCACGGCCAGCGGCCACAGCTCGGCCCTCTCCGCGGGAGTGGCCGTGCGGGCGGTGAGGCGGTGCACCTCACCCCTGTCCTGCACGGTCACCTCGGGATTGGCGAGCAGGTTCAGATACCACGCCGGATGCCGCGGCGCGCCGCCCATCGAGGCGACGAGCAGGTACCGCTCGCCGTCGGCGACCCGGACCAGCGGTGTGCGTCGCAGGCGGCCGGTCTTGCGCCCCATCGTGGTGAGGATGACGCACACGGCGCCCTCCCACTCGGCGCCGTCGACGCCGCCGGTCGCGAGATAGCGCTCGACATGGTCGGCCACCATCCTCCAGGGACTCGGCTCGTACGCGGCGCCCTCCATCTTCAGTACTGCAGCTCGCAGCCGTACTCGTCTATCCACCAGCGCGCCGTGCGCTTGGCGCCGGGCGGGGTGCGCAAGCCGGGATCCTGGTTGAGCCGCTCGGGGGTGGGGCCGACACGCTGCGCGATCTCGGTGAGCGACGGCAGGTCGAGGTTGTAGCAGTCCACCGCGTTGAGTCCCAGCAGCCGGCGGGTGTCCTCGATGGACACATCGCGGAAGTCGCTCTGGAGCCGCCGCGCCGTGTGCGGCCACGAACCCTCGGGATGGGGATAGTCGGTGCCCCACATCAAGGCGTCGATGCCGTTGACATGGCGGCGGCGGATCTCCTCGCGGCTCATGGTGGAAGCGCCGATGAACACGTTGGTGCCGAAGTACTCCGAGGGCAGGCGCGAGATCAGGCCCTTCATGCGCGAGCCCAACTTCTTGATCTTGTTGCTGGCGCCGAAGTTGACATCGGCCTTCCAGAGGATGTCGCCGATCCAGTAGGAGCCGCACTCGACCACCGCGTAGCGCAGGCCCTCGAACCTGTCGAACTTTCCCGAGAACAGCAGCTGCCACAGCGCTCGGTGGGTCCAGAACGGCACTTCGGAGACGTACATGGCGACGTTGTCGCCGTAGCTGTCGAAGTCGGCCTCCCCGGAGTGCGTGTGCACGACCAGGCCCGTCTCGGCACAGGCGGCCCAGACCCGGTCGTAGTGATCCGACCCGTAGGGAGCGAAGCCGTGCCACATGGTGGGGATCATGATCCCGGCGATGCCAGGCTTGCCGGCCAGCCACTCGATCTCGGCCACGGCCTCGTCCACCGAGTGGGTGAGCGGCACGAGGCCGACCCCGGCACGCCGCGGCGGGTTGGTCGCGCAGAAGTCCACCAGCCAGCGGTTGTGCGCCCTGGCCCCGCCGAAGGCCAGCCGCGGGTCGGTGATCTGTCCTGCGGCGAGGCCCGCACCGAACGGCGGCGACTCCTGGCCGGTCACGGCGTCGCCGTCGGCGAAGATCACCTCGCCGGCGATGCCGTCGGCGTCAAGCTCCTTGTCGCGCACCTCCGGGTCGTAGGCGCCCCGCAGCCCCTCGGCGTTGTCGCCCTCCCACTCGGCCAGGAACTCGGCGTTGACCTCCTCCTGAACCCGGCGGTGCTCGTGCCGCTCGGCCACGTAGACGTCGAACTCTGCGTGCAGGGCGGGATCGAGGTACGGGCGGTACTCCTCGCACTGCAGCCCGGCATGCGTGTCGCTCGACACGATCACATAGGGCGCGTTCGAGGTGTCCACACCGTCGGTCGGGCTCGCGAGACTCATCGGCGGCACCTCCATCTGGCTTGAGCGCTCAACGCCACGTCACTCTAGAGCGTGTGCCGAGCGCTCGCCGCACCCCGCATCTGCTCGACCCAGGCGCGGACTTCGTTCATCGTCCTCGGGCGAGGAGGAGCCGCGATATGTCTCGATATCATGCCGAATAGCATACCAAGAGATCGAGACACGCAGCATGGCCCGCTCCCCCTGGGCGTGGGCCGCCCCGTAGCCAACCGGAGCCGCCCCGGAAGGGGGGCAAGGCTGAGACGGCGGGCAGCTCCGAGCCTTCGGAGGGTCTCAAGCCGCGTCCAGCAGGGTTCAGGGCTCGGTGAAGCGGACGATGCCTGCCATTATGTCGTCGTCGAAGCCTGAGGCGTTGGCCCAGGCTTCGACGACGAACCCGATGCTGCGCTTGGTGCCGGTGTTGGTAGTGTCGGGGTCTTCGAACTCGAGTCCGACAGTGGCAGAGCCGTCAGCATCCGTGTACTCCTCGTGTCCGACACTATGAACAGTACCCGCTGGCGCATTACCGACCCAAAGCAGGGCATCGTTCGCGCCTACCGAGCGCAGCTCGTCCGCAACATAGTAACGGATGATATCGAACTGAACCGGACCCGCGCTTGTGCCTCGTGTGGTGGGATTCCCGTTGCTGTCTTGGAGTTGGATCTTGATGCCCACGGGGTCACCGAAGGAGGCTCTTACGAAAGTCGTGCCCGGCATAGTGATCGGGAACGTCTTGTTGGTCTCCGCGCCAACGGACTTTACGGTGAACGCCGTGGCCGCGTTGCCCGAGGGAACCGTCGTCGTGGTAGGCGCGTTCCCCGACGTGATCCGCGCGCCTTCGGTGATCTTGATGTAGAAGAGGTGCAGCCTCTTGTTCGGTTGGCTGGAAGAGACTGGCCCGTTCACCTCCTCGACCACGAAAGCCACCAGCGTCGCGGTGTCACCGGAAGTGCTCGTGTTGGGATCAGCCGGCGCGGCGAGAACGAAGGAGTTCCGGCCCTGAGCGTTGGTCTCCAACTCGAAATCAGACGGACGTGTTTCGGACGGACAGTTGTTGCCGAGGCCGCCGCAGAAGATGGCCCTCAGCGGATTAAGCGCTAACGGCGTAGACCCGATCTGGCCGAAATGGGTCACCTGGCCGCCGACCGTTCTTTGCACGCGCACCTGGAACACCATCGGATTGGTCCCGTCACGGCCCACCACCGTGTCCTTCACCTTGTTATTATCGCTCTCATCAGTGTGCTGCAACTGAACCGTGAACTCGCTCCAGTCACCGAACTTCATCGCATAATACGTCACCCCGTTGGCATCGGTCGCCTTGGTGGCCTGCACCGCGTTATTGGTAGCTGTGAACTTCAACGACTCCGCCGACGCAGGAACAGTTGTTGTAGTTGTTGTGGTAGTGGTCGTGGTCGTCGTGGTAGTGGTGCCGGATGACTCGGTATATCTGACTATACCGTATTTGACTGCGGTGGTGGTGTAGCTGGTGGTGGCGCCCGGTGCGTTGGTCCATGCTCTCAACACGTAGGCTCGGCTGCCTTTGGAACCTGATGCTCCTGTGTTATGATCCGCCATCTCTAGCGGAACCCTGAACTTGCCATTGTTGCCGGTCGAATAAGCCTTGTTCCCCCAGCTGTTTTGTATGTAGCTACCACCGCCCGATCCCCATGACGCAACACCGGCTCTTGCATTCCCTCGCGCCATCGACGTCACATGACCCGTCGCAGCCGTATACCAGATATCGAAGGAAGCGGCACTCGTGCCGTCGGTACCGACCGCCGTGTTAGCACCATCAGCGTCCTTGAGCTGCACCACAATACTCACCTTGTCCCCGAACTCGGCCTCAACAAAGCTGTTAGCGGCAGCGAGCGCCTTATCGGTCTTCGCACCGTCAGACATAACCGTGAAACTCGCCGCCGCCTCACCAGCAAGAGCAACAGTCGTAGTCGTAGTCGTGCTGGTTGTCGTCGTCGTGGCGGCGGTGGTAGTAGTGACAGGCATCGTCGTCGTAGTAGTGGTAGCCGGGGCAGTCGTCGTCGTAGTAGTGGCAAGCGCCGCCGTAGTAGCGGCAGGCGGGACGGTGGTCGTGGTAGTGGTAGCCGTAGCAGTAGGCGTGGTCGTCGTAGTGGTAGTGGAACCGCTGACACTGGCGGCGGCGGGAGCAACCGCGGTCGCGGCCGGCGCCGTCACAGCGTCGGCCTTCCCGGCGATCTTCAGTTCGAACGCGTCAACGTCTTCGCTGTAACGCTCGCCCCGGTTGCCGGTCCAGACCCACACCGTCACACCCCGACCGATCGTCGCGGTGGTCAACTCGTCCAGGGTCACGTCGCCGTCGGCGCCGGTGACCGGGTCGCGGGCGTCGATCACACACTTGGTGGAGGTGCGATTCACGCTGCGCACGATCGCGTTGCACCCGCCCCGCAGATCAAACGCCCGATAGCGGCGCTGCGCATCCACAAAGAACCCGTCAACCAGCGCCCCAGGCACCGGCGCGAACACCGCGTCACGCACCGACACCACCACCCTGTTGCCATCAGCCTGCGCCGACACACCAGCCGGGCGCACCCCCGTGTGCGCCAACGTGCGCGTGATGAACGACGCCATATTCTTACGCAACACCGCACCCCCAGGCGAAAACAAGCTCGCACCCGCCGCGCTGCCCGTCGTGATCCCAAGCTCAAAGGCATACGAAATCGCCGCGTCCACACCCCCAGGCAAACCACGCGCGTCAACGAAATGATCCAGCGTCCCACCCGAACCCAAGACCAGCCCACCCGCCATAGCACCGTCCTGATGGAACAGGCCGGGGCTGGCATGACGCAAGAACCCGACCAGAGCCACCGCCATCTCAGCCCGCGTGATGCTCGCACCCGGCCTGAACAACATCCCCGACCCGGCCAAGATGCCATTGCGAGCCAACGCCACGATCGCGTTGCGGCGCTCCCCGTCCAAACCAGCGACGTCAGCGAAATCGGCGGCGCCCGAGCCGCCCGCCAAATCCACCCCCGCAACCCCAGCGGCACGGTACAGGAACAACGCCATCTGCGAACGCGTCACCTCAGAGCCGGCATCGAACCGCTCATCCGTCCTACCCCGAGTGATCCCATAATACGCCAGACAGTTGATCGCATCCTCAGCAACCAAACCCTCGACGTCCACGAACCCCGCGTCACGCGTCGCGTCGCCCACACACGCCGAGAACACCGGCAACACATCAGCCTCCGCCCCGCTGCTGCTGCCCACAGGAGCAGCCCCAACCGGAGCCGCAACCACAACCCCACCAACCAAACCAACCACCAACAACACACACCACAACAAACCAGGCTTACCCCCGCCGCGGCGGCGACCGGCCACACCCATCAGCCAGCCCCCCCCCCGCGGCGAGGCGGAACTTCCGATGCGAGCGATACGACCCGCTGAACGCCCCCCCCCCCTTCCGGGCGGAACCAGCCCGCGCAGCGCCCACCGCCCGCGACTCGGCCTGACCCCCGCGAGCGTTGGAGGCACCACGAACGAACCCTGACATCAACCCATACCTCCCACTACAACCAGACACCGGCGAAACACCGGCGGACCGGAACGAACCTGAACCAGCACAACCCTAACGCCATCCCAATCCGGCCGCAGCCAACCAAGCGAGCGCCAGCTCCACACCAAACAACCACCATACACCCCCCGCCCCCCCCCCCGGCGCAACACAGAGAGAGAACCCATACCGCTCAGCCGTCGCCGCCCCCCCCCCAACACAACCAACCAGACCCGGCGTTGGGCGCATCCACCGCAACGTCTACCCCAGCATTGGAGGTCTCCGACGATGTGTCGCACGGCAACGTGTCGCACGGCAGCAGCGCAATCCGCCCCACCGCACGGCGCTCGCCGCTAGAGGGCGTAGGCGCTGGGGGCGGGCTTCAGGGGGCGGGCATACCACAGTGGCCGGCGCAGACCCCCGGGGCCGGGCGCGGGACGGGCCTTGGCCAGCCATTCCCCGTATGCCTTCCGAGCCTCGGCGGTGTCGACCACGACATCGCCGTAGCGGTCCCCGGGCTCGGCCGGGCCAACTCGCACCCGCTGATGCCAGCAGTGCATGCCCGACACCGGATCGGGCTGAACGCAGAACGCGAGGTTCTGGTGCACGCCGGTGTCATCCCACCAGATGCGCTCGGTGTCGGTATCCGCGCTGGCGTGGCTGTGCGGGCGTCCACGCCGGCGCAGGCGCCACACCGTGCCGTCGGAGGTGATGTCGGCGTCGCCTCCCGCCCACGAGCTGCCGCTGCGAGCGTCGAGGCGCCAGCGACCCATGTGGTGCGACGCAGCCACCACGCCGGGGCGGATCCCCTCGGTGCGCCACGCGGCGATCACGAAATGGCCGATGCGAGTGGTGACCCGCACCAGGCCGTTGACGTCGATGCCGAGCGCCTCGGCGTCCGACGGGTGGATCCACAGCGGGTGCCGGTGGCTCAGCTCGGCCAGCCACTTGCTGTTGGCCGAGCGGGTATGGATCAGCGTCGGAATGCGGAACGTGGGCAGCAGGATCCGCTCGTCGCCCTCGAGGTCGAGATCCTCCCAGTGCACGTGCGACGGGATCCAAGCAGGCGTGGCGTACTCGGGCCAGCCCCAGTCGGCCAGCGTCTGCGAGTAGAGCTCGAGCTTGCGCGAGGGGGTCGGGAAGCCCTCCCGTGCCGTGCCGTCAACGCTCACCGCGGGCGAGCCGTCACCCAGGCCGGCAAGCTCCAGGCCGGCAAGCTCGGTGCGCTCGCCGGACCACGATCCAGGGGTGCCGGCGCGCCGGAACACACCGGTGCCGTCGATCTCACAGCCCTGCAACTCTGCGGGATCCACCTCGCGCTCATACGGCAGGTACGTCTCCCCGGCAACGGCGTAGGCGCCGCGGTCGCGCATGAACTCCAGCGGCGTCTGGCCCGCCGCGGCGGCATCGGCGGCGAGGCCGGGCACGCCGGAGAACATCGTCGTGTAGTACTCGTCGACCGACATCGGCGTGCCGGGATGCTCGGGGCTCTCGAACCAGCGGCGGACGCCCAGCGAGCCGTCGCCGTCGATGCGCCACGACAGCTCGATCCAGAACTCGTTCTCCTCCCACACCTCGCCCGGATTGAACTCATGCGTGCGGGTGCCGTGCCCGACATCGGCGCCGCGGATCTCGGCGTGGCGGCGCAGCACCGGCTGGCGGAACCCGATCCAGCGGCCTGCGTGGGTCTCGAAGCCGGCCACGTCGTGGCGCTCGGCGCCCACGCCCATGGGCAGCACGTAGTCGGCGAACACGGCCGTCTCGGACCATGTGGGCGTGAGCGCGACATGGCAGCGCACCTTGGCCGGGTCCTTGAGGGCCTCCAGCCAGCTGAACCCGTCCGGGTTGGTCCATACCGGGTTGTAGACCCGGCTGAAGTACACGTCGAGGCTGCCCCGACCCTCGGCGAGGAAGTGCGGCAGCAGGATCGACATCTCGTGATGCGCCAGCGGGTACTCGCGGGGCCAGCTCAGCTCGTTCCAGTGGTCCGACGGGGGCGCGCCCGCCGGGTGCGGCGCCTTGTACTTGTTCCAGCCGTTGCCGGTGGTGCCGCCAGGCGTGCCGACCGACCCGGTCAGCACGTTGAGGAAGAACAGGCACCGGGCCGCCTGCCAGCCGCCGAGGTTGCCCGCACCGGCGGCGCGCCAGTTGTGTGAGGCGAGCCTCGTGGGATGGGCGCCGATGATCTCTGCGACAGCGATGATCTGTGCTGAGGGCACGCCGCACACCCGCTCTGCCTCGGCCGGCGTGTAGGCGGCGTAGTCCGCGAGCAGCGCGGGCTGCAGCGAGTCGAACTCCTGGGGAAGGTGCGGGTGACGCTCGCGCAGGTAGGTCTCCCAGTTGGTCCAGCGCCGCACGAAGTCGCGCTCCCAGGTGCCTGCGGTCAAGAGCAGCCGGGCGATGGCGAGCAGCAGGAGGGGCTCGGTCCCGGGCCAGGCAGGCAGCCAGTGGTCGGCCTTGGAGCCGGTGTTGGACAGCCGGGGGTCCACGCAGATGACCGTGGCGCCCCTGCCCTGCGCCTCGATGATGCGCTGCGCGTGGGGGTTGAAGTAGTGGCCGGCCTCCAGGTGCGAGGAGATCAAGAAGATCACCTCGGCATTGGCGAAGTCCGCCGACGGCCGGTCGTGGCCCATCCAACTCTGGTAGCCGATTCGGGCATTGGAGCTGCAGATGTTGGTGTGGCTGTTATGGCCGTCCACCCCCCAGCACTGCAGCACCCGCTCGGCGTAGCCGTCCTCGCCGGGGCGGCCCACGTGGTACATGATCCCGTCGCGGCGCCCGGCGGTGAGAGCGTCGCGGATGCGCTCGCCTATGTCGGCCAGGGCCTCGTCCCAGCTGACCCGCTCCCACTGCCCGGCGCCGCGCTCGCCCACCCGTCGCAGCGGATGCAGGATGCGCTCGTGGTCGTCGATCTGGTTGAGCGTCGCCGGGCCCTTGGCGCAGTTGCGGCCGCGGCTGGCGGGATGCAGCGGGTTGCCCTCGATGCGGTCGATCCGGCCGGTGTCGTGGTTCACGTAGCAGACCAGCCCGCAGGCGGCCTCGCAGTTGAAACAGGTGGTGGGAACGAGAGTGTGATGCTGCTCCACGCGTCTCGGCCAGGCCTTGGCGTCGAGCGTGACCGCATCGTGCCAACTCGAGTGCGGCGGGTAGCTCTGCAGTTCGGGCATTGACGGACCTCTAACGGCGATTGACGACGGTTCCACGGCCCTCGCAACATGGCGGAGGCTGCGGCTCGGGCATCGGTGACCTCTTGCTCGGAGGCTATGACAGCGGCACGGACTGGCCGGCGCGCACGAAGCTGTCCTCGTAGAACCACATGCCGACCAGCGCGCTGACGCCGGCGGCGGCGGGCAGCAGCGGCCCGGCGCCCGCGGACAGGGACACAATGACCGCGGCAACGGGAAGCGCGAGCCCCGCGGCGACGCCCCCGGCCCAGAAGCGTCTGGCGCAGCGGCCTCGGGTCATCGTCGCCACGGCCGCCTCGACGTGGGCGGAACCCCGCGACACCACCTCGGCGGCGATCAGCAAACCTCCGGCAACGAGCCCGCCGAGCATCGTCCAGTGTGCCGCTGCCGGCTGTGGCACATCCATCAGCAGATCGGCCAGCGAGTACACGGCACCACCGGCGACGGCCGCCTGCGCCAGCAGCGTCGGCAGCAGCAGCGGCGTCTGCCAGAGATCGCGCCCCTCGCACTGGCCGAACAGGAAAGCGGTGTAGCCCGCAGCGGCCGCGGCCAGCAGCGCCGCGGGCGCGGCGAGCGCCTGCAACACCGGCGCCGAGCCGGCCAGCCCCGCAGCGAACCACGCCGCGCAGGCCGCCGCGAAGGCGCCCAACACCCAGGCGCCCCTCACCAGCCAGGAGCGGCTGTTGCCGCGCGTGATCAGGTAGTAGAAGCGCTCCGGGCGGCGCAGGTCCCACACCAGCAGCACTCCCGTGACCGCCAGGAAGACCCCAGCGACCACCGGCGGCATGACGCCGACCGCGGCCTGTTGCGTGCCGTGGCCCAGCAGCACCAGCAAGGCGGCGACAGCCATCACGCCCGCCGCTATGGCCTTGGTGACCAGATAGCTCGACACCTTGGCCTTCCAGGGCGTCTCGTGCGCGGTGGTGTAGGTGGTGCGCGCCACGGTGCCGCCACCGTCGTGGGGCACGGTCGGGTGCCGGGGCGTGGTGTCGGCCCAGATCATGCCGTCGGCGGCGATGGCGGTTCGCAGCGGGTCCAGCGACGCCTGGTCGGCACCCCGGTAGAAGACCTTGGGGCGCGTCCGCTGCTCGGGGGCGCGCACCGCGGTGTCGCTGCGGGCGATGATGCCGGTGACCGCGTCGTTGGGATCGTCGAGGTCGGCGACCTTGATGGCGTGGGTCGGACACACCACCACGCAGCTCGGCTCAAGCCCCTGCTCGACGCGGTGGTTGCAGAAGTTGCACTTGTTGGCCGTGTTGGTCGCCGGGTTGATGTAGATGGCGTCGTAGGGGCAGGCGTTCATGCACCCCTTGCAGCCGATGCAGTCGCCGTCATCGAAGTCCACCACCCCGTTCGCGGCACGGAACAGCGCCCCGGTCGGGCAGATGGTGATGCACGGGGCGTCGTCGCAATGGTTGCAGCGCATCACCGAGAAATGGCGGCTCACGTTGGGGAACTCGCCCGTCTCGATGTACTTGACCCAGGTCCGGTTCACGCCGATGGGCACATCGTGCTCGCTCTTGCAGGCGACGGTGCAGGCATGGCAGCCGATGCAGCTGTCGCTGTCGAGCAGGAACCCGAGCCGGGTCATGACACCCCGGACCGGCTCAGCGGCGTCGCCGCGGGGGACAGCGCGGGCGCCTGCGAAGCCTGGTATGCCGCGATCGTGGCCACCGTGACGATGTCGTCGGCGCTGCAGCCGCGCGAGAGGTCATGTATCACGCCGGCGGTTCCTTGAAGAAGCGGCCCGAAGGCGCGGGCGCCGCCGAGGCGCTCGGTGATCTTGTATGCGATGTTGCCCGAGGAGAGGTCCGGGAACACGAAGACGTTGGCCCTGCCCGCCACGGCGGAGCCCGGCGCTTTGGATGCCGCAACCTCGGGCACCCAGGCCGCGTCGAACTGGAGCGCGCCGTCCACGGCGAGAGCCGGCGCCCGGCCGCGCACGATCTCGGTGGCGGCGCGCACCAGCTCCACGCTGGGACCCTGCGCGCTGGCCCTGGTCGAGTACGAGAGCATCGCCACTCGGGGCTCGTCGCCGGTGAGCTGGGCGTAGGTGGCGGCACTGGCGATGGCGATGGACGCTAGCTGGGCCGCGTCCGGCTGGGGCACGACGCCGCAGTCGCCGTAGACCACCGGGGTGCCGTCGGCAAGCACCAGCAGGAAGCTGCTGCTTACGATGCCCGAGGCCGGTGCCGTGCCGATGCAGTACAGCGCGGCCCTGACGACGTCGGGGGTCGGCCTGCCGGCTCCGGCCACGCAGGCGTCGGCCTCGCCCGCGGCGACCATCAGCGCGGCGACGTGCAGCGGGTCGTCGGTGTCGATCCGCTCCCGCCACGCCGACGCCCGGGCCGCGGCCAGCACGGCCGGAGTGCGCAACGCCGCCGCGTCGTGCAGGAGCAGCGGGACGGCGACCGCATCGCTCGCCAACCGGCCAGCGGCAGCCGCGGCTCTCCGGTCGCCGCCATCGGCGAGGACGACACGCAGGGGGCCGCGGCGCGCACCCGCTCGCCAGCGCTGCAACAGCCGCTGCCGGCCCGCAACCTGGCGATCCCCCACAGATCAAGCCCTCAAAGAGCCCCGGCCGCGGCCGTGGACGCGCCATTGCCCGCCACACCGACCCCTCACCGTGCCGCCGACGATGCGTGCCGACTTGCGGAGACCGTGGACGCGCCATTGCCCGCCATGCCGACCTCTCACCGTTGGAGCCACCGGATGAAGCTAACAGCCCTACTCACCGGGCCGGCTCGGTTCATCGGCCTGTGTCGGGCCGGTAGATCAGCTCGGGTGACAGTTCCGCGACGCTGGCGGCGCCGGACAGGGCCATGTCGCGCCTCATGGCCGTGTGCAGGTGCTCGATCACCCAGTCGACCCCCGCCTCGCCGGCCACGGCCAGGCCGTACAAGTATGCACGACCGATCATGCACGAGGTCGCCCCGAGCGCCAGAGCCTTCACGATGTCACCGCCCCGGCGGATCCCGCCGTCACAGACGATGTCCAGATCGCCGCCCACGGCCTGCGCGACCGGTGCCACCAGATCGATGATCGCGGGCGCCGAATCGAGCTGGCGGCCGCCGTGGTTCGACAGCACGACACCGGCAAGCCCCCGGTCAGCGGCGATCACCGCGTCAGCGACGCACTGGATCCCCTTGACCAGCACCGGCCCGTCCCACAGCGAGCACAGCCATTCCACATCGTCCCACGACAGCGTGGGGTCGAACTGCTCGTTCATGAACGCCGCAAGATCGACCGCCGCGGAACCATCGATGCCGGCGTTGCCGAGGTCGGCGCTGCCGGCCACGCTCGCGAACGAGATCGGCTCGGAGACCGCGAAGCGCAGGCTCCAGGCGGGCCGCAGGAGTCCCTCGAGCAGGATCCCGGGCCCCATCTTGGGCGGCAGCGTGAACCCCCGCCGCACGTCTCGCTCCCGCCTGCCCAGCACGGCCGCATCGACGGTGACACAGAGCGCCTCGAAACCGGCGTCGGCGGCCCGCTGAACCATGTCCCGCAGCAGGCCCCGGTCCCGCCAGACGTACACCTGGAACCACTTCGAGCCGCCGCTGACCGCGGCCACCTCCTCCGCTGAGCGAGTTCCCATTGTCGACAGCGAGAAGGGGATGCCGGCGCGCTCCGCGGCGCGGGCGACGGCCAGCTCGCCGGCAGGGTTTGCGATGCGTGTGAAGCCGGTGGGAGCGAGGATCAGCGGCAGCGGCACCCGGCGGCCGAGGATGGTGCCGGTCGTGTCGATGCTGCCCATGTCGCGCAGCACCCGTGGCACGAGCTCCAGCTCACGGAAGGCACGCGTGTTGCGATCCAGCGCGATCTCGTCCTCGGCCCCGCCGTCGATGTAGTCGAAGACCCCGCGGGGAAGCCGCCGCCGGGCCATTCTCCTGAGGTCGTCGATGCTCGCCGCCCTGCGCAGGCGCCGCCGGGCGGCATCCCACTCGACGGCGCGGAACCGCAGAACCGACCGCAGAGTCTCGGTGATCATCGCACTGACCCTACGCGCCCCCGGCCAGTCGGCACGGGGCGCGCGACGTCAACGCCCGGACGACGGCGAATCGTCGCTCCGGCGATCTGGCTTTGCGGGCGGCTTCTCAATCCGAGTGAGCCCGAGTTCCGATTCCGACGATCACCGTGCACCGTGCCGAGCGCCGGTCACGGTGTGCGGGCGCCTCCTCGCAGCCGCCTCTCGCGGTCCGCGGCGGCGGCCGCTGCTGCCTCCGCCTCGGCTCGGGCTGCGGCTGCGGCCCTCCGCCGCAGGTCGGCGGCCTCCAAGTCGAGCCTCGCGGCCTCGGAGCGCAGCGCGCCGCTCGTGCCCGAGAGGTCGACTCCGAGGTAATACAGTGAGGCCCCGATGACGCGCCGCAGCCTCATACGGCTGGCCACAGCGGCCCGGCCCCTCCATACCTCGTCGCTGTGCAGCGCCGCAACCGGGCGATGGCGCTCCACGAGTGCAGCCTTGCGAGCATCGAGGATGTCCGCCACCGAGCGGCACCTGTCCGCTCTGACCGAACTGGCGAGCGCTTGTTCATAGAGGTGGGCACTGGTTGACATGTCATGAAACTATCTGATAATTCTGCCAGTGGGTGGGCGGGCGGCGCCGAGGGCGGCGGCGCGGCCGGCTCGTCGGGTCGCCCTATCCGGGGCGCGCCACGCGCCGAGCCCGTGGAGCAGGAGTTCCTGGAGTTCGCCGTGGACACCGCTCGCCGGGCCGGAGAGGTCACCCTCGAGTGGTACCAGCACAAGCGCCTCGCCGTGACGCCCAAGCACGACGGCTCGCCGGTGACCCAGGCCGACCATGCGGCCGAGCGCTTCCTGCGCGCCGAGATCACCGCCGCCTGGCCCGACGACGCGATCCTCGGCGAGGAGGAACCGCAGCGTCCCGGAAGCACGGGACGGACCTGGGTCGTCGACCCGATCGACGGCACGAGGGCTTTCGCTCAGGGCGTCCCCCTCTACGCGACGCTGCTGGCCATGGTCGACGGCCTCGGCCCGGCCGTGGGCGTCATCAGCCTGCCGGCCCTCGACGAGTGCGTCTGGGCAGGCCGTGGCCGTGGCGCGCTCTGGGACGGCGAGCCGTGCGGTGTCAGCGACACGCCGACGCTGGACGGGGCCTACGTTTGCACCAGCGGGCTCTCCTACTGGCCCGAGCGCGCGCTGGCAAGGCTGCGGGAAGCGGGCGCACGGGTTCGCACCTGGGGCGATGCGTACGGCTATGCCCTGGTGGCCACGGGCCGGGCGGCGGCCATGGTGGATCCCGAGTGCTTCGACTGGGACGTGGCGCCGATGTCGGTGATAATCGTCGAGGCCGGGGGGCGCTTCAGCGACACCGCCGGCAACGACAGCTGGCAACAGGGCTCCGCCATAGGCTCCAACGCCCGCTTACACCAGCAGATCCTGCGCTGCTTCGAATAACCAAGGCATGCCAAGCCCCGCCCTGAACTACGGGCCTCACCTTTCACCAGTCACATAGGGCTGGAACGCGATCACCTCACCGTTCGCGTCGTGCGGTTACCCAATGGCAGTCGGCGGGCCGGCCGGGGCGAAGCCCTCGAAACGCCAGGGACGCAGTCCTCTGGCCGTGATGGCACGCAGCAGCGCCGCAGGATCCGACACCGAAGCGAGTCCTGACGCGCCGGGCTCGCGGGTGTCCGTGGCTATGTGCAGCGCCGTGGAAGCGGCCACGATGGCGGCGGCCGCGGCCGGGGGTCCTTGAGCGCCGAGCACCACCACATGATGAGCGCCCCGGCGCAGCCCCCGAAGCTCGACACGCACCGCGCCGACCTTGCCCTCGGAATGTGGGCGGCGCATCATCGGCAGCGGTGCCGTGAGGCGATCCCGCCGGGTGGCAGCCATGCGAGCCGTCACCCGATCCACGCCCGGAAAGGCCGGAGCCAGCAGCAGCGCATCGGGCAGCGCGGCGCGGTAGCAGTCACAGCCGGCGACCGGATCGGGGAACCAGCACAACTCGCGGCCCGAACCGCCCGCCCGGCGCGTCCAACGACCGTCGCGCCAGTCCAGAGCGAGGCTGCTGAGAGCCTTGTGATGCTGGCGGGCGCAGGCCGGACCGCCGGTACCCGCCTTGGCCACGTGTATCTCGTCCACCGAGTCGAACTCGGCGGCGCCTAAACGGGCCAGCAGGCAAGTCAGGCCTGGCATGCAACCGGCGCCGACGACCACGGGAACGCCCGCGCCGCGAGCCTGGGAGTCTGTTGCCAGCAGCTCGCGGGTCTCGCCGATGTCGTCCGTGGTGGCCACAACGGCCGCGCCGGCCTCGATGGCCTGCCGGGCCACCGCAGTCTGCGAGCCGGCGGCCGTGGCCACAACCACAACATCGGCGCCACGCGGCACCGTCGAACCGTTCATGGCGGCGGCGGCCGCACCCAGCGACCTCGTGACACTCTCGAGCCGGTGAGAATCCGAGTCGTGCAGCTGCACCGAGCCCACCCGCGGGTCGTTGCTGAGGAGTTGCGCCACACGCGCCCCGGTGGCACCGACGCCCAGAACGACCGCCCTCACTCCGGAGGCCTGCCGCGGCGGGACAGTCACGCCGGTTTGTGGCGCGGTCATGCCCGGCACGCGGCGCGGCCGGTCACGCCAGCTCCCGGTCGGACAGCTCGCGCCAGCCCCCGGCCTGCGGAGGCACACCTCCCCTGCCGCGCAACCGGATCGCGGCCGCCAGCGCCATGCCGACGACCAGCGCAACGACCGTGCGCCGGATGAGGGTCACGAATCCTGCAACCAAGACGCCTCCCAAGCCCACCCGGTGCCATGCAATCGCAACGAACCGCAAGAGGCGCGCGCTCGCCGCACACCCCGGCCCGCTGCCGCCACAACACCGCTAGCACCGCATTCATCGAAGCTGTGTGCTTGTGGGGCTAGCTGGAATCGAACCAGCGACCTCACCCTTATCAGGGGTGCGCTCTAACCGGCTGAGCTATAGCCCCGGGGCGTGCAACGCTAGCCGCCGTCGCCCGGGACGCCACTGGCAGCCTCGGGCGGGGCGGCAGGCGGGGGGGCTGCCACCAGCACCCGCCTGCGGACGTGCCTGGGCCGGCGGCGGGCGGTCTCCTCCTCCACCACCGTGAACCGCACCCCTCCGGTGACGTCGCTGATCAGGTTGAACAGCACCGCTGCCAGCACGGTGAACCCGCTGCCCGCCAGCACCAGCACCAGCCCCCCGACCGCGGCGATCCGGAAGATCTGGTCGGCGTTGATCGTGAACGACTCCAGGGCGAAGAGCTCCACGACAAAGTTCTCGACATTGTCGACGAGTCCCGAGTTCACTGCCAGGTTCCACAGCGTGACCCCGACGAACAGCATGATCGCCCAGGCACAGAAGTAGAAGATCAGCGACACCTTCAGCACCGACCAGGGTTCCACGTGGCGCACGAGCCGGCGGACGCGGCGGGCCCGAAGCCGGCGAGCGCGGCGCGCCAGCATGGCCCGCCCGAGCGCTGTGCGCGGCGGGCGTGGAGCCGTCGCCGCGGCGGGCGGACCACCGGCTGGCTCCGTGTCCGACCGTGGCGACCCGTCGCCGACGTCGGCGTCGAGCCGGGGCGGATGCTGCGTGCCGGAACTCGACTCGTCGCTCATGAGCATCCCTGGCCAGTCGAACGGTGCGCCAGTCTAAGAGCGGGCGGGCCCTTCAAGCAGCCGCTCCTGCACCTGGGCGGCCACCCTGCGGGCCGTGCCGCACCCGGCGGACTTGCCTCCGGACCGTCAGTCCACCCCATCACGCCGACGAAAGCCCTGACCGATGCGCCCGTCACGCGCTCGCCTGTGCGCACAACGCCTCGACGCCACCGGCACAGTACCCGCACGCTGCTGTGTCAGTCTGCGACCCACTCCGTCACGCCCTCGGCACGAGCTGTGCGAGAGATGCGGCCCACCTCGACCGACACCGTTACCAGCACCCGGCCCGCGTCGGCGTCAGCGGTCTCGGCGGTGTAGGACAGCAGGTATCCGCCGTTGTCGGCGGCCACCGCCTCGGCGCTCTCGCGGCCCTCGGCCGCGCCCGCCAGCGCCGCCGCGTCAGCCGCCGTGCGCGCCCGGGCGGCGTCGTTGAGCACGCGGCCGACCTCGCCCGCGACGAGCGACAGCCCTACGGCCAGCGCCACCATCACCACCAGCAGCGGCGCCGCTTGCCCGTTGTCATCGAGGCCGGGCCGCGCCCGAGGCGTCACAGAACGCCGGGATCGGTCGCTTCGGTCACCGGGGTCACTGGTGTCGCTTCGGTCACTGATGTCGCTGGCGCCTCGGCGGCCTCGCCGTCGATCTCCTCGCTGACCAGGGCGACAGCCACCACCTGGTCACCGGGATCGGGGCTCATGACCTTGACGCCCGCCGCGGCCCGGCCCTGCTCCGACACGTCGCTGGCGGGCGTGCGGATCACCACCCCCTTGAGCGTGACGGCCAAGATCTCGTCGTCAGGGTCGACCACCAGGGTGCCGACCACCTCGCCCTTGCCGGCGACGAGCCTGACGCCCACCATTCCCAGCCCTCCGCGCCGCTTGCGGTTGAAGTCGGCGACGGGGGTCCGCTTGCCGTAGCCGAGCGTGGTCACGTGCAGCAGCGCCGAGCCGGGCCGCGCCACGGCACAGGAGACGACCGAGTCGCCGTCGTGCTTGAACTTCAGACCGATCACGCCCGAGGCGCTGCGGCCCACCTCTCTCACCTCGCTCTGCGCGAACCGGATCGTCTGGCCGTGACGCGACGACAGCAGGATGTCGTGGACGCCGTCGCTGGGCATGACAGCCACCAGCTCGTCGGAGTCGCGCAGCTTGATGGCGATCAAACCGGCACGGCGCGAGGAGTCGTAGGCGGTGAACTTGGTGCGTTTGACCAGGCCCCGGGCGGTGGCAAAGAACAGATACCGATTCGTCTCGTAGTCGCGGGTGTCGATCACGGCTTGAACCCGCTCGCCGTCCTGCAGCGACAGCAAGTTGGCGATCGAGGTGCCGCGGGCGGTGCGACTTGCGACGGGCACCTCGTGGGCCTTGAGCCGGTAGACCCGGCCGCGGTTGCTGAAGAACAGCAGATACGAGTGCGCAGTGGTGTGAATCAGGTGCGTGATGGTGTCCGCGTCCTTGAGCTTGGTGCCGGCCACGCCCCGGCCGCCCCGGCCCTGCGAGCGGAACTCCTCGGTCGCCACCGTCTTGACATAGCCCGCGGCCGACATCGTGAACACCAGGTGGTCGTCATCGATCAGGTCCTCGATGTCGAGCTCGCCGGGATCGATCTCTAGCCGCGAGCGGCGCGGCGCGGCGAACTTGCGCGAGATCTCGAGCAGCTCGTCGCGGATCAGCATCCGCAGGCTGAACTCGTCTGCCAGCAGTGCCTCCAGTTCCTCGATCAGCGCCCGCTTCTCGGCAGCCTCCTGATCGAGGTCGGCCTTGCCCAGGCGGGTGAGCCGCGACAGCGCCATGTTGAGGATGTGGTTGGCCTGCACCTCGGAGAACTCGAAGGGCTCCGCCATCAACGCGGCCCGTGCCGACGCCGTGTCCTCGCTGGCCCGGATCAGCGAGATGATCTCGTCGATCACCTCCAGCGCACGGATCAGGCCCTCGAGGATGTGAAGACGCGCCAGGGCGGTGCGCAGCCGGTACCGGCAGCGCCGCGTCACCACCTCGATCTGATGCTCGACATAGGCGGCGAGGGCGTCGCGCAGGGTGAGCGTGCGCGGCACGCCGTCCACCAGCGCGACCATGTTCATCGCGAAGCTCGACTGCAGCGGGGTGTGCTTCCACAGGTTGTTGAGAACTACCTCGGGGTTGGCGTCTCGCTTGAGCTTGATCACGAAGCGTGTGTCGTCGCCCGAGGACTCGTCGTTGACGTCGGCGATTCCGTCGAGCTCGCGGCCGTTGACGAGATCCGCGATCTTGCGCGCCACCGACCCGGCCGACACCTGGTAGGGGAAGGCCGTGACCACCAGCGTGTTGCGGCCCTGCACCTCGGTGACGGCGACGTCGGCGCGCATCTTCACCGAGCCGCGCCCGGTGCGGTAGGCGGCCTCGAACCCGCTGCGTCCGAGGATCTGCCCTCCGGTGGGGAAGTCCGGGCCGGACACGTGCGCCATCAGCTCCTCGGTGCCGGCGCCGGGATGCTCCAGGAGGTGGACCACCGCGGCCATCACCTCGCTGAGGTTGTGGGGCGGGATGCTCGTGGCCATGCCCACCGCGATCCCCTGGCTGCCGTTCACCAGCAGGTTCGGCAGCCTGGCGGGCAGCACCGACGGCTCGGTGAAGTCGCCGGAATAGTTGTCGATGAAGTCGACCGTCTCCTCACCGATGTCGGCGAGCATGGACATGGCCAGGGCGTCGAGCCTGCACTCGGTGTAGCGGGCCGCGGCGGGCGGGTCCTCGGGTGAGCCGTAGTTGCCGTGAAAGTCGATGAGCGGGTGCTGCAGCGAGAAGGGCTGCGCCATCCGGGCCAGCGCGTCGTAGATGGCGGAGTCGCCATGGGGATGGAACCGCGCCATCACGTCGCCCACCACCCGTGCGCACTTCACGTGGCCGCGGTCGGGTCTGAAGCCCTGATCGAACATCGACCAGAGGATCCGGCGATGCACCGGCTTGAGGCCGTCGCGGGCGTCCGGCAGGGCGCGGCTGATGATGACCGACATGGCGTAGTCCAGGAACGAGCTCTCCATCTCGTCCTGGATCTCGACGAGGGTCACCCCGAGGGTCGCGCTGTCCGGCGGTGCGTGGGTGCCTGCTGCCGGCGAGCCCGTGCCGTCAGCCGATTCGTTCGGTTGATCGTCGCTCACAGCGATGCTCCAATGCCTGATCCGGTGCCTGCCCCAGTACTTGTCCCAATGCCTTCAGGGTCGTCCGGCAGAAGTCCGCTCACGGTGACGCTCCAAACCTCAGAAGTCGAGATTGCGAACATCGCGTGCGTTGGTGACGATGAAGTTCTTGCGCTGCTCCACGTCGTCGCCCATGAGCACCGAGATCACGTCGTCGGCGATGGCGGCCTGCTCGACTGAGACCTGCAGCAGGCTGCGGGAGCCGGGATCCATGGTGGTGGAGCGCAGCTCGTCCCAGTCCATCTCGCCGAGTCCCTTGAGCCGCTGGAACTCCCGTTTGTGATCCGGCCGCGACTCGCTGAAGGCGGTCTTGGCGGCCTCGTCAAGCAGGTACACGGTCTTGGAGTTGGAGACCTTCGTCGAATACAGCGGCGGCTGGGCGACGTAGACATATCCTGCCTCCACGAGCGGACGCATCTGGCGGTAGAAGAACGTCAACAGCAGGGTCCGGATATGGCTGCCGTCCACGTCGGCGTCGGCGAGCACTATGACCTTGTGATAGCGCGCCTTGGCGATATCGAAGCCGTCCGAGTGATCGCGGCGGGCCTCCGAGCCGTTCGATTCGGGCGGGCTGCCGATGCCGGCGCCGATGGCGGAGATCAGCGCCTGGATCTCGTTGTTCTTCAACATCCGATCTATGCGGGCCCGCTCGACATTGAGGATCTTGCCCCTGATGGGCAGCACCGCCTGGGTCTCGGGGTCGCGGGCCCGGACCGCGGAGCCTCCCGCGGAGTCCCCCTCCACGATGAACAGCTCCCTCCGGACCGGATCGGGCGAAGAGCAGTCCTTGAGCTTGTCGGGCATGCCGGCACCGTCGAGCAGCGACTTCGAGCGGACCTCGGAGCGGACCCGGGCCGCGGCCTCTCGTGCCGCCGAGGCTGAAATGGCCTTGCCGACGAGCTTCCTGGACTCCGATGGATGCTCTTCGAGCCACTCGGCGAGGCCGCGGTTGGTGACCCGCTCCACGAACGAGCGCATGGACATGTTCCCGAGCTTCGCCTTGGTCTGACCCTCGAACTGCGGTTTGCCGATGCGCACGCTGACGATGGCTGTGAGCCCCTCACGGATGTCCTCGCCCTGCAGGTTGTCCGCCTTCTCCTTGAGCAGTCCCCGCTCGCGTGCGTAGGTGTTGACGGTGCGCGTCAAGGCGGCTCGAAAGCCCTGCTCGTGCATGCCGCCGTCGATGGTCGAGATGCCGTTGGCGAAGCTGTGCAAGCCGTCGGTGTTGAAGCCGGTGCTCCACTGGAACGCCACCTCCGCCTCGTGCAGGTTGCCGTCGATCGTGTCCGAGGCCGAGAAATGGCCGACCGCGTCGAACAGGCGCACCTTCGACTGGTTCAGATGGCTCACATAGTCGACGATCCCGCCGTCGTAACAGAAGACCGCCCAGCTGGAATGGTCGCGCGGGCCGGGCCGCAGGTCGCGCACCCGGATCTGGAGGCTTCGATTGAGAAACGCCATCATCTCGAGGCGCTCCACGACCGTCTGGTACCGGAACTCGACATCCTCGAGAACGGTCGGGTCGGGCCAGAAGCGGATGGCGGTGCCCGTCGCGGCCACACCGTCGAGCACCGGCGCAGGCCCCCGTGCGGCCAGCGGTTCCTCGAGTCGCCCGCCGTCGATGAAACTCATGCGATGGCGCTGCCCGTCACGGCAGATCTCGACCTCCATCCGCTTTGACAGCGCGTTCACCACCGACACGCCGACGCCGTGCAGGCCGCCGGAGATCTTGTAGCCGTCGCCGCCGAACTTGCCTCCGGCGTGCAGCACCGTCAGCACCAGCTCGACGGCGGGTGTTTGATCGTGCAGGGGATGCGGATCGACCGGTATGCCGCGACCGTCATCGACGACCTCGCAAGAGCCGTCGGGGTGCAGCGTCACATCGATGCGGCTGCAGTGCCCGGCCATTGCCTCATCAACGGAGTTGTCGACCACCTCCCACACCAGATGGTGCAGACCGGTGGGGCCTGTGGAGCCGATGTACATGCTCGGGCGCTCACGGACGGCCTCGAGGCCCTCGAGAACCGTGATCGCCTCAGCGCCGTAGGCGGCCTCGGCTGCCGCGGCCCCAGTGTCGGGGGATCCGGCAGCGGGGGATCCGGCAGCGGCCCCAGGTGTCATCTGTCGAAGCGCCACGTCAGCTCACTCGAACCCTTCGCCTCTCCGCCGCCGGTGGCGGCATTGGTCATCGGGGCCGGCGGCCTTGCGCCAACGATGGGGTTGGTCGGATCACGGCAGAGTTGTGCGCCTGGCAATAGTGTGGGTTCGATCTCCGCAACAGCTACACGGTCTGGCAGCCGGCAGCGTCGTGCGCCTGAGCAGGGGCGCCGGTCGTGTCCGGCACCTCTCACTGGCACACGTCGGCAGCAGCAACAGCAGGCCGTGTGTGCGAGGATCGCCGATAGGCGCAAGCCCTGCTCGTCGATCCACCGATCACGTCGACATCCTACCGCCGCCGGGGTGGGCCACGCGCACCGACAGCGATCGCAGGCGGGATCCCTCGCAGATCGCGTTGATCCGCTCGAGCACGCTGCTCGACAGCCACTGCAACTCGCTCGCCCAGACCGTGTCCGAGGCCACCACGACCAGCCGTTCGCCCTCCACGGCCACCGGCCGGCAGTGCTGGGCGGCGGCAGGACCCACAACCTCCTCCCAGCGTCCGAACACCGTTGCCAGCACATCGGGCGGCGGAGCGGCCAGATCGTCCAGAAGCCGTTCCAGCGCCTTGCCCACCGGTACCGGACCCCTGGTCGTCATTCAAACTCCCGAGCCGCGATGCGAGGTGCCGTCACTGCCGTCACTGCCGTCGCTCGCCTATCGAGACGGGGCGGACATGGTGAGAACGCCGCCTCGGATGTTGATCGTGCAATCGGCGCGGACGTCCCGGGGCAGGCCGCTCGCCGCGGTGAGGAGCTGCTGACCCTCCGGCAGCGCCTCCAGCAATGCCGCCGACCGTTTGTCGTCAAGCTCGGAGAACACATCATCGAGCAGCAGAACAGGCTGCACGCGGCGATGTTGACGGACCGCGGCGTCGGCCGCGAGCCGCATCGCTAAGGCAAGGGACCTCTGCTCGCCCTGTGACGCGTGGCTGCGAGCGGGCAGGGCACCGATCCACAGCCCCACATCGTCACGGTGCGGTCCGACCGTGGTCACCCCGCGACGCAGATCATCGCGCCGCGCCTCGGCAAGCGCCTCGGCCAGCGACTCTCCCTCCCAGGATGAGATATACGTCGCCTGTGCCCCGGTACCGTCACGAGCGACCTGCTCGTAGGCAGCCGCCAGCCCGGGGCGCATCGTCTCCAGGAGAGCCACACGGTCACCGCGCAACTCCTCGCCCACTGCAGCCAGTTTCTCGTCCCAGACGTCCAGGGTCGTCATCACGTCTGGCGTGGCTCGGCCTGCCGACTGGCGCAGGAGAGCGTTGCGCTGCCGCAGTATCCGGTCGAGGTCGCTGCGCAATGCGGCACAACTCGGACGGACCGACGCAAGCGCCTCGTCAAGCCACTTCCGGCGCCCGCCGGGCTCGCCCTTCACCAAGTCAAGATCGGTCGGAGAGAACACACTCAACGTGAGCACCTCAAGCAAGTCACGGCGCCGGGAGGTGCGTTGGCGGTTGATCAGCACGCGGTTCGGCCGGCTCCGCGCAATCTGCGCCTCGATCATCGCTTCTCGGCCGTCGTCGAGCTCCACCTCGCAGCGAACCGCCGCGACGTCACATCCCTCGCGGATCAGCGCCGCGTCTGGCGATCGCCGCAGGGATCCAAGACCCCCGGCGAAGGTGATCGCCTCAAGCAGGTTGGTCTTGCCCTCACCGTTCGCACCGACCACTGCGGTAAGTCCCGGGGCGAAGGTCGTCTCGACCTCACGATAGGAGCGAAAATCGACCAGCCTCAACGATGCCACGCGCATCGCCACGCACGCCAGTGGTCACTTGCAGATCGACAACCCGGTGGCGCTGTCAGCTCACCCGAACCGGCATCAACAGGTAAAGAAAGGAGTCGTCACCCACGGATCTCAGCAGCGCCGGCTTCACGGCGTCCGCGGTCTCCAAAGTTATCTCATCGCCGGTGGCGGCCTCCATACCATCAATCAGGTACCCTGGGTTGAACGCGACCATTAGATCCTCACCCTCGTAGTGCGCCTGCATGGACTCGCTCGCCTTACCGACATCCTGGGTCACTGCGATCACCTCCAGGCCTTCCGAAGACATGACGAGCCGCACCGGGGTCGAATCTTGCGCGAGCAGGCGGACACGCTTCACGACCTCCAGCAAGTGCCCTCGCTCGGCTGTGAGCCGGTTGGCATGGCCGGTCGGGATGAGTCCCTGATAGTTCGGGAACTCTCCAGGAATAAGCGTTGTCGTCAACTTCACATCGCCCACCGTGAACTGAGCATAGTTCTCAGCCAGCTTGAGAACTACCTCATCGGTATCCGACATCAGCTTTTGCACCTCGCCAAGGGCCCGGCCAGGCACCAACACCTTCTGCCGGTCGTCGGGGATCGATGAACCCTCAAGATCACGAACAGTCATACGATAGGAATCGGTGGACACCAATCTCAGACCGCTCTCGCTCTCCACGGTCATGAGAACCCCGGTTAGAATGGGTCGAGAGTCGTCTCCGGAGGCCGACTTGACCACCTGCCCCAGCGCACTGCGAAACTCTGCCCCCGAGAAAGCGACGGCCGTACCGAAGGACGCTGAAGTCGCCGACTCATCGCCCTCATGCACGAACACCAGCTGCGGGTAGTCTTCAGCCTCGATCATACGGATCACGAACTTCGAGGAACCCGCTACAAGGGTCGCCTCACTGTCGTCGGCAACGACCTCTATACCGCCTGGGGCTACGGCCCGGACCACATCGGTCAGAAGTCGCGCCGGCACTACAGCAGAGCCATCGCTCTCACCGACAACGGCCGCCGTCGCGGACAACGTCAGATTGAGGTCGCTGCCCGTCACGGTGAGCGTCTCGCCCTTGAGATCGAAGTGCACGCCCGTCAGAGCCGCACGGCCCGCAGCGCTGCCCGCGGTGGCGCGTGCAGCCACACTGACCGCGTTCAGCAAGTCGTCTCGCTCGCATCGGAATTTCAGGGTCATCTTATTCGTTGCTTCCCTTCGGTTTGGTTTTCGTGTAATAGAGGATAGTAGGACCTGTGCATTGTGGATTATGGTGCGAGAGCGCTGGAATCGCAGCCTTCTAGTTTACCCAGGCTGTGCCCGGTGCCTCAGTGGCTCGTGGCCGGTCGTGCGATCTTCTACCGATAGTACCCAGGATCGGCACAGCTGTGCAGCCGATAGGCACCGATGATCCACAGAGTGGTCCACCGCACGGTTGCGCGCATGGTTGTTCATGACTTGGCGCTGACGCGGTCTTGGAGTTGGTTGACGCAATCGAAGATCTGCTTCTTCTCAGTCATACGACTCTCGATCTTGCGCACCGCGTGGATCACTGTGGTGTGGTCACGGTCTCCGAAGGCGCGGCCGATCTCCGGGAAGGACAGGTCGGTCATATGCCTGGTCACGTACATGGCGACCTGCCGAGCATCGACGAGGTTCCGGCGACGGCTGGTGCCTATGATCTGCTCGAGCGGGATAGCGAAGAGTTCTGCTGCGGCGTCCAAGATGGTCGTGACCGTGACCGGCGCCTGACCCGACGACGTGATGACGTCGGCGAGGACCTGCTTGGCGAGTTCGTGTGAGCATTTCTTGCCTGTGATGCTTGCGAATGCTGTGACCTTGATGAGCGCGCCCTCTAGCTCGCGGATCGAGTCCTTGATATGTTCGGCAATGAAGGACAGTACCTCTCGCGGAATGTCGAGGGCGGCGAACTCTGCCTTCTTCTCGAGGATGGCTAGGCGGGTCACCAGATCGGGCGGTTGGATGTCTGTGATGAGTCCAGACTTGAAGCGGCTCCGGAGCCGGTTCTCCAGAGTCGGCATGGCATCGGGGGCGCGATCTGAGGAGAGGACGATCTGGGCACCGTTCTGTAGCAGGTCGTTGAAGGTATGGAAGAACTCCTCTTGCAGCCCGTCTTTGCCCTCCATGAACTGGATATCGTCTACGAGCAGGACGTCGTTGGTGCGGTACACGTGCTTGAAGTCTTGCTGGGTGCTGTCGCGGATAGCTTGAACGAACTCGTTGAGGAACGTCTCGCTCGTGACGTAGCGTACTTTCTGGAGCGGGTAGTGTTCGTGGACGTAGTTGGTGATGGCACGCAGCAGATGAGTCTTACCGAGCCCCGATTGGCCGTAGATGAAAAGTGGGTTGTAGGCACCGGATGGCGCTTCGGCCACTGCAAGCGCGGCGGCATGCGAGAAGCGGTTGGAACCACCTGTGACGAACTGCTCGAA
This sequence comes from Candidatus Aldehydirespirator sp., assembly GCA_965204875.1. Lineage (GTDB taxonomy): Bacteria > Actinomycetota > Acidimicrobiia > Acidimicrobiales > Aldehydirespiratoraceae > Aldehydirespirator. The sequence goes on along the minus strand of OZ242020.1, from coordinate 1,486,118 downwards.
GGTGAGGCGTACTTCGGTTGCAGATTCGGCGGTGCCATTCGTTGAGTTGTGCTGTAGCTGGGTTGGCGGCTTGTGGACCTCCTCGGGATCTGGTGAAGTGCTTGGGCTGGGGAGTTCGGTGGCTCGGCCGTCCAGGTGCGGATCAATCTCGATGCGGACCGTGACATCAGGCACGGTTTCGTCGACTGTGTCGCTGACCAGGTCGAAGTAGCGACGCTCAATGCGCGCTTTCTGCAGGCTGGAGGGCACGGACAGGACGAGCGAGCGCTGGTCGAAGGCCTGTGCCTTGGCGCCGCTGAACGTCGTGTGCCATACCGCGTCGCTCACCTGGCTCCGGATGGTCTGCGCGCAGCTCGACCAGATCCGTTCCGCTTCAGGGTCGGTAGTCACGAGTCGTTTCTCAACTTATCCCCAGGTTGTTCACAGTTGTGGACGGTTTGGACCGTGGCTCGAGAGCAAGCAGGTTTCGGGACTTGGCTCAGGAGTACGGTCGGGCCTGCCGATGGGCGGGTGGAAGGTACAGCCTCGCTGCTTGTTTGCAAGCCGATTGAGCGGCGTCCGTCGAATGGCTAGCTCAGGCGTGGCGCGGCACCGATGAATCACAGTATTGAAAGTAAGATTACAGACATTGCGAGTCTCAGCAGGGGGCGGACGGGATCGTGCACGGCGTCGTTCGCTCGCGTTCGGGCGGCCCGCGGCGAGCGCCCGCACGCGCTGTAGACGGCCGTGGATGATCGCTGCGCATGCATCACGGCGGCAGGAGAACGGTTCGCCGGCACCGCCTAGCACTGGTGGTTGTCCGCAGGGTGGCTCAGCCCTACGGTAGTCGCCGCGGTTGTCGCTCAATCCACAGCATCCGTTTGCGTGGAGGCAGGCCACCGCGTGCCCCGACACAGTCGCCGAGGGAGGATCGATGAAGCGCACCTTTCAGCCGAATACAAGAAAAAGACATCGAAAGCATGGCTTTAGGGTCCGCATGAGCACCCGCGCGGGTCGTGCCGTGCTGCGGTCGCGCCGCCGCAGGGGACGGAACCGGCTGGCGGCGTGACCGCCTTGACGGCGCGACGCCACAGACACTCATGAAGGGTTCTCGCGATGGGCAGAACGCGCCACGGGCCGCTGAGGGCGTCGTTTCGCGCCGGCGACGGTTCCCCCCGGCTGCTGTGGTCGTTGCCGAGATCCGTTGGGAGCGCCGTTGTTCGGAACCGTGCGCGCCGCCGGTTGCGTGAAGCGTTGCGAGAGATGGTCCGGGACGGCTCGGTGAAGCTTGAGAACGGCGAATATCGTATAGGAACCGTCAGCTCACTCGAAGAGATGTCGGCAGCCGAGCTGCGAGCTTCGTTGTATGAACTTATGGCTGGTCTCGAGCAGCGATGAGGCCAGCGATGAGGCCCTGGACGCGCTTGGTCTGGTCATGCGCGCGCGCGTACCAGCTGATGTCGGCGACCCGCCCACCGGTGTGCCGATATGTGCCGTCATGCTCTAACTATGCCTTAGAAGCACTGGAAAATCATGGCACCGTACGCGGTGTCTGGCTGGCAGTCCGTCGTGTGGGCCGCTGCCACCCGTGGGGTCGTTCGGGCTGGGATCCGGTGCCCCTGTCGCCTCGGGCCGAGTCGTCAGAGGAGGCCGCCGGTGTTTGATCCCCTGTTCGATCTGATAGCCACACTTCTGGCCTGGTTCTACTCGGTCTGGCCCTCCTATGGCGTCGCGATCTCCATGCTCACCCTTTCAGCCATGATCGTGGCCACCCCCTTGACCCTCAAGGGAATCCGCTCGATGCTGCAGATGTCTGAGATCTCCGCCGATATCAAGCGGATCCAGAATGAACATCGCGGGGATCGCCAGGCGATCAATGAGGCCACTATGGCTCTGTACAGGGAGCATCGCATCAACCCGCTCGGGGGTTGCCTGCCGATGTTCTTTCAGGCACCGGTCTTCTTGGTTCTATACCAGGTTGTGCGAGGCCTTACTCGCCGCACTACTGAGATCGGCACCCAAGTCGGTTACACGTCGTTGCAGTATTCCGATAACGCGGGCCAGGAACTTCCGTTGTATGCGGCCACGCCGATTGCTCGGAGCCGGCTGACCTTTGACCCGGATTTCCTGTCGAGAGACACAGATCTCTATGAGAGTCTAAGTAGCAATAGCGAGATGGTCTCGTGGGGTGTCGACCTATCACGGACCGCTTCTGCAGCGATGTCAAACGGCATTGTCGAAGCCTTTCCCTATCTTGTCATGTTGCTTCTTGTCCTCGTGACCGGCCTCTATCAGTACCATCAGTTGCAGCGGCGCCAGAAGAATGCTCCCGTGAACAAGCAGACGCAGATGATAATGCGACTCTTCCCATACTTCCTGCCCGTGATATCTTATAATATTCCGGCGGCTGTTGTCGTGTATTTCATCATTTCGGCACTCTATCGTATTGCTCAGCAGGCATATATCACGAGATCATATTACTCGGGCGAGGACTCACTCGGCGCGCGTGCCGCAAGACAGCGAGCCGCGGCCATAGCAGAGAACGGTCAGAAGCCGTCGCAGTCGAAGGTCGTCCCGGCGAAGTCCAAGTCGGTCAAGCCCACGACAGAGGGTAAGGGAACTGCCACCCCGAAACGGGACGCCACACAGTCACGGGGCCGGGCTCCGGTCAGAAGGCAGGACTCCAACCGTGGCGGCAGCACCGCTGGAACCGGCAGGACAGGCAAGGCACCCTCGCGCGGTCGGTCCGGTTCCTCTCGGGCGCGCAGTGACAGCGGTCGCACAACACCGCCAGGATCCCGACCCAATCGCAGCCCCCAGAATCGTAGCAAGAGCAAGCGGAAGAGACGTTGAACCTGCTTGTCTTTGGAGGTAATCGGGAAAGGATGGTCAATCAAGGATGGAGTGGTTAGAAATCGTCGCGGCATCGGTGGACGACGCGAAGGAGCAAGCTCTGGCACATCTTGGAGTCGATGAGGCTGACGCTGAGTTCGAGGTCTTGTCGGAAGGCAAGGTCGGCCTGTTCGGCCGTGTGAAGGCGAAGGCTAGAGTGAGGGCCCGAGTCGCCCCGACCCGCATAAGGCCGAAGCACGGCCGCAGCCGAGGCCAGGGCGGTTCTCGGGCCGGGGGTTCTCGGGCCACGGCACGGCAGCCTCGGGGTACTTCTGAGCAGTCAGGATCGTCTGGCACAACATCAACCCGCAGCGAGCGCGGTCCGAGCAGGCGGGCTTCGCAGCCGGATGCACCCGCCAAGAGGCGAAAGGCTCTCGCGCAGAAGGCACCAGCACAATCGGCGAGCGGCACAGGGCGTTCGCAGGCAGGGGCCGGTGCTTCGTCAGCCGAGACAGGAGAGAAAGGCGTATCTCAAATGGAAACCTCGCACGGCGGCCCCTCGCTGCTCGAGCAAGCGGACATCGCTGAGGCATTTGTTCAAGGGATAGCCGAGAGGCTTGGGCTTTCTCTCACCTTCCGGAGACACGACCTTGAGCACGACACCCTCGGAATAGAGGCCAACGGTGATGGCATCGGCCTGCTGATCGGCCGCCGGGAAGCGACAGCACAGGCCGTTGACGAGCTGGTTCGCACCGTTCTTCAACGCTCTGGAGGATCCATTCGTGAGGGAAAGATCCGGATAGACATGGCGGGCGTTCGTTCGCGTCGCATTGCGTCGCTGAGTGCCTTCGCCAGAGGAGTCGCTGAGGAGGTACTCGAATCCGGTGAAGAGGTGGCTCTAGAGTCCATGAATCGACTGGATCGCAAGGTCGTTCACGACGCGATCTCTGAAATCGACGGAGTGGAGAGTCGAAGTGAGGGCGAGGAGCCGAATCGCTATATCTTGATCGCCTGCCGGTCTGAACTTGGCTGATCTTCCGGCGGGGTTTGACGAGGATCTGATCGTTCGCCTGGAAGCAGCCTGGAAGCCCGCACGTGAAGCGGGTGTTCTGGGATCCGTTCCGGTCGAAACGCTTCGCCACCATGCCGACGGCTTCATCCTTGGGTCTTGGCGCGCCGGGAGCGGGGGATGCTTCGTTGATTGCGGCAGTGGAGCGGGCGCACTAGGGATTCTGCTAGCGCTGAGCTTGCCGACGTCACGCTGGCAACTTGTGGACGCGAGCGAGCGGCGTTGTGAGTTGGCCATGTGCGCCGCACACGCCGCCGGCCTGCAAGACCGTGTTCAAGTTCTGCACTCGAGGATCGAGGATCTGGCGCACCATCCCGATGCCCGAGAAGCCCAGGACGGCGTGGTGGCTCGGCTGTTCGGCCCGGCGAGCGAGCTTGCCGAGTGCGGACTGCCGCTGCTGCGAGTAGGAGGAACGTTGGTGGCGTCGGTGTCGAAAGCGACGAGATCTGAATGGACGAGGGCAGACCTTGCTCCGGCCACCGGATGCACGGTGAACGCTTGCTGGTCCACGCCGCACGGGAACTACATCGCAGTCGAGAGGGTGGCGCGCGGGCCTGCTGGTCTGCCCCGTCGAGCGGCAGCACGGCATCGCAGGCCCCTGATCTAGCGTCGCCCGTTCCAGGTGGGCGTTCGGGTGCCTCGTCAGATCCACCGCAGCGACCTCCGTGCCACGACGGCGGTCTAGGAGTGGCGGCTAGTGGCGAACCCTAGGTCAGGTGTTCCATGTGGAACACTCCGCGATCGTGTCGAACCCGCCTGACGGCGGCCGAGTCGAAGCCGGTTCCGGATGTTCCACGTGGAACACCCGGAACCGGGGCGATGGGCTGCTTCCGCACCGGGGCGCTTGCTTCGCTCGGGTGGCGGCGCGATGATCCATGGTGTCTGCGGTGAAGGGCTGGTTCTGCGCTTAGGTGCTTGCCTCCTAGATCCGCCCGTGTTCAAGAGCCGCCCAGGGCGATTCGTCCGCCGTTGCTGAACGATTCGGCGAGTGAATGGATGTCCACCCCGTTCGATCTTCGGTATGCTTGACTTTCGGAACTGTGGTGTGAGACCGTGGGGCGGCGTCCTAGGCGAAGGGAGTCCCTGACTTGGAGAACTCGACGCAATTGACCGATAGTCGCGCGCGGGTCATAGCGGTTGCCAACCAAAAAGGTGGAGTTGGCAAGACGACCACGGCAGTGAACCTGTCAGCCTGCTTTGCCGAGGAAGGCCTCAGGTGCTTGATCATCGATCTTGATCCGCAGGCCAACGCGACGACAGGGGTCGGCCTGGATCCCCGCCAGCTGGAAACTTCCATGTACGCCGTGCTGCTCCAGGATGTCGAGATGGATGAGATTATCGAACCGACGATGATCAAGGGACTGCAGATCGCGCCCTCCAGCCTTGACCTGGCAGGAGTTGAGATCGAGTTGGTGGCGGCCTTCAGCAGAGAACGCAAGCTGAGCGATGCCATGGACAGCGTTCTCGACAGGTACGACCTGATCGTGATCGATTGCCCGCCGTCCCTTGGACTCCTGACCATCAACGGCCTTGCTGCTGCCGACGAAGTAATTGTGCCGATCCAAACCGAATACTATGCGCTCGAGGGGCTGGCGCAGCTGGTACGCAACATCAGCATGGTTCAAAAGAGCTTGAACCGCGATCTAGAGCTGACGAAGGTCATTCTGACCATGTTCGACGCGCGGACCAACCTGTCGAGAGATGTGGCTCGCGAGGTGCGGGAGCACTATGGCGACAAGGTATGTCGGCAGGAGATCCCTCGCACGGTGCGCCTGAGCGAGGCCCCGTCGTTCGGTCAGCCGATCACGGTCTATGATCCCAATTCAAATGGAGCGAAGGCATTTCGTGCACTAGCGAAGGAGGTCTTGAGCGATGGTTAGACGCAGCGGACTGGGCCGAGGGCTGGAAGCGCTCATTCCCGCTGACATTCCACAGACTGAATCGGGGCCGCCCCTCAAGGAGCTCGATATCGCATTCATCGTTCCCAACCGGCACCAGCCACGGCACCACTTCGATGAGGAGAGCCTGGTTGCGCTCGCGGCTTCGATCTCGGAAGTGGGTGTGATTCAGCCCATCATCGTTAGAGAGATCGAAGGAGGATATGAGATCGTCGCCGGAGAGCGCAGGTGGCGAGCTGCGCAGCGCGCGGGTCTGCGCAGCGTCCCAGCCCTCGTGCGCGCCACCGATGACAAGGGAGCACTCGAGGCTGCCGTTGTCGAGAACGTTCACAGGCAGGATCTCAACGCACTCGAAGAGGCCGCCGCGTTCCGTCAGCTGATGGACGATTTCGACCTCACGCAAGAGGAGGTCGGCGCTCGGGTGGGCCGATCTCGCTCGGCTGTCGCGAACACGATCCGCCTGCTGAATCTAACCCCAGCTGTACAGAGGCTGCTGGTTGAGGGCCGGCTCTCGGCAGGACATGGGCGCGCGCTGCTCTCGCTGGAGGACGAAACCAGCCAGCGCGCCCTAGCCGAAGAGATCGTCAAGGATGACCTAACGGTACGCGACACCGAACGGCGGGCGGCGGCGATGGCTGCGGAACCTTCAACGCCCGGCAATAATCAGGACAAGGGTCCCCGGAACTCCTCGAACGAAGAGGTCAAGGCAGGGATCCTGGAGTTGGAGGAACTGCTTTCGACGCGTCTGGATACCAGCGTGTCTGTTCAGATGAACAAGGAGCAGGGAAGGATCACCATCCGCTTCGGCGGCCTGACCGACCTGGAACGGATATATCATATGATCATGCAATCCAACATGGGATAATAAAATCATCTGAGAACCTGACCGGGTGCATCTCGGGCTTTGCCGACCATCGTCGAGCAGGTGATCGTCGAGCAGGTGATTTCGAGCGGGTGAGTGACGCCGTTGGACAGCGGCTTGTAACCGTCAGATCGAAGTCGCGGCTGGGCCGTGAGGTTCCTGGCACCATTGGATCAGGGCCTCGGCCAATGCTCGGGTGATCCGGGGGGCGCGGGGCACGATGACCGAGCCGGGCCCGATCCGGCACCAGACTGCTGGCATCCGGGTCTCGCGAAGGATGGGCAGCCTCATCGGTGAGGCCGGCGCTGTCTCAGGCAGCAGCGATTCCAGTGAGTTCGTGCAGTACCGCGCCAGGGTCTGTCCACCGGTTGACACGAAACCGGGCATGGCGAAGTAGGAGACACCGAAGTTGTCTGCTGCCGACGTCACACCGAGGTAGACCTCACCGTCCCACTGGTTGGCCGTCCGAGCTTGATGCCTCAGGTCAGGAGTGCTGAAGACCAGAACCTCGGCACCGGCGCGCCAGAGCTGCCTGGCGATGGCCTGAGCGATCACGGGCAGTTCACCTGTGTCGCCCACGATCACCCGCTTGCCCCCGACGCCGGAGGGCTGATGGCGCAGGCGCTCCTGCTCACGAACCTGCGAGACGGTGATGTCACCGGCTCGTCGCCCTGCGAGCCTGTGCAGTGCTTCAAGAGTGGAATGCCCCACGACGCCATCGACCGGAAGTCCGACGTTCTCCTGGAACTCTTGCGTCGCCGCCTGCGTACTGGGGCCGAAGATGCCGTCCACCCATCTAGCGTCGAAACCGAGCCGACCGAGGCGGCGCTGGAGCTCCTCGACGTCGTCACCTCGCATCATCGGCGAGCGGAGATAGAGCAGCCGATCGCCCAGGCGCTTGTCGGCCTCTACCAGGGAGTTCCACGAATGCGGCCCGCAGATGCCGTCCACCACGAGGCCCCGCGCCCGCTGGAAGCTGCGAAGAGCGTCCTCGGTCGAGGGGCCGAACTCGCGTTGCTCCCCTTCGGTGCTGTAGCCGACGATCGCCAGGCGATGCTGAAGGTCGAGCACAGCCTCACCGCGGTCACCCCGACGAAGTGACAGGCTCACCGCCCCGTCGGACCGGTTACGGCCCGGGCCGTCGGGCCTGGCAGAAGGGTCGTCCGGCGAATGCCCGGCCGTCACGCCAGGTCCGCTGCTGCCGTGAGAAGGTCTAGAGGTACTCCGCGAGGTCGTTCAAGAGCGCCGCCTTCGGCTTGGCGCCGACGACGCGTTTGGCGGGCTGGCCGTCAGCGAAGAGGATCATGGTCGGGATGCTCATGACGCCGAAGCGACGGGCGACATCCGGTGCCTCGTCCACGTTGAGTTTGGCGATCTTCAATCTGCCCGCCTGTTCAGCGGCGATCTCCTCGAGAATGGGTGCGATCATCTTGCAGGGCCCGCACCATTCCGCCCAGAAGTCGACGAGGATGGGCAGTGTCGCCCCTGCGATCTCCTCATCGAACGTGACACCGTCCAAGGTGATGGTAGTTTCAGCCATTCTCATGTTCCTTTGCGTGCTCAGTTAGAAGTTGGATGCTTCTGTGAAGCATTCGGTCGTCTGCACAGAGAATCCGGTCCAGGAAATCTAGTCCGGTCGATGATGAGATCCTTCAAGCTCATCGAGGTCGCGACCCCTCAAGGTAGTGCTCAGCCTCGAGCGCGGCCATACAGCCCGAACCAGCGGCTGTGACGGCTTGGCGGTAGCGGTCGTCTTGCACATCGCCGCAGGCGAACACTCCGTCGAGGTTGGTTCTGGTGGAATCGGGCGCAGTGACGAGGTAGCCGTTGTCCTTCATCTCCAGCCGGTCCCTGAACAGCGCTGTGTTGGGCTCGTGACCGATGGCGATGAAGCAGCCGCTCACGTCAAGAATCGAGGACTCGCCGCTCTTGACGTTGCGGACTCGCAGGCCGGACAGGCTCGACTCGCCGAGGTACGCCTCCACCACCGTGTCCCAGAGGAAGTCGATGCGCTCGTTGGCAAAGGCGCGCTCCTGCATGATCTTGGAGGCCCTGAGGCTGTCACGGCGGTGGATGACGGTGACCTGCGAGGCGAATCGAGTGAGGAAGATCGCCTCCTCCATGGCCGAGTCCCCGCCGCCCACCACAGCGATGGGTTGACCGCGAAAGAAGAAGCCGTCACAGGTGGCGCAGGTCGAGAGGCCGTGGCCCACCAGCTCGATCTCGCGGTCGAGGCCCAGCATCAGCGACCGCGCGCCGGTCGACACTATGACCGACCAAGCCCTCAAGGCGGGAGCGGCTGTGCCGCCTTCGCCCGTCCAGATCGTGTAGGGCTGCGCGGACAGGTCCAGGCGCGACACTTTCGCCGTCTCGATCCTCGCCCCGAACCGGATCGCCTGGTCCCGGAAGCGCTGCATCAACTCCGGTCCCAGAACGCCGTCGGGAAAGCCCGGATAGTTCTCCACGTCCGTGGTGAGCATGAGCTGCCCGCCGGGCTGGTCGCTCGTGGAACTCGGCTCTCCCTCGAAGACGACCGGGCTGAGATTGGCCCGCGCCGTGTAGATGGCAGCGGTCAGCCCGGCCGGGCCGGACCCGATTATCGCCACCTCTGCCTCTTGAACCTCTGCCAGGGTGTCAGCCGCCTTTTGACCGTTTTCAGATGGATTCACTTCATGGGCCACTTGTCAGCCACCTTTTCGATTCAGAATACTCAATAAAACTATGGAAGATCCTGTCAGCGGACTGCTTGGATCACTCCATAGAAGACGACGGCGACGATCAAGACCGTGTTGGCAACCAGAGCGGCGTACATCGGCTTGGGTGATCCTGATCGGGCACGCCAGGCGCCGAAACCCATGATCGTCACGAGCAGGCCGACGAAGCCGTGTGCAGCCCAGGTCGCGGAGCCGGCACCGGCCCCGATGGGCAGGTAGGCGTCGGCCAGCCGGACGGTCGCAACGATGAGCAGCACCACCGCAGCGATGGCCACGACCCCGACCACAAGGCAGTAGACCACGGCGCGGACCAGAAACACGACCCGGTCGGTGGTGCGTGTCCGCACCGCATCGACGGCCTCCACGATCCTGCCGGCGACAGTGGCGGGCCAATCGTCCGGCCCGATGCTCAACGGCGGCCTGTCGCGGCTTGGGGGCACGGGCTCGGCCATCAGCTCCGAGCCTACCGGTGCGCAACTCGCGCCGGCAGCGTCGCTCGCGATGCCCCGCAGCTCGCGGCGCGAGGGTCAGTCTCGTATGACCGTGAGGTACCAGCGAGCGGCCTACCGGCGATGAGGAAGGGGTCGGCCGCCGTGGGGGTCGCTCGTGAGGGCGCCGCCGAGCGGTTGAGATGCCCGCGGCTTGCGGCCAACGGGTCAGTCTGGCAGGTCGAGAAGCTGCGGTTGGCACTCCGGCTCGATGGCGTAGACCACCACCGAAGTCCCGTCATCTCGCCGGGCTGACATCGCATCGAGCGTGCGGGGCACGGCACCGGCGAGCACAGCGGTGAACGACGTGGGGGCCTCAGCCGCCATGCTGCGAACGAGATCGGCAACGGCGGGCGCGCAGATGCCGGGCTCGGCCAGTGTCCCGTCCATCGCCTCGTCCCCGGTGGCCAGGGCTCGGGCACTATCCGCCACGAGATCGACGAGCACGCCGATGTCTCTCACGGTGCCGAGGTCGACCACGGCAACCGTTGCGGTCTCCCCGTCCGATGCCTGCTCTTCAGCGATCGCTGGCGCCGGAGTCTCGTCGAGGTCGCTGCTGCCGGATACATTTCCCGCGTCTGCGGAGGTTATGGCTACCGGGGAATCGTCCATCGGAGAGTCCTCGGGGGACATGTCGTGATCATCGACCATGTCTGGATCGGCCGGCCCGGCACCTGCTGACGCCCGTGATGGATCCTCGCCGGATGCGTCTGCCATGTCGGACATGAACCCCTCGGCCTCTGCGACCGCCTTCTCCTCTTCGCCGGATTCGTCTGACGCGCCCTCCGCGGCCGGCTCGACGTACTCGCCGGTGTCAGCCGCCGTACCACTAGCATTTTCAGGCCGGTCGAAGGCGCCCATCTCGGCGGCTGTGGCCGTCTCCTCCGTTGAGTTCTCGCCACCGAGGCGGCTGGCCAGCAGACCCGCTCCAACCACCAAAGCGACGGCGACCACGGCCGCGGCAAGTGCCAAGGGCGGGCTGACACGCCGATGCAGCGGCACGACGACACCGCCGGCCCCAAGGTCGCCCTCGCCATTGGTCTGGTCTCGTGTCGCAGCTGGTGCCGGTGCCTGCTGGCCATCGGCGCCTGGTGCAACGACATCGCCGGCCCTCGCATCGTTGCTTGATGGCGTGTCAGCGACCTGAGGGAAAGCGGCGTCCTTGGCGGCGTCGGTTGGGAACTCCACGTCGTTGCTTGATGGCGTGTCAGGGGCGGCGGCGGCGATGGCCGCGGCGATGGCCTGCTCGCGCCGGCCGTCGGAGGGGGCGGGTACCGGTGCCGCCACTGCATCACGCACCGCCTGCAGCAGCGAGGCGCGAGCGGCCAGTGCCTCGTCCCGCTCCACGGCGTCGGCCTCGGCGGGTGTGGCCTCACCGTCGATGTACGCCGAGACGGTCTCGTCAAGGTATGCGGATCGATCATTCATGGCGGTGCGTTCTGCCACTATGACGTTGCCCGTGCGTGTCCAGGTTCCGGCGCAGGTCGCTTCTTCCGGCGCGCGGGTCAGCTTCGTGCTCGTGCTGTGGGAGCAGCATCTCGGCCAGCCGGGCCCGGCCCCGGGCGATCCGCGACCGGACGGTTCCAGGCGGGATTTGCAGGATCCTCCCTATCTCGGCGTAATCGCAGCCGGCCACGTCTCGCAAGACCACAGCAACCCTGAAGTCCTCAGGCAGCGCTGCCAGTGCGTCGTCGATGTCGAGCCGCAGGACGGAGTCTGCAGGATCGCGCGGGGCGGCCATCGTCGGAGCGTGCGAATCGTCGGAGTGCGGGGTGGGCACGGGACGCCGGTTCCTGCGCCGCAGCTCGTCCAGGGCGGCGTTGGTGGCGACCCGGTAGGCCCAGGTGGTGAACTTGGCCCGGCTGTCGAAGCGGGGCAGACCTCGCACGATCGCGATCAGGGCTTCCTGGGTGGCGTCCATGCCGTCCGTGTCGTTTCCGGCGACACGCCGGCAGACAGCGTGAACCATGTCGTGATGGCGGCGCAGCAGGTTCTCGAGCGCACCCCGGTCGCCGGCCTGGGCTGCCTCTACGAGCCGGGCGTCGTCGCCGTCATTGTTGACGGGCACTGCGGTACTCCCCGCCGCGGTGGCTCAGGCACCGCCTCGACGATTCAGGCGCCGGCCTCTCTCGAGTCACCGGCAAGCTGGTCTGCCCCTCTCGAGTCACCGGCAGTCTGGTAAGCGATCCCGAGCACTCCCGGGCCGGCGTGGGTGCCGACGACGGGGCCTATCTCGGCCACACGCACGCTGCCATCGTAGATTTCCTCGAGCATCCTTCCCAGATGCTCGGCATCGTGCGCCTGCCCATGCATCACGGCGAGGTGCTCGACAGGGGCTGCTGCTTGCACGTTGTCGCGCAGCCAGGCGAGTGCCTTGCGGCGCGTCCTCACCTTCGCGGCCTCTTCGACCTCCCCGCTGGAAATGTCGACTACCGGCTTGATCGACAGCATCGATCCGAGCATGGCCTGCGCGCTGCCGATCCGGCCGCCCTTGCGCAGGTTGTCCAGCGTGTCGAGCGTGCCGAACACATGTGTGCGCCGGGATGCGTCGGCAACCAAGGCCTCGACCTCATCGGCTCCGGCGCCGGCGACTGCTCGCCGCGCGGCCTGCAGCACGATGGTGCCGAGACCCGCGCTGACGGAGCGGCTGTCCAGCACCCTGATGTCGGCATCGGTGCCGATCTCAGCCCGCAAGTCGTCGGCTGCGGAGACCGCGGACTGCATGGTCGCGGAGAGCGACGACGACAGGTTGATGCACACGACGGCGTCACAGCCTGCGTCGAGGCAGCGGCGGAAGGCCTGCTCGAAACGGCCTGGCGGCGGCGCAGCCGTCTGCGGCAGCTGATCGCTAGACGCCATGCGCCGGTAGAAGTCGCTGACGGTTATCTGCTCGCGATCAACGTACTCGTCGGTGCCGAAGCGGATGAACAGCGGCACGATCTCCACGGAGAGTCCCTCAAGCTCGCCATCGGCCAGATCACATGAGCTGTCAGTGACGATTCCTAGGGTCATGTGATTCCTCTGCTGCCAGTTGCCGGCACCCGGTGGTCCCCTCCGGAGTCGGCCGTGGCCTGGCGGTGGCCGGTGTCGGCGCGGTCTAGGGCGGATCCGACCGCCGACGGTATCACGCCTCAGCGCCCTCACGCGGGCAGGTCTCCCGTACCGGCGTCGGCTCGCTGAGCGGTCGCGGGTAGCCGTCTTGGGTTCCGCTCGATGTGGGGGAGTCGGGTGTGCGGGCGTCTTCGGGCGCTGGTTGGGGTTCCGTTCAGAGTCGAGGCGCGGCGCGGGCCCGTTCGCTGGTGCGGTTCCGGTAAGGGTGGAGGTTTCCGGACGGGTTCAGGTCCCAGCGCGGGTGCGGGTCGTGAGCGAGCGCAGACCGCCGTTGCGGGCGCTGCCTTACGCTGGGGAGGGGGTTAGGGCATCGGGTGTTGGCAGGTCGTCGGGCCGGTTCCCGCCAGGGGTTGGGGATCCGGTGGGCGTCAGGGCCCGGGGTTACGCTGGCGCACGTGCTGGTTGTGACCGATGAGCGCTGCCTGCAGCACGACACTGGGATCGGGCATCCCGAGCGCCCCGAGCGACTGCGGGCCGCCCTGTCGGGAGTTGCTGTCGTTGATGCCGAACTGGTTGCCGGCGGGACCACACCGAGGATGGCTTCGCGGGCCGAGCTGGAGATGGTGCACGACGCCGCCTTGCACTCACCCGACGGCGGGCCATGAGAGGAACCGAACGGGTAGAACCATGCCACAAGCGTGGCAACCAGGCCGATCAGGGGGTCGAGCTCGCTGCCGGCCTCGCAGATGTAGACGATGTAGACGATGTAGATGTGGTGCAACCGTCGCCCGAGGCCGCTCACGCCGAGGCAGGACGCCCCGGCGTGAACGCCGCCGATGTAATGGAGCCGCCGGCCGAGGCCGCTCTTGCCGAGGCGTTGGCGGCTTGCGATCCTCTGGCACGCCTCTTCTCAGCCGCCGGCCACCGGCTGTTTCTGGTGGGCGGCGTGGTGCGCGATGCGCTGATCGGCCGGTTCGTGGCCGGTGCCGACATTGATTGCACCACCGCGGCCCGGCCGGACGCGGTGCGGCGGATCGTCTCGGAAGCAGCCTCCGCGCTCTGGTCCCAGGGCGAGCGCTACGGCACGATCGGGTGCCTGATAGGGGGCCAAGCCTTCGAGATCACCACCCACAGGGCCGAACGCTACGGCTCCGATTCGCGCAAGCCCGTCGTGGCCTTCGGAGACGATCTCATCGAAGACCTCTCGCGCCGTGATTTCACCGTCAATGCCATGGCCGTGGACGCCGCCGACGGGACGCTGTTCGATCCTTACGGCGGGGCGCGGGATCTGGCTGCGGCGGTGCTGCGCACTCCGCTCGACCCGGAGGTCTCCTTCGCTGACGATCCGCTGCGAATGCTGCGAGCGGCCCGCCTGGCTGCAGGCCACGGCCTCGAGCCTTCCGGCGGCGTGCTGGAAGCGGTGCGGGCGATGGGCGGCAGGCTGCGCATCGTCGCCACCGAGCGGGTGCGTGCCGAGTTCGAGAAGTTGCTGCTGCTGCCGGACCCGGCGCAGGGACTCGAGTTCCTCTTCCGGACGGGCCTCGTCGAGCATGCCGTGCCCTTCCTGCGTGCCTCGGAGCCTGTGACGTTGGGCAGGACCGTCGCCGCGACCAGGGCTGTGGCGGCGGAGCGCTGGGCGTCGCTGTTCGTGGATCGGCCTGAGGGCGCCGCGGGGCATCTGCGAGCCATGCGCTGCTCCACGGAACTGATCGTGGCGGTGACAGGTCTGCTGGCGGGCCGGGACAGCCTCGCCGTGCCCCCCCAGGACGCTGCGGGCATCCGCCGGCTGGTGCACGCCTGCGGGGGGCGGCTCGACTCGGTGCTCGATTTCACGACACGGGCAGCCGCGGCGAGAGGAGAGCCGACGGATCCCCTGGAGCGCTTCCGCGCCGCGCTTGTGGACCTGCGAAGCCGCGAGCGGGTCGATGACGTGACCCTGCCCGTCACGGGCATCGAGGTGATGGACCTGATCGGCCTCGAGCCCGGCCCGGCGGTCGGGCAGGCGCTCGCTCACCTGCGAGAACTGATGTTCGAGAAGGGACCGCTCACAAGGGCCGAAGCCGTCGCCGCACTGCGGCAGTGGGCTGCGGCGGGCCACGACACTTAGGCGACGACACTCAACGGCAGCGGTCTTCGGCTAGCAGCAGCGATCTTTGGCGGGCGACGCCCCTAGCAGCGGTGGCCCTAGGCGGGCTACGGTCCTGAGCCGTGAAGCCCGGTCTCTTCAGCCTTGTCGCTCCCGATAACAGCGGTGCCACCGCGGGCGCGCCGGGATCTGACGGCCTGGCGCCCGTGGACTACAGCCTGGCCCGCGCCGCCACGCTGCGAGCCTGGCAGGCCGGCCAGCTCGGCCGCCACGAAGTGTGCGACGCGCAGCGGGAGCTGCAACGCAATGCGCAGTGGTGCGGCCAGCCGGCAGGACGCCGCTGCCCCGTGTGCGAGGTGGCGGAGCTGGTGGAGGTCACCTACGCCTTCGGGGCGCGCCTGCCCAAGCACGGCCGCTGCATCACGACACGGGCGGAACTGGAGCGGCTGAGCAAGAGGGTCAACGTCGTCACCGGCTACGTGGTGGAGGTCTGCACGGCCTGCGGCTGGAACCATCTGGTCCGGCGCATAGCGCTTGGTGGTCGCCGTTCGGTTTGAGGTTGCGGGGCTCGGTGGCCGGGTTCGCTGGTCGGTGTTCGGTGGCCGGGCTCGGTGGTCGGTGGTCGCCGTTCGGCCTGATCGGCGTTGGGAGCCGGCCGGCGTCAGTGCCCGCTCAGCCCGAGGGCCGCGAGCTCCGTGGCGGGCAGGTGGTACGACTCCGACGGTGCCGGAAAGGCGCCCGCTCGCACGTCCGCGGCGAAATGGCGCAACGCCTCGGTGCCGTCGTCGCCCAGTTGCGCGTAGCGTCGCACGAACTTCGGCGATAAGCGCCTCTCGATGCCGAGCAGGTCGTGGAACACGAGCACTTGGCCGTCGCAGCGCGGCCCCGCGCCGATCCCGATGGTGGGCACGTCCACGGCCTCTGTGACCATCGCCGCCACCGGCACGGGCACTCCCTCCAAGACGATCGCATAGCAGCCGGCGTGCGCCAGGGACTTCGCCGCCTGCACCAGCTTGCGAGCGTCATCGGAGCCGCGGCCCTGGACCTTGAACCCGCCCATCGCGCGCACCGACTGCGGAGTGAGTCCGAGGTGGCCCATCACCGGGATCTCGGCGGCGAGGATGCGCTCGATCATCGGCAGGCGCTTGCGGCCGCCCTCCAGCTTCACGGATTGGGCACCGGCTCGGATCAGCGCCGCGGCGTTGCGCACGGTGTCGGTGGCACAAACGTGGTAGCTCATCCATGGCAGGTCGGCCACGATGTGCGGTTCGGGGCGCGCCCGGGCCACCGCCGCGGTGTGGCGCGCCATGTCGTCCACGGTTACCTGCAGCGTGTCCTCGTAGCCCAGCACCACCATGGCCACAGAGTCCCCGACAAGGATCAGGTCGGCTCCGGCGTCGCTCACCATCCTGGCGCTGGGCGCGTCGTATGCCGTCACCATCACCAGCGGCTCCACCCCGTCTCGCACCTTGTGGGCGCGGATTGCAGGCACGGTGATCTTGCTCATCGCGTGCTCCTTTCCCGTCCAGCGCCGCTACGGCTGCCGGCGGTGGCCGCACAATATCACTGCTGCAGCAGCCGTCAACTCCGCTCGACCCGGTTGCCGGACGCACTGAACAAGCCGGGCAGGCGCTGCGGTGTCGCCGGGTCCACATCGCGCCGGGGCTCATTCGCTGCGGCGATGGCCGCGGGTCGCCATGTCCGCGGCGCTGGTCAGCATCTACGGACATGCGGCGGTTGGGATGGGACCTGCGCCCGCTACCCTGCGGCGTGCTTGCCGGCACAGCGGCGTTGCTCGAGGCAGTTCGGGTCACGCGGGTGCCGGGAAACATTCGAGAACCCTGCCCCGCAGCGGGGCCCCGGCCGATCCGGGTCCGAAGGGAGGCAACGCCGGCGTGAAGCGGGCCTACGAACTCATGATCATCATCGACTCCGCCGTGGCTGCGGCCGACGTGGAGGAGGTCATCGCCCGGGTGGCCGGTCTCGTCTCCGAGGAGGGGGGCGAGGTCATGTCCACCGACAACTGGGGCCGGCGCAAGTTCGCCTACAAGATAAATCACCAGACCGAGGGCACCTACGTGGTGTGGGAGATCGTGACCGCGACGGCCGGTCTGCCCGCCACCGAGCGCCGCTTGCGGCTCGCGGACGACATCGTCCGCCACAAACTGTTCCGGCTTCCCGACGCCGAGGCCACGCGCCGCGGTCTGCTCGCGGAGGCCAAGCCGGTACCGGCCGGCTGAAAACGAAAGGTGTCCGATGGGATTCGACAACACCGTTACCGTCGTGGGGAACGTCACCCGCGATCCTGAGCTGCGCTTCGCGCAGTCGGGGATGCCCATAGCGCAGTTCGGGGTTGCGTGGAACCGCAGGCGTCAAGACCAGGAGGACGACACCTCCTTCTTCGACGTCACCTGTTTCCGCCAGCTGGCCGAGAACGTCGCCGAGTCGATACACAAGGGAGCGCGCGTCGTGGTGTACGGCACCCTCCAGCAGCGCAGCTGGGAGAACGTCGACGGCGACCGTCGTTCGAAGGTCGAGATACTTGCCGACGATGTGGCGCCGAGCTTGAGGTGGGCGACCGCAGAGGTCACCCGCAACGAGCGCTCGGGGGGAGGCGACCGCGGCGACCGCGGTGAGCGTGGCGACGGGGGCCGGGGCGGCTACCAGCGCGGCGGCAGATCGGGGGGTGACCGGGCTCCTGGGAGGCAGTCCAGTGCTCCGGTCGCGGCCGTCGGCGACGATGAGCCGTTCTGATCAGGGTTCGTGCCGCCAGGCGATGAGAGCGGTTCCGGCCCGGCCGGCGCCCACCGCCGTGCCCGCGGCTGAGCGGCGAGCCGACACAGCGACCATCGAGTTGGGGAGAGGCTGATGCCCAAGACCAAGGTGCGGGGAAGAAGCCGCGACAACAATCGCAGGGCCAAGAAGAAGGTGAGCTTCCTCACTTCGGAGAAGATCACCTACGTCGACTGGAAGGACGAGAAGCTGCTCCGCAAGTTCATGTCGGAGCGAGCCAAGATCAGGGCCCGGCGGGTGACCGGCAACAGCACGCAGCAGCAGAAGCTCGTGGCCGACGCCATCAAGGTCGCTCGTGAGATGGCGCTCGTGCCGTACTCGAACAGGGTCACCACGCAGCGTCAGAACAAGGAACGGGACTCCCGTGGCCGCGCCGCGGGGCCGGCCCCGCGGCCCTCAGCGCCGCCGCCCACGATGGCCGGCGACGAAGGCTTCACCGCCGGTGACGCCGGTGTTGCTGAGGAGCCCGCCGAGAGCCCCGACCTGCGGGCAGAGCCGGAGAACGATCCGTCGTGAGGGTGATTCTGCGAGCCGACATCGAGGGCCTCGGACGCAAGGGCGACGTCTGCGATGTGGCGGCAGGGCACGCCCGCAACTTCCTGATCCCTCGCGGGCTGGCGTTGAGGTCGTCGTCCGGGGCAGCCCGACAGGCGGAGGCCATGCGGCGCAGCGCGGCGCTTCGCCGGGCCGCGGACCGAGCCGATGCCACCGAGATCGCCGTCCGGCTGGCTCCCACCGTCGTCACCGTCAAGGCGAACGCGGCCGAGTCGGGCCAGCTTTACGGCTCGGTGAGCGCGGCCGACATCGTGGAGGCCATCGAGGCCCAGCTCGGCGCCGTTGTCGACGCCAAAGCGGCCGTCATCGAGACCCCCATCAGGCAGACGGGCCGGCACACGGTGCTGTTCAGGCTCCACGCGGAGGTCGAGGTACCTGTGACGGTGGAGGTCTCTGCCGCCTGAGCGCTGCCCACAGGCAGTCCACATCTCCGCCGCGAGATCCCCCGGACTTCCCCAGCCGGCCGGGCGAGATCCCCAGCTTCGTCCCCGCCAGCGGCGATCGGCGTGTCGCAGCCGGTCACTAATGTCAGATGCTGGTCGGGGTCTCCGCTCAGGGGGAACTTCAATGGGCGCCACAGATCGATCTCAGCAGGGGTCGGCGGTCGCGCCCGCGCCTGCCGACGGCACCAGGCGCGACGTGAGGATTCCACCCCACAACCTGATGGCCGAGGAGTCCTTGCTCGGGGCGATGCTGCTGTCGCGCGAGGCCATCGCCGACGTCGTGGAGACCGTGTCGGCGGAGCACTTCTACAGGCCCGCGCACGCCGGCGTTTACGAGGCGGTGCACAGCCTGTACAGGAACGGCGACCCGGTCGATCCGGTGACCGTGGCCGAGGCCCTGGGCCGCAGCGGCAACCTCGAGCCCATCGGCGGGCTCCAGGGCCTGCTGTCGCTGCAGATGAACACGCCGGCCACGTCCAACGTGGCCTCCTATGCCCGCATCGTCCGCGAGAACCACATCCTGCGCCGCCTCATCTCGGTGGCGGGAGAGATCGCCGAGTCGGCCTACAACCGCCCCGAGGACGTGACCAAGGCAGTCGACTGGGCCGAGAACCTCGTCTACCAGATCGCGCAGGGCCAGGTCGACGACAACTCCGCACGCATCGGCGACCTGCTCCACGGCACCCTCGACCGTCTCGAGGAGCTGTATGCCCACGGCGGCAGCATCACCGGCACGGCGACGGGCTTCGACCAGCTGGACAAGCTGCTGTCGGGGTTGCAACCCAGCTCGCTCTACGTGGTGGGAGCGCGGCCCTCGATGGGCAAGACCTCCTTCGCGCTGGCCATGGCCGCGCACGCCGCGGTGCGCGTTCAGCGGCCCGTGCTGGTGTTCTCGCTGGAGATGGGCCACATGGAGCTGACGCAGAGGCTGCTGTGCTCTGAGGCTCGCATCGATTCCACCAAGATCCGCGACGGTCGCCTGGGCGGGCAGGATTGGGATCTGATCACCCAAGCCTGCGAGCGCTTCGCGGAGGCGCCCCTGTGGATCGACGACAACCCGAACGTGACCGTGATGGAGATCCGTGCTCGGGCGCGTCGCCTCAAGAGCCAGACCGGCGACCTCGCCATGGTCGTGGTCGACTATCTCCAGCTGATGACCGGGCGGCAGGCGGCCGACAACCGCCAGGTGGAGGTGGCGGAGATCTCACGGGGTCTCAAGGTGCTCGCACGCGAGCTCGAGTGCCCGGTCGTTGCGCTGTCGCAGCTGTCCCGCAACCTTGAGGCACGCTCAGACAAGAGGCCGATGCTCGCGGACCTGCGAGAGTCCGGAGCGATCGAGCAGGATGCCGATGTGGTGATGTTCCTGTACCGGGACGACTACTACAACCCCGGCAACGCCGACACCGAGGGCACGGCGGAGGTGATCGTCGCCAAGAACCGCAACGGTCCCACGGACACGGTCACGCTTGCGTTCCTGAAGCGGTTCACCACGTTCCAGGACTTCGCGTCGCGCCGGGCCGCCTAGGGCCTCCACCGGTGTTCCTGGAGTTCCAGGACATCGGTGAGTTCCCCGGCGTCAGGTCACGTCGGGTCGTTTAGAGTCCGAGACCGATGTTCCTGGGCGAGGACCTACTGGCGTGGCTGGTGCTGGCACTCGGCGCGGCCATGGCCGCGGGCAACGGCGCAGCGCTGGCCCGCCCGCGCCGCGGTCGCCGCGACCGCACCGATCTCGACCGCGCGCCCCTGGCGCGCAGCATCGCGTTCATCGTCATCGGCCTGGCCGCAGCAGCCTGGGCCCTGGCAACGTTGCTGTCCCGCTGAGGACGCCGCCGGCGTGCGCTACCTTGTTCGGCCGTGACCGCGCCCACCTTGCCCGACGCCCGGCGTGCGGCGGAGGGCATCACGCAACGGAGATCTGGTCCTGCGTTCTGAGAGCAGGGGCTTGCGATGACGCCTTCGGCACCGTCGGCGTTGGGCGGCAGCTTGGACGGGGCCTCCCTCGACCTCTCGATGTCGCAGAGCGCGCGGCCGCTGTATGGGCGGGTCGTGGATTTTGTGGCCTCCGAGGTGGAGCCCGTCACCGCGGAGTTCTTCCGGCTCGGCGCAGATCGCACCGAGCACTGGGGCTACGGGCCGGGCCAGCTCGAGTTGCTCGACGGCCTCAAGGCCCGGGCCAAAGCGGCCGGCCTCTGGAACTTCTTCCTGCCCGACGCCGGCAGCGGCGACGGTCTGAGCAACCTCGACTACGCCTACATCGCCGCCGAGCTCGGCAAGAACCCCATCGCCTCGGAATGCCTCAACTGCAGCGCTCCGGACACGGGCAACATGGAGGTTCTCGAGCGCGTCGGCACGCCAGAGCAGAAGAAGCGATGGCTCGAGCCCCTGCTGGCCGGTGAGATCAGGTCCTGCTACGGCATGACCGAGCCGGCCCTGGCCTCCTCGGACGCCAAGAACATCGCGGCCCTAGCGGTGCTCGACGGCGACGAATGGTTGATCAACGGCGAGAAGTACTACATCTCCGGCGCCGGCGACCCCCGCTGCAAGATCATGATCTGCATGGTGCAGACAAGCCCCGACGGCCCTGCGCACCGCCGCCAGTCCCAGATCCTCGTGCCGATGGACACCCCCGGCGTGCAGGTGCTCGGGCCCATGGAGGTCTTCGGCGATGACGACGCGCCTCACGGCCACATGCACATCCGCCTCGACAACGTGCGGGTTCCCGCCGCCAACGTCCTGCTGGGCGAGGGTCGGGGCTTCGAGATCTCGCAGTTGCGGCTGGGCCCGGGCCGCATCCACCACTGCATGCGCTCCATCGGTGCGGCCGAGAAGGCCCTCGACCTGATGGTGCGCCGAGGCATGAGCCGGCAGGCCTTCGGGCGGCCGCTCGCTCAGCTCGGCGGCAACATGGAGATCATCGCCCGCGCCCGTGTTGAGATCGAGGCCATGCGGCTCATGGTGCTGCGCGCCGCCAAGGCGATGGACACCCTCGGCAACGCCGAGGCGAGGGTGTGGGTGAGCGCGGTGAAGGCCATGGTTCCCGAGCGGGTCTGCCGCATCATCGATCAGGCGATACAGATGCATGGCGCCACCGGCGTCTCGCAGTGGACGCCCCTGGCCCGGATGTACACCGGCCAGCGAACGCTGCGCCTCGCCGACGGTCCCGACGAGGTCCACTGGTTCGTGGTGGGCCGCGCCGAGATCGCCGCCCACGAGGGCTTCGACGACCCCGCCGCAGAGGCGCATGCCCGGGCGCTCGCCGGCCAGCAGTGAAGCCCGCTCGCGCCCCACGGCCCGCTGGCTGTCGCCTACAATGGCCGATCGCTAACGCCCGTGACGGTGCTGCCCGTGCCGGTGCTGCTCGCGGCGTGAGCGAACGGATGCTGTTGGGAGGGTCCGCCGGCCAGTGACGATCACCTCGGAACGACCGGCAGGCGAGGCTGCGCCCGCCGCCGCTGACAGCGGTGCCCAGACCGTCGCATCGCTGGCGCGAGACTGGGCTCGACGCAGCCCGCGGCAGGTCGCCATGCGCGAGAAGGACTTCGGCATCTGGCAGGAGTACACCTGGGGCGACACCTGGGATCTGATCTCCGCCGCGGCCCACGGCCTGCTGGCGCTCGGCCACAAGGTCGGCGACCGGGTCGCCATCCACTCCGAGGACCGGCCCGAGTGGGTGATCCTGGACCTGGCCACCGTCGCGGTGCGGGGCGTCACCGTCGGCCTCTACCCCACCAACCCGACGGCAGAGGTCGAGTACCTGGTGGGCGACTGCACGCCGAGGGTCTTCTTTGCCGAGGACCAGGAGCAGGTCGACAAGGTGCTGGAGGTCTCCGGCGAGCGTGCGGCCTCGCTCCGGCGGATCATCTACACAGAGCCGCGTGGCCTCACCGACTACGACGACCCGCGGCTGCTGTTCTGGGAGACCTTCCTGGAGTTGGGGCGCCGCCACCGCGAGTCGCACCCCTCCGCCGTGGCCCAGCGGATGGCGGAGGCGGCCGACGACGACGTGATGACGCTCGTCTACACGTCGGGCACGACCGGCCCGCCCAAGGGCGCCATGCTCACCAACGCCAATGCAGCCTTCTGCATCGACAAGATCGTCAACGGGACCGAGAGGTTCCCCGACGGCGTCGACCCCAACCCCAAGGACCTGATCGTCGCCTATTTGCCGCTGTGCCACGTGGCCGAGCGGATCTTCTCGACCTGGACACTGGTCGGCGCCGGCCCGTCGCTCAACTTCGCCGAGTCGATCGAGACCGTCACCGACAACCTCCGGGAGGTGCAGCCGACGCTGTTCTTCGCGGTGCCGCGTATCTGGGAGCGCCTGCACGCCCTCGTGACCATCAAGAGCGGCGACGCCACGCGCCTCAAGCGGGCGTTCCTGAGGTTCGCCATGGCCCTGGCACGCGCCATCGGCCGGCGCAAGGTCGCCAACGGCGGCAGCCACACGCTGACGACCCGCCTGCTCAACGCCGTGGGCGAGCCGCTGGTGTTCCGGGCCATGAAGGAGCGGATCGGCCTGCGGCGCTGCCGGTATGCGGCCTCGGGAGCGGCGGCCATCGCGCCCGAGGTGCTCGAGTTCTTCATCGGCATCGGCGTGCCGGTGCACGAGCTCTACGGCATGACCGAGAACGCTGCCGTGGCCACCTGCAACTTCGCCGGCCGCGTCAAGCTGGGCACCGTGGGTGAGCCCTATCCCGACATCGGCCTGCGCATCGACGACGCCACCGGCGAGATCCAGACCAAGCACCCGGGCACGTTCGCGGGCTACTGGAACCAGCCCGACAAGACGGCCGAGACCTTCACCGCCGACGGCTGGCTGAGGACCGGCGACGTCGGGGTCTGGGTGGACGGCACCCATGTGCAGATCGTCGACCGCATCAAGCACATCATCATCACCTCCGGCGGCAAGAACATCTCCCCGTCGGAGATCGAGAACAGCCTCAAGACCTCGCCCTACGTGAAGGAGGCGATGGTGATCGGCGACGGCCGCAAGTACGTGACAGCGCTCGTCGGCATCGAGTACGAGACGGTGGGCAACTGGGCCCTGCGCACCGGCGTCCCCTACACCACCTACCGCGACCTGTCCGAGAAGGAGGAGGTGGCCGAGCTCATCTCCGGGGTGGTCGACGCCACCAACGCCAAGTTCGCCCGTGTGGAGCAGATCAAGAAGTTCCGGATGCTGCCCAAGGAGCTCGACCACGAGGACGGCGAGCTCACCGCCACCCAGAAGCTCAAGCGCAGCGCCATGGAGGACATGTTCAAAGACCTGGTGGAGTCGATGTACTGATGGCCGGGGCAGCGACGGGGTCGGTGTACTGATGGCCGGGGCGGCGACGGGGTCGGTGTACTGATGGCTGGGGCGGCGACGGGGTCGGGGGCGCTCGATCTGCGCGGCGGCGCGCCGCGGGCCTTCCTGCTGGGACTGCTGGGCGCGGCGGGTGTCTTCGGCGCCGTGCAGCTGGCCAACAACCCGGCCCTGTTCTTCCAGACTTTCATGAAGTCGATCGGGCTGGGCTCGGTCTATGCCCTGATCGCGCTGGGCTTCGTGCTCATCTTCAAGGCGACCCAGACCGTGAACTTCGCGCAGGGCGCGCTGGCCGCCACCGGCGCGCTCTTCGTCTCGTTCCTGGTGGCCGACGGCAACATACCCTTCACCGGCGTCAGCAATCCCATCAACGGCCTGGGCGGCCCGGAATGGCTGCGCTGGGGGTTGAACGTCCTGGTCGCCCTGGGGTTCGCGGCCATCGTCGGGCTGGTGGTGGAGCGGCTGGCCATCCGCCCCATGGTGGGTGAGCCGCTCTTCTCGGTGGCGGTGATCACCCTCGGTCTCGAGATCGTGTTCCGCACTTTCAACAACGACGCGGTGGAGGTCGAGTTCCGCTCCCTGGGCATTCCCTGGGCGGTCGACGGGTTCAAGGTGGGCGGCCTGCTGATCAACTGGAGCTTCATCATGGCCATAGCCACCGCGGTGGCCGCCTTCGCCGGCGTGTACTTCTTCTACCGCACGAGGCTCGGCATCGCCATGCGCGCCGTCGCCTTCGACCAGGAGGCGGCCATGGCCCAGGGTGTGAGCGTCGGACGGGTGTTCGCCGTCGCCTGGGCCGCCGGCGCGGTGCTGGCCGCGGTCGGCGGGATCTTCGCCACCCAGCCGCCGGTGGCGCAGACCCTGGCGGTCGATCAGGAGACGGCCAACATCGCCTTTAGGGCGCTGCCCGCGGTGATCCTGGGCGGGCTCGACTCGGCCAGCGGCGCCCTGCTGGGCGGCCTGATCGTGGGCGTGGCCGAGATCTACGCCGGCCAGTACGCAGCCGGCAACACTTCGTGGCTCGGCAACGGCTACCCGCTCATAGTGCCCTACGTGGTGATGATCGTCGGCTTGCTGGTGCGCCCCTACGGCCTGTTCGGCACGCCCGAGATCCGGCGGGTGTGAGCCGTGCTCGGTCGCCCGCGCCTGCACACGGCGTACCGCCAGGAAATCCAGATGCTGCCCACATGGACCCAGAAGACCGTGTTCGCGGTGTTCCTGGCGGTGCTGGTGCTGCTGCCTTTCGATCTTCCGGTCATCAGCCAGATCCCGGTGGTGCGGTTCCTCGGCGACCCCGAGTGGCTGCGCCCCATGGCGCTGGTGCTGGTTTTCGCCATCGCCGCATTGGGCCTGAACCTGCTCAGCGGCGTGGCCGGGCAGGTCTCGCTGGGCCACGCCTTCTTCATGGGGGTGGGCGCCTGCGCCGCCGTCTACCTGGGGGGCAGCAGCGGCGAGACGACGTGGGGACACTCGCTGCCGATCTGGATCTGGCTGCCCGGCGCCGGCGTGGCCGCGGCGCTCGTCGGCGTGATCGTCTCGCCGGTGGCCGTGCGGCTGCGGGGGCTCTACCTGGCCATCGTCACCCTGGGCCTGGTGTTCCTGGGGATCCATTTCGGCAACACCAGCTGGGGGCGCAAGATCGCCGGCGCGCCGGCGCTGGGCCGGGAGTTCCCCGATCTCGATGTGAGGATCTGGAAGGAGTCCACACCGCTCATCAACGTGGGCGACAGTGGCAGGTGGCTGTGGTTCGACGTCGACGAGGCCCAGAAGCGGTACCTGTTCCTGCTGGCGCTCACGATCGTCTTAGCGGTGGTGGCCAAGAACCTGGTGCGCACGCGCACGGGCCGGGCCCTGCAGGCCATACGCGACCGCGACATCGCCGCCGAGGTCATGGGAGTGCCCGAATTTCAGTACAAGCTGGTCGCCTTCGCGGTGTCGTCCTTCTTTGCCGGTGTGTCCGGGGCGCTTTTCGCTGCGCTGTCGAGCCGCATTCTGGCCGACGATTTCGGTCTGTTCCTGTCGGTGGAGTTCATTGCGATCCTGCTGATCGGCGGCGCGGGTACCACCGCAGGCCCGCTGATCGGCAGCTTCTTCGTGGTGATGGTGCCGAAGTTCGTGGAGTCGTTCACCGAATGGCTCGAGGCTGCGGAGGGCGGTGTAACGGGTGCGGTCTCGCGGCTGGTGCTTACTGAGGGAGGCGACTTCGGTGTCATCAACACGGCCATCCAGACGCCCGGCTGGACGCTCAGCGTGTTCGATTGGAATATCGTGTTGTTCGGTGCGATTATCATCGTTTTCTTGATTGTTGAGCCGCTGGGCATTTTCGGGATCTGGGTGCGGACCAGGAACTACTGGACACGATGGCCCTTCAGCTACTGAGCCGCCGCTCGGGCATCTGCCGGCAGTTGTGCGATCGACTCTTTGGCTGTGTGCGACTTCTTAGACCAGCGGTCGTCCATCGCGATCAGTGCCTTCAATCCGTGCTATAGGCTCATCGTCCCATTAGTGCAGACAAACTTCAAGCGCGTCAAGCGACGCCGCCGGGCATCGTAGGAGCCAGCAGGCGCATACACCTCCGGCGTATCGGGCAAGAAGTTTCGTACAAGGTGTTCTATATCCTCGCGCATCCCTGCTATATGGTTCTGCGCTTCTGCTTCATTGCTCGCGGGCAACCTGATCTCCTTCTACCAGTCCACCACACCATGCGGCGGGTCGTCCCGCTGATCAGGACCTCGTAGAGCATCTGACTCAGCGCACCGCCAGTCTGCTGGGACTGCGCGCTGCTGCTACCGAGTGCCTGGAGGTCGGGGAACAGCGGGCGTTGCCGTATCGCGAGACCATCTCCGCTGACCGCGTGTCAGGTATGCGGCTGGCTATGAAGATCGGCAGAGCTTACACTCAATTCAAATCTGACTACGTGAAGGCTTGGCATCGCACATCTGACGCTCTTGGCTTATCGCGGGCGGCAACAGTGCGCCGGGCAGCGTCGCTCGCTGAAGCCTTGCCCTTTGCGTTAGAGGCCGCCATTAGTGAGCTACCCGGGCATTTGGCATCCCTGCGGGCAGTAGAAACGCTACACACCGAGGTAGAGCGGCGAGCTTAGCATTGCGGAAGCCTGCCGCAGATGAAGCGGCCCCTGCGTCAGCCAGAGCCTCTAAGCTCCCGTTCCTATTTGGCGATGCCGGATGCTCCGTTCCCGCCGCAGCTTCCAGATGAACGCCGCACCCGCCTATGCGGCCATAAGGGCTGCAAGCGGCGTGTCGCCGCCGGAATGCAATGCCCGATCCACAAGAAGCCGCGCAAAGGCAAGCGGATATAAGGCGACAACATCGCCACGCGGCCTCGGCTTCTTCGAGTCCTTAGGGGCAGGGCGGTTGGCGGAGCAGCCAGCCCAGACCGGCCGGTTCGGTTGATGCCTCTGCGCTTGTTCGGCTAGGCGCTCGATGCGCTGACCGGCTCGCTGGTGCGCTCGGCTTCGGTGCCGCGGTAGCGCTCCGCTAGGCGATCCCGAACACCGACGCGGTCCACTAGCAGAGCTACGTCGGTGGTTAGCTCGGCTAGGCGACCGTTTATCTTGCTGAGTTCGAGCTCGATCTTCTCAAACCTTTGCTCGATCTTCTCAAACCTTTGCTCGATCTTCTCAAACCTTTGCTCGATCTTCTCCTCAAACTTGTCGAACTTCTGGTCGATCTTGGCGTCGAGCCGGTCTAGCCTTGAGGACAAAGACCGCAAGAACAGCAACAGCAAACCTATAATCGCGCTTGCGCTTGCCGCTAATATGATGTTCGTGGCAACATTCGTCATCGGGTTCTCCTATAGCGTTGACGGTAGCGTTGACGGGCTATAGGCATCAGTATAGCACAATCCGCATATTCCGCGCGAGTCGGCGTGGCTGTATCTGCGTCCGCTGTAGATCGCCTCGGTTCCTACGGCAACACACCTCACCACCCCGGCACGGCCGCGGGGCAGTCATGCTCGAAGCGCCGGCGGGCTACGTGTGGCAGCGCGGAACGCCTGCATTGTCCATGAGCGCCCGCCGAAAGGCGGGCGGCTAGCGGCAGCGTCGCATATTTCGTTGATGCGGTAGGCGAGGTCGGCTTGATTGATGGGCAGCCGCTTCTCGCCCCACCAGCAGCTCGGTTCCTCTTGGGCGACGGGCAGCATGGCCTCTCGGCGCAGCACGAAAGGCTGGACATCCTCCCAGGGCTGCGTGCGCGCCCCGCGCCCCCTGCCACTTTGTCAAGGCATCGAGGCCAGGGAAGGTCGCTGAACCACCCGTGAACCTGGATCGCCTCCAGCATCGACACCTCAGACCAGTTCAACCCTGCTCGCAAACGGTTGGGATGCCGCTGGAATCGCACATAAGGCTTGAACGGTCGCGCGTCGCGCAACGCCGCCACGTTGATCTTGGCTGAAACCTGCTTGCTCCAGCCCAGCGAGTTGAGCGCGTGTCAATCCCAGTTCACGCCGAGCGCGGTCAGCTAACGCTTCAAATGCCTTCGGGCGCCCGGCCAAGCCTGGGGCGCCCTCGCGTACGCCGATCCAGCCTCGTGTTGCTGACACGGGGCGAGGCGGCTGGTGGACTTCTGCGGCCTCGGCAAGGTCAAGCGGCGGCCTCTCCGGCGCTGGCCAGCCTCCCATGGCAACATCATCGCAGACGCAACCCGCGGCACCCGCTCAAGTTGTATCAACCTAGAGCGCCGCGACAACTAGGCGCCTGTTCGCGATCCGCTCACAGAGCGCTCTGGTGGTTGGCGGCTCGACGACGCGGCGATGCTTGCGCTGCCGTCTCCAACGTGCGGCTCACAGCACCTCGGCGTGATCGTGGATGATCGCCAACGCTTCGTCGAATGAGAGCACAGCCGCCTCGTCGAACACCATGTCCAAGACGCTCGGATAGGCGGCACGCAACGCTTCGCAAGCCGGATGCCCCGGCATGAACGCCGGCGACGCTGCGAACCCGGCGCGAGGGCGGGGGGCTTCGGGGCGATGGTGTATGCCGGCAGGCACCCCTAGCACGCCAGCGTGGAGTTCTGCGATCAGATCGCTGTGTAAGCGAGGTGCTATGTGTTCGCTGCGCAACAGATTGGGAATGTCATATGCGTCTCTGGCGCGTGCCGTAGCCCGAGCCGGATGATCGGAAACGCTCCGATTATGGAGAGCGCTCAACTTTTCGGTGAGCGTGATCAGCGGATGAGCCGTGAGGACGCCGAACCCGCCTAGAAACGGGTATCGATCCAGGGCATCTTCGTCCGCGGCGGCTCCGACCAGCGACTGCACGCGTCGTAAGGCAATCCACCGAGGATCGAGATGCCTGACGACTAGATCGACGGCTACGAAGGTTTGCCTGGGCGGAGCGTCGGCCATGCTCGGATAGTGGCAATCAAACTTCGCAAAGTCGCCTACGCGAGGTTCTTCTACAGCCAAGCCTGTGGATCGCAGATTAGCACGCAACTTGCGTCGAATATCTTTGCGTTGACCGCCGCTTGCCTGTGATCCTGGTGCCAACGCCGCCATCACGTCCACGTCTTCCGAGAAGCGTCGTAGCACTTGCCAGGCTTTCATCAAGCCGGTGCCTCCTTTGAATACTATCGACGCGTCGGCGTATCGCCATTCAGTCACGAGCGCATGGCGGATCACTTCGGTTATCCACAAGTCCTTTTCGAGGCGCCGTTCCGCTGCGTCTCGCCCGAACCGATCTAGCTGGCATCTGTCAACCAGCACCGGCCAGGTTTCGGCGTCAGCGATCAAGGCCGTGACTTCAGACGGCTCCCGCGGTCTGTCCGCTAACGCCGCGGTCGGAACCGCAGGCAGCTCCGGCGCTTCGGAATCGGCCGTCAACGGCGGCAGAGCGGGCCGCGGCGGCCCGAGGTGCAAGTGACAGAAGTTCGACCCGCGGGACGCTGAGCGCTTACATCTACGGAAGCCTCCGTTGGGCATAGGCACCTCATTCAGGCAGCCCTCCTGCGTTGCCGCGCCGCCGAGCCTGTCTCGATGGCTTGCGCAAGCCTTTCGCACCGGCGAACGAACACTGCCCCTTGCCGCTCGCGCCGCGCCGCAGCAAGCAATCGTGCCGTGTCAACATGGCCGTCGTCGAGCAGCAGCCGCCCTGAGACGTGATCCGCGTATAGCCATTCCCAGGGATCGCCGTGGGTATCGTCGCCGTGGACGTCGAAGATGCGCACAGCTTCCAGCAGCGTGATCTCCCAGCGATTCAACGCTCGCCGCGCGGGGTTCCATCGACTGACATAGTGGAGTCCCCTCAACACGGCAGGCGCAGGCGGCGCAGGCCCGACTACAGCGATGCGTTGGATCACCGGGAATTGCGATGCCCAGCCCAGGGCGTTCAACGCCGACAGCCCAGACCATCCCGCGCCCGGGCCGGCACGTCGCCAAGCCAGCCTGCGCAGCGCCTCGCTCTTGGCGAGGTGGTCGCCTGGCCGGTAGTAGATGCCGTCGGCCAATCTCTCGATGCTGCGCGGGGTTGCCGCGGCCAGTCTGCGGAGCTGCTTGCGCAGCGTGTCGCTCGACGCTGAGGGGAACGCTGCCTGCGCTTCGGGAGTGCCGATGAGCGCCGCCGGGGGGTGCTGCTCGACCCATGCTCTGACCGCGTTCATTTGGCGAGGGCGGCGAACCGCCGCAGTTTGTCCTGTGCTCATAGACGACGCATGATAGCGGCAGACACAGGACAACGCAAGGGGCTTGGCTTGAGCGCGCCCGCCGATCCGCAGACCGGCACCGTTAGGCACCCCCCGTCCCGAGGCGGCGCGAACCATCGAACCCGTTGGCTGAAAGCTCGGGGTCTCCCAACTCTCTCGCTGCGGGCATGGCCGCGGCGGGACACACGGCCTGTTGCGATCATGTCTTACGAGCGTGAGGTCATGGACTGGCTCGGAGCGTTCCGATGCGGATGGTTCTGGCGCCATGATGCGCCCGGCCCGCCTTCGACTGTTCGGGCGCTGCTCTCGCGGCTCGCCAAGGACCCAGACACTCTCGTAGAACGTGTAGCTCACGGCTTCTACTACAAGCACATAGAGACCAAACGCTTCGGCAGGCCGGATGAACCCGTCGGGGCTTTGATCTATGCGAGAGAAAGCGCCGGTGCCGGGCTGCGCGACCACAACTGCGTCTGCCACCAGTCGGTCGCCTTGATCGCCGCCCAGAACGCATCTCCGGTCGGGTCGTTCTCGAAGCCCAACGCGGGATTGTCGTAAACCGCCTGAAGCTCCGCGGGCATCTCGCCGGGCGCAGGATCATACACCTCCTCAGGACCCGCGATGACTCTCTGGTCGAGGGCGCGGAGCGGTTCGCGGTGCGCCTCGTTCGGCTCAGCAGCAGCGCGCGACAATATCGGGCGAACCGTCGAGGAGGGGCCCGGAACGTTGCGCGACCAGAACCAGCCGCCCGGGAACTCATCGAGCCACCGCAACGCCGCCGCCCGATAACTCATGGCAACATCATCGCAGACGCAACCCGTCCGCGGCACTCAAGTTGCAGGCAGGGGAGGGCGCCTTGGCCTCGTCAAGGCCGACCCGCGTGAGAGCATGGCCGCCAACCGGCGCGCTCTGCGCGCACCTTGCAGGACCTCCTGCCGCAGGCTCAGCTAGGCGTTCGATGCGCTTATCGGCTCGCTAGCGCGCGCGGCTTCGGTGTCATCGCTCTCAACGGCGGCGAGCGCGTCACCCTGCTCGCTAGCGCGCGCGGCTTCGGTGTGAGGGTAACGCTCCGCGAGACGGTCTCGAACACAGGAACGGTCTACTAGCAGAGCAATGTCGATGGCTAGATCGGACAGGCTGGAGCTTACGCCGTCGATCTTAGAATCGAGGTGGTCGATCTTGGCATCCAGTTTGTCCAGCCTCTAGGTGCGGGTTGCCGTTGGCGTTCAATGGGTGCTTCCTGTTCCCGACCAAACATAATCCAATAATGGTCAGCGTATACCCGCCCGAAGACCCGAGCATGGGCGGCCTCTGGGAACCCGGCGCCCCGCGCAGAGTGCTTGACATTCCTCCGCAGTCTCCGCTTATGCCGTTCAGGGCTTTGCTGCCCATCGCCGTCAACGCCTATCTTCTAGCATGCATGATCCCAGAAGGCAGCCCAGAGCACACCCGATACAAAGAACAGATCATCGCAGAGGTAGAAGCCAAGCTGCCATGAACCTCCCTGAGCCTGTCCGGCCGTGGTCTTGGCCGTCGAGGGGTGGCGAACTCCACCGGTGGTTGCAGCTGGCCGGTCATGATGGCCGGTGTCAGTTAGCAGGCGACCACCGGTGGAGGTGTTTAGTATGGCGGGGCGGCTCGATTTTGAGGAGCGTGTGCGGTTGGAGGTGCTGGTGGGCTCGGGGTGCTGTGCCGCGGGGGCGGCGAGGGTGCTGGGCCGGCACGCGACGACGGTGCAGCGGGAGTTGGGTCGCAACGGCGGCGTGTGCGGGTATCGGGCCGAGGCGGCGCAGGCCGGGGCTGAGGCGCGGGCGCGCAGGCCCAAGACGCCGAAGCTGGTTGGGGATCCCGTGCTGGCGGAGGCGGTGACAGTGGGGCTGTCAAGGCAGTGGGTGAACCTCCCCGGGTTTTGCGTAGGTTTTGGTCCTTGAGAGGAGCGAGTCATGTCTGTTCAGAGACGTCCGGGGAAGTATCCGGATGAGCTTCGCGAGCGTGCGGTGCGGTTGGTCTTTGAGGTCCAGCGGGGTTGTGGTTCGCAGTGGGAGGCGATCTCTTCGGTTGCTGAGAAGCTGGGGCCGACGCCTGAGACGGTGCGCAAGTGGGTGCGCCGTGTCGAGGTGGACGCCGGGCAGCGGCCGGGGTTGGCCGGTGATGAGCGTGAGAGGCTGAAGCGTCTTGAGCGCGAGAATCGGGAGTTGCGCCGGGCTAATGAGATCTTGAAGTCGGCGTCGGCTTTCTTCGCGGCCGAGCTCGACGGCCGGAGACGATGATGGCCTTCATTGACGCCCACCGGCAGCGTTTCGGGGTCGAGCCGATCTGCAGGGCCTTGCAGTTCGCCCCGTCGACGTATTGGTCGGCCAAGCGCCGCGCGCCGTCGGCGCGGTCGGTTCGTGACGCCGAGCTGAAGGAGCAGATCGCTCGGGTGCATGCTGAGAACTTCGGGGTCTATGGAGCGCCGAAGGTGTGGGCGCAGCTCAACCGCGAGGGCTGGGCTGTGGCTCGCTGCACCGTGGAGCGGTTGATGCGCGATCTGGGCCTTCGCGGTGCGATCAGAGGCAAACCGAAGCGCACGACCATCGCTGACACAACCCCCGAGCGGCCCCGGGATCTTGTCAAGCGCCGCTTCGCCGCCGCAGCCCCGAACCGGTTGTAAGTCGCGGACCTGACCTATGTGCGCACACGCTCGGGGTTCGTGTACGTGGCCTTCGTCATCGACGCCCACAGCCGCCGCATCCTGGGCTGGCACGCCTCCAGGTCGCTGCGCAGCGAACTCGCCGTCCACGCGCTCGAACAAGCCATCAGCGAACGCGCCCGAGCCGGCGCCAGCCTCCAAGGACTGATCCACCACTCCGACAGGGGCGTACAATACCTCTCCATCCGCTACACCGACCGCCTCGCCGACAACGACATCATCGCCTCGGTCGGATCACGCGGCGACAGCTACGACAACGCCCTAGCCGAAACCACCATCGGACTCTACAAAACCGAACTAGTCCACAACCGCGGCCCCTGGCAAGGCCTCCACGACCTCGAACCAGCCACCCTGCAATGGACCCACTGGTTCAACCACCAGCGCATCCACCACCACAACCCCGACCGCCTACCCCCAGCCCACGCCGAAAACCACCACCAACAACACCCAACCCACCACACCAACACCCACAACAAACAACCTACATAAAACCCGGGGAGGTTCACTCACCTTGGCAGCGCGGCTGCAACGAAAACACCAACGGCATAATCCGCGGCTGGCTCCCCAAAGGCACCGACCTCAACATCGGACCCGTCAAACTCGCCATCATCGAAGACCACCTCAACACCATGCCCCGACGCATCCACAAATGGAACAGCGCACTAACCCAATACACTGCCCTCAGCTGCAACCACCGATAGAGCTTGCCGGTCATCCGGCCCAGACCGGATCGGCCCGGATGATCCCCGGAGGCTGCTGCGTGAACGGCGGGAGCGTCGAAGGAGCGCCACCAGCCAGGAAGCGGCGCTGGCCAGGACAATGGCGGCTCCAGCGGCCCTACCCCGCGCAATCGAACCGCCTCACCCTGCTGGGCGCACCCGCAGAAGCGGCCATAAGGACTGCCAGCGTCGTGTGGCAGCGGACGAGGGTGCTTATCGCTGTTGAGCGGCTGGCGCCTACTGCCGGGTTCTGGGTGGTGGCCGTGTGTTTGGCTGCCTTGACTCTTCTCAAGTTGCTAGTCTCCGTTGTGGCGGCCTAGCACGAACACGGCGGTCAGAGCCACTAGGTCAACCGATCCGAGCACCGTGCCCGCGATTCCATGGCCGTTGTATATGAGCCAAGCCGATACCGCAAGAAACAGGACGGACACGGCGAATCCCGTGACAAGGCCCATTAGCGCCCGGAGGGATTGAAGCAGGTCGATCTTGTGTCGATGCGACCTCTCCGCCTCGGCACCAGAGACAATGCGGTCTACGAGGTCGGGGTGGATTTCACCATATGCGGCAACGTCTCGCGGCATATGGAAGAGGTCCGCTGCAAAACGCCCCGAATTGCTGGATCTCCACGTTTTGGGCGCTGATCTCAGGTTCGGGATCATCCCCAAGAGGCGCTGGAGGCTCGGCTTCTGTCACCGCGCCTGGCTGGTTTGCTGCGGTCCTATGACCTTGCGCAGGTCGTCGCCTACCGCCTGCCAATCCGCGGCGAGCCTGGCGGCGTCGTCTGGATAGCGGCTGGTGGAGAGGCGGCGACGGGTGCTGCTGCCGGTGAAGTCGAAGATGAGCGCCACGCCGGAGAGGAAGCCGCGCAGCGGCGGCCGTTGGCGCATAGCGTCCCGGGCTTGTTTCGGCTTCAGCTTCCGTTTCTTGCCTCTGCTCATGTATGCGATGTCTGCGCAGTGACCAGCTCGACGCCCTTGAGGCGAGAAGCGTTACCGGGCAGTGGAGGGTTATCGGGGCGTGGAGCGTTAGCGGCCTCTCCTACGTCCTCGATAAGCTGCCGCAACCCGGATAGGTCGCGGCAACCCCACCTCCGGTTCGCCTTCTTCAACTTCTCGGGTTCAGCAGCCCAGAGCATCAGATCGGTGCGCACAATCGGTTCCTGCACTGGCTGCCAGGGCAGCCATTCCAACGTCCACCCCTCTCTCATCTGGCGCAGGCATAGCTCCCAATCATCTTCCACAAACACGATGTCATGTATTGCCTCCAGTAGCGTCACTTCGGTCCAGTTCAACTCGTTGCGGCGCAGGTTAGGGTGCCGATGGTAGACCAGATCAGAATACCAACCGCGGCAACGGCGAGTGGTGCTCATATTCAACCGAACCGGATGTTGCGTGCTCCAGCCGAGCCAGTGGAGGGCGCTGACCCGACCCAGCCCCGAGCCTTTGCCCGCATAGAACAGTGCGGTCACCACGTTGTGCCCGCCCCAGCCCCGCAACGCCACAGCCGGGTCGCCTTTGAAGTAGATGCCAGGAGCTACGCGGCCGAAGCGGATGTCGTCGGGGTCCCGTATCAGCCTAGACATGAGGGGGTAGACGGTGCTTGCGGGGGCGGGTATGTCAGATGGACGGAACCAGAATCGTGCGGGGAGTTGGTCCAGCCAGTCGAGAGCAGCTTTTCGATGGCTCATAACATGACTCTAGCATCTTGAGCGCTCCACAAACGCACGCACCTTGCGGCTCGCCCGGCAGGCCCCGACCCGACCCAAGGCCGCGTGCGTCTTGCCGCACAATTCGTCTAGGCTGGCGATATGTGCGCGATGCCGCAACCGCCTGAGAAGTATCCGGACCCGGTTCACTGGAACTTCACGCCCTACCAGATAGGCCGAGCGCTGCGAATCATCCGTAAGCAGCGGGGTCTCACCCAGGCTGAGGTGGCCGATCTCGTGGGGCTGTCCCGCTCGCAGGTCTCGCGGATCGAAGCGGCCACGGTTGACGTCCGGCTGTCCAGCGTGACGAAACTGCTGCGAGCGCTGGGCAGCACCCTGACCGTGGTGCCGCACACCGAGGACGAGTACGGCGTATGGCACTAGCGGCGCTGATGCGTGTGGCGGCGACACAGATTCCGCTGCGTGAGGGCACGCCATGACGCTCGCCGTGTTCATGCACGGAGAGCGCGCTGGGACGCTGACCGAACGATGCGGCGGCGTGACCTTCGCTTATGCCGACGGTTACGCGAGCCGGGCCGATGCTGTGCCGTTGTCGGTTTCAATGCCGCTGCGACTAGGAAGCCACAACGGGGCGGCTTGGATCGAGGGGCTGCTGCCGGACAACATCAACACGCGGCGGCGTTGGGCTGTTAGACGTAACGCTGCCGGCTCGTCCGCCTACTGTCTGCTTGCCTCGCCTATCGGGTTGGACTGCGCCGGCGCTGTCCAGTTCCGCCCGGCACAAGAGCCAGGCGGCGTGACGGATCGTGCCAGCGGCACACATCCGCTGACCGAGGCGAAGCTGGCCGAGGTCATCGAAGCGTTGCATGAAGATCGTTCGTCTTGGGACGAGCCTGGGGGTCAAGCCTGCTTCAGCCTAGCCGGCCTTCTCGGGTTACTAGCTGCTGTCACCGAATACCTGGAGGTTGGCGAACAGCGGGCGTTGATGGTTGAGCGCTACGACCGGCAGGCGTCTTCGGCGGGTGGCACTTTACGTATTCATCAAGAAGATATGTGCCAAGCGTTAGGCGTTATGCCAGAACGCAAATATCAATCTAAAGACGGCCCCGGCGTAGCTGATATTGCCGGACTAATCACGCGCCACTCGGCAGATTGCGACGCTGATGTAAAGTTGTTCAGGGATGCGCTGATCTTCAATTGGTTGATAGTGGGAACGGACGCTCACGCTAAGAACTTTGGAATGCTATTGACCGCTGGCGGTGCTCGCATGGCGCCTCTATACGATATGTGCTCCATGTTGCCGTATCGCGAGACAATCAACGCTGACCGCGTGTCAGCCATGAAGCTGGCTATGAAGATCGGCAGAGACTACACTCTATTCAAATCTGACTACGTGAAGGCTTGGTATCGCACATCTGACGCTCTTGGCTTATCGCGGGCGGCAACAGTGCAGCGAGCAGCGTATCTCGCTGAAGCCTTGCCCTCTGCGCTAGAGGCCGCTATTAGTGAGCTACCCGGGCATTTGGCATCCCTGCGGGCAGCAGAAACGCTACACACCGAGATAGAGCGGCGAGCTAAGCACTGCGCAAGGCTGCCGCAGATGAAGCGGCCTCTGCGTCAGCCAGAGCCTCTAACCTCCCGTTCGTATCCGGCGATGCCGGATGCTCCACTCCCGCCGCAGCTTCCAGCTCGGCCGGTTGAGCCGCCTTCGAGACTCACCCGCTTCTGCGGGCATAAGGACTGCCGCAGACGTGTGGCGGCGGGGAACGTGTGCCCCGTCCACAAGAAGCCGCCTAAAGGCAAGCCGGTCTGAGCGAGGCGGTCATACGGATCGGAAGCCGAGGCGGCACCTGTTGGCGGTTGCTGCGCTCCGTCTGGGTCGAATGGCGCACTGGCAGCCCCGACGGGGCTTTCAGTCCGCCGGGCGAGCCGCGCATCAGACGGCGGGCGCGCCAGGGCGGAGCAGATCACCGCCACGCCAGCGGGCAGCCGCAGAAAGCGGCCACCTACCGAACCGGCGCCTGTGCCGGCGGACGGCCGCCGCCGCAGGCCGAGGATGGCCCTGCTGGGAGCGGCTGGCGGCGGGTGTGGCGTTCTGGGAGGGCCGCCGCGGGTTCGAGCGTTCAGGGTGCGGCGGCGGTGAGGGTCAGCAGCGGCGGCGAGAGCTGGGAGACCCCGAGCGTTCAGCCGACGAGTTCGCCTAGTATTCGATGTAGGTGTCTTCCGCCACGCGAAAGGCGTCGAGAGTGCCGCAAGAATAGGGCCCTTCGCGTTTTTGTGGGATGGGGGTTGCTGGTGTCGGTTGGGTTCATGTTATGAGGAGTGCTCGGGTTTGGTAGTTGGTGGGGTTGGTGAAGCCGTGGGCGGTGCGTCGTAGGATTTGTAGGAGGTTGTTGATGCCCTCGATGCGGCCGTTGCTGGGTCGGCTGGTGTGGTGCCATGCGAGGATTTCGGGGCTCCATTGGATGATGGTGTCTACGATTTTGTGGTATTCGGGTAGCTTGCCGGTTTGGTAGAGGTCACAGAACCGGTCAAGGGCGGCGAGGGCGCCTTGGTGGTCGTCGGCGGTGTAGAGGCCGTGGAGTTCTTGTAGCGCGTCCCAGCCGGCTTGGAGCCTTGGGTGCGCCTCGAACAGCGTGTCGAGCCGCTGCCGGTCAGAGTCTGTGAGGGTGTCGCCGCGGCGTAGCAGCAGGAACCTGGCTCGGAACACGTCGCGGTCAAAGACAGGCTGGACGCCCGGGGGCTGTCGGCGTTGGGTGTCGCGGCGCACCGCGGTGAGCCCCGCTGTGAACCATCTGATGACGTGGAACCGGTCCAGCACATGCCGACAGTGTCCCAGGTGCTGGGTGATGGCGGCCTTGTAGGCGGGCGATCCGTCGCTGACCACGACCTTGACCTGCTTGCACCATCTATACCCCTGCTGAGCTAGGAACGTTGACAGCGCGGCGGTGGTGCGCGACGGGATCAGCCCCAGGATCCGGCCGGTGTCGCCGCAGGCGACCACGGTCACGTAACGATGCCCTTTGCGGATCGAGGTCTCATCCACCAACAGCACCCTGCACACGCGGCTTCTGCGATGCTCAGCCACAAGCCCGGCCCAGGAGCTGAGCACGCCCATCACCAGCCACCAGCTCAGCCCGTGACGCCTCGCGGCCGCCGAGACCGGCATGACCCTGGCATCGGCCACCAGCCTGCGCGCCAGCCGCCCCGTCAACCCGCCCTCGAACGCCGGATGCTCCTCCAAAAACCGGCTGCCGCAGTCGTCGCAGCGGAACCGGCGGCGCCGCCACACCAGCGTCACCACCCGCCCCGAGATCTCCAGATCACGCACCCGCTTATCGCGCCGGTCATGCACCCTATGGCACTTGAACCCGCACTGAGGGCACCGCAACCGCCGCCAGGTGGCCTCCACAGCCACCACCAACCGCTCCGGGGAGTCCGAGACAACCCCCAACACCCGCAACTGCGGCAAACCCAACCGCACCCCCATAACATCCGCAGCCATCGAGGCCCTCCTGGATCGTCGGTCGCTTACACAACCGATTCCAGCAGGGCCTCGACCCCCACACAGGGACCCTCAACCACCCCCCATCCCACAAAACCGCGAAGGCTCACTTGTTCAGTATCGCGGCGACCTGTTCAGTCTTGCGGCTGTTCAGCAATCCGGACCCGTTTATCGCGATTTGCTCAGTATCGCGGGTAGCCGATGTCGGCCTCCCTGTGTGACAGCTGCAAGTACTCGTTGGGGCCGTCCTCGGTGCGGTTGGACGCGTCGGAGCCCTGCTTGAGCGCGCTTGCGAGCACCGCTGCCAGGAGCCCGCAGCCGACCAGCACCAGCACCGGGAACACCAGCACCAGCACAATCACCATCACCACCGCTCCGGCCACGCCGCCGAGCATAGACGTTTCGAGGACTTGCCGCGACACGAGGACTTGCGCGGCTCGGGCACTCGCCGCTCAGGCGTCGAGGTCGAGCATCCGCAGTGCGTTGCCCCTGACGATCTTGTGGACGGTCTCGTCGTCGAGGTCGGCGAACATCTCCTCGGCGACCGCCAGGGTGTGGGGCCAGGTCGAGTCGGTATGGGGGTAGTCGGTCTCGAAGGTGACGTTGTCCACGCCCACCTCGTCGAGGCTGGCCAGCCCGTGGCGGTCGCGGAAGAAGCAGCCGAAGCCGTGGCGATACCAGTATGTGGACGGGGGCTCGGGCACCAGCCGCTTGGTGTCGGCCCAGGCCCGGTGCTCCTCCCACACCGTGTCGGCGCGCTCCAGGACATAGGGCAGCCAGCCGATCTGGCCCTCGCTGTAGGCGATCTTCAAGTCCGGGTGGCGGGGCAGGATGCCCGAGAAAAGCCAGTCCGACAGCGAGGCCATGGCGTTGTTGAAGCTCAGGGTGGCCGACACGCCGGTGGGGGCGTCCGCGGACGTGGCCGGCATCTTCGAGCTCGATCCGATGTGCATGCAGATCACGGTGCCCGTGTCCTCGCAGGCCGCGATGAACGGCTCGTAGAAGCCGGAGTGGATCGACGGCAGTCCGAGATGGGGCGGTATCTCGCTGAAGCACACCGCCCGGCAGCCCCGCTCGGCGTTGCGGCGCACCTCCGCCGCGGCCAACCCCGCGTCCCACAGCGGGATGATGATGAGCGGCACCAGCACGCCGCCGGACTGCGCGCACCATTCCTGCACCATCCAGTCGTTGTAGGCGCGCACGCACGCCAGTCCCAGATCCTTGTCCTTGCCCTCGTAGAAGGTCTGGCCGCAGAACCTGGGGAACGTCGGGAAGCTGAGGGATCGGTCGACGTGGTTGGCGAGCATGTCGCCGGCTCGGGCCTGTGGCTCGTAGCAGCCGGGGCGCATCTCGTCGTAGGTGATCGGGGCGAGCGTCATGTCATCGCGGTCGAAACCGGCGGCGGCCACATGTCGTTTGTGGGGGTACACGCCGTCCTCGTAGAACCAGATGTCGCACCACTGCCCCGACCCGTCGGCGGGGTCGAGGTCGTAGGAGTAGCCGGTTCCGCCGGTGTAGCGCAGTTCGCCCAGGCGGTGCCGCCCCACCTTGGGGCCGGCCTCTCGGTGCTTGGCCGGAAGCCACTGCTGCCAGACGTGTGGCGGCTCGACCACATGGTCGTCGACGCTCACGATCATCGGGATACGCGAGGTGGCGGCTCCGGCCGGAGCCTCGGCGTTCTCGAGCCTCCCGCCGCGGGTCGTGCCGCACGTGTGCATGTCGCTGCCGGTCATCAGGCGTCGAACACCGTCTCGGTGGGGAACGACACGCCGGAGAGCTCAGTGCCGGGCCGGATCTTGACGTCGGCGGTGATGATGGTCATGGTCTCAGCGTACGGGGGCCGCGCCGGAGCATGTGCTGTGGAGAGCCTGGGCCGTCCTCGCCGGTTCAAGCGCGAAGGGCCGCATTAACCTGGAAGCGGGCTTGCTTGTCGCAGATAGGCTGCTACATTGGCTGGGATGAAAACGCGACAGCGGAGCCACTCCAATATGCGCGAGGTGCGAGCTTGGGCGCAGCGCTGCGAAGCATCGGTGCTGCTCGGGCTGGACGAGGCGCAGGCAGCCTTTCCCGACAGTGACCGTCGCACCCTTGCTAAGCAGATGGAGCGGCTCTCCGCAGAGGCCGATCCGCTCATTGAGCGGATGGCGCCGGGTGTCTACGCGCGCCGCGATGCGGCAGGTGGCTTGACGGGTGCGCACAACGCGCTCATCTGGAGGTTGGCCGGCCCCGGCGCGGGGTGGTCGGGTATCGGGGCGCTCAACGGCCTCGGCTGGGTTCCGCAGGTGTCGAGGGTGCAGGTGATAGCGGTTGTTGGGAGGCCGCCCGCCGCGCCCCTCGTGGTGCGCGACGTCGTGAGATACGTGCAGCGCAACAACCGCAGGCGTCTCAGTTTGAGAGAGCGGGAGGTGACACTGCTTGAATGCGTCCGCTGCTTCGATTTGTTCGCGGACGATACCTACACACCTTATCCCGACAGCAGCGATCCCTGGCCCGGGCTGTTTGCGGCTTATGCCAAAGGAAGGCTGTTGCCTCCGGACGGATCGCGCTTGTTGCGTGCTGTCCCCTTCCTGGAAGCCGCTGCGGGAGAGCGGAGAGGCAGTCTGTTCTACGAGCGCTGTGAACGACTTGTCAAAGCTGTCAATGAGGGCGAGCGGGCAGCAGCGGCGCGGGTGCGCCGCTGAGTGCGGAGGTTCTGTTGAGCGAGCGTGCCGCCACATCTAGCGAACACAATCACATTCCTTCGCTCATAGCCGAAACGGATGTTTGGAGGGGCCTGGCAGAGCGCGCGGCAGTCCAATGGCATCCGTCGGAGCGTGCCGAGATGATCCTGGAAAAGGACCTGTATGTCACCGAAGCGATCCGCAGGGCTCTGCAACCCTTGCAGCCTTATCCTGCGGTGCCTCTGGTATTCAAAGGCGGTACGGCACTGTGTAAGGGATGGCAGGCAGTCGCGCGTTTTTCCGAGGACATTGACATTATGGCCGCGCCGCCGCCGGGCGTGGTTTTTGGATCCGGCAAACGCAAGAAAACCAGACATGAGGTGCGCTCTAATCTTCGAGCGGGGTTTCCTTTCTATGTCGAGGAGGGACGAAGAGGGGACTTCGTGTCCTTCAACTTCGTTTACTCGAGCACCCTAGAGGGCGTTGGTCCGACGCGCGCTTTTGCGACTGTGCGGATAGATCTAGTGACACGCACGCTGAACCCGGATTGGATTGATGCCCGCTATGTGCAATCTTTAGCAGGGGAGGCGGCCACACGTATAGATGACACTCTGCTAGAGGAATACCCGTTTCTGAGACCCTTCAAGGTGTTCGCTGTTCATCCGATGATCACGCTGGTAGAGAAGTTGGATGCTCTCCACGGACGCAGTGTCTCAGAGCGCCCCGAGAATATCATCCGGCGGGCGCGCGACGTTTACGACATCGCCTGCCTGCTCCGGCATGAGACGATCAGCGAGCTGATCAGCAGCGATCTCATAGCGGCGCTGCATGCGGGGGTGCTGGACGCACAGCCTCCGA
Organism: Candidatus Aldehydirespirator sp.; assembly: GCA_965204875.1. Lineage (GTDB taxonomy): Bacteria > Actinomycetota > Acidimicrobiia > Acidimicrobiales > Aldehydirespiratoraceae > Aldehydirespirator. The sequence continues at coordinate 1,443,287 of OZ242020.1, read as the reverse complement.
CGTTGCGACGCCGGGACGCTGAGCGCCCCAAGCTCGGGTTCGGAGCTTCGCCGGCGTTCATGGCGGGACACCCGGCCTGCGAGGCGCTGCGCAGCGCATACTCTGGTGTGCTGGAGACTGTGTTCAGCGCAGCCGACGAGATCGGCTTCGACGACGCGCTGGAGATCATCCGCTCGCACGCTGATCTGCTCTGAGCGGCAACGTGCCTTCCGGCGGCTCGAGCTTCCGAGCGCTAAAGGCACCCTTGAGTGCTCCAAGTGTCGTTTCATCTGGGCATGCCACGAGCTGTGGCTCGGCTTCGACACGCGCAAGATCCAGGCGCAGGACAGGGAGGTTCGCGGGCGTCACCGACACTGACTGGACCCAGGGGGGGGGGTTGAGCTTCTGGAGTGGCTTGGGATTGTGTTGCGCGGGGCGTCCGCGCCCTGGCAGCGTCGGCGGATGGTTGGGGGTTGTGCTTGCGTTGCCGGGGGGGGGTATATTGGGTAGTTGGCGTGGCGCTGGCGTTCGCCTGGTTGGCTGCGGCCGGGCCGGGATGGCGTTAGGGTTGTGCTGGTTCAGGTTCGTTCCGGTCCGGCGGGGTTTCGCCGGTGTCTGGTTGTAGTGGGAGGTATGGGTTGATGTCGGGGTTCGTTCGTAGTGCCCTCAAGGCTCGCGTGGGTCAGGCCGCGCCGCGGGCGGTGGGTGCTGTGCAGGCTTGTTCCACCCGCGCGGGGGGGGGCTGGCTGATGGGTGTGGCCGGTCGCCGCCGCGGTGGGGGTAAGCCTGGTTTGTTGTGGTGTGTGTTGTTGGTGGTTGGTTTGGTTGGTGGGGTTGTGGTTGCGGCTCCGGTCGGGGCTGCGCCTGTTGGGAATCGTGGGGCGGTGGCTGATGTGTTGCCGGTGTTCTCGGCGTGTGTGGGCGACGCGACCCGTGATGCGGGGTTCGAGGACACGGCTGGTTTGGGTGCTGAGGCTGCGATCAACTGTCTCGCGTACTACGGGATCACCAGGGGTAGGACGGCTGAGCGGTTCGATGCCGGGTCTGAGGTGACGCGTTCGCAGATGGCGTTGTTCTTGCACCGGGCCGCTGGTGTGGCCGGCTTGGATCTGACGGGCGGTTCGGGTGCCGCCGACTTTGATGACATCGCGGATTTGGACGAGGAGCGCCAAGGCGCCATAAAGGCCTTGGCTCGCAATGACATTCTGGCAGGCTCCGGTGGGATGTTCAGGCCGGGTGCGAGCATCACGCGCGCCGAGATGGCGTTGGCCCTGATCGGGTTCCTGCGTCATGCCAGCCCGGGCCTGTTCCATCAGGACGGCGCGAGGCGGGGGCAGCTGATCTTGGGGTCGGGTGAGACGTTGGATCATTTCGCGGACGCGCGTCGCGGTCTGCCGCAGGGTGTGGACACGGCGGTCTCGTACGCGTTTGAGCTGGGGATCACGACGGGCAGCGCGCAGGGCGCGCACCTGTTCTCGCCCGGTGATCCGGTGTTGCGCAAGAACATGGCTTCGTTCATCACGCGCACGTTGGCGCACACGAACGTGCGCCCCGCTGGTGTGACGGCGCAGGCTGACGGCGGCATGGTGGTGGTGTCGGTGCGCGACGAGGCGTTCGGGCCGGTGTCGGGTGCGGCGGTCGATGGGTTCTATGTGAGTTCGCAGCGCCGTTATCGGGCGTTCGATCTGCGGGGCGGGTGCAACGCGATCGTTCGCAGCGTGAACCGCACCTCCACCAAGTGTGTGATCGATGCCCGCGACCCTGTGACCGGCGCCGACGGCGATGTCAGGCTGGATGAGTTGAGCGCTGCGACCATCGGTCGGGGTGTGACGGTGTGGGTGTGGACCGGCAGCCGCGGCACCCGTTACAGCGGCGATGTTGACGTGTTCGAGTTGCGCATCGCCGGCAAGGCCGCGGCTGTGACGGCGCCGGCCGTGACCGCAGTTCCCGCTGCAGGCGGCAGCGGCGGCGGTGGCGGTTCGGCTCCGGCCGCGACTACGACGACTACGACTACGGCCGCCCCGGCTACCACTACCACGACCACTCCGGCTACGACTACTGCGCCGACTGCGACCACGGTCGCTACGACTACGACAACGACGACTTCGACTACTACTACTACTACTACTACTACGTTGTCTATGAAGGCGGCTGCGGGTTTCACGGTGTCGTCTTCGGGCGCCAAAGCTGATAAGTCGTTCACGGGTGACAAGGTTTTCGTTGAGGCTGAGTTCGGTGGCACGGTGACGTTGACGGTGCAGCTCAAGGACACTGACGGTGCGAGCACGTCTGTGGGTGCTGATGGCAGTGCTGCTGCGTCGTTTGAGTTGTATTGGATGAAGACGAGAGAGCATGTGTCGGTGTGTCAGCGGGGTTCTTCCGGCAACCCGGCGGTTGAGTGGGTTTCCACTATCGGCACGCAGGTTGATCAGAGTTCTGCTGGGACCAAGGCGACCGGCAACGATGGCAGTGTGAGTTTCACGGTCACGATGGTCGATCCCGACACGTCGGCCTCCGGCAGCAAGGGCAGCGTGTGTTTCATCGTGCGGGCCAAGACCAACGCGCCCGGCGCCACCGACAGCAACCTCACGACCGCGGTGAAGACCGGCATCATCAGGTTCACCGAGGGCACTTCGGGGAGCAGTCCGACCACAACAACAACTACAACCACAACGACCACGACGCCTGCCACGACCACGACCACCTCTACGACCACTACGTCTACAACCACGACTACGACGACCACGACGACTTCCACGACTACGACGACTACAACCAGCACGACTACGACTCTCGCGCCGGGGAATGCGGCGGCGAGTTTCACGGTTATGTCTGACGGCGCGAAGACTGATAAGGCACTTGCCGCCGCTAACAGCTTTGTTGAGGCCGAGTTCGGGGACAAGGTGAGCATCGTGGTGCAGCTCAAGGACGCTGACGGTGCCAACACGAAGGTCGGTACCGACGGCACGACTGCCGCTTCCTTCGATATATGGCAGACGGCTACAACGGGACATGTGACGTCGATGACGCGAGGGAATGCCAGAGGCGGTCTCGCGACATGGGGAGCGGGCGGTGGTAGCTACATACAAAACAGCTGGGGGAACAAGGCTTATTCGACCGGCAACAATGGCAAGTTCAGGGTGAAGCTGGAGATGGCGGATCACAACACAGGAGCATCAGGTTCCAAAGGCAGCCGAGCCTACGTGCTGCGAGCATGGACCAACGCACCGGGCGCTACCAGCAGCTACGCGACCACCGCAGTCAAATACGGTATAGTCAGGTATACCGAGTCATCCGGCACCACTACGACCACGACGACGACGACTACGTCTACGACTACTACATCAACCACGTCTACGACTACGACTGTTCCTGGGGCGACGACTACGACTACTACTGTTCCTGGGGCGAGTCAGTTGGCGATTACCGCTGTCGATAAGGATGTGGAAGATACGGTGGCGACTGATTCTGGCGGGTTTGAGGTCTATGAGATGAGGTTCGGTGACTGGACCAGGTTCAGGGTTCAGTTGGAACGTGTAAGGCCCCTGGATGGCGCGATCGTGGACGCGACAGCAGGTCGCGATGGCGCGAATCCGATGACTTTCCAGGTGCATGTGCGCAGCACGACCGGCGCGGTGACCGGTTTCAGCAACTTTGGCGGGGTGCCAGCGGCGCATAACCCGCAAAGGTTCATTCAATACTCCGGCGGTAGCGCCCCGACGGATGAGTTCAGGGTCGAGTTGGAGACCAACGCCCAGGGCCGAGCCTCCTTCGTTGTCGCCGCGCCGGCCGATCCCAACCCGAGCAACTCCGGTGACTCTATGAACATAATTGTCTACGTGATTGAGGAGGTGAACGGGCCGGTCTCGTCGACGAACACGAACAAGCGGCTGCATCACTTCGTTATCGAGGTCAACGACCAAGGCGCCCGGCTCACGTCCGGGACCGCGCCGACCACGACGATCCCAGCGGGGGGCAACGCGGCCACAGCGTTCACGGTGGCGGCCATCGGCGCCAAGACCGCCAAGACGTTCCCGGCGCCGGCGGCTCCGGCTGCGGCTTTGCCGGCTGCGACTTTCGTGGACGCCACCTTCGATGAGCCTGTGGGTCTCAAGATCCAGCTCAAGGACAGCGATGGGGCTGACACCACACGCGGCACGAGCGCGGGTCCGGCCCAATTCCTGGTTCGGCGCTTTTTCCAGGCGGGCGTGGTGAACAGGATCAACTCGATGACTTCGCTGCGCTGGACCGGCAGTCCGCCACCGGGTGCCCTTCTGTGGGTTGACCACACCGAAAGGACGAAGGCTGACGGCTCCGCCACCGTCGGACTCGAGTTCGAGGACCCGGCGCAGGCCTCCGGCACCAAACGCAGCATCGCGTTCATCATCGAGGCCTGGACCAACGCCCCAGGCAACGACGACGACCACCTAACCGCAGGCATCGTCCGCTTCACCGAACCCTGACGCACACTCGCACCCCCTTTGGGTTGGCGGCCGACTCCGCTAAGCGGGCCAGGACCGTTCCAACGTTCAGGGCCTAGGCGGGGTCCTGGGCAGCCAGTTCTGCGATCACGCTGGTCAACAGGCTCGAAGCGCCGAAGCGGAGGCGTTCCGGGGTCAGCCATTCCTCGCCGAGAACCGAGCGCACGACGGCGGTGTAGCTGAGCGCGTCCTGTGCCGTTCGCACGCCGCCGGCCACCTTGATCCCCACCGGGCGGCCCCCGCCGGTGCGATTCTCGGCCACGGTCTCGGCCATCGCAAGCACGGCGGCGAGCGACGCGCCGGCGGCGCCCTTGCCCGTGGAGGTCTTGACCATGTCGGCGCCGGCATCGATCGCCAGCCCCGTGGCCGCAGACACGGCGTCTGTGGAGCCGAGCTCGCACACCTCGAGGATCACCTTCAACCGGGCCGGCCCGGCCGCGCTGCGCAGTGCCCTCAGCTCGGCGGTGGCCACGTCCTCGTGCCCCGAAAGGAAAGCCGACCGGTTCAGGACGGCGTCGATCTCGGTGGCGCCGGCGGCCACGGCTGCGCGCACCTCGGCGAGGCGAACCTCCAGCGGTGACAGCCCGCTGGGAAAGGCCCCGGCCACGCTCGCCACGGCCACGGGCGTGCCCGCCAACAACTCGGCGGCCAGCGCCGCCAGAGCCGGATACACGCACACGGCGGCAACCGGTCCAACGGTGGGATCGGCGGGGTCGGGGCGCAGCGCCCGCGCGCACAGCGCCCGGATCCGTCCCGGCGTGTCATCGCCCTCCAGGGTGGTGAGATCGGTGCAGCGCACCACGAGGCGCAGCGCTTCGGCCCGGGCCGCACCCGTCGGCGCCCCGGCCGCCGCCAGACGCCCGGCCCGGTCTGCCGCCGCACGATGGTCGGTCTGATTCGTGCCGGCGGGTGTCGCGCCTGCCGGGTGTTCGGCTCGGCGTGGAACCGCTTGAGCGGCTGCCCGGTCGTACCGGTGGGCATGTCTACGGCGCTCCAGCCCGGCCACAAGGCGCACCGTGTCGTCCAGCAGTGCGGCCACGAGCGTTCGGGCCTGCGTTCTCGCCGAATGCAGTGGCGTGCCGCCGCCTGTGGTGCCGTGGCCGGTAGCGGTGCTGTTGTTCGTGGTGCCGGCGTCCGTGCTCTTGCGGTCTGCGTCCGCAGTGTCGCGGTCTCTGTTCGCGAGGTCGCGGTCTGCGTCCGCGGTGCTGCCGCCCGTGGCGACTATCGCCTCGGCGTAGACCTTCATCTTGGGCTCGGTGCCGCTGGGACGCACGATCACCCGGCCGGCCGCGCCACGGGACTCTTCGAGTTCCAAGATCACGGTGTCGGATGCCGGCAGGCCGCCGTCGCCGCCGGCAAGGTCGCGCACGGACGCGACGGCACGGCCCGCAAGCGTCTCGGGCGGAGCCTCGCGCAGTGCCTGCATGGCACGCTGTGACAGCGGCGGACCCTCGGGCGTGGACTCGAACCGGATCGAGCGCTGCCCCGTGGCATGCACGCCATGGCGGCGGTGGAGGTCGTCGAGCAGATCGCCCAGGCTCCTTCCCTCGGCGGCCAAGCTCGACGCCAGCTCGGCCACCACCAGCGCAGCGCTGATGCCGTCCTTGTCCCGGACCGCCTCACCCACCGCGTAGCCGAGAGCGTCCTCGTATCCCAGCACCAGATCGTGGCCGGCGGCCCGGCGGGAGCGTGCCTGCATGATCCACTTGAAGCCTGTGAGCGTGGCGGTGGAGTCGGCGCCGTGGTCGGCGGCGATCCGGTGGAGCAAGCGTGACGACACGATCGTGTTGATCACCAGGCGTCGCTTGCCGGCGGCGTCCTGCAGAGTGTCCGGCGAGTCCTGCTCTCTGTGTTCCGGAGTCGAGGCTTCCTTCGTGGCGGTGTCCTGCGAGGCGTCCGGCGTGTTCTGCTCTCCGTGTTCCGGGGTTGGTCCGCCCTGCGTGGCGGCGTCCTGCGCCTTGCCGGGCGAGTCCCGCGCCAGCAGGTGCTCGGCAAGCAGGCAGCCCACCTCGTCGCCGGTCAGGAGCCTCCAGTTGCTGCCCGCGGGCACCGCAACGGCCAGGCGGTCGGCGTCAGGGTCGTGTGCCATCGCCAGATCGGCGCGGCTCCGGGCGGCCAGCCGCAGCAGCCGGTCGAGCACGCCCGCCTCCTCGGGGTTGGGGAACGGGGCGGTCGGGAAGTCCGGGTCGGGCTCCCGCTGCGAGGCCACCACCGCCGGCTCGGCAAATCCGGCCCGCCTCAGGGCCGCCAGGAAGGTCTCTGCCCCTACGCCGTGCAACGGCGTGTATGCGAGGCGCGCCGACCGGGCCCCGCCCGGTGACAGCAGCCCGACGACGGCTTCCACGTAGGCGTCCACCAACCCTTCGCCGGCGACCGTGATGAGCGGGTGATCCCGCGCTGCGAGGCTGGAGAGCGCCCGCGGCGGGATCCGGTCGATCAGCTCGCTGATCTGCGCGTCGATCGGGGCTGCGAGCTGGGCCCCGTCGCTCCAGTACAGCTTGTAGCCGTTGTCATCGCGCGGGTTGTGACTGGCCGTGACCATCACACCGGCCGAGGCGCCGAGATGTCTCACCGCGAAGGCCAGCACCGGTGTGGGCAAGGGTCGCGCCAGCAATGTCACCCGCACGCCGCGGGCCGCCAGCACCCGTGCCGTGTCCATGGCGAAGTCGGCGCTGCGATGCCGGGCGTCGTACCCGACAACAACATGCGGACCCGCCGGCCGAGGGTCGGCCGGGGCGGGCTCAGTCGTCGTCGTGTCGACGCAACCCGCATGTGTGCCACTTGCCACCAGAAGCGGGTCGGCCGGGGCGGGCCCTGTCGTTGGCGTGCCGGTCGGGGGCCGGTCTTCGGGCGGCGTGCCTGCCGGGAGCGTGCCTGCCGCGTGCTCTTGGAGCACCCGCTCGGCCAGTGCGGCGGCGATGATCCGCACGAGCACCCGGTTCATCCTGGAGGGACCCGCTCCCATCGGGCCCCGGATGCCTGCCGTGCCGAACTCGAGCCGGCCCGCGAAGCGGCGCCCCAGTTCTGCGGGGTCGTCGCTGATCAGGTGCTGCAGTTCTGCGCGGGTCTCGGGGTCGGGATCAGCCGCCAGCCAGACCTCGGCTCCGCGGAGTCGCCCTGCTCGCTCTGCGGGCGCAGGCGTCAAGACCGGCCGTCGCCGGAAGCAACCGGGCTCACGGCCTGCTGGAAGGACTCCAACGCGTTGGTGATGTGCCGGCGCACCAGCTCCCTGGCGCCCGCGGCGTCGCCGGAAGCCACCGCCTCGTAGATGGCCTCGTGTTCGGACCAGGTGATGTCCCCGCGCTCGTCGGTGATGACCGAGAACACCAACTCGGTCTGGTTCCGCAGCGGATCCAGAACCTGGTTGAGAAAGGGCATGCCCGCAGCGTCCTCCACGGCCAAATGAAAGTCCCGGTGGCAGGCGGCGGCGGTGACCGGGTCGCCTCTCTCGGTGGCGCTCCGCCCGTCCTCGAGGCAGCGCCGGATCTGCGCGATGCCCTCAGGATCCTGGCGCCGAGCCGCCTGCTCCACTGCGTAGCCCTCGACCAGGATCCTGACATGCTGGATGTGGTGCACTGCGCACGTGTCGATGGTGGACACGTGGGCGCCGCGGCGAGGCACGACCTCGATGAGGCCGGTCGCCTCCAGCGAGCGCATCGCCTCCCTGACCGGGTTGCGGCTCACTCCGAGCCGCTCGGCGAGATGGCCCTCGACCAGCCGCTGGCCGGGTTTCAGCTCGCCGCTGAGTATCAGCGAGCGCAACTGGCCGGCCACGACCTCCCGCAGAGGGCTCTCGTTGCCGTCAGCACTCACCCCGTCAGCCCTCACCACAGTCCTCCATGCTCACCCGTGGCGCGCATCGCGTCTCAGCGCTCACCACAGTCCTCCATGCTCGCAGGTGGCGCGCATCCGCTTCTCAGCATTCGCCAAGTCCTCCATGCGCTGCAATCTTGCCCGAAACCGGGCCGGTTGTCCTACCCGCAGAGACTGGCCACGCCCTCCCCGCTCGAGGCGCAGCGCAGCGACGGTCTCAGGCATCCAGTGAGACTGCCAGTTCGATGGCATCCTCGAACGCGGGAGCGGTACCCCACACCAGTTCCGCCACCGCCTCGGTGTAGCCGGAACGCAGCGCCTCGCAGGCCGGGGTCCCCGCCGCGAACACCGGGCTGGCCGCATACCCATCGGCGGGACGAGCGACGGGGCGGCGGCGGCTGAGCGGCCTCGCAACCCGCTCGGCGGCAGCGTCGAGCAGCGGTCGTACCTGCCGGGCGTGTTCGCTGAGCGCGATCCGAGCCAGGTCGTAGAGGTCGCGGCCGCGTTGGGCGATCCCGTCGTGGTGTCCGAGCGCGGCCCGCCGGTGGAGTGCGTCGAACTTGTTGAGTGCCGTGTACGCGGGCGTGACGCACTCGACCTCGAACCCGCCGAGTTCGGGGAACTGCCGCAGTTGCTCTACCGACGCCACCCTCCCCATCTGCGAGACAACGATCCGGCCGGGTTCTTGCACGGCTCGCCGTCCAGAGTGTTGAACGAGCCGCACAGTCCCCGCTCGGGGCTCGTGCCTGCCGCCTCCGCATCAGGGCTCATGGCTGCTGCGCGGAGGCGGCCTCACATACTTCGCTGATCCGGAACTTCAAGTCAGCGACGTTCACGCCCGGCTCGCATTCTGCTGCCCCGAGCATCAGATCCCGCCGCAACTCAAACGGCAGCCTCCGCCAGGGCAGGCGGCTACGCGAGGTGCCGTCGGCGATGCTCTCCAGGCACTCCGGCCACGACATCTCAGCGAAGCGCAAGAAGCTCAGAGCCTCCAACAGGGTCACCTCGGTCCATGTCAGCGCTGCCCGCAGGCGGTTGGGGTGCCGGGTATAGCGGATCCACCGCTCGAAGGGCTGAACCCGGCGCAGCGTGGACACATGCACCCTTGCGGAGAGCTGAGACGACCAGCCCAGATTGTTCAAGCCGTCAAACTTGCGCAGCCCCGCCCCCGCCCCGGCGTGGAGCAGAGCACTCCAGTGAGTGTTGGCGCTGCATCCCTTCAGGGGATCCGCCGGGTGTCCCTTGAAGTAGAACCCGCGAGCGATCCGCGTGTACACCGAGCCCGGATCTTGCGCCAGCCGCGAGAGCAGGACGTGCGCCGTGGACGGGGCGCCCGGAACCTGCCGGGACCAGAACCAGGAGCGGTCCGGCAGTTCCTCCAACCAGCTCAAGGCGCTCGACCTCTCTCGCATTGGCAAGATCATAGCATCCAGATAGGGCTTGCTACATCGAACTTATGATCTCTCGCCTGGGCAGCCGGCGCGTCGGTCATTGGCAATATCGTTGCTGCGGCGCCAGTGCTACGGCGGCCCATCAATGGAAAGGCGGCCCATGACGCTGATCCCGGCACGCATCACCACCACCTCCACCACATCCACCTCCACCGCCGCAGGCAGTGGCGCCGCCGAGGTGGGCATCCTCGTCGATGGTGTTATCAGGCCCGGCGCCGGCCCCGAGCACAGGCTGGTCAGCCGCAGCGACGGCAGCGTGCTTGCCACCATGGGGACCGCCGGCCCTGGAGATGTGCGTGCGGCCTACGAGGCGGCGTCGGCCGCGGCGCCGGGCTGGGCGTCCGCCGGCCCTGCTGCACGGGCCGAGGTGCTGCACCGGGCCGCAGGGCTGTTCCGGGAGCGTGCCGGCGATCTGGCCGCCGTCATCAGCGCCGAGGTCGGCAAGCCCGCCTCGGAGGCCCGAGTGGAGGTGGCCAAGGGAGCGGCGGTGCTCGACTACTACGCCGAGCTCGGCTACCGGCGCCTGGGCACCACTTTCCGGACGGACTTCGACGAGGACATCTTCACCCTCATCGAGCCGCTCGGCGTGGTCGCGCTGATCACGCCGTGGAACTTCCCCTTCACGATCCCCATCCGCAAGCTCTCGGCGGCACTGTCCGCCGGCAACGCCGTGGTCTTCAAGCCCTCCACCAACGCCGGGGTCACGGGCCTGCTCATCGCGGCCACGCTGCTCGATGCCGGTCTGGAGCCGGGTCTGATCTCAGCGACGGTCGGCCACAGCGCGGTGATAGAGCAGGCGCTGCTGGAGGCGCCGGAGCTGGACGGGGTGAGCCTCACCGGCTCATACGAGGCCGCGGTGGCGATCCGGCGGCGGCTGCGGATGGAGGTGCCGTTCCAGGCGGAGCTGGGCGGCAAGAACACGATCGTCATATGGGCCGACGCCGACCCGTCCGCCGCGGCGGACATCGTGATCGCGTCCAGTTTCCGCAACAACGGTCAGATCTGCACGGCGGCGGGCCGGCTCCTGGTGCACGCCGACGTCTACGACGAGCTGCTGGAACTGCTGTCGCACCGGGTCGCCGCCATGACCGACCGCTCCGGCGCCGACGAGCTCGGCATCCTGGTGAGCGAGGCCGAGGCGGACCGGATCCGGGATTACCTGGCCCTGGCGCAACGGGAGGCCCGCACGGTGGTGCGCCCGCCGGCGGCAGGCTGGCGCGAGGGCCGGGTGGCGCCCGCGGTGGTCGTGGATCCTGTGACCGGCACCCTCACCACCGAGGAGATCTTCGGGCCGGTCGTGACCTTCGAGCGGGTTAACAGCATCGACGAGGCGCTGGAGGCGGCCAACGCCACCGCCTACGGGCTCACCTCCGGCATCGTCACCGGCGACATCGCCGTGGCGCGGCACTTCTGGCGGCACTCCCGCGCCGGCACCGTCAAGGTCAACTCGCCGCTCACCGGGGTGCCCTTCCATGTGCCCTTCGAGGGCTACGGGCACTCCGGCGCGGGCTGGGCCGAGGGTGGCGAATCCTCCCTCGACTTCTTCACCCGCACCAAGACCGTCTACCTGCGCTCCCAGGCCCGGGCGGAGCAATGCGCGGCGCTCCGTGCGACTTGCGAGCCTTGGGTCCTCGGTCTACGGTTGCGCCGGTGACTGTGGATTCCGTATGCCGCAGCCATAGACAACCACGGATTCACTGGGGGGGATACATCCTTATGCTGAAGAAGTTCACTCTCGTGCAGCGGCTGCTTGCAGCCCTGTTCGTCTTCACGCTCGTCGCCGCCGCCTGTGGCGACGACTCGAGCGAGGACACCTCATCCGAGGACGCTGCGGCCCTAGAGCAGGCGCGCCAGGACGCGGCCGCGGCACAGGCCGAGGCCGACGCGGCCGCCGCCAAGGCCGCTGAGGCAGAGGAGGCCCTCGCGGCCGCGATGGATGAGGCCGAGGGTGCCGTAGACCCGGACGTCGTTGCCGAGCTGGAGGGCCGGCTGGAGGCGGCGCAGGCTGATGCCGCCGCGGCGCAGGCCGACGCCGCTGAGGCGGCCGCCGCGGCAGAGCAAGCCGCCGCCGAGGCCGAGATGGCGGCAGAGGAGCCGGACTCCATCACCATCGCGATCCTCGAGGGCCCCGGCAGGATCGACCCCCATTACCAGGACGGCGAGATGCGCCGCACCATGGAGAACGTCTACGAGCGGCTCATCGAGCGCGACCTGGTGAACCCGTCGATCTTTGTGCCGAGGCTCGCCGCGTCGCTGCCGGTGCTGATCGACGACACCACCTGGGAACTCAAGCTGCGCCGGGGCATCAGCTTCCACAACGGCGCCCCCTTCAACGCCGCGGCGGCCAAGTTCTCCATCGAGCGGGTGCTCAGCGACGAGTTCGACTCCGACCTCAAGGAGCAGGTCGAGACCATCGTCGGCGTGGACGTCGTCGACGACTACACGATCCGGGTCACCACCGCCGGCCCCGACCCGGTCCTGCCGGCCAGGCTCTACATGGTGCAGATGGTGGAACCGGGCGTCGCCGCCGACGGGCTCGAGAACGAGGCTGTGGGCACAGGTCCCTACAAGTTCGTGGACTGGACGCCGGGCGACTCGCTGACGCTCACCCGCAACGAGGAGTACTGGGGCCCCGAGCCGCAGATCGACGAGGTGAGGTTCGTGTTCCTGCCCGACGAGCAGTCGCGGGTGGCGGCGGTGCAGGCCGGCGAGGTGCATCTCGCGGTCGGCCTCTCAGCCGACTCGGTCGACGAGATGCCCAAACTGTTCGTGCGCAACGAGGGCATCGAGTATCCGTACCTGCGGATGAAGAACTACGAGGGCCCGCTCGCCGACTATCCCGAGCTGCGGTTGGCCATAGCCCACGCCGTCAACGTGGACGACTACATCGAGTTCATCTACCAGGGACAGGCGAGCCGGCCCCACTGCCAGATGTTCGGCTCGGGCGTGTTCGGCTACAACCCGGACCTCACCGACCGGCCCTATGACCCGGAGCTGGCCAAGCAGATGGTCGAGGACTCCGGCTATCAGGGCGAGGAGATCACCTTCCTGGCCAACGGCACCCGCTGGACCAAGTTCGACGAGCTGTCAGAGGCCATCAACGCCGACCTGACCGCGGCCGGGCTGAACATCGACTTCCAGTTGCTGGCCTGGGAGGTGTGGCTCTTCGACGAGTTCCTTAAGCCTGTCGGCGAGGTCGGTGGCGACATCTTCCTGTCGTCGGCCTCCAACGAACTCCAGGACGGTGACCGGCTCCGTTCCTACATTGGCACCGAGAGCGCCACGTCTTCCTATGACGATCCGGAGCTTGTCGGCCTGCTCAACGACGCTAAATCCGAACTCAACCCGGTCGCACGAGAGCAGATATACCACGAGATAATGAAGCGCAACTGTGACGATGTCGCCAACCTGCCGTTGCTGACCTACCTCAGCGTGAACGGCGGCTCCGACGAGCTCAGCTGGATCCCGCGCTATGACGACACGGCCCGCGTCGAGGACATGACGCTCGGCTGAGGCTCTACAACGCGGCGCGAACGAGGATCGCTATGGCCGAGGCGACGGCGAATACCAGCACGGCCGGTCGCACGACGGCGTGGTTGAGGCGCGGCACCACCCTGCCCGACACCGCGAACCCGACCACCATGCCGGGCGCGATCCGCAGGCCCTGACCCAGCTCCGCGAGACCGAACTCGCCCACCAGCGCCAGCGCCGCGAGCGACGACACCGCTCCGAAGGTCTGGATCGGCGCCAGCGTGCCTCGGAGCTCGCTGCCTGAGCTGCGCTGGTAGACCAGTGCGAGCGGTGGCCCGCCCACACCGGTGGCAGTGCCCATGAGCCCGGACATGGCTCCCGCGCCGAGCAGCGCCGGGGTCGTCTGCGGCAGCGACACGCCCGCCACGCTCACCGCCACCAGCGACAGCACGAAGAAGGCGAACACCACGGCGATCCCGGCCGTCGAAAGCCAGGCCACCGCCAGCGCTCCCAGCGCCATCCCGGGCACGCGGCCCAGGATCAGCCACTGCACCCCGCGCGGGTCTGCGGAGGCCCTGTCGCGCACCGTGATCATCGCTGCCAGCAGCCCGCCCGCGCACAGCATCGGGCCGGGGATCAGATCGGGTTCGATCAGCACCAGCAGGGGAGCGGCCACCAAGCCCATGCCGAAGCCCAGCGAGCCGTGCAGCGCCGCCCCCAGTGCCAGCGCCGCCCCTGCCAGCACCGTCTCCAACAAGCTCATGAGATCTATACCGTATGGCGTGTTCCGGTCTTCACTGAAGGCAGAGGCTGTTGTATACCGTGCGGCGCTTCTCGGCTGGCACACTTGGCCCGTGAGGATCTGTGTGGTCGGCGCCGGAGCGATCGGCGGAATGCTGGCGGTGCGGCTGTCGGTTGCGGGACACGAGGTCTGCGTTGTAGCCCGCGGCGAGAACCTGCTGGCGATCCAGCGTAATGGGCTCCAGCTGGTGGAGATCGACGGTTCCCGCACCGTGGCCGCCGACGTGCCGGCGTCGGACGACTTTGGCACGCTCGGCACCCACGACGCCGTAATCCTTGCGCTCAAGGCGCATCAGATCGCGCCGATCGCCGCCCGGCTGAGGCTGCTGTGTGACGGCGACACGATGATCGTTCCAGTGCAGAACGGCATCGGCTGGTGGTACTTCCAGCGTCACGGCGGCCCCTACGAGGGGCATCGTCTCGAGGCCGTCGACCCCGGCGGGGTGATCGCCTCGGCCGTGGCGCCGGAGCGGATCGTGGCGTGCATCGCCTATCCGGCGGCCGAGAAGACCGCTGCGGGGGTCATCACCCACATCGAGGGTGACAGGTTCCCGCTGGGCGAGCTGGACGGGACGCGCTCGCCGCGTGCGCTGGCGCTGTCCGCGGCGTTGGGCTCGGCCGGCCTCAAGTCGAGGGTTCTGGCCGACATACGCGCTCACCTGTGGGTCAAGGCCTGGGGAAACCTCGCCTTCAACCCGATCAGCGCTCTGACCGGGGCCACCCTGGGCGAGATCTGCCGCACGCCGGCCGCCCGGCAGCTTGCCGCCGACATGATGACGGAAGCGGCACGCATCGCCTCCGAGCTCGGGGTGAGCATCCGCACCAGCGTCGAGCGGCGCATCGCCGGCGCCGAGGCCGTGGGCGAGCACAAGACCTCGATGTTGCAGGACGCCGAGGCCGGCAGGGTGCTGGAGCTGGATCCGCTCGTCGGGGTGTTCGTCGAGCTCGGTGAGCTCGTCGGCGTGCCGACCCCGGTGATCTCCACCGTGTATTCGCTGGCGTCGCTGCTCAACCGCCGCCTGGCCGGCGACCGCTCCCCGGCGTCGGGATGAGGGCGTCGCCTGCCGTGGGAGCCTGCCGTCACCGGTTGGCGAGTCTCGCGGCGGCCTTCGGGGTGCCGGGATGAGGTTGTTGCCTGCTGTGGGAGCCTGCCGGTGACGCCGGCGGTCGCCGCCACCATGAGCGGGCGCTTGATCACCGACCCGGACCGTCGGCTGCTGGAGGCCCGGTGACGAGGGCGGTCGCGGCCACCATGCGGGAGCTGCTCGCTGCCGGTGCGGACGGAGACCCGGCGATCATCACCGCGGGCGGCTCGGTGTTCAGCCACGCCGAGCTGCGCTCCGAGGTGGAGCGGCTGGGCGCGCAGCTGAGGGCAGCGGGGCTCGGTGCCGGCGACCGCATCGCTCTCGTGTTGCCCAACGGCGCAGAGATGGCGATCGCCTTCCTTGCCGCGACCGTCACCGGCTGTGCCGCGCCGCTCAACCCCCAGTACCGCAGCTCGGAGCTTCGCTTCTATCTCGAGGACCTCTCTGCGGCAGCGCTGATCACCCGTCCCGACGACTCCGGCATCGCTGCCCGGCAAGCGGCCCGCGGCACCGCATTGGCGTCGCTGCTGCTGTCGGGCAGCGCATCGGACGGTCCCGGCTCGCTGGAACTCGCGGTCGAGCCGGCCGCTCCTGCGGGTGTCTCAGCCGCGGAGCCGGCAGCGGACGATGTGGCGCTGGTGCTTCACACCTCGGGCACGACGTCTCGTCCCAAGATCGTGCCTCTGCGTCAACGGAACCTGACCCGCTCCGCCGCGGCGATAGCCGGATCGCTGGCGCTCACCGCAGGGGACCGGTCGCTCAACGTGATGCCGCTGTTCCACATACACGGTCTGATGGCCGGGCTGCTGGCGCCGCTGTCAGTCGGGGCGTCCGTGGCATGCACGCAGGGGTTCGACGCCTTCGGGTTCTTCGCGCAGCTGGAGGCGCTGCGTCCCACCTACTACACGGCGGTGCCCACCATGCACCAGATGGTGATCGCCCGCTCCGCCCGCCACCGCGACACGGCCCGCGCCGCCGGGCTGCGCTTCGTGCGGTCGTCGTCGGCGTCACTGCCCGAGCCGGTGCTGCAAGAGTTGCGCGACCTGTTCGGCGCGCCCGTGATCGAGTCCTACGGCATGACCGAGGCCACCCACCAGATGTGCTCCAACCCGCTGCCTCCGGCGCCCGCCAAGGCCCGCTCGGTCGGGGTGTCCAGCGGTGTCGAGCTGGCCGTGCTCGACAGCGCTGGCAGGCCGCTGCCGCCGGGCGAGCGCGGCGAGGTGTCGATCAAGGGGCCCACGGTGATCGACGGCTACGAGAACAACCCGGCCGCTGACGCCGCCGCCTTCACGTCCGGCTGGTTCCGCACCGGCGACGAGGGATACCTGGACACCGACGGCTACCTCTTCCTCACCGGGCGGCTCAAGGAGCAGATCAACCGGGGCGGCGAGAAGGTCTCCCCGCTGGAGGTGGACGAGGCCCTGCTGCGCCATCGGAGCGTGGCGCAGGCCGTGACCTTCGCGGTGCCACACCCCAAGCTCGGCGAGGACGTGGCCGCCGCGGTCGTGGCGGCCGAGGGCACCACCGTGGACGAGCGGCAGCTGCGCGCCTTCCTGTCGGAGTCGCTCGCCGGGTTCAAGGTGCCGCGCCGTGTGCTGGTCCTCGACGAGCTCCCCAAGGGGCCCACCGGCAAGCTCCAGCGCCTGGGTCTGGCCGAGCGCCTCGGCTTGACCGGATCCTGAAGCAACCTGGCCTTCCGCGCACTCTCGTAGACTCGGTGCTTATGGCGGAGATCGAGTTGTTGACCCTGGCGAACCATGCTGAAGTGCAGAACGGGCTGCTGTATCTGAGCGGAGCGGGCTGGGACACGGTCACGCGGTCGTATCAGGAGGGCAACCAGCCCGCGCCCCAGCACTTCTCCATCGCCCTTTCGGTGCTGGTGCCGTGGATGGAGACCAACCAGCCCCACCTTGTGGTCATCAGGGTCGAGGACGAGGATGGCCACGAACACCTTATGGAGGCCACCGCCAACATCGAGGTGGGCCGGCCGCCCGGCAAGGTGCCCGGTTCTGACAGCCGCTCGCCGCTGGTGGTCAGCGGCATCGTCCACTTTCCCAAAGCCGGCGGGTACCGCGTGCGAGCCACGCTCGGCGACGAGCAGCGCAGCTACGCCTTCAGGGTCATCGACAAGGTCAATTAGCGGATCCCGCTGCCGGTGTCCACGGCGCGATGGAGGGCGACGGCCACCAGCACGGGCAGGCACAGAGCGGCCGTCATCAGCACTGACAGCGGCACCCCCCGGCCCAGAAGCACGCTGACCACGGCCGACAGCAGTGCCGCCAGCCCCAGAAGCCCGGCGCGGAAGGTGCCGATGCCCCAGCCCGACTGCGGCGGCAGCGCGGCGACCAGCATGGTGTTGGCCACCGGCATCGCCGACACCGCCATGCCGACGAAGGGCACCAGCAGCCAAACCCCCAGCTCCGCCGGCGCCAGCAGCAGGGGAACCCCCAGCGCAGAGGTCGCCAGCAGGATCAGCCGAGCCGTCCACGGACCGCCCCGGCGGTCATACAGTGCGCCTCCCACGAGCTTCACCGCCCCGGACAGCGCTCTTCCGGCGGCCAGCAGCGCGGCCACCAGCCTCAGGTCTACACCCCGGTCCACGAAGTACACGGGCGAGAAGCCGATTACGACGAAGTGCATGGACAGGCCGCCGAAGCTGGCGCACGCGGCCAGCCGGTAGGACTGGCGGCGGGCGTACTGCAGCAACTGGGCGGCCAGCGGCGGTGGCGAGGGGTCGCGCTCCGGCTCGACCCAGCGGGGCACGTAGCCGACGGCGAGCACGGCCGGTACCGCGCAACCGATGAACACCCAGCGCCAGGCGCCTCCCGCGAAGCCGCTCAAGGCGGCTGCGGCCAGCCCGAAGGAGTACGCCTGCCCCCAGATGGCGATGGCCTTGCCCCGCGCTCGCGGGTACATGCGCGCCACGCTGGCAAGCGCCGGAGGGAAGAAGATCCCGAAGGCGATGCCGAGCATGGCCTGGCCTCCCAGCAACAGCCAGAAATCCCTCGCCGCCGCCGACAGCGCCATGCCCGCTGCCAGGCACACCGCGGTGGCACGAACCAGGGCCCGATCGCTCAGCAGCCGGCTCGACGCTCCCGCGATCACGTTGAAGGAGGCGCTGCCCGCCGCCACGGCCGCGAGGATGGCGGCCTGATGGCTCTCGTCGAGGGCAAGGTCGTTGCGCAGGAGCGGGAACAGCGGCGAGATCATCGTCTCGGCGCCGCCCAGGATGAAGTAGAGCGTGAACAGGTACCCGAAGGTGACCGTGCGCGCCGTCATCGGGCTCACAGCCCGGTCCGTGTCGCTGGGTTGGGGGCTTGGGCTGCCGTTGCTCGGGGGTCTGGCCCGGCTGGCGCGACCGCGTGAACCGCTCAATTCACCCAGCAGGCCACCAGGTGGCCGGGCGTGCGCCCTGTGAGCGGCGGACGCTCCTCGAAGCACCGCGATATCGCCAGCGGGCAGCGGGTGTTGAGGCGGCAGCCCCTCGGCGGGCTCATGGGGCTGGGCAGGTCGCCGGTCAGGGGTTCGTGGCGGCGGCGGGTCGTGGGGTCGGGCACGGGCACGGCCGACAGCAGCGCCTGGGAGTAGGGATGGGTCGGGTTGTCATAGATGTCGTGATGGCTGCCCAACTCCATCAGGTGGCCGAGGTACATGATGGCGACCCGGTCCGAGATGTGGCGCACGACGGCCAGGTTGTGGGAGATGAACAGGTACGACAGGCCCACACTCTCCTTGAGCTCGACCAGCAGGTTGACGATCTGCGCCTGGATCGAAACGTCCAGCGCGGCGGTGGCCTCGTCTGCCACGATGAACCCCGGCCGCAGCGCCAGGGCGCGGGCGATGACGATGCGCTGGCGCTGGCCGCCGGAGAAGGCGTGCGGGTACTTGCCGGCCGCGCCGGCGGTCATGCCCACCATCTCAAGCAGCTCGGCCACGGCGTCGGCTAGCTCGGCACCGCGCATCCGGGTGTGCACCAGCAGGGGCTCGGCGATGCTCTCGCCCACCTTGAGCCTGGGATTGAGCGCCGAGTAGGGGTCCTGGAAGATCATCTGAACCCGCTTGCGCATGGCCCGCCAGCGCCGCCGGCTCAGATCCGTCACATCCTCGCCCGCGAAGAACACCCGGCCCTGCGTGGGCTTCACCGCACCCAGCAGGGCGCGTCCGGCTGTGGACTTGCCGCAACCGGACTCGCCCACCAGCCCGACCGTCTCGCCCGGCGCGATGGTGATGCTGAAGTCGTCCAAGGCGTGGACCGTGCGGCGCCGGCTGCCGACCCAGCGGGCGTAGTGAACGCTCAGCTCCCGGCTCTCGACCAGCGGCGCGGCCTGCCTGTTCACGCCGACTCCCCCGGCGCCTCGGCATCGGCACCCGCGGCTCGGGCGGCACCTTCGGCATCGCCATCGGTTCGAGCGGCACCTGCGGATGCGGCGTCTCCGACGCTTGCGGGGCGTGGCGGCGGGCGGTTGAAGCAGGCGACCCAGCGACGGTGCGCGGTCTCGAGCAGCGGTGGCGGGGCCTCGCGACACGCTGCTGTCGCCTCGGTGCATCTGGGCTCGAAGGCGCAGCCCGGGGGGAACCGGGCCCGGTCGAGCGGCTCGCCCGGGATACCGGACAGCTCGCCGTCGTTGCGGTCGAGCCGGGGAACCGAGCCGAGCAGACCCTTCGAGTAGGGATGCTGCGGGTCGGCGAACATCTCGGTGATCGGGGCCCGCTCCACAACGCGCCCCGCGTACATCACCTGCACCCGGTCACAGAACTGGGCGACCACGCCTAGGTCGTGGGTGATCATCAGCACCGACACGCCGAGCTGGGTCGACAGGTCGCCGAGCAGAGTGAGGATCTGGTCCTGGATGGTCACGTCGAGGCCGGTGGTGGGCTCGTCCGCTATCAGCAGCGTCGGCTCGCAGGCCAGCGCGGTGGCGATCATCACCCTCTGGCGCATCCCGCCCGACAGCTCGAACGCGTACGACTTGAGGCGCTCCCGCGGGTTGGCGATGCCCACCATGTCGAGCAGTTCCAGCGAGCGCTGCAGAACGGCCGCACCCCTCAGACCGACCCGGCGCCGCAGCAGCTCGCGCAGCTGGGCGCCCACGGTCTTGAGGGGGTTGAGCGACACCATCGGATCCTGGAAGATCATGGCGATCTCACGTCCCCGCACCCGGTTGGCCACTGCGGGGTCGGCCACGTTCTCGCCCCGCCAGCGAACCGATCCCTCCAGGATCCGGCCCGGCGGCAGCACCATGCCCAGGATGGCCAGGCCCATCACGCTCTTGCCCGAGCCCGACTCGCCCACCACGCCGAGACGCTCGTGGGATCCGACGCTCAGGCTCAGCCCGTCGACCCCCAGAACGGTGCCGTCACGGGTGGGAAACCCCACAGTGAGGTCCTTCACCTCCAGCAGGGGTGCTTGATGGCTGCTCACGCTGCTCAGGCTCCCGGCCTGTCGAGGATGATCTGCTCACGCTCGGCCACGTCGTTGAACGACTGCAGCCACAGTGACAGCAGGTTCACCCCCAACACGACGACAGCGATGGCCATGCCGGCGAACGTGACGATCCACCAGCCGTCGGTGATGTAGCTCTGGCCCTGCTGGATCATCAGGCCCCATGATGAGCGGGGCGGCTGCACGCCGAAGCCGAGGAAGGCGAACGCCGACTCCGCCAGGATGGCCGCGGCCAGTTCCAGCACGCACAGCGTTATCAGTGAGCTGACGAGGTTGGGGAGCAGGTGGCGGGCCATGATCCGGCGTGCCGGCGCGCCGCTCAGCTCCGACGCCTCCACGAACAGCGACGTCTTGAGCGTGAGCACGAGGTTGCGACCGACGCGGGTGAACACCATCCAGCTCGACATGGCGATGACGATGATCACCAGCCACACGCTCGGCCCGAAGGCCGCAACCAGGATCAAGCCGGCCAGCACGCCCGGAAAGGCCATCTGCACATCGGCTGCGGAGACGATGAGCGTGTCGATCCGGCCTCCGACGTAGCCCGCCATCAGCCCCAGGGCCGTCCCGATCAGCGCGGCCGCCAACACTGCGGCAATACCGACTATCAGCGAGATGCGGGCACCGTCTATCAGCCGGGCCAGTATGTCTCGGCCCAGCTGGTCGGTGCCGAGTGGGTGCGACCAGCTCCCTCCCCAGCCGACCGGAGGGGTGAGCTTGTCGGGCAGGCTCTGCTTGGCGGGGTCGCTGATGAACGGCAGCCACGGGCCGACTATGGCGATCAGCGCGAAGCCGCCGGTGATGATGAGCCCGGCGATGCCCGCCTTCGACTTGCGCAGATGGGACCGGAGGTCGGCCAGGACACTGACTTCCTCTGCGGGCGCCGCGCCATCCGTCACAGCACCCTCACCCGCTGCCATGCGATCCTGCGCGGCGGTCATGCCAGCTCCACTCGCGGGTCGATCAGGCGCCGGGCGACGTCCACGAGCAGGTTCGTCATCACCACGAGCGTGGCCAGCACCACCACGGCGGCCTGGACCAGGACCAGGTCGCGGTTCTCGATGGCGTGAATGGCGAGCCGCCCGACCCCGGGCCAGGCGAACACCACCTCGATCACCACGGTATAGCCGGTGAACATGCGGGTCAGCTCCCAGCCAGTCATGGTCACGAAGCCGGATGCGACGTTGCGGAAGGTGTGATGCACGATCGTGTGCGACCGTGAGAAGCCCCGCGACATGGCGGTCACGGCGTAGGGCTTTCGCAGCTCCTCCACGATGCTGCGGCGGGTCATCTGCGCCAGCCTGCCTGCGCTGGCCAGGCCGATTGCGAGCGACGGCAGGATCAGCGAGGTCAGCCCGCGCGATCCGAAGGTCGGCACCCAGCCGAGCTGCACCGCGAACACGATGATCAGCAGGTAGCCGATCCAGAACGGCGGAGCGCTGATCGAGGCCATCGAGAAGCCGAGCACGGCGTGATCGGCGAAGCGGCGCTCCCACCAGGCAGCCAGCATCCCCATCGGCGCGGCGAGCAGCACCGTCACGGCGGTGGCTCCGGCCACCAGCTTGAGCGTGGCCGGCAGGCGCTCGAGCACCAGCGTCGAGGCCGGGCGGCCCTGCCAGAACGACTCGCCCATGTCGCCTGTGGCGAGACCCGAGATGAAGTCCCAGTACTGCACGGCCAGGGGCCGGTCGAGGCCGAGCTGGGTGCGGCGGTTCGCCCGGTGCTCGGGTGTGGCCTCCAGCGGCAGTGACACGGTGGCCGGGTCGGTGAAGACGTGGGTCACCACGAACACCAGGGACGTGACCACGAATACCACCAGGGCCGCCGCGATGATGCGTCTGGCGAGCCATCGAAGCAACGCGCTTCCTCCCGGTCTGCCGGCACGGGCCTCTGCGCCGACCCGACCGGTATACCGTAATCCCATCAAGCCCCGGTCACCGCAACCGCGCAGCCGGCGGCTCTGTGGCGGATGCTCGAGTCCTGCCGAACCCAAGCCCCTGCGGGCACGCGGGCTGACGCTCCTCGGCGTCGGCCGAGGCGACATCGCCTCAAGCCTCCTGCGGGGCATGGGTCCTTCGCGTGTCACACCTGTCGAGTACGGTGCTCCCATGACTCGCGAGGCAATGCGCAAGGGGTTGCGCATGGAGTTTCACAAGACGTCCAGACGCACGGCTCCATCCAACCTGGAGCTAGACGAACCCGGTCCTGAGGACGGTTCCGTGGCCAACGCCGGGTTGGGTCGCGCGTCGGCCACGATGGTAGCGCAACTCCACAACGGACACGCCGCCTACACTGCCCTATGTCGGCGATCGCCAACGGCGAACTTGCCCCTGACCTCAGAAGCCTGTAATGCCGCGTAGCGACCTCCCCTTCGGCAGCGAGTTCTCCCCGGACGTAATCGATCTTGGAGTCCTTCTGGAGTTGGCGCACCAGCACGGTACTGACTGGAGGGCTTTCGAGAGCGCCGTGCGCGACCGCTATTTCGCGCGGCGAAACATCTCCGACGAAAACAAGGGCAAACTTGCCAACAACACGAAGCTGGGGATGCGTGCTTATGGCTTGATCAACGAGAAGGACGCCACCCTCACCGAGGTCGGCCTGCGGCTCCATGGCCTCCTTCACGGTGAAGCTGCCCTCCTCGAGGAATTTGGTCGCCATATTCTAAAGAACTGTCAGGGGATGAACTTCGTTCAATGTCTGCTCGACATGCAGGCTGCGGGTGAGCCTGTCAATCTAAACGAACTCAGTCGCTGGCTCAATGAACGTGGGATCGTTGTTCCGCGCGGCAGCAAGAACATGAGCACCCTGCGACTATGGCTTGAGAGAGCTGGTGTCATTGTCCTTGGCTATCGTGTTGACCAGTCTCGTCTCAATGAACTTCTTGGCATTTCTGTTCAAGAATTCGAAGAACTCGCCGCCTTATCACCGGAGCAGCGCGCCTATCTCAAAACGCTCGCCAACCTTGACGGTGGTGGACCGCACCTATCCAATGATGTCGAGCGGCTGGCTTCCGCTACCTATGGCGCTAACTTCAACGAGAAAAACTTGCCTAAACAAGTCCTCTACCCTCTACGTGAAGCCGGGTATATAAACCTTGAGCGTGGCACCAGGACAATTGGACGCGGTGCTAAACCCTTCCTGGTCACTGTCACTGACAAACTTGTCACTGATATTATTGAACCTCTAATCGCGCAGCTTGAACATCAGACACACTCCGATCTTCGGCCCCTATTGCGAAAGTCTCTCCAGGACATTCGCAACGAACTCCAATCCAATGATACTCACATTCGCGGCCTTGCCCTCGAGGCGCTCGCGTTCAAATTGATGCGGCTCGTAGATCTAACCTACGTTACGACCCGCATCCGTGGCACGGCTACCGGCGGGGCAGAGGTGGATCTGATCTTTGAAAGCACACGACTCATCTACTCGCGCTGGCAGATCCAGTGCAAGAACACCGCTCACGTTTCGCTCAACGATGTTGCCAAGGAAGTTGGTCTCACGCACCTTCTCAATAGTAACGTGATCGTCATGATATCTACTGGCAAGATCGGTGAAGAAGCTCGTCGATATGCCGATAAGGTCATGGCATCTACCAATCTCTGCATTGTTATGGTTGATGGTGACGACCTCTCTCTAATCGATGCGTGCCCCGCTGTGCTTGTTGATATATTGGAGCGTGAAGCGGGTCATGCCATGCAACTCAAGAGTCTGGATTCATAGGGAGATTATCGATGCAGACGCAGGATACGGCCAACTATTGTACTTTCCACCAGACGGACTTCGGCAAGATTATTCATGGTGACAGTCTAGAAGCGATGGCCTCCTTTGAGGACGAGTCTGTGCAGCTCATAATGACGAGTCCGCCATTCGGGTTGGTGCGCAAGAAGGACTATGGCAACGTCGAGGCCGATGATTACGTCGAATGGTTTCGCTCTTTCGCTGCCGAGTTTCATCGCATCCTTAGGAATAACGGTAGCCTGGTCATCGACATCGGCGGGGCTTGGAACAAGGGCTACCCGACACGCAGCCTTTACCACTTCAAGTTGCTGATCGACTTGTGTGAGGTGTTTGAATTTCACCTGGCACAGGAATTTTATTGGTGGAACCCATCTAAACTTCCCACACCGGCGGAGTGGGTTACGGTACGACGGGTTCGGGTGAAGGATGCCATCAATACGGTCTGGTGGCTATCAAAGACACCCTGGCCGATGGCCAGCAACCGCCGAGTTCTTCAGCCTTATAGCTCAAGCATGCAGGAACTGTTGGCCAAGGGCTACCGCGCCAAGAAGCGGCCGTCGGGCCATGATATTGGCGAACATTTCAGCGTCGATAATGGTGCGGCCATTCCGCCCAATCTGATTGCTATCCCGAACACTGAGAGTAATAGTTTTTATCTGCGGTATTGTAAAGAGAACGGCCTTAAGCCACACCCAGCAAGGTTCCCGGCCGAACTGCCAGAGTATTTCGTTCGTATGCTTACCGAACCTGACGATCTTGTACTTGATCCTTTTGCTGGGAGCTGCGTTACCGGTGAGGTATGTGAACGAACGAAGCGTCGCTGGATATGTATCGAGTTGTTGCAGGAATACTGTGAGGCGGCCTTGGGCCGCTTTGTCCTTGAGCCTCGGCCGACCGCGAGACCCATCACCAACCCCGACGACCCGTCCAACTACTATCGGGTGCCGCGCCCCGGCATCCTATGGAACGGCGACACCGATCCTCGATTGCCCGAGGACGGTGGCAAGCAGCGCCGTCTCAAGCCCAGGGAGAGCGCGTGAGCAGGCTGTCTCTAGGTGTTGGTTCGCGTGAGGTTGTGTGCGCATGTTGCGGGTTAGCCATGCTCCCTCCTGCGGCACGTCCTCTATCCCGTGTCTCGCTTGCGTGCTACTCTCGCGCTGCCCGCGATTCGCGGCGATTGGCTACAAATAGGGAAGGGTGTTCGGATGGACGAGCGAAGTATCCGGCTGAGAGAGCGCAAGCTAGTCTACCTTCGCGGCGGCGAGGTGGCTCGGGTGACCTGGACGACAAGCGAGGTGCGGTCGTGGACACGTGGGCACAGTTTTCGGGCCGCTGTGACGGCGCGGCGACATCGCAGTCTCCGATGCCACCAACCTGGTGTAAGCACCGCCAAACATCGGCTTGCCAAAGCGCGCGTCTGGAAGTAGCTTGACGGCGTGGTGTCAAGCTGCTGCGGTGCCGCACTGCGGGCGGAGGAGGATATGTTGTGAGCGATGACAATGTCGGAGGTTGGGCCGTCTTCGGAGGGATTGTCCTCGGCTTCGTATTTCTCGCTGCCGCCGCCGCAGTGGGCGTGTGGGGGTGGGAGGCGTGGACGACCCGCGATGATATCGCCGAGGTTGATGAGATAGCCAGCCTTCGCAGAGACATCGCTAGCCTTCGTAGTGAAATTGATGACTTCAGGGACGACGTTTGCGGTTTCGGCTGGTCCTGCTCGAATGTCGAGGACATCGACAGGGACGTTGTTAGCCTTAGTGGTGAGATCGCTAGCCTTCGTAGTGAGATTGACGACTTCAGGGACGCTGTGTGCGGTCAATTTAGCTTCGGCTGGTCTTGCTCGAACATCGACGACATCAAGCGTGCCGTGCGCGTGCCTTAGGTCGGGCTAGTAGGAGCCAGCGCCGGATCCGACACACACTTGGACTCGTCCAGCCGTGTACTCGACGCTGGCAACCATGACCGACCATTCGCAACCGCTGATGGAGTTCACCACGGGTGTCGCGCTCGGCTGGCACGCCCTGGAACGGCGATGCCGATCCTCGACTGCCCGAGGACGGCGGCAAGCAGCGCCGTCTCAAGCCCAGGGAGAGCGCGTGAGCAGGCGGCCGAGCAGGCTCAAGCAGGCTGCGGCCAGCGCCGCGGATCCTGCGACCCAGAGTGCGGCGGGCGGCGACACCGTGTCGCTGATCACGCCGAAGGCGGCCGGCCCGGCCACTGCGCCCAGGTTCAGGCCGCTGACCACGAAGGCGGACGCCAGCCCGGGGGCGTGCGGGCTCATCCGCACAACGGCCACCACCATCAGCGCGGGCCACGACCATCCCAGGATGATCGACACCTGGCCTCCCAGCGCGTAGAGCCCCGGCGCGTCCGCGGCCATGAGCATGTACCCGGACGCGCTGGCGGCCAGCAGCACCGCCACGGTGCCGACCGCGCCCGAGCGGTCCCGGTCGGCCAGCACGCCCAGGGTGATCCTGACCGCGATCACCCCTGCGCTGGCCACCGACAGCAGCAGTCCGGCCGCGCCCTCTGAGATGCCCGCGCCCTCGCTGCTGACCACGAAGAACGTCGCCGCTCCGATCACCGCTGAGGAGGCGAGCGTGGCCGCGGCCCCGAACACGAACAGCGGTCCCAGCCTCACGTGCCCGAAGCGGCCCGCTTGAGGCGCGGCCAGCGCGGGCGGCACGCCCGCCGGGTCTTCGCCGGCGGGAAGCATCAGCATCCCGGCCACGGTGAGGGCCGCCCCGCCGGCGAAGGCCAGGCGCCATCCCAAGTCGCCCAGCGGCGCGCTGCCACCCAGAAGCGGCACCATCAGACCGGCCAGCAGCGTCGCCAGCGGGATTCCCGACATGTGCACCCCGAACGCCAGGCCGTGGCGCCGCGGGGCCACATGGCGCGCGACCAGCACCTTGGCGGCCGGTCCGGCCAGCGTCAGGCCCGCTCCGGCCACCGCCAGCGCCACCAGGAAGCCCGCGAACGACCGGGCCAGAGCTATCACGGCCGCGTAGCCCGCGAGCGTGACCCACATCGAGATCAGCAGGCTGCGCCGCCACCCGACCCGGTCCGAGAACTCGCCCGCATGCACGGTGGCGACGGCCGACAGCCCGTAGGTGGCCGCGAGGGCCAAGCCGAGCCCGGTGTCGCCGATGCCGAACTCCGCCTTGATGTCGTTGCCGAACGCGCCGGTGAGAAAGCCCGGCAGGATGCTCGCGCTCAGGCAGGCGACGGAGGCCGTCACCGCCCGGACCGGGGCCGCGCCGGGAGCCTCGCCGCCCCGCTCGGCCGCGTCTTGGGTTGAGGCAGCCCGACGACGGGGCGAGGCGCCACCCCCCGGATCGGGGGCCGCGGCCTGGCTCGTGCCGGTCAGGAGGCGGCGGTGAAGGCCGCGGCCGCAGCCTGCGAGCACACCACGTCCTCGGCGTGCTTGGCGCCGGAGATGCCGAGCGCTCCCACGATCGTTCCCTGCGAAGTCGTGAGGGGCTCGCCGCCCTCTACCGCCAGGATGTGGTGGCGGGCCGTCATGGGCGGCCCCAGCGAGGTGTCCGTGCCGAAGTAGTCCGACAGCGCTGCGGTGTCGCGCCTGAAGTTGAGGGCGGCCTGGGCCTTGGCGATGGCGTTGTCGAGGGCTATCTCCACCACGTTGTCCATGCGGTGTACCAGCACGAGGTTGCCCGTGGCGTTCACCACCGCCACGCAAACGGCCAAGCCGTGATCCTCGGCCGTTGCCAGGGCCGCGCCCGCGGCGAGCTTGGCCCCTTCCAGGGTGAGGGTCTCGGTGTTCATGGTGTTGCGAGTCACGTTCGCTCCTGTGTGTGGTCAGGGGGTGGTCAGTTCTTGATCTGGAAGATGGCTTCTACCTCGACAGAGGCGCCGAGGGGCAACTCGGCCACGCCGATGGCTGAGCGCGCGTGGCGCCCGGCCTCACCGAACACCTCGATCATCAGGTCGCTGGCACCGTTCAGGACCGCAGCCTGGTGGTTGAAGCCTGCGTCGCTGGCCACGTAACCGGTGAGGCGCACGACCCGCTGCACTTTGTCGAGGGTGCCGAGGTGTTGGTGCACCGACGCGAGGATCGCCTCGGCCGCACCCCTCGCGCTCGCCTGGCCCGCCTCGACGTCGGCGCCCGTGCCAAGGCGTCCCGCATAAGCGACACCTCCTCCGGGCGACAGTGCTAGCGAGCCCGAAACGAACAGCACATCGTGGACCTGCGTCACGCGGTCGTAGTTGCCCGCCGGCGGCACCGGCACGTCGAGGTTCACTCCGGCATCGCGCGCCACCTGCTCGTAGGACATGTCCGATCCCTCCGCCCGTTCCGTCAGTGCCCAGTTCCCTAGATCCGGTTCTCTTGCTCAGAGACGACCCTACAGCGCTGCCCGCCTTCGATGCGGCGCTGGGCTGCGGGCTAGCGTGCCGGCATGGATCTGGGTCTGGACGGTAAGCGCGCCGTCGTGTTCGGCTCCACTTCGGGTCTGGGTCGTGCCATCGCAGCCGCCCTGTCGGCCGAGGGTGCGAACGTTGCCGTCTCTGGCCGGCGCGGCGAGTCGGCCGCTGAGGCGGCGGCGGCGCTGCGGGGCGCCGTGGCCGTCGCAGGCGACCTGACCGTCGAAGGTGAGCCGCAGCGGATGGTCGACGAGGCTGCCGACCGCCTCGGCGGCCTCGACATCTGCGTCGTGAACACGGGCGGCGGCCGGCCGGGCGGCATGACCGAGGCGACGGCCCAGCAGGAGCTCGCTGCCTACGAGTCGATGCTCCGACCGGCGCTGGCGATCTCGCGTGCGGCGATCCCGCACCTGCGCTCGGGCCGTGACGGGCGCTTGGTGTACATCACGGCCCGGTCGGTGGTGGAGGCCTCCCCCGAGCTGGCCCTGTCCGGCGTGTTCCGCAGCGGGGTGGCCGCGGCCGCGCGCTCCCTGGCGCTGGAGTTGGCGCCTGATGTGCTGGTCAATGTCGTGGTGCCCGGCCAGTTCGACACTCCGGCGCTGGGCCGCTTCCAGGCGGCTCGGGCCGCGGCGGAGAGTACAACCCCCGAGGCTGTGCGAACCCGCCAGCAGGCGTCTATCCCGATGGGGCGCTTCGGCACAGCCCCGGAGCTGGCCGACGTGGTGACCTTCCTTTGCAGCGCCCGAGCGAGCTTCGTCACCGGCTCCGTCGTGAGGGTCGACGGAGGCGCTGTGATCGGGTACTGAGGATCCCGGAGTTCTGCGGATCCCGGAGCTCTGCACACGGAATCCCGGAGTTCTGCGAACGACCCGCAGGATGCCGATGCTCTGCTGGTTGCGTTTTGTATTGCAGAGTGGTATGCATGTCGCATGGTTCAACTGGTTACAAGGATCGACGACCAACTTGCGGCCCACCTCGACGACCTGGTCGATCGGGGTGAGGTGAAGTCTCGCTCGGACGCGGTCCGGCTGAGCCTGCGAGCATTCATCGAGCAGTGCCACCGTCGGCAAGTCGCTGCTGAGATCGTCGAGGGATACCGGCGCCGACCCCAGACGCCCGGCGAGGTCGGCTGGTCCGACGAGTCCACCGTCGCCATGATCGCCGACGAGCCGTGGTGAGGCCCTTGCAGCGCGACATCTCTCAGGGCGAGTCCGCACCGCATCGTCAACAAGTGCCGTGGTTAAGCCCGCGCGGAGCAACATAGCGCAGGGCGACATCTGGTGGGCCGAGGCGTCCGACAAGCGCAGGCCCGTTCTGGTGGTCACGCGTAGCGAGGCGATCCCCGTCCTTGAGTGGCTGGTCGTGGCACCCGTCACCCGCACCGTGCGCAGCATTCCCACCGAGGTGCCCCTCGGCACGGATGAGGGGCTGCCGGAGCCTTGCGCCGCCGCTTTCGACAACCTCCAGCCGATACGCCGGTCTTTCCTCACCGGGCACATCGGCTCGCTCGGGGTGCGCCGCTCCGAGATCTGCCGAGCCCTGGGCGCTCTGGCGGATTGCTAGGAACGCCCGCCGGGCTGCGCGGCGTGTATGGATACGCTCGCCGGGCCGCGCAGCGTGGGTGGGCAGGAAGGCCCGCTGGGTTGAGCGGCGTGGTTGTCGCGGCGCGGTATACAAGGCCCTCGTGCGTATCGCTGTCCTGGTAAAGCAGATACCGGCGCCGGTTGAACTGCGGATGGAAGCCGGTCGCCTGGTGCGTGACGGCGTGCCGCTGGAGGTGAACGCCTATTGCCGGCGGGCCAACGCCAAGGCTGTCGAGCTGGCGGGACCAGGCGGCGAGGTGGTCGTGTTCACGATGGGCCCGCCCTCTGCGGGCGAGGCACTGCGCGAGATGATCGCCTGCGGCGCCGATCGCGGCCTCCATCTCTGCGATCCGGTGTTCGCGGGCAGCGACACTCTGGCCACGGCCGTGGCGCTGGCGGCGGCGCTCCGGCGCGACGGCCCCTTCGACCTGGTGCTGGCGGGGCTGAACTCGCTTGACTCCGACACCGGCCAGGTGCCCGCCGAGACGGCGAAACTGCTGGGACTGCCCTTCGCGGCCGGTGCCCGCGAGCTGCGGGTGAGCGGGCGCTCCTTCACGGCGCGGCTGGAGACCGATGACGGCTACCGCACCATCGCGGGGGAGCTTCCCGTGGCGCTGTCCACCGCCGAGAGGCTGTGCGCCCCGTCCAAGGCCCCCCCGGAGCGGTGCGCAGAGGTGGCCGAGCACCGCATCGTCCGACTCTCGGCGGCGGACCTGCTCTCAGCCGCGGAACCGGGCGTGCGGATCGGGCAGCTCGGCTCGGCCGGCTCGCCGACGTCGGTCGGCCCCGTGCGGATGTTGCCCGTCACCCGGCGGGCGTTGCGGGCCTCTTCGCCCGCAGAGGCCCTGCGCCTGCTCGAAGAGCTCGGCGCCTTCGCCGACGATGACGTTGATGGAACTCCGCCGCGCGCCGGCGCCAGAGAAGGAGGTGGACCGCAGACGGCGGGGCTCAGCGGTTCAGCGCGGCGCCCGGCCCTCGCCGGTGACGAGCCGGCCAGCGCCGCCCTGCTGGCCGGGGGTTCCGGGGGTGCTGATGGTGCTGCTTTGCCGGCCGGGATTTCTAGGGGTGCTGATGGTGCTGCTCTGCCGGCCGGGGGTTCCGGGGGTGCTGATGGCGCTGCCCTGCCGACCGGGGTTTCTGGGGGTGCTGATGGTGCTGATCTGCCGACCGGGGTTTCTGGGGGTGCCGGCGGTGCCCGCTCGGGGGTGGCTGAGGCCTCCGGCGAGCGATCCGTCTGGTGCTTCTTCACCGAGCCGGGCGTCGCTGCGGAGTTGCTCGGAGAAGCCGCCGAGCTGGCTGCGTGGATCTCCGGCACCGTGACCGCTGTCACCAACATCACCGACCCCGCCGTCTGGGACGGGCTTGCAGCGGCGGGCGCCGACCGGCTTCTGGTCGTTCCCTCGGCAGCCGAGCCGTCCGAGCAGGCCGATGCACTCTCGGCAGCCGCGGCCGAGAGCCTTCCCTGGGTGTTGCTGGTCGAGGGAAGCCGTTCGGGACGGGTGGTGGCCTCGATCGTCGCCGCCCGCAATCGCTGGGGACTCGTGGGCGACGCCGTCGGGCTCGAGGTCGGCCCAGACGGTCGTCTGGTGGCCTGGAAGCCGGCGTTCGGGGGCGGGCTGCTGGTGCCGATCCTGTCGAGCTCGCCGGTGCAGATGGCTACCGTCCGCCCCGGCGTGCTGGCGGGCCGCCCGCCACGCAGCGTCGTGGCAGACCTGGTGCCCGAGATGCTGCCGGCGCCTGCGCAGTCCCGGTTGCGCACGGTCTCGGTCGTGCGTTCCGACGACGACTCGGGCGAGTTGCGCCGGGCGCGCACCGTCGTGGCCGTGGGGGTGGGCGTCCCACCTGACGGTTATTCCCTCATCGACAAGCTGCGAGCCGCTCTGGGCAACGCCGCGCTGGGCGCCACCCGCAAGGTCACAGACCGGGGCTGGGTGCCCCGGAGCCGCCAGATCGGCGTCACCGGCCATGCCGTGTCGCCCCGGCTGCTGGTGGCGGTGGGCGTCAGCGGACGCTTCAACCACACGGTCGGCATCCGCAACGCCGGAACGGTCCTGGCGATCAACTCCGACCCCGGCGCGGAGATCTTCGAGCAAGCCGATGTAGGGCTGGTGGGAGACTGGCAGACCATCGTCTCCGAACTGACGGCGGAACTGCAGAGCAGCACCCCCTGACGGGGTCCTGAGTTCCCAGGGAATTTGTGCTGTGCATTTAGTTTCGCACACACACACTCAACAAAGAAGATCGGAGGGAAATAGATCGCCTGCTGGCGAGGAGATTGCAACAGTTGTGGACCGTCTTCGGGTTCTGGACCCGCCGGTCTAACCGAAGTTGTTGCGTAGCACGGCTCCCGCCTGGGCGATGCCGGCTGAGTCCGTGGCATCGTGCACGTTGAAGATCAGCCCGTCGAGTCCCGCGTCCAGCAGTGCGGCCACCTGCTCGCACACGCCTTCAGGGCTGCCCTCTATGGCGTAGCCCCGGTACTTCTCCATGCTCATGTTGCGCGTGGTTCGCAGTTCGGCACCCAAGCGGGCCGCGTTCGCGGCGGTGTCGGCCATCACCAGCGCGCCGAGCCGGGTCTTGGAAATCTCCGCCGGATCCCGGCCCGCCTGCTCGCAGTGCGCCTCGAGCACATCCAACTTGTGGCGTACGGCGGCGGGCTCGCCGAATATGTTGCAAGCGTCGGCATGGCGGGCGGCGATCGCCAGGGTGCGCCGCTCTCCGCCCCCGCCCACAAGGATTGGCGGGCCGCCCGGTGTTAGCGGTCGTGGCCGGTTCAGCGCAGCAGTGATGTGGTGGCGTGTCCCGGCAACGGTGGCCGGCCCGCCGGTGAACATGGCCCTGCAGATCCGCACAGCGTCCTCCAAGCGGCGCATCCGCTCGCCCACCGGCAGGAAGTCGTAGCCGTAGGCAAGATGCTCCGCCTCGAACCACGCCGCGCCGATGCCGAGCATCGCCCGACCCCCCGACACGATGTCGAGCGTGGTCACCGTCTTCGCCAGAAGAGCCGGGTTGCGGTAGGTGACGCCGGTGACCAGAGCACCCAGGCGGGCTGAGCGGGTTCGCGGGGCCAGAGCCGCCAGCAGTGTGTACGGCTCCAGCATCGGCTCGTCCGCCGAGCCCATCGGCGGTATCTGGTGGAAATGGTCCATCACCCACAGCGAGTCGAAGCCGCCGTCCTCTGCCGCGGCGGCTGCCGCGCACACAGCGTCGAACAGGTCGGGGTCGCCGGTGCCGGGATAGGTGAAGCTGGGGATGTTGAAGCCGAACCGCGTGAGCGCCATGATGCCTGTATACCGCATCGTGGTCAAACGGAGACGCCCTTGGTGCTCTCGCCGTCGTCGGAGTCGGCGCACGCGGGTCCCGCGATGTCGATGCGCATTGAAGGCGGTGTTTTCGGCATGCCTTGGAGATGGTTGCGCCCAGGGGGGGGGGCATGTTGGTGGGTGGCACGGTTCTGGTGCCGCCGGTTGGCTCGTGGCCGGCTGGGTGGTGTTAGGGTTGTGCCGGTCGAGTAGGGTCGGCGGGGTTTCCGCCGGAATGCGTGATAGGAGAGTGTGGCTGATGTCGCAGCTGGTTCGTGTTGGTAGTGGTTCCACCCGCGGGGGGGGGGGGGCTGGCTGATGGGTGTGGCCGGTCGCCGCCGTGGCGGGGTGCATGCCGATTCTGGTTTGGTTGGGTTGGTGGGTGGTGTGGCCGGTCGCCGCCGTGGCGGGGGTAAGCCTGGTTTGTTGTGGTGTGTGTTGTTGGTGGTTGGTTTGGTTGGTGGGGTTGTGGTTGCGGCTCCGGTTGGGGCTGCGCCTGTGGGGGGCAGCGGCGCGGAGGCTGATGTGTTGCCGGTGTTCTCGGCGTGTGTGGGTGATGCCACGCGTGATGCGGGGTTCGTGGACACCGAGGGTCTGGTTGCTGAGGATGCGATCAACTGTCTGGCGTATTACGGGATCACGCGGGGTAGGACGGCTGAGCGGTTCGATGCGGGGTCTGAGGTGACGCGTTCGCAGATGGCGTTGTTCTTGCACCGGGCCGCTGGTGTGGCTGGCTTGGATCTGACGGGCGGCTCGGGCGCCGCTGACTTTGCTGACATCGCCGGTCTGGACGAGGAGCGCCGCAACGCGGTCGTGGCGTTGGCTCGCAGTGACATCTTGGCCGGCTCGGGTGGGATGTTCAGGCCGGGTGTGAGCATCACGCGGGCTGAGATGGCGGTGGCTCTGGTCGGGTTCTTGCGGCATGCCAGCCCTGGCCTGTTCCATCGGGACGGCGCTATCGAGGGTGATCTGATCTTGGGTTCGGGCGGGACGCTGGATCATTTCGCTGACGTGCGTGGCGTTGTGCCTGAGGGTGTGGACACGGCGGTCTCGTATGCCTTTGAGCTTGGTATCACTACGGGCAGCGCGGCGGGTGCGAGTGTGTTCTCGCCTGGGGGTGCGGTGTTGCGTAAGAATATGGCGTCGTTCATCACGCGCGCGTTGGCGCACACGGGGGTGCGCCCTGCGGGTGTGACGGCGCAGGCTGATGGCAACAGGGTGGTGGTGTCGGTGCGCGGCGAGGCGTTCGCGCCGGTGGCCGGTGCGCTGGTTGACGGGTTCTTTGTGGGCTCGCAGCGCCGTTATCGGGCGTTTGATCTGCGGGGCGGGTGCAACGCGATCGTCAGGAGCGTGAACCGCACCTCCACCAAGTGCGTGATCGACGCCCGTGATCCGGTCACCGCTGCCGACGGCGATGTGAGGTTGGATGAGTTGACCGCGGCGGCTGTTGGTCGTGGTGTGACGGTGTGGGTGTGGACCGGCAGCCGCGGCACCCGTTACAGCGCCGATGTGGACGCGTTCGAACTGAAGATCGCGGGTGAGGCTGGGGCTGTGACGGTGCCGGCCGCGACCGCGGTTGTTCCCGCCGCCGGCGGCGGTGGTGGCGGTGGTTCCACCCCGGCAACCACTACCACCACGACGACTACGACTACGACTACTGCCACGACTACGTCGACTTCGACTACTACGTCGTCGACGACTACGACCACGACGACCACGACGCCTGCCACCACTACTACGACCTCCTCGACGACCTCCTCGACGACCACGACGACCACGACGACCACGACGCCTACCACCACTACAACGACGACCACGACAACGACTTCCACTACTACCTCTACGACCTCTACGACTACGACTACGACTACGACTGTTCCGGCGGGGGCGGCGGAGTTGTTGAAGATCACTGCAACCAACTCGGCCGTAGAGAATACGAGAGCGACCGATAGTAACGACAATGTGTACTATTCGATGAAGTTCGGTGATTGGAGCAGGTTCAGGGTTCAGTTGCAGCACAGAGATGAGAGCGACAACAACGCGGTGAAGAACGCGAAGGTGGGACGTGACGGCACTAATCCGATGGTGTTTCAGGTTAGGCAGCGCAACACGACCAGCGTGGTGACCGGTTTCCGGGATGCGACGTCGCCCGCGCATGACACGTTCTTGAGTGTGCGCTGCGGCTCCAACGCGAACTGTGCCAACTGGTCGACTCCGTTTGATATCGAGTTGAAAACCAATAGTAATGGCAGGAGCAATTTCATTGTCGCGGCGCCGGCTGATCCCACCCCGGGCACTGCCGGTGACACCGCAACAGTGGTCGTTTTCGTTGTCGAGGAGGTGAACGGGCCGGTCTCTTCGGGCAACACGAACAAGCGTCTGCACCACTTCTACATCAAGCTCACCGACTCCGATAGCCGGCTTACGGTGGGGAGCGCGCCCACAACGACTGCTGCTGTCTTCCCGCCAGCGTCGACTTTCTGGGTAACCTCTGAGGGAGCGAAGACCGATAAAAGGTTCCCGAACACCTCGCCGGGCACGACCTTCGTGGAGGCCGACTTCGGGGATCCGGTGGGCGTCAAGATACAACTCAGAGTGGCTATGCAGGGCGGTGGCACGACAACTACTCCTGGTGACGGTTCCGCCAAGTTCAGGGTCACGCGCTATTTCGTTAAGGGAGCGTTGAACCGGGTCGCTAGAGCCAACACCAACTTCCTGGGCTGGGTCGGCGCCGCGCCGTCGGATGCTGTTCTGGCGGTCGTGCACACCGAGCAGACGGACGCTAACGGCGAGGCCACCGTCAGCCTCGAGTTCGACGACCCTGAGCAGGCGTCGGGCACCAAGCGCAGCATCGGGTTCATCATCCTCGCCAAGGAAAATGCGCCCGGCGCCACCGGCAACGATGCCACCACAGCGTTGTCCACCGGCATGATCCGATTCACCGAGCCCTAAGGGCGCCCGACCTCGGCGGTTTCAACGCCTCTGACCGGGCCAGGGATATGGTGCCGGCCATGTGGCAGGACGGTGCCCGACATCGGGCGCTCTCCTTGAACGCCGGGGCGCCGTCCACCGGCATGGTCCGATTCGCCGAAACCCCCAACCCTCCCGGGCTTCGTCCATTGGGTTGTGGCCTTGCTGGGTCGCCGTTGGTCGGGGGTTGTCAGCGGTCGCCGGTTGGCTGGTGGAACTCGACCGGGTCAATTCCCAGTGACTCGTAGGTGGTGACCGGGTAGTAGGCGATGCCCTGCTGCTCGAACCTGGGCCGGGCCATGTCGCCCCGATCCACCAGCGTCGCCGCGGCCACGGTGCATGCGCCGGTCCGACCGATGACGTCGAGCGCGGTGAGGATCGACCCGCCCGTCGTCACGATGTCGTCCACTAGCAGGATCCG
Organism: Candidatus Aldehydirespirator sp.; assembly: GCA_965204875.1. Classification (GTDB taxonomy): domain Bacteria; phylum Actinomycetota; class Acidimicrobiia; order Acidimicrobiales; family Aldehydirespiratoraceae; genus Aldehydirespirator. Next base: position 1,406,372 of record OZ242020.1, on the reverse strand, counting down.
GTCGCCGGAGCCGATCCGTGCCCCCTCGACCCACCGGTTCGTGCCTCGCTGCTTGGGCTCCTTGCGCACGAAGAACCAGCGGCGGTCACTGACCGCCGCGATCCCCACCGCTAGAGCGTCGGCGCCCATGGTGAGTCCGCCGACCGCGTCGAAGTGGTGACCGTCGCCGGTGACGGTCTCGACGATCACCTCGCACGCCGTTCGCAGGTCGCGCCACTCGGCCAGAGCCTCCTTGCCGTCGACGAAGTCACGGGACCACGCCCCTGACGCGAGCCTGATCCGCTCGTCGAGTCTGCGAAGGCCCTTGGCTCGCAGGATGCGAACGACCTCCTCGCGCCGCGATGACAGCAGGAGCACCCCCTCTAGTGCCGCAGCCTCTCGGCACGGCCACCGATTCGCCGAGCTGATTGAACTCGGTTGACGATAGCCCGTCAACGTTCTCGACATGAGCCCGTCGCAGCCCATGCCCCGAGCAACGCAGGTCATCCGTGTCCACGGCAGTGCTCGGAAGGCATGCAGGGTTGTGTGGGTCAAAGCGGCTTCGGCATTGCTGTCGCCGGGTAGGGTCCCCCTACCCGCTCGGTCGCTCAGTCACGCGACGGGGCCGATCCGGTGAGGCGTCAGCGGCACCGGTGCGGGCCCCGGAGCCGAGCGACGACGCCGCGACGCCGGCGATCACCAGAGAGACGCCGGCTGCCAGAGCGGCGGTGACGGGCTCCTCGAGCACCGTCACGGCCAGCGTCGATGCCACCGCCGGCTCCAGCAATCCCACGACAACGGCGACACTCAAGCTGAGACGCTTCAGCCCGGCCCCCCAGAGCGCGTGCGCCAGCGTGATCGTCACCAGACCGAGATAGGCGACCGTCACCGCCGGCGCAACCGACCCGAAGGCTGTGCCGGCAGAGGCCAGCGCGATCGGCAGCAGCAGGAGAGAGCCCGCCGCCAGAACCGTGGCCATCGCGGGCAGCACCGGGCGATCCCGCATCAGCCGCTGCGCCGCGAACCCCTGGCACGGTATGCCGCAGCCCGCCACCACCCCGAAACCCACGCCGCTCCACACCACATAGGCGCCACCGCCCGAGAGCAACACCACCCCGCCCAGCGCCAGGCCGGCACCGGCCGCCCAGCGCCGGCCGGGGAGCCGGCGGTATGCCAGCCAGTCGATCACCCCGGCGGCCACGGGCCCGATCCCGATGGCCACGAGAGTTCCCACCGCCACCCCGGTGCGCGACGTCGCCTCGAAGAACGCGAGCTGGCTGGCCGCCACCCCCAGCCCGCCCATCGCAACCCATCGTGCCGGCATCGGATACCGCCAGGGCGCCTGACCGCGGATCAGCGAGAGTGCCAACAGCCCTGCCGCTCCGATCAGCGCGCGCCACGATCCCGTGGCAGCCGCGCTGAGCGAGTCAGGCCCGAGTTCGGACGCCGTGCCGATCGTGCCGATCAGCGACACCGCCAGCGCCACCGACCCCACCGCCCACGGCTGCGAGCCACGCCTGCCGGACAAGGCGTCAGCCTCGCCCCGTGCCAGCGTTCAGTGCGCCGGCTGTGCGGGCCGCGATGCTGCGCCCGCCGGACAAGGCGACGGCTGCTCGCGGTGTCGGTGTGCCCCGTGCCGGCTGCGCCATGGCGGGACCGGCAGTCTGCCTAGGCGGCTTCGGCGGCTTCGCTGCTCGCTGCGTCGGTGTCGTGTCGCGCCGGCGACACGACACCCTGACCGAACCGCTGCTGCACGTATTGATGGTTGCGGTCGACCGTGATCTTGAGGTCGTTGTGGCTCTGCTTGAGCCCGTGGACGTCGGTCTTCAGCTCGTGGACGTCGGCCCTCAGCCCGTCGACGGTGTCCTGGAGCTTGTCGATGGCTTGGCGGAACTCCCTGCGAGAGGCCTCGTTGGCCCCGCGGAACTCCTTGCGGGCGTCGTCGTTGGCCTTGCGGTTCTCTCGGAGGACGGCTTCGATGGCCTCTCGGCTCTCTTGCCTGAGCTTCTCGTTGGCCTCTCGGTTCTCGCGGCTGACGGCTTCGATGGCCTTGCGGGATTCGTCCAGTGCTGCGCGGAACTCCTTGCGGGAGGCATCGTTGGCCTCTCGGCTCTCTTGCCTGAGCTTCTCGTGGGCCTTGCGGGATTCGTCCAGTGCTGCGCGGAACTCCTTGCGGGAGGCATCGTTGGCCTCTCGGTTCTCGCGGCTGACGGCTTCGATGGCCTCGCGGGATTCGTCCAGTGCTGCGCGGAACTCCTTGCGGGAGGCATCGTTGGCCCTGCGGGATTCGGCCATGGCTTGGCGGAACTCCTTGCGTGCCTCGTCGTTGGCCTTGCGGGATTCGCTCATGGCTTGGCGGAACTCCTTGCGGGATTCGTTCATGGCCGCGCGGAACTCCTTGCGGGTGGCCTCGTTGGACTCGCGGTTCTCCTTGTTGGCTCGCTCTAGGAGCTCGAGCGTCTTGACGCCTTGACGATTCTGGGACCGCAACGACGCTGACATGAACCCGATGAAGGCCGCGAGCATCGCGGTGAACATCGAGCCGAACACTATGAGCACGGTGTTTGCTGAGAAAATGTCCATGAGGAAAGCGTACAACATCGGAAAGCATGCGACAACACCTGCATACACGAAAAAACTCAGACCATCATCATCGTCCTCGTCCCTGGAAGCAGCCGCGCGGCGTGCGGATAGACTGGTAGCCGGTATGGACCTCACGCCGTCCACCTTAGCTCCGATGGCCGACCGGCTGCTGCGCCCCGACTGGGTGCGTCGCATCAACCTCATGGCCGACTCCGTCGGAGGGCGCCCACGCGACCTCGTGCCGCTGGACGCGGGCGACCTGCTCGGCCGCGCCGCCGCGCTGGTTGGCGGCCTGCCCCGGGGCAACTTGGGCGATCCCCGCTGGCAGGAGCGCTTCGAGACGCTCGTCACCGCGCTCGACGCCGCCCCCATGCACACCGTCGGGCGCCTGATGACCAGACAGGAGCTGTTGCGCTCGCTGCGGGCGCGGCTTCGGGTCACCGCCGCGCTCGACGACATCCCCGAGATCGTCGACGCGCCGGTCACCGCGCCGGTCGTCATCACCGGTCCGGCCCGCTCGGGCACATCCATCCTGTTCGAGCTGCTGGCACTTGATCCCGAGCTGCGAGCCCCGACAGCGGCCGAGGCCCTCCACCCGCTGCCGCCCGCACCGCTTGCCACCTCCTGCACGGCCCCCGTCCCCACCGGTGACGGGGCCGCGCCGCTGGTGCTCAGCGAATGCGAGCAAGAGTTCTGGGCCGACGTGCAGCCCGAGTTCCAGGCAGTGCACGAGCTGCGCTCCGACCTGCCGGTGGAGTGCGTCACCCTCACCCAGGGCAGCTTCTGCGGCTTCCACTGGAACATGATCGCCTCACTCGACGCCTGGATGCCCGACCCGGTGACCAACTACGCCTACGAGCGGCAGTTCCTCCAGGCGCTCCAGCACGGCGCCGGCCCCACGCAATGGGTGCTCAAGACACCGGCGCACCTGATGTTGCTGCCCCTGCTGTTCGACGCCTTCAGCGACGCCTGGGTGGTGCAGACCCACCGCGATCCCGCCAAGACCATGCCCTCCACGGCCAGCACCAGCGCCATGATCCAGTGGCTGCGCACCGACGAGGTCGAGGTGGCCCGCGTGGCCGGCAGCGTCGTGGCCGCCTTCACCGCCGGCCTCAACGGCTCTGTGCATCTCAGGGCCACGGGCGCGGTGCCCGACGACCGGTTCGTGGACGTGCATTTCGCGGCGCTGATGAGCGACCCCGTAAGCACCCTGCGGGCCGCCTACGAGCGCATGTGCCGCGACTTCACCGCCGATCACGCCGCGGCCGTGCTCGACTACCTGGCCCACAAGCCCAAGGGCAAGTTCGGGGTGCATCGCTATGCCCCCGAGGACTGGGGCTACACCGCCGAGGGGCTCAGAGACGCCACGGCCCCCTACATAGGTCGCTTCGGGGTGGCCGGCGAGGGGTGACGCCCTGAACGCGCGGCGCACGAGCAGCCTTGGAGGGGTGCCTTGTGTGCCCATAGCACGAAGTCCAGCCCAGGCGGAACAAGGAACGAGAAGTTGATGGAGACCGAGTCCCGGCGAGCCCTGCACGAACTGATCGACACGCTGCGCGAGGTGGACGAGCGCTGGGTGTCACCGGAGTGGAACCTGCACACCGCCGACGATGTGGCCGAGGCCCACCGGGCGGTCATGCACTACCTGCAATGGGGTCTCGTCGGCCTCTTCGCACGCGATCCCGCCGCTCCCAGGTTCCATCGCATCGTCGATCCCGACCGCAAGGTGCTCGGCGACAACCCCGATGCCGTCTACTTCGACTCGCCGGTGTCGGCCGACCACGCCTACCGGGTGCGGGGCGAGACCAGGGGAGCGGTCTACGTGTCGATCACCGTGGAGTCCGGCCCCGACTGGGGCTCGATAGGCAACCAGGTCTTGGGGATCGTCAACGACACCGCCATCGACATCGACGCCGGCGGCCGCTTCGAGGTCCACCTCGGCGGCGAGCCGCGGGAGCGCAACTGGCTGGCCCTGCCCGAGGGCTCGGCTTCGGTCAGCGTCCGCCACTACTTCGAGGACGCAACCTACGCGGCCGCGGATCCCCAGCGGGTACCCGCCATGCGCATCGAGGTGCTCGACGGCGACGGCGCCCCGCCGCCGGGCCCCGACGACGCCGGTGTGGCCTCCGGGATCCGCCGGGTGACGACCTTCCTTCGGGGCCTCACAGTCGACCGGCGCCCGCAGGCCGCGGCCGAGCCCCGCTCATGGATCTCGAGGGTGCCCAACGTGTTCCCGGCCCCGGGCAGGCCCGGGGACCTGGGCTTGGCTGCCGTCGACGCGTCCTACGCCATGGCCCCCTTCCGGATAGGTCCGCGGGAGGCGCTGGTGATCCGCGCCCGCTGGCCGCGGTGCCGTTACGGCAACGTGTGCCTGTGGAACCGGCACCTGCAGTCCCTCGACTACACCTCAAGGCGCATCTCGCTCAATCGCACCCAGACCACCGCCGACGCCGGCGGACGCTTCACTGCGATCATCTCCCACACCGACCCAGGCACGCCCAACTGGCTCGACACCGGGGGCAGGTCCTCGGGCATCGTCTACTGGCGGTTCATGCTCCCCGAGGGCGACATCGAGACCCCCGAGGCCGAACTCGTCCCCCTCGCGGACCTCCCGGCGGCGGGCCTGGCGCCCTGAGCCCCCGGCCCCGGCCGGCTACTCCCTCGCAGCGGTGGCGAGGACGAGCACGAGCACGGCGGCGAAGCCGGCGGCCGCGGCCATCGTGGGCGCCGGCCACTGGGCGGCGGACGGCCAGGCCAGGTCGCTGCCCGAGACGGTCTCGCCGTTGTGGCCGCTGATGACCCCCACGCCGTCGGGCCACGGCCACAGCACCCGCAGCGACCCCGCCATCAGCCCCACCAGCACCGCCATCACCGTGTCACGGGCCCGCTCCAGCAGCCAGCCCAGCAGCGACGAGAACAACGCCAGGCCCGTGGCCGCGCCGAGTGCGAAGATCGCCGCCTCCAGCAGCCGCAACTCGTTCACGATCGTGATCACCGCCGCGTACATGCCCAGCATGAGGAGCAGGAAGGCGCCGCTGACCCCGGGCAGGATCATGGCGCACACCGCCACCGCGCCGGCTCCGAAGAGCACCGGCAGCGACGGGTCGGCCACCGGCGCGGACTGCAGGCCCAGCAGGGCGAACGTGGCTGCCGCCGAGGCGACCGCAACGGCGATCCGGCCCCAATGGCGCCAGCTGAACAGCCGGCAGGCGGCCACAGCGGACGCGGCCACCAGCCCGCAGAACAGCCCCGCCATGGTCTCGGGATGTTCCTCGAGCAGGGTCTCGATCACAGAAGCCAGCAGCAGCACCGCGCCCAGGATCCCGGCAAGCAGCGGCACGGTCAGCCACCAGTCCACCCCTGCCAGCCGCCGTGCCGCGACGCGCCCGCCGCCCCGCAACAGTGCCCCGAGTGCCCCCGCAAGGCCGCGCACCGCCTCGAGGAGCCGCTCGTAGATCCCCAGCGCCACCGCGATGGTGCCGCCCGACACTCCCGGAACCACGTCCGCGCAGCCCATGGCCGCGCCCCGCGCCACCCCGATCACCAGACGCCGACCCCAACCCCGGCCAGCCTCGCTCCCGCTCAACCGATCGTCCCTGCCGGCACCCTGCTAGATCTGGGAGGCGAGGCGACGGTTCTTCACTTTGGCCTTGAGGTAGTCGCGATTGAGCACGGCGATGAAGTCGAGGCTGATTTCCTTGGGGCAAGCCTCGTGGCACTCACCGTGGTTGGTGCACGACCCGAAGAAAGACTCCATGGTCTCCACCATCGCCTCGGCCCGCCGCCACCGCTCCGGCTGGCCCTGGGGCAGCACGTTGAGATGGCCCAGCTTGGCCGCGGTGAACAGTTGCGCCGCCGAGTTGGGACAGGCCGCCACACACGCCCCGCAGCCGATGCAGGCCGCCGCGTCCATGGCGAAATCGGCTGCGTCCTTGGGCACCGGGATCTCGTTGGCGTCCGGGGCCGCGCCCGTCGGCGCCGAGATGTAGCCGCCGGACTCGATGATCCGGTCGAAGGCCCGCCTGTCCACCATCAAGTCCCTCACCACGGGGAACGACGCGGCCCGGAACGGCTCGATGACGATCTCGTCGCCGTCGTTGAACTTGCGCATGTGCAGCTGGCAGGTGGCGGTGGCCCTGGAGGGGCCGTGGGGCCGGCCGTTGATCATCACGCCGCAGGTGCCGCAGATGCCCTCGCGACAGTCGTGGGCGAAGGCGATGGGCTCTCTGTCGTCGTCGATCAGACGCTCGTTGACGATGTCGAGCATCTCCAGGAACGATGCGTCGGCGGGGATGTCGTAGGCGTCCACCTTCACGAACGAACCAGGCGAGTCCGGCCCGTCCTGGCGCCAGATGCGCAGCCTCAGCCTCATCGTGGCCCCGGCCCCGTGACCGCCGCTCACTTGTAGCTCCGCTGCGTGAGCTCGACATTGTCGAACTCGAGCGGCTCGCGGATCAGTTCCTGCGGCCGGTCGGGCCCCTGCCAGTCCCAGGCGGCCACGTATGAGAAGTTCTCGTCGTCGCGCAGCGCCTCACCCTCGGGCGTCTGGTGCTCCTCGCGGAAGTGGCCTCCGCAGGACTCCTCGCGGTGCAATGCGTCGCGCACCTTCAGCTCGGCCATCTCCATGAAGTCGTCCACCCGGTTGACCTGCTCCAGCGACTGGTTGGTCGCCTCGGCCGAGCCGAGCACCTTCACGTTGGCACGGAACTCCTCGCGCAGCGCCGGGATCTCGCTCAGAGCCTTCTGGAGGCCGACCCGGTTGCGCGCCATCCCGCAGTACTCCCACACGATCTTGCCCAGCTCCCGGTGGTAGTGGTCCACCGACCGGGTGCCGCGCTTGGCCAGCCAGCCCCGGGTCCGGTCCTCCACCTCGGCCACCGCTGCCTCGAACACCGGGTCTCCGGTCGGCACGGGCGCGGCGCCCAGGCGGGGCGCCAGGTGGTCGCCGATCGTGTACGGCAGCACGAAGTACCCGTCGGCCAGGCCCTGCATCAGCGCCGAGGCCCCCAGCCTGTTGGCGCCGTGGTCCGAGAAGTTGCACTCGCCAATGGCGTACAGCCCGGGCACGCTGGTCATGAGGTTGTAGTCCACCCAGAGCCCGCCCATCGTGTAGTGGGTGGCCGGGTAGATGCGCATCGGCGAGCGGTACGGGTCCTCGCCGGTGATGCGCTCGTACATGTCGAACAGGTTCCCGTACCTCTCTCGCACAACCTGGGTGCCGTCTCGGGCGATCACGTCGGCGAAGTCCAGGTACACGCCGTTGCGCAGCGGCCCCACGCCCAGCCCCTGATCGACCACGGTCTTGGCGTTGCGCGAGGCCACGTCACGGGGCACGAGGTTGCCGAACGCCGGGTACTTCTCCTCCAGGAAGTAGTAGCGGTCGGCCTCGCCTATGTCGGCGGCGCTGCGGGTCTCGTCCATCTTGCGGGGCACCCAGATGCGCCCGTCATTGCGCAGCGACTCCGACATCAGGGTCAGCTTCGACTGGAACTCGTCGCTGGCGGGGATGCATGTGGGGTGGATCTGCGTGTAGCAGGGGTTGGCGAAGGCCGCCCCCCTCCGGTGAGCCCGCCACGCCGCGGTGACGTTGCAGTTCATGGCGTTGGTGGACAGGTAGTACACGTTGCCGTACCCGCCGGTGGCCAGCACCACCGCGTGGCCGCTGTGGGCCCGCACCTCACCGGTGAGAAGGTCTCGGGTGACGATCCCGCACGCCTCGCCGTCCTTCACCACGATGTCGAGCACGTCGCACCAGGGATGCAGCGTCACGCCGCCCGCCGCGACCTGCGCGGCCATGGCCTGGTAGGCGCCGAGCAGGAGCTGCTGGCCGGTCTGGCCCCGAGCGTAGAAGGTGCGGCTCACCTGGGCGCCGCCGAAGGATCGGTTGGCCAGCAGGCCGCCGTACTCCCGGGCGAAGGGCACGCCCTGAGCGGCGCACTGGTCGATGATGTTGAGCGACGTCTGCGCCAGCCGGTAGACGTTGGCCTCCCTGGAGCGGTAGTCGCCGCCCTTGACCGTGTCGTAGAACAGCCGGTACACGGAGTCGCCGTCGTTGCGGTAGTTCTTGGCTGCGTTGATGCCGCCCTGAGCGGCGATGGAGTGCGCCCGCCGCGGCGAGTCGTGGAACGTGAACGCCTCCACCCTGTAGCCGAGCTCGGCGAGGGAGGCCGCCGCTGACGCCCCCGCCAGCCCGGTGCCGACCACCAGTATCTTGAACCGCCGCTTGTTGGCCGGGTTGACCAGTCTCACCGAGAACTTGTGGTTGTCCCACTTCTGCTCTATCGGCCCCTGCGGTATGCGGGCATCCAGGACGGTCATGCGATCAACCCCGCTTGGGCCGTCATGCGATCAACCCCCCTTGCACCATGATCGGGAAGCTCAGGTTGCCTGCGCAGATCGTCGCTGCCACCACTGTCGCCAGCCCCCGGCGGAGGGGGTTGTACCGCGGGTTGTTGATGCCGAGGGTCTGGAACGCCGACCAGATGCCGTGGTAGATGTGAACCGACAGCGCCACGTTGGCCACGATGTAGATGATCGCCACCGGCAGCGACGACAGCGACTCGACCACGTTGTGGTACACGTCGCCTCGGATGTAGTCGCCGCCCAGCCACCAGCCCCAGGTGAGGTCGGCCAGGTGGAAGAGCACGTACAGGCCGATTATCGGGCCGGTCCAGCGCATCGTGCGGCCGGCGAAGTCAACGGCCGCATAATCCTGGCCGCCGGCGTAGCGCTTGTTGCCGCTCACCCAGTTGGCCCCGGGGCTGCTGCGCCTGCTCAGCTCCTTGAGTGACCAGGCGCTGTGGACGTGCAGCACGAACATGGCTGCCAGGCCGATGCGCATCACCCACAGGATCAGCGTGCGGGGGACCAGGTGGCCGCCCAGGTCTCGCAGCGCCTCGGCGTACTCGTTGATCTGTCTAGGCCCCTCGTAGAGGTGCAGGTTGCCGATCATGTGGACGATCACGAAAGCGAGCAGCCCCGCTCCCGTGACCGCCATCACGTATTTCTTGCCGACCGCCGTCTGGTAGATGTTCAGGGGCCAGGGGAGCTCGCGGCGGCGATGCCTCAGCGGTGGCACCCGCTCGGTCGGCGTGCCCGTTTGCGCCATCCCCCCAAGCTAGTGCCGCACCACCGCCGGGCGGCACGCGCGGCCGACCGCCGTCGGTGAGATTGCGTGCCCGGCCTGGCTGGGGCGCGCCGGCAGAGTTGATTGCGCGTCGGCCCGGCTGGGTGCCAGACTGATAAGCAGCACCTATCGCAACCTGGAACATCTCGGTCAGAGATCACGAACAACTCAATGGAGGTCGCGATGCCGGCCTGCACCGATCCGGTCATCTTGAACCAGTGGCACGTCATCAGCGCCCTCGACGAGATCGGCGTCGGCGTCGTCAACGACACCCTCCTGCTCGACTGCAGGGTCAGCTACACCGCGACCGGAGATGGCGAGTGCCGCGTCTGGCGGGCATCGGACGGGCTGCCTGCCGGAACTGGCGTGAACGGGGTCAGCCTCGGCGGGGCCGACCTGCTGCCCGCCAGATGCGAGTACGGCTATCTGTGGACCAGCCTCGGAACCCCGCCTGAGCGCCTGTTCGACATGCCGGAGTACCACCACCCGAGGCGGCGCAACATGAACGCCGGCAGCGTCGGCGTCGCCACCTCCGCGCCCCGAGCGGTGGAGAACTTCCTCGACATGGCCCACTTCCCGTTCGTCCACGAGGGATCCCTCGGCGGGCTGCCCCACACCGAGGTAGTGGAGTACGACGTGGAGATGGTGGACGGGGAGATACACGCCACCAAGTGCGACTTCATGGTTCCGCGGGTGGGGGTCAACTTCGACGCCCCGGTGCTGGCGCGCTATCGCTACCGGGTGCCGCACCCGTTCTGCGTGATGCTCTACTACGACAGCGTTCCCGACCCGTCACTGGAGGATGTAGTCGCCATCTGGGTGCAGCCCATGACCGCCGAGCTGGTGCGGGCCCACAACTACATGGGCGTGATCGACGACACCAGCTCCGACAACGAGATCAAGTCCTACCAGCTCATGATCTTCGGCCAGGACAAGCCGATCCTGGAGAACCAGCATCCCAGGCTCCTGCCGCTCGACCCCCGTGCCGAGACCCCGATCAGGGCTGACCGGTCGGGCATCGCCTACCGTCGCTGGCTGGCCGACCTCGGCGTCACCTACGGCGTGATCCCCGCCCCGGGTTGAGGCATGGCTTGAGGCGTCACTTGAGGCTTGTGAGGCAGCGATGATCGACGACCAGGTGCTGGTGGACGACTGGCATGTCGTGGCCCGCAGCGACGCCATCGGAGATTCCCAGGTTGCCGGGGCGCGCCTGCTCGGCGAGGACCTCGTGGTGTGGCGGCGCGATGCCGAGGTGATGGTGTGGCGGGACCTGTGCGTGCACCGCGGCACCCGCCTGTCGCTCGGACAGGTGACCCGGCTCGGCCTGGAGTGCCCCTATCACGGTTGGACCTACGACCGGTCGGGCCGCTGCGTGCACATCCCCTCCCGGCCGGATCAGCGCCCGCCGTCAAAGGCGTGCGCCATCGTCTATCAGGCGATCGAGCGGCACGGCCTCGTCTGGGCATCGCTCGGGCGGCCCACCGGACCCGTCCCGCCGTATGAGGAATGGGACGACCCCGCCTACCGGCATGTCCTCGGCGGTCCGTATCCGATCCGGGCCGCCGCTCCGAGGGTCATCGAGAACTTCCTCGACGCCAGCCACTTCCCGTTCGTCCACGACGGCATCCTCGGCTCCCGGGATCACGCCGAGGTGGGCGACTACGAAGTGGTGACGCAGGCCGACGGCATCACGGCCCGCGACATCCGCACCTGGACGCCTGATCCGGACGGGTCGGGCGAGGCCCGGACGGCACTATGGCTCTACCGGGTGCTTCGACCGCTCACCGCCTACATTCGCCTGTCCGTGCCGGGCGGTGGTCCGCAGCGTTACACCATGTTCTTCGCGGTCACACCGGTGGACGCGCACAACAGCGTCGGCTGGATGTGGAACTCGATGAACTACAACCACGACATGCCCGACGAGGACTTCGCTGCCTACATCGACGAGATCGTCGGCCAGGACATCGGAATCGTGGAGTCGCAGCGACCCGAGTTGCTGCCATTGGACCTGCAGGCCGAGCTGCACGTGCGTGCCGACAAGACCGCGATCGCCTACCGGCGCTGGCTCAAGGACCTGGGCGTCACCTTCGGCACGTCCTGAGCAGTCTCAACCTTCTCCGGCTGAAGGCAGCCTCGCCTGTAGCACCCGCCAACTGAGACCGCGGCCCCGCTTATGCGTCGCTTTGAAGCAATCCGGCAGCGATGATAAGAAGCAGTTATCATCGGCGTCATACGCACCTGAGGAGGGAGCAATATGAGACGGGCCAGACAGTTCTTGATCGTGCTAGCCGCGTTCGCGCTGGTTGCCGCCGCCTGCAGCGGCGACGCCGGCGACGACGGCGACGACGGAACATCAGCACCTGCCGCATCCGACGGCAGCGGCTTCTCGGTGGCCTTCGTCTTCGACGGCTTCCTTGACGACGGCGGTTGGAACAGCACTCACGCCCGCGGGGTCGAGCAGGTGCGCGCCGCGTTCCCGGGTCTTGACGTGCAGACCGTGACGGAGGTGGCTGCGGGCCCGAGCACCACCAATGCCTTCGAGGACCTCGCCGCTGCCGGCGTGGACATGGCCATAGGCACGGCTTTCTCCCAGCCGGACGTCGAGCCGGTCGCCGCCGAGTATCCCGACACGATCTTCTTGACCTGGGCCGGCTGGACCATGACCGACAACATGGGACACTTCGACGCGGCCACCGAGGACGGGCGTTACCTCGACGGCCTGATCGCCGGGAGCGTCACCGAGAGCGGCATCATCGGCTACCCGGCCGGATACCCGATCGAGGAGGTGAACCGCGCGCTCAACGCCTTCACCATCGGCGTGCGCGAGATCAACCCCGATGCTGTGGTGCGGGTCGTCTACACCAACAGCTGGTACGACCCGCCGGTGGAGCAGCAGGCGGCCGAGGCGCTCGCCAACGCCGGGGCGGACCTGCTGGCCCACGAGTTGAACTCGCCCGCGGTGGCGTCCGTCGCCGAGAGCCGGGGGCTGAACGTCATCGGCTACTCATCGGATCGATCCGACGCCGCACCCACCGCCTGGCTGTCGTCGTTCACGTTCGAGTGGGGCGGTTACTACATCGACCAGGTCCGAGCGATGATCGAGGGGTCCTGGGCGTCGGCGCTGACCTACGGCGGCCTCGCCGACGGGATGATCGGCCACAGCCCCTACGGCCCGGACGTGACCGACGAGATGCTGGCGCTGGTCGAGCAGCGTCGCGCCGAGATCATCGACGGCGCCTTCGACTACTTCGCCGGCCCGCTCGTCGACAACGAGGGCACCGAACGAGTGGCCGCAGGCGAGACGATCCCCTTCTCCGAGCGCACGACATGCTGCCTGTGGCTGATCGAGGGCATCGAGGGCTCTATCGGTTGACGGCAGGCCGGCCTGTCGGCGAGCGGGTGGCCTGCGAGCGGGCGGCCGGCGGCAGCGGCAGCGACCGCTAGCTGCCCTAGCTGCCCGCCCCCGCCGGGTGCAACGCCCGAAGACCCATCCCGGTCACCGTCACGGTCAAGGTTCGTGGATGAACGCTCGCGAGACGATCCTCGAGGTCTGTGACCTAACCAAGTCGTTCTACGGCGTCGCCGCCAACGACCGCGTCGATTTCGACCTTCGCTCGGGTGAGGTGCACGGGCTGCTGGGCGAGAACGGCGCAGGCAAGTCGACCCTCTGCTCGGTCCTCGCCGGCCTGTACCGGCCCGACTCGGGCGAGGTGCGCATCGACGGCAGGAGGGTCAGCCTGCGCTCGCCCCACGAGGCGGCGGCCCACGGCATCGGCATGGTGTACCAGCACTTCCGCCTGGTGCCCTCGCTCACCGTCGCCGAGAACCTGGTACTCGGGCTCAAGGGCCAGGGCATGCGCCTCTCGCTGCGAGCGGTGGAGGGCCGGGTGGCCGGCATCGCCACCGAGTACGGCCTGAGCGTGGACCCGGCCTCCTACGTCTGGCAGCTGTCGGTGGGGGAGCAGCAGCGGGTCGAGATCCTCAAGCAACTGTTTCGTGGCGCCCGGATCCTGATCCTCGACGAGCCGACCGCGGTGCTGGCGCCGCAGGAGTGCGACAAGCTCTTCGAGGTGGTGCGTCACATGGCCGAGCAGGGTCATTCGGTCGTGCTGGTCTCGCACAAGATGGAGGAGATCCTGGGCCATACCGACCGCGTCACGGTGCTGCGGCACGGGCAGAACGCGGGCACGCTGCCCACGTCCGCCGCCACCGCCGCGGAGCTGGCCTCGATGATGATCGGAGCCGAGCATCTGCCCGAGGCCGGCCGGCACGCCCCGCAGCGCTTCGACGGTGCCGAGGCGGTGCTGACCGTCACCGACCTCCACGTCACCGGAGACCGGGGTACGCCGGCGGTCGCCGGGGCCGGCCTGGAGGTGCGGCGCGGCCAGATAGTGGGCGTCGCCGGGGTGGCCGGCAACGGCCAGCGCGAGCTGCAGGAGGCGGTGGCCGGCCTGCGCGGGGTCAGAGGCGGCACCATCTTCCTGGGCGGTCGCGACGTCACATCAGCCAGTCCAAGGCGAAGGTCCGAGGCCGGCTTGGCCTACGTGCCCGAGGACCGACTCGGCACCGGCCTCGCCCCCGGGCTGACCCTGGAGGAGAACCTGGTCTTGAAGACCTACCGGCAGGCGCCGCACAGCCGCTGGGGTGTGCTGTCTCGGAGCGCCATAGCGGCCACGGCCGGCGCGCTCGTGGAGCGCTTCGACGTGCGCGGAGCCCGCGGCGGCATGGCGGTGAGCCTGATGTCGGGCGGGAACCTGCAGCGTGCCATCCTGGCGCGCGAGCTGACCCGGCCTCACGACGTGCTGCTGGCAGCGTCGCCGGCCAGGGGACTCGACCTGGCGGCCACGGCAGCGGTGCGCGGCCATATCCGCGCCGAGGCCGCCAGTGGCAGGGGGGTGCTGCTGTTCTCGGAGGATCTGGCGGAGATCACGGAGCTGGCGGATCTGATCCTGGTGATGTCGCAGGGCCGCATCGTCGGCTCTTACACGCCCGAGACGCTGGACGTCGCCGAGCTCGGGTTGCTGATGACGGGCGCAAAGGGCTACGGGTCACCCCACAGTGAGAGCGTTGCGGGGTGAGTCTCGTGTGTCGGGGCGGGAGCGTGGCCGGTGAGTCTCGTGTGTCGGCGCGGAGTTGGCCGGTGAGTCTCGTGTGTCGGGACGGAGTTGGCCGGTGAGTCTCGTGTGTCGGGACGGGAGCCTGGCCGGGTGAGCATGCGGTTGGCGGTGGAGCCGCGGGCCGCGGCGGCGTGGCCGGCGAGGCTCGGCGTCCCGGTGGCGTCGCTGGCTGCGGCGGGATTGATCGGCGCGGTCGTCATAGCCCTCGCCGGTTCCAGCCCGATCGACGCCTACCGGACGATGCTCGACTCCAGCGTCAACGGCTGGCGGCCAGTGACGCGCACGCTGACGCTCGCCACCCCGCTGATCCTCACCGGTCTCGCAGCCGCAGTCGCCTTCGGCATGAGGGTCTGGAACATCGGTGCCGAGGGCCAGCTCTACATGGGTGCGATCGCCACCAGCGGCCTGGCCGTGGCGCTGCCGGAGGGGTTGCCGAGGCCGCTGACGCTGCTGTCGATCCTCGCCGCGGGCGCGGCCGCGGGCGCGCTGTGGGCCGCACTCGCCGCCATCCCAAGGGCGTACCTCGGCACCAACGAGGTGATCACCACGCTGATGCTCAACTTCGTGGCCCTCTACTTCATGAACTACCTGATCTTCGGCTCGGTGAGCTTCTGGCGCGACCCGGACGCCACCTTCCCCCAGGGCAAGCTCATCGGCGCCGCAGCGGAGCTTCCGATCATCTCCAACCGGCTCCACTTCGGGCTGCTCGTCGCCCTGGGGGCCGCGCTGGTGCTCTGGTGGGCCCTGCGAGGAACCACCTGGGGATTCGAGTTGCGCACCATCGGCGATTCCCCGCCCGCCTCGCGCTACGCGGGCATGCGCGTGAGCACCAAGATCATCTCGGTGCTGGCCCTGTCGGGAGCGCTGGCGGGGCTGGCCGGAGCGGTCGAGGTCACAGGCGTGCTCAGGACGCTCGATCCCCGAGCGCTGGCCACCGAGCTGGGCTTCACGGGCATCGTCGTGGCCGCCGTGGCCCGGCTCAACCCGCTGGGCGTCGTTCCGGTCGCCGTGCTGCTGGGAGCGGTGGCGGCCTCGGGCACCAGGCTCCAGACCGTCGGGGTGGAGGCCGAGATCGTCTTGTTGCTCCAGGGCCTGATCTTGGTGTTCGTGGCCTCCGGCGAGTTCTTTGTCTCCAACCGGCTGGTGCTCTCCTCCGCCCGCCGCCCGGCGAACGCCCCCGAGATCGGTTGAGCCGATGGGTCGGGCCCGCGCTCGCAAAGATTGGCTGAGCCCGATGAGCCGGGGCCGTGACCGAGTGCATTTGCGAGACGAAGACCTCACCCGGCCACCTCCCGGCGGTGACCGAGTGCATCGGTTGAGTCGATGAACGACTCGGTGCTGGTGCTGTCGATCGTCAGTGCCATCGTCGCGGGCACGCCGATCCTGTTCGCCACCCTCGGCGAGATCCTCACCGAGCGCTCAGGCGTGATGAACCTGGGAGTGGAGGGGATGATGCTGATCGGCGGCGTGACCGGCTTCTGGGCGGGAGTCCACACCGGCAACCTCTGGGTCGCGCTGGTCGCCGGCGGGTTGGCCGGGGTGATGCTGAGCGGCGTCCACGCGCTGCTCGCCATCTCGCTGCGCGTCAACCAGATCGTGTCGGGCCTGGCGCTGGTGATCGTCGGCAGCGGGCTCTCCGCATTCTGGGGAAGAAGCGGCGACGCTCCGCTGATCCAGAGCTTCAACCGCGTGCGCGCCGATCCGATCCTGCCCGAGGCACTGCGCGACCTGCCGGTCGCCGGGCCGATCATCTTCGGTCATGACGCGGTCGTCTACCTCTCGTGGCTGGTCGTCGCCGCGGCCGGCTACTTCCTGTACCGCACCACGGCCGGACTGTCGCTGCGCGCCGTCGGGGAGGACCCGGCGGCCGCCGACGCCGCCGGGCTCTCGGTGACGCGCATCCGCTACCTCTTTACCGCCGTCGGCGGCTTCGGCGCAGGGGTCGGCGGCGCCTACCTGGCCCTGGTCGTGCTCGGCACCTGGCAGACCGGCATGACCGCGGGCGCGGGCTGGATAGCGGTCGCGCTGGTGATACTCGCGGGCTGGCGGCCCTGGCTCGCGCTGGCGGCCTCCTACGTGTTCGGCGCGCTGAGGACCGTCGGCTTCACGCTGCAGATCGCCGGCGTCGAGGTGCCGTCGGACTTCTTGAACATGATCCCCTTCGTGGTCACGTTCGCAGTCGTGGTCGTCGTGTCGGCCAGCCCCGAGCGGGCCCGCCGGGTGGGCGCGCCGGCGGCCCTCGGCGAGCCCTACTCGCGCGAGGCACGATGACCCTCCGCCCCGGCGGGCGTGAGCCGGCCGAGTCGGCGACAGCGGGAGCGAGCCATCGCCGCCGGGGCTCGGTGCGTCAGCGGGAGTCCTGCGCGACGGGCGGTCTGGGCTCCGAGATCGGGGCCAGGGTGAGAGCGCTGCGGCTGCAGCGGGGCCTGTCGGGACGCAAGCTCGCTGCGGCCGCGGATGTGAGCCAGCCGTTCCTCAGCCAGCTGGAGGCCGGGCGCACCTCGGTGGCCATCGCCACGCTCTATCGCCTCGCCGCGGCACTCGGCGCGAGGCCGTCGGACCTGCTGCCAGACCCGGTGAGTGACGAGCGGGTCGAGGTTCTGCGGGCCTCGGAACTCAACCGGATCGAGGTGAGCGAGCTGCCCAACGCCACCACCGCGAGGACCGCCTACCGGGGCGGCCGGCGGATCACGGAGCTCGGCGACTTTCGCATCGAGCCCGGCCCCGACGTCGACGAGTGGTTCGAGTCCGCGGACGACGCTGTGATCTACGTGATCGCCGGGTCGCTGCGCGTGGAGTTCCGGGATCGTCCCGAGGTGACCCTGCACGCCGGCGACGTGCTATTCCATTCCGCCTGGGTGCAGACGCGCTGGCGCCTGGCCTCCGAGTCGCCGGCGCGGGTGATCTTCGTCGCGGCCAGCGGTTGAACAATGCGAGAACATCAATGCAAGGAGCGCCTGGCCATGGGCAGAGACGAGAACCTGATCGAGTCGACCGTGATGGAAGCCGGTGCCGCCCCGGGGACCCGCGCCGGACACCCGCGCCGTCCCCCGTCGGCCGCCCAGCCCCCGATATCGGAACTGGTGGCTGCCGGCGCGGCACGTGTGCCCGCCACGGCCGTGGTGCGCGGCGGGCGTCTCGTCAACGTGGTGTCCGCTGAGATCTATCCCGCCGATGTCGCCGTGTACCGCAACACCGTGGTCGCGCTCGGCGACGTGTCGGCCCACATCGGACCCGACACCGACGTCGTCGACGCGGGGGGCCGGTATCTGGTTCCGGGCCTCTTCGACGGCCACCAGCACATGGAGTGCTCCAAGCTGTCGATCACCGGCGCGGCGAAGATGCTCGTGCCGCTCGGCACCACCAGCGTGGTCTCCGGGCTCGACCAGATACTGGTCGTGGCCGGACTCGAGGGCGCGGCGGCCTTCCTGCGCGAGTCGCAGAACACGCCGCTGCGGGTGCTGTGGGGCGCTCCCTGCAAGACGCCCTACACCCTGCCCACCTCGACCGTCGGCCACTACTTCGGGCCCGACGACCATCGTGTCGCCCAGCGTTGGCCGGAGTGCGTGGGCGTGTGGGAGACCGTGCGCGAGTTCGTCACCACCGGCGATCCCGATGTGCTCGAGGCGATGGAGATCGCCCGCCGGAACCGGCTGCCGGTGCTGGGCTGCGCGCCGATGGCCACGGGCGCCGACCTCACGAGCTACGCCTGCGGCGGGATCCGCCTCGACCACGAGAGCTACGACTCGCAGGAGTGCTTGGAGAAGCTGCGCACCGGCATGCACATCGTGATCCGGGAGTCCTCGTTCGCCCACTTCCTGCGCGAGAACATCCGCCTGGTGCTCGAGCATGCTCCCGGCGCCGCCCGCCGGGTGAGCTTCTGCACCGACGACGTGGTGGCCAGCGACGTGCTGGCCCGCGGCCACATCGACAACATGGTGCGCATGGCGATCGACGCCGGCGTCGATGCGATGACGGCGATCCAGATGGCCACGATCAACGGTGCCGAGGCGTACCGGGTCGACCACATGGTCGGCTCGATATCGCCGGGACGCTACGCCGACATCGTGTTCGTGGAGGATCTGGGCGACTTCCGCGCCTCGATGGTGATGGCCGCCGGGCGGGTCGTCGCCTCCGACGGCCGGCTGAGCGTCGACTTGGCGCCGCCGAGCCGCCAGGGCACCGCAGGCGGCCCGTTCCCCATGGAACCGGCGTCGGATGAGGACTTCGCCGTGCGCACCGACCTGCCCGACGGCGCGGTGGAGGTACTCGCCATCGGGCTGACCGAGCAGATCTTCGTGCGCAAGCGCCGCGATGTCGTGCTGCAGGCCGCCTCGGGACGAGTGCTTCCCGATCCGGACCAGGATGTCGCGCTGGTGAGCGTGGTCGAGCGGTACGGCAAGAACTCGAACCGGCCGACCGCCTTCGTGGCCGGCTTCGGGATCCGCTCCGGCGCCGTGGCATCGTCGAGCGCCCCCGACGACAACAACATCGTCGTGATCGGTGCGGATCCGGCCAACATGGCCGTGGCCGTGAACCATCTCGCTGCCTGTGGCGGGGGCCAGGCGGTGGTGGACGGGGGCCGGGTGGTGGAGTTCCTGTCCCTGCCCATCGGCGGGATCGTGTCGGATCTCGACCCTGAAGCCATGCTGGCCTCCGAGGAGAGGCTCGACCGCGCGGCCAAGGCTCTCGGCTGCAGTGTCGATTGGCCGTTCATGTACCTGTTCTTCCTGCCGATCACCTCGATACCCGACTACGCCATCACCGACGTGGGAGCGGTGGACGTGGTCGCCATGGACACTTTCGACCCGGTGCTCGGCCCGGCCGCACCCTGATCACTCCCCCCAGCCGTGCCGGCAGGGTGCGCAAGGCCGGCGGGAGAGCGGTGGAGCGCCGAGGCCAACCCGCACGCTGGGTGACCCCGCTCCCTGGGTGACCCTGCACGCTGGGTGATCGAGCCCCGCCGGTAGGGTGCGGGCCATGCCGCCGCGCCCGACCACGCTGGGCGAGCTGCGAGCGTCGGGCTGGGTGTCGGTGCCGGTGCGCTCCGAGCTCCGCCGCAACGCCGTGGCGCGGATCCGCTCCGGGGAGCCGCTGTTCGACGATGTGCTCGGCTACCACGGCACCGTCGTGCCCCAGATCGAGAACGCCCTGCTGGCCGGCCACGACATGATCATGCTCGGAGAGCGCGGCCAGGCCAAGACCCGCATGATCCGCGGCCTCGTCGGCCTGCTCGACGAGTGGCTGCCCGTCGTTGCCGCCTCGGAGATGAACGACGACCCCTACGCCCCCGTCTCGGCACAGGCCAGGACCATGGTGGCCGAAGGGGGCGACGACACCCCGATCGACTGGGTGCATCGCAGCGACCGCTACGGCGAGAAGCTGGCCACGCCCGACACCTCGATAGCCGATTTGATCGGCGAGGTCGATCCCATCAAGGTCGCCGAGGGCCGCTATCTGGCCGACGAGCTCACCCTGCACTACGGGCTCGTGCCCCGCACAAACCGCGGCATCTTCGCCATAAACGAGCTGCCCGATCTGGCCGAACGGATCCAGGTCGGCCTGCTCAACGTGCTGGAGGAGCGCGATGTGCAGATCCGCGGCCACCAGGTGCGACTGCCGCTGGACGTGGTGCTGGTGGCCTCCGCGAACCCCGAGGACTACACCAACCGGGGCCGCATCATCACCCCGCTCAAGGATCGGTTCGGTGCGCAGATCCGCACCCACTACCCCCTCGACGCCGAGACCGAGATCGCCATCGTCGAGCGGGAGGCCTTCGCGGCCCGCACCGCTGCCGCCGGGTCGACCGTCACCGTGCCGGCGTTCATGACCGAGATCGTGGTGGCCCTCACTCGCGCCGCCCGCGGCAGCCCCCACGTGTCGCAGCGCTCGGGCGTGTCGGTGCGCCTGAGCATCACCAACTCCGAGACGATGGTGGCGAACGCCATGCGACGCACGCTCGCCGCCGGCGGCAAGCACGTGGTGCCCCGGGTGACAGACCTCGGGGCGCTTGAGGCCTCCACCGCCGGCAAGGTCGAGATCGAGACCCTGGAGGAGGGGCGCGAGGCAGAGATCCTCCAGAGACTGCTCGACTCGGCCGTGCTGTCGGTGTTCAAGGATCGGGTTCCGACCGGGCTGCACCGCGAGGTGCTGGAAGCGTTCGACGCAGATCGGGTGGTGGATGTGGGCGAGGACGTGGCCGACGCCGACTATGCGTCGCTGCTGGTGCGGATGCCGGCGCTGTCCGCTCCGGTGCGGGCGTTGCTCTCCGGCCACGAGAGTGCCGAGTCCCCGGCCATGGTGGCGTCCGCCGTGGAGCTCGTGCTAGAGGGACTGCACCTGTCCAAGCGCCTCAACAAGGACGCCCACGGCTCGCGGGTCCGGTTCCGAGCCCGCTGACGCCGATCGTCGGCCCTTGAGCGTCGTGGCGACTCAGGCGGCGTCGGCCTCGCCCTCGCTGGATCCTGCGTCCGGCTGGTGCGGGGGCGAGATCCTCAAGTAGCCCTCGATGCGCGCCAGGCGCTCCCGAGCGTCCGCCAGACCCGCTCTGACCATCTCGATCAACTTGCGGTTCTCGTTGATGAGGTCGCGGTTCTCTTTGCTGGACTTCTCGATGAGGTCGCGGTTCTCCTTGCTTGACCGTTCGATGAGGTCGCGGTTCTCCTTGCTTGACCGTTCGATGTGGTCGCGGTTCTCAATTCTGGACTTCTCGATGAGCTCGCGGGTCTTGAGGCTCTCAAGGTGCTGGTACCTCATCGACGCGGCGATGAGGAGGAGCATCGGACCGATGATCGCGGCGATGATCGGCACGAACTGCGAGAAGGTTGCCGACTCCATGACCTCACGTTAGCAGCAGTATGAAACGATGCAACCTCACATGCAATGAAATGATCCTCAGTGGTCTGGCTCGGCCGCTGAGAATCTTGGCTGCCAGGGTCTAGGGCTCGGACCCGGGATCGGCCTGGGCGGCTGTGCCGAGCCGCTGTGCCGACGGCTTGATCGCCCTGCTCCTGCTGATCAGGCCGCGGGGGCCGTTGAAGCCGAGCGCCCACTCGTAGCCGTCCACGGCGCTGTCATGGAAGTAGCCCCGAAGGCCGGAGTTGCGGGCATCGGCCACCAGCGCCATCGTGGCGTCGAGCAGCGTGTCGCGCCAGTCGTCGTCCTCCGTCGGCACGCCGTGGGCAGCGATCACCACCCCGCGTCCCGGCACCGCGTCGATGGCCCGATACAGCGCCTCTCCCAGTTCCGCCGGCTCCGGGGCGAAGCCCGCCGCCGAGCGACGAGCCGAGGCCGGCCAGCCAGCCAGCGCCCCGGTCTCGGTGACGCCCACAGGGTGATCGTGGTTCAAGCCCACCAGCGCCGGCCCGCGCTCGAAGTGCGGGGCGGGAACCGGCGCCCTCCCCGGCACCTCGACCGCCCCCTCGCGCAGGGCGCGTGTCCAGGTGCCCCAAAGCAGGTCGTCCCAGCGCCGGGCCTGTGACGCGGCCGCGTCGGAGTGCTCGCGCTCGTTGGCGGCGGCGTGGACGGTGGGCGCGCCGAACACCGCCATCACGGGCTGTGGCCCGGACTCGAGCAGCCGGCAGGCCTCGTGCAGCGCCAGCATGGCGCCCTCGGCCGCCTCCGCCACGGCCTCGGCGCTGCGCCTTCCAGGTGGGCGGGTGCCGAGCCCGTGGCCGCGCACGGCCCAGCCGATCGGGTCGTCGATGGGGCACCAGCCGGCGGCACGGCCGTCGAAGGCCTCGGCCATCCGGTCCACATGGCCGCCCCACCAGCGGTGACGGGCGGCACCGTCGGTGTGGCCGCCCTCGTCGTCGACGTACCAGCCCGGCAGCGATGTGTGCTGCAATGTGATCCACACTGCCAGCCCCTGCTCGCGGGCCGCGTCCACGATGTCTGAGTAGCGGTCGAGGGCGTCGCTGTCGGGCCTGCCCGCCGCCGGCTCGACGCGGGCCCACTCGACCGTCAGGCGCAGGCTGTTGAGCCCCAGCCCGCCTAGCTGGGCGAAGTCATCGCGGAAGTCGGCGGCGAGCCCGGCACCGTCGCCCGAGCGCGGCGCCCGCCCGTCGCGCTCCCACAGCGACCAGTCGGCCGCGGGCGCCACGCCCTCGGCCGACACCGACGAGGCGCTCACACCCCAGAGGAACGGCACCCTCGATCCGTCAGCGGGCTGCGAAGACGCCGGCGTCGAACACCACCCGCTCGCCCACCCGGGTCTGGAAGAGCGTCGTGTCGCCATCGTGCCACATGTGCACGTCCAACCGCTGCCCGGGCAGCACCGGCGACTTGAATCGCCCGCCCATCGACCCGAACCGGGCCGGGTCGCTGTCGCACAGCGTGTGCAGCAGCGCACGCCCCGTCACGCCGAAGGTGCACAGCCCGTGCAGGATGGGCGTGTCGAAGCCCGCCATGGCGGCGAAGGAGGGGTCTGAGTGCAGCGGGTTGCGGTCACCGTTGAGGCGGTAGAGCAGTGCCTGGTCGCGGCGGGTGTCGTAGCCGGTCACGAGGTCCGGCTCGCGGTCGGGCAGCCGCCAGGTGCTGGAGGGGCCGCGGTCGCCGCCCCAGCCGCCCTCGCCGGAGATGAAGAGTCCGGCCCGGCTGGTCCACATCGGCTCGCCGCCGGGGCTGCGCACGCTGGTCTCCAGCACCACCAGCGCGGCCTTGGTCTTGTCGTAGATGGCCGCCACCCGGGCCCGGGCGATGGCGGTGCCCGCCGCCGGAAGCTCCTGATGGAGCTCGATGTGCTGCTCGCCGTGCAGCAGCGCCGCCAGGTTGAAGTCGCCGTAGTCGGGCATGTTGGCCGCGCCCAGCACCACCGCCTGCGTGGGAAGCGCCCGCTGGGCCGTGCCCCGAGTGTTCTCGGTGGTGAACTCCAACTCGAAGCCGGTCGGGTCGCCGGCCCCGGCGCCCACCCCGAGCGCGTACAGCAGGCTGTCCTTGGACGTCCAGCTGATCTCGGTGTCCTCGCCCACGGCACCGGCCGCATCCGGATTGATGGCCATGTGTTCACCCCCGAACCGCTCGACTGCCTGTCCGGCCATGCACGCTAACGGCGCGGGCACGATCAAAGGCGAGAAGCGGGCCCACCGAGTTTCTTGTGAGCGCCCTCGTCGAGGCCGGATCACGCCGGGCGTCCTACAATCCGGGGCGGTGAACCGGGCCAGGCACACGGCGTTCCCCTCGCGCCACGAGTGCGACATAGAGGAGTTCGCCGCTCTCGTCGAGCAGGCGGCAGAGCCGGCGGACTACCCGCTGGCCGAGCGCCTCGACCTCGGGGTGCCGGTCTATGACGCCTCCGACTTGGCGCAGGGACCGAGGGCCGATGGTGCCGAGCACCGCGCCGCCTTGCGCGACGAGCTCAGCCGCGCCCTCGCTGACGGGCCCGGCATAGTCGTGCTCGAGGGCGCGGTGGCGCCGCAGGCGGTGGAGCGGGTGTCGCGGGTCTTCTGGAGTCTCATCGAGCGGCAGCGGGCCGCCGGCGGCCCCGCGGGCGACCACTTCGCCAAGCCCGGCGCCAACGACCGCCTCTGGAACGCCCTCGAGAAGCTCGCGGCAGCTGATCCCGACGCTTTCATCGACTACCACCGCTCAGACGCTCTCGCAGTGGTGTGCGAGGCCTGGCTCGGCCCCCGCTACCAGGTGACCGAGCAGGTGAACGTGGTCAACCCCGGCGGCGAGGCACAGTTGCCACACCGCGACTACCACATGGGCTTCCTCAGCGACGGCGAGGCCGAGCGGTTCCCCCGCCACGCCCATCGGCTCTCGCCGCTGCTGACGTTGCAGGGTGCCGTCGCACACTGCGACATAAGCGCCGAGGCGGGCGCCACCATGTACCTGCCGCACTCCCACAAGTACGAACTCGGGTACTTGGCGTGGCGCCGCCCGGAGTTTATCGAGTACTTCGCCCGGCACCGGGTGCAACTCCGTTTGCGTGCGGGCGACGCGGTGTTCTTCAGCCCGGCCATGTTCCACGCCGCGGGCCACAACCGCACCACGGACGTGCGCCGCATCGCCAACCTGCTGCAGATCTCCTCGGCCTTCGGCAGGGCCACGGAGTCGGTGGACCGGGCCCGCATGGTCGGCGCCGTGTACCCGGCGTTGCGCTCCCGGCTGGCCGCGGGCCTGGACCGTGCGGCGGCCGGCAACGTGGTGGCCGCCTGCGCCGAGGGGTACGCGTTCCCCATCAACCTCGACCTCGACCAGCCGGTGGACGGTCTGGCGCCGCCGTCGCAGGGCGACCTGATGAACCGGGGCCTCGACGAGGACTGGGTCCCGCAGCGCCTGTACCACGAGTTGGCACTGCACAGCGAGCGCCATCTCAGTACTGGCACCACCGACAGCCCGGCAGCGATGCACAACCAGGCAGCGGCGCAAGATCGAACAGAGGTCGGCACAACGGTGGACAACCCGGCAGCGATCCAGGGCCGCACAGCGGTGCAGGACATGCTGGCACAGGCTCGCAACGGCGCCCGGCGGCTGACTCCGGCGGAGCTTGCCGCCGCTCTGTCGTCCGGGAGTGATCCGGGTGCCGCCCCAGCGCCGCTAGTGATCGACATTCGTGATCGTGACGACCGCGAGCGCACCGGCATGATCACCGGTTCTGTCAGCATCCCGCTGATCTTGCTCCAGTGGCGCTGCGACCCCGACTCGGGAGTCACCCACCCTGCGATCAAGTCCCTCGACCAGCCGCTGGTGACCGTGTGCAACCAGGGCTACGCATCGAGCCTCGCGGCCGCCTCGCTGCGGCGCTTGGGCTTTGTGGGCGCCACCGACTTAGAGGGAGGCGTCGAAGCCTGGGCTGAGGCGTCTCTCCCGATGGAACAACCTCACAACCCCCGGTAGTCTGAGGTGCCCCGCGCCAGGCGATGAGCGAACGCCGACCACGCCGGGCGGCCCCTGAGGGTTCGGCGGGTCGGGTAGGGTCCGCGGCATGGCACTGCGCGGGCGCCGGCGCAGCCTCCTGCGGCCCGTTCCCGATGCGACGCACTTCGCCTACTCGCGCTGGGACGGCACGCAGGCCGGGTTCGACCTCGACGCCGACCACGTCTTCACCGAGCTCGCCGACGACCTGCTCTACCACGGCGATCTGAGCAGCGCGCTGCGCAGGCTCATGGCCCAGGGTTTGCGCGACGCTTCGGGACGCTCCATGGCGGGGCTGCGCGAGATGCTGGAGCGCTTGCGGGAGCGTCGCCGGGAACTGCTCGAGGGGCACGACCTCGGCGGTGTCTACGACGACATAGCCGAGGCCCTGCGCGAGGTCGTGCGCACCGAGCGCCAGGCCCTGGCGGAGGCGGCGGAGCGTGCCGAGACGCGGCTTGCCGCGGGTGACGAGCGGCAGGCCGAGCTCGCCGCTCAGAGCGCGGCCGCCAAGAGTGCGCGACTCGACATGATGCCGCCCGACCTCGCGGGCCAGTTCAAGGCCCTCGACGCCTACGACTTCGAGAGTTCCGAGGCCCGCCGACAGTTCCAAGAACTCGCCGAGCGCCTCCGCGAGCAGCTCATGCAGCAGTTCCTTGACCGGCTCGGCAGCAGCGCGGGCGAAGGCGCGCCAACGGAGCTGCAGGCCCTCAAGGACATGCTCGCAGAGCTGAACGAAATGCTTGCGCAGCGCTCCCGAGGCGAGGAGCCGGACTTCGAGGGCTTCATGGCACGCCACGGGCACTTCTTCCCGGAGAGTCCGCGCAACCTCGACGAGCTGCTCCAGGTCATGGCCAGGCGCATGGCCGCGGCGCAGGCGCTGCTCAACTCCATGACCCCGGCGCAGCGAGACCAGCTGCAGCAGCTTTCCGACCGACTGCTTGCGGACATGGACCTCGACTGGCAGGCGAGCGAGCTGGCCAGGCACCTTCAGCAGGCGTTCCCCGACCTCGGCTGGGACAGGCGCTACGAGTTCGGCGGGTTCGACCCGCTCGACTTCGACCACGCCACCGAGATGCTGGCCGAACTCTCCGACATCGACGGACTCGAGAACCTGCTGCGCGGCTCGTCAAGCCCTGCAGCGCTGGCGGAGGCCGACCTCGAGGCTGCTCGGCACCTGCTTGGCGACGATGCGGCAGAGAGCCTGCAGCGCATGGCCGATGTGGCCCGGATGCTCACCGAGGCCGGCCTGATCGAGAACCGTGAGGGCCGCCTGCAGATGACGCCCCGAGCCATCCGCAAGCTCGGGCAGGCCGCGCTGCGCGACCTGTTCGCCAAACTCAGTGCAGACAAACTCGGCCGCCACGGCACGCTGCGATCCGGCCCTGGTCACGAGCGCAGCGACGACACCAAGCCCTACACCTACGGCGATCCCTTCAACCTGCACATCGCCCGCACGCTGAGCAACGCCGTGACCCGCAACGGCGGCGGCGTGCCCGTGGAACTGCATCCCGACGACTTCGAGGTGGAGCGCACCGAACAACAGGTGCGCTCGGCCACTGTGCTGATGCTCGACCTGTCGCTGTCCATGCCGATGCGCAACAACTTCCTGCCCGCCAAGAAGGTGGCGATGGCGCTGCACGCGCTGATCTCCAGCCAGTACCCGCGGGATTTCCTGGGTCTGGTGTCCTTCAGCGAGGTGGCGCGGGAGTTCCGACCCGAGAGGCTGCCCGAGGTCTCCTGGGACTACGTGTACGGCACGAACATGCAGCACGGCTTCCTGCTCGCGAGGCGCATGCTCAACCGCCAGAGCGGCAACAAGCAGATCATCATGATCACCGACGGCGAGCCCACGGCTCACATCACGCCGTCGGGCCGCCCCTTCTTCTGCTACCCCCCGGCCCGCGAGACCGTCGAGCTGACCCTGAGCGAGGCAGCGCGATGCACACGCGACGGCATTCGCATCAACACCTTCATGCTCGACGCCACGCCCTACCTGACCGACTTCGTGGAGCGAATCACCAAGCTCAACGGCGGTCGGGCCTTCTTCACCACCTCCGAGAGCCTCGGTGACTACGTGCTCGTGGACTTCGTGGAGCACAAGCGCAGCCTGATGCGAGCCCGCCGCTGACAGCCGGCGCGGCGGGATCAAGTCAGCAGCAGACCGAGCTGGCGCGAGCAGGCCACCGGGGCACCGCTGGAGTCCCATAACGAGCCCGACTCGATCATCCGGCCGCCGTGGAGGTCGTGGCTCTCGAAACGCACCTGCAGCCAGCCCGGAGCCGGGATTCGCCGTGCGTGGACCGTCAACTCGACCGTCGGCACCCAGCCGACAGAGCCCAGCAGGGGATACAGCGAGGGAGGCAGGGCGTCCGCGAACAGCGGCAGCGCCAGCGTGGAGGGCTCCGTGCCGTCGTTGAACCGGATCCAGCCGTCGATCAGGGCTCGGCCGCTGCCGCCGGCGGGCGCGTGGTCGGGATGGACGCGGATGTCCACCCTTGACAGGATCGGCAGCACCAGTCCCTGATCGAGACTGATCCGATGGACGCAGTCCTCAACCGGCGGGATGGTCGGCGGGGCCTCGGCTATCTCCGGGCCTCCGCCGTCGCCCCTGCCGCCACGGCTGCCACCCCCGCCGCTGCCGTGGGGAGCGGGCAGGTCGGCGAAGGCGGCCAACATCTCGAGCCGCTGCGTGCCCTGCTGCCACAGAGAGCCTCTCAGGGTGCTCACCGAGTGGCCGGCGCGCACCACCGAGGCATGCACATCGGCATCGGCATCGCCCAGAGCCGGGCGCAGGAAGTGGGTGGTGACCGAGAGCGGGTCGGCATGGGGAACGAGCGTGCGCATGGCCCGCAGCACCGGGGAGAGCGCGTAGCCGCCGTTGCTGTAGTCAGCGATGTTCCATGCGGCTGACAGCCGGGTGCCCCACACACCGGCGCCGACCGCCACGATCGCCGTCTCGGCCTCGAACTTACTCATGCGGCACTGCCGTGCGTGCGGGGCCCTCGTAGTCCGAGGCGACGTAGGGCGCGCCGTTGGCGTCGGCACCCGTGCGTGCGGGGCCTTCCGCTGGGCGAGCGCTCCTCGCGCCGTCGAACACGCCGGTCAGTCTGGCATCGGCGTCAGCGCGCACAACCTCGCCGCGGCGGGCGGCATCGCGAGGTTTCTTGGTCTTCGATTTGCAAAGTCCTCCCGACATTGATGTAATTACACGGATGGCATCTGGACCCGGCGAGGGGTCGGCCCGGCGGGGTCGGCCCATCACCATGGAGGATCAAATGATGGAACTGAACGGCATCTTCCCGGACGAGGATCTCGCCTGGCAGCGCGAGGCCAACTGCCTGGGCGTGCATCCCGAACTCTTCTTCCCCGAGCGCGGCGCGTCCACCCGCGAGGCCAAGGCGGTCTGCGGCAGCTGCGTAGTGCGCGAGGACTGCCTCGAGTTCGCGCTGCGCAATGGCGAGAAGTTCGGCATCTGGGGCGGCATGAGCGAGCGGGAGCGCCGGCGCCTGCGCAGGATCCGGGCACAGGAGCGGACCGCCGCCAGCGCCTGAGCCCCGCCACCACGGCCACGGCGGCACCGGAGCAGGATCCCCCGCGCTCATGCATTGCAGGTTGAGAACGGGTACGCTTGGCAGCCATGGGATCAATAGGCACGTCCGAGCTTCTCATCATTCTGGTGCTGGTGCTGCTGGTGTTCGGCGGGACGCAGCTCCCCAAACTGGCGCGCTCGCTGGGCCAGGCCCAGCGAGAGTTCAAGTCGGGCATATCCGAGTCTGAATCCGAAGCGGGCAGCAGCGAGGCGAGCCGGCCCCCGGAGGGCGACAAGCCGAGCGGCGGCACATCCAGCAACGGCGCGGCCTGAGCGCCCCCTTCGCCGCCGTTGGGTTGTCGTGACGCATAAGAGGTTCTCGTGGCGCTGACCGGCACCGACATCGAAGCCGTGGACGAGCCGCCAGTGGGTCAGGCCACGATCCTGTATCTCGGCCCCGTGGCGCCCCACTGGGAGATCCGCAGCTCCTACGGCGATCCGGACTTCATGGCATCCTTCGGCGACCGGGTGCATGCACGCCTGCTCTTGCTGCCGCCGCACGATCCGCAGTTCCGGCGCAACCGCGAGCGCGTCAACCGCGACGCCGAGCGCGAGCGGATAGTCGTCGAATGGGATCTTGGCTACCCCGAGGAGGAGGACGCCTTCTCCGAGCGGGTGCGGGGCTGAGGCGAGCCGGGCGCGGCCGCCGCCGTACCGACACGCCCATGAAGCGCGTCGGACACTGGGTGCAGCCCCTGACCGACTACTTCAGCCGGGAGCTCTCCTGGCTCGCGTTCAACGCCAGGGTGTTGAGCCTGGCCGACCGCGCCGATGTTCCGCTGCTGGAGCGGGCCAGGTACTTGAGCATCTTCTCCACCAACCTCGATGAGTTCTTCCAAGTGCGCGTCGCCGGCCTCAACGACCGCGTGGCGGCCGGGATCACCGAGGCGGGCTTTGACGGCCGGTCGCCCGTCGAGCACGTCGCTGAGATCCGGCGGGTGACACTGGAGCTGTGCGCGCAGCAGCAGCGGCTGCTCGCGCAACGGGTCCGGCCGGCCCTGGAGAGCGAGGGGATCTTCCTGCTGTCATGGGACCAGCTCGACGCCGATGAGCGAGCCGTGCTCCGGGCGCACTTCGAAGAGCGAGTGTTCCCGGTGCTCACGCCGCTGGCCGTGGATCCCGGCCACCCATTCCCGTTCATCTCGGACCTGTCGCTGAACCTGGCCGTGATGATGCGCGACCCGGTGGAGGGCGAGCTGCGCTTCGCCAGGGTGAAGGTTCCCAACACCCTGGCACGGTGGGTTCCCACCGGGGGCACCAGCGGCCCGCAGGTGCGCTTCGTGGCGCTCGAGGACGTGATCTCAGCGCACCTCGGAGCGCTCTTTGCAGGCATGGAGCTGCTGGAGCACCACGCCTTCCGGCTGACCCGCAACGCCGACCTCACCCTCAACGACGAGGAGGCCGAAGATCTGCTCACCGCGGTGGAGATGGAGCTGCGCCGCCGCCGCTTCCAGGGGGCGGTCCGCCTCGAGGTTGCCGACTCCATGTCAGAGGAGGTGCTCGAGCTGCTGCTGCGCGAGCTCGACCTCACCTCCGAGGAGGTCTTCAGGATCTCCGGGCCGGTTGATCTGAGCGGCCTGCAGATCATCGCCGACCTGGCCCGCCCGCAGCTGCGCTGGCCGGAGTGGAGGGGCATCACCGAGCCGGAGCTGGTCGCGGGCGACGACGGCGGCGTCGACATCTTCCGCGTGCTGCGAGGCGGCGACGTGCTCGTGCACCACCCCTACTCGTCGTTCAGCCGGTCTGTGGGGGAGCTGCTGCACCAGGCCGCCAGCGATCCGGCGGTGCTGGCCATCAAGCTCACCCTGTACCGCACGGCCGGCGAGAGCCCGATCGTCGACGCCCTCGTCTCCGCCGCCGAGCAGGGCAAGCAGGTGGCCGTGCTCGTCGAGTTGAAGGCGCGGTTCGACGAGGCGGCCAACATCAGCTGGGCCAAGCGCCTCGAGCAGGCGGGCGCGCACGTGGCCTATGGCCTGGTGGGCCTCAAGATCCACGCCAAGACGGCCATGATCGTGCGGGAGGAGGCCGACGGGATGCGGCGCTACTGCCACATCGGCACGGGCAACTACAACCACCGCACCGCCCGCCTCTACGAGGACTTCGGCCTACTCACCGCGGACGACGAGGTGGGCGCCGACCTCGCCGGCTTCTTCAACCAGCTCACCGGCTACGGGCGCGATGTCGGCTATGAGCGGCTGATCGTGGCACCCGAGCACTTCCGCTCGCGGATCATGGATCTGATCGACGCCGAGACGGAGGCCGCCGCAGGCAGGATCATCATGAAGGTCAACGGCCTGGCGGACGAGGCCGTGGCGGCCCGCCTGTACGCGGCCTCGCAGGCGGGGGTGGACATCGACCTGATCGTGCGCGGGCTCTGCTGCCTGCGGCCGGGGGTGCCGGGCCTGTCCGAGCGGATCCGGGTGCGCTCGATCGTGGGCCGGTTCCTGGAGCACTCCCGCATCTTCCACTTCGCCAACGGTGACGGTCCGGGCCGGCCCGTCACCTACATCGGCTCGGCGGACCTGCTGCCGCGAAACCTCGACAGGCGGGTGGAAGCGCTGGTGCGGGTCGCTGACGAGCGGCTCGCTGCCCGCGTGATGCAGGTGGCCGAGGTGTGCCTGGCGGACGAGCGCCTCGCCTGGAACCTCGACGGCGACGGGGTGTGGACGCGCTGCGAGGGCGACCCCGACGCCGACACCCACCGCCGGCTGCAGAGCCTCGCCCTCGAGCGCTCCCGCAGCATAGAGCGCGCCCTACCATGATCGAGTGACGGTGCTCAGCCCGTTCCAGAGGCTGGCACGGGCCCATGCGGCTTCAACAGCCACGGACGCGGTGATAGCCGTCGCTCTGGCCGGATCGATCTTCTTCTCGATCAGCCCCGACGCGGCCCGCGACCGCCTGGCGCTGTACCTGGCGCTGTCGATAGCGCCCTTCGCTGTGGTGACCCCTCTGATCGGCCCGGTCATCGACCGCATTCCGGGCGGCCGGCGGGCCATGATCCTCGTCACCGGCCTGGGCAGGCTCGTTGTGGCGCTGCTGATGGTCAACCACCTCGACACGCTCTGGCTGTTCCCCGAGGCGTTCGCGCTGCTGGTGCTGCAGAAGACCTATTTCGTGGCCAAGAGCGCTGTGGTGCCCCGCTATGTGGCCTCGGAGCTGAGCCTGGTGCGGGCCAACAGCCGCCTGGCGCTCATCAGCGCGGTGATGAGCCTGCTCGGCGCCGGGGTGGGAGCGGCCTTCACCTTCCTCGGCAGCCCGGCTTGGGCGGCCGCGGTGGCGGCGGTCGGCTACGGCCTGACCGCCGTGCTGACCGTGCCGCTGCCGCGCATCCCGGTGGCGGGCAGCCCCGTGACGCCCGGCGAGAGATCCGCTCTGCGCTCCTCGGCGATCCTGCTGTCGGCGACGTCGATGGCAGTGCTGCGGGGCTCGGTGGGCTTCGTCACCTTCATGCTGGCATTCGAGCTGCGCGGCGGCGCCGAGGGCCTGGACGTGAGCGCGACGGGCGCGGCGCTCGCCGGTGCTGTCGCCTCGCAGCGCGGGATCGACATCGTGGGCGATCCCGGCGCGCCGGCCTGGCATTTCGCCGTGGTCGTGGCGGTCGCGGGGGTGTCGGCCTTCGGGGGCGTGCAACTCGCTCCGGTGCTGCGGCGCGCCGTGGTGGAGGACCTGATCCTGCTCGGGTCGCTGGCCCTGGGAGCATTGGCGGCCGTGCTCGCCGGCGTCAACGGCGGGCTGGTCGGGATGGCGCTGCTCTCGGGCGGCGTTGCCTTCTCGGCGGCGCTGGGAAAGCTCGCCTTCGACTCGCTGGTTCAGCGCGACGCGCCCGACGCCAACCACGGCCGCTCCTTCTCCAGGTTCGAGGCGCGGTTCCAGATCGCCTGGGCGGTCGGCGCGTTCGTTCCCGTAATGCTGCCCATCGGAGCGCGCCTGGGCTCGTTGCTGGTGGCGGTCGGGCTCGGTTTCGCGCTCGCCTCATACGTCATAGGCCGCCGGCGGTCGGCCATCGCCAGGCGGCGGCCGCCCAAATCTGCCTGAACTCACCGAACCCCGGCGGCGCCCGCAAGGCTCGCCCAACGAGCACCGGCTCCCCAGTGCAACGCCTTGAGGCCGTGCTCGCCCCTCGGCCGCTCGTTCCACGCGCGCTCACCGGCTCGCCAGAGCGCGGCCGCCAACGGGCTCTTGGGTCAGCGGGGCAGGTCGATGCGTGCCAGCCAGAGGCCGGCGGCGTCCACCTCGTTGGGCGTCGGCAGGTTGGCCGGGTCGGTGAAGAGGCGCTGCAGCCCCTGCGGCCCGGCGCGCTCGACCACTCCCGCAGCGAAAGCGGCCCCGCGCTCGTACTGTTCCCGGTCGAGTTCCAGCCCCAGCAACTTCTCCACGAGGCGGTCTGACGCGCTCGCCTGCACCCTTTGGCGTCTGAGAGCCTCACCGACGCGGTCGTAGGAGCCGATCAGCTCGCTGCCGATGCGGTCCATGGTGTGGTCGATGTAGCCGCTCACTGCCGCGAGCAGCGCGGTGAGCTCGGGCAGCAGCGCCGCCTGGGCCTCCGAGCGCACCGCTCCGAGGATGGTCTCGGGACTGCCTAGCGCTTCCTGGAGGCGTGCCCAGCCCTGCTCGCCGGCCTCGGTGGGGTCGAAGTCGCCAAGCAACTCCTCAATCCGTCGAGGGCTGCTCTCGAAGGCCTCGGCATGGCGTTGCAGCAGCCCGGAGATCCTCTCGCGCACGTGATCCACACCGAACACGGCGTGGTTGAGGGCCTCGTGCAGGCACACCCACAGCCTCAGGTCGTCCGCGTCGAGCGACCACTCACGCTTGAAGTCGTCCACATTGGGCAGTGCCACCAGCAGCGCCGCGCCCGCAGGGCGCGGAACCGGCAGGGCGTAGCCTCCGAGGGCTTTCTGTGCCAGCCGGCCCACTGCAGCGCCGATGGTGAGCGACAGCATCATGGGACCGAGAAACCGCGTCACGCCCGACAGCAGGGCGGCCATCGGATCGTCGCCGGGCGGAGCATCGTCAGCTTGGCGCGCTCCGGCCGCCATGGACTCGCCGAGCGCGGTGAACAGAGGCTGGTAGTCGCGGATCGTGCGCTCCGCCCACTGGGATCGGTTGACGGCCTCGACCCGCAACGGCGCGCCCCGCGCCGTGTCCAGGCCCGTCGCGTCGGCCACCCTGAGTTCGGCGACCCGCAGCAGCTGCTCCACGGCGATCCGGTCCGCGGGGTCGATGTTCGGCTCGGACTCCCCGCCCGTCGCCACCGCACGGGCGACCTCCAGCGCTTGGCCGCCCCGACCCGGCTGCGCCCCCTGCAGCATCCGCATCAGATCGCCGAACACCGGGATGCCTCCGAGTCCCGCGAAGGGATCTCCGGGCTCTCCGCCGGTTGGCGGATCGTCGCTCACGGAGGCATCGTAGGTCTGTGAGTGCCGAGTTGTCCCGCGCCCTGTCGCGGTCGGCGGCACAGCCACAGCCGATGGGGATCCCGCGGGCCGCCGCATGAAGCGGGTGGTGGTGACCGGCGCGGCGGGCTATGTCGGCCGGCGCGTGGTGGCGGGGCTGGTTGGCAGCCACCGCAGCGTGTGTGTGGTCGCCGTCGACTCCAGCGCCGAGCCGGCACCGTATGAGGCGGTCACCACCAACAGGGCCGATCTCGCCGTGGCCGACATCGCGGCGATGTTCTCGGGCGCCGACTCGGTCGTGCACCTCGCCTCCGCGGTCACGGCGGGCAGCAACAACCCGGCCGAGGCGGAGCTGGAGGCCGCCGTGCTGCGGCGGGTGCTGGACGCGCTGAGCAGTGCCGGTGTCGGGCACCTGGTCGTGATGTCCTCGGCGATGGTCTACGGAGCGTGGCAGGACAACCCGGTTCCCCTCATCGAGGACTCCGCCATCCGACCGAATGCGGACTTCGACTGGGCTGTGCAGCGCCGCCGCCTCGAAGGCATGGCCCTGGAGTGGGGCCGGGGGCCCGGACGCTCCGTCACCGTGTTGCGGCCCGCGGCGGTCGTGTCCGAGGATCGTCTGGGCCAGATCGCCAGGATGCTGCGCGCTGCCCGGTCCGGGGTCGTGGCCGACGCCGATCCGCCGGTGCAGTGCCTGCACGCCGATGACCTCGCGGCAGCGGTGGTCACCGCGGTGGAGGTCGGCTACGACGGAGCGCTCAACGTCGCACCCGATGGCTGGATGCCGCCCGACACGCTGGCACAGCTCGAGGGTCCGAAGCCCAGGCTCAGGGTGCCGTCTCACCTCGTGCGCGCGGTCAGCGCCCTGCGCTGGCACATCGGGCTGGCGCCGACGCCGCCGGGTGTCGTGCCCTACACGGCCCACCCGTGGGTGGTGGCCAATGACCGCCTGCGAGCCCTGGGCTGGAGCGCCGCCCACACCAACGAGGAGGCGTGGGTGGCGTCGCACGCGCCGGGACCGCTGGAGTCGCTTCCCGCCAGGCGCCGCCAGGAGCTTCTGCTGGCTGTGGCGGGTGCGGCCTGCCTCGCTGCCGGAGGCCTTCTCGCCTGGGCGGTGTGGCGGCTGCGCCGCGCCAACAGCGCTCGCCGCTGGCGTGCTCCTACGATATAGGCGGTGCTGACCCCGCCAGAGACCGGAGACACATGGCTGGGCCTGTCAGCGGAGCCCCTGCCCGTGCCGGCCGTCGCTGACTGGATCGTGCTGGCGCGGTGCGGAGCGGTCGTGCAGTTCAGTGGCACGGCCCGCGATCACGCCCCGGGCAGGCCGGGGGTGGAGCAGCTGGAGTATGAGGCCTACGAGAGCCAGGTCGAGCCCCGTCTCTGTGCCCTGGCCTCGGAGATGCGCCGGCGCTGGGGCGATCTCGGGCGGATCGCGCTGCTGCACCGTGTGGGCGTGCTGGCCGTGGGCGAGCCCGCCGTGGTGGTCGCGGTGTCGTCGCCGCACCGGGACGCAGCCTTCGATGCGGCCAGATTCGGCATCGACGCTCTCAAGTCCACGGTGCCGATCTGGAAGCGTGAGCGCTGGCAGGGTCAGCAGAGTTGGGGCCTCGAAGCCCAGCACATCTCAGCGGTCGAGCCGCTCACAACGGCCTCGCTCGGAAATCTGGTGTCATGAGCGGCGCGATGTTCGGGGTTCCGGTGTCATGAGCGGCGGGATGATTGGAGACCGTGTGTCATGAGCGGCGGGATCATTGCGGATCTGGTGTCATGAGCGGCGGGATCATTGCGGATCTGGTGTCATGAGCGGCGGCGTGTTGCTCGTGCTGGCTGCCCTTGGGGCGGCCACAGTCGGCTCATTGCTGCTGTGGGCGGCTCCGAAGGTGTTCCGGCGGTGCCCGCCCTCTTTCCGCGAGCAGCTGGCCGCGGTCTCGCCGCGCCCCGGGCACCCCGTCGGGCCCGCGGGCGGCGTTTCTGCGCCTACACCGATGACCCCCGAGCCCGGCCCGGCCTTGCCGGCTCGGCCTGCATCCGGCGACCCCACGCCGCTCCGGCGCCGGGCGCCTGGATCGCAAGCCAATAGCGGGTCGGCTACCGCATCCAGCCACGCTGGGCTCGGGTGCCGGGCGCCTGGATCGCAAGCCGCTCGCGCCGGCTCGCGAGGTTCCGAGTTCCCCACCGGGCCACAGGAGCGCTGAGCGCTGCCCCGAGATCTCGCCATCGACCTGGGCACGGCCAACACGCTGGTCTACGCGCGCGGCCAGGGTGTCGTTCTCAACGAGCCCTCGGTCGTGGCGCTCAACACCAACACAAACGAACTGCTGGCGGTGGGCCACCAGGCTCGCCGGATGCTGGGCCGCACGCCCGGCTACATAGTCGCCCGGCGGCCGTTGCGCAAGGGTGCGATCACGGACTTCGAGATCACCCAGGACATGATCCGGATCCTGCTGAGGCAGGTGGGAGTCAGCCGGATCAACCGGGCCCGCGTGCTGGTCTGCGTTCCCTCCGCTATCACCCCGGTCGAGCGACGAGCCGTGATGGAGGCGGCGCGTCGCGCCGGCGCCATCGAGGTGCGTCTCATCGACCAACCCCTCGCCGCCGCGATCGGGGCGGGCCTGCCGATCGACGAGCCGGTCGGGTCGATGGTGGTGGACATCGGCGGCGGCACCACCCAGACCGCCCTGCTCAGCCTGGGCGGGATCGTCGCCCTCGAGGCCGTGAGGGTGGGCTCGTTCGATGTCGACGACTCGATCCAGGCCTACATGCGGCGCGAGTACGGCATGGCGGTCGGCGAGCCGACGGCCGAGCACACCAAGATCGTGGTCGGCTCGGCCGCGCCGACCCGCAACGAGACGGCGGCCGAGATCCGGGGGCGTGAGCTGATGTCGGGCATGCCCAAGACGACGGTCGTGTCTCCCGAAGAGATCCGCAAGGCCATTGAAGAGCCGGTCAGCGCCATGGTCGACTCGGTGGTGAGCTGCCTGTCGCAGTCGCCGCCCGAGCTCGCCCAAGACCTGATCGCCAGGGGTGTCTTCCTGGTGGGAGGCGGTGGGCTTCTCCGGGGCATGGACATCCGGCTGTCGCGCGAGATGGGGCTGCGGGTGCGAAGGGTCGACGCCCCCCTCGAGACGGTGGTGCGCGGCGCTGGCAAGTGCCTGGAGCAGATCGGGCTGGACCCCTCCATCTTCAGCGACGACTACGACTGAACGGCACCGGAGGGAGGCTGCAGCTCGGCGGCCGCGGCGCGCACTTGACGATCCCGGTCGCGCCCGGCCCGTTCCAGCGCTGCCTCCACCTCAAGTCCGTCGAAGGGCGCGAGCGAGATCACCGAGCGGCGCCTCACGGCAGGCTTGTCGTTCAACCCGGCCAGCACCGCGGGCAGCCCGCGCGGGTCGCCGATGGCACCGAGGGCCGCGATGGCCGACTCACGGCAGAGGGCGTCCGCATGTTCCGCAGCGACGCGTGCGAGCTTGCCGACCACCTCTCCGGCGAGCCGGTTCGCAGCGGCTCGCCGGGCCTGCCCTTCGGTCTCTCGGTTCGCAGCGGCTGAGGGTTCGCCTGCGGGCGCGCCGGCTCGCCGGGAGTGCCCTGCAGTCTCTTGGTTCGTGTCAGTCGGTTGGTTCGCGGCGGCTGAGGGTTCGCCGAGCTGTGCGGCGGTCGCAACGCCGGACTCGCTCGAGAACCGCTCACCGCAGGCCCAGGCCGCCGTCTCCACCACACGGTCGTCCTCGTCGCCGAGCCGGTCGGCGAGGCTCGCAGCGGGCACGGCCGGGCGGCGCGCCCCCAACTCCAGAGCCGCGATGCGAACATCCGCCGCGGCGTCGGACAGCGCGGCGCTCAGCTCCGCAGCGCCCAAGTCGCCCGCTCTGCTGAGAGCTCTCAGCGCGGTGGCTCGGACCGCCGCGTCGTGGTCGTGCAGGTGGTGACGTGCCTCGCCGGCGCGCCCGAGGTGTCCGGCCAGCGCCGCCTGCACCCGGCGCTCGATCGCACCCGAGGTGTCAGGCGATGGCGTGCTCAAGCAAGAACCCGGCCACTACCACCATGATGCCGACCGCGGCGGCGAACGCCAAGCCTATGCCGACCACCAGCGCGACCAGGGTTGCCAGGGCGAGCGTCCGCTGCCACCACTGCACGTAGGCATGCGGCCCCACAATCGGTTGCGGGACGGCTCGGCGGGCCAGGCCGAGGACGCGCAGTATGTCGATCAGCCGGATCCGGCGCGCCGGGCGCAAGGCCCGCGCCGCCCCGATGGCGCCCCGACCGGCGGCCGCTGCCAGCGCCGTTGCTCGCACGCCGATGCCGGGACGGGCCTTGCGATCCTTCACGGCTACATCGGTGTTCGATCCGGTTGCCCGAGCATCCTCGGCAAAGGCTTCGGGCGTGTCTTGGGTGTGGTCGTGTGTGTCGGGGTTGATGTTGGCGGTGCGGTCGTGTGTGTGTCTTGGGCGTTCGCCATGGCGGTACCTTGTCTATCGTGGCGAGGGTTGGCAAATGCCACTGCGAGAATGCCACCGGTTGCGCAAAGGCCGCCGCAGGGCCACGAATCGCAACCACCGCCTGCAAACGTGCCTGCGCAAGCATGGCCGTCGCCCCGCACGCATGGCCGTGATCCGGTCGCTGCGGGCTCGGGCGCTGAGCCGGCGGTGGGTGCGCGTCGTCGTCATCGCCACGGCTCTGGTGGCGGCCGTGGTCGCGGCCTCGTTCGTGGTCCCGGCGCGGTGGGCGGCTCAGGTGTTGCCCGGCGACTCGGTGGTGGACTCAGAGGCCGTGGCCTACCGGCCCGGCCAGTCTTCCTCCATCGTGGATCGGATCACCACGGAGGGCATCAGCGTGTTCGAGCCCCAGGGCGACATCCTGCTCACCACCGTGTCGATCGACACGGACCTCACCGTCGTCGAGTGGATCGAGTCGTCGCTGCGAGACTCGATCGAGCTGCGATCGCGGGAGTCCGTGTTCGGTGACAGGAGTCCCGCCGAACAGCGCGAGCACAACCAGGAGTTGATGCAGGACTCCAAGGAAGCGGCGGTGGTCGTCGCTCTCGAGCATCTAGGCGTCGACGCGGTGGACGCCACCGGCGTCGCGTTCGCAGCCACGGTCACCGATGGCCCAGCGGACGGCGTCCTGCGCGTCGGCGAGGTGATCGTGGCCCTCGACGCCCGGCCCGTGACGACGCTGCGGTCGCTGCTGGACCTCCTGGCGAGCCGCCCGCCCGGCACGGAGGCGGTGCTGACGCTGGAGCACTCCGAGACCCTGGATCGCCGCGATGCCAGGATCGTTCTCGGCCCGCATCCCGACGAGGGCAACGAAGGTGGCTTCATCGGGGTCAGCCGCGTCTGGGAGCGCATCGAGCACAACCCGCTCCCCTTCGATGTCGGCATCGCCTCGGGCTCGGTGGGCGGCCCCTCTGCGGGCCTTGCCTTCGCTCTGGGTGTGCTTGATGTGCTGACGCCCGGCGAACTCACCGGCGGGCGCCGCATCGCGGTCACCGGCACCATCGGCTTAGACGGATCGGTCGGTGATGTGGGAGGTGTGACCCAGAAGTCCTATGCCGCCCGATCGGCCGGTGCGGAGCTGTTCATAGTGCCCGCCGCCCAGCAGGAGCAGGCTCTCACGGGCAGCGGCACGATGCAGGTGGCCGGGGTGGCCTCGCTCACCGACGCGCTCGAGGCGCTCGCCGCGTTCGGCGGGGAGGTGAACGACCTGGCGCTGCAGGGCTATCCGCCCGCCCCCGCTTCCGGCTCGCCCGGCCTTTGAGCCGACTCCCCTGCGCGCGGGAGCCCTATCGCAGCACTGCCCGCTTACGCCCCCCGGCCCGTGAGCCCGCCCAACCTTTAGCAACGGGCGGTTCGCCAACAGCACCGATCCCTCAGGGGTATGAACCTGGAACTCGATTTGCTTGCGCTTGGCCATGTTTGCCAATAGCACCGGTTCGTCAGGGGTATGAACCCGTGGCGGCCGCTGGAGTCGTACCATCAAGTAGCTGTTGCACGACGCGAACAGGTCGGCCGACGCAGGCAGGGAGGGGCAATGGACACCGCTGAGGGATTGCGGCCCGAGGCCGTCGAGCAGATCGACTTCGTGACCGTTCGCCGCGGCTACGAGCCGGATCGGGTGCGAAGCCGGCTGCAAGAGGCTGCTGCGGAGATCCGGCGCCTCAACACGGTCGTGCAGGAGCTGTCGGAGCGCCTGTCGCGGCTCGAATCCACCCCGCCCGAGCGGTTGGCCGAGGCCCGGCTCGCCGAACTCCTCGGCGATGAGGCGCTCAAGGTACTGCAGGTCGCGCGCGATGCCGCCGAGATGGACGAGAAAACCAACTCAGCGATTGACTGGGCGGCAGCCGTGCTGCGTGGCGCGGGCGATGCCCGCGATGAGATGATCGAGCGCGCTGAGAGCGAGCGTGCTGAGATCATCGAGCGGGCTCATGCAGCCGCTGCGGCCATCGTGGAGGAGGGTCGCAACAACGGCCGGCAGCTGGTGCAGCAGGCCAAGGACGTGCGGGAGCGGATGCTGGCGGACCTGTCCCGCAAGCGCAAGCTCCACCGCCGCGAGGTGGAGCAGTTGCGCACGATCCGCGACCGGCTGCTCGAGTCCCTCACGATCTGCCGGCAGGGACTCAGCGGGTGGGTCGAGGAACTGGTACAGGTCGTGCCCCAGGCCAGAGCCGCCGCGGAGCGTGCGGGGCTGCGGATCGAGGCTGAGCGCGAGGCGACGGTCACCGAGATCGAGGCCGAGATCGAGGCCGGCCGCCTCATGGGACTGCCGCTCGACGAGGTGACGCCCGATGCTCTCAACGAGGCTGAAGACTCCGGCTGGGACGCCGGGACCGGCGAGGAGGCAGCCAGCACCCAGGACGGCCCTGGCGGCGGCGAGACCGGCTCCGGGGCGCCCGAGGAATCCGGGGACGCGCCGGAGCAATCTGCGGAGCCGGGATCACTCGCCGGTGTCGGGCTCTACGACATGGAGGCCGAGGCGCTCGACGAGAGACGACCGGGAGCCGGTCCGCGACCGCGGCCTGCGCCCTTCGGAGCAGAGTGGACCCCGCCGCCGCGGGTCTCCGCTCCCAGCGAGCCTGCTGCCTCGGTCGCCGGCGAGCCCGCTGGCTCAGATGCCGCGGTCACCGGCGAGTTCGTCCGCTCTGTCTCCCCACACTCGAACCCGGAGTCCGCTGGATCCGCAGGTGTGGTTGCTGATGAGCCGGGGGTTGCGGATGCTGGTAGGCCCGTTGTGGACGAGGGTGAGTATGCCGAGCCTGCCGGGGCGGATGCGGGTGAGCCCGCCGAGCCTGCTGCCTCCGATGTCGGCAAGTTCGTTGAGCCGGCGGCCGTGGTCGCGGATGCCGTTGATCCGGCTGCGGATGACATGGGCGAACTCGTTGAGTCCGTGGTCGTGGTCGCAGATGCGGGTGAGTTCGACGAGGTGCTCGAGGAGGACCTGGACGAACCGGTGGAACCCGCCGCAACGGGCCGGGCCGTGTCGCGGTCATCGGATGCTGGTGACATCTTTGCCCGCCTGCGCGCCGTCGGCGGTTCGACCACGCCCGCACCAGCCGGGGCCGTGCCTGCCTCCGAGGCTGATGCGGAGGCTGCGCCCTCCTCTTCCGAACCCCAGTCCGCCGCAGACCCAGAAGTCGAGTCTCAGTCCCCCGCAACGCCCCGCGCCGGCGACGCGGCTGAACCTCGGCAACAACACCCTGATCCTGAGGCACCCTCAACGTCGCGTGCTGCCGCCGGCGACGACGACGCAGCGGACCTGCTCGTAGCGGCACGGAAGGCAGCTGTGACCGAGATCGCCCGCGCGCTCAAGCGCCTGGTGGTCGACGAGCAGGGCGAGTTGCTCGACGCGCTGCGCCGCACCGGCCCGAGGGCTCTCGAAGCTCCCCCGGCTGCTGCGGCTCGCTCGTACGCACGCGCTGTTCGAGAACCGCTGGAGGACTTCGCGTCATACATAGACATCAGCATCGACGACATCGATGTGGAGGCGGCCGGCAAGGCGGTGGTGTCCCTGCTGGTCGAGCCGGTGCGCGCCCGGCTCGCCGAACTCGCCCGCGAGACCGACGACGTCGGCGGGCTGAACGCCGCGGTGCGCGCCGTGTACCGGGAATCGAGGGCCACGCGGGCCGACGAGGCAGCGGCCGCAGCGTTCGCGCGCGCCTGGCCCCACTCCGCAGTGTGACCGCACGCGCTCGTGACCCGAACCGCACGCGCCTGTGACCCCACTCGCCAGTGAACCGAACCGCAAGGCCAGTGAACCCAACCGCACGCGCCCGCACGTGCCGATGAAATCGCACGCGTCCGTGGCCGCACGTGGATGGCCGGCGCGAGCCGGTAGGGTGACGCAGCAGTGAGCACCACGGTTCCCATCCCGTCGCGAGGCGGGTCGCGCTTCGGAGGCAGGCGGGCCCGGATCATCGGCCTGATCGTCGTCGGCGGCCTGATCGTGCTGGCCCTGTCGCTGCGGGGCATAGCCCGCTTCTACACCGACTACCTGTGGTTCGACTCGCTCGACCGCACCGACGTCTGGGGGCGGGTGCTGCTGGCGAAGATCGTCCTGTTCGCGATCTTCGCGGCCGCGTTCTTCGTGCTGGTCTTCGTCAACCTGCTGATCGCCGACCGGCTGGCGCCGAGCGTGCGTCCCCCCGGCCCCGAGGAGGAGATGCTCGGACGCCTCCACGACGCGATCTCGGGGCGCGCCCGGCTCGTGCGGGTTGCGGTGTCGCTGCTGTTCTCGCTGCTGGCGGCGTCGGGCACCTCGAGCCAGTGGGAGGAGTGGCTGCTGTTCGTCAACCGCAAGGACTTCGGCATCAGCGACCCGCTCTTCAACACCGACATCGGCTTCTACGTGTTCAGGCTGCCGTTCCTGTCGTTCTTGGTCGGTTGGGCCTTCGCGGCGTGCGTGATCCTGTTCCTGGTGGTCGCCGTCGCCCACTACCTCAACGGCGGCATCCGCATTCAGGCGCCCGGCGCCACGCGGGTGCAGCCCGCGGTGAAGGTGCACCTGTCCGCGATCCTGGCGGTGCTGGCCCTGGTGAAGGCCGCGGACTACTGGCTGGCGCGCTACGAGCTGACCGTGTCGAGCCGCGGCGTCGTGGACGGCGCCCTGTACACGGACGTGAAGGCCAAGCTGCCGGCGCTCAACCTCCTGCTGCTGATCTCACTGTTCGCCGTGGTCCTGTTGCTGGTGAACCTGCGTCGCCGCGGCTGGGTGCTGCCGGTGCTGGCGGTGGGGCTCTGGGCGTTCACGGCACTGGTGATGGGGAACCTGTACCCGGCCTTCGTGCAGCGCTTCCAGGTCGACCCCAACGAGACCGCCAAGGAGGCGCCCTACACGCGCGACAACATCGCCGGCACCCGGGCCGCCTACTCGCTACAGCCCGGCAGCGACGTGAGCCTCGAGGTGTTCGACTTTCGCGAGAACCCCAGCCCCGAGCAGCTCAGGGCCGCTGAGCAGACCGTGCGCAACGCGCGGATCCTCGACCCCTTCACCCTCACGGACACTTTCGACAAGGACCAGGGCGAGCGCGACTTCTACCGGTTCTCGCCGGTGCTGGACGTGGACCGCTACGAGGTGGACGGCGAGCTCACGCAGGTGGTGCTTGCCGCACGCGAGCTCAACCTGAGCGAGCTGGGATCCTGGGAGCGCCAGCACGTCGCCATCACCCACGGTTACGGCCTGGCCATAGCGCGTGCCAACGTCACCGACGTCCGGGGCAGCCCGGAGTTCATCACCGGCGGGCTGCCCGTGGAGATCGATCCCCGCCTCGACATATCGCTCTCCGAGCCGCAGATCTATGTGGGGGAGTCCCTCGACGGCTACGCCCTCGTCGGCGCCACCCGCGACGAGGTCGACTACGTGGACGGCAACGGCCAGGACGTGAGTTTCCGCTACACGGGCACCGGTGGCGTGAACATGGGATCGCTGGTGCGCCGCGCCGCCTTCGCGCTGCGCTTCGGCCAGCTCGATCCGGTGATCTCGGACTTCGTGGCCTCTGACACGCGCATCATCTACGTGCGCGACGTGCAGGACCGTGTCGCTGCCATCGCGCCGTTCCTGGAGCTGGACTCCGACGTCTACCCGGTGGTGTTCAACGACCGCATCCACTACGTGCTCGACGCCTACACAACCACCGATCGCTACCC
The DNA here is from genome assembly GCA_965204875.1 of Candidatus Aldehydirespirator sp. Classification (GTDB taxonomy): domain Bacteria; phylum Actinomycetota; class Acidimicrobiia; order Acidimicrobiales; family Aldehydirespiratoraceae; genus Aldehydirespirator. The sequence continues at coordinate 1,361,595 of OZ242020.1, read as the reverse complement.
GTACTCGCAGCGGGCCGACACCAGCGGCCTCGCCTCGGGCGCCGACCTCGCCGGAGCGGGCGCCAACTACATCCGGAACTCCGTCAAGGCTGTGGTGGACGCCTACGACGGCGATGTGACGTTGTACGTGATGCCCATCGACGACCCCGTCGTTGCGGCCTGGCAGTCGGCCTTCCCCGACCTGTTCACCGACTTCGCCGAGATGCCCGAGGGGCTGCGCTCGCATCTGCGCTTCCCGACCGACCTCTTCACGGTGCAGACCAACATGTGGTCGTCGTACCAGGTGTCCGAGCCCGAGGCGCTGATCATCGGAACCGAGCGCTGGGCGGTGGCCCAGGATCCGGGGCGCAGCGTGTCCGCCGGCGGCACCGCCGAGGCCGTGGTGGGTGAGAGCGGCGTGGTCACCAGGCGGGAGCGCAGGGTTCCGGCCTACTACTCGCTCATCCAGCTCCCCGGAGAGCCGGAGGCGTCGTTCGTGGCGTTCCGGTCGTTCGTGCCGATATCCGACGACGACAGCCGCAAGGAGCTGACCGGGTTCATGGTGGGCGAGACGCGCTCGGACGGAACCTCGAGGCTCGTCTCCTATGAGATGTCCAACCTGCTGGCCCCGGGTCCGGCGATCGTGGCCTCCAACATCTCCACCAACCCCGAGATCAGCCGCGAGCTGACCCTGTTGAACGACCAGGGATCCCAGGTCGACTTCGGCGATCTGCTGCTGCTGCCGGTCGAGGACTCCGTGCTGTATGTCCGCCCAATGTACGTGCGGGCACAGGGCACGCAGATCCCGCTGCTGGCCGGGGTGATCGCGGCGGTGGGCAACCGCACGGCGCTGGGCAAGACGCTGGGAGAGGCCCTCGGCAGGCTCTACCCGGGCGCCGACCTCTCGGGAGTGGTGCTGCCCCCGGTGGTCACCGACGGCGACGCGCCGCGTCCCGACGCCGCTGCCACAGCCGGGGCCGGCACACCGGACGACTCCGGCGACCCTGCTGCTTCCACTGGCACTGCGGCCATCGAGCCGCTGACGAGCGCGCAAGCGGAGGCGTTGCTCGACGAGCTCGCAGAGCTGCGACGCCGCCAGGACGAGATTTTCGCCCAACTGCTCGACCAGCTCGACAACTAGCGCCACCCTTCAGCCAGCGCTTGGCGCCGGCTGCGCCGGCCGAGTCTCGATACTCCCGGATCGCCCGAAGCCTTCGGCGGGCGCGCTTGGCACCGCTCGCGCGGGCCGATGAGCCGTTGCAAGAGGCGCAGTGCGGACCTTCAGTAGGCGCACCCAGCGCCCGGTCGCGCGCCACCGCTGCCAGGCGAAGGCACGAGTGCGCCGCCGGAGGCGTCTCGCCCATGCCCCCGCAGGCTGCGCCGGCGAGGGCGCAACGGCGCTCTGACATCGAGTAAAGGTTGGGAAAGGGGGGGCGTGAAAAACTATGAAACTATCTATTATGTGTCTCAGGAGTCTCCGGGGGAAGGGGCGGTGCAACCATGAACTGTGCCAGCAGATCGCTCGTGCTCGCTTGCGCGGTGCTGGCGTGCGCTTGTGGAGGCGGCTCCCAGCTCGAGCCGCCACGGTCGCCGCAAGCGCCGTCGATGGCGTCCGCGGATGCCTCGGCGCCCCCACTGGGTTGGTCGTCAATCCCGCTGCCGTCCGAGGTGCCGTCGATGGCGTCCGCGGATGAGGCGGCGCGGCTGCCGGTGATGACAGTTGCAACGGATCCGGTGACCGGCGGCGCCATTCTCATCGTGACCGGCCCAGAAGTCGCAGCCCACCGGCCACCTGGGGCAGTCGCCGCTGCGCCCACCGTCCCGGCGGCGGTACCTGCGACCAGCCCGACGCGCCCGGCGGGTGCCGCGGTCGCCGCTGCGCCCACTGCCGCTCACCGCGACGGGGCCAAGTCGCAGCACGACACGCTTGCGCCTTCCGTTCACCGACCGGCCGTCACCTACCAGGACGGGGCCGAGCCGCAGTCATCCGATGTCGATCAGCTCCTAGCCGCAGTGCAGCGACGCTGGGCGCCGCGGCACGCTGCGACGGTCGACTTCTTCGCAGCGACGCAGCGGCGTGTCGTGCTTGACGCATGCGTGGGCGAGGCCCGTGCGGGCGCGGGCGGCTACCGCCATGTGCAGCACGTCGTGGATCGCCGGTCTGCGGGGTGGGAGATCGACGCCACGTTCGTTATCGGGTTGTTCGAGGATCTGGACTCATGCTCGTCTTCGTTCGACTGATCGCAGCGGGCGCGCTCGCTGTGGCCGCGCTGCTGGCGCTGTTCGGCCCCGACGCTGGCGCCCAGGGGGGAGACACGGATCTGGCTGGGCAGGAGGAGGCGGAGACCTGGATCACCAACTGCAGCGAGGTTGCGGGCGTGTGCGTGCATGCCGCCGAGCGCACCTCGATGCGCCCGGTGCAGCGGCCCGGCACGTGGCGACCCCCGACCGTGGTGTGCATCTGGTACAGGTACGGTCGCCAGTCGGGGGGTTGGGGCGATCCCGACGCTGCGGCCCCGGTCGCCTACCTGCACGACGGCGGCCTGTACGTGCTTGACTGCAACCGGGCTGCCGACGGCTCCCGTGTGACGGGCTATCCCCGTGTCGTGCGCTATACGCCGGGGGAGCGCCTTCCCGGAGAGGCGGTGTCGGGTTGGGAGGTCGCCGAGTACGCCGTCGGCGAGCTGGGCCTCGAGCCGCCGGTGGCGGCGGTGGCGCCCCCGAGGTTCCAGGTGGTGGGTACGCAGACCTGGTTCGCGGTCACGAGCCGGTTGCGCGGCTACCCCGAGCGCTCCGCTCAGGCCGGCTCGGTCTGGGCGACCGTGCGCGCCGACTTCGCCGATGTGATCTGGGACTTCGGGAGCCGCGGCCGGCTGCGATGCACCGCCGACGCGGGACGTGCCTGGAACCCTGCGCTGCCCGGCGACCGCCAGCATTCGGCCTGCACGAAGGTCTTCGAGACGAGATCGCATCCCGGCTTGGAGGCGACTGTGACGGTGACATGGCGGATCCACTGGCGTTCCAGCGACAGTCCAGGCTGGCGCCGCCACGACGACTACAGCCTCAGCACCAAGGTGCCCCTAGACATCCGAGAACTACAGGCGGTGATCCGATGAGACCCAGCGAGACGGCCCTGCTTGACCGGCGCACCGGCAGCGAGACGGGCGTGCTCGACCGGCGCGGAGGCAGCGGTGCCTTTGCCCATAGCGACAGGTTGGAGAGTGATAGCCTTCAACATCCAATGTTGACAGAGCCGCACATCACCTCGCTGCTGGTAAGGCTGCTGCGCGGCATGAGCCCGCGGTGGGCCGATCAGGGACTGCGGATCCAGGAGACCCAAGCGTTCGACGGTGCTCCAGGCGCATCGCCAGATCTGCTAGTCCACCCGTTGCGGTTGCCCGCCCTGCCCGGTAGGGTCGTGCTGCGGGGTGGAGCAGTCTGGTAGCTCGTCGGGCTCATAACCCGAAGGTCGTAGGTTCAATTCCTACCCCCGCCACCACCCAAGTGGCCGTTCCGGTCACCTTGGCGAAAGCAGCGCATCGCTTCACTCGGGCCGTTCGGGGCAAGGGACCGCTAGGGGCATGCCTAGATACGTGTGCGTCCGCCGGGGTCAGGCTCGACGGGCGGCTGCACGAGCCGGAGCACCGACTTGTCATCGAGCGTGAGTTCGACTGCGAGCGGGCCACCCGTGTTGATGCTCACGCCCACGATTGATCTACCAACTGCGGTTTCTATGCTTTCCGCGACTTCGACGGTACGAAAGGAGTCGAAGCGCGCGATGGCGTAGCGAAGGCGGTCGCGAGCGGTCCGAGTGAGACACCATAGTCGCTCAAAGATCGCCTTGCGGTCGATGGTGCATCTGTACGTGAGATCAACGACGCACTCGGGGAATGAGCCATCGTGAGGGGAGGGCAGCGGGTAGTAGCCGACGACTCGGCCGGCCCGATAGTTGCCGCGACTTTCAGGGTCAAAGTCTGCGAGAGGGATCAGGGGGCTTGCCTGGAAGGTTCGGTCGATAGCATCGTTCTCCTCTGCAATCCGTGAAGCTTCATCGGATCCGACGCCCGCGCGGATGAGGCGGCTCCGTACTGCGTTCCATTCCTTGTCGTGATGGCAGTCATGGGAGGTGACCATCACGAGCGCCCTGCCCGCCAAGGTGTGTACGGCAGACTCGCCGAATTTCGACCGGTCGATTTCTTGTTCGATTTGGTCTAGCCGGTCCCAGCGTTCGGGCACGAAGCGGTCCGCTGCGGCGACTCGTGTCACGGGAGCGTCAATGATGTCCCCCTGATTCAGCGGGCCCGCTGCATGCTTGTAGCAGTGTTCCGCTTCCATTTATATTCCCTTGCGTCTGGGCCTCGCAGGAGGGGCGGCTGTTAACACGGCCCTCGACAGGTCCTGCTCGTAGTCGGCTTCGGGCCGGGGCACTCCCGTTCTGGTGGGCAGGCACCCTTTCCCCTGCCACGCGCCGGATGCCTTGAGGTAGAGAGGCTCTCTGTTCGTCTCTCGGAAGCGAGTCACGATCCTTGCCTGTGCCATGAAGCCAGCGCATTCCGCTATAGTCAGGAGTTCTCGACGAAGATCAGTCTTGCCCTTTGCGATCAACAGTAGTGGCGAACTGTCTGGATCGGGGCCTCGTAGGACCTCGCACGCGTGCTCACCAAACTCGTTTACTGACCAGTCGACGGTGTTGGCCAGTACCCGCATGGCTCGCATGCGTTCTTCGGTTGGGCGTATCTCGCCCTTTACGAATCCTGACAGCGAGCGCCGGTCAACCCCAATAGCTCGCGCGATCTCTTGTCGTGTCAGTCCCGCGCGTGAGGCGATCCGGTCGCGGAGTCGCTCTACCTCGGTCGCGAGTGTTCGTAACACTGTCCGAGTCGTCGGGAACGAGGTCTGACTCGCAAGATCAGTAGTGACGCACCACTTCACCGCGAATCCGATGTGGATGCTCGTTCCGAAGGCATCTCCGTCGAAACGAACAGGCACGAGGAGCGTAAGTTCATTTGCTTGGTCAGTTGTGTAGGCAGGGGAAGCCGATGGAACTGTGGTAATCGTCACGACCCGTCTCCAAAGTTCACAAGGAACTGGTCAGTTGTGGCCCATCGGAAGTAGCGGTAGATGCGGTCTGAGAAGAGTCGGACCTGGCTGAGGATGGCAACAGGATCGAACGTTCGTTCACCATGCGAGGCATCGAGATCAAGTACCCACGAATTGCTCTCGATCGGATCGATCGCGGGATCGAACGTAGCCTTCGGCGGCAGGAGTCCCCATCGTGCACGCATCTCCGTATTGTCTGAGAACTGATACTGGCAATCACTCAGACTGTGCTGAAGCCGCACGTCCGACGAGTCGGTCACCGTCATCGGTCCTAGCACCTCTGGCCGTACCAGCTGCCCAATCGAATCAAGGTGCTCTTCGTCTATACGGTCAATGTACCGAACGCCGAGCCTCAAGACTTTGCGGAGGTTGATCCAAGCGTCAAGCGCCTCCAGCAGGACCCCAAGCCGGCCGAGAAAGTCCGCTCGACCCGTATAGCCGTTGGTGGCCAGCGCAAGGAACTCAGGTGCAAGTGCAACCTCCCAGTTGTGGTCGTCATCGCTGAATCTCCAGACGATCCCCAGTGGCGGAGTTCCGATGCCGGCGGGTCCGATGGCTACCAAGCGCTCCTCCTCGCGGCGCAGTTCGGAGTAGGTGTTTCTGATCCTCTCCTGGAAGGGTCCAACGAACACCTGTTCGGAAATCGAGGCTACTATCGGAAACCGGATCTGGGCCACCACAAGACTGAGGGGTGAGTTGGGCAATGGGACGGAAGGGATCGCCGGGCCGAAAGGTTCGTCTACCATACTTCTCATTCTACTTCCCGTCGGAGCAAATGGGAAGTAAGCTGAGAAGCAGTCTCGGTCGGCGCTTGGCGGCTGCGGACGTTTGGCCTCGCAGGTGGTGGATGGCTTCTCCGCCACCTGCAAGCACCGAGTAGAAAGGAGGTGATGAAAATGACGAACTCTAAGCAGACTAGCACGAAGGCGGCATCTGCCGCTGCCAAGGTACTCCGGGATCCCAAGAGTACCAAGGCCGAGAAGGCGGCTGCGGCCAGCGCGCTCGCGCAGACGCCTTTCAAGAAGAAGCGTCGTTAGCGGTGCGTGCAGGGGGTGGTCGTCATGGCCACCCCTGCATCTCCGACTGCCTTGAAGCGGCGCTTGAGCAGTTCCGACATCTAGCCGAGTGCCTCGGTGGGATGATCGGTTCTGGTGTTGCCTGGGCTTGTGAGGGCTCGCTCTAGGTTGGTGAACAGGTCGAGCACGTCGGTTGCCTCGAAGACCCGGTAGCGCTGCTTGCCGACGTTGCGCTGCCGTAACACGCCTGCCTCGGCCAGGACGTTGACCGCGTCGGCGGTTCGCGCCTTGGATCGGCCGATCAGCTTGCTGGCCGACTCCGCGGTGACGATCGGCGCGCCCGGCAGGACGCGCAGCAGCAGGTCGGTGCTGGAGTGACCTCGGACGCGGCCGAGCTTGGAACGCCAGGATGCGGTGATCCCGTGGATGTCCTCGCTGTATGCCTCAGCATCTCGGCAGGCCCGGCTGGTGGCGGTGGCGAAAAGGCGAAGCCACTCGACCGCAGCAGCGGACCGCTCGGCGCTGTCGGGTTCGCTGAGATGGCGGTATGCCGTCAATCCGTTGACGTAATCGTCTGACCATGTGGCCAGAACAAGGCTGACAGGTAGCACGAACGTCGGGGCCAGGCCCCTCCGCCTTGAACTCCCCCGGAAACACCCGACGCACCCGACCCGGACCCGCACGCGCCCGCGCCTGCTGCTGCTGATCATCCATAACTGACATGCCTACCTCCTAAAACGAGGTGACCGGTCAACGGGGGGAAGCCCCCCGCCGCCGGAGAACGACATGGATCAGAGCCCGGCCCGTGCGCCCGTTGCCGTCGGCGAAAGGGTGGAGCGTCTCGAACTGAGCGTGGGCGATCCCTGGAACTGTGCTTCCCAGCGCTTCCGCAAGTGTGATGCCATCTGTCCTCTAAGGATCGGTTAGCACATAACCGTAACTTAGATCTGGATGACGTGCAGGCTTCGATCGCGTTCCTGGGCGGTGTCGATGATGCAGGAGCGGTGGCACGGGAGTGTCGCTAGATGATGGCGGTTTCGGTGAAGGGCCTGCCTAGCGCGATGCGCTCGTAGCCGAGCGGGCTGAGGTCGAGCGTGCGGTACTCGCCGTAGGCGATCAGCTCCGCCACGCCGCGTCCCATGGCGGGCGACTGCTGCATACCGTGTCCCGAGAAGCCGTTGACGAACAGGAAGTTGCCGACCTCGTGATGCGGGCCGACGACCGCATTGTGGTCGAGGCGGTTGTAGGCGTAGTGGCCGACCCAACTGCGTGTCACCCTGATCCGCTCGAACGCCGGAATGCGGTGCGCCAGCGCAGGCCATACCTTGTCCTCGAAGATGTCGGGATCGGCTTCGAAATCGTCGAACGCCGCCGCCGGGTCGATGTCGGGGCCGCAGCCGGCCATGTACGAGCCGCCGTCGCTGCGGGCGTGAACGCCGGTCGGGTCGATCGTGAGCGGCAGGTCCCGCTCCAGCGGCTCGGCCGCGTCGAACACGAACGTGTAGCGCTTGCGGGGCTCCACCGGCAGTTCGAGTCCGGCCATGCGCGCCGTCGCCGCGGCCCGCGGGCCTGAGGCGTTGACGATGGTGCCGCAGGCAACGGTCGATCCGCTGGCGAGCGTCACGCCGGTCACCCTGTCGCCGCGGCGATCGATGGCGACAACCTCCCCCGCCAGGAACTCGACCCCGCGACGCCGGGCCATGCGACGCCACCACTCCCACATCGTGCCGGAGTCGAAGTAGCCCTCGTCGAGCGGGTTGTGGCTCCCGCACACGATGCCGTCGAGGTTGTAGAACGGGTACTCCGCGGCGATCTGGGAGGGTTCCATTATCCGGGTGGCGGCGCCACAGGCAGCCTGCAACCGTTGGTTGGTGCGCAGCACCTCCGCCGTCCGTTCGTCGCCCGCAAGGTACATGTAGCCGAACTCGTGCACATCGATGTCGGGAATCTCCCGGTCGCCGCCCAGGCGACTCCGGAAGTTCCGCACGTATTCCGCCGCGAACTGCGAGATGCGGATGTTCAGCTCGGTGGAGAACTGCTGGCGCATGCAACTGTTGGTCCGGGCGGTGGAGCTTTGGGCATACGAAGGGTCCCGCTCGATCACGAGCACCGTGCCGTCGAAACCGGCGCTGTCGCACAGGAACCACGCCGCCGACGATCCCATGGCCGCGCCGCCGACGATCACGACGTCATACTTCCGCCCCATGCTCTGCGGCTGCCCGGATCGTGGCGGCTCGGATCGTGGTGACTCGGGTGTTCCGGATTGTGGCGGCTTGGAATGTGGTGACTCGGGTGTTCCGGATTGTGGCGGCTTGGAATGTGGTGACTCGGGTGTTCCGGATTGTGGCGGCTCGGGTGGTTCGGATTGTGGCGGCTTGGAATGTGGTGACTCGGGTGGTTCGGATCGTGGTGGCTTCATGTTCGGTGAGGCCTGCCCTGTTGCCGCTGCCGAGCCGGTGCTGCGTCAGAGGCTCTCGGCGGGTGGGAAGCTGCTCGGCCCCACGATGTCGACGGTGGCGGAGCGCTGCTGCGCCAGCATCCCCCCGTCCACGCGCAGCGTGATGCCAGTGATGTAGGCAGCGTCGTCGGAGGCGAGGAACAGTGCGGCCCCCGTCATGTCGGACGGCTCGCCGATGCGGCCCAGGGGCACGTTGTCGCCGCGCAGCGACCGCTGCTCGGCGGTCATGCCGCTTGTGTCGATGGATCCGGGGACCAGCGCGTTCACCCGGATGTTGTAGGGGCCGAGATCCAGCGCCATGGCCCGGGTGAGCGCCTCGATGCCGCCCTTGGAGGCGTCGTAGGCGGTGAAGGAGCGGTGGGCGCGGGTCGCGCCCCCGGAGCTCATGTTGATGATGCAGCCCGCGCCCCGGCGCGCCATGATCCTCGCCGCCGGCTGTGACACGAGGAAGTGGCCGGTGAGGTTCACGTCGATGATGCGACGCCACCACGCCTCGCCCGCCTCGAAGAAGTGCTGTGTCGGGCTGACGATCCCAGCGTTGTTGACCAGCACGTCGATGCCACCCCAGGCGCTCGTGACCGTGTCGATCAGGGCGGCGACCTGCGTGCTGTCGGAGACGTCGGCGGGTGTGGCCAGCGCCGTGCCGCCTGCGGACCGGATCGCCGCGGCGGTCTGGTCCGCAGCGTCGGCGTCGACATCGTTGGCGGCCACACGGAATCCCGCCGCCGCGAACCGCTGCGCGATGGCGCGCCCGATGCCGCGCCCCGCTCCGGTCACCACCACGACTCTTCCTGCGAGCGATTCGTGCATGCGGCCCGCTCCTCTCCACGCAGAGCGCTCACAGTAGGCGAGCCAGCATGCCCGGGCAGCGAACTCGCCCGGTGGCAAATCTGGAACTTGGTTACAAGAATAGCAGAACTCGAGCGGAGCGGCGAAGGCGAGAAAGGAAACCGTGATGGCACTGCAGCAGCAAGTACAGGCGATCCTTGATCGCGGGGTAAGCGACGGCGATGTCGCGGGTGCCGTGGCGCAGGTGGTCACCACGGACGGCAGGCTGGCCGAGGCTGCCGCGGGCGAGCGGTCCGCCGGCGCCGCCGCGGGCACCGATCCCATGACCCTCGACACGGTGTGCTGGATCGCGTCCATGACCAAGCCGATCACCGCCACGGCGGCCATGCGGCTGGTCGAGCGGGGAGAGCTGCACCTGGACGCGCCCGCGTCGGACGTGCTGCCCGCTCTGGCGGAGCTCGGTGTGCTGGAGGGGTTCGACGGCGACGGCCTGCCCAGGGTGCGCCCGGCTCGGGTGCCGATCACGCTGCGGCACCTGCTCACCCACACCGCCGGCTTCGCCTACGAGTTCTGGAGCGAGGAGGTGCAGCGCTACCAGCAGGCGACGGGCACCCCGTCGATCACGACGCGCGAGCTGGCGGCGCTGACGGTGCCCGCACTGTTCGATCCGGGCGAGCGCTGGCTCTACGGCACCGGCCTCGATCTGGTCGGACGCATGGTGGAGGAAACTTCGGGCCTGCGGCTCGGGGACTATCTCGACGAGCACATCCTCGGCCCGCTGGGCATGGACTCTACGGGTTTCGATCTCGACGGCGACCGGGCAGCCCGCCGCTCCGCCATGCACGCCCGCCTGCCTGACGGATCTCTGGCGGTGATCGAGCTCGGTATGCCGACCGACCCGCAGTTCCAGATGGGCGGCGGCGGGCTGCACGGCACGGTGCAGGACTACGCCCGCTTCATGCAGATGATCCTGGGCCGCGGCAGCCGGCAGGGCGTGCAGGTGCTGCGCCCCTCCACGGTGGATCAGATGGTCGTCAACAACATCGGCAGCCTGCGGGTGACGGTGCTGCAATCGGCGATGGCCGAACTCACCAACGACGCCGAGTTCTTCGGAGGGGTGGAGAAATCCTGGGGCCTGAGCTTCCTGATCAACGAGGAGCCCCTGCCCACGGGCCGCCCGGCCGGCGGGCTCATGTGGGCCGGTCTGGCCAACTCCTACTTCTGGATCGACATGGCCAACGGTGTGGGCGGCGCATACCTCAGCCAGCTGCTGCCCTTCGCGGACGCCCGCTCCTACCAACTCTTCGAAGACATCGAGAAAGCCGCCTACACGCACTTGTCCTAGCCGGGCGTGTCCTAGCCGGCACCAGCGAGCCGATGTCGTGCTTGTCGCCCAGCTCGGCAAGTCGGCCAGGGAGCGCACCGCGGGACTGGTCGCCGACACCTCTGCGGAGTCGATCGACGGGAAGCTCCGCCGGGTGTTCCACAGCGAGCGGCACCGCACCGAGGCGCTGCGCCGGGAGGAGTTCCTCATCAACAACTCGCCGGGAGCGGACGAATCGTTCAAGCAGATCTCGCGATACATCGCCGCCGCCATCGACGATCACGTGGTGGGCGAGCGCCTGGCAGCCGTCTGCGACCGGTTCCCGGTGCTGCTCGTGTGGGGACGCGAGGACGTGGGATTCCCGGCTCTTCGCGTTTGGGGTCGGGGTTGGGGGTGTGAGGGTGCGCGGTTGGGGGTTGGGGATCCTCCAGTATTCGGTGTTGTCGTTGGTGCCGAGTGCTGGAGGATCCCTGTGGAGTGTGACCCTAGGCGGGTGTGTGAGGTGTTGGTGGGATTGGGGGATGTGGAGGTTCTCGGCGTTGAGGATGCCGGGGCGGTGCTGGGGGTGCATGTGCGGTTGAGGGTGCCGAGGCCGTGTTGTGGTGGTTGTGGTGGGGTGGTGTGGTCTGATGGTGAGCGGTTGGTTCGGTTGGTGGATCTGCCGGTGTTCGGCAGGCCGGTGCGGTTGGTGTGGCATAAGCGGCGTTGGCGCTGCCCGGATGCGGCGTGCTCGGCGGGCACTGTGGTTGAGCAGTCGGGGCTGATCGCGCCGCCGCGGGCTCGGTTGAGCACCCGCTGCGGGCGGTGGGTGACACAGCAGGCGGGCCGGGGCCGGCCGCTTTCGGAGCTTGCCGGGGAACTGGGCTGCAGTTGGCACAGCGTGAACGCGTCGGTGCAGCGCTGGGGGCGGGCGCTGCTTGAAGCTGACACCGCCCGTGTTGGTGCTGTGCGGGCGCTGGGGCTTGATGAGACGTTGATGTGGCGGCGCGGGCGGTTCAAGGCCAAGGCTTGGGCCACCAGCATCGTCGACGTCGGGTCGGGACAGTTGCTGGACATGGTCCCAGGACGCACCGCGGCCGCCGCCGCGGGGTGGATGCTGCGCCAGCCCCCGCGCTGGCGTGGCGGGGTGCGCTGGGCGGTGCTGGACCTCTCAGGCCCCTACCGGGCCGCGTTCAACGACGCGCTGCCCCAAGCAGGGCAGGTCGCTGACCCGTTCCATGTCGTGCGCCTCGCCAACGACGCCCTCGACGAGGTCCGCAGACGAGTCCAACACCAGACCCTCGGACACCGCGGCCGCAAACACGACCCCCTGTGGCGCGCCCGCAAACTGCTCGTCACAGCCCACGAACGCCTCGACCCCCCAAGCGACGCCAGACTACGCGGCCTGCTCGCCGCCGGAGACCCCCACGGCGAGGTCCGAGACGCCTGGCACGCCAAAGAAACCCTCCGCAGCATCTACGACATCACCGACTTCGCCACCGGCGCCGAAACCGTCGAACAGCTAGCCCAAGACCTCCAACACCCCGGCTGCCCACCCGAGATCAACCGCCTCGGCCGCACCATCTGGAAATGGCGCACCCAAATCACCAACTACCACAAAGCACACGTCACCAACGCCCCCACCGAAGCAGCCAACAACCTCATCAAACGAACAGCCTTCGGCTTCACCAACTTCAACAACTACCGCATCCGCTCCCTCCTCTACGCAGGCAAACCCAACTGGAACCTCCTCCACACCATCACCCCACCCCAAAAACGCGAAGAGCCGGATTCCCGCTGTCGATGGCGGACGAGGCCCAAAGGCTGCTGGACGGGTCGCGCCTGGCGAGCATGGACGGCACGGCCCACGCGCCCTACTACGAGCGGCCCGACACCTTCAACGCCGTCGTGACCCGGTTCCTTGCCGGCTCTCTGGGCGACGAGCCACTAGACGGCGTGGAGCTGCGCTGCCAGTATGCGAGAGCCACGGCAGTCCCAGATTGCGGTCCGCCATCGGCACCGTCACGACAATAGTGAGGATGACACGCGGCACTCGCCTTGGGAGTTATGGACTCGATCCTCCATTGATGAGGGTTCGTAGCTCGGCGGCTAGGCGATCCAGGCCGAACCAGTGGGGATCATTGATCATTTGCACTTCAGGTGTACGTGGCAGCGTCTTATCGGATTGGGCGATCGTCGCGGGCATACAGGCTCGCCAGTCGTCGTAGGTGGCGCTCCGCAGCTCGTCGGCGTTGGTGGTGCCGTAATAGCCAGCCAGCCAATTCAGCGCATTCGAGTCCTGAATGAGCGGAAGCCCTCGATCGAGGATCTTCTCGCGGATAATGGCGTTGGAAACATTGCACAACAGCAGATCAAAATCGCCAACCAGATACCGGTCGTTGGTCTTGCGCTTCGTGTTGCCGCGCGACTTATGGCACTTCACCTTGAAGTGTGGCACCTTCACTTTGTGGCGCGGAGTCCCGAGCCTGAAGCTGTCCCGAACCGCGTTCTTTGTTTCTGCTCGCAGCTGTGTCCCGGTGCGTTTGAAGGTGATTCTCATGTCCTCGTCACCCGAGTCGCGCTGCGGGTTCAGGTTCAGCTTCTCAACCAGCCAGTCGCGCGGATCGAGCGTTTGGCGCACCACCTCCACCCCGACAAACTCGGTCGCCTTGCCGCGGATCATCGGGAGAACCTTCTGGTCTTCTAGAATGTCAAGCAGGTTCTCGCGGGGAATTTTGTAGGTCTCGCAGTACTCGTTGATGTCGCGATAGACGCGCAACGCCTCATCTGTATCAGACATAGTTGCTTATGAATACCTCCCGGCCCTTTTCACGGTTGCCGCGGTGTCCGTCGGCGAGTTTGTTGCCATTGCGCTGGTCATCGGTGCGGTTGATCGTGTAATGCCACATCTGGCTCTGCACCCTTGGTGCCCAGTCATACAGTTCCCGGATCGGCTCGCAGTCGTCATAGGTCAGCAGGAACGGCAGTCGGTCCGTGTTGCGGCGCAGACAGGCTTGCAGCCGAAGGTGATCGGCTTCATCGAAGATGCAGTTGTAGAACTTGTGCTGATCGGCTGACCAGTACGGCGGATCAACGAACGCGAGCGTACCATCGGGGAGCGAGTCTATCACCTCCTCAAAGTCCATCGACAACAGTTCAACACCTTGGAGCTTGTCGGAGCAAGTCCGCAGATGCGGTCCCCAGTTCTCGGGCAGCATGGAGTACAATCGCCCCCATCCGAAGTAGCAGTTCTCGAGGCGCATGATCCCCGAGTAGGACGTGCGATTCAAATAGAACCACCTGAACGCCCGCTCGAGTCCGCTGGTTGGCTGGTAGCGCTCCTTGAAGTGCGTGTGATGCTCTTTGCTGACCGGAACACCGTCGAGGAGGTCAATCAGCGCTTCCACCCTGTCGCGTATGCAGCGCAGCGTGTTGATCACGTCACCGTCAGCGTCGTTGAGGATTGACGTTGCAGCCCTCGGCTTGGCGAAGAACACGCTGGCCCCGCCAGCGAAGGGCTCGCAGTAGCGGTCGTGCGCAGGGAGGGCGTCAAGGATCAGGCGTCGGGCATAGAACTTGCCGCCCGGATACCTGAACGGTGAGTTGGATCTGCCCGACCGCGGACGCTCGACCAGTCCGGGGAGGACCGCCTCCGCCACGGTCACGACAGCGACCTGCGGCGCGTGATGTGCCGTCCGGTCACGGAGACCCCCCGGCCGTGCACTCGGGGACACTCCACCGCTCCCACCTTCGGCACCGGGTCTGAACCAATGTCCCAGTTCCGCGTGCGGGCCTCCCTAGCACTGTCCACCCTGCTGCGGGTGGTGTTCTTCTTATGGCTGAACGTTCTACACATGTCCTTAGCCTTCTCGCTCATATCGGCCTCACCCCACTTCTAGCGGACCGTCGGATGTCATCGGCGGACCCTTCAGCAGCGAACGCCTCCCGCACCGACGCTGCATGGACCGCGCCGCCTTGCAGCACGCCCGGCTGAGCGGAGCGATGTCACGGCTGAGCGACCTCGCAGGTGATGCGGCACATAGTGTTGCGCATCGGTGTGACATCGCTGAGTCAGACCCGTACAGCTTCGGCTCGCATGTCGCGCAGCGAGGTTGGCTGGGCCCTAGCCCGTCGGTGTGCGCACGATCTCGATGCGGCCGCCCTGCTGGTAGAGCCTTGCGGCCAGGGAGCGGACGTCGGATGCTGTCAGGGTGGCCGCCAGCGCCAGGCGCCGCAGCGGCGTGAACAGGTCCTTCTCGTCCATGAAGTGGGTCTCGGTGAGCGTCTCCAGGACCGTCTGGTTGCTGATCAGGCGGTTGTCGGACTCCACCGAGGCCAGCGCCTCTGCCAGCGACTCGTCACCGGCGCCGGCGGCGGCCACGCTTGCGAGGATCGACAACACCCTCGAGCGGATCTCCTCGACCCTGCCCGCTTCCGCGGTGACCGTCACGGTCGAGTCGATCGCGGGCTGGGGTGTGAACCTGGGCGTGACGCTGACCGAGGTTACGTAGGTGTCGCCCAGTTCCTCGCGGATCTCGGTGTACAGGCGCCGCTCCAGCACCGCCTCCAGCAGGGCCGCGGCGGCGCGCAGCCGCGGCGTGAGCGGCCCCGACCACTCGTGGTAGATCTCGACCACCGCGCTCTCGCTCGCGTCGACGGCGACATCGCGTCGAACGGCGCCCGCCGGCATCGCGGGCCGGCGGTCGGCGTAGGTGTCGGCCGCGCCCGCGGGCAGCGTTCCGATGTAGTGGCGGGCGAGGCGCTCTACCTCGGCCGCGTCGATGTCGCCGGCCACCGCGACCACGAGGTCGTCGACCTTGCCGAGGCGCTCGCGGTACAGCTCGAGGAGCTGCTCGGCGCTCAGCGAGGCGAGCTGGTCCCGCCTGGCGACCGGACGGTGCCAGGCCGGATCGAACCGGGCCTCGTTGTAGGCGACCCAGGCCTGCCACGCCGGGTTCACCTCGGATTGAGCGGCCTTGATGGCGGCCACGTTGAGAGCCTCGTTGTATGCCTCGCGGTCGATGCGCGGGGCCGTGACCGCCAGGTGCAGCAGCTGGAAGAGCGTCTCGGTGTCGGCTGCGCTCGCGCTGCCAGTGAAGCCCTCGGTCGTCTCGGCGATGAACGCGCCCAGCGAGGCGGTCCGGGTCTCGAGGTAGCGGCCCACCTGCTGGCGCGACAGGTCGCCGAAACCGCTCCCGAGCACCGCTGAGACCGCGCTCTGCGCGAGCGACCGGTCACCCGGCTCCAGCAGCGACCAGCCTCCGAGCGAAACGGCCCGCAGGTTGACGCTGCTCTCAGCGATGCCCGATTTCACGAAGATCACTCGGGCACCGTTGTCGAAGGTCCACTCGACCCCGTTCAGCGACGTGAGCGTGCGGGTGTTCACGATGTCGGCGGGAGCGGGGGCGGCCACGAGCTCCTCGATGGCCTCGGTCTGCTCGGGAGGCGGCCCCGCGGTGGCCGCGGCCAGAGCGGCGGTGAGTTGCTGCGGGGTGGGCACGCTGGCGGCGTCCGGGCCGACCGCTATGGCGATCGGGGCGGACCTGTCCATGAGCCACCGGTAGTGCGCGGTCAACTCGGCCGCGGTGAGGTCGTCGAGCAGTCCCAGCAGCCGCTTGTTGCGGCTCTCGGCACCGCTGATGTCGGTGCCGCGCTGGAAGTGCGCGAGGTAGCGTTGCGCGTACTGGATGTCCTGGACGGTGCCGGTGCTGTCGAGCTGGAACTGCAGCGCCGCCCTCAGACGCTCCGCGGCGCGCGCCGCGTCGTCGTCGGTGAAGCCGTGCTCTGTGGCTGTCAGCAGCACCGTGAGGTAGTCGGTGGACGCCCTGGCCAGGTTCTCTCCGCGCCAGTTCGTGCCCAGGTATCTGAGGCCGTCGTTGTGGCTGAAGAACTCGATGCTCGGCGTGTCCACCTGCGAGAGCTCGCCCCGCTCGAAGGCCTCGCGCAGGCGTGTGTTCAGCATCACGCCGATGAGCGTCTCTGCCAGCCAGGCGCGCTGGCCCCCGACGGTGCCCGTGTCGTGGACGGGCATGGGAATGTCGAGCGATATGTAGGAGAAGGCGTTCTGGGGGTCGGTCACCACGTGGCTGGCCGGCGTGCCGTCGGGCACTGCGGCGCTCCGCGGCATCGCCGGGGCCTCGCCGGCCTCAGCGCTCCCGAAATACTCCTCGAGGTGGGCCTGCAGGTCGTCGAGCGGCCAGTCCCCCACCGCCACGACCGCCATGTTCGACGGGACGAACCACCTCGAGTAGAAGCGCCGCAGGTCGTCGGGCATGACCGACCTGATCCCGGCCCTCGTGCC
This sequence comes from Candidatus Aldehydirespirator sp., assembly GCA_965204875.1. GTDB lineage: Bacteria > Actinomycetota > Acidimicrobiia > Acidimicrobiales > Aldehydirespiratoraceae > Aldehydirespirator. The sequence goes on along the minus strand of OZ242020.1, from coordinate 1,344,649 downwards.
GATGGGGCGGCGCCCGGCGTAGCGCGTTCCGCTGGTGTAGATCCGGTCGAACTCGGAACTGATCGCCCCTGCGGCGGACTCGGTGGACAGGCGCAGCTCGTCCAGCACCACACCGCGCTCGGCCTCGACCGCCTCGTCGCTGAGCGTGGCCGCAAACGCCATCTGGGACAGCAGTTCAAAGGCTTGGCGCACGCCTTCGGAGTCGTCGCCGACCAGCGAGAACGTCAAGGACGTGTGGTCGTAGCCGACCGTGGCGTTGACGTCGGGCCCCACCTCCAAGCCGAGGTCGCGAAGGGCGTCGTGCAGCAGGCGACCCGGATAGTCCTCGGTGCCGCGGAAGAGCATGTGCTCCAGAAAGTGGGCCAGCCCCAGTCCGGGCGCCGGCTCGTTCACCGACCCGGCGCGCACTGTGAGGATCAACTCGAGGTTGCTGCCCGGAGAGTCGTTGTTGCGCAGGTAGTAGGTGAGCCCGTTGGCCAGCGAGCCGGCACGCACGGCCGGGTCCACGGGCAGCGGGGTCGGATCGGCGGCCGGCCGGTACGGGTAGGGCTCCACGGACGCCGCAGGCTCCAGCAGCCCGGCCGCACGCGCCGCCAGCGAGGCCGCCTGACCTCGGGTGAGGGCGCGCTCGGGGCAGTAGCGTGCGGGGTCCCTCTGGCAGCCGGCGGTGACCCTGGCCGCGGCGAGCCGATCGATGTCTTGCGCGAAGGCGTGGTCGGCGGGCACATCGATGAACCCCGCCGCCGCTTGTGCCTGCGGCAGGTCGAACGCCTTGACGAGCAGCGTCGACATCTGGGCGCGGCTCACCTCGGAGTGCGGGCAGAAGCGCAGCGGCCTGCTGCTGCACTCGGAGGTGATGCCGAGATCGGCCGCACGCTCGACGTGCGCCGCCCACCACTCGCTGCCGACGTCCCGGTAGCGAGACCAGCCTGGAATCGCGTTCTGAGGGTCGGCGCGGTCGACCATCCGCACCAGCAGCACGGCCGCCTGCCAGCGTGTCAGCGGCTCCTCCGGGCACAGCCCGTCGCTCTGGGCGCCCTGAGCACCCTGCGGATCCGGTGCGCAACCGATGCCCGCGAGGACGTTTACCTCCTCGACGGCTTCCAGGGCATCGATGGCCGGCTGATGCACGCCCGCGGTCGCGCCCGGGGTGACCGGATCCTCACTCGCGGCGCCGGCGGTCGGCACGTGAGCGTGCATCAGGGCGGCGGTCACCGCGATCGTCGCGGCGATGCGCGCTGAGGTCATCTCTCGGACTCGGGTCATCTATGCGCCTCCATCCTCTCGCCAAGGTCCACCAAGGCCGGTCACGCGGCCGGCGTTGCATGCAGGGTTCGTGTTGCGAGCGTCTCAATGCCGGGATCTGCCGAGCTGTCGAGGGTCTCCTGCCAGCCCGCGGCGATGTGCTCCAGCCACCAGGCCGGGGCGTTGTCGAGGAGGTTCGACAGGTTGGAATAGTCCCACCAGCGCGCGATCCGGCCGTCGCCGTCGATCTCCATCACCGAGGTGAACGGGTGCAGGATCACCTCGCCGGTGTGGAACGCCCACTCCTCGGCGTGCTCGGTGACCACCATCGACCCCTCGGCGACCATCAGGCCCATCCGGTGGGTGTGGCCCGCCACGGGCTCCAGGCCGAGCCGCAGGCGGGCGACCACCTGGTCCCCTCCGAAAGCGCCGCCGCCCCTCTCGCCGAGGCCCACGTCCACGTAGTTGGCGTCAGCGGTGAAGAACCCGGCGACCGCGTCCCAGTCGTGGTCGTACAGAGCATCCCAGAAGCGGTTGACGATCTGCTTGTTCCGCTCTTCTGTCGCTCCCATCGCCGCTCCTCTCGCTCACCGTCGCGTCGAGTGACGGGCTATCGCAAAAGGGTAGGCGGGCTTGTGCGGACATCGATCTTGTGGCCGTGCCGGACGACTTGAAGGCGGGCCATTCGGCTGGCGCCTCCGCATCGCTTTCCGGCTCGACCGGTGCGGACCGATGCCGATACCGCCAGCGCAACCAAGCATCCAAGGGTTCAGTCGGTGGTCGCCTCTAGTTGCGCTCTGCGGATGGAGCACCGGCTCGTCGAGGCATCGGGTTCAGTCGTTGGTCGCCTCTTCGTCGCGCTCCGACGTGACCGGTGCGGGCCGGTGCTGCTGCCTTCGGTTCAGCCACCATCCAAGGGCGCCGAGCACGGCCATGAGGGGCAGGAACGGCACCAACCATCCGAGAGCGATCAGCGCGACGCTCAGGATGGAGCGCAGGAAGCCGGCCCCGCTGCCGATCGAGTCGGCGAAGCCGGGAAGCGAGTCGTGGGTGCGGGCCTGTACCCACACAGCCGAGCTGCGTCTCACCATCGTGAGCGCTGTGCCGTCGGTGTCCACCGGCACGGCCTCGGCTTCCAGTCTGATCTCAAGCCCCCTCGTGGCTATGCGGCCTCCCAGGCGCCCCTCCTCGACCGGCACGGCCAGCGTGGCCGCGAGCAGCTCGCCGGGCTCGATCCGGTCGAAGCTGCCCCGGCGCGCCTCGAAGGAGTCGACGTTGAGGCGCACGTTGCGCCAGCGCAGAGAGATGTCCGTCAATTCCGAGGCGCCGGTGTTCTCCACCTCCAGGCAGAGGTAGATCACCGAGTCGGGCTCGACGGTGATGTCCTGGTTTCCCAGGCATGGATCCTCGGCCTCGTCGGAGACCCAGGCGGTGACCACCATCGCAGTGTCGGGCAGCACGGTGGGCGACTGGGTGATGGTCAGGGTGATCGTGGCCAGATCGACCTGGTCGCGCAGGGTGCGCAGCTGGGCCCGCAGCGTCTCGAGGGTGGTCTCCCGGCGGAGCAGGGAGTTCTCGATCTCGGCCACGTCCTCGAGATCGGTGGCCTCGTCGAGGAGATCCCGCAGCCGCACAACGCTCTTGCTGGCAGTGGTGATGCGGCTCGCGAGGTCCACGACCCGCTCGGTCACGTCATCGGCGCTCACCGACTGGTTCACGAGCCTGCCCACGCCGGCCAGGCGCTCCAGGGCCGTTGAGAAGTCGGCGGGCAGCACTTTGAAGGTGATCTCGGCGCGGGGCTGTGGCTCACCCCTGGTGGTCTGCGAGAACACGATCCCGCCCAGTTCCCCGACTATGGCCACCGCCTCGCGGGTGGCGACGGTCACATCGTCGGCCTCGACGGCGACGCTGGCCCGGTAGATGATCTCCCGTCCCAGATCGACCGGCGTCAGCGCGGTCTCCACGGCCAGAGCGTTCTCGGAGGCATCCCCCGACGCCGGAGCGGCGTGATCGCCATCACCTGCCGAGTGGTCCTCCATGTCCATGTCGTCGGACATGAACATCTCGTCAGCGGCTGTATCGACCACGTCCTCAGCTGCCTCGGCGGCAGGTTCTGCGAACGCGGCGGATTCCCCGCTTGTTACTCTTGGTACCTCTTCGGTCTGCGAATCGTTCCCGCTGCTGCAGGCGCTCAACAGCCCGAGAAGCGCGGCAAGCGTCAACGTCAGCAACGTCAGGACGCGACGATGCGGGCGCGGCGGCCCTGCCCATGGATTCGTTGATCCGGCAAGTGTCAGCGCCTGCGCCAGCGGGGTGCGGCAACACCGGCGTCGGCGTTCCGGTGCGGGTCTCGAGTCGAGGGCGGGGTTGCGGGTGTAGCGCACGGCTGCCTCCTTCGTTGGTCAACCCTTATGACGCTTGGCGGTCTCGCCTGGTTCCCGGCGAGGTCAGAGGGATTCCTCAGCAAAGCTCAGCGAGGGTCCTTTCGCGTCGATGCGCCGCGCCGAGGAGCAGGCAGATGACGTGCGAGAAACGCCACGAGGTTTCCCGAGGACCCGTTGCGTCTAGACGCGAGACTCGCTCCGCACTGAAGGCAGCTTGGCGTTCCCGGTGACGCCACCGCTGGGGGCTACGGCGTCACTCAGAGCAGGGTGCCGTTAGGTGCCCGCAACCGTGCCTGGCAGCTCATTGGCGGGCGGCCCTGGGTTCTTGGGCTTGCCTACTCGCCTTGTTCGTCGCAACCTGCGGTGCAGGTTGGCGCGGTGAAGGCCGGGTCCGCGCACGGCTGGCCCGGGCCGGTGTAGACGCCGTTGACGATGTACCAGCCGGACTCCTGCCCGAGCAGGTTGAAGGAGGTGGCCGTGAGCCGCAGTGGCACACCGACCGGCAGCCGGCGAGCCGGGGCGGCCCAGCGGGTGCCGCCGTTGCGGGAGGTGTCGACCTCGGCCATCGTGAACTCTCCGTTGTAGATGAACGGCCCTCCGTCCTCGGAGACATACACGCGGATCTTTGAGATCTCCGACGGTGCGGGCAGCGCGTCCCATTCAACGAAGAGCTCGCCCTCGCTGTTGCCCGCCTTGCATGCGACGTTGCTCGGCGGGGTCGGCGGAGCCACTTCGGTGCCGGGGGCGGGCACATCCGGATCCGGCTCAATGGTTATCTCGACCTCGGGCGGGATCGGATCGGGCAGTTCGGGAACCGTCTCAGGGGGCGCCGTCGGTGTTGTGACAGGCCCCGGTTCGGGTGCTGCGGTCGCGACGGGCTGGGTGGGCGTGGTGACCAGCACACCCTCGTCCGGGTCCGCTATCTCATCGTCGCCGCCGCAGGCGGCAGCGACGAGCGTCAGAGCCAGCATCATTGCCACCAGCCTCAGTGATCGCATGAGGAACTCCCCTCGGATGTGTCCTACCACAGTGTCCTACCACAGGCGTCTTGACCGTTCAGACCAACCATACAACCTCGGCCATAGTTCCTGGTCCATGGTTCCTGGCACATGGCCCTCGGGGAGCAGTCCCCAGACAACGGTGCCGGCTTCAGCGCCTCGGCTATGGACAGCAGCCCGGCTCTGCCAACAGTTCTCGATGCCGGTCGCCTCGGTGGCGCCGGCTGAAGGCAAAGCAGCCTCAAGCGCACAGTGGCAGATGGCAGCCCGCATCCCACCTGGCGTTGAACTGCACCTCGATCTCGCCGCTCACGATCCGGTCCAGCGCTCGGTCCCAGAGCGTGGTCCATCCGGCCGGGTCGGTGAGCACCCGTTCGGGGTGGGCCGCGCTGCGTGCCACGAAGCCGGGAAACACCGACCGGCCCGTGGGTTGGCCCGTGGGCTGGTAGCGGAGATCGAGGCTCCAGCGGATGCTGTCGCTGTTGTTGTCGAGCGAGCCGTGCGCCGTGCGCTTGTGGAGCAGCACGATCCCCCCGGCGCCCACCTCCAGCGGCACCACACGGTCAGCGTCGATGAGTTCGTCGGGTATGTAGATCTCAGCCCTGAAGCGCTTTCCGGGGCAGTGAAGGCTCAGGTCCCCGAGATGGCTGCCCCGCTCGGCCATCATGCAGCCGTTGTCGACGGTGGCGTCGGTCACCGCCAGCCACACGGTCAGCATGTCGGTGGCGTCGGCCTCCGGGTCGGTCACCGCCGAGTCCTGATGCCAGAGGGTTGCGGCGATGTTGGCGTCGGTCGCGGCGTTCGGCAGCGACCGCAGGGGCGGCTTGATCCGGGTGTGCTGCACCGGGTTGGAGTAGATCTCGGGCCCGATCACCGACTCCACGATGTCGAGCAGACGCGGGTCGGTCAGCAGGCGGAACACCGCCGGCCCGGTGTTGAGGGTGTGGGAGCGATCGAGGTCTTCGATCATCGGCAGCGAGATGTCGAGGTGCTGGTAGAGCACGTACATGTCGTCGAGTTGTCGCATGGCTTCGATGTATCGCTGCGAGAACGTGGTCCCCTGCAGGGGTCTGAGCCTTCCCTGCCCGACCAGGTCGGTGGTGACCCTGCGCAGGATCTCGTCGTACTCGGCTATCACATCGGACAAGCCGTCCTCTGACAGCACGTCCTCGACGACCAGATAGCCGTCAGTGTTGAAGCGGTCGATCTGTTCCGCAGTAAGCCCCGCCATCTCGGCGACCTCCGATAAAAGCGCCCAGCCACCAGCCAGGCTATTGCCTGTCGTGGTGAACGATATTGCCTGGATTCGGGAGCGGGCGTGCCTCAGGTGCCGGGTTGCTTCACCACTCTCAGATAGGGCAGCGGTGCCTCCCAGCCCTCGGGGTACTTCTTGGCGGCGGCCTCGTTGGAGACGGCGGGGACGATGATCACGTCCTCTCCCTGCTGCCAGTTGGCCGGTGTGGCCACCTGCTCGCCGGCGGTGAGCTGGCAGGAGTCGAGCAGCCGGAGGATCTCGGCGAAGTTGCGCCCTGTGGTCATCGGGTAGGTGAGGGTCGCCTTGATCTTCTTGTCGGGGCCGATGATGAACACCGACCGGGCCGTGGCGTTGTCGGCGGCGGTTCGGCCCTCGGAGGTGTCCCCGGAGTCTGCGGGGAGCATGTCGTAGAGTTTCACCACGTTGAGTTCGGGATCGCCGATCAGCGGGTAGTTGACCGCGTTGCCGGTCGCGCTCTCGATGTCGGCGGACCAGCCCCGGTGGTCGCTCACACCGTCGACGCTGATGCCGATGATCTTGCAGTTGCGGGCCGCGAAGTCCGGCTTGAGACCGGCGACGGCCCCCAACTCTGTCGTGCATACGGGCGTGAAGTCCTTGGGATGGGAGAACAGCAGCGCCCACCCGTCGCCGATCCAGTCGTGGAAGTTGATCGTCCCCTCGGTCGTGTCGGCCGTGAAGTCCGGTGCCGTGTCGTTGATTCGCAGTGACATGGGTGTCCTTTCGGTTTTGCCGGATTGCAGCGATTGCAGCGGTCGGCCGCACACTACCGGACGTTGGTGACAAATCCGACCGGATTAGTCGGGATTGTCTCGGCGAAGCCCCGGCCGGCGCACCGCGGCTGCGGCCCGGCCGTTACCGCTGGTGAACGCGGCACGGCAGACCTCGCCGGGCACGAGCGCGGAGAGTATGGGATTCGAACCCATGGTGACCCGGAGGCCACAACGGCTTTCGAGGCCGCCCCATTCGTCCGCTCTGGCAACTCTCCGCCGCCGAGGCTAGCCCCATGGCGGTCCCGGGCATCGCCGGGGAGGCCCGCCGCGGCGGGCTGCGGCGCTCATCGCAGGGCTGCGAAGAAGTCGCGCAGCAGCGCCGCGCACTCCCCGGCGCGAACTCCGGGCACCACCTCGAACTCGTGGTTCAGCCGCGGGTCGGCGCCGAGGTTGTAGAGCGATCCGAGTGCTCCGGCCTTGGGGTCGTCGGCGCCGAAGACCACCCTCGCCACCCTTGCCTGCTGCAGTGCCCCGGCGCACATCGGGCACGGCTCCAGCGTCACCGCGACCGTTGCTGTGTCCAGCCTCCAGGTTCCCAGCCGGGCTGCGGCATCGCGCAGCGCCAGGATCTCGGCATGGGCGGTGGGATCGCCGGTGAGCTCCCTCTCGTTGTGACGGCGCGCGATCACCTCGCCGCCATGGCACACGACGGCGCCCACGGGCACGTCGCCGTGAGCCGCCGCGAGCCGAGCCTCCGCCAGGGCTGCCAGCACCAGCTCGTCGTCGTTCACGTCAGGCCGTGATCATGTCCGTGCATGCGCCGGGTGTGTGCGGCCTGCGGCACCGGTTCGCTGCCGTTCAATGCTCGATTCTCACGGGTCGTTGTCTGTTGCCATCAGGGTGACGATGGCCGTGGCGGCAGCCGTTGTGAGGCTGCCATCGATGATCGGCAGGTCGGTGTCATCGATCCGGCCTATGGACTGGACGCCGCGGGTGCTCGAGGCCAGGAACGCCTCCGGCACACTGCAGAGCGCCGCGCCCGGCAGGTGGGTCTCGATCACGTCGACGTTCTCCATGATCAGCTCCCGCGTGACCCCCGCCAGGCATCCCGTGTCTAGTGGCGGGGTGTGCAGGCGCTCGCCATCGGACCAGAAGATGTTCGATCCGGTTCCCTCGCTCACCCGGCCCTGCGTGTCGGTGAGGATGGCCTCGCTGGCGCCGCGCTCGCGTGCGTAGCGCAGCGCGAGCACGTTCTCCGCGTAGGAGGTGGTCTTCACCCCGGCCGTGGCGGCGCGCTCGTTGCGGGTGTAGGGCACCAGTGCCACAGCGGTGCCCGTGCGGTGTGACGGCCTCCGATCACCGGCCATGACGATCGTCGACGGCCGGCCACCGCCACGGCTCGAACTCAGCGGTCCGATGCCGCTGGTGAGGGTGATGCGCACGAGGCCCGCGTCGGGTGACGCGGCCAGACACTCTCTCACCGCGGCGCGCAGTTGATCGTCGCTGTAGGGGCAGCCGAGGTGCAGAACATCGGCGGAGCGGCGGAGCCGGTCCAGATGACGCTGCATGGCGAATGCCACCCTGGCGCCGCTGATGTCCGATATCACGAGCAGGGTCTCGAACACGCCGTCGCCCACGAGCACGCCGTGGTCATCCGCGCGCAGGTGCAGGCGGCCGCCGTCGACGCGGTGGCCGTCGACCCAGACCACGGGTGGACTCATCTCGGCGACGCTACCTCGGCCGGCCTGCTGCGATGACAGCGGCCGCATGCGACGCAAATCCACCTTCGCGAGGCTCACCTCGATGCAGCGCCGGCCGTCATCCGCATCTCCGTGCGCTCCCGCGCCAAGGCGCATACCACGTCGCGAGGCTCACCTCCACGAGGCGATCGGAGCGTCCAGGTCGAGCATGAACGACGAGCGTGGCGACGGGTCGGCATCCAGCACCGACAGCTCGACCGCAAGCCATTCAGGCCCGGCGGCAGGCTGCGACGTGTTGATCACGAGCGTGGGCGTGCGGTCGCTGGTCAGCCAGGCGACCGATGCCGAGTCCTCAGCCCAGCGCGCCTGGCCGAAACCCCCCACCTCAAGCAGGCGCGACTGCCCGGTGCGGCGGTCGAACAGCCGGGCCGGACTCGTGTCGTTGAGCACCCATCTGCCGTCCGGCGACACGGAGATCTCCGACAGATCGGACACGAAGTCCTCCGGCAGTTCCAAGGCGGTCTCCGTGCCGGCGCCGGCCACGACCACGGCGCACGACAGCTGCTCGTTGCAGCGCTGCTCGACGCGCACTCCGCCGCGTGAACCCAGCACCCGGTGCTCGCTGACGAGCTCGAAGCCCGGGTACGTGGCCCGGTAGGTCTTGCCCGAAAGTGGCACAACCAGCAGCCCGCCCTCGGGATCGGCCAGCAACTCCGAACCGGCGGGAGCCTCGAGCCCCAGGGACATGAAGCCGTAGTCGTGCCAGACGGCCAGGCGGACGATGCCATCGGGCCCGTTGGGTCGGCTGACCACCCAGTAGTCCATGAACGGCTCGGCCGAGGGAACCAGAAGCGCCGCCGATGCGACTAGCAGGGCGTCCGGCGGGTCTGCGTCCAGCGACAGGGCGACCGTGCGGTTCTGGTCGGTCAGCAACCGGTAGTTGTTGAGAGGGGTGATGGATCCCGACGCCTTGATCGGTACGCGGGCGACGTCACCGCTGGCGAGGTCGACCACGGCCACGTCGTTGCCGCTGAGATAGACGAGCCGTCCCTGCAGCGGGCTGAAGGGCTCCTCCCCGAACGCCTCGACCGCGGGCGGCTGCGCCGTGGACGACCCGGTGTCCTCCGGCGGGCGGACGCTGCTCGTCGGAGGCTCGCCGGGGGCCTGCTCGACCGGGTCGGCAGCGTTGCCGCCGCGGTCTGCGGCCTCGTCGCCCGTCCTGCCGAGTATCCACAGGACAACGATCAGGCCCGCCAGCACGAGGAGAAGCCCGGAGGCGGCGCGCAGCCTGTCCCGGTAGTCGCGGCCGGCGGCGGGTTCGTCGTGCATCTCCGGCGCGGCCGGATCCATTTCGACCACGGTAGCTCCGGCGGCGGGGGTGTGGGGATCCGAACCCAGGGAGGCCGCCAGGAGCCGGCGTCCTCGGCGACGGTGATCCCGATGGTGGGACGAACTCGACCGCGTCCGCGCGCTCGAGCGGCGACCGGCGCCCTCGGTGATCCTGGTGACCGCAGTGGCGGAGGGTGTGGGATTTGAACCCACGGAGGCTCTCGCCTCACACGCTTTCCAAGCGTGCCCATTCGGCCGCTCTGGCAACCCTCCCGGCCCCGCGCGAGCGGGTGTGCAAGCGGAAATGTTACCCCCGCCCTGTCCACGCCCAGTTCCCGGCCCCGCGCGAGCGGGTGTGCGGCGCTGGGGGTATCGTGGCAGCTGACGCTCGCTTTCGGGTGTGGCGATCGGGACCTGTGCAACGGGGCGCCTGCGAACCGGGTCAGGGCCGGAAGGCAGCAGCTCTCAGCAGATCTCTCCGGGTGCCGCAGACCACCTGGTCGCCACTCCCGAGAGCGAGCTGAGACTTCGCTGACACCCGCGCCGCCGCCACAACGACCCCACCGCCACGAACAACCCCACGGCCTCGGTCGATGCCGTCTGGATCGGCGGGCGGGGCGAGGTCCGCCTGTTCGGCGTCGGAGACCGATTGCGGTAGACCGATTGCGCCGATGTCCGACCGGCCTCTTAGAGTCCACATCAGTGGCGTACCAGTCTCTCTATCGCCAGTACCGACCGCAGCGGTTCGCGGAGATCAAGGGCCAGGACCATGTGGTTGGGGCCCTGCAGTCGGCCGTGCGCGATGACAAGGTGGGTCATGCCTACCTCCTGCACGGGCCGCGCGGCTCCGGCAAGACGTCCACGGCCCGGGTGCTGGCCAAGGCGCTGAACTGCGAGAATCTCGACCCCGGTGGCGAGCCCTGCTGTGAGTGCGAGTCCTGCCGGTCGATCTCCGAGGGCCGCTCTTTCGACCTGCAGGAGCTTGACGCCGCCTCGAACAACAAGGTCGATGACATGCGCGCCTTGCTCGAGCGGGTCAACCTGGCCACTCCCGGGCGGGCGAAGGTCTACCTGCTCGACGAGGTGCACATGCTCACGCCGGGTGCCGAGAACGCGTTGCTGAAGACGTTGGAGGAGCCTCCGGGCCACGTCACCTGGGTGCTGGCCACGACGGAGCCCCACAAGGTGGCCCAGACCATCCGCAGTCGATGCCAGGTCTTCGAGCTGGGCCTCGTCGCTGCCGATCTCATGGCCGCCCATGTTCGCCACGTCATCTCCGACGCCGGCCTGGAACTCGACGATGCTGCCGTGAACCACGTGGTTGCCGCGTCCGGCGGATCGGTGCGCGACGCGCTCAGCGAGCTCGACCGCGTGGCGGCGGGCGGACTCACCGTGAAGCTCGACTCCACGACGGACTCGATCCTCGACGCCATCGCGGGTCGCGACCCGGCGGGTGCCCTCTCGGCAATAGGCGAGGCGACGGGGCGGGGCCGGGATCCGCGCACCATCGGCGAGGCGGTGCTGGCAGGGTTGCGAGACGCCTTCCTTGCGGCGATGGGCGATCCACCGCCGAGAGCTTCAGAGCACGACCGCGACCGCGCCGCCGGCCTTGCGGAACGGATGGCGCCCGCGGCGCTGACCCGTGCGCTGGAGACGCTCGGACGGGCGCTGATCGACATGAGGCAGGCGCCCGACCCGAGGATCGACATCGAGGTCGCCCTGGTGCATCTCTGCCAACTCGACGGGGAGCGGTCGCTGGAGGCGCTGCTGCAGAGGGTGCGGCGGCTCGAGGAGCGGCTGGGTTCCACACACGGCGATGCGACATCTGGCGGTGCGGCCCGCGGTGGTGCCGGCCCCCGCGATGTGACCGGCAGCGGCGCCGATCGCGGTGTCGACCCTGGAGCGCGTGATGAGACGGCATCTGCGAGCCGCGATCCGGTGCAGCCCCGGCGGCGTGATCCCGGGGCGTCGCCGGCATCGGATGCCTCGCCGCGCCGGCAACCGGGCGCGGCGGGCCCGGCCCAGTCGGCGCGCGAGACGCTTCGCCGCCGGGCCGGTCCGCCCACAGCGCGAGCCTTCTCACCGGCACAGCCCGCCGCTGCCGCGCCCCCGCAGGCTGCCCCACCCCCGCCGCCCGTTCTCGGCCAGGACCCGGCGGCGCTGAGGCCGCAGACGGCCAAGGAGGTCGTGGAGCTGGCGGAGCGGCACCTCGGCCTGAGCAGGGAGTTCGTCGTGGCGCGGGCCAACGAGATCCTGCCTCCACGGGAGTCCGGTCCGCGCCGGCCCGATGAGCTGCTGGAGCTGTGGAGGGACCTGATAGCCGGATCCTCGGCGCGGCCGCCCGCACACGAGGAGCTTTTGCCAGAGTCCCCAGAGTCGGGCGCACGGGCGGCCGATCATGGTTCCGGGCCTGGCATGGGGCAGGGATCTGTTTCGAGTCCGGTGCCCGTGCCGGAGCCGGAGCGCGCGGATGCACCCGAACCGCAGGACGCAGAGCCGGTGCGGCAGGCTGTGCCCGGAGCGGGTGCTGCAGCGGTGCGGGCCGGTGATTCAGAGCCTGACGACGAGCAGGTCATCGATCTGGATGACCTTGCCGACGCTCCCAGCGAAGCCGTCGGGATCGAGGCCAAGCTCATGCAGGCGTTTCCCGGATCCGAGATCGTGACGCTGCACGAGAGCGAGCAGGCGACAACCCAGTGATCCGATCCAGACAGCGCGCCGATCTAGGCAGTGGCCGAGTCTTGACCGTGACCGATCCCCGGCAGTCACCGATCTGACGGTGACCGATCTCCGCAGTGAGTCAATCCAGACGGTGAGCTACCCCGGGCAGTGAGCTATTCCCGCGCTCTGCAGGAACTGATCGACCAGCTGGGCCGACTGCCGGGCATCGGGCCCAAGTCCGCTCAGCGGGTGGCGTTCCACCTGCTGAAGTCGTCCTCTGAGGACGCCAACCGTCTGGCCAGGGCGATCTCCGCAGCCAAGGAGACGGTTTCCCACTGCACTCGCTGCTTCAACTTCGCCGAGCGGGGCGGCGAGTGCTCCGTCTGTCAGGATCCCAGGCGCGAGGCGCACCTGCTGTGCGTGGTCGAAGACGCCCAGGACGTGGTCGCGGTGGAGCGGACCGGTGAGTTCAAAGGCCGCTACCACGTCCTGCAGGGTGCGTTCAGCCCCATCGACGGCATCGGCGCCGAGCAGTTGCGCCTCAAGGAGCTGATGACGCGCATGGCCGAGGAGGACATCACCGAGGTCGTGCTCGCCACCAACCCCAACCTCGAGGGAGAGGCGACGGCGATGCTCATCCACAGGTACCTCAAGCCGCTGGGCGTGCGGGTGACGCGCATCGCCAGCGGGTTGCCCGTGGGAGGCGACCTCGAGTACGCGGACGAGCTCACGCTGGGAAGGGCGTTCGAGGGCCGCCGGGAGGTCACCGACTAGAGCGCCGTGCTGCCCGCAGTACTGCGGGGAGAAGATGGCGTCGCAAGTGCCGCCGGGAGGTCACCGGCTAGAGTGCGGTCGTGCTGCTCGAGCGGATCGATCATGTGGCCATCGCGGTACAGGATCTCGACGACGCCATCGGCTGGTACCGGGACGTCGCCGGCGCCGAGGTGGAGCACCGCGAGGTGATCGAGCACGACGGCGTGGAGGAGGCGATGCTGGCCGTCGGGGACGGCTACGTGCAGTTGCTGGCGGCCGTGCGCGACGACTCGCCGGTCGCCCGCTTCATCGAGCGGAGGGGCCAGGGGCTGCACCACGTCGCCTACCGCGTGGAGGACTGCGCGGCCGCACTCGAGGCGATGGCCTCCGCCGGGGCGGCGCTGATCGACAGCGAGCCGCGCCCGGGCGGGCAGGGCACCTCGGTGGCGTTCCTGCACCCCAGGGGATCCTTCGGCACGCTGATCGAGCTCGTCGAGAGGTGAGCGGGGTGGCGAGGTGCTGGTCCACCTCGTAGACGGCACCTACGAACTCTTCCGCTTCCACTTCGCCAAGTCGAACCGCGACCCGCGCCACGGTGCCCAGCGCGGCGTGTTGGGCACCATGCTGGACCTGGTCTCGGGCGGGGCCACCCACATCGGGGTGGCGACCGACCACGTCATCGAGTCTTTCCGCAACGAGATGCTGGCCGGGTACAAGGACGGCAGCGGCGTCGATCCCGACCTGCTCGCTCAGTTCGGTGAGCTCGAGGACCTGCTGGGACTGGCCGGGTTCGCGGTGTGGCCGCAGGTTGTTCACGAGGCCGACGACGCGCTCGCCGCGGCTGCGGCGGTCGCGGCGGGCGATCCCCGAGTGGAGCAGGTGGTGATCTGCACGCCCGACAAGGATCTCGCACAGTGCGTCACCGCGGACGGTCGAGTGGTGCAGTACGACCGCCGGCGCGACGTGCTCTATGACCATGCGGGCGTGGTGGCCAAGTTCGGCGTGCCGCCGGATTCGATTCCCGACTACCTGGGCCTCGTGGGTGACTCGGCGGACGGGTTCGCGGGCCTGCCGGGATGGGGAGCGAAGTCGGCGGCCGCGCTGCTGGCCCGCTACGGCCACATCACCGCCATACCCCCGGACCACCGGGACTGGGACGTGCAGGTGCGAGGCGCGGCCAAGCTGGCGGCGTCGCTGCGCGACGGCATGGAGGACGCCCTGCTGTTCCGCCGCATCGCGACCGTGGAGCTCGGAGCCCCGGTGGCGGCTTCGGTGGACGAGCTGGAGTGGCGCGGTCCGGTCGCCGGCTTCGACGAGCGCTGCGCGGCACTGGGCGCCGGGCGCCTGCGCGAGCGCGCCCACCGGCTGGCCCCGCCCCCTACACGGTGATCGGCCTGCTCTTGCCGCCGCGGGTCTGACCTAGGTGCTCGCAACGGTGTTGGACTGCGTCTGTTATTGGGGTTTTGACGTGGGCGTTCGCATCGATATCGGGCCACGGCGCCTCCGTGGGCGCACCACGTCACGCGGACCGACATCTAGCCGGAGGCTGAGAGCACCTCGCTGAGTCCCATCGGTGCGGCTACCTCGACCTGGTCGAAGCGGCAGGACTCGGGCTCGCGGTCGGGGCGCCAGCGCACGAAGCGGCTGGTTCCCCGGAAGCGGCCGTTCAGCATCGCCTCGTACTTGACCTCGGCAACGAGCGCGATCTGCAGGGGCACCCACGGCTGCTGCCGGCGCACCCCCGACCAGCGGTTGGGGGTGCCGGGCATGACCGTGCCCTCAGCATGGGCGGCCGGGTCCATCCAGCCCGCCCACGGGTGCTGCCGCGGATCGGCCAGGACGTGGGGTGCGAGCTCGGAGAGCAGCTCGGTGCGGCGGCTTGCGGTGAAGCTGGTCGTGACCCCGCAGTGGTGCAGGCCCCCGGCATCGTCGTAAAGGCCCACGACCAGCGAGCCGACGCCGTTGCCGTCGACGTGCATGCGGTACCCGGCCACGGCGACGTCCACGGTGCGGGTGTGTTTGACCTTGAACTGGGAACGCTTGTTGGGCAGGTAGGCGCCCGCGAGAGGCTTGGCGATGAGCCCGTCGAGCCCGGCGCCCTCGAAACGCTCGTACCAGAGGTGGGCCAGGTCGCGGTCGACGGTCGAGGGGGCCAGGTGGATCGGCGGCTCGAAGCTGCCCGACATCGTCTGGAGGATCATCCGCCGGTCGCTGAACGGCTCGGCCGTCAGGTCGGTATCGGCCGCAGCGAGCGCGTCGAAGACCACGATCTCCGCAGGCGTCTCAGCGGCTAGACGGTTGATCCTGCTCTCGGCGGGGTGGATCCGCTGCTGGAGCGCATCGAAGCCCAGCCGGTCGTCGATGCGCACGATGATCTCGCCGTCAACGACGGCCCGTGGAGGCAGTGACGCCTTGAGCGGCTCGATCAGCTCGGGGAAGTAGCGGGTCAGGGGCCGCTCGTTGCGGCTGCCGAGCACCACCTCGTCGCCGTCGCGGAACACGATGCAGCGGAACCCGTCCCACTTCGGCTCGAAGGCCAGGTCACCGGCGGGGATCCCGGCCACCGCGCGCGCCAGCATCGGCTTCACCGGCGGCATCACGGGCAGGTCCACCGCGGTGATGCTACGTGCCCTGGTCACTGGCGCTGCCGGGGAAGGCTCCCGTGGTTCGCGCTCGGCTGGGGGTCCCCACGCGCCGTGGCCGCCGGCGGTATCGGCGGTTCAGCGCAGGAATGCGAAGGCGGCGCGCACCTCAGCGATGAAGCTCTCCGGCTGCTCGAAAGCGGCGAAGTGTCCACCCGCCTCAGGCTCGTTCCAGTACCTGATGTCGGTGTATCGCCTCTCAGCCCAGCGGCGGCTGGCCCGGAATACCTCGTTGGGAAAGACGCTGCAGGCCGCGGGAAGGTCGACGGTGCCCGAGCCGAAGTCAGCGAAGCTCTCCCAGTAGAGCCGGGCCGCCGAAGCCCCCGTGGCAGTGAACCAGTACAGCGACACATTGTCGAGCAGCTCGTTCCGGCTGAAATAGTCCTCGGGGTGGGCGCTGCGATCGGTCCACGACCAGAACTTCTCCAGGATCCACGCCGCCAGGCCCGCCGGGGAGTCCACCAGGCTGTAGCCGATGGTCTGGGGGCGGCTGGACTGCTGCTTGGAGTAGCCCGAATCCCACTTGTCGTAGTGGCTCATCGATTCCAGCGCGGCACGCTCTTTGGGCGTCAGGTCCTGCATCGACTCCTTGGTGGGTCCGGCTATCGGCATATTGGTGTGAATGGCTCGGCACCGCCCGAGTTCCTGGATGCCGATGCAGGTCGTGACCGCTGATCCCCAGTCACCGCCCTGGGCCACGTAGGCGTCATATCCAAGCCGTCCCATCAGTTCGTCCCACATGGTCGCTATGCGCTCCACCCCGGTACCCGAAGCTGCCGGCTTGGCGCTGAGGCCGTAGCCAGGCAGTGACGGCAGCACCAGGTGGAAGGCTTGAGCGGCCTCGCCGCCGTGGGACAGCGGATCCACGAGCGCGTCGATGACCTTGGCGAACTCCAGGACCGAGCCGGGCCAGCCATGGGTGACGATCATCGGCAGAGCGCTGCCATGGCGCGAGCGGATGTGCTGGAAGTGGACGTCGAGACCGTCGATCTCGGTGATGAAGTTGGGGCGGGCGTTGATCGCGGCCTCGCAGCGGCGCCAGTCGTAACCGTTGGCCCAGTACTCGCAAACCTCGCGCATGTACGAGAGAGGGATTCCCTGTGACCAGTCGTCAACGGCCTCGGCCTCGGGCCAGCGGGTGCGGGCCAGGCGAGCCCGAAGGTCTTCGATGTCATCATCGGCGACGGCAACTGTCAATGGACGGATCTCTGCGCTCATGGCCTGCATCGTAGGCGCCGCTACCGGTCATCCTGCTTGGCGCGGTTGATGCCTTCGCGTTATGTCCGCCGAGTTGCTATGGGTTGCCCGAGGGCGCGTCCTCGACCGGGCTGGGTGCTTCGGCACCCTCGATGAGCCGGCCCTCGAGCGCGGCGTCCACCTGGGCGTTCATGTTGAGGGCGGCGATGAGGGCGGTCAGCTTGAGGTTGATCTCAGCCACGCTCGCCTCAAGCGCCGCGAAGCGGGCTTCCATCCTCTCTTCGAGGCGGGTGATCCGGTCGTTGGTCGCGTCGATCCTGGCGTTGAGGTAGTCGAAGTTCGCGTCGATCTTCCGGTTGACCTCGTCGAATCTGGCGTTGACGTCATCGAATCTGGCGTTGACGTAGGCGAAGTTCTCGTCGATTCTCCGGTTGATATCGGCGAACCGGTCGTTGATATCGTCGAACCGGTCGTTGAAGTCGTCGAACCGGTCGTTGAAGTCGCCCAATCTCGCGTGGGTGCTGGTCAGCGTGAAGGTGAGCAGCGCAATGATGGCTGCGCCGAGCAGCGACTGGAGGGGGTTCTCGCCGAGTTGCTGCAACAAGCGGCGACCGACGGCAGCGGCCGGTGCAGCCGGGGCAGCCCCGTCGGCGGTGTCGCCTGGTGGCGCGGTCGGGATCGGAGTGCCGGTGGTTCGGGGCATTGGCGAAGCGGCTTTCGCCGCGGGGGTGTGGGTTGACGCGGTCACGAAGCCTCGCTCGGTTCTGCGGCGCTAGTAGGGCGCTGGAGTGATGGGACGGCTGCCGCGGCGCCCGGCAACGAGGCTCCTACAGAGAGTATCTGACAATCAATGTCGTGACAACTCTTTCGATATGGAATGCCGTCAGGGTTGCTGGTTCCTGGTTTGGTGAACTGCCGCCCCCGGCGTGAAGGCAGGGGTAGCCTGGTTCGCCGTGACTGGCGCGTCCATGCAGGACAGGCTCGAGGATCTGCGGGCTCGCAAGGCCCAGGCCCTGGCGGCCGGGCCGGAGCGGGCCGTGCGCCGCCAGCACGACAAGGGCAAGATGCTGGCCCGCGAGCGCCTCGACTACCTGCTCGATGAGGGCTCGTTCCACGAACTCGACATGCTGGCCCGCCACCGGGCCCACGAGGCCGGCCTCGATGATCGGCCCTACACCGACGGCGTGATCACCGGCTGGGGCACCGTCGACGGTCGCAAGGTGTTCGTGTTCGCGCAGGACTTCACGGTGATGGGCGGGGCCCTCGGCGAGGTGTTCGCCGAGAAGCTCCACAAGGTCATGGACCTGGCGGTCTCCACCGGCGCGCCGATGATCGGACTCAACGACGGTGCCGGCGCCCGCATCCAGGAGGGCGTCGTCTCGCTCGACGGCTACGGCGGCATCTTCTATCGCAACGTGCAGGCGTCGGGCGTGATCCCCCAGATCAGCGTGATCCTGGGCCCATGCGCCGGCGGCGCCGTGTACAGCCCGGCGATGACCGACTTCATATTCATGGTGCGCGCCAAGTCCCACATGTTCATCACCGGCCCCGACGTGGTGAGGACCGTCACCGGCGAGGACGTGAGCCTTGAGGACCTCGGCGGCGCCACGAGCCACAGCACCAAGTCGGGTGTGGCCACGTTCGTGGCGGCCGACGAGCGGGAGGTGCTCGACGACGTCAAGGCGTTGCTGTCGTTCCTGCCGTCCAACAACCTCGAGCAGCCCCCCGCCTTCGACTCGGTGGACGACCCCGACCGGGAGTGCGCGGCGCTCGAAACGCTGCTGCCCGACAGTCCCAACGTCCCCTACGACATGAAGGACGTGATCTCAGAGGTGGTGGACGGCGGCGACTTCCTCGAGTACCACGCCGGGTGGGGTCGCAGCATCGTGTGCGGGTTCGCCCGGATCGACGGGCGCACGGTCGGCGTGGTCGGCAACCAGCCGATGGTGCTGGCGGGAGTGCTCGACATCGAGTCTGCCGAGAAGGCGGCGCGCTTCGTGCGCACTTGCGACGCCTTCAACATCGCACTGGTCACCTTCGTGGACGTGCCCGGCTTCCTTCCGGGCGTCGACCAGGAGCACGGCGGCATCATCCGCCACGGGGCCAAGCTGCTGTACGCCTATTGCGAGGCGACCGTGCCGCGTGTCTCGGTGATCACACGCAAGGCCTACGGCGGGGCCTACGTGGTGATGGACTCCAAGGGGGTCGGTTCCGACCTCTCCTTCGCCTGGCCGTCCGCGGAGATCGCGGTGATGGGGCCCCAGGGTGCGGTGGAGATCATCTACCGGCGGGAGCTGGCGGCCGCCGCCGATCCCGCGCGGCGCCGCCGTGAGCTGGTGGACGACTACACCCAGCGTCTCGCCAACCCGTACATCGCAGCCGAGCGCGGCTACGTCGACCAGGTCATCGAGCCGTCGCAGACGCGCCGGGTGGTGGCTGCGGGCCTGAGGATGCTGCAGTCCAAGCGCGAGGAGATTCCCGAACGCAAGCACGGCAACGTCCCGCTGTGAGCGTCGGCTGCGGTATGCGCGGAAGTGCCGGGCCTGGAGTTCGCTTGTGAAGCGGTGTGAGAGTTGTCCACCGTGAGCGTCGCGTCGGGATGTGCGGAGGTGCCGGGCCTGCCGGACGGGGTGGAGATCGCCTCGATCTCTCCGCCGCCCACCGCCGATGAGCGCTCCGCCATCGCCATGGCGCTAGCGACGCTGTGGCCGCAGATCCACCCGCAGGCGATCCCTCCCGCGGTCGCTGAGCCGTCGCCGCGCTGGCGCTACGCCGGAAGGTCGTGGCGCCGTCGCCAAACCTATGGCGGATGGGCCTGAGCGCTTGCTTTGCTGCGCTGGCGCGGGCGGTGGGGCCGTGTCGTCGCCAGGGTTGCGGGGGATGGGCCTGAGCACGGCGCTTGAGCCCCCTGCGGCACTGCTGGACGCCGTCGATGCCCGCTGCAGGGAGCTGTCACGGGCGGCGGTGGGGCGCGTCTTCGAGCTTCCCGGCGAGGCGGTGGAGGCGGCGGTGCGGCGCGAGTCGCAGGACCGAGCGCGATACGACACGATCCTGTCGTTCGTGCGCCTGCACTCGGTGGCAGACCTGCCCGGTCTCGTGGCCGTCCTTGAGACGATCTTGGCCGAGGATGGCTGGATCCACATGGTCGAACCCTGCCTCGGCAGCGCCGGTGGCGGGCCGCCTTCGAGCCTGCCGGCGCGCCGCTTCGCTCGACGAGCGCACAAGCCGGGTGAGGAAGACCGTGATGTGGTCTCGGCCTTGCGCTCGGGCGGGTTCATGATCACGGACCTCTACCGATGCGAGGCGACCTCAGCACCTGCGGCCTGGCGCCATTACGTCCAGTTGCGCGCCCGCCGCAAGATCCGCTAGCCAGCGGGCGGTGCCGGCCGGTTCAGCCGTCGCGGCCGGTTGCGGTGCTCGGTGTCCCGATCGGGGCTAGGGGGCGGTGCCGGAGGGCTCGGGCAACGCGGGTGTCTCCTCGATGGTCACGGAGCGCACGATGACGTCGCGCGACGGCGCCCCTCCCATGTTGCCGCTGTCCACGTGCAGGTCCATGATCGACTGGGCCACTTCGAGACCGGCGTCGCCGGTCTGCCCGAACACCACGTAGGTGCCCTGGGAGTCCAGCAGGGCCGTGTCGGGGCCTGTGGTGATGAAGAACTGAGCGCCGGCGGAGTCGGGTCCCGCTGAGCGGGCCATGACGAGCTGGCCCGGCAGGTAACGGTACGGGCCGGTGAGCTGGCCGGTGTCGGGGTCGGTCTCGAAGGCCGGCTCGTCGGCGATGTTGTAACCCGGTCCGGGATCAGAGGCGCTGTTCGTGTGTGGGGAGCCGCCCTGGATGATGTCGATCGACGGGTCGGTGCGGAACAGCAGCGTGCCGTCGTAGTAGCCCCATCGGGCCAGTGTCACGAAGTTGTTGACCGTCTCCGGCGTGGCGGCTGCGGTCAGGTCGAAGCGGATCTCCCCCTCGCTGGTGTCGAAGACGGCCGTGTAGCTGCTCTCCGGGTCGATGCACATGGGCTGGGGTGCGTCGAAGTCGATGACACGCCCGCTGCTTCCGTCCGGTTCGGGACATCCCGCCGGTGTGTCGGGTTCGTTCGTGTCGGGTTCGGGGTCAGGCTCGGACGCGGGTTCGGTCGTGCTGGGCGGCTCCGGAGGCTCCACGGTCGTCTCGGAGTCGCCGCCCTGCACCCATGCCAGCAGTACCAGAAGGAGGGCGACGACCACAGCGGCGGAACCGATGAGCTTCAGCCGCCGGCGGCTGGCGTATCGCTTGGCGGCGGCCTCGTCGGCCTCAAGCCGCCGCTGGCGGTTCATGCGCTGGCGCTCCCGCTTCGGTGTGCTCATCGGTCCTCCGTGTGAAGAGTTTGAACGCTCTAGATCCCGGACGCGAACAGACCGACCGCCAGCGAGGCGACCATCATCACAGCGACGATGACGGCGACCGCGCCCACCAGCAAGCGGCGGCGGCGCCGGCGAGGCTGCCCGCCTCGAACGGCTCGGCCCGCTGCGGTGTTCTCGGCTCGGATCCGGCGCTTGCGCACCTCGCTCTGGGAAGGCACCGGATCAAGCTATCGAGGTGTCAGCCGTGACCCGCGCAGTGCTCCAGGGTCCCGGTTCCTATCGGCGTCGAGCGGGCGCCTAGAGTCCCCGCACCGTGCGGCCCCGAGTACATCCAGGCGCGCAGGCGGCGAGGGGGGCGGCCCGCATTGCCGCTTTGCTGGCAACCGGGGTGCTTGCAGGATGCGCCTCCGTCGATGACGGCGCTATCTCCCCGCCGAGTACCACTGCCTCTGCTGCCTCTGCGCCGGCCGTTCCTGCCGGCGCGGTGCAGACCGAGCGACCGGCCTCCGTGGCAACGGTCAGGGTGGGCGACACAGCCTACGATTTCGCCGCCACCTGCTACACGTCCGGTGCTGACGACCTTCTAGTGGTGGGGGTTGCCAAGGATCCGGAGTCGGGTCGCTTGATCGAGATGTACCTGCAGGCGTATGTCGCCGATCCCTACATCGGGCTCAAGCTCGCAGACGGCACGCTCGTCGAGCCGGCGCTGGACAGCCCCCTCGACATCCAACTCCAAGACGATGTCGTGCGAGCTTCTGCAGTGCGCTTCGTGCGGATCCTGGACCTCGACACCGGTGAGAGTGAGGAGTACGGGCTCGGAGACGTCGAGGCCGTCTGCTTCGACTGCTCCGAGGAACTGCCCCCCGGCGGCTGACTTGCCCCGTAAACGCAAGCTCTGGCTGGGGCTACTCGCAGCCGGTGTCGGACATCACCTGAGGGAGCCGCCCCGACTTCATGGCCCGGACGGTGCCGTCCAGGACATTGAACACGACCCGGTAGTTGCGATCGCCGGGGTCGCTGGGCACGAAGACCAAGTCGACGGTGCCATCGGCGCGAACCTCGCGCTCGATGGAGTCTCCGAACAGGTCGGTGACCATCGACTCGGGTGAGCCGACGCCCACACCGGAGCGGGTTGTGATCGGCCCGCTGTTGATGTCGACGCGTTCGATGGTGCTCTGAGAGACCAGGAACACGATCCCCTCAGGCGCGTCGTAGGGAACGACGTGATAGCAGTCCCCGATTGGCCCGACGGGGATCAGCGTCGTCCCGGCTGCCTCTTGTGCCGCAGCGACGGTCATTCCGAAACTCACCGAGTCGAGGCCCACGGTCGACATGGTCGAGGTGGAGCTGAGCGTCGGCGGGCCGAACGCGGAGGGGTCTTCGGGCTCCTCGACGGTGAAGGTCGTGGTCGTCAATGGAACCGAAGTCGTGGTGGTGGTCGTGCTTGTCGACGTGGTGGTCGTTGCTTCGGTGGTCGGCGGCCCGGCCTCGGGCGGGGCGGCCGCGTCGGGCTCTGTGCCTTCGCCCGCCGGCTCCTCCGCCTCTTCGTTCACCGGCTGCTCCGTCTCTGTGGCCGGGTCTGCCGTCTCGTCATCGCGGGTGCCGAGCCACCAGATCAAGAGGCCCAGAACGACGATCACCACACCGGCCGCGACCAGAATCGGCACCCAGCGAGGACCGCGCCGCTCCGTGCTCCCCGGCCAGAACGGGGCCTGGTCGCCTGCGTCGGGATTCCAATCCACGGTGACGAGGCTAGCGGGCGGTCACCTCCGCGGGCGTGGATGCCACTCCCGCTAGCCGCCTCGCGATGTTGGCACCCCGACGGTTCACAAAGTGGGCGTGGATGCCACACGTGGATCAGGTGAGCACCCCGCGACCGGCAACTCGGGTTTCGCCGCGTGCGGTGGGCCGCCCGGGGCTCGAACCCGGCACCTTGAGATTAAAAGTCTCCTGCTCTACCCGATGAGCTAGCGGCCCGCATCCATTGTGTCAGCGACCTGGTCTTCCGGCGACCCGCTGCGAAGCGGCCGCCCGCAATGCCGGCGGAGGGCATCGTGTCAGCGACCCGGTGCAATGCCGGCAAGTGGAGCCCAGCTCCTAGAGCGGACATCGCTGCATCGGTTCGAGCGGGCGGCAGCCGCGCCGGTCAGCCGGTCGGGCTCCTCCCCGGAATCACGAAGCGGGCAACTCCGCAACAGTGCTCGTGGGCGCCAATCCGGCCACCAGCGTCTCTGCCGCGTCCAAGTCGTCTGCGTCCAGCGCGGCCAGCGTCGAGTCCATGACGTCCAGTTCCCCTTCCAACTCGTCGAGTTGCCGGCCCTCTTGTGGTTGCGCGCCCCCGCCCGCAGGCTGCTGCCCGCCTGTGTGGCTGTCGCCTGTGTGGCCCACACTGCGACGCTAACCGCCGCAGGCAGCACCGCAGGCGATGTGCGATACTGCTGCGCCATGGCGCTGAACGTGCTCGGCGGTGAACTTCAGCCGTGCTCCTTCGACCCGCTGACGGGTTGGTTCCGCGACGGCTGCTGCAACACCGACTCCAACGACTACGGAGTCCACACGGTGTGCGCCGTCATGACGGCGAAGTTCCTCAAGTTCTCCAAGGCCGCTGGCAACGACCTGTCGACTCCCAAGCCCGGCATCGGTTTCGACGGGCTGGCACCCGGCGATCGCTGGTGCCTCTGCGCGTCCAGGTGGGCGGAGGCGCTCGCGGCCGGCGCAGCCCCCGCGGTGGTGCTCGAGGCGACGCACGCCCGAACCCTGGAGTGGGCGGACCTGCGCGACCTCGAGGCTCACCGCCACAACGCTGACACAGCCTGACCCGGCTGCGGCCAGTGCCCGCCCGGTATCAACGCCGCCTGCGAGCATCGAACAGCCAACGGCGGGCTGGCTGGAACGCTACTGGGAAGGGGCGTCGATGCCGCCTGCGAGCATCGAACACATCGAACGTGCCCCTGCGCCGGGTGTGGGGCGGCCCGGGCCTAGCCGGCGAGCGCCTCGGGGGACTCGAGTGCAGGCGCCATGTCGTTCATGGCCAGCAGGTAGCCCTCGGCTTTCTCAGCGTCGGGGTTGCGTTTGACGAGGTTCTCGAACTCCCTGCTGTGGTCTGCCACCACCAGGTGCGCGAGCTCGTGCACTATCACGTGGTCGAGCACCCAGGGCGGAGCTTGGGCCAGCCTGCTGGAGATGCGGATGTCGCTGCTGTGAGGGGAGCACGATCCCCAGCGGAACCTCTGCCGGTATGACCAGGAGATCGACGCCGGCTCGGGCAGGTCGAACCTCCTTGCGAGTTCCCTGGCTCGGGCCGTGAGCGGCACGTGGCTGCAGCGCCACTTCTCGCTGAAGCGGGCCACAACGCTGTGGACCAGCGAGTCCGCTTCTTCTCGGGGCAGCCATGCAGGGATGCGCACCTGCAAGACGCCGCCGTTGAGGCGGGCCGACACGGTCTTGTGGCGCTTGGGGCTGCGGATCACCCGAACGCGGGGGAGGCTCGGCGTCATGGCGAGGCTGTCATCGTCGTCGGGTGCGGCGGGTTCGACTCCCATCGGCCCGCCTGCGACCCTGGGGCTGTAGGCGACGTTGTCCTCATTGGCGGGTGTTGCGGGTTCGGTGCTCATGTCCACTCTCCTGGAAGTATATGAGAATAGCTTTGAATAACATAGATTATCACGGCATAAGACACTACCACTCGCCCTCGCTGCGAACGTGGATGCTCGTGGCGGCGAGTCCGTCTCCGGATGCCCGCGGTGCGCCCCGGCCCGCAGCCCCGCCGCGCCGGTAGCGGCTACCATGGCCGGCGTGGCACATCTGCGGCTGTTCGCGTCGGCGCGGGAGGCGGCCGGGAGGGGTCGCGACAAGGTTCCGGGCGTGACGGTGCGTGAGGTGCTAGAGGCCGCATGCAAGCGTTACGGCCCCGGCTTCGCGGCACTTCTCGAGACCTGCCAGGTCTGGTGCAACGGCGAGCCGACCGCGCCGAACGCCCCCGTGGGCGACGACGACGAGATCGCAGTGCTGCCCCCGGTGTCGGGCGGCTGAGCACCCCGGCACCGCTAGATCGCGGGCGGGGCTGCTCGGGCAACGCTCGGGCCCTGGAGTTCCCGAGGTTGTTGGCTGCGGCTCACTCAGCGGCTCGGGGCCGGGGATCCCGCTCTTGTTCGCTGCGCTCACGCGCCGCTCAGGCCCTGGAGTGTCCGCTCTTGTTCGCTGCGCTCACGGGCCGCTCGGGCCCTGGGGGGTCGTGGGTATCCTCTGGGAACTGTGAGCCGAGTCGCGGTGCTGTCGCTTCACACTTCGCCTCTGGAGCTTCCCGGCCGCGGCGACGCCGGGGGGATGAACGTCTACGTCCGCGAGCTGGTGTCGGCGCTCGCGCAAACCGGTGTGGACGCCACAGTGTTCGCGCGGCGCCGCGCCGACGCCCGCGAGGTCGTTGAGGTCGAGCCCGGCTTCCGGGTCGTCCACATACCGGCCGGCCCGCCCGACCTGCCCAAGGAGGCGCTGCCGGCGACGGTGCAGGAGTACACCCAGGGAGTGCGGCGCTGGCTGGAGTCGAACCCCGCCGATGTGCTGCACGCCAACTACTGGCTGTCGGGCGTCGCCGGGCACTCCCTGAAGCATGAGCTCGACCTGCCGCTGGTCTGCACCTTCCACACGCTGGCCAGGGTCAAGGCCGGAACCGGCGATCCGGAGCCTCAGCGGCGCATCGACGCCGAGTCCGAGGTCATCGCCTGCGCCGACGTGATCACCGCCAACTCGGTCGCCGAGGTGCGGCAGCTTGCCCGACTCTATGGTGCGCACCCCTCCCGTGTCGATGTGGTCGCGCCAGGGGTGGATGCCGCGGTGTTCTCCGTGGGTTCCTGGCGCGGGGCAAGGGACGCCCTGGGCCTCGGCGCCGAGGCGGTGCTGCTCTTCGTGGGTCGGATACAGCCCCTCAAAGGTCTCGACATGGCTGTCGAGGTGCTCGCCGAGCTGAGACGGTCGGGCCGCGCGGCCCGCCTCGTGGTCGTCGGCGGCGCGTCCGGCACCGACGGCGAGACCGAACTGCGGCGGATCGATGAGATGGTGCGGGCGCACGATCTGCGGGACTGGATCAGCTTCGTGGCACCCCAGCCGCATCACCTGCTCGCCACCTACTACAGGGCGGCAGACGTTTGCCTGGTGCCGAGCCGCTCGGAGTCCTTCGGGCTCGTGGCCTTGGAGGCTGCGGCCTGCGGGGTGCCCGTGGTGGCGGCCGACGTGGGCGGGCTCCGCACCATCGTCGACCACGGTCGCACGGGTCTGCGGATCGCCGGCCGCGTCGTGGCCGAGTACACGGCTGCCGTGCGCTCGCTGCTCGATGATCCGGCGCTGGCGCGGTCGATGGGACGGCGCGGGGCCGAGATGGCCCGGAGCTACTCGTGGACGGCCACGGCGGCACGCCTCAGGAGGATCTTCGAGGACCTGTGCGCACGCGTGCTCGTGGACTGCACCGCCTGAGCGCCCTGTCATAGAAGATGGGTGCAGCCGAGACGGCTCCGGCCTCCAATGAGGCGCTGGACGACGATGCTCCGGCCTCCAATGAGGTGCTCGATGGTGATGCTCCTGCCTTCGATGGGGTGCTGGGCGCTGATGCTCCGGCCTCCAAGGCGGCCCTGGACGACTTGGAGCGGCTCATGGGTGCGTGGTTGGCGGCGGCGGCGCTGGCGAACCCCGTCATCGAGGCCGTCGAGCGGGGTGCTGCGGGCGAGCGACGCTGGTACGTGCGCGTCCGCGGCGAGGAGAAGGACGTGTGGACGATCTGGTTCACCCTCGGCCAGCGAACCTTGCACTACGAGACGTACCTCGTGCCCGCGCCCGAGGAGAACCACGCCGGCTTCTACGAGCACCTGCTGCGCCGGAACCGCCGCCTGCGAGGGCTGAAGCTCGAGATCGGCTCCGAGGACGCCGTGTTCCTGTCGGGGACCACCCCCGTGAACAGCGTCAACGAGTCAGCGCTGGACGCGATCCTCGGCTCGATGTATGCCGCGGTGGAACTCATCTTCAGGCCGGCCATGCGCATCGGCTACGCCTCGAAGTTCCGGGTCTAGGTTCCCGCGGCTAGGTTCGGCGAGCCAAGTTCCAGGGATGCCCTGTTGCAGGTTGCCTTTCGACGGTCGTTGCTTCGAGGTTCCCCGCTTCAAGGGTTCCCGCTTAGAGGTCGTGCTCCGGATTGCGAAGTATGATGTTACATCAAGATAATGGCTGTCATGGGTTGACTGGCTGCGAGAACCCTGCTAGAACGGGTGCGATTCCGGCGGAGGGGGCCGGCCGTTCGGGGAAGTTGCGGGCGGTCCCGCTCCGCCGGAATCGCACGGCTGCGAGGCTGAGGTTCGCCGGCCCGGCGGGCGGCGCTAAAGACCTGCCGGGATCCCTGCCGTGGTGCGCACCGCCGACACTACACTGCCGAGCGTTTACAGCCGTCGTCGAGGAGTGCCGGTGGTCGCCTTCTCCCTCTCAGTCGTAGTCACCGCGGTGCTCGTGGGCGGCGTCATGGCCTACATGCGCCGCCGGCAGGTCGGCACGCCCGTAACCTGGGGCGAGGCCATGTTCGGGGCGATGATCGTGTTCTTTGGAATGTTCTGGGTGTACGGGGTGGTTCCCCACCAGTGGCTCACCTGGGCCGACAACGAGCTCAACTGGCGAACCGACAAGCTGTTCGTGGGGCCCGGCGGGATCCTGCGGGCCCAAGCCCAGGGCGGCAGCTTCCCGTTCACGATCACCTACGTGGTGATCCGCGACTTCATCGCCGTGGCGATATACGGCGTGGCGCTCGTGGGCAACGTCGCCATGTGGTCCATGTGGCAGAACCGGGGCAAGAGGGCTGCGGCGGCCGAGGATGTGGAGCGCTCCAGCTTCGGGCGGCCCCTCGTCCGGGAGGGATCCCGGGCGTGACCGTCACAGACGCCAATCCCCCGATGCCGGAGTTCCGCGACGACTACGTGCTCCAGGAGGTGGACGCGGCCTGGCTGTCGAAGGCCGTCAAGCCCAAGCAGTTCATCCACATCGACCAGTCCGAGTGCATCATGTGCGAGGGCTGCGTGGACATCTGCCCGTGGAAGTGCATCTTCATGGTCACCACCGACGCGGTCGACGAGGCGATCGGCACCGAGCTTCCCGGCGTCGACCCCACTGATCGCGTCATCTTCACCATCGATGACGACGTGTGCACACGCTGCGCCCTGTGCGTCGACCGGTGCCCCACGGGCGTCATCATCCTCGGCAAGATGGTCGACCCCCCCTCCTCCGGAGACCCTCACCAGCGAACCAACTCCCACGGCTACGGCTACGGGATGCGCCTCGCCTGACGGACCGACCGCACGCCGGCAACCCTCGCCCAGCAAGACAACACCTCAGATCTCTAAAGGAGACGGTCTACCCCCATGGCCATCGACACTGAAGAGCGAAAGAAGCCGATGCCTGAGCGCATGGCCGACCGGCTCAACAAGCTGAGCGCGCAGGTGCAGGGGTCGCAGGCCTGGAACTCGATCTTCAGGCCTGGCTCGGTCTTCCGCAAGGGCTACACCGACAGCCCCCGCAACCGGTCCTACGTGGTGATGAACAGCGTTCTGTACCACCTCCACCCGGTGAAGGTGAAGCGCCACGCCGTCAAGGTGAGCTACACGCTGTGCCTGGGCGGCCTCAGCTTCTTCCTGTTCATCCTGCTGACGGTCACCGGGATCTTCCTGATGTTCTTCTACCGGCCCACCGCGGCGCAGGCCTGGGACGACATATACATCCTGCAGACGTCGGTGACCTTCGGCCTGCTGGTGCGCAACATGCACCGCTGGGGCGCGCACCTCATGGTGATCACCGTGTTCCTGCACATGGCCAGGGTCTTCTACCACGGCGCCTACAAGCCGCCGCGCGAGTTCAACTGGGTCATCGGGGTGATCCTGCTCACGCTCACCCTGCTGCTCTCGTTCACCGGCTACCTGCTGCCATGGGACCAGCTCGCGCTGTGGGCTGTGACGGTGGGCACCAACATGATGGGCTACACGCCGGTGTTCGGGGACCAGGTGCGCTTCGTGCTGCTCGGCGGTGTGGAGATCGGCACCGACACGCTGCTGCGCTGGTACGTGCTTCACGTGCTGATGCTGCCGTTCGTCATCGTCATCTTCATGGCCATCCACTTCTGGCGGGTCCGCAAGGACGGCGGCATCTCCGGCCCGCTGTAAAAACTCCTGAAGCTGACTCGACACTCAAGGCAGATTCGCGCACCCAGCAACAAGCAAGACGCAACGCAGCAGACCCAGAAACAGGCGAGACTCAAGAGGCGACCGGAAGGCGACGATGGTAGAGATCCCCGAGCACCTGCGAAAGCGGGCCGCAGAAGCGCGAGCCAAGGCCGAGGCGGCCAAGGCCGCCGCGTCGGGTGCCGTGCCGGCGGGGGCAGGCGAGGGCTCAGCGGCATCGGAGCCGCAGGCCGCAAGCAAGATCCCGCCCCACCTGCTGGAGCGCTCGCGTGCCGCGAGGGCCGCCTCCGAGGCAGCCCCCGCAGTCGAGGCGGCGGCCGCCGGCGGCGCTGTGGCCGTGGCAGCCCCTCCCGCCGCCGCCTCTCCCGCGACAGTCGCTGCGGCGCCCGAGCCCACCGGCCCCGGCGGGCACACGCAGCGACTGCTCACGGTGGTCAAGTCGGGCTCGATCCAGGACGTCAAGTCCAAGCCCCAAGACAAGGTGCACGTGTGGCCCCACCTGCTGGTGGTGGAGTTCGTGGCCGCGCTGTTCATCACGGCGTTCACGCTGATCTTCTCGATCTTCGTGAACGCGCCGCTCCTGGAGTTGGCGAACTACAACCAGACGCCCAACCCGTCCAAGGCGCCCTGGTACTTTCTCGGCCTGCAGGAACTGCTGACCATGTTCCATCCGATGGTCGCGGGCGTGACCATCCCGGGCATGGGACTGTTCCTGCTCATGCTGGCGCCCTACATCGACAGGAATCCTGCCAAGGCGCCCGAGGACCGCAAGTTCGCGGTGAGCCTCATGACCGTCCATCTGATGTTCTGGGCGGTGCTGGTGATGATCGGATCGTTTTTCAGGGGCCCCGGCTTCAACTTCGTGTTCCCCTGGCAAGCCGGCCTGTTCTTCGAACTGTGACGACACGAACTGTGAGCGCGGCGAACGAGAGCGGGGTTTCAAGGCCCGAGCGGCCTGTGAGCGCAGCGAACGAGAGCGGGGTTCCAAGGCCCGAGCGGCCTGTGAGCGCAGCGAACGAGAGCGGGATCGAGGGAGGCAGTCGATGATCTTGTATGTCGCCGTCGGACTTCTGGCCGTCCTGGCGCTGGTGGCCGTGCTGGCCGCGCTGCGGCGCCGCCAGTCCTCCGCCGCCGTCGGGATGCTCCAGCGCGAGACCCTTCAGCGTGACCGACCCTCGGTCGTGCTGAGCTCGCAGGCACCGCTGTCGGGTCGGGAGGTCGAGCGGGCCGCGGCCGCCGCACGCGCCGGCACCGTGGAAGCCTCAAGGGCCCCAGCGCCGCCGGCCCCCTACGTGCCTGCCGATCCCGAGGTGATCGGGGTCAGCCGCAGGCAGTTCTTCAACCGCACGATCGTGATGCTCATGAGCCTGAGCCTCTCGGGATTCGGGGTGGCCTGCATCGCCTTCCTGTGGCCGCAGGGCGCCAGCGGATTCGGATCCAAGCTCAAGGTGGGCCTGGTCAGCGATCTGCTGGCGGAGATCCGCGACAACTCCGGTTTCCTCTACAAGCCCGAGGGCAGGATGTGGCTGACCGAGTACCCGAACGGATCGGTGGAGAAGGCGGTCGCCGCCTACTCGCCCGCCGAGCTGGCAGGGATGACCGCGGGGCAGCAACTGGGACTCGACGGCGGGATCGTGGCGCTCTACCAGAAGTGCCCGCACCTCGGCTGCCGGGTACCGAACTGCGTCACGTCGCAGTGGTTCGAGTGCCCCTGCCACGGCTCGAAGTACAACCAGGTGGGCGAGAAGCGAAGCGGCCCCGCCCCCAGG
Organism: Candidatus Aldehydirespirator sp.; assembly: GCA_965204875.1. GTDB lineage: Bacteria > Actinomycetota > Acidimicrobiia > Acidimicrobiales > Aldehydirespiratoraceae > Aldehydirespirator. The sequence continues at coordinate 1,313,437 of OZ242020.1, read as the reverse complement.
GGGATGGACCGCTTCGCCACGGAGATCAGCGCGGACGGCTCGCTGGTCGTCGACACCGGAACCATCATTCAAGGACCCCCGATCGGGACCAACACGACGGGCCAGGAAGCCGAGGGGCCGGCCTGCATCGGTCAGGCGACCGGGGACCACTAGCCCGCCCGCCCCGGACTCTTTAGGAAACACGACCGCGAATGCTCCTAGCCGCCTCGACACAGAGAACCATCGGGTTCGTCATACTGGCGATCGTCCTCGTCGGGTTCGTCGTCTACCTGGTGCTCAACGCACGCTCGGCCAGCGGCGAGGTCGGCAGCGAGATAGAGCTGGCCGCCAACCGCAAGCCCTACCTGCCCGACGAGGAGCTGGAGGGCTCCAAGCTCGACAAGTCGCTGCTGGCCGGCCTGGCCATGCTCGCCGTCATCGGCGTCGGCCTGCCGCTCTACTGGCTGGGAGAGCCCGGCCGCCACGAGGGCCTGATCTCCGACACCGACCGCGTGTTCGCCGACCGCGGCGGCGAGCTCTACACCGAGGGCGCGGACTGCCAGCAGTGCCACGGCGCCGAGGGCTCGGGCGGCGCCGCGCCGGTCACCATCACCGACTCCGAGGGCAACTTCGTGGCCACCGTGTCGTGGGCCGCGCCGTCGCTCAACACGGTGCTGTCGCGCTACAGCGAGGACGAGGTGCGCCATGTGCTCAACTACGGCCGCAACAATGTCATGCCCGCCTGGGGCGCGCCGGGCGGCGGTCCTCTGACCCCCCAGCAGATCGAGTACCTGATCCGCTACATGCGCAGGATCCAGATCCCCGAGTCGGAGCTGCGCTCCACGGTGGACGGCGGGGTGCGCGACGGCATCGGCGAGCACTTGGGCGTGCCCGCGGACGATCCCGCCGTGGACCAGTGGCTCGCGGCCGTCGACACCGCGGTCGAGGGAGCCCGCTCGATGGCGCTGGCCGCCGACGCATCGCTGGCGGGCGACGCAGCGGCGATACGGCGCGCCGGGCTGGAGCTGCTGGCCTCGGGAGCCGCGCCGGGCAGCGACATCTACCAGGAGTACGGGGAGATCCTCTTCAACAACCCCGCCGCCGCTGGCACCTACAGCTGCGCCCGGTGCCACACCTACGGATGGTCTTTCGACGCGACCACCGACGGCGACGACAGCATCGACGGCCACGCCGGGCCGATCCTGGAGTCCTACAACGCCGGAGGCGGTTTCTTCGGGCCGAACCTGACCGGCGGGAGCACCCTCGACCAGTTCGAGACGGCGGGCCTGCACTCCGACTTCATTTCCGTCGGCCAGGCCATCGGCCAGACCTACGGGCGCGGCGGATCGGGCGGCAACGGGCAGATGCCCGGCTACGGCCCCCGCACCGACGACGATCTGGGGGTCACCTACCCGGCGACGCTCACGCCGGAGCAGATCGACGCCATCGTCGCCTTCGAGAGGAACCTGTGACATGGAATCACTGGACCTGATCGCCGGGCTGGGCTGGGATCCGGAGATTCGCGGCTTCATGGCCGTCTTCGCGGGCGTCGTCGTGCTGCTTGGCTCGGTGTGGCTGCTGCTGGTGCTCAACAGCGGCACGCGGCTCGGCTCGCTGATCACATTGGCGGGGCTGTTCGGCTGGATGGTGATCATGGCCGCGGTATGGTGGATCTACGGCATCGGCTGGGCGGGGAGCGCGCCCACCTGGCAGCTTCGCGAGATAAACGTCGGCGACCTCGACGCCGCCGCGCTGGAGGCGGCGACGACCCTGCCGGACGCGTTCGAGCTCCCGACCGCCTTCGATCTGGTGGTGGACTCCGGCGATCCCGTCGCCCGGGCCGAGTTCGGCGTGGTGACCCGCGACACCCTGACCCCGGACCAGACCGAGGGCCTGTCCGCGGCGGAGATCGACGAGCTGGTCGCCGACGAGCTGGCCCGCAACCGGGCGACCACCCTGTCGGAGCTGGCAGCCGTGTCCCCCAACGTGGTCAGCGACGCCGAGGCCGCCGGCCGGATCGACTTCGGCGGGTGGGAGCTGCTCTCGACCGCCGACGCCGGCGAGGCCCAGGCATCCGCCGCGGCGATGCTGGTGGAGAGCCCCGATCTGGCCTTCGCCTCCCAGGGCGACTTCAAGCTGCTCGACGCTTACACCATCGGCGGCAAGCGGGGCCTGCCCGACGACCCGACCCGCCTCGACCGGATCTGGACCCAGATCCGCACGGCCCTCACCATCACCCATCCGACCCGCTATGCCGTGGTGCAGGTGCAGGAGGTGATCGACCAGCCCCTGATCCCGGGCGAGCCGCCCCCGCGGCCGGAGGTCGATGGGTCCAAGCCCGTGATCTCGGTGATCATGGTGCGCGATCTCGGCGACCTGCGTCTCAAACCGGCCCTTGTGACGCTGGGCTCGCTACTCATATTCGCGGCGCTGTGCCTGTTCCTCCACGAGCGTGACAAGCTGGCCTGGCGTCAGCGGGAGGCTGCCGGGGCCGTCGTTGGCGGCGGCTGAGCGTGCTGGGCCAGTACCTTCCGCTGCTGGCGCTGCTGGCCTTGGCGGCACTGTTCGCCGCTGGGAGTTTCGCGGCCTCGGGGCTGCTGGCGCCGCGCCGGCCGACGGTGCCGAAGCTCGATCCCTACGAGTGCGGCATCGTGCCCGCCAGGGACGCACCCGAGCGCTTCCCGGTGCGGTTCTTCCTGGTGGCGATGCTCTTCATCGTCTTCGATGTGGAGATCGTGCTGTTCTATCCCTACGCCGTCGCCAGGGGCGGGCTCGGGTTGTTCGGGCTGGTCGCCCTGCTGGTGTTCACCTTCGCCGTGTTCGAGTCTTTCGTGTACCTGATCGGCGCCGGCGCACTCGAGTGGGGCCCGCCGTCGAGGCCTGCCGGCACGGTCGGCACGGCCACGGCGGCCGCGGCGTCGTTGCCGGATGAGCTGCGCATCCACGAGGCACTAGAGGTCTCCGAGGCCCAGGCGCCCGGCGAGGCCCGGGAAGCGGTGCCGGCGGGCCGCGCCGCTCGGAGGACCACCGTTCGCCGTGTGGGCCTCGAGGGCCGGTGGTCGGGTGAGGCACCCCGATGAGCAAGCCGAGGCCCGGTGAGGCTGGTGGCCTCAGAGGCCGGCGGGGGAGCGAGGCAGACCGATGAGCGTGTCGGGACAGCTTGCGAGCCTGCGCGAATCCGGCCTCGAGGGGCTCCAGCACAACTTCATCACGTCCAGGCTGGAGAGCCTTGTGAAGTGGTCCCGGGCCCGCAGTTGCTGGCCGGCGACTTTCGGCCTCGCCTGCTGTGCCATCGAGATGATGGCCACCGGCGCCGCCCACTATGACCTCGCCCGCTACGGCATGGAGGTGTTCCGGGCCTCGCCGCGGCAGGCCGACCTGATGATCGTCGCCGGGCGGGTCTCCCAGAAGATGGCTCCGGTGCTGCGCCAGATCTACGACCAGATGATGGAGCCCAAGTGGGTCATCTCGATGGGGGTCTGCGCCTCCAGCGGCGGCATGTTCAACAACTATGCCATCGTGCAGGGTGTTGATCAGGTGGTGCCCGTCGATGTTTACGCCCCCGGCTGCCCCCCCGGCCCCGAGACGCTGATGCACGCCATCTTCACCCTGCACGACAAGATCACCACCGGCGAGCTGCTGGCACGCCGCCAGGCCGGCGACACCGGCGGCGCAGGGCTCATGGTCAACCAGCGCGACGGCCAGACGGCCACAGCAACGATCCGCCGCTCCGATGGCTGAGCGGTATCGGGCGCTCTCGCGTGCTCACGACTGGGGCACTGCCAGGGCAATGATCCGCTCCGATGGCTGAGCGATATAGGGTTCTGTCGCGCGCCTGCTGCTTGGGCGCTGCCAGGGCGATGATCCGCGGCTGCGATGGCTGAGTGCTATGGGGCGCTCTCGCGTGCTCACGACTGGGGCGCTGCCAGGGCGATGATCCGCGGCTGCGATGGCTGAGCGGTACGGGGCCGCCGTCGGGATCGAGTTGGCGTCGCGGGGCCAGGCCGTGCTGCACCCGGAGCGCCAGGGCTGGCTGGCGACGGCGGCTGCGGCACGCGACGACGGGTTCGACCAGCTTGTGGACCTCACAGCGGTCGACTACTCGGAGTACGGGCTGCCGCGAGAGCTGCCTCCCGGCGTGCGACCGGAGCGTTTCGAGGTGGTGGCCGGGCTGCTCTGCCACGAACGCCGCGAGCGCCTGCGCCTGCGTGTGCAGGTTCCCGCCGATGATCCGCGGGTGCCGACCCTGTTCGACCTCTGGCCCGGCTGCGAGAACCTCGAGCGCGAGGTCTATGACATGTTCGGGATCGTCTTCGACGACCACCCGGATCTCTCGCGCATCCTGATGCCGGAGGACTGGTCGGGCCACCCCCTGCGCAAGGACTACGGCAGCGGGCGCATCCCGGTCCGGTTCAAGCACAAGGACGCCTCCAATGTCAGGTGAGGGCGCCACGGCGCTGAGCGACGCGCCACCCACCCCTGCGGCGCAGGCCGTCCCGGCCGCCGGAGCCGAGAGGGTCGGCCGCCGGATGCGGTCCGCGGTGCTGCGCATGTCCGAGGCCGAGGCGGCCGCGATCGGCGGCGATCCCGACGACCCGGCCGACGATGAGCTGGTGCTGCTCAACATGGGCCCCTCGCACCCCTCCACCCACGGCGTGCTGCGCCTGATGCTGGAGCTGGAGGGCGAGACGGTGCTGCGGTCCAAGCCGGTGATCGGCTACCTGCACACGGGCATGGAGAAGACCGCCGAGGGCCTCACCTACATGCAGGGCGGCACCAACGTCACCCGCATGGATTACGCCTCGCCGCTGTTCAACGAGCTCGCCTTCTCGCTGGCGGTCGAGCGCCTGGGAGGAATCGAGGTTCCCGAGCGCGCCACGTGGATCCGCATGCTGATGTGCGAGCTCAACCGGATGGCCTCGCACCTGCTGTTCATGGCCACCAACGGGATGGACCTGGGCGCCGTGTCCATGATGATCTACGGCTGGCGCGAGCGCGAGGAGGTGCTGCGGTTCTTTGAGAAGGTCACCGGTCTGCGGATGAACCACAACTACATCCGCCCCGGCGGCGTGGCGGCGGACCTGCCGGCGGGCTGGCGCGACGACGTGGCAGAGCTGATCGAGCTGATCGATCCGCGCCTCGACGAGTACGACAGGCTGCTGACGGGACAGCCCATCTGGCGTGAGCGCCTTCAGGGAGTCGGAGTTATCACTGCGGCCGAGGCAGTCGCGCTGGGCGCCACCGGCCCGATGCTGCGCTGCACGGGGCTGCCATGGGACCTGCGGCGTGACGAGCCATACCTGTTCTACGAACTCGTCGACTTCGACGTGATCGTGGGCACCAGCGGTGACTGCTACGACCGCTATGCCATCCGCCTCAACGAGATCCGCGAGTCGATGCGCATTGTCGCCCAGATCATCGAGGCCATGCCCCCGGGCGACTACCGGTCACAGGACAAGAAGGTGACGCCGCCGCCGCGGGCCCGCATCGACGAATCGATGGAGGCGCTGATCCACCACTTCAAGATCTTCACCGAGGGGTTCAAGGTGCCTCCCGGCGAGGTGTATGCCGCAGTGGAGTCGCCGCGGGGCGAGCTGGGTGTGTACCTGGTGAGCGACGGCTCCGCGGTGCCCTACAGGCTGCACGTGAGGGCGCCGAGCTTCGTGAACCTCCAGACCCTGCCGCACCTGATGCAGCACGGCCTCATCGCCGACGGTGTGGCCGTGATCTCCTCCGCCGATCCCATCATGGGCGAGGTGGACCGTTGAGAGCGGCCGCCGGACGTGCTGGGCTGGGTGCGAGGTGAGCTTCAGTGAGGAACGCAGGGAGCTCGCGGCTGAGCTGATCGCCAGGTTCCCGCGCCCGCGCTCGGCCCTGATACCGCTGCTGCACCTGGCCCAGGAGCAGGACCGGTACCTGACCGACGAAGCCATGCGCGAGATCGCCGAGCTGGTGGGTGCCACGCCCGCCGAGGTCGAGGGAACCGCCGGCTTCTACGAGATGTTCCGCTTCGAGAAGTTCGCGCCTGGCTCGGAGAACACTCAGGGCAGCGACGGAGACCGAGACCAGCGAGCGCCGGTGGGCAGATACCTCGTGAACGTCTGCACGAACATCTCGTGTTTGATCTCGGGGGGCCGTGAACTGCTGGAGCACGCCGAGAGGAGCCTCGGTGTGGCCGTGGGCGGCACCACCGGCGACGGCCTGTTCACGCTCGAGGAGGTCGAGTGCATCGCGGCCTGTACCGAGGCGCCGTGCCTGCAGGTGAACTATCGCTATCGCTACCTGGTGTCCCCCGAGGAGTTCGACTCGCTCGTCAACGGCCTGCGCTCGGGTCGTCTCAGCAGCGAGATCCCCGATCACGGCACGCTTGCCACGGTGCGCCAGTCCATCCCGCCCGAGCGCTCAGCCGGCATCGTCGCACCCGAGCAGGCCCGGGAGGCACCCGTGTGGCTGTCCCGCAACGACTCCGGGGCAGCGGTCTGATGGCTGCACGGGCGACGGGCGACGGCTATGTCGCCCACGCGCCGGGCTATGTCGACAACGGCGGGCCCAAGATCGTCACCAGCCGCTTCGAGCACGAGGACTCCTACACGCTGGCCCGCTACGAGGCGACCGGGGGCTACGCGGGGCTGCGGGCCGCTCTGGCGATGACCCCACGGCAGGTTCACTCCGAGGTGCGCGACGCCGTGCTGCTCGGGCGCGGCGGTGCCGGGTTCCCGGCGGGCGTCAAGTGGGGCTTCCTGCCGCCGGGCAAGCATCCCTACTACCTGGTCGTCAACGGCGACGAGAGCGAGCCGGGCACCTACAAGGACCGCCTGCTTATGGAGTGCGACCCTCACCAGTTGATCGAGGGATGCCTGATCGCCTGCTACGCCCTGGGCTTGCAGCAGTGCTTCCTGTATGTGCGCGGCGAGATGGTGCTGGCCCAGGAGCGCATCGCCGCGGCGCTCAACGACGCTTATGCCGCCGGCTATGTGGGCCGCAGCGTCTGCGGCAGCGACTTCTCCGTGGACATCGTGCTGGCCTGGGGCGCGGGCGCCTACATCGTCGGGGAGGAGACCGCGCTGCTCGAGAGCCTCGAGGGCCGCCGCGGGATGCCTCGCCTGAAGCCGCCGTTCTTCCCTGCTGCGGTGGGCCTCTACGGGCAGCCGACGATCGTCAACAACGTGGAGACGCTCAGCAACCTGCCGTGGCTGCTGACCCATGGCGCCGCGGCCTACCGCGAGCACGGCTCGGAGTCGTCGCCGGGCACGCGCCTGTTCGCGGTGTCGGGCCATGTCCGGCGCCCGGGGGTGTACGAGGTGCCCCACGGCGTGACCACCTTCGGCGAGCTGCTCTATGGGGATGACTTCTGCCGGGGCATCCGCGACGGCCATGAGCTGAAGATGTTCATTCCCGGGGGCGGATCGGCTCCGTGGTTCTTCGCCGAGCACCTCGACCTTCCCCTTGAGGCCGGCCCGGTCGGCGCCGCGGGCTCGATGCTCGGGTCGGGCGCCATCGTGGTGATGGATGAGACCACCGATGCCGTCGAGGCCGCCTGGCGGGTGGTGAGGTTCTTCGCCCGTGAGTCCTGCGGCAAGTGCACCCCCTGCCGGGAGGGGACGACCTGGCTCGAGCAGATCCTGCGGCGCATCCTCGACGGGGACGGGCGGCCGTCGGACATCGGCCTCCTGCTCGACATCGGCGACAACATCAGCCCCGGCCCGTACCCGGTCGCCGCTCACGGCGGCCTGGCGGCCGTGCCGTTCCCGCCGCGGCAGACCACCATCTGCCCGCTCGGCCCGTCCGCGGTGGCGCCTGTGGTCTCGACGATCAGGCGTTTCCGTCACGAGTACGAGGCCAGGATCACCCGCCGCGACCCGATCTCCGTGGCCGTCGCCGCCGCACCATGACCACCGCGGAGGTTCCGCCGGAGGCCGCGGTGGAGATCACCGTTGATGGCGTGGCCATGCCTGCGGTGCCGGGGGAGATGCTGATCGCGGCCTGCGAGCGCGGCGGCGTCTACATCCCCCGGTTCTGCTACCACCCCCGCATGACGCCGGTGGGCATGTGCCGGATGTGCCTGGTGGAGGTCGATACCGGCCGCGGGCCGTCCCTGCAGCCGTCGTGCATGGTGCCCGCAGCGCAGGGCATGAAGGTGCTGACCGAGTCCGATGCCGCCAAGAAGGCTCAGGACGGGGTGCTCGAGTTCCTGCTCATCAACCATCCGCTCGACTGTCCCATCTGCGACAAGGGCGGCGAGTGCCCGCTGCAGGATCAGACCATGGCTTACGGGCCCGGCGAGTCCCGCTTCGTGGAGGAGAAGCGGCATTTCGCCAAGCCGATCGCCATCAGCGAGACCGTGTACCTCGACCGGGAGCGATGCATCCTGTGTGACCGCTGCACGCGCTTCGCGGACGAGGTGGCGGGCGACGCCCTGATCCACTTCATGGGCCGCGGCAACCTCACCGAGGTCAACACCTATGCGGGCGAGCCCTTCGCCTCTTACTTCTCGGGCAACACGGTGCAGATCTGCCCGGTTGGAGCGCTCACCGCGAAGCCCTACCGCTTCAAGGCCCGGCCCTGGGACCTCACCGAGACGATCTCGACCGCATGGGTGGACAGCCTGGGGTCCAGGATCGCGGTGCAGGCGTCGCGCAACAGGGTATTGCGAGTGCTGGGCGTGGATGCCGACGCCGTTAACTGGGGCTGGCTGTCCGACAAGGAGCGTTTCGGCTTCGAGGCGCTCAACAGCACCCAGCGCCTGGTGGCACCGCTCATCTGCGAGGCTGGCAGCGTCGGCTCTGCGGGGTCGGTTGAGGCTGGTGGGGGCGAGGGCCTGCAGCGTCGGGACGCTGGTGACCGCGGTGTCGACGGGTTTGCAGAGGCTGGTTGGGGCGAGGCGCTGGGCCGTGTGGCCGAGGCGCTGTCGGCTGCCGCACCCGAGCGGGTTGCGGTGCTGGGCGGGGCGCGCCTCACCAACGAGGCTCAGTACATGTGGGCCAAGCTGGCCAAGGGCGTGATCGGCAGCGACAACGTCGACGCCCAACTCGGTGACGGCCTCGACCCGCGGGTCGTGCTGGGCCTGCCGCCCGCGACCATCGACGACGCCTGCCGCCCTGCCGGGACCGTGCTGCTGCTCGGCCCGGACCCCAAGGAGGAGCTGGGCACGCTGTACCTGCGCCTGCGTCACGCCATCGTCAACGACGGCGTGACTCTGATCGAGGTGACGCCATGCGCCACGGGACTGTCGAGCCTGGCCGCGCACACGTTGCGTGTGCCACCCGGCACGACCGCAGCCACCGTCGAGTCCCTGGTGGCGCTCGCCGCGGGCGGCACGGTCGCCTCCGAGCCCGCGGCCCCGGCACAGGCTGGCGGCGATGTCTCAGGTCTGGCGCCCGCAGCGCAGGCTCTGGCGGCGTCGCAGGGCGGCGTGACGGTCATCTTGGGCCGGGCCTCGCTGGCCGAGGCGGCATCCGGCGTCGAAGCCGCCGCGCTCGAGTTGGCAAGGCTTCCGGGGACCCGCTTCCTGCCGGTGTTGCGGCGGGGGAACGTGAACGGTGCGCTGCGCGCCGGCCTGGCCCCCGGCCTGCTGCCGGGAGGGGTGTGGCTGCAGGACTCTGATGCCGGGTGCGCCGGAGCGCTGGAGCGGTGCTGGCCGGCGAGGCCCGCCGCCGTGGGACTCGGCGCCGCCGGCATCCTCAAGGCCGCGGCAGCCGGTGAGATCGACGTGTTGGTGCTGCTGGGCGCTGACCCCGTCAACGATTTCATCGACGGTGACCTTGCCCGCCGCGGCCTGCTCGGGGCTGCAACGGTGGTGGCCGTCGATCTGTTCGTGAACGACTCGGCCGCGCTCGCGGCCGAGAAGATGGCGGCGGCGGCCGGGCCGACCGGGGGCGACGAAACGCTCGACGGTCGTGCCGCGGGAGCCGCCGTGATCGTTCTGGCGGCGGCCGGGCCGACCGAGGTCGACGGCACGTTCACCAACGTCGAGGGCCGGGTGAGCCGGCTGAGCCGCAAGGTCACACCGCCGGGAACCGCCCGCGCCGACTGGATGATCGCAGCGGAGCTGGCAGAGCGCCTCGCGCCCGGCTCCGGCTCAGACACCCCCGAGGCGATCCGCTCCGAGCTGGCCGAGGTGTCCGAGATGCACGGTCGCATGACCGAGCAGGCCCTGGCTGCCAACCCCACCGAGGGCGTCCTGCTTCCCACCGCCGGCACAGGCATCCTCCCAGCGGCGCAGCACGGCACCCGCACCGGCCCGGTGCCAAGTGAAGCTGCTCCGGCCAGCGCCGGGGCGCTCGAGGACCACAACCAGACCGGCTCCGTGGCACCTCCCGACAGCCGGGGCGGATCCCCTGAGAGCGCCCCGCCTGGTGGCGGCTACCGGCTGGTGGCCACGCGCAGGATGTACGACCGCGGGGTGATGCTGCGTCACTGCCCGTCGATCCGTGGCCTGGCCGAGCCGACGAGGGCGCGCCTGCATCCCGCCGAGCTGTCGCGCGCCGGACTCGCTGAGGGCACCGATGTGCGGGTCACCGCAGGTGCCGGTCACCTCGATGTCGTGCTGGCAGCAGACATCGGCGTGCCCGAGGGTTGCCTGGCGGTCGACTGGATCGCTCCCGGTGCGCCGGCCAACACCCTGATCACCGCCGGCGAGGCCGTGACCCGCGTCTCGGTGCAGGCGCGATGAGCGGCGTCATGATCTGGGCGGCGGATCCGCTGCTGACCGGTGACATCGGCGCTGTGGAGGTGCTGATCGTCGTTGCCAAGGCGCTGGTGGCGTTCGTTGCCCTGCTCGTGGCCGTGATGCTGCTGATCTGGTTCGAGCGCAAGCTCATCGGCGGCATGCACCAGCGCATGGGCCCCACGATCGCGGGTCCGTGGGGCATCCTGCAGACCCTCGCCGACGGCATCAAGCTCTTCTTCAAAGAGGATCTGGTTCCTGATCGCTCCGACAGGTTCGTCTTCAAGCTGGCCCCGTACCTGTCGCTGATACCGGCGTTCCTGGCCTTCGCCATCATCCCGCTCGGCGGCGACTTCAACAGCGGCGCCGCTGAGGTCGAGTGGTGGGGTCGGAGCACCTACCTGCAGGTGGCCGACCCGCCGGTGGGCATCCTGCTGTTCCTGGCGATGAGCTCGCTGGCCGTGTACGGGGTGATGCTGGCCGGGTGGTCGTCGGGGTCGAAGTATCCGCTGATCGGCTCGGTGCGGGCCTCCGCGCAGATGGTCAGCTACGAGGCGGCCCTGGGACTGGCGGTGGCATCGATCGTGCTGATGACCGAGTCGTTGTCGACCCATGACATCGTCGCGGCCCAGGCCGGCGAGGGATTCGGTGGCCTGATACCGCGATGGAACCTCGTCGTCACCGGGCTGGTGCCCTTCATCGTCTTTCTCATCGCCGGAACCGCCGAGCTCAACCGCCCCCCGTTCGATCTGGTGGAGGCCGAGCAGGAACTCGTGGGCGGCTTCCACACGGAGTACTCCTCGATCCGCTTCGCGCTCTTCTTCCTGGCCGAGTTCATGAACACGATCACGATGTCGGCCGTCATCGTCACGCTGTTCCTGGGCGGACCGGCCGGGCCGGTGCCGGTGGGGGAGGTGGCGGGCGTCGGTATCGCCTGGGCGTGGGGGTTCGTCTGGTTCTTCGTTAAGCTCATGCTGCTGCTGTGCGGGTTCGTGTGGGTGCGCGCCACCCTGCCCCGCTTCCGCTATGACCAGCTCATGGACTTGGGCTGGAAGGCGCTCACGCCAGTGGCGCTGGGGTGGTTCCTGTTCCTGGCGGCGCTGGAGGTCGGGCGGGACCGCGGCTGGAACCTCGGTGTCGTGACGATCGTGTCCCTGGGGGTGCTCGCGCTCGGCGGCGCGCTCCTGGTTCGCAGCGTCCGCAGCGGTCGACGCAGCCGTGACTTCACCCATAGCGCGGCGGGCCCCGATCACACCGGCGGGAGCTTCTGATGGGTCGCCTGTGTTCCGGTGGGAGGTTCTGATGGGTCGCTCGTGTTCCGGTGGGAGGTCTTGATGGGATACCTGCACGGCTTTGCCGTCACTCTGCGGCAGCTGTTCCTGCCCAAGGTCACGACCGATTACCGGGGAGGCAAAGACGCCGACTCGCGCCACGATGTCAAGCGGCCCAAGCCGGAGCGGTTCCACGGCCGCCACGTCCTTAACCGCTACGAGGACGGCATGGAGAAGTGCATCGGCTGCGAGCTCTGCGCCGGTGTGTGCCCGGCGAATTGCATCTACGTGCGCGGCGCCGACAACGACCCCGCCGACCCGGTCGCTCCCGGCGAGCGCTACGGCTTCGTGTACGAGATCAACTACCTGCGCTGCATCCACTGCGACCTGTGCGTGGAGGCCTGCCCCACGCAGGCGATCACCGAGTCGAAGCTCTTCGAGTTCTCCTTCACCAGCCGCGACGACGCGGTCTACACCAAGGACGAGCTGCTGGTGGACGACGAGGGCAAGCCGCGCCGGATGCCGTGGGAGGACTGGCGCGAGGGCGAGGACGCCCACACATCGGGGTGGATGCGGGCCACCTCGGCGTCGGGCGACCATCGCTATGCGGGCTCGGTGGCCTGGTCGGCAGAACTCGGCTACGGGGTTCGGCCCGCTGAGCCTGCCGATGATCACGGGGTGAGCGCCCTCGATCCGGCTGATGGTCATGGGGTTCGGCCCGCCGAGCCTGCCGATGATCACGGGGTGCGCGCCGCTGAGCCTGCAGGCGGGCTCGCCGAGGGCTCTGCCGGCCCGCCCCAGAGGGATCTGCCCGATGGCTGAGATTGTGTTCGGCGTTGCGGCGGCGTTGATGCTGGCCGGAGCCGTGGGCGTGGTGGCGAGCCGCAACCCGGTGCACGCCGCGCTGTTCCTGGTGCAGGCACTCATGGGCGCGGCGCTGCTGTTCCTGCTCCAGGACGCCCACTTCCTGGCTGTGGTGCAGGTGGTCGTGTACGCGGGCGCGATCGTCATCCTGTTCCTGTTCGTGATCATGCTGCTGGGAGTCGACAAGGCCGAGCAGCTCAGCGTCGAGCCCATCGCGGGCCAGCGGCCCCTGGCCGTGGTGGCCGGCGCCGCGCTGGCGGCGCTGCTCGCCACGATGGTCCTCACCGGCGCGGACGCGCTCAGCGGCATCCGCCGGACGGGGGGCGAGCACGCCCTCGACAACGGCGCGACCGACATCGAGCGCCTCGGGCGCGTGCTTTTCGGCGAGTTCGCCTTCGCGGTGGAGATCACCGCGGTGCTGCTGACCATCGCCGTGGTCGGCGCCGTGGTGCTGACCCGCCGGCGCAGCGTCGCGGCCTCCCCGGAGGGAGCGGAGTGATGGAGCTCTCTCCGCTCCCGGTTCCGCTTGTTCCAGCGAGCACCGCCTCAGCCTCCCCTGCCGGAGCGGTGTGATGGATCTGGGCGGGCTCTCGACCGGCTGGTATCTGGCGCTCTCGGCGGCGGTTTTCGCGATCGGCGCCGTGGGGCTGCTGGTGAGGCGCAACCCGCTGGTGATGTTCATGTGCGTGGAGCTGATGCTCAACGCCGTCAACGTGACGTTCGTCGCGCTCGGTGCCGGCCTCAACGATGTGGGCGGGCAGATCGCGGTGTTCTTCGTGCTGGTGGTGGCGGCAACGGAGGTCGTGATCGGCCTGGCGCTGGTCGTGGCCATCAACCGCCGGCGCTCCGGCGCGACGGCGGACGACGTGTCGCTGTTGAAGGGCTGAGATGCTGGACGCTGCCTGGCTGATCCCCGCCTTCCCGCTGGCCGGCTTCGCGGTTCTGCTGGGAGCGGGCCGCCGCCTGGGCGAGCCCCGATCCGGCTGGCTGGCGACTGCGGCGATGGCCGCGTCGTTCGTGGCCTCGGTACTGGTGTTCGTCGAGCTGATGGCCCGCGACGAAGCCGAGCGCCGTTTCGTCCTCACGCTGTTCGAATGGGTGCCCGCCGGCGATCTCGCGGTCGATGCGGGCCTGCTCATCGACCCGCTCTCGGTGACGATGGCGCTGTTCGTCAGCGGCGTCGGCACGCTCATCCATCTCTACGCCATCGGCTACATGCACGGCGACGGCGACTTCTCGAAGTTCTTCGTCTATCTCAACCTGTTCGGCTTCTCCATGCTGGTGCTGGTGCTCGGGGACAACCTGGCGCTCACCTTCCTTGGCTGGGAGGGCGTGGGCGCCTGCTCCTACCTGCTGATCTCTTTCTGGTTCGGCGACGAGGCCAACGCCTCGGCCGGCAAGAAGGCGTTCGTCACCAACCGGGTGGGCGACTGGGGCTTCATGCTGGCCATGTTCTGGGCCTTCTCGGCGATCGGGTCGATCCGCTACGTCGATCTGTTCGCCGGCGCGGGCACCCTGGCGTCGAGCACCGCCACGGCCGTCGTGATCCTGCTGTTCGTGGGCGCGGCCGGCAAGTCGGCGCAGCTCCCCCTCTACATCTGGCTGCCCGACGCCATGGCCGGCCCCACCCCGGTCTCGGCGCTGATCCACGCGGCCACCATGGTGACCGCGGGCGTCTACCTGATGGTGCGCGTCAACCCGGTGATCGCCGCGGCCGACGCCTGGGCACCGGAGGCGATCGCCTGGGTGGGCGTGGCCACCGCGCTTGGAGCGGCGGTGACGGCGATGGCCCAGAACGACATCAAGAAGGCGCTGGCCTACTCAACTGTGAGCCAGCTCGGCTACATGATGCTGGCGGTCGGATCCGGCGCCTACGTCGCGGCTGTGTTCCACATGGTCACACACGCCTTCTTCAAGGCGCTGCTGTTCCTCGGGTCGGGCTCGGTGATACACGCCCTCGACGGCGATCAGGACATGCGCCGCTACGGCGGGCTGCGCACCGCCATGCCGGTGACGGCGGTGACCTTCATGATCGGCTGGCTGGCCATCGCCGGGGTGCCGCCGCTGTCGGGCTTCTGGTCCAAGGACGAGATACTGGCCTACGCCTTCGATGCCAGCCCGGCCCTGTGGGCGGTCGGGCTGCTCACCGCGGTGCTGACCGCCTTCTACATGAGCCGCCTGGTGTTCATGACCTTCTACGGCGAGGCGCGCCACACCGGCGAGCGCAACCCGCACGAGCCGTCGCCGCTGATGACCGCGCCGCTGGTCGTCCTGGCCGCAGCCGCGGCCGTCGCGGGACTGCTCAACCTGCCGTTCAGCAGCGGCCTTCACTTCCTGGGGGCGTGGCTGGAGCCCTCGCTGTTCGGCAACGAGGCCCACCTCGGCATCGGCGCGGGGCTCCAGTGGCTCCTGGCCCTGCTGGCGGTCGCCGGCAGCGTGGCCGGGATCGGTGTCGCCGCAGCCGTTTACCTGCGCCACCGCCTGGACGCGAGCCGCTTCGAGCCGGCCGTGGCCGCCAGGGCGTTCTACGTGGACGAGATCTGGACCCGCTTCGTCGGCGGTCCGGGCCGGCGGGCGTTCGAGCTGGTGGCCGCATTCGACTCCAGGGTGGTCGACGGCGCGGTCGACGGCGTGGGCCGGTCGGTGCGCGCCGGCGGCTCGGTGCTGCGGCGCGCCCAGACCGGCCTGGTGCGCTTCTACGCGCTGCTGACCGCCATCGGCGTGGTGCTGCTGCTGGCCTGGTTCCTGTACAGGGCGAGCCTCTAGATGGCTGCGCCTGTGTTCACGGCGGGCCACTGCGGCGCGGCTCGGCTGCGGTGCGGGGCGGGTCTCCAGGTGGCTGCGCCCGTGCTCACGGCGGGGCGGCGCGCGACCCGGCTCCTGCACGAGGCGGGCCTCTAGATGGCCGAGGTGTCGCAGGCGACGTTCCCGGTGCTCACCGCGCTGGTGCTGATCCCGGCCGCGGGCGTGCTGGTGCTGCTGCTGATGCCCCGCTCGCGGCCCGACCTCCTCAAGCTGGTGGCCCTGGCGACCTCGGCTCTGTGCGCGGCCCTGGCCGCGTGGCTCCTGGTGGAGTTCGACGCTGAGTCTGCGGCCGCGTTCGGTTTCGTGGAGCGCTACGAGTGGATCGGCGGCTGGGGCGTCTCATGGCATGCCGGCGTGGACGGGCTGTCGCTGTTCCTGGTGGTGATGACGGCGGCGATGTTCCTGCTGGTCATCGCCGGGGTGAGGGCGGAGCACTCGCCGAAGCCCTACTACGCCTGGCTGCTGCTGCTGGAGGCGGGATGCCTGGGCACCTTCGTCGCCCTCGACCTGATCATGTTCTTCGTGTTCTTCGAGGTCGTGCTGGTGCCGATGTACTTCCTGATCGGCGGCTGGGGGCACGGGCGCCGGGCCTACGCGGCCACGAAGTTCTTCCTGTTCACGATGTTCGGCTCGGCGCTGATGCTGGTGGCCGCGGTGGCGCTGGCCTTCCTGCACGCCTCCGCCGCCGGCAGCGCGGTGACCTTCGACCTGGTCACCATCGCAGAGAGCCAGTCGCTCGCCACCGGCACGGCTCGCTGGCTCTTCCTGGCCTTCGCGCTGGCCTTCGCCGTGAAGGTGCCGCTGTTCCCGGTGCATACCTGGCTGCCCGACGCTCACACGAACGCGCCGACGGCCGGCTCGGTGATCCTGGCCGCGGTGATGCTCAAGCTCGGCACCTACGGGCTGGTGCGCTTCGGGCTCTACCTGTTCCCCGAGGCCTCGGTGCACTTCGCTCCGCTGATGGTGACCCTCGGGGTGATCGGGATCATCTACGGCGCCGTGGCCGCGGCCATGCAGAGCGACCTCAAGCGCCTGGTGGCCTACTCGTCGGTGGCGCATCTCGGCTTCATCGTGATCGGCATCTTCGCGATCAACACCGAGGGCATCACCGGCGGGGTCTTGCAGATGGTCAACCACGGCGTTTCCACCGGGGCGCTGTTCCTGCTGGTGGGCATGATCTACGAGCGCCTCCACACCCGCGAGATCTCAGAGCTGGGCGGTCTGCAGAAGCCGGCGCCGCGGCTGGCGGCCGTCTTCACCGTGGTGATGCTGTCGTCGATCGGGCTGCCGGGCCTCAACGGCTTCGTGGGCGAGCTGCTGGTGCTGCTCGGCGCCTTCAACGCCCATCGCTGGTGGGCCGTGGTTGCCGCCGCCGGGGTGATCCTGGCAGCCGTCTACCTGCTGTGGGCCTACCAGAGGGTGTTCCACGGGCCGGTGTCGGAGTCCAACGCCGGCATTCGCGACCTGCGCTGGCGCGAGGGGCTGCTGATGGCGCCGCTGCTTGTGGCGATAGTGCTGATGGGCGTGTATCCCAAGCCGGTGATCGAGCGGATCGAGCCGGCCGTCGACGCGGTCATTGCGCACGTGGAGGATCACGTCGCGGGCTTCGCTGAGCCTGTCGCCGACGTGCGACCCGCGGCCAGCCTCGCCGACCTCGGCGGAGGCCACGGCAGCGAGGGCGACGGTCTGCAGCAGTCTCACAGCGGCCACGGCGACGGCCACGGCAGCGAGGCCGGCTGATGGGCGTCGTGGTGGCACAGCTCGGGCCGTTCGAGCCGCCGGCGGTGGACTGGGTCGGGCTGCTGCCCGTGCTGCTGCCGGCCGCCGGAGCCCTACTGCTCCTGATGGTCCGCTCGCTGGTCCCGCCGCGGGTGCTGCCCGCGATCCTCGACGCGATCTGGGCCTTCGCGCTGGCGGCGGCCGGACTCGTGGCCGTCGCGATCCTGTGGCACTCCGACGGTGCCGTCACCGCCTTCGGGAACCAGTTCGTGCTCGACCGGATGGCGCTCTTCGCGGCTGCCGTGATCCTCGGAAGCGTCGCCCTCGTGGTGCCCACGCTGCCGCGCTACTGCCGGCGCGCCGGCATCGACGGCTCGGAGGTCTACGTGCTCGTCCTGCTGGCCGCTGCCGGCGCGGTGGTGATGGCGGGCGCGGGCGACCTGATCGTGCTGTTCCTCGGACTCGAGACCATGTCGATCGCGTTCTATGTGCTTGCGGCGCTGGACCTGCGCCGCCTCGAGTCGCTCGAGGCGGGTCTCAAGTACTTCGTGCTGGGCGCCTTCTCGACGGCGTTCCTGCTTTACGGCATCGCCCTCATATACGGCGCGACCGGCACCACCAGCCTGGCCGGGGTCGGGCAGTACCTCGAGGCGTTCATCGTGCTGCGCGACGGGATGCTCCTGGCGGGCGTGGCCCTGCTGCTCGTGGGCCTGGCCTTCAAGGTGGCCGCAGTGCCGTTCCACGCCTGGGCGCCGGACGTCTACGTAGGCGCTCCCACCCCGGTGACGGCCCTGATGGCCTCAGCGGTGAAGGCCGCCGGCTTCGTGGCGCTGCTGCGGGTGCTCACCGAGGCGCTGGGCCGGCGCGCCGAGGACTGGCAGCCCGCGGTCTTCGCCCTGGCCTGCGCCACGCTCGTGGCAGGCTCCGTGCTGGCAGCGGTCCAGACCGACGCCAAGCGCCTTCTCGCCTACTCGTCGATCTCCCACGCCGGCTTCATTCTCGTGGGCGTGCAGGCTGCCACGGGCGAGGGCGCGCACGGGGTGCTGTTCTATGTGGCCGCCTATGCCGTGATCGCCGTGGGCAGCTTCACCGTGCTCGCGGCGCTGCCGGGCACCGGCGACGACCGCACCGGCCTCGAGTCGCTGGCCGGTCTCGGCAGCCGCAGGCCGGCGCTGGCCCTGGGATTCACGGTCCTGCTCATGGCCCAGGCGGGCGTGCCCCTCACGTCGGGCTTCGTGGCCAAGCTCTCGGTGATCGCGGCCGCCGTCGACGCCCGGTCGTTCTGGCTCGCCGTGGTCGCCATGCTCAGCGCCGTGGTGGCGGCCTATGCCTACCTGCGGATAGTGGTGGCGATGTACTTCCAGCCCCCGGGCGAAGTCGCCGGCCGCGGTGCCGACGCTGACGATGCCGGTGATCGGTCCGGTTCCGCCGGCTGGGGCGCCGGAGCCGTGGTTGCGGTGTCGGTGCTCGCCACGGTGGCCGTGGGGCTGGCGCCCGGATGGCTGGAGTCGGTGGCCCGCACCGCGGCGGGGCTGTGAGAGCGCCCCGATAGCCGCCTGACGGCGCGGCGTGTAGCATGATCCCGCCTTCGGCGCCACGTCTGCCGATGGTCGGATCGACTCAACCAAGGGGATGAGGTTCATTGAGTATCAGCACTGAGAGAGAGGGCGGCGCGCTGATCGCAAAGGCCGACGGGCGCGTCGATGGCGTCAACGCCCGTGAGTTCCATGAGGCTCTTGAGGCTGCGATCAGCCCGGACGACAAGTGCATGGTGTTGGACTTCGGGGGAGTGTCCTACATCAGCAGCGCCGGGCTGCGCGTCGTGCTGCTGGTCGCCAAGACGCTGCAGAAGCAGAGGGCCAAGATGGCGGTCTGCTCGCTTTCACCGTCGATCCAAGAGATCTTCGAGATCAGCGGCTTCGACAAGATCATCCCGGTCTACCCGGCCAGCGCGGAGGCGGTCGCCGCCCTGACCGGCTGAACGTGGCGGCGGGGCCTGTCCCAGGGTTCCCTCGCGCTACCTGCTGACGTGCGGTCGGTTCAGCGGTCAGCCCGGCCGTCAGCCACATCCCATGTCTGAAGCGCGCGAGCGGCGGCCGCTGGCGGTGACCTGGGACGAGGCGCGCGAGGTGCTGGTGGTGGTGCTGCTCGTGGCCGCCCTGTTGCACCTGGTGGCGCCGATGCTGCGCTACGCCGACCAGGGCCGGAGCTTCGCTTGGTGGGACGACCTGTACGGGGTTCTCAACAACGTCGATGCGCTCACGGGGTTGATGCTGCTCGGCGCGGCCGTGGCCGTGTGCACGACGCCGGCCGCCGACATCGTGCCTCGGCTGCGCTGGGCCGTGTACTGGATATCGGTGCTGGTCGTCGTCCTCGGGCTGATCGCGATCGTCAACGTGCTCAGCGTCGCCACGCCCGGAGACGCTGCGATGCTCCGCCTGTCAGTGCTGGCCTGGCGTCCGGGACCAGCGGTGCTGCTCGCCGGCACCGCCGCCTGGATGGCGCGCCGGGTCGTGCTGCTCGGCTAGCAGGCCGGCGTTCTCGCGCCGTCGCAACCATCGCTGCGCAAGCTCCACCGGTGATCGCGGCGGGCCGGCGTCAACGCACGTGCCGGGCCGGCGGTTCTCGCGCCGTTTGGCGTGCGGTGCTTGTCGGTAGACTTCCGGTTCGTGTCAGAGTTCCTGCGCAGCTACCTGACCGTCGGCATCTTCGGAGGGTTCGCGATAGCTGTCGTGGCTGCCCTGCTCGGCATCGGCCGCATCCTGCGGCCGTCGAGGCCCACGGCGCAGAAGGTCGAGACCTACGAGTCCGGCGTCGATCCGGTCGGCGACATGTGGTCTCAGGCCAACATCCGCTACTACGTATTCGCCCTGCTGTTCGTGCTCTTCGACGTGGAGACCGTGTTCATCTTCCCGTGGGCCGCCCGCCTGGAGGTTTACGCCCTGTTCGGCCTGGTGGAGATGGCCATATTCGTCTTCATCCTGCTGCTGGGGCTGATCTACGCCTGGCGCAAGGGGATGCTGAGATGGGTCTAGGCGAGCGCTGCCGCATCGGCGCAGGCGCTGTGGTGTTGAGTGTGCTGAGATGGGTCTAGTCGAGTCGGGCAGGGTGCCCAAGCCGCTCTCGACGCTGCTGAACATCAGCCGCAAGTACTCCCTGTGGGTCTACCAGTGGGGGCTCGCCTGCTGCGCCATCGAGATGGGCGCCGCCTTCGGGTCGCCTCGCTACGACGTCATGCGCCTGGGCGTGATCCCGCTGCCCGCCAGCCCCCGCCAGGCCGACCTGGTAGTGGTCTCGGGCACGGTCACCGACAAGATGGCCCCCTCGCTGCTGCGCCTCTACGAGCAGATGCCCGACCCCAAGTACGTGATCTCCATGGGCTCCTGTGCCAACTGCGGCGGCCCCTACTGGGACAGCTACTCGGTGACCAAGGGTGTCGACCAGATCGTTCCGGTGGACGTCTACGTGCCGGGCTGCCCGCCGCGGCCCGAGGCACTGCTCGAGGGGATCGTGATGCTGCAGGAGCGCATCCGCAACGAGGACATGGGCGAGCGCTGGAGGGGTGATCCGATTGTCGTCGAGTGAGACGGCCGTGGCGGCGTCCGACGCTTGGGCCGAGGACCTGCTCGGGCGTCTCGGCGAGTCGCTCGGCGAGGGCCTCGCCGGCTCGCACACGGCCGGCGGCGATGCCTGGGTGCGCGTCGAGCGCGACGCCTGGGGGGATCTCGCCCGGCTCCTGCGCGACGACGAGGGCTTCGCCTTCTTCAACTTCCTGTCGGCCATCGACTGGCTGCCCTCGCCGTTCGGGCGCGAGCTGGACAGCGCCGTGGACAACCGGCTCGACCCGCCCGAGCCGAGGGAGCCCGCGCCCATGCTGACCGGCGTCGCCGGGGGCGAGACCCGGTTCCAGCTTCTGGCCAGGGTGAACGACGTGGCCCGTGGCCGTGCCGTCTTCGCCAAGGCCGACCTTCGCGACGATGACCTCAGAGCGCCCAGCTGGGTGCCGGTGTACCCCGGCGCCGACTGGCATGAGCGTGAGGCCTGGGAGATGTTCGGGATCGGCTTCGACGGCCACCCCGGCCTGCGCCACCTCTACCTTCCAGGGGAGTTCGAGGGCAACCCGCTGCGCAAGGACTACCCGCTGCTGGCCCGGCGCGTGAAGCCCTGGCCCGGCATCGTCGACGTGGAACTGATGCCCGGCGATGCGGACTCCGACGGCGACGGCGCGGGGGAACCGGCGTCGTGACCGTCGCGCAGCGCGACCAGCTCGGCTACATCGCGGCACAGGCCGCTGACGCCCGCGTCAACCTCGAGATCGAGACCGAGGGCATGACCCTCAACATCGGCCCCCAGCACCCGGCCACCCACGGCACGCTGCGCATCGTGGCCAAGCTCGACGGCGAGCAGGTGGTGTCGGCCGAGCCGGTCATGGGCTACATGCACCGCGGCTACGAGAAGCTCGCCGAGGTCCGCACCTACCCCCAGGTCACCACGCTCATCAACCGCATCGACTGGCTCGGCAGCTTCGCCAACGAGGTGCCCTTCATCCTGGCCGCGGAGCGGCTCATGGAGGTCGAGGCGCCGCCGCGGGCGCAGTGGATCCGCACGGTGCTGTTCGAGTTGAGCCGCATAGCCAACATCACGCTGTTCTTGGGCGACATGGCCGTTCAGGTGGGTGCGGTCACGCCCGTGTTCTTCGCGTTCCGCGACCGCGAGCACGTGCTGAACCAGATCGAGGCCGTGACCGGCGGGCGCTTCCATCCGAACTTCGACCGCATCGGGGGACTGCAGGACGACCTGCCCAGGGGCTGGATCGCCGAGACCCGCGGTGCGATGCGCAAGATCCGCAACTTCTGCGACGAGATCTCCGAGCTGGTGGAGGGCAACGAGATCTTCCAGGCCCGGACGCGCGGCATCGGCGTGATCCCGGCCGCGGTCGGCCTTTCCTACGGCCTAACCGGTGCCAACATCCGCGCCTCGGGCGTGGACTGGGACGTGCGCCGCGACAACCCCTGCGGCCTGGTGCACGACCAGGTCGACTGGCAAGTGTGGACCCATCCCGACGGGGACTCCTTCGCCCGCTTCTGGGTGCGACTCCAGGAGACGCGGGAGGCCACCAAGATCGTCGACCAGCTGCTCGAGGGCATCCCGGCGGGGCCGATAATGGCCAAGGTGCCCCGCATCATCAAGGTGCCCGCGGGCGAGGCCTATGTCGAGACCGAGAACCCGCTGGGCGTGATGGGCTATTACGTGGTGTCCAAGGGCGACCTGGTGCCGTTCCGGGTCAAGATCCGCTCGGCGTCGTTCTCCAACGTGTCGATCACTCCCTGGCTGCTCAAGGGCGTGTACGTGCCCGACATCATCACGATCCTCGGCAGCATCTACTTCATCCTCGGGGACATAGACCGGTGAGGGTGCGCGTGCGGCGGGAGAGCCTTCCTGCGGTGGGGGGTCGGCGGTGAGCGCGATGCTGGCGGAGCTGTCCTACTGGCAGATCACCTCCATCAAGTTGGCGGCGGGTCTGGTCGTCGTGCTGATCGTGGCCGGGACGCTGGTGTACGTTCACCTGTTCAAGATCGTCAGCTTCATGCAGAGCCGCCTCGGCCCCATGGAGGCCGGCCCCTACGGCTCGCTGCAACTCTTGGCCGAGGTCGGCAAGTTCCTCCAGAAGGAGGACATCGTGCCGCGGCGGGCCGACCGGTTCGTGTTCTCTGCGGCCCCGTTCGTGGTGCTGCTGCCCGCCTTCATGATGCTGGTGCTGCCGCCGGCGGGGCCCGACGCCTGGTTCGTCGCCAACGAGCTCGGCGTCTACATGGCGGTGGCGATCAGCTCGGTGTCGGTGATCGGCATCCTCATGGCCGGCTGGGGCTCGGCCTCGAAGTATTCGCTGATCGGCGGGCTGCGGGCCACGGGTCAGCTGATCGCCTATGAGCTGCCGCTGCTGCTGGCGGTGGTCGGCGTGGTCATCCAGGCCGAGACCATGAACCTGCAAGGGATCGTGCTGGCCCAGGCCAACGGCGAGATCTTCGGTTGGGGCGCGATCGGCAGCCCCTTCGTGCTCACCCAGTTCGTGGGCTTCGCCGTGTTCATGGTCGCCATGCAGGCCGAGCTCACGCAGACGCCCTTCGATATGCCGGTGGCGGAGTCCGAGCTTGTCACCGGCTACATGACCGAGTACTCGGGCATGCGCTTCCTGCTGTTCTTCATCGGTGAGTTCGCCACCGCCGGCGTCTTCTCGGCCCTCGCCTCGGTGCTGTTCCTCGGCGGCTGGTACGTGCCCGGGCTCGATCCGGCCGACAATCTCTTCAACGTGATCGGCCCGCTCGTGATGATGGGCAAGGTGGTGCTGCTGTCGTTCGTGGTCTTCTGGTGCCGCTTCACGTTTCCACGCTTCCGTGAGGACCAGCTCCAGCGCCTCGCCTGGAAGTTCCTGGTGCCCCTGGCGCTGGCCAACATCGTCGTCACCGGCACGCTCAAGGTGTTGATGTGAAGGCGGTGATGTAGATGCCGATGGTGCCGGGCCTCATCAAGGCGCTGGCCGTGACGGGATCCACCGTCCTGCGCACGGTGTTCCCCAGGCGAGGTGTGCGCACGCTGGTGCCTGCGCCGTCGAAGGGCGCGGCCACCGTCCAGTACCCCCGCGTCAAGGAGGCGCCGGCCACCCGGGCACGTGGTGTGATCGCCCTGCACGAGGGCAACTGCACCGCCTGCATGCTGTGCGCGCGCGAGTGCCCGGACTGGTGCATCTACATCGAGGGACACAAGGAGAAGGCCCCGCCGCGGCGGGCCGGCGGCAAGCCTCGACTGGTCAACAAGCTCGACCGTTTCGACATCGATTTCGCGCTGTGCATGTTCTGTGGCATCTGCGTGGAGGTGTGCCCGTTCGAGGCGCTGTTCTGGAGCCCCGAGTTCGAGTTCTCCGAGCCGCGCATCGCCGACCTGCTCCACGACAAGGCGAGGCTGTCGGAGTGGATGGAGACCGTGCCGGACTTCGAGGACTACGAGGCGGGCTCGGTGGCCAAAAAGCTGACGGTGCCGCCCACATGAGCGCGGTGACCGGCTCGGTGCTGGCCGCGGGCGCCGCCGACGGCGAGCTGTTCGTGGCTCAGAACGTGTTCTTCGGCGTCGTCGCGCTGGTGATGGTGGTGTCCGCGATCCGCTGCGTCACCACCCGCAACGTGGTGCACGCCGCGCTGTGGCTGGTGCTGGTTCTTGCGGGCGCCGCGGCGCAGTTCATCCTGCTGGGCTCGGAGTTCGTGGCCGTCACGCAGGTGCTGGTGTACATCGGTGCCATCATCGTGCTGTTCCTGTTCGGGATCATGCTGACCCGGGCCTCTCGGGGCGACGACGATTCCGTGGCCGGCGAGAAGCGACTCATGGCGGGCCTGGTCGCCGTGCTGCTGGCAGTGGTGATGGGCATCGCGCTCATCGACAGCTACTCGGACACTCGGCTGGTGATCGACGAGCCGCAGCGCTTCGAGGCGGTGTCCGACGCCATCTTCAGCCAGTACATCGTGGCCTTCGAGGCCGTGTCGGTGCTGCTGCTCGCCGCGCTGATCGGGGCCATCGTCGTGGCCCGCAAGGACTAGGGCACAGGTCGCGTCGCCCGTGATCCTCAACCAGTTCCTGCTGCTGGCCGCGGTGCTTTTCTGCATCGGCGTCTACGGCGTGCTGGCGCGGCGCAACGCCATGCTGGTGTTGATGTCGGTGGAGATCATCCTCAACTCCGTCAACATCAACCTGGTGGCCTTCGGCGCCTTCCGTGACGACGTCGCCGGCGAGGTGTTCGCCCTGTTCGTGATCGCCGTGGCCGCCGCCGAGGTCGGCGTCGGACTGGCCATCGTCCTGCTCATGTACCGCACCCGCCGCAGCATCGACCTCACCGAGGCCGATCTGCTCAAGGGATGAGCAGGTGAGAGTCGTGGGAACGCCGGCTCGACGGGTCCTTGCCCGGGTACTTGCCGCCCGCGGCGACGACCGGCCGCCGAGGGCCGGCGGGTGAGCGCCGCAGGCGTGCTCGCCGCCGCGGGCGAGGTGTCCGATCTGGGCCCGCCCGCGGTCGGCAGCGCCGGGTTCTTCCTCGACTTCGCCTGGCTGGTGCCGCTGCTGCCGGCGCTGTCGTTCGTCGGCATCCTGCTGTTCGGCAAGCGCATGCGCAGTCGAGGCTCCGGGCTCGGCATCGTGGCCGTGGCTGGCTCGTGGCTGCTGTCCGTGGGGGCGGTGGTCGCCTGGATCGGCCACCGTGACGCTGCCCATGAGGGCGTTGCGGCGGTGCACCGCACGGTCGGCTGGCTGCGCTCCGGCGGCATCGACCACGACGCCGGCATCCTGGTGGACGGCCTTTCGGTGATGATGCTGTTCGTGGTGACGACGGTGTCGCTGCTGGTGCACGTCTACAGCACCGACTATGTGCGCGGCGACGCCCGCTACACGCACTTCTTCGCCTTCTTGAGCCTGTTCACTGCGGCGATGCTGTTCTTCGTGCTCAGCGACAACCTGCTGCAGATGATCGTCGGCTGGGAGCTGGTCGGGGTGTGCTCGTTCGTGCTGATCGGCCACTGGTGGGAGGACGGGGCCAACTCCGACGCGGCGCTCAAGGCGTTCTTCACCAACCGGGTGGGCGACGTGGGACTGCTGGTCGGCGTCTCGATCCTGTTCTTCGCCGCGGGCGGCACCTTCGACACGCTGACCGTCACCGGGCGCATCAACGCCGGCGAGGTGAGCCACACAGCGCTGGTGGCGGCGTCGCTGTGCCTGCTGGCCGCGGTCATGTCCAAGTCGGGCCAGTTCGTGCTGCACACCTGGCTGCCCGACGCCATGGCCGGGCCCACGCCGGTGTCCGCGCTGATCCACGCCGCCACGATGGTGGTGGCCGGCATCTTCCTGGTGGCGCGCCTGTACCCGGTGTTCTGGGAGGGCATGTCCATCGCCGGATCCAGCGTCAACATGCTGGCTGTGGTGGGCGCCGTGACCCTGCTCTTCGGCGGCCTGCTGGCCTTCACCCAGGACGACATCAAGAAGGTGCTCGCCTACTCGACCGTGAGCCAGCTCGGCTACATGGTGATGGCCCTGGGCGTGGGCGCCTGGACCGCGGCGATGTTCCACCTGTTCACCCACGCCTTCTTCAAGGCGTGCCTGTTCCTGGGGTCGGGGTCGGTGAGCCACGCCGTGCACAGCTTCGACATGAAGGCCCACATGGGCGGGCTGCGCAAGCACATGCCTCACACCTACCGCACCTTCATGGTCGCCACCGTGGCGCTCATGGGCCTGCCGCCGCTCGCCGGCTTCTGGTCCAAGGACGAGATCCTGGCCGGCACCGGCGGCTGGGGCGTCCTGGGCGGCACCAGCGGCAACGGCGCCTACACGCTGATGCTGGTGATGGGCATGGTGGGCGCGGCGGTCACCGCGGCATACATGACCCGGGTCGTTTACCTGACCTTCCACGGCAGCTACCGGGGCGACGGCCACCCCCACGAGTCCGGTCCGCGCATCCTGGTCCCGCTCTACGTGCTGGCGGCCTTCGCCGCAGGGGCCGGGCTGCTCAACATGCCCAAGGGCTTCCAGCTCTGGCCCGAGGCCTGGCAGCTGCGCTTCGAGCACTACGTGGAGCCGGTGGCGGCCTACTTCCCCGCCATCGCGCACGCCAAGCCGAGCTGGTCGCTCGCGGTGGCGTCCACGCTGGTGGCGCTGGCCGGGGTCTGGCTGGCCTGGCGCTACTACTTCACCGCCGTCGAGGGCCGCCGCAAGGCGGCCGGCAGCGCCGCGCTCACCGAGCTCCCCGACGGCCCGGTGTCGCGTGGCGGGCTGCCACGGGCCGTCCACACGGCGTTGGCCAACAAGTATTTCCTCGACCACCTCTACACCGGCGTCATCGTCAAGGCGGTCAAGGGGCCGCTGGCCAGAGCCGTCTACTGGTCGAATCAGCGGGTCATAGACGGCGCCGTCAACGAGGCCGGGCGGCGCTCGGTCGCGGTCGGCCGAGGGGTGTATGAACGCATCGATCAGGGCCTCATCGACAACCTGATAGTCGACGGCTCCGGCCGTGCCTCCGACGCCTCCGGCGAGGGTCTGCGCACCATGCAGACCGGCAAGGTGCAGCATTACGGGGCCATCCTCTTCGCGGCCGCGGCCGTGCTCGCCGGCGTGTTCATCCTCGTGCTGTCCCTGTAGCGCCGCCTGCAGTGTTTCCCCCACCGACCGCCGTCCCCCGTTATCCGTCCCCGTCAGCCACTGTCAGCGCTGTCAACTCCTGTAGCCACGCAGAACCAAAGGATCTAGGAACCACGACATGACCGATTTCCTCAACGACTGGGGTCTCATACTCGTCACCTTCCTGCCGCTCGCCGGGGCCCTGGTGTCACTGCTGCTGCCCGCGGCCGAGGAGCAGGCCCACAAGCGGGTGGCGCTGCTGTCGTCTCTGGCCGCTCTGGCGGTGGGTGTGCTGCTGCTGGCCGACTTCGACTACGGCTCTGCGGGAGTCCTGCAGTACGTGGTCGACGTGTCCTGGATCGACGTGATCAACAGCCGCTTCATCCTGGGCCTCGACGGCATCTCCCTGCCGTTGATGGCGCTGACGCTCGTGGTGGTGCCGCTGTGTGTCGTCTACTCCTGGGACCACATGCCCGAGCCCGGCAATCCCAAGGCGTTCATGATCCTGATACTGATCCTGGAGACGGGCATGGTGGGCACGTTCGTCGCTCAGGACCTGATCCTGTTCTTCGTGTTCTTCGAGGTGGTGCTGCTGCCGATGTTCTTCATGATCGGCGTGTGGGGCGGCGAGAACCGGCGCTACGCGTCCATCAAGTTCTTCCTGTTCACGCTGTTCGGCTCGGCGCTGATGCTGCTGTCGTTTCTGGCGCTCTTCTTCCTGTCCACCGACCCGGCCACGGGCGACGCGCTGCGCACCTTCGACATGCGCGCCCTGACAGACGCTGCCGGCGCGGGCATTCTGGGCGCCACCCAGGTGTGGATCTTCGCGGGCATGTTCATCGGCTTCGGGGTGAAGGTGCCGATGTTCCCGTTCCACACCTGGCTGCCCGACGCGCACACCGAGGCACCGACGGTCGGCTCGGTGATCCTGGCCGCGGTGCTGCTGAAACTTGGCACCTACGGCTTCGTGCGGATCGCCGTGCCGATGCTGCCGGACGGCGCCGAGGCCTGGGCGCCGTGGATCGGCCTGCTGGCGGTCGTCGGCATCATCTATGGAGCGCTCGGGTGCCTGGCCCAGACCGACATGAAGCGGCTCATCGCCTTCTCGTCGGTGGCTCACATGGGTTTCGTGATGCTGGGGATCGCCACCCTGACGGACTTCGGGGTGAACGCGGCGATCTTCGGCATGGTCGCGCACGGGATCATCACCGGGATGCTGTTCTTTGTGGCCGGCTCGGTCAAGGAGCGCTACCACACGCTGGAGATACGCCGTCTGGGCGGGCTGCTGGCACAGGCGCCGCGCCTGGGCTGGATCCTGGGGTTCGTGTCGATGGCGTCGCTGGGACTGCCGGGGCTGGCCGGCTTCTGGGGCGAGTTCCCGGCGATCCTGGCGGCCTACTCGCCTGCCGCGGGCCTGCCGGTGGAGACGTTCCGCGTCTACATGGTGGTCGCCGCGGTGGGCACGGTGCTGGCCGCGGGCTACCTGCTGTGGCTGCTGCAGCGCACCGCCATGGGCGAGCCCAAGCCCGAGTTCGCCGGCAGCGACGAGATCACGGACGTGACGCGGGTCGAGTGGATCGCCTGGGCGCCGCTGCTGGTCGGGATCTTGCTGTTCGGGGTCGCGCCGGGGCTCATCTTCGACGTGACCGACCCGGCCGTGGTCGGCCTGCTGGCCGCCGGGGGCTGAGCGGTGCCGGCTGAGGTGCTCACGCTGGCCTTCGAGCGCCCGGCGATCGACTGGCACGCGGTCGCGCCCGAGCTGACCCTGCTCGCCTTCGGGGCGCTGCTGACCGTGGTGGACATCGTCTGGCTGGAGCGGGGCAGGGCCGTGATGTCGGCGCTGGCGTCGCTGGGCCTGCTGGCCACGCTGGTTCCGGTGCTGACGCTGGCCGCCGACGGCGCCGACCGCACGACGTTCTGGGGCGCCTACGTCGTGGACGACTTCGCGCTGGTGATGAAGGCGGTCTTCCTGCTGGCCGCCTATGTGGTTGTGCTGCTGTCCACCAACCTCATCGCCGAGGGCGACTACTGGGAGAGCGAGTACTACCAGATGCTGCTCTCCGCGGTGCTGGGCATGGTGGTGATGGCCTCGGCGCGTGATCTGGTGACGATGTTCGTGGCTCTGGAACTGCTGTCGATACCGGCCTATATGATGGCCACCTGGCACAAGCGCGATCTGCGCAGCAACGAGGCCGGCATCAAGTACTTCCTGATGGGGGTCTTCGCTTCGGCGGTGCTGCTCTATGGCATGTCGCTGCTGTACGGCGCCACCGGCTCCACGCTCCTGAGCGACGTCAATGCGGCCGTGTCGCGGGGCAGCGCCCCGCTGGCGGTGGTGACGGCGGGGATCGTGCTGGTGGTGGCGGGTTTCGGGTTCAAGGTGTCGGCCTTCCCGTTCCACACCTGGGCGCCCGACACCTACGAGGGCGCCCCCACGCCGGTCAGCGCGTTCCTTTCGGTGGCGTCGAAGGCGGGCGGGTTCGTGGCGCTGCTGTCGCTGGTGTTCGTGGGCTTCTGGGGCCGCGCCGACGTGTACCAGCCGCTGATGTGGGTGCTGGCCGCGGCGTCGATGTTCGCGGGCAACCTGATGGCCTTGCGCCAGGTCAACCTGGTGCGGCTGCTGGCCTATTCGGGGGTGGCCCAGGCCGGCTACATGCTGGCGCCGCTGGCGGTGGCGGGGGAGTCGGCCGCTGTGGCCGACGACGCGCTGGGCGCGGTGGTGACCTACCTGGCGATCTACGCGGCCATGAACCTGGGCGCTTTCGCGGTGGTCATCGCCTTGTCCCGGCGCACCAACCGATCTGACCCGGCTCGCTACCGGGGCCTGTTCCACCACTCGCCGGGCCTGGCCGTGGCGATGACTGTCTTCTTGATGGCGTTGGCGGGGATCCCGCCGCTGGGCGGCTGGTTCGCCAAGTTCGAGATCGTGCTGGCGCTGCTGTCGCCGGGCACGGCCTGGGGTGTCGCACTGGGCGTGGTGGTGGCCGTGAACTCGGTGATCGCGCTGTACTACTACGCCCGCGTCATCTCTTACATGTGGGTGGAGGCCCCGCCGGCGGAGGCAGGCCTCGACACGTCGTCGCCCATCAAGATCCCTGCGTCGGTGTCGGCAGCGCTTGTGATCACCGGCTTGGTGACCTTAGCCTTCGGCATCCTGCCGCAGTGGGTGGGACACTTCACCGACGTGAGCCTCATGGCCGCCCCCCTCAGCGGCTGACACCCCAAGTCACCCAGGCACCGGGGCAGCGCTCACCACAGGTAGCCGCCTCCTACTCGGCAACGCGAGGGCTCTGGTGGGGTTGCGGGTTGCGTGGAGGAGGGGGGGGGGGTATGTTGGTGGTTGGTGTGGCGCTGGTGCTGCCGGAGTTGGCTGTGGCCGGCCGGGTGGCGTTAGGGTTGTCCCGGTCGAGTCAGGCTGGCAGGGTTTCTGCCGTGTTCGAGAGAAGGGGAGGCTGAGATGTCTCTGAATGGTTCGCGATTCTCCGGGGGGGGGGGGGGGCTGGCTGATGGGTGTGGCCGGTCGCCGCCGTGGCGGGGGTAAGCCTCGTTTGTTGTGGTGTGCGTTGTTGCTGGTTGGTTTGGTTGGTGGGGTTGTGGCAGCGGCTCCGGTCGGGGCTGCGCCTGTGGGCAGCGGTGGCGCGGAGGCTGATGCGTTGCCGGTGTTCTCGGCGTGTGTGGGTGACGCGACGCGTGACGCGGGGTTTGTGGACACTGAGGGTTTGGTTGCTGAGGCTGCGATCAACTGCATCGCGTACTACGGGATCACGCGGGGTAGGACGGCTGAGCGGTTCGATGCCGGGTCTGAGGTGTCGCGTTCGCAGATGGCGCTGTTCTTGTACCGTGCTGCCGGGGTTGCGGGGGTGGATTTGACGGGCGGCTCGGGTGCCGCCGATTTCGCTGACATCGCGGATCTGGACGAGGAGCGCCGTAACGCGATCGTGGCGTTGGCTCGCAATGACATCTTGGCCGGGTCGGGGATGGTGTTCAGGCCGGGTGCGAGCATTACGCGTGCTGAGATGGCGGTGGCTCTGATTGGCTTCCTGCGGCATGCGAGTCCTGGCCTGTTCCATCAGGCAGGCGCTAGGGAGGGTGAGCTGATCTTGGGGTCGGGTGCGACTTTGGATCATTTCGCTGACGCGCGTCGTGGTGTGCCTGGGGGTGTGGACACGGCGGTCTCGTATGCCTTTGAGCTTGGTATCACTAGGGGCAGCGCGGCCGGCGCGAGTTCGTTTTCGCCTAATGATCCGGTGTTGCGAAAGAATATGGCGTCGTTCATCACGCGCATGTTGGCGCATACGGGTGTGCGTCCGGCTGGTGTGACGGCGCAGGCTGATGGCAACAGGGTGGTGGTGTCGGTGCGCGACGAGATGTTTCAGCCGGTGGCTGGGGCGTTGGTCGACGGGTTCTTTGTGGACTCGCAGCGCCGTTATCGGGCCTTTGACACGCAAGGCGGGTGTAACGCGCTCGTGCGCAGCGTGAACCGCACCTCCACGGCGTGCGTGATCGACGCCCGTGATCCGGTCACCGGTGCCGATGGTGATGTGAGGTTGGATGAGTTGAGCGCGGCGGCTGTTGGTCGTGGTGTGACGGTGTGGGTCTGGTCCGGCGACCGCGGCGACTCTTACAACGACAGCAGTGTGGACGGGTTCGAGTTGCGCATCGCCGGTGATCCTGACGCTGTCACGGTGCCGGCCACGACTGCGGTTGTTCCCGCCCCCAGCGGCGGCGGTGGTGGTGGCGGTGGTTCCGCCACAACAACAACCACCACCGTGGCTGCCATTGCCACTACCACCACCGTGGTTACCACTACCACTGTGGCTACCACTACCACTGTGGCTACCACTACCACCGTGGCTACCACTACCACCGTGGTTACCACTACCACGGTGGCTACCACTACCACGGTGGCTACGGTGGCGGCGGAGTCGTTGAAGATCACGGCCGATGATGCGGCTGTTGCGGCTACCAGGGCCACGGACAGCAATGGTGCCGCGTTTTATCAGATGAAGTTCGGTGACTGGTCGCAGTTCACGGTGCAGTTGCAGTACACGGACGAGAACGACGGCAACAAGGTCAAGAACACTTCGGTCGGCGTGGACGGCACCAACCCTGTGCTTCTGAATACCTGGCAGCACAACACCTACGGACATATGGACCAGATTGCTCCGAAGTCCTCGAGGCAGTTATTCGTCCACAAGTATGTAGGTTTTATCGCTCGCGATTTTCACTGCGATGGGACTAAGGGATGCAATAACATAGAGCAAGTTGCTGGCCATGCTCTTAAGACGGACAGCACAGGCACTGTTTCGTTCACTGTCATCGCGCCGGATGATCCGAACCCGAGCATTCCGGCTGACAAGCAATCAATCGCGATCCATGTGGTGGAGGAGGTCAACGGTCCGGCCTCGCCCGAGGTCACCAACCTGCCGAACAAGTGGATGCATGTGTTCTATGTGCAGGTGTCGGAGGGAGCGCGCACGACTTCTGGCACTGCGCCGACCACGACTGTTCCCGCTGGCAAGGCGGCTGCGAGCATTACCGTGATGTCAAACGGTGCCAAGTCTGACAAGTCGTTCGCTGCCGGGAACAGAAGCACGACGTTCGTGGAGGCTGATTATGGTGACAAGGTGTCGATCACTCTGCAACTCAAGGACGCCGACGGCGCTGACACCACAGTCGGCGCTGACGGCTCGACCCGCGCCGCGTTCAATATCCACCGCCTCTACTTTCCCGCAGGTGGTCACGCCAACAGGGTTGCCAGGGATGGAGCGACCGATTCTACTATCCGGCCCAACTCTCTCAAATCATCCAGTGGTTGGGACCAGGATCGGCGGACCTTCTACACCGGCGCTGACGGCAGTCTGACCTTCTCAGCTTGGATGGACGACCCCGACACCAACACCTCGGGTCAGACAGGCAGCGTCGTGTTCCTGATCCGCTCACAGGCCAACGCCCCCAACGCCACCGACGACCTCGCCACCACCCCCGTCACAGGCGGCATCGTCAGGCTCAGCGAACCCTCCGGCTAACCGAACCCGCGCTTGGATCACCACAACCAGGGAGTACCCCGGCCAACCTTCGACCCATCGGCGCGCACGCTCTGGGGGTGGGTGGCGGCCAAGTTTCCGTTGGGTCTTTGACGTGCACCGACGGCTCGAAGCAGCTCGCGGCTGGCTCCGACGGCCCGCGTGCAAGCAGGACAGCGTGCGCGAACTGCCAGGTCGCAGGCAGGCGGTCGCCCAGCAGCGAATGTAAGTAAGTTATATGTTGTGTGCTTATCCGGCAACCTGCTACGCTACAACCGTGTCCTACAGAGCAGATGCCCTCCAATGGCTTGAGAGCCTGCCGACCTACACATGGTTCTGGTCGCGGGAGGTGCCAGCCCCGCCGTCCACGGTGAACGGGGTCATGTCCCGGCTGGCCAAGGACCCGGATTCGGCCTTCCTCAGGGTCGCGCCCGGCTTCTACTTCAAGGACGAGGCACCCAAGCACGAGATCTGGAAGGCACACCCCACTGGCGCGCTCATCTACGGGGGCCAGGGCACGGGGCTTCACGGGTTTGACGCCATGCACAACCTCGACTGGTGCTCTCAGATGGCAGCCAAGGTTGACGTGGTGACGCTGCGGCGGGTGAAGCCCTTCGCTTCATATATCCGGTACACTTCCAGACCGAACCGGCGGAGGGCTCGGCTGAACTGGACAGAGGTGACTCTCTTGGAGGGCATCTCACACCTCAAGTTCACCGAGCGGTCTTGGCCGGAGTGCTTGGAGGCCCTGGGCAGCGGCGTTTCTGAGAGCCGTATGCCCTGGAAGCCCTGGCAACCGTTCGTTCTGCGGCGGGAACTGTTGCTCTGGGCGGCTGAGACCGAGCGCCACCCTGATCCAGTCAACTTCCTGTATCGCATCAACGAGGCGTGCGAAGCTGCGCCATGCCAAGCGGTCGCGGCATGAGACGGAGTGCCGCAACGCCGCATGCCTACTCGCGCGCTGCCGGGCGAATGGG
Organism: Candidatus Aldehydirespirator sp.; assembly: GCA_965204875.1. Classification (GTDB taxonomy): domain Bacteria; phylum Actinomycetota; class Acidimicrobiia; order Acidimicrobiales; family Aldehydirespiratoraceae; genus Aldehydirespirator. The sequence continues at coordinate 1,278,981 of OZ242020.1, read as the reverse complement.
TCCCGTGTCGCCTCTGCCAGCCGACAGCGCTCCCACGTATTCCCGCAGGCTGGAGGACATCAAGTGGGTGGGCATAGAGTCGGGATCGCCGGGTCTGGCCGGTCACCCCAACGAGTTCCGTCGGCTCTGCCATGACGCAACCGGACATCTGGGTCTGTCTGCCGGTCAAGCAATCAAGGACTACTGGCTCATCTCAGCCCTCTATGCCGTTGCCTCAAGGCCGGAGAGTTGCCGCATCGTGCACGGCGAGACCGGTGAGACGATGGGCGAAACCGCGTTCGCTGGCGGTACCGCCCTTGTTTCTGCCTGGAATGTCTCAGAACGCCATTCGGACGACTTAGACTTGGTCATCTTTGCTGCCGCTGAGCAGCCTAGCAGGCAGGCGATCCGGAAGCTGCTCAGCCAGTCGCAGAAGCCGCTGCCCGGTGCGCTCGGCGCAACTGCCGGGCCTGTGAAATACAATGATAACGGCGCTCAGGGATTCCGAAATATTGCTATCTCAATGGGAGACCGGAAGAACTTTCTGCGGATCGAGAGCACTGTCGAATCTCCTCCAGCAGGCTTGCCTCTGTTTGAAGAGCGAACCGTGATGTCTGCTATGGGACGTTTTGCCTCGGAGCAGCAGCGGCAGCGGTTCCCCGAGTTGGGCGGGTTCCAGATTCAATGTGTCACCCCCGCTTACACGGCTCTCAACAAGTTTGACGCCCTGCACAGGCGCGCAGTTGCGGGACAGTTCGGCGGTATCACCCAACGGGGCCGCGACCTGTACGACCTCGCACGTACAGCGCGCAGCGAGCACGGCGAGCAGGTCCGTCCGCTGCTGGAGGCATCCACGCAGCGCGTCGCGCGTCCCCTCAGTCGCAGAAAGGCGGTGCCTCGTCCTGAGGCCGGATACGGCACCAGCGTCGTGTTCACCTCAGGTTCGCAAGCCTATGAGGCGCTGGAGGAGGGCTACGCCGCAGTCGTGGAACGGTTGGTCTGGAAGGATGCCCCGGATTTCGAGGAGGCGGTTGAGCTGGCCGTTTCGCTGGATAGCGCCTGATCGCCGTCTCGCCGTCTCGCCGTCTCGCCGTCGCACCTAGCGGTTACCGCGATTGGTACATCATGCGGGTGTCAAACTGTATAAGCCAGCATTGTCAATCTGTATAAGAAGGCGGTGTCAAACTGTATATTGACGTTGGTGCGAGCGATGCGGGCGGGTGGGGTGTGATCGCGGAGGGGCCTGGGGCGAGCGTTGGCGGCGCTCTGGTGCCGCAGGGCTACGCGCCTCGGGTGGTGGATGCCGAGGTGCGGCGCGGGCTGCGGGCCGCGGGCTGGGTGGTGTTGGAGGGTCCGCGGGCCTGCGGCAAGACTTGGACGGGCTTGAGCGTCGCGCGCAGCGCGGTCCGGCTTGACACGGATATTGACGCCCGCGAGATCGGCAGGGTCGAGCCGCAGGTCCTGCTCAGGGGGCCGTCGCCCCGGCTGATCGACGAGTGGCAGGTGCTGCCAGCGGTGTGGAACCACGTTCGTCATGCGTGTGATTCCACAACCGAGCGTGGTCTGTTCATCCTGGCGGGCTCGGCGCAGCCGGCCGACGATGCGACCCGGCACACCGGGGCAGGCAGGGTGCGCCGCATCCGGATGCGCCCCATGTCGCTCCATGAGTCCGGGGACTCGACGGGCGAGGTGTCGCTTGGCGGGCTGCTGTCCGGCGCCGCGTGCAGTGCTGCGGATCCCGCAACGGGACTGCGTGACGTGGCGACGATGCTGTGCCGCGGCGGATGGCCGGGCCAGGCCGGTCTGCCCGTGGATGAGGTGCAGCAGAATCTGCGTGACTACCTGGCCGAGGTCGCCCGCACCGATGTCGGCCGCCTGCAAGGGGAGCCTTTGCGCGCCCCGGGCGGTGTCGAGAAACTGTTGCGGTCGATCGCGCGCAACACGGCCACGGAGGCGAACTACTCGACGCTGGCGGCCGATGTCGAGCCCGAGCCTCTGCATCGTCACAGCGTCCGCAGCTACACCGAGGCGTTGCGCCGCCTGTTCATCGTGGAGGAGCAGCCGGCATGGTCGCAGCGCCTGCGTTCCAGGGCGACGCTGCGCAAGTCGCCCAAACTGCATCTCGCGGATCCGTCGCTGGCCGCGGCAGCGCTGGGCGCTGACCCCGATCGGCTCATGTCCGAGCCGTCGACGCTGGGGTTGCTGTTCGAGTCGCTGGTGATCCGCGATCTGCGCGCGCTGTCCCAGCCGCTGTCGGGCCGGGTGCTGCATCTGCGCGACGCTTCCGGTCAGGAGGTCGATGCCGTCGTCGAGTGCCCCGACGGTCGCCGGCTGTTCGCCGAGGTCAAGCTGGGCGGGGCGGATGCCATCGAGCAGGCGTCAGCCAACCTGCTGCGCATCGCCCGCAACCTGCCCGAGGACACCGGCCGACCCCGACCAGCGTTAGCGGTGATCACCGCCGGCGGCTACGCCTACACGCGCCAAGACCGCATCAGCGTGGTCCCGATCACAACGCTCGGCCCCTGACACAGCCCAACCAAACCCGCAATCCAGCTACGACCGGATCGTGTCGATTGCGATGATGGCCCCTGACACAGCCCGGCCGACCCTCAACCAGCTGCGCAGCCATACCGAGCGTCCAGGGCGGTTGCCGCTACCTGCATGCCGGTCATCATGACCGAACCACTGGTGTCGCGGTCGTTCTCGGCGTGGCGTAGCCTGGGGTGGTGGGCGCTGATTGCGCCTGCCGCATTGAGAGAGGTTGGGAGGTTCCCATGTCCGACGTTGTCAGGGCCGCGGTGGTGCAAGCCGCCTGGACCGGTGACCAGGAGTCCATGATCGCGCTGCACGAGAAGTACGTGGCCGAGGCCGCGGCCGTGGGAGTTCGGGTGATGTGCTTCCAGGAGCTCTTCAACGGGCCCTACTTCTGCCAGGTGCAGGAGGCCGACTACTACAGCTACGCCGAGGCCGTCCCCGACGGGCCCACCACCAAGCGGTTCCAGGAGGCGGCGGCGAAGCACGGGATGGTGCTGGTGCTGCCCATCTATGAGGAGGAGCAGCCGGGCTTCCTCTACAACACCGCCGCCGTCATCGACGCCGACGGCACCTACCTGGGCAAGTACCGCAAGACCCACATCCCGCAGGTGAACGGCTTCTGGGAGAAGTTCTACTTCCGCCCCGGCAACCTCGGCTACCCGGTGTTCGACACTGCCGTGGGCAGGGTCGGGGTCTACATCTGCTATGACCGCCACTTCCCCGAGGGCTGGCGCGCCCTCGGACTCAACGGCGCCCAGCTGGTGTTCAACCCCTCGGCCACCAGCCGCGGCCTCTCCGCGCACCTGTGGAAGCTGGAGCAGACCGCTTCGGCTGTGGCCAACATGTACTTCGTCGGGGCGATCAACCGGGTGGGCATCGAGCCGCTAGGCGAGAACGACTTCTACGGCACTTCATATTTCGCCGACCCCCGGGGCCAGTTCGTCGACGACCCGGCATCGGACCGGCAGGAGGAACTGGTGGTGCGCGACCTCGACCTGGCCATGGTCGACGAGGTGCGAGTCCAGTGGGCCTTCTACCGCGACCGCCGCCCCGACCTCTACGGCCCCCTCACCGAGGCGTGACCCGCTCAAGGTCAAACATCTGCCGCTGAGCGCGTGTCAGTCGGCAAGAGGATTCTCCCATCGAGCCTCACCAAAGCGGGCGAAGTCGGTGTCGGCGCTCATGATTGTGAGTCCGTGTTCAATGGCTAGTGCGGCCAGCATGGCGTCCGGCATCAGGTTGGCTGTGACTTGGTGCCGCACGGCGATGTCACCCAAGATGGCCGCTGTGCGCTCGGTCGCGGGCGGGATCCATGTTGGCTCTGCGTCCAACCAGCCTCGCACAACGCTCCAAGATTCCTCGATGGTGAGGGGATTCGTGGAGACTCGGAGGTTCGTGCTAAGTCGCATGAAGGCGCCAATCGATTGCCAGGGAAGGCCGACGCGCCGACTGCCTGAGAGCGCCCCCTGAAGCCATCGCCGCGATCGCCCGTGATGCACTGACGCCTGGTCTGTGGCGTAGAGCAGCAGGTTGGCGTCGACCAGCATGCGCTAATCCAGCTCGTCGAGCATGCCCAGCACCTCGCCGATGTTCGTCACATCGATCTTCAGGCCCATGTTGTAGCTCTTGTGCGAGTACTGCTTCTCGGGCTCTGGTCTGGCGAGGGCTACTCGAACGAGGCGGTTGATTGCTTCGCTCACACCTACGCCCTCTGATTGGCGCAGCCTCTCAACGGCCGCAGCCACATCGTCTGCCAGGGTAACCGTAGTGCGCACATGCACATGTTAGCATCTTGATGTGAGAGTGCTAGCATCTAGATGCTGTATGCCATATGATCGGTGAGCCTGCCTGTGGGCGGTGGGGCATTGATGGTGGGGGGTTGGTGACGGTTGGGCAGCGGATCGGCGGCAGGATCGCGCAACGGGGCCCGCTGCCGGTCTCGGAGTATGTGGATGCGTGCCTGTACGACCCTGACGGCGGGTTCTACATGCGGCCCGGCGGCGGGCGGGCCGGACGCCGCTCGGGTGATTTCCTGACATCTCCGGAGGTCGGCCCGCTGTTCGGAGCGGTGCTGGCACGTGCGCTGGACCGCTGGTGGGACGAGCTGGGCAATCCCGATCCGTTAGTGGTGGTCGACTGGGGAGCGGGGCCGGCAACGCTGGCACGAACCGTGCTGGCGGCAGAGCCGGCGTGTGTGTCCGCGGGCGCGTTGCGCCTGGTGGCCGTGGAGTTGTCGCCGGCTCAGCGGGCGCTTCATCCGGCGCATCCGATGGTGACCAGTGTTGCATCGGTGTCCGAGGCGCTGGCGGGGGGCGGGGCCGAGGCGGGAGTCGTCCTGGCCAACGAGTTGCTGGACAACCTCCCGTTCGACATCGTGCAGCGAACTGACACGGGCTGGCAGGAGTTTCGGGTCGCCATGAGCGCCGGCGTGCGAGGTCGCTCGGATGTCGCGGCGGGCAGCGGTTTCACGCTGGTGGCTGTTCCCGCGGCCCCGGAACTGACCGACGGCCTGCCCGATGTCGCTGTGGGGGCGCGGGTGCCCGTTCAACTTGCGGCTCGGCGATGGGTGAGCGCGGCCCGGCAGTTGCTGGGCAGGGGCCGGATCGTGGCTTTCGACTACGGAGCGGACACGGCTGTGCTGGCTGAGCGGGCCTCGCCCGGTGGGGATCCGGCTGAGCGGGCCTCGCCCTGTGGCGATCCGGCTGTGGAGGGTGATTCGGGTGCGGGTGGAGACCTGGCTTCGGGTAATGATCCGGGTCCGGGGGGTTATCCGGCTGCGGACGATGATCTGGCTGCGGGGCTTGGGTGGCTGCGGACGCACCGCCGCCACAACGGCAGCGCCGGATGGCTGACCGGCCCCGGTGCTTGTGACATCACCACCGACGTCGCCCTCGACCAAGTCCAGGCCGACTTCCCGGCAGAGGTTTGCACGCAGGCCGGCTTCCTGCGTCGCCACGGAATCGACGAACTCGTGGCCGAGGGACAGGAAGTCTGGTCTCGGCGCGCCCATATGGGCGACCTTGATGCCATGCGTGCTCGCAGCCGAGCCGTCGAGGCTGAGGCCCTGCTCGATCCCGACGGCATGGGCGGTTTCAAGGTGCTCACCTGGAGCGTGCCCGAAACCGCCGGCAGTCCGGCGGTCACTGCTTGACACCAGACGCAGAACTGTCTGGCGGACCCCTCCTCCGTGTCGGGTGCGCGCCGGTCATCATCTCGGCCATCTCGCCAGACGCAGAACTGTCCGGCGGACCCCGCCGCCGTGAACTCTGGTAGCTTCGTCGCGCGACGAACCCGTCGGAGGAGGCTTGTTGTGATGGATTTCGGGGTGGTGTTGCAGACCGATCCTCCGGCGTGGCGGGTGGTGGATCTGGCCCGGCGGGCCGAGACGCTCGGGTTCGGCTACGGATGGACTTTCGACAGCCATGTCCTGTGGCAGGAGCCGTTCGTGATCTACAGCCAGATCCTCTCGGCGACGAGCCGCATGATCGTCGGCCCGATGGTGACCAACCCCGGCACCCGCGACTGGACGGTCACGGCGTCGCTCTTCGCCACCCTCAACGACATGTTCGGCAACCGCACCGTCTGCGGGATCGGCCGCGGCGACTCCGCCATGCGGGTGATCGGACGCAAGCCCCGCAACCTCGCCACCCTGCGCGAGGCCATGGGGGTGATCAAGGACCTCGCGGAAGGGCGCGAGGCCGTCTACAACGGCACCCGGCAGCAGCTGGCCTGGGCCCGGGACTCAGAGCTCAAGATGCTGATGGCCGCCTACGGCCCGAAGGCGCTGCAGCTGTGCGGCACCGACACGGACGGCTTCATCCTGCAGCTGGCCGATCCGGCGATCACCGAGTGGACCATCGCAGCCGTCCGCCGCGCCGCCTCCGAGGCGGGCCGCGACCCCGACAGCCTGTATATCTGTGTCGCCGCCCCCGCATACGTGGGCGATGACATGGCGCACCAGCGGGAGCAGTGCCGCTGGTTCGGCGGGATGGTCGGCAATCACGTAGCCGATCTGGTGATGCGCTACGGCGACCAGGGCGCGGGGGTGCCCCAGGCGCTCACCGACTACATCGCGGGCCGCGAGGGCTATGACTACAGCGGGCACGGCAAGGCCGGCCACGACCACACCGACTTCGTGCCCGACGAGGTGATCGACCGCTTCTGCCTGCTCGGCGACGAGCGGGCGCATCTGGACAGGCTGCGCGAGCTGGAGTCCCTCGGCGTCGATCAGTTCGCCATCTACCTGATGCACGACCGCAAGGACGAGACCCTCAACGCATACGGGCAGCGGATCATCCCGGCGATGAGCCGGTAGCAGCGGCCCAGCGTGCGGACATCGCAGGAGAGTGTCGGGCGGCGGGTTCGCCAGGTGGTGACCTTCGTTGTGTTCCTGGCCCTGCTCGGCGCCCTCTACAGCGGCTACAAGGTGCTCGGCCAAGCCATCGACGACCGCCAGCACGACTGGCCCGTCGTGGGGTCGGTGCTGCCCCGCACCGACGACCTGAACATGCCGCCGGTGGGCGAGATCATCGGCCAGTTCGGTGAGACTCCGGGGGGCCACGATCAGGTGTACGCGCTCATCCTGGCCGACGAGGCGATCTTCACTCTGCGCGAGGCCTTCGCCGGTTTCCTGGTGGGTCTGGTGATCGGCATGGCCATCGCTTTGGCGCTGGCACAGTGGCGGCGGCTCGAACAGGGTCTGCTCCCCTACGTGATCGCCAGCCAGACCGTCCCGCTCATCGCCATCGCGCCGATCATCGTGATCTGGGGTCGCAAGAACTTCGACTTCTTCCCGTGGGAGTGGCAGGACTGGATGTCGGTCTCGGTGATCGCCACCTACCTGACGTTCTTCCCGGTCGCCGTCAACGGGCTGCGGGGGCTGCAATCCCCCAAGCCCGAGAACCAGGAACTGATGGCCTCGTATGCGGCGAGCTGGAGCCAGACGCTGTGGCGCCTGCGCCTGCCGGCGTCGCTGCCGTATCTCTTCGCGGCGCTCAAGATCGCGGCGACGGCCAGCATCGTGGGAGCGATCGTGGGGGAGATATCCGCGGGGGTTGAGGGCGGGCTCGGGCGGCGGATCCTGCGCGAGGCGTTCAACTACACGACGGGTCCCGAGCGCCTGTTCGCCAGCGTGCTGGGGGCCGCGGCGACGGGTGTCTTCGTCTTCCTGGTGGTGACCGGTGCCGAACGCTTGGTGGTGGGCCGCCACAACCAGGCAGCAACAACATGAACGAGAATCTCTCCGGTGGCGGGGCTGCGGCTCGATTTGTGATCGAGATGCGCGGCGTGACCAAGGTCTTCAACCCGGGAAGGCCCGGCGCAGTGGAGGCCTTGGCCGAGATCGACTTGGCTGTGGAGCCCGGGGAGTTCATCACGCTGATCGGGCCTTCCGGCTGCGGCAAGAGCACCCTCTTGCGGCTGATCGCGTCGCTCGTCTCTCCATCGGCGGGGACGGTGCTGGTCAATGGCAAGCAGGCCGAGCAGGCCCGCCTCGATCGGGACTACGGCATGGCCTTTCAGACGGCCGGCCTGTTCGACTGGCGCACTGTCACCAGGAACATTCAGCTGCCGCTCGAGTTGATGGGATGGTCGAGAGCCGCCCGGCGGCGGCGAGCCGCGGAGATGCTGGAGTTGGTGAAGCTCAGCGAGTTCGGCGACCATCACCCGTCTGAGCTGTCCGGCGGCATGCAGCAGCGGGTCTCGATCGCCCGTGCGCTGGCGTTCAGCCCGGCGCTCCTGCTGATGGATGAGCCGTTCGGCGCTCTCGACGAGATGTCCCGCGAGCGCATGCAAGACGAGTTGCTGCGGATCTGGAAGGAGACCGAGACCACCGTGGTGCTGGTCACGCACTCCATACCCGAGGCGGTCTACCTGTCCACACGCGTCGTGGTGATGTCGCCGCGTCCGGGGAGCATCGCCTCGACCGTCAGCGTCGATCTCGGTGACCGCAGCGCCCCCACCCGAGACGATCCCGCCTTCTTCAACAAGGTGACCGAGGTGCGAGCCGCCCTGCGGGAGCTGGAGGGATGAGCAGGCTGTGCGGTAAGGCCGCTCTCCGTGAAGCCGCCCCTGCGGAACTCGCGGAGCATGTAGGTGGAGGGGTGAGCAGGCTGGGCGGTGTAGCGGCTGCTGTCTTCACCCTGGGACGATGCCGGCGGCGTCGGCGGTCGCGGAGACTGCCGGGATGATGGGCAGGCTGAGCGGGCTGGCCGCTCCGATGGTCGCCGGGGTTGTGATCGGTGGTCTGTGGGAGGGTGCGCTGGCACTGCTCGACCCCGACGGGTTCGTGCTGCCGGCGCCCAGCGAGATCCTCGGCGCGCTGATCGACAACTGGGACGCGGTGTTTCGAGGCGCTCGCATCACCGGTTTCGTGGTGGTGTCCGGGCTGGTGGCGGGCGTCGTGCTCGGCGTCGCGGCGGCTCTGCTGGTGACTCGATTCCGTACCGCCAACGAGACGATCACGCCCCTCGCCGTCGCTGTCAACGCGGTGCCGATCATCGCCCTGGCCCCGATCTTCAACAACTGGTTCGGCCTCACCTCGCCCCGCTCGAACCAGGCCATCGTGATCGCGCTCGTGTTCTTTCCCATCTTCATCAACACGACCAGGGGCCTCATCGGAGTGGACCGGAGCCAGATCGAGTTGATGGAGTCCTATGCGGCCGGCCGGTCCCGCATCACCCGCGAGGTGCGGATCCCCAACGCCATGCCGTTCTTCTTCACCGCTTTGAGGCTGGCTACGTCGCTGGCCGTGATCGCCGCGATCGTCGCCGAGTACTTCGGTGGGCGGCAGGACGCCCTGGGCCCGATGATCACGCAGTCGGCGGGACTAACCCGCTACGACGATGCGTGGGCTGCGGTGCTCGCCGGTTCGGCCATCGGAGCCGTGCTATACATCGCCGTCACGGTGATCGAGCGTGTGGCCATGCCCTGGCACTCGCTGATCCGCGCCCAGGGTGCCGCCACGTGACCGGCAGCGGCCACAACGTCTGCGAAGCAACGGCACCGACATCACTCGCGACAAGGCACACAAGCAGGCAATAGGATCGATCAACAACCCAGGAGGGAACCATGATTGCAAGAAACACCCGCACAGCAAGGCTCTGGAGCGTGCTCGCCATGCTCCTTGCCCTGTTCGTCGTTGCGGCCGCCTGCAGCGGCGACGACAGCGATGAGGCTGAGCCGGCACCGGCACCGGAGGAGCAGCCACCGGCGACGGAGATGGAGCTTGAGGAGGTGTCGCTGCAGCTCCAGTGGGTGCCGCAGTCGCAGTTCGCGGGCTACTTCGCTGCTCGCGATCTCGGCTTCTACAGCGACGTCGGCTTGGATGTGACCATCATCGACGGCGGCGTGGACATCGTGCCGGCAACGGTGCTCGACTCGGGTGGCGCCGAGTTCGCCATCTCGTGGGTGCCGCGCGGGCTGGTGCCCCGCGAGGAGGGCTTGAACATCACCAACATCGCCCAGGTGTTCCAGCGCAGCGGCACCCTGCAGGTGTCCTTCGCCGATGCCGGCATCGACGGGCCGGCCGACCTCGCGGGCAAGAAGGTCGGCAACTGGGGCTTCGGCAATGAGTTCGAGTTGTTCGCCGGCCTCAACAGCGTGGGTCTCGACCCGCAGACCGATGTGACGCTGGTGCAGCAGGACTTCAACATGACCGCGCTCATCAACGGTGACGTCGACGCGGCCCAGGCGATGACCTACAACGAGTACGCGATGATGCTTGAGACCGTCAACCCCGAGACGGGCGAGCTTTTCCAGCCCGAGGAACTCAGTACCATCGACTGGAACGACGTGGGCACGGCGATGCTGCAGGACGCCATCTGGGCTGACGCCGACCGGCTCGAGGACGACCCGGCATACCGCGATGTCGCGGTGCGTTTCGTGGAGGCATCGCTGCGCGGCTGGATCCACTGCCGGGACAATTTCCAGGAGTGCGTGGACATCGTCGTGGCCGCCGCGCCGCCCTTCGGCGGTCCGGCGCATCAGGCGTGGATGTTGAACGAGATCAACGCCCTCATCTGGCCCTCGCCCGGAGGTGTAGGCGTGATGGATCAGGCGCTGTATGACCAGACCATCGATGTGGCCACCTCTCAGGGGATCCTGGCCGCCGCTCCCGACGCCGGGGCGTTCCGCACCGACATAGCTTCCGAGGCGGTCGCCAACCTCACGGCTGCGGGCCACGACGTGAACGGCCTGGACTTCAGCCGCCGCGAGGTAGAGATCACCGAGGGCGGCAACTAGCTCGCCAGCTCGGGCAACCGCCAGACGTCACAACGTCAGCGCTACTTCCAGGGGTTGATGACTTCAAGGTCGAGTCCCTGGAAGTCGCTGGTGTTCCTAGTTGCCAGTGCGTGACCGTGCGTGGCTGCGGTTGCTGCGATCAGCGCATCACCGAGGTCGAGGACGCGTCCGGCTGCGCGAGCAGTGGCTCGCAACCTCGCGGCACTCTCAGCCTCATTGCGGCCCAGGGACAGAACGCGGCCCGTGTAGTGCTCGGCAAACGATCTGATCGCTACTGCGATGTGGTCTCGGCGGTGGCCGGTGGGCAGCGCTCGCATACCGTACTCCAACTCGTGAAGGACGATCACCGACAGCCAGAGATCCGGTTCTGTCCACAGGAAGGCCAGTACCTTCGTGTCGGGTTCGGGCCGGAACGTCTCGGACACGACATTGGTGTCCAGAAGGATCCCGCTCATGCCTCCTCGCCGGAGCGGTCCAGCCACGGTATCTCGCGCGCTGAGTGTCGTGCGGGAAGTTCGAGGTCGTATCCCCGCGGCATGTTCTCAACCAGCCAGCGGCCGAGCGAGCGCGGCGCTGGCTCTCTGGCTTCCCACACGTGCTCGGGGACAACAACGAACCTTCTGCGGGTGCCGATCCGTTGCGGGCCCTCTTCCTCGGCACGGCGCAACACCTGCGATAAGCGTGCTTTAGCCTCCGCCACCGTCCACACCGGATACGGTTTGATCGGATCATGTACAGCCATGTTGCCTCCTAGAGACTCTCGTGCGCACCCACATGGACTAGACTAGATCGTACTAGATCATTCTGCGGCGTTGCTTGGCACCGATTACGGCGAAGTCGGCCACGAGCGATCCTGCCGGGAGGTTGGCGGCGTGGCACGGCCACACCGCTCGGGCCGCTGCCTGTCGAAAGCCATACCGACACCGTGCCAGTCACATCGTAGCTGCCTAGGCTCCGTGCTGACCTTAGCGCTAGGAAGCCCTATGGCACTGAGAAACTTGGAGGAATATGGATCGGGGTCGAACCTCGATTGAGATTCCGACGCTGGGACACGTCACCCCCATCCCGGTGGCTGCTCGGATCGGGCCGTTGATCGAGTCGAGCATCATCACGCCGTACGACCCGGGCACCCGTGACGTGCCCGCCGCGCTCGGTGCCCAGGTCGACAATCTCTTCACGCACATGGGCGACATACTCGAAGCAGCCGGGGCGGGCTGGGCCGACGTGGCCAAGGTCACCTTCTTCACCGAGGATCCCGGCCGGACACGGCAAGCGCTGAACCGCAGGTGGCTCGAGGTGTTCCCCAACCCCGGATCACGCCCTGCCCGCCACACCATGCACAGCCCGGCACCGGGCACCGCCGAGGTGGCCTGCGTCTTCACCGCCTACGTGACCGGGCCGTAATGCGCTAATGTAGGGTGTAGTGCGCTATTGTAAAGAGTAGTGCGCTATTGTAGGGGTTCATGACGGAGGACTTGCTCGGGGCCTCGAGTTGGCTGACGATCTCTCTTGAGGCCGGGTCCTGTGGACTGTTAGCAGCGGGCCACCGACGTTCTCGGGCGAGTTGGAGCTAGCCCGGCCGACGCCAACTGCCAGCTGACACGCTCAGACCCCTACGGAGGCTGATAGCGTCGGTGTGCTGGGAGGGATGGAGGTCCGCAGTGTTGTTCCGGATCACAGCAACGGGGTTGACGGTGAGCGCAGCCTTCGGCGTGGTTTCAGCCAGGGCCACGTGATGGCCGATAATCCCCTGCGCCCGGTGGAGCTGACCGACGATCTCCGGCGGATGCTCGGCCGCGTGTCGACCGCAACGATCGCAGGGAGCTTGCACGGTCGGGGCATCCGCAACGCGTTCCTCGGGGGGCTCAAGCCGGTCAAGGCAGGCCAGCGGATGCTCGGCTACGCGCACACGCTGCGCTACGTGCCCAAGTGTCCCGAGTACGAGAGTCGGGTGAGCGTCAACGCGCAGCGTGTCAGCATCGAGTCTGTCGAGCTTGAGGATGTGCTGGTCATGGAGGCACGGGGCGAGCCCCACGCGGGCACCATCGGCGACATATACGCGACGCGGGTGAAGATGCGAGGAGCTGCCGGGGTGGTGACCGACGGCGCGCTCAGGGACACGCCCGGCATCGCTGAGATCGACCTGCCCGTGTACCACGCAGCCTCGCACGGGGCCACGTTCGGGCGTGAGCACACCGCGCTGGATCGCCAGCTGCCCATCGTGTGCGCCGGGGTGACGGTGTTTCCCGGTGACATCGTGGTCGGCGACGGCGAGGGCGTCGCAGTGATCCCGGCCCGCATCGCGCACGAGGTGGCTGAGCACGCCTACGACGTGGAGCTGCGCGAGCAGTGGGCGCTGGAGCAGGTGTCAGCCGGTCATCCAGTGGACGGTGTGTACCCCCTGACCGAAGGGCACCGCAGCGACTTCGAAGCCTGGCTCACCCGCCGCAACACGTTCTAGGGTGGCATCGGAAGCGGCACGATGAGCGGCGAGGAAGCCAGGAACATTGTTGAGGAGGCCGTTCGGCGCGAACTGTTCGGGCCCCTCGGACGAGGCGAACGACTCGGGGAACCGCTCGACATATCCAAAGGCACCGTCAAGTTCAAGTCACGCGAGGACAGCTACGGACGGTTCCACGACGCGGAGACCGGCGAGGAGATCCTTACAACATCAACGCCGCTCGACCGTTACGGGATCGGCGTGCTGCACGGTCAGCCGGACACCAGGCAGCGAACCGATGTCGAACCTCAGGACGTAATCGAGCCGGAAGACCCGACGCACACCTCTGACCAGGAAACCCTAACCCTTGCCGTCGATGCGCCAGAGATCGAGGCTTCCGAAAATCTCGCGCAGAAATATCTGGCTGATAGAGATGATTATGCAGATGACTTTGATCTGGCCGATGCCCACAAGTTCAAGCCATCAGCTATGGCGATCTCGCTAAAGTGCCGAGTTCCGGAGACCGCTTCACTTCAGGTCAGGGTTCAGGGTTCCTACTATGATCCATTTGAAGTTGATATCTTTGGCCACAGCAAGCCGCGGAAGTGGTGGATGCGAAGACCTTTCGAGCTGATCGGCGCGATCTCCGCTAACGTGATTCGTCTGGGTCCCCGCACCAAGAAACGAGTGAAGGACATTTCCGAACGCCTTGTCGCGCCGAAGCCGCGGTCATTCGAGCTGCCACTGATAGAAGTGTATTGTCGGCCGGCGCCGACGAACGCCGAAACCAGTCGTGTGCGCGGCGGCTTATCCAAGATCCGTGTTCACGATCTCGCGCAAGAACTCGATCTTGACGAACAAGATACGCTTGCCCGATGTCTGGAACTAGGCATAGCGGCAAACACGCGAAACTCGCGCATAGACAACAGCGACGCAGACCGCGTCCGGCGCAACTTCGGCTCGCACCTAGTGACAATCGTAGTCACCAATCAGAACCCAAAGCCCGACTCAGGCAGTGCGCTGTTCCAGATGGGGTTCACGGTACACGCTCGAGACGGTGCCGCTATCGATCCCTATCCTGAGGTCCAACTTCCGAGTTCAGACGAGGAACAGCAGTCTATTGACCTGCTCTACCGGAACATGCGTACCTACGCGATCGGTCACGGCTGTGCTGCTGACTGGCAACGTTCAGCCGTTGGCGATCCCATCACGTGGGTCGCCGCTGTCGCACTGCCAGCGCACGAAGTAGCTACCCCGTCGCCGGATCTACATGTAACGGATCATGACGGAAACCGGAAACGACTTACCGCCAGTATGGAGGCTCTGGCCAACGGAAGCGCTGAGGGAAATGAACAAGTTGAGACAATTCTCTTACAGTACGAGAAGTGGATCGAGGACAGAGATCAGGAGATCTTTGAGTTGCCGGAGAAATTTCAAGAGGCAGCCACCCGGCACATGCAAGATTGTCGACATGCCTTGAGCAGGATGCGGAACGGCTGGGATTTGGCTCGCGACACCGGCACGGTCGCCAACTTCGCTTTTCGCCGAGCGAACTTGGCGATGCTTCGCCAGCAGGTGCGCTCCGGATTCGAAACCAGGAAAGCGAAACGTCAAGTAAATGGCATCTGGCATCCTGAGGGGCCTCACCCTCCGTTTCGCGTTCCGCCCGGCCGAGGGCAATGGCGTCCGTTTCAGATCGCCTTCATCCTCGCCACCTTGCCTGAGCTGGTGTATCGGGAAGACGAACACAGGTCGCTGGTCGACTTGATCTTCTTTCCGACTGGCGGCGGCAAGACAGAAGCCTACTTGGGTGCTTGTGCAGTCAGCCTGCTGGCACGCCGCCGTCGCAACCCGAGCGATTCGGGCACGGATACGATAATGCGTTACACGCTCAGACTGCTTACGGCTCAGCAGTTTCAGCGGGCGGCCGCCCTAATATGCGCGCTTGAGGACATCCGCTCCGAAGACCCCAAGAAACTTGGCAAGAGTCCTTTCGGAATCGGACTTTGGGTCGGGAAAGCCAATACGCCGAACACCTGGAGCGAAGCTTGCTATGAACTAAAGAAGTTGAAGGGTGATGCGCGAGCTGGAAACAAGTTCGTGCTGCTACGGTGTCCATGGTGCGCTGCCCAGATGGGCCCACTCGGTGCGACATCGCGAGACGGTCCGGGCCAAGAGGTCATCGGGTACGAAACGGACGGCGATAGGGTTTTGTTTCGTTGTGCCGACAGAGAATGCCGCTTCGGTGGACGTGAGACGTTACCCGTTCACGTCGTGGACGAGGACACCTACGAGACGCGACCTTCGATTGTCATCGGAACGGTGGACAAGTTCGCGAATTTGGCATGGAAGCTCGAGGCACGTAGCCTTTTCGGCCTAGGGGCGCAAGGCGGGAGAGATGTATCGCCACCGAGTCTGATCGTTCAGGATGAAATGCATGCCATTTCCGGGCCACTGGGTTCGATATTCGGGATCTATGAGCCTGTCGTCGAAGAGCTCTGCACGGATCGACGCCGTTCGCCAGCCATTCCACCGAAGATCATCGCGGCGACGGCGACGGTTCGGCGCTATAGGGAGCAGGTGAGGGGACTCTTCGGCCGGGATCGCGTGGCCTTGTTTCCTCCGCATGGACTGGAGGAGGGTCAATCCTTCTTCGCCAGTTCGGCCGCTGCCGACGATGAGGCGGCATCACCCCGCAAACGCTATCTAGGGATTATGAGCGCGTCGCTACGCTCAACTCAAGAGCTTCAGGTCAGGCTTGCCGCCACGACGCTTCAGGCTGCTGTTGAAATTCCACCAGCGGATCGGGACGGATACTGGACGAATCTCAACTTCTTCAACAGCCTCCGTCATCTGGGCAATACTAGGTCTCTGCTGGAATTCGACGTCGGAAATTATTTGCGCGGAATGCGTGATCGCGACAACGTCGATCCCAGGTGGCCGCGCAGAATCAGGGAGCTGACATCGCGACTACGCAGCGACAAGATTCCGCTGGCAATCAAGGAACTCGAAGAGAAGTACGCTGTCGACGCGGGGTCTGACCAGCTCGCCTGTCTTGATATCTGCCTCGCATCGAATATTATCGAGCTGGGCGTGGACGTTGACCGGCTTGGTCTCATGACCATCGCCGGACAACCGAAGACGATATCCCAGTACATCCAGGTCAGTGGACGCGTTGGCCGCCGTGGAGATGTCCCTGGTCTGGTGTTGACCATCTATCGCGCGGCGAACCCGCGAGACCGCAGTCACTACGAACGCTTTCGTACAGATCACCAAGCGCTTTACTCGCAGGTGGAGCCCACCTCTGTTACGCCGTTCGCCGCGCCGGTTCTCCGTAGAGCGCTCCACGCGGTCGCGATATCTTACGTTCGACAGACGGCTCCAGATAAACTCCCAGACCCGTTTCCGGAGGCAGAGTTCAGTCAAGCGATATCTCTACTTTCAGCGCGTGCGGAGGTTGTAGACTCAGAAGAGTTGCCGCGCCTAGACCATTGGGCCAAACTACGGGCGATGGAGTGGACCGGAGCCGCGCCGTATAGGGAGTGGAAACCGAAGAAAGATGATCGTGGCCATGTCTTGCCGGGCCTTATGCGGTTTCCGAAAGAGTTTCCAGCCCTGCGAGAAAAGGCGGTGCTCTGGGATGTGCCTGGCAGCATGCGCAATGTTGATGCTGAGTGCCGGCTGGAAATCCGAAGCAGCGGCCAGGGCTGGCTGAACAAGAGGCGCGAGAGCGATGATCAGAAGCATCAGATCGTAGGTAGCGTTAGGCAAGCCCACCTCATCACACCTTGGGGTAGTGGGGCAATGAGCAACATGGTCGATGGTACGTCTCTCATCACGGCTGGGTTGGACCATTGGTATGAGGTCAAGGACAAGGATACTGTCGAGCCCGAGGAGTACACGGTTAATGACCCGCGTCTCGAATCGAGACTCGGGGTTAGCCACTTTCGGCTGCCGCCAGACTATCGGACTTCGTTGTCCAAGGACGAAGACGAGATGAACGTGGGCCTTACTGTTCCAGCACTAAGGTTTCCCAGATGGCACTACTGCGTGTATTGCAAGGGCTTGAAGCGTGCTCGTTTGCTTGACGCGTATTCAGTAAAGTGTGATGATGAAACGCATGCGATGGCGAAGACCAAGCCGAGCATGTTTCAGGTTCAATGGGTGGTGATGTGCAGTCTGGGACATCTTGACGACTTTTCTTTTCGGGAATGGGTTCATAGAGATGCCGCGCCCGATTGCAAGGGTGATCTTCGCTTGTTTTCCCGAGGTGGAGGGAGTCCAGACCGCCAGATTGTCAAGTGTGACGGTTGTGAGAGCGAACGCTCGCTGGCCAACATAACGAAGGCAGGCGCAGACCTTGCTTCGGACGGGCAACAGAGCACCTACCTGACCGACGAGCTTACCGATGCCGCTGATGAACCCTACTGCTGCACGGGCGCGCGGCCTTGGCTCAACCAACCGGGAGGCCGACCGGGCAAAGGATGTCAACAGTCGATACGCGCCGCGCAGCGGAGTGCCAGCCATGTGTATTTTCCACTAGTCGAGTCGTCTATTCTCTTGCCGCCAGAGGAGGGTGTGGCCGGTAAGCCACTCCAAGACCTCTGTCGTAGTGCGGATGTCCGTCCGCTAATGCGAGTGGGTCATCGCAAGTTTGTCGATGCTGCGAGCGTCGCGGATTTTGTCAAGGAGTTTCGGGAGGAGTTGCGCATAGGCGTGCCGGAACGCGGCGATGAGATTGGTAAGGTCGCCGATTCGGAGTGGATTGAGGCTTTCCGTGAACGCCTCTGGGAAGGCGATGGCGCTGCGACACCAACTTACAGAACGGCTGCTGAAGGTCTGACACCGACTGATGTGTGGCGCTATCCGGAGTATCGGAGCATTAGAGATCGCCCGCAGAGCGATGAGCTAAGCGCAGCACCTCAAGATGTAGATGGCGAACTTGCTGATTCGGTATCGCGGGTCTTGAGTGTCGATGACCTGACAGAGACTCGCGCGTTGAGAGGGTTTACTCGGGTGCGGCATGGCGAGCCTGGGATTTCTGACGGCAAGGATATGTTGCGCCGGCGGTCGCTGCCTCACGATGAGGATTGGCTTCCAGCGTATGTGGTCAGGGGCGAAGGCATCTATCTGGAGCTCGAGCCGTCGAAACTTGCTGGCTGGGAAAAGCAACCTGAGGTAGTGAGGCGTGCCAGTGCGATGCGACGCAATTGGAGGAGTGCTCAACAGGAGCCGAGCTCTCCCAGGGTGCTTTGCGAGATTTCTCCTCGGGAGGTGTTGGTGCACACTCTCGGCCATCTGCTTATCAACGAGTTGGTCTACACATGCGGCTATAGCTCGGCCTCGCTACGGGAACGGCTGTACGTGTCCGATGTGGACGGTCGCGAGATGGCAGGACTCCTGATCTACACCGCTGCCGGCGACTCAGACGGGACCATGGGCGGGCTTGTTCGGATGGCGCGCCCGGACAACCTGAGGGCGGTATTCGAGGCGGCGCTCAGCAAGGCGCGGTGGTGCTCGACCGACCCTGTGTGTATGGAGGTGGGCGAGAAGGGGCAGGGTCCCGAGTCCTGCAATCTGGCTGCGTGCCACGGTTGCGCTCTGGTGCCGGAGACGAGTTGCGAGGAGTTCAACCGGTTCCTGGATCGCGGCCTGGTGGTTGGCACACTCGAGGATCCCGGCCTCGGCTACTTCTCGAAGTTCCTGGATGCCGTCCGTTGATAGATGGCTCGATGAGGATTGAAGAGCGGGGTCGGTGGCACTTCGGGCGCGAGCACGTTCCGGCTGGCGGGACTCGGGGCTGAGGGGCGCAGGTTGACGGACAGGACCGTCGGGCTTACGGAAACCGATGTGATCGGCTCGGCGCAGCCTGAGCCTGGAAGCCGTCGCCGCACCCGAACCGTTGGGCTTGCGGGAACGGGCGTGATCGGCTCCGGCTGGGCCGTGCGGGTTCTGGCCCGGGGCCACGACGTGATCGCCTGGGATCCGGCTGACGGCGCCGAGGATCGCCTCCGCAGTGCAATCGAGCGTGCCTGGCCCGCTGCGACCCGCCTGGGGCTGTTCCCCGGCGCCGACCCCGCCCGCCTGAGCTGGGCCGCGACACCCGAGGAGGTCGCCGCCGGCGCCGACTGGGTGCAGGAGAGCGCCCCGGAGGACCCGTCGATCAAGCGCCCGCTGCTGCGCAGGCTGGACGCCGCGGCCGGGCCCGAGACGGTGATCGCGAGCAGCTCGTCGGGACTGCTGCCGAGCGACCTTGCGGAGGGTCTGACCCACCCGGAACGGCTGCTCATCGGCCATCCCTTCAACCCCGTGTACCTGCTGCCGCTGGTGGAGGTGGTGCCCGGCGCGGCCACCGCCGAGGCCGCCACGGCCGCCGCCGCACAGCACTACGACGACCTGGTGATGCACCCCCTTGTGGTGCGCAACGAGGTTGAGGGCTACCTGTCGGACCGGCTCCAGGAGGCGCTGTGGCGCGAGAACCTGCACCTGGTGAACGACGGCACCGCCACCACCGCCGAACTCGACGACTCGATCATCTACGGCCCCGGCCTGCGGTGGGCGGCCATGGGCACCAACCTCACGTTCCACCTGGCCGGCGGCGACGGCGGCATGCGCCACATGCTGAGCCAGTTCGGGCCTGCGCTCAAGCTGCCGTGGACGCGGCTGAAGGCCCCGGAGCTGACCGACGACCTGCTGGAGGCGATGGCCGCCGGCTGCGAGCAGCAGGCCGCCGGACGTTCCGTGGCCGAGCTGGAGCGCCGGCGCGACGATGCCCTGATCGCGGTGATGCGGGCGTTGCGCCCCGCCAAGCTGGGTGCAGGCCGCCTGATCGCCGAGCGCGAGGCCCGCATACTGTCAGCTCGGGCCGCCGAGGCGGCGCAGCCGTGGGCGCCGGGCGCGCACGTGGACACTCCGCTGGAGCTGTATGAGGCCGTGGTCGAGCCGGACTGGGTGGACTACAACGACCACATGACCGAATCGGCGTTCCTGACCGCGTTCGGGTGGGCTTCGGATGCCCTGTTCCGCTACCTCGGCATCGATGAGGGCTACCGCGCCGCCGGCCACTCCTATTTCACGGTGGAGACCCACATCAACTACCACCGCGAGGCCTCGCTGGACGACCCGCTGCGGGTGGTCACGCAAGTGCTGGGCAGCGATGCCAAGCGGCTGCACATCTTCCACGCCATGTATCGAGGCCGCAGCAGAGACGCCACCGCAAGCAACGCAGGTGACGCTGTGGCGGGCGGGCGGCACGGTGGCGACGCGGGTGATGCCGACCTGAACGGCTGCCGCAGCCAGAGCAACTCGGGTGGCACTACCGGCACAGACGGAGGGGGCACGGATGCCGGCGGCAACGCAGGCGACGCCGTGAGTGCAAGCCAGAGCGGCGGCGAGCTGCTATGCACTGCCGAGCAGATGCTGTTGCATGTGGACACAGCGGCCGGGCGCAGTGCCCCGGTGCCGGCAGGCCCGGCCGCGGCGCTGGCCGCGGTCACCGCCGCTCACGCAACCATGCCGATCCCGCCCGAAGCAGGTCGCCGCATGAGCCTTACCAGGTGAACCAGTCAAGGGCATCTTTCTCAACCGGGCCTGTCAACGGCACGGGTTACCGCCCAGGCGAGTAGGAGCAACCTTGGATTTCGCTACCGATGAGTCCCAGCAACTGGTGGTCGACACGGTGCGCTCATTCGTGGAGCGCGAGCTGGTTCCCCACGAGCAGGAGGTGGAGCGCACCGGCGAGGTCCGGCCCGATCTGGTGGAGCAGATCCGTCGCAGGTCAATCGACTCAGGCCTGTACGCGGCGAACATGCCTGCCGAGCTCGGCGGCGGCGGCCTCGACGACCTCACCCTGGCCATGGCGGAGCGGGCCTTCGGCTGGACGTCCTATGCCCTGCAGTACATCGTCGCCCGCCCGTCCAACATCCTGCGGGCCTGCACCGGCACGCAAATCAATGAGTACCTCCTGCCCACCGTGCGAGGCGAGCGGGTGGAGTGCCTGGCCATGAGCGAGCCCGGCGCCGGCTCCGACCTGCGGGGCATGGCCTGCCGGGCCGAGCGCCGCGGCGGCGACTTCGTGGTCTACGGCACCAAGCACTTCATCAGCCATGCCGACCTCGCCGACTACGTGATCCTGTTCGCCGCCACCGGCGCCGCCGAAACGCCCCGAGGCCCCCGCAAGCTCATCTCGTCGCTGCTGGTCGACCTCGACACGCCCGGCGTGGAGCTCACCGGCGGCTACAACTGCGTGTCGAACCGGGGCTACCACAACTTCATCATCAACTTCGACGGCGCCCGGGTGCCCGCGGCCAACCTGCTCGGTGAGGAGCACCGGGGCTTCGACGTGGCCAACGAGTGGCTCGGCAGCACGCGCCTGCAGGTGGCGGCCGTGTGCCTCGGCCGGGCCGACCGGGCCTTGGAGGTGGCCCTCGGCTGGGCCGCCGACCGCGAGCAGTTCGGGCAGCGCATCGGGCGCTTCCAGGGGGTGTCGTTCAAGCTGGCCGACATGCGCACCCGCCTGCTGCAGGCCGAGCTGATGACCTACCGGGCCGCCTGGCTGTCGGCTCGGGGCGAGATGAGCGACGCCGACGCGGCCATGGCCAAGCTCTCGGCCACAGAGATGCTCCAGTTCGTGTCCGACGAGGCGATCCAGGTCCTGGGGGGCATGGGCCTGATGGACGAGTTGCCGCTGGAGCGGATCTGGCGTGACGCCCGCGTGGACCGCATCTGGGACGGCACCAGCGAGATCCAGCGCCACATCGTGTCGCGCGACATGCTGCGGCCTCTCGGTTGCTGATCCGAAAACGGCGAATGATCGGTGACGGCCAAGACCGGCTCGAGCGGCTGCTCAGGCCGCGGTCGCTGGTGTTCGTGGGCGGGGAGGCGGCCGAGTTGGCTATCGAGGCCTCCCGCTCCCTCGGGTTCGGCGGCGAGATGTGGGCTGTCAACCCCAGGCGCTCGCTGGGCGGCCTGCCGACCTTCCGATCCGTGGGCGAGCTGCCCGGGGTGGCCGACGCCGCCTTCGTCGGGGTCGGCAGTCACGCGGCCGTCGAGGTGGTGCGCGATCTGGCCGCGGCCGGCACCGGGGCGGCCGTGTGCCACGCCTCCGGCTTCGCCGAGACGGGCGAGGCAGGCGCCGCGCTGCAGCGCGGCCTGGTGGCGGCCGCCGCGGGCATGCCGCTGGTCGGCCCCAACTGCTATGGCACGCTGTGCGCCCTCAACGGCGCCGCATTGTGGCCCGACGTTCACGGCCTGTCCCGCTGCGAGCGGGGCGTGGCCCTGATCAGCCAGAGCGGCAACATCGCAGTCAACCTCACGATGCAGCGCCGCGGCCTGGACGTCGTCTGGACGATGGCGCTTGGCAACCAGGCCGATGTCGGCATCGCGGAGGCGTGCGAGACGCTGGCGGCCGACCCTGCGATCACCGGCCTGGGGCTCTGTGTCGAGGCGCTCGACGATGTGGAGCGCTTCGCCGCGGCAGCCGACTCGGCGCTGCGTCGAGGTCTGCCGGTGGCGGCGTTGAAGCTGGGCGCTGCGGATGCTTCCAGCGCCATCGCCCTCACTCACACGGCCTCGATGGCCGGCGACGACGCGGCCTACGACGCCCTGTTCCGCCGGCTCGGCGTCCGCCGCGTCCACACCGTGCCCGAGCTGCTGGACACGCTGGCGATCATGGGCGCGCTCGGCCTGCTGGAGGGCAATCGGCTGATCTCGCTGAGCTGCTCAGGCGGTGAGGCCGCGCTGGTCGCGGACCGCGGCCATAGTCGTGACCTGGACTTCCCGCCGCTGGCACCCGACCACGCCGCACGCGTCACCGAGGCGCTCGACGGGCGCGTGACGGTGACCAACCCGCTCGACTACCACACCTTCATCTGGGGCGACGAGCAACGCCTCCAACAGTGCTTCCGTGCGGCGCTCGGCACTGATGGTGACTTGGCGCACTCGGGGCCTTTCAACGCGGCCATGCTGGTGCTCGATTTCCCGGCCGAGGGGCTTGACCGGTCGCGGTGGTGGCCGACGATGCGGGCCTTCGCGGCGGCGTGTGCAAGCAGCCACACGCCTGGGTTGGTGGTCGCATCGATGGCCGAGAACCTTCCGGCGGAGGCCCGCGCCCGAGCCGCCGAACTGGGCCTCGCCTGCTGCGGCGACCTGGACAACGCCCTGTCCGCCCTCGAAGCCTGCGCAATCTGGGGACGCAACATTGCCCAGCCCGAAGATCCCGAGAACATCGAGCCAGATCAGCCGGAGGCGCTGCCGCTGCTTGCGTCACGCGGTGACCCCGCGGCGGGCTTCCCGTTGTCCGAGCATGACGCCAAGAGGCGTCTGGCCGCAGCAGGCATCGCCACCCCAAACGGGATGGTCGTGCCTGCATCGGAGGCGGCGGGTGCGGCGGCGCGGATCGGCTGTCCGGTGGTGCTCAAGATCACGGGCGCGATGCACAAGTCCGACGTGGGCGGGGTGGCCGCCGGGCTGGGCTCACCGGACGAGGTGTCGGCCGCGGCCGAGCGTCTCGCCGCGGCCGGCGGCGGGCTTGTGCTGGTCGAGGAGTTCGTGGGTGACGCCGTCGCCGAACTGCTGGTGAGCGTGCGCTCCGTGCCGCCGGTGGGAATGCTGCTCACGGTCGGTGCCGGCGGGACGCTCGCCGAACTGCTCGACGACACCGTCGCGCTGCTTGTCCCGGCCAGGCCCCCAGAGGTACGCGAGGCGCTTCGCGGCCTGCGGATGTGGCCCCTCCTCGCAGGCCACAGGGGGCGGAGCGCCGGCTCGGTCGAGGCGGCAGTCGAGGCGGTCGGCGCGCTCGGCTCGCTGGTGCGCGATGATCCCCGCATCATCGAAGTCGAGATCAACCCCCTCATCGTCACGCCGCACGCCGCGGTCGCCGCCGACGCGCTGATGCTCGTCCACGACACCGAGGAACAATGACATCGAGGAACAAGTACACCGAGCAATATGACGAGCCCGGCTGAGCCCGCCGCGATGTCCAGCAGCGCCGTGTCGGTGGTTGCGAACGGGCCGGTGCTGGAGGTGACCCTCGACCGGCCGAAGGCCAACGCCATCGACGCCGCCACCAGCCGGGAGCTGGGAGCGGTCTTCGCCGCCTTCCGTGACGACCCGAAGTTGCGGGTCGCCATCCTCACGGGCGCAGGCGAGCGGTTCTTCTCCGCTGGCTGGGATCTCAACGCGGCCGCGGCGGGCGAGGAGTTCGAGGCCGACTACGGCGTGGGCGGCTTCGGAGGCTTCGGCGAGCTGCCCGGCCTGCTCAAGCCGGTGATCTGCGCTGTGAACGGGATGGCCGTCGGCGGAGGCTTCGAGATCACCCTCGCCGCCGACCTCGTGGTCGCCGCCGCGAACGCCCGGTTCTGGCTGCCGGAGGCAACGCTCGGGATCGTGCCCGACACTGCGTCGGTGCGCCTGCCACCGATGCTGCCGCCGGTGATAGCCAACGAGGTGCTGTATGCGGGCCGCCGGCTCGACGCGGCCGAGGCGCTGCGCTGGGGCCTGGTCAACGCGGTGGTCGAGCCTGCTGCCGTGATGGACACTGCACGCGCCCTCGCGGCCAGGATCGTGCAGGCGGCACCCCTGTCGGTGGCCGCCATCAGCGAGATCCGCAGCCGCACCGGCCACCTGCCCCTGCGTGAAGCCCTCGAGCTGCTGCGCTCGGGCGATCTCGCCGCCTACGAGGCGATGCTCGCCTCAGACGACGCCGAGGAAGGCCCCCGAGCCTTCACCGAGGGCCGCGCCCCCCGCTGGCAGGGCCGCTGAGAATGCAGACATCACGAACATCGGCATAAACACCGCAATCAGGGCCGCCCCCGAGGGCAGGGCCGCTGACCGTCAAGAAACTACGACGTGGCTTCGACTGGGGTGAAGCGGCGGGTCCAGGCCTGCAGCAGCCGGTCCAGCAGCATGGCCAGCAGCACGATCGCGAGGCCGGCCACGAAGCCCGACCCCACCGAGTCGCTGCGCCGGAGCCCCTTCACCGTCTCGAGGCCCAGGCCGCCCCCGCCCACGAGCCCGGCGATCACCACCATGGCCAGCACCAGCATCACGGTCTGGTTGATCCCGGCGATGATGCTCGGAGCGGCCAGCGGCAACTGCACTTTCCGCAGCGTCTGACCACGGGTGGCGCCGAAGGCCCGGCAAGCCTCGGTGGCCTCGCCCTCCACCTGCCGGATGCCCAGGTTGGTGAGGCGGGTCGCCGCCGGCAGGGCATAGAGCACCGACGCGATGATCCCCGGGATCCTGCCCACGTTGAACATGATGATCACCGGCACCAGCAGAACGAAGCTGGGGATCGTCTGCAAAAAGTCGAGCACCGGCTTGAGCATCCGCTCGAACCGGTCGCTGCGGGCCGCCAGCACGCCCAGGGGGATGCCGCAGAGGATCGCCATCACCACCGCCACGATCGTCTGGGCCAGCGTGTCCATGGACAGCCTCCACATGCCGAGCACGCCCAGGCCGGCCACGCAAGCCGAGCAGAACAGCGCCAGACCCGCGCCGCCGAGCCGCCATCCGGCCAGCCCGACGGCTCCGATCACCACCGGCCAGGCCAGCTCCGAGCTGAACAGCTCGCGCAGCGGCGTCACCGCGTATATCGTGATCGTGTCGCTGAACCAGCCGGTCCCGAACCAGGTTCCGCCGATCTCGTAGAGGTTGTCGCGCACCCAGTCCACCAGCCAGTCGATCTGATCCGCGAACGACACCGAGATCGCCGAGGGAAAGTCCGGCTTGCCGAGGACCGCGCCTGCGACCGCGCCCGCTGCGAGCGCCACCGCGCCGAGCACGCGGCGAGGATGGCGCACCAGCACCGAGCCGGCGGCGGGCACCGCACGCGCCGGCCGTGCCAGCACCGCGCCCGCACGGCACAGGCCCCGGTCGATGGCCGCGACCGCGCCCTCGATCCACTGTGCCGCGCCCAGGCGCGACAGCGACTCCGGCATGAGGCGAAGCCGGCTGCGGCGGGCGCCCAGACCGGCGGCTCCGTGGGTGATGCGGTCCATGATGACGGCGAGCACGACGATCGCCAGCCCCGCCTCCAGCGCCCGCCCGACGTGCAGCCGTCGCAGCGACTCCAGCACCACCTGGCCCAGCCCCCCGGCACCGATCAGCGCAGCGATGACCACGATGCTCAGCGCCATCATGATGGTCTGGTTGATGCCGGTGAGCACGCTGGGCGTCGCCAGCGGGAGCTGCACCTTGCGCAAGGTCTGGCGCGGCGTCGCCCCGAACATCTCCGCGGCCTCGACCGTGACGGCAGGCACGTTGCGTATTCCCAGGTCGGTGAGCCGCACCGTGGGCGGCAGCGCGTACACCACCGAGGCGATGATGGCCGGCACCCGCGCCACCCCGAACAGCAGCACCACCGGGATCAGGTACACGAAGGCGGGCAGCGTCTGCATGGCGTCGAGCACGGGCCTCAGGGCCCGCTGCAGCCGGTCGTAGCGAGCGCTGGCGATCCCGAGCGGCACCCCGATGGCGACCGATATGGCCACGGCCACGCCCATCAGCGCCACTGTCTGGATGCTCTCCTCCCAGAGGCCGATGGCACCGAAGTACAGCACCCCGGCAGCGGTCATCAGCCCGGCGCGCAGCCCCAGCACGGAAGTGGCGAGCATCGCCGCAGCGGCCGCGACCACGTACCAGGGCAGCCACAGCAGCCAGCGCTCCACGGTGCGCAGGCACCAGTCGATGGAGTCGCTGACCGGGTTGAACACGAGCGAGAAGCTCCAGTGGGTGGTCTGGTTGTCGATGATCCAGCGGCGGGCGTCGTCGATCCGGTCGGCCAGCGGGATCGCCCACGACTCGGGGAAGCCGCCCACCGAGCCGAACAGGAGTTGAGCCACGACCACGGCGGCGGTCCCGGCGATGAGCCACCCGCCCGAGCGGAGCCTCCGCCTGCGGTCGCCGGCCAGCCGCGCCTCGACCGCGCCCGCGGCAGGCAACGGCGGTGTTGTTGGCGCGGCGAGTGTCATTTCAGGCCTGGCGGTGGGTGTGGGTGTCCGCGGCAGGCGGCGGCGGTGGTGCTGACGGCGCGGCGAGCGTCACGTCGTGTCGCGCCTGCCTGCGGGGTCGAGCAGTTTCGCCACCCGCTCGCGGTCCACGATCCCGGCGGGCCTGCCCTGATCGTCGATCACGCACAGCTCGTCCGGGTGGGCCAGCAGCCGCGGCAGGACCTCGTCGAGGACTGCGTCGAGGCGCACCGGCTCACCATGGGGCGCAGCGCCGTCGAGGGGTCGCAGCACGGAGCCGACCGTGATCACCCTGGTCTTGGGGGCGTCCTCGGTGAACTCGCGCACATAGTCGTCTGCGGGCGCCGAGACGATCTGCTCGGGTGTGCCCACCTGCACGAACTCGCCGTCCTTCATGATGGCGATGCGGTCGCCGAGCTTGAGTGCCTCATGGAAGTCGTGGGTGATGAACACCAGCGTGCGACGCATGGTCTGCTGCAACGCCAGAAGCTCGTCCTGCATCTCGCGGCGGATCAGGGGGTCCAGCGCCGAGAAGGGCTCGTCGAAGAAGAGGATCTCGGGCTCCACGCACAAGGCCCGGGCCAGCCCGACCCGCTGCTGCATGCCGCCGGAGAGTTGCTGGGGGAAGTGGTCGGCCCAGCCGCTCAGACCGACCATCGAGAGCACACCCAGGGCCCGCTCGTAGCGGTCGGCCCGCGGCGTGCCCCGGATCTCCAGGCCGAAGGCGACGTTGTCGATCACCTTGCGGTGTGGGAACAGACCGAAATGCTGGAACACCATCGACAGGCTCCGCCGCCTCAACTCTCTCAATGTGTGGCCGTCCATCTCGGAGATGGGGGCGCCATGGATCCCGACCGTCCCGCTGGTCGGCTCGATCAGCCGGGACAGGCAGCGGATCAGCGTGGACTTGCCCGAGCCGGAGAGTCCCATCACCACGAAGGTCTCGCCCTGTCTCACCGAGAACGTGGCGTCCCGCACGGCCACCAGGCAGCCTGTGCGCTCCTGGATATCCTGGCGGCTCGCTGCCTGCGCCATCAGGCTCTGGGCGGCCGCGACGTCGCTGCCGAAGATCTTCGTGACCCCGTGGCAGGCGAGTGGGGCAACGCCGTCCGGAGCGCTGCCCGCGGCCTCGCTGGGGTGGTTGTCGCCGGCGGGCACGAGCGCATACTACGTTCGGCTGCCGGTGGATGTTCCGGAGTTGCGCCGGGTCCAGGCCGCCCAGCGCGCGGGCAGCCGCGCGATCACTCGCAACGAACCCGGCGCGAGCGGACCGTTGCCGTGCTAGAAGTAGCATCTCGAAGGAGGTCGGCGGCGCAACGGGCGCGGCCGAGTCACATGGAGGAGGGAACCTGATGATGAAGCATCTATGGAGGCTGGCCGCCGTGCTGGCCGTGTTCGGCCTGCTGGCCGCTGCCTGCGGTGATGACGACGACGACACGGTGCAAGCGCCGCCGCAGTCAGAGCCGGAGCCGGCGGTCGAGGAACCGTCTGAGCCGGAGCCGGCGGTCGAGGAACCGATGGAGTCCGAGCCCACGATGGTTGAAGAGCCGGAGACGATGGAGTCCGAGCCTGAGCCGGTGGCCGAGCAGCCGGAGGAGCCGGAGCCGGCGGACGAGGATGACATGGGCGGCTCCGAACTTGGCGAGATCACCACGATCAAGCTCATCGCCAACCCGTGGAACGGTTCGGCTGCCAATGTCGCGGTCGCCAAACAGCTCCTTGAGCAGATCGGCTACGACGTGGAGGTCACCGACCTCGACGAGAACGCGCAGTGGTCGGCGATCAACACCGGCGACCTGCACGCGTCGTTGGAGGTGTGGCCATCGGGTCACGCCGACAACCGCGTCGATTTCATCGACAATCCCCAGGGCAATGTCGCCGACGCCGGGCTGCTCGGCCCGGTCGGCAAGATCGGCTGGTGGATGCCTGCCTATATGGTTGAGCGGCATCCCGAACTGGCCACCGCCGACGGGTTCACGGATCCCGATCTGGCCGGACTGTTCGCCACGGCAGAGACCGGCGACCTCGGGCAGATCCTGCACGGCGACCCGAGCTGGGTGACCTTCGAGCAGGACATCATCGACGATCTCGGACTGCAGCTTGAGATCGTCTATGCCGGTTCCGAGGAGGCGCTGCTGGCTGCGTTCGACGGGGCATTCAGCCGGGAGGAGCCGGTGCTGTCGTACTTCTGGACGCCCCACTCGGCGTTCAACACGTTCGACCTCGTCGAGCTGGAGCTGCCGCCGGAGTACTACCCGCCGGACAATCTCTTCAAGATCGTCTGGGAGGGCCTGGAGGAAGGCGCTCCCGCGGCGTGGACGCTGCTGCACAACTTCAACTACACGACCGCCGACCAGGTGTCGATGCTCGCCGCCATCGAGGGTGAGGGCAAGAGCGTCGAGGAGGCCGCGGCCGACTGGATCGCTGCCAACGAGCGCGTCTGGAGCGCCTGGATGCCCTCGACCTAAGCCGAGACTCAGGGGCACTGACCCGGGCAGCAATACCCGGGTCAGTGCCTAGCTCATGCGGCCGAAGTCGAAGGCGGCTATCTCGGCCAGTTGCTCGCCTACCAGGGCGACAGCGGTCTCGAAGAGTTGCTTGCCCTCTGCTGCGCCGGCGCCGGTCGGGTCGC
Source organism: Candidatus Aldehydirespirator sp. (assembly GCA_965204875.1). Taxonomy (GTDB): domain Bacteria; phylum Actinomycetota; class Acidimicrobiia; order Acidimicrobiales; family Aldehydirespiratoraceae; genus Aldehydirespirator. The sequence continues at coordinate 1,249,187 of OZ242020.1, read as the reverse complement.
CTATGTGGCCTTGCGGGCCGAAGTCGTTGGACAGCCAGCCGAAGGACGCCGAACCCCCGAAACGCACATGGCGGTTGCGGGCCAGCCTCTCGGGCACGGCCCGCAACGCCCGCTCCAGGTGCACGAGATCGGGTCTCAAGTGCATGAACACCGAGGTCTCCTGATGGCCGCCGTGGATGCCCATGCCCAGTTCGGAGGCCGGTGAGGCACCGCCCTGGTCCGGGGGCACGAACGGGTGAACCAGGAACGTCATCAGCCCGTGCTCCAGCCTGATCTCCCGGCAGGCCACGTTGAGCAGCGACGAGTTGCCGCCGTGGCCGTTGAGGAACACCAGGCGGCGGGCCCGCGTGGCAGCGACGCAGCGACCGATGTCACGCAGCACAGCCAGCATCGTCTCCGCCGACAGCCACAGCGTGCCGGGCGACCAGGCGTGCTCGTTGGACTTCGACACCGACATCGTGGGCAGCAGCCACAGGTCGAGGGCGTCGCCGAACTCGCTGACGACCGCAGCGGCGGCCTCGTGCGCGATCACATGATCCACCGACAGCGGCAGGTGGGGTCCGTGCTGCTCGACCGCGCCGACCGGCTGCACGAGCACCGACGAGGCGGTGATCCGATCCGCTACCTCCGGACCCGAGAGATCCTCCAGACGCCGTTGCATGGCAGCATGGTATGACATAGACTGGAGCACTTGACACGAGCCACCCACCATTGAACCTTTGGGCTGCTGAATCGCTGCTGAATCTTGGCGCTGCTCAAGGGCGCTGGCAGACTGTGTGCCTAGGCCCTGATCGAGCGGTGCTCAGTACTTTGAGACTTTCGAGGGAGGGCGACATGAGCCGCCACAGTTCACGCCAACGAATGTCAGCGCTGCCAGCGCTGTCAGCCCTGCTTGTGCTGTCGCTGCTGGCCGCGGCCTGCAGCGGCGACGGCGGGGACGGCGAGGACGCCGTCGCCGAGCGATGTCAGGCCAACCGCGATGCCGGCACCGTGACCTTCGTGACCGGCTTCGACTTCGCGGCCTCGGCGGGGATCATCGAGGCCATCGTTGCCGACGCGCAGGGATACTTCGAGGAACTCTGCATCGACTTCGAGCTCCAGCCTGGGTTCGGGCCCTCCAACGGCGCCCTGGTGATCGAGGGTAGAGCCGAGTTCGGGACGGCGGCGTCATTTGCCGAGCTGGTTGCCAACAACGTTGCCGGCGAGGGCGACCTCGTGGCCCTGCTCCACTGGGGCCGCACCGCCATAGAGGCGATCGTCCTGCCGGAGGGCAGCGATGTCGAGGACTTCTCCGATCTGTGCGGCAGCCTGATCGGCATCAAGGGCGACCTGCCCTACTCGCTGCAGGCCGCGGTGGCGCTGGCGGGGATCGAGCGAGACTGCTTCGAGGAGATCCTGCTCGACGGCTTCGATCCGATAGCCCACCTCGAGCTCGGCATAGACGCGCTGCCCGTCTACAAGTCCAACGAACCGAACACGCTGACCCGCAACGGCGTGCCGTTCACGATGCTCGACCCGCTGGACTTCGACGTGCCGTCCAGCTTTGGCATCCCGTTCACGACGCAGTCGGTGATCGACGAGCACCCCGCTCTGGTGGCCGACGTGGTGCGAGCCCTGATCCGCGGTCAGGCATTCGCCGCGGCGAACCCCGACATCGCCGTGGAGAACGCCTTCGAGTTGATCGACGCCGCAGGCAACCCGATGTTCTTCGCGATGGAGGCCGAGCGCTACCGGTGGGGGGTCGAGTCGGCGCTGATAGCCGACCTCGCCCCCGAGGGCAGGGGTCTCGGCATCCCCGACCTGGGTCTGTTTGAAGCGGAGATCGACGCGCAGGTTCAGACGGGTGTGCTCAGCTCGCGGCCGGACTGGCGCTCCATGGTCAACGCCGATATAGCCGCCGGGGTATACGACGGGACAACGCTGATCTGGCCCGGTCCCTGACGCGCGCCGAGGGTGCGTGGTGAACGCTCGGAGTCACGCGGCACGGATGTGCGAGTGATGGCTCTCAGCGTGTGACGTGGCCGGCGAGGGGCAGGACGCGCAAGTGACGTGGTGTGTTGAGGTGATCGAGTTGGGTGCCTGCGCTGGAGTGGGTGCGCGTGCGGGCCACGCGGTTCGGTTGGGTGGTGCGTTGAGGTGATGGAGTTGGGTGCCGGCGCCGGGGTGGGTGCGCGTGCGGGCCACGCGGTTCGGCCGGGTGGTGCGTGACGTGACCGAGCCGGCGATCAGCTTCGATTCTGTGTCGAAGTGGTTCGGGCGCGACGACCGGCGGGTGCATGCTCTCTCGCGGGTGAGCCTCGACGTGGGCGAGTCGGAGTTCGTGAGCCTGATCGGTCCCTCCGGTTGCGGCAAGTCCACGATGTTGCGTCTCGCCGGCGGTCTCCTGGAACCCGACCGCGGCACCGTCACGGTCAACCGCCGGCCGCCGGTCGAGGCCCGCCGCCAGAAGCGTTACGGGTTCGTGCCCCAGCACCCGGCCCTGCTGCCGTGGCGCACCGTGCGGCGCAACATCTCGCTGCTAGGCGATGTCAACCGCAAGCACGGCAGCCGTGCCATGTCCGCGAGCAGCCAGGAGAGAATGCTCGACGACATGGGTCTGAGCCCGTTCCTGGACTCGTTGCCGAGCGAGCTGAGCGGCGGTCTCCAGCAGCGGGTCAGCCTCGCCCGGGCCTTCGCTCTGGGTGCTCCCGTGCTGCTGATGGACGAGCCGTTCTCTGCTCTCGATGAGATGACCCGGGCCGAGATGCGCTACCTGCTGCTCGACCTCTGGGAGCAGGTCGGCAGCACGGTGCTGTTCGTGACGCACTCCATTCCCGAGGCGGTGGCGCTGTCGGACCGCGTGGCGGTGCTGGGTTCCAGGCCGGGACGCATCGCCAGGGTCGTCGACGTGAGGCTGCCCAGACCGCGGCACGCCTCGGTCGAGGACACTGCCGAGTTCCACCAGGTGCTCGCCGAGATCCGGTCGGCATTGCGGCAGGGATGGTCGAGCTGATGGTGCCTAGAGAGTCCTCGCGGGACGAGCCGTCGGAGGTGGCTGGACGCTTGATCGATCCGCGGCAGCCGCCGGAGGAGTCCTCGCAGGACACGCCGCCGGAGATGCCGAGGCAGCCGGTGAGGCGCTTGCTGCTGCTCATCGCGCCCTTCGCCGGTCTCACGGCCTTCTTCGCGGGCTGGGAGGTGTACGTTCAGGTCCGCGACCTCCGGCCCCTCACGCTGCCGCTGCCGTCCGACGTGCTGCGTCACATCATCGACGATCCTGGCTTCTACTGGCGCAACGGCCTCGTGACGGTGCAGGAGGCGTTCTGGGGGTTCTGGATGGCGTTCCTCGCCGCGGTCATCGTCGCCACCGCGATGGCGCACTCGCAGTTCGTCGAGCGAGCGACCATGCCGGTGATCGTGCTGCTGCAGTCCACACCGGTGGCGGTGCTGGTGCCGATCTTCCTGCTCTGGTTCGGTTTCTCGCCCTGGCCGAAGATCTTGACGGCCATGCTCTTCGCCTGGGTGCCGTTCGTGGCCAACGCGCTCACCGGCCTGCGGGCTGTGGACGCCGACACCCACGAGCTGCTCCGGTCGGTCGATGCCAGTCGCTGGGAGATCTACTGGCGCCTTCGGTTGCCGCACTCGCTGCCGTACCTGTTCGCCGCGGGGCGGATCTGTGTCGGCCTGGCACTGGTCGGCGCGGTGGTGGGCGAGTTCTTCAACTCCAAGGAGGGCCTCGGCAACGCCGCCCGGGTGGCTCAGTCCCGGCTTCTGGTGGAACAGCTCTGGGGCAGCGTCTTCGTGCTGGCCTTCATCGGGGTCGCTTTCGTGCTGCTGCTGATCGCGGTCGAGAGGCGCGTGCTGCGCTGGCACTCATCCCAGGCGACCGACCCCCGCGGAGTCTGAACGCTTCCGCAACCCGGTTCCAGCATCGTCCTCGCTCCTGCTCGAGAATCCTCAACCACCCTCATCCACGTTTCCGAAGGCTCGAACGCTTCGGAGGGCCGGAACCCGAAGCTGTTCGGAGCGTGTCGACTACGGTCGGGCATAGATCGCAGGTCAGTCAGCCGCAGTTCAGGAAGTTCTCGTTGCTGTGAACAGCCTGCAGATGTATGTGTGTGACGAATGTCACACTGCTCGTCCTGGACAGCGCATGTTCCCATGTGATACTGAGAGCCTGTAGTGTCCGAAGTTTGAGGTCATGCCACAACAGGAACTCCGGTTCAGAGTACCGGAGTTCCCGCAAAATGTCAATGGGAGGTCTTCATGACATTCAGGATCAGCAATCGGCGTAAGGAGTCCCCCCCCCGCAGGGGTGATACAATGACCGGGCAGCGCGGCGTCGCTAGGCGGTGCGGTGTCGGCCAAGTCGCAGGCCGGCGTCGCCACGCGATTCTCGCAGGTCTTGCGACGGTGGCGCTGCTCGCGGCTCTGCTGCCCCAGCCGGCGCAGGCACAGACCACGAATTCCGCAGTGTCTGAGCGCCCTGACAGACCGCAAAACCTCCGAAGTGAGCCAGCGCTCAATTCGGTGATCCTGTCATGGGATGACCCCGGAGATGAATCGATCACCAAATATCAGATGCGGCAGCGCAGGCACGGGAAGCGCTGGATCCAGTGGAGGGACATCCCTCTCTCTAGCGCGAGTACCACTACCTATACGGTGATCTTGCCGGTCAAATTCACGCCACGCGGCGAAGTCGACAGCAGGGGTTACGACTTCCACATCCGCGCCGTGAACGATGCGGGCCATAGTCGCAGATCAGTAACTGTAGCCGATCTACCTCTCAGGGACACTTCCAAATCCACTGCAACCGACGAGACACAGGTGCCTACTACTACTGTGGCGCCCACAACCACCACCACCACTGTGGCGCCGACTACCACCACCACGACTACCACTGTGGCGCCGTCCAAGCCAGGCGCGCCGAAGAACATCCAAGCCGTGCCTGAAGGCGATACCGTGGTGGTGTCGTGGGACGACCCTGGTGACGACTCGATCACCAAGTATCAGATGAGACAGCGCCGAACCGGTCGTCGCTGGGGCCAATGGACGGACATAAGTGTTGTCACCGACAACGCTATTGCCAGGATCAGGCATACAGTGACCGGCTACGTCATTAGATATACGCCGCACGGTGAGATCGATCGCAGGTGGCATCAGATTGAGCTTCGTGCCGTGAACGACATGGGTAAGAGTCCGGTTGCGTTCACGTTCGCCCCACCGAGAGTGTCGTAACCGGCTCGCAACCCCGCAAACTCCACACCGGGCACAGCGCCCACACCGTCTACACCGCCCTCAGCAGCAACCACCGATAGAGCTTGCGCTGCCTCCGGTCGCGATCGCCAACAGAAGTTGCTGAGCTTGCCCCTGATGGTGCCAATAGCTCGGCTAGAAGGGGCTCAGGCCCATCCGGTTGCGGATTGAGATCAGTTCGCCGAGGTGGTTGATGCCGTGACCCACGGCGCTCCACTGCAGGAACCATGCAGCTGGCTTGCCGTCCCACATCGAGTAGAGCCAGTCGAAGCGGTCCTCGGGCGTGCCGATCTCGGCCAGCGCCGAGGCGGTGTCGGGCCGGTCGTCCATTGCCGGCAAGCCGCTGCCCTCGAGCCAATCCGCAGTGGAGTCGATCACGGCGAGTGCGTACTCGCCGACCGCCTCGGGGTCGAGGATGTCCACCAGGTCGACATCCTCGCCCTCCGCCAGACCTCTCCACAGATCCTCGTTCAGGCCGAGGCGTTCTGTCCAGCTGTCCACCACCGCGGGCTTGTGGCGCAACACACCGTTGACCGCCACGTCGTGATGCCGGGCCAGGTGCCACAGCACGTAGACGGGGGCGATCCCGCCGCCGTCGGCGCGCTCGGTTCGCCGCTGCGGAGGAATCAGCCTCAGCACACCGCCGGCGAGCTTGGCTCGCAGCGACCTGAGGTCTGACACGATCCATTCACGGAGTTCCACGCCCGGCGAGCCTACGCGATGTGTTGATCACCAACGCGATGCTTCAATCAAGGTCGTGGGCTCGGCGCGCGTGTGCTTACGGAGTTCGTTGCCATGGCGTGTCCGTGCGTCGGTGTCGGCGCCTCGGCCTACTGATGGCGGCTGGTGCGGCGCCCTCGGGCCGGGGTCCACGATTCGATGATCAGGTAGTCGGCGGCTACCCGCACCAGCACGGCCTTGCTGATGCGGGCCGTGAACAGCACCATCTTCGCTGGATCGTCGATCGGGTGGCGGTGACCGGCGATGAACTCAGCCCTCTGGTCGGGATCGGCGGTAGAGACCGTGCCCTCGATGCGGGCGTCGCCGTCGGGCAGGAGCTCGGAGTCGGGCGCGCTGTGCAGTGCGTAGCGCGGATCACGCCGCAGATCGGTCGCCTTGCGCGACCCGGGAGTCATTCCCAGCCAGATCTGGCCAGACCTGATGGGTGCCTCCATCCCGGAGAGCCGGGGCGAACCGTCGGCTTTCAGGGTGGCGATGACAGCGTGTTGATGGCTGTCGAACCTGGCCTTCACCAGCGCGGCCAGCTCCGGGTCTGAGTGCTCGAACTCCGACCATGCCACTAAGTCACGCGACATGCGCCCAATCTAGACCCGGCCCGCATCCGCCGCAGCCGCAGCGTCGTGTGGGGTTCGCAGTGATCGTGAGGTGATCGTGACCACGCCACCCGCGTGTGCGCTGGCTGCGGCGACAAGGTGTGGGGTTCTCAGCGATCGTGAGGTGATCGTGACACCGGCCGGGGGCTCGCAGGAGTCTGCCGGCACAGCTGAGTAGTCTGCGCGGGGTGCGCTTCGTTGTGCTGCAATCTCACCCGCTGCAGGACTGCCTCAACACCGTGTTGCGCGATCGTGTCGTGGCTGCGCTCGAAACCGCAGGTCACGAGGTGCAGATCGTGCGTCTCGCGCAGGGCGAGTGGATCGCGGGTGCGAGCCTCGCCGGTGCCGGGGGGCTGGTCTGCGTCTACCCGACCTGGTGGGGCGGGCTGCCGGCGCCGCTGCTGCGCTGGGTCCAGGAGGAGTTGGCGGCGTGGATCGACGGGGCCGCTGAGCCGGCCGGCTCGCCGCTGCGCACGGTGCGGCACTTTGTAGCGGTCACCACCCACGGCTCGACCGGCTGGGTCAACCGGCTCCAGGGCGAGCCCGGGCGGCACCTGCTCAAGCGCTCGGTCGCCCGCTTGTGCGCGCCCGGCACGCGGCTGCGCTGGCTGGGGCTCTACGGCGTCGACCGGCGAACCACTGCCGAGATCTCCGCCTTCGTCGACCGCGTCGCCATCGAGATGGCCGACATCGGAGCCTGAGCCGCAGCCTCTCAGGCGGCTGCGATGACGGCGATCTCCATCTTCCACGCCGGCCGCGCCAACTCCGGCACGATTACCAGCGTGGAGGCAGCGAGGTGGTCTCCCAGAAACCGGTCGCGCTCGGCCATCACCGCCGCAAGGTTCTGGCCGGGCACCACGTAGGTCGTGACAGACACGATGTCGCTGGGAGCCATGCCTGCCTCGGCGAGCAGAACCGCGATGTTGTGCCAGACGGCTTCGGCCTGCTCGCCGATGTCGCTTGCGACACCGCCGTCGGGCCTTGTCGGCACGACACCGGCGGTGTGCAGCCAGCGTGTCGCGCCGGATGTCTCCACAGCGTGGGCGTAGCGGGCCGCGGGCGGCGCGATCTGGGCGGGTCGGATCGCTCGCGAGGCCATCGCGGGCGATGATAGGGCAGCGGCACGCTTGCGCAGTCAGCGCCGGGGGCTGACACAATCTGAGGCCATGACGCAGCGCATGGCCCTCTACTTCCAGGACAAGCACGACATCGCCTATGAGATAGCGATGGCCCGGTACGCCGAGGAGCGGGGCTTCAGCGAGATCTGGCAGGCCGACACCCGCCTGGCACGCGACTGCGTGGTGATGATGAGCGCGCTGCTGGCGTCCACCGAGCGGCTGCGGATCGCCAGCGGGGTGCTGCCCATCTACACGCGCAACCCGGCGGTGATCGCCGCTACCTGGAGCACCATGCACGAGCTGGCGGGACCGGCCCCCGATGGTGGCAGCCGGGTGATGCTGGGTCTCGGCGCATGGTGGGAGCCCATCGCGGGGCGTGTCGGTGCCGGCCGCCGCAAGCCGCTGCAGGCCATGCGCGAGCACGTCGAGTCGATCCGGGCGCTGTTCACGATGGAGGAGGTGAGCTACGAGGGCGATTTCGTCCACCTCGACCGGGTCCGTCTCGACGTCGCCTACGGGGACAAGTCGCCCCGAGACATTCCCATATACATCGGCGCCACAGGCCCGAAGATGTTGGAACTCACGGGCGAGATCGCCGACGGCGCGATGCTCAACTACGTGGTTCCCACCGGCTACATCCGTGAGGCGGTGGCCCGTGTCGAGGCGGGAGCGGTGCGATCCGGACGCAGCCTTGCCGACCTGGATCGGCCGGAGTTGCTGATCTGCTCGCTGTCGGACGAGGATCCGGATCTGGCATTGCTGACCGGCAAGTCGCTGGTCGCCTACTACCTGGGCACCGAGCCTCACATCATGGCCGCCTCGGGTGCCGACCCCGAACTCATCGACCGGGTCAAGGAGGTGGTGGGCTGGCCCGCCACCGAGGCCGACTACTACAGGGCGGCGCCGCTCATCGGAGACGACCTGGTGCGCAGCATCATGGCCGCCGGAACCTCGGCGCAGTGCCGTGACAAGGTGGCCGAGTTCATCGATGCCGGCATCACCTGCCCCGTGCTGTATCCCCTGATGGACGACATGAAGCCAGTGATCGACACCTTCGCTGACTGGTCGCCCTAGCCCGCCGAGGTCACCCTCACCCTGTAGCGCAGCAGGCATCGCACCCGCCCTGCGTCAAGCGCCGCTCCGCTGCCGGGCGGTTCGGGATCGCGGCGGGGACGGGCATGGGTTCCCCGCCTCTCCTGCGTCCGTGTTGGACGCCGCCGAGGCGGGTTCAGGGGTAAAGCAGGCACCCCGCGGCAGCCTCGCCAAGAAAGCGCTGCTAAGGCACCTGCCCGCCGATAGAGTCTTGCCATGACCGCACAGTCCGACGCCCTCGACTGGCTGGAGGCACTGCCCGCCGGCGCCTACTTCCGGCGCGCCGATGTGCCCGCCCCGGCCACCACCGTCTACCCCCTGCTCTCGCGGCTGGTGAGAGACCCTGACGACATCCGTTTCGCGCGGGTCGCTCCCGGCCTCTACTTCAAGGGCGACCCGTCGGTGGAGCTGCGCGGTTGGGGGTGCTCTGACATTGTGGCGGCTCTGCTGTACGCGGGGGAGGGCGCCGGGCTGGGGATGTGCAGCGCGATCCACAGGCTCGGCTGGAGCACGCAGCACCCGATCCGGCTCCATGTGGTTACGCAGCGGCCGGTCCGCCCCTGGCATTCTGAGCTGGTCTACGAGCAGAACCCGAACAAGCGTCGCCGCGAGTTGAACTGGACCGAAGTGACGCTGCTAGAGGCCTTGCATGACCTCGTGTTCATAGAGGACGATTGGCAGTTGTGCCTGCGAAGGCTACGCGAGGGATGGATTCTGGAATGGCTGCCCTGGCAGAGCTTCCTGGAGCCGGCGGTGCGCACCGACCTGATGCTCTGGGTGGCCGCCGCCGAACGCTGGGACAAGCGACGCGGGTGTCGAAGCCTCTCCGAGCTGCAGGTGCTTATCGAAGAGGTGGGCGAGGCGGCGAATGCTGAGCGCCCTGAAGGCACGCCACGGCCTAGTAGCCTAACCCTGTCCGCGCCGATGTTGACGTCCGCGTGAGCGAGAAAAGAGCGCGCCCCGCGCGGAGCGAGCGCATCCCTCTCGCAGGAGACAAGTCCGGGGCTCCAGGGCTGGCAGGGCACCCGTCGAAGTTTCGCAGCTTGGTGCACGATGGCGCTGATGAAGCGGGCTGCACGGTAGTGCAGGCGGTTCACAACTATTGGCTGATCTCGACACTGTATCGCATCGCCTCTAGCCTTGAAGATTGCCACTTACTAGATCGCCGCGGTCAACTCGTGGGAACCCTGGTGTTTGCGGGCGGCACTGCCTTGATCAATGCGTGGGACGTTGGCACGCGCCATTCAGAGGACTTAGACCTGGTGGTCTTGAGCGACATCGAGTTCCCGCCGCAACGCGAAGTGGCGCAGATGATCAACCAGCCCTTTGAAAGGGCAACCCAGGCGTTACAAGGTATAGCCGTCCCCGAAGACCTGATTATTGACTACTCCGAGGGGTTTCGCGCTTCCGCTTTGCATTTGGACGATACGTCCTCTCCAATCAATATAGATGTGATCGTGGAGGCCCCAGCCCGCGATCTCCAGTTGACGGCCGCTCGGCGAGTCATGTCCACGATGGGGAGCGTCGCCTCCGACGAAGACCTAGCGCGGTTCCCCGAGTTGGGCGGCTATGAGGTCATGTGCGCTGTGCCGGCGTGGACGGCTGCCAACAAGTTCAAGGCGTTACAGAAGCGAGCTATGCGCGGCAAGCACCCGCCGGACCTTGCAGGCATCACCGCGCGCGGCCGAGATCTCTACGACCACCAGCGGATCGCCGCCTCTGAGCACGGGCGTCAGGTGCGGCCACTGCTCGATCAGATGGAGACGCGCAAGGCGCGCCCTCTCAGCCGCCGCAGAGAAGCGCGCCGCCCGCCTGGCGGGTTCGGCACCAGCCCGCTGTTCCGACCTGGCACCGACGCTTGCGAGGCGCTGATGTTCGGCTACGAACGCGCGGTGCGGCAGCTCGTCTGGGGCGAGGCGCCCAGCTTCGAGGAGGCATTGGAAGCGGCTCGGCGGCTGGATTTGAAGTGACCGGATCAGCCCATGGCGGGGCCGCCGCGGATGTTAGGGAAGGAGCCTCGCGGGGCTGGCAGGCGAGGCTCGGCCATTGCGCGGTAGCATTCTGCTACCACACCAAGGGTAGGGAGGGTTGCGTCATGGCAGTCAGCACACCGATCCGGATTGATGCCGACATCCACGCCTCGGCGAAGGCCGTGGCTGTCGAGAGGAGTCGCAGCACAGCTCAGCAGGTATCGCACTGGGCGAGAATCGGGCGCGAACTCGAAGCCTCACGAAGCATCTCGCACAACGAGATCGCAGATGTGCTGGCAGGGAACGCCTCCTACGACAGCCTCAACGCCCGGTCACAGGCATTGGTGCGGGCGGCCTGGGCCGAACAGATGGACGAGCGCCGCAACAGCCTCGACCTAGCAGAGGAGTTCGGTGCCCAGGGTCGCCCCTACGCGAAACTTGACGGTGAAGGCAAGGTGATGATCACTCGTAATGAGCCGGCCTCGTCCGCCGGGCTCGATGGTGGCTGATCCGCTCCTTCTGATCGTTGCGGGTCCCAATGGAGCAGGCAAGTCCGAGTTCGCTGAGCGGGTGATCGCCCCGATCGCTCTCGAGTTCGTGAATGCGGATCGCATCGCGGCAGAGCGCTGGTCAGGCAAAGAAGCTTCCCATGCCTATGACGCCGCTGCTGCCGCCGCGACTAGGCGCGCTGAGCTGATCGCTCAGCGTCGATCGTTTGCGACGGAGACCGTCTTCTCGCATTCTTCCAAGGTTGATCGACCGCGTCGCGCACCGACGGTGCCGCGGAGATCGCTTCGGCGGTCTTGACCTGCCCACGAGCATCGCGGCGGGACAACCCCGAAGCCTCCGCGAGCACACCGATACCGCCGTCGCCGTGGCGTTCGGGACTTGGCGATGATCGAAGCCGCGCCGGTCTGTGCCGCCGTGAGGACAGCGATGGTGGCTCTGGCGATGTGCAGCATCGGCCCCTGACGCCGGTGATGCTGCTGCCAGGGTGCCCGGCTCCCCGACAGGAGAACCCTGTCACAGGGTGGACCTACGATCCGCGGTGCCAACGTTCGATGGGCCTAGCGTGGACCGGGCGATGCCACGGCTGGGGCTTCGCGAACCGGCCGCCGGCCCGTCGCCACCTGGTATCGCCACCGCCGCCGTCCGCCCTCGACCCGCAATACGCCTCGGAGAGGTCCCGCCAGAATGAGCAACTTGACGCCGCTACTCGATGCCTGCCGGCTCCGTCCCATCAGTCAGGCCGGAGATCAGTACGCAGCGAACCTCATCGGCGGCCTGCGGGAGGAACTTGTCGATGCCGAGAAGGCCTCGGACTTTCTGGAGACGACGCACCTCACCAAGCCCACTAGGGACTTCCTGCGGATGGCCGTCGACCGCACTGCCCGCGGACGTGACTGCACCAGCCCGTCGGTCTACCAGCTCTACAGCCGCTACGGAGGCGGCAAGACCCACAGCCTCCTGCTGTTGGCCGCAGCAGCCAGGTACCCCTCGCTGGCCTACTGGCAGGACGTGGCTCGGGTAGGCCCCGTAGCCGCGAAGGTCGTGGCCTTCAGCGGCGAGGACCATGATGTCACCGGCGGCACGGCACTGGACGAGCATGGGAGCCGCGCCCGGAGTTTGGCCGGCTTCTGCCTGTACCACCTTGGCGGCCCGGATGCCCTGCGGTCGTTCAAGGACGGCGACGCGATGCTGACCGATCCGGGCGCTGAGACCTTCAGGCGACTGATCGGTGATGAGCCGGTGGTGATCGTGATCGATGAACTGGTGCAGTACCTCAATCGAGTCTCCCAGCTCGCCGCGAGAGACCACGGCATTCCCAAGGACGGCGTGCTAACCACCATCAGCGCTCTGGCCAAGGCCGTCGCCAGCTGTCCCAAGGCCGTGCTCGTGATAACGACTCCCGAGGACTCTCATGAGCTACTGGAGGAGGGTGGTCGTCATAGCGCTGGTGACGCCTTCTCCGCCGATGCCATCGCAATCACTGACATGTTGGGCCGCATCAATTCTCAGCTGGGGCGAGTGATCCATCCGGTGGCACCTTCTGATGAGGCCGATGTGCCGGCCATACTGCGAAAGCGACTCTTCTACGACGTGGACGAACACGCACAGAAAGAAACCGCTAACGCTTACGCAGATATTGTAGCCCGCAACGCCCGCGAGCGGAGCGAAATGAACAGGCAAGGGTTTCTCGATGCCTATCCGTTCCATCCGTCGCTGCTACAACTGATTACTCAACGACTGTCAGCGAATCGCAACTTTCAGCGGGTTCGAGGAACTTTGCGCTTGCTTGGCAACACCTTGCGAAACATGAAGACAACCAATAGCCAAGCTGCGTTGGTTCACCCATACCATCTCACACCCAGGGTAGCCGACATTCGTAGTGAGCTGATCAACCGTCCCGAGTTCTCCCGGCTAGATCCGGCAATCGAGACGGATATCATCGGTACTGACAGCACCGCGCGGAAGACTGGGAGCGACCTTGCGGAACCTATTGCTGTGACGATGCTGGTGGGAAGCATCGCTCCGGATACCAGCAACGGCCTGTACAGCGACCAGATCGCAGACGCCTTGCTTTCTCCGGAGTGGGACGACTTCGGCGTTATCAGCAACGCTATCGAACAGTTTCTCAGCCGGGCAATCTATGTCGATGACAGCCCCGACACTCAACGCCGGCGCTTCAGCCAAGACGCCAACGTGATGAAGGAACTCCTAGAGGCCAAAGACACGATCCGGTTGAACACAGCAAAGATGTCAGATCTGCTGCGTCAAGTCATCAGCGACGTCTACGAAGCGCCCAAGCGTAGCGATCATTTCGAGGTGGTGCTATTTCCCTCGCGACAATCTAACCTGCCGGACAATCCAGACAGAGCCGTTCTCGGCATTGTCAACCCCGACCACTGGAACTGGACTGACGCTGCGAACTCTGCCAACAGCATGAGCAACCGCGACCTGCTCGACCTGCACCGCCACAGCGGCCACAGCGACGGCCAAGCACCCCGGCAGTATCCGAACAACGCTCTGCTGTTGGCCGCACACGACGCGAACCTTGATCGAGTACGGGACGACATCGCGACGATGGAGGCTGCGGACCGCCTGCTAAGGGATACCTCGCGACCCTTGCCACAGCATCGTCGTGACACGCTCGAAGACATCCGCGCCAGCTCCAGAAAGAACGCCACGACCGGCATCCAGAACAAGTTCACACATCTTTTTTCTGCTGGGAATGCCGCGCAGCATCAGTGGCCGGAAGAGCGCAGTCACCTAGAGCACCGTGCTCTGGCATCCCAAACGGATGCGGTGGGCAAGGGGCAGGAAGGGATCCTGCAGGCTCTGGGTGACCGGGTTCTTCGGGGTGCCAACGCCGGGTTGAACAAGTCCGCTTGGTCGGCGGTCGGCATCATTGCCAGAGAGAATGGTTCCACACTAGGCGAACTGAGAGACTACTTCGCGCGAACGCCCGACCTGCGCATCGTGATCGACGAGACCGCTTGGCGCGCTGTTGTGACCAATGGTGTCGCCAACGACGCTCTGCACGTTGAGACATTATATCGGGAGAGCAGCCCGAGCGGGTATGACCCCGGTTGGCGAGTGTGGCTCAAAGGGCAGGAGCCAGCACCGAAGCCGTCCGTCGTCTCGCATGAGCCGTCAGGCGCGGTAGTCGAGCAAGTCACGCTACCCACTCCTGTGCCCGATACGAGCGGGAGGCGGACCAACTTCACCAGCGGCAAGATGCCTGGCAAGGCTGCCTATGAGGCTGTGAAGCGTTTTATGGACGATAACGCTCATGACTGGAGCACGCTGGCCGATTGCGGGGTCAAGGGCACGGCCGTATCGCTCGCCGAACAGATCGCTAGCATCGCACAGGGACAAGGCAGTGGCATTGCCATCACGCTGCATGCCCAGAACCAGCGCTTGCAGATCAGCATTCGCGACGCGCCGCCCAGCGAGTTCAAGGATTACGTCGAGCCCGCCAAGCGAATGTTGAAGAAGGCGGGTGTGGAAGTAGTTGACGTGCAGGTGAAGTTGCAGCCTGAGGCAGCACGCGATGTGCTGGAGAAGTTGAACAGCAGAGACGACGCCAACATCACCGTTCGGGTCCGCTGACCAGGAGGAGCCACGGAATGACCCTGAGGCGCGAGACACCCAAGGATCACGGACTGCTACTGGACCATGACTCCAAGGGCAACCGGCGCCTGTCGGTCACGCTGGCCGGCAAGTCGGCACGCAAGAACGGGCGCCGACTCCAGTACGCCACGGGAACGCTCTACACCCGTAGCGTCCAGCACGCCTCCGCCATTCTGTGGAACCACCACGGCCAGCGGCTCCGACCTCAGGAAGCAGCGGGTCGGCAGTACCATCCCATAACGGAGGAAGCCGCAGTGCAGGTGCGGCTACTGCTCGACGTCGTGGCTGGGACACAGAGAGCCGACAAGGCGGAGCGCCTGGCACGAGCGGTAGCCAACCTGCACCCATGCGAGAGCAGCTGGTGGTACGCATGTCACAAGAACCGCAACCGCCCCAGGCGCGTACTCGACGCGTTGGCCCTGATGTACGGCTGAGAACGGATGCAGTCTCTCGTCCCAACGAAGGAAGTGATTTGCAGTCACGGCTAATCGAAACCTGGCTTCCCGTGAACGAGGTCTCGACTGAGGCGATTCGCGAACGTGCGGGAGCCGTTCCCAACCCAGCGCCACATCAATTGCATGTGTGGTGGGCTCGCCGACCGCTGGTTGCGTCTAGAGCTTCGGTGCTGCTCAGTCTAGTTCCGCAAGCGACTGATAGTGTTGAGACACGTAGAGTACTCTATGGTACCATAGGCACGCAGCAGAATGTCCATCGCGTAGCCGCACGACTCGCGGAAGCTTCCGCAAGTGGACAACGTGACCCGAAGGGGTACGGCGAACACCGCCGAGCGTTTACTTACAACCTCCAACGTGAGCAGCTGGATTGGCTAAGGGCTAGACTACCTAGTGAAGATCCAGTCGTCCTGGACGTTACTGCCGGTGGTGGGTCCATTCCGTTTGAGGCAGGGCGGCTGGGACTGCGCACGATCGCTAACGAGTTGAACCCGGTCGCAGCACATATCTTGCGTGCCACTTGTGAGTGGCCTCAGCGTTATGGGTACGCGCTGCTTGAAGACTACCGTGAGGTGCGTTCTATCTATCTTGCACGCGTGCAGGAACTAATGGCAGGGGTTTATCCGGATGAGCACCCGCCGGACTGCTCCGAAGGCGAGTGTCCGCATTCGGAACGCTACCGCAGCGCTGTAAGGTGCCGAGACATGCGGGCCAGTGCTCACGGTAGCGCAGGCACTGAGGAAAAATTAGCGGCGCGTGCCCAGAGGTATGTTTGGGCATACCTCTGGGCACGCGCCGCTAAATGTCCCTCATGCCAATGCGTGATACCGTTGAGTCCTAACTGGCGTCTGGACAACAGTGGAACCGGGATGCGCCTGGCCGTAGAGGGAACTGGCCACATTGGGCTGCGTATCGTCCATGATCGCCGTTCCTGCGCCGACTGCAAGGCGCGCAACAAGCGCTGCCACTTGGCTGACCTGTACCCCGACGAGGCGGTCAGCAGTGGCACCGTCACCCGCGCCATCGCCACCTGTCCTGAGTGCGGAAGCACCACGCCCAAGGGCTACCTGGCTCAGGAAGCTCGCGCCAAACGGATGGGGCATCGCCTCTACTGCGTCATCTATCGCGACAGCTGGCGCGGCAAGAAGAAGGACGGCATCTATCGCAAGCGAGAGACCACCTGCCGAGTCTTCGCAGAGCCGGAAGAGCGCCACTTTGCCAGCGAAGCTCATGTACGCGAGGAACTCGAAAGATTGGCAGCGCAGTGGAGCGCCGATGACATCCTGCCCAACGAAGCGGTGCCGAGGGGTAACGACGTACGCCCCCATACATACGGTATGGAGCAGTGGATCAAGATGTTCAATCCACGACAGCAACTGGCCCATGGCTACTGCGTCCAAGCCTTTCGAGAAGGAGTTGATGCAGACAGAGATGTAGGTGCGCTAAGCGAGCGGCGGAAGGCAGCTTGGTCTTATATAGCACTCGCTTTGGACAAGATGAGCAACCGAAACTGCGTCTATTCCAGATGGGGGCCGAATAACGGTACTGTAGTTGGACATTTTGACACTCATGACTTCAGTTTCAAATGGTCGTACGCAGAAATGGCGGTTACCTGCCGCGGCCTGGGCTTGGAGTGGAGCCTCGATGATCTAGGCGATTGCCTGTCGCAGTTGCTTGGCATGGCAGGCCACATCGAAGGTTCCGGCGACGATGGAAGATTGGTCACGGACACTCAGGAATCGCCTATCGCTTCGCCTACGCGAATTCTCCGGGGTGATGCCCGTTATCTGCCCCTCGACGCGGCTTCAGTAGACTGCATCGTCTTCGACCCTCCGTACGAAGAGAATGTCTGCTATGCGGAACTGTCGGACTTCTTCTATGTGTGGCTCAAGCGCACCGCCGGTTACGTGTTCCCTAACGATTTCAATGCGTATCTGACCGAGAAGGATCAGGAAGCCATTGCCAGCCCGGCGCGCTTCAAAGATCGAGAGGTCGACGGGGGGAGTGCGACCGAACAGCTTGCGATCGTCGATTGCCCGGATCCTGTGGCCTCCGGACGCGCGGAGGGTAGCCGTCGCAGAACGGGGGAACGTTCGGCGAAGCGACTTGCCCTGCAGGACTACCAGGAAAAGATGGCCGAGATCTTTGCCGAGTGTCGCCGGGTGATCAAGCCCGACGGCATCATGACCGTGATGTTCAACCACAAGTCCACGGCCGCCTGGGACGCGCTAACGGTCGGCCTCATCGAGGCTGGGTTCGTCATCACGCGTACATGGCCTGTGAAGACCGAGGCCGAGTCGAGCCTGCACATCAAGGATCGGGCGGCTGCTCGCACCACCATCCTGCTGGTCTGCCGCCCACGTGACCATAACCCGCACCCCAAGCCATGGCACGAGGTGGAGCGCCTGATCTCTGACGCAGTGCGGAGCGATGTCGAGGACAACCTGAGCCAGGCAGAGCTGCGTCCCATCGACCTGTACCTGAGCGCCTTCGGGCCGGCGCTGCGTGTCGTCAGCGAACATTGGGGCACAGAGCGAGAGAGTGCCAACCCAGACCGGCCGGAGGATCCGTTCGGGGTGACTCCCACGGACGCGCTGCAGGTGGCTCGCTCGGAGGTCAGCCGCCATCGTGCCGAGGCGATCAGCCATCAGTGGGCTCAGAACCCTGTGGACACGTCCACCAAGTTCTACATCCTGGCAAAGGACGCCTCCGAAAACGATACGCTGCTGTTCGACGAGGCCAACCTGTTAGCCCGAGCCATTGGCGTCCGATTGGAGAAGAACGATGTCACGATCAAGCGTCTCGTCAAGTTCAAGGCAGACAAGGTGTCGCTGTTGAGCGCGTGTGATCGGCTGGCCGCTCGGCACATCGGCGAGGATGTTCGCACAGGTTCGCTACTGGACACGGTCCACACAGCTGTAGCCTTGACAGATCGCCGCAATACGCTCGATGCTCAGCAATGGCTGGCGCGCAACCTTCACGATCCAGAGGATCAGCAGTTTCGCGCGACTCTAGAGGCGCTGATCCGAACCACCAAGGCGGGACACGACGACTACAGGGCACAGCGCAACCTCTGGCAGGCGCTGTACGCCGAGGAGCCGCCGGCACACGCAGCCGTTCAGCTCGCGCTGGTGTAGCTGGTTCCCGCTGAACTTCAGATGTGAGTGCCAAGAACAAGTGCCGAGGACCAAGCCGTGACCTTGAAGACCGGTCTAGCTCGCCCGACGCCAAGGCTCAAGACCTTCGATGCTACTGACCGATCTTGACCTGCGGCTTGTCTACAACAGTGGCAACTGCGCCGACCTGGTGACTGGACTGTATGAGCCGCTTCTGGCGCGGGCCGTGCGCTACGATCGCACCACCTACACCTTCAGCGCGAATGGGCTGCGGGCCGCGGCAGCGGGCACCGTCGGCCTGGTCCGCAACGGCGGGCGTATCCGCCTCATCTGCGATTGCAGCGTCGACGCGGATCTGCTGCAGGCCATTCGGGACGGTCAGCTTGACGCAGAGACCGTCCTTGAGCGGACAGTGCCGCGCGAGCGGCTGCTTCAAGCGGATACCGCCGACATCACTGACCGCAACGACCTGGAACTCGCATACTGGCTGGTTGCGAACGGCGTCATGGAAGTCAAGGTCGCCATAGGTGCCTCGATCTTTCATGCCAAGTGCGGCATCGTCGAAGACGCTCAAGGCAATCGCGTTGCGTTCTCGGGCAGTCTCAACGAGACGCTGAGCGGCTGGCGAGGCAACTGGGAGTCTCTGCACGTCCTGACGGACAGGGCCGACGGGGAGCGGCTGGAGGCTGAAGAACGGATGTTTCGGAGGCTCTGGGACAATCAGGCTCCGCCTCTCGTCGTCATCGACCTCCCGGAGTACTTCCGGAACTACATCGTGGAGCGGGCGCCCGAGGTGCCGCCCCAGCTGAAGGGAGCGCTGCAACCGGCGCCTGACAACGAGGCACACCGATACTGGCGGGGCGTCTACGACACCCTCGCTGCTGATCCGGACAGCACGGTCGCCACGATTCCCGCATCCTTGTGGCCGCATCAGGAACGCTTTCGCCAACAGAGCGTGGGTGCTGCTGCCGTGCGTCGTCTGATCGCCGACGAGGTGGGACTGGGCAAGACGATGCAGGCCGGCGTTCTGCTGAAGACCAGGCTGAACCAGGGCAGGGCAGGTCGAGCCCTCGTCATCGCTCCCAAGGCCGCTACCAAGCAGTGGCAGGACGAGTTGCTGATGAAGTTCGCGATCGACACGCCGGTCGTCGACGCGGGCGGGAGTTCCTACCGTGACGGCCGACGCGAGGCCACGCGTGCGGTACCGTGGGACGTTCCTCTCGCCATCGTCGGGCATCAGTGGCTGGTACGCAACGCGGAGAGGTTCCTGTCGACGTGCGGCCAATATGATCTGGTGATCGTGGATGAAGCGCATCGAGCCCGATTCCGCGAGGTCGACTCCGAGCATCGCCGTCATCCGAACAAGTATCTTGACCTCTTGCGCCAGCTTGCTCGGGCGACGAAGGAACTGCTGTTACTGACAGCGACGCCGATGCAACTTCACGAGGTCGAGTTGTGGGCGCTATTCGAGCTGCTGGAGCCTGAAGGCTGGAGCGTTCCCGAATATGAGCGATTCTATCGCGACGAAGCACCCGATCTCGCTGAGTGGAAGTACCGGCGGGATCTGCTTGGCAGGTTGAGTTCGGGAGAGTTGAGTCATTTCGGTGAGTTGAGAGACCATGTTCTCACCAGTGACAATGATGACTACATCAATAGCGCGCTGGCCGATCCCGATAGGTTCCACAGCACGCTGGAGCAGATGGAACAGAGTTCGCCTGCCAAGAGGCTGATGAGTCGTCACACGCGGGAACTGCTGCGGCAGTACAATCAAGAGGGCTTGCTAGACGCGCCGATACCGAGACGCAATGCCCGGGACATCGTCGTCACGATGACCAACGATGAGCGACAGCTCTACGACGGGATCACGGAACTCGTCGGCCAGTGTTACCGCAGCCGCGGCATCACGCGTCAGGCGCTGGGCTTCGTGACCACCGTGTTTCGCAAACGCATGGGGTCCTCGACCCATGCCTACGCGCAGACGCTCCGCAAGGCAGTCGCCAGAGAACTGCCGAACGAAGAGGACCTGACCGCCTTGCTCGACGACGCTGATCTGGACGAGGCTCCAGACCGCGATACGGACATCTTGACGAAAGCGAGCAATGTGGCCGCATTGATTGAGGCGGCTGAACGGGCGGAGCAACTGTCGTACGTAGACAGTAAGCGCCAAAGACTGGCAGGGGTGATTTCGGAACTGCGGAACGCTGGTCATCAGCACATCCTGATGTTCACTCAGTTTCGCGATACGCAGAAATGGTTGAGCGAGCATCTGCGTCACGCGGGTCACTATGTCGCTGAGCTGTACGGGCAGGACAGCGAGCTGGGTGATCGCGGCCCGCGCCTTGCCGAGTTCCGTGAGCAACGCGATGGGATCCTGCTATGCACTGAGACAGCCTCGGAATCACTCAATCTGCAGTTCTGCTCTGCGGTAGTCAGCTACGATATTCCCTGGAACCCGATGACACTCGAGCAGCGGGCGGGACGCATAGATCGGATCGGGCAGCCGCGTCCAGAAGTTCAGGTTGTCAATATGTTCTATCATGACACGGCTGAACACGATGCATATGAAGCTGTTGCGCGAAGATTCGAGGAGATAAAGACCAACGTCGGCGAATACCCGCCGATCATCGCCGCGAACATTCAGCGGATCATTCGCGACGGGATTGACGCTGAGCTTGAACTGGATCGCTTGAGCATCCATAGCGAGTTCGATATCAACCGACTGAACGCCCGGTGGAGCGAACCCATCGCGGGAATACGTCCTCAAGTGACGATGGCGGATCTGGAGAAACCGCTGCATACGACGGAGCTGATGCCGGCAGGCTGGAGTGTGGAATCGAGCGGAGGGAGGCACTGGGACGTGACCGATCCGGGCGGGCGTGCCCGTCGCGTCACCACTGATCCTGAGTCATATCAGAACGCGGATGGACGTTTGACCTGGTGGGCAGGGCCTCGTGGTTGGTAGGGCTCCTGAACAGACATGACTCGGGGGGACCTGCTCGTTCATGGCGGTGCGATCGTCACCGTTGATGACTTGGGCACGATCCATGATCCGGGGTGGGTCTACGTGCGGGGCGGCAAGATCGCCGAGGTGGCGGCGGGCGCGCCCCCTGAGAGCCGCCGGCGTCAGGCCGCGGAGGTCATCGACGCTGCGCAGTGCGCGGTCATGCCCGGCATGACGAATGCGCACACGCATCTTTTCCAGGCGTTCTTCCGGGGCTTGGCCGACGACAAGGCCCTGCTCGACTGGCTGCGTGATTGCATCTGGCCCGGGGTGGTGCACCTCGACGCCGACATCGCGCACGCCGCGGCGCTCGCCGGCCTGTTGGAGAACCTGCGCGGCGGGGCCACGGCGGTGATCGATCACCAGTACGTGCACGTGGACGAGGGCATCAACGACGCGGTCTGCCGGGCCGCGGACGAGCTGGGTGTGCGCTTCCTGCTGGCCCACGGCTGGGCCGACCGCAACTACCACCCGCCGCTGGCGCAGACAGCCGAGCACGCAGTCACCCAAGCCGACGCGGCCCGCCGCCGCTGGGACGGCCACAACAACGGCAGGATCCGCGTGGAGCTCGCACCGCTCATCCCCTGGGGATGCTCCGACGACGCCATGCGCACCACGGTCGCCGCCGCCCGCGACTGGGGCCGAGGCACCCACATCCACTGCGCCGAGACGGCCATCGAGGTGGAGATGAGCCTGGAGGAGCGCGGCATGCGCCATGTGGACTGGCTGGCCTCGCTGGGCGTGCTCGGCCCCGACGTGCAGCTGGCGCACAGCGTCTGGCTCGACGACAGCGAACTCGATCTGATCGCGTCCTCGGGATCGATCGTCGTGCACTGCCCCGTGTCGAACATGTACCTGGCCTCGGGGGTGGCGCGCCTGCCGGAGATGCGCGACAGGGGCATCACCGTGGCCTTGGCCAGCGACGGGCCGGGCAGCAACAACCGCCAAGACATGTTCGAGGTGCTCAAGACCACGGTGCTGCTGCAGAAGGTTCATCGCCTCGATCCTCTGGTGCTGCAGCCCGCCGAGGTGCTGGACATGGCCTGCCGCGGCGGTGCGGCGGCCTTCGGGTGCGTCGGCGAGTTCGGTTCTGTGGCCGAGGGGCAGCGCGCGGACATGGTCGTGGTGGACTTGCGGTCACCGTTCGTTGCGCCGGTGCACCGTGTCGAGAGCGCACTCGTCTACAACGTCACACCCCGGGACGTGCGAGACGTGATAGTGGACGGCCGGATCTTGATACAGGACGGCCGGTTGACCGTCGCTGACGAGGCACAGCTGATGGCCAACGCCAACGACGCTGCCGCCCGGCTGTTCCGCCGTGCCGGGATCACCAGCCGGGTCACCGCAGCAACGCGCGGCTAGGGCGAGACCTCGGCAGGGCCCGATACGGTCAATGTCCGGGGGGAGCGCTAGCGTTTGACCTTGTGCCGCTAGTCACCGCGTACCACCGTCCCGCCTCCGTGGGGGAGGCGCTCGACCTGTTGCAAAAGCCGGCGAGGGTGCCGCTTGCGGGGGGCACCACGCTCAACGCCGACCGTGAACCTTGCGATCTGGAGGCGGTCGACCTCCAAGATTTGGGGCTGGACTCGATCACCGCCGAGCCCGGCGGGCGTGTGAGTATCGGTGCCACCGCCACACTCGACACGATCCGGCGCTGTGACCTGCTGGGTGATCCGTTGCGAGAGTTGGCACGCGCCGAGCAGCCGTCGACGCTGCGCACGCTGGCCACCGTTGGCGGCCTCGTCGCTCGGGCGCCCTCCGAGAGCCTGCTGCTCGCCGCGTTGCTGGCTCACGATGGCCGGGTCGAGCTTGCCGGTCCCGCCGGCACCGCACCGGCGCGACGCGGCATGGCCGAACTGCTGAGCACCGGTGTCCCGGCGGGCTCGCTCATCACGGCTGTCAGCATCGATCCCGGCGGGCAGGCAGTGTGGGCGGGCACGGGCCGCACTCCCGCTGACACCCCAATCGTCGGCGTATACGCACGGCGCACCGGCAGCGGCATCGTCATGGCCCTCACCGGCGTGGCCGGCTCCCCGGTGCTGGTGGACGCATCCGATCCCGCGGCCGGTCTCGAACCCGCCGGAGACTTCCGGGGCAGCCGCGAGTATCGCCTGCACCTGGCAGCCACCCTGGCATCGCGTGTCCTGGGAGAACTGGGCTGATGTCCCGCGTCGGCGTTGGCCTCATCACTACTGGAGCCGGCCTTGCAGCCACTGCGACCGGTTCCACGGCTAACAGCGTTGGCCTCACGGATGGGAGCGGTCGGTGAGCATGGAGGTCAGCTTCGAACTCAACGGTGCGCCGGTCACTTGCACCGTCGAGCCCCACCACACGCTGCGCGAGACTTTGAGACGTTTGGGCATGTTCTCGGTCCGCTACGGATCCGACAGCGGTGAGACGGGCGCCGCCGCGGTGCTCTATGACGGCCGTCTCGCCTCCGCGGACGTGATCCTGGCAGCCTCCGCGCACAGCCACTCCATCACCACCGTCGAGTCGCTCAACGTCTCGCCCGAACTTCACCCCGTGCAAGCGGCCTTCGTGGCCGTCGGCGCCTTCCAGTCCGGCTACTCCGCGGGCGCCATGATCCTGGGCACGCTGGCACTCCTCGAAGAGAGTCCCGACCCCAGCGAGGCCGAGATCCGCGACATGCTCTCGGGCATCCTCGACCGCGAGACCGCCTACGCCAAGCCCGTCGAGGCCGTCAAGCGTGCCGCCGCGGTGCTGCGGGGCAGCCGGACCGAGCCGTTCGCGCCGCTAGTGGTCGAGCCCCTCACCGACGGCTACCGGGCACCAACCGCCGACCCCGCCGATCCAGCGGCCGAAGCGCCGCCGGCGGTGCCCCGGCTGGTGCCGTCGCGCGAGGTGCCGGACATGGCCGTCGTCGGCAAACCCGAGGTGAAGGTGGACGCCGTGCGGCTCGCCAAGGGCAACCCCGCCTTCACCGACGACATCGAGCCGCGCGGGATGCTCTATGCCAAGGTGTTGCGCAGCCCCCACGCCCACGCACGGATCACCCGCATCGACGACTCGAGGGCCGCGGCGCTGCCCGGCGTGCGTGCGGTGCTGCACCACGGCAACACCCCCCGGGTCAAGTACGCCTCCGGCGGGCAGAGCTGGCCCAACCCGCATCCCTACGACCAGGTCAGCTTCGACGACCGCGTGCGCCATGTCGGTGACCGTGTCGCCGCCGTCGCCGCCGACACCATCGAGATCGCCGAGGCCGCCCTGCGGCTCATCGACGTGGAGTACGAAGTGCTGCCCGCCGTGTTCGACGAGCGGGAGGCGATGGATCCCTCAGCCCCCAAGATCCACGACGAGGACGACACCACCCACATCTGCGACCCGCAGCGCAACCTCGTTCACCACATCACGGCCCGCAGGGGCGACGTGGACGCCCAGCTAGCCGCCGCGCCCCACGTCTTCGAGCAGACCTTCCGCGTCCACCAGGTGCAGCAATGCCCGATCGAGCCGCACATCTCGATGGCCTGGCTCGACTCCGACGAGCGCATGGTGGTGCGCACCGCCACCCAGGTCCCGTTCCACACCCGCCGGATGCTGGCACCGCTCATCGGCATGGACATCAAGGACATACGGGTGATCAAGCCCCGCATCGGCGGCGGCTTCGGCGCCAAGCAGGAGATGCTGATCGAGGACATAGTCGCCCACCTCGCCATCGCCACGCGCCGCCCGGTGCGCCTCGAGCTCGACCGGGCCGAGGAGTTCTACGCCAGCCGCACCCGCCACCCCCAGACCATCACCTTCCGCACCGCCGTCGATCACGACCACACGCTGATGGCCCAGGACATGGCGATCATCGGCAACACCGGCCCCTACGGCACGCACGGCTTCACCGTGCAGATCGTGTCCGGCCTGAGGGGACTCACCTCCTACAACGCGGCCGGCAAGCGCTTCGACTGCCACGTCGTCTACACCAACATCCCGGTGCCCGGCGCCTACCGGGGCTACGGCGCCCCGCAGGCGGAGTTCGCGCTCGAGGCCCACATGGAGGACATCGCCAGAGCGCTCGAGGTCGACGTGATCGACTTCAAGCGCCGCAACTGGGTCAAGGTGGGCGACGAGATGGACATCGCCCCCCACCTGGGCGAGCGGGCGGTGGCCGGGGAGGAGCTCGACGAGTACCCGAAGGTGATGTCCTCGGGCATCGAGGAGTGCGTCGCCCAGGGCCGGCGCGAGATCGGCTGGAAGCGCCGCGGCGACAGGTCGTGGAAGCAGCCCGCCGGCAGGCCCCACATCCGGCGCGGCCTCGGGTTCGCCTTCTGCATGCACGGCACGGCCATCCCGTTCCTCGACATGGGAGGCTGCTCGATCAAGCTCAACGACGACGGCTCGTTCAACATGCTCATCGGCGCCACCGACCTCGGCACCGGCGCCGACACCGTGATCGGCCAGATCGCGGCGGAGGTGCTCGGCGTGCCCCTTGACGACATCAAGGTGTACTCGAGCGACACCGACATGACCCCCTTCGACACCGGCGCCTACGCGTCGTCCACCACCTACATCTCGGGCACGGCCGCGCTGCGCGCCGCCGAGGCGGTGCGGGTCAGGCTCAAGGAGCGGGCCGCCATGCTCCTCGAGGTGGACGAGCCCTGCACCATCGAGCTGCGCGACCGCCGGGCCTACGCCGCGGACGGACGCTCGGTGAGCCTGGAGGAGATCGCCCTCGACTCGCTGCACTGGCAGGAGCAGGAGCAGATCATGGGCACCGCCTCGCATGTGTCGCCGGACTGCCCGCCACCGTTCGCCGCACAGTTCGCCGAGGTGGAGGTGGACGTCGAGACGGGCCAGGTGACCGTCACTCGGCTGGTCATGGCCGTGGACTGCGGGGTTGCCATCAACCCGGTGACGGCCAGCGGCCAGGTCGAGGGCGGCATGATCCAGGCCCTCGGATACGCCCATTGCGAGGAGATCGTGCTGGACGGGGCGGGGCGCATGGTCAACCCGTCGTTCGGTCCCTACAAGATCTACCGGGCCGACGAGATGCCCGACACGGCGGTGTACCTGGTGCAGACCATGGAGGACAGCGGGCCCTTCGGCGCCAAGGCCGTGGCGGAGATACCCAAGGACGGGGTGGCTCCGGCGGTGCGCAACGCCATCCTCGACGCCACCGGCGTCGCCATCAACGAACTGCCCTTCACGCCGGAGCGGGTGTGGGCGGCGCTGCAAGCCCACCGCTGACGGGCGCTTCGACCGGGCCGGCGGCGCCTGCGGGGCAGACCGGGCTGACCGAGTCGACCAGACGGGAACGGGCCCCCGGGCGGGGACTGATTATCACGGCTGACTGGGTGGTGACCTCGGCGCTGGAAGAGCCCCGCCAGCGGTGGGGTGTGAGGGTCTCCGACGGCTTGGTGGACGACTGCGGGCCTGCCGAGGAGCTGCGGGCGCGCCATCCCGGCGACGAGCACTGCGACGGCAGCGGCTGCGTGCTGCTTCCCGGCTTCGTCAACGCGCACGTCCACCTCTACGGAGTGCTGGCACACGGCGTGCCCTCACCCTCGCAGCCGCCGGCCGGCTTCTGGGGCTTCCTCGACGACTACTGGTGGCCGCTGGTCGAGAACGTGCTCGACCACGAGATGATCAGCACCGCCGCGGCCTGGGTGACGGCGGAGCTGGCCGCCGGCGGCACCACCGGCTTCTTCGACATACTCGAGGCGCCCAACGCGCTGCCCGGCGCGCTGGATGCGCAGGCCGAGGCGGTGAGGCACAGCGGGCTGCGGGCCGTGCTCTCATTCGAGGCCACCGAGCGGGTGAGTGCCGCCAACGGGCAGGCCGGGATCACCGAGAACGCCCGTTTCATCGAGGCATGCCGAGCGGCTGCCTCCGGCGTAGGCGCCGCTGGGAGCCGCTTGTCGGGGGCGATGAGCATCCACACGACCTTCACTTGCAGCGAGGCGTTCATCCGCCAAGCCTTCGAGACAGCCGCGGGGATGGGCGTGTTCTGCCACGCCCACGTCAACGAGGGAGTGCACGAACCGCAGTGGTGCGAGCAGCATCACGGCATGCGCACCCTCGAGTTCTACGAGCGCATCGGGGTCGCCTCCCCCCGTTTCCAGGCCAGCCAGTGCGTGCAGGTGTCGCCACGCGAGATCGAGATAATCGCTGACGCCGGCATCAGGGTCTCGCACATGCCGCTGTCCAACTGCGAGGTCGGCGGCGGGATCGCGCCCGTCTGCGAGATGCTTGAGCGCGGCGTCACCATCGGCCTGGGAACCGATGGCTACATCAACGACATGTTCGCGGTGATGCGGGGCGCGTTCCTGCTGCAGCGTGCCGCCACCCTGGACCCTGCGGCGTTGAGCGCCGCCTCCGTGCTGCACATGGCCACCGAGGGATCGGCCCGCGCTCTGGGCCTGGACGGGGTAGGCCGGCTGGAGCCCGGCTGGCACGCCGACCTGCAGCTGGTGGACACCGGCGGCCCGCAGGGGCTGCCCACCCCGCTGGAGGCGCACAACCTGGCAGATCAGCTGATCCTGTGGCGCAGCGCACAGCATGTCCGCAAGGTGATGGTCGCCGGGGACTGGATCGTGGACGACGGCGAGGTGATCGGCGTGGACACCGGGCGGCTGCGGGCCCGCACCCGCGAGCAGGCGGCAAGATTGTGGTCGTGAGGTTGTGGCTGCGAGCAGGCGGTGAGGTTGTCGATGTGAGGTCTTGGCCGTGAGGGCGGCGGGGATGTCACGTGTCGCGGCCTGGGAGTGAGGTTGTGGTCGTGAGGGCGGCGGGGTTGTGGTCGTGAGCCTGCTGGGCCGGCTCGCTGAGGCGGTGGATCGGGGGCAGGCCGTGGCCTCGGCGACGGTGGTGGACACCTCGCGCTCGGTGCCCCGCCACGCTGGGGCCAAGATGCTCGTGTACCGCGACGGCAGCACCTCCGGCACCGTCGGCGGGGGCGAGATGGAGGCCCGCGTCGTGACCGAGGCGGTGGCCGCGCTTGGCGACGGGCGCTGCCGCCTGCTTTCCTACCGGCTGGTCGATCCCGGCCGGGGCGATCCCGGTGTCTGCGGGGGCGACGTTCGCATCTTCGTGGAGCCGCACATGCCAGAGCCCACCGTCGTGGTCATGGGATACGGCCATGTCGGCCGGGCCGTCGCCCACCTGGCACGGTGGCTGGGATTCCGGGTGATCGCCGTGGATGACCGCGCCGGGATCGCTGCGGGCGTTGACGGCGCCCAGGCGGGCGGGCAGGCGCCGGGCGAGTTCATCGAGGCGTCGGAGCAGGCGCCGGGCGAGTTCATCGTCGGCACGGCGGAGGATCTGCTTGCCGCCCATGACCTCGATGAGGACGTGTCCGTGGTGCTGGTCACGCGCAACACCGATGTGGACGCGGCGGCGCTGCCGACACTGCTGGGCACCGCGGCGGGCTATGTGGGAGTGATGGGTAGCGAGCGCCGCTGGGCAGCCACTCGGGCGCGCCTGGAGGCGGGCGGCGTCGGTCCCGGCGCGCTCGACCGTGTCCATGCCCCCATCGGCATCGAGGTCGGCGCGGAGACCCCCGAGGAGATCGCGCTGAGCATCATGGCCGAGGTCGTGGCACATCGCCGCGGGTGAAGAGTTGGCCGCGGGTGATCAGTTGGCTGCCGCGGCGTGCGCTGCGCCGGGCGCGCCGGCGCGGGCGGTGCCAACCGTTGCCGCGGGCGATACCGCGGCAGCCGCGCCTTCGCGGCTTTGCGTGCTGCGGGGCGGCGGCGATCTGGCCACCGGTGTGGCCTGGCAACTTCGCCGCGCTGGCTGGCCGGTGGTGGTGCTGGAGTTGCCGGAGCCGCTGACGGTGCGGCGCACGGTGGCGCTCTCCACCGCGGTCACCGAGGGCGAGGTGACCGTGCAGGGCATGAGGGGAGTGCTGGTCGACTCCGCGCGTCAGGCAGCGGCCGCCGCGGGCCGTGGCGATGTGGCCGTCATGGTCGCACCAGATCTGGCGGCGGTCGCTGGCGGGTTGGCGGAGGCTTGTGCGGAGCTGCCGGTGTCGGTGCCGGTTCCGGCGTCGGCGGTCGCGGGTGGGTTGGCAGCGGCTTGTGCCACTGAGTCCGAAGCGCCCTTTGCGGAGCGGTCCGAGCCGGATCCGGTGTCGCTGGCGCCCCGTCCCGGCGTGGTGGTGGACGCACGCCTGGCCAAGCGCAACATCGACACTTCCATCGACGACGCGGATCTGGTGGTGGCGCTCGGGCCCGGCTTCGTCGCAGGCGCCGACTGTCACGCCGTCGTGGAGACCATGCGCGGCCCCCGCCTGGGCCGGGTGATCTGGTCGGGTTCGGCCCAGGCCGACACGGGCATCCCAGCCGAGATAGCGGGCCGCTCGGCGGATCGGGTGTTGCGGGCCGGCACGGCGGGCGAGGTCGCATGGCGGGTCGGGGTCGGGGATCCGGTGGTTGCGGGGCAGCGGCTGGGCGAGGTGGGCGGCGTCGAGGTGCCGGCGCCCTTCGACGGGGTGCTGCGCGGCGCCATCCGCGCGGGAACGGCAGTGCCCGCCGGCCTCAAGATCGGCGACGTCGACCCTCGGGGCGACCCGGCGGCGTGCTGGGAGATCTCCGACAAGTCTCTGGCCGTGGGCACCGGAGTGCTGGAGGCCGTGCAGGCAGGTTTGCTCGGCGCGTGGGTGTGAGGCCGTGTTCGACCTCATGGCCGGTGAAGACGTCGGCAGGCACGCTCGGCGCGTGGGTGTTAGAGCGTGCGGCTGTGAGAGCGCGTGGTGTCAGAGTGTGCGGGTGAGGTCGAGGTGAGTCCCGTGTTGCGGCCCGCCTTCAGCGTGATGCCGCACCACTCGCCGGCCCGGGCGGTGGAGCTGGCCCGGCTGGGCGAGCAACTCGGCTACGAGCGGTGCTGGGTCTATGACGAGGGTCTGTCAGCCCAGGACGTGTATGTCACCATGACGGCCATCGCCCTGGCCACCGAGCGGCTGGAGATCGGCCCGGGCATCACCAACCCCTACACCCGCCACGCCGGCGCCACCGCCGGGGCGATCGCCGCCATCGACGAGCTGTCCGGCGGCCGGGCCTTCCTCGGGATCGGCGCCGGCGGCAGTCTCACGCTCGACCCGCTGGCAATCGAGCGCCGCCGTCCCCTGACCGCGGTGCGCGAGACCATCGAGGCGTGTCGCAGGCTGTTCTGCGGGGAGACCGTCACCATGGGCGGCTCGGCTGTCAGGCTCCGGGAGGCGTCGCTGCCCCACGCCCGGCCGGAGACCGAGATCTGGCTGGCCGGCCGCGGGCCGCGGATGCTGGAGTTGGGCGGCACCGCCTGCGACGGGGTGTTCCTGGACTTCGTCCACAAGCCCGACCTGCACGAGATCACCGAGCGGATCCGCAGCGGCGGCCGCGGCGCCGGGCGCGAGCCCCGCATCGCCTACTCCACCATGCTGGTGACCGGCGAGGCGTCCATGGAGTGCAGCAAGCTCAACCTGACCTACCGGCTGGTGGACTCGCCGCCGCAGGTCCAGGCAGCCATCGGCCTCTCGCAGTCCGACGCCGCCGCGATCCGCTCGGCCATGGCCGGCGGCGGCTTGGCGGCGGCCGCGCGGCTGGTGCGCGACGACTGGGTGCTCCCGTTCGTGGTGGCCGGCACGCCCGGGGAGTGTGGCCGCGAGCTGCGGGGCCTTGCGGCTGAGCACGGGTTCGACTCCTTCGTCGTGCCGCTCCTCGACGACGATCTGGCGGAGGAACTGCTCCATGCGGGGGCGGCGAGCCTCAACCTTCTCTGAAATATATTGAAAAAGGTTTGAATAGCGCTTAGCTGCGTTAGAGTGTGATTCCGGCGGCGGTTCGCAGGAGGCCGTGCCGGACACAGCGAGCCTGGCTCGCCCAGTCACAGAGCGAGTTCGCTCGCCCAGCGACAGGGCCGAGCAGGTCTCGCATCCCCTCCCGCCGTTTCGGAATCCGACGACCTGCGGGAGGCGGGCGTGACCATGACAAGCGTGATTCTCTGGTACTGGTCGGTCAAGGGAGGGGTGGGGACGTCGGTAGTGGCCGCGGCCACGGCCATCCGCCTCGCCGCGGACGGTCAGGACACGACCCTGGTCGACCTGGCCGGCGATCAGCCTGCGCTGCTCGGGCTGGTCGGGTCGGCGGCCGGTTCCGAGCCGGGCATCGGCGACTGGCTGGCGGCCGGTGACGGTGTGGCCGCGGACGCCCTGGGTCGGTTGCTCACCGACGTGGGCCCGGCTCTGCGGCTCATGCGTGCGGGCACCTGTGCGCTTCAGACGTCTGAGCGGTCGCGCCTGCTGCTGGCGCTCGAGGTGCTCGCCCGGGGTGGGCCGGTGGTCGTGGACGCCGGGCTCGATCCGACCGAGGTGCGAGCGGGCCTGGACGGCGCCCATCGCTCGGTGTGTGTTCTGCGCGCCTGCTATCTCGCCCTGAACCGGGCGCAGCGGGTGGCGGGGCCCTACGACCGGGTCGTGCTGGTGGAGGAGCCCGGCAGGGCCTTGCGCTCCCGCGATGTGGCGGCCGCGGTCGGGGCCTCGCAGGTGGAGCGGGTCCCCTGGGATCCCAGGGTAGCCCGGTCGGTGGACGCGGGCACGATCGTGAGCTTGCTCCCGCCGCCGCTGCGGCGCTTCGAGTTGCCGCAATGACCGGGCTCGCAAGGCCCCATGGCGCAGTGCGCGTCACCGCCGAGAGCCCGGCCCGCGATCACCCGGCGGGTTCCGAGGCCCGCCACTCCCACACCTCCGGCTCCCGCCTGGCCCGCGATCGTCCGTCTGCGCCGGCGGAGTTGGTGGATGTGCAGCCGGGTTCGGCGGAGCTGGTGGAGGCCGTGCATCGTCGCACCCTCGATGTGCTCTCTAGGGGGGTGCCGGGCACTGTGGACATCGCCGGGATCGTGCGCGCCCTTGAGCCGCTGGCGCCGACCTCGGTGGTGGACGATGTCGTGGCGAGGGTCTCTGCCCGTGTCGACGGCCTCGGCCCCATCGATCCGCTGCTGTGCGACCCCGATGTCAACGAGGTAATGGTGAACGGCCCCGGCCCGGTGTGGATCGAGCGCGGCGGGTCGCTGCAGCCCAGCGGCGTCACGCTCGACCGGTCCGCCGTGGACTTGCTCATCGAGCGGATCGTGGCGCCGCTCGGCCGGCGCGTCGATCAGCGGGCGCCTTTCGCGGACGGGCGGCTGCGGGATGGTTCCCGCGTCAACGTTGTGGTGCCGCCCATCGCCGTCGACGGCCCCTATGTGACTGTCCGGCGCTTCGTCGTGCAACAGGTGGCGCTGGGGATGTTCGCCCGAGACGGGGTCGTGGCGCTGCTGGACAGCCTCGTCGGCCGCGGAGCCAACATCGTCGTGAGCGGGGGCACGGGCGCCGGCAAGACGACGCTGCTCAATGCGCTGGCGGCGCGTGTCGGGGCCGAACAGCGGGTGATCACCATCGAGGACGCCGCAGAGCTCCAGCTCGACCATCGGCACGTGGTGCGCCTCGAGGCCCGGCCCGACTCGCGTGAGGGCGCCGGGGCGGTGACCATCCGCGACCTGGTGCGCAATGCCCTGCGGATGCGCCCCGACCGGCTGGTGGTCGGTGAGGTGCGGGGGCCCGAGGCACTCGACCTGCTGCACGCGCTCAACACGGGCCACGCCGGATGCCTGTCCACGGTCCATGCCAACGGCCCGGTCGATGCCCTGCGCCGGCTCGCGACCCTTGCGACCGCGGCGGACGAGCGGCTGCCGGTGGAGGCCGTGCGCGAACACGTAACCGCCGCCATCGACGTTGTGGTGCACCTCGGGCGCGCCGCGGACGGCGCACGGCGCGTCGAGGCGGTCGGCGAGGTGGTCGGGCACGACCGGGTGAGGCTGCTCAGCGACGGTGACGGCGTGATCGCGCCGATCAAGCGGGCGGCGCGGCTGCCGGAGCGGTCGTGACGGCTCTACTGGCGGCGGTTCTCGCCTTCGTGGCGCTGGCACCCGGCCCGCCGCAGGCGCGCGGCCGTATCGCGCGCCGCTGGCAACTGCACGGTTTCCCGGCGGCGTCGCTGGAGAACTTCGCCCGTCTCGGAGCGAGACGGGACAGGGGGCTTGACACCGTCCCGCAGGCCCTGGAGCTGGCAGCGCGGGCTCTGCGGGCCGGTGCCTCGCCCCTGACAGCCCTCGGCACGGTCGCTCAGGAACTGCCCGAGTCCGGGCTCGGCGAGGTGGTGAGGTGGGTGCGCGGCGGGATCAGCCTCAGCGAGGCTCTGGACCGGTGGGTCGGCGGCATCGCTGAGCGCCAGACAGCGGCCGCCCTGCTGGTTCTGGGGCACAGCTCCGGCGCGGCGATGGCCTCGAGCCTCGACCGTGCCGCGGCGTCATTGCGGCAGCGGCGGGCGCTGGGCGACGAGATACGTGCCCTCACGGCGCAGACCCGGGCCTCGGCTGCGGTGGTGGCGCTGGCACCCGCCGGGTTCGCCGTGGTCATCGCCGTCGCCGACCCGGAGGCGCTGGGGGTGCTGTTCACCACGCCCGTGGGGCTGGTGTCGCTGGCGGTCGGCCTGGCGCTGGAAGGGGTCGGCCTGTGGTGGATGGCCCGGCTGTGCAGGGGCGTTGCCCGATGGGCGTGAGTCTCGCCGCGGTCGCCGCCTCGCTGCTGGTGCTGGTGGCGATGCTGGGGCCCGGCAGTGGTCGCGGCGCGGCACGACGCAGGCTCCTGGATTCCGGTCAGCGATCGGCTCACGGAGCGCGCGAGGTGCTGGCGGCGCTGGGGCGACGCCTGGTCGGCGGCGCCGTGGACCCCGGGGACGAGGCGCTCGTGGGCGCCGCCGCGCTCGGCTTGGTCGGAGCCGTGGCATTGTTCGGCGCTCTCGGGGGGCTGGTCGCGCTGGCGGCGGCGGTTGTGGCCGTCGCGTCCAGGCGACGGTCTCGCCGGCTCCAGCGCCGGCTGCTGATCGAGCGGGGCCTGCCCGAGGTGATCGACCTGCTGGCGCTGGTGGTGGGAGCGGGCAGGCCGGCCGCTCTCAGCTTCGCGGACGTCTGCGGGCGCCTGCCAGAGCCATACCGAGCGGAGTTCGCCAGAACGCTGCGCCGCACCGCGGCGGGAGAGCCGTTCGTCGATTCGGTGCGGCAGCTGCGTGAGAGGATCGGGCCGCAGGTCGATGCCGTGGTGCATGCTGTCGCCTCCGCCGAGATCGACGGCGTGCCGCTGGCGCCGGCGCTGGTGCGCGCAAGCGACGAGGCCCATCGCCGCCGCCGGGTGCGGGCCGAGGAGGCGGCCCGGCGCGTCCCCGTGATGATGCTGTTTCCCTTAGTATTCTGTATATTGCCCTCTTTCTGCCTTCTGACAATCGTCCCTGTGCTCATGGGATCCCTGGCCGAGCTGCAGTTTCCCGGTTGATCCCGGCTGCATCAAGTCGCCGGCCATCAAGTCATATGGCATCAGCCGTCCGGCGTCAGATGTTCGGCCTTCACGCAATCTCGCAATCAAGCAGTCGGCATCAGACAATCCGGCAATCAAGTCGTTTCGGCGTCGGGGGAGCCCGGCGTCAAGAAATCCGAATCGATCACCGCTTTCGAGGGGGAGGCCATGTTCATATCTTCATGGGTCAGAGTTCAAACCCTGCTGGCCGTGCTGGGGGCCAGGCTTGCCAGGCATGCCAGCGCCGCGGCGAGACGCGGCCGCGGTCGCGGCCAGACGACCGCGGAGCGCGCCTTGTGCGGTCGTGCCCGCTGGCGTCGCAGCGGCGGCGACCGCGGCCAGACGACCGCGGAGTACGCCCTGGTGATAGTCGGTGCCGCGGCGGTGGCGCTGCTGCTGCTGGCCTGGGCCACCGGCACGGGAAGGATCTCGTCGCTGCTCGATGCGGTCGTGGACCGCGTGGCAGGGATGTTGACGTGACCCCGGAGCGTGGATACCGGCGGTTTCGCCGGCGCGGGGGATCGTCGGGGCAGTCGACGGTTGAGTTCGTGCTCATCACGCCGTTCTTCGCGCTGATGCTGCTGGCGCTGGTGCAGGTCGGGCTGCTGGTACGCACCCGCCTGCTCGTCACCCACGCGGCTCGCGAGGCGGCACGCTCAGCGGCTGTCGGGGGCAGCGACACAGAGGTTCGGGCTGCCGCACTGGATGCGGCCGACCTGCATGGCGACCGGCTCGCCGTGACCGTGTACCGGGTGGGCGGCCGCGCCACCGTCGAGCTCCGTTACGCGGATCCCACCGATGTCCCGCTCGTCGGCCCGCTGATCGGGGACGCACTGTTCGCCGCCGATGCCACCATGCGGCTGGAGTAGCCCCGCCTCCCTTCTCGACGGCCTGGCGGTCCATTCGGCTCAGGGCGGCACCGACGCCGACCGGCTGGAGCAGAAAGGCACACCTCTCGACGGCCTGGAGCGGAGCGCCTCAACGGGCGGAGCGGCGCTTTCGTGGCGGCATCCGCAGCCGTTCGCTGCGATACGGTCCGCTCCCGTGCCAGTGGACATCCGGCACCACGAGCGGCATTCGTGGACCGTGTTGAGCATTGCCGGCGAGCTTGACGTCGTCGGCGCGCCCGAGCTGCGCCAGGCGGTGGTGAGCGCCGTGGCCGGCGGGGTGCGCAGGCTGATCCTCGACCTGTCGCAGGTGGACTTCCTCGACTCCTTCGGTATCGGGGTCGTGGTCGGTGCGCTCAAACGTCTGCGCCAGCGCGGCGGCGACCTGGAGGTGGTCTGCCCCGTACCCCGCATCCGCCGGGTTTTCGAGATATGCGATCTCGACCGGGTGATGGCGCTGCACCGCTCCGTCGACCGTGCGGCGCGGGTCGACCCGGCGGCGAGCGCGCAAGCTCTCGCGCCGGAGGCGCGGTGAGCAGCACCGCCGGGGGCGCAGTGAGCAGCGCTGGCGGGGTCCCAGTGAGCCGCACTGTCGAGATGCGGATACCGGCGCAGCCGGGCTACGTGTCGTTCGTGAGGGTGGTGGTGGCGGCGGTCGCAGAGTTGCAGCCGAGCCTCGACGCCTCGCGGATCGACGATCTGCGAGTGGCCGTGTCCGAGGCCGCGACCAACGCCATCCAGGCCCACCAGCGAGCGGGATCCGCCCACCCGATCACCGTCTCCTGCGACCGGCGCGACGCCACGATGACGGTCGTCGTGCGCGACTCCGGCGGCGGCTTCGATGCCGGCGCCGTCCCCGAGATGCCCGCGCCGGAGTCGCCCGAGCGGCTGCGGCACGAGTCCGGGATGGGCATCTCCATCATGCGGGCGCTGGTCGACGACTCCAGCATCAGCCCGGTCGCGTCGGGCACCGAGGTGCGCCTCGTCATCGGTTGAGAACCGGAGTTGTGCTGCGAGACTGCCTCTGATCGTGATCGGCTAGGAGGTCTCTGACGCTGTGCGCAAGGTGTTGGTCTACTCGGTGTTGCTGCTTGCCGGGCTGGCCTTGTCGCAGGTCCTGCCGCAGGTGTTCGGCGACCTCCACGATCGGGCGGCAACCACGATCCGCGTGCTGACCATGACCGGCCTGGCCTTCATCATGATCCACGTCGGCTTCGAGTTTCACATCGACAAGACCAATCTCCGCCAGTACGGGTGGGACTACTTCGTGGCGTTCACCGCCGCCTCGTTCCCGTGGATCTTCGTGACCGGCTATTTCGTGTTCGTGATGCTGCCTTCGGACTTCTGGGGCAACGCCGACGCCTGGAAGGAGACGCTGCTGGCGGGCCGCTTCGCTGCGCCCACCTCCGCCGGAGTGCTGTTCAGCATGCTCGCGGCGGCCGGTCTCGGCGCCACCTGGCTGTTCCGCAAGGCGCGCATCCTGGCGATCTTCGACGACCTCGACACCGTGTTGTTGATGATCCCGTTGCAGATCCTGCTGGTGGGCCTCGCCTGGCAGCTCGGCTTGGTGGTGGTGCTGATGGCGGTGCTGCTGTTCATCGCCTACGCCTTCCTGCACCGGGTCACGCTGCCGGTGACCTGGGGCTGGGTGCTGTTCTACGCCGCGGCCATCGTCGGCGTGAGCGAGCTGCTGTACGAGCTGACCAAGGTGATCGACCCGTCGGTGCCCATCCACATCGAGATCCTGCTGCCGGCGTTCGTGCTCGGCTGCATCGCCCGACCGAGCGCTCGGCCGAGTGCCCGCACGAGCACAGCCGCACCCGCACCGGCACCGGCACCGCCACAGGACGCGGCGGCGCAGGTGGAGGCCGATCTGCACAAACTGCTGGAACGACCGGCCGAGCAGCGCGCCGCTGCCTGGATCGCGGCGGCGTTCATGCTGCTGGTCGGGCTGAGCCTGCCCCAGATCTTCGAGGGCGACGACGCTCAGCACCTCGAGCCGTCCGCCGCCTCGCTGCACGCGGCCGCTCCGGCCGCCTCGGTCGACGATCCGACGCAGCTCGGCGGCGAGTATGAGGGCCGCTACACCGCCACGGTCACGGCCGGCCAGCCGAATATGAGCTGGGGAGAGATTCTCCTGCACGTGCTGTTGCTGTCGGCGTTGAGCAATCTGGGCAAGATGTTCCCGGCGCTGTGCTATCGCAGCCAGGCCCACTGGCGGGAGCGGCTGGCCGTGGCGATCGGCATGTGGCCCAGGGGCGAGGTCGGCGCGGGCGTGCTGGTGCTGAGCCTGAGCTACGGCATCGGCGGGCCGATCGTCACCGTCGCGATGCTCTCGCTGGCGCTCAATCTCGCGCTGACCGGCGTGTTCATCCTGATCGTCAAGAGGCTCATCGCGCCGGTCACCCGGCAGCCGCGGCCGGCTCACGCCGCCTAGGCGCCGCACGCACACCCCGCACGTCCGCGGCATCAGCCGGCCGCGCCGAGAGACCCCGACGGTACCGCTGCCATCCGCGCTCTCTCCCGCGGCGTCGGCCGATCGCGTGCGAACTCGGGTGCTCCCCGCCGCCGGGGAGATGCCATAGCGGTTGTCAGAGCGCGCTGGTATACCTACGCCCCATGGCCTCGGACACCCACGGCGGAACTGACGTGACGGAACCGCTGCCGATCACCTGGATCGGCAGCGACCGGCGCCTTGCCCGCCATGTGGCGCGTCCGGTGCTGCGGTTCCTCCAGATCGAGGCGGCCGGAGGCATCGTGATGCTGGTGGCTGCCGCGGTCGCCCTCATCTGGGCCAACTCCCCCTGGCAGGACTCCTACCACGATCTGTTGGAGACCCATCTGCGGATCAGCCTGGGCAGCACCACGATCATCGACGAGACGCTGGAAGCCTGGATCAACGATGCGCTGATGGTGGTGTTCTTCTTCGTGGTCGGCCTGGAGATCAAGCACGAGCTTGTCGTGGGCGAGCTGCGCGACCCGGCCGCGGCGCTGCTGCCGGCGCTGGGCGCGCTCGGCGGCATGATGGTCCCGGCGGCCGTCTATTTCGCGTTCAACGCCGGGGGCGAGGGCTCGGCGGGCTGGGGGATCCCGATGGCGACCGACATCGCCTTCGCGATCGGGGTGCTGTCGCTGTTCGGCAGCCGTGTCTCGGGCTCCATCAAGGTGTTCCTGCTGACGCTGGCCATCGTCGACGACATAGCCGCCATCATCGTGATCGCGATCTTCTACACGGGCGGCCTGTCGACCGGATGGCTGCTCACCGCCGCGCTGACCGTGGTGCTGCTGGTCATGATGCGGGCCTCGCGCGTCTGGTACACGCCCGCGTACCTGGTAGTGGGCGTGTTCCTCTGGTACGCGGTCTTCAGGTCCGGCGTTCACGCCACCATCGCCGGGGTGATCCTCGGGGTGCTCGCCCCGGCGCGCCCGCTGCTGATCAAGGGCACCCTCATGGACGAGGCGCTCGGGCGCTTGGGGCAGGAAACCTCCAGCGTGCCGCTGGCGCGCCGGGCCTCCTTCGAGATGCGCGAGCATGTGGCCGTCGCCGACCGGCTTGCCGCCCTGCTGCATCCCTGGACGAGTTTCATCGTGGTGCCGGTGTTCGCGCTGGCCAATGCGGGCGTCGCGCTGTCGGCGGGCAAGATCTCCGACAGCCTCACGTCGCCGGTAACGCTGGGAATCGTGGCCGGCCTGGTGCTGGGGAAGTTCTTCGGCGTGTCCTCGTTCACCTGGCTGGCGGTGAGAAGCGGTGTCTGCGAGCTGCCCCGCGGGGCCACCTGGCGCAAGGTCATGGGGGTGGCCGGCGTCGCCGGCATCGGTTTCACGGTGTCGCTGTTCATCACCAACCTGGCGTTCACGTCCGCTGAGATCACAGATCAGGCCAAGGTGGGGATCATCATCGCATCGGTGCTGGCCGCGATTCTTGGAGCCGCCATCCTCGGCTCCTCGCCCAAGGTGTCGGACTCGGCGCTCCCCGAGGGCTCGCCGCAGGCCGAGCAGGCCGGGAAGGTCGGGTAGCTCAATGGCGAAAGCCCTGGTCATCGTCGAGTCGCCCGCCAAGGCCAAGACCATCTCCGGCTACCTCGGCGCCGGGTTCACGGTCGAGTCGTCCATCGGTCACATCCGCGACCTGCCGAGCCGGGCCGCGGAGGTTCCCAAGGCCTACAAGTCCGAGCCGTGGGCGCGCCTCGGCATCGACGTGGACAACGGCTTCAAGCCGCTGTACGTGGTGAACAGCGACAAGCACCAGCAGATCCGCAGGCTCAAGAGCCTGCTCGCCGAGGCCGAGGAGCTTTACCTGGCCACCGACGAGGACCGCGAGGGCGAGGCCATCGCCTGGCACCTGCTGGAGGTGCTCAACCCGCGCGTGCCCGTGAAGCGCATGGTGTTCCACGAGATCACGCGTCCGGCCATCACCGCTGCGGTGCAGTCCCCCCGCGAGCTCGACCGCCGCCTCGTGGACGCCCAGGAGGCGCGGCGCATGCTCGACCGCCTCTACGGCTACGAGGTGTCGCCCGTGCTGTGGAAGAAGATCATGCCCCAGCTCTCCGCCGGGCGCGTCCAGAGCGTCGCCATCCGGGTCGTGGTCGAGCGCGAGCGGGAGCGCATGGCCTTCGTGAGTGCCGGCTACTGGAGCCTCACCGGCACCTTCGCCCCCGCGGCCGAGGCTTCCGGCACCCCTGGCGAGGACCGGCCGGGGCGGTTCTCGGCCGTGCTGAGCGAGCTGGACGGCAAGCGGGTGGCGACCGGCCGCGACTTCGATTCCGAGGGCAAGCCCTCCGGCAGCGACCTGACCGTGCTCAACGAGGCCGCGGCCAAGTCGCTGGCAACGGAACTGTCCGCAGCCGACTTCGCGGTGCGGTCGCGGCGCGCCAAGCCCTACCGGCGGCGCCCGGCGGCGCCGTTCATCACCTCCACCCTGCAGCAGGAGGCGGCGCGCAAGCTCTCGATGTCCTCGGCGGCGGCCATGCGAGCGGCGCAGTCGCTCTATGAGAAGGGCTACATCACCTACATGCGAACCGACAGCACCTCGCTGTCGTCGGCCGCGCTGGGCGCGGCCCGGGCCGCGGTCGCGCAACGCTTCGGCGACGAGGCCCTGCCGCCGGAGCCGCGCCGGTACGCGAGCAAGGTCAAGAACGCACAGGAGGCCCACGAGGCGATCCGGCCCGCAGGCGATGCCTTCGGTGATCCCGCCACCGTGGCGCAGCAGGTGCCCAGGCCCGAGGCCCGGCTCTACGAGCTGATCTGGAAGCGCACGCTGGCGAGCCAGATGCGCGACTGCACCGGCCAGACCGTGCAGCTTCGCATCGGCACGCTCCCCGGGCATCGCCGCGACGCCGTTTTCGCTGCTGCCGGGACGGTGATCTCCGATCCCGGCTTCAGGCGCGTGTACTCCGAGGGCACCGACGCGAGCGACACCGAGGAGGACGACCGCCAGCTGAGGCTGCCGCCGGTGTCTGAGGGCGACGCGGTGCGCACCGGGGCCATGGAGCCCGCGGGGCACAGCACGCAGCCGCCCGCTCGCTACACCGAGGCTTCCCTGGTGCGCCGCCTCGAGCAGCTCGGCGTGGGCCGCCCGTCGACTTACTCGTCGATCATGGGCACCATCACCGACCGCGGCTACGTGTGGCGCAAGGGAACGGCGCTGGTGCCCTCCTTCACCGCGTTCTCGGTGGTGAACCTGCTGGAGCGGCACTTCCCGAAGCTGGTCGATTACGCCTTCACCGCCGAGATGGAGAACGACCTCGACAGGATCGCCACCGGCGCCGAGGAGTCCGTGCCGTGGCTCGGCCGCTTCTATTTCGGCTCCGATGACGATCCCGGCCTCAAGGAGAAGGTGTCGAGCCGCCTCGGCGACATCGACGCCCGCGCCGTGAACTCGATCCCCCTCGGCGACGACCCCGAGGGTGCCGGTGTCGAGGTGAGGGTGGGCCGCTACGGCCCGACCGTGCGCCGCGGCACCGACATGGTCTCGGTGCCCGAGGGCACGGAGCCCGACGAGCTCGATCTGACCAGGGCGCTGCAGCTGCTCGAGACGCCCAGCGGCGAGCGGGTCCTCGGCACGGATCCCTCCACGGGCCTCGAGGTGCTGGCCAAGTCGGGGCGCTACGGCCCCTACGTGCAGCTCGGGCGCGCCGAAGAGGTGTCCGGCAAGCCCAAGCTCGCCTCGCTGCTCAAGACCATGGCGCTGGACACGGTCACTCTCGACGACGCGCTGAAGGTGCTCTCGCTGCCGCGCACGGTGGGCGAGGACCCGGCCGACGGGGTGGAGGTCACCGTGCAGAACGGCCGCTACGGGCCGTACGTGAAGAAGGGCTCCGAGAACCGCAGCCTGGCTGACGAGGAGCAGCTGTTCACCGTCACGCTCAGCGAGTGCCTGGAGTTGCTGGCACAGCCCAAGCAGCGCCGGGGACGCGCCGCTGCGGTGCCGCCGCTGCGCGAGCTCGGCGCCGATCCCGACACGGGCCGGGCCATGGTCGTCAAGGACGGCCGGTACGGCCACTACGTGACCGACGGCGAGACCAACGCCTCGCTGCGCGGCGGCGACACGGTCGAGGGCCTCACCGTAGAGCGGGCCTCGGAGCTGCTGGCCGAGCGCCGTGCCAAGGGCCCCGCATCCAAGCGTTCCGCCGCCCGCAAGACGGCAGCCGCCAAGAAGCCGGCCGCCAAGACCACGGCTGCCGCGAAGAGGAAGCCTGCTGCCAAGAAGCCTGCGGCGAAGAAGCCTGCGGCGAAGAAGCCTGCAGCCAAGAAGTCCGAGGCTCGCAAGCAGGCCCCCGGCCTCGACGCTCTGGAGGCGGGCCTGCGACGCGCCGGCATCTGCTGAGAGGCCGAGCGGCTAGCGGCGGCTCGCGCCGGGCGCTGCGCCTAGCCTCGCCTGTGGTGGATCACCCGACCCAGAGTTCTTCCGGGACGCGCCTCGACGAGGCGTTCGTGACGGCCCGCCCGTCCGGGCGTCTCGAGCAGGTCTTCGGCACCCGTGAGTTCTTCCGCCTCTGGATCGCCCAGGTCGTCTCGGCCACCGGCGACTGGCTGGGGCTCGTGGCCACGATCTCGCTGGCAGCCCGGCTGAGCGAGGGCTCCGAGGGCGCGGCCATCGCCCTGGTGCTGGCCAGCCGCGTGGCGCCGGGCTTCTTCCTGGCCACGGCGGTGGGCGTGATCGTCGACAGGTTCAACCGCAAGCGGGTGATGATCGGCTGCGATGTCGGGCGGGCCGCCGTGCTGGTGGTGCTGCCGTTCGTCGACACGCTCGCCGGGCTGGTGGCGGCCAGCGTCGTCCTGGAGCTGCTGACGATGATGTGGCAGCCCGCCAAGGAGGCGACGGTCCCCAACCTCGTGCCGCATGAGAAGCTGACGGCGGCCAACTCGTTGAACGTGGCAGCCGCCTACGGCATGTTCCCGGTGGCCGCCGGCTTGGCGGCACTGCTGTCGAAGGCGGCTGAGGCGGTGTCCGACGAGGGCTGGGTCACGACGCTGCGACTCAATGAGGAGGGCCTCGCCTTCTACGTGGATGCGCTGTCCTTCCTGGTCACGGCCCTGATCATCTGGCGTATCTCGATCCCGGCCCGCCCGCGGGATCAGAGGGTGGCGTCGCAGCGCGGGAGCCTGGATCTCGGCGGCGCCATCCGGGAGCTGCGGGAGGGGTGGCGCCTGGTGGCCGCCAACCCCATCGTCCGTGCCGTCAACGTGGGGCTGGCCACGGCCGTGATGGGCGCCGGCATCGTCTTCTCGCTCGGAGCGCTGTTCGTGGACGAGGTGATCGTCGGTCGGGAGGCGGACTTCAACCTCGTGCTCTTCGCCCTGGGGGTGGGCATGGCGGCAGGCGTCGCCTTCGCCTCCATGCTGCAGAACCGCCTCAACCGGCCGCGTGGGTTCGCCGCCGCGCTGATGAGCGCCGGGGCGGTGCTGTTCGCGGCCGCCTCGGTCGACCGCCTCTCGCTGATGGTTCCCCTTGTCGTGCTGCTCGGCATGATGGCGGGGCCCTCCTACGTGCTCGGCTTCACGCTGCTGCACGAGAACGTCGCCAACGAGATCCGCGGGCGCGTGTTCTCGGCACTGCTCGTTCTGGTGAGGCTGTGCCTGCTGGTGGCGCTGGCCGCGGCGCCGGCGCTGTCGGAGCTGCTCGGCAGGATGTCGATCCGCTGGCTCGACGGCGACGTCGAGTTGCTGGGCGCCGAGGTACTGCTGCCGGGTGTGCGGCTCACGATGTGGCTCGCCTCGGTCCTGGTGGTGCTCGCCGGCGTGCTCGCCACCTGGAGCCTCAGGTCCGCCCGCGGCTCACGGGCGCGGGGGTCGTCATGAGGGGTCGCCTGATCGCCGTGGAGGGTGTGGACGGCTCGGGCAAGTCGACGCAGGCCCGCCTGCTCGCCGGCTCGCTCGGGGCGGTGCTCACGTTCCAGTTCGGCGCCACCGAGGTGGGAAGGGTGATCCGCGGCCTGCTGCTGGACCCCGCCTACGCCGGCATGAACGACCGCGCTGAGGCCCTGCTGACGATCGCCGACAAGGCCCAGCACGTCGCCGAGACCGTCGACCCCGCGCTGCGGGCCGGTCGCGACGTTGTAACGGACCGCTTCACCGCCTCGACGCTGGCCTACCAGGGATACGGCAGGGGACTCGACCTGCCGGAGTTGGCGGTTATGATGCGCTTCGCC
The DNA here is from genome assembly GCA_965204875.1 of Candidatus Aldehydirespirator sp. GTDB lineage: Bacteria > Actinomycetota > Acidimicrobiia > Acidimicrobiales > Aldehydirespiratoraceae > Aldehydirespirator. The sequence continues at coordinate 1,204,882 of OZ242020.1, read as the reverse complement.
ACTGCGGGGGTGGAGCCCGATCTGAACGTGTTGCTCGAGATCGACCCGGGAGTCGCCGGGCGCAGGCTGGGACCTGTGAGGGACCGCTTCGAGCGCGCCGGCGACGGCTTCATCGAGCGGGTTCGCCTGGGCTACAGGTCTCTGGCCGATGACGATCCGGCCCGCTGGGCGGTCGTGGATGCGAACGGCTCGATTCCCGATGTCGCGGCCCGCCTGCTGGCCGCGGTGCGCCGGCGCCTCGGGCCTGCCGGCGGTCCGAGCCGGTGACGGTGGCGCCAGTGGCCGAGCCCGATCCGTGGGCTGCCGTTGTCGGCCAGAGCGAGGCTTCACGCTTGCTGTCCGCGGCGGTGACCTCGCCCGTGCACGCCTACCTGCTGCTGGGCCCGAGGGGATCGGGGAAGCGGGCCGCGGCGGCCGTGTTCGCCGGTGAGCTGGTCGTCGCGGCCGACGCCGCGGCGGCTACGGACGTTGGCCGGGCCGCGCGGCACCGCCGCCTGGCGGCACGCGAGGAGCATCCCGACGTGTTCGTGCTCAGCCCCGCCGGCAACGTGCTGCGCCGCTCCGAGGAGGTCTCGCAGCTGATCGTCGAGGCGAGCCGCACGCCGTTGGAGGGCGACCGCAAGGTGCTGGTGGTGGACAGGTTCCACACCGCCACGGCGGCGGCCGCCGCGTCCCTGCTCAAGCCGGTGGAGGAGCCCGCCGGGCCGGTGATCTGGATCCTGCTGGCCGAGCAGGTGCTGCCCGAGCATGTCACGATCGCCTCGCGCTGCACCTGCGTCGAGTTCGGCCCGGTTCCCAACGAGGCCGTCGAGGCCGCCCTGGTCGCCGAGGGGCTGGCCACGGCCGATCGGGCGCGGCTGCTGGCGGTCGCGGCGGCGGGCGACCTGCACAGGGCGAGGATCCTGGCCGCGGATGAGCGGGTGGCGGCGCGGCGCGACGCTTGGTGGTCGATCCCGGACCGCCTCGACGGCAGCGGTGCCGCGGTGGCGGTGCTGGTGTCGGAGGTGAGGGAGCTCATATCGGAGGCGGGCCGGTCCCTCGAGGAGCAGCACGCTGCGGAGATGGAGGCTCTGGCCGAGCGCGAGGAGCGGTTCGGCATGCGAGGCTCGGGCCGCGGCGCCACCGAGGCGCGGCACCGCCGCGAGCAGCGCCAGTTCCGGACCGACGAGGTCCGCTTCGGCCTGGCGACCCTGGCGTCCCGCTACCACGCCATGGCCCTGCAGTCCGCGGGTACCCCGGACCTGCGGGGCACCCACGCCCTGCGTCTGCTGCGAGCCACCGCCGAGAGCCTCGCCCGCAACCCCAACGAGGCTCTGTCCCTGCAGGCGCTGCTGCTGGACCTGGAGCCCGCTTCGGGCTCTGCGCCCTCCTCGCCGCCGCTAGCCTGAGCGCAGCGCCGGGCGGCTCAACCGTCTCGTCGCGCTCGCCCGAATAGCTCAGTCGGTAGAGCGACGCTCTCGTAAAGCGTAGGTCAGGGGTTCAAGTCCCCTTTCGGGCTCTCGAGTCTCCTCCCGTTTACGGCGACGCCGCGGACTGTGAGCCATCTACACTGCTGATCCATGATGCTCGCAGGTGTTGTATGGCATTACTGGATCGCTGTGCCGCTGGCCGTGGCCGGTGTCGTGTCGGTCGTGGCGGCTGTGGCCGGCTACCTGCAGAAGGTCACCTACAAGCGGTACCCGAGAGACTGAGCCGACTCGCATGCCCGCCGACCTCCAGGGCGCGACAGGCCCGTTCGGCGGCGCCGATCCAGCCGACGCCGACCGCTGGACGTCACGTCGATGAGGCCGCCGATGCTCGATGGTGCCGATCCTCCCGCCGACGCGTTGAACGCTTCGGCCGCCGCGTCGAACGGTGCGGCCGATCCCGCCGACGCCGATGGTCCTCTCGATATCGACGATGCGGTCGATTGGGGTCTTGCCCGGACGGTGGCGCTGCGCACTGCCGGCACGGAGCCCTACACGTCGCCTCGCCACCGCAGCGGCCTCGAGGACGACTTCGCCGAGTTCACCGAGCGTGCCGAGAGCCTGGTCGAGAACTGCACCGGCCTGAGGTCGCTCTCGGGTCCGGCCCGCGGCCGGGTGACCGACCGCATCGGCTGGATCGACGCCAACCTGGCCTCGTTCCAGAGGCTGCTGCGCCCCCTGACCGCCAAGCTCGGCCCGGCTTCCGGCGGCCTGCTCGCGCCCGTCACGCGCCGGATCGCCGGCGCCGAACTCGGAGCGATGCTGGGATGGATGTCGACTCGCGTGCTCGGCCAGTACGACCTGCTGATAATCGAGGATGACAAGCCCGAGGACCAGGACATCGTCTACTACGTCGCGCCGAACGTGCTATCGCTAGAGAACCGCTACGCGTTCGATCCGAGCCAGTTCCGGTTGTGGCTGGCTCTGCACGAGGTGACGCACCGCGCGCAGTTCACCGGCATCGACTGGATGCGGCCCCACTTTCTGGGCCTGGTCGAGTCCACCATCGACTCGGTGGAGCCCGACCCCAAGCGCCTCGCCCTGGCTGCGCGCCGGGTGCTGGAGGCGCGTCGCAACGGCGAGGATCCGCTGGCCACGGGAGGCGTCATGGCCCTGCTCGCCTCGGAGGCGCAGCTCGACACCCTGCAGCGGCTGTCGGGTCTGATGAGCTTGCTGGAGGGACACGGCGACGTGACCATGGACCGCGCCGGGGAGGGACTGATCCCCTCCGCGCCCCGTTTCGGCCGGGTCATGCGGCGCCGCCGGGAGTCGGTGCGCGGCGCCGCCAAGGTCTTCCAGCGCATCACCGGACTCGACGCCAAGATCAAGCAGTACGCGCAGGGCGAGCGGTTCATTGCCATGGTGGAGGCGGCTGCGGGCGCCTCCGGGCTCGCCCGTGTCTGGGAGGCGCCCGAGAACCTCCCCGACATCGCCGAGATCCGCGATCCCCAAGCCTGGATCACCCGCATGGCCGGGTCAGCGACGGCGGCCTAGACACCGCCGTGGACGGGCTTCTGGCTCGTTGCACCTTTCCTGCCCCCGGCACCGCCGTGTCCTGCGGCCTCTCTGGGGGGCCGGACTCCGCCGCGCTCGTGGCCCTGGCCTCGGCGGCCGGCCTGGTGGTGACCGCCTGGCACGTGAACCACGGGCTCAGGCCCTCGGCAGGCGACGACGCCGAGGCCGCCCGCGCCATAGCGACCCGCTTGGGTGCGGCCTTCGAGCTGGTGAGCGTCGAGGTGGGCGCCGGCCCCAACCTGGAGGAGCGCGCCCGCGCCGCGCGGTACGCGGCGCTGCCGCCCGGCGTGCTCGTTGGCCACACCGCAGACGACCGCGCCGAGACCGTGCTGTTCAACATCGGCCGCGGAGCCGGGCTGGCCGGAGCGGCCGCGCCGCACGCCGGCGCGGGGCGGCCCATGCTGGGACTGCGCCGCTGCGAGACCCATGCGCTGTGCGCACGCCTCGGCCTGCCGGTGGTGTCGGACCCGATGAACCAGGACCCGAGCTTCGCCCGGGTCGCGATCCGCAACGAGGTGATCCCGGCGCTGGCCCGCGCCCTGGGACGGGATCCGGTGCCACTGCTGAATCGTCACGCCGATCTCGCCGCGGCGGCGCTCGAAGTCGTCGCTGCGCTCGCCGCCGAGATCGACCCCACCAGCGTGGCCGAGCTGTCGGCGGCGCCCAGGGCGGTTGCGTCGGAGGCGCTGAGGGCGTGGATCGCTCAGGCGACGGGCTCGCCCTCGGCGGTGTCGTCCGCCTCGATCGACCGGGTGCTCGAGGTGGTGGCGGGCGCCTGCGTCGCCACCGAGATCACCGGCGGCCACAGGGTGGCGCGCCGCGCCGGCCGGCTCCGCCTTGAGGCGCCGTCGCTTTAGGGGGCCGGGTTGCTCGGCTGGCGTCCGGCAGGGGTGCGTGGGGAGTCGGCGCCGTGGCAGCCCGTTGGCTTACGGCCGGGGTTGCTTGCCTGGCGGGCCGGCAGGGGTGTGTGGGGCGCATGCGGGGGAGCAAGCACCGTTGCTCTAGGGCCGGGTTTCTCGCCTGGCGGGCCGGCAGGGGTGCGGTATGGTGCCTGCGTGGCCGCGCCGTTGGAGCAGTCCGCAGAGGCACTGCCGCTGCCGCCGGGGGAGGTCGGGCGCGTCCTGATCTCCGCTGAGGAGCTGCGGGCACGGGTGTGTGAGATCGGCGCCGAGATCACCGCCGACTACCAGGGCCTGCGGCTGCTGCTCGTCGGCGTGCTCAAGGGTGCGTTCGTGTTCATGAGCGACCTGGCGCGCGCCATCGACCTGCCGGTCGAGATCGACTTCATGGCCGTCTCCTCCTACGGCCTCAGCACGGAGTCCAGCGGAGTCGTGCGCATCCTCAAGGACCTCGAGACCGACGTCCGGGACCGCCATGTGCTGCTGGTCGAGGACATCGTCGACTCGGGTCTCACGATGGACTACCTGTCGCGACTGCTGGCAGCGCGCGGCCCGGCCAGCTTCGAGAAGTGCGCCCTGCTGGTCCGCTCGGACGCGCGCTCGGACTCGATCCGCTACCTGGGGTTCTCGGTTCCGTCCGACTGGCTCGTCGGTTACGGGCTCGACGTGGGCGAGTGCTACCGGGAACTGCCCGCCGTGCACCGGTACGACTCCGAAGCCGGGGGTGGTTGATGGCAAGCAAGTGGACGGAGGGGATCAAGCCCCGCAGCTTTCGCTGGGTCATCACCGACCGGTTCGGGGTTTGCGAGCGGCCCGGCGGCTACGGCCCCGGCCACCGCAGCGTCAGGCGCCTCGAGGAGATCATCTGGCTCAGCCGCAACCAGATCGATTTGATCGTGAGCCTCACGGCCATTCCCTACAACCTTCACGACTATGACAAGCAGCGGCTCGCCTATGCGCATCTCCCCTTCGGGGACGTGCGGGCGGGCCGCGAGCGCCTGGAGCAGATCCTCACCACGATCCACGACCAGGCAGCCACAGGCCGGGTGGTGCTGCACCATGATTCGCTCGGCGATCCCGTGCTGGGCGTCGTGGCCGGTTACCTGCTGTGGGCGGGACTGGTGGAGAGCGGGCCCGAGGCCATCACCGTTACCGAGCAGCTGCTGGAGCGCGAGCTCGGACCGTCCGCCCGCGCCGTCGTGACCCTGGCAAGGCAACTGCCGGCACCATCGTGACCCGGCCCGACCTCGCCGATGGTGGGGCCTCTCGGGTTCTCGGCCAGGACTGCCCATGCCGGTCTGTTTTCGCCGCCTTCGCCACGGGTGGGGTCTCTCGTCAGCCTCCAGAGGTCGTGCGCCCGCGACAGTCCGCGGCGGGCCTCGCTGCCGCTGGGGCCTCGCGGGCCGGGGCCTGCTTGTTCGAGTCCTGAGGCGTGCGCTCGGTCCGTGTCATCGGCGGCGGGCGCGCCGGCGGCTCCATCGCGGGCGCGCTCGCCGGGTGCGGCTGGCAGGTGCGGCCTACCCTCGGACGTGATGCGGCAGCCTCGGAGGTAGCTGCCGCGGCGGGCGACGTCGACTTGGTGCTGATTGCCACGCCGGACGAGGCGGTGGCCGGAGTGGCCGCGGCCGTCGAGCCGGCCGACTCGGCGGCGGTGGCGCACATGGCCGGGTCGCTCGGCCTCGATGTCCTGTCCGGCCACCCGCGACCGGCCGCGATCCACCCGCTGGCCGCGCTGCCCGGCGCCGCCGTCGGAGCGCGCCGGCTCCGGTCGGGATGCTGGTTCGCCGTGGCGGGCGATCCGCTGGTGCGAGAGGTGGTGGGCGATCTCGGCGGTAGAGCCTTCGAGGTGGCCGACGCCGCCAGGGCCGCCTATCACGCGGCCGCAGTGGTGGCCTCGAACCATCTCGTGGCACTCCTCGGTCAGGCCGAGCGCATCGGCGCGGCCGCCGGCGTGCCCTTCGCGGCCTACCTGGAGTTGGTGCGCAGCACGGTCGAGAACGTCGCCGAGCTCGGTCCGGCCGCGGCGCTCACAGGCCCGGCCGCCCGCGGCGACGAGGCCACGGTGCAGCGCCACCTGCAAGCGCTGGCACCCTCGGAGCGGGCCGCCTACGAGGCACTGGCGCAGCAGGCGCGCCGGCTCGCCGGCCGAGCAACACCGGAGTGAGCGCCGTGAAGTCCGCGGCCCGCCGACGCCGCGCCGACCCGCTGACTCGCGGGCAGGGCGGCACCGGGGTGAGATCGGCGACCCCGGGGCGAGTGTGCCGCGGGTCCTGGCGGTGGTCATGTCGGTGGGGGTGCCGGCTCGCCGGCAGGACGGCACCGGGGTGAGCCGGCGGTTGTGTGCTGTAGTGGTCAGGGCGGTGCCGGGGTGAGCGCGCCGCGGGCGCGTCCTGTGGTGGAGACCACGGTCGCGGGTCTGCGCGCGCGGCTGTCGGAGGCCCGGGGGCGCCGAGCGCGCATCGGGTTCGTTCCGACCATGGGCTTCCTTCACGCCGGTCACAGGTCGCTCATGCTGCGGGCCGCGCAGGACAACGACTTGGTGGTGGTGTCGATATTCGTCAATCCTCTCCAGTTCAATGCCGGCGAGGATCTCGAGGACTACCCCCGCGACCTCGAGCACGACACCGGCGTTTGTGCCAGCGCTGGCGCAGGCGTGGTGTTCGCGCCCGGCGCCGCCGAGATGTACCCGGAGCCGCAGGCCGCCAACGTGAGCGTCCGGGGACTCGCCGAGGTGCTGTGCGGGGCGGCGAGGCCGGGACACTTCGACGGTGTCGCCACGGTCGTGGCAAAGCTCTTCAGCATCGTCGGGGAGTGCTCTGCCTACTTCGGCGAGAAGGACTACCAGCAGCTGTCAATCGTCAAGCGCATGGCCGCCGACCTGTCCATGCCGGTGAGGGTCGTCGGCTGCCCGACCGTGCGCGAGCCCGACGGCCTGGCACTGTCGAGCCGCAACGCCTACCTGAGCCCCTCCGAGCGACGGCAGGCACCCGTGCTCAAGCAGGCATTGGACACTGGCGCGGCGCTGGTGGAGTCCGGCGAGACCGATCCCGGCGGGGTGGCCGCGGCCATGGAGTCCGTCGTCGCGACCGCGCCCAGCGCGAGGATCGACTACGCCGCGGCCGTGCCCGCCGCCACGCTGCGCCCGCAGGGGCCCCTGTCGGGCGACGTGCGATTGCTGGTGGCGGCCTGTTTCGGCAAGGCTCGACTCATCGACAACATCGGCTGCCATGCCGGCTGACTTGGATACCTCTAGGCACCCCTCGGATACCTCTCGACATGGATCAGCAGGCCGTCTAAGCGGTGGCGTGATGCACGCCTTCGCGATGGCCGACGGCAACGGCGAGTCGTGCTCGACTTCGCGCCCAGCACACCACCGAGCAGCGGCTCACCGCTGGGCGGGCACGGGCCCGAGCGGCGATGCAGACCTATCCTGCTGCGGTGCTGCTCGCCATCGACGTCGGCAACACGCAGACCGTTGTCGGCGTCTACGACCCCGAGGCCACCGACGGCTCGGGCGCGGCGGACGGGCTGCTCGAGCACTGGCGGCTCTCGACCGACCCTCGACGCACCGCGGATGAGTTGGGCGTCGTCCTCAGGTCGCTGCTGCTGACGGCGGACATCGACCTCGACAGCGAGGTCGAGGGCGTGACGATCTGCTCGGGCGTTCCCAGCCTGCTGGCCGGGCTCCGCCAACTGGCGCAGCGGCAGCTGGGACTCGCTCCCGTGGTCATCGGGCCGGGCACCAAGACCGGCATGCCGATCCACTACGACAACCCCAAGGAGGTCGGCGCTGACCGCATCGCCAACGCGGTGGCCGCCTACGACCTCTACGGAGGCCCCACGGTGGTGGTCGACTTCGGGACCGGGAACAACTTCGACGTGGTGTCGGCCGATGGCGCGTTCGTGGGCGGGGCCATCGCGCCGGGTATCGAGGTCAGCCTGGAGGCGCTGTTCGGCAGGGCCGCGGCGCTGGGGGCGGTCGAGCTGGTCGAGCCGCGCAACGTCATCGGCAAGACCACCGTGGAGGCGATGCAGTCGGGCGCGCTCTACGGGTTCACGGCCATGATCGACGGCATGAACGCACGCTTCGGGGCCGAGCTGGGCGAGGCGAACTTCGTGGCCACGGGCGGGCTGGCGCACCTGATCGCACCGCTGTCGGCCACTATCGAGCACCTCGAGCCGTTCCTGACCCTGCACGGCCTGCGCATCGTGCACGAGAGAAACCAGGACCGGTGACATCCGGCGACATCGGCAGTGACGGCGGCGGCACAGAGCCGGCCGGCGATCCCGGCGCGGTCCCTGGTCCGGCACCGACCGCAAGCGCCGGCGGCGCCGCGGCGGATACAGGCGCGGCCAGCCGTTCGGGGGCGGTGGCCGGCGGCGCGCCTGCCGTCCCCTATCGCTTCGAGCGCACGCATGCGGTGGCGGAGGTGGTCGGTGCCTTCGGCGGCATCGAGGCGGGCGCCGAGACCGGCGCGGGAGTGTCGGTGGCGGGCAGGCTCATGCTGCGGCGCCACCAGGGCAGGCTCGCGTTCGGGACCCTGCAGGACTACACGGGCCGCATCCAGCTGTTCGCCACCGCTTCGGCCACCCCCGGGTTCAAGGACTTCTCCAGCCTCTCGATCGGGGACTGGGTCGGGGTGACCGGCGAGGTGTTGGCGACGCGGCGCGGCGAGCTGTCGGTCAGGGTCGACGACTGGGTGACCCTCGCCACCGCCCGGCGACCGTTCCCCGACAAGTGGCACGGCCTGGCCGACCCCGACACCCGCTACCGGCAGCGCTACGTGGACCTGTGGGTGAGCCCGGAGGCTCGCGAGGCCTTCCAGCGGCGCTCGCTGATCGTGGCCGCGCTGCGCCGGCGCCTCAGCGAGCAGGGCTTCGTGGAGGTGGAGACGCCGATGCTGCAGCCGATTCCGGGAGGCGCCGCGGCCCGGCCCTTCGTCACCCGCCACCAGGCGCTGGGCACCGACCTCTACCTGCGCATCGCGCCGGAGCTGTACCTCAAGCGCCTGGTCGTGGGCGGCATGGAGCGGGTGTTCGAGATCGGCAGGGTCTTTCGCAACGAGGGCATCTCCACCAGGCACAATCCCGAGTTCACGATGCTCGAGCTGTACTGGGCCTACGCCGACTACCGCGATGTCATGGCGCTCACCGAGAGTCTCGTGGCCGGAGTGGCCGCCGACGTGTGCGGCTCGACGGTCGTGCCCTACGGCGGGCGAGATCTGGATCTCACGCCGCCCTGGCGGCGCGCCACCATGGACGAGGCGATAGCCGAGCACTCCGGGATCGAGGTGAGCCTGGACACGCCTCGCCGGGAGCTGGCCGCACACTGCGAGCGCCTCGGGATCGGCACCGAGGCCGCCTGGGGCCCGGGCAAGCTGCTGCTGGAAATCTACGAGAAGGTCGCCGAGCCCGAACTGTGGGGGCCGGTGTTCGTGACGGACTATCCGGAGGAGGTGTCGCCGCTGTCGCGCGGGCACCGCAGCCGCCCCGGATACACCGAGCGCTTCGAGGGGATCGTCGCCGGTCGTGAGCTGTGCAACGCCTTCTCCGAGCTGGTCGACCCCGGCGAGCAGCGCGCTCGCTTCGAGGCTCAGGCCGCTCTGCGGGCCGCCGGCGACGACGAGGCCATGACCGTCGACGAGGACTATCTGAGGGCGCTGGAGTTCGGGCTCCCACCCACCGGCGGGCTCGGCATCGGCGTCGACCGCCTGGTGATGCTGCTCACCGGCACGAGCGCCATACGCGACGCGGTGCTGTTCCCAACCCTCCGCCCCGAGGCAGGCGCCTGACACACCGCCGGCCGGTCGGCCTTCACGCAGCAAGGCTCGCTCCGTCTCTTGGCGGCAAGGGTCTCTCGGATGGCAACAAGGTCTCTCGGACGCTAGGCGGATCCGGTTGTGACTCGAGTGACGAGGTGGTCGGCGGCTTTGCGCAAGGCCGCGGCCGCGGCGGTGTCCGGAAGCGGCTCCAGCGCGCTCTGGGCGGCGTCGGCCCAGCCGCGCGCCGCGGCGCGGGCCTCCTCGATTCCCGTGGTGGCGCGCACGAGTTCGGCGGCCCGGTCGCGCCGGGCGCCGTCGATGGGCTTGCCGAGCATGGTGCGCAACTCGGCGCCGGCCGATCCGTCGGCGAGTGCCCTGATGACGGGCAGGGTGTAGACGCCGGCGGCCAGGTCGTTGCCGGCGGGCTTGCCCAGCTGGGACTCCGTGGCCACCAGGTCCAGGATGTCGTCAACGATCTGGAAGGCCATCCCGTAGGCGTGCCCGAAGTTTCCCAGCGCCTCCGCGGCCTGCGGGGGCACCCCGGCCACGGCCGCGCCGATGCGGCACGAGCAGGCCAGCAGCGCGGCCGTCTTGCCTGCGATGGCGCGCTCGTAGCGCGGTTCGCTGCGGTCGGGACTGAAGGTGTCCTCCAGCTCGAGGATCTGACCCTCGCAGAGCCTGGTGATCGTCGTGGCCAGCAGGCCGGCCACCTCGGTGCCGAGCGACGCTGCGATCTCCGAGGCCCGGCCCAGGAGGTAGTCGCCGGCGAGGATGGCGCGCAGGTTGCCCCACTGGGCGTTGACGCTGGGAACGGAGCGGCGCGTCACCGCCCCGTCCATCACGTCGTCGTGGTACAGCGAGCCCAGGTGCACGAGCTCGACCGCGGCGCCTCCGCGCACGGCCGACTCCGATGCCCGCTCCGCGTCGGTGTCGCACGCCAGCGACGAAGCCAGGCAGAAGCCCGGACGCACCCGCTTGCCGGCGGCGGAGACGAGGTGGCGGGCCAGCGCGGTGACGAAGGCGTCGCTGGACTCCACCGTTTCCAGCAGCCGGGCCTCCACCCGGGCGAGGTCGGCCTCCAGCGACGGCAGCGCAGCGAGCGGGGACGCAGCTAGCCGGGACTCAGCAATAGGGGACTCCGGAGCCACGCCTTGAGGGTAATGCGCTGCCTCGGCCAGGATTGCGGGAGCCGCCGAAGGCGACGCACCCGGGGCTGTGCATGCTGGTCGGGTTCCGGCAGGATTACCTCGCCCCAGCCAGCCACCACCGAAGGCGACGCACGCCACCGCCCCGCACACCGGTGAGTCGCGCCCCGCTGTGTGGCGGGGGGCGCCGATACACTGTCGCGGGCGAGGCACCCGGCCTGCGTAAAGGAGCGAGCGATGTTCGAGCGGTTCACCGACAGGGCGCGTCGAGTCGTGGTTCTGGCACAAGAAGAGGCCCGCCTGTTGAACCACAACTACATCGGCACCGAGCACATCCTGCTGGGGCTCATCCACGAGGGCGAGGGCGTCGCCGCCAAGGCGCTGGAGTCGCTGGGGATCAGCCTCGAGTCCGTGCGCGCCCAGGTAGAAGAGATGATCGGCCAGGGCGGCGCCTCGCCCAGCGGGCACATCCCGTTCACCCCGAGGGCCAAGAAGGTGCTCGAGCTGAGCCTGCGCGAGGCTCTGCAGCTCGGCCACAACTACATCGGCACCGAGCACATCCTGCTGGGGCTGATACGCGAGGGCGAGGGCGTCGCCGCCCAGGTGCTGGTGAAGCTGGGCGCGGATCTGGCCCGGGTGCGCGAGCAGGTCATCCAGCTTCTGTCCGCGTACGGGGGGCTCTCCAGCTCCGGCCAGGGAGAGAAGGCGGGCGCCTCCACCGGCGGGTCCGGCGGCGAGTCGGCCTCGGGCTCCCACGTGCTCGACCAGTTCGGGCGCAACCTCACGCAGCTAGCCAGGGACAAGGCCCTCGACCCGGTGATCGGCCGGGGTCGGGAGGCCGAGCGGGTCATGCAGATCCTGAGCAGGCGCACCAAGAACAACCCGGTGCTGGTCGGTGAGCCGGGGGTCGGCAAGACCGCCATCGTGGAGGGTCTTGCGCAGTCCATCGCCTCCGACGACGTGCCCGACACGCTGCGCGACCGCCAGCTCTACACGCTCGACCTCGGCGCGCTGGTGGCCGGCAGCCGCTACCGGGGCGACTTCGAGGAGCGGCTCAAGAAGGTGCTCAAGGAGATCCGCTCACGCGGCGACATCATCCTGTTCATCGACGAGATCCACACCCTCGTCGGCGCGGGCGCGGCCGAGGGCGCCATCGACGCCGCATCGATCCTCAAGCCGATGCTGGCGCGCGGCGAGCTGCAGACCATCGGCGCGACCACGCTCGACGAGTACCGCAAGCACCTGGAGAAGGACGCCGCGCTGGAGCGGCGCTTCCAGAAGGTCGTGGTCGATGAGCCCACGGTGGCCCACACCATCGAGATCCTCAAGGGTCTGCGCGAGCGCTACGAGTCGCATCACCGGGTGACGATCACCGACCAGGCGCTGGTGGCCGCGGCGAACCTCGCTGATCGGTACATATCCGACAGGCACCTGCCGGACAAGGCGATCGACCTGATCGACGAGGCCGGCTCGCGCCTGCGCCTGAAGCGCATGTCGGCGCCGCCGGAGTTCAAGGAGCTCGAGTCGGAGCTGTCCGAGGTGCTGTCGCGCAAGAAGGAGGCCGTGGAGGCCCAGCGCTTCGAGGACGCGGGCGAGCTGCGCGACAAGGAGAAGGAGCTGCTGGAGCGGCGCGAGCATATGGAGGGCCAGGCCCGCGCCGCCGGCGTCGATCTCTTCGACGAGGTGGACGAGGAGGCCATCGCGGACGTCCTGTCGCTGTGGACGGGCATCCCCGTGTACAAGCTCACCGAGGAGGAGACCAAGAAGCTGCTGCGCATGGAGGACGAGATGCACAAGCGGGTGGTGTCCCAGGGCGACGCCATCGCCGCTGTCTCCCAAGCCATACGGCGCACCCGCGCCGGGCTCAAGGACCCGAAGCGGCCCAGCGGCTCGTTCATCTTCCTGGGGCCTTCGGGGGTCGGCAAGACCGAGCTGGCGAAGACGCTGGCCGAGTTCCTCTTCGGCGACGAGGACTCCCTCATCAGCCTGGACATGTCCGAGTACATGCAGAAGCACACCGTGAGCCGGCTGATCGGCTCGCCGCCGGGCTACGTCGGCTACGAGGAGGGCGGACAGCTCACGGAGCGGGTCAGGCGCAAGCCGTTCTCCGTCGTGCTCTTCGATGAGGTCGAGAAGGCGCACCCGGATGTTTTCAACACCCTGCTGCAGATACTTGAGGAGGGGCGGCTGACCGACAGCCACGGGCGCACCGTGGACTTCCGCAACACGGTGCTCATCATGACCTCCAACCTGGGCACGGCGGACCTGCGCAAGGCCAACCTGGGCTTCACCAAGGCCGACGAGGCGGTCACCTACAAGCGCATGAAGGCCAAGGTGCAGGAGGCGCTGAAGCAGCACTTCCGGCCGGAGTTCCTGAACCGCATCGACGATGTGATCGTGTTCCACGAGCTGAGCCAGGCCGATGTGCGCCAGATCGTGGACCTGATGATCGTGCGCACCGCGGACCAGATGGCCGGCCAGGGAATGGGCTTGGATCTGACCGACGCGGCCAAGGACCATCTGGCCGCCTCCGGCTACGACCCCACCCTGGGGGCGCGGCCGCTGCGCCGGGCGATCCAGCGGCTGGTGGAGGATCCGCTGTCGGAGCGGCTGCTGCACAAGGAGTTCCGCGCCGGCGAGATCGTGATCATCGATGTCGAGGACGACCCGCTCGAGGAGGGCAAGTTGGTCGTGGTGTTCCGAGCCATCGAGGGCTTCGAGCCGCCCCAGCCCGAGTTCGAGACCGCCGTCGGAAGCTCCCTCTAGCCGGGAGCCCTCAACGCCGCCGGGCGAACAGGCCGCAACTTTCGTGCTCGACCGGCTTGGTCTGGGTTGGTACAGCTTCGCGCGGCCAGGTCAAGCGCGGCCCGCTCACAGACGGCGGCGCGGAGCCGGTCGTCATGGCGGGCGACGCGCTCACAAGAGACTCGCTCTCAGCCGTCGCGATCCGGCACCGATAGGTCTCAAGCGGCGCGCCCGGTTGTTCCGGCCAGCGCAGTCTGGCTTCAACCAGCACGTTCCGGGGTGGCTGGGTTGAGCCGGCTGGGTCACGGGCGGCGCGGTCACCGGCGTCTGGGGGGCGAGCGAACGATTGGCACACAGTCGGGCAATTGCGGACGCCGCGACCCGAGCACTGTGCTGCGACGGCATCTCCGGGTGCTGGTTGTGGCCGTTGCGGTGGTGGTGTGCGCGTCGGCGTGCCGGTTGGACACCGCCGTTGAGGTGCGGGTGGACGACAGCGGCACCGGCCTGGTGTCGGTGACGCTGATCGCGGACGCGGAGGCGGCGTCTCGTGCTGTTGACCTGGCGGACGGGCTGCGTCTCGCCGATGCGCGCCAGGCCGGCTGGACGGTGGAGGGCCCCACCCCCCGGGGCGACGGCGGCATCGAGGTCGGGGCGTGGAAGCGCTTCGAGTCCGCCTCCCAGTTGCCCGTGGTTCTCGACGAGCTGACGGGCGCGGGAATGCTGCTCTCCGATGCGCGGCTGACGTCGTCGCGCTCCTTCGCTCGCACGGACTACGACTTCAGCGTCACCGTCGACCCCTCGCTGCCGCTGGAGTCCTTCAGCGACGGCGCGGTCGCAGCGGTGCTCGACGGGAACCATTTCGGGCGCCCGATCGAGGATCTGCTGGCCTCCGCCGGGCCTCTGCGAGAGGCTCTGGGGTTGTCGTTCTCGCTCACGCTGCCCGAGTCCGACGACGCCTTCCGGGCTTCCGCCGGCGGCTGGGACGGCAAGACCCTGGTCACGTCCGAGGGTGATCCCGCCTTCGCCCCCGAGGTGGACGAGTCGACCGCCACATGGCGCTTCTCATACGGCGATCAGCCCGTGCGGGTCGGCGCCTCGACGACGTTGGAGTCGGGCGCGGCGCTGCTGTGGATGAACATCGCCCGCGCCGCCGCGGCCGCGCTCGGCTTGGCGCTGCTGGCCGTGGCGGTCGTCTGGACGGTCAACTTCGTGCGCACTCCCCGGGGTCGGGGCCGGGGTCGCCGTGCCGCCCGGCGCCGCCAGCAGCGGGCGGCGCTGCGCGAGGCCGAGGCGAGCCGTCCCCGGAAGCGGCTGCTGCGCCTGCTCGTCGTGGATGTGCACGGGGTGATCGTGAGGCCCACCGATCCGCTGGAGGGCCTGCTGTTGCCGACGATCCTGCGGGAGCGTCCCGACATCGACCCGGATCTGGTGCGGGACCGTCACCGCAAGCTGGTGCTCGGCCGCCTGACGCCGGATGAGTTCTGGAGCGATCTCGGGCTGGGCCCGGTGGGTCGGGAGGTGGAGACCCGCTACCTGTCGTCGTTCAAGCTGGTGCCGGGTCTGCACCCGTTCCTTGAGCGGGTCAGCAGCAGGAGCCTGCCGGTGGCGGCGGTGGGCAACCAGCCCAGGGAGTGGGGCCGCCGCCTGCAGCGCATGGCCCAACTCGAGGATTGCGTCTCTTCATGGCTGGTCAGCGGCGACGTGGGGGCGGTGCTCCCCGGTGCGCCGCTGTTCGAGGCGACCCGCCGGGTGATGTCCGTGGATCTCTACGACTGCCTCTACCTGTCGAGCGTGCCCGAGAACCTGGACGCGGCTGCGGAGCTGGGCATGGCCACGGCTTATTTCGCGGCCAGCCCCAGCGACGTGCAAGAGACCGGCCACACCCTGGTGAGCACCTTCGAGGACATACTAAAGAACCGCAGCACCAGCGCCTAACCCCTAAATTTCTAGCGACTGCTGGTCTGTTTGCTTCGGTTGGGTTTCGGCAGGCTTGCGCTTGTCAGCGTTGTCGCCAGCGTCGGTTTGTGCCGTTTGCTCTTCGCGTGGATCATCGCGCTTGGAAGCTTGATGATCGGTAGTATCGCCGCTTGGCGTAGTTTGCTCCTCGGCCGTATCGGGTTCGGCTGCCGTGGAGCCTCCGTCGGTTATGGCAGCTTCGTTGCTATCGTCCACGGACTCACGGTCTTTAGGTATGGTGGCGCCTTCGTTCGACGCTTGCGTCGATTGGTTTTCGGCGCACTTGCGCTTGTCAGCGTTGTCGCCAGCGCCGGTTTGTGCCGTTTGCTCTTCGCGTGGATCATCGCGCTTGGAAGTTTGGTCATCGTTAGGATCGCTACCCGGCATCGATTGGTTCTCAATCGTATCCGGTTCGGTTGCCTGGAAATCCTTGTCGATTGCTAGGGCTACCTCGCATTTGTCAATAGCCTCAAGACAACGGGTACGCAACATCGCCAGCTTCCACGTTTCGGCGGTCGCGGCCGTCAAGCGGTCGTCAATAGTCTTGAGTGCCGTCAGGGCTGCCGCGCGATCGTCAATAGCCTCTATAGTTGCCTCAATATCGTCGGTAGCCGAAAGCGCAGTTACGGCACTTTGAAGGGACGTGATCGACGGTATCGCCAAAGCACCATTCTCGATAAGCTGTTCGTTTCCGGGTCCTTGTCCTGCACCTCTCCACACACCCACGCATCCGGATTGCTGCTTCAAGGCTTCAATTGCTCCAGTCCAGGTCCCTCCACTACTATCAGCGCTTGCGACGACCAGGGTAACTCGGGATAGAGCGTAGACAAGCTTGTTTCTGCCCATGGCGTTGCCTCGGCTGAACGGCGCGTCAGGACTGTAAGGGGTACACATGACCGCGCGCTCTTCATGGATGGCTCGCCGCACATCGGGAGCCTTGAGCCTTCGCAGGAGCGAATCCGCTAGAATTCCCACAATCGTCCCACCTGCCTCAAACGCGGCGTTCATGGCGAGTTGATCTACGCCTCGTGCGCCTCCGGACACCAAAACGTAGCCGAGTTGAGCTGCTTGCTCACCGGCATCCTTCGCCACAGTGGCACCATGATCACTCACATCGCGGCTTCCTACGACCCCCAACGCTGGACGCTCGAGGAGGTCGAGATTCCCAGTCGCATAGAGGAGTGCAGGTGCCTTGTTTCCAAGCTGTTTGACGAAGCGCTTTGGATATCGATCATCAAACGGGGTAAGCGTACTGATGCCCGACTGCTTGAGTCCATCAAGTTTGAAAGCCATCGCTCTAGCTCTATCGAACAAGCGAACTATTCTAGCCGCGAACTCCCCTGACAGACCGTAATCCTCGAAAAGTTTGGCCTCATTACATTCTAGCAATTCTCTTGGATATCTGATTTGTTCACGCAAGCTCCAGTAAGCCGTGCCATTGAGCGGCTCTACCCCTTCATCGCAAAGTCTGCTTACGAGCAGTATCGTTGCTAGAGAATTTTCGTTCATTTTATGGATCTTCCTCCGGTATCGGCCAAAGCGAACGGATAGACGTGCGACACACCAGCCGCGCGAAGCAAGTAGCCAATGGCGGTCAACGTCCATCCCGAGTCTACGATGTCGTCTACCAATAGTACCGGTCCACTGTGTACCGGAGTACGTATCTTGAAGACCTTGCGGACATTGGTGTACTGCTGCAGATCATTCTGCATCGTCTTCTGAGGCTCAGTGTCCTGAGTCTTGACAACGACATTTTCGCAGGGTAAATTGAGCGCGTTTGCCAGACGCTCTGCGAGGTTTGTCACGAGGCCGGAGTTTCGTAGCGATGGCACAAATGTCACCCATGTAGGAACCGGCTGAGGATCCCAGCGCCCGCGAATCAGGTCGGCTGCGGCCACAACAAGTTGATCGTCGAAGTATCCGTGATCCTGCTTGCCCGATCGAACGAGATCACCCCAACTTCTTCCCCCCCCCCCACTTCGCCAGAACGCGTCCCACTTCGAGTCGGCGGTTCGCTGCAATCTTACCTTGATTTGGAAGGATCTTGCCTTGATTCGGTAGCTTTTTGCGAGGTGCGATCAGTATTGTGGGAGAGCGAAGAAACTCAGTTGCGCGTTGTATCGTCGTCGACGAAACCGATGCCTTGAGTGCCGTGAGATCCGAACAGTTGTCACAATGACCGCAGGGCTTGCCTACGGGGTCGTCGAGAGCCCGCGATAAGAACTGCATTCGGCAATAAGGCGTTCTGATGTA
This sequence comes from Candidatus Aldehydirespirator sp., assembly GCA_965204875.1. GTDB lineage: Bacteria > Actinomycetota > Acidimicrobiia > Acidimicrobiales > Aldehydirespiratoraceae > Aldehydirespirator. The sequence goes on along the minus strand of OZ242020.1, from coordinate 1,187,141 downwards.
GTGTCTCATTTCAACCTGTTCTGCTCGCCTTAGTGCAGTGACGGACTGCATGCGGTTGCGGTCGTAGGTCCATGGCTTGAGAGTGCGCAGCCATCTAGTGCCCACGCGCTCCACCCCGCCCTCAACCTCCAGGAGCTTCAACAACTGCTCAAGTTCGTTCGGCCGCACGTTGATGGAATTTAGGATGTCCGTGAACGTTGTGGGCTCAGAAAGATCCTCCAGAAAGCTCATCACCTGCGCGGCAATGTCCGGTTCAGGAAACGCCGAACGGATAAAATGGTCTTGGATGTCAGTGTCCTCGGTCCCTCTCAGGAGAACGCCCCAAGATTCGGGAAGTGCTCTACCAGCGCGGCCAACCTGCTGGTAGTACTTGATCGGCGAGTCGGGCGATTGGTAGTGAATGACAAACGCGAGATCCGGCTTATCGAATCCCATACCCAGTGCTACTGTGGCCACCACTACCTTGTGTTGGTTCCGCAGGAGGTCTTGTTCGATACGGACCCGCTGATCAGAGTCAAGTTTTCCGAAGTAAGCTACTGCGGAGATCCCATTGCTCCGAAGCCACCCAGCGACGCGCTCCGTGTCGGGAACCGTCAAGCAGTACACGATGCCGGTTCCTGGCAGCTTAGGAATGTTGGTGGCGAGCCATGCGAGTCGAACCGCCTGTTTAGGCAATTCGAGAACAGCGAGATGGAGGCCGTCGCGTGCGAGTGGGCCTCTGACTGGCGTGAGGCCGGAGCCGAGTTGGGAGGCTATGTCATCGACCACTCGATTGTTGGCAGTAGCCGTGCAGCAGATTACTGGTACGCCAGTGGGAAAATAGGGTAGTAATCGACCGATTCGACGGTAGTCCGGTCTAAAGTCATGACCCCAGTCGGAGATGCAATGAGCCTCGTCAACGACCAAGAGGCCACTTCGCTGGCAAACCGTCGGGAGGATGTTCGAGTCGAAGCTCGCGTTTGCCAGACGTTCCGGCGAGATCAGGAGAAGGTCTACTTCGTTCGACCTGAGTTCCGAAGCGATATGCTCCCAGTCGCCATGGTTCACGCTGTTGATCGTCTCGGCGCGAACCCCCATGCGTTCGGCTGCCTCAAGTTGGTTGCGCATCAGCGCCAAGAGAGGCGAAACCAAGAGCGTGGGTCCGGCACCTCGGTTACGCAGCATTCGCGTCGCAATGAAGTAGACGGCGCTCTTGCCCCATCCCGTTCGCTGCACGAGGAGCACCCGTCTGCGATCTACAACCAAACTCAGGATCACCTCCAGTTGTTTGTCGCGAAAAGTGCTGTCAGCGTCACCGGTGAGCTCGCGGAGAAGTGCGAGTGCCTCGGCAGCTGCAGGATCACGCATGTCTTGAGTCTATCGGACTCAGCGACGCAGGTGGGCGAATGCGTTCGGGACACGCGTGGCTTCTGGGGTGCTGGCCCGGGCGTGGTGGGGTATCGGGCTGAGCGGCCTGCCGTCCGAAGGCATCGAAGCTGGCAGCGGATGCCGCCGTGGCGACGGCCTGGAGATTGCTGCCGATCTGGGTGTTGTTGACCGCCGCGCCCGGAGTGGCGAATCGAATCTCCACAAGTACTGTCGGTTATCGACCTCTTGACCTCTGGCGAGCCTCTAGGTCCGTTTGCGCCCGTTCGGGCTTAGGTGGCACTCAGACTGGAACCACTTCAACACGCAGCTCGGCTGCGGCGGCGAGCACGGCCAGATCGTTGGGATCCGAGGTGAGTATCCGATCGCCAGGTTCGGCCATCGCTACCAGCGCTGCATCGATGGCGTCGGACAGGCCGCAGCGTGCGAGAAGCACGCCGGCACGCCTACCTAGTCGGGCATCCAGAGGGATGATCTCGACAGCTTGAAGCCCGGCCGCAAGCCGAGCCTGCAGGCCTGCTCCACCTCGCCAGACCTGCGCGATCACGCCGCCGTGTGTCTTCGGCGGAGTCTCGGTTTGCAGGGCGTCGTTGAGATGGCGCCACATGCGCCGGTCATTTTTCTCAAGCGCGATGAGCGCGCCTGCGTCGAGGATCTCGCTCATCCGGTTCGTCGATTGGCGAGCCGCAGGGCCGCAGCTGCCTCTTGATCCTGCAGAGCTTGCTCGGCCATCTCGTCGTCGGTGATTTCGCCGTGTTCCGACTCATACTCCGCGATCAGCTTGCGAAGCACGGCGAGACGCCGATCCTTGTCGAGACGTTGTGCTAGCGCCTCGTTGATCCACTCGCCCAACGACCGGCAGTGCCCCTCGCGAACGGCCTCGTATGCCTGGTCGAGAATCAACGCGTCCACGGTGATCGTCACCCGCCGTCTGCCCATGGATGAACCATACATAGATGCGCTCCTTGTCATTTCGCAGGCTCAGACCCTCGCTGCGGCGGTATCGCGGCCTCTGCGTCGGCGGTTGGTCTCGGCAGCGTCACGATGCCCTGCGCGTAGGCGCTCGCGGGTAGCGGTGGCCGGCTGTGCGTAAGGGGCGCGGTCCGCAGCGCGTCCTGGCCATCGCGGCGTCCTGCGTGGACGCGCTCGCAGGGGAGACGCTTGCCGAGAGGTCGGTGGATGCGGCCGCGCGGCGCGTCGGCCTGCTTGTAGGCACTCGCGGGTTGGCCTCGGGCTTGGTGGGGTCTCGGCAGCGTGAGGTCCCCTGGCCGCTCCCACGGGGTTGCGGGGTGTGTGATGGTGTGAGTAGGTGCTACCATCAATGTCATGGCATCTGAGGATACAGTCATCAATGTTGCGTTCAACGATTCCGTTCCGCCGAGCGGCAACTACGCCAACGGGGCGCTGGTATGGCACACCGTCCACGAGTTCACCGTCGACTTCGTCTCGCACCGGTCGCCGATCCAGCATGGCCACGACCACGACGTGCTGGTGGTGGCACGCCTGAGGATCCCGACGAGCGCCATGTTCCCGATACTACAGGTCATGTCAGCCAACCTCGACCGCTATGAACGCGAGTACGGCCCCATCGTCTGGGCCGCCCCCGACGGCCCGAGTGAGTAGGTCGCATTAAGCGGTCGAGCACATCCAAGCAGTTCCGAAAGGAGGAAGCATGCCCAGCAATGACAGCAACCCGGTATTCGGCGACCACGCCCGCGTCACGTTCACGGTCAGGGAGGACTCGGGCAACGTCTCGATCTCGCGGCCATTGAGCAGCGAGGACATGGAGAGGATGCGCCGTCAGTTCGCCGAGTGGCAGGCTCGCGGCAAGCGCCAGCAGGCTTCCTAGCCGAGGGTCTGCGGCCCTGCGCGAAGCTGAGCGAAGTGGCGGGCGCCTCGGTGCCCTGCTAGCTGCAGGTCTGCGGCCCTGGGCTTCCGGGGCTAATCGGGTAGGAACTGGATGTTGTTGAGGGTTGCGACCGCGATCTGCTCTCGCAGGCCGGTCGGCGATACCAGCACGAGCCGGGCGGTCTCGTCGATGTCCTCGGCCGTACCCCGCATCGTGCCGTGGGGCAGCATCCTCAACTCGAGCGCCCGCCCGAGCGTGGAGCAGCGGCGCCGGTAGCCGTCAAGCAGCGCGGCCCGGTCATCGAGACGTTCTGCCGCCGCCCGCAGGTGATCCAGCAGGGCATCGGTGAGCTCGGAACGCTCACCGGGCGATGCCAGCGGCCCGGCGCGTGCCGTGAGCACGGCAAGGTCGACCTGCCCCGGAGCGAGCGTCCAGAGTGCGTTGACGGAGACGTTGAGGCCGTCGTCTGGCTCGCAGGCGATCCGGTCCGGCCACTGGCAGGAGCGGGTGCCGGAGCGGACCGCATCCAGCGCCTCGACCGCGGCGAGGCTCGCGGCCAGCCAGGCGACGTCGGCCGAGTCGGGATCCAGCTCGCTGGGGCGGGCCAGCACTCCCACGGCGACGGCATCGGGTGTGCGCCACTCGATCCCGCCCCGGCCACGGGCCGCGATCTCGGCGTCGGCAACCACGGCGGCACCCGCCGGCGCGGCAGACTCACGGGCCCGCTGGCGCAGCAGCGCCTCGACCGATAACGCCACGGTGGCCCTGCGCGTCGGCGGGCTCGCATGGGAGTTCACGGACCGGCCACTCTGGGTTCCAGGCGGTCGATCACCCAGCCGCTGTCAGCGCAGTGGCTCGCCAGCAGGCGTCCCGCCGACCAGGCATCGGTGCCGGGCAGCTCGGACGGTGTCAGCAGTTCCACCGCCATCGAGCCGTCATCTAGGAAGTCGCACGCTCCGATGGTGAGCCTGGTCAACTCGACGCTGCGCAGATCCCGCCGGAGGCCGGCTACGAGGTGCTGCAGGAAGCGATCCCGCTCGACGGGGTCGGCGAGGTCGTCGCGGATGCGCCCGGCCACAACGCGGTCGAGGCCGTTGCGCACCGCCACCGCGAGGGCCGCGGCCCGGCCCTCGTCACCGAGCAGTTCCCACAGCGTCGTGTGCTCGGCCCAGACGATCGCATGAACGAACGCCGCGGCACAGTCCGCAGCCGACTCGAAACGACCGGTCATGGGCGCGTCCACCCGTTGGCTTCCAGCAGATCGCGCACTCTGACCCGCTGGGGGCCGAACAGCCTCTCAGTGATGACAGCGTCCAGGCTCTCGTCCAGAGTCTCTGCCGAATCGTGACGCCCGTGGACCTGGCAGATCGTCTCGCAGGCCGCCTCCAGCAACCGGTCGGGCAACTCCATGAGCACACCCAGCAGCGAGCGCAGCACCTGCCGGTAGTCGTGCGGGTCCAGTTCGGCCAGCGCACCGATGAGAGCGTCGAGATCGGCCGCCATGGCCGTGGGCGACAATGACGCAGCCCGAAGCAGTCGATCTCTCAGCAGATGGTCGCGCTCGGTCTCGGTCGTGACCGCCAGCAGGCGGGCCAGGGCGGTGCCCAGGCGGCTCGCTCGCCGAGCACGGCCATCGACGGCCGGCTCCGAGTGCGGGTCAGGCTCCTCATCGAGAGCGGACCCCAAGCGTGTCAGGGTGGCATGGGCGGTCTGCCAGTGGGCTGCGTGCAGGCGGGGGTCGAACACCGAGATCGCCGCTGCGGCGCTGTTGAGTGCCCGTACCAGGTCGCCGGGGCTGCCTCTGATCTCGTAGGCCAGGGCCAGGCTGTGCCTCGCCACCGCGTGGTGGAAGGGGAAGCTGGCATGGCTGAGCACGCCGAGGGCCTGCTCGAAGGCACCGACGGCATCGTCAGAGCACCAGGACCTCAAGCCGCGCCGGCAGAGTTCCAGCATGGTGGCGCCGAGCCCGTGCGAGGCCATGCCCGCTTGCAGCGACGCGGCCGGCAGGGCGTCGATGGCGGCCCGGTAGTCGCCAACCGCGGCCTCCAACTGCTCGTCACCCCCGAGCGCCTGACGGGCCTGGGCCCGGTTGATCAGCGCCGCACCGAGCAGCCTGCGTGCCTCGTCTGTTGTGCTGCCGGCCTGTGGCTGCGCAGTGTTGGCCGCCGCTGCGTCCCCGAGGGTTGCGATCAGTTCTACGGCCTGGTCCAGGACCTTGACGGCGGATTCGGGTTGCCCGGCCTCGCAGCGTGCCAGGCCGAGATTGATCAGCGCACCAGCGTGTTCGCTCAGCGGGGCGCGGGGCGCGAGCAGCTCAACCGCCCGGACGAACAGCTCGAGCGCCCGATCCGAACGCCCTCCGGCACGGTGGCAGTTCGCCGCTGCGGTGAGGATCCGGCCGTGCTCGAGGGGCGCTCGACCCTCAGTCAGGATGCGAGCGGCCTTGTCGAGCAGCTCCAGCGCCCGATCCAGATCCTCGGGCCGCCCGGCCGCCTCCGATCTCGCCATGGCAAGCCGGTATGCGGCCAGCGCCCAGCCGTCGGGCGACTCGGCCAGGCGAACCCCCGCAAGGTCGGCTTCCAGGTCCTCGATGCTCATCCGGGCAGGTCGCCTCCCGAACTCATGCAGTCGCTCCTCGTGGCCCGGATGAGTTGGGCCAGCTCGGCCAATGCGGACAGGTCGCCTACCGAACTCATGTGGGCGGGCAGTCCACCGTGATTATGAGCAACGTCGTTCACCCAACTCATGTCACCGGGTCGTCCACCGAGGTGAGTTCTTGCAGGCAGCGCTCCACCTCGGCGATCGCGCTGGTGACCGCGTCGCTCACGGTCGGGCTGAGCCCGATCTCCAGCGTGTCGATCCTGGCGGGCTGGCAGCCGATGATCAGGGTGCGCTCCGGCAGCACGCCCGCCGCTCTGGCAACCATCAGTGCCCGCTCGGGCGTGGCAAGGTGCATGTCGGCCAGCAGGTCGTGTCGCTCCCCGACCTCCAGCCCCCGGACATCGGTCACCTCGGCGTCGATCACCATGACGGTGCCCGGCGGCCGGCCCCGGTCAACGGCGTCGATAACCACCAGGGCGTCGTAGCCCGACATCAGCTCGTGAACCAGGTGAATGCCCCCGATGCCGGTCTCGGCCACGGTGACCCCCGCAGGCAGGCGTCGCCGGCTCAGCCGCTCGGCCACCGCCACGCCGAACCCGTCGTCACCGTGCAGCACATTGCCCACACCGACGACAAGCACCCGTGCGGAGCTCATGGCCGGCACCGTTCGCTGGCGCGCAGTCCGTACCCGTGGATCACCCACCAGGCGATGTAGTCCTCCAACTCGGACCAGGCAGCGTCGTCGAGCTGCTCGCGCACGTGCTCCTGGCGCTTGTCGAGCTCTGTTGCGATCAGCTGGTCGAGAGCCGCCAGCGTGACCTCAGCCGGCAGCAGCGAGATCCGCTCGGCATCCCCGGTGCGCAACGCCGCAGTGATCTCGGCGATCAGCACGTCGCGCGATTGTTCCGGGTCCCCCGGTTCGGGCTCGCCCAGATCAGATCCCCTGGGACGCGGCTCTCCCTGGATCACGGACATGGCGTCAATGGGGAGGGGCTCGGATCTGATGAGATTGGACCCCTCGGGCTCGGATTCGTATATGCCCTGCTCACGGGTATGTAACCCGCCGAGGTCGGGTCGGGCAGGGTCGGCCTGAACGGCTCCGGCTGCGTGCTGCTCCTCGGCGCGGCGCAGGCAGTAGCCGACCAGAAGAGCCGTACCGGCCCAGTCAGCCGGCTCGCCGATGTGCTGGCGCTGCCGCTCGCGCTCCATGCACTCATGGCGGTAGCGGTGCGACGCTTCGCTCATCGCATGCGTCTGGGCGAGAGCGCGAGCCGCGAAGCAGAGATCGTCCACGCCGTTGCCGACCGCGCCGCTCACCTGCTCACCGTAAACGGGACCGGTTCGTTGCAGGCAAGTTCACGGACGAGCATCACCTGCTCACCCTGCCCACCGTGGACGGGGACCGATTGCCGAGGTCGGCCTGGTTGACCCGGCGAAGCGGGCTGCTCACTGTGGGCGAGGCCCGATGGCCAGCCCGGTGTGAACCTGCCCCCCGGCGGGCGGGGGGTGCGGTGCCTCGGTGGGCTCCTCCATCTCGACGCGGCGGAAATCGATCCAGTGCTCGCGCAGCGACACCTCGATGCGGCGGGCGATCGTCTCGCCGGCCGAAGTGCAGCCGTTACACGTGCCGTGCATGCGCAACTGCACGACTCCGTCGGTGACCGTGAGCACCTCCACCTCGCCGCCATGGGAGTGGATGTAGGGACGCACCTCGTCCAGAGCGATCTGCACTACCCGTTCCGCGGCGGCGGAGTCAGCGCCGGTGCCCAGGCTGTATGTGGCGAGCAGCTCGCCCACCACGGGGTCCAGAGCCGCCTGCTCCAGGAACAGCTCGCCCCGCCACTGGCGCACCATCTCGACCAGCCGGCCGATCCCCTCGCGGTGGTAGACATCGAGCCAGTCGAGCAGCTCCTCGGCGTCGGCGGCCACATCCCGGTCGTCGCACTCCAGCAGCCTTGCGGCCAGCGCGGCGACCCGTTCGAGGATGTCGCCATAGGCCAACTCATCGGGCGCGTTCACACCGGCTGTTCCTAACGGCGCAAGCCTTGGAGTCGGCAGGTCTCCGCGGTCAGACCCCTCAACGCGATACCTCTGCGCGGACCATGTCGAGTACTTCGCTCACGGCGTCCTCCACCGGTTGCGAGAAGCCCCAGCCGAACTTGCGCTCGGCCGGCTCGACCTCTATGACCACCGTGTCGTCGGGCAGCGCGCCCCAGTGACGGCACACCGCCAGTGTGTGGTCGAGGTCGACGATCCCCCCCACCGCCTCGCCGAGGCGCTCATGCACCTCCGCCGCGTCGGGCTCCGGCTGCTCCGACAGCGTATAGCGCCGGATCGTGCCGGGCGGCTGCCCACCACGGGGCATGCACCCGAGGAGCACCACACGTCCCGGCATCAGCTCCTGCAGGCGGTGCATCACCCGGTGTGCCGAGTACGACAGATCCTCTAGCACCACCCCGTCGGGCCATGGCAGGGAGGCGGCCCGGGCCAGCCAGTTCGTCCCGAAGTCCAGGTCGCGCAGCCACGGCAGCCCGATTCCCCCCACCAGCGTGCAGCCCGGCCCGGCCTCGCCCCGCCCCGGTCTCACCTGCGCGCCCGGGCCTAGCAGCGTGTCGAGCACCTGGTCGCGTGACCTCGTGGAGTCGGGGGCCGTCGCGTGGCTTGCAGTCGTGGCGGGTCCCGGATCCGTCGCTGAAACTGTGGCGGCGTCGGCGTCGCGGGCCGTTGCGTGGCTTACCGCCGGCATCACTCCAGGGTGCACCCGCAGGAGTTCACCTCGCGGGTAATGACCCCCCGACCGGTGTCCATGTGGGTGGTGCAGGGCATGCAGGGATCGAAGCTGCGGATGGCCCGCAGGATGTCGATGCCCTTGATGTCGTCGTCGGCCACGCTCTCGAGGATCGGCGTGCCTGCGATGGCCTGCTCGTAGGGGCCCGGATTGTCGAAGGGGTCCCGCGGCGAGGCGTTCCACGTCGAGGGCGTGTTGATCTGGTAGTTGATGAGCCGGCCCTTGTCCATGTGCATGTGGTGGGTCAGGTATCCCCGGCCGGCCTCCCAGACGCCGACGGAGACCCGCTCGTCCCGTGGCACCTTGAACGGCGTCGACACCGCCGTCTCGCCCTTGCGCCAGTACTCGAACGCCTGCATCAGGCAGATCATCCCGATGGCCGCGGTGAAGGCCACGCCGTAGGCCCGGCCCCGGTTGCGCTCGAAGGCGTTGAGCTTGGTGGGAACCTTCCAGAACAGCTCGGTCTCGGGCAGGTCGTGCGCGGGCAGCAGCAGGCGCAGCCCGTCCCCGGTGGCCTCGATGTAGGGGTTCTCGGGCAGTTGCCGGGCCAGTGCGGTGGTCCACATGCGCCCGTACACGCCGGTCTCCATGGAGATGCGGTCCCAGCGCGGCGCCGTGGCCCAGGAATACTTCTCCTTGAAGTTCTTGCCCTCCGGCCGCGGGATCGTCTCCTTGTTCCAGGCGTGGTAGGGCGACAGCGGGTTGCCCAGCTCGTCGGTGGCGAACCGCTGGTGGCCGCCCTGCCCTTGACCGTTGCCCGAGTGGCCGTTGCCGGTGGTCCAGTCCTCGTAGTAGGAGTGCTCCACGAACTCCTCGATGCCCATGTTGATCTCGGTGAGCTTGGTGGTGACAAGCTCGCCGTCGACGATGATGCCCGGTGCCGAGTAGCGGGCCTGGCCCCAGGTGTCGATGTTGGCGTAGGTGGCGTCGTAGACCCCGGGATCGTCCCAGATCCCGGTCTGGATCAGGTTCGAGGGGCGCAGGCCCACGTCGGAGTAGGCGGGGTCAGCCTCTAAGAAGAAGTCGGTGAGGTCGTCCCAGATGCCGGCGAGCCGCTTGGCGTAGTCGAAGATCTTGCCGAGATTGGCGTAGTACTCGTTGAACGTGGTCGTGCTGACGGTGGTGGACACCCCGCCGGGAACCAGCGTGGAGGGGTGCGGGTACTTGCCGTACATCAGCGTGCACATGGTGCGGGCGATGCGCGTGTACTCGAGCGACTCCAGGTAGATCGACCCCTCCAGCGGATTCAGGGCGTCCATGATGTCCTTGACGGTCACGTACCCGTGGACGTCGGCGTGCGGTGCCAGCGTCTTGGACGCGAGCTGCACCAACTCGGGGTTGGTGACCGACACGATGGCGGTGGAATAGTCGGGCCCTGCCAGCAGACCGAGGTGCAGCGGGTGGTCATAGAACATCTCCGCCACCTCGCCGAGGTTGCGCACGCACACGCCCAGGGGAGGGGGCTGGATGCCGAACGCCATCTCGATCCCCAGCGACGACACCGACGCATGCACGCCGCCGCAGACCCCGCAGGCCCGCGACGATATGTCGATGGCGTCGCGGGGGTCGCGTCCCTGCAGGATCACCTCGTAACCTCGGAACAGCATCGCCATGGAGTGTGCCTCCACCGCGGTGCGGGTCTCCAGGTCGAGCACGGTATGAACGGCCAGCGCCCCGGCGACACGTGTGACGGGGTCGATGTTCCACTCCCGCAGCCGTGGCGGCGCCGCCAGCGCGCCGGCGCTGCGCCTGCCGGCGGCGCCCCGCACGAAGTCCCGCGGCTCGGCCACGGCGACCGCGTACGGATCGCCGACGCCCTCGCGCAGGCGGGCCTTGCCGCTCTCGTCGAAGGTGATGGGCAGGTTCTTGAAGCACATGGCTACTCAGCGGCTCTCAGTCGTTCGGCGGTGGGTGGTCAGCGGTGGACAGTCTGCAGTTGACGGCTTTTGATAGTTCAGCGGTCAGCGGTCTGCGGTTGACGGTTCTCGGTTGTTCGGCGGTCGGCGGTCGGCGGCTCTTGGTCGTTCGGCGGTCAGCGGTCGGCGGGTCTTGGTCGTTCGGCGGTCAGCGGTCGGCGGGTCTCAGGCGGCATGCGGTTGGTGCGGAGTTCATCTCTGTTCGCGGCCACTCTCAGCGGCCGCCCTCGGCGGAGTGCTGTTTGCGCGAGTAGAGCCGGTGGACGAGGCGCTCCGCACCGACGGGCTGCGTCGAGTAGCGGCTCCAGCCGCTGGGAAGGTCGCGGCTGTCGTCCCAGCGCGACGAGCGCATCTTGTCCCGCTGGGACAGGTAGCGCATGCGTCGGATGAACCCGCCCATCACCCGGTTGGTGTTGGTGGACAGCAGCGCGCCCGGCGGTCGCTCGTAGATGGGCGAGAACTTGTCGGGGAAGCCCGGCATGGTGCAGCCGATGCAGATGCCGCCCATGTTCATGCAGCCGCCGTGGCCGTCGACTATGCCCCTCTCGGCGATGTTGCACTGCACGACCGGCCCCCAGCAACCCAACTCGACCAAGCACTCCTTGTCGCCGTAGGAGTGGGCGAACACGCCCTCCTCGTAGTAGCCGGCCCTCGGGCAGTGGCGGTGCACCGTCTCGGTGAACAGCCAGGCGGGCCGCCCGAGCTCGTCGAACTCCGGCAGCGGGGCGAGGCCGTTCAGGAACAGCAGCGCCGCCGCGGCCGTCTCGGTGATGTTGTCGCCCACCGGCGAGCAGCCCGGAATGTTGATCACCGGCAGTCCGAGCGTCGAGCGGTAGTCCTTGCCCAGGTGGTCCATGACGCCCATGGCGCCGGTGGGGTTGCCGTGAGCGGCCGGTATGCCCCCCCAGCAGGCGCAGGTGCCGATCGACAGAACCGCGGCCGCGCCGGGGGCCATGCGGTCCAGCCACTCCAGGCTGGTGATCTGCCGGCCGTCGTCGGGATCCTCGCCCAGCCCCATCCAGTAGCCGTACTCGCCCGAGACGGTCTCGTCCATGATCGACCCCTCCCAGCAGATCAGGTAGGGGGCGTCGAGCTTGCCCTCGGCCGCCAGGCGCAGGTTCTCGGTCCACTCCCGGCCCGACTCCACAGAGAGCACGGTGTGCACGAGCTCGATGCGGGGCAGGCCCGGCACCCGGCCCGTCAGCAGGTCCTCGACCCGTGGGTGGGTGGCGCCGGAGATGGCGATGGTGCACCCGTCGCAGCTCGCGCCCACGATCCAGAACAGGTACGCCTTCTCGAGCGGCCCCTGCGACACGAGCTCGGATCGCTTGGGTCTGCGGGGGCTGCGCAGGGCCAGGGGGGCGAGCGGGTCGTCGGGGTCGGTGATGAGCGGCTTCGCCTGCAACTCCCCGTGCGTCGAGCCGGGCACTACTTTGGTGTATTGGGCCACGGGCGATGCCTCCTACGCTCCGATGCCGACTGCAGCGATACTAACACTAGGTGCGAATCGCACCTAGCGACGACCTTCGGCTAGGCTGAGTGGACTGGATGGAGGCCGGCGGACGGCTGCGGGAGGGTCCATGTCGACAGGATGGGTCATCGGCTACTTGATCGGGGGCGTCCTGATCCTGGCCGTGGTGGTATTGCTGCTGCTCATGATCCGCGGCGCCCACCGTGCCGCCGTGAAGGCCGAGGCGATCCTGGCGGCGCTGCAGGAGTCCCGCGACAACACCGCACCGCTGTGGGCGGTCAACGACGTGAACACGGCCATCGAGCGGATCACGGCGGGGGCCGGCGCAGTGCGCGAGCATCTCGCCTCCAAGTCTGGGAGCTGAAGAGATGGGCACAACACGCACACACTCCGAGGCAGGCCCTGTCAGAGTCTGGCGATCCCCGAGGCTGGGAGCTGAAGAGGTGAGCACTGACTTCAAGGCTGGGGGTGACCGATGAGCACGAACGCATTGTGGTGGCTGACTCTCGGGTTGGGCCTGGTGGTCTCTGGGGTGGCTGTGCTGCTGTTGCAGATCTTCTACCGCAAGGTGCGTCGCATCGAGGCGGGCGCGGCCGCCGTCTGGGAGACCGGCAAGCAGGTGGCCCGCAACACCGCCACCACCTGGATGCTCCACCAGACCACCGTGCGACTCGACTCCCTCACGGAGGAGGCGCTCAAACACGACGCCTTCCTGGACGAGGCCCTGGCCCAGACAGACGGGGAGCGCTGATGCGGACACTGCAAGGCACGGCGTGGTGGTCGTCACCGGCGGCTGGCTTGCCGGCCCAAACTGGCAGGGGCGGCTGATGCGGACACCTCTCATCGTGCTCACCGTGGCCGAGATCCTGATTTTCGTGGGGGCGCTGGCGGCCTACCTGGTGGTGATCGCCCGCTCGCTGCGGCGGATCTCGCAGTCGCTGGGCAAGGTCACCTTCGGTGTTCGGGCCATCGAGACGCAGTGCGCGTCCGTGGGCCCGTCCGTCACCCGCGTCAACGAGCAGCTCACCGTGATCGCGGGCGCGCTCGAGGGCGTCTCCACCAAGGCCGAGCGCCTCGGTTCGGGATCGTGAGCGTCTCGGCTGCGTCTCCCAAGTCCGGCGCGCTGGCCGCCCTCTACTGGCGCAGCGAGATCCTCCAGGTCATGTACTGGCTGAGGGGCGAGGGGTTCGGCGATGTGGTCGATCCGGGCCTGATCGAGCGCTTTCTCGGGGTGGATGCAGCCATCGGGATCACCTACCTCGACCGCTTGGTGGATGAGGGCTACCTGGTGCGTGACGGTGACTGGTTCGCTCTGTCGGACTTCGGTCTCGAGCGGGGCGCAAGGGAGTTCCAGGACGCGTTCGCAGAGTTGACAAAGCCGAGTCATGGCGAGTGCAGCGACGACTGCTGGTGCCACGCCTCCGTCGACGAGTCCGAGGCCTGCATCGCGCAGCGTCTCGGCCACAACCACGGCGGCGGCGAGCATGATCTGGGCCATGATCACACTGAGTCCTGAGAACCTGATGGCCGCTGAGCGAGTCGAGCGCCCCTGCCAACCACGCAGCTCGCGCTGCGGAGCCAAGTCCCCTTGCGAAGCCTGATGACTGCGGAGCGAGTCGAGGGGCTGCCGCGGCGTTTCCTGCCGGCGTTCCTGCTGCTCAGCCTGGCGCGTGACGGCACCTCCTACGGCTACGAGCTGTATGAGACGGTGAGTTCCCTGGGCCTTTCCGCTGACCTGGCCGCGGTCTACCGCGGGCTGCGCACGATGCAGCAGCGTGAACTGGTGACCTCGCAGTGGGTCCCGTCGGACTCGGGGCCCGACCGGCGCCTCTACTCGCTGACCGATGCCGGCCGCATCGCAGCCGCAGCCGCGGCCGAGGAGCTGGCGGCGGCGCGTGACAGCCTCGTCGCCGCACTGGAGAGCTTCGACCTTCGTGCCAGCGGCGGCCCAACCCGTGGAGCCGCGACCAGTGCAGCAGTTGGTGGTGGCGTGACTGGCCGTGTGGCCGCCGGTGGCGTCGCTGGCCGTGTGGCCGCCGGTGGCGTCGCTGGCCGTGTGGCCGCCGGTGGCGTCGCTGGCCGTGTGGCCGCCGGTGGCGTGGTCGGACGTGGCGTGGCTGGTGGTGGAGCGGTGGGTGGTGGCGTGGCCGGCCGTGTGGCCGTTGCCGGTGGCGCTGTCGGTGGAGCCGCGGACTTGTTGCGTCGCGGCTCGCGCCGATGAGGATCGCGGTCGCGGGTAAGGGCGGCGCCGGCAAGACCACGATCTGCGCGACCGCGGCCCGCTTGATGGCCCGGTCGGGACACCGCGTGGTGGCTATCGACGGCGACACCAATCCCAACCTGCACGCCGCTCTCGGGATCGACGCCGCTGACATGCGTCCCAGCCTGTCTCCGTCGCTGGTGTCGCGACGCTTCGACGGCCCGCGCCTGGCCGTTCCGGTCGACGATGTGCTGCAGCGCCACTCGGTGCCGGGTCCTGACGGGGTGCGCCTGCTGCGGATGGGAATGCCACAGCACGCCGACGAGGGCTGCATGTGCTCGGCTCATGCCACCGTGAGCGCCCTCCTCTCAGACCTCGGTGACGCAGCCGGCACGTTGACGCTGCTCGACCTCGAGGCGTCGCCCGAGCATCTGAGCCGCGGCACCGCACGCCACTGCGACCTGCTGCTGCTGGTTGCCGAGCCCTACTACCGGTCGCTGGAGGCGGCTCGCCTGCAGGCCCGCCTGGCAGCGGAGACCCCCATCGCCCGGGTGGCCGTGGTGGCGAACAAGTGTCGTCGTCCCGAGGACGCTGACGCCATCGAGGAGTACTGCGCGCGTCACGGTCTGGAACTCCTCGGCGCCCTGCGATGGTCGGAGGCAGCGCTCGACGCTGATGCCCGGTCGGCCCCGCTGCTCGACCATCGACCCGGCGACGCACTGGTGGCCGAGCTGGACGAACTCTTCGCACGCCTCGTGCGCGAAGTCCCGCCCGGTGCTGTCGTCTCTCAGAGCAGTGGTGCTCGACCGCTATCGGGGGCGGTTGCTGCGTCGCTGCCCGATGCAGTGCCGCAACAGGAGGCTGCACAACAGGCAGCCGTGGATCGGCAGGTGGTGAGCGTCTGATGTGTGTCGGCATCCCGGCGCGGGTGGTGGAACTGGGGCTCGACCGCCCGCATACCGCTGTCGTTGACGTGAACGGCGCCCGGCGGGAGGTCAACACCATAATGGTGGACGACGAGCCGCTGGCCGTCGGCGAATGGGTGCTGCTGCATGTCGGGTTCGCCATGTCCAGGATCGACGCGCACGAGGCGGAGGCGACGCTGGCGTTCATGCGCGAGCTGGGATCGGTGTACGACGAGGAGGTCGAGGCCTTCAGCAGCGACCCGCCATGACCGCCGAACCCCCGCCGGCCATCGACTGCGGGCGGGACCCGGTCGAGGCCGCCATGTGGCTGGCGCGCGCCTTCGCCGCTGGGCGGCGGCTATGCGTCTGGGCTCCGCAGGCACCTGACCATGCGCACCACGTGGCGGTGGAGTTCGTCCATCCCGTGGTGGCCGGCACCCGCCCCCTTCCCGCGACGGTCGCCGCCTCCGGCGCCGCTCTGGCAGCCTCCGCTGACGCCAGGCTGGTCATAGGGGAGTCCACCGAGGCCGAGCGCTTGGCCGCGGATCTGGCCGTCTCGACCGGCCAGCCCGACGCGGGCGTGGTTCTCAGCTTTCACCTGTTGTGGGAGCTGGTACAGGTCGCGCTGGAGCATCCGGGCCTGGTCGGCGGCGCTGCTGCCGCGGGCGGGGACTCCACCGGGTTCCTGTACCCGTTCCTCGACGCAACCGAACACGACGAGGCCCCGCTGCGCGAGTCGCTGCGAGCCTCGGCCGACGCCAAGCGTCGAGAGTCCGAGAGCCTCGCCCGCCGGTCGCTGGAGTCCAATCGTGCTGCGCTGGACGTGGCCGGCGATGCCCTGGCAGGCGCGGCTGCCGCCCGTGCGCGGGTGCTGACCATGGGCAACGGGGGCAGCGCCAGCGACGCGGCGCGGCTGGCACGGCTGCTGCGCTCGCAGGGCGCGCCCGCCGAGTCACTCTGCTCCGATTACGCCGTCACCACCGCGCTGGCCAACGATCTCGGCGCCGAGCGGATCTTCTCGCGCCAGCTGGAGGCTCTGGCGCAGCCGGGCGACGTGCTGGTGGGCTTCAGCACCAGCGGGGCATCGCGGAACCTGCTCGTCGCGTTCGACCGGGCCGCAGCCATGGGCCTCACCACGGTGGGCGTCAGCGGCTACGGCGGCGGGTCGTTCCGCGTCCAGCCGAGCGTGCATCACAGCCTCGCCGTAGGGTCGATGTCGGTGCATCGGATCCAGGAGGCCCAGGCGGCGCTGATGAGCGCGCTCTGCGAGCGGGCCGCGGACTCGCTCGGACTCGGCGGCGATCCGGCAGCGGGGCGGTCATCGTCGTCGTGCGTGTCAGTGCCAGGCTCGGCCACCGACTTGCTCGGGCTCCGAGCAGATCCCGCAGCGAGGCCTGCGCAGTGAGATACGTCGATGAATACCGCGATCCGCAAGCCGCTCTCCGCCTGCTGGGCGAGATAGCCGACCTGGCCGCCGACCAGCCGCATAGGAAGTTCATGGAGGTATGCGGGGGTCATACCCATGCCATCTACCGGCACGGCATCGAGGCCCTGCTGCCCGAGGGGATCGAGCTGGTCCACGGCCCCGGCTGCCCGGTGTGCGTGATCCCGATGGGCCGGATCGACGACGCTATCGCCGTGGCGTCCACCGAGGGGGTGACCATGTGCTGCTTCGGGGACATGCTGCGGGTGCCGGGCGGTGACTCGAACCTGCTCGAGGCCAAGGCCCGCGGCGCTGACGTGCGCATCGTGTACTCGCCCCTGGACGCTCTTGCGGTGGCCGAGCGGACCCCGGACCGGCAGGTCGTGTTCCTCGCGGTCGGCTTCGAGACCACCGCGCCGTCCACGGCGGTCACCCTGCTGCAGGCCCGTGAGCGCGGGATCGAGAACTTCAGCGTCTTCTGCAACCACGTCACCATCGTCCCGCCCCTGAAGGCCATCCTCGACTCGCCCGGAATGGACCTCGACGGCTTCCTGGGCCCCGGGCACGTGTCGACGGTGATCGGCACCCGCCCCTACCGCTTCGTGGCCGAGCAGCACCGCCGGCCGCTGGTCACCGCCGGGTTCGAGCCGGTCGACATCCTCCAGGCCGTGCTGATGCTGCTGCGCCAGCTTCACGAGGGGCGCTGCAGCGTCGAGAACCAGTACCGGCGGGTCGTCTCCGGCGAGGGCAACCACAGGGCGCTGGCGCTGTTGCGGGAGGTCTTCGTGGTGAGGCCGCACTTCGAGTGGCGCGGCCTCGGCTTCATCGCGCAGAGCGCGCTGGCCCTGGCGCCCGAGTTCGCGCCCTGGGACGCGGAGTTGCGCTACGAGACGCCGGGCGTGCGTGTCGCCGATCCGAAGGCGTGCCAGTGCGGCGAGGTGCTCAAGGGGGCGCTGCGTCCGTGGGAGTGCAAGGTCTTCGGCACGGCATGCACTCCGGAGACGCCGATCGGCACCTGCATGGTGTCCTCGGAGGGGGCCTGCGCTGCCTACTACAACTACGGGCGGTACACGAGCAGGCCGCGCATCGCGGTCGGCGCCCGCTGACGCCGTCAAGATCGGCTCCTCGCTGATGCCGTCACCGGAGGACCTGCAGGCGCGCCAGGCCGTTCTGGCCCGTGTCGAGTCCTGGCGGAGGCGCGCCCCGAGGCTCACTGACCGGACGATCACCATGGCCCACGGTGCGGGCGGCAGGGCCGGCCAGTCGTTGATCGAGGCGGTGATCCGCCCGGCGTTCTCCAACCCGGTGCTTGACGGCCTCGAGGACGGCGCCGTGCTGGAACTCGCAGGCGGCCATCACCGCCTGGCCGTGACGACGGACGCCTTCGTGGTCACGCCGCGGCGTTTCAAGGGAGGCTCCATCGGCGACCTGGCCGTCAACGGCACCGTCAACGATCTGGCCGCCATGGGGGCCGAGCCTGCGGCCCTGGCGGTGTCGCTGGTGCTCGAGGAGGGACTCGAGGTCGAGGAGTTGCGAGCCATCGTGGCGGACGTGGCCGCCGCCGCCGCGGCGGCCGGCGTCGAGGTGGTCACCGGCGATACCAAGGTGGTGGAGCGCGGCGCGGCCGACGGCTGCTACATCACCACCACCGGGCTCGGCACCGTGCGACCGGGGACGCGGCTGGCCGCCGCGGCTGTGGAGCCGTCGGACGCGATCGTGCTCTCGGGCACCATCGCCGACCACGGTGTGGCCGTGATGGTGGCCCGCGGCGACCTGGCCCTTGTGGCTGACGTGGCCTCCGACACCGCCCCGCTGCACCGGCTGGTCGCGGGCCTTCTCGAGGAGGTGCCTGCCACGCGCTGGCTGAGGGATCCGACCCGGGGAGGGGTGGCGGCCGCCTGCAACGAACTGGCCGCAGCGTGCGGGCTGGGGATCGAGCTCGACGAGACGGCGCTGCCGGTGCGGGCCGCGGTGGCCGGCGCCTGTGAGATGTTGGGACTCGACCCGCTGCACGTCGCCAACGAGGGCAAGATGCTGGCAGTGGTCCCGGCCCGGGACGCCGACGCCGCGGTCCGAGCCATGCGCAGCCACAACTCCGGCGCTGACGCCTGCGTTGTGGGCGCCGTCACAGCCGAGCATCCCGGCCTGGTGCTGGTGCGCACCGGCTTCGGAGGCACCAGGATCCTCGACACACCAGTAGGCGACCCCCTACCCCGAATCTGCTGAGGAAGCCCTCAACCGCCCATCGGCGCCCCAAGCCGCGGTACGCTGAAGTTGTGACCTGTCTGCGAACCGACGCCGCTCGCGCTGGGGTGACGATGAAGGCGCTTCTGGGGCTGGCGGCCTCTCGCGGCTTGCGGATGACCCGCATGAAGGCGGTGAAACTGCTATATCTGGCGGACCTGCGCTCGGTCGAGAAGGATGGCGTCACCGGTTCTGGTGTGCTGTGGCAGTGGCGTGACTTCGGGCCGTTCTCAGATGACTGGTACAGCATCGAGCGGGCCATGGCCGATTCAGGCGAAATCACCGTGGCGGAAGTCCACAACTGGTTTGTTGGCAAGTCAGAATTCCGCTTGAGCGCGCCAGCCGTCTCGCTGGCCGTGATGGGCAGTGCGGATCGTTTCATCGAGTATCTCAACGTTGTTCTCGCCGAGCACGGTGCCCTTAGCGCAACCGAACTCAAGGATCTCACCTATCGGACAGCGCCAATGCAGGAAGCCCAGGCAGAAGGTGAGCGCAACGTTCTTCTGGACATGGGTGACACTCCGCCGGTACCGGTTGCAACGGCAACTCTGCAACGTTTTCAACAGATGCTGGACGATCACGCTGACGATGACGTGCCAGCGCCGCGAGGATGCAGCGAAGAAGTCTTGAACCCACTGCGAGCCGCCCGGACACAAGCGAACCGGATACTGCTTGACCACTCATTGTGATCAGGTTGATCACAGGCGGCGTGTATCTTGTCGCCGACGAAGCCATCTCACTTGAAGATGATCATCACCGTCACGTGCATGATTCGCGCCGCCCGTTCGTACTCCTTAGTGACTCGAAATATAACGAAGACATTAGCTGGCGGGTGGTAATGGGGTGCCCGATCTCGAAGTCCACGCGGTTCCGCACCTCGCTCTGCGTGAAGCTTGCCGTCGGCGAAGGAAACGTGACCAAGAAGTGTTGGATTCGAGTACCAGCGCTTCAGGCAGTCCCGAAGGCAGCGCTTGAGGAACTGACGGGCGAGTTACCACCCCACAAACTCCACGAAACCCAAATGCGCGTGCTGCAATACCTGGGAATGGTCGATAACTAACCGTTCTGATGGAGGCGACTCTGACATTCCAAGTCGCGCTGCCAGGGGCAGCTTCGACGTTATGAACCAGTATCGAGATGCGTTGTTCTATGGGTGGCAATCATTATTGCCAATGTGCAACTGATGGCAAAAGATCACGGTCAACCTTGATCAGCTTTTCTCTACATTGATTGCGCTTCTGCAAGTTGAACGCCTCGGACGAGATCGTGGTTACAAACGCCCGGCGCAGTGAGAAATCACCGAATTCGCATGCAAACTCTACGGCCTTTGCTGGTGTATGCGCTTCGGAGGCACCCCAGGCTCGCGCCGCCCAGATTCTTATGGGAATGTGGCTCTGCCGAGTGAAGTTGGTCGCGATTGTTTCCATCCGTCTGCCGTGATCTTTGCCGAGTTTGAGCAGACTCCCCGCGCGACAAACTTGAAGTCGTCCAGCCAAGTCTCGTGAAGTCAGTGGACTTGCGACATGTTTGACCAGCCAGTCCCGATCGATTTTGTCTCGTGTATGCTTGTTTTTGGCTAGCGTACATATGTATCTTCCGGCTTGCTCAGGAAGTTCGCGCATCACTGTTGGGTATTCTGAAATTGTATTCAACATTTCTTCGTGGGACTTCGAAGCATCTTTGTCGAGGCTTTGGTTCATCTTGCTTAAGAGGTAGCGGCACACAGCCCAATCGGGTTCTTGGGATGTAATCTGATCTCGAAATTCTGCATGGGCACGATCAGGTGGAATGTTGCCAGAGAAATAAGATTCGAAATAGCTGATCATCTCGTGCTGTATGGCCCTATGTGCCGATCCGTCTGCCTTGTCATAAAGTTTGACTTTGTTGTCATTGAGATCGAACCCACATGCGGATGCCGCTTCTCGATATCGTGCAAGCACCTCTTCGGCGTCGCTCGCTGAGCGCAAGAACAACCAGCTATCGTCTGTATATCTAATGTGGCGCGTAACGACCTCTGCGATAGCCAAATCGACTGGCAACATTGCAATATTGCCGAGAAGGCTAGAGGCTTCAGGACCTATTGGCAAACCTTCGGGTGCTCCAAGAATTGTTAGTTGGCTCAGAAAGTCCACAATCGATATTACATACGGATCCGGCAATCCGATCTCTTGGAGAACTTTCGCTAGAAGTTCTGTTGTAATGGATGGGAAGTAGTTTCTGATGTCGGTCATCAGCAGGGCGTTACAGTCACGATTTTCGAGTGATTGTATTCCAGACTGACTTCGTAATTTGAACGCCTCTCTCTGACCGCGATAACGCCATGCCGGTCGACTCTCATCGAGGCGATAGCTCATTACGTCTGTACTGAGTGATTGATCGATGATGCGTGCGGCACGACCCACAGTATAGCGAAAGACAAGTTCGTCATAGGGATTCAAGACGGTTACGAGCCGGACCTCGTTCGTCCCTGCCTTGGGGTATGGGAAGCGGCTGGCACGGGCTGGAGACCTTCCATCTCTGATTTGAGCTAGCAATTGCTGACGTACGAGTTCTGGAGCCGCACGAAAGTCTCTCCATTCGACGATATCGGGAAGTAAGCACCTGCGGGTGTGCTGCGCTCCGTACTCCAAATGTGACCTCACTTCATCTAGGGTTGGCCCATGGGCATGAAGTGAAGCGGTCCTTCGCTGTCGTTGACATGGTTGTAATTTCATATGTGTAAGTATAGCTGCGCTTGCTTGAAGCCAGACACCCCCGCCCGGCTCCGGGCGCTACGATGACCGCGGCCGTGACCTAGTCCGTGGTGTGGTCGTGTGGCGACCGTGACCAGGGTCTAGCGGCCGAGAAGCTCGACTAGCGTGGCAACCGCCGGGAGGTATTGCTGGCACGAGGGGGTTGCGGGCACGGCGTTGCGTGGGTATTGTGTGGTTTGCTGCTGTGTCAGCTTTTCTGCGTGTGAGATACCGCAGCCTCGGTGCTTCGTGGCGCCCCTACCGAACACCGGCGAAGGGAAGGATGCCCCGCGATGGCCACAACCCAAGCACAGCGAACCGTGTTGCACTCGAAGTTGGTTGAACTGATGGATCAGGAAGCCGCTGACATCCTCATAGATCAGCTTCCGCCCTCAGGGTGGGAGCAGATGGCTACCAAGGACGACCTGGCCAACACCGAGCAGCGCCTGCAAGCCGCGCTCCAGACAGCCACGGCCGACACCAACATCAAGTCGGCGGAGACCAACGCGGCGATGGAGGCTGGGTTCGCCGAGCTGCGAGCCGCTATTGCTACCGGGCTCGCTGAGATCAACTCGGCACTCGCGGAGACCAACGCGGCGATGGAGACCGGCTTTGCCGAGGCAGCCAAGGAGCGAGCCGCCATCGTGAAGACTCAGGCCAGGCAGCTCTACGTGATTTTTGCCGGGATGGTGGCGATGATCACGCCCATCTGGATCGCCCTATTCCTCGGTGCCGGCACCTGATCAGCGACGCTGCTCGGCACTGCTGTGAGTCGCGGCAGCTCGACTACCGGGGCGTGGTTGCTTGGATGCCCAATAGCTGATCCGTGAGGGACTCGACGGCGGCCCACACCGGCTCGGCGGCGGTCTGAGGCAACGGCCGGCCCAACCGGTCGGCGTTCACTACCTCCCCGCTGGTCGGCACGATCACCTCTAGGGGCACGCTGTGCCGGCTGCACAGCTGAGCCAGCAGACCTTGCTGATCGTTCCCTATCTTGTTGCCGACGCCGACCCAGCGGGCGATCCCGAGCTCGCGGGCCAGCTCGATCGTGCGGCGGGCGGTGATGACCGCCTTCACGCTGGCTTCCATCACCAGCACCAGCACGTCGGCGTGGGCCAGCGTCCCGCCCGAGCGGCTCAAGTGCTCGATCCCCGCCTCCATGTCCACGATGGCGTCGTCAGTCTCGCTGTCCAGCGCTTGACCCAGCAGGCTCCTCACCGTGGCGTGACCGCCGCAGGTGCATCCGGCGCCGGCTTCGGCCACCCGCAGCGCCGACATCAGCGAAACGCCCGACGGTGTCGCCGCGGCATAGCCCTCCATCAACTCCGCGACGGTCATGTCGCCCCGAGTGCCCACGACGACCGACCTGGGCACGGTCGGCACGGCCTCGGTCTGTGCCGGGTCGAGGCCCAGCGACAGGCCCAGGTTCGGGTTCGAGTCGGTGTCCACGGCCAGCACCCGGCGACCGCGCGCTGCCAGCGAGCGAGCCAGGAGCGCGCTCAGGGTGGTCTTGCCGACACCGCCCTTGCCTACAACCCCGATCTTCACCGTGCCGATGCCCCCGCCGTCTCCAAGCCGTGATGCCAAAGCTAGCTCTCAAGCCGAGAGCATGGCCCTTCCGACGGCGGCCTGCCCCAGTGAGATGCCTCCGTCGTTGGGCGGCACCTGGCGGTGAGACAGCACCTTGAAGCCCGCCTGATCCAACTCGGGAACAATCAACTCCACCAAGCGCCGGTTCTGGAAGACGCCTCCTGAGAGTGCCACCGCCCGCAGCCCGGACGCTTCACGGGCTTGTCTGGCTACGGCCACGACCGCATCGGTGACCCAGCGGTGGAAGGCCGCCGCTACCACAGGCGGCGGCAGCCCGCCCAGCAGATCGGCGGTCACCGCCTCTATCACGGAAGCGCACTCGATCACGATCGGCGATCCTTTGCCGGGCTTCGGCGTGCCCTGGCTGTGTTCCGGCGATCCGTTCCCGAGTTCGGGTGTGTCCTTGCCGGGTTCCGGCGTGCCCTGGCTGAACTCGACGCCGTAGCGTCTCACGTCCGGCCCCGCCACATGCTCGAGGCGGATCGCGGCCTGGCCCTCGTAGGTCACAGCCTGGGCGATCCCGCACAGCGCCGCCACCGCGTCGAACAGGCGGCCCGCCGATGTCGTCGGTATCCACTGGCCAGCACGGCACTGCTCCAAGACCTGCGCCATTTCCTCGGCCCGGCTCTGAAACGCCGGGATCGCGGGCGCCTCGGCACCGAACGCCGCATGGATATGTGCCAGGGCCATGCGCCAGGGCCGGCGGATCGCGGCAGCGCCTCCGACCAGGGGCACCGGCCGCAGGTGAGCGAAGCGCTCGTAGCCGCCGGTGTCGCCCAGCAGGATCTCGCCGCCCCACAGCGTGGCGTCGGCACCCCATCCCATGCCGTCGAACATCACGCCGATGGCCGGCCCGCGATGGCCGGCGTCCACCAGGCAGGAGGCCAGGTGGGCATGGTGGTGCTGCACCCCGAGGCATGGGGCTACACCGGCGCTGGCCGCGAACTTGGTTGACAGGTACTCGGGGTGAAGGTCATGCACCACGAGGCTCGGCGGCACCGAGATCAGTCCGAGCAGGTCGGACACGGCCGCCTCGAAGGCGGCGAGTGCGCCGGGATGCTCGAGGTCGCCGAGATGAACCGACACGTGCGCGTTCCTGCCGAGCGCCAGGCAGACGGTGCTCTTGAGTTCGGCGCCCACTGCCAGCACCGGCGGCCCGTCCACACCGAGCCGGACGGTTCTGGGCGCGTACCCCCGGGCCCGCCGCAAGAGTTGGAAGCCGCCCGCCACGACGTGACCGACCGAGTCGTCGGCGCGGCGCTCGATCACGCGGTTGTGGCTCAGCACTGCGTCGGCGATCCCGCCTAAGTCGTCGCGCACGCGGGCGTCGTCGGTGACGATGGGCTCGTCAGAGCGATTGCCGCTGGTGCACACCAATGCCGGCCCGGTCTCGCCGGCTAGCAGCGTGTGCAGGGGCGTCGCCGGGAGCATCACCCCCAACAGCCGGGTGTCGGGCGCCACCGCGGCGGCGACCGGGGCGGATTCACGCCGAGGTGCCAGCACGATGGGTGCTTCGGGCCCGCTCAGTGCCCGTTCCGCCAGATCATCAAGGTGAACGAGAGTGCGGGCCTCAGAGATCGAGGCAACCAGCAGCGCAAAGGGCTTCTCCTCGCGGTGTTTGCGCCGCCGCAGCCGGGCCACTGCCGGGCCATCGTCGGCGCGGCACACGAGCTGGTATCCGCCCACACCCTTGACGGCGACGATCTCACCCGCCCTAAGCAACGCAGCGGCGCGTGCCACTGCATCGGCCGGGTCGGTGATGGCGGTTCCGTCCACGAAGCCATTGCCGGCTGGAGGGTCCTCGGCCAGTGCCTGCAGCGACAGTTGCGGCCCGCACGCGGGACAGCTCAGCGCTTGTGCGTGGTGGCGCCGGTCATGGGGATCGCGGTATTCGGCTTCGCAGGCGTCGCAGAGCTCGAAGGCGGCCATGGACGTGCGCTCGCGGTCATAGGGCAGGCCCCTCACGACGGTGTAGCGGGGACCGCAGTCGGTGCAGCAGGTGAACGCGTAGCGGTACCTGCGCTCACCGGGGTCCGCGATCTCGTCGAGGCAGTGGCCGCATGGTGCGACGTCACCTGGCACGGTGCGCGTCGTGGCACCGGGAACCGCGGCGCTGGCCGCGATCGTGAAGCCGCGCTCGCCCTCGACGGGCGCCACCTCGACAGACCGCAACGATTCGATTACCGCCAGCGGGGGAGCCTCGGCGCGCACGAGCAACTCGAACCCGTCGAGGTCGGTGCCGTGACCCTGGATCTCGCACCACACCCCGTCGCCGTGGTTGCCCGCGCCGCCGGTGAGCGACAGCCGCCGCGCCAGCCGGTGCAGGTGGGGCCGGAACCCCACGCCCTGAACGGTTCCGGAAATCTCAAGCCGCCTGCGCTGCATCGTTGATCGCATTACCCTTATCAGAGGTGCGATGCATATTGGCTGAGGTTCGCGGCCGATACCGGCACATCGCCCGTGCTTGGGGCGCCCCACGGCCTGGTCAGCAGTGACGGCGTGGCGGTGGCCGCTTCCGTCTATGAGCAGCTCGGCATGGTGCTGACCCCGCAGGCCGCCGGAGCCATGGCCGCCCACGTGGCCGCCACCCCGACCGGCAGGCACGGCGCCCACCGCTACCGCTTCGAGGACCTGGGACTCAGCCAGGCCGAGGTCCGCTCCCGCTTTGAGCGCTACATGGATCGCTTCGAGATCCTGGTGACCGAGGACGGCTGAGGGAGCCGCCCACCGCCGATGGCGTTACCCATACTAGATGCATATTGCATATAGTAAACTTGATTGCGGGTGCCGCGACTCCGTAGCGTGCCGCCCCATGCTTCGTCACCGCATCACCGCACTCACCGCGATCCTGCTCATGGCCGGCCTCGCGTTGGCTTCTATGGCATCTCTGGCGCCGCTGGCGACCGCCCAGGACGGCGAGCCGGTGACGGTGCGCGTGGGACTGCACGCTGCCGAGAAGAACCTCAACCCGTTCATCGTCCCCCAGGCGTTGCCGCTGACCCACGACTTCACGATGCTGGTCTACGACACCCTGTTCTGGTCGCAGAGCCGCCTCGACCCGGAGCCCTGGCTGGCCACCGCGGCGGAGCCCTCCGAGGACTACCGCACCTGGACGGTCACCCTGCGCGACGACGTCGGATGGCATGACGGCACCCCGATGACGGCCGAGGACGTGGCCTTCACCTTCAGGCTGTTCTCAGAAGATGCTGGTCCGGGCCGCTACGGCCACCACGTCTATGACCATCCCGTGTTCGTGTCCGCCGACGTTCGTAGCACCACCGTCGTGGACATCACCTTCGCGGAGCCTGTCACGACCTTCAAGATGCTCCCCGGCGGCGACACGCCCATCCTGCCGAGGCACATCTGGTCCGACGTCGAGGACCTCAGGGCCGACGCCACCTCGCTTCCCGTGGGCAGCGGCCCCTACAAGATGGTCGAGTACAACCCCGGCGTCTCCTACCGCCTCGAGGCCAACCCCGACTACTTCAAGGGCGCGCCCCTGGTGGACACGCTGATCATGCCGGTGGTGGCCGACGCTCAGGCCGCGTTCGCCGGACTCCAGACGGGCGAGCTCGACTTCGTCACCCGCAACCTGCCGGCGCCGCTGGTGCCGCGGGTGCAGGAGAACGGCGAGCTGTCGGTCATAACCGGCAGCCGCATGCAGTCGGTGTACCTGATGTTCAACACCCGCAAGCCGATGCTGCGGGACCCGGCCGTGCGCAAGGCCATGAGCATGGCGCTCGACGTGCAGGCGATCGTCGACATCGTCGAGGGCGGCCTGGGGCGTCCCGGCAACGACACGTGGACCCACCCCGACTCGCCGTGGGCCCATCCCGCAGGCGGCCACTCCTTCGATGTCGACGCCGCCGGGGCCATGCTCGACGAGGCCGGGTATGCGGTGGGTGACGGCGGTGTGCGCCGCGCCGCCGACGGCACCCCGCTGGCGTTCACCCTGCTGGTGAATGCGGCCGCGCCGCCGCAGATCCGCTCGGGCGAGCTCGTGGCCGAGCAGCTGTCCGCCATCGGTGTGGACATCATCGTCGAGCCGCTCGACGCGCCGGCGATCTCCGCGGCCCGGCGTCCCGGCCCGGACGGCCCCCCGTCGGTGGACATGTTCATCGCGGTGTTCGAGTCGCACGCCCACGCTGATCCCGACCATCTGTTCTTCTTCTTCCACACTCCCGGCCGCGGCGTGGGCGGCATCTTCAGCGGCTACGCGAACCCGCAGTTCGATGCCATCATCACCGATGCCCTGGACGCTCCCATCGACGAGAAGCGCTCGCTCATCGGGCAGGCCCAGGAGGTATTCGCGGCGGAGGCGCCGGCGGTGGTGCTGTACTACCCGGACGGCCGCTGGGGCTACCGGCCGGACGCATACGACGGCTGGATCAGCGATCCGGGGCACGGCGTGCTCACCAAGCGCTCATTCCTGGCGCCCTACGCCGCCGGCTCGGCCGCGCCGCAGGAAGCCGCTGATGAGCCCGAGGCCCCCGAAGCTGACGGCGCCGCGGACACAGGCGTTGCCGCAGATGACTCTGAGGCTGATGCGCCCGAGCCTGGCACCGCTGATGAGCCCGATGCGGCTGCTGATGAGCCGGTTTCCACCGATGCCTCCGATGGCCCCGATACCGCTGCGCCCGAGCCCGAGCAGCCTGCGACCGGCGCCGGGCAGGGCGACGACGGGTCCGGTGGCCCCTCGGGCGATGCGGCCGCTGAGACGTCAATGGCCGAAGACGATGGGGGCGGTGCCGGCGGCACCATCGTGGTCGTGCTGGTCGTGCTCGCCGCGCTCGGCATCGGGGTCGGCATTGCCCTGCGACGCCGCGGCCGCGAGGGCACCGTCGCTGACTGAGGGGCCGGGGGCTGGCTGAGAAGCCGAGCGGATAGGCAGCGCACCGCTGGCAGGCCGCTTGCCGTCGTGCCGGCTGCGGCCGGTGCCGCGCCTTGGAGCGGCCGGATGATGGGTGGTGCCGCAGGCCGCTTGCCGTCGTGCCGGCTGCGGCCGGTGCCGCGCCCTGGAGCGGTCCGATGATGGGTGGCGCCCGAGATCGCTTGCGGTCGCGCCGGCTGCGGCTGGCACCGCAGTATGGCGTGGTGGTGCTGGCGGCTCTGACCCTGAACTTCGCGCTGCCCCGCCTGGCGCCGGGCGACCCGATCGATTATCTCGTGCCGCCGGAGTCGGGAACCGTCGACGAGTCGCTGCGCGAGTCGATGCTCGAGCGCTTCGACCTCGACGGCACGGCCTGGCAGCAGTTCACGAGCTACCTGGGCAACCTGGCACGGGGCGACCTCGGCATCTCGGTGCGTGACGGCAGGCCGGTGTCGGAGGTCGTGGCCGAGCGTCTCTGGTGGTCGCTGCTGCTCGTTGGAACCGCCGTGGCAGCGTCCGCGGCGCTCGGCGTGGCGCTGGGCTTCGCGGCCGGCTGGCGCCGCGGCTCGCGCCGGGATGTCTCGCTGCTGGCCGGCGTGCTGGCGCTGGACGCGCTGCCGGCGTTCTTCGTCGGTTTGATGATGCTGCTGGTGTTCTCGGTGCGGCTGGAGTGGCTGCCCGTGTACGGGGCGGTCTCGCCCGAGGCGCTGGGCGGCTGGGCCTGGGTCGCCGATGCCGGCAAGCGGCTGGTGATGCCGGCCGTCACGCTCACCCTCGCGGGGCTGGGCTCGGTGTTCGTGGTGGCCCGCTCGGCCATGGTGTCGGAGCTGGGCGAGGACTACGTGTTCATGGCCCGCGCCAAGGGCCTGGCGGCACGGGGCGTGCGCCGCCACGCGTCTCGCAACGCCATGATCCCGGTGTCCACCGTGGCGCTGCTGGGCTTCTCGACGCTGGTGGGCGCCGCCACCGTCGTCGAGAGCGTGTACTCGTACCCCGGCCTGGGATCGCTGGCCTTCGCCGCGGTGCGGGCCCGCGACTATCCCGTCCTGCAGGCGGTGTTCCTGCTGCTGGCGCTGATCGCCATAGCCGCGAACCTCCTGGCCGACCTGCTGTACCCGCTGCTCGACCCCCGAGTGCGATCGGCGGCCTCAAAGTGACCGCCCGGCGGATGAGCGATGTTGAGGCGACCGGCGTGCGGGTCGCGGGCTCCGGCATCGGTGGGACGACCGCGGCCCCGGTGGCACCCGCCGCGAACGTCGGCGCGGACTCCGGCATCGGTGGGGCGGACGCGGCCGCGCGATCCGCGCTCCCTCAGCCGTGAGCCGCAGCCGGGCCCGACTCGGGGCCGGCACGAAGGCCCTGCTCATCGCCGGAGCGGTGATGCTGGCGCTGGTGCTGGGCGCGGCCGCCTTCGCCGACCTGCTCACCGCGCACCCACCCGACCGTTCCACCGGCCTGCCATACCAGGCACCGTCGGCGGAGCATCTTCTCGGCACCGACGACCTCGGGCGCGACCTCTGGTCGCAACTCGTGTTCGGCGCCCGCGTGTCGCTGTGGGTGGGACTGCTCGCAGCCGTGGCGGCCACGGTGCTGGGCACGGCCGCGGCCCTTGTCGCAGGCTGGCACCGGGGCTGGGTGGACTCCGTGATCATGCGGGTCGTCGACCTGACCCTGTCGCTGCCGTTCCTCGTGCTGGTGCTGGTGCTGGCCGCCTACTTCGGCCGGGGGCTCGATGTGCTGGTGGTGCTAATCGCCGGGGTGCTGTGGGCTCGACCGGCACGGCTGCTGCGGAGCCAGGTCCTCAAGGTCAGAGAGTTCGGCCACACCGAGGCGGCCCGAGCCATGGGCGCAGGCTCGGCGCGAATCATGGTGGTGCACATCGGCCGGCGCCTCGTGCCCCTGCTCCTGTCGCAGTTCGTGAGGGCGGCCGCGGTCGCGGTGATCGTCCAGTCGGGGGTGGCGTTCCTGGGTCTGGGCGACCCGGGCCGCGTCAGCTGGGGCTCGACGCTCTACTTCGCCAGCAACGGCAGCGCCATCCTCACCGACGCCTGGCTGTGGTGGATCGTCCCGCCGGGGGTCGCCCTGACGCTCCTGATCGTCGGGCTGGCCTTCGTGGGTTTCGCATTCGAGGAGATGGCCGATCCGCAACTGGCGGGGCACGGCTGGAGGCCGCCCGCCCGGCGCCGCCTGGCCGAGACGGTCCCCGCGCCGTGCACTGAAGGCGTGCGCCTGGACGTTCGCAAGATGTCTGTGGACTTCGGCGGCACCAGGGTGGTGCGCGAGGTCGACCTGCCGGTGCGCCGCGGGCGGATCCTGGGGCTCGTGGGCGAGTCGGGGTCGGGCAAGTCGACTCTGGGACTGTCGGTGCCTGCTCTGGTGCCCCATCCGGGGCGCATCGTTGCCGAGGCCGTGATGCTGGAGGACGTCGACCTGCGTCGCCTGGGCAGGCAGGGGCTCGAGAAGGTGCGCGGCCGCGACGTGGCCCTGGTCCCGCAGGCGGCGATGAGCGTGCTGGATCCAACGATGACCGTGGCCGACCAGGTTGCGGAGTCGGTCGCCCTCGGCAGCGCCGCGGCCTCGGCGCCGGCGCGGGCGGGCGAGTTGCTGAGCGAGGTCGGGCTGGCGCCTGAACGGCACGGGGCCTTCTCCCACGAGCTGAGCGGCGGCCAGCGCCAGCGGGTGGTGATCGCGATGGCCGTGGCCAACCGGCCCAAGCTGCTGATCGCCGATGAGCCGACGACGGGCCTGGACGCGGTCACCCAGCAGGCGATCCTCGACCTCCTCGTGGAGTTGCACCAGCGGCTCGACTTCGATCTCTGGCTAATCTCGCACGACCTGCCCCTGGTGGCGTCGCGCGCCGACGACTTAGTGGTGTTCTACGGCGGGCGGGTGGTGGAGGCCGGCCCGGCCCGGCTCGTGGCGGGCCGTCCCCGGCATCCCTACACGTCGATGCTGCTGGACGCCTTCCCGTCGCTGCATGCGGCCGCGCCGAGCCTGAGGCCGGTGCCGGGCCAGGTTCCCGACCCCGCGGAGCTCCCGCCCGGCTGCGCCTTCTCGCCCAGGTGTCCCCACAGCCGCGGCGACTGCGACAGCGTGGTGCCGGCTGAGCGGCCGCTGGCGGGCGTGACGCTCGCCTGTCACCACGCCCCGATCAACCTGAGCGCGCCAGAACCGGCTCCCCAGGCCGGCCCCGGCAGGCTCGAGCAGGCCGGCGGGTTCGAGCGTCGATCGGCCGGGTCGAACCGCTCAACTTGCGAGATCGGGTTCGGGCAGGCTGGCGGGGTCGAGCGCCGGGCAGCGGGATCGGAGCGCTCATCCTCGCAGGTTGGGTTTGAGCGTGGATCAGCCGGATCGGAGCGCTCATCCTCCGAGATCAGGCTTGAGCAGGCCGGCGGGTTAGGGCGCCGGTCAGCGCTGGCTCTGAGCGATGTGAGCGTGGTCTATCCGGGCCGTCGCCGCGGGCATCCCAACGTGACGGCCCTCGACGGCGTTTCACTGCAGGTCGGCATCGGGGAGTCCGTCGCCGTCATCGGCAGGAGCGCGGCCGGCAAGTCGACGATGGCCCGGCTCGCGCTGGGCCTGGTCAAGCCTGCCGCCGGCTCGGTCGAACTGCTCGGCCACCCCATGAGCGAGCTGTCGCAGCGGGAGTTGCGCCGGCTCAGGCGGCGCGTGCAGCTGGTGTTCCAGGACCCCTACGAGTCGCTTCATCCGGGCATGACGGTGGCGGCGCTGGTGGGCGAGCCGCTGGCGATCGCCGGCGTCGCCCGCCATGAGCGCGGCCCGCGGGTGGCTGCGGCGCTGCAGCAACTGGGGCTGGTGCCGGTCGGGGGCTTCCTTCACCGCCACGCCGCAACGCTCAGCGGCGGTCAGCGCCAGCGTGTCGCCCTGGCGAGGACCCTGGTCGCCGAGCCGGAGCTGATCATCGCCGACGAGCCGGCCTCGATGCTCGATGCGTCCCTGCGTGCGACGGTGGCCGCGCACCTGCTGGAGGTTCGTGAGACGCTGGGGGCCACACTGGTCTTCATCACCCACGACATCGCCCTGGCGCGCCTTGTCGCCGACCGGATCGTGGTGCTCTGCGACGGCCGTGTCGTCGAGGACGGTTCCGTGGACCGGATTCTGGCAGCGCCCGTCCATGCCGAGACCCGCGCGCTCATCGAGGCGGCGGCCCGCTCCCAGGTGCCGGCCTAGCGGGCCGAGAGCCAGCGAAGCGGCGATAGACACTGGGCGAGCGAGAGGAATTGAACCTTGACTCAGCGGCGCAAGCTGATCTTCTTCACCACGGCCGACCCCCGCACGCGGATCGACGCGCTGTTCCGCGCCTATCACTTCGCGTCGGTGGCAAGCTCGTCCGGGCTGCAGGCCGAGGTTCGCCTGGCCGGCGAGGCTGTCGCGGTTGCCGATCCCGACGTCTTTCCCGACACCGAGATGGGCCGCGACGTCCGCCGGCGTGTGGCCGCCGCCGCCGGTGACGCCGGGTTCGCGGTGTCGTTTTGACCGCACTCCAGCGACGCCCGTGGGGTGTCCGCGACGGACGCAGCCGGTGTCGGCGCCTCCTTCCGCCTACTGGGCGACCTGCTCACGGAGGTGGCCGACGGCACCGCTGAGATGATCTTCGTCGGCGGCTGACCGGCTCCCCGCATCGGCGCTCCCATGAACACGGTGCTCCCATCAACACCGACGTTGCCATGAGGCAGGCACGCGGCACCGGCAACATGGCAGTAGCGGGATCCCTGCCGAGTGGCTCCGGCAGCATGGCCGAGGCCGGATCGCCGTCAATGATGCGGGTGGCCTTCGTCGGCAAGGGCGGCGCGGGCAAGTCGACCGTCGCTGGCACCCTCGCCCGGCTGCTGGCCCGCCGGGGCGAGCCCGTGCTGGCCCTGGACTCCGATCCGATGCCGGGACTGCCCTACTCGTTGGGGGTGGCGGTGGACGACCGCCCGATCCCCGACGATGTCGTGGTCGAGGGACCCGAGGGCGGGCCCCGGTGGGTGCTGCGCGGAGGCCTGGACGCGGCCGCCATCGTGGAGCGTCACGCGGTGCTCTGCCCCGACGGCGTCCGGTACCTGCAGTTCGGGAACCTCTGGGGACACGCCGTGCGGTTGCAGCGGGCACAGCATGCTTGGAGCCAGGTCGTCGCCGAGCTCGACCGCTACCGGTGGCATCTCGTCGGCGATCTTCCCGGCGGCACCCGCCAGGCCATGTTCGGCTGGGCTCGCTATGCCGACACCGTGTGCGTGGTGGTGGAGCCCACGGTCAAGTCGCTGCACACGGCGAGGCGGCTGCTGAGCCTCTCACAGGCGCGCTGGGGCCCGGCGAGGCTCGTGCTCGTCGTCAACAAGGCCCGCGACGGCGGCGACGCAGCACGCATCAGCGAGCGCCTGGGCCTGCCCGCCGTGGCCATCGTTCCTTACGATTCCGAGGCCCATCGCGCCGACCGGCGCGGCGCGGCGCCGCTCGACGCGGCTGCATCAGGCACGCTGGCCTCCGCCGTGGACGGCTTGGTCGACCATCTGGTGGTGCTCTACGGTTCACCTCGGGTGACAAGGGAAGCGCCGCGGTGAGAGATCGCCGTCGTGCGTCGTAGTGCGAGTCGTTGATGGCGGCCATCGGTAGCGGTGAGCGCCGAGGCGAGGAGGTGACGGGATGAAGATCGCCGTTGTGGGAAAGGGCGGAGCGGGCAAGACCACGACCAGCGCGGTGCTGGCCCGCTCACTGGGCCGCCGGGGCGCACGGGTGGTGGCACTCGACTGCGACACCAACCCCAACCTGGGCCTGTCGCTGGGCGTCGGTGACGCCGGCACCGAGCGGCTGCGCACCCTGCGCGAGGAGCTCGACTCCGGATCGGCTGAGCATGCGCCCACCTGGGAGGACATCCTCAGCAGTTACGGCGTTGAAGCGCCCGATGGTGTGCGGTTGTCGGTGATCACCAGGATCGAGAACCCCGAGCCGGGTTGACCTTGATGCGGGCTCTCGGCCGAGCAGTTGCTCGGCTCCGTCGACGATGAGACGACCACGGTCGTGGCCGACCTCGAGGCCGGGATCGGCACGCTGACCCGGCTGGCCGCCTCATCAGTGGACACCACTGTGGTGGTGGTGGAGCCGACCCTGCGCTCCATCGATGTGGCCCGCAGGGCGGTCGCTGTGGCCGAGGAGCAGCGTCAGGGCCGTGTGGTGGTTGTGGCCAACAAGGTCGCCGGCGCCGGCGACCGGGTGCGTCTCGGCGAGGCCTTCGGTGATCGGATGCTGGTAGTGGTTCCCGAGGATCCGGCCATCGACGCCGCCGACCGGCTCGGTGTGTCACCCCTGGACCACGATCCCGGCGCTCCGGCGGTGCGGGCGCTGGAAGGAATAGTCGATCTGCTCGGCCCGGAGCGAGCGCAGGCCCGCTGACTGGCGGCGAGGTGTACGGCGAGGTGTGATGTCGCCTGCTGACATGTGCGTGTCCTGCGAACGGGTCGTGCGAGCTGTCACTGGGCCGTCCCCCGGAACGCACCCGGACTAGATGCGGATTGCATCTAGAAGCGGCTATGGTCCTGCCCGGCGCAGGAAGTTCCTGCCCGGCACACGATGGGGGAGACGGTCATGTGGCTCTGGTGGATCGGCAATGCGGTGCTGCTGCTGGCGGTCGTGCCTGTCGTGCTGCTGCTGGCCAACCGGGTGATGCGCCCCGCCGTGGAGATCCAGCGCTACGCCCAGGACATCCTCGACCACGGCGTGGGTCTCACCAAGAACCTCGAGCCGGTGCCAGCGGTGGCCGAGACCCGCGACCTCGTGTCGGCCGCCAAGGGCCTGGCGGTGCGCTACGTGGGCGCGGCGGGGCCCCTGCTGTGACCGGGGGTCCGGCCTGATGCCCGCCGCGGCGGTGGTCACCATCGTGATCGCTCTCGTGGTCGCGGCCGCGCTGGCCTACTACCTGGTGCGTGTCGTGCTGGTGCTGCGCGCCGTCAACGACTCCCTCGGCAAGATCACTTTCGGAGTGCGCGCCATCGCCTTGCGGACCGAGCCGCTCGCAGAGCTGCTGACCCCGGTGAAGACCGACCTCGAAGCGGTCGCCGGCACGCTCGAGGCGGTGTCGGCCAGCCTGTCCCGAGAGTCCCTTGCGAGCTGAGGTGTCAGCGGCGATGTCACTCGGCCGGCGGTTGCACGCTCGAAGCTTCCGAGAGTCCCGTGCGAGTTGAGGCGTCAGCCGCGGTGCGCTCTCGGCGTCCCCGAGAGTTCCGGGCGAGTTGAGGGGACGGAGGCGATGGCACTCGAGTTCGCATGCAGAAGGGTCGGCGTGACCGACTGCAGGAAGGTTGCGGTCGCAGGCACCGCTGAGGAACTGCTGGCGGTGGTCGCCGAACACGCCAGAGACGCCCACGGCGTGGAACTGAACGGAACCCTGATCGACTACGCGCTGACGACCGTGCGCGAGGTCTGACCTCAGCCGTCGACGTCCCACCAGATGGTCACCCGCTCAAGCGGGAAGGGCGCTTCGGCCATGAGCGCGGCAACCTCGGCCTCGCGCTCGGGCGGCAGGCACAGGAGGCGGCACCAGTGAGCCACCGCATGGTCGCTGCGCTTGGAGGTGAAGCGGTCCTCCGGCAGCAGCGACTCCTCCACCACCGGGCTGTGCCCGGCCTGCGTGATCGCTTCTGCCGCCATCGCCGCTGTGGGCTCATGCGGGCGCTCGAGGTTCCAGAAGTGCCGCCACATCCCGCGGCGGCTGTCCTGCGGGTGCTTGGGTGCGATCTCGATCACCACCCGTCGCCGGGCGTGGGCGTGCAGGGCGGCCACGAAGGGAGCGATGCTTGTCGCGTTGTAGAGAACGTTGTGGCATACCACCACGTCTGCCTCTGGCACGCTCGCGGCTATGTCGGGCCAGGAGCCGGGGTATGTCCTGGCAGTGATGCCGCGCCGGCGGGCGGTCGCGGCGAACAGCTCCAGCATGTCTGCCTGCCGGTCGGTGCCGATGACCTCGGTGGCCGGGGGTGCCACGGCCAGGGCCG
Source organism: Candidatus Aldehydirespirator sp. (assembly GCA_965204875.1). Lineage (GTDB taxonomy): Bacteria > Actinomycetota > Acidimicrobiia > Acidimicrobiales > Aldehydirespiratoraceae > Aldehydirespirator. The sequence continues at coordinate 1,151,196 of OZ242020.1, read as the reverse complement.
CCGACCCGCCGCCGCAACCGACGTCGAGCACGGAGCCGCCGCCGGCCAGGGCCTCGGCCGCCCGCCGGTTGGACAGCGAGAACTCGAAGCTGCCGGGTTCGGGCGCGGCGAACATCTCGGGGATGAAACCGAACGGCCGCCGCGGCGCCGCATCCAGGATCTCGGCGGGTATGGCCCACTGCGCCAGGGCCCGATCCCAGCGCTGCGCCGCGGTCATGGCCTGCGCGCTCACTCGGCCTGCGCCTCTGTCACGCCTGTCCAGTCACGCGGGCCTGCGCCGTGTTCATGGCTTCTGCGGTCACTCGGCTGCGAAGCGGTCTGGCTTCTGCGGTCACTCGGTCTGCCTGGTCACCAGATGCGGCGTGCCGCGGCCCAGCGGCTCAGCTCGTGGCGGCTCGAGAGTTGCAGCTTGCGCAGCACGGCGGAGGCGTGGGACTCCACCGTCTTGGTCGAGATCGACAGCTGCCGGGCGATCTCCTTGTAGGTGTAGCCCCGGGCGAGGTGGCGCAGCACCTCGCGCTCGCGCGCCGTCAGCCGGTCGAGATCCTCCTCTGTGCCCGCTCCGGCGCGGGCCACCGTGTCGGCTGCGAAGGCGTCCAGCACGAAGCCGGCCAGGCGCGGCGAGAACACCGCGTCGCCGTCCTGCACCCGGACGATGGCCTCCGCCAGATCGTGCCCGGAGATCGACTTGGTGACATAGCCCCTCGCACCGGCACGAACCACCGCGATCACGTCCTCGGCGGCATCGGACACCGACAGGGCCAGGAAGCGGGTGTCGACGCCGGCCGCGGTGACCGCCTCGATCACCTCGCGACCCGACCCCGATGGGAGATGCACGTCGAGCAGCACCACGTCCGGGTTCCAGCGCTCGATGACATCCACCGCCGTGCCCACATCGTCGGCCTCGGCCACCACGCTGACGCGGTCACCGATCTCGGCCCGCACCCCGCTGCGGAACAGTTGATGATCGTCCACGATCACTAGGCGCGGGGGCGCGGTCGCCACGAGGATCACCGTAGCTTGGCCGATCGCGGCCCATCCGCTCGCGGTCCGCTCCTCGGGTTCTCAGGCGGCTTCGGCGGTGCCGCCGCCGGCTTCGGGTGCCTGGTGGGGCGGCGGCGCGATGTGGAGGTGGCCCTCTATGCGGGCGCAGCGCTGTCGGGTGTCCTCGATGAGGTCCCGGTTCCTGTCGATCAGATCCCGGTTCTTGGCGATCAGATCCCGGGTTTCCTTGGTGGTGCGTTCGATCAGCTCGCGGGTCTCCCGGTTGGTGCGCTCGATCAGTTCGCGGTTGTCCCTGTTGGACTGTTCGATGAGGTCGCGGTTCCTGTCGATCAGGTCGCGGGTCAGGGTGCGGGTCTTGGTGCTGTCGACGTGCTGGTATCTCATCAACGCGGCCACGAAGAGCAGCATGGGTCCGATGATGGCGGCGATGATCGGACCCAGGTCCGTCAGGCTGAGCGTCTCCATGACCGGCACCATAGCCTCAGCACGCGCTACGATGCAACCTCACATACAACGAAATGATCCCAACATCAGTAATGTCGGGATGACAGGAGCGGCCCTCGCCGGCATCCGTGCTTGAACGCGACGGCTACGTCGCCGGGGACCGGGGTAATGGCGGGATGCCCAGGGAGCCTCCGTCAGCGCCTGTCGAGGTGCAGGCGCACCTCCGCGCCGCGGCCCGGGGAGCTGACGATCTCGCAGCGGCCGCCCACCCGGTCGAGCCGGCCCCGGATCGAGTCGCGGATGCCGTGGCGGTCGCCGTTGACGGCGGCGGGATCGAAGCCCACACCACGGTCGCGCACGAATATCTCCACCGCGTCCGGGGTCGCCTCGACGTACACCGACACGGACGCGCAGCCCGACCAGCGTGCCGCGTTGGTCATGGCCTCGCCGGCTGCGGCCACCAGCTGCTCCATCGCTCCGTCCAGGGGGAGGTCGCCCACGGCCACCACCTCGATAACCGTGTTGTGCTGGTCTTCGAGCATCCCGGCTGCCTGCTGCACCGCGGCGGCGACCGTGGCCGCGCTGGGCTCGGGCGCTCCGCCGTACAGCCAGCGCCTCAGCTCGCGCTCCTGGCGGCGCGCCAGCGCGCTCAGGCGGGCGGGGTCGTCGGTGCGCTGCATGAGGGCAAGGGTCTGAAGCACCGAGTCATGCAGGTGAGCGGCCATCTCGGCTCGCTCGTCGGCTCTGATGCGCCGCCGTCGTTCCTCGCGGCGCTCGCGCACCAGGACCGCCATCCACGGCCCCAGGATCAGTGCCAGCCCGCCTAGCACCAGACCCGCCGACAGCAGGCCGTCGCGCACGGCCGTCAGCGACAGGTTTGCCGCCGCGACCAAGCCGATTCCGAGGGCCGCGAGAATGGTCCCGGCCGTGATCCGCACGGCGACGGCGCGACCGCCGGCGGCAATCGGCTGAACCCGCCAGACCACCACTCCAAGCCCGAAGGCCACGCAAAGGGCGGGCCAGATCACCGTGTCCGGCAGCGTCACGCCCACCTGCCGGGCCAGCAGCACCGTCCCGAGCACGATCAGGGCCAGCCCTGCGCCGCGCCTCGCAACCGTTCCCGCCGAGGGCGAGGACCCTGCGTGCTGCGGGCGCCCGTCGTCCGTCAGCGGCAACAGCATCCACGCCAGCAGGTAGACGGGTAGGCCGATCCAGGCCAGCGCCATGGCCACGAAGGCGATCCTCACGATGGTGGCGTCGAGCCCGAGCCGCGCCCCGATGCCGCCGCAGACTCCTGCGAGCACCCGGTCGGTGCGGGATCTGGCCAGCCAGCCGGCGCGGCTCAACGCCATATGCCGAGATGATGGCACGGACCGCCGCGCCGCAGCACTGGGGAACGACCCTCGCTCCCGTCGCCGCTCTAGGGACAAATCAGGGATGTCCCCCATTGGGGCCCCGCCGACCGTGCGTGCAGACTGCACGCCATGGCCTCCGAGCAGCCGCCAGGTTCCGACCCGCTAATCCCCAGCGAGTCGACGCCGGACTCCGGCCCGTCGACCCGCAGCGATCAGCCGCCAGATTCCGGCCCGTCGACCCGCAGCGATCAGCCGCCAGGTTCCGATCCGTCGACCCGCAGCGAGCCGGCGCCGGGCGGGAACGCTCCGGGAGGCGGCGGGGGCGCAGACATCGCTGACAACGTGGCGGCGAGCGGTGCGGGGGGCGCCTCCGATACCGACTCCGATGCCAAGCGCAAGCTCTGCCGCAGCTCCAGCGACCGTGTGATCGCCGGTGTGGCCGGAGGCATCGGCACCTACTTCGGCATCGACGCCGTCATCGTGAGGATCGCCTTCATCGTGCTGACCTTCCTGGGCGGCGCCGGCCCGTTCCTGTATCTGATCGGCTGGCTGGCCCTGCCGCGCGAGGAGTCGCGCAGCGTCATCGCCGACGCTCTCGCGGGCAACTCGCCACGCCGTGCCCGCAACCTCCTGGCCGTCGTGCTGATCGGATTGGGACTGCTCATCACCACGAGTCTCAGCGACCAGCTTTTCAGGGTGTTCATCGACGTCGGGAAGGCGGCGCCCTACCTGTCCCTGATCCTCATCGCTGTCGGCGTGGCACTGGTGATCTGGCCGGGGCGTGCCGGACGCGCCAGTCCCACCCCGGCCGGGCCGCTTGCCCCCGACGCGTCTGCGGAGCCAGATCCGGCATCTTCCGCAGCGCCGGCAACGACTCCCCCCGCAGCCGCCGGGCCGGGGTGGGCCGCTGCCCCGCCGCCACCGGTGACGGCGGCCGCCGTGCCGCGGCGGAGCCGGGCCCGAGCGCGCCGGCAGGGCCGCACGCTGATCGGCTACATCACGTTCGCCGTTCTGCTCGTGTACGCGGGCGGCACTGTGGTGCTGCATCGCCTCGATGCCATTGAGGCCGATGTGGGTGTGTTCCTTGCCATTGCGCTGGCCATCACCGGGCTCGGGCTTGCAGTATCGGCGTTCCGTGCTCCGGCGCGCGGTCTCATCCTGCTCGGGGTGGTGCTCGCGGCTCCGTTGCTGCTGTTCGTGGGAGCGGCGCTGCCGTGGGCCTCTGGGGTGGGGGATCTTCGGGTGAGTGTCAGCGATCCAGGAGATCTGCGACACGAGTACCGCCACGGTGTTGGAACCATGGTCGTGGACCTGCGCGACCTCGAGCCTGATGCGGGAAACGCAGCACGCTCGGTGGAGATCAGCCTGAGCGTCGGCGAGTTGCTGGTGTACGTGCCCTACGATGTGAACACGGTCGCAGACATCAATGTCGGGGCCGGCAATCTCACGGTCTGGGCTGACGGCCCGGACTGGAGTCGCAGCGGCGTCAGTGTCGCCCACCGCATCGCCACTGCCGGCGACGGGCCGCAAGGACTGCGCTTGGACATCGATGTCGCCATCGGCCAAGCCGAGATCGTCGCCTCCCACGTGCCCGTTCTCGACAGAGACGATCCATGTCATAAGGATCCGTTCATTGATTGCCCGGTCGTTGAGGAGTACCGATGAGGCATAGCACCGACGATCCCATGGACGAGACCACGACTGGCGCAGCGACTATGGACGAACCCGGCGAGCTGCGCCGCGTCGATGCCGTCTCGCTCGTTGCCGGTCTGCTCTTCGTCGCCATCGCGCTCACGGCTCTGACCGACCGTCACTGGGTCGATGTGGACTCAGTGCTGCTTACCGGAGGGGCAATCGTCGCTGTCGGCACCGCCATGATCGTGGCTGCAGCCCGCCGCCACCACCGAAGCCAACAACATGACTCCCACCCACCGCCAAACCTCTGAACCGGGGCACCACCTAGCCCGCAAGCCCACCACTCGTCACCCAAGGCTCCACCTCCGACACACCATCCCGTCGCTGTTCGGTGTTCGTGTATACAAGAACACCGAACACAACGAACCGTCCGAGATGCTCGTCGGCGCTGGCGTGTGCCGAGAGCGCGGTCTGCCAGCCAGCCGTTTTGGAATCTCGTGCCATTTCAGCTACGGTACGCGGTATCTCCGCGACCCACTCAAAGGGAGGGCTGAGCATGGCTGTGTTCATGGTGCACCTTTCCGGGGAGCGCACCGGCGAGACCGTGGCAAAGCTAGAGGAGCGGTACCCGAAGCCGCAGCACCACAGACTTTCACAGTTCACGTATCTCGTTAGCGGCGACTCAATCCCGGAAACTCTGGCCGAGAAAATTGGCATTGGCGGACAAGATGGGACGGACGGGCCTACAGGCGTCGTGTTCAGGCTCAACGCCGCCTACTTAGGCTTCGAGAACCGTGCCGTTTGGGAATGGCTCGGCCAGGCTGAGAAGGTATCGGCGTTAGAGCTAGGGCAAGGATGAGAGAGATCTATCTGGACTACAACGCCTCGGCGCCGCTTGACGAGCGGGTCGTCGAAGAGATGAGGCCCGTGCTGTCGCAGGCGGTGGGCAACGCATCGTCGGTGCATCGCTTCGGTCGGCGGCAGGCGGCTCTCGTGGATGAGGCGCGTGAGCACGTAGCCGCACTGGTCGGCGGGCGTCCAGGGGGCGTGGTGTTCACCTCGGGTGCCACCGAGGCCAACAACCTGGCATTGCAGGGTGCTGTCGCCGCAGCCACGGGCGAAGCGGGGCGTCTGGTGGTTTCCGCCGTCGAGCACGCCTCGGTGGGCCGCACGGCGCGGTGGCTGGCTGATCGTGGTCTGGCGAAGCTGGAGGTCGTCGGCGTAACCGCTGCCGGCTGGGTACACCCGGAGGCGGTCGCTGAGCTGCTCGGACCCGATGTTGTCGTGGTGTCGGTGATGGCGGCCAACAGCGAGACGGGCGTCTTGAACCCGGTTGGCGAGATTGCCGAGCAGGTTCGGGAGTGCGGCGCTCTGTTTCACTGCGACGCCACGCAGATGGTCGGGCGCGTGGGCTTTGACATGGCTGAGCTTGGCGTCGATCTGGTCTCGGTCAGCGGTCACAAGATCTGCGGCCCCGGCGGGGTGGGTGCGTTGATCTGCACACGGGGGGCCCAGCGCAGGTTGGAGCCGCTGCTCCTGGGGGGTGGACATGAGAAGGGGTTGAGGTCGGGCTCGTTGAACGTTGCCGGGATCGTGGGACTGGGTGCCGCGGCGCGCCTTGCGGCTGAGGAGCGCATGGGGGAGGCCGGCAGGGTCTCAACGCTGCGAGATCGCCTGGTGGCGGCGATGATGAGCCGGCTTGAGGACGTCCGAGAGAACGGCGACGTGACCCGGCGCCTGCCCAACACGGCCAACCTGCGCTTCGTGGGTGCTGATTCAGAGGCTGTCATGGCCAACATGGACCCGGTCGCCGTGTCCGCGGGCAGCGCCTGCTCGGCCGGCTCCATCGAGCCTTCCGAGGTCTTGCTGGCGATGGGCTTGTCGAGGGACGCGGCCTTCGAGTCCGTGCGGTTCAGCCTCGGCCGTTTCACGAGCGAGGACGACGTCGATCTGGCAGCGGACATGGCTGTAGGAGCCGTCGAGCGCGTCAGATCGATGGCAGGCTGATCGCCGGGTCCAGGGCCGGATGGAGGTTGCATCGCCCGACGCGGGCGGGCACCTGCGCTCGCGGGGCGCCGGAGCCGTCCACGCCGCTGTCCCACCCCCTGGCTATGGTCGTGATGTGGTTTGCGAGACCGTCATGACCGGGCGATGAAACTCTCCGATGTGGCCGAGCGATCGTTCGCTCGTCATGAGACCTTCCATCCCCGTTACGGCTGGTTTCGCAAGGCGCACGCGGTCGCCGCCGAGGATCCGGGCGCGTTCGGACGTGAGGATGCCCCCGTGGTGGTCGGCGTGGGCAAGAACATGGTGCGGGCCATCCGGTTCTGGGGTCTGGCGGCGAAGCTGATCATCGAGGATCCGCAGTCGCCCAACCGCAAGGCACCTCGCTTCGTGCCGACTCGGAGGGGGCACTCGCTGTTCGGTACGGGCGGATGGGATCCCTACATGGAGGATCCCGGCACTCTCTGGCTGCTGCACTGGCTCCTGCTGGCACCTTGCTGCCGGCTGCCGGCCTGGTGGCTGGCATTCAACGAGTTCCATGCGGTCGAGTTCACCGAGGCGGACCTCGAGGGCGCCGTGACGGCGCAACTGGAGGCCGTTGCAGCCTGGGGGATGCCGCATCCGTCGTCGCTGAGGAAGGACCTGAGCGCTCTGGTTCGCACGTACGGTTCCGTGCCTCGGACTGGCAGGGTGAGCATCGATGACGTGCTGGACTCTCCGCTGCGCGAACTCAAGATCTTGGAGCGTTCGCAGGCAGCGGGCTCGCTGCGGTTCAGGTTGGGCTCGAAGCCGACCCTGCCTCCAGCGATCGTCGCCCACGCGGCGCTCGACTACCTGGATCGGTACGGCCGAAGTGGCCGCACCGTGACCATCAGCAGCCTCGTCCACGAGCCTGGCACTCCAGGACGAGCCTTCAGGCTCAACGAAGCGGAGTTGCTTGAGTCCCTGAAATCGGCCGCCGACGATTGCGACGACCTGCGCATCTCCTCGCCGGCCGGAGCATGGCAGTTGGCCTGGGCCGACGATCCAGAGGCGATCGCCACCAGGCTTCTTCACGACTACTACGGTGCCGCGCCGAAGGGCGCGAGATCGGGGCGAGCGGCCGACAAGCCGGCAGATCTGGCACTGCCCGAGCACGAGGGTTCGGGCGACGACCCGCCGGAAACGAAGCGCGCCAGCACCGGGCGCCAACCGCGCGAGCCACGCGTCGGACGTCTGTCTCTGGCCGGGAACGGGCAGGCAGGGGTTCAAGTCGCCGCCGGAGTTGCGTGATGGTGCAGCTAGGCGATCACATCTCCGTTCGCGGTCGATTCGCCCGATCAGTGAACCTTGAGCGCGACCTGGCCCGCGGAGAGCCTCTCGAGGGCTACGTGACCACAGCGCGGGCGCTGACCGTCCTCGAGCGCATCGCCTCGACCGCAGCGGCGGAGCCGGCCGGTGGTGCCTGGTCGGTGACCGGACCCTATGGATCCGGCAAGTCGTCCCTTGCGCTGTTGCTCGATGCCGCCTTCGGCGCGTCCGGCGAACTGCGGCGTACGGCACTGCGCCTGATCGGTGAGACCTCCCCCGAGGTTGGCGAGTTGGTGAGCAAGGCGCACGCCCGCCACAACACGAACCTTCAGGGGTTCCATCGCGGCCTTGTCACAGCGGAGCGTGAGCCACTGAATCGCACGGTGTTGTGGGCGCTGTACTCGGCCGTGCTGCGCCACTGGGGGGAGATGCCGTCAGCGCAGGAGTTCCCCGCCGCAACGACGCTTCGGGCGGCACTGGAAGACGCCAATGCGGGCGACCCTCGTCGCAGGGGGCCTGCGCCCTCGTCGCTGGTCGAGATCGCTCGCTGCCTCGCATCCGACCGGCCGCTGCTTCTCGTGATCGACGAGTTCGGCAAGAACCTGGAGGCAGTGCGCGACAGCGACGACGGCGACCCGTACCTCTTGCAGCAGTTGGCGGAGGCGGGTCAGGGTTCGGGACTGCCGATCTTCCTTGTGACGCTTCAGCACCTGTCCTTCGAGGAGCACATGGAGGGTGCCGCCGGCCCGCAGCGACGGGAGTGGTCAAAGGTGCAGGGCCGCTTCGAGGATCTGGCGTTCGTGGAGTCCCCGGCACAGACACGGGCACTCATCGGCACCGTCTTTGACGTTCAAGACAAGGTCTTGAGTACTCGGATTGGCAGGTGGGCGGCGACCGCGGCCAAGCAAATGCGCTCGCTGGGCGTAGGGATGTCGGATCTCGCCGATGCTGGCTCAGTCGCATCGTGGTATCCGCTGCACCCGCTGGCAGCGTTGGTGTTGCCCGAGTTGTGCAGCCGGTACGGCCAGCACGAGCGGACACTCTTCTCGTTCCTCACCGGGACGCATGCATCTGGCGCCGCCGCCTTCCTGGTAGCGACCGCCGTTCCGGCTCGGGGCACGTTGCCGTCGGTGGGACTTGAGGAGGTCTACGACTACTTCGTCGGCACGAGCGCCATGCACATCCCCTCGGCTCGGTTGTCGGGCCGCTGGGCCGAGATCGCCACACGGTTGCGTGATGCCCACGGTCTGACCCCCGCGCAGGCACGCATGGCCAAAGCGATAGCTCTGCTCAACCTCATATCTGCCACGGGAAAGGTCCGAGCCTCCCGGCAAGTCCTATCGCTGGTAGATGGCAACGCCGAGCGCGTCCTCGACGAACTTGAGGGTGCGGGGCTTGTGACCTACCGGGACTTCGCGGATGAGTACCGGATCTGGCATGGCACCGACCTCGATGTTCGAGCGTCGCTCGAGTCGGCACGAGCGAGCGTTCAGCGTCTGCCGCTCGCAGGAATCCTCGCTGAGGTCGACAGCCCCGGCCCGGTGGTGGCTGCCCGGCACAGCGCTAGGAGCGACCTGCTTCGGGTGTTCCGCCGACGTTATGTGGGCTCGCGCGAGCGCATCGAACCGCTCGACACCTTCTCGTCCTACGACGGCGAGGTACTGCTCCTGATCGCTGAGACCGGGGAGCTGCCGACCCTTGAGCGCTGGCGGATGGCCAAGCCGACCGTGGTGGCTATTCCTCGGGACCTCTCTGAAGTCGACGCCGCGGCGCGGGAGGCGGCCGGCATCTCAGACGTTCTGGAAGAGCCCGGGGTCAAAGAGGACTGGGTAGCGCGACGCGAGCTGGGGGAGCGGCTCGCCCAGGCTCAAGCCGTGCTCGACGATGCTCTGACACGGGCGTTCAGTTCCAATGCGTGCAGGTGGATCCTGCTCGGTCCGAGTGAGGACGAGGACACGGAGCTAGCCGGTGGGCGAGGCAGCGCCGCTGTGTCCGAGGCTGCGGAGGTCGCCTACCCCGTGACTCCTCGAGTGCGCAATGAGATGCTGAACCGTACGGAGCTGACATCGCAGGGCGCCAAGGCCCGCTCGCTTCTAATTCAGGCGATGATCGAGCAGGGTACCGAGCGAGACCTCGCACTCGAAGGCTACGGACCCGAGGTCGCGATGTACCGGGCGTTGCTGGAGAGCACCGGAATCCACCGTCGCAGCGATCGCAGAGAGGAGATGGTGTTCGCGAAGCCGACCGAGGCGTCGCTGCTACCGGCGTGGCAAATGCTCCATGACGAGTTCAACCGCGCGACGGCCCGCCGTATCAACCTCAACGACGTCTGGGCTGCGCTCATCTCGCCTCCCTACGGGATGAAGCGCGGGGTGATCCCGGTGTTCGTGACGGCTGCGTTGATCGCGAGCGCCGACGAGGTGGCCATCTACGAGCACGGCACCTTCAAGCCGCTTCTCACGACTGAAGTGTCCGAGCGGATGGTCCGCAACCCGAAGCACTTCGACATCCGGCACTTCGCCAACACCACCGGCGCTCGCCGCCTAGTCATCGACAGTCTCGCAGAGCGCCTTCAACTGCGGCCAGGCTTCCGCAGGCACCGCGTGGCGAATGTTTTGACGGTGGTGGCGCATCTGGTCGGCCGGGCCGGCAAGCTCGACAACTTCACGATGCACACGCGGCACTTGACTTCTGAAGCCCTGCGTGTCCGAGACGCACTCGTGGCCGCCGTCGAGCCCGACGAGCTGCTGTTCTCGACGTTGCCCGCAGCGTTGGGATTCGCCCCCGTAACCGCCGACATGGACTCCTACGCCGATGCCAGCGGCTACGCCGACCGCGTTGCTGTGGCGCTCGACGAACTGGACGGCAACTACGAGCGGCTTCTTGGTGACCTGCTGAGGATGCTGCTCGCCGCAAGCGCCGAGACCACGCGCAAGGCGGTTGCGGGCCAGGCTGAAGCTCTTGGGGGCGAGGTGCTTGATCCCGAGGTCAAGGCGTTCCTGCTGACGCTCGCGAGTGACGGGATCGACGCGGATGCCGATTGGGCGAAGGCGGTCGCCACGGTCCTGGTAAAGAAGGCCCCCGCCGAGTGGTCGGACGACGACATGCAGTTGTATGGGCGCGAGATACGTGATCGCTTCGCTGCGTTTCACCGGCTGTCGGCGTTGCACCATGAGCGTCGAGCCGCCGACGGCGTGTTCGATGCGTACCGCGTGTCCTTGACCCGCTCTGACGGGCGCGAGGAGAACCGCCTCGTCAGCCTCGACCCGGTGCTGCGGTCAGCCGCCGAGGACGCGCTTCGCCGACTCACGCGCGAGGCGGGATCACCGCTCCGTGCCCGCCATGCGCTCCTCGCCCTGATAGGTGAGCAACTGCTCGCCGGCACCGAGGCCGATGAGGTCGTAGACTTCGACGCTGTAGTGAGACGAGCAAGCCATGGCTGAGTCCACCCGCCACATCTGCGGGATCTCCGGAGGCAAGGACTCCAGTGCCCTGGCCGTCTACATGCGGGATCGTGTGGCCGACATGGAGTACTTCTTCTGCGACACCGGCGCCGAGTTGCCCGAGACCTACGAGTACCTGACTCGCCTAGAGGTGATTCTCGGGAAGCCGATTCGGCGCCTCAACGCCCAGCGGGGCTTCGACCACTGGTTCGAGGTGTTCCGAGGGACCCTCCCGTCGCCGCAGATGCGCTGGTGCACCAAGAACATGAAGATCAAGCCCATCGAGACCTGGATCGGCAGCGAGCCGGCGATCTCCTATGTCGCCATCAGGGCGGACGAGTCCAACCGCAAGGGCTATATCTCAACCAAGCCCAACATCGAGACCCGCTTTCCCTTCATCGACGACAAGATCGACCACGACGGCGTGATGCGGATCCTCGAGGAGGCTGGTATCGGGCTCCCCGCCTACTATGAGTGGCGAACCCGCTCGGGCTGCTACTTCTGCTTCTACCAGCGCAAGGCAGAGTGGATCGGTCTCTCCGAGCGCCACCCGGACCTCTTCGACCGCGCCGTGGCCATCGAGCAAAAAGTGCTCCAAGACGCCGGCGTCAACGGCAACGCCGACTACTCAGATCAAGCCATGCGCGGCCGCCAGTACACGTGGTCCGGAGGCGAAACACTCCTGCAACTACGCTCCCGCCGCGAAGAAATCCTAGAGCGCCACGAAACGGCTATGGCACGAGCCAATAAGACTCGATCCAACCTTCCCCTGATCGAAGCACTAGCCGAAGCATTCAACGAAGACGACGACTCCACACCCTGCACGGTGTGTTCCCTGTGAACTTCAGACCTCAAGGAACTGACCCTTGCAACTAGACGATCTAATCAGCTTGAACGCCGGTGCGCAGGGACGACATCTGCTGTGCAAGGTACCCATTGGGATCATGATAGATTCTAAACGATGCGAAGCGTTCCAACGACGAATCGAGGCGGCTGCGGACGGAAAGTGGGAGGCACTGCCAGCGAAGCCCGCGTCAAGTTCTAGCATACCTACAATGCCTGGAATCTATATGTTCGTATGGCATCCAACCTTAGCTCTTAAGCGCTCACAACCGCATTCAGACCACGCGCTTCGCTATATTCTGTATGTGGGATCTACTGGCGCGGGCACTAGCGCAGGGACGCTCAGGGAGAGGTACAAGCAGTACGTTTCGCACTTTGGAGCGAATCCACAGTCGCTCTGGACGAACGAGGTGCTGAATTCCCGCCACGCTAGACTAGATTGTTTTCTTAGCTTGAGGCCGCTGGAATTCTGGTTCTTGACATGTGCAGATGCTCACCTTATTGACGAGATAGAAGCCCGTCTGATCGAATTTCTCAATCCGCCCATCAACGCGAAGAGGGAACCCGTACTGAGGGTAACGTCCACCAAAACTGCTTTCCGAAGGGAGTAGAAATGACCAACAAGACATATATTCCGGCCTTTGAAGCGGCCGTCGGCGACTGGAGTTACTACATCTGCAAAATGAAGTATGCAGAGGTCGACCGTTCAGTGAAGTTTGCTCACGAATTGGGTGGGAACACGGAGCTATCCAATCTGATCCAACGTGGCTTGAGCGCTCGAACAGAAGAGATCAAGCGGTATCTGCTGACTTCTCCTCACAGATTTCTGGGGTCTCTTATTGTAGCAACATGGGGCGGCCAGCCCGAATATACGATGCTAGAAATGGATGACTCTGAGGGTTTGCTAGCAGGCCTTGACCGGGGATTCGGTGTACTGACGTTGGATGGCACGCATTCCTTTTTTGCGCTTGATGGCCAGCATAGACTTAGGGCGATCAAGGATGCCCTGCTGAAGAATCCAAACCTTGGTTCCGAGGACATCTGCGTTCTGCTCGTTACACACCACAATACTCTTGAGGGTCGTGAGCGTACGCAGAGGCTGTTTACAAACATTAATCGCAATGCGAAGCCTACTACAGCGGGCGAGAATATTGCCTTGGATGTAGATGACGCGAAAGCTATCGTGACTCGAAGGCTACTAACTGAGCACGATTTCTTGAGCGGTGATGGCCGGGTTAGGATCTTTAGCCGTCCACCGGATTCGTCGGGTTCGTTCACTCTTGCGAAGGGACTCGTGAGGCAGGGTGATCTGTCTGCCTGGACTACAATGCCAGTGCTATACGATCTAGTCGAGGCGCTGGTCTTCGACGCAGACCCTTCTGTCAAAGATCGAGCAGTGCGGCCTGACGATCAAGTGCTTGAGGCAACCTACCGCCTCGTGTCCGATAGAATTGATCAGCTTCTTGAGGCGTGCGGCAACGTTAGGGCTGCGATCGAGAGTGCCTCGTCCGCCAAGAAGGTTCGGATGCCGGAAGCGAAGCAAGGGATGAGCCATCCCATGATGCGTCCAGTCGTACAGAAGGCGGTGGTTCGCACAATGTGCGCACTCGTTGAGCAAGGTCGCCTGACCTGGCAGGAAGTGATTGATCGACTACGCGCCTTTTCCTGGAAGATGCATGATGTTCCATGGAATAGCGTTTTCAATGTTGATAAAGGTACGATGATCACAGGAAAGGATCACGCGCAACTGCTGGATCAATTGCTCCGAGTGCATATGCGCCCGAACACAATTGAAGAGGTGAAGCGCGCGCGTCGAGCGTACCGCGAACTGATGCGGGAACCCTATCCAATTGCCGAGGAAGAACTGAAGCAGTTGATCCGGCAGGACGAGGAGCCGTAAGGTCCGCGCGTGCGCGATGACGTGCTTAACGATCACAGTTCGAAGACAGGCATATATTTCGTGTTGCCAAAGAAGGTCAAGCAGCATATGGTCTCTCAGTGCATAATCCGGAACTGGTGCGGTGCACGCGAGCTTGTCGAGTACTTCGATTTGCGCAACGGTCCTCGCCACATGAGAAAGCACGTCGGCCAGATTATGTATAGGTCCTCCGACGACAGAGGCCAGGGGTTTGTGCCGGTTGCCTACGCTCCAGAGTTGGAACGGTGTTGGACATGTGTCGAGAATAGAGGATGCAAGGCAATTCGCGCGGTGGAGTGTGTCACCTCTGTCGATGAAGATTGTAGACAGGCAATCTTGGCTTTGATGGCTCTGCATCTGCTCCGAAGTTCGGAGGTGCTGAGCAGATTTCTGATCCTGCAGGGCGAGATTGCAAACAAGTTCTACGACGAGGTTACCATGGGCGAAGAGTTCAAACAGGTTTTGGTGGACACTGGCATGCCTCTTCACGAGGCTGAAGATTGGGTGGACGCAGCGATTAGAGCGCCCGACGGCTTGATCCAGGGCATGCGTAAGACATTTGCAGAGAACCTGTCTATCTGGCTGGACCGCTACCAGGCCGAACTTTCCTCTTGCGGATTGATATTGCGGAAGTCCGAGAGAGCACTCCTGATGCTGGGTGATGGGCCAGCGTTTATGTCCATTGGCACCTGCATGAATTGTGAGACGACTACTCAGTTCAACATGTTGGACAAAATCGCCAGATGTCGTCTCCACTCTGGCGTTAGCGCATTCTGGCCTCCTCGTGGCTGGCATTGCTGGATGCCCTTGTCCCCCCAGGTTGTTGCGCAGGCCAGTCCACGTATCCAGGATTGCGACGAGATGCAGCCCTGCTTCGAGTCGCAGATTGAGGATTTGAACAGAATGCAGTGCCAGCGCGCGCGGTTTCGAGTGGTGGTTCCCGTGGGCAGCGAGAGACGATTCGAACCGTTTGTTCGTCAACACGGTAAGGATAAGCACCCCAAGCAGTCCTACAAGAGGGTCGGAACACCGTTACCAAACGAGCGCTGGAAGCACTGATGGAGCGCACGCGCGTATTGTTGCTTGCGTTAATCACGCCCACAATAGCTAACCGCAGATGAGAAGAGTTGCTAAGAACAGGTAGCACGCCGCTTGCAGCAAGATGATGTCTAACTCAAATGAGATGGCGAAGGCTCAATGAGATGATGTAGTTTAGATGTTATTGCACCCTATTCCAACTCCGATTGCTAGCAGTGTGCTGGCGGCAGGGTCGTGAGGACGGAGGCCTGGGGCTGGTGCTTGGTAGTGTTGAGGCGTGGTACTGGCTCCCCCTGCATCGGCGGTGCCGACCCTAGAGGGCGCTCGCAGGGCGGCGCGCGCGTTGGCCGACGAGCACGGGGT
Organism: Candidatus Aldehydirespirator sp.; assembly: GCA_965204875.1. Taxonomy (GTDB): domain Bacteria; phylum Actinomycetota; class Acidimicrobiia; order Acidimicrobiales; family Aldehydirespiratoraceae; genus Aldehydirespirator. The sequence continues at coordinate 1,135,858 of OZ242020.1, read as the reverse complement.
CGCGCAGGTGCTCCTCTATGGGTCGGTCGCCACGGGCGAGGCGCGCCCCGGAAGCGATCTTGACTTGGTGGCCGTGTTCGACGATCTGGGCGACTACCGGCGACGTTGGAAGCTGCGGCAAGCTCTTACTGCCACTGCGATGAGTGCGGCGGGCTGTGATGTGGACGTTCGTGTCACCGATCGCCCCGAGTGGCGGCAGCGCTCCCAGCATGTGCGCAACAGCATCGAGCATCACATCGCCCGATACGCAATCACCCTCATCGACTCGCCGGCACGCGGCGTGAACTGGCACAAGGAGATCGGCATGCCCGGCAACGCTCGCGGAGAGGCTGAGAGGCATTTGAAGAGCATGAGCGGTGATATGGCCAACCTCGCAGCTAGGTACGTTCCCGACCGCAACGAGGTTCGGGCGGGGATCGCTCCGGACGCTGTTGAAGATGTGTCGGCTAGGCGTAGAGCCAGATTCCAGGCGCTGTGCGCGGACGGTGCGCTGTGCGTCGAGCATGGCTTGAAGGCGCTGGTCGCGCTGGGTGACGCGTGGCCCATTCGCACGCATGAGCCAGGGCGGCTCATGGGACAGATGCCGGAACCGCGGCGCAAGCTCGCGGATGTGGTGCAACCGCACCTGCTAGAAGACATTGCCGTGTGGCGCGAGGCCGGCTCTTATGAAGCCGACCTAGAGGCGATGCAGCTTGCGGACGAGGAACTGCGTGATGTGGCTGCGGGCTATGTTGACGCTGCGCTGGCTCTGTCGGCTGAAGTCATCTCCGAATATGAGCGCATCTATCCCGAGCCGTCACGAGTAACGGTACGGCTTGCTGAAGACTGTCGATCCGTGCTGGAGCTGAAAGAGCGGATCACTCTCTGGGACGGCTCCGAGATCGGACAGTAATGTTCACGCCGGACGTGCCAGTGGAGGTTTGTGGAGCCAGCGACCCCGCATGCAGATTCTCGCCTGTGTCGACACTCGTGAATCGACTCTGAACACTTGCTTTCTTGGAGCCCGAGACAGGGGTCGAACCTGCTACCTGCTGTTTACAAGACAGCTGCTCTACCGGTTGAGCTACTCGGGCGGGATCCTGGCGACCTGCTGCGGCCGCTGGGGGAGTCCACTCTAGGAGCTTGCGCCGGTGGGCGACGCTGATCGGCGGGGTGCTGGCTGATCCCGCTTGCTGGCTGCGCTCGCCGAACAGGCGAGTCGGAGTGCCTGCCGCGGCTGGCTTTGCTTGCCTCCGCGGCACTCGTGCCGCCGATCGGGCGGGGACCTGACTGGAGTGCGGCGCGTCCAGGTGGTCGCGGGCGGTCCGCTGGGGTGCTCGATCCGGTGCTGGCCGCGGGGCGCACCGCGGTTAGATCATTGGTGTTAGGGGCGAACACGCAGCGGCGCTGGCTGGGTGGGCGCGCGCTGTGGGCTTGACGTAGCGGCTAACCTTGACGGTTATGACGAACCAGCAGGGATACCCCCAGGGAGGCGCCAGCGCGGCAGGACGGGGGATCGTGCTCGTGATCGTCGCTGTCGCCTTGGGCGTGTTCCTGCTGGCCCGCGGCTTCGACGGTGCCGACGACTCCTCCGCGGATACCGCTGACGGCCCTGCCGTCGCACCCTCCAGCGAGACGCAGGACAACGGCGAGGCGAGTGACGACCCCGAGGGCCAAGACCCTGCGAGCGACGGCGAGACGACCACCACGACATCGTCGACCACCACCACGACGGCACCGCCGCCAGTGACGCACCCGCCCAACGAGGTCAAGGTCGCCGCTGTCAACGGCAAGGGTGCCCCGGGCCTCGCAGGCGCCGCGGCCAGCGAGCTCAACGCATTGGGCTACGCCACAAAGGCCAAGAATGCCGTCAACTTCGGGATGGAGGACTCCGTCATCTACTACCAGCGCGGCTACGGCGACGACGCCAAGGCCATAGCGGCAGCGCTCAACGCTCCGGCCGACCTGCTCAACGCCGCCCCGAGCACTGTCCTGACGCTGATCAGGGAACCGTCCGACGTGAGCGACTTCCACGTGTTCGTGGTGCTCGCGGCCGACGACCTCATCCCGGTCACAGTCTGAACTCGCCGCTGGCCGCGTGCGCGGCAGTAGTGGATCACGAGTGTCGGTGTCGCATGAGCGGGGGCCGGTCTTCCGCCGCATCGCGTGGAGCGGCTCCAGTACCTCGCGAGCTTTCGCTCGCTGCATCCTGCCGGTGAGTGAGGGCGATTGACGATGCGCGTGCTGGGTGACGGAAGGCCGTTGACGATGCGCGTGCTTGGTGAGTAGAGGCTGGTTGGCGATGCGCCTGCTTGCTGGGTGAATGAGGGCGGTTGACGATGCGCGTGCTTGCTGCACCCGACAAGTTTCGCGGCACCGCTACTGCGTCCGAGGTCGCTTCGGCCATCGCGGCAGGCGCGCAGGCCGCGTCGGCGCATTGCGACGAGGCGCCGATGGCCGACGGCGGCGAGGGAACCCTCGAGGCACTCGGCGGCCCCACACGGTCGTCCGTGGTGACCGGGCCCCTCGGCGAGCCCGTCGAGGCGCCGTGGCGTCTCAGCCGCAAGGTGGCGGTGATCGAGATGGCCCTGGCATCGGGTCTGGCGGTGGCCGGCGGAGCATCACGAAACGACCCGCTGAACGCCACGACCGCCGGCACGGGCGAGTTGATGGCCGAAGCGGTGAGAGCGGGCGCCGGGCGCATCGTGGTCGCGGTCGGCGGCTCGGCCACGACCGACGGCGGCCTCGGCGCCTTGCGGGCGCTGCCGTCGCCGGGCCGCATGCGGGGCGTGGAGGTCGTCGTCGCCTGCGATGTGCGGACCCCGTTCCTGGATGCCGCCGCCGTGTACGGCCCCCAGAAGGGCGCCACCCCGCCACAGGTCGAGCTGCTCGGCCGCCGCTTGAGGCGGCTCGCGCAGGACTACGAGCGCGACCACGGCATCGACGTGACGGCCCTTGCCGGAGCCGGGGCTGCCGGCGGTCTTGCGGGCGGCCTCGCGGCACGGGGCGCCAGACTCGTCGACGGCTTCACGGTGGTGGCCGACGAGATCGGGCTGTGGGATCGGCTCGGCGACGCAGACCTCGTGATCACAGGGGAGGGTCGTTACGACGCCACATCGCTGCAGGGAAAGGTCGTGGGTGAGCTGTCCCGGCTCGGTGCGGAGTCCGACGTTGCAGTCGTGGCCGTCGTCGGCAGCGCCGACCCCGCAGCACCGAGACCGCGTGGCCTCAAGGTCGTTGAGCTAGCCGAGCGCTTCGGCAGCGACCGTGCCGCAGCCGATCCCTGCGGGTGTGTGCAGATTGCCGTGGCTGAGGTACTCGCCTCGCCCAGCGGTGTGTGAAGGCCAGCGGGTTCGAGCCGTCAGCGGCGTGTGACGCGGTGTTGCGGTCCCAGCCGTTAGCGGCGTGTGACGGCGGAGTAGACCCAGGAGACCAGCACCACCGCGATCACGATCACTAGCGACACCCTGATGAATGCGCCCAAGACGTTGAGCGCCCACTGAAGCAGTGTGACCGTTCCCAGCAGCAGCAGGGCCGCCACGAGGATTATCCATGTCGTCGGCAGGCGTTGGAAGGACTGCCGGCTGCTGCGGGCGCTCGAAGTCACAGCCCCATAGTAGTGCGGGCGCTCCCCCTAGCGTCCTGCGGCTGAGATCGCCGGCGCGGTGCGGCGAGGTGGGTTGCGGCGACGCAGCGACGCGTCGCTTCGGCCGGCGGCGAGGCATGCCACGCGGTGTGAGCGGGTGCGGTGCGGCGAAGCAGCGGTCCGCCGCTTAGGCCTCCCGAGCGCCCGTTACGATCTGGGGGCAACCTGCACAGGCTCCAAGACAGCGAGGAACACCATGGCCGTCATTGTTCGAGTGCCCACAACCTTGAGGGTCCTCACCGCCGGCTCGTCGGAGGTCGAGGTGAGCGGCGGGACGCTGGCCGAGGTGCTCGACGCCTTGGAGTCGTCGCATCCGGGCTTCCGCGACCGCATCATCGACGAGGCCGGCGCCCTTCGCCGCTTCGTCAACGTCTTCGTCAGCGACGACGACGTCCGCTTCCTCGACGGGCTCGACACCGAGGTCACCGACGGCGCCACCGTGAGCATCGTTCCCGCCGTGGCAGGCGGCTGACCCTTGCGGGCCGCCCCCACCCGGGTCGCCCACATTCGTCGCTGGCGCGGGTTGTCATCCCGAGAGCGCCGGGGTTGACTAGCACTCGCGGCACGAGAGTGCCAATACCGTCAGCCAAGACTGCCGGCCCGTGCGACGGGCCATCCGGGAGGTATCAATGCCAAAGACGATCCAGTTCGACGAGCAGGCCCGCCGTGCGCTCGAGCGGGGCATGAACCAGCTCGCCGACGCGGTGCGTGTGACGCTGGGCCCCAAGGGCCGCAACGTGGTGCTCGACAAGAAGTGGGGCGCTCCCACCATCACCAACGATGGCGTCTCGATCGCCAAGGAGATCGAGCTCGAGGACCCCTACGAGAAGATCGGCGCCGAGCTCGTCAAGGAGGTCGCCAAGAAGACCGACGACGTCGCCGGCGACGGCACGACCACCGCCACCGTGCTGGCCTGGGCGATGGTGCGCGAGGGGCTGCGCAACGTGGCCGCGGGCGCCAACCCGATGTCGCTCAAGCGCGGCATCGAGGCGGCCGTCGATGCCGCCGTGCAGTCCATCCACGACAACAGCCACGACGTGTCCTCCGACAAGGCCCAGATCGCCAACGTGGCGGCCATCTCCGCGGCCGACATCGAGATCGGCGAGACCATCTCAGACGCGATCGACAAGGTCGGCAAGGACGGCGTCATCACCGTCGAGGAGGGCCAGACGTTCGGCCTCGAGATGGAGACCGTCGAGGGCATGCGTTTCGACAAGGGCTACATCTCGCCGTACTTCGTCACCGATCCCGAGCGCATGGAGGCCGTGCTCGACAACCCCTACGTGCTGCTCGTCGCCTCCAAGATCTCCAACGTGCGCGACCTCGTGCCCGTGCTCGAGAAGGTCATGCAGGGCGGCAAGCCGCTGCTGGCCATCGCCGAGGACGTGGAGGGCGAGGCACTCGCCACGCTCGTGGTCAACAAGATCCGCGGCACCTTCACCTCGGTCGCCGTGAAGGCCCCCGGCTTCGGCGACCGCCGCAAGGCGATGCTGCAGGACATGGCCATCCTCACTGGCGGCCAGGTCATCAGCGAGGAGGTCGGCCTCAAGCTCGACAGCGTCGGGCTCGACATGCTGGGCTCGGCTCGCAAGGTGATCGTCACCAAGGACGAGACCACCATCGTGGAGGGCGCCGGTGACGCCTCCGACGTGGCCGGCCGCATCAACCAGATCAAGGGCGAGATCGACAACACCGACTCCGACTACGACCGCGAGAAGCTCCAGGAGCGCCTCGCCAAGCTGTCCGGCGGTGTGGCCGTGCTCAAGGTCGGCGCCGCCACCGAGGTGGAGCTCAAGGAGAAGAAGCACCGCATCGAGGACGCCGTCAGCACCACCAAGGCCGCCATCGAGGAGGGTGTCGTCGCTGGCGGCGGCGTCACGCTGCTCCGGGCTGTGGGCGCTGTTGAGGCAGCGGCCGGCGGCCTCGACGATCCCGACGAGAGGACCGGCGCCCGCATCGTGGCGAAGGCCCTGGTGGCGCCGCTCAGCCAGATCGCGGTCAACGCCGGGCTCGAGGGCGGCGTCGTGGTCGAGCGGGTGCGCGGCCTCAGCGGCCCGAACGGGCTCAACGCCGCCACCGGCGACTACGAGGATCTGATCGCGGCCGGCATCATCGACGCTGCCAAGGTCACCCGCTCGGCGCTGCAGAACGCCGGCTCCATCGCGGCGCTGTTCCTCACCACCGAGGCAGTGATCGCAGACGCTCCCGAGGACTCTGCGGCACCCGGCGGCGGGATGCCCGACATGGACTTCTAGCCCCGGATCGGTAGTCCCACACCGGCGATGCCCGACATAGGCTTCTCGTCTCGCATCGGGATGCCCGGCATGGACTTCTAGTCCTGAGAACCTCCTAGCACAGCAGTCCGGCGTCTTCGGGTGCCGGACTGTTGCGCGCCGGGGCGCCGGTGGCTGCTGTGATCGCGGGTGAGCGAGGCTGGCGCGGCGGCCGGTCGGGTAGCTTCCTGGGCGGTGACCGAGTTGCACCCCCAGTGCCGCCTGCTGGCTCCGCTGCTGGGCACCTGGAGGGGCGCCGGCACCGGCGAGTATCCGACCATCGACGACTTCGCCTACACCGAGGAACTCACCTTCAGCCAGGTCGGCAAGCCGTTCCTAGTGATGACCCAGCGCAGCGGGGACGCCTCGACGGGGGAGCCGCTGCACTCCGAGGCCGGATTCCTGCGGGCCCTTCCCGGCGGCGCGGTGGAACTGGCGATCGCCCAGCCGCTCGGTGTGGTCGAGATCGACGTCGGCTCGGCCCTTCCCTGCAGCGGCGGCGTCATGGTGGACCTGCGGTCCGCCCATGTCGGGCTGACGCCGACGGCGAAGTCAGTGACCGCGGTGCGGCGCCGCCTGACCGTGACCGGCTCGACGCTGGTGTCGGAGCTCTGGATGGCCGCCGTGGGCGAGACCGGCCTGTTGCGCCATCTGCGCTCGGAACTCCAGCAGTCCTAACCTTGCCATCGTGGCCACGAAGTCGAGGAGCCGGAAGTGGCTGGTGCGTCCCTGGACGCCGGGCGGGCCGGCCTCGGGGCGGCGTCCCGACAGGCTGGCATCGGAGGAGCCGATGGCCATCGAGCTCGACGGCGTGCGCGTGGCCACCACCATGCGCACGCCGGGCAACGACTTCGAGCTGGCCGCCGGCTTCTGCTTCGCCGAGGGTCTGCTTGGCGGTCAGCGCGTGATCCGGGTGAGGTACTGCGCCTCGGGCTCCGCGGCAGCGACGGACTTCAACGTGGTGTCGGTGTCCACGGGCGGGCTGGCGCCCGAGCCGCGCCCGCGCCTGACGACCACCACTTCCTCGTGCGGTTTCTGCGGCACCAGCGAGATCGACGAGCTGGTTTCCAAACTGGATCCGGTACGGGGCGAGGCACTGGGTTGGGAGAAGCTGGCCGCGGCGCCGGAGCAGCTGCGGCCGGCTCAGGAGCTGTTCGCCTCCACCGGGGCGGTGCACGCCGCCGGGGTGATGGCCGCCGACGGCGCGGTGACGGCGGTGCGCGAGGACGTGGGCCGCCACAACGCGGTGGACAAGGTCATCGGCAGGCGCCTGCTCGACGGCGAGCTTCCGGCGGTGGGCCTCGGGCTTGTGGTGAGCGGCAGGGCGAGCTTCGAGCTGGTGCACAAGGCCTGGGCGGCCGGGTTCCGGGCACTGGTCGCGGTGAGCGCGCCCACGGCCCTGGCAGCCGCCACCGCCGAGGCCGCCGGGATGCAGCTGGCAGGCTTCGCCCGCGACGGCACCATGTCGGTCTACGTGGACCGCTGACGCCGCGCTCCCGCGCGCCGGGCCACGACCTTCCTCAACGTCTTGTGGTGATCGGCAGCGGGTCGGGGGCTGGGCGCATGGTCGACGTTTCTGCTGGTGTCCTCTACCAACGTCTTGTGGTGATGGGCAGCGGGTCGGGGGGCTGTCCGGACGGCCTCTTAGACTCGGCGCGATGACCGAGCCGGTGGGAGTGTCTCAGGGGCTCGCGGTGCTGCACCTGTTCTGCAGGCGGACCGCTGCTGCCGACGACTCGCTCGTGATCGCGGCGGTCGATGGGGCCGCCGACGCCGGCGTGCAGGTGGTGACCGTGGCCGTGCTGGGACACAAGGCCGAGATGTGCTTCATGGCGCTGCACGCTGACGCCTGGGCGCTGCGCGACCTGCAGAGGGAGCTGGTCTCGGCAGGGCTGGCAGTGGTCGACAGCTACGTGTCGATCACCGAGCTGTCCGAGTACGCCCAAAGTCTGCCCGCGGAGATGGCGGACATGCGGCTCAACCCCAAGCTCCCGCCGCCGCGGAAGCCCGCCTGGTGCTTCTACCCGATGACCAAGCGACGCCACCCCGGCCAGAACTGGTACGAGTTGCCCTACGAGCGGCGCAAAGAGCTCATGTACGAGCACGGCGCCTCGGGACGCAAGTTTGCGGGACGGATCGTGCAACTTGTGACCGCATCGACGGGGCTCGACGACTGGGAGTGGGGCGTCACGCTCTTCGGCGAGGACCTGAGCGCGCTCAAGGAGACCGTGTACACCATGCGCTATGACCGGGCCTCGGCCGCCTACGCCGAGTTCGGTCCGTTCTTCACCGGTCTCGTGGGCCCGACTCCGGAGATCCTCGCCCGCACCTGACACCTTTAGGAGATTGCCGGCCGAAGTTCCGATGGTGGCACGCCTGCGGATCGTTCGTTCGCGCCTCACGGTTGCGGTCGGCGCGAGCGTCCACCTGGCTCCGCGCTGCGCCGCTCGTGGTTCCTCGTCCGCGCCGGACATAGCTGTCTGAGACTCGCTATCCGGCCTGAAGAGTCGCCACGGGTAGGGTGCCTGTGGTGGGCGCTCTGTCACATCACGGGGGTGAGCGGGCCGGCGCCGCCCCTCGGCCGGCGAGCGAGGCCGACATCCTGCGCTGGGCGGAGAGCCTGGCCGGGATCGCCCGGACGGGCCTCGGATTCACCGAGAGCCGCTACGAGCAGGAGCGCTTCGAGGAGGTGCTCGCCGTGGCCGCGGACATCCGTGCCCACAGCTCCGTCGGGGTGGACGCCGGGCACCAGGTGCAGGAGTGGCTCGACCGGGTGGGCTCGGGCGTGGCCGGCTACGTCACCCCCAAGATCACCGTCGGCGCTGTCGTGGGCGACGACGAGGGGCGGATACTGCTGGTGAAGCGGGCCGACTCCGGCTGGTGGCTGTACCCCACCGGCTGGTCCGACGTGGGCTACTCGCCCTCGGAGGTGGCCGTCAAGGAGGTGCTCGAGGAGACCGGCATCCGCTGCGAGGTGCTGCGTCCCATCGCCATCCTCGACGGGATGCGGCGGGGCTTCACGCGGGTCCCGCTCGTGTCCGTCGTGTTCTGTTGCCGCAGCCTCGGGGGCGACCTGGCGCCACACCCGCTCGAATGCTCCGACGCAGGCTTCTTCGCCGAGGGCGAGCTTCCCGAACGCACGGCTCGGCCCGAGCTCTGGGCCGACCACGCCTTTCGAGCCATCCGGGGCGAGGACGTGGGCGTGCTCTTCGACCGGCCTCGCACTCCACCCTGGCGCGGCGACCCCGAGGCTCCACCAGACAGTTGAGACTGCGGCGGGTCTTGCGCGTAACGGGGCCAGCGGGGGTTGTCTGCGTGCCGGGTCTAGCGGGGGACTCCGCGTAACGGGTCCGGTGGCTCCGCAACTGCTAGGCGCTGTCGCGCAGGAACCTCTCGACCTCGGTGACCAGCTTGCGGGGATCGTCGCTCCAGACCCGCTCGCGGGCCTCGCGCTGCTTGCGCCGGTCCCAGAGTTGCTCCAAGCGTGACACGAACTCGGCCATGTCGTCGTCCGTGGACACCATCTCGGCCAGCTTGGCCTCGTAGCTCTCGGTGGCCTCCACCAGGTCGCTGAGGTAGACGGGCAGGCCCAGGGCTGCGCAGAAGCGGTTCTGCAGTGCCATCGCCGCCTTGGGCGACGGTGCCGTGGGCAGGTAGGACGGAACGGCCGCCCAGAACGATGCCGTCGGGAAGCCCGCGTCGTGGCAGGCCGCCGCGAGCACGCCGACGATGCCGGTCGGCCCCTCGTACGTGGACTGCTCAAGATCGAGCTCGTCGCGCATCCGGGCGTCCTCCGATGAGCCGTAGACCTGCACCGGCCGGGTGTGCGGCACCTCCGAGAGCAGGCCGCCCAGGGTGATCACCCGCTCCACCTCCAGATCCTCTGCGGCCATGACCACCTGCTCGCAGAAGGTGCGCCAGCGAAGCTGCGGCTCGACGCCGATCAGGAATACCAGATCCATGTTGGCGTCGGGACAGTGGGCGACGCGGAACTCATTCGCCGGCCAGACGATGCGGCGTGACCCGTGCTGCCCGAGCCGGACGGCAAGCCGGACCGTCGTGAAGTCGTAGAACGGTTCGGGGTCGATCTCGGCCACCCACTCGCCGCCCCAGCGAACGGTGACGTCATGCGCTGCCATAGTGGCTGCCTCACCGGCGTCGCTCCAACCCTCGAAGGCCGCGATCAGCACCGGGTGGCGCAATGTCGGCTCATCCCAGGCCCAGGTGACATGATTGACATAGTTCGGCGCGCGGCTCATCGCACACGACCGAAGTGTGCGGCGTCGTAGCGAGTCCAGCAGGCCCGGCGGGGGTGCGCGGTCGTGTTGTTCATCGTTGGGGAGCGGGGTGTGCGGTCGTGCCACGGTCGGACATGACGCTGACGCTAGCGCAGGCCGTGCCAGGCGCAGGCACCAGCGGACGCCTCCGCAAGCTGTCCCACAGCGCTCACCAAGACTGTGTGCCTGGCTTGTCAGGCCAACTCGGGGCGGTCGCGGAAGTGCTCCAGTGCCTCGGGGTTGGCCAGCGCCTCCGTGTTGCGCACGGGCCGCCCGCAGATCACGTCGCGCACCGCTGTCTCGGTCAACTTCCCGGAGCGGGTGCGAGGGATGTCGGCCACGGCCGCGATCACCGCCGGCACGTGGCGCGGCGACACCTCGGCGCGTATCCGCCGGCGTATCAGGTCGCGCAGATCCTCGGTCAGCTCGTGGCCCGCGGCCATCCTGACGAACAGCACGATGCGGGTGTCGGCGCCCTGCGGCTGGCCCACGACGATGCTCTCATCGACCTCCGGGAGCGTGTCGACGCGCCGGTAGATCTCCGCCGTGCCGATGCGCACCCCGCCAGGGTTCAGCGTGGCGTCGGAGCGGCCCGAGATCACGAACCCGCCAGAGGCGGTGGCCGAGGCGAAGTCGCCGTGGTGCCACACGCCGGCGATGCGCTCGAAGTAGGCGGCGCGGTAGCGGGCATCGCCGGGGTCGTCCCAGAATCTCACCGGCATCGACGGGAAGGCGTTGCGGCAGACCAGCTCGCCCTCGGCGCCGGCGGGAAGCGTCTCGCCGGAATCGTCGACGACGTCGATGTCCAGGCCCAGGGCGGGTCGCTGGATCTCGCCGCGCCGCACCGGCGAGGTCGGGTCGCCCGCCACCAGGCAGCCGCAAAGGTCGGTGCCGCCGGAGATCGAGGCCAGATGCACGTCGGGTTTGACCTTCGCGTACACCCAGTCGAACCCAGGCGGAGTGAGGGTCGAGCCGGTGGAGGTGACGGTCCGCAGCGAGGACAGGCTGTGGGTGGCCGCCGGTGCGATGCCGGCGTTGCCGCAGGCGTCTATGAACTTGGCCGAGGTACCGAACAGGGTGATGCCGACCTCGTCGATCAGGTCGAAAAGCCGGTCGGCGCCGGGATGCATGGGCGCGCCGTCGTAGAGCACCGCCGCCGCGCCCGAGGCCAGCGCCGACGCCAGCCAGTTCCACATCATCCAGCCGGTGGTCGTGTAGTAGAACACCCGGTCGCCGTAACGCACGTCGCAGTGCAGCTGGTGCTCGACGAGGTGCTTGAGCAGCAGCCCACCGGTGCGGTGCACGATGCACTTGGGCGGCCCGGTGGTGCCGGAGGAGTACAGCACGTACCAGGGATGGTCGAAGGGAAGCTGCCGGAACACCACCGGCGTCGGCAGCGTCCCGAAGCCGGCGCCGTAGCCGTCTAGCCAGCCCGGCCCCACCAGCACGGTGCGCCTCAGCGACGGGAGAGCCGCGGAGACGGCGGAGAGCCGCTCGGTGCAGTCGTGGCGGCGGCCGTTGTAGGGGTAGTCGGCGCAGGCGAACAGCACGGTGGGCGTGATCTGGCTGAAGCGGTCCAGCACCCCGTCCACGCCGAAGTCCGGCGAGGTGGAACTGAAGACCGCGCCGAGCCCGGCTGCGGCGAGCATCACGGCAAGGGTCTCGGCACGGTTGGGCATCCAGGCCGCCACCCGGTCGCCCGGCCCCACCCCGGAGTCGATCATGAGCTGCTGCACCCGCCCGGTCATGTCGTGCATCCCGGCACGGCTGATCTCGGCCGCCTCGCCGTCCTCGCCGCGGAACACGACGGCCGTGTCCCCGGAGGGCTCTCCCAGCAGGTTCTCGGCCACGTTGAGGCGGGCGTCGGGAAGGAAACGGGTGCGCCTCAGGCGCTCGCCGGGCTCGGCGCAGAGCGCCGCTGCGGGCACCTCGAGGAGCCGGTCACCCCTGTGGCCCCGCACACCGCAGAAGTCCCATGCCGTGGCCCAGAACTCGCCGCTGTGCTCGACCGACCACCTGTGCAGGCACGCGAACCCTCCGGCGGCCACGTTCCCGTCCGGGTCGAAGAGGCTCGTTGCCAAGCCGTGAAGGCCGGAGGAACCGCCGGCGCCCGCGCCGGAGCTGTGATCGCCGGCGTGATCCCGGCCGCGTGGGGCGCCTGCGGAACCGTCGGTGCCCGCGTGTTGTAGATCAACGGAACGGTCCGCGGCAGCGGGGTGATGGCTGATCAGCCACGACGCGAACTGCGCCATCTGCGACTCCGCGATCCGCTGCGGTGTCGGCGTCCAGAGGGGCTCGGGACCGGCTTCAAGTGTGTGCCCGTCGCCTCGGCCTGCGGCGTTCACAGCGTCTGGCAGACCGGCGGTGCCGGCAGTGGTGGATGCCCCCTTGCAGAGGCCCGGAGATTCACAGCGTGTAGCGGTAGACGTTGGACTCGCGCCGCTGGAAGCCCATCCGCTCATACAGGCGGTTGGCGGCCCGGCGTGACGGCCGCGAGGTGAGGTCGGTGTTGCGGGCGCCGAGTTGGCGGGCCTTGGCAAGGGCGGCCGCGCTGAGGCGCTCGCCCACCCGGCTGCCTCTTGCGTTCTCGTCCACCACCACGTCCTCGATGCGGGTGCGCACGCCGGTGGGGATGCGGAAGGCCACCAGGGTCAGCGCCCCGACGATCCGCCCGCCGCGCCGGGCCACGAACAGCGTCGTAGCCGGCGATGCCACGATCTCCTCCAGATCGAGCCTGCCCGGCGGCGGGTTCGAGGACGAGAGCTGCGGGATGAGCCGTCGCATCGCCTCGACGAGTTCGGCACTCACAGCTTGACACTCCTCCACACCAACATCGCCGGTATCACTGCCATCGCCGGTATCACTGGCGTCGCCGGCATTACCGGGAGCACTGGCGTAGCCGGTATCACTGGCGTCGCCGGTATCGCCGGTATCGCCGGCGTCGCCGGCTCTGCCAGCCGCCATGGTTGCGTCGGAGCCGGTCATGTCAGCCGAGAATAGAGGACTCTCGCCGAGCTTGGCCCCGTTGCGCCCGCTCGCGCCGAACACAAGGCCGCTCCAGCGCTCCGCAAGTCTCGGCTACCCGGTCTTGCGGATCGGGCGCTTCGGAGCCGTCCGACTCAAGAGGGCGGGGTTCGGCTAGCTGATCTTGCGGATCAGTCCCTCCTGCACTACCGAGGCAACCAGGCGGCCGTCGCGGGTGAAGACCCGTCCTGTGGCCAAACCCCTGGCGCCGCTGGCCGCGGGCGTGTGCTGGTCGTACAGGAGCCACTCGTCGGCGCGGAACGGAGCGTGGAACCACATCGCGTGGTCGAGGCTGGCAAGCATGATGCCCGGATCGGCGGCGCTCGTTCCGTGCGGCGCGAGCGTGCTGTCCAGCAGCGTGAGGTCGCTGGCGTAGGTGAGCAGGCAGGCATGCAGCACCGGGTCGTCGCCGAGGGTGCCGTTGGCCCGCATCCACACTCGCTGCGTGGGAGGCTGAGGGCCGCTGCGATCCAGGGGGCTGGTGGTGACGTAGCGGACGTCCAGCGCCTGCATGCGGTCGGGGCGGGGCCTGGCGGGATCACGGGCCTCGATGCTGTGCGTGCGCGGCTGGAGGGTCTCCGGGCCGGGCGCCTCGGGCATCGGCTCGAAGTGCTCGAAGCCGTCCTCGGCGGTATGGAACGAGGCCGCGAGCTGGAAGATCGCCCGCCCGTGCTGGATGGCCACCACGCGCCGGGTTGTGAAGGAGCGCCCGTCGCGGATGCGGTCCACCTCGTAGAGCACCGGTGATCTCGGGTCGCCGGCCCACAGGAAGTAGGCGTGAAGCGAGTGCACGGCGCCCCGCTCCACCGTGCGAGCCGCCGCCACCAGAGCCTGCCCGGCCACCTGGCCGCCGAAGATGCGCTGGCGCTCGTCGTCGGGTGAGCGGCCCCGGAAGATGTTGACCTCGATGGCTTCGAGGTCGAGAAGTGCCACCACGTTGTCCAGCGCCGTCTGCATGCGCCCATCATGCCCGCCGCCCGCCGCCGCCCCCCGGCGGCTCGCTGAGGCGTTCCCGGCCATGGTTCGCAAGAGACGATCGCGGGGCTTGAGAAGGCGACCTCGGCCCTCCGTCGCTGGGCGGGGGACCGTCCGCTCGGTCTTCGACACAGAACCCGGCTTGAGAAGGCGGCCTCGGCACCCCTCGTCGCTGGCGGGCCCGCGACCGGTCTGCGGGAGCGAGGCATCTGTAGCCTGAGTCCGTGACAGCTTCGGCGACCTCCACCCTGATGCGGCTGAGGGCCGAGCACGGCGTCAAGGCGTTGCGCTACTCCGTGGTCTCGGTGGTGAACGTCTCGGTCAGCGTGGGCGTTCTGGCGGTGTGTCACGCCGGGCTGGGTTGGTCGGCGCTGTGGGCGAACCTGGCTGCCTGGCTGGTCAGCACCCTCCCGGCCTTCCTGCTGAGCCGGGCCTGGGTCTGGGGTCGCAGCGGCCCCCATCGTCGGGCGACCGAGGCACTGATTTTCTGGGTGGTGGCGCTGGTGGGTCTGGGCGTCTCATCGCTGGTGGTCGGACTCGTCGAGCAGTTGACGCAGCGCACCGTGCTTGTGGTGGCCGGCAGCCTGTTCGGCTACGGGGTTGTCTGGGTGGCCAAATACCTGTTCCTCGACAAGGTCGTGTGGCCTGAGGCTGCGGAGGATCAAGCGCCTGCGGGGTAGCGAGAGCGCCCCTCGGCCTGACCTTCGGGTCCTTAGGCGGCTTCGGTGTCGCTGACGTCGGGAGCCTCGGGTGTTTGCTCCGGCGGCGGCGCGGTTGCTTCGAGCGGTGGCGGGGCGATGCGTAGATGGCCTTCGATGCGGGCGCATCGCTGTCGGGTGTCCTCGATGAGGTCCCGGTTCTTGGTGATCAGCTCGCGGTTCTCCTTGTTGTACCGCTCGATCAGCTCGCGGGTCTCCTTGTTGTACCGCTCGATCAGCTCGCGGGTCTCCTTGTTGGTGCGTTCTACGAGGTCGCGGGTCTCCTTGTTGGTGCGCTCGATCAGCTCACGGTTCTCTCGGTTGGACTGCTCGATGAGGTCGCGCGTCAGGGTGCGGGTCTTGGTGTTCTCGATGTGCTGGAATCGCATCGACGCGGTGACGAAGATCAGCATGGGACCCATCACGGCGCCGATGATCGCGCCCAGGTCCGTCAAGGTGAGGGCGTCCATGACAGCACCATAGCAGCAGAGCATTACGATGCAACCCCACATACAACGAAATATCTCGAACAGCTCGCCGCACGGCCTGCTCGGCCGGATCGAGGGTGTCGGAGCCGCCAATGGCTGCCAATGTCTGAACGGGGCTAGGGGCCGCACGCAGCCAGGAACCGAAAGGTACAGGACAACCGCCGACGCATCCTCTAGCTCAGGCGGCCTGAAGCTCGAGGGAATCAGGCGCCGCCGGGTAGCGTGGTCGGCGCTGTTGGCGACCCGAGAGGCTTGCGGTGATGCGATGTCGCAGAGACAGCGCGGCCGGGAACTGGAGCCGATGCCGGCGCGGTTGCGGCGTGTGGCTGAAGCGGCGCGAGGCTTCATGCCCTCCGACGAGGGGTGCGCCCTGCACGCGGCCGCCGCGTCGCTGGATGTGGCCGGGCCGCTGCTGGAGGTGGGCAGCTACTGCGGCAAGTCCGCCGTGTACCTGGGAGCTGCGGCCCAGCTGGCCGACCGGGTGCTCTTCTGCGTCGACCACCACCGCGGCTCCGAGGAGAACCAGCCAGGCTGGCAGCACCACGATCCCGAGGTAGTGGATCCCGAACTGGGCCTGATCGACACGCTTCCCCACTTCCGGCGAACCGTCCACGAGGCCGGGCTCGAGGGCACGGTCGTGGCTGTGGTGGGCGATTCGCCGACCGTGGCCGCGCTGTGGGCCACGCCGCTGGCGTTGGTGTTCATTGACGGGGGGCACGGCGCCGGGCCCGCCCACCGCGACTATGAGGGGTGGTCGCCACATGTGATGCCCGGCGGCCTGCTGGCCATACACGACGTGTTCGAGGATCCCGCCGACGGCGGCCGGCCACCCTATGAGGTCTGGTGCCGGGCCGTCACCGAGGGTCGGTTCCGCCAACTCAGCGCCGTGGGATCGCTTCAAGTGTTGCGGCGCGTCGCCTGATGCGTGCCGGAGCCTCGGGCGGTCGGGCCGCCTGCCGCAGGCGGCTGCCGGTGATCGTGGGCTATGGGATGACTGCCCTGCTGGCCCTGGGCTGTGGCAGCGCCTCGCAAGGCGGCGGGGCACCGGTGACGGGCAATATCGCCTCGGCGATCGGCAGCGCTGCCGGTGGCGTGGTGCCGCAGCCCCCCGAGCAGGGTTCCGCGACCCCAGGCGATACCGGATCCACCGGATCCGCTGAAGCCGTGGCGGGCCGGCCGGGGGAGCCGGGCGAGCCGGCATCGGAGGGCATCTCATGGGAGGATCTCGAGCGGCTCACCCTTGAGATCGCTGGCGACGATGTTCGGCTAGAGGCCGGCAGTGCCGTGGCGTCCTATGGCGGAGCCTCCGAGAGCGTCTTCACGCTGCAGAACCGGGTGACCGAGGGTGACCTCGACGGCGACGGCGACACAGACGTGGTGGCGCACATCGTGGAGCAATCAACGGGTTCGGGGGTGTTCCACCTGATCGTCCCGGTCATCAACCGCGATGGCGTCCCGGCAGCGGGCCGGCCGGTGGCGGTGGGCGATCGCGTCGTCGTGGACGGCGTCGAGGTGAGGAACGGGCGCATTCAGGTGGTGCTGTTCGACCGCGCCCCGGACGAGCCCTTCACGGTGATCACCCGACGCTCGACCCTCGACATCGTCGTGACCCCGTCGGCGCCGCTGGTCACCGTGGTCGAGGTGGAGGGGCTGGAGCGCCTGCCCCTGCCCGGCCCGCAGCGTCCCGACATCGACATTCGCTTCGATCCGGGCGCCGTCGGCTCGGTGGTCTCCGGCAGCATCGGTTTCCGTGAGAGGCAGACCTACGTCCTGCCGGCACTCGCGGGGCAGGTGTTCACCGCTGAGATCGCCGCTCCCCTCGGGGTCTGGCTCGACGTGCGCCTCGGCGACGAGCACGTGCTGGCTCCCGCAGCGTCGCGATCCACCCAGATCGAGGCGACCCTTCCCGTGGCCGGCCCCTGGACGGTGACCGTCTTGTCCTTCAACGCAGGCGAGGCGGACTACGAGCTGGCCGTCGAGGTGCTGCCGCTCGACGGCGGGGCAGGCGGACCGGATGCTCCTGGCGAGCAAGACCAGCCAGCCGGCGAGCCGGAGCCGGGCGCTGCCGCCGGATCGGAGCAAGCCACGGCTGCCGGACCGGAGCAGACCGCGGCCGCGCCGCCCGTGCAGCCGCCGGTGCGGCCCCGCATAGAGAACGTCATGTACCTCACCTTCGACGACGGGCCCCATCCCACCTACACGCCGCAGGTGCTGGACGTTCTGGCCGAGCACGGGGCCAAGGCCACGTTCTTCGTGATCGGCAGCCTCGTGCAGCGACATCCCGACCTGTTGGATCGCATACTCGCCGAGGGTCACACGGTCGCGAACCACACCTGGAACCACGAATCGCTGGCCGGGCTGCCCAGGGAGACCTTCGACAGCACCGTCGGGCGCACCCAGGTGCTGCTCGGCTCGCGCGCCACATCGTGCCTGCGCCCCCCATACGGCAGCGTCGACGGGTCCACGCAGGACTGGGCGCACGCTCACGGGCTCGGGCTGGCGATGTGGAACGTCGATCCCGCCGACTGGAAGCGGCCTCCGGCGGAGACCATCGCCGAGGAGATCGTGAAGCACGCCCGCACCGGGGCCGTGGTGCTGCTGCACGACGGGGGCGGCAACCGCTCCAACACCGTCCGCGGCCTCGAAATGGCACTCGAGCGCCTCTCCGGCAGCGGTCTGCGCTTCGAGCCGATGTGCCGCTGAGGCCGAGCGGGGCGAGGCCGTGGCCTGAGCGGCCCGTGAGCGTAGCGAACATGAGCGGGGGTTTCTGAGGCCGAGCGGGGCGAGGCCGTGGCCTGAGCGGCTCGCAAGTGTGCCGGCAATGACCACGCCGCTGCCTCGGGCCGGTTAGCCTTCAGGGGAACTTCAGCCGCCTAGCCGGGCGGCTGCCGACACCTCGGAGGCGACTGTGCGCAGCCACGAAATCGACTACAGCATCCACGGCGACGACATGCAGTTCGTGGAGGTCGAGCTCGACCCGGGCGAGGTCGTCATCGCCGAGGCGGGCGCCATGATGTACATGGAGCAGGGCATCACGTTCCAGGCCAAGATGGGCGACGGCTCCGAGCCCAACCAGGGCACCTGGCGCAAGCTCAAGTCGGCAGCCAAGCGCGGCGTCACCGGTGAGGGCCTGTTCATGACCCACTTCACCAACAGCGCTCCCCAGGGCAAGCAGCGGGTGGCGATGGCTGCGCCCTATCCCGGCAAGATCCTGCCGGTCAACCTCCAAGCCGTCGGCGGCCGGCTGACAGCGCAGAAGGACGCCTTCCTGTGCGCCGCCTCGGGAACCAAGCTCGACATCGCCTTCAACCGCAAGCTGGGCACGGGCATCTTCGGCGGTGAGGGCTTCATCCTGCAGGCGATCTCCGGCGACGGCCTGGCCTTCCTCCACGCCGGGGGCACCATCGTGGAGAAGCAGCTCCAGGGAGAGACGCTGCGCATCGACACGGGTTGCATCGTGGCCTTCCAGCCCCAGCAGATCCAGTACTCCATCGAGCGTGCGGGCGATCTGCGCTCGATGGTGTTCGGCGGCGAGGGGCTGTTCCTGGCCACGCTCACGGGCGTGGGCCGGGTGTGGCTGCAGTCGCTGCCGTTCAACCGGCTAGCCGACCGCGTGGTGGCCAACTTGAAGCCCGGCGGCTCCCAGGGCGAGGGCTCGGTGATCGGCGGCTTCTCCTCAATCTTCGAGCGCCGCTAACAGGGAGAACCATCGGGCTGCCTTGGCCTGTGCCTACTATCGGTGTCGTGAGCAACGAGGTCTGCGACTGATGGCCCTCACCGAACCACCCGTGTCTCACCCTGTGCCTACTATGGGTGCTGTGAGCGATGCCTATGACCCCGTGAAGTTCGCCGAGGAGGTGCTGCACGTCGCCGAGGGGCTGAAGGACGATCGTGGCGGCGGCGCGACCAAGCTCAACAAGGTCCTGTTCTTCGCCGAGTTCACGCATCTGCGCCGCCACGGGCGAGCCATCTCGGGATGCGAGTTCCAGAAACTGCCTCACGGCCCGGCACCCCGCCAGCTGCTGCCGGTCCGCCGGCAGCTGATCGCGTCCGGATCGGTTGAACTGGTCGAGGAGGACTTCCTCGGACGTCCACAGCACCGCCTGGTGCCAAGGCGGGCCGCGAACCTCAAGGTGTTCACCGATGACGAGTTGCAGACCATATCAGACGTGATGGCGCAGCTCGCGGGCATGACCGGCACCCAGGTCAGCGAGCTCTCCCATCAGGAGCCGGGCTGGCGGTTGGCGGCGATCGGTGAGACGATCCCGTCTTGCACAGCGTTGCTGGGCTTTCGCCAGGCTCTGACCCCGACCAGCAAGCGCCTGTCGGAGTCGGTGGCGCAGCGTTACGGACTCGCAGCCGCGGAGTGATCCCCGAGGTCCGCGTCAGCGAGTTTGTAGCCACGAAGATCGCCTCGGAGTACAGCCCCGAGCGGGACCCGCGTGGCCGGCCGTCGGAGTTCGACTTCTGGGCTGGGCCGCTGGCCGCAGCGCGCTTCGGGTTCCGGGACTTCGAGAACTTTCCCTTCGTCCGTGACTCGAGGATTCGGACGCTCCATGTGGTTGACCCGATGTTCGGCGCGGTCGAGTTCGTAGGAGTGCTCGTCGAGGCGGGCGTCGTTGAGATCGCAGACTGTGGCGCCGACCCGGACTACTGGGAGCTGATCAGCTGCGATCCCGACGACTGAGTCGGCAGTTCGTGCGAGGCGGCGCTAGGGGATGAGGAGGATCTTGCCGGCTACGGTGCGGCCTTGAAGCAGGCGGTGGGCCTCGGCGGCGTCGGCGAGGGGCAGGCGGGCGCCGATGCGCACCTCGAGTTCGCCGGATGCGATCCAGCCGAAGAGCTCCTCGACACGTGCGTTGAGTTCGTCGCGGGTTCCGATGAAGTCCCAGAGCTTGGGACGGGCCAGCCACAGCGACTTGGGTGACAGGTGCAGCGGCGCTTTGGGCTCCACCGCTCCCGATGCGTTGCCGAAGTTCACCATCGACCCCCTCAGCCGCAGCAGGCGCAGGCTGTCGTCGTAGACGGCTGCGCCCACCCCGTCATAGACGACGTCGATGGCGTCGGCACCGACGGCGGCCTCCACGCCGGCAACCAGGTCGGTGGTCGTGTAGTTGATCACATGGTCGGCGCTCGCACTGCGGGCCAGCTCGGCCTTGGCGTCGCTGCCGACCGTGGCCACCACCTCCGCACCTCGCAGCTTGGCGATCTGCACCAGCAGCCTGCCGGTGCCGCCGGCGGCGGCGTGGATCAGGCAGCGGTCGCCCGGCTTGAGCCGAGGGCAGTCGCTGGCCAGGTAGTGCGCCGTCAGGCCCTGCAGCGCGGCGGCTGCCGCGGTCTCCAGATCGACCCCGTCGGGCACACCGAACGCCACCGAGGCCGAGACGGCGGCACTCTCGGCGTAGGAGCCGCCTGAGCCCGCCCAGGCAACCCGGTCTCCGGGGGCGAAGTCCGTCACGCCCGCCCCGACCTCTAGAACCGTGCCGGCACCCTCCTGGCCCAGCACGAACGGCAGGGGCAGCTCATAGAGGCCCGAGCGGTGGTAGGTGTCGATGAAGTTCACCCCGGCCGCGGCCACCGCCACCGTCATCTCGCCCTCGCCGGGCACCGGATCGGGCCGCTGCACCAGCCGTATCACCTCCGGCCCGCCCACCTCGGTGATCTCGATAGCCGCGCCGCCGCCGTGTTTCGTCATCGCCATGGCTGCTGACCGTAGCCTGGCGCGAATGCAGACGCAGATGTTGGTAGGCGGCGACTGGCGCAGCGGCGCAGGTTGGGAGCGCATCGCCGTGCTCGACCCCTCCAGTGGCGACGCGATCGCCGAGGTCGCCGCCGGAACGCCGGCCGACGCGGTCGCGGCCTGCGACGCTGCTGCAGCGGCACAGCCCGGCTGGGCGGCCACCCCGCCGCGGGTGCGCTCGGAGATCTTGCGCGCCTGCTATGAGAGCCTGGGCGAACACTCCGGCGAGATCGCCGAGATGATCACACTCGAGCACGGCAAGCCCCAGCCCGACGCGCTGGGCGAGGTCGCCTACGCCGCGGAGTTCTTCCGCTGGAATGCCGAGGAGGCGGTCCGCATCGGCGGCTCCATCGGCCTGGCCCCGGGCGGCGACAAGCGCATCATCACCCGCCACCCGCCGGTGGGGGTGGTGGCGATGATCACGCCGTGGAACTTCCCTGCCGCGATGATCACCCGCAAGGTCGCCCCCGCTCTGGCGGCGGGCAACTCGGTGGTGATCAAGCCGGCGCGCGACACCCCCCTCACCGCGTTGCGGGTGGCGGAGTTGCTGGAGTCCGCCGGCGTCCCGCCGGGAGTCGTGAACGTGGTGCCCACACGATCCTCGGGCGACTGGTTCGAGGCGGTGGTCGACCATCGGGCGGTGCGCATGGTCTCGTTCACCGGCTCCACAGCGGTGGGTCGGGCCCTGTTGCGGCGCTGCGCCGACCGCGTGCTCAAGACCTGCATGGAACTCGGCGGCAACGCCCCGTTCATCGTCTTCGCCGACGCCGACATCGGCGCCGCCGTCGAGGGCGCGATGGTGGCCAAGATGCGCCACTCGGCGGAGGCGTGCACCGCCGCCAACCGCCTCTTCGTGGAGTCGTCGGTGCATGACGAGTTCGTGGAGCGGCTGGCGGCGGCAATGGGATCCATGAAGGTCGGCAACGGCTTCGAGCCCGGCGTGGCCTGCGGGCCGATGATCAACGCCGGCGCTGTGGAGGGCATCGAGGCGCTGGTGCAGGGCGCGCTGGGTGACGGCGCCCGCCGCGTCACCGGCAACGGCCCGCTGGCTCGGCCCGGCTTCTTCTATGAGCCCACCGTGCTGGCCGGCGTGAACGCCGCCTCGCAGATCACCCGCGAAGAGATCTTCGGGCCGGTGGCGCCGGTCATCGCATTCGATGACACCGAGGCCATGATCGCCGCGGCCAACGACACCGAGATGGGCCTCATCGGATACGTGTACACCTCGGACCTCGCTAGGGGGCTGAGCGTGAGCGAGCGTCTCGAGTCGGGCATGGTTGCCATCAACCGGGGCGCCATCTCGGACCCTGCGGCACCCTTCGGCGGCATGAAGCAGTCCGGCCTGGGCCGCGAGGGCGCCTCAGAGGGCATCTACGAGTTCTGCGAAACCCAGTACATCGGCGTCGACTGGTAGCCGCGCGCCGGTTCGCGCCTTCTCGGTCTTCCTCGATCCGCCCGTGGGCTTGGTGACAGAACTTCAGCCGGGGGAATCAGAGTTCCCGGCAGAAACGTGATCCCGGCCCTGCGTGCGGCCGCTGCCGCAGTTGCCGCCCAAGTCAGCCGCCGGGGGAGGCGTGGTCTCGTCGCTTGATCTTGGCCCACTCGTCACGCAGTCCGACGGTGCGGTGGAACAGCATCTCGGGACCTGGGTCGCGGGCAAAGTAGCCGAGCCGCTCGAACTGCACGACCTCGCCGGGCGGCACCTCCGCCAGCGCCGGCTCCAGCTTGGCGCCGGTGAACAGCTCCCGTGAGTCGGGGTTGTAGGAGTCGAGCGGGTCGCGCCCGTCGGCACCCGGCGCGGCATCGCTGAACAGCCGGCCATAGAGCGCCACCGCGGCGTCGACGGCGTGGTCCGCGGACACCCAGTGGATCGTGGCGCGCACCTTGCGACCGTCGGGGGCCCGCCCGTCGCCGGTGTCGGGGTCATAGGTGCAGTGCAGCCTGAGCGGCTCGCCTTCGGCATCGGTCTCCACGTCGTTGCAGCGCAGGAAGTAGCCGGCGCGCAGGCGCACCTCCCGACCTGGTGCGAGGCGGTAGAACTTGCGGGGCGGGTCGAGCATGAAGTCGTCGCGCTCGATCCACAGCCGGCCGCTGAAGGCGACCCGGCGCGTTCCGGTGCCAGGATCCTCGGGGTTGTCGACCGCCCGGCGATGCTCGACTCGCCCGGCGGGCCAGTTGTCGATCACGACCTCGAGGGGACGCAGCACCGCCATGCGGCGCAGCGCCGCAGCGTTGTGGTGGGCCCGCACGAACGATTCCAGCAACTCGATCTCGTGGATGCCGTTCACCCTGGCCACGCCGATGTGCGCGCAGAACGCCCGTATGGCCTCGGGCGGGTAGCCGCGGCGGCGCAGCCCCCTCAGGGTCGGCAGCCGCGGGTCGTCCCAGCCGTCCACGAGGCCGCCCTCGACGAGGGCGGCGAGGCCGCGCTTGGAGGTGACGGTGTGGGTGAGGTTCAGGCGGGCGAACTCGTACTGGCGGGGCCTGTCTGCCGCCAGCGGCAGGTGCTCCAGGTACCAGTCGTACAGCTCGCGGTGGGCGTCGAACTCCAGGCTGCACAGCGAGTGGGTGACGCCCTCGATGGCGTCGCACTGTCCGTGGGCCCAGTCGTATGTGGGGAAGATGCACCAGTCGCGCCCGCTGCGGTAGTGCGCCGTGTGGCGGATCCGGTACATCACCGGGTCTCGCATAAGCATGTTGGGGTGGGCCATGTCGATCTTGGCTCGCAGCACGCGGCTGCCCTCGGCGAAGCGCCCGCCGCGCATCTCGCCCAGCAGCCGCAGGTTCTCAGCGACGGGGCGGTCGCGCCAGGGGCTGTCGGTGCCTTCGGTGCTGAAGTCGCCCCGAGTGGCCGAGATCGTCGCGGCGTCCTGGTCGTCCACGTAGGCGAGCCCGGATCGCACCAGGTGCTCGGCCCATTCATAAAGTTGGCCGAAGTGGTCCGAGGCGTGCACGGCATTGCCGTCGGGAGCGAAGCCGAGCCAGGCGATGTCGGAGGCGATGGCCTCGGCGTAGTCGGCGTCCTCGCCCTCGGGGTTGGTGTCGTCGAAACGCAGCCGGCAGATGCCGCCGTGCTCTCGGGCCACGCCGAAGTTGAGGCAAACTGCCTTGGCGTGGCCGATGTGCAGGAAGCCGTTGGGCTCGGGCGGGAACCGGGTCTGCACCCGACCGCCGAAAGTGCCGGCCGCGTTGTCGGCGCGCACCTGCTCACGGATGAAGTCCAGCGGCCGGTCTGTTCCTGCCATGCTCACAACCGAAAAACCTAACGCCGCTGCGCCTCTCCTCCGGTGCCTGGCCGACCTTGCCCTGGCACCATCGTCGAGGATCGTGGGACGGGTGTACGCCTGAGTCGAGTCCGCCGCCTAGAAGAGTGCAGCAATGGCGCAGCCACGACGGACTATCGGTACCCTGAGAAATGTGGGATCGACTACATCGAAGCACGAAACCGGCCAGCACCACAAGAAGGGGACCAGAAACCGGTCATCATCAAGGAAACTGGCGTTGATCCCTACAACTTTGACCGCGACCGTGACGGGCGGGGATGCGAGGTGTATATCGATGAATGACAAGTCGTTTGTTGCGTCCGCAGAAATCGACGCCGCCTACGCGGCTTATGATCGTCTGACGCTTAGCGAGCCTGATCTCTGGGGAGATCTAGCATCGTTTCATGATGCCAACCTCATTCACAGGAATCAAGCCAGCTCCGCGGGCAACCAAGTCCCGCAGGAGACAGCTCGGTGAGGTGCCGGGTGTTGGCTTGTCCTAGGTAGGAGGCGCGCAGTTCGGGATGGGCCGGCAGGTTCTCGGCGGTGTCGTCGAGAACCACGCGGCCTGCATGCAGCACCAGCCCCTGTCCGCGAATCGACAGCGGCGATGGTGAGTCCCTCTCCGTGCGCTTGGTGCGCCCGTTCGCGGTTGCGGTGGCAGGAGGCCGCTGCTTGTGGCAAACTACCCAGAGTAATCGTTTGCTGGGGTTCCGGCGGGTGGGGAGGTACCGGCATGATGTTCGACGGGTTGTTCCGTCCGTCGTCGGCGCTTTCGAGGGCGATCACGCCTGAGAACCCGACCGGTGAGCCCGGCAATGCCTGCCGGGCCCGCCCGGAGGATCCGAACCCGCTCAGCCCCGGCGCGGCCGCGGCCGCGGCCGATCTCGGTGAGGGTTGGAAGGTGTCACCGAACACCACCGTCGATGCCGGCAGTCGGGCGACCCTCGCCGCGATCGAGGGACCGGGCGTGGTGCGCCACATCTGGCTCACGCTCGACCAGTCCCTGCTCGGGGAGTGTCTCCTCGAGGTTCGCTACGACGGCGGCGACCCCGCGATCCGGGTCCCCGTCGGGGCGTTCTTCGCTGCCGGTCAGCCGCCGCTGCCGTCCGCCGGACTCGCGTTCGCGACAGGGAACAACGGCGGGCTCAACTGCTTCCTGCCCATGCCCTTCAACAAGAGCATTGAGATCAGCCTCGCCAACGGTTCCGCCGCCGACGCGATCGTCTACTGGGCCGTCGACTACACCCTCGAGGCGCTGCAGCCGGCCACGATGTACCTCTCGGCCGTGTTCGAGGAATCGGACCCCGTCGATGACACCGGCGTCCACGTTCTGCTGCCCGGAGCCGGGGGGCCGGGCAGCTACGTCGGCACCTTCATGACCTGGCAGCAGCACACGGGCGGCTGGTGGGGCGAGGGCGAGATGAAGTTCTATCTCGATGGAGACGACCGCTATCCCACGATCACCTCCACCGGCACAGAGGACTACTTCGGCGGGGCGTGGAACTTCCTTGGCGGAGCGTATTCGGCTCCCTATTTCGGCTTCGACACGATCGGCGGGCAGAACGAGCGCGCCGGCGGTCTGCACACGATGTATCGCTGGCACATACCTGACCCGATCCACTTCCGGCGCGACCTCAGGGTCACTGTCCAGTCCCTCGGCTGGGGCCCCGACCACTTGTACCGCATCCGCCACGACACGGTTGCCTCGGTCGCCTACTGGTACAGCTAGATACCGGTATACCTCGATGCAGGTATAGCTAGATGCTGGTACAGCTAGATACCGGGGCAGCTCGATGCTGATGCGGCTAGGTCCGAGCCGGGTTGCTCACTCCTTGGTGGCGCCCGTCAGCGCGCCGCGGACGACGAACCGCTGCGCGAGCAGGAACACCAGCACCACCGGTATAGCCATCAGTACCGCTGCCAGCGCGACCTCGGGCCGCTTGATGGGCGTGCTGCCCAAGAAGGTCGGCCGCAGCGCGCTCGTGCTTCGCACCATGGCGCTCAAGCCGACGGGGAGGTTCTGTGTGTCGGGGGAGCTGAGCATCACGAACGGCAGGAAGAACCTGCTCCAGTTGACGGTGAAGTTCATGAACGCCAGGAGCCCGATCGCCGGCTTGGAGAGGGGCAGCACCACGCGCAGGAACGTCGCCAGCGGCGAGGCGCCGTCGATCGCCGCTGCTTCCACCAGGCTCGGCGGGAGCGAGCGCCGGTAGTAGATGTACGCCAGGTAGGCACCGAACGGGAAGAAAGACATGGGCAGCACGACGCTCCAGGCCGTGTTCAACATGCCGACCCTGTTCACGCCGAGGAAGATCGGCAGGACGCTGGCAGACACGGGCAGCATCATCGTTGCGAGCGTCAGGCCGACGAGCAGGCGCTTGCCGGGGAACTCTGTCATCGCCATCGCATAGCCGGCCAGCAGGCTGGCGGTGACGCCGATGACCAGAGCGCCGGCACCGTAGGTGATCGACCGGAACATCCAGTCGAGAACGATCCCGTCCTGGAATCCGACCAGGTTGTCCCAACTCTCGCGCAGCCGCGACCACGACCCGAACGAGAGCGGATGGTCGTCGGTCAGTTGGTTGTTGCTCTTGGTCGGCGCCAGCACCAGCCAGAGCAGCGGGATGCCGAAGAACAGAGCGAAGACCGCCAGCATCGCCCCCCGGACGAAAGTCGTGGGCCACGGCAGCGACACCGCCGCATGCTTGGCACGCCGTACTTTGGACGGTCTAGTAACTCTGGACAGCGGAGGGTCCCTCGGGAGAGACGGCCGCCTGAGAGAGCTGGTCGCAGGGCTGGTCATGAGGTCTGGAACAGGTCTGTGAATCGCAGCACGATCGCTGCGGCGAGCAGACCGACGAGGAGCATCGTCAGGGCGAGGACCGCGGCGACCCCGAACAGGCCCAGCTGGAAGGCGAAGGAGAAGGCGATCTGATTCGGCGACCAGTTCGGGTTGATGGGAGCGAGCGCGGCCGCCTGGAACACCTGGGGCTCCGCGAACAGCTGGACATTGTTGGCGAAAACCAGGACGAGCATGTACACGATGTATGGCTTCAACAGCGGACGTTTCAAGTGCCACGCGAGCTGCCAGGGCGACGCGCCGTCCACCACGCCGGCTTCCAGAAGCGCCTCCGGGATGGCGTTGAGTCCGCCGTAGAAGATCGCGATCCAGGAGCCCGCACCGGAGAAGAACCCGATGATCGTGAACAGCAGCGGGTAGTTCCGCTCCTTGAGGACGTCTATCGCCTGCTCCTGGCCGAGCAGGTCGAACAGCGGAGCGAACGGGCTGAGGCGAGGGTCGAACATGAAGATGGAGAGCAGCACGGCCGGCACGCCCGCCACGGCTCCGGGGACGAAGTAGAGGGTTCGGAGCGCGCTCGACGTCCGTGACTGCCTCATGTGCAGCAGCAGGGCGATGGCGGTCACGAGCACCACGCCGGCGGGCACCGAGATCAGCAGGAACCGCCCGAGGTTCTGCACGGCCTCAAGGATCCGGAAGTCTGTGAACGCGGTGACGAAGTTGTCGAGGCCCGCGGCGAAGAAATCCGGCCGACCCTGGTCGAACTCCGCGAACATCAGCAGGAACGCGTACACGAACGGACCAGCGCCGAAGAGCAGCAGCGCGGCGTACGGGGTGCAGAACAGCCAGCCGGTGACCCGTTCCGCTCGCTCGGCCCGCTTGCGCGGGGTTGCTCCGGAGCCTGGCAGCGTCTGTGACTTCACCATGTCCCCCTTGCGGCACCATCTCCCGGCCCGGCGGCTGCCTTGCGAGACTTCGGTGCCTCCGCCATCTTTACCGACGGCGGAGGCACCGACTCGACGATCGCGGGCCGGTCCGTACGGGGCCCCTCAACTCGCCGATCAAGCGCCGGCAGGGTCGCTCGCGGGCACGGTCCCAACGCCGCTGCGGGTGGGCGGCCGGGCAGCGTGGACCGCGTCGCCCGCGGGCACGATCTAGCGCGGTGGCTCCGAGTCGAGTCGGGTGTACCCACCCAGCTCCTGCAACTCCTTGAGCTGCCGCTCCAGTTCGGGCAGTGCCCCGAGGACGCTCCCATCGGACTGAACCTCGCTGATCACCACATCGGTGAAGGTCGCAAGGTAGCTGTAGCGCACAGTGCCCCACGACGGGTCGAGCAACTCGGCAGCCGCGGAGATGGTCGGGAACGGGTTCTCGGCGTACAGCGGCTTCTCGGCCACGTTCGCCTCCCACACCTCGGCCGCGGGCTGGTAGGCCGGGAAGCCGCCCGCGGTGCCCTGATACTCCGGCGCCGTGGTCACCCACTCCACGAAGTGATAGGCAGCCTCCGGCTGATCCGAATGGCGTGACACCGCCCAGGCCGCTCCACCGCGGGCCCCCACCCAGGCCTTGTCGCTGTCCGACCACCGAGGCAGCAGCCCGATGCCGAGCTGGCCCTCGGCGCTCTGGTAGTACAACGAGTCCTCGGAGCCGCCGAACACGAACTCGCCGTACCAGTTGGCCGCGGGGAACAGCAGCCACTCACCCGCCTGGATCTTCTCGACGAACCCCGGGTCGAAGGGCCCGACCTTTGACATGACCCCTGACTCGAGCAGGTTGTCGACCATCTCGGCTGCTCGGACACATCGGGAGTCGCTGAGATCCGTGAAGATCCCGCCCTTGCCGTCCAGACGCTGGACCGGACACTGCGAGGGCCAGAAGTAGGTGTCGAGGCACTGCTCGTCGCCGCAGGCGCCGATCAGCGTGCCGGGCCGCTCTGCCGCCAGCCGCTCACCGAGGGCCTCGTACTCCTCCCATGTCTGCGGGAGTTCCAGCCCGAGCTCGTCGAGCAGCGGCGCGTTGTACCACATCACCATGTGCGCGATGTCGTTGCGCAGGCAGAGGATGCGGTCGCCGTCGATGCACGGTGACATGCCTCCCGGGTAGAAGTTGCCCAGTACCTCGTCGCTAACCAACGGCGACAGGTCGAGCGCGTAGTCGTGCTGGTCGTCCGCTGCCTGGGCGATCAGCTCGGGCTCGGCGAAGATCACGTCCGGCCAGCCCTCACCGGCCGTGTTGAACAGCAAGACCTGGGCCGGGAACTCCACACGGTCGACGAACTCGTACTTGATCGGGCGATCCGGGAACAGCTCCTGGTAGGTCTGGACCGCCGGCTCGCGCACGGGATCGATCCAGATCGTGATCGGCTCCGTGCTCGCCGGCGGCTCATCGGCGCCGCCTGTGCCTGTGTCGCCATCGCTCTCGGTCTCGCCGCTGTCCGAGCCTGTGCCTGTGTCGCCGCCGGTCTGCTCGCCGCCGCCGTCGCTGGTTGTGCTGGGCGGCGGCTCCGGCGCGGTCTCCCCGTCGTCGTCATCGCCGCACGCGGCGGCCACGAGCGCGAGCGCCAGCAGGGCCGCGAGCCACACGCTCCAGCGCCGCCTCGCCCCTGTCCTTGCCGGCCGGGTCGCAGGCCTCACTGCTGCCTGCCGGTTGTCACGGTTGGTGTTCATGCACCCCTCCTTGCATTGAGCCCGCCCCCTGGTCTGGCCGGGCGTTGCGCCACTGGCATCCGGATGGACGCCGGCACAAGCACGGTCGGAGAGCGAACTTCTCGGTAATCGATTTCTAAACTCTAGCCGCACGCTTCCGGCACGTCAACAGGAATCGATTACCGAGGCCCTCGGAGCGCGCCCCGAGACCGCTGCCAGGGTGCGAATCAGCCCCGTCTCGGCGTGCTCGCGCGCACGATCAGCTCCCACGGCAGCCTCGCGTGGGACTCGTCGTGATCCTGAGACTCGTGGGCGTCGAGGAGCACCTTGGCGGCGAGCGCGCCAAGCTCGTAGGTGGGCTGTCGCACGACCGTGATCGGCGGTGTGACCAGCGACGTCCAGGGTTCGTCGTCGAAGGTGATGAGCCCTACGTCGGCGCCCACTTCCAGACCGGCCTCGCGGATCGCCTCGATCGTGCCGATGGCCATGCGCGCCGCCGTGACGAAGAGGCCGTCCGGCCGCGGCGACAGGGACAGGAGCTGCGCGGCGGCGGCCCTGCCGCCCGCGGGTGTGAACTCCCCGCGCGCCACGAGTTCCGGTCGCATGCCGAGGCCGGCGCCGCGCAGGGCGCGCCGATACCCCTCGACCCGCTCCTGCGCGGTGGAGATGTCCGCCGGCCCGGACACGCAGCCGATGCGGCGGTGGCCGCGTTCGAGGAGGTGCGACGTGGCCTCGTACGCTCCGCCGGTGTTGTCGACCATCACCGAGTCGATCCGGGGGTGGAGTTCGGCCGCGCGGTCGATGAGCACCGCCGGGATGCCGGCGTCGAACAGTGGCCCGAGGTAGGACTGCGTCGCTGAGGCGGGTGCTACGACGACTCCGGAGATCTGGTGCTCGACCGCGGTGCGAATGTAGGCGGCCTCGCGCTCGAGATCCTCGTTCGTGTTGCACAGCATGACGGCCTTGCCATTCGCCAGGGCGACTGCCTCGAGCCCGCGGACCAGCTCGGTGAAGAACGGGTTCTCGATGTCGGAGACGAGCACGGACCAGATGTCGCTGCGCTGCTTGCGCAGTGCCCGGCCGAGCGGGCTCGGTCGGTAGGCCAGCTTCTCGGCCGCATCGCGGACACGAGCGGCCATCTCGGGGTCCACTTCGGTGCGCCCGTTGAGCACCCGCGACACCGTCGCAGTCGATACTCCGGCCTCGGCCGCCACATCACGGATGGTTGCCACGGCGTTCAACCCTAGGGCGGGCACCGCTGGGGGCGCCGGATGATCAACGCTCCCCGAGCCTGCGGCCGCATGGGTGGGTAATCGATTTCTAAGATGATAATCTCTGGGGAAGGTCTCTGGGAACAGTTCTCTAGGAGTGGTCGATGACCCATATCCAAGCTATGACCTATATCCAAGCTGCGGAGCGCTTGCTGAACCTCGAGGCACGAGCCCTCGCCGGCCTGGCGGCGAGGCTGGACTCGGGCTTCAGGCACGCCGTCATGGCAGTACTCGAGGCACCGGGGCACGTGATCGTGACAGGGCTCGGAAAGTCCGGCCTCATCGGGGCGAAGATCGCTGCGAGCCTTGCGAGCACGGGAACGCCTGCCTTCTTCGTGCACTCGGCCGACGCGCTTCATGGCGATGCCGGCGCCGTCACCGAGCGAGACGTCGTCATCGCCATCTCCAACTCGGGCACCACGGCCGAAGTCGTCGCGTTCGCGGCGATGTGCCGGGGGCGTGCGTGCACGGTGGTTGCCATGACCGGTGACAGCCGCAGCCCGCTGGCGCGCGGCGCCGACGCCACCATCGACATCGCCATCGACTCCGAGGCGGACCCCCTGGGGCTCGCGCCGACATCGTCGACGACGGTGACCCTCGCCATGGGCGATGCCCTGGTCGCGGCACTGATGGAGGCGAGGTCCTTCACGCCGGCGGATTTTGGTGTGAACCACCCGGGCGGGGCGCTCGGCGCCGCCGTCCGCGGCACCCGTTGAAGTTCTGTGCCGCCGCCGAGCCAGCGCGCCGGCGCATGAAGCTCGCCACCTCTTCGGATGTGGGCGCCGCCGACCCGGCGCCGTGACGGGTCACTGAGACGGCGGCGGCGACCGACGCGTAGGAGACGGCCTCAGCGAGGCCGTCGGAGCGTGTGAGGGCTGCGGCCAGCGCCCCGACGAACGTGTCGCCCGCGCCGACGGTGTCAACGGCGTGCACTGACGTGGCGTCGATGGTCCCGCTCGCATCAGTCGAGGCGTAGTCGATCCCCCGCTCCCCGCGCGTGACGATGACGGAGCTCACGTCCAGGGAGTCGCTGAACTGCCGGGCCGACACTCCCGCCTGGCCCGAGATCGTCTCAGCCTCGAGCTGGTTGACCACCAGGATCGATGTCGCCTCTAGCAGCGGGCGCGGTACGGCTCGGGCCGGGGCTGCGTTGAGGATCACCGTCCCGCCGGCGTCGGCGCTGACGCGCGCCGCGGCGATTGCCGTCTCGATCGGCAATTCCAGCTGAAGCAGCAGGGTGTCGGCCTCAGCGATCCTGGCTGCCGCCGCCTCGATGTCGGCGGCGGACATCTCCGCGTTCGCTCCTGCGCAAAACACGATGCCGTTGTCGCCGCCGGGCACCACGACGGGAACCCCTACGCCGGTGGGACGGAGGCTGCTGCGCGACACGTGCCCGACGTCCACGCCCTCGGCTTCGAGGGCCGCGATCAACATGTCACCCTGCTCATCACGGCCGACACGCCCGATCATCGCGACCTCGCTGCCGCTGCGCCGCGCCGCTATGGCCTGGTTCAGTCCCTTGCCCCCGGGGTGCATCCGCAGCGAGTTCGCAAGCACCGTCTCCCCCAGCACGGGTAGGTGCGGCGCCTCGAACACCATGTCCAGCACGCAGCTGCCAACCACGACGATCACGCGAGCCCTCCCGGACACAGTTCAGTAAACGATTTCTCAACTTAGGGCCGCCGGACGCTGCTGTCAAGGAACCGCAAAGACCCGCCCGCGGCGGGCCAGGGCCGTGATGTCTCAGGTGTCGGCTTGGCCCAGGTAGGAGGCGCGCAGCTCGGGATGGGCCAGCAGGTTCTCGGCGGTGTCGTCGAGCACCACGCGGCCCGTTTGCAGCACCCAGCCCCTGTCCGCGATCGACAGGGCCATGTTGGCGTTCTGCTCCACCATGAACACGGTCAGCCCGGCCTCGTGGATCTGCTGGATCAGCTCGAAGTTCTGCTGCACCAGCGCGGGGGCCAGGCCCATCGACGGCTCGTCCATGAGCAGCACGCGGGGCGCCGACATCAGGGCGCGGCCTATGGCCACCATCTGCTGCTCGCCGCCTGACAGCGTGCCCGACTTCTGCCCGAGCCGCTCGCGCACGCGGGGGAACAGCTCGAACACCCGCTCCAGGTCGGCTTCGATCTCTTTGGCGTCCGAGCGCAGGTAGGCGCCCAGTTCCAGGTTCTCGCGCACCGACAGGCGCTTGAAGAGGCGCCGGTTCTCCGGCACCATGGTGATGCCGCGTGCCACCCGGTAGCTGGTGGGCTTGTCGTTGACCACCTCGCCGTCGAGCACCACCTCGCCGGAGGTGGGTTTGATCATCCCCAGCAGGGTCTTGAGGGTGGTCGACTTGCCGCTGGCGTTGCCACCCAGCAGGCAGACCAGCTCGCCCTCATAGATGGACAGATCAACGTCTCGAAGGGCTTGCACCGCGCCGTAATGGGCGTTGACCGAGCGCATCTCGAGCAGCGGTGCCGAGCCGGTGTCGGGATCGGCGTTGCTCATAGGGCAGTGGCGGGCATGTTGCCGGCCCGCAGCGGGCGGGTGGCTCCGGTGTCCGGATCGGCGGCGCTCATGGGGCCGCGGTCCCCATGTTGCCAGCCATGTTGCGGGCCTGCTGCGGGCGGGTGGCTCCGGTGTCGGGATCGGCGGCGCTCATGGGGCCGCGGCTCCCTGGCCCAGGTAGGCCTCGATCACGGCGGGTTCGCCGGCGACGTCCGCGTAATCGCCCTCGGCGATCTTTATGCCGTGGTCGAGCACCACCACCCGGTCCGACACCTCGCTCACGACGCTCATGTCGTGCTCGATCATCACGATGGCGAAACCCCACTCGTCGCGGAGCCGGCCTATCAGGCGTGTCAGCTCGGCCGACTCGACCGGGTTCATCCCCGCCACCGGCTCGTCGAGCAGGATCAGCTTGGGCCGGGTCGCCATGGCCCGGGCGATCTCCAGCCTGCGGCGGTTGGCGTAGGACAGCGTGTAGGCGGGCTGGTCGAAGCGGTAGCCGACGAGCCTGGTGCCGAAGAAGCCGAGTATCTGCTCGGCCCTCTGGCGGATCTCGGCCTCCTCGCGCCGGAACGCCCGCGTGCACAGCAGCGCGCCGAGAGCGTTCTGGCGCGTGCGGCAGTGCTGCGCGACCATCACGTTCTCGACGACTGTCATGTTGGCGAAAAGCCTCACGTTCTGGAACGTGCGGGCGATGCCGCGGGCCGTTACCTGGTTCGGGTCCAGTCCCGACAGTGGCCGACCCTCGAAGAAGATGTCGCCCGAGGAGGTGTCCACAGTCGACGTGATGGCGTTGAACAGCGTCGTCTTTCCCGCCCCGTTCGGGCCGATCACCGCCACGATCTCGCCCTCGAAGACCGCCATGTCCAAGTCTTCGAGCGCGTGCAGGCCGCCGAAGTCGACGCTCAGACGCCTCGTCTCGAGCAGCGGCCGGTGCGCGGCGCGGCCGGTGACGCTCGTGTCAGTCTCGGCCGGAGGACTCATCGAGCGGCGGAGGAGACGGCCGGTGCGCGGCGCGGCTGGCAGCGCTCATGTGGCTATCGGCCGGAGGACTCATCGAGCTGCGAGGGAAGCGGCCGGTCCGCGGCGTGGCTGGCGGCGCTCATGTCAGCTTCGGCCAGGGCTTATCGAGTGGCGAGGGAGACGGCCGGTGCGCGGCGTGGCTGGCAGCGCTCATGTGGCTGCGGCCTGTTCCGGGGTGTGATCATCACTGTGATCGTCGTCGGAGGCGGCGCCGGCGAGCCAGGCGTCCTGGGCCAGCTCCTGTTCGTGCAGCTCGTGCGAGCGGCGCACATCGGGGATCAGGCCCTCCGGGCGGGCCAGCATCATCCAGACCAGCAGCGCCCCGTAGACGAGCAGCTTGAACTCGGCGAACTCCACGAGCAGGCCGGGCTGCTTGGGCCCGCCCAGCACGCCGATCAGCACCACCGACCCGGCGATGACGCCGGCGATGTTGCCCATCCCGCCGAAGATCACCACCACGAGGATCACTATCGACACCAGTATCAGGAAGCTCGCCGGGAACACGGAGCCGACCTTCGCCGCGAAGATCGCCCCGCTGAAAGACCCGAGCACCGCGCCCACCACGAACGCCAGCAGCTTCACGTTGACCGTGTTGATGCCCATCGCCTCGGCCACCGTCTCGTCCTCGCGCACCGCGATCCAGGCGCGACCGATGCGGGAGCGCTCCAGCCTCCAAGACACGTAGATCGCCAGCGCGCAGAAGGCGAGCACCAGGTAGAAGACGCTGCGCGGGTCCCGGCCCGCGACGGTGGCCAGGCCGAACACGCTTGCGCCGGGGATCTTGGTGATGCCCTGCGAGCCCCCGAACCAGCCCGAGAGCCAGTCCGACAGGAAGAGCAGCCTGATGATCTCGCCGAAGCCGAGCGTGACGATGGCCAGGTAGTCGCCGCGCATCCGGATCACGGGCGCGCCGATGAACAGGCCCACCAGCGCCGTGATCACAACGACGGCTATGAGCGCCACGAACCAGGGCAGCTCCGGGGAGATCCTCGGCGAGGTCGCGGCGGTGAGCACGGCCGCCGAGTAGCTGCCGACCGCGAAGAAGGCCACATACCCCAGGTCGAGGATCCCGGCGAGGCCCACCACGATGTTGAGCCCCAGCGCCAGGAGCACGAACAGGCCCACATTGGCGAGCAGCTCGTTGGTGATCTTGCCGGCGAACATCGGCAGGATCACCAGCGCCGCGCCGGCGACGACGATCAGCAGGGCATTGGTGCGGGTGCGCTGGGCGCCCTGGAGTCCGGCGATCCGGGTCCGGGCCTGCTGCAGCCTGCGGTGGCCGGCCACGCTGAGCGCGCCGGACACGGCGGCGATGCCGAGCGCGCCGGTCCATTCCAGGCCGCCCCGCCGGGCGTAGAGGCGGTCGGTCAGACCTTCCAGCCGGAAGCCCTCGGCGAGGTCGACCACCAGCGACTCCAGCACGGCGGCACCGGCAACGGCGACTGCCATTGTGACGGCGGCGCGACGGGTGCGAGGGCCGAGCACTCGCAACAGCCCGCCCGCGGCGCCCACCGCGGCGCCGATCAGCAGCCAGGCCGGCACTGCGAACCACGTCGGATTGCCGAAGCTGAGCCGGTCCAGCAGTATCGGACTCCAGTTCACCAGCGGGTCGCGCAGGTCGAAGTTGGCCAGCAGCACGGCCAGCAGCGAGAGCCCGCCGCCCGTGACGGCCCCGCAGGCGGCGCCGCCCACCACCTCGTGAGCACCGGCGGCGTGCCAGGACGCGCCCTCGCGCCTGATCTGATGCCCCATGCGGTGGCCTGCGGCGAAGGGCAGTATCAGCAGTGCCAGATAGCCCATGCTCAGCACGGGCTTGACCATGACGCGCTCGTCGAGGCGCACGGGCATGTTCGACAGCGCGATGAAGACCTGCCCGACGCCGGCGACCGCACCCATTCGCACGATCCGGCGCCAGTTCTGGGCCAGCACCGGCCGCGGCGGCGCTGACACCGTGGCGGCCGCCGCACCGCCCGCCGCCCGCCAGTGCGTCGCGATCATGGCTGGTTCCTGGCGCGATGGGGACTGGTCACAGGCGGAACCTGGCCGCGGATCGGACCCGTCGCGATCATGTGCGGTCCCCGGCCGGGAGCCGCTCGCCGAAGAGTCCGGAGGGGCGCAGCAGCAGCACGCCGATGAGCACTGCGAAGGCGACCGCGTCGCGCAGCTGCGACGCGCCGCTGACACCGAGCGGCTCCAGGATCATCAGCGGGCCGACCGACTCGGCCACGCCGATCGACAGCCCGCCTGCCATGGCGCCGCCGAGATGGCCGATCCCGCCGACCACGGCCGCGCTGAACGCCTTGATGCCGGGCAGGAACCCGGTGGTGTGGATCACGCTGCGGAAGAGGATCCCCCAGAGGATCCCGGCCATGCCCGCCATGGCGCCGCCCACCGCGAACACCTTCACGATGGTGCGGTTCACGTCGATCCCCATCAGCGCGGCGATCTCTGCGTCCTCGGCCACGGCGCGCATCGCCTTGCCCGACTTCGTGCGGTCGACGAAGTGCCAGAGCGCGACCATCGATGCTGCGGCCACTACCACCACCAGGATCCGGGCGCCCTCGACCTGCAGGAACGTGTGCTTGTCCTTGAGCCAGCCCGGAACGTCGGGATAGGACTTCGCGCCCGGCCCGAGCAGCACGACCGAGGCGTTCTGGAGGAAGAACGAGACGCCGATCGAGGTGATCAGCGGGATAAGGCGCGGCGATCCCCGCAGCGGGCGGTAGGCGACCCGCTCCATGATCACCGCCGTCGCCGAGCACACGACGACCGACACGATCACGATGAACAGCAGCGAGCCGATGAAGTTGCTCTCCCACAGCCCGGCGTCCGCGAGCTTGTTCGAGGTGATCATGCCGGTCATGGCGCCCACCATGAACACCTCGCCGTGGGCGAAGTTGATGAAGCCGAGCACTCCGTAGACCATCGAGTAGCCGAGCGCGATCAGGCCGTACATGGCGCCTTGGGCCACCCCCGACACCACGAGTCCCCGGAACTGGGCTCCGGTGAGGCCGGTGGCGTCGGGATTGGCCCATCTGGCGAAGGGGTTGTCTGCGTCGATCTCCTGAGCGATGAAGGCCAGGACCCCCACAGTGAGGAGCGTGAGGATCGCCACCCTCAGCCCGGTCAGGAACCAGTCGACCCTGGTGCGGGGCACGCCCGTGCGGGGCACGCCCGTGCGGGGCACGCCCGTGCGGGGCACGCCGCGCCGGGGCGACCCTGCGCGGGGTGCCTGTAGCCGGATCGATGCTCGCCGGATCACCGTGTGACCAAAGGCGAGTTATGCGGGTTGGATCAGCGCGGTACTGCGAGGGGTACGCGGTCTAGGGGGTGTAGGAGAAGACCACGTTCTCCATGCTGGCATCGGCCATGTCTGCGCCTCCGAGGTTCTGCACGACGGTGATCTTGGACGAGCCGCAGTCGCCGAAGTCGTCACAGTTGAGCGTGCCTATGAGGCCGCTGTAGCCCTTGACGCTGTCGAGGTGGTCGCGGACGCCTTGCCGGTCGATGTTGAGCGTGCCGTCGGAGACCCAGGAGGCGGCCTTGATCGCCTCTAGCAGCAGCGTCGTGGCGTCGTATCCGTGCGCCCAGAAGGGAGCAGCCGGGTTCTCGCCGTGGCGCTCCACGTAGACGGCCAGGAAGTCCTCGGCGGTCTTGCCGGTGCTCTGGTTGACGTTGGTGCCGAAGCGCTGGTCGGGGCCGGAGAAGTAAATGCCGCCGGTCTGTGGCAGCGCCAGGTAGTCGGTGTTCAAGAGACCGTCCGCTGCCAGCAGGACGGTGTCGCCCAGCCCGGCAACGCCCGGGGCTTGATCGGCGAGGAAGTCTCCGGCGGGTTGGAAGATCGGGAAGAACAGGGCGGCGGGGTTTCCCGCGGCGATCTCGGTGAGCACCGGCACCATGTCGGTGTCCTCCTTGTTGATCGCGGAGATGCCGGTGATCGTTCCGCCCGCATCCTCGAAGGCGTTGGCGAAGGCGTCGGCCAGACCCTGCGTGTAGGGATCGCCGTCGTGGATGGCGGCAGCGGTCTGCAGCCCCAGCTGGCTGAACACGAACTCGGCCATGGCGGCGCCCTGGTACAGGTCATTGTGGGCCGTGCGGTAATAGCCGACGCTGTAGTTCTCGCCCGCATTGCCGGCCAGGTCCGAGGTCAGCGCCGGCGACGTGTTGCTGCCCGAGATCAACACCATGCCGGCGTCGGTGATCAGGGGAGCGGCGGCCACCGCCGCTCCCGAGCACGACGTGCCGATCACGCCGACCACATCCTCGTCGGCAACGATGATCTGGGCCGCGGCCTGGCCGCCGTCGTTCGAGCAGAGGTCGTCCAGACCCGTGCCGGCGTCCACGTCAAAGCCGTGGATCGGCCCGAAGTCCTCGATCGCGATCTCGGTGGCGCGGTTCATCGGCAGGCCCAGGAAGGCCACATCCCCGGTGATCGCCTGCAGTGATCGGATCTGGATGGCATCGCCCTCCTCCACCTGCACGATGCCGAGCGACCCGTCCCCCAGCGCCGACTCGGAATCCCCGATATTGACCCCGTCGTCGGCACTGGCTGCGGTGGTAGTCGTTGGCGTGTCTGCTTGCTCGGCGCCGTCATCGTCGGGCGTGTCGGCAACGGCTGCGGCGGTAGTCGTCGGCGCGGGTGCCGGCTCAGCGCCATCGTCGTCGTCGCCGCAGGCGGCGGCCAGCATGGCCAGTGACAGCAGCGCTCCCAGGCAGAGCAAGGTTTTGCGGGCTCGCGGTGTTGAGGTGAGCATCGAGACCTCCATTG
Organism: Candidatus Aldehydirespirator sp.; assembly: GCA_965204875.1. GTDB lineage: Bacteria > Actinomycetota > Acidimicrobiia > Acidimicrobiales > Aldehydirespiratoraceae > Aldehydirespirator. The sequence continues at coordinate 1,096,492 of OZ242020.1, read as the reverse complement.
CGCTCGAACAACCAACCTTAGGTTAGCCCTGTGACGCCGGGGGGATGGTTCTATTCGCTCGGGTCCTGGTCGCGGATGCGCATCAGCGGCCAGGGGTCGGGCTCGCCGGAGATCTCTGCCACCACCATCGAGGGGCCTGGATGGGCCAGGGAGCGCTCCAGCACGCCCGGCAGCTGCTCGGGCCCGGGCACCCGCTCGCTGCGCACTCCCATGCTCTCGCCGAAGGCGATCCAGTCGGGGTTCTGAAGGCTGGTGGCGATGGTGCGGTCGGGGCCGAACCGCTGCCGCTGGAGCCGGGCAACGTTGCCGTAGGCGCCGTTGTCGAACAGCAGGACCGTGGTGTTGATGCCGTGCTGCACGGCGGTCATCAGCTCTGTGGCGGTGAACAGCATCCCGCCGTCGCCCACGATGGTCAGCTGGGCGCGGCCGGCAGCGGCCGCCGCGGCGCCGATGCCGTGGGCGACGGCGGCGCCCAGCGTCCCGGCGCCGCCGGTCGAGAGGTAGGTGCGCGGCCTGCGGTGCTCGTAGGCGATGTGGGCCACGAAGGCCACCTGGGTGACGTCCTCGGTGATGATCCCGTCGTCGGGCATCACGGAGCGGATTGCCCGCAGGTAGCTGATCTGGGGTTCGAGGCGCGCGATGCGCTGAAGATGGCGGGCCCGCACGTCGGCGACCTCACAGCTGCGGTCGGCGCGGCGGCGGTTGTGGCGCGGCAGTTCTTCCAGCAGCAGCTCGCACGCCTCCGCGGCATCGCCGTGAATACCCAGGGTGCCGGTGCCGTAGCGGTCGAGTTCGCCGGCGTCGATGTTGATCTGCACGATCCTCTGGCCCGGGCGGACGCCCCACTCGATGTTTGCGAACTCCATCCGGGTGCCGATCCCGACGACGACGTCGGAGGTCGGCCAGAGCTGGCGGCCCATGGTCAGGTAGGCGTGCAGCGGGTGGCGGGAGTCGATCACGCCTGCGCCCATGCGGCGGGCGCACACCGGCGCCTGCAGCATCTCGGCGAGCCGCTGCACCGGCAGCGAAGCGTCCTGGGCGCCGCCACCCACGAAGATCAGGGGTCGCTGCGCCCGCCCGAGAAGGCGTGCGGCCTCGGATACGCGGTCGGTGTCGATGGCGGGCCTGCCGGCTCGGGGCGCTTCGAGCGTGGCACCGCCGGCCTGCCCGCTCCACACGTCCACCGGCACCTCGACGCTCACGGGGCGGGGCGTGCCCGAGACCAGCTCGGCCAGTGCCCGCTCCCAGGTGTCGGCAGCCTCGCCGGCGCTGCCGATGTAGGCGGCGTGCTTGGTGACCTGGCGCAACACCGCGGTCGCGTCGGGCAGGTCGTGCAGGACGCCCGTGCCGCGGTTTCGCAGGCGGCTGGGCACGGCGCCCACAAGCGCCAGCACCCGCGCGTTGCCCCAGTAGGCGCTGGTGAGCCCGGCCGCAGCGTTGAGCATGCCCGGACCAGGCACCACGCACAGGGCCGCGGGCCGGCCCGTGACCTGAGCGGCGCCCAGGGCCATGTAGGCCGCTCCCTGCTCGTGGCGCACGACGACCGGAGTGATGTCGGCCGCGTCGACGAGAGCGTCGAAGAAGTCGTCGTTCTGGACGCCCGGCAGGCAGAACAGCGTGTCGATTCCCGCCGCTCGCAGTGCCTCCACCGTCAGGCGGGCGACCGTCGCGGTCACCTGCACGCTCTCTCGGTGTGGGGCGATGCCGGGCGATGTCACCGACGATCCTGGCCGACGATCCTGGTTGTGGCTTGCGATGCCGGTGATGGCGGTGTCTTCGTCTTGGGGTGCCATGCCGGTGACGGTGACTTCGCTCAGCCGGGCGCGAACTCATAGACGACCCTGGCCTTGGATGCCTCGATGTCGTTGGAGTCGAGATGGTGGATGATCGTGATCTTCTGCGTGCCGCAGTCGCCGAAATCGTCGCAGCTGATGGTGACCGTGGCACATCGCGCTGCCATCGTGCGCTGCCATCGGGCCGAGTGTTGTGTCATGTCGGTCGCGCTGCAATCTTCGCGCATCGCATTGCCGGATCGTAGTCTCGCCGCTCCGCGGGCCGGTCGTAGGCACAACGTGGTGGTCTTCGTAGCTCGCAAGGCCGGGCGCGCGCATCATCGCAGTCTTCGTCGCTCGCGGGACCGCGGGGGCGGGCACAACATCGCAGTCTTGCCGTCCGCGGGGTCTGGGCGTAGGCACTGCATCGTAGTCTCGTCGTTCATGGGATCTGGGAGCGGCCGCAACATCGTGGTCACCGGGTTCATGGGCACGGGCAAGACCACGGTGGGCCGGATCCTGGCGGATCGCATCGGTTACGGCTTCGTCGACACAGACGAACTCATCGAGTCTCGGGCCGGTGCGATACCGGCGATCTTCGAGCGCGAGGGCGAGAGAGCCTTCCGTGAGATGGAGCGTTCAGTGGCCCGCGAGCTGGCCGCGAGCAGCGGACTGGTGATCGCCACAGGCGGCGCGATGATGCTCGACGGCGATTGCGCACGGTCTCTCGCCCCCGGCGCCGAAGTGGTGTGCCTTACTGCCGGCCCGGAGGCCATCTTCGCCCGGATCGCCGGTTCCGGAACCTCGTGCCGGCCGCTGCTCGACACGGACGATCCCGGCGCTCGGGTGGGGAGTCTGCTCGCGGAGCGCGCCGAGGGCTACGCGCGCTTCACGGCAGTGGACACCGAGCACCGCAGCCCCGGCGAGGTGGCCGACGCAGTGCTGGAGGTCCTCGGACTCACCTAGAGGCTGTACAACCTGTTGGATGGCTGCGAGCGTGCTCCTGACCGCGGACTCGCACCGGGACACAGCCAGCGGTCAGCCCGTTGGATGGCTGCGAGTGTGCTGCGGAACACACCCTTGGGGTTCCTGGGTTCAGCCAGGGCGGTGTCACGGTATAACAACAGGTGATGGCGCTGAGAATCCTGATCCTGAACGGGCCCAACCTCAACCTGCTCGGCAGCCGCGAGACCGAGGTCTACGGCTCGGCCACGCTCGATGAGGTGATGGCCGGTGTGACCGCTCACGCGGCGGCGGCGGGCGCGTCCGTCCGGCACCTGCAGTCCAACATCGAGGGCGAACTCGTGGACGCCATCCATGCCGCCGCCGCCGGCGGGGACGATGCCGCGGACGGGATCGTGCTGAACGCAGGCGCCCTCACCCACTACTCGATCGCCCTGCGCGACGCCATCGCAGCCGTGGACGTGCCAGTGGTGGAGACGCACCTGTCCAACGTGCATGCACGCGAGGACTTCCGTCACAGCTCTGCCATCGCCGCAGTGTGTGCGGGGGTCGTAGCGGGTTTCGGCCCGGCGAGCTACCGGCTGGCCGTGGACGCGCTGCTCGACCTGCTCGACCGCTAGCGAGCGCCAGAGGGGTCGGAGCCTTGGCGCAGGTCGATCCACTCATCCACAGTCGCCGGCGCGTCCAGGTGGTGGCGGAGGCTCTGCCGCTCAGTGGCCGCAGGAGGCGATGTCTTGCCGGTTGAGGCTGTCGCGGTGGAGGCGGCGGGCCGGCAGGTGCGTGTGAGCAATCCCGGCAAGGTCTTCTTCGGCCAGCGGGGGGAGACCAAGCTCGATCTCGTCGAGTACTACCTGTCGATCTCCGAGCCGCTCATGGCCGCGATGGGCGGGCGGCCCGTGCTGCTGGAGCGCTATCCCGACGGTGCCTCCGGCAAGTCGTTCTTCCAGAAGCGGGTGCCCACCGGCGCTCCCGATTGGCTGACCACCACGGTGGTGAGCACCCCCAACGGCACCCTGTCCAACGCCATGGTCGCAGCCGACGTCGCCCACGTGGTGTGGGCGGTCAACATGGGCTGTCTGGGATTCCATGTATGGCCCTACCTGGCCGACGATCCGGATCGCGCCGACGAGCTCCGCATCGACCTCGATCCCCAGCCCGGTGTGGGGTTCGAGCAGGTCCGCGAGGCGGGCGGCGAGGTGCGCGCCGCACTCGAGGAGCTGGGCATGCCCGTGTTCGCGAAGACGTCGGGCCGCCGGGGGTTGCACGTATACGTGAGACTCCAGCCGCGCTGGAACTCATATGAGGTGCGCGCCGGCGCGGTCGCTCTGGCACGGGAGATGGCGCGGCGGCGGCCCGACCTGATCACCGACGCCTGGTGGAAGGAGGAGCGCGGACGGCGGGTGTTCGTGGACTTCAACCAGAACGCACCGCACAAGACGGTGTTCGGAGCCTGGTCGGTGCGTCCCCGTGTGGGCGCGCAGGTCTCGACGCCGATCCGCTGGGACGAGCTGCACGACGTGGTGCCCGACGACCTCACGATCCGCACTGTCGGTGCGCGCCTGGCCGGCCTCGGGGATCCGTGGGCGGCGATGGGTGAGGAGCCGGCGTCGCTTGAGCCGCTGCTCGAGTGGCACGCTCGCGACATGGCCGCGGGACTGATGGACGCACCCTGGCCCCCCGTGTACCCGAAGATGCCCAACGAGCCGCCCCGGGTAGCGCCCAGCCGAGCCGCGGCCGGCAACGCACCCTCGAGCCCACCCGGCTCCGAGGACGACCCGTGACCTGTGACGTCCTCACCGCGCCGAGCGCAGGCGCACGAGACGGCTCGGGCACGCTCAGCCGCGGCAATGTCTCCGGAAGCCGGCAAGACTCGTGACCGAGCCGTGCCCGTCACCCAGGGAGGATGACCTGTGACCGAGCCGTGCCTGTCGCTGCACCTCGTCAACTTCGCGGCCGAGCCGCCGGGGGACTGGCAACGCATCTTCGACCTGGCAGAGGCTGCCGACCGGGCCGGCATCGGCAGGCTGATGGTGTCGGACCATGTGGCCTTCGGCGAGCGCCTCGACCGCTACGGCGACCCGGCCCGCGGCGGGATGACCGGAGGCCGCCAGCCCACCGGGCCCGATGGCGCATGGCTCGAGCCGCTCACCGTTCTGGCGATGGTCGGTGCCCGCACCACCAGGGTGCGACTGTGCACCATGGTGCTACTGGCCGCACTGAGACGCCCGGCGGTGCTGGCCAAGGCGGCCGCGACGATCGACGTGCTCACCGGCGGCCGCCTCGACCTCGGCGTCGGCGTCGGCTGGCAGCAGGAGGAGTACGAGGCCGCCGGCCTGGACTTCGGCAATCGGGGGCGCCTGCTGGACCACACCCTCGAGGTGTGCCACGCGCTCTGGGGTGAGCAGCGGGCCTCGGTCGTCAGCGATGAGTTGAGCTTTGAGGCCGTTCATCAGATGCCGAAGCCCACCGCCGGCACCGTGCCTGTGTGGGTGAGCGGCACGGTCAACCCCCGCGCCATGGAGCGCCTGGCCCGGTTCGGCACGGGCTGGATCCCCTGGGGACGTGACGCGGCCGATCTGGTGCCGGGCATCGCCGCCATGCGCTCCGCCGTCGCCGCGGCCGGTCGCGATCCGTCCGGCATCGAGGTGGCCGGGATGCTGCGGGTCGCCACAGACTCCGGCGGCGCTCCGCAGATCGCGGCCACGATGGAGGCCGTGCCCGGCCTGCTGGCTGCGGGCGTGACCGACTTCCGCATCGGTTTGCGCCCCCCGGCAGGCGCCGATCCCGCCACGGACTATCTGGCTGAGTGGGTGGCAGGTTTCTCAACGGCCGCAGGTCTGTGACCGCACCTCGGGAAGCGAGAGGGTCCTTATGATTTTCTCGCTTCATCCGGCTTTGGCCTAATGTGACTCGGGTGCGCAGCGGACCTCGCAACCCCTTTCTGGCCGACAGCGGCAACGCCATGGCCCATGGGCGCTGCGACCAGCAGGACAACACCCCCGGGCGCGGCCCCGAGGGCCCGACCGAAACCCTGACTGCCGGCGACATCCAGTACGCGGCGCTGGGTCCCGGCCACTTCGGCGGCCTGATCTCGGGTCGCTACCCCGACGGGCGGCGGGTGATCTGGTCCAACGGCCGCCAGATCATCGCCAAACTCGACTACGACACCCTCGACGTGCTCGCAACCATCGGTACCGGCACCGAGCCGGTGACCGAGCGCGCCGAACTCGACGCACTCGAGGCGGGATTGGACGACCTCGACGGCGACGCTGCCGTCAGCCACGCCATCGGCATCGCGGCGCGTTTCATGACCGGCCTCGACGGCGTCTACTCGCTGCTCGACTGCGACCACACGCTCTTCTTGGGCCGCAAGGATCACGCCGCGGCCTATGTCGAGACCGATCCGACCGATCCGTCGAGCCCCATCGTGGAGAGGGGCCGCTGGTACCGGCCCGACGGCATCGACGGGTACTTCGTGGGCATCAACATCACCTTCGACGGCCGGCTCGTGATGACCACCGACCACGGCTGGGTGGTCTGCGTGGCCCGCGATTTCAGTGAATATGACGCCATCGCCCTGCCCGGCGCCGAGAGCGACGCCGCCGAGCACTGCGCGGAGCGGGCCGCGGCGTACGGTCACACCGGCTACGGGTGGGTGCGCACCAGCTCGTGCACGGGCGACGACGGCGGCGTCTATGTCAGCTCGGTCGACACGATCCACAAGGTGGTCTGGACGGGGGAGCGGCTCTCGCTGGACCCCGCCGACGGCGCCTGGTCGGCGAGATACCGCAACGGCGGCGGCGACGGTTCGGGCACCACGCCCTCGCTGATGGGCTTCGGGCCCGGCGAGGACAGGTTCGTGGTGATCGGCGACGGCGACGATGTCGTCAACATCACGCTGCTGTGGCGTGACACGATCCCCGACGATTGGGAGCAGCTCCCGGATGCGCCGTCTCGCCGGATCGCGGGCATCGGCCCGGCGCACATGGGCGACCCCCGGCGGGCCGGGATCAAGACCGAGCAGTCGATCACCGTGTCGGGCTACGGCGCCATGACCGTCAACAACGAGCCGGCGTCGCTGCCCGAGGGATGGCCCGCCACCCGCAACCGCCTCTTCACCTTCTTGCTGGGCCACAAGCCCGAGTACACGCCCTACGGGCTGCACAAGTACGAGTGGGACCCCGTGGCCCGCCGGCTCCGCCAGGCCTGGATCAACACAGAGGTGTCCTCCCCGAACTCGGTGCCCTTCGTGGCCGAGGGATCGAACCTGGTGTACACCTGCGGCACGCGCCGCGGCCAGTGGACCATCGAGGCGCTCGACTGGAGCACGGGCGAGAGCCGCTTCCACTACATGGTCGGCGGGTCGCGCTACAACACGCTCGGCGGCGGCGTGACCATAGACGACGACGGTCGGCTGCTCTACGGGACCATCTTCGGCAAGGTCCGCATCCGTCGCTAGCCCGCAGCGCTAGCCGGCCACCGGCGGGTGGCTCAACCGGGGCCCACGCGACGCAGTAACAGGTCGTGGGCTTTGTGCTCGGCTATGCGCCGGGCGATCACACCGTTGACCTCGGTCAAGCGCTGGCTGGTTTCCGCTTCGAGCCGGCCCTGAAGCGAGCCTTCCAGGGTGTTGCCCAGCAGTTTGGCGAGGCGCGGGTCGAGCTCGGTGCCCAGGGACTCCTCGAGTTGGGGTCCGAGCACATCGTCAAGCATGTAATCGACGGACTCGTCGAGGTTGGGGCGGGTGCCGGTCATGCTGCCGGCTCGCTTGGTGGTGGCGTAGGCGGTGTAGTTGGCGGCGGTTCCCTTCATGCCCAGCGTCGCGGCCTCCTTGACGGCAGCCTTGGTGCCGCTCTTGCGGGCCACGTCGGTCACTGCCTCCACCACCCTGATGGCGCCGCGCGCACCCGAAGCGGACAGGCCGGGGAGCGGCACGAGGCCCAGAGCGAACAGCGAGGCGGTGAAGTAGTCGCCGTGCACCGCGTAGTAGATCGCACGCGCCCCGTCGACGATGTCGCCGATCACCGGCACGAACGACACCACGTCCAGCACCGTGCCGAGTCCCACACCCCGCTCCGCAGTGTGGTGGGCGCGATCGTCCAGCGCCTGTTGCACCGCGGCGGCGACCTCGGGCGTCAGCTGGTAGTCGTTGAGGAACGACTCGAGGTCGCTGCGGGAGATGATGCCGTCGACCGCTCCGGAGCCGTCGATGTCGTCGATGGTGGCCAGGTACGGCAGCAGCCTCGACCAGGCGGCGGACTTGCTGAGGAACGCATCGATGTCGTCGAGGCTCATGTGGCCGTCGCGGTCGCCGGGATCGAATGCGAACCTGCCCTCATGGGGACGGTCGAGGTAGTCGTCGTTGTGCAGCGCCGTCTCGACCTGATCGAAGAAGCGGTCGTGTTTCAGGAGCCAGTCGGCTGCGGCGGCGGTCTGCTCGTCGGAGGAGTGCCGGGCCCATTGCAGGTCGCGGCGTGACAGGATGCCGTCGGCCCGATCCGGGTCGCCGCGCGACTCGATGACGGTGAAGTTGTCCCGGATGCGCTCGAGGGCGGCTAGCCCCTCGTTCATCTCGGGTCCTCCGGCCAGCACGATGCGGGTGCGCTCGGCGAGGTCTTCGGCGCTGCTGCGCAGTTCTTGGGCGACACGCCGGGCGCCGCTGGAAACATCGGGAACCGAGCCTCCCAGCAGTGACGAGGCCTCGGCCAGCGGGCCGTTCAGGGCTATGGCGTCCCACTCGAGGTCCTTGGCGGCCTGCTCCATCCGCTGGCGCAGCTCTACAGCCCGGATCGTGTCCATCGCCATGACATCTTGCATGAGAACATATGAAATCAGATATGAACATACTTGTCAACCTCGCTCGGCGCGGCCATGATGGTGCCGTGAGCACGGGTCAACTCTCGCGCCGCCAGGGTGCTGGCTGTCCAGGCACCGGCGGGTCGGCCCCCTCTGTGAAGCGTTCGCACTGGGGTTGCCGTCGGGGCTGCCCGGGGACCGGCGGGTCGGCCATGATGGTGCTGTGAGCACGGGTCAACTCTCGGGTTTGTTCGCGGTGCTGGCGCTGGGTGCCCTGGCAATCGGTGCGCTGGGCCTCGCCGGCGCAGTGGCGCCGCGTGCGGAGCGGAGCCTGCGGGATCTGCGGCCCGTCCTGTTGCCGCTGGCGCTGGCGATAGCGGCGGTGTCGACGGCGGGGAGCCTGTACTACTCCGGGGTCGCGGGATACCCCCCTTGCGAGATGTGCTGGTACCAGCGGATCTGCATGTACTCGCTCGTGGCGGTGCTCGCCGTGGCCGTCGTGCGCCGAGACCGGCGCGGCGGCTGGTACGCGCTGCCCCTGGCGCTGGCCGGCCTGGCCGTCTCCGTCTACCACTATCAGCTGCAGCTGTTCCCCGGTCAGGGCTCGACCTGCGATGTGCGAGCCCCTTGCACGGCGCGCTGGGTCGAGAGCTTCGGCTTCATGACGATCCCCTTCATGGCCGGATGCGGCTTCGCCGGTGTCGCGGGCCTGGCGATGCTCTCACTACGGTCCGTTCGCGCCGGCGACGGTGCAGGCGGCACAGGCGTCCTTCACCCCAGCGAGGTTCCATGAGCAACCGACCCAAACTCCAGCATTCGACAGGCGGCTCCCGGTCGGCCGATCGCGACGGCGGCAGATCCAACCCCCTGCTGAAGTGGGTCATCGGCGGGATCGTGGCGCTGGTCGCCGTGGCCGTGGCCGTGGCGTTCCTGGCCAGCGGGGACGCTGATCAGCGGGATCGTGACAGCCTCGTGTTGCAGGTCTCTGACGTGACCCTCGCAGGCGCGGCGCTGCCTGTGTTCGAGCAGTCACAGGGCGATCCCGCCCTCGGGACGCAGGCGCCGGCGTTCGCGGCGACGACTTTCGACGGCACCGAGGTGAGTGTGCAGCCCGGAGACGGCACGGCCAAGGTGATCGGCTTCTTCGCCCACTGGTGCCCGCACTGCCAGAGGGAGCTGCCCCGGATCTCGAACTGGCTGGCCGGCAATACCCTGCCCGCCGGGGTCGAGGTCATAGCCGTGAGCACCGCAGTGAGCGCCGACCGACCCAACTACCCGCCCTCGGCCTGGTTCAGCGACGAGCGCTGGCCCGCGACAGTGGTGCGCGACTCCGCCGAGAACGAGATCGGCGCCGCCTACGGTCTGCGCAGCTTCCCCTACATCGTGGTGGTGGATGCCAGCGGCAGGGTGTTCACCCGCCTCAGCGGGGAGCTGAGCGACGCAAATGGGGAGCTGAGCGACGCAAATTGGGAGTCCCTGATAGCCGCGGCCGCAGCCACCGCCGGCTGACTCCCCGCCGGGCCGGGCGAGCCGGCGCTCTCACGGCTAGGAGTTCCGCGGCCGGCGCTGGTCGGAAGGGGGGTTTGCGAGGCGCGTTCTCGGCCAGGGGCTCCGATCTAGGCTGGCGGGGTGAGCGACCTCGGCCGGCCCTACCTGTGTGAGCGCTTGCAGGAGTTCGGCGGGGCGTCGGTGTTCGCTGAGATGTCGGCGCTGGCGGTGCGCACCGGCGCCATCAACCTGGGGCAGGGCTTCCCGGACACCGACGGCCCGGAGGAGGTGGCCGAGGCCGCTATCGAGGCCATCAGAGGCGACTACAACCAGTACCCGCCCGGGATCGGGTATCGGATTCTGCGCCAGGCCGTCGCCGACCACCAGAAGCGCTTCTGGGGCTTGGAGTTCGATGCCGGCAGCGAGGTGCTGATCACCGCGGGCGCCACCGAGGCGATCACCGCGGCGATCCTGGCGCTGGCGGGACCCGGCGACGAGGTCGTGACCTTCGAGCCCTACTTCGACATCTACCCGGCCGACATCTCGCTGGCCGGGGCGCGCCGCCGGCTCGTGCAGCTGCGCCCGCCCGCCTACGACTTCGACCCCGGCGAGCTGGCTGCGGCGTTCGGCCCGCGCACACGGTTGCTGCTGCTCAACAGCCCCCACAATCCCACCGGCAAGGTGTTCAGCGTCGAGGAGCTCGACCAGATCGCGGCGCTGTGCGTCGAGCATGACGTGATCGCGGTGACCGACGAGGTGTACGAGCACCTGACTTTCGACGGATGCCGCCATGTGCCTCTGGCCACGAGGCCGGGCATGGCGGAGCGCACCGTCACCATCTCCTCGTGCGCCAAGACGCTGTCCTTCACCGGCTGGAAGATCGGCTGGGTGTGCGCCCGCCCCGAGCTTGTGAGGGCGGTGCAGGCGGCCAAGCAGCTCCTCACCTACGTCAGCGGCGGACCCTTCCAGCCGGCGGTGGCGCTGGGCCTGGGCCTGCGCGACGGCTTCTTCGCGTCGCTGGCCGACGACCTAGCGGCGCGGCGCGACCTGTTGTGCACGGGGCTGGCCGAGGCCGGGTTCGAGCCGGTCACGCCACAGGGCACCTACTTCATCACCGCCGACATCCGCCCCCTCGGCGCCGACGACGGCTTGGAGTTCTGCCGCACGCTGCCGGAGCGCTGCGGTGTGGTGGCCGTGCCGGTGCAGGTGCTGTGCGACGACAAGCGCCTCGGAGCGCCCTACGTGCGCTTCGCGGCCTGCAAGAGCCGCGAGGTCCTGCTAGAGGCCGCGGAGCGTCTGGCGACACTGTCACGCCCATAGCCGCCACCTGGTCCCCCGCCGGTGTGGGGTCGCTAGCCCACAGTGCTGATAGGCGTATGCGGTGCCCCCGCCCGCACCCCCGAACCCCACGATGCTGGTGCCCAGGGATCAACTGGCGAAGCGTTCTTGCAGCTCTCGCTTGAGGAACTTGCCGTTGGCGTTGCGGGGCAGGGGCTCTCCGAGGAACCACACCCGGCTGGGATGCTTGAAGCGAGCGAGGCGGCCCTCAAGGTGCTCGCTGACGTCGGCGTGGTCGAGGCGGGTGCCGGGCACGATCACGATGGCGGCCGCGACCTCCTCGCCCAATCGCTCGTCGGGCAGTCCGAACACGGCTGCCTCGGCCACCTGGTCGAGCTCGTAGATAGCGGCCTCGACCTCGGAGCAGTGGACGTTCTCGCCCCCGCGGATCACGACGTCCTTGATGCGGTCCCGTATGTGGATCCAGCCGTCGCCGTCGATCTCGGCCACGTCGCCGGTGCGGAACCAGCCGTCGACCACCGCCTCCGCCGTGGCGTCGGGCTGGTTGAGGTAGCCCTCCATCAGGTTCGGCCCCCTCAGCAGCAGCTCTCCCCGTTGACCGGCGCCGAGTGTCGAGCCGTCACCGTCGATGACCTTGGCCTCCATGCACGGCACCGGCGGCCCCACCGAGGAGGGCCGGGCCAGGTAGAACTCGTTGTTGATGGCGGTGGCGACACCGGCGACCTCGGTCAGCCCGTAGCCGACGCCCGGGCGGCCATGCTCGAGTCCCTCGTCGATCCTGCGCACCAGGTCGGCGGGCACTGCCGCGCCTCCGCCCCCCATCGACCGCAGCGAGGATGTGTCCGTGCTCGACCAGCCGGGGTGCTGCAGCAGCTCGCGGGACATGGTGGGAACCCCGGTCAGTACCGTGACCCGCTCCCGCTCGATCAGCCGCAGCGCCTCGGTCGTGTCCCAGCGATACATGAGCACGAGCCGCCCGCCGCCGATGGTCACCGGGTGCATCACGCAGTTGCAGCCCGTCACGTGGAACAGCGGCACCGGAAGCAGCGCCACGGCGACGGGTGCGGGCTCGGGGGTGCGGTGGCCTGTGCCGCCCTGGCCTGTGGCCTGGCCCTGGCTGCCGGCGGCGAGCCGGCGGGCGCGGGCGGCGTCTCCGCAGGCGTTCACGAAGATGATGTTGAGCAGGTTGTGTACCACGGCCCGGTGGGTGAGCCGGGCGCCCTTGGGGAAGCCCGTGGTGCCCGACGTGTAGAAGATCAAGGCGTCGTCGCCGGGGTCGATATCGGCGTCCGGGAGGGTGTCCGGCGCATTGGCGGGGTCTGACACCGAGTTCCAGTGCTGCACTCCGGCGGGCAGTTCGCCCTCGACACGGGTCGCGATGACACGCATGGCCCTGCCGGTGGTGCCGGTCGTGCTGGTCGTGCTGGCTGTGCCGGTGGTGCTGGTCGTGCTGGCGGTACCGGTCGTGCCGGCGGTATCGGTGGTGCCGGTAGTGCTGGTCGTGCTGGCGGTGTCAGTCGTGCCGGCTGTGCCGGTGGTGCCGGTCGTATCGGCTGCGCCGGTCGTGGTGGCTCCGCCCGCGCGCTGGGGCTTCCCACCGGGACCCGCCCCCGAGCCGAGGTTGCGCCCGCCGGTCTCGCCGGCCGCGCCCAGCCGCTCGAGCCGCTCGCCGTCGGTGATCAGCGCCACGGGCTCGGCGTCGTCGATGGCGAACTCCATCTCGGGCGCCGTCCACCAGGAGTTCATCCCCACCACGGCGGCACCGGTGCAGATGATTGCCCAGTGGGCCAGCACCCACTCGGGATAGTTCCGCATCGAGATCGCCACCCGGGTGCCCGGGCCGGCGCCGCACTCGGTGCGCAGGTAATCGGCGAGGGCCCTGACCCGAGCGTGGGCCTGCGTGTAGCTGTAACGCTCGTCACCGTAGACGAGGTACTCGCTGTCGCCGTACTGTGCTGATGTCTCCCACACGGTGCGCATGTCCGCTAGGGCGTTGTCGAACACGCGCACCGGCGTGCCGCGCAACTCCCTCTCCGTCCACGCGAAGGGCGCCCCCGCCGCGGTCAACTCTGCGTAGGCCGCGTTGAAGTCCTCGACCAACTCCGAGTCGGCACCGCTCACGGTCATCCGCGCCAGCCTATGGCAGCTAGGCATGGCCACGGTTGCTTTGAGGGCATTCAGGGCGTGGCGGGGAGTAGTAGCTGGGGGCCAATGGCCACGCTTGCGTGAGGGGTCCTCTCCTGGGTGGGGGGGCAGCGGGCGTGGCGGCGGTGGTGGCTGGAGGCCCATGGTCTCGCTCGCGTAGTCTCGCTTGCGTGAGGGGCCCTCTCAGCGTGGGCGACGAGGTTCGTGCAGCACTGTCTTCGGGGGCCGCGGTCGTGGCGCTGGAGTCGACGATTTTCTCGGGGCTCGGCCTGCCCGACCCCGCCAATCGCCGCTGCCTTCGGGAAGTGGAGGCAGCGGTACGGGCTGGGGGAGCCGTTCCGGCGGTGTGCGGGGTGCTCGACGGTCGCGCCGTGGTGGGGGTCGACGCCGCCGGAGCGAAGCGCCTGCTCGCAGGGTCGGTGAAGCTGGCGGCGCGTGATCTGGGCCCGGCAGTGGCCGCCGGGCTTGATGTGGGCGTGACCACGGTGTCTGCCACGGTGACGCTGTCCGAGGCGGCCGGCATCGGGGTGTTCGCCACCGGGGGCATCGGCGGTGTGCACCGCGGCGCCGGGCGCAGCGGCGACGTGAGCCACGACCTTGATGCGATGGCCCGCCACCGGGTGGTGGTGGTGTCGGCCGGGGCGAAGGCGTTCCTGAACGTGGACCTGACACTCGAGCGCTTGGAGACGCTGGGCGTGGCCGTGGTCGGCTGGCGCACCGAGCGCTTCCCCGCCTTCTACCGGCGCGACAGCGGCCGGAAGGTCGCCGCCAGCGTCAGCGAGGGCCGCGAGGTGGTTGCCGCGCTGCGGGCTGCCGCGGCGCTCGGGCATCCCGGCGGGATCCTCGTGGCCAACCCGATCCCCGCCGAGGCCGAACTCGATGCGGACCAAGTCAACAGGGCGATCGAGGCTGCGGAGGAGGCGGCGCGCCGCGGCGGTGTGTCGGGGGCGGCGGTCACCCCGGCGGTGCTGGCCGCGGTCGCTGAGTTCACTGACGGTGCCACGGTGGAGGCGAACATCGCCCTAGCGGTGTCCAACGCAGCAGTGGCCGCAGAGATCGCCGTCGCCCTAGCCGGCATGAACACGCAGGAGGGATCCCGTCGTGAGTGACAAGCAGGCCGCCCCAGGGCAGGAGACTCCTACTGCCGGCGATGAGTTGCTGCTGCGGATCGTCACCGACCCGAGCGTGATCGCCGATCCGTACCCGCTGCTGCGGGAGTTGCGCGAGACGTCGCCGGTGCACAAGACCGGGTTCTCGGACTTCTGGGTGCTCACCCGCTTCGACGACTGCCGTGCGGCGCTGCGCGATCAGCGGCTCGGCAACCCCGAGCCCGGCGACGACGTGCCGTTGCTGTTCGCGCCCAACCGGGCCAGGGACTCCAACGGAGGGCGCTCGCTGCTGTCGCTGAACCCGCCGGACCACACCCGCATACGGTCGCTGGTGAGCCGCGCCTTCACCCCACGGCGGGTCGAGCGGCTGCGCCCGTCGGTGGAGGCCATGACCCATGAGTTGCTTGACCCGGTGGCGGGGGCAGGTGAGTGCGACCTGATCGACGCCCTCGCCTTCCCGCTGCCCGCCAACGTGATCAGCGAGCTGGTCGGCGTGCCGGTCGAGGATCGCGACTGGCTCAGGCCGCTGGTGTCGGACCTGGCCGTCAACCTTGAGCCGAACCGCCAACCGGAAGAGGTCAAGCAGGCTGCGGTGTCGGGAGCGAGGATGCAGGAGTACCTCCACGACCTGATCGACCGCAGGCGAGTCGAGCCCCGCGACGATCTGCTGTCGGGTCTGATCGCGGCGAGCGACGGCGAGGATCGTCTCACCCAGCAGGAGATCGCCAACACGGTTTCGCTGATCTACGGCGCCGGTTTCGAGACGACCATGAACCTGATCGGCAACATGGTGCACACGCTGATGCGCCATCCCGATCAGCTCGCCCGGTTGCGGGCCGAACGCCGGCTGGTTCCCTCGGCGGTGGAGGAGGTGCTGCGCTTCGAGCCGCCGGTGCAACTCGACGGACGCTACGCCCGCGCCGACGCCGAGATCGCCGGTCAGCACTTGCGGCGGGGTTCGGGGGTGCTGACACTGTTCGGGGCGGCCAACCGCGATCCGGCTGTGGTGGACGACCCCGACCGCTTCGACGTGGGCCGCCGAGGCGACGTGCCGATGCTGTCCTTCGGCTCGGGCATCCACTACTGCCTGGGCGCTGCGCTCGCTCGGCTCGAGGGCCAAGTCGTGCTGGAGGCCCTGCTCGGCCGCTTCGACACCTGGACGCCCCTGGACGACAATCCACCCTGGAAGCGAAGGCTCACCCTCAGAGGCTTAGCCCACCTCCCCGTAGCATTCGCATAACAGCAGGTGCCTCCCGAACTGGCTTCTATACCCCGCTAGAGCTGTCGACGGCGGCTGCGGATGGTTATCTTCGGCCCTGCAAAGCACCGGCCGGTTCAGCGTCGTCGGCCGTGCCTAACGTCACCGATGACTACCTGCGGCTGACTACCGGCCGCTGGAATGCGCAGGGTCCCGGCCGCGGGGTCGGCCTGCGCCGGCCCGCTGCAGTGCGGGTTCCGGTTCCGGCGGGTCGCTTGATGCGAACAGCGGTGATTGTTCGGGTGCGTGCGCGGAACCGGGGTGTGCCTTTGGATTTCCATGCGCTTGGGGATTGGCTTTGAGAGGCGGCTGCGCGGGCCCGTGGTGCGTGCTGTTGGGCGGGTGCAGGGTGTGCTGCCCGCCGGGTCGCTTGCGGATCTGCCAGTGGTGATGGTGGATCTTGTTGTGGCAGTCCCAGCAGACGGGGACCATGTTGTCGATCTTGGTGGCTCCGCCTCGTGAGACGGGCACGATGTGATGTATCTGGCACATGTCCGGGCGTGCCGCGCAGTGGAAGCAGCCGCCCCAGCGGTTGAGCAGCGCCTGCCGTTGCCCCTCGGTGGCGGTACGCGCTGACTTGGTCCGCCAGATGGGTGTGCCCGCAGTGCCATAGACGAGGCCGGTGAGCCGTGCGTTGCAGGCAAGTTCTTCGAGTACCGCCGCCGGCAGTCGCGCTCCGTCGGGGAGTTCGGCGATCAGCTCGCCGGTGGTGTTGTCGACGTGCGCGATCACGCTGATGTCCGCGAACGACCTGCCCACACCCGCGGGAGGCGCCGCGCTTGTGTCGGGGTCGGTGGGTTGGTCCGCGGCAGGTGAAGTGAGGTTGTCGAAGGTGTCGGCCATGCACTGCTCATGGGTGCGCCGTCCAGCGCCCGGCAGATCGCCCGACCCGCCGGCACCGCGGCCGGCAGCGAGCTTCTTGTCGGCGTTGTACATGCGGAGCGCCTCGGCGCGCAGCCGGCTCTCGATGCGCTTGCCGGTCACGGGATCGAACACGCCATGTAGTTGCACGGTGCCGTCATCAGCGTTCCAGATGCGCAGTTTGCGCCTGGCGCGCAGCCGCTGATGGTCGCGTTCGCCGCCGTCGCGTTGGTGGTCCGCAGTCCAGCGGCGGGCTTCTTTGGCGAACTGCTTTGCGGTCAGGGATTGGGCTTTGGCGAGCAGCCCGGCGTCAGACTCGACGGCTTCGGCGCTGGTGCGTTTCACAGCCTCGGCCAACCGCCGCGCGTTGGCCTGGGAAACGCGGCCGGACTCGACCGCGTCACGCACCGACGGTGTCTGTGAGATCGCTTCGGCTGTGTTGATCTGCCCGAAGGCGTCGCGGCGGGACAACCCGGCGGTTTCGGTGAGCACGCCGGTGCCGCCGTCGCCGTGGCGTTCAGACTTGGCGATGATCGAAGCCGCACGGGTTTGTGCTGCGGTGAGGACCGCGGTAGTGGCCTTGGAGATGTGCAGCATCTCGCGCAGCTCGTCACAGACCACCCCGCCGGCGTTGATGAGCGCGAGCATCTCTCTGGCGGCTGCCTCGGCTCGGCGGGACGCTTCAATCAGCATGATCACAGTATGCCACCACCCTATGACATCACACAACCTCTTATAGAAAATATCTAAATCTAATCTGATGCCCCTGTCTGCAGGCCGCCCCTTCACGGTGCCGTGCGGTAAAGGGGCCGACGTTCTTGTGGTCGGCCTGCCCCTCGCTCGTTGTCTGCAGGCCGCCTCCGTCACGACACCGTGCGGCTGCCGTCTCGTCCGTGGTGTCGTATGTCTCGGGTGCAGATGGCTCGGGTACGGTGGGAACGTGGACGGCGCGGGCGGGGGCGATCTGTTCATCGTCGACAACAGCGTGTCGGGTTGGACGGGGCTCAAGTATCTGCGCGAATGGAGCGAGCTCGCCCGGTCGTTCGACATAGCCACCGGGTTCTTCGAGATAGGGGCGCTGCTGGCCCTCGACGGCAAGTGGCAGCGGCTTGAGAGGATCCGCCTGCTGATGGGCGACGAGGTTTCCCTGCGTACCGCAAACGTGTTCAAGGAGGCCCTGCGTCAGCGGGTCGGGCGCCTCGATGAGAGCTTGGAGAGCGAGAAGAGCAGCAATCCGTTCTTGGAGGGCGTGGAGGCGATCGTGCAGGCCATCGCCGAGGGGCGGATCGAGTGCCGGGTGTACCGGCGCGACAAGTTCCACGCCAAGGCCTACATCACCCACGCCAAGTTCGATGTGGTCGGCGCGCAGGCGCTGGTGGGGTCGAGCAACTTCACGCTGCCGGGACTGACCCGCAACGTCGAGTTGAACATTCAGGTGCAGAGCGGTCGGGAGGTTGCCCAACTCCAGGACTGGTTCGAGACGCACTGGGCAGCGGCGGAGGACGTTACGGAGGACATCCTGCGCACGGTCAGGCGCCACATCGCCGAGTTCACGCCGTTCGACATCTACGCGAAGGCGTTGCATGAGTTGTTCCGGGGTCGTGAGCTCACGGCGGGGGAGTGGGACGAGACGCAGTCGCGAATGTTCGGCCAGCTAGACCGATACCAGCAGGAGGCGTACTGGTCGTTGATGAAGATCGCCCGCCGGCACGGTGGAGCGTTCCTGTGTGACGGGGTGGGCCTGGGCAAGACCTTCGTCGGGCTGATGCTGATCGAGCGGTTGGTCCTGCACGAGAACAAGCGGGTGGTGCTCTTCGCTCCCAAGGCGGCACGCGAGGGGGTCTGGGAGCCGCACCTCAGCCGCTGGCTGCCACACATCGGCGGAGTGGGCGGAGGGGCGGACTTCTCCAACCTCAGCGTGTTCAACCACACCGATTTGGGCCGCAGCGGCGACTTTCCCGAGCGGTTCAAGCGCATAACCCAGTTGGCCGACGCGGTGATCATCGACGAAGCGCATCACTTCCGCAACCGGGGCAGCCGGGGCGAACGTCACCATGCCCTCGGTGGCGGAGGTGGCCTCGGCGGTGGTGAAGCCGGGCCGGACGCCGGGCGGGATCGCCGCTCCCGCTACTGGCGCCTCTATGACATGTTGGACTCGACCCAGCGTTCAAAGCTCGTGTTCTTGCTCACCGCCACTCCGGTCAACAATCGGCTGGCCGACTTCCGGCACATGGCCGAGTTGTTCACCTGCGGCGACGAGGCGTTCTTTGCCCGCAGCCTCGGCGTGCACAACCTGTCAGGCCACTTCAACCGGATGGAGCACGAGTTGCAGGCCGCTCTCGGCGGTGGCGAGGACTCAGCATCGGGCAAGGCCCCTTCGCCGCTGGCCGAGGGACTGACCTCCGAAGCGCGTGAGGCGCTCGCCGCCGACGAGGTGTTCGCAGCGCTGGTGGTGCAGCGCAGTCGTGCCTACGCCAAGGCCAGCCAGATACAGGAGACGGGGTCGTCGGCCGCGTTCCCGGATCGCAAGTCGCCCCAGGTTGCCGATTACTCGATCCGCCCGTCGTATCGCGAAGTGCTCGACTTGTTCGCCCTGGCTTGTGACCGCGAGCAGCCGCTGCTTTCGCTGGACATGTACTACCCACTGGCCCACTACATCGGCCCCGCCGAGATCGACCGCTTCGAGGAGAACCGCCAGCAGCAGGTTGTCGGCCTGATCCGGACGACGTTCCTCAAGCGGTTCGAGAGTTCTGTGTTCGCTTTCGAGAAGTCGCTCCACCGGATGATGCACAAGCTGCTTGCCTTCGCGCAGGTGCACTGCGAGCCAGGCCCGGAGCATGACCGGCTCGAACGCTGGCTGCAAGAGCACGCAGCAATCGTCCGCTACCGGCCCGATGCCCGGCTCGGGGCTGGCTTCGACGAAGATGATGACGAAGCCGACGAGGATGACCTCGATGAGGACGTGGTTCCGCTCGAGTTCGTGGAGAGCGTGGACGAACTGCGCCGAGACGAATACGACGTGGCCGCCATCCTCGCCAAGACCTTCGAGGACCTTGACACGATCTCAGAGTTCTTGGACGCCACGAGCCGTCTCGCTACCGAGCAGGATGACAAGGTGCGCAAGCTGATCCGACTGTTGCGCACCAAGGCTTTGTCCGGTCGCAAGGTGCTGGTGTTCACAGAGTTCGCCCACACCGCCCGCTATATCGAGTCGCAGCTGCGGGCCGCCGGCGTGGACGGCCTGGTTCGCATCGACAGCGGCTCCAAGCTCGACAGGGCCGAGGTGATCCGCCGCTTCTCGCCCTACTACAACGGCTCGAGCAGCGCCGATCTGAAGCACGCAGGCCAGGACGAGATACGCGTGCTGGTCTCCACCGATGTGCTGTCGGAGGGCCTCAACCTTCAGGACGCCACCCGGCTCATCAACTACGACCTGCATTGGAACCCGGTGCGGCTGATGCAGCGCATCGGCCGCGTCGACCGTCGCATGAGTCCGGAGGTGGAGAAGCAACTCGCCGAAGCTCATCCCGAGGTGGCAGGCGACCGGGGCATCGTGCGATTCTGGAACTTCCTGCCACCCGAGGAACTGGAGCGCATCCTCGCGCTATATCAGAAGGTCGCCGGCAAGACGCTGCTGATCTCGCACACGCTGGGCATCGAGGGCCGCAAGCTGCTGCACCCCGACGATGCCTACGACCCGCTGCGAGAGTTCAACGCCGCCTACGAAGGGAAGCGCACCGCGGTGGAGGAAATGCACCTGGAATATCAGAGGCTTCTCAAAGAGCATCCCGATCTAGCGGATCGGCTCGACGGGCTGCCGGGCTCGGTGTTCTCGGGTCGCCGCAAGCTCGCCAAGGGTGCCCGGGGCGTGTTCTTCTGCTACTCGCTGCCCGCCATGGATGCCGAGCGTCGAGAGTTCACCCTCGATGCCGGGTCCGTTCGGTGGTATCTGTACCGCTTCGACGGTGAGGGCATTGTCGAGTTACCTGGCGAGATCATCGAGAGCATTCGTTCCAATCCCAAGACCCCCCGCCGCTGCGCTACGCCGAGGGACGCCCTCAAAGAGGCGCGCGATACGGTGTCGCGCCACATTCACAACAGCTACCTCAAGCAGGTCAACGCTCCAATGAACGCACCCAAGCCCCAGCTGCTCTGCTGGATGGAACTGAACTGATGCGCAGCGAAATCCACCGTGCCGCCCGTAAAGCGTTGCGATAGATGGTTCGGGATGGCTGGGTTGAACTGATGAGCGGCCAACCCGACCGTGCCGCCCCCGCCGGACAGTTAACGGGGGAAGGCCCCGACGGCACGGGATGGGCCTGATGTACGGCACGTCGCCCGCAGAGCAAGCCGAGGCTCTGCGTCGCATCCGCACCTTCGCGCAACTCTTCCAGTACCTCGTGGACGACCTGCGCTGGCCGGTCGAACTTCCTGATCGGCTGGAGGACGAGGACCTTGACGCGCTCACCTACGACTGGGATCCCGATGAGTTGGGCATCCAAGTCGACGCTCTCAAAGATCTACGGCGACTCCGGCAGATGCGACCGTTGACCGCCAATCAGCCTTGGGGCATGTTCTTCTTGGAGTTCGGCGGGTCACGGCTTCGTTTCACGCCAATCCGTCGCCTGTTGCAGGCGCTCGTCACCAAGAAGCGCGCGGCCGGCGTCGCCAGCCATCCCACATGGGCGTTGGATGAGTTGCTATTCATTGTGATCGCTGGCACCGGTGAGGATGTAGAACTACACCTGCTGGCCTTCAAGGGTAAAGATCCGCAGACGGCACAGTTCCGCTCGCTGACGTGGAGGCCCGCACGCGCTTCGACGCGCCACCTCCAGCGGCTCAGTGGGGAATTGCTGCCGTGCCTGCGATGGCCCGATGAGGACAGAGACACTGAGTCGTGGCGCGAGGCGTGGTGGCAAGCGTTCAAGCTGCCGGTCGGCCAAGCGATCCGTGACTCGGCACGTCTCGCTGAACGCATGGCTAAGACAGCCCGCGACCTGCGCAGCCAGATTCGCGATGAGTTGCGGGACGAAGATGGCTCGGGGCCGTTCTCGACACTGATGGAGGAGATCCGCGAGCGGCTCGTCAGTGACGTGAACGACGACAAGTTCGCCGACATGTGCGCGCAGACGCTGGTGTACGGGTTGCTCAGCAGCCGGGTGACTAATCCTGAGGACTTCGGATCGACGCCGATCTTCTCGACGGTGCCGCTTGCCAACCCGTTCCTCGAAGAACTGTTCGAGCAGGTACACGAAGGGGCCGCGGGCCTTGACCTGGCTGGTAGCGCTTTACCGAAACTTGTTGCTGACCTTCGGGAAACGAATGTCGAGGCTGTCCTCGACCAGATTGGCAACACCGCCAAGGGCGGCGATCCGGTCGTCCACTTCTACGAGGAATTTCTCAAGCAGTACGACCCCACGGAGCGCAAGAAAGCTGGTGCCTTCTACACACCGCAGCCTGCCGTCGAGTTCATCGTGCGCGCTGTAGATGACGTGCTGCGGTCCCGGTTCGGGCTCCAGATGGGCATAGCCGACACTGCCACATGGCGAGAAGTAGCCGAACGCAACGGCTTTGAGGTGCCCCAAGGCATCAACGCAGACAAGCAGTTCGTGTCGATGGTCGACCCAGCTACCGGCACCGGCACGTTCTTAGTCGAGTGGTTGCGTCGGGCCCGCAAATCGTTCTTGGAACACGCCGCTCAAGAGGAATGGCCGAGCTATTTGCGCGATCGATTGCTGCCGCACATGCACGCCTTCGAGTTGATGCCTGCGCCCTACGCCATCGCTCACCTCAAGGTAGCCCTGGAAATGCACACACACACACACACACACACACACACACACACTGGACGCCGAACACGATGCGGGCATCGGGATCAAGATTTTGCTCACCGACACGCTGGAGCACCTGTCGCGTCAGGGTCAACTCCCGAGTGTAGGTGACCCCTTAGCTGAGGAAGGCGAGCGCGCCGCTGAACTTAAGGAGTCTGAGCGGTTCACTGTGGTGATCGGCAACCCGCCTTACCATAGGCAAAAGCGAGAAGTCGGGGCTAGGGGCACGCGCAAGGGCGGCGTGGTCCGATACGGAAATGAGAGCCTTGCACCGTTGCTCACGGACATAAAGGAGCCGATGGAGGCAGCGGGCCTGGGCAACCATCTCAAGAATGTCCAAAACGACTATGTCTACTTCTGGCGCTGGGCTGTTTGGCAAGCTACCGAGCTGCCCGAGGGCCCCGGCGTGATCGCCTTTATCACGGCCTCGTCCTATCTCGAAGGAATATCGATGGGCGGCCTACGCCACCTGTTGCGGGGTGCGCTCGATGAACTGTGGATCGTTGACCTAGGAGGCCAAGGTCGCGGGGCCTACAAGGATGACAACATCTTCGCTATTCGAACGCCCGTTGCCATCGCAATCGGAATTCGGACTGGCCGTGAGCCAGCCTGCGAATGTACCGTTCGCTATATCAAGATCACGGGTACCCGAGCTGAGAAGCTGGCCTCACTGAGCCATATGGCACTGAGTGATGTATCCAACGGCGTTTCGGGGCGAAGCCTCGATAGATTCACACCTCGCAGTGACCACCAGCAATTTCGAACAAGTGGGTATTTCGACTGGCCAAAGGTCACCGACCTCTTCCCATGGGCACACTCTGGCTGCCAGGTCAAGCGTCTATGGCCGATAGCAGAAACTGAGACTCTGCTAATGCGACGCTGGCGAGAGTTGCTGTCAGCAGTCCCCCGTGAGCGAACGGCTTTGTTTCGAAAAACGCGCGACCGCAAGATCGATAGCCGTCTCGTCGGCCTCTCTGGAACAGGTACCAGGCTCTCAGCAATCACTGCTCTCGACATCGACGACTCACCAGAAGGAGTTGAGCGTTATGGCTACCGGAGCCACGATCGGCAGTGGATAATAGCCGACATCCGAGCCATAGATTACCCGAGACGCGAACTATGGAATATTCGCGGATCTGGGCAAGTATATCTAAGTGCGCCTACGGCTACCAAGCTAAGCCGGGGTCCGGTGCTGACCGCCACGCCCTACGTTCCGGACCTCCACTTCTCACGTGGCGGCAACAGTGACGTCATGCCACTCCACAGGACTGCGAGCGGCAAGCTACACAATGTCGCTGACGGTCTGCTTGCGGCCCTTGGACAGGCGCTTGGCGTTACGGTTGCGGCTGAGGACTTGTGCGCATACGTGTACGCCCTCGGGGCAACGCCAGCCTTCAGCGACAAGTTCGGTGAAGGACTGGCCGAGGAGGCTGGCCCGATCCGCATCCCGATGACCGCTCATGCAGCGCTGTTCGCAGAGGCGGTGACGTTGGGTCGCGATCTGCTTTGGTGGCACACCTGGGGCGAGCGCTTCGCGCCGGATGGCAACGACGGCCTCCCTGTCGGAAGCTGTTCGCAGATTCGCCCTGTGATTGGGATGCCCAACCGCTATGCCTACGAACCCGAAAGGCAGACCCTGATCGTCGGAACCGGTGCCTTCGCCCCAATCGCGCCCGAGGTCTGGGACTTCGAGGTGTCCGGCCTGAAGGTTCTGCGCTCGTGGCTCGGCTACCGCATGGCCGACCGCAAGGGCAAAACAGACAGCCGTACCCCGCTTGACGACATTCGCCCCACTCGCTGGACCCAGACCGACGAACTCCTGCTCGTGCTGTCCATACTTGAACACACCCTCGAGGTCACCCCCCAGGCCGCCGACCTGCTAGAGCGGATCGTCTCGGGTCCCCTGATCCCCGCCGACGACCTGCCAACCCCCACCGCGGCCAACCGCAAACCCCCCAAGGCACCAAAGCACGGCACCAGATCGATAGGCCGGGACAGCTGACCCGACACTCCGCTGCCCGCCGGGGTCCAGGTGATAGCTGTGAGCATTGCGGTGAAGGCCGACCGACCCAACTACCCGCCCTCGGCCTGGTTCAGCGAGGAGTGGTGGCCCGCCATCGTGGTGCGCGATTCCACCGAGAACGAGGTTGGTGCCGCCTACGGTCTGCGCAGCTTCCTACATCGTGGTGGTGCATCGATCGCAGGGTGATGGCCGCAACGGGTGCGAAGGCCGGGCTAGCATGATATGCTGACATCTTGCTATCATGCATCTTGCTATCATGCCACTATGCTTGTAGAGTATACGTGGGATCGAGATGGGAGGACACCGTGGCCGACGTTCAGAAGGTAATGACCTTGCGGCTCGCAGGCGAGCAGGCCGAGGTTCTCGAGTACATCGCCGAGGTTGATGGTGTCAGCGTGTCTGAGGCCGTTCGCGAGGCTATTGAGAGCCACATTCGATCGCGTCAGGCCGATGCTGACTTCCAGAAGCGTCTCGCTGCGTCGATGGAACGCCACAAGCGGATCCTTGATCGACTGGCCTGCTAGGCAGCGTGAACTACCTCGGACTCAGCGATATCGTGTTTATCGGATCATGGGTATTGCGCATTGAACCAGAGGTGCTTCGGCGCACTAGCCGGACCGATGCCGCCGACTCTGCGGTACATGCTCCAGCAGCGTCCTTTGACGGTGTTGAGTTTCACCCGGGGCTGGCGCGCAAGGTCGCCGTGCTTGGATACCGGCTCGTCCGAAATCACCCATTTCTTGATGGAAACAAGCGGATTGCCTTTCTTGCAATGGTCGAAATGGCCGAACGTAACGGAGCGACCTGGAACGAGCCCGACGACGATCCGGAAGGTGACGACACGGTCAAGATGATGGTGGCCGCAGCTGCTGGCACAGTTGACGAGGCGACTTTCGTGGCGTGGGTCGAGACGCGAGTGGCATGACAGGTCCCTAGCGCTGGCATGACAGGTCCCTAGCGCGACCGGTGGCGGCCTTTGTGGTTGCGGGGCAGGATGCAGCGTGCTTTGGCGACCGGCATTAGGGCGTTGCACCGGGGACTGGGCGGCTGTGTGGACCGGGGAGCGGCGCCGATGTCGTAGCGCGCCTCGGTCTGGACGATGCCTTGTACCACCTCAAGGCTGATTAGGTCTCCGAAGCTGACGGAGCCGTCGCTGCCCACGGTGATGCAGCCGATGTTGGCGAGGCGGCGCTCCATGTCCGCCAGAGCCGACGGCGACTGCTCCAGTTGCCTGGCGATGTCCCTCGGTCGGGCTACCCCTCCCAGGCCGGCGATCGCACGCAAGAACGACCTCTCGGTATCGCCCAGGTCATGCCAGGTTGGGACGTACACCCGGTCCGCCATCACGCGGTCTGTCTCGATCACAGCCTCGCCGGCGGCGTGATCGTCAATCGGGTCGAACGGGGCGCCCGAGATCACCCAAGCGTGATATCCCAGCAGCTGGAGTCGATACGGCAGGGCGCCCGCCGCCTCGGCAAGGGCACGCAATGCCGAATCCTCTATCTCCCCGCCAGCGTCGGCGATGGTCTTGCGCAGGCAGCGCATCGAGTCCGAGGGTGTGAGAGGCGGCATGTCGAACTTCCCACCACGGTGGAAGTAGGTCATCTTCTTGTCCTCGAGCAGCGTGTGCCGCATGTCCGACAGACCAGCCCCCATGAAGGCCAGCGGCAGCTTCGCCCGCCTCGTGATGTGTTGCAGGTCGGCCGACAGGCGCCTCATCTCGTCACGGTCGCCGCCATGCATCTCATCAACGCTCAACAGCACCGCCGTCCCCTGATCGGCCGCGTGGGACGCGAGTGTCGTCAACTGGCGGCGCAGACTCCACTTGGTCCCGATGGTCTCGACGACTGTGCGGCTGAGCGACGCCGGCCAGAGCTTCAAGCCGGCGGCGGTCGTCGTCTGCTTGTGGCGGTCGCCCACATCGGGGAGCGTCTCGTATTCCTCCTGCGCCCAAGCGATCTGCTCTCTGATCCTGTCATGGATCCCGGAGGTGCTGGCATCAAGCGAGAAGACGACCCAGCCGGACCTGCTGGTCATGTCCTCGACCATCCCCAGCATCACGGTCTTGCCGGAACCGCGTGGCCCGAGCAGCACGGAGGTGAACCGATCATCGTCAGGCCCGGTGTTGAGGGACTGATGCAGGTCCTCAAGCATCCGGTCTCGCCCAACCGAGAAATACGGAGACTGGCCGAAACTGGGCGTGAAGAGGTTCGGATGCGGGACCGAATCCGACCCTAGGAGTTGTGCCACAGTTCCAGCATAGACGGTGCGCGCGCACGCCTTCCGCGCACAACGCACAGGTTCCGCGCACAATGCACGTCCTTCGCGCACTGCGCACAGATTCCGCGCACAGCGCACTACGTGCTGGCACGACTCACGGTATCTGCGCGAGGTGCTGCCGCGCCCGCACGGCGATCTGGAGTTGGGTCAGTAGCCCTTCCAGTTGGGGGGGGGGGTGGTGCCGGCGCACTTCGCCGCGCAGGCTGCCTTAGTAGCCCTTCCAGTTGGGGGGGCGGCGCTGGGCGAAGGCGGTCACGCCCTCGGCCGAGTCCTCGGTAGCGGCGTTGAGCTCGACCGCGACCGCCTCGTCATGGGCCATCGTGGCCCGGTCGGTGTCGAGGCTGCGGTTGACCAGCCATTTCGTCAGCGTGAACGAGCGGGTCGGGCCGCTGGCCAGGCGCTCGGCCCACTCCGCAGCCGTGGCCTGCACCTGGTCGTGGGGCACCACGCGGTTCACCAGGCCGAAGGAGTGGGCGCAGTCTGCGGGCAGGTCCTCGGCCAGCAGGAACAGTTCCATGGTGCGGCGCACGCCGATGATGCGCGGCAGCAGCCAGGGGCCGAGCGCGTCCGGCACCAGGCCCCGCCGGGCGAACACCTCCACGAACTTGGCCCGGTCGCCTGCCACCACGAGGTCGCAGGCCAGAGCCAGGTGCGCGCCCATGCCCGCCGCCGTGCCGTTGACGGCCGCGATCACGGGCACGTCGCAGTCCAGCAGCGCGGCGAACAGCGAATGCTGGCCGTCGAGCATCATGCGGCGGGCGTCGCCCACGATGCGCTCGGGCACATCTTCTGAGCGGTTGGCGGATCCGTAGGCGTGGCGCAGGTCGGCGCCAGTGCAGAAGAAGCGGTCACCGCTGGCGGTGATCACCGCGCAGCGCGCCCGGTGGCTGGTGTTCAGGCTCTTGAGGATGTCGCGAATGCGGTCCCGGCATGGCGGGTTGAGGGCGTTGCCGGCCTCCGGGCGATCGATGGTGATCCACGCCACCTTGTCCCGGTACTCGAGGCGCACCTGCTCGTCGACCTGCCGCTCGCTGCTCACAGCCCGGCAAGCTACCGCGCCGCAACCCTGGTGTGTGGGTGTGTCCCAACCCTGTTGCGGGCTGCGCCGGTTGCGCGACCGGGAAGCTGTCGCGCCCGACCCTGGTGTGTGGGGGTGTCTCACCCTGTTGCGGGCGGGGTCGGGATGCGCGACCGGGAAGCTGTCGCGCCCGACCCTGGTGTGTGGGGGTGTCTCACCCTGTTGCGGGCGGGGTCGGGATGCGCGATCCGCAAGCAACCGCCCCCAACCCTGCCGTGTGGCGGCGGGGTCTGGCAGACTGCCGCCCATGGCGAACACCGACTCTCTGGGACTCTGGAGCATCGCCCGTGACGACCCCGACGCACTTGCCGTGGTCGATCCCGAGCACCGGCAGATGACCTTCGGCGAGCTGGCCGCGCTCACCAACCGGGTGTCGCACGGCCTGCGCCAGGCGGGGCTCGGCAAGGGCGACCAGGTCACCACCCTGCTGCCCAACTGCTTCGAGCAACTCGCCGTGTGTCTGGCCGCCTACCAGAGCGGCCTGTACGTGACCACGATCAACTGGCACTTCCTCGGCGCCGAGATCGGCTACATCGTCAACGACGCCGAGACCAAGGCGTTCATCGTCCACGAGCGGTTCGGCGACGAGGCCGCCACGGCCCTCAAGGCGCTCGACGGCCGTGTCACCCCCGAGGCGAACCGCTTCTGCGCGGGCGGCACGGTCGCAGGCTTCCGCCCCTTCGACGAGCTGACCGCCGGCCACAGCGGCGAGCGGCCCGAACCCGAGCAACTGGCCACCGGGTCGTACATGTTCTACACGTCCGGCACCACCGGACGGCCCAAGGGCGTCAAGCGAGCGCTCGACCCACGCCCACCCGACGAGGCCGCGGCCACGGCGGGCCGGCTGTTGATGCTGTTCGGGAGCCTGCCCCACGACGGCAACGTGCAGCTCACCCAGGCGCCGCTGTACCACACCGCCGTCAACAACTGGACGACCATGTCGCTTCACATGGGCCACACCGTGGTGCTCATGGACCGCTGGACGGCCGAGGGCGCGCTGGAGCGCATCGAGCGCTACCGGGTCACGACCTCGCACATGGTGCCCACCATGTTCAACCGGCTGCTGCAACTGCCCGACGAGGTGCGTGCGGGCTATGACGTGTCGTCGCTGCGCGCCATGGTCCACGCCGCCGCGCCGTGCCCCGTAGAGACCAAGCGGCGCATGATCGAGTGGTGGGGCGACAGCATCTGGGAGTACTACGCCGCCACCGAGGGCGGAGGCACCGTCGTGCCGGCTGCGGAGTGGTTGCAGCGGCCCGGCACGGTGGGGCGGGCCTGGCCTGGCTGCGAGGTGATCGTCGTGGACGGCGAGGGCGACGACCTGCCGGCGGGAGAGTCGGGCACCGTCTACATGAAGATGCCTGGAGCGATCTTCGAGTACAAGGGCGACGCGGCCAAGACCGAGGCCAGCCGCCTGCGGGGCTTCTTCACCGTGGGCGACATCGGCTACCTCGACGCCGACGGCTACCTGTTCCTCAACGACCGGGCCAACGACATGATCATCGTCGGCGGTGTCAACGTCTACCCCGCTGAGATCGAGGGCGAGCTGGTGCAGCACCCCGCGGTCGGCGACGCCGCCGTGTTCGGCGTGCCCAACCCCGACACCGGCGAGGAGATCAAGGCCGTGGTGGAACCGCGCGACGGCTGGGCGCCGGGCGCCGACACCACCGCGGCGATCCTCGAGTGGCTGCGGGGCCGGCTGGGGCGCCAGAAGCTGCCCCGGTCGGTGGACTACACCACCGAGATGCCCCGCGACCCCAACGGCAAGCTCTACAAGCGCAAGCTGCGCGACTCCTACTGGGAGGGCCAAGACCGTGCCATCTGAGACAGCGGCACCGCGCGCCGTTCCGACCCCGCGCTGATCGCGGCGCGAGTCTGCTCGGGCGGCCGCGGCGCGATACTTGAGCCATGACAGCAGCCGACCCCATCTCAGACCACCCCATCTCAGACGCCGAGATCGCCAGGGCCCACCGCTCGCTCGGGCTCACTTCCGGCGTTGCCGACGCCGCCGCCTACGACAACACCGTCGAGCGGTTCCGGGCCCGCCGGATCGCCCTGCCCACGTTCGCGGAGTTGCGCGACCCCTCGAGGATCCCGGCGGCGCGGCTCGCGGCGCTGGCGGGCGTCGACCGCAACGAGCCCGACGCCGCCAACCTGTTCCGGGTCCACTGGTTCGGACGTCTCGACGGCAGCGGCCCCCACGCCGTGCCGGACTTCGTGGAACTGCCGCCTGAGCTGACCGGCGTGGATGCCCGCATCGTGCTGGCCCTGGGCAACCGCTTCCCGATGATCCGCGCCCACAAGGTGCTGGCCGCCTACGCCTGCCTGGCTCCGAGGCTGGTCACAGGCCGGTTCGACCCCACCCGGCACCGTGCGGTGTGGCCCTCCACCGGCAACTACGCCCGCGGCGGGGTGGCCATCAGCCGGATCATGGACTGCCGGGGGGTGGCCGTGCTGCCAGCGGGCATGAGCAAGGCCCGCTTCGACTGGTTGGAGCGGTGGACGCTCGACCCCGCCCACGACATCGTGCGCACGCCGGGCACCGAGTCCAACGTGAAGGAGATCTACGACGCCTGCAACGAGATGGCCCTCGATGAGGCCAACGTGATCGTCAACCAGTTCTCGGAGTTCTCCAACCATCTGGGCCACTACAGCGTCACCGGCGCCGCGTTGGAGCGGCTCTACGAGCACGTCGCCGCCGACCGGCCCGGCTCGCGCCTCGCCGCCTTCGTCTCCGCGTCGGGCTCGGCGGGCACCCTGGGCGCGGGCGACTACCTCAAGGAGCGCCACGGCTGCCGGATCGTGGCCGCGGAGGCTCTGGAGTGCCCCACCCTGCTCGAGAACGGCTACGGCGAGCACAACATCCAGGGCATCGGCGACAAGCACGTGCCGCTGATCCACAACGTGATGAACACCGACGACGTGGTGGCCGTCAGCGATGTCTGCACCGACTCGCTCGACGTGCTGTTCAACACCCCGGCGGGCCGGGATCACCTGGTGGAGCGGGCCGGGCTCGAGGCGAGCCTCGTGGGGGGGCTCACCCATATGGGCTACTCGTCGTCGTGCAACGCGCTGGCCGCGATCGCGGTGGCACAGGCACATGACATGGGCCGCGACGACGTGATCGTGACCGTGGCCACCGACGGCTCGGAGCTCTACGACGCCGAGCGGGAGGCCTACATCGCCCGCCGCCACCGCGGCGGCTACGACGATGTGGCCGCGGCGTCCGCCTTCGGTCGGGGGCTGCTCGAGGGCGCCGGCGGCGAGGTGCGGCACCTCGAATGCTCCGAACCGCAGCGCCGGCGCATCTTCAACCTCGGCTACTTCACCTGGGTGGAGCAGCAGGGCACCGCCTTCGACGACTTCGTGGCCCGGCGCGACCAGCGCTTCTGGGACGGCATGCGGCACTTCACCGACGACTGGGACGAGCAGATCGTCGAGTTCAACGCACGGACCGGCGCCCGCGACGATGAATGAACTCTCCACGTTCGAGCGCTATGCCCCGCGGCTGGAGGCACACCGCCTGGTGGAGGTCGGCACGGTGTCCGCTGAGGAGCTGGTCGCCGCCATTCGAGCGCTCGACGATGCTGTGGCCCGCGTCGAGGGCCGCGGCTTCGAGCCCACGCCCTTCTCGGCGGCACCGCCTCTGGCCGAGGCGGTCGGGCTCGGCGTGGCCGAGCTGTGGGTCAAGGACGAGACGGGCAACGTGTCGGGCTCGCACAAGGCCCGGCACCTGTTCGGCGTCGCGCTCGGCCACCGGCTCTCGGCCATGCCGGCCAGCGGTGGCAGCACCGCCGTGGTCGGTGCGAACAGCGACGGCGATATCGGCCATCGGCCTGCAGCCATGCTCG
Source organism: Candidatus Aldehydirespirator sp. (assembly GCA_965204875.1). Taxonomy (GTDB): domain Bacteria; phylum Actinomycetota; class Acidimicrobiia; order Acidimicrobiales; family Aldehydirespiratoraceae; genus Aldehydirespirator. The sequence continues at coordinate 1,064,738 of OZ242020.1, read as the reverse complement.
GCGCAGGCGACGGCAGCGGCGGTGAGCAGCCGTCGTATGCCTCGGGCGATGCCGGGCAGCCGTCGCAGGTTGCGGGCGGTTCTGATCAGCCGCGGTATGCCATAGCCAGTTGCGGCAACGCGGCGCTGGCCGCGGCCGTGGTCGCCCGCGCCGTGGGCCGGAACCTCGACGTGTACGTGCCGGCCTGGGCCAACGACGCTGTGGTGGCCCGCATCGTCGAACTCGGCGGCAGGGTGCTGCGCTGCGAGCGCTCCCAGGGAGTCGCCGGCGATCCGGCCCACCACGCGATGCTGGCCGCCATCGAAGCCGGGGCGGTGCCGTTCTCCTGCCAGGGCACCGAGACCCCGGCCGCCATCGACGGCGGCCGCACCCTGGCCTGGGAGATGGTCGACGCCCTCGTCGAGCACGGCGGCGGTCGCCCGGCACGTCTCGACCGCCTGTTCATACAGGTGGGCGGGGGCGCTCTGGCCACCGCCGTGGTCACCGGCCTGGCAGCGTCAGTGGCGCGAGGTGACCTGGCGCGGCTGCCCAGGATCCATGCCGTGCAGCCCCACGGAAACCATCCGCTGGTGCGGGCCTGGGACACGCTGGCGCAGGAGTTGCGCACGCAGCAACTCGCCGGGGGCGGGCGGGACAGGCTCTACTTCCTTGACCGGATCGTGTTCGCCTCCGCAACCGCCCAAGGTGCCGTGGACAACCGGCTGCGCGCCCAGATCGCCGGCGCGACCGGCCCCGTCGGCGACGCTCGGCTGCGGGACACGGTGCACCAGCTGCGCCAAGACCCCGAGCGCTACATGCGGGCGTGGGAGGCCGAGCCGGTGTCCTACGCGTCGGGGATCCTCGATGACGTGACCTACGACTGGATCGACATCGTCGAGGCGATGCTGGCCTCCGGCGGCTGGCCCCTGGTCGCCTCCGAGGACGATCTCCGGCAGGCTCACCGCCTCGCCCATCTCCACACCGGCATCGAGGTCTGCCCCACGGGAGCGTCAGGACTCGGCGGGCTGCTGGCCCTGAGCGAGGCGAACGACGGGGCCGGGGCCGGCGGCGTGTCGCCCGGCGAGCGGGTGGCCGTGCTGTTCACGGGGCGGATGCGCCCCGGTGACCCCGACCCGCTCGCAGCCGAGAGCTGACCCGCGGGCACGCCGGAACCCGTCCTTCCATGGAGCCGGCAGCAGCCCGCAGATCCGGCGGCGGGCGCGATGGGATCAGCCTCGACGAAGCCGAGCGCCGGGGCTCAACCGCAGCCGTGCAGCTTCTCGTCGCCGAGTTCAGCGAGCGGCTCAGTCGTTGAGCGCGGCGACCGCTCCGGCAGCTTCCTCAATGGACTCGCGCAGGTTCGGTAGCTCGACCTCCACAGCACCGGAAGGGTCGAGGAACACGAACACCATGCGCGCCACCCGCTCGCCGGTGACCGCCTCCAGCGCGGCCGCGTAGGCCGCTCCCTGGAGGCGGTAGCGGGCAAGCCTGGCAGCCACGGCGTCGTCACCGGCCACTGTGTCGGTCTTCCAGTCGACCACCACCAGACCCTTACCGCCGCGGTAGACGAGATCGATGTAGCCCTCCAGCAGGCAGTCACCGAAGGGCGCGGCCACGAACAGCTCCCGCCAGCACTCGGCACGTCCGGCCTCGCGAGCGACGTCGGTGTCCAAGGCGCCCCGGACCATCGCAGCCACTGCCGCCGCCCTGCCCGGCACACCCTCGGCCATGGCTTGAGCGCGCGCCGACGCCTCCAGGCCCGCCCCGGTGCGCAGGTCGATGGTCTGCAGCACGCCGTGCACGGCGCGCCCCACCGCCGTGCCGTAACGCCCCTTGTTCCAGGGAGGTGACTCTGCATCAGGCTGATCCTTGAGCAGTGCCGGGTCGGTGCCGGATGCTGCTGCGAGCGCCAGGCCGGTAGCGGAGATGACCGTGCGGCGGTGGGCTGCTGCGAGAGCCGCCTCTCGCTCTGCGAGCCACTCCGAGCGAGGCGGCAGGCGGGCGGTGTCGGCAGCCGCTCCGGCTGTCCGGGGGGCAGGCGCTTGCGGCTCGAGCGCAATGCCCAGGCGGGCCGCGGCAAGTGTCTCGGCGTCGAGTGTCTCGGTGCCGGCCTCCTTCTGCATGGCGTCGGACAGCTCAGCGGCCAGGGTGCCCTTCGGCTTCTTGTTCCTTTCCTGCGTGTCCCTTTCCTGCTTGCGGTGAAGGCTCACCACCAGATGGTCGCGGGCGCGGGTGCACGCCACGTAAAGCAGCCGGCGACGTTCGTTGCGGTCCATGATCTCGTCGATCGGCTGCCACTGCTCGTAGCCCTCGGAGGTCACCTGGGCGTTCAGTCGGGCGACCGGAGGCATGCCCGGTGGGAACGCGATCGACGGGCCCCGAGTAGGCCCCTTCATCTGGCTGGAGGTGCCCGACACCACCGTGATCGGGAACTGCAGTCCCTTGGCGCCGTGGATCGTGAGGATGCGCACGCTGTCGTCGTCGGTCTCGGGCAGCACCGTCTCGGTGACCCGGGCATTCTCGGCACCCTGCAAGCGGGCCCAGCGCAGGTACGGCCTCAGCCCGACCCCGCCCGCGTCCGACCACGCACGGGCCTGGTCCAGCACGAAGCGCATCCGGCGCCACACATCACGCGGCCTGCCGGTCGCCACCGCGGTCTCCAGCACCGCCCGCTCCGCGATGATCCGCTCCAGAAGCTGCGACGGGCTGAGCCAGCGGCGGGCGTCGTGCAAGGCCCGCAGGTGCGCGATGCCCGCCGCCACCGGATGCCGGTCATCGGCATCGGGCACCGGCGGTGCCAGCAGCGAGAAGCGTCCCCCCCGACCCAGCTTCCAGTGGGCCAGGTCGTCGTCGCCGCAGCCGTAGAGGGGCGACCGCAGCGCTGCCACCAGCGCCAGCTCGTCGGTCGGGTCCGACACGGCCTGTGCCGCCAGCAGCAGGTCTCGGACCTCACGAGTGCAGTAGACCAGCGTCGAGGTCTCGGCCCGGTAACTGACATCGAAATCGTCGAGGGCGTCCTCCAGCGCTTCGAGGCTGAGGCGCGACGGCAGCAGGATGGCGATGTCGCCGGGCCTGGCGGCGCGCCAGCACGCCCCGTCGGGGTGGTCGGCGTCCCAGACGTGCCAGCCCTCTTCGAGCGCCGCCGCCACGGCCGAGGCGACGGCCGTGCCCTCCACCTGGCGCAGCTTGGCCGCGTTCGGCCTGGTGCCGTCGTCGGCGTCGGGCACCGGCTCGGTTCCGAGCAGCGCCACACCCGGCCCCCAGGCCGCGGCCTCGCGCACACCGGTCAGGGGAATGTAGGCGGGCTGGCTCTCGCCGTCGGCGGTGATGACACGACCGAAGACCCTGTTGACCCAATCGATCACCGGCGCCGTCGAGCGGAAGTTGGTGAACAGCTCCAGGCGCTCGCCGTCGGGTTGGCGCTGCACATACCGTCCGGCTCGCAGGAACGTGGCGATGTCGGCGCGGCGGAACCGGTAGATGGACTGCTTGGCGTCGCCCACCAGGAACAGGCAGCCGGGCCGGGGATCCAGATCATGCCAGGGCGTGTCGCCGACATGTTCGTCGCCGCAGGCGATCAGTGCCGCCAACTCCACCTGGATCGGGTCGGTGTCCTGCGACTCGTCCAGCAGCAGGCGCCGATACCGGTCTCGCAGCGCGGCGCGCACGCCGGGCCCGCGCTCGCTGTCGCGCAGCAGGCGCCGGGCACGCACCAGCAGGTCCTGGAACTCCAGGCGCCCGTCTCTGCGACGCTGCTCGGCGGCGTTGAGGGTCTCGGTTGCCAGCAACGCCACGATGTGCTCCAGCGCGGCCTGCGTCACGGGGTCGAGCACCTCGTCGCAGGCGGCGGCCACCTCCTTCACGGCGTTCCTGACCTGTGTGATCTTGCCGCGGCCGTGCCAGTTGTCCTTGCTTGATGTGCCGTTGGGAACTGACGCTTTGGCGGCGGCGCGCAGCGTGGCCACGGCAGCCAGGCGGCTCAGGCCGTCGTCGCTGTCGAGTCCGATGGCGGACTGCCGCATGCTCTCCAGCTTCTGTGCCAGGCCGTCGCTGTCGTCGCAGCAGTCAGCTCTGTGAGCCATCGCCGCGGCCAGTGCCGCCTTGACCGCGGCGGTGTCTGTGGCACCGGGAGCGTCGAGGTCGGGCGGGTCTGCGGACCGGTCGATGTGCTCCTCGGCAAGATCCCAGTTCTCGTTGAGCTTCACGGCCAGGCCCCGCATTCTGTCGATGCCCGCCTTGCTGAGTTCAAGCACCAGCAGCGACGCACCGGCGGCAGGGTTGTCGAGCAGGTTCTCGACGAAGCCCCGCCAGCGGTCGTCGAACTCGATCTGTGAGCCGATCTCGTCGATCACCTCCACGCTCGGTGGGAGACCGGCCTCGGTCGGGTGCTCCGCCAGGATGCGCTGCGCGAAGGAGTGGAGGGTCCCCACGGCCGCGCCGTCGAGCTGTTGAAGCGCCGCGACCGCGGTCTCCGCATCGATGCCGGCGACCTGCGACGACCCGCTCGCGGCTTGCTCGAGATCGCGGCGAATGCGGTCGCGCAGTTCCGCCGCCGCCTTCTCGGTGAAGGTGATGGCAGCGATGTGCTCCATGGCAACCCCGGCACCGACCAGCGCCAGGGCGCGCCCCACCAGCGCCGTCGTCTTGCCCGAGCCCGCACCGGCGTCCACGAACAGGGTCCGGTCAAGCCCCGTGACGATCGTGTCGCGGGCTTCGCTGTCACCTAGGGGGGCACCCGGCGCGGTGGTCACGGCCCGCCCTCGCCTCGGGATCGACTACGATTGCCGCTCGGAGACCGTCGGGCGCCCGGCGCGTTGGTCACGGCCCGCTCCCGCCGCCTGGGGAGGCGCACGCGGCGAGCTCCGGCACCACCAGGGCGGTGTAGTCACGCAGGTCGGGATGTGTCTGCTTGCGCTCCCAGTCCCGCCACACATCACGGGTTCCGAGCCCGTCCGGCTCGCAGTAACGGCACGGTATCCACAAACGCCAGCCGGGCTCCTCGGGGTGAAGCGGGAACACCCCCGCACCGATGCCCTCGGCAATGGCGGCCACCGTTGCCAGCACCGTGGCCTCGGTATCGGCGCCGACCGTGTAGCCGCGGCTGACGAAGCCGCCCTTCTGCGACACGAACCAGTAATCGCCGCGTGCCGCCGCGTCCGGGCGGTCGAGAATCTGCCGGGCGGCCAGCGCGTACAGCACGAGCTGGAGATGGCCGCCCGCCGGGGTCGGATCCTCCGCGGTCAGCTTCTGGTAGGAGCGTGCCGATCCCGTCTTGTAGTCGATCACTGCCAGGTCGCCCGATGCGGTCTCGTCCACGCGGTCGATGGAGCCCCGTAACGCCAGCCTGCGCCGCGGCCGCTGATCGCTGGCGGGTGCGCCTGTGGCGTCGCGGCCAGGCTGGGGCGGCGGGCCCAGGTCGATGACCACCGGTCTCGCGCTGGATGAGCCCGGCATGGCGAACTGCAACTCAGAGGCGATCGGCCTGGAGCCGTGCCGGGCGCGCATCTCGGTGTCGAGGACCAGCGTGCGCCGGAGATCCTCGATGATCTGGCGGCGGTCGCGCTCCCAGTAGAGGCGCCGGCCCACCATGCCGCGCTCGGTTAGGCGCTCGCATTCCTCCTCTGCGATCTCCTCCAGGCGGCGGCGGCTCTGCGGGAGCCATCCCTGGGTGGGAGCGGGCACCAGACGCTCGTCTATCGCCTCGCTCAGCCAGCGGTCGAGGATGCGGTGCACCAGGTTGCCCCGGTCGAGCGCGGTGATGCGATGCCTCTCGTCGGGATCCTCCACAGCGTCAACTCCCAGCACATGGCGCACGAAGTAGGCGTGGGGGCATTCGGCCCAGTTCTCGAGCCGCGTCGGCGAGGTGATCTGCCCCTCGCCGCAGGGATGGGGCAGCTCCACGCCGCGCATGTCGCCATCGCCGGACAGGTTCCCGTCGAAGCGGGTGAAGCGGCGGGACCTGCGCGCCAGCGTCAACCGCACGCCGCGCCGCAACTCGATGCGCTGCTCCAGCAGCCAATGCTCCTCCAGTGGCTCCCGCTCCTCTCGCGGCCGGTGGTGCCAGTCGAGCAGCGTCGCCATGTCGTACTCCTGCACCTGCGCGGGAAACTCCGCCCGCCGCAGACCGGCCACGAAGGAGGGCACCTCGCTCAGGCAGCCCACCCCGCTGCGGGCCAGTTCCTCGGTGGCGGGCCTGATGCCCTCACGTGCCTCGATCAGGTCGAGGAGCCAGCGGCTCGGCGCCCGCTCCGCGGCCTGGCGGAGGTCACCGCGCGGGTATAGCAGCAGTGTCTCGCGTGCCGCGGCCAGCACGGCCAGCAGTGCCCGGTGGTCGTCATGGTTGCGGCCGGCGCGCAGGGGCAGGTCGTGCCCGGCCGTGATCCGCTCCCGATCCGGCAGCAGCGGATCCTCGTGTCGCCGGGCGGGGAAGGATCCCTCGGCCAGCCCGCACACCACCGCCAGATCGAGATCGGCTCCCAGGGCCGCGCTCGGCTGACCGGTCAGCACGCCGCGCCCGATGGCGCCGCGCCGTCCCGTTGCGCCCTCCAGTTCCATCTGCAGCGCCCTGCGGAAGGAAGCCACCGACGGTTGGTCGTCGATCTCGTCGAGGTGGCCCAGCCGGTCGATGGCCTCCTCCACCAGCACTGCGAAGCGACGCTCGTGCTCAGGCCAGCGGCCTCGGCCGTCGCTGGCGCCCTCACGCCGCCGGGCGTCGCCGAAGTAGCGGTTCACCAGCCTTCGACACCAGGCCGCCAGGCTCGACCACCGCGTGGCGCGCAGCCCGACGTCGAGGTTCTCGGCAAGTTCGGTGACGAAGCCGGCCAGCGACTCGGCACTGTCGGCCTCGCGGCGGAGCCGCCGCGAGCGGGACTGCTGCGCCTCGTCACCGGCGGCTTCGGCTGCCGCGTCCTGCAGGCTCTGGGCGTGGCTGCTCAAGCGGTCCTGCCATTGCCTGCGCCCGCCGGTCACACCGGCGCCGCGGGCGGCTCGCTCCCAGGCGGCCGAGGGTGCGGGCCGCCGCCGGGGCGGGTCCGTGCCAGGGTCGGCGTAAAGCACCGGAGCCGAGGCGAGCCATGCCATGACGTCGCGGCGCCCGAAGTCGTGGTCGGCCAGAGACAGCATGGCCAGCAGCGAGCGTCCGAGCAGGGAGGTCTCGGCGGACTCGACGGTTGCGCCGACCCAGCTGATGCCGGCCCGGTCGAGCGCGTCGCCCACCAGGCGGGCATACGGGTCGGCAGTGCCATAGAGGATGGCGCAACGCCCCAGCTCCAGGCCGCGCCGGGCAGCCTCCACCAGGGTCCGAACAGCGTGGCGCACCTCCTCGTCAGGGTCAGACACGCTGATGATCCGCACCCGCTCCGGGTCGTGCCCGGGGTCGCTTGCGTCCCGCGCAGGCTTGGCTGCGGCTCCGAGGCTCTCCACGGCACCGCGCACCGCCTCGTCGGCGGCGGCCACCCCGGTCATTCCGGCCACGACCGTGCAGCCGGTCTGCTCGGCCACCGCGACCAGCAGTCGGGACTGCGTGGTGGTGAGGGCCTGTGGCAGGAACAACACCAGGCGACCGAGTTCAGCCGCGGGAAACTCGCCTTTGCGGAGCACCTCGACGGCTGCGTCCACGAGGCTCTGCTCGTTGCTGAAGCGGCTGTCGAGGGCCAAGCGCACCTGCCGGTGGACTCGAACCACATCCGCGGCCCGTGTCGAGGCAGCGGCCAGGCGGTCGAGGGCTGCCGGTGTCAGCTCTGACAGCTCGCGGTGCGCCTGCACCAGGGCGCGCTCGGTGGCCGGGTGGGTGTGAACGCCGGCGAAGTGACCTGGGTCGGAGCGCAGCGCGGCACGCACCGCTCCCGCGATCGCCGGCGTTGACACCGGCCGGAGCCGGGCACCGGCGGCACGATGAGCGCCGACCAGTTCGGCCAGGCCGTACGGCGTCACAAAGCGCGCTCCGGCTATCCCGCGGCGACCGCCGGTGCCGTGGCGGCCCAGGCGCCGCCGAGCCGCCACCCCGACCGTGTTGGCCGGCACGACCACTGTCACCGCAGCGAGCGGGTCGCCCTGCTTGGCCCGCGCAACCGCCTCCGCCAGCGCCTCGTGTGCGGGTGGGCCGTATGCCGTGGTCACCAACTCGATGGACACACCCGCACCCTAGAACCGCCATGTGACAACGGTGTCGCTGCCACGCAGCGCGCGACCGGCGGACGCGATCAGGCCGGCTGGGTCGTTGCGATCTGCGACCGGAAAGGCCTCGACCTTCGTGGCAGTTAGCCTGCGGCACCATGCCAGTACCGGCAAGCACACGGGCAGGTTCGGTGCGTGCCGCATGGCGGGCAGCGCTGGCAGTGAGCGCTGTTTCGACTAGCTCGGCCCCGCCCAAGCCAGGTTCGGTGCGTGCCGCATGGCGGGCAGCGCTGGCAGTGAGCGCTGTTTCGACTAGCTCAGCCCCGCCCAAGCCAGGTTCGGTGCGTGCCGCATGGCGGGCAGCGCTGGCTGTGCTGTTGGCGGCAGCGGTGCTGCTCACCTCCGCAAGCACTGCGCACGCCCACGGCACGGACCACTCTGAACCTGAGGCAAACGGCACGGCCGCCGGGTGCTCGCATTCAGGCCAACCCGGAAATGAAGCCGCTGGATCGGAAGCCACTGGATCGATCCGGAGATGCTCGCTGCTGCCGGGCGAGACGCTGGCGCAGGGCGAGTCGATCAGTTCGCCGAACGGTCGCTACCGGCTGGAGTTGCGCCATGACGGCAACCTCGTGTTGTTGGATACCGGCAACTCCGATGTGCTGTGGGAGGCGGACTCCGCCGGTGAGTCCGAGCGCACTCTGGTGATGCAGCGCAACGGCAATCTCATGCTCTTCAAGCCGCCGCTCGGGCCGTTCCATATGCCGTGGCAGGCGCGCACCGGCGGCTCGCCGGGTGCGTTCCTAGAGGTTCGAGACGACGGCAACATCACCGTCGGCCACGAAGACGGCCGTGTTCTGTGGAAAGCGGGGGCCTCGGCTCCCGACGTGGGCATCGCCGGCGCCAAGCACATCGTCTACGAGCGCGGCGATCAGCGGGTGTGGCTGTTCGACGCGGACGGCACCGTGTTCGACAACTATCCGGTCAGCGGCAAGGAGGACTCCCCGCTACCAGGGCGGCATCGGGTGTTCTCGAAGTCCGTCAACGCCTGGTCTTACGTTGGCGGTATCACCATGAAGCACATGGTGCGCTTCGCCCATACGCCCAGCGGCAGCAATATCGGGTTTCATTCCATCCCCGTCGACCGCGGCGTCCCGATGCAGACCGAGCAAGAACTCGGTCAGCACCGCTCGGCAGGCTGTGTCCGCCAGCGCAACGACAAGGCCCTCCAGCTCTACGAGTGGGCACCAATAGGAACACCAGTAGTCGTTCTAGCCTGACCGGTCATCCAGACTCATCCACGATCCGCTCAATCAGCCTCCACATCCCGCTGCTCGGATTTGATCTAGCGGCTCTACCGTCGCCGGCATGTTTGTGGTCGAGTGCCATGGCCCTATCCTTGGCATCGGGGAATCTCTCGACGAGTTCAGCCAGTGCTTGCTCTTTGAGTAACTTGTCGCACATGAGAAGTTGTCGCGATATCGATTGAGCGGCACCCCTATCGATGTAGGCCGTTTGGTCTTTGAAATGTAGGATGAACCAGAGTTCGACGCATGGGTTGGACACCGCTACATTGATCTTGTTGTGATGGGCTCTCTCCACTGCGGTCTGCACGTTCGGGTGTTCATCGATATCGAACACGCACCAGTACTCGTCGCTGGCGCGCCCTAGCCCTCGCTTGGCCTCTCTGGCTTCGGTGCGCTTCTGTTCGATGGCACGATCAACCACTGTCATTGGAACGCCGAGGCCGGGTTTGATGGCAACGTAGACCTTGTCCCGGTGTGCTCTATGCCAGTGAACGAGGTAGCCGGGCTCTGTCCTCTTGCCCTCCGTGAAGACAGAGATTCGTCGGATCGTGGTGCCGGTGTGCCCCCGGGAACTCCGTCGGGATGGTCGCTTCATTTGCCTGCGGAAAGTGCCATCTCTACTGATGCGTCGAACTCTGCCGATGAGATGATCGGCTTGGCCCCGTACCAACCGTCCATGTAGCGCTTGGCGATGGCCTCCTGTTTGCGGGGGTTGAAGTCCAAGAGTCGGTAGAGTTGCGTGCGCCCGTCGTTGAGTTTCTGGGTGAACCAAATCTGATCGCGGCCCAGCAATCGTTCAACGACAGAATCGCCCAGCAACGTCGTGTCGTGGGAGTTGAATACGAGTTGTGCACGGTGGGGGTTTGTCTCTGGGTACTGGTACAGCCTCACAATCTGTGCCACAAGATCAGGGTGCAGGCTCGTGTCGAGTTCGTCTGCGAGCAGCACTGTTCCCGTCATAAGGGACTTGATCACTGGCCCCACAAGGCCGAACCACACCAGTGTTCCAAGCGACTCTTCGGCATTGTCTAATCTGATGTCGTCACCGGTTCCCCGGTGGGCGAGGGTTACGGTGGACAGATCGGTAAAGTCCATTGAATCGAGGCTGATTTCATCTTCAGGCTGGTCTTCGGTTCCCCTCAGGACGTTCAACGCCCTGCGGTATCGTTCTTGCAGGGCAGGATGGAGGGGCTGCACATGTACGCCGGTTATCCCGAGATCGGCCGCTTGTAAGAGGTTCAGAACGGCTTCTCGAAGCTCGCCGTGGTTGAGCATGTCTGCCGTGAGAATCTGCCGATGCAAACGTGAGTCTGCCTCGGCTAGCCAGAGGTTGCGAGCGAACCACCGATACAGCGGCGACAGGGCGGGGTGACCGGTCGCGGCTGCCGTAGAGAGGAAGAGTGCATTCTGGCGCAGCAGCCTCATCACGTCTCGGCTACTAGAACGCTCGGCGGCTCCCAACCGGACCTCATCGCCCTCACGGCGAAATAACAGCGCGGCCCGGCCCTTCGGGTAGCGGTACGCCCACTCCGACACCACATGATCGTCGTCCAACTCGAAGCCGTACTCCCAGCGCACGCCCTGCAGCACGATGTCAACCTCGTACCGAGATGGCAAGCCGGAGGACTGCTGGTCGAGCCGGAACGGCCACCGTGCAATGCCGCCCCCGGCCACCCCGGAACGGAACGAACTCAGGACATGGCGTCTCATGTCGTCCATGACTCTGAGCAGGTTGCTCTTGCCGGAGGCGTTCGCTCCAAAGGCTCCGGCCACGGGCAGCACCCGCAGGCGCGCCCCTCCGTCGCGCCACGGCACGCTGCGGACGCACCGTTCCTCCGCCATGGCGGTGGCTTCCATCGACAGCTCAACCTCGTCCTTGAACGAGCGGGCGTTCTCAGCTCGGAACGCAAGGAGCATCGAGGGCGAGGCTGCGCCTCCTTGTGACATCATGGCGGCATTATTGCAGAAAGTTCGCGATTTATCCAATCTTGGCTAGAGCCTCTTAGGGGCCGAGGGTGGTGATTGGGGCTACTTGCACGCCGTCGGGACGGCGGTATGCGGCGCCGGCCGAGGTGACCACCAGCAGCGCCGCCAAGTCGGCTGCACGCCGCCGGGACACCTTGTCGCGCAGTCGCAGCAGCGACCCTGCCGCCGCATCTATCGACGGCGGCGCCGGGCCGAGCTTCACCTCTGCGGCGATCCAGGCGCCGTCGTTGCGCTCGATGATCGCGTCGGCCTCGAGGCCGACGTTGTCGCGATAGTGGTACACCTCGCCAAGTTCCGCCTGGCTGTAGATCCGCAGGTCGCGAACGACCAGCGACTCGAAGAGCAGTCCGAGCGTCTCGGGATCGGCCAGCAGCCGCCGAGGGGTGGCCCGCAGCAAAGCGGCTGCCAGAGACGGGTCTACGAAGTGCAACTTCGGTGTGTTGCGCAGAGTCGCCCGCGAGCGCAGTTCCACCGACCAGGCGGGCTGCGTTTCCACCACGAAGATGCGTTGCAGTGCCAGCAGGTAAGCGGTGGCCGTGCCGCGGGCCATCTGGGAATCGCCGCCGGCGTCGGCTGCCAGGCTCGTGGTCTTGGTCTCGCCGGCCAGGTTGCGGGCAACCGACCGCATCAGCCTCAGGAGCGCCTCGGGCTGGTGCCGGATCCCGACCGCCTCGGAGACCTCGACGCGCACCGCCCCATTGACATAGTTGCCGATGCTCCGGGCCGCGTCATCAGCGGCCAGGCCGAGACCGGCGGGCCATCCCCCGGTGCAGAGCAGCGACGCGACCTCGGCCAGACCGATGTCGGAACGGGGCATCGCTGCGCTGGCCTCACCTTGGAACAGGGCTCGGATCGAGACCTCGCCCGTCGAATGTCCCATCTCATACAGCGACATGGGACGCATCCGGACACGTCCGACCCTGCCCATCCCCGAGTGTCGCGTGAGGTCGTCGGTCGGCATGGCCGATCCGGTGAGAATGAACTGGCCGGGCCTGGCCCGGTCGTCACAGGCCCGCCGGACGCGGTTCCACAGGCCCGGTGCCTGCTGCCACTCGTCGAGCAGCCGCGGCGTCGCTCCAGCGAGCACCGCGTCCGGCGCCGCGTCGGCGAGCAGGCGTGTGGCCGGGTCGTCGAGCCGGGCTTCACTGCGGGCGAACCGGCGTGCCGTCCAAGTCTTGCCGCATGCTCGCGCGCCGTCGATGAGCACTGCCCCGACGGTGCGTAGAGCCCGTTCGATGTCGGTTTCGGCAAGTCGCGTGCGATAGCCGGGCATCGTGAGGCGATCGGGCCGTCCCGCGGGACCGCCCGCCTCGCCGGGGTCTCCGGTGGCCGCGGTGTCCGCCGAGTCCTCGTCTCCTCGCATCAGATTGCTCTCACCATGTCCCGCAATCGCGTCGTCAAGCACTTTGGAGGTTCAGCATAGTGCATTTTGTAGAGTTCTTGTAGTGCATTACGGAGATCATGCGCGATGCACTTTGTAGATCGCGTCTCGGGTTGCCGGCCTGAGCAGGGGATGTGCTGCCATACCGCTCGACCAGCGGTGTTCGCCGCACCTTGCGCCCGCCGGGGCCTTGTGAGTGACGCCCGTTGTCGAGGGCCGGGCTCGGGGACGGCCGTGCAGTGGGGCCGTCCCGCGGCGGTGAGTGGCGCCGGTTGTTGAAGGGTTGGACTCGGGACGGCCGTCGAGTGGGGGCCGCCCCGGTGGCTATTGGCGCTTGTTGTCGGCGGGAAGCGATGCAAACCCTTCGTGTCGAGGCCGCCAAGGCGGCCCCGGTGTGATGGCGCTTGTTTTCGGCGGTTTGGGGGCCTGGGCTGAGGTGTTGCTGCTGGGGGCCTCTTAGCCGCCGGGCTGCCAGATCATCAGGGCCAGCTGCACGATGAACAGCACCGTCATCAGCGCCGAACCGCGCTCCAGGCGCCGCTCCACCGCCGGTGTTCCCTGGCCGCGGCCGATCATCCGCAGAGACGGCGAGATCACGCCGTGGAGCACGCCGTTCATCACCACCCAGATGACGATCGCGGCGATCACCCAGCCGTCGGTGAGCGAGTGGACGTCGTCTGACATCTCCACCAGGGCGATGCCGAGCAGCCCCGCCACGATCAGCGCGGGCCCGTACAGGCGGCGGGCGTTGGCCGCCATGCCGGCAACCAGATGCTGGTGCTCGCTGACCGTAGAGCGCATCTGGTTGCGCAACAGCGGATGCACGAACACGGGGGAGAGGGCTGCTAGCACCGCAAGCACATGGAGCAGCAGGATGATCTTGTATGGCGTGTCGCCGACCGCGGCAAGAAACATGCCACAACTCTAGTTGCGTGGACCTGCTGACAGCCTCAACCTCATCGGTCGCAGAGCCTGATCGCAGAGCCTGATCGCAGAGGAGCCTGCCCGCAGCCCGTCCCGGAGCGGCCGAAACGCCAATCTCCCCGCTGACGACTCCTAGCATGACCGGCGTGCCCAACAGCGCCTTGACCGGTGGCGCGGACGCATCCGGGCCCGAGACTGGCGGCACCGGGTCCGGCGATCGCGATCGGCATGTGATGGACCGCGCCGGACTCGCCGAGCGGGCCGATGTTCCCCGGTTCGTCGTGGATCTCGTGATCGACGCGGGGCTGCTGACCCCGCTGGAGGGCGAGGCCGAGGGCGAGCGCTTCGCGCCCGACGACGTGGACATGCTCGTGGCCGCGCGCACGCTCGTGGGCGAGGGCGTGGCCGTGGAGGAGATGGCGGCGCTGGCGATGCGCCATGCCACCAACGTCGAGAACCTCATCGACGACGCCATCGACCTGTTGAAGCGCAATGCAGACCGCAACGCTGACCGGGCGGCGCTGGCCCGCGCCGTCGAGCGGCTGGTGCCGGTGGCCACGCAACTGGTGGTCGGTCACTTCGAGCGAACCCTGCGCACCCGTGCCATGGCCCGCATCGGCGGATCCGATACTGCTGCTGGAGCGATCATCGTTGCGGCGCGGCGCCTCCGGCGTCGTATCGACCCGCTGGCCGTGTACGCCGGGGCCGCAGGCGGGCAGCAACGCAGTGTCTGGCTGCGGCCCGACGCGCAGATGGGTCTGGCCGGCCTGGGCGCTGTCGAGACGATCGATCCCGCAGGCGAGGATCGATTCACGCGAGCCTCGGCCGCCCGGGCCGTGCTGGCGGCGCGCATCAAGTACCACGCACCCTCCGACGCGCCCGCGCCGGTGCTGCTCGGCGGGTTCTCCTTCGCAGCCTCAGGCGCCGCCCCGACTGCTCCCGGCACAGGCGATGCCGCAACCGGCGACGCCGTGATAGGTGATGCCGCGACCGGCGACGCCGGTCCGAGCGGTGGCGGGTCAGTAGCGGCGGGTGCTTCCAGAGGGCAGGCGGTGGATCGCGACGAGCCGGGCCAGGGGGTGCCGCGCAGGCCGCCCGGCTGGCAGGGGTTCGGTGACTGCAGGCTGGTGTTGCCCGAGTTGACGGTGCTTGACCGGCGCGACGGCACCTGGGCGATGGCTGCTGCCCGCGTGGGCTCCGACGGCGACGAGGAAGCTGCTCGCGCCGAGCTTGAGAGGCGGTTGTCAGACCTCGAGCAGCGGGCCGATGCTCTCTCAGATGTCAAGCAGCGGGATCCTGCCCTCTCGGCCCGCTCGGGCGCTTCGCCGGGGCATGCGGCACGAGCCGCTTGCGCGGACGACGGAGACGGTGTCCTCCCAGTTGACCGCCAGGCTTCGCCGGGGCCCGCGGCACGAGCCGCTCGTGCGGGCAGCGGCGAGGCTGCCGGGCCGAACGGGTCGCTGCACGGCTCAGGCAATGACGGTGACTATCTGGATCTCGTGGCCTCTGCCGTGGCCGCCATCGGGCGAGGCGAGCTCCACAAGGTGGTGCTGGCCCGCACTCTCACCCTCGACATCGACGTGGACACCGTCGCCGCGCTCGACCTGCTGCGGCGCCGCAACCCGACCTGCGCGGTGTTCGCGTTCGCGGCCGGTGATTCGACGTTCCTCGGCGCTACGCCCGAGGAGCTCGCCACCCTCAAAGGCTCCCGGCTGCACACCACCGCTCTGGCCGGCACCGCGCCCCGAGGCGAGAGCGGCGATGCCGACGAGCGTCTCGCCGCCGGGTTGCTGGTCTCGACCAAGAACCGCTCCGAGCACCGGTTCGTGGTCGAAGGCATCACTGCGGCGCTGGCCGGGCTCGGACTGGTCGACCCGGCGCCCTCCGAGCCCGGCGTGCTCAAGCTCAGCCATCTCCAGCACCTGCGAACCCCCATAACGGCATCGGTGCAGCGCCGCCGCACCGGCGCCAGCGATATGGACGTCGTGCGTGTCGCCGGCGTGCTCCACCCGACACCGGCAACCGGCGGAGCGCCGACCGCTGCGGCGATGGACTTCATCGCCCGACACGAGGGCTTCGACCGCGGCTGGTACGCGGCGCCGGTGGGCTGGTGCGATCTCGAAGGCAACGGCGAGCTGGGTGTCGCGCTGCGGTCGGCACTGGTCGAGCCCGGCAGGATCCAGCTCTTCGCCGGCGCCGGCATCGTCGCGGACTCGGTACCGGCCGACGAGCTGGCCGAGACGAGCGTCAAACTCGGCACCCTGCTCGATGTGGTCATCGGCCCGGATCCGACGCTCGCGGCTGAGGCGTGCCCGGAGTCGCCTGCGGCGGCCCCCCCTAGTTGTCGGTTCGCGTGAGGTTGTGTGCGCGTGTTGCGGGTGGGACGCCTATGGCGATGTGGGTGTCGGTGGCAGTTGTAGTGGTGGATCCAGTGGTGAGGCGTCGGTGGTGGGGGGCGGGTGCCTGAGGCACGGCTTGGGCCGGGCCGTGGCCAGGACGAAGCGGCTGTGCCGCGGCGGGGGCGGGGATCGTGAGTGACGCCTACGAGGTCATTGCCACATTCGCCGCCCGGCTAGCGGCCCGTGGGGTGACCGATGTGGTGATCAGTCCCGGATCGCGCTCGACCGCCCTGGTGCTCAGCCTCGACGCTCAGCCCGCCCTAAGGACCTGGGTCCAGCTCGATGAGCGATCCGCAGGTTTCTTCGCCCTCGGCCTGGGCCGCGCCACCGGCGTGCCCGCGACCCTCGTGTGCACCTCGGGCACCGCCGCGGCCAACTACCTGCCCGCGGTGGTGGAGGCGTCGCATGCCGGGGTGCCGCTGATCGTCTGCACCGCCGACCGTCCTGAAGAGCTGCGCGAGGGCTGGGGCTCGCCGCAGACGATCGATCAGATCAACCTCTACGGCACCGCGGTCCGCTGGAGCGTCGATCTTGCCGCGCTCGATGTAGCGCCCGGCAAGGCGGAGACCCAGACCGAGGCGGCCGCAGCCGCGCATTGGGCCGACCACGCGTTCGACTCCGCAATGGGAACGATGAGGGTTGAATCGGCCAGGGCCGCGCATTGGGCCGACCACGCGTTCGACTCCGCAATGGGGTATGCCCGCGGCGCCCGACGCTCCGGTCTCGGCGTGCACCGGGCCGATGACGCGTTCGACTCCGCAGCGGGCACCGATCCCGGGCCCGTGCACCTCAACTGGCCCCTGCGCGAGCCCCTGGAGCCGGCCGGCCCCGTACCCGTGTTTGCAGTGCGGGCAGCGTCTGTGCCAGAACACCCCGTGCCCGCGGCGGGGTCTATTTCGGAACATCCAGCGCCTGCTGGTTCCGTGCCGGCGGCGGGGTCTATTTCGGAACATCCAGCGCCTGCTGGTTCCGTGCCGGCGGCGGGGTCTATTTCGGAACATCCAGCGCCTGCTGGTTCCGTGCCGGCGGCGGGGTCTATTTCGGAACATCCAGCGCCTGCTGGTTCCGTGCCTGCGGCGGGGTCTGGGCCGATGGTGACAGGTATCGGTGACATGCCGGGCGACTCGCAGGCAGAGTCTTTGCCAGCGGGGGATGTCCTGGACGGCCGCGAGGGTGCATCCAGCGCCGGCGGGCTGCGCTTGCTGGCCGGACTCGCTCACGAGTTCGAGCGAGGCGTCGTGGTGGTCGGGCCTTGGCCGGGCGCAGGACTGCAACGCGAGCGGCGTTGGGCGATCGAAGCGGTCCGTTTCGCTGCATGGGCGGGCTGGCCGGTGATCGGAGAGCCGATATCGCAAATCCGCGGGGATCTTCCCGGGGGCGACCGCTTGCAGCAGCCCTGCGTTGTGACCACCGCCGACCATCTGCTAGCCGACCGTGCTCTGAGCGACGCGATGGCTCCGGATGTCGTGGTGCTGGCCGGTCGCACGGTAACCACCAAGCCGGTCTGGCTCTGGATCGAGCGCACCCGGCCCCGCCATGTCGTCCTCATCGATCCCGAGGACCGCTGGCAGCGGGCCGTGTTCCGCCTGACAGGCCATGTCGTCGCCTCCCCAGACGCACTCGGCTCGCTCACCGGTGAGGCCGATCCCCCAAGGACCGCGCCCCCGCAAACCGACAGGCTGAGCGGGACTCGCAGTGATGCCGTGACGGGCTCCGCCGACCGCGACCACAGCGAGCGGCCCGCTTGGGTCGGGACTCGGAGCGACGGCGTCCCCAGCGCCGACTCGGGGCGTGCTGAGTCCGGTGGCTGGCTGGAAACGCCCGGCGGATGGCTGGAAACCTGGCGCAGGATCGACGCCGCAGCCCGCGAGACCCTTGATGCCGCCATCGAAGGTGGACCCCTGCTCTCGGCTCGGGTGGCGAGATGCCTGGTCGATTCGCTGCCGGAGGACTCTGTGCTGGTGGCGTCGAACTCCATGCCAGTGCGCGATCTCGACGCCTTCGTCACCCGCACGGGCTCGCTGCTGTGCTGCGCCAACCGCGGCGCGGCCGGGATAGACGGCACGGCCTCCACCGCCCTCGGGATCGCCGCCGCAAACAGATCCCGTGTGGTGGCGCTCTACAGCGGCGACCTGGCCCTGCTTCACGACCTGGGAGCGCTCGCGGCCGCGGCCCGCCTGGGACTGCACCTCATCGTCGTGTGCGTCGACAACGACGGCGGCGAGATCTTCTCGCTGCTGCCGGTCGCGGATCGTGTTCCCGCCGCCGACTTCGAGCGCCTGTTCCGCACCCCGCACGGCCTGGAACTCGGCCGACTCGATGGGTTCGCCGGCATCAGGGCCCGCCGCGCAGAGTCGTCCCGTGCGCTTGGCGAGGCGGTCAGGCGGGCTGCGTCCGAGCGAAGGCCGGGCGTGGACCTGCTGGTGATCGGTATCGCGCGCGATGACGACATCGCCCAGCGCCGGGCGCTCGCCGCCGCGGCGCAGCAGGCCGCCCGCCGGGCCCTCGCCGTTCCAGCCCGGCCCGGCAGCTGCGACATCGGAGCAGTGGCGCCATGACGCCGGCCGCCCGCCGGGCCCTCGCCGCCCCAGCGTGGCCCGGCAGCTGCGACATCGGAGCAGCGGCGCCGTGACGCCGGCCGGTGCTGGGCGTGTATGCGGGGTCCGTGGTGACGTCGGGCGGCTCTCCTACGTGGTGGAACCATGACACCGGCCGGTGCTGGGCGTGTACGCGCCGGTGAGGTGGAGTTGTCAGTGCGCGTGTCGGGGACACAGCACGGGGTGCCCGTGATCGTGCTGCACGGCTTCACGGGATCGGCGCGGGCCATGGCACCTTTGACCGACCGCCTGCCCGCCGCGGTCGCAGCCGCCGCCCACTCGGATTTCCCGCTGCGGCTGATCGTGCCCGATCTGGTGGGGCACGGACGATCCGAAGCACCCAGCGATGAGTCCCCCTACCGGGTGGAGGCCATGGCCTCGCAGGTTGCATCCCTAGCGGGCACACTCGAGTGCGACACCTTCCACCTCGTCGGATACTCGATGGGCGCAAGGGTGGCGCTCACGCTCGGGTGCACGGCTCCGCAGCAGCTACGGTCGCTCGCTCTGATAGGCGGCACAGCGGGCATTGCCGACCCTGAAGAGCGATGCCGGCGGGCTGAGCGCGATTCGGCTCGAGCCGAGCGGATCACCAGCGACTTCGGAGCCTTCGTCGATGAATGGATGGCCGACCCCCTGTTCGCGGGACAGGCCGCGCTGGGTGAGGAGTACCTGGCTGCCGCCAGGGCGCAGCGGCTGGCCTCGAACCCGCACGGTCTGGCCCTCAGCCTGCGGCATGGCGGGACCGGCTCGATGGCGCCGCTGCACGCCGCGCTGCGCGACTGCGATGTGCCCGCCCTGCTGATCGCGGGCTTCCGCGACACGAAGTTCTGCGCCATAGCCGAGCAACTGGCGTACCGCCTCAAGAATGCCTCCTCCACCCGGATCGGGGGTGCGGGCCACGCCGCGCACATCGAGCGCCCAGGCCATGTCGCGGCGGTTGTCGCAGCGTTCATTGCCGGCGTCGAGGAGGAGCTCGCCAGGGCCGGGGCCCATGCCCCCGGCTCACTAGGCAAGGCTCGGCCCGACAGTGCCCCCGGCTCGCAAGGCGATTTCCGGGGTGACCAGGCGATCGGCTCGCAGGGCAGGAGGGCGGTGTGGCAGTAGTCAGTGGCGAGCTTCACCCCTTCCGTCTGGCCTTGAGGTCTCTCCTGGTCACGGGCCGGGTCACGGTGCGGTACCGGTCCGGTTTCCTCGTCTCGCTCACGTCCGGCGGTCACACGGGCTGGGGCGAGGCGAGTCCCCTGCCGGGATGGTCACAAACGACGCTGCTCCAGACGGAGGCCGCGCTGCGCCGCACCCTGGAGCGACTCGGCGACGGCGCGACAGCGTTCGACGATCTGGTCGCGGCCCTCGCTGACACACCGCACGCCCGGGCGGGGCTATCCGGCGCCTGGGCGGACCTGCAGGCCCGCCGAGCCGGCCTGACGCTGGCCCGGCATCTCGCGCAGCGCTCTGGCGGGCTCCTAGACGAGCGCCATGAGCAACATTTCGACCACCCCCCGGCCCGGCGCCCCGCGCGACGGCCCGGACATCCTGGCCACGCCCGCGGCACTCCTGCCGCCGTTGCGGTGTCGTCCGTCTCGGCCGGCCCGCAGGCTGGCCATGCCCCCGGCACTCCTGCCGCCGTTGCGGTGTCGTCCGTCTCGGCCGGCCCGCAGGCTGGCCATGCCCCCGGCACTCCTGCCGCCGCTGAGGTGTCGTCCGTCTCGGCCGGCCCGCAGGTCGGCGCCCCCGGCACGGCCGTTGCGGTCAGTGCGCTGGTAGCCGCGCCCGACCCGCAGGCGGTGGCGCAGGCCGCGCGGCGTGCCGCCGAGGACGGCTTCACCGCCGTCAAGCTCAAGGTCGGCGCGGCTGCGGCCGATGTCGATGTCGACCGTGTCCGAGCCGCCCGAGCCGCCCTGGGTCCCGGGCCCGAGTTGCGCCTCGATGCCAACGGCGCCTGGGACCACCGCACCGCTCTCGATGTTCTCAGCCGTGTCCAGGCCTGCGACATCGCCTATTGCGAGGAGCCGGTCTCCGGGATCGAGGCGATGGCTGCGCTGGCGCGCCAGGCGCCCGTGCCCGTTGCCGTGGACGAGTCGATGCGCGGCGAGCGGCACGCCGAGCTGGCTCTGGAACTCGGCGTGCGAACGCTGATAGTCAAGCCGCAGGCTCTCGGAGGCCCCGATGTCGGCCTGTGCATCGCGGCACGCGCCCTGCGTGCCGGAGCGTCGGTGGTGGTCACATCGTTCATCGATTCGGCCGTGGGGTTGGCCCATGCCCTGCACCTGGCCGCGGCGGTGGACGCGGTCTCGGCGCAGCCTCGGGCCCACGGCCTCGCCACTGCGGAGTTGCTGGCCACCGATGTGGCCGTGCCTCCCGCGGTGGCAGACGGGGTCATGGCGCTGCCCGCAGGCACCGGGATCGGGCTCGTGCCTGCTCCCGCTCGCTCGTCACGGCTCGCAAGGGGCTGAGCCTGCCCCACCTCCGGCCGAGGTCGTGTTGACGGTTGGCTAAGTGCTACGAGGCCGCCCGGAAGCGGGTTATACGGCCCCAGCAGGCGAGGGTGTCGTCGGCTTTGATAGCGCAGCTGTGGGCGTTGCCGCTTGAGATGGCTTTGTATGTGCCTGATGGCGGTGTGGCCCGGTCTGAGGTGTCGCTGCCCCAGCAGGCGATGGTGTCGTTGGCCTTGATGGCACAAGAATAAGCGTTTCCGGCGGTGACAGCCTTGTATGTGCCTGATGGCGCAGTCGTTTGGCCGGAGGCGTTGCCGCCCCAGCAGGCGAGCGTGTCGTCGGCCTTGATGGCGCAACTATGGTCGTTGCCCGCGGAGACGGCTTTGTATGTGCCTGATGGCGGTGTGGCCCGGCCGGAGGTGTTGCTGCCCCAGCAGGCAAGGGTGTCGTCGGCCTTGATGGCGCAGGTATGAGTGGTGCCGGCGGAGACGGCCTTGTATGTGCCTGTGGGCGGTGTGGCCTGACCCGAAGTGGCCTGGCCCCAGCAGGCCATGGTGCCGTTGCTGCGTATAGCGCAAGAATGGTAGAGGTTGGCCGAGAGCGCCTTGTATGTGCCTGAGGGCGCAGAGACCAATTTGCCCCCGTCGTTGCTGCCCCAGCAGGCGAGCGTGTCATCGGCCTTGATGGCACACGCATGTGTGCCTCCGGAGGCGATGGCCTTGTATGTGCCCGAGGGTGGTGTGATCTGGCGCTCAGTGGCCTGGCCCCAGCAGGCGAGCGTGTCGTCGGCTTTGATGGCACAAGCGTAAGTATTGCCAGTGAAGTATGCAGGAGCTGCTGATATGTGCTTGATGGTGCCTGAGGGCATGTCCGCCGTGTCTGTGCGTCCCCAGCACGCGAGGGTGTCGTCGGCCTTGATGGCACAGGCGTAGGTGTGGCCGGCGGTGACGACTTTGTATGTGCCTGATGGCGCGGTGGCCTCTCCCATATGGTTTCTGCCCCAGCAGGCGATGGTGTCGTTGCTGCGTATGGCACAAGAATAAGAGTTGCCAGAGGTGACGGCTTTGTATGTGCCTGAGGGTGCAGTGGTCCGGCTCGTAGCGCCGAGGCCCCAGCAGGCGAGGGTGTCGTTGGCCTTGATGGCGCAACTATGGTAGTCGCCGGTTGATACGGCTTTGTATGTTCCTGATGGCGCGGTGGCCTGGCCGGAACTGTCGAGGCCCCAGCAGGCGAGGGTGTCGTTGGCCTTGATGGCGCAACCATGGCCGATGCCGGTTGAGAGGGCCTTGTATGTTCCTGATGGCGGTGTGGCCCGGTCGGCAGTGTTGCTGCCCCAGCAGGCGATGGTGTCGTTGTCGCGTATGGCACATGTGTAACCCTGGCCGGCGGAGACGGCCTTGTATGTGCCTGTAGGCGCGGTGGCCTGGCCCGAAGTGTTGAGTCCCCAGCATTTGATGGTGTTGTTGCTGCGTATGGCACATGTATGGGAGTTGCCGGCGGAGACGGCCTTGTATGTGCCTGTGGGCGCGGTGGATTCGCCGAAAGCGTTCCAGCCCCAGCAGGCGAGGGTGTCGTCGGCCTTGATGGCGCAGGTGTGATTGCTGCCTGCTGTTATGGCTTTGTATGTGCCCGTGGGTGTTGGGGTCGGGAAGGTACCGGATGCGAGGCCGACCGTGGTCGTCGTGGTTGTGGTCGTAGTCGTGGTCGGGGCGACCGTGGTTGTGGTTGTCGTCGTCGTAGTGGTGGTTGTGGTCGTTGTGGTTGTGCTGGTTGTGGTTGTTGTTGGCGCGACCGTGGTTGTAGTCGTTGTTGGCGCGGCCGTGGTGGTTGTTGTCGTCGTAGTGGTGGTTGTGGTCGTTGTTGTCGGGGCGACCGTGGTTGTGCTGGTTGTTGTTGGTGCGACCGTGGTTGTTGTTGTAGTTGGGGCGACCGTGGTGGTTGTTGTCGTCGTAGTGGTTGTTGTTGGGGCGGCCGTGGTGGTTGTCGTGGTCGTGGTTGGAACTTCGGCGGGTGGAACATAGTAGGTGGGCGTGTCGGCTGTGGCTGGTGCGTCCTGGGTTGCGGTAACCGTGGTGGTAGTGGAGGTCGTGGTTGTTGTGGTGGTTGCGGCGGTGGCGATGGTCATGGTTCTGGTGAGTAGGGTGGCGGCTTGTTTTCGGGTGATTGTTTGGTTGGGGCAGTATGTGAGGCTGCCCTTGTCGCATTTTGTGGCGGTGAGTCCGAGGGCTCTGGTGAGGGCGTGGATGCCCGCAGCATGGGAGCTGCCCTTGATGTCGGAGTAGCCGCCGGGGGTGTCGGTGTAGCCGCCGGGGCCGCTGGCCGGGAGTTTGAAGGCGCGCACGAGGAGGGTGGCCATCTGGCCGCGTGTGACCGGTTTGTCGGCGCAGAAGCTCAAGGGTTCGGTCTCGCAGCCGAGGGTGATGCCGAGTTCGGCGAGGCGCTCCACGTAGGGCGCCCACCACTGGCTTGCGTCGACGTCGGAGAAGCGGCTGGTGGTGATGGGTTGGGGCGCTTTGCCGTCGAGGGCGCGCACGAGCAGCACGGCGATCTGCCAGCGCAGCAGCGGCTGGTCGTCGCAGTCATCCCCGGGCGTGTCGCAGTCGATGCCCTCGAACAGGTCTGTGGTGCTACGGGCGGGTGCGGGGGTGCCGGTTTGGGCGCTGACCGCGGCGGGCGCCTGGAGTGCTGCCAGCAGTGCGAGCACCGCCAGTGTTCGCAGCAGCAGCCGACGCTGCGGCGAGCCCGCCCGCCGAGGTGGTTTCGATGAGCCCCTCACTGCGGGGGGGGGGGAGGCTGTCACGGTCAATGCACATCCTTCGATCAGCAACCGGGTGTAGCTGCGACACCGTATCTGGTACTGCTCTGCGCCGCACTCACCCCTTTGACGAGCGGCTAGATCCGAACGGGGATCGTGGCAAGGAGGGCACACCGTGAGCGGAAGGGCAGTTAGCCTCTGCGATGTGGAGCTGATCCTGATCCGTCATGCCCGGCCCGTGCGCGAGGTGGCCCCCGAGGGCGGATCGGCCGATCCCGCCCTGGCCGAACTCGGCCACCGCCAGGCGGCGGCCACGGCCGAGTACCTCGCCGGTGAGGGCATCGACCACGTGGTCTCCTCCAGCATGAGGAGGGCGGTGCAGACGGCCGAACCGCTGGCCGAGCGCCTCGGGCTGGACGTCGAGACGCTCGACGAGCTGCGCGAGTCCGACCACAGAGCGCAGGCGTATGTGCCCGCGGAGGAGTTCAGCCGCGACGACCCGGCGACCGCCCACTACTACAACGGTGACTCGGACTTGAGCGACATCATCTTCTCCGACGGCTACGACGAGTTCCGCGGGCGCGTCGAGCGCGGCTTCGAGAAGGTGATCGGTGCCAACCGCTCCCGCACCGTCGCCGTGTTCTGCCACGGGATGGTCACCGGCGTCTACCTGCAGATCCTCTTCGGCTCCGACGACCCGCTCAAACTCCTAGTGGACTATTGCGGCATCAGCCGCGTGGTGGCATCGAGCACCGGCCTGCGCACAGTGCGCTCGGTGAACGAGACGCACCACATTCGCCACCTGCTGGAGCGCCTGCGCTGAGCCAGGCCTGCCCCACCCTTCGGCCGAGTCGGCCGAGGTCCTACTGACGGGTTGGCTGGGAGCTACGGGGCTGCCCGGAAGCGTGATAAAAGTCCCCAGCAGGCGGAGGTGTCGTTGCTGCGTATGGCACAGGTGTAGCCGTCGCTGGCGGAGACGGCCTTGTAGGTGCCCGCTGGCACGGTGGTCTGATCATAGTTGTCGCTGCCCCAGCAGGCGATGGTGTCGTTGCTGCGTATGGCACATGTATGGGAGTTGCCGGCGGAGACGGCTTTGTAGGTGCCTGAGGGCGGGTTGGCCCGGTTCGAGGTGTTGCTGCCCCAGCAGGTGATGGTGTCGTCCGTCTTGATGGCGCAGCTATGGGATCGGCCGGCGGTAACGGTCTTGTATGTGCCTGAGGGTGCGGTGGCCTGGTTTGCGGTGTCGAAGCCCCAGCAGGCGAGAGTGTCGTCGGCCTTGATGGCGCAATTGTGGAAGTTGCCTGCGGCGAGGGCCTTGTATGTGCCTGAGGGTGCGGTGGTCTGGCCCTGATGGTTGCTGCCCCAGCAGGCGATGGTGTCGTCGGCCTTGATGGCGCAACTATGGATGACACCGGCAGTGATGGCCTTGTATGTCCCCGCAGGCGGCGTGGCCTGGCCCTGATCGTCGCTGCCCCAGCAGGCGATGGTGTCGTCGGCCTTGATGGCACAAACATGCGGGCCGCCGGCGGCGACAGCCTTGTATGTGCCCGAAGGCACGGTGGCCTGCCCCGAACCTAGCTGGCCCCAGCAGTAGACAGTGTCATCATTGCGAACAGCACAAGCGTAGGCGCTGCTGATGTAATATCTGGGAGCCACCGATAGATGCTTGATGGTGCCTGAGGGCATGTCCGCCGTGTCTGTGCGGCCCCAGCAGGCTATGGAGTCGTCGGTCTTGACGGCGCAGCTATAGAAGACGCCGACGCCGATGGCTTCGTATGTGCCTGAGGGTGCGGTGGCCTGGCCTACGGTGTTCTCGCCCCAGCAGGCTATGGTGTCGTTGGCCTTGATGGCGCAGCTGAGGGCGGTGCCTGCGGAGAGGGCTTTGTATGTGCCCGAAGGCGCAGTAGTCTCGCCGTAGTTGTTGTTCCCCCAGCAGGCTATGGTGTCGTTGGCCTTGATGGCGCAATTGTGGAAGTCGCCTGCGGCGAGGGCCTTGTATGTGCCCGAAGGCGCATCAGTCTGGCCTGCACCGTTGCTTCCCCAGCAGGCAACAGTGTCGTCCGTCTTGAGAGCGCAACTATGGAACTCGCCGGCGGTGATGGCTTTGTATGTGCCTGCGGGCGGGGTGGTCCGGCCCGAGGTGTTGCTGCCCCAGCAGGCGAGGGTGCCGTTCGCCTTGACGGCGCAACTATGCCGCTTGCTGGCGACGATGGCTTTGTAGGTGCCCGAAGGGGCAGTACTCTGGCCGTGGGTGTCGCTGCCCCAGCAGGTGAGCGTGTCATCGGTTTTGATGGCGCAGTTATGCAAGCTGCCTGAGGAGACGGCCTTGTATGTGCCAGTGGGCGCGTCGGCCTGCCCGCGATAGTTCCAGCCCCAGCAGGTGAGCGTGTCGTCGGCCTTGATGGCGCAAGCGTGGTTGCCGCCAACCGATATGGCTTTGTATGTGCCCGTGGACGGAGAGGCCGGGAAAGTACCGGATGCGATGGCGACCGTCGTTGTCGTAGTCGTGGTTGTCGTTGTTGTGGTGGATGTGGTCGTTGTCGTGAGTGTGGTGGTTGTTGTCGTTGTGGGTGTGGCGGTGGTCGTGGTCGTTGTCGCGGGTGTGGGTGTTGTCGTGGGTGTTGTGGTGGGTGCGCGTGTGGCCGTGGTTGTTGTTGTGGTGGGTGCGCGTGTGGCTGTGGTTGTTGTTGTGGTGGGTGTGGTTGTGGTTGTGGTTGTGGTTGTCGCTATTGGTGTGGCAGCGGCTGGAACATAGTATGTGGGTGCGGTGTTTGGATGGTTCTGGATGGCAGCGGCGGGTCCGATGATCCTGGTGAGCAGGGTGGCGGCTTGTGCTCGGGTGATTGTCCGGTTGGGGCAGTATGTGAGGGTGCCCTGCCGGCACGTGGTGGTGGTGAGTCCGATGAGGCTGGCGAGGGCGTGGATGTTGGCGGCGTGGGAGCTGCCCTTGAGGTCGGTGAACCCGCCGGGGGTGTCGGTGTAGCCGCCGGGTCCGCTGGCCGGGATCTTGAAGGCGCGGACCAGGAAGGTGGCCATCTGGCCGCGGGTGACCGGTTTGTCGCCGCAGAATCTCAGCGGCTCGGTCTCACAGCCCAGGGTGATGCCCAATGCAGCGAGGCGTTCCACGTGTGGCGCCCACCAATGGCCCGGGTCGACGTCGGAGAAGCGGCTGGTGGTGATGGGCTTGGGTGGGTCGCCGTCGAGTGCTCGCACGAGCAGGACCGCGAGCTGCCAGCGCAGCAGCGGCTCGTCGTCGCAGTCCTCTCCGGGCGTCTCGCACTCGATGCCCTCGAAGAGGTCCCCTGTGCTAGAGGAGGGTCGAGGGGTGCTGGTCTGGGCGGCGGCCACAGCGGGCATCTGGGACGCTGCCAGCAGTGCCAGCACGGCCAATGCCCGCAGTAGCAGGTGTCTGGACCGCTGCTGCGATCGTGCCGACCTCGGCTTCGACGAGTCGCTCACTTGCTCTCGCCCGCCCGCGGGGGGGGGGAGCCATGTCAGGAGCGGTCGCGGCCATAGCACGTCCTTTGTGGGCAACTGGATCCAACCTCGGCAGCATAGCAATCGCACCGCGCCGTACTCGAGGGCACAGTCGACCGGGTGGCGTGCTCCGCATCCAGAGATGCAGTGCGTCCGACGGCGGCCCGACCGCAACACGCGCGCCAACCTCACGCGGACCGACCGTTAGCCTCTGCGACGTGTTCACGCTGGTGGTGATGGCGGCCGGGCTCGGCCGGCGTTTCGGCGGTGACAAGCAGCTCGCCACCGTCGGGCCGGCGGGGGAGGCCTTCGTCGATTACGCCGTCATGGACGCGGCCGCGGCCGGCGCCTCCAGGGTGGTGATCGTCGCTCGCTCCGAGATCGAGGCCGGCCTGCGCCGCCACTTGGCCGCCCGCCACGACGCCCTGCGGAGTTCCGGGATCGAGTTCGCCTACGTCAACCAGGACCAGCACGGACCGGCTCGCGCCAAGCCCTGGGGAACCGCCCACGCGGTGCTGGCCGCGGCCCCCGCAGTGCCCGCGGACCCGGGCACGTTCGTCGTCTGCAACGCCGACGACTACTACGGCGCAACCGCGTTCGCGGCGATCGCCGCCGCCGCTGACGACTTGGACGAAGACGAGGCCTGGCTCTGTGGGTACCGCCTCGGGCTGACGCTTCCCGGCGCGGGCAGCGTCAACCGGGGTGTGTGCGACGTCGGAGGCGGCGACCGCCTCAGCGGCATCGTCGAGCATCGCGGCGTGTCCCGCCGGCCCGACGGCACGATCCGCTCGCAGGATCCCGGAGTGGAACTCGACGACCACAGCCTCGTCTCGATGAACCTGTGGGCCTTCCCCCATTCGGCGTTCGGCTGGATCGAGGCGGCGTTCGAGCGCTTTCGAGCGGGCGGCGCAGCCCCCGACGCCGAGTGCCTGCTCCCTGACGTGGTTGCCGAGCAGATGGCCGCGGGCCGGCTGACCGTGGGCGTCGTGGTCACCGACGAGTCCTGGATCGGCGTCACCAGCCGCGACGACCTCGAATCAGCCAGGCAGGCGCTGGCGCACCGCCCCATCGCCGAAGGCACTCGACAACGGCTGAAATCCGCGGCAGGATGACGGCAGCGACCACCGACCCGCACCCAGAGGCGAATGACGGCTGTGGCGGGCCGGCCCGCCGGACAGCCCCGATGCCCTCTCCGCAACCAACCACCGACCCACATAGACCCACACAGAGGAGATGCCCATGACAGCTGTGACCCTGACCGTTAACGGCACCCGGCGAAGCCTTGAGGTGGAGCCGCGCACGCTGCTGGTACACGCACTGCGCGACGATCTCGGGCTCACCGGGACCAACATCGGCTGCGACTCGAGCAGCTGCGGCGCCTGCACGGTGCTGGTCGGCGGGCATTCCGCCAAGTCCTGCACCATGTTCGCGGTGCAGGCCGACGGCGCCGAGATCACCACCATCGAGGGTGTCGCCGCCGAGGACGGGACGCTGCACCCCATGCAGCAGGCGTTCCACGAGCACCACGCCCTGCAGTGCGGCTATTGCACACCGGGCATGGTGATGGCCGCCATCTCGCTGGTGGAGGAGTACCCCGGTCTCGACGAGAACGGCGTGCGCCACGGCCTCGAGGGCAACCTGTGCCGCTGCACCGGCTACCAGAACATCGTCGATGCCGTGCTGGCCGCGGCGGGCACCCCTGCTGGAGGTGACTGAGCCATGACCATGACAGCCGAAGCTCCCAGCACCCACGTCGGCTCCCGCCGGCTCCGCAAGGAGGATCCCGCCCTGCTGACGGGCGAGGCCAAGTTCATCGACGACCTCAACCTGCCCGGCGCGCTCTGGGTGGGCGTGGTGCGCTCCAGCGAGGCGCACGCCGACATCGTCGGCATCGACGGCTCGGCCGCGCTCGAGATCGACGGTGTCAGCGAGGTGCTCAGCGGCGACGACCTGGCACCGCTCTGGGGCGAGGGTGCACTGCCCTGCGCCTGGCCGGTCACTCCCGACATGAAGAGTCCGCCGCACCTGCCGGTGGCCCGCGGCACCGCCAAATACGTGGGCGACGCCGTGGCCGTGGTGCTGGCCGACTCTCGCTACGCGGCGGCCGACGGTGCCGCGGCGGTGGTGGTGGACTACGAGCCGCGGCCCGCCGTGGTGGGCATCGAGGACGCTGTGGCCGAGGGCGCGCCGCTGGTGCACCCCGACCTCGACACCAACGAGTGCTACACGTGGGCACCCTTCGGCGACAACGCCGAGGCGGTGGAGGCCGCCTTCGCCGGCGCGGCCCACATCGTCAGCGAGCGCTACCTGCAGCAGCGGCTCATCCCGGCGCCGATGGAGCCGCGGGGCTGCGCCGCGGTGCCGTCGCCGGCCGGGGGCGAGCTGACGCTGTACTCCGCCACCCAGATACCGCACATCCTCAAGGTGATGACCGCGGTCACCCTCGGCATCGGCGAGAACAAGCTGAGGGTGGTGGCGCCCTCGGTGGGCGGCGGCTTCGGCTGCAAGCTCAACGTCTACGCCGAGGAGATCCTGTGCAGCGCGCTGGCGCTGCAGCGGGGCGTGCCGGTGCGCTGGACCGAGGGCCGCAGCGAGGCGGCGCTCTCCACCATCCATGGCCGCGGCCAGGTGCAGGACATCGAGCTCGCCGCGGACGCCCGCGGCAAGGTGCAGGCGGTGCGGGTGAGGCTGCTGGCCGACATGGGCGCCTACCTTCAGCTGGTCACGCCGGGCGTGCCGCTGCTGGGCGGGTTCCTCTACCACGGCTGCTACGACGTGGGTCACTACCTCTTCGAGTGCACCTCGGTCTTCACCAACCGCACGCCCACGGACGCCTACCGGGGCGCGGGCCGGCCCGAGGCCACATACGCCATCGAGCGGGCCATGGACTCGCTCGCCGCCGCGGTGGGCGTCACCCCCGAGGAGATCAGGTCCCGCAACTTCATCGCCGCCGACGCCTTCCCGTATGACTCGTGCGCCGGGCTGACCTTCGACAGCGGCGACTACCAGGCGGTGCTCGACAAGGCGATGGCTCTGGCCGGGGTGCCCGAGCGCCGTGCCGAGCAGGCCAGGCGCCGTGCCGAGGGATCATCCGTGCGGCTCGGGATCGGCTTCTCGAGCTACGTGGAGATGTGCGGGCTGGCGCCGAGCCGGGTGCTGGCGGCGCTCGACTACGGCGCCGGGGGCTGGGAGGCCGCCACCGTGCGGATCTCGCCGACCTGCAAGGTTCAGGTGGTGACCGGCTCGACGCCGCACGGGCAGGGCCACGAGACGTCCTGGTCGATGATCGTCGCCGACAAGCTGGGAGTCGATCCCGACGACGTGGAGGTGCTGCACTCCGACACCGCGATCAGCCCGCTGGGCATGGACACCTACGGGTCGCGGTCGCTGTCGGTCGGCGGCACCGCGGTGTACATGGCCACCGAGAAGGTGCTCGACAAGGCCCGGATCATCGCCGCGCACCAGCTGGAGGCCAGCGAGGACGACCTGGAGTTCACAGGGGGCACGTTCCGGGTGCGGGGCACGCCCGAGGCCGAGGTGCCGCTGGCGGCCGTGGCCTTCGCGGCGTTCACCGCGCACGACCTGCCCGACGGGGTGGAGCCCAACCTGGAGGCCCACGTCACCTATGACCCGCCCAACTTCACCTTCCCCAACGGCACCCACATCGCCGTGGTGGAGGTTGACGCCGACACCGGCAACGTGGAGGTGGTGGACTATGTGGCCGTGGACGACTGCGGCGTGCAGATCAACCCGCTGATCGTCGAGGGCCAGGTGCACGGCGGCATCCTGCAGGGCGCGGCCCAGGCGCTCTACGAGGACGCCGCCTACAACGCCGAGGGCCAGCTCACCTCCGCCAACCTGGGCGACTACCTGGTGCCCTCGGCCGCCGAGGCGCCGAGATACCGCCTCGACAGCCACGCCACGCCGAGCCCCACCAACCCGATGGGGGTCAAGGGGGTGGGCGAGGCCGGCACCATCGCCGCCGCGCCGGCGGTCATCAACGCCGTCGTGGACGCGCTGCGCGATCTGGGCGTAACCGACGTGGCGATGCCCGCGTCGCCCCAGACAGTCTGGAGAGCCATCGCCGATGCCCAAGGAGGTGCGTCGTGATACCTGCCGCATTCGACTACGAGGTCGCCGAGTCCGTCGAGCACGCCATCGCGCTGCTGGGCGAGCACGGCGACGAGGCCAAGCTCCTGGCCGGGGGTCACAGCCTGATCCCGATGATGCGCTTCCGGCTGGCCGTTCCCGGCGTGCTGGTGGACGTGGGACGGCTGGACGACCTGCGCTACATCCGCGCCGCCAACGGCACCGTGGCCATCGGCGCGCTCACCCGCCACAGCGAGCTGGAGCACTCCGAGGCGCTGGCACGGGCGTGCCCGATGCTGGCGTCGGTGGCGGCGCTGGTCGGCGACCCGGCGGTGCGCCACCGGGGCACCCTGGGCGGCACCATCGCCCACGCCGATCCGGCGTCGGATCTGCCTGCGGCGGTGCTGGCGCTGGGCGGCACCGTCGTGGCGCAGGGTCCGGCGGGCTCGCGCGAGATCGCCGCGAGCGACTTCTTCACCGGCTATTTCGAGTCGGTGCTGGCCGCGGACGAGATGATCACCGAGGTGCGGGTGCCGTCGAACACCGGCGGGTGGAACTATCAGAAGTTCAACCGCCGGGCCCAGGACTGGGCCATCGTCGGCGTGGCAGTGGCCGGCGGGGGAGCGGGCGTGAGCCTCGTCAACATGGGCTCGGTGCCTCTCCGGGCCACTGCTGTGGAGGCCGCGCTGGCCGGCGGGGCGTCAGCGGCCGAGGCGGCCGCGGTCGCAGCCGACGGGCTCGAGCCGCCCGAGGACCTCAACGCCGACGCCGAGTACCGCAGCCACCTGGCCCGGGTGCTCACGCAGCGGGCCCTGAACGCCGCCGGCATCGCCTGAGGCCACAGCACGCCACTAACGCCGGCCGCCGCGCCGGTAGGGGTTGTGCCTGGGTGCGACAGCCGCGCCCGCTGGTTGCTGTGACCGCAGTCCTGTGACCGTGGTCCTATGACCATAGGGTGGAGATGGGTGCGGCCGTGATGCCCTCGGCCAGCTCGAACGTGTCCCGCCCGGTGTGCAGCACTGCGCCGGCCACGAACCGCTCGCCCAGGGCCTCGCTGAGCCACACCAGGTGGCGGGCGTCGGAGCTGCTGACGCCGGCCGCCGCCTTGATCTCGATTCCGGCGACCCGCCCGCCGCCCAGCTCGGCGATCACATCGACCTCGCGGCGGCCGTCCTGCTCGCGCAGGTGGAAGAGGCGGTAGCGGGACCGCGCCACGGTCGCCTCGGCTCGCAGCTGGGCCACCACGAACGTGTCGATCAGGCTGCCTATGAGGCTGCCGGAGGCCAGGACGTCGTCGAGGCCGACGCGCAGGACGCCTGCGAGCAGGCCCGAGTCGATCACGTAGCGCTTCGGCGTCCGGCTCATGCGCTTGAGCCGGTTGGTGGACCAGGCGGGCAACTGGTCGGTGACCATCAGGTCGCGCAGCAGCTCGTCGTAGGCGACCGCTGTCTTGCGATTGATGCCTGCCGCGTCGTAGAGGGTCTTGTGTTGGGCCGTGGCAGCGGAGTTGGCAGCGCAGGCCTCGAAGTAGCGATGCAGCCGTGCCGGGTCGGGCGCCTCCCCGTAGGCGCGGGCGTCGCGCAGGGCGACCTGGTCGGCGTAGCTCTCGAGCCAGCCCCGGGCGGTGCGCTCGCTGAGCTGCAGCGCCGGCTCGGGGAACCCGCCCCGCAGCGCCAGCCGCAGGTAGTCCTCCAGGTCCAGCGCCGGGCCGGGAGCTGCCGCCAGAGCCTCGCCGGCGACCAGGCGGTCGATCAGTGGCCGAACGGGCCGCTGCTGCTGCTCGGCAATGGTCAGGGGGTACATGCGCAGCATCACCACCCGGCCGGTGCCGGGCCAGAACCGGTCGGTGGCGTCCGGGCGCGCCGAGCCGGTGATCAGGTAGCGGCCCGGCCTGCGGTCGGTGTCCACTGCTCGCTTCACGGCGGCCAGCACCGCCGGCACCATCTGCCACTCGTCAAGCAGCACCGGCTCGTCGCGGTCGCCCAGGGCGGCGTCGGCGCTGGCGTGGAAGGCGGCGGCGTCGTCGGAGTCCAACCGGACGACCGTTCGGGCCAAGCGGGCCGCGGTGGTGGTCTTGCCGCAGGCACGAGGCCCTACGACCATGATGGCAGGCAGCTCTTCGAGGTACTCCCCGAGCACCGTGTCCACCAGGCGCGGCATATAGCTGGCCATGTTCCCAGTCTAGAGGAAAGTCACCAGACAACGCGTAGGAACGGTAGTGACTACCGCGTGTACGCGGCAGTCACTACCGTTCCTACGCGGTGCTCACTACCGCTCCCACGCGCCGACAGCAGCACCGGTCGGATGCGCCGGCGGTCGAGGGGTTAGGTGAGCAGGCCGAGGGCGGGCACCTGGAGGTGATCCTGGAGCTGGGCCAGGAAGCGGCCCGCCGCGCCGCCGTCCACGATGCGATGGTCGAAGGTGGCGCTGATGGTCATGGTCGGCACCTCGACCGGGTTGCCCTCGCGCAGTCGCACCACCGGTCGGGCCTTGCCGAAGGCGGCGATCATGCTGGTGCCCAGCGGCAGGATCGGAGTGCCGGCGATCAGCCCGAGCGCGCCGACATTGTTGACGGTCGCGGTGGCGCCGGTCATCTCCGCCGGCGCGATGGTGCGGTCCCTGGCCGCGGCGGCGAGCCGCAGGATCTCCGCGGCGATCTGTGCCACCGGCAGGCGGTCGGCGCCGCGCACGACCGGCACCGTCAGCCCGTCGGGGGCGTCCACCGCGATGCCGATGTCGTAGCGGTCGAAGTAGACGACCTCGTCGCCTTCCAACATGGCGTTCATGATCCGGTGGTCCTGCAGCACCGGCACCAGCAGGGCGGTGAGCACGGCGTCCAGCGGGACGGGGGAGTCGAGACGCCGGGCCAGCGCGGCGCGGGTGGCCAGCAATGCTGCCGCGTCCACCTCCACCATCGAGGTGAACTGCGGGATCTGCTGGGCCGAGGCGGTGAGGTGCCGCGCGATCGAGCGCCGGACCGCGCTGAGACGCTCGCGCCTGCCGCCCGATGGGGCAACTGCGGCGTCGAGGTCGGCGACCGTGATCGTCGCGTGCGGGCCGCTCCCGGTGACGGTTGCCAGGTCGATGGAGCGCTCGCGGGCCAGCTTGCGAACCTTGGGCATGGCGCGGATCGGTCCGGCGTCGGGCTGGGTGCTTCGCTCGGGCACGGCGCGGATCGGTGCGGCTGCCGGCTCGGCTGTTGCCGCGGTCTGAGCGCCGGTGTCCGCAGGCGGGGAATCGTGCAGTTCCTCTCCTGGCTCACCGACGACGATCAGCGGCTCGCCCACGGCCACGACGTCGCCCGGCTCGCCGCCGAGCGCCAGCACGACGCCCCGGTACGGGGTCGTCATCTCCACCACCGACTTGTCGGTCTCGACGGAGCAGATGGGCTGGTCGAGTGCCACCTCGTCGCCGACCTCGACCAGCCAGTCGACGATCTCGGCCTCCACCATGGTGTCGCCCACAGCGGGCAGGTGGAAGGTTTGTGCCATGCCGGTCAGCCGGCCAGCGCCCGGCGGACGCCGGCCGCGATGCGCGCCGGGGTGATCTTCGAGAAGTGCTCGAGCTGGGTCGTGCCCCAGAAGACGTCCATGTGCCCTACCCGCACAGGCGGAGCGTCCAGGAGGTAGGCGCCGTGCTCGGCGATCCCGGCCACGATCTCGGCCCCGACGCCGCCGGTGATCTGGGCCTCGTGCGCCACCACCAGGCGCCCGGTCCTCTCGACGCTGGCCAGCACCGTCTCACGGTCCCAGGGGTACAGCGTCCTCAGGTCGATGACCTCCACCGACACGCCCTCAGAGTCGAGCTCGGCGGCGGCAACGGCTGCGGCATGCACCGGCGGGCCCCACGTGACGACGGTGGCGTCGCGCCCCTCGCGGCGGACCGCGGCCCGCCCGATCGGGATCGTGTACGGCGCCACAGGCACCTCGCCGTGCAAACCCCGGTACAGCGAGACCGGCTCCAAGAAGATCACCGGGTCCTCGCTGCGCAGCGCCGCCTCCAGCAGTCCCTTGGCGTCGTAGGGGTTGGACGGGTACAGCACCACCAAACCGGGCGCGTGCACGAAGAACGCCTCGGGCGAGTCCACATGGAACTCGTAGTTGCCGAGGTTGGTGCCAACCGGCAGGCGCACCACGACCGGTGCCGTCAAGCGGCCCCGGTAGCGCCAGCGCAGCCGCCCGACGTGGCCGATGATCTGGTCGAAGGCCGAGTAGACGAAGCCGGCGAACTCGATCTCGGCCACCGGCCGCAGACCAGCCATCGCCATGCCCACAGAGGTGCCGATGATGCCGGTCTCGCACAGCGGGGTGTCGATGACCCTCTCGGGGCCGAAGGCGTCGTGCAGTCCCTCGGTGATGCGGAACACTCCGCCCTCCAGCGCCACGTCCTCACCCAGCACCATCACCGACGGATCCCGCTGCATGGCCGAGTGCAGCGTCATGTTGAGCGCCCCGGTCATGTCGACCCGCTCGGTGGGCCCGGCCTCCTCGAGGTGTCGCTCGGGGGATCTCTCGGCAGGGTGCTCGTCGCTGATCAGCCAGAGGTCGCCGTCGTCGATGGCGGCGGCGGGCTCACCGAGGTCCCGCTGCTCGCGGCGGAGCTGCTCGGCCAGAGCCGGCGGCATGCGGGCGAAGAGCTGCCGGGGCGAGTAGTCGCGCGCGACGGCGGGCCGGGCCTCCAGCTCGTCCACCGCGGCCTCGAGCTCCGCGGAGAGACGCTCCCGCATGGTCTGTTCCTCCGAGGCGTCCCACAGCCCCTTGTGCTCCAGGAACGTGCGCATCCGCAGCACCGGGTCGCGGGCGCGCCAGGCGGCCTCCTCCTCGCTGCTGCGGTACACCGGCGTGCCGTCATAGGTGGAGTGCGGGGCGAACCGGTAGGTGTGCATCTCGATCAGCGTGGGCCCGTCACCGGAGGCGGCCCGCTGCACGGCACCCCTGGTGGCCTCATACATCGCCAGCGGGTCCATGCCGTCCACCAGCACGCCGGCGAAGCCGTAGGCGTCCGCCTTGGCGGCGATGCCCGCCGAGGCGGTCTGCTTGTCGATGGTCGTGGACTGCGCCACCTGGTTGTTCTGGCACAGGAACACGGTGGGCGCCTTCCACACGCCGGCGAAGTTGGCGGCTGCGTGGAAGTCGGGCTCGGAGGTGGCGCCGTCGCCGAACACCGCCATCGTCACGGTGTCGCGGCCCCCGAGGCGCTCGGCGTGGCCGAAACCGACCGCGTGGGGCAGGTGGGTGCCGATGGTGGCGTTTAGTCGGGTGATGCGGTAGCGCTGGACGTCCCAGATGTCGTCGTCGTCGGGGATGCCGAGCCAGAAGCCCACGACGCTGAGGGTGCTCATGCCGCGGGCGATCCACAGGCCCAGCTCGCGGTAGGCGGTGAAGATCCAGTCCTGGTCGCGCAGGGCCAGCGCCGCGCCCACGTGAGCCTCCTGGCCGCTCACCTGGTAGTAGGCGGCCATGCGGCCCTGGCGTTGCAGGTTGAGGAGCTTCTCGTCGGCGATCCGTGTGGTGATCAGCCGCCGGTACATGTCGACGAGCCGGTCGTCGTCGAGATCGGGGGCCGCGCCCACCAGCTCGCCGTGGGGATCGAGGATCTGGAACATGACTCCTCTTCGCGTATCGCGTGTGAGCTTCGGCCTCGCGCAAGCGTCTTGCGCAAGCATTTTTGCGTATGAATTTCGGTCTGTGCAGCCTATCGATGAAGAAATGACGGTCTGGAGCGATGATCGCCTGTGATTCCATGATCATGCCCGCCTCCGGCCGAGAGTGCCAAACGGTAGGGTCACCCCCGCGCGGACGCGGTCTCCGGATGCACGATGCCCAACTGTGGCACTCACGCTGGTGTCCCCCCCGCGCGGACGCGGTCTCCGGAGGGTCCCGGACGGTAAGGCCGTCTCACTGGACGGTTTCGCTCGGCGGACGCAGCCTCCCGGCTGTGTCGTGGAAGGATGTGGGCGATGGATCTGCAGCTGAGCGGGCGGGTGGCGCTGATCACCGGCGCGGGCCGGGCCGGTGGCATGGGCGAGGCGACCGCCCGGCGGATGGCCGAGGCCGGCGCCGATGTGGTGGTCACGGACTTGGGCCGCGACCGGCCCGAGTTGCGCCAGGACGGCACGCACGGTCTCGGCGACGATCCGGCGCGGCTCGAGGCGCTGGCGGCCGAGCTTCGGCAGCGCTTCGACGTGAGGGCCGCAGCGGCGGCGCTCGACGTGACCGACCCGCGGCAGGCCCGTGAGGTGGTGCTGGAGGCGGTCAGCGGGTTCGGGTCGCTGGACATCCTGTTCAACAACGCCGGCGCCACCACCGGCGTGGGCCGCTTCCGCGACGGCACCGACGAGCAGTGGGAGATGTCCTGGCAGGTCAACGTGATGGGATCGCGCCGTATGTCGCTGCTGGCGCTGGAGGCGATGATCCCGCGCCGCGCCGGGGTGATCATCAACAACATCTCCGTCGGCGGGCTGGTTGCCGACGCCGGGTACGGCGCCTACAACGTCACCAAGTTCGGGTTGACGGCCATGACCAAGCTCATCGCCAAGGAGCACGGCGCCGACGGGATCCGCTGCGTGGGGGTGTGCCCGGGCCCGATCGACACGCAGATGGCGGTGGCGAACCGCAGGCTCGTGGCCGACCTGTCGGGTGTGGACGACGAGGCGGCTTCCGAGATGCTGCTGAGCGATGTGCCGATGGGCCGGTGGGGCGAGGCCGACGACGTGGCTCGGGTGGTCACTTTCCTCGCCTCGCCCGCAGCCGGCTACATCAACGGAGCACTCGTGCCAGTGGACGGGGGCCTGTTGCCCTAAGGGGGTTCCCGCCCTAGAGGCCGTCGATGGTGACAACCTCGATGCTCGCTCAGCGGAGGCCGGCGGCCATCGACTCCTTGACCTCTACCAGGTAGACGAAGGCGTCCACCCGGCGCACGTTCCCGATGGCTCGCACGCCGTCGAGCAGCTCCGCGAGGTGGGCCTCGTTGCGGTAGCCGGCCTCGACCACCACGTCGTAGCGTCCCAGCACGGTGGCCACCAGGGCTACGTCGGGCCGCTCGGCGATCCTCGCCGCGGCCGGGCGTGCCGGGCCGTCGACCTCCACCAGCAGCCCGGCGTAGCCCTTCACCCCGCGGATGCCGGGGCTGACGATGGTCTGCACGGTCACGACGCCGGCGGCGAGCAGGCTCAGCACCCGCTCGCGGGCGGCGGCCTGCGACATGCCCACTGTCTGGGCCATGTCGGTGAATGTGGCCCGCCCGTCGATGGCGAGATGCTCCAGCAGCTTGATGTCGATGGCGTCCACGTCAAGGCGGCGCAGGTCCGGGTTGTGGCCCTGCCCGGCCGGGCCGCCGCCGATCTGGGACCAGTCCTGCTTGAAGTAGGAGACCAGCGTTGCGGTGTCGAGCCCCCGCACCTGCGGATCGGCTCGCACAGTCTCGACGGCCGCGTCGAGATGCTCCGTGTCGCGGGCCCGCAACTCGACGAAGAGCCCGCCGGGCCCGGCCAGTACCAGCACGAACGCCGTCTCGCTCATCTCGGCGAGCCGCGCGGCGATGGGGCCGGCGGGGCCGTCGACATCCACGAGGCTGTAGGCGAACTCGCCGTAGCCGAGGGCGCGGGGATCGATGCGGCCCAGGATGTGGACGGCTCCGCTGTCGATCAGGCGCGTCACCCGCGTCTTCACCGCGGCCTGCGACATCGAGACCGTGCGGGCCAGGGCCGCGTAGCCGGCACGGCCGTCGGCCACGAGCCCGTCGATCAGCGCCCGGTCGATGTCGTCGATGTCGATCATCACCCGCGGCCAGGCTAGGCACCCGGTCGGCCCCGAGGCCGGCGATGGGAACGGCCTCTATGCCCCCTGCGAGCCGGCGGTGATGCCGGCCTGTCTGGAACACCACTCCTGACGTGCCACTCATGCACGGTCCCCGGCGACCCAGGGGGCGGGGCGCCCGCTCGATCACGGCGTCGAGAAACTCGAGTATCGAAAACGTTCATGTACATTTTCGTGGTTCCTTGCTGACCAGGTCTGTAGTTGCGATGGCGGGATCCCGGCGCGCTGGGTGTGGCTGGGTGGTTGTGGTGGCCGGAGGGGGGATCTTGGTGGTTGGTGTGGCGCTGGCGCTGGCGCTGCCGGGGTTGGCGTGTTTGCTGACCGGGGTGGTGGTAGGGTTGTGCTGGTGGAGTCGGATCGGCGGGGTTCCGCCGGGTGATGGGTAGGAGGTTGTGGCTGATGTCGCAGTCGGTTGGCGTTGGTAGTGGTTCTCGCCGCGGGGGGGGGCTGGCTGATGTACACGGCCGGTCGCCGCCGTCGGGAAACTCCTCGTGGTGGCATGCGGGGGTTGTTGTGGCCTGTGTTGCTGGTGGTTGGTTTGGTTGGTTCTGTTGTGGTGGCTGCTCCGGTCGGGGCTGCTCCGGTTGGTGACAGCCGGGCTGAGGCTGATGCGTTGCCGGTGTTCTCTGCGTGTGTGGGTGACGCGACGCGTGACGCCGGGTTCGTGGACACCGAGGGGTTGGTTGCTGAGGCTGCGATCAACTGCATTGCGTACTATGGGATCACGAGGGGCAGGTCGGCTGAGCGGTTCGATGCGGGGTCTGAGGTGACGCGTTCGCAGATGGCGTTGTTCTTGTACAGGGCTGCTGGGGTGGCGGGGGTGGATTTGATGGGCGGCTCGGGTGCCGCCGACTTCGCTGACATCGCCGGTCTGGATGAGGAGCGTCGCGACGCGATCGTGGCGTTGGCTCGCAATGGCATCTTGGCCGGCTCGGGTATGGCGTTCCGTCCGGATGTGAGCATCACGCGTGCTGAGATGGCGGTGGCTCTGGTCGGGTTCTTGCGTCATGCCAGCCCCGGCCTGTTCCATCAGGACGGCGCGATGGCGGGTCAGCTGGTCCTGGGTTCGGGCGGGACGCTGGATCATTTCGCTGACGCGCGGAGCGGTGTCCCTCAGGCTGTGGACACCGCGATCTCCTATGCCTTTGAGCTTGGTATCACTACGGGCAGTGCGGCGGGCGCGAGCCTGTTCTCGCCTGGGGGTCCGGTGTTGCGCAAGAATATGGCGTCGTTCATCACGCGCACGCTGGCGCACACGAAGGTGCGCCCCGCTGGTGTGACCGCGCAGGCCGACGGCGGCATCGTGGTGGTATCCGTGCGCGATGCGACGTTCGCGCCGGTGGCCGGTGCGATGGTTGACGGGTTCTATGTGGACTCGCAGCGTCGTTATCGGGCGTTTGATCTGCGGGGCGGATGCAACGCGATCGTTCGCAGCGTGAACCGCACCTCCACCAAGTGTGTGATCGACGCCCGCGATCCGGTCACCGCCGCCGACGGTGATGTCAGGATGGACGAGTTGAGCGCGGCGGCCATCGGTCGGGGTGTGACGGTGTGGGTCTGGACCGGCAGCCGCGGCACCCGCTACAGCGCCGATGTGGACGTGTTCGAGTTGCGCATCGCCGGGGAGGCCGGGGCTGCGACGGCACCGGCCGCGACCGCGGTTCCCGCCGCCCCCTCCGGCGGCGGCGGCGGTAGCGGTGGTGGTGGTTCCACCCCGGCAACCACGACCACCACCACTACAACTACTGCCCCGGCTACGACTACGACGACGACGACTGCCACTACCACCACTACCACCACTACGACTTCTACGACCACGACGACTGTGCCTCAGGTGGCGGCGGAGTTGTTGAATATCACGGCTGATGACACGGTGATTGCGGCTACGAAGATGACCGATAGCGACTCGCATACGTATTATGAGATGAAGTTTGGTGATTGGTCGCGGTTCACGGTGCAGTTGCAGCACATTGACGAGAACGACAATGATGCGGTGAAGAGCGCTGCGTTCGGTAAGGACGG
Source organism: Candidatus Aldehydirespirator sp. (assembly GCA_965204875.1). GTDB lineage: Bacteria > Actinomycetota > Acidimicrobiia > Acidimicrobiales > Aldehydirespiratoraceae > Aldehydirespirator. Next base: position 1,023,455 of record OZ242020.1, on the reverse strand, counting down.
CACTAACCCGGTGATTTTGCATGTTTTGCAGCAGGACGCGGCCAAGGCGGCTACTCGGCTCTCGGTTACGGCTAAGGCTACGGTGGCTGCTACTAATGTCGGCGTGTTCTGCGGTGAGAGTAGGGAGGCGTGCGGGACGTGGACCAGCACCCATGTGCATGATCTGAAGACCGACAGTGATGGTATGGCTTCGTTCGTGGTCGCGGCGCCGGCGGATCCCGACTCGGGTTCTGCGGGTGATGTTGCGACGCTGATGGTGTGGGTCGTTGAGGAGATCAACGGTCCGGCCTATGCGGATAATCCGTACGCGAACAAGCGGTTGCATCTCTTCTATGTGAAGGTGACAGAGGGTGCCAGGACCACCTCCGGCGCTGCGCCGACGACGACTGTTGCCTCAGGCGCGGTTGCTACTGGTATTGACGTAAGGTCTAAGGGGGCCGACAAGGACATCAGGTTCCCGTCGGGTGATACGTTCAAGACTGTGAGCGCTGATTTCGGTGAGAAAGTGACTGTCACCGTGCAGCTCAAAGACACTGACTATGAGGACACCACTACTGGTGTAGACGGCACGGGTCCGGCTGTGTTCAATGTGCAGCGGATGTACCTCTCCGGCGGACATCCTACTCGGATCACCAGAAAGAAGGACACGCTCACCTACAGACCTAAGTCTCTTAGCATAGTCAGCAGTGATTGGATCGACAAGGTTACCGGCGCTGACGGCAGTCTCACGTTCTCGGTGTTGATGGAGGACCCCGACGCCGGCAGCTCGGGCACCCAGGGCAGCGTCGTGTTCATCGTGAGGCGTAAAGGCAACGCACCCGCCCCGCAGTTCCCCAACGGCGGCATCATCAGATACAGCGAGCCCTGATCAAGCGAACCCTCTGGCTAGGACATCTCAGCGTGTTCGTTGCGGAGGTCGTTGATGGCGAGGCCGACGCTTTCGACGATCTGAACGAAGGAGTCCCAGTGGGCCGGCAGGATCCCGACCGGCTCGCCGGAGGTCATGGACCGCCAGCCCCGCTCACCGGGCAGGAAGATCTCTTCGACCCCTGGGCGGCGGCGGGCGCCCTTGACGGCCTCCACGAGCATGTCGGATTTGCGGCCCGCCTCGGTCGCGGGCATCCAGTGCGACGGGTCGATCACGATCACGCACGCCCCGCCGGTGAGTGCCTCGTCACGGGGTTCCAGCCAGTATGACGGCGGCCCTGGAATCTGGGGACTCAACCGGGCGCCGGGGTTGATGACGCCGGCGAGCATCTCGGTGAACAGGTTGAGGGCGTACAGGCGCGGCGTGGCGAACACCGACGGCGCCGCGCAGTCCGATATCCGGCCGTAGTCCTCCATCCGCTTGAAGTAGGGGGCGGGGTCGTCGGTCAACTCGCCCGTATCCGGATCGACCAGGTACGGGCCGGCCAGGCGCTCGCCGCGGAAGTATGCCTCGCTGAGGTTGCCGTCGTGAGCCTCGATGGCCTGGATGTCGCAGGTGATGGGCGGATGCTCGCCGCCGGGGGCCGCCGCCGCGAAGGGTGCTCCAGAGAGGACGTTCTGCATCCCGCCCCAGGGAGAAACGAGCGGCAGGCTGTTGTTGGTGGCCATGGCCATCATGCCTTCGGCTGCGGCCATCCGAACGTAGGTGCCGAAGGCGCCGGCGTCGTTGAAGTCGCGCACGAAGGCGATGGCGATGGCGTGCTCGCGGGCTTTGGCGATAGCCGCCTCGGTGGCCAGGGTCACAGCCCACTGTCCCGACGACCTGCGGGCGTCAACGACCAGCCACGCCGGCCCCTCGTCCACCACCTCGGGCACCGCGGTCACGTCCAGGGTGCCGGTGCGGGCCAGCAGCACGGGTATCTCGAACACGCCCATGCCCTGGGTGAGCTTGCCGTGGCGGTCACCGTCCGAGACGCAGCGCGCCACCACGGCTGCGTGCTCCGCCGAGAAGCCCAGCTCGCCCAGCACCCTGCGATAGCAGTGCTCCAGGAAGTCAGGATCCTCGCTCAGCATCGTTGGCGATCGTGGCTGGGGCCAAACTCGTTCATGGACAGCTCCTCGGGCGTTGCTCTCGCCGCAACACTGCTCCACACCCCGACCCGAGCGCAACTTGAGATCGTTGTGCCGCAAACGCCCGACTCGGCGAGACATTCGGAGCCGGAAAGCGCCCGGTCGCAACGCTTGCGACTCTGTAGGATCCTGGGCCGCGATGCCCGATCTGTTGCGACTCCCGTCGGACTGCACCACCGATGACATCGTCGAGGCAAGCGAGCGCGACGGTGGCGTGATCGTCGATGGCTGGCTCAGCGGAGAGTTGCTGGCACGGTTCAATGCCGAGCTCGAGCCATGGCTGGATGCCCACACCGGCACCGACTCCGGCTCGGAGGGGTCGGATCAGTTCCTGGGCCTGCGCACCAGGCGCCTGCAGGGGCTGTGCGTCAAGGTTCCCAGTTTCGTGGAGGTGCTGCTCGACGAGCGGCTGCTGGGGTTTGCCGAGGCGGTGGTGGGGCCGATCAGTCCCGCGCTGATCCTCAACGCCGGCGAGGTGATCGACATCGGCCCGGGAGAGTCGGCCCAGCCTTTCCACCGTGACGACGACGCGTGGAACTTCGCCCGCCCGGCTGCTCCCATGGTCGTCAACACCGCTGCCGCCCTCGTCGACATCACCCCGGAGATGGGCGGCACGCTGGTCGTGCCGGGAAGTCACCGCTGGGAGCCCGGCAGGGCGCCGGAGTCCGGTGAGGTTGCGGCCTGCTCGCTGCCCGCGGGCTCGGCCCTGTTCTTCCGGGGCGACACGCTGCACGCCGGTGGCGCCAACCGGACCCGGGACCGCCGGCGGCGGGCGCTGTCCACCAGCTACTGCTGCGGCTGGCTGCGTCCCGTGGAGAGCAGCTACACCAACATCGCTCCCCAAGCCGCTCGCAGCCTGCCCCGGCGGGCCAGGGAGTTGCTCGGGTATGCGCTGTATGACGCCTCAGCGGTGGGCGGCGGCTATCTCGGCTACCACGACATGGGCGACCCCATGCACCTCTTCAAGGACTGAGGTATCAACGGCCTGCGGGTGGGGCATGGTTAGAGAGTTGTGGCGGTCGGCCTGCGCCGATGACATCAGCTGATGACGTCGGTGGGTGCTTTTCGGATGTTCCAGCATTCGACTTTGCTGTTGTCGCTGCGGATACCGCACGTGTAGTGGTAGCCCCCCGCGAGTTTCTTGAACTGGCGACCGGCCGGGGGCTGCGACTGTCCGAACGTGTCGGAGAGCCAGCAGTGGACGGTGCCGTTCGTGCGGATGGCACACGCGTGGTAATCGCCTGCTGCCATATGTGTGAACTGCCCTGATTGGTCTAAACTCCCCCACCAGCAGTGGATCGTGTTGTCCGTGCGGAGGCCGCACGAGTGGAAGTCGCCCAGGCCAAGTGCGGTGAACTTATGATGCTTCTTGGGTGAATGCTGCACCCCGCCGCCTGGCCACCACGACCAGCATTGGGCTGAGCCGTCGGTGCGTATACCGCACGCATGCTCGCCCCCCGCTGCGATGGACTGGAACTGGCCTGCCGGAGGCGATGCCTGCCCATAACGGTTGGCCCCCCAGCATGCAATCGTATTGTCTGCATTGCGGATGGCGCAAGCGAAACTGTCGCCGGTCGCGACAGCGCTGTACTTGCCGGCGGGCGGGTTGGATTGACCGGACCCGTTGTCTCCCCAGCAGGCGAGCGTCTTGTCGCTGCGGCGGATCGCGCACGTATAGTAGGCGCCGGCGTCAATCGACTTGAACTTCCCCGATGGCGGAGACAGCCTGCCCTCACCATAGCCATAGCCCCAACAGGCTAGCTTGTGATTGCGCCGGATCCCGCATACATGACCGTGTCCCGAGGCTATCTCTCGGAACCCATGGGTCGGAACATTCGGGATATCGCTGAACTTCCAGCCTCCCCAGCATTGTAGGTGATGGTCGCTCCTGACCGCACAATGATGCCCCAAATGCCTAGAGACCGTCTTGTAGCTGCCTGTCGATGAGGACAGTAGTGCGCCGCTTGATCTCCAGCAACCCAATGTGTCGTCCATGCGGATGGCGCAGGTACTGGAGTGTCCTGGAGCTGCATATTTGAAGGTCCCTGTGGGCGCTGTCACCGTTATCCCAGGTGCCCTTCCGAATGGGCCGGTGTTGGTGCCCCAGCAGGCGAGCGTGTCATTCATGCGGATAGCGCAGGAATGATAAACACCAGAGAACACAGCCTTGAATGTGCCAGTGGGTGCCGGAAACGAGATCGGCCTTTGCGTGTCGCCACCCCAGCACAGCAACGTGTCATCGGTTTTGATGGCGCAGGTGTGGTGGCCGCCAGCGGACACTGCCTTGAAGGTGGAGTCAGTAGCAGGCGAGTAGGCTTGCAGGTAGACTTTGTCGCCCCAGCATATCACATTGTCTTGGCTGTTGATCCCGCAAGTGTGCTGGCCGCCCGCGGACACTGCCTTGAACGCTCCCGCCGGTGGACTGGACTGCCCGAAAGCGTTGGAACCCCAGCACTGGATGTTGCTGTCGCCGCTGCGAATGGCACACGAGTGGGCGGCGTGATACAGGATGTGCCTCCCATTCCCGAGGTACGTGTGTTCCTCGCCGCCTGTCGTGATGGCTGTGAAGGTTCCAGACGGTGCGTCAGCCTCTCTGAACTTGTTGCCCCCCCAGCAAGTGACGGTGCCGTCGAGGCGGAGCGCGCAAGCGTGAGCGTAACTGGCGCTGTAGTCCAGGTACCCGCCGGTAGGCGCAATCGTCGTCGTCGTAGTAGTCGTGGTTGTCGTTGAAGTTGAAGTCGTCGTCGTGGTTGTGGTGGTTGTCGTCGTGGTCGGAGTGGTTGTGGTGGTTGTCGTTGTGGATTTGTTGTCGTCATCTTCGTCTGCGGGTGTCTTGTCGTCGTCCTTGTCAGAATCGTCGTCTTTGTCCGTGCTCTTGTCGTCTTCGTCTCCGTCCGTGGGGTTGTCGTCGTCGTCGCCGTCGTCGTCTGGGGTTCTCGGTGGTTTGGTGGTGTCCGGTGATTTGGCTGCTGTGAACTTGGCAGAAGCGTTGAAGGAGGACCAGGGGTTGTCGCAATTGGTCGAATACGGGTACACGTCGACGGTGTAGTCGGCACCCAGGACGAGATCGACCAACTCCAGGCTGTCACCGGGGTAGGCGACGCTCTTGACAACGACGGGCTTGCCAGCGTCGTCGTAGACGTAGATCCAGTAGTTGGTGGTGACACAGTCCGATGCCCCCTTGGGCGGGGCGCCGCGCGTCCAGGTGAGGGTCGCGCCCTTGTCGACGGGCGCGACGCTGAGCACGATCGGCGCATCCACTGAGACGTCCGCCTTCTCCAATGCCACAGGCACCGTGGTCGTGGTCGTGGTCGTGGTAGTGGTAGTGGTCGTGGTTGTCGTAGTCGTGGTCGTGGTCGTGGTCGTGGTAGTGGTAGTGGTAGTCGTCGTCGTAGTGGTGGTTGTTGTCGTAGTGGTAGTGGTTGTTGTTGTGGCGAGGGGGTTGCCGCCGTCCTGGTCTTGGATTTGTGCTTGGTCTGAGTCGCTGGCGTCTTCGGTGGCCGGTTGCGTTGTCTTGATGTAGGTCGTGCCGCTGGTCTTGGACCACTTGTTGCAACTCTTGGAGAAGGCGTAGATCTGCACGTAGTAGCCGGTGAGCGGGCTCAGGCCCTCCGCTTCCAGGCTGCTGCCCGGATGATCCACGGACCTAGCGACGATGGTGTCGCGAGCGTCGGTGAGAACCTTGACCGCGTAGCGCGAGGTGGGACACTCGGCCGTGTCCGACGGTGTCTTGCCCCGGGTCCAGGTGATCGTCGCTCCCTGGCTTCGGGGCACCGCCGAGACGACGATCGGCGCGTCCACCCCGACAGCCTCAACCTCGACCCCGGCGCGCGCCGCCGGCGCCGCGGCAGCCTGCAGCACACCAGCAACCAGCACCGTAGCCACAGCCACCGCCAGCCAACCCCACAACCCCAGGCCGCGGCCGGCGCCGCCGACCACACTCACAGGCCCGGACCCTGTATCTAGCCGACGCTCCGTTCTCATGCCTATCAACTCCCCTTCTATGGATCATCAGCCATTTCTATGGCTTGCCGACGCAACCGACGTTATCCTACAGCGCCTGTTCATCCGGATGCTTGATTGTGGCCCTTCGCGTTTTTGTGGGATGGGGGTTGCTGGTGTCGGTTGGGTTCATGTTATGAGGAGTGCTCGGGTTTGGTAGTTGGTGGGGTTGGTGAAGCCGTGGGCGGTGCGTCGTAGGATTTGTAGGAGGTTGTTGATGCCCTCGATGCGGCCGTTGCTGGGTCGGCTGGTGTGGTGCCATGCGAGGATTTCGGGGCTCCATTGGATGATGGTGTCTACGATTTTGTGGTATTCGGGTAGCTTGCCGGTTTGGTAGAGGTCACAGAACCGGTCAAGGGCGGCGAGGGCGCCTTGGTGGTCGTCGGCGGTGTAGAGGCCGTGGAGTTCTTGTAGCGCGTCCCAGCCGGCTTGGAGCCTTGGGTGCGCCTCGAACAGCGTGTCGAGCCGCTGCCGGTCAGAGTCTGTGAGGGTGTCGCCGCGGCGTAGCAGCAGGAACCTGGCTCGGAACACGTCGCGGTCAAAGACAGGCTGGACGCCCGGGGGCTGTCGGCGTTGGGTGTCGCGGCGCACCGCGGTGAGCCCCGCTGTGAACCATCTGATGACGTGGAACCGGTCCAGCACATGCCGACAGTGTCCCAGGTGCTGGGTGATGGCGGCCTTGTAGGCGGGCGATCCGTCGCTGACCACGACCTTGACCTGCTTGCACCATCTATACCCCTGCTGAGCTAGGAACGTTGACAGCGCGGCGGTGGTGCGCGACGGGATCAGCGCCAGGATCCGGCCGGTGTCGCCGCAGGCGACCACGGTCACGTAACGATGCCCTTTGCGGATCGAGGTCTCATCCACCAACAGCACCCTGCACACGCGGCTTCTGCGATGCTCAGCCACAAGCCCGGCCCAGGAGCTGAGCACGCCCATCACCAGCCACCAGCTCAGCCCGTGACGCCTCGCGGCCGCCGAGACCGGCATGACCCTGGCATCGGCCACCAGCCTGCGCGCCAGCCGCCCCGTCAACCCGCCCTCGAACGCCGGATGCTCCTCCAAAAACCGGCTGCCGCAGTCGTCGCAGCGGAACCGGCGGCGCCGCCACACCAGCGTCACCACCCGCCCCGAGATCTCCAGATCACGCACCCGCTTATCGCGCCGGTCATGCACCCTATGGCACTTGAACCCGCACTGAGGGCACCGCAACCGCCGCCAGGTGGCCTCCACAGCCACCACCAACCGCTCCGGGGAGTCCGAGACAACCCCCAACACCCGCAACTGCGGCAAACCCAACCGCACCCCCATAACATCCGCAGCCATCGAGGCCCTCCTGGATCGTCGGTCGCTTACACAACCGATTCCAGCAGGGCCTCGACCCCCACACAGGGACCCTCAACCACCCCCCATCCCACAAAACCGCGAAGGCTCTTGATTGTACTCCAACACCGAGCCCCAGTGACGCGATCTCTGTGGAGGCTAGTCCAGGGTCGGCCATACCCTGGCCACAAGTCGGTGCTGCCCGAACTGGTCGGGCGTGCGGCACCCCGACGACCTGCGGGCGTCTACTGCTGCGGTTGGCTGCGTCCCGTGGAGAGCAGCTACACCAACATCGCTCCCCAAGCCGCTCGCAGCCTGCCCCGCCGGGCCAGGGAGCTGGGGTATGCGCTCTATGACGCCTCAGCGGTGGGCGGAGTCTATCTCGGCTACCACGACATGGGCGATCCCATGTTCCTCTTCAAGGACTGAGCTGTCAACAGGCCACAAATCGGCGGCACCGTATCGAGGTGTGGCGATCGGCCCAGGTCTGGGTGAGATCAGCCGATGATGTCGTCCGGTGCTTTTAGGTAGGTCCCGCATTCGACCTTGCTGTTGTCGCTGCGGATGCCGCAGGTGTAGCGGTAGCCTCCTGCCAGGTTCTTGAACTGGAGACCGGCTGGGAGCTGCGGACCGAAAGTAGTCCATGCTGGGGAGGTGTTGCTGGAAAGCCAGCAGTGGACGGTGCCGTTCATGCGGATGCCACAACCGTGGTGATCGCCTGCTGAGATATGTTTGAACTGCCCTGGTTGATCAAGACCACCCCACCAGCAGTGGATCGTGTTGTCCGTGCGGAGACCGCACGAGTGGAAGTCGCCCAGAGCGAGTTCTGTGAACCTGTGATGCTCCCCAGGCAAATGTGGAAAGCCGCCGGGCCACCATGACCAGCATGTGGCGGAGCCGTCGGTGCGTATACCGCAGGCATGCGCGCGCCCGGCTTCGACGGCCTGGAACTGGCCTGCCGGAGGCGAGGCCTGCCCATAACGGTTGTCCCCCCAGCAGGCGATCGTCTTATCTGCTTTGCGGATGGCGCAGGCGAAACTGTCGCCGGTCGCGACATCGCTGTACTTGCCAGCGGGCGGGTTGGATTGACCGGACCCGTTGTCTCCCCAGCAGGCGAGCGCTTTGTTGCTGCGGCGGATCGCGCATGTATAGTAGGCGCCGGCATCGATGGCCATGAATTTTCCTGACGGCGGAGACAGTCTGCCAGTACCAGCCGCGCTCTTGCCCCAACAGGCTAGCTTATGATTGCGTCGGATCCCGCAAACATGATTATGCCCCGAGGCTATCTCCCTGAATTTATGGGAGGGAATATCCGGGATCAGGCTGAACCTCCAACTACCCCAGCATTCTAGCTGATGGTCGCTTGTGACCGCACAATGATACCCCAAATGTCTAGAGACCGTCTTGAAGGGTCCTGCTGATGAGGACAACAGTGAGCCGTCCTCGCTCCAGCACCCCAAGGTGCCGTCCGAGCGGATTGCGCAGGTGCTGTAGCGGCCTGGCGCCGCGTATTTGAAGGTCCCTGCGGGTGCTGTCACTGTTATCCCAGGTGCCCTTCCGAATGGGCCGGTGTTGGTGCCCCAGCAGGCGAGCGTGTCGTTCGTGCGGATAGCGCAGGAATGATAAACTCCAGAGAACACTGCCTTGAACGTGCCGGCGGGTGCCGGGAAGTGGACCGGGAGTTGCATATCGCCGCCCCAGCACAGCAGAGTGTCATCGGTCTTGATCGCGCAGGTATGGTGGCCGCCCGCGGACACCGCCTTGAAGGTGAGGTCAGCAGGCGAGTAGGCTTGCTGGTAGCGGTTGTCGCCCCAGCAGACCACGTTGTCATTGCTGTTGATCCCGCAAGTGTGCTGGCCGCCCGCTGACACTGCCTTGAGCGCTCCCGCCGGTGGAGTGGCCTGTCCGAAAGCGTTGGAGCCCCAGCACTGGACGGTGCTGTCGCTGCTACGAATCGCGCACGAGTGGGCGGCATGATAGCGGGCGTGCCTCCGGTATCCGAGAAACGCGTTTTCCTCGCCGCCTGTTGTGATGGCTTTGAAGGTTCCTGAAGGTGCGCTCGCCTCTCCATACTTGTTGCTCCCCCAGCAAGTGACGGTGCCGTCGACGCGGAGCGCGCAAGCGTGCCCGAAACTAGCGCTGTAGTCGAGGTACCTGCCAGCAGGCGCAATCGTCGTCGTAGTCGTGGTTGTCGTCGTAGGGATTGTCGTCGTGGTTGTAGTCGTAGTGGTTGTCGTCGTTGAGGTGGTGGTAGTGGTTGTCGTTGTGGTGGTTGTGGTTGTCGTCGTTGAGGTGGTGGTTGTAGTCGTCGTGGTTGTCGTGGTTGTTGTTGTTGTTGTGGCTAGAGGGTTGAAGCCGTCTTGTTCCTGGGTTGCGTCATCTTGGTCTTGGCTTGCGCCGTCGATGTCGGTTGTGATTGGCTGAGTTGTATTGACGTAAGTGGTGCCGCTGGTCTTTGACCACTTGTTGCAGCTCTTGGAGAAGGCGTAGATCTGTATGTAGTAGCCGGTGAGCGGGCTCAGGCCCTCTGCGTGCAGGCTGCTGTCTGGATGGTTCACGGATTTCGCGACGATGGTGTCGCGGGCGTCGGTGAGGACTTTGACCGAGTAGCGCGAGGTGGGGCAGTCGGCTCCGTCTGCTGGTGACTTGCCCCGGGTCCAGGTGATGGTCGCTTCACGGCTGCCGGGCACAGCAGTCACGATGATTGGCGCGTCCACCGAGACAGCCTCAGCCTCGTTCCCGGCGCGTGCCGCCGGCGCAGCGGCATGCACCACACCTGCAACCAGCACCGTTGCCACAGCCACCGCCAACCAAGCCCACAAGCCCAGGCTGCGGCCAGCGCCGCCGACCACGCTCACAGGCCCAGACCCCGGACCCGGCCAACACCGCGACCTCAAGCTTGCGTCCGGCCGTCCGAACGCATCTCGGCGCGCCCGCCGCCCCGGCCCCGACCAACGCTTCGCGCTCATAACCATGGACCTCCGATGTTGTGGTTAGCGAACCATCATTGTGGCAGTTAGCCGACCACTATTGTGGCTTTATCAGCTATATTGGTGAAATGAACTTTCTATATTTGTTGGGTGAACCGTGCGGTCACCTCGCCCCCGGTCACCTTGCCCTCATGTCCGATCATATTCCAAGGCCGAACCCGTTACTTTGTGACCTGCGTCACAAATACTCTGTGATGTGGGTCACAAAGTCACCATACCCTGACCGAGTGCGCGTTCGCGGCGCGTGTAGCGCGGCGCGTGTAACACTGGCGGCGTGTCCAGGCTGTTCCCGGTCGCTACTCGCACCTCGGCGGCGGGGATGGTTTCGACCGTGGATCGCTTGGCGACCTGTGCCGGAGTCGACCTGCTGCGCCGGGGCGGCTCGGCGGCGGATGCGGCGGTCGGTGCCAACGCTGTGCTGGCCGTGACCTCGCCTCACATGTGCGGGCCTGGCGGGGATGTGTGGGCCCTGGTGCACGACGGGGACGGCGGCCCCCCCACGGCGCTGGACGGCGCCGGGTTCGCCGGGTCGGGGGCTGACGCCGAGCGTGTTAGATCCGATGGCCATCGGCAGATCCCGGCGCGTGGCCATGTAGCGGCAGTGACCGTGCCGGGTGCGGTGGACGGCTGGCTGGCGCTGCACCGCCGCTACGGTCGATTGCCGCTGGCCGACGTGCTGGCAGAGGCAATGCGGATCGCCGCCGACGGCTTCGCCGCCTCGCCGCTACTGGCCGACCGTGCCGGCGAGGTGGCAAAGGTGGAGGGCAACACCGACATCGGTGACGGGCTGCCGGCCGGTGCCATCGTGCGCCGGGCGGGCACGGCTCGAGCCCTCAGGGCCGTTATCGACCACGGACGGAGCGGCTTCTACGGTGGCGAGTTCGGCGAGGGGCTGCTCGCGCTCGGTGGCGGCGAGTTCAGCGAGGCCGATCTTGCGAGGCCCATCGCCCGATGGGTCGATCCGGTGCGAGCCGAGGCCTTCGGGCACGTGCTGTGGACCGTGCCGCCCACATCGCAGGGCTACCTGACCCTGGCCGGAGCGTGGATAGCCGACGGGCTCGATCTGGGCGACACCGCCAGTGGCCGGTGGGCTCACCTGCTGGTGGAGGCGGCCTCGCAGGCCGGCCACGACCGGGCGCGCGAGCTCTACGAGGGCGCCGACGGGCAGGCGCTGGTCGACCCGGCTCGCCTGGGCCCCCGGCGCGCCGCCATCGACCCGGACCGGGCCGGCAACGTGGCCGCGCCCGCCACCGCCGGTGACACCACCTACCTGTGCGCGGTGGACGGTGACGGCATGGGCGTCTCGCTCATCAACTCCAACGCCAGCGGCTTCGGCGCCCACCTTGTGGCCGGCACGACGGGCATATTCCTGCACGACCGGGGCATCGGCTTCAACCTGGTGCCCGGCCATCGCGCCGAGTACGCCCCGGGGCGCCGCCCGCCTCACACCCTGTCGCCGGCGTTGGTCACCAGCACCGACGGATCGCTGCGCGGGGTGCTGGGCACGATGGGCGGCGACTCCCAGCCCCAGATCCTGCTGCAGCTGCTGGCCCGCACGCTCGGGCTCGGGCCGTCCCCGGGCGCGGCCATCGGAGCACCGCGCTGGGTGCTGTGCTCCGATGACGACCCGGACGCCGGCTTCGCCACATGGCATCCCGGAGGCGGCCGGCGGGTGCTGGTGGAGGACCCCGCCACCGGCTGGCACGAGTCGCTGGCAGCCCGAGGCCACGCCACGGCCGTGCCGGCAGGCGACCCGCACCGTTTCGGTCACGCCCACATCATCGAGGTCACCAGGCACGGCACCCTCGCCGGCGCCGCCGACCCCAGAGCCCAAATAGGAGCAGCCACCGGCCTATAGCTCCCCGTCGCAGAGTGCCTCGGTCAACACCTCAGACTCTGGGACGCCGCGAACGGCTATCCAGCTGTGCCCGTCTTGGCCCGACGCCAGAACCGAAGCACCTCGGGGATGCCAAGCAGACCGCGGTTCACGGTGATGCTCGGCAGTTCTGCGATTTCTTGGCCCTCCGGCTGCTGAGAGTCACTGCCGTCGGGGTCCTTCCTGTCCATGCCGCCAGGTTAGCCAAGAAGAAGGACGAGATAGCCGCCTTGGACTGCACTCGCGAGGTCAGATGTCGCCCACAGACCGAGTTAGTCGTAGGGACCCAAGAACCTTTCGCCATTGAAGTGCACCAGATGGGTGGGATGATCCGCTGTCCATACCTCTGTTTCCCACGCGATATTGGTAAGGTACTTTCTCATTGTAGCCTGATCAAGGAAGCACGAAACAAAGACCAATCCGGCCGTACAATTGTCAAACAGATTTTTGAGTTCTATGTGACGCGTGTTGTCAACCGGTCCATGAGTTGACACTGCTTCCAACAAGATGATCCAATTACGATCCTTCATGTGAACAATGAGGTCGGGCATCTTGCCATGAGTATCAACAGAAACTCCCACTAATGCTAGTGCCTCTTCATCACATATTAGCCATTTGTCTCCGGCATCACCAACATACAATACCGCACCGCCGGGCGTAAATCTGGGGCAGAACTCTTCTATGACGGTTGCAAGAAGTGAGTTCTGTCCTCCAGGAGACAGAGCTATTTCGACTCCCTGCGGTAGCAAAACGGGGATTCTTAGAGAATCACGATCTTTTCGGTATACCGCTTCGAGTCCGGGTCGCTTCTCGATATACACGCGAAGGTTGTTTGCAAATTCCGACGTGCCACGAGACCGAATAAGATATAATGCCTCGGGTGTGATCTGATGGCACCATCGAGGCGAGTTGACAGGTCGCGTGGGTTCGTCAGGATTCTCTACTAGTAAGTGAGCTTGAGTGAATTGATGTAATGTTTGTCGTCGAATGGTCTCGCGGCTATTCGGCTTGTATTCCACGCCACAATTGTCACGGATCCATTCCATGATATCCACCGTTCGCAACATTGGTGAGCCTGCCTCAACCCAAGGATCATTGGGCTTTAGGCCGAGCAAAGCCAATAACACTAAACCCGACCGCTCGTTATATCTTTCTCGGTCGAAACCCATGTTGCGAAGTAGCCATTGGGAACCTGAGAGCGAAGCATGTTTACTCACACGATCGTCTCTTGTTCGTGTCGTTGGACATGGCCGGTAGCTCCATTTGCAAATTCGAGGAGAACCGGTGGTCGCTGAACCTTACGTGCAGGCAAGCGAAGTCGGCGCAGGTCGGTGGCGTTGACTTGTGTATTTCCGCTGAACATACGGAAGTACGTGTCGACCAGATCAGTATTGAGAAACTCCACAAGTTCTATTGCTTGGCAAGCTCTATTGGTGATCGCGACAGTGGGCAGTGTATTGGGTTAGTGCGCTGTTCCAGTTGTGGATGCGTCGGGGCATGGTGTTGAGGTGGTCTTCGATGATGGCGAGTTTGACGGGTCCGATGTTGAGGTTGGTGCCTTTGGGGAGCCAGCGGCGGATTATGCGGTTGGTGTTTTCGTTGCTGCCGCGCTGCCAGGGTGAGTGGGGGTCGCAGATGTAGACCTTGAGGTCTGGGAGGGCTTTTTCGATTTTGGGCCAGTGGGCGATCTCGCGGCCTTGGTCCCAGGTGAGGGTGCGGACCATGTGAGCGGGCTGGCGGCCCAACGCGGCGATGACCGCCGCGTTGACCTCGTCTGCGGTGTGGCCGTTGGGCAGCGCGGCGAGCAGCGCGTAGCGGCTGACCCGCTCGATGAGGGTGACCACCGCGCTGCGGTTGTGGGCGCCGATGATGAGGTCGCCCTCCCAATGCCCTGCCTCCAGCCGTGCCGCGACCGCATCGGGACGCTGCGCTATGGGCTTGAAACCGCCCAGCACGCTGCGCTTGGCGCGTTCGCAGCGGCTGCGGGGCTTGCGGCGGCGCCGGCGGCGCGCAAGCAGCCTCCAGGTGTTCTCGGGCAGGCCCCGGTCGCTGCGGTAGCACCCCTGATAGATCGTCTCCCCACAGATCGCCATGCCCTGCTCGCTGAGGTCGGCCGCGACCGTGTGCGGCGCCCACTTCCTGGCCAGCCCCGCCTTGACCGCCGCAGCCAGCAGAGGATCCCCAACCAGCTTCGGCGTCTTCGGACGACGCGCCCGCGCCTCGGCCCCGGCCTGCGCCGCCTCAGCCCGATAGGCGCAGACCCCGCCGTTGCGGCGCAGCTCCCGCCACACCGTCGAGCGGTGCCGGCCCAACAGGCCGCTGATCTCCCCCACCCCCAACCCCGACCTCGCCAGCACCTCAAGCTGCGCGCGCTCGGATGAGCACAAACTCCGTGCCATACTCCTGAACCTCCACCGGATGATCGCCGACACCTACAATCGGCCATCATGGCCGATCCGTCGCGATCACCGGTGGAGCTTGCGCTTCATCTCTGGTAAGTGGTCCATGGCCACGATGTATTACATTGAGGTGGTTCTCGAAAGCAACAAACTCGTATCCATCGATAGGATGGTATAAGCTGGCTACGATCCGGCGCCTTTCTTCCTTCGCGGTAAAGCGTTTTATTAGAACATAATGACCATTTGGCAACAGCAATCGCGACGTTTCTTGGGACATTATGAGCCCTTGAGGCTTGCGGATATTGAGTGGCCACTTGACCCCGTTTGATTTTAGATTGCCGGGGTAGATTAGGGGCACAGTGTCCTTTGCATAGGCCTTGCTCAGAAAGTCGCCGTAGCGAAAATCGACAACCGGACCGGTTGATACACTCAGATCTAGAGAGCGCATGTCAGCAGGCAGAGCTGCCATTTTGCTGGCAACACTCATAGCATTGAAACTACTGGGTAGGTTTATGAACCGTTGAGCATCGTTGGGCATCACGACGCTGCGATGAGGAACATCACAAACCTCCTCTGGTTTAGACAAGTGATCGAGTCGAGTCTCGACCTTAACGAGGTCGTGGGTATGGGACGGAGTCTTGTGCATCAAAAAAATAACTGTCTCTTGAAGTACTGATGAAGTGCGGAATATGCGGTCACGACGATCGAACAGCACAACGCGACGAAATGAGGCTATATCAGTAATGTAACGGCGAAAGCTCTTGAAGTATGAGCCGTTGGCAAAGGATCTCGGTGTAACAGCAACCATCTGGCCTCCGTTGCGCAAGAGCGCTAACGCAACCGTGACAAAGGCCGCGTACATGTTGGGACAGTCGGGACCATGGCAACGCCGAACTATGCGTCGGCATGGGTCCGAAGCTCCGAGTTTCATATAGGGAGGATTGAGTATGGCTACATCGAACTCTTCACCGTTAGCCCAGGCTGACGTATCGCAGAAGTCGGCATCTATGATACGCGCCGTAAGTTGCAGACCGTGCGCGTCAGCCGCAGAGTGCGCTGCGTGCAGTGCTGTCTCCAACAGTTCTAGTGCTTTGGGGTCAGTCTCCACTAGGTCGATTGACAGTCTTTCGATGTCACCTTTCATGATTAAGTGAGCCACGAGTGCCAGCATCAAGGCACCGGCACCAGCCCCCGGATCCAGAACCTTCAGGGAGGAACCTGCGGGTTCGACGAGAGCGGCCATCGTCTGCGCTGCCTCTGGTGGTGTCAGGAACTGACCACGCGCAGATCGCTCATCTCGGGCATTGCGCCGCTCTAGTTCAGCGTTCAGAGCATCGGTCAAGCACGACAGGTCGTTGACGTGGCCTCTGTCCTTGGCTGATGGCACAGGTGAGCCTCCTTGCCTGCGGGGTGTTACGAGCATAGAAGGCCGCAGCGACACGGCACGGCCATGGGGTTGCGGCATCGGGAGGGCTGTGGCGGGTGGCGGTAGGGTTCGGGGTGATGCGTGGCGTGGTCTCGGCGGCGGGGTACGTGCCGCACCATCGGCTCGACCGCTCGGAGATCGCCCTGTTCTTCGGCTCGGGGGGCGGCTCGGGCACGCGGGCGGTCGCATCCTACGACGAGGACACCACGACGATGGGCCAGGCCGCGGCCGACCTGGCGCTGCGGAGCGCGCCGGCGGGTCCCGGTGCGCTGTGGTTCTCCACGTCGGCGCCGGCCTACCTGGAGAAGACCAACGCGACCGCCATCCATGCCGCCCTGCGCCTTGCCCCCGAGATCGGCGCACACGACTTCGGTGGTGCCATCCGCTCGGGTGTCGGCACCTTGCGAGCGGCGCTGCGCGCGACGGGCGGCGCATCGACTCTGGTGGTGGCTGCCGACGTCCGGGACGGCGCGCCGACCGGAGCCGACGAGGCGGTCGCTGGTGACGGCGCCGCAGCCGTGCTGGTGGGTGGCAACTCCGACGGGCCCGTCATAGCGGAGTACCTGGGCGGCGCGTCTCGCACGCTGGAGATCACCGATCGCTGGCGCACTCCCGGCGGGGCCCGCTCGAGGTCGTGGGAAGAGCGCTTCGGCGCCCATGCCTACGGACCCGCAGCGGCAGAGGCGCTCGCCGCGGCCCTGGCCGGCAGTGGTCTGCAGAGCGCGGCCACCATCGACCACCTCGCTGTCACAGGGCTCAACAGCCGAGCCGCCGGGCAGGCCGTCAAGGCGGCCGGAGCGCGGCGCGGCAGTCTCGTGGATCATCTCATAGACACCGTCGGCAACACCGCCACCGCCCACCCGGCATTGCTGCTGTGTGCAGCGCTCGAGCGGGCCGGCCCCGGCGAGACCATCGCCGTTGTGGCACTGGCCGACGGCGTGGAGGTGATCGTCCTGCGCACCACCGACGCCCTCGTCCGCTACCGCCCGAGCGCTCCGATCAGCGCGCAGATCGACGCAGGCCGCGAGGTTGGCTACGGCCGGTTCCTGGCCTGGCGTCAGATCGTGGAACTCGAGCCCCCGAACCGACCGCCGCCGGCACGCCCGTCGGCGCCGGCGGCGTTGCGCCGGTCAGGCTGGAAGTACAGCTTGGTGGGCTCTCGGGATCGCTCCTCACAAATGGTGCACCTGCCCCCGGCGCGGGTCTCGGACTCCGGCGGCGCTCTCGACGACGCCGATCCTGCCCCGATGTCTCATACGGCCGGCACCATCGCCAGCTTCACAGTGGACCGTCTCGCCTACTCGCCGAGCCCGCCGACGGTGTTCGCGGTGGTGGACTTCGACGGCGGCGGGCGCGCGCCTCTGCAGCTCACCGACATCGACGCCGGCGAGGTGCAGGTGGGCATGCGGGTGGTCCCCACGTTCCGGCGGCTCCACACCGCGGGCGAGATGCACAACTACTTCTGGAAGGCCCGCCCGATGCGAGCTTGGGAGCTTGAAGGGTCCGGCTTGTCGCGGGCCTCAAGGATCGAAACGCCGGCGGCGGGAGCGACCCGATGAGAGCGGCCCGATGAGTTTGTGTGGCCTGGTCGGCTGGGTGGGCGTCGGCACCTGATGAGCTCGCACGGGATAGCCGACCGGGTGGCCGTCGTCGGCATGGGCTGCACGCGCTTCGCCGAGCACTGGGACCTGTCGCTCGACGACCTGATCATCGACGCCGCCCACGCCGCCTACGCCTCAGCAGGCATAGCCCAGGACGACATCGACGCCTTCTGGTTCGGCACCTCGCAGTCGGCGGCCTCGGGACTGGCCATGGCCGGACCTCTGAAGATCCACGGCAAGCCCGTTACCAGGGTGGAGAACTACTGCGCCACCGGCTCCGAGGCGCTGCGCCAGGCCTGCTACGCCGTGGCGTCCGGCGCCTACGACACGGCCATGGCCCTCGGCGCCGAGAAGGTGAAGGACGGCGGATACCAGGGCCTCAACGCCTTCCCCGTCCCCACCGACGGAACCCAGCGCACCCTGACCGCGGCGGCCATGTTCAGCCTCATGCTGCCCGCCTACGCGGCCCGCTACGGCGTAGACCCCGGCGAGTTGCGCTACGCCGCGGCCCGGATCGCCTCCAAGAACCACCACAACGGCGCCCGCAACCCGCTGGCCCAGTTCCGCCGGGAGATGTCAGCGGAGCAGATCTGCGAGATGCCGGCGGTGGCGGGGAGCCTGTCGGTTCTCGACTGCGCCGGCGTGGCCGACGGCGCTGCGGCCGCCGTCGTCTGCCGTGCCTCCGACGCCTTCGCCCGGCGTGCCGATCCGCTGCTGGTGAAGGGACTCTCAGTGGTCACCGGCACCGGATCCGGATCACTCGACCCCGGCTACGACTACACCACCCTGCCGGAGTGCGCGCAGGCCGCGGCCGACGCCTACGCCCAGGCCGGTGTCACCGACCCCCGCGCCCAGCTCGCCATGGCCGAGGTGCATGACTGCTTCACGCCCACCGAGCTCGTGTTGATGGAAGACCTCGGCTTCAGCGAGCGGGGCAGGGCCTGGCGCGACGTGCTCGACGGTGCCTTCGACCTCTGCGGCGACCTGCCCGTCAACACCGACGGGGGGCTGAAGTCGTTCGGCCATCCCGTGGGGGCCAGCGGCCTGCGGATGCTGTACGAGCTATGGCTGCAGCTGCGGGGAGAGGCCCCTGCGGAGCGCCGGATCCCCGACACCGGTCGCACGCTCGGCCTCACCCAAAACCTGGGGGGCTTCCCCGGCGAGATCGTGAGCTTCGTGGGCGTGTTCGGCACCGAGCCCGGCCCGCCGCCAGAATATTCCGGCGGCTATGGCGGTTGAGGGGGATGCATGCCCTCAGATCTCCGGGGCTTCGACCGACGGCCCCTTACGGGTGTGCCGGTGATCGGCCGGTGACTCTTGACGGTGTGCGGGGTCTCGACCGGTGGCTCCTTACCGGTGTGCGGGTGATCGGCCGGTGACTCTTGACGGTGTGCGGGGTCTCGACCGGCGACCCCTTGGCGGCATCCGCGTGATCGACTTGGCCGTTGACCGGGGCGAGCTCTGCGGGCGCCTGCTCAGCGACCTCGGCGCGGAGGTCATCAAGGTCGAGCCCCCCGAAGGATCGCCCAGCCGCGGCCTGCCGCCCCTCGATCCCGCAACGCCCGAGCACTCGCTGTTCTTCACCATGCGCAACTGCGGCAAGCTCAGCGTGGTGCTCGATCCGCGCGACGGGGCCGACCGCAGGAGCCTCGAGGCGCTGCTGGCCTCCGCCGACGTGCTGATCGACTCGGCCGAGCCCGGTTCGCACACGTCGGCCGACCGTCCCGAACTGGAGGCGGAGGCGGTTGCCGGACGCCACCGTCACCTCGTGGTGGCGTCTGTGACCTCATACGGCCGCACCGGTCCATACGCGGGCCGCGACGTGCCCGGCTCGGTGATCGACGCCACCTCCGGGATGTGCTGGAAGGCCGGCCTGCCCGAGCGCGAGCCGCTGATGCCGCCCGGCAACATCTCCAGCGACACGGCGGGCCTGATCGCCGCCTTCGCGGTCGTGTGCGCTCTGATCCAGCGATGCGGGCACGGTGCGGGCCAGCTCATCGACGTTTCGGCGAACGAGGCGACGGCACAGATCACCGACTGGTCCATGTCCAACGCTTCCAAGTCGATGGTCGCGGGAGTCGATCCGGTCGAGGTGCGCGCCGGGCCGGGTCCCGTCTACACGATCCTCGCCGCCGCGGACGGGTTCGTGCGCCTCGTGGTGCTGAGCCCGCGCCAGTGGCACGCCATCCGAGCCTGGCTGGGCGAGCCCGACTACCTGCAAGACCCCGAGTACGACGGGTTCATGGGCCGGTTCATGATCGCGGACGCTGTGCTCAACCCGCTCTATGAGGAGCTGTTCTCCACGATGACCTCCGAGGAGGTCTCTGAGGAGGCCCAGCGCCGCGGCATCGTGGCAACCCCGATCCTCACACCCGCGGATGTGCTGTCCAACCGGCATTTCGAGGCTCGCAAGACCTTCGATCGGGTGCCGCTGTCCACTGGCGGGGTGATGAGCCTGCCGTCGGGGTGGATGGAGATCGACGGGCGGCGGATCGGGCCGGCCGGCCGGCCGCCGCAGCTCGGTGAGCACACCGGCGAGGTGCTCGGGGCCCTCGGCGACGTGTCCTCCAGGGACGAGCCTCGCGCCGTTGCGCCGTCAGCGGGTGCGTCGTCAACGGGTTCACCGCTAACGGGTGCGCCGTCAACCGATGCGCTGCTAACGGGTGCGCCGTCAGCGGGTGTGACGCGGGGTTGGCCGCCCGTTCCGGAATCCGCCCCCGAGCCCGCTCCGCCGCTGGCGGGCCTGCGGGTCGCCGACTTCGGCCATGGGGGAGTGGGCGTGGAGATCGCCAGGATGCTCGCCGAGTACGGCGCTGACGTGGTGAAGATCGAGAGCCGCGCCTACCCGGACTTCATCCGGGTCGTCCTCGGCGGCGAGATGTCGCCGTCGTTCGCCTCGTCCTCACGCTCCAAGCGCAGTCTCGGCATCAACGCCAAGACCGGCGAGGGACGCCGGCTGCTGCTCGACCTCGCTGCGGGATCCGCGGGATCCGAGGGATCCGACCCCTTCGACATCGTGGTCGAGAACGGCTCCACCGGCGTGATGGATCAACTCGGGCTGGGATACCGCGACTTCGCGGCGGCGAATCCCGGCGTGGTGATGGTCTCCAGCCAGCTGATGGGCTCGTCGGGGCCGTGGTCGGCATGGCGCGGCTACGGCCCCAACACGCAGGTGACGGGCGCCATGACCTACCTGTGGGACTACCCGGAGGTGGAGCGCCCCTCGGGCTCGCAGTCCATCTTCCCCGACCACTTCGCGGGCCGCATGGGCGCGCTGGCCGCCGTTGCCGCGGTGCTGGGCCGCAAGCGGGGCGTCACGGACGCCGGATGCCATGTGGAGGTGTGCCAGGTCGAGCAGGTCGTGGGGGTGATGGGCGACCTGCTGGCCCGCGAGTCCTTGCGAGCAGGATCGGTGAGGCCCGCAGGCAACCGCAGCGAGCGGGGAGCGCCATGGGGACTGTTCCGCTGCGCCGGCGACGACCAGTGGGTGGCCGTCTGCTGCCGCAGCGACACCGAGTGGGTGGCGCTGGCAGCCCTGGCCGGCATCGATGATCCGACCCTGGCGGGCCTGCGATCCCGCCGCCGGCGCGAGGCCGAGGTGGAGCAGGCCGTGTCGGCCTGGACCCGCGGCCTCTCCAAGCACGAGGCGACCGCGGCCTGCCTGGCCGCAGGCGTGCCCGCCGGGCCCATGCTCACCTCCTCCGAGCAACTCCAAGACCCGCACCTGGCCGCTCGGGGCTATCTGGTGGAGCTCGACCAGCCGCCCATCGGGGCGATGACCTTCGAGGGCCAGGCCTTCGCGGCGACCGGCATGGCCGATGCCGACATCCGCGCGGCCCCGGGCCTGGGCGAGCACACACGCGAGATCGTCGCCGAACTCGGCCTCGACGAGGCCGCCATAGACGACCTCATCGCCCGCGGCGTTCTGGAGACCGACCCTCCCCCAGGCTGAGCGAGCCCTGCTAGCCGGCCTCGCTGTGGGTGACGGGCTCCTCGCCCATCCACTGGCGCAGCGTGTTCTTGAGCTTGGTCTGCTGGATGAACAGGTCGTGCTCCACGTCAGCGGAGCCGGACGGTTGCGGCGCCTTGAAGTAGAAGCTCAGCCACTCCTGCACGCCGCTCTCGCCGGCCCGGGCGGCCAGATCCATGAACAGCGCCAGGTCCAGCACTATGGGCGCGGCCAGGATCGAGTCGCGGCACAGGAAGTCGACCTTGATCTGCATCGGGTAGTTGAGCCAGCCGAAGATGTCGATGTTGTCCCAGCCCTCCTTGTTGTCGCCTCGGGGCGGGTAGTAGTTGATGCGCACAACGTGGTGGATCTCGTCGTAGAGGTCGGGATACAGTTCGGGTTGCAGGATCGTGCCCAGCACGCCCAGCTTGGACACCTCCTTGGTCTTGAAGTTCTCCGGCGCGTCGAGCACCTCACCGTCGCGGTTGCCCAGGATGTTGGTGGAGTACCAGCCGCGAAGGCCCAGCATCCGGGCCTTGAGACCGGGCGCGATCAGCGTCTTGAGGAGCGTCTGGCCGGTCTTGAAGTCCTTGCCCGCGACTGGGACGCCGCGTGTGGCCGACAGTTCCTCCATGCAGGGCAGGTCGACCGTGAGGTTGGGGGCGCCGTTGGCGAAGGGCACATCGCTCTGCAGGGCGGCGTAGGCGTAGATCTGGCTCGGCGCTATGGACGGATCGTCGGCGCGCAGCCCGGCCTCGAACGACGCCACCGACTCGTGCGCGGGCGCCGGCTCGGAGTACGCCTCGGTCGACCCGCACCAAACCATCACCAGGCGGTCGCATTCGTGGCTGCTGCGGAAACTCTCGATGTCCTCCATCACCGACTGGGCCTGATCCCATTTCGAGGCGGGTGGTTTCACCCGCACGCCGTCGAGTCGGCTCACCCATTGCCGGTCGAACACGGCATCCATGGCCACCACGCCCTCCAGCTCGGCCGAGATGGCGCCCAGATCGCGCTCCTCGAGCACTCCGCAGGCTCGGGCCGCCTCGAGCACGTTGGCCGACAGCGGATCCCACCCGCCGAACACCAGGTCGTCGAGCCCGGCCAGCGGCACGAACTCGCGGACCGGCGGGTTCCTGCCCTCGGTCTTGGTGCCGAGCCGGATGTGGGCCATCTGGCTGATCGAGCCGATGGGCGGGCTGAGGCCCCGGCGGGCCGCGAGCACACCGGCGATGAAGGTGGAGGCAACGGCGCCCATCCCCGGCGTGAGCACGCCCAGGGTGCCGGTGGCCGGGGCGATGCGGCGGGCCGATGTGTCTGAGTCGGTCATTGCGGCCAAGGCTAAGCGGCCGAGCGGGCGGCCTGCGGAGGGTTCGGGGGCCGGTTGAGCGATGCCGTGGCTCAGCGGGAGGCGGCCGGGTAGCTTCACCCTCATGAACACCTATCCCGTGCGCGTCGGCAGCTGCCTGTTCACGATGGTCGACCCCGAGCGCGGCCACGAGGTCGCCTACAACCGCTGGTATGAGCGCGACCATTTCTACGCCGGGTGCCTGATCGGGCCGTGGCTGTTCGCGGGCCGCCGCTGGGTGGCCACCCGCAGGCTCAAGGACCTCCGGTTCCCGCAGGACTCGCCGCTGGCGGTGCCCGTGGATGCGGGCTCCTACCTGGCCGTCTACTGGGTGCACGAGGGACGCCACCGCGAGCACTTCTCGTGGGCCATCGACCAGGTGGTGCAGCTGTACAAGGATGGCCGAGGCTTCAACGATCGGATCCATGCGCACACGTCGCTGCTGCACGAGCCCTGGTCGCACTACCGCGACGCCGACCCGGTGCCGATCGAGCTGGCGCTCGACCACCCGTACCGGGGTCTGGCCGTGGTGGCGCTGGACCCGGCGGGCGGCACCGACGTCGAAACTCTCAATGACCACTTGCGATCCGAGGCGCTGCCCGCGCTGATGGACGGCTCGGCCGTGGCGTCGATGGTGTCGTGGCGCTACGTCGATCCCGCCGGGGCCGAGACCGAGCGCGCGCCGATGGACCTGGGCACGCCGGCGGGCCCGCGGCAGCGCCAGGTGCAGATGTTCTTCCTCGACGGCGACCCGGAGGCTGCCTGGGGAGGCTTTCGCGATTACGCCGCGGCGCTGGCGGAGGCCGGGGTCGCAAACGTGGTGTTCGCCGCGCCGTTCCTGCCCACCATCGTCGGCACCGACACCTACACGGACGAGCTCTGGTGACCCGTAGCGCAGACGAGGCCGTCGCCAACTGCGAAACAGTCGTTGACTGCCGGCACCCGCGCCTGCGCATGCGTGGCATGGTGAATCGACCCGGCGGGGCGGAAACTCCTTCGACGGCCCGCCGGTTCATGGGTATCGCCGCGCTGGCCGTCGCAGCGCTGTTGGCCTCAGCCTGCACCTCGGGCGGCATCGGGGTCGATGTGCCACAGTCGGAGTCGAGCACATCGCAGCCGGGGACGGTCAGCGAGCAAGCGCCGGCAACGGGCGGGCAGCCCGTAGATGACGGGGAGGTCTCCGGCGAGGCCTCGGGATCGGATGGCTCCGGTCTCGACGATAGCTCTGATCCCGGCGATGGTTCGAGTCCCGGCGACGCCGGTTCCGCGATCGCCGCCGGCGACGATGGGTCACCTCCGAGCGAGGATGATCTGCCAGCCGGCGATGGGGGCCGCACCCACGATCACCTCAAGGAGCAAGCATGTCCCGCTGAGTTCGAGGAGCGGGACATGCTGGGTCTGGGCTTTGAGTTCATAGATCCGGACATGGAACTGCAATGCCTGCTGATGACGGTGCCCATCGACCGCGACGATCCCAGCGCCGGTACCACCGACATCAGCGTCGTCGTGCGCTCGGGCAGCGGCGGCGAATCGCTCCCGCCGCTGGCAGTGCTGCAGGGAGGTCCCGGCGGCGCTAGCAGCGATCTGGCCCTGCTCATGCCGACGACGCCGAACCCGCAGGTTTTCATAGACCAGAGGGGCACGGGATTCGGCAGCACCGACTTCAGCTGCGAAGAGTACGGCGACGTGCTGATCGATGTCCTTGAGGCGTCCGCAGACCGCGCCGAGGCACTTCAGGTCGAGGCACTGCGAAGCTGCTCCGAGCGGCTCGCCGATGACCCGGTGATCCCGCACACGACCACCGCCAACCACGCCGCCGACGTGATCGACGTGATGGACGCGCTGGGACACGATCAGTGGCTGGTCTATGGCGTCAGCTACGGCACGACCATCGCCCTGGAGGTGATGCGCAACCCGCCCGCGACCTTGCTGGGAGCTGTGTTGGACGGCGTGTATCCGCCGGGACTCGACCTGGACGTGGATTCGGCCCAGGCTGCGCAACGGGTCATCGACGAGCTGGACCGGGCGTGCGCCGATGATCGGGAATGCGCGGCGATCCTGGCCGATGCGGGGACATCGACGCGCCGGAGGCGGACGCCTGCGAGCCTTTCCGCGATGCTCTCAGAAGTGATCGAGAGTGTCAACGAGTCGCCGATGGTGGTGACCCTCGCCGCACGCGATACCAGCCTCGGCGAGGAGATCGATGTTCGGTTCGACGGTGACTCGGTCGCTTATGTGGTGTTCGAGATGATGTACAGCGACTACCTGGTGAGCCTCATTCCCGCAGTGGTGGCCGGTCTCGCCGGCGGCGATGCGTACGCGGAACTCTTGCTGACTTCCATCGGTGCCGAGTTCGCTGTTGAGTCGGTTCTGTACGGCGCACTTGGCACGAACTTCGCAGTCACCTGCTCCGAGCGGCTTCCGTTCACGTCCGGCCCTCCGGAGGGGATGGGCGACTTCGCAGCCGCTGTGACGGGCGAAGGTCTCGCGGACTCCTGCGAGCCGTGGTCGGCTCAACCCGCACCGCTTCGCAGCGATGAGCCGGTCCGAAGCGACCTGCCCGTGCTCATGGTGTCGGGCTGGTTCGATCCGGTCACCCCGCCCACCTTCGCGGACCTGACGCTGGAGCACTTGCCGGGAGCAACGCACGTTGTCAGCTACGTTCCTGGTCACGGTATGTGGGGTTGGGACAGTTGCGTCAACGGGATCGTCGCGGACTTCCTCGCGAACCCGGCGGCTGACTTGGACAATCCCTGCACGACCGATAGGCCGTCGCTGGAGTGGCTGCCTCTGGGCTGAGTAGAAGGGCTGTGGGTGTTGAGCGATGATCCTTGAGGGACGCACGGTGCTGGTGGTGGGCGTCGGGCCGGGTCTCGGCGCGAGCTGCGCACGGCTGGCACTGCGCGATGGTGCCAACGTCGCCATCATGGCCCGCAACGCGCAGCGTCTCCCCGCCGCAGCCGGCGAGCTCGACCCCGCCGGCGAGAGGGTGCTCGCATGCGCCGGCGACATCACCAGCCAGCAGGACTGCACCGCCGCGGCCGACGCCGCCGCAGCCCGGTTCGGCGCGCTGCACGCAGTGATCAACGTGGCCGCGCTCGACACCCGCCACGGCACGTTCGACCGGCTCACCGACGAGGACTGGGCGGCGAACCTGACGGTCAACGTGCTTGGTGCGGTGCACGTGGTGAGGGCGGTGGCGCCGCACATGCAGGCCGCGGGCGGCGGGTCGGTGGTGCTCATCGGCTCGCAGGCGTCGCTGCGGCCGGTGGCCGTGTTCCCCCAGAGCGCCTATGGGGCGGCCAAGTCGGCGCTGCTGTCGGTGGCTCGGGATCTCGCCTCGGAGCTGGGCCCCTCGGGCATCAGGGTCAACACGGTCGTCCCGTCCTGGATGTGGGGGCCGAACGTGGAGTTCTACTGCCAGTGGCAGGCCGGCGAGCGCGGTGTCACAGCCGACGACATCAAGCACGAGATCGCCGGGGGCATGGCGCTGCGGGTGATGCCCGCCGACACCGACGTGGCCGAGGTGGCCGTGTTCTTCGCCTCGGAACGCTCCCGCATGATCACCGGCCAGTCCCTGCTGGTCAACGCCGGGGAGTTCTACGCCGTCGCTTGACCGGTGAGTGCCGCGGCGGGCCGCCCTTACGCTTGGGAAGCGTGACCGGAGGCGCATCTGGCCTGCCGCAGGGCCGGTGAGGGCCGTGAGCGCGGTGCGCTTACGCGATGTGGTGGCGGCAGCCCGCGTGGGCGGCGGTTGCCGGGGTGAGGCGCCGTGAGCGCGGTGCGCTTACGCGATGTGGTGGCGGCAGCCCGCGTGGGCGGCGGTTGCCGGGGTGAGGCGCCGTGAGCGCGGTGCGGTTGCACGATGTGGTGGTGCTGCTGGGACGGTTCCCGGCACTGGCCGGCGCCAGCCTCACCGTGGAGCCGGGCGAGGTCGTCATGGTG
The DNA here is from genome assembly GCA_965204875.1 of Candidatus Aldehydirespirator sp. Classification (GTDB taxonomy): domain Bacteria; phylum Actinomycetota; class Acidimicrobiia; order Acidimicrobiales; family Aldehydirespiratoraceae; genus Aldehydirespirator. The sequence goes on along the minus strand of OZ242020.1, from coordinate 996,538 downwards.
CGCGGCGCCAACGGGGCCGGCAAGTCCACGCTGCTGCATCTTTGTGCCGGGCTGCTGCGGCCGGCGCAGGGGCGGGGCGAGGTGCTGGGCTGTGACCTGGGCACCACCGCGCGGGCCGCGGTGCGCCGCCGCGTGGGCCTGTTGGGTCACGACACGGCCCTCTACGGTGACCTGAGCGCCACCGAGAACCTGCGCCTCTGGGCTCGGGCGGCCCGGGTGGTCGGCGCGGACACCTCGGCTGCGCTCGACCGGCTGGATCTGGCCCCGAGGTCTCGTGACGTTGCCGTCTCTCGGCTCTCGGCCGGGCAGCGGCGCCGGGTGGCGCTGGCGGCGCTGGTGGTGCGCCGCCCGGAGCTCTGGTTGCTGGACGAGCCCCATGCCGGGCTCGACAGCGGAGGCCGCCACCTCGTCGACCTCATCGTCAGCGAGGCCGCAGCCGCCGGCGCCGCGGTCATGCTGGCCGCGCACGACACGGGCCCCGCCGCCGACCTGGCCGATCGCACGGTGACGATGGTCGGCGGAACGGTCACCAATGCGGCGTGTCAAGTGCCGGCGCGGCTCGATGGCAGTGCCTCGCGCTGAAGCGTGCCATGCCCTCGCCAGCGCTCACACCGCCACACCGGCGAGCGTTGACCGATGATCCATGATCTTGTCGAGGTCGTAAGAAACCTGCCTACTCGCCACACCGACGAGCGGGTGCCCATCGTGGCAGCGGCAGCGGCAGCGGCATGTGGCGTGATCTGAGCGGCTTCGCCGGCGATGCGCGGCTCGTGGCGGCCAAGGACTTGCGCATCGAGTGGCGCGCACGCACCACGCTGAGCCAGGTGGTCCCGTTCGGGCTGCTCGTGCTGGTGCTGTTCGGCTTCGCGCTCGATGCCAACAGGCCGGCACTGCTGGCGGCCACACCGGGCCTGTTATGGATGACCGTGCTGTTCGCGGCGGTGGTCGCGGTGCAGCGCTCGGTGGCTGTCGAGGCGGCGGACGCGGCCCGGCGGATGCTGCTGCTGAGCGGCGTCGCCCCGGCGGCGGCGTTCTTGGGGAAAGCCGCTGCGGTGGCCGTCCAGTTGCTCGTGGTGGAGGCGGTGCTGTTGCCGGGCGTCGTGCTGCTCTATGGAGCGGAGCTCGGGTCGCTGCCGCAGGTCGCCGTGGCGTGCGTCGCGGCGACGGCGGGGCTCGCGGCCGCCGGTAGCCTCCTGGGTGCTGTGGTAGCAGGAGCGCGAGCCCACCAGACGGTCCTGCCGATCCTGCTGCTGCCGGTGGCGGCCCCCGTGCTGATAGCCGCAACCAGGGCCTTCGAGGACGCATTCGGGGTGGCCGCGGTCAGCGGCTGGTCATGGATCGGGCTGCTGGCCGGCTTCGCGGCCGTGAACGCTGCGGTGGGCGCGGCGGCCTACGGCACGCTGCTGGAGGACGCGTGACTCCGGTGTCAGTCTCGTCTTGTGGCCGGGGCATCGGCACAGCCTTGCGCCTGGAGGACGCGTGACTCCGGGGGCGGCGCCGCCCGAGCCGCTCGCCGGATACCTGGGCGGGCCAGCCCGGACGGGATCGCGTTTCACCGGATGGCTCGGAGCGGCCACCCTTGCGGGCGTTGCCGGCGTGGCCGTGCTGGGGCTGCTGGTCGCGCCGTCCGACGACGTTCAGGGCGATGCCGTGCGCATCATCTTCGTGCACGTCCCCGCGGCGCTGGGCGCCTACGGCGCCTTCGTGCTGACGGCGCTCGGCTCGGTCATGTGGCTGTGGCGGCGGTCGGTGTGGTGGGACATCGTCGCCCATGCCGGTGCCGAGGTCGGGGTGCTGCTGTGCGGTGTGACGCTCGTGACCGGGATGCTCTGGGGCCGTCCCACGTGGGGCACCTACTGGGAGTGGGGCGACGTGCGCCTAGTCACCACGCTCATCCTCTTCCTGGTGATGGTGGGATACCTGTCGGTGCGCGCCCTCGGTGGCGAGCCGTCCTCGGTGGCCACCAAGGCCGCAGTGGTCGGGCTCGTCGGCGCCGTCAACATTCCCATCGTCAACCGCTCGGTCGACTGGTGGGCCAACCGCACCCTCCACCAGCAGTCCTCCATCACCGACGGCAAGCTGGAGGATCTGACCTTGTTCACGCTGTTCATGGCCCTGGTCGTGACCGCCATGGCGATCCTGTGGCTGGTGCTGCACCGTTTCCGGATCGGCTGGATCGAGCGCCAACTCTCCGAGAGCGAGCTGCGCGACGCCCTGGAGTCCCGCCGGGCCGAGGCGGGACTGTGAGCCAGGCTGCCTACGTGGCGATGGCTTGGAGCTTCACGCTCGTGGCCGTCGGGCTCTACGCCGTCGCTCTCAGGGCGCGGGGCCGGCGGCTGATGCGCCGCGCTCGCGCCACCGCCGACCGCAGCGAACCGCTGCAGGGGCGACGTCGGGTAGGTGAACGATCGTGAGCGATGCGCCTGCTGACATGAGCCTGGCACCGGTGACGCCGCGGCCGCTGCGCCCGGTGACTCGCCGCCGCCGCTGGGCCGCGGCTGCAGTGGTCGTGGGTGTGGTCGTGGCGGTGGCGCTGCTCGTCAACAACCTCCTGGGCGACGCCGCGCTGTTCTTCTACAACGTCGACGAGGCTGTGGAGAGCCGGGACGAGCTCGGCTCGCGGCGATTCCGGATGCAGGGCACCCCGGTGGGTGAGGCCGTGGAGACCTTCGACGACGACCGGCCGGTGCTGGCCTTCGCGGTGGGCTTCGATGGGGCGGTGGTCGATGTGTTGCACAGCGGCGATCCGCCCGAGCTGTTCCAGCCGGGAGTGCCGGTCGTGCTGGAGGGCTCCTGGCAGCCGGGATCGGGCTCGGCGGCCGCCGACGGCTGGCACTTCTCGTCGGACCGGATGCTGGTGAAGCACGACAACGACTACCGCGACCGCGACGACTACGAGCAGCGGGTCACCGAAGCCGGCGAGGGTGGCTCGCAGGCCGGCTAGCGGGGCGGACTCGACATGAGCAACGTCGCCGCCGGCTCGGCGGCCGTGGCCATGGGACTGGGCGCCGCTGTGGTGGGTGCGGTGGTCGCCGCTCTCGGTGTCGCCGGGCGTCATCGGCGCTGGGGGCGCGACGTACGCCGGATGGTCTTTGTGATGGCCGCCGCCGCGGTCGTTGCCGTGGTGGTGATGGAACGGGCGCTGATCACGCGCGACTTCACCGTCAAGTTCGTGGCCGACAACGGCTCTTCCACCACGCCGGCCGTGTTCAACGTGGCCACGCTGTGGTCGGCACTGGAGGGGTCGATCCTGCTGTGGGTGCTGGTGCTGTGCGGCTACGCCGTGGCTGTCGCCGTCAGGTTCCGCGACCGCGACAACGACGTGATGCTCGCTTGGGCGCTGCTGGTGATGTTCCTCGTCAGCGCCTTCTTCTTCGCGCTGATGATGGGCCCGGCCGCGCCGTTCCGCGCGGTGGAGGTGCCTGCCGGCTACGACGGCCCCGGCCCCAACCCGCTGCTGCAGAACCACATCCTGATGGCGTTCCACCCGCCGATCCTCTACCTGGGCTATGTCGGTTTCACGGTTCCCTTCGCCTTCGCCATCGCGGCGCTGGCCACCGGCCGGCTGGGCGAGGGCTGGCTGGTCGCCACGCGGCGTTGGACGGTCGTCGCCTGGGGTTGCCTGACTCTCGGGATAGTCCTCGGGGCGTGGTGGAGCTACGAGACGCTCGGCTGGGGCGGCTACTGGGCCTGGGATCCCGTCGAGAACGCCTCGCTGCTGCCGTGGCTGACGGGCACGGCCTTCCTGCACTCGGTGATCGTGCAGGAGCGTCGCGGCATGCTGCGCGTCTGGAACCTGTCGCTGATCATCGCCACGTTCTCGCTGACGATCCTGGGCACGTTCCTAACCCGCTCGGGAGTGCTGGATTCGGTGCACGCCTTCACCGAGTCGGGCATCGGGCCGGCCATCCTCGGCCTCTTCGCGGTCGTGGTGGCAGTGTCGCTGGTGCTGATCGCCTGGCGCGGCGACCGGCTGCGAAGCACCGGCGCCATCAGCTCGCCGGTGTCACGGGAGGGGGCGTTCCTGGCCAACAACGCGCTCTTCGCCGCGTTCGCTTTCGTGGTGCTGCTGGGCACCGTGTTCCCGCTGATCGTCGAGGCCATCGACGGCCGCACCATGTCCGTCGGCAACCCGTACTTCGACCGCATGACCCGGCCCGTGGGTCTGGCGCTGCTGTTCCTGATGGCCGTGGCCCCGATGCTGCCCTGGAGCGCCACCTCGGCGCCGCTGCTGAGCCGGCGGCTGCTGGCACCGGCTTGGATCGCGGCCCTGGTGCTGCTGGCGGCTGCTGTGCTGGGTGGCCGTGGCTGGGCGCCGATGCTGGCCTACGGTCTGGGCGGGTTCGCCGGCGGCGCGGCGCTGCGGCAACTGGCGGCCTCGGTGCGCAGGCACGGGCTGCGGGGTATGGCCGGCCGCAGCAGCGGCGGCATGGTCGTGCATCTGGGCGTGGTGCTGATCGCGGTGGCGCTGGCGTCGAGCCAGTCCTACGTCCGCCAGGGAGAGTTCGATCTCACCCCCGGCCAGTCGGCTGTGATCGCCGGGCACGAGGTCAGCTACGTCGGCTCGGCGGTGACCGTGCACAGCAACCGCACCGAGCGCTCTGCGTATGTCCGGGTGGACGGGTCCAAGACCTACGCCCCCGCCATCGCCACGTACCCCTTCGCGGGACGCACCATCGGCATCCCCTCGGTCCGGTCGACCTGGCGCAACGATGTGGCCCTGTCGGTGCTGTCCTTTCCCGACGGCGGTGACAATGCCGGCGCTGCGAGTCGGGTGATCTTGAGGGTGACGGTTCAGCCGTTGATCGTGTGGCTGTGGCTGGGTGGCATCGTGATGGCGGTGGGCACGGTGCTGTGCCTGCTTCCCGGTGGTCGACCGGCACGCAGGATCGAGCAGGCCGACACCGCCGAGCCGAGCGGCGAGGTGCCGACCGACGAAGTGGAGGTGCCGCCCTCGCTTGCCGCGGCTGGTCTGTCTTCATCCGTGCAGATTCCCCAGGATGCCGGCGCCGGGTCATGGCATCTCAAGCGGTGAGCGGGTTGGAGGCTTCAGGGCCGTCTCCCGGATCGCTATCGCCTGGACAACCGTCATCCGGCCGGTCGTCGCCTCGCCGTGGCGCTCGGGCGGTGTGGATCGTCGTGCCGGTCGCGGTGCTCACGGCGCTGCTGGTGTTGCTGCTCGCCACCCGCGACTCTGCCCCCGAGCGCAGGGGATCGAGCCCGCTGCTGGGACAGTTGGCGCCTGCTGTGGTGGGTGCGACCACAGCCGGTGAGCCCTTTGATCTGGACGATTGGCGGGGTCGCTGGGTGCTCGTCAACTTCTTCTCCACCACCTGCGTGCCGTGCGTGATCGAACACCCCGAACTGATCGCCTTCAATGACCGCCACGCGGAGTCCGGTGACGCCCGGGTCGTCTCGGTGGTGTTCGACGACAGCGTGCAGCGGGTGGCCGAGTTCTTCGCCACCCACGGCGGGGACTGGCCGGTGCTGGCCGATGGCGCCACTGCGGCGGCGGTCGCCTACGGCGTGACGGGCGTGCCCGAGTCCTACCTGGTAGCGCCGTCGGGGGTGGTTGCGTGGAAGCAGCTCGGCGGCGTCACCGCCGACGCCATCGACAACGTGATCGCCCAGCTGACAGCCGGCACCTAGTCGTGCCGTGAGGATTATGTGACGTCGTGCCGCCGCTGTGTTTCCCCTGGATCAAGTCGTCCGTGAACCACAGGGACGCGCCATGAGGAAGAGTCGCCGCATTTGCATCCCCCGACCGTCCAGGCTGGAAGGGCAACCACAATCGCGATGAGGATCATCAGCCGCCGCGCCTGGAGCTGGATAGCGGCCGTCGTCGTTGCGCTCGGGGCGTTTCTCTACGGGGCCGTGGCCGAGGGCCCGCCCAAGTCCAACGCCGACCGCGCCCATGAGCTGGCCCAACGCTTCGCATGCCCGGTGTGTGCCGGGCAGTCGGTGGCCGAGAGCGATGTCTCGGTGGCACGTGAGATCCGCCGCCAGATCGCGGTGTGGGTGGACGATGGCCGCAGCGATGACGAGATCCGCCGCAACATCGTCGCCGTCTACGGCACCGAGACGGACTACAACCCGCCCGCCTCGGGACTCTCGAGCCTGGTGTGGATCCTGCCGCTGGTGGCCGGCGGGGGCATAGGGGCCGTGCTGGTGCTGACGCTGCGCTCAGCGCGCCGGCAGGCGGCAGCAAAGCCCGGCGGCCCCGAAGGTGCTGCGCTTGGTCCCGGCGGGCGCGGGCACCGGGCGGCTATCCCGCAGGCCGCAGCAAAGCCCGGCAGTCCCGCTGCCCGCTCAAGGTCACCCCGCCGGCGCTGGCGAACCGCGGCCGCGGTCACTGCGGCGGTGGTGCTGTTCACGACTGCCGCGGGTGTGTTCGTGGCCCGCTTCTCGGGCAGCCGCGGCGTCGGCGAGTCGCTCACCGGCGAGATCCGTGTCACCGCGAGGGAACTCAACTTCCGTGCTCTTGATGCCTTCAACAACGGCGACATCGACGCTGCCATCAGCCTCTACGACGAGGCCCTGGGCCAGCAGCCCTCCAACGCTGAGGCACTCACCTACCGGGGCTGGCTCACATCGCGCCGCGGTGACTCGACCGCGGCTGCGGCGTATCTGGACGACGCCATCGCATCCGACCCCGATTACAGCGACGCCAGGCTGTTCCGCGCCATCGTCGCCCTGGAGTCAGGCGACGCAGGGCGGGCCGCGACCGAGTTGGCCGTGTTCGACAGCCTCGACCCGTCACCCGACGCCCGGACGCTGGTGGAGCAGGCCCGCGTGCGTGAGCGCGTCGCCGACGCCCTCGGCGCGGCTGCGCTCGCCCGGGTGGACGCCGTGTACTCGCAGCCCGACCGCGCCGCCTTCGCGGACTCGGGGCTGACCATCGCCGAGACGCTCGCCGCAGCCGAGGCCAGAGCGTCGCAGGGATGTGAGGGCTGCCTGCTGGAAGCGCTGCAGATGATCGACTGGCTGCTGGAGTCACACCCCGGCGAGGTCGATGCCCTGGCCGCCCGAGGCTGGCTGCTGGCACGCACCGGCGAGCCAGAACTCGTGCAACTCAGCATCGAGTATCTCAACGAGGCTCTATCGGTCGAGCCCCACCACCCCAGCGCCCTCGTCTACCGGGCCATCGCCCTGTCACAGACCGGCAACCTCAGCGCAGCCAAGTCCGACCTCAACAACTTCGACGCCCTGGACGACCCGCCCCCCAGCCTGGTCAGCCTGGCACAGACACTGCGGGAAACCCTAGGACCGTGACCAGTTCATGGGGCTGTCTGTGATCACATAGGCGAACTGGCCCAGACACTGCGGGAAACCCCCGCCGGTGACGGGTCCCGCCGGTGCGTCGGTGAGTTGATCAGCACCCCGGTCTGAGTTCGCTGGTCCCACCGTAAGGCATCCCGCCTCCGAACCGTGGGCTGGCCGGCACCCCGGCGTGAGTTCGGTGGTACTACCGGGAGGCGTGCTGCTTCGGGGTCGGTGGGCCGGTCGGCACATTGGTGCGTGCCGGTGGCAGAGCCCTGCGAGTCGGTCTTTGAGCGCATCGCTGCCCCCGCCGGCGCTGATGCCGGTGTTGATGGGTCGGCCGGGGTCGATGCTCGCACCATCGACTGAACCCGCACCCGCCGGCGAGCCCGTGCCTGCGCTCTCAGGTCCGTCCCGACCAGTGCCCGTCATCGAGCCCGCGTCAATCCCGTGACCTGGAATGCCGCTCTTGTCGCGCTCCGCGCCTCGCGATGAGTCCACCTCGGGGCGCGTACCAAAGAGCGGACCCGTGCCCGCGCTCATCTTCGTGCCGGTCTGGGTGTTCGTGCGCGGAGCTGCGCTTGTGCCCCTGCTGCCGGTCGTTGTCGCCGCGGTGTGTGAGGTGAGGTTGTCGAGGACGTCGGCCATGCACTGCTCGAAGGCGCGCCGCCCAGCCTCCGACAGTTCGCCAAGCCCGCCGCGGGCGGCTGCATTCTTGTCAGCGTCATACATCCGGCCCGCCTCAGCGCGCAGCCGCTTGCCAATGCGCTTGCCGGTCACGGGATCAAACACGCTGTGCAACTGCACCGTGCCATCATCAGCGTCCCAGATCTGCAGGCTGCGCTTAGCGCGCAGCCGCTGATACTCGCGCTCACCACCATCGTCCTGGCGGTCCGCGGCTCAACGGCAGGACTCTCCCGGTGCTCCCGCACGAAACCTGCATCGTCTTGCATCTGGCACGAAAACCGAGTATGATCGCAAGCGATGAGCGAAACTCTTGAGATCACCCCGCCTCCGACTTTGCAGTTGCGTGTCGTGGCGGGTGAAGTTCTGGATTCAGCGCGCCTTTCACTCGCTGCGCAGGCCCCCCCAATCGCTAGCAATCCACCTAACCGCTAACCGGCATCGACCCTCACCCGGCGAGCACGATGGTCACCGCCATCACGAATCTAACTCGCTCGCCCGACCTAAGCGGATCTCAGAGGTCGCTCGGTCCCACTTAGCAGGCGCGGACGCCAACTATGACGTCGTATTCGCTTGGAGCGGGTATTGTGAATGTCCAATGCCGTCAGAACTGTTCGCCGTAGGGCGGCATGCAGGTGAAAGTTCACATCAACTTCAGTGGTGTCGGCCCCGCTTGCCGAATGCTGGGAGACTTCGAAATCTGCGACTGCACCCCAGTTCCGGGGCGGCTATGTGCCTTGGCGTGAACAGTGGATTGGTTGGTGTGCGATATGTTGGGGGCTGGGATTATGAGGAAGTGAAACAGTCAGAAGAGTGGCTGCACCGCAAATCGCGGGTAACTAGCGTAGCATAGGAGCAATGTAAATGATCAGCGATAACTCGTTTCAAGACTACATGCACGCCATGATTCGAGCGGTAAGCGCAGCACGGATGATGTGCATTCCGGGCACACTCGACCTGCTAGAAGTGCTCCCTGCTGAGCAGTCTACCATCTTCAAGGTCGCAATGCACTACGACATCAAACGCTCAAATGCCAAAACAGGCAGCGAACGGCGAGAACTACGCCGAGCCTACAGACACTGGGAACGCACCGGCAAAGTGTCGCGCCATTTGTATTGCCGATACGACGACTACAACCCCTACCTATCGCCGCACCCGTATGACGCGAGAGGCGCTAGACACTGGAAAGACCTAGTGGACTATGATTGGGATGCTCCGCCGACACCGGCACAAGTCGCGCACATGGAAGGACTGGTGGATATGATTCAGCTAATGCACAAAGTGGGGGAACAATGAGACGCTTCAGGGCAGGGTGCGCCAGGGGTGTGTCCAGGATTACGGGTAGCTAGCGAAGTTCTGGGTTACCCAATATTTGTCGCCAGCGGAAACGGCCACGCCCACGCCTACGTGGGTGATGTTGGGATTGGTCATGTTCCTGTAGTGCCCTGGGCTGTTCACGAGTCCGTCGAAAGATACGCGAGTGTGTCTTTGGAGGGAGCCGTAGCCGGAAGACCAAGCGATGTTCTCGGATGCGTGAGTCCAGCCCGGCGGGTACTGCTGGGAGAAGTTCGGATTGTGCTTGAACATTCCTGTGTCCGCCATCGTCTCCGACCACCCTCGGGCCACGGCCGCCAAGTCGTTGTGGTAAGTGAGTTCATCGAGTCCCAGGCTCAGGCGCAGCTGGTTCACGAGGGCCGCCATCTCGGCCTCGGCTGCGGTGATCGGGTCTGTGGCGGCCGCGATGGTGGTAGTTGTCGTCGTCGTTGTTGTTGTTGTTGTCGTCGTCGTCGTGGACGCCGGTGGCGCGAACGGCAGGCGGCTCGCGGCTCTGGTGATGAAGGTGGCCATCTGGGCACGGGTCACTGGCGCGTGGGGGCAGTAGCTCAACGGGCTCGTCCGGCAGCCTCGGGTGAGTCCCGCGGCTGCGAGGGCGTCGATGTTGGCTGCGTGAAAGGTGTCGGCAGTGTCGCTGAAGCCGGCAGGGGGCCCCGGTGGGAGCTTCAACGCCCTCACCAGGAAGGTGGCCATCTGGGCTCGGGTGACTGCGTCGTCAGGGCAGTAGTCGAAGGGGTAGGCCCGGCATCCCGTCGTGACCTCGAGTTCGGCGAATCGCTCCACATGCGCGGCCCACCACTGTTCGGGGTCCACGTCCGCGAAACGCGAGCGAGATACGGCCGCTGGCTCGACAGCGCCGGTGAGGGCGCGTCCCAGCCACACCGCGAGCTCCCAGCGCTGCAGCGCTCGACCGGGACATATCCGGTTCGGGGCGCACTCGGTTCCGGCCAGGTAGCCCTTGCCGGCCAGTGCGTTCAGAGCGGGCTCGTGCACGCTGCCGTCGTCGTCGCTGAAGGCGCCCTGAGGTTGTGCGCCGGTTTGGGCTTGGATGGTGGCTGCTGGTGCCAGCAACGCCGCCAGAGCTGTCAGCGCGACCAGCGCGCGCCACGATGCGCTAACCGGCAGCGCTCCTCGACTTGAATGCATCACGGAGGACTCCTTGGTTCTTCTGTTGCGCTGCCTCAGCAGTCGGTCACGTACAGCGGCAATACACCGCATAACCTAACGGTACGCCTCGGGGCAACGCCAAGACGAAGCCGAGGCGCAGGTTGGGACGGGTGACCGGCCACGCCTCGGCCACCCTGCGAGTCGCGCGGCCGCTGGGGCACAGGTGGGGTTAGGTTGCTGTGCTGATGGGCGGCAAGACCTTGACGGGTTCCAGTTCGATCATTTTGGGACTGGCTGCGGCTGCCATTGCTGCTGCGGCCTTCGCATGCAGCGGATCCTCGGGCGGCACGCAGGGTTCCGGCACGGGTGCCGAGCCCGCTAGTGCCGGGTCTGTGTCCGCCGACCCGCTCGACAGTGCTGCCGGGGCCGCATCCGGCGACAGTGAGCGGGTTGCGGTCCCTGGCGGGGACGTGCCCGCTGAGCAGGGGGACAGTGAACTCGACCCCGCCGCGCCGTCGCCCGGCGCGGCGGCCGAGCCTGACACAACCGATGGGCCGGAGACAGACGCCACAGCGGACACGACCGCTGGACCGGAGGCGTCAGCCTCGAATGACACGACCACTGGTGACGCGACCGCTGATCCAGGCGGTGGGGGCACAGCCGATACGGCGGCTTCGACTCCCGACGTGTCCGGGGATGCCGTCGGCAGCGGACCTATCGAGTCCACGCCGCGCGAGGACGTGCCCAGCGCCCTGCGCGACCCCGACGACGCCGGGCATCCCGAGCCGCTGATCGGCCTGGCGGAGATCCGCGCCGTGGTGCCGCCCGACGCGATCCCGGCCCTCGACGATCCGGAGTTCGAGCCGGCGGGGGAGGTGGACTGGCTGCCGCCCGTGGAGCCGGTGCTGGCCCTCGACGTCAACGGCGATGCCCGCGCCTACCCGCTGCGCATCATGACCTGGCACGAGCTCGTCAACGGCACCGTCGGCGGCGTGCCCGTCACCGTCTCGTACTGCCCGCTGTGCAACTCGGCCGTCGCCTATGGCCGCCGCGCCGCCGGGCGGATCCTCGACTTCGGCACCTCCGGGGCGCTGCTGAACTCGTCGCTGGTGATGTATGACCGCCAGACCGAGAGCCTGTGGTCCCACTACACCGGCGAGGCGGTGGCCGGGCACCTCACGGGCACCCGGCTCGACCTGTTCCCAGTGCAGACCGTGTCGTTCGCGTCGTTCCTTTCGGCGCACCCCGGCGGTCTGGTGCTGAGCGCCGACACCGGCCACGCGCGCCGCTACGGGCAGAACCCCTACGACTTCTACGACAACCCCGACGGCACGCCCTTCCTGTTCGGCGGCCCCTATGACGACCGGCTCGACCCGATGACCCGGGTGGTGGCGCTGCGGGCGGGCGGCGAGGGCACGGTCGTGCCCCACGACGTGCTGTCCGAGCGGCGTGTCGTGCCGGTGACCGTGGGCGGGCGCGAGCTGGTCGTCCTTTACGAGCCGGGCACGGCCAGCGCCCTGGACACCAGCGTGATCGCCGAGGGCCGCGACGTGGGCGCGACCGGAGTGTTCGACCGCATCGTCGACGGCCGCGAGATCAGGCTCGAGCCCGCCCCCGGAGGCGGCGGTTTCGTGGACGCCGAGAACGGCGACGCCTACGACATCCTGGGACGACGCATCGGTGCCTCCGGAGGCCTGCAGCCGGTGGAGCACCTCGATACCTTCTGGTTCGCCGCGGCCGCCTTCTACACCGGAGCCGAGATCGTCGGCGGGTAGCGCCGAGCGCAGCCCCTCGGCTCCGGCGTAGGCGTCACCTGCTCGAAGGCCGGTCGACCGCCCAAACTGCTCAAAGGCAGTAACCTCGGTCGCACCAGCGACGCCCGGCGGGGTCTGCCTGCGGGAGAGAGCGAGCGCTTCGATGGTCGACACGTCCACCCCTGCCATCAGCGACGCCTTCACGGTCGGCTGGACCGAGATGGCGCACGGCACAGCCACCGACTACGCACGGCTCACAGAGCTATATGAGAGCCACGCCCGAGAGACGCTGGTGCCCCACCTGATGTCGACGATGCGGCTGCTGGGCGGCCCCAAGCTCGGATACCGGATCGACCGGTTGCGCCACTGCCGCCAGTCGGCCACCCGGGCGTTGCGCAACGGCGAGCCCGGCGAGTTCGTGGTGGCCGCGCTGCTGCACGACATCGGCGACGTGCTGGCCCCCGACAACCACAGTGCGGCGGCAGCCGCCATCCTGGCACCCTATGTGAGCGAGGAGACCGCCTGGGTGGTCCGGCATCACGGGCTGTTCCAGGGCTACTACTACTTCCACCACCTCGGCGGTGACCGCAACGCACGGGAGCGCTGCGCCGAGTCGCCCCACTACGACCGCTGCGTCGACTTCTGCGCCTGCTACGACCAGAACTGCTTCGACCCCGGCTACGACGACCTGCCATTGCAGGCCTTCGTTCCGCTCGTCACCGAAGTGTTCTCCCGGCCCGCCCACTACACGGCCTAACCGCAACATTAGTCCTGCCAGGTCGGTTGCCGGGGAACGCGAAGCGCTCGCCCGGCGCATTTCGCCGGATGCCCTCCCGCGTGCGGGCTGGCCTAGTGTTGGAGCAGGCAGCCCGTCGACAAGTGGAGGAGTCCATGCCTACCACCCGCACCGCCCGTCCCGTCCACCTCGACGAGCGTCGGCAAGCCGAGTTGCAGGGCGTCGGCCACGAGGACGGCAGCAGCCGACGCCGGTGGCGGTAAGCGAGAGGCCATCGCTGCGGCCATCATCGTCCTCGGAGGTCGCAAGGCCGCTGAAATGTTCGGGCTCGATACCTGACGCCACCGCAATCGAAATTCTGCCTGGCTTGGTCGAGGGCTGATGTAGCGCCCTCCGGGTTGGCAGCGCGGGTTAGGCGGCGCCGAAGGTGCGTGGGTGCCGGTACGTGCCTGCGAGCACTTGGCCGTCCTCGACCGCAAGTTCCCAGATCGAGGCCTTCTTGCAGCGGCCCAGGTCGGGAAGGTCAACGCCACCCCGTCCGAGCATCCACAGCACGCCGGGGATGACATCGCCGTGGCTGCAGAGCACCGAGTCGCCGTCCTCAGTGGCCAGCGCACCCATCAGCCGCAGCGCATCGGCGGGGTGGCTCCCCTCGCACAACTCTTCAGCGGTCCGCACCTCCAGCCCCAGCTCACGAGCCAGCGGCTCGACCGTTCCCGTGCAGCGCGCAGCCGGACTCGACAGGATGCGCTTGACCGGTCGGGGTGCAAGCGCCGCCGCGAGCGCCTCGGCCTGGGCTCGGCCCCGGTCGTCGAGGGGCCGCAACTGGTCGTCGCCCCGCCACCCGGACCGGCTGCCGGCGTCGGCATGGCGGACGAGGTAGAGCACCGGCGTCTGGCTGAGGGGCGCTCCGGCCACGCCGTTAGCCTATGCCCGTGGCCGTCACGGAAGCGGAGGTGATCGAGGCCCTCCGACCCGTGGAGGATCCTGAACTGCACCGCAGCATCGTCGACCTCGGCATGTACCGAGGCGTTCGCATCGATGGCGGCCACGCCGATGTGCGCATCGCGCTCACCGTGGCGGGCTGCCCCCTGCGCAGCGAGATCCAGACCAGGGTGAGCGACGCCCTGCTCGCCCTCGACGGTGTTGCGGCGGTCACCCTCGACTTCACGGTGATGAGCGACGCCGAGCGGGCCGAGTTGCGGGCCAAGCTGCACGGCAACCCCGCCGCCACGGCCGGATCGGCGCCAGCGCACGGTCACGCCGAGGGCCGCGCCATTCCCTTCGCCGAGCCGGGCAACGCCACCCGCACGCTGCTGATCGCCTCGGGCAAGGGCGGGGTGGGCAAGTCCTCGGTCACCGCCAACCTGGCCATCGCCCTAGCGGCCAGGGGCCACTCCACGGCGGTCGTCGACGCCGACGTCTGGGGCTTCTCGATCCCCAGGATGCTGGGCGTCGATCGGGCGCCGGTGGTGATCGACGACATGATCGTGCCGCCCGAGGTGCACGGTGTGCGCTGCATCTCGATGGGTTTCTTCGCCCAGGAGGACCAGCCGGTGATCTGGCGGGGGCCGATGCTGCACAAGGCCCTGGAGCAGTTCCTCACCGACGTCTACTGGGACGACCCCGACTTCTTGCTGGTCGACCTGCCGCCCGGCACGGGCGACATCTCCCTGTCGCTGGCGCAGTTCCTGCCCCGCTCCGAGGCCTATGTCGTGACCACGCCCAACCCCGCCGCCCAGAGAGTGGCGCAGCGCTCGGCGTTCATGTTCGACAAGGTCAACATCGCGGTGCGGGGCGTGATCGAGAACATGTCCTGGTTCACCGGCGACGACGGCAAGCGATACTGGCTCTTCGGATCCGGCGGCGGCGAGGCCCTGGCCCGCCGGCTCGGCGTGGACCTCATCGGTCAGGTGCCGATGACGATCCCGCTGCGCGAGGGCAGCGATCAGGGACGCCCGATCATGGCCGTCGACCCAGGAGCCGAGGCCGGCCGCGTCTTCGGGGCGATGGCGTCATGGATAGAGGCGCACGCCCCCACCAAGCGCACCCATCCCGAGCTGAAGATCGCCTGAGGCGCAAGGCTCAAGGGGCGGCATCCTGCCCCCAACCCCAAGCCCACAGTCGGAGCCTGCGGAGTCCCGGCACCGAACAGCGGGGAACCGAGACGGCCAGAGAGCCTGTGGAGATCAGGAGGTAAAGCGTGGATCTACGACTCGGCATAGCCGACAACTCCCAGCCGGTGAAGGTGACCTTGTCCGACGACACCGACCGCGAGGCGCTGAAGGCCGCGGTCGAGGCTGCGCTGCGGGGCAAGTCCGCGGTGCTGTGGCTCACCGACGCCAGGGGCCGGGAGGTGGCTGTGGCCTCGTCACGGCTCACCCATGTCGAGATAGACCCGTCAAGCTCCAACCCGATCGGGTTCGGCTGACGGGGCCGCGGCGACGCTCGGCCTGGCCGGGCCACTCGGCCTCGCCGGGGCCGCGCGGCGGAGGCCGCGGCACCTCGCAGTCTCCCAGGTGAATGCCGCGCCGGTGTCGGGTCGGCCGGGGGCCGCTTCCCACGCCACGACCCCGGGCCGAGGTTTCGTGCCTGCCGGTCGCGCGCGGGCGTCGGCGATTCCCGCAGTTGGCCAGTGTGTGCGAGACTGCCGCGGTGGCAGCAGTGATCGCGCACCGCGGGGCCGGCGTCGCGGCGCGTGAGAACACTCTGGAGGCGTTCAGGCTCGCCGGCGATCTGGGCGCCGACTGGGTGGAGCTCGATGTGCGCCGCACCATCGACGGTGTCGCCGTGGTCCACCACGACGCCCATCTGGCCGACGGGCGCCGCATCGGCAGGATGCAAGCGGGCGAGCTGCCCGGCTACGTCCCGAGCCTTGCCGAGGCGCTCGAGGCCTGCGATCCGATGGGCGTTCACTTGGAGATCAAGAACCTCCCGGACGACCCCGACTACGACAGCGACAACCTGGTTGCCGAGGCCGTGGCCGGCCTGATCGCCGCTTACCTGGGCCCCGAGCGTGCCGTCGTGTCGTCGTTCAATGTGGATGCGGTCAATGCTGTGCGATCAGTGGATCCATCGGTGCGAACCGCCCTCGTGTGCGGGATCGTCCAGCCCTCCCAGGCGGTGGCCCGAGCCAGCGCCCACGAGATGTGGGCCGTGCATCCCTTCGACTCCATGTGCGATCCCGGGTTCGTGCGCCGCGCCCACGACGCGGGTCTACAGGTCAACGTCTGGACCATCAATGAGGCCGAGCGCATGGCCGAGTTGCTGGCCATGGGTGTGGACGGGCTGATCACCGATGTGCCCGACGTGGCCCGGGCCCTAGTCGACGCTGCCTGAGCGGCGAGGGCGGTGATCTTCAAGGACCCGCTGCAGCCTGCCTGATCGGGTGTGATGAGGTTCGGGGTTTCGGGTGCCTCGGGTCTTCGAGGGCTCATCGCAGCCTGCATTCAGGGTGTGACGAGGGCTCGGGGTTTCGGGTGCCTCGGATCCTTGAGGGCTCGTAGCAGCCGTGTTCAGGGTGTGACGAGGTTGAGGGCTTCGGGCGCCCAGCGGAAGTGCAGCCTCTCGGAGGTTCCCAGGTAGTCGCCGTCCATCTGGTAGGGCATGGCAGTGTCGGCTTCCACGGTCAGCTCACGGAGGCCCGTGTTCACGATCGCTCCGGGCGCCTCCCGCAATCCGCCGGAGCGGAGCGCACGTGCGGCCACGGGCAGCAGCCGGCGCGCCGCCAAGCTGGGCAGGGTCACAGCGGCCAGGGGATCCTGCAACGTGGTCTCCGGGACGAGCTCGAGGCTGCGGCTCCCCAGGTACGTGTACGGATCCGCATTGAGCACCACGGTCAACAGGCCCTGCGCCAGCGTCTCGCCGTCAGCGCCTAGCACCCGCATCGGCGGCCGGCGACGCATGGCGCGACGCCGCCAGGTGTCGAGGGCCGCGTAGATGAACAGCGGATGCCCGGCCCAGCGCTTCCACGGGCCGCGCCGCTCCACCTGCTCCACCACCGCCGCATCGAATCCGATGCCGCAGTGGAACAGGAAGTAGCGCCCGCCGGCGACGCCTAGCCCGATCCTGCTGGTGGCCCCGCGTTCGAGTGCGTCCAGCAACTGACCGGCGGCCTCGATCGGGTCGTCGGGCAGGCCGATGATGCGGGCGAAGACGTTGGTGCTGCCCCCGGGAAGCGCCGCCAGGGCCGTGTCGCTGCCGGCCAGGCCGTTGGCGGCCTCGTTGAGCGTGCCGTCGCCGCCGAGCACCACCACGACATCGACGCCGTCGGCGGCGGCCGAGCGGGCCAGGCTCGTCGCATGGCCGCGCCGGGCGGTCTCGACGAGCCGCACTTCGTGGTCGGCGGACAGCGCTTTGGAGATCACCACCCTGCGCCGGGGAGTCACAGAGGACGCAGCGGAGTTCACCAGCAGCGTTATCCGCACCCGCACAGTCTCGCGCCCTCCCAGAGCGTGTCCACCTCGTCGACGCGGAGGCCGCTGTCTCCTTGATACGGAGGCTGCTGTTTCGTCGATGCGGAGAGCCCGCAGTCCGGGGCGGACTTTCGGGGGTGGCGCGGGTTCGTTTCGCCGCCGGTGCTGGCACACTTGGCGCCCATGAAGGTTGTCGTCTGCGTCAAGCAGATCCCAGATCCCGCCGATCCCGGCTCGCTCGACCCCGAGACCAAGACCCTTCGGCGCAACGTAAAGCTCATCCTCGACGAGTCCGACTCCTACGGCGTCGAGATGGCCCTGCAGCTCACCGAGGCCGCAGGCGAGGGTTCCGTGCACCTGGTGTCGATGGTCCCCAACTCCGAGACGAGCGGCCTGCGCACCGCGCTGGCGATGGGCGCCGACTCCGCCACCCTGATCAGCGACGAGGCTCTGGCGGGCTCCGATGCCCTGGTCACCGCCAAGGTGCTCGCCGCGGCCATCGAGCGGGCCGGGCCCGACCTGGTGCTGGCCGCCACGGAGTCCAGCGACGGCTATACGGGGGTGGTGCCCGCACAGGTGGCCGAGTTGCTGGGGCTGCCCTCGGTGACCTTCGCCAAGGAGGTCTCCATCGACGGCGGAGTGGCTGCGGTGCGGCGCCAGACCGAGGCAGGCGCCGACCTGGTGGAGTGCCCGCTGCCGGCCGTGGTGTCGGTGACCGCCGGCGTGGTCGAGCCTCGCTACCCGTCCTTCAAGGGGATCATGCAGGCGAAGAAGAAGCCGGTCGACCAGCTCGGCATCGCTGATCTGGGCATAGACGCCTCGCAGACCGGCTGGTCGGGCGCGGGCCAGGAGATCGTCGATGTCTCGGAGGCGCCGGCGCGCGCCGCGGGAGAGGTGTTCGAGGACGAGGGGGATGCCCACGAGCGAATCGTGGCCTTCCTCGAAGAGTTGAAGCTCATCTGAGGGGGCGGGCATGGCAATCGATCGGATCTGGGTATACGGCGAGGCCGGCGCGGGCGGTGTCGCCACGATCACGCTGGAGATGCTGGCCAAGGCACGCCGGCTGGCCGGCACCGTCGAGGTGTTCTTCGGCGGCGACGGCGCCGCGGTGGCGGCCGAGCTCGGCGACCACGGCGCCTCGAGGGTCTATGCCACCGGCGACCTCGGCAGTGCCATGCAGGGTGTGCCGGTTGCCTCGGCGGTGGCGGCGGCGCTCTCGGGCGGCGCGCTGGACGCCCCCGATGTGATCATGGCGGGCACCACCTACGACGGCCGCGATGTGGCGGCGCGCCTGTCGGTGAAGCTGGACGTGGGCGTGCTGTCGAACGTGGTCGACCTCGTGGCCGGCGACGGCGGCCTGCTCGGAGTCGAGCCGGTCTTCGGCGGCACCCACAACGTGACAGCAAGGTTCACCGGCGGCGGGCCGGGCATCTGGCTGGTGAGGCCCAAGTCCTTCGAGCCCTCCGCGGTCGGCGGCGCGGCGGCGCAGGTCGTCGACCTGCCGGTGCCCGAGTTGGGAGCCGCGGGCGCGGCCGCGGTGCGCGACCGCTTCACGGAGGAGTCCGAGGGGCCCAAGCTCGACGAGGCCGCCATCGTGGTGTCCGGCGGGCGGGGACTGGGATCGGCCGACGCCTACGCCATGATCGAGCGCCTCGCCGCCGATCTCGGTGCCGCGCCCGGCGCCAGCAGGGCCATCGTGGACGCCGGCTGGGTGCCTTACAGCTATCAGGTGGGCCAGACCGGCAAGGTCGTCAAACCCACCGTCTACATCGCCTGCGGGATCTCCGGCGCCACCCAGCACCTGGTCGGCATGAAGGGCTCCAAGAACATCATCGCCATCAACAAGGACTCCGAGGCGCCGATCTTCGCGGTCGCCGACCTGGGCATAGTCGGCGACGTCCACAAGGTCCTGCCCAAGCTGAGCGACGCCCTCAAGGCCCGCTAGCTCACCGCCGGGTAGCGCATGCCGACCCGCCACAGCCTCGCGCGATCAGGCACCGACCCGATCAAACCTACTCTAAGCTACTCTAAAATTTTAACAGTAGCTTAGAGTAAGGCCATGCCATCACCGGATTCCGTAGAGCAGGCACTACAGCTTGATCCCGCCGATCGGGGCGCTGCCCTAGCGGGTCTGCGCGAGAGCCAGTGGCTCGAACGCAAGAGCGCAGGGGTCAGCGCGCAGACCCTCGCCGATGTGATCGTCGGCTTAGCGAACGCCGAGGGTGGAGCGGTCATCGTCGGCGTCAGCGACGATGGAATCGTGGAGGGGATCACGAGAGGCGGATCCAGACGGCTTGAGGGCTGGCAGCGTGCCGGTGTCGATTTCGTCGACCCGCCGCCGCGATGCCGGCCGCATCTCGTGGACTGCGTCACCGCAGCCGGTGAGGCAGATCGCCTGTTCGTGATGACGGTGGAGAGCTCTGCGGACCGCGTGCATGCCAACAACAGGGATGAGGTGTTCCTTCGTGTCGGGGCGAGCAAACGCAAGCTGACGTTCTCTCAGCGCCAGGAGCTGCTCTATGACAAGGGACAGGCGGCGTTCGAGATCACCGAGCCAGCGGGCGCGACCCTCAATGACCTAGACGGCGAACTGATCAAGGATTACGCGGAGCTTCTCGGCCATCCCGACAGCCGACGCCTGCTCGATGCCCGTGGCTTGCTCAGCCGGAGTGGTGTCGTCACGATCGCAGCGGTGCTGCTGTTCGGGCGCGAACCGCAACGCTGGTTGCACGAGGCATACGTGAGGGTTCTGCGCTACCGCGGCTCCGCGCGCGGCACCGGTGCCCGGCAGCAACTGCTTTCAGACGTCCGAGTGGACGGTCCCATCCCGCGGATGCTTGCTGACGCTCGCCGCGAGATCCTCGATCAACTTCCCACGCGCCGAGCGCTAAGCAGCAGTGGACGCTTCGAGCCGGTGCCTTTGCTGCCCGCCGACGTATGGCTCGAAGGGCTCGTCAACGCAGTGGTACACCGCTCGTACAGTTTCAGCGGCGACCACATCCGCGTGGAGATTTTCGATGATCGCATGGAGATCTCAGGCCCGGGCCGGTTCCCCGGCGTCTTCGATGTCGACAACCCGCTCAAGATCGGGCGGTTCGCCCGCAACCCGCGAATCGCCAGGGTATGCACAGACCTCGGGTGGGGACAGGAACTGGGAGAGGGCATCCGCCGCATGTTCGAGCAGATGAAGCGTGAGGGGTTGGCCGATCCGCAGTACCGCCAGACCTCGGGCAGCGTTCATCTGACGCTGTCGTGGGCCACAGTGCGCAGGCAGGACTACGACTGCCTGCCAGAGCGGGCCAGAGTGCTGTTGGGGCTGCTCGCGCAGGCGGGCAGGCTCGGGACCGGTGAGATGGCAGAGGCCACAGGATGGTCGCGCCCGGTCGTCCTGTCACATCTGCGTGCCTTGAAGGAAGCTGGTCTGATCGCCTGGGTGGGCCAGTCTCGCCATGATCCGCGCGCTTACTGGAGACCCGGTCCCTGATCGGTTTCACCCGTTGCGCTCGGGGGTTGAGGTGGGAGCAGTGGTCGCTTGGGTTGGGGAGCGGGTTATGGTGGGGGCATGGAAGGCTCACCTGAGATCATCGAGTTCCTGAACGAGGCGCTGGCGGCTGAGGTCACCGCCATCAACCAGTACTTCGTCAACTCCAAGGTGTGCGAGAACTGGGGGTGGGCGCGCCTGGCGGCCAAGATGCGCGAGGAGTCGATCGAGGAGATGCACGACGCCGAGAAGCTGATGGACCGCATCCTGTTCCTGGACGGCAGGCCCAGGCTCGAGAGCCTCGGCAGCGTGCGGGCCGGCAACAGCGTCGAGGAGCAGCTCGAGGGCGACCGGCAGCTCGAGATGGCGGCGGTGGCACGCTACCGGCGGGGCGTCACCCTCGCCGAGCAGCACGGCGATGTGGGCACCCGTGAACTGCTCGAGCACCTGCTCGTGGGCGAGGAGGAGCATCTCGACTGGATCGAGACCCAGCAGAGCGCCATAGCCGACGTCGGCATCGCGCTCTACCTCCAGGCCCAGATGGGCGCCTGACCACTCGACTCACGCCGCCGGCGCCGACCGCGCTCTGAGTCCCACCCCTCGCCCTCCAGGCCTAGACGGGGTGCCTGACCGACCCGCCTCGCATCCCCTCGGAGGTCGTCCCGGTGGCGCAGAGCCGCCCGGCTGACTCCTTCCCGCGCCGCCAGGCACTCACCCGGCGCTTCACGCTGGGCGAGCCGCGGGACGTCCGTGTCTCCGGCGACGGTGCCCGCGTGACGTTCCTGCGCTCTTCGGGCCCGGTCGATCCCGTCAACGCGCTGTGGGTGCTCGACGTGGCCGCTGCCACCGAGCGTCTGGCGGCCGATCCCCGCCGGCTCGACCCGTCCGGGGCCGGCGGCGACGGGACTGTTCCAGGCGGGCCTGTCCCAGCAGCCGAGCGGGCCAGGCGCGAGCGTGCCCGCGAGACCGCCTCGGGCATCGTCACATACGACGCCGACGACCAGCTCACGACCGCGGTCTTCGCGCTGGGCGGCCGGCTCTGGCGTGCCGGGCTTGACGATGGTCCCGCTCGCGGCGAAGCGATCAGCTCGCACTGCGCCACTTCGAGCTACGAGGGTGCGACGATTGACGCGGGTTCCGATCGCTGGTCACCGGATCCGCCCACTACGTCGCCGCCGTCGGCGTTGGTGTCGTCTTCGCCGTCGCCAGTGTTGCCGGAGTCGTCTTCGTTGTCGTCGTCGCCGTCGGAGTGGTCGGCTGCGCCGTTGGAGCCGTTGCAGGCTGCGCCGGGGGCCTTCGATCCGCGCCTGTCGCCCGACGGCAGCCGTGTGGCCTATGTGGCAGGGTCTGCTTTGCGCGTGACCGGCGACGGTGCTGATCGGGTGGTGGCGCACGAGCCCGGCGAGACGGTGGCCTGGGGCTCTGCGGAGTTCGTGGCGGCCGAGGAGATGGGCCGCAGCCGCGGGCACTGGTGGTCTCCCGACGGTCGCCGGTTGCTGGCGGCACGGGTGGACACCGCCTCAGTGCCGCGCTGGTGGATCAGCGACCCGGCCTCGCCCGAGGCGGCGCCTGCGGCGATCCGCTACCCGGCGGCCGGCGCCCCCAACGCCTCGGTGACGCTGGCCGTGTTCGACGTGTGCGGTGCCGGGAGCCGCCGAGTGGACATCGCCTGGAACGATGGCGGCGGTTGGGAGTACCTCGCTGCGGTGTGCTGGAGCCCGGAAGGACTGCTGCTGACCGTTCAGAGCCGCGACCAGCGCACCCTGGGAGTGCTGCTGGCGGATCCCGATTCGGGCTCGTGCCGGCTGCTGAGGACGCTCATCGACGAAGCCTGGGTGGAACTCGTGCCCGGATCGCCCCGGCTGGCCGCGGGCCGGCTCGTCACGGTCGAGGATCGGGGCCCGGCGCGCCGCCTGTGCGCCGATGGCGAGGCGCTCACCGGCGACAAGGTGCAGGTGCGCGCCGTCCATCACGCCGACGAGGACGGCGTGTTGATCACCGCCTCTGTGGATCCGGCCGACGTGCATGTTGCGAGGGTGGGCTGGGACGGCGGCCTCCAGTGGCTGACCGAGGGTCCCGGCGTCAACTGCGTGGCGGCGGGTGGCGACACGACCGTGATCATCCAGCGCTCGCTCGCGCATCCCGGCCGCCGCTGCACGGTCCGCTCACCCACATCGCCAGGCCGCGCACCCGAATCCTCCGAGGCCGCTGAGCCGTCGCCGGTGCGTCTGTCCTCCAATGCCGAGGAGCCGGGGCTTGAGCTGAACGTCGAGTTTGCGAGGCTCGGATCCCGCCGGCTCAGCTCCGCCATGGTCATGCCCGCCGGTAGCGGACCTGCCGGCACCGACGGTGATCCGCTCCCGGTGCTGCTCGATCCCTACGGCGGCCCCCACGCCCAGCGGGTGCAGCACGCCGAGTCGCTGTTCCACACCTCGCAGTGGTTCGCCGACCAGGGCTTCGCGGTCTTGGTCATCGACGGCAGGGGCACACCCGGCCGCGGCCCGGCGTTCGAGCGGGCCGTGCGGGGCGACCTGGCCGGGCCCGCCCTGCAGGACCAGATCGACGGGCTGCAGGCTGCTGCGGCGCTCTGGCCGCGGCTCGATCTCTCGAGGGTGGCGATCAGGGGCTGGTCGTTCGGCGGCTACCTGGCCGCGCTGGCGGTGCTGCGGCGTCCCGACGTCTTCGCAGCGGCCGTGGCCGGCGCTCCCGTCACCGACTGGCGCCTCTATGACACCCACTACACCGAGCGCTACCTGGGCCACCCCGCCGCCGAGGCGGCCAACTATGAGCGCACCGACCTGTGCGCGCTGGCGCCAGCGCTGGCGCGCCCGCTGCTGCTCATCCACGGCCTCGCCGACGACAATGTGGTCGCCGCACACACGTTGCGGCTGTCGCGGGCGCTGCTGGAGGCCGGCCGGCCCCACACGGTGCTCCCCCTAAGCGGCGTCACTCACATGACGCCCCAGGAGGAGGTGGCCGAGAACCTGCTGCTGATCCAGCTCCGGTTCCTCCAGCAGGCTCTCGCAACGCCAACGCCGGACCAGGGCCCGCAACGCGTGTGAGCGCCGACTTCAAGCGATCGACTTCGTCAAACCTCGCAATGCCCAACGTCAGAGCGGGGACTGCAAGGGGTCTGAGCGCCGGATCCGGGTGCCAAGTCCGCCCCCGCGCGCCGGTCCGGCCCTAACGTCGACTAGACCAATGACAGTGACGAGACCTCTCGGAGGATGCGGAGTCACTGGCCGGAGCCGTGCGTCGATTAGACCAGTGACAGCGACGAAGCCGCACAGGAGCTGAACCCGACCATGGGCGACCATCCGGCCACCGGAACCGATGTCACAACAGACACCACAACTGGCGCCACGGGCACGACTGATGCCACCGGCACCACTGGCACGGCCGGAACGACCGGCACCACCGGCACGACTGACACGAGTGACGCGACTGGCACCGCTGAGACGGGCGCACACTCGGACCTGATCGACGCGAGGCGCACCGAGCGGCTGCTCGACGGCCGATCCTGGGACGACTACTGCGACACGCTCAAGGCCGCGGGACGCATCGTGGTGCGAGAGACCCCCGACGGCGACCCCCGAGACAGGGTGGAGGGGTTCCGCTACCTGACCCGCATGATCTCCATGGCCTCGGCTCGGGCCGTCGAGCGCCGCACACCCGGCCTGAGGCCCTCGCCGATCCGGCTGATACCGCCGCCGTTGCGGGGCGGCCAGGGAGTGCAGTCACCGAACCAGGACCACATCGTGCAGCCCGTCGACTCCCGCTACCGCTACCGGGTCACGGGCACGCTCGGCGACGCCTACACCCACCTGTCGGCCTGGAGCCCGCCGATCCCCGCCGACGTAGGGGCGTTCGCCTCGGGGCTGGATGCGGAGCGGCGCCTGGGATTCTTCAACCCCAACATGGCGCTCACCCCTCACAGCATCGTGCTGGCCGATCTGGCAAGGGGGGACGGCACGGTGGACTTCGTGCTGTCGCAGTCCGACCCCGGCTCGGGCGTTGCGTGGCTCCCGATGACGCCGCTGACCCGCGAGCTGATGGGCCGGGTCGTGTACGAGGACCGCAACGCGCAGTCCCCGCCCCGGCTGACGATCCGCTGCCTCGATCAGCACCCGAGGCCCGCGACCCCGGAACCCGACGACATGGCCGCCCGGCTGGCGACCGCGGCGCAACTCGTGCTCGGGCTGCTCAGCGACTACGGCGGCTGGACCCGCGACCTGCTCAGCCGCGAGAACCGGCTGGAGTTCACCCGCGATTGGTACGAGCGCATCGGAGGCTCCCCCGACGACCGCCATTTCGAGTTCGGCTACTGGCGGCTTCAACCCGGCACGGCGCTGGTGGTGGAGTTCGTCGAGCCCCGCTGCCAGCACTGGAACTTCCAGCTGTGCAACCACTGGATGGAGAACCTCGCCGACTACGCCAGGGGCCGGGGCTTCGTGGACAGCCGGGGTGCGGTGCGCGATGGCGGCGGCCGGGTCCGGATCGTGGTTGCCGGCAGTGATCCCGGCGTTGCCAACTGGATCGATCCCGGCGACCGTGACCACGGCGTGATGGGGCTGCGCTTCGTGCAGCCGCAGACCGTGCCCGAGGTCTCCAGCCGCCTGGTGCCGCTGGACGACCTGGCACATTCGTTGTCGCTAGCGTTGAAGAAAGATGCGCTAGGGTGAAGCCGCGAAAGAACGCGTGACGGTCTGGAGACCATCATGACCTTGAGACGGAACGACCCAGTGTCCTCTGACGAACAGAAGCCCACGATGCCTCCTCAAGCGAAGTGGGTCGCCGACGAATGTGTCGAGGAAGCCGAGAAATTGCTGGTCGCGGTCCATC
Source organism: Candidatus Aldehydirespirator sp. (assembly GCA_965204875.1). Classification (GTDB taxonomy): domain Bacteria; phylum Actinomycetota; class Acidimicrobiia; order Acidimicrobiales; family Aldehydirespiratoraceae; genus Aldehydirespirator. Next base: position 970,924 of record OZ242020.1, on the reverse strand, counting down.
CGAACGAGACCGCCGTGTTGGACCAGCTCAAGCAGATATTGAACGTCGCCCAATGCCAATACATTTCCGAGGCTGACGGTGCCGATCTCATACTGCCGAATGCACAAGTCATTGTAGAAGCGAAGAAACCGGGGCGAGCAACGGATCCACATGCTCCAGGCACTGGCTCCAAAGAGGATGAATCAGCCTTCGAACAGCTGTGCAGATACGTAGATCAACGTAGAGCAGCCGATGAAGCGCAACTTGATTTCTCGCAAAAGACCAATGCATGGCGTGGAGTGGTTACGGATGGAAGATCATGGCACATGTGGAAATGGCCGACAGATCTTGGTTCCTTCGACGAGCCTCACCATCACGACTCGATCCAGTACCTCAAGGGTCAAGGATATGAACTCGCCCTGTGGTTAGGCAAGGTCTGCGAACACAGCAAGAGCATATCGCCGGTACCGGGAGATTTCACCAGTGTATTGTTCGCTCCTCATCTGGACGACTTGCTTCACCTTCGATCAGCAATACTGGACAGCAATAATACTCAAGCACAGAAAGTGCTTGACACGCAATACAAGCTCTGGTCTGATATGTTGATCGGAGCCGATATGCGACCTCCGGAGATGCGACGCTCGGAGTTATTTCTTTCGCATACCTTCCTAGTTGCAGTAGCTCGCACTGTATCGTACGTTCTAAGCGACGCGTCGTTCCAAGCAAATGAACAGATGACTGCCTCGCTTGTCAACGAAGGGTTCGTTTCATGGATACTACAGTCTCCAAACGGAACCAAATGGGTTACGCGCCTGCTCCACACTGCTTCCATGTTCGACTGGCGAGCCTCACGTCGCGATGTGTTTCGAGAAATGTACGAAACGGTTATCGATAAGGACTTTCGACGGTACTTCGGCGAATACTACACGCCTGACTGGCTCGCCGAAATGGTCGTCGAACGTGTCTTGGACGACGAGTGGTGCGAGCGATCTATCAACGCCGTTCTAGCCGGCAGAGCTCCCGTGAACGGCATCGGCGTCCTGGATCCCGCTTGCGGCTCAGGCACCTTCTTATATCACGCCGCTCAGCGCATTCTTGAGCATCGCCTACTAGACGACGCGCATCACTCGGCGGTCGAGCGAGCTGATGTAATAGCTCATCTAGTCAATGGTATCGACATTCACCCCATAGCCGTAGAGATCTCGAAAGCTACGTTGCTACGTGCTATGCCTGCCGCACCTTCCCGAGGCACGGATAGCCTGAGGATCTGGCAGGGAGACTCTCTGGGACAGGCAACATCACTCTTTGCTAGTGTCGACGAGGCGAATCTGGTCATCAACTTACCTCAAGACAAGGTCTTCGTATTGCCGTTCGAGTTCTTGAGCAAGGGTCCTTCGCTCCAGAAGAACCTAACTACCTTGGTCGATACAGCAAATCAGTCCATCAAAGAGCGAGATGTGAAGCTCCCGGGTTGGCTAGTAGCCGATTTGTCTGATGAGGCAGCAGAACACGTGGCGAATGCCGCTGCATCCTTAGCTGGAATCATCGCCGAAGAGGGAAATGGCGTTTGGGCATGGTTCATGTCCAATCAGGCGGGTCCGCATCTCTTGGCTCGTGACAAGATTGATCGTATCGTCGCTAATCCGCCATGGGTGATCATGTCCAAAGTACAGGAACGGAAGCGCAAAGCAGCCCTAGAAGAGCTGATCGCTCAGGAAAGCTTGAATCCATCTGGAAGTATTGGCAATCGAGGAGCCTTCGACATTGCTGCACTGTTTCTGCGGCTATGTCCACGGCGCTTCTTTGCTCAAGCTACAGATGGATCGCTTGCTGGCAAGGCGGGCTGGGTGCTTAACACCGGTTCGCTGGAGGGCGGCAATTGGAAGAAATACAACGCCTCACGACCTGCAACCAATACTGTGGATCTATCCAATGTTAAGGAGCCACCATTCCACGGTGCCGCGGCCTGCGTTCACTATGTCGGAGAAAAGAACGAAGATCCACCGCAACAACTGTCGTCATCGTCCGACAAGCCAATCAAGCGACACGATTCTTGGGAAAGGGTAAAGCCACTGCTGATCCTCGCTTCGCGGACCAAGACTTGGCTGCCAGCACGATCCGGTTATGTGTATAATCGAGTCGTTGGGGTAGGCGCAGTATCAACTGTGCCACGTTGCGAATTTAGAAGGGGTGGACAGTTCAACCCGACGAACTTTGTGATGTGCGACAACGATTCTTTAGTAGCTGATGACACCAAGGCTCAGACGACTTTCGAGACTATCTTGTCGAAGCGAGGTAAACGACCTTGGAGACAGTTTGGAATCCAAGGTGGCACCGTTCCATCGCAATGGATCCATGATGTGGTGTCGCATGACAACCTGTATCCTTTTACTCTAAGCAGTTCGCTGTCGAAGTGCATCATTCCGACGGACAGTCGGGGCAGGATGCTCAGCGACAGCGAAGCCGCTAGTTCACAGTACTGGCGCACTGCTTCTGAACGTTACGAGAAGCACAAGGGGCGTGGCAAGGCGACGCCGCGCACGTTGCTGGAATACCTGAATATGTACAACAACCTTGATAGTCTTATTTCGGAGCTGCGTCGGATGTCTCGTCGGATGTCTAATGGCGAAGATCTGGCAGTAGTTTTTTATAACGCTTCGGGACAGCATCTTAGGGCGTGTCGTTCGACCGGTCCTTTGTTGTGCAGCATCGGGCTATATTACGCGGTCATTCCCCGTGACGAGGCTGGTTACCTGGTGTCAATACTCAATTGTGATACTTTGGCAGACCGGTTTCGTAGTGTACGGCACAGTGATCGTCACTTTCATACTTATATCTGGCAGGATGTCCCGATTCCGAAGTTCGACAGGACTTCGAGGATCCACAGGTTGCTCGCGCGTCTATGCGGTGATGCCGAGTCAGTCAGTCAGTCAGTCAGTCAGTCAGTCAGTCAGTCAGTCAGTCAGTCAGTCAGTCAGTCAGTCATATCTAAGCATATCAGAGAGAGGCTCAGAGAGGACGGAGTGGCTGCCAAAATTGATGATGCCGTGTCCAAGATCATTCCGTAGGGTTTCTGGAGAATTGGTGAAGTGCGGGGTGGAGGAGAGGCTTCACGAGAGCAGCGCCGAGGCCCGCGCCTACGGCATTCCCTGCTCCGGGTCGCCCGGTCTTCCGACGACAAGTCGCTTGCGCAGAGAGCGCAGGAAATTTCGGAGTCTTCGCGGTCCTGTGGGTTGGGGAGGTGGCTGGCACTGTCCGGAACGCCTCGAGTTGGTGCGCAGGGGGACAGTGCGCCATCATGGAGCGAAATCCGTATTGTGTTCGTGTCGACCTCGACCGAGGCCGCGTGGGCATTCGGTCAGCTAGCGGGCGGTGGTGCGCACTGTCAGGGTCACACCAGCGTCCCGCCGGCTCGGAGGAAGTCAGAGCGCCAACGAGCAGGGAAGCGTCAACGACCGCGCTCACCTGCGATCTGCGTCGCGGGCTTCGAGGATGAGCGATGTGGTAACGCTGGATTCCGAGGCGCTCTTGCGTCGACGCACTTCCTGAAGCCAGGCATCGATCGACGGTCGTGCCGCGATCCGCTCCAGCTCGCCGCGGAGGTACTCCTGCATCGACTGGCGGTTGAGGGCGGCTCTAGCCGCCAGCTCGTCGCGGACATCTTCCGGCACGTTGCGGATCGTGATCTGAACAGCCATGCAAGCATTGTGACTGTATTGACAGCGTATTGCAAGCACTCCCTGGTTGCTTGCCGTCGACACGACGTTGGCTCCCAGGAACCTGACGACATGGCCGCCCGGCCAGCGACCGCGGCTCAACTCGTGCTCGGGCTGCTCAGCGACTACGGCGGCTGGACCCGCGCAAGTCGTCATAGGCCCCTTCTACGTGTGGCGCTCGCGGTCTGAGGGGGGGGGGGAGCGCTCTAGGGCTATGGGCGGGTGGAGCCCGCCGGTCGAGGTTCGTGTTGTCGCGTCTTCGTGTGTCGGTGCTATGGTCGGTGACGGCCTGGGAACGGGCAGGTAGTCGTATGTCTACGAGATTGGAGTATGTGTCGATGCGGTTGATGCGGTCTGGGAGCGGCAGGTACTTCCCCCCCCCCCCCCCTGGGTAGCTACCCCCCCCCCGATGGCTGAGGGTGGAGGTTTGAGTCCGCGGGGTTGGCTTGCGGCGGTTTTGGCGGCGGTTCTGGTTGCCGCGGTTGTTCAGGTTGTGCAGGCGCCGGCGGCGCTTGCTGGGGTTGAGGTTGAGGCTGTCGGGGTGGACGCGCAGATCGTCGTCTCGGCGGTGCCGCGGAGCCAGGGAGCGACGATCACCTGGACCCGGGGCAAGACGCCGTCGGACACGGCCGAGTGTCCCACCTCGCGTTACGCGGTCAAGGTTCTCACCGACGCTCGGGGGCTTCCCCCCGTTGACCGGTCACCTCGTTTAGGAGGTAGGCATGTCGTCTATGGATGATCAGCAGCAGCAGCAGCATCTGGCGCGTGCGGGTCCGGGTCGGGTGCGGCGGGTGTTTCCGGGGGAGTTCAAGGCTGATGCGGTGGCGTTGGTGCTTGAGGAGGGTCGGAGTATCGCGTCGGTGGCTCGGGCGTTGGGGGTGGGGGCGTCGAATCTGGGGAACTGGGTGCGCCAGGCGCGCGTCGATGCCGGTGAGCGTGAGGGTCTCACGACGGCGGAGCGGGCGGAGCTGGTGAGCCTGCGGCGTGAGAACGTGCGTTTGCGTCAGGAGCGTGAGCTGCTCAAACGAGCAACGGCCTTTTGGGTGAGGGAGTTGGGACAGTGACCCGCTATCGGTGGGTGCTGGCTCAAAGGGCCATGGGATTCCCGACGAGGTTGTGCTGTGAGGCCGCCCGCGTGTCGCCGCAGGCGTTCTATGGGTGGCACCGCCGGCAGCGGCGGGGTCCGACGGCAGCCGAGCGGGCCGAGGCGCAGATGGTGGCCGAGATCCGCGGCATCCATGATGCTTCGGGTGGGGTTTACGGGTCGCCGCGCGTTACGGCGGAACTGCAGGCCAGAGGCCATAAGGTGAACCACAAGCGGGTGGAGCGGCTGATGCGCAGCAACGGCATCGCAGGGATCCGCAAGCGGCGCCCCAAGCGCACCACCACACCCTCACGAAACACCGATGCGCGGCCGCCTGATCTGCTGCGCCGGGATTTCGGTGTCGGTGCGCCGGATCGGGCGTGGGTGTCGGACATCACCTACATTCGCACCGGTGAGGGCTGGCTCTACCTGGCTGTGGTGCTCGATCTGGGCAGCCGGCGCCTGCTGGGCTACCAGATGAGCGACCGCATCAACACCCAACTAGCACAAGACGCACTGACAATGGCCGCACACACCCGCAAAGGGCTCACACGAGGTGTTGTGGTACACTCCGACCGTGGCAGCCAATACCTCTCCAACGACTACAAGAAAACCCTGAAATCCTGGGGCATGCTCCAATCCACCGGCCGCGTCGGCAGCTCAGCCGACAACGCCGCAGCCGAAGCCTTCTTCGCCACCCTCAAACGCGAACACACCAACCAGCGCCACTACCCAGACCGCCCCACAGCACGCCGCAGCATCTTCCAATGGCTAACCCGCTACAACACCACCCGCCGCCACAGCAGCATCAACCAACAAACCCCCAACCAATACGAACACCAGTATCACACCTTAACCACCTGACCGGCAAACGGGGGGAAGCCCCCTCGCGACACCATCGTCGCTAGGTCGGTGGATCATCCGGGCAGCAGCCTGGAAGCCGAGGGTCTGAGCCCGCTCACCGGCTATTACGTGCAGATCTACGCCTTCTCTTCCAGCTGCAACAAGTGGTCCAAGACCAGCGGCACGACCTACATCAAGACAACCCAACCGGCCGCCGAAGAAGCCAGCGACTCAGACCAAGCACAAACCCAGGCCCAGGACGGCGGCAACCCCCTCTCCACAACAACAACAACCACCACCACCACGATGTCGACCACTACGACGACGACTACGACGACCACGACCACCACGACCACCACGACCACGGTGCCTGTGGCGTTGGAGAAGGCGGACGTTTCGGTGGATGCGCCGATCGTGCTCAGCGTGGCGCCTGTTGATAAGGGTGCGGCTCTAACTTGGACGCGTGGCACCGCGCCCAAGGGCGCGTCGGGCTGTGTCACTACGAACTACTGGGTGTATGTCTACGACGACGGGGGCAAGCCTGTTGTTGTCAAGAGCGTTGCGTATCCCGGTGACAGCTTGGAGTTGGTTGATCTCGTGTTTGGTGCCGATTACACGGTTGACGTGTACCCCTACTCGACCCACTGCGACAACCCCTGGTCGTCCGCCACCGCGTCAGCTGAGTTCACAGCTACTAAATCACCGGACCTCACCAAACCACCCAAGAACCCAGAACGAACTCTAAACGACAACAACGACGGCGAAGACAGCGGTGAAGAAGGCGACGGGGACGACAACCCTACGGGCAAAGACGACGACGATAAGTCTTCCGACGACAAGGACGGCGACGGCGAGAAACCTCCCACAGACGAAGACGACAGCACCAAGACCACCACGACCACCACACCCACGACCACCACACCCACGACTACTACCAGCACCACGACCAGCACGACGACGACTTCCACGACTACGACCAGCACCACGACCACTACGACGACGACTTCCACGACTACGACCAGCACCACGACCACTACGACTACGACGACGACTACTACGACGACTACTACGACTACGACGGTGCCGGTGGTGTTGACGGTGTCGGTTGGTGATGCTGCGGTTGTTGAGGGTGACAGCGGTTATGCGAGTCTTACGTTTGTGGTGTCGTTGAGCGGGTCGCCGAGTGGTGAGGTGTCGGTGTTGGCGTCGGCGGTGTCGCCCAAGGGTCGGGCCACGGCGACGCGTTCGAGCAAGAGCGAGGATCGTGATTATGTCGGTTTCGCCAGGCAGCGTGTCGTCTTCGCGGCCGGCGCGGCGGGTGACCAGCTCACTCAGACGGTCACCGTGCAGGTCATCGGTGACACCACCGAGGAGCCGGATGAGACGTTGATGCTGCGGCTCAAGGGGTTGCGAACCTCAGAGGGCCGGGTTGTGTTCGACGGCGGTGAAGCTACGTTGGAGGCGACCGGCACCATCCGCGATGACGATGCCGGGGCTGAAGGTGACGGTTTCGTTGCCGTGGCGGCCGGGGACACCCATGCGTGCGGGTTGCGCGCTGGTGGCAGCATCGAGTGCTGGGGCGCCAACGTCTACGGCGAGGCCGATGCCCCGTCCGGTCAGTTCACCGCGGTTTCCAGCGGTGAGGAGTTCTCGTGCGGGTTGCGCACCGATGGAACGGTCACATGCTGGGGACGCAACCGCTTGGGTCAGGCCGATGCGCCCGCGGGGGTGTTCACCGCCATTGCGAGCGCGAGGGATAATTCGTGCGGGTTGCGCACCGGTGGCAGCATCGAGTGCTGGGGCAAAGAGTCGGGTCCGGTGGAGCCGCCTTCAGGCAGTTTCACCGCTGTTTCTGTGGGACAGTTAAGTCATGCTTGCGCGTTGGGCGATGACGGTGTTATCAAGTGCTGGGGCGACGACCGTGGGGGCGAGACCGATGCCCCGTCCGGTCAGTTCACCGCGGCGTCGTCGGGGTATGCTTTTTCGTGCGGTGTGCGCGCTGACGGCAAGGTCACATGTTGGGGGCATAACCCGTATGGTCGGCAGAATCTTCCGTCGGGCGAGTTCACCGCGGTGTCTGCCGGTCATACTCATGCCTGCGGGCTGCGCGTTGATGGCACCGTTGCATGCTGGGGCGAGGATGCCTTCGGTGCGACTGATGCGCCGGATGGCCGGTTCAGCACCGTGTCTGCCGGGGGTACTCATTATTCGTGCGGTGTGCGCACCGACGGTGCCATCGTATGCTGGGGCCGCGATGACCGCGGTCAGTCGCAACCGCCGGGCAGCCAGCCTTCTGATTCGTCTGGCGGCCGCTTCAGCGCCGTAGCAGCCGGACACATTTTCTCGTGCGGGCTGCGCACCGACGGAAGCATCGTATGCTGGGGTCACAATTCCGGCTGGCATCCAGGAATGAGCGACCCAGCAACTGCACACGCGGGTAACCAGTTGGATCCACCCTCGGGCCGGTTCACCGTCATATCTGCCATTCGCAGTCATGCTTGCGCGCTTCGCGATGACCGCACTATCGCCTGCTGGGGTGACAACCGCCTGGGCCAGTCGGACGCTCCAGCCGGCCAGTTCACCGCGGTGTCAGTTGGTTATGGACATGCCTGCGGTGTGCGCACCGACGGCACTATCGTCTGCTGGGGCGATGACCGCAGGGGTCAGACCGATGCGCCTTCCGGGCAATTCACCGCGGTGACGGCCGATGGTGACGAGTCCTGCGGGCTGCGCACTGGCGGGACCGTCACATGCTGGGGCAATCTCCAAGTGGAATGGCAGCCCTCAGGACAGTTCACTGCACTGATATCTCCGTCCTGCGGGTTGCGCGCCGGTGGGACCATTTCCTGCTGGGGTGAGGACTCAGATACCTATGCCGGTCAGTTCGTTGCAGCCGACTCCGGCAGACGTTCCATGTGCGGGTTGCGCAGCGACAAGACTGTCAAGTGCTGGGGCAGAGCCGGTGAGGCGCCGTCGGGTCAGTTCATCGCGGTGTCTGCCGGTCCTGAACATGCCTGCGGTGTGCGCACCGACGGGAGCATCGCCTGCTGGGGCGACGACCGTTTCGGCCAGGCGCTCCCGCCCGGCCAGCCCGAGGGCCGGGCTGTGAACCATCGGTTTACCGGTATCGCCGCTAGCGATACACACGTGTGCGGGTTGCGCACGGACCGCACCGTGACATGCTGGGGACCGAGGACGAGCCGGATATTCAGTCCGCCGTCCGGGCAGTTCACCGAAATAACCGCCGGAACATCATGGACATACGTTCGCGGAACATCGCCATATGTTGCCGGAACATGGAACAAGGACTCTTTTGTGTGCGGGATACGCGTTGACGGCACGGTCGCCTGCTGGGGCGATGTGGTCATGAATGCGCCAGCAAGCCGGTTCAGCGACATCTCCGCCGGCAGCGACCACGTGTGTGGGTTGCGCACGGACGGCACGGTCGCCTGCTGGGGTGACAACGGTCACGGCAAGTTGAACGCGCCCGACGGCCGGTTCAGCGCGGTCGCTGTTGGCAAAAGCACGTCGTGCGCGCTGCGCACGGATGGCACCGTCGCTTGCTGGGGCAAGAAGCGCGTGAAACCTCCGCCGGGCGGAGGCGACGATAGTTTTAGCGTTCCGTCGGGCCGATTCAACTTGATATCCGCTAACGGCAACAGCTGGTGTGGTGTGCGTGCCGCCGGTACCGTGGCCTGCTGGGGAGATCCCATCATGGTCAGTCAGTCCCTGACGGCGGTGGAACCGCCTAGCGGCCAGTTCACCGCAGTGAGTGTTGGTGGCTCGACGTGGGGCGGGTTCGGGTGCGGGCTGCGCACCGATGGCACCGTCACCTGCTGGGGCGACATAGAGCGCTGGAATGACGGCGGTTTTAGCGATCCGGTGCCTTCCGGCACCTTCACAGCGATTTCCGCCTACAAGGAGAACGTGTGCGGCGTGCTCACCGACGGCACCATTCGTTGTTGGGGCCCAACGGACTGGGATATTCAATTCCCACTGTCCCGATTCGGAAACAAGTGGTGGTAGAGTTCCGGCGCGGCGGCGGGTCTTGATCTTGGCGCCCGTTGTGCGCCTCAGGCGACCACCGTGAGTTCGGTTGCCTTGACCGATACCCAGACCGTCAGGCCGGGTCGCAGGCCGAGGTCGTCCGCGGAGCGGCGGGTCACGTCGGCGCGTACGTGCAGCGGTCCCGCCAGATGCACCCTTGCGCGCTCGCCGTCGACCTCCACGCTCTCAAGCTCGGCGCGCCAGGCGTTGCGGGCGCTGCCCGCGGGACGGTCGCGGTGCAGGGTCACGGCATGGGCGGGGAACGTCACGTGTACGGGGCCGGCGGCCTGCTCTGCCACGGTCAGCACGAGACCGCCGGCGGTGGTCACGTTGGTGCCGCGGGCTCGGCCGGACACGACGTTGGCCCCCAGGAACGCGGCGGCCCACTGGCAGCCCGGCGAGGCCGTCACCTCGGCCACCGAGCCCCGGCCGGCCACGGCACCGCCACTGGCGTCACCGTCGAGCACCACGACGCTGCCTGCCAGTGTCGCCACATCGACCGGGTCGTGGCTGATGAGCAGGGTGTAGCGGGCCGGCGACTCGCGCAGGAGGGCTCGCAGCCGGTTCCGGCCCCATGAGTCCACAGAGGCCAGCGGCTCGTCCACAACCAGCACCTCCGGCTCGGGCGCCAGCGCACGGGCTATGGCCACGCGCTGGCTCTGCCCGCCCGACAGCGCGCCGGCGCGCCGCGGCCACACCGATGCGTCCACGCCGGCGCGTTCCAGCAGCGCACCGGCGCGCCGGCGCGCCGCGGCACGCTCGACCCCTGACCGGCGCAGGCCGAACGCCACGTTGTCGATCACCGTGAGGTGCCCGAACAGCCGGTGATCCTGGAACACCATTCCCACGCCTCTGCGGTGGGCGGCCACGAAGGTCTGCTCGGCCGGTTCGTCGACGACCGCGCCGGCGATGGCCATGCGGCCGCTGTCGAGGCGGTCGAGTCCGGCGACGGCCCTTGCCAGCGTCGTCTTTCCCGTGCCGTTGGCGCCCACCACGGCGGTGACGCCCTCGCCGATCTCCAGCGCATCCACCCGCAGCGTCCAGCCGCGCCGCCTTACGCGGCCGTCGAAGGTGATCATCGCCGGTCTTCGGCGGGCTCGGTGATCGCGGTGGCTGTCATCGGGGGATCCACCTGTCGCGCAGCGTCACCAGCACCGTCAGGGCCACTGCCAGGAGCACCAGGCTGACAGCCACCGCGGCCTGCGGATCGCGCTCCAGCGCCAGGTAGGTCTCCAGCGGCAGCGTGCGGGTGCGGCCCGGGTAGTTGCCGGCGAAGGTGAGCGTCGCTCCGAACTCGCCCAGCGCCCTGGCCCAGGCCAGCGCCGTTCCCGCAGCCAGCGACGGCCTGATCGTGGGCAGCGTCACATGCGCCAGGGTGGACCAGCCGCCGGCACCGAGGGTCGCGGCGGCCTCGTCGAGGTCGCAGCCGGCCTGGCGCAGCGCCCCCTCGACGGTGACCACGAAGAAGGGAAGTGCCACGAAGGTTGCGGCGACGACCGCCCCGGCGGTGCTGAACGGCAGGCTGACGCCGAACCAGGAGTCCAGCCACTGGCCCACCAGCCCGCGCCGGCCCAGCGCGAACAGCAGGGCCGTGCCGGCGACCACCGGAGGCAGCACCATCGGCAGCATGACCACGGCGCGGGCGATCCGCGGGAGGCGGAGTTGCTTGCGTGCCAGCACGAAGGCGAGGGGCAGGCCCAATGCCACGCAGGCCGCCGCGGCTGCCACGCTCACCAGCAGTGACACGCGCAGCGCCTCCAGCACCGTGGAGGTGCTCAGCAGCCTCGGCAGCGCCGACCACGGCGCCCGCTGCAGCAGTCCCGCGAGCGGCAGTGCCAGCAGGCCCAGCGCCACGAACCCGACGAAGGTCACCGCGGCCGGAGGCCGGCCGGCGGGCGATACCGGCTCAGGGGGAGTCCGTCCGCCGTAAGTGTCCGGCTCGGGTTGGTCAGGCATTCTGGAGTTTGTGGCCGCCTGGCCGAGGGGGTTCGGGTTGGTCAGGCATTCTGGAGTTTGTGGTCGTCTGGCCTAGGGGGTTCGGGTCGCGAGTGTGCGGCTCGGGTTGGTCAGGCATTCTGGGCTCCTGGTCGCTTGCCCAGGGAGGTTTGGGGTCGCGAGTGTGCGGCTCGGGTTTCACGGCGGTCCGAACCCGTGGGCGTGCAGGGCCTCGACGCCGGCGCCGCCGGGTTCGGTGAAGGCATCGATCACCGCTCGCACAGCCGGCGAGGGCTCGCTTGGCACCGGGGCGATGTGGTAGCGGTTCACGTGGCCCTCAAGCTCGGGTGCGCCGATCGTGCTGAGGCCGCCGGCGGCGGCGTCGGTGCTGTAGACGAGCCCGGCGTCGAGTTCGCCCAGCGCGAGCTTGGTCGCCAGGGCGCGCACGTTGGGCTCCAGGGTGTCGGCGGCGGGCACGATCGCGGCCGCGTCCAGCGCCTGGCGGGCCAGCGCTCCGCAGGGGACCTCGACGGCGCACAGGCCCACCAGCAGGTCGCGGCGTGCTAGATCGGCCAGCCCGGTGACGCTTCCGGGGTTGCCGGCCGGCGTTGCCAGCACGAGGCTGTTCGTGGCGATCACCATGGACTCCCCCCCAATCGAGCCGTCTGAGACGGCCCTCTCCATGGTGGCCGCGTTCGCGGTGATCAGCACGTCGGCGCCTGCTCCGGCAGCGAGTTGGGACAGCAGCGTGGAGGTGCCCGCGATCACCCAGACGATGTCGGTGCCATCAATGTCGGCGCCATCTGTGGACACCTGCTCGATCACCTCCGCCAGCGATGAGGCTGCCATCACCACGACCTCGCCCTCGCCGCCTGCGGTGCCGCCGCAGCCCGCGGCCAGTGCCGCTGCAACGATTGCCGCCGCGGCCCTTGCCCAGAGCGTGGCGCGTGGCCGGGGCCGCTCGCCCCTCACGGCACCTGCGGTCACCTCACGGCGCCTGGGGTCATAGGCGAGCAAATCTAGCCAAGCACGCTCAGCCACCTGGAACGTTCTGACCTCCGAGGCGGGCGTCAGTCCTGCGCGCAGGTTCGAGCCGAGCACGGTCAGCCAGCCCTGCGTGCGCCCGACCCCGCAGGCGTTCGGGATCGCGCGCACCCCGCATACCCGCGACGCTCGGTCAGCCCTGCTGCGCCGTGGCTCGGCGAAGGTGCGGTCAGTCCCTCGCGCACGCTCTATTGTGAGGCGATGCTCATAGCGCAATCGACCATCGACCCGGGACTTGTCGGTGCCTGCGGCGAGACGAACCGGGGCTTCGTATGCGAGCGGGTCTTCGACTGGACCGGCAACTCCGATCTGGCCACCGCGTCCGACTGGCTGCTCGACCGGCCCATCCGCATATTGCTCATCCTCGTGGTGGCGTGGATCGTCAACCGTGTCGCCAAGCGGGCCATCGTGCGGTTCACCAAGCGCGTCGCGGCCACGTCGGGCAACTCTCGGCTGCGCAAGCTGCGCGAGAAGGGCCCGGGCCGGATGCTGATGGACGAGGTGGAGCAGTCCCGGGCCGAGTCCCGGGCCGAGACCCTGGGCCACGTCCTGCGCAGCGTTGTGGTGGCGCTGGTGTGGAGCTTCGCCGCCCTGCTGGTGCTGGGGGAGATCGGCGTGAACCTCGGGCCGCTGATCGCGGGCGCCGGCATCGGCGGCGTGGCGCTGGGCTTCGGCGCCCAGTCGATCGTCAAGGACTTCCTGTCGGGCCTGTTCATGCTGATCGAGGATCACTACGGGGTGGGCGACGTGGTGGACGTCGGCTACGCCACGGGCACCGTGGAGGAGGTGTCGCTGCGCTCCACCACCATCCGCGACGTGAGGGGCACGGTCTGGCACGTTCCCAACGGCGAGATCTCCAGGGTGGGCAACTTCTCGCAGCTGTGGTCGAGGGCGCTGATCGACATCGAGGTCTCCTACGACACCGACCTGCGCATGGCCATGGGCGTGATCCTGCGGGTGGCCAGGGAGTTCTGGGAGGATCCGGAGTGGGGCGGCGACGAGCTGGCGGAGTGCCCCGACGTCTGGGGCGTGCAGTACCTGGGCTCGTCGGGCATCGCGCTGCGGGTCGCGGTCAAGACCGAGCCTTCGATGCAGTGGGGCGTGGAGCGGGAGTTGCGGCTGCGGCTCAAGGAGGCCTTCGACGCTGCCGGCATCGAGATCCCCTTCCCGCAGCAGACGGTGTGGTTCCGCGACGGCAGCGAGGAGCCTGCCTCCAGCGTGCCCGAAGTGGAGGCGATTGCCTTCCGGGAGCTTTACGACGACAAGAGCGCCCCGAGAGCCGACTCCGAGGAGTAGCCGCCGCCGGGCTTCAGCGCTGTCTCAGCGCGATCATCGAGAGGCCGTCGCCCACCGGCAGCAGCGACACGGTGACACGCTCGTCGGCGACGACATGGGCGTTGAAGGCTCGCAGTGCCTCGGTCGTGGCGTCTTGCTGTGCGGGATCGGCCACGTTGCCGTCCCAGAGGGTGTTGTCGGCGAGTATCACGCCCCGCTGTGACAGCCGCGGCACCAGCTCGTTGTAGTAGTCGATGTAGGAGCCCTTGTCGGCGTCGATGAAGGCGAGGTCGATCCTGGGTTCGGCGGGGAGCGCCCTGAGGGTGTCTATGGCCGCGCCGATGCGAAGCTCGATGCGGTCGGCCACGCCGGCGCGCTGCCAGTGCTCGCGGGCGATGGCGGTCCACTCCTCTGACACGTCGCAGCACAGCAGCCGCCCGCCCGGCGGCAGCGCCCTGGCCACCGCGAGGGCGGAATAGCCGGTGAACGTGCCCACCTCCACGGCAAATTGCGGTCGCAGCACGGTCGTGAGCATCGTCATGAAGGTGCCGTGCGCGGTGCCGATCTGCATGACGCTGGCGTCGCCGAGCGCGGCCGTGGCCGCTATGAGCCGGCGCTGCACCTCATCCGGGCCGGTCGAGTGGGCGGCGATGTATGCGTCGAGTGCCTCGTCGAGGAAGGCGCTCCTGAAGCTCATGGCACCGCTGACTCTAGCCGGCCGGGTTTCGGAAGCCCGTCCCAGAACTGAGCCCCGTTCGCCTTGGGGAAGATCACAGGATCTGTTGCGCATCGTCGGCCTGTCCGAGACTGCGCCCGCTCGCCTAGGGGAGATCAGCCATGTAGACAATCTAAAAATCACTATATATACTGAAATCTATGATGTATCTTCTCACCAGGGTCGAGATCGTCCTCTGGGCGACCGCAAGTTTCAATCTGGGTCTGATGATCCCGGTTTTGAGGACCTGGTGGTACCGCAGGCGCATGAGGCGCATGCGGGCGGCCCGGACCGGACCGATCACCAAGGATGACATCCGTGAGGAGCTGGGCCGCGATCCGGTCGCCATGAACCTGTTCATGAGCGACCACACGCCCTCCGACGTGCAGCGTTACCTGTATCTGGAGGCCGAGCGCCGGGCCATCATGCGGCGGTCGCGGCAGCTTGCCGAGAATGAGAGCGACTTCTTCGCGCCGCCCCGCCGCGGCGGGGACGATCCGGGCTTCAGCGGCTGCCGCAGATAGCTGCTTCGCCGCGGCGCCCGCGGTGCCGTTGCGGGCTGGCGAGCCGCCCGTCAGCCGTTCGCCGTGGTGCCTGTTGCTGCCTGGGCGCGGATGTCGCGGGCTAGCCGGCTGCTGTGTGTCTGGTGCGTGGTCGCGGATGTCGCGGCCAGCCGTTCGCCGTGGTGACTGCTGTGTGGTCGCGGATGTCGCGGCTAGCCGTTCGCCGTGGTGTCTGCGGTGCCGAGGTAGCTGGCGATGACTTGGGGATCGTTGCGAACCTCCTCGGGCGTGCCGTGCGCGATCACCGATCCCGACTCCAGGCAGCACACGCGGTCGCTCACGCCCATGATCACGGTCATGTCGTGCTCGATCAGCATGATGCCTGCGCCCAGCTCGCTGCGGATGCGGCGTATCAGCGGGGCGAACGCCTCCGTCTCGCGCTGTGCCACACCGGCGGTGGGCTCGTCGAGGCAGAGCACCCCGGCGTCGAGCGCCAGCAGACCCGCAAGCTCCACGATGCGCCGCGATCCCGTGGACAGGTCCGAGACGTAGTGCTCGGCGTGGCTGCCCAGGCCCAGCCAGTCGATCAGCTCGTCGGCCTCGCCCCGGCGGCGGCGCTCGTCGGCGAAGGTCTGGGGCAGGTGCAGGGCCGTGGACAGCAGCGGCGTGCGCCCCCGCGCCTCCAGCGCCACCATCACCGTCTCGCGCACGGTCAGCTCCGGGAACAGCGTGGCGCCCTGGAAGGTGCGGCCCAGCCCGGCGCGGGCCCGGCGCGGCGCCGACGCGCCCGTCATGTCGCGCCCCATGATCTCGACGCGGCCCTCGCATGCGACCAGCCCGCTCACCGCGTTCATCAGCGTGGTCTTGCCCGCGCCGTTGGTGCCGATGAGCCCCACGATCTCGTCTCGGCGCACCTCCACGTCCACACCGCGCACGGCCTGGTTGCCCCCGAAGCGCACCGAGACGTCCCGGGCCCGCAGCACCGCCTCCGGCGCCTCCGGGTCCTGCGGGCTGCGGCGGGTGAGGCCGGCCGGGGTCTGGGTTCTCGCTGCCGGCGCCTCGGCGGGCGACAGCCGCGACTCGATCCAGCTCAGCAGGCCGTCGCGGGCGCCGTAGACCACCTGTATGAACCCGCCGGGCAGGTACATGATGATCACCAGCAGGCCGATGCTGGAGGTGAACAGCGGCACCAGGTCGTTGTCGCCGAAGAAGGCGGGCATCCCCTCCACCCACACGGCGCCCAGAACCGCGCCGGTGACCGAGCCCAGACCGCCGATCACGGCCATGCCGACGACCCGCAGCGAGTCCTCGACCCGGAACAGCGCCTCGGCGAAGCGGATGTTCTGCTCCAGACCCCCCAGCAGCGCGCCGCCGAAACCGGCGAGCCCTCCGGCCAGGGCGAACGCGGTGAGCTTGGCCCGCGTCGGGCTGACCGTGTAGGCGGAGGCGCCGGCCGCGTTGTCGCGCACCGCGATGGTGCAGCGGCCGATACCGCTGTGGCGCAGCCGCGACACCACTGCGTAGGCGATCACGAAGCCGCCGAGCATGAAGTAGTAGTAGGACCTCTGCGAGGTGAGGTCGATGCCGAAGAGGCTGCCGCGGTCCATAAGCACGCCCGCGGTGCTCCCGCCGGTGAAGAACGGCCTGCGGAACAGGTACTGCGTCGAGGCGATCGAGAACGCGAACGTGCTCACGGCGAGCATCAGCCCGCGCACGCGCAGAGCGCCCGCGCCGATGAGCGCGGCCACGGCGGCTGTGAACACCGTCGCCATCAGGATCGCCGCCACGAAGGGCACCGCGGCGAGCTCGGCGTCGATGAGGCGGAAGCCGCGCCAGCCGACGTCCAGCTCGATTCCCCGGCTGAAGGCGGCCGCCGACAGCGCCCCGATGCCGGCGAAGGCCATCTGCGACAGCGAGAGCTGGCCCGACCATCCTGTGATGACGGTCACCGACATGGCGCAGATCGCGAACCCCAGCACCGTGGCATACAGCAGGTGCCTCGACGGCAGCTCCACGACCAGGGGAAGGACGACGGCGACGGCGAGGCTCGCGGCCAGCGCGATCCTCGGCAGCGCCCGCACCCACCCCAGCCGCTCGAGGCGTGCCGGGATCGGCCGGACACGGGGGACGAAGGCCAGGATCGCCTCCTCGGGGCTGCTGCGGCTCTGCACGTAGACGGCCACCAGCACCGCGCAGAACAGCAGGAAGTCGATGAGGCCGGCCTCGGACAGGTAGTTGAAGCGCACGACCGACTCCACCACCCCGATGGCCAGACCGGCCAGGACCGCACGCGGGAACGAGCTCATGCCGGCGATGGTGGCAGCGGCCAGCGCTCTGGCGAGGGTGAGGGGGCCGAGGTTCTCCAGGCCGGTCACCGCACCGGACTGCCCGCTGAGCAGGATGATCGACAGCGACGACAGCAGCCCGGCGGCGGTCCACACGAAGGTGGACACGACCTTGGGGTTCACCCCCGAAAGGCGGGCCAGCTCCGGGTTGCCCGCCGAGGCGGTGACGGCCCGGCCGAAGGTGGTGCGGTTGAGTATCCAGCCCAGCAGCGCCGCTACCAGCGGCACCACCACGATGATCGCCACCTGCGGCGCGGAGATGCGCAGACCGAAGGGCGCGTTCTCCCAGGTCGTGCGGGCCGCGACCGGGTAGCGCCCGCCGGTGTTGGAGATGTCGGGCAGTGCCGCGATCACCGCCCTCATGAGCTGTGCCACGCCCACGGTCGCCACCAGCAGGATCACCCGGGGCCGGCTGAAGAGGCGGCGCACCACGGTCAGCTCCACCAGCGCGCCGGCCAGGGTGCCCACCAGCAGGGCGGTGGCCAGGCCGATCCAGAACGGGAAGCCCCAGTCGATCTGCATCAGGGCGAACAGCGCCGCGGCCGGCAGCCCGAGGTTGCCCACCGCGAAGTTGATCACCCGCGTCGAGCGGTAGATCAGCACGATGCCCAGCGCGAGCATCCCGATGACGAGGCCGGTGACCGCGCCGTTGAAGACGAGCTGTCGGGTGATCCAGGCGGCGAGCACCATCACGGCGCGCTCTCCGGCGCGGGGTTTGCGGCGTCATCGCCCGCGCTCGCGCCCGCCGGGTCCCCGCTAGCGGCGGCGGCGCCGACGTCCTGGGTCGCTGCGCCTGCCCCGTCGCCTGCGCCGAAGACCACCGCATGCACCAGGTCGGGACGCTCGGCCAGATGGCTCGCGGAGCCCGAGTATCGCACCTCGCCCTTCTCGAGGAACACCGCAGTGTCGGCCAGCGACAGCGCCAGGCTCAGCGACTGCTCGACGATGATCATCGTCTGTCCCGCTTCGCGCAGCCGTTGCAGGGTCGCCACCAGATCCTGCACGATGGTGGGGGCCAGGCCTAGGCTCAGCTCGTCGATGATGAGGATGTCAGGGTCGTGCATCAACACCCTGGCCAGGGCCAGCATCTGCTGCTGCCCGCCGGAGAGGTCCCCGGCACGCTCGCCGAGCCGGCCGTCGAGCTGGTCGAACATCTCGATGACCCGTGCGATGCGCCGCTGCACGTCCGCGGGGTCTCGCCGGTACTTGTAGGCGCCGATGCGCAGGTTGTCCTCGATGCTCAGGTTCCGGAACACGCCGCGCCCGCCGGGGAGCATCTGCACGCCCATGGCCGAGCGCTGCTCGGGCGTGGTGTAGGTGATCGAGCGCCCGTGCATGCGGATCACGCCCCGCTCGGGGGTGAACAGCCCGGTCAGCACGTTGAGGGCGGTCGACTTGCCGGCACCGTTGGCCCCGAGCAGCGCCAGGGCCTGGCCCTTGCCCACCTCGAAGGACATGTCGAAGAGCACCTGCACGGCGCCGTAGGAGAAGTCGATGCCGCTGGCCTGAAGGGCCGGGGTGGATTCCGGCGCCGACTGGCGGCGCTCGTGCTCGGCAAGCTCCTCGGTGAGTTCGGCGACCACCATCGACAGGTCGTGCTTGATGGACAGCGAGCCGCGCATCAAGAAGATCGAGCCGATGGTGACAGCCGGGATGGACAGCACCGTCACCGCGGTCTGCACGCCGTATGAGTCGATCAGGAACGCCGCCGCCAGCGAGCCCCCGACCGCGCCGAACAGGAAGATGAACAGCGTGATCAGGGCCGAGCCCAGGCCGCGCAGCCGGTAGGGCACGATCGACCACACCATCGGGCCGACCATGGCGAAGGCCGCGGCCGACAGCACCGTGCGGGGCACGTCCACGGCGACGAACAGGTACTGGTTGGGCATGGCGAACTGCAGCGGCACGAGCACCGCGGTGGGCAGCAGCAGGCCGCCGATGAGCCGCAGCGTCAGCGACGGGTCGCGCCGGTAGAGGCGGTCGAAGCGCAGGCCCACGACCGGCAGCACCAGGGCTGCCGCGAAGCCGGCGATCGAGGTCGCCACGCCGCGCCCGAGCGTGCCCAGGCCGAACTCGTCCTCGAGGAACAGGTTGGACTGCACGGGGATGGTGAACAGCACGAAGCCCAGGGCGACGAACGCGAACAGCACGGCGCGCACCGTGTGGATCCGCAGCAGGCGGCTGAACGCGGCCTCCACGGAGATGGGAGCGGGGTCGGTGTCGCCGATCACCTGGTTGATGACGGTGGTCTTCTCCCACTGGCCCCTGGCCGGCTCGGGTATGCGGAAGGCGGCCACGGCGAACACCGCCACGGGCAGGCCCAGCAGGAAGAACGCCCAGCGCCAGCCCTCGTCGCCGCCGGCGGCCCAGGCCACGATGCCCACCGCGAGCGGGCTGATGGCGGCGACGGCGCGGCCCGTGGACTGGGTGAGGCCGCCGATGCGCCCGCGCACGCCGATGGGGTAGGCGTCGGCCAGGAGCGAGCTGTGTACCGGGATGGTGTTCGACTTGGCGATGCCCGCGCCGAAGCGGGTCCAGAACAGCATGAAGGCGTTGGCCGCGAAGCCCGACAGGAACACCAGCACCGAGAACAGCGCGCTGGACACGCCCACGATGGGGGCGCGTCGCATGCGGTCGGCGAGCCAGCCCATCGGGAAGGCGCCGAGCACCACGAAGGCGGCCGATGCCGAGGCGATGAAGGTGATGGTGCCGTCGGACACGCCGAAGGTGTCGCGGATGTCGGGGGCGAGCACCGCCATGGCCGCCTGCTCGAGCTCGTCGAGGCTGTTGAGCACCAGCAGCACGACGAACGTGAACGCCCCGCCCATGGCGAGGCCCTGGCGCAGCGGTATCTCCTCATCGCCGACGCCCGGCAGCAGGTCGTCTGCGAACAGCACCTGCTCGCTGGCACGGGCCTGCGCGTCGTGGCGCGCCGACTCCTCCTTGAGCAGCGCCGCGGTGAGCGCGGCTGCGTCGTCACTGTGCGAGGCGCGATCGTCGGGGGGCGCGCCGGGGTTGCCGGGGTTGGGGGGTTGGCCGGGTTTGGCGGGGTTGGGGGGTTGGCCGGGTTTGGTCTGGTGGTCGGGCTCGATACGGCTTCGAGCACGCCGGGCGTCGGGGCCGGGGTCGGCGGGGTTGCCAGAGTTGGCGGCGTTACCGGTGTCGGCGCGGGGGTCAGGCTGCGGGTCGGTCACTTGTCGGCTGTGCAGGTCCTGTTCGAGCGGTGAGGGGCGACTTCGAGGGGCGGATGGCTTACGGCCGTCGGAAACCGTAACATCTTGAGTCGATGGCCTCCGTAACCGGACTCCGAGAATGGATCTACGGTCTCGTTCTGCCGGTGCAGACGCTCACCCACACCCTGGCCGATCCTTGGGAGCACACCGCCGGCGTGGAGGACATCGTGGCCGTGGCGCGCAAGGCTGAGGCCACCGGCCATAACTTCGTGGGGGTGTGCGACCACGTGGCCATACCCGACAACGAATACGCCGCTCGCATGGGCACCACCTGGTTCGACACGGTGGCCACGCTGTCGTATCTGGCCGCCTGCACCACGACGGTCAACCTCGCCTCGGCGGTGTGGGTGGCGCCCTACCGCCACCCGCTGCTGACGGCGAAGTCGTTCGGCACGCTTGACCGCCTGTCCGGCGGCAGGGCCATCCTGGGAGTGGGGGCGGGTCACGTTGAGGCCGAGTTCGAGGCTCTCGGGGTGGACTACTCGGCGCGCGGACGGCTGCTCGACGAGACGCTCGAGGCGGTGCGCGGGGCGTTCGCCGGCCAGTATGTGAGCCACGACGGCGAGGCGTACAGCTATCGCGATGTGGGCGTGGCGCCGGCGCCGTTGCGTGAGCTGCCCATCTGGGTCGGGGGCAGTGGCAGGGCCGCCTGGCGCCGCGCCGGACGCTACGGCGACGGCTACGTGCCGATGGGGAACCCGGTGTCGCAGTACGGCGAGATCATCGACACGATGTCTAGTGCTGCGGCGGCGGCGGGCCGTGGCGAGGTTGGTTTCGACGTGGGGTACATGCCGCCGTGGTGCTACCTGCTGGCCGAGACGGCGCCTGAGGGCCTGCCCCCGGTAATGGCCTGCGGACCTGAGCCGCTAGCGGCCGACATCCGCCGCGCCCGCGCCGCAGGGGCCAACACCTTCCACCTCAAGTTCCGTGCCCGCACCCTGGACGAGTACCTAGACCAGTTCGACACCTTCGCCGAGTCGGTAGCCCCACTAGTCAACGAGCCTTAGGGGGCGGACGGTCACCTGACTGACAGGGGAAGGGTGCCTGTAGTTGAAGGCACCGCCATCGCTGGTCCGGACGATCTATATGGCATTCCGACCACAGTCCCGAGATGGTTGCGCTCTCGCTAGCGTACCGAATTTGCGATCATGTGCTAAAACATGGCCCTTCGCGTTTTTGTGGGATGGGGGTTGCTGGTGTCGGTTGGGTTCATGTTATGAGGAGTGCTCGGGTTTGGTAGTTGGTGGGGTTGGTGAAGCCGTGGGCGGTGCGTCGTAGGATTTGTAGGAGGTTGTTGATGCCCTCGATGCGGCCGTTGCTGGGTCGGCTGGTGTGGTGCCATGCGAGGATTTCGGGGCTCCATTGGATGATGGTGTCTACGATTTTGTGGTATTCGGGTAGCTTGCCGGTTTGGTAGAGGTCACAGAACCGGTCAAGGGCGGCGAGGGCGCCTTGGTGGTCGTCGGCGGTGTAGAGGCCGTGGAGTTCTTGTAGCGCGTCCCAGCCGGCTTGGAGCCTTGGGTGCGCCTCGAACAGCGTGTCGAGCCGCTGCCGGTCAGAGTCTGTGAGGGTGTCGCCGCGGCGTAGCAGCAGGAACCTGGCTCGGAACACGTCGCGGTCAAAGACAGGCTGGACGCCCGGGGGCTGTCGGCGTTGGGTGTCGCGGCGCACCGCGGTGAGCCCCGCTGTGAACCATCTGATGACGTGGAACCGGTCCAGCACATGCCGACAGTGTCCCAGGTGCTGGGTGATGGCGGCCTTGTAGGCGGGCGATCCGTCGCTGACCACGACCTTGACCTGCTTGCACCATCTATACCCCTGCTGAGCTAGGAACGTTGACAGCGCGGCGGTGGTGCGCGACGGGATCAGCGCCAGGATCCGGCCGGTGTCGCCGCAGGCGACCACGGTCACGTAACGATGCCCTTTGCGGATCGAGGTCTCATCCACCAACAGCACCCTGCACACGCGGCTTCTGCGATGCTCAGCCACAAGCCCGGCCCAGGAGCTGAGCACGCCCATCACCAGCCACCAGCTCAGCCCGTGACGCCTCGCGGCCGCCGAGACCGGCATGACCCTGGCATCGGCCACCAGCCTGCGCGCCAGCCGCCCCGTCAACCCGCCCTCGAACGCCGGATGCTCCTCCAAAAACCGGCTGCCGCAGTCGTCGCAGCGGAACCGGCGGCGCCGCCACACCAGCGTCACCACCCGCCCCGAGATCTCCAGATCACGCACCCGCTTATCGCGCCGGTCATGCACCCTATGGCACTTGAACCCGCACTGAGGGCACCGCAACCGCCGCCAGGTGGCCTCCACAGCCACCACCAACCGCTCCGGGGAGTCCGAGACAACCCCCAACACCCGCAACTGCGGCAAACCCAACCGCACCCCCATAACATCCGCAGCCATCGAGGCCCTCCTGGATCGTCGGTCGCTTACACAACCGATTCCAGCAGGGCCTCGACCCCCACACAGGGACCCTCAACCACCCCCCATCCCACAAAACCGCAAAGGCTCTAAAACATGGCTCTTAGGTCACTTATGCACTCGCATTTGAAAGTGCGAGCTCTTCCCTCGCTTGCTGTTGGAGGTTGACAAGCGTTGACCGATCTGCGTAGGGTTTGAGCCTTCGCGGCGGCCGGTCACAGCACATCTCAAGGGGGCGCAGTCATGGGAGAGGTATCTGATCAGTCCGCACCACTGCTAGAGGGTGAGGAGGAGCAGGCTCGAATTGGGCATCCAGAACCGACGAAAGAAGCCACCGCTTCCGTGCAGTCACGAGTGCGACACCTAGGTGTCGGTGTCACTCGTCCGGCGTCCGCCGGAGGGACATCGCAGAATTGGGCTGACAAGACAATCTGGACGTGCGACAACCTTCATGTAATGCGCGGAATGAACAGCGCATCGGTTGATCTGATCTACCTGGATCCGCCGTTCAATTCTAAGGCCGATTACGCCGCTCCGATCGGGTCTGCAGCGGCGGGAGCCGCCTTCAAGGACACATGGACTTTGTCTGATATTGATGCTGAATGGATCGACGTAATCGAGCCACAGCATCCTGAGCTATGGCGAGTGTTGCTGGCAGCGATGACCGACTCCGACAAATCATATCTCGCCTACATGTCGATTCGACTGCTGGAGATGCACCGCATTTTGAAGCCCACGGGATCGCTATATCTGCATTGCGATCCTACCATGTCGCACTACCTGAAGTTAGTTCTTGACTCCATCTTTGGACGCTCTCAGTTTCGCAATGAAATCACTTGGCACTACGGACTCGGAGGCTTCAACGTAAAGCGCTGGTTTCCTCGTAAGCATGACGTGATCTTCTATTACGCAAAGTCTCATGAGTCTCATCACAACAAGATACGCGGCCACGTTAGCAGGTGGATGGCTGCAAAGTATCGCCTGGAA
The DNA here is from genome assembly GCA_965204875.1 of Candidatus Aldehydirespirator sp. Taxonomy (GTDB): domain Bacteria; phylum Actinomycetota; class Acidimicrobiia; order Acidimicrobiales; family Aldehydirespiratoraceae; genus Aldehydirespirator. The sequence continues at coordinate 946,794 of OZ242020.1, read as the reverse complement.
GACAGCGATGGCAAATACTTTGTGCAAGATGGCAAGAAGTACTACCTAAAGGGCGGCAAACCCGTCGACACCGTATGGGATAACGATGAGTTGTTCGAATATACGCTATCGCAGACATCGAAAGAGCGCCTCGGCTATCCGACACAAAAGCCCCTAGCACTTCTGTACCGCGTCATCGAAGCCTCGTCACTTGCCGGTGATGTCGTTATGGATCCATTTTGTGGTTGTGCTACGACTCTGGTAGCGGCGGACGATCTTCAACGTGGTTGGGTTGGGATTGATATTTCCGAAAGAGCAGCCGACTTGGTAGTCAGCCGTATTGAGGAGCGGCAAGGATTATTTCGGGCCATAGTGCACCGCAAGGATGTACCGTATCGCACAGACCTGGGTCCATTGCCGAAATATAACAGTATCGAGAATCGCAAGATGCTTTACGGCGAGCAGGGCGGCCATTGCGCGGGATGTCGAACCCACTTCGAGATCCGCCACTTGGAAGTCGATCACATCACTGCCGTCGCCAATGGCGGCACCGACCACATCAAGAACCTCCAGCTACTATGCGGCCATTGCAACCGAGTCAAGGGAGATCGAGGTATGGAATATCTTCGCACCAAGCTACATCTAGCCGCCTGACGGGCTACTTGTAGGTTTGCTTGAGGCTATTGGCCGCGTGTTGCGGGGGACGCTGTTCGAGGTCTTATGCCCAGCGCGTACCGGATTCCCGCTGTGACGTTGGGCGCGCCATGCTTGGGAGGCGGCGGCAGTGGGCGGTGCGCTGTGCGATCTCCGTTTGTAGTATCTCTACCTGCGGCGATGCCGCAAGGTGTGCGGGCAGCTCGCTTACCGCTTCTGTAAGAGCTGACGGCAGCCGTTCGGCTAACTCGACGGCGCGATCCACTGTCTCGTCCGTTGGCAGTAGCAATGTTCGCGCAGTTCGCTCCCAAGCCTGGACATGGTCGGCGGCGAGAAGTGAGTAGTCCCTGCCTATCTTCATCGATAAGGGCAGTTGGTGCACTGCTCGTTCATCCGTGGTGCCAGATCGCCTTCGGTAGGGCAAGAATGAGCACAAGTCGTACAACGGTGCCATCCTCGCCCCCGTGGCGGTCAGCAACATCCCGTAGTTCTTGGCGTGAGCGTCGCATCCCGCGATCAGCCAGTTATAGATCAACGCATCGCGAAATAGTCTGAGATCAAGGTCGGGGCGCACAGAATGGCGTTCAATCGCCTGAGCGATCTTCGCTACGCCCGGTCCGCCGTCGGCTTGATACTTTACGTCAGGCCGCACCCCTAGCGCTTGACACATGTCCTCTTGATGGATGCGGAGCAGGCTTCCGGATTGAGACGGCTCTCGGTCGTAACGCTCGATGAGCAGCGCGCGTTCGCCATCGATCTCCAGACACTCGGTAGCGGCCGCCGGGAGTCCCAGAAGGGTCGCGGCTCTCTGGGACAGGTGCTCGATAACGTCCTGGTCGAGGAACCCGAATACCGCGGGCTTCACAATATGGGAGGTGGGAGTGTCGCCATACGGAATGCCCCAGACGCCCCGATGCAGATGAAGGGCGATCTTGGATTGTGCCCCTGCCAGGCTGAAGGACGCAACCGCCCTAGGAGCTGACCATGCTGAGCGATCCGCCGACAGCCGTCTGATGATGTCGGCCACATCCGCCTCCGTCAGAGTATGCACGCCGCTCGCCCTGCCCAAAGCCTCGGCCAGCGCATCGGGTTCGCAGAATTGCACCGCTCCGGCGCAGTCCAAGCCGAGCGGCGAGGCGAGAAGGTGCATTGGCTGGGTGGACGCGGCTCGGTGTTGCACAGCCCAGCGTCGCCTCACTTCGGCATTGTCTGGCAACAATCCATCCAGCCAGTGCGTGAGATTGTACGTCTCGTTGGACAGTGGAGCCGATAGCGACAGCGGCACGGCTCCGGGCAGGGCGCGGTAGTCGTAGCGGTAGGCGAACATGGCACGCCCGCGGTTCTCTCTGAGCGTTCCCGCCCGACGTCCGTGCATCAGCACCTCTAGCATGGGCGGTTTGCGGGCAGGGGGTTGACCGTCAGCGTGCTGTTGAGCGCGTGCAGCAGCCTTGTCACGGTGGCGATGTTGGGGTTGGCGCTTCCGGTCTCGATGCGGGATATCTGAGAGCGTGACAGCCCTGTCAGTTCGGCTAGCTCGACCTGGGTAAGATTGCGCTGCTTGCGCACGTTGCGGAGAGCGAACCCAAGCTGATATCGGGTGACCACCCCAAAGACCGGCTCCAGCCCCGTTTGCGGATTGTGCAGATCAGCGCACATTTCCACAGTTTAGCGATTTGTGCGCTATGTAGCACACCGATGGCATATGCGGCAGTCCGACCGGCCGAGCACCGTCCAACGGTCACGCAGCGCAAGCAGCCGAACCCTCCCTAGCGCCGCTGCCCTGACCCACCACGCGGCACATCCTCACGTGAACCGACAGATGGCAAGCAGTCGCCCGAACTGGTGTCGCGCCCCTGCGCTAAGCTTGCGCCCAAGGCTCAAAAGGGAGGTTGACCATGTGCGACCTGCGCAGTCAGACCGGAGGCAAGGGGGCCTACGTCGCAGGCAAGATCACGAAACCTGCTCGACCAGACGTGGGTGCCGAGCAAAGCCGCAGGCCGCGATGGATGTCGACGTGAAGCGCTGCGAGTCGAATGGGGAGCGAGGTCCGGAGCCAACCTACGGCCGATCCGCGTCGTGGACGAGTAAGGACTTGCCGTGAGCGACGGCGCAGCCGCAGCAGGGGCCATCGCCATGCTCTTGCTCGGCTCTGCCCTCGGTGCCGCGGCCGGAGTGTGGGGGTGGGAAGCGTGGGGACGTGAAGCCCTAGGGACCTCGGATGAAGAGCAGGTCACATCAGAAGTGCGGGTCCCATCAGTCGCGGCGGATGTGGCTGCGCTGGATGCCAAGTTAGACCATTTGTGTAACTTGATAGATGACCGGCCGTTGTCTGGGTGTGGTAGGGTTGGTTTCTCAAGCGAAAGTGTGTTTTCGAAAATTGAAGCTCTATCCTCTCAACTAAACTCAGCGGATGTGGCTGCGCTGGATGCCAAGTTAGACCATTTGTGTAACTTGATAGATGACCGGCCGTTGTCTGGGTGTGACGGGGTCGCGTTTTCTAGTGAGAGTGTGCTTTCGAAGATAGAAGCTATATCCTCTAAGGTAAACTCAATCGAGTGGCAACTCATTTTTTTGCAATGACTAGATCGAATGGCATTGCCAGCAATGGACGCGTTGAGCCTTTTCTGTTTGTCGGTCAACTTTGTATAAGAGTTTGTCGGTCAACTTTGTATAAGAAAAGAACCAGATCCACTTGCGCTGCTGACTACTTCGCCTAGGTTGAAGCCCACAAGCATTTGGCAGATGCTGCTAGTGAACTCCGAGCCACCGGCGATGCCGCCACCAACACTGCCAAAGAAGCGCACGAGGATGCGGATGCCGCTCACTCAGCTATTGGCCGTCCAGGATGTTTACAGACGACGCAGCATTAATGGGACCCGTTCTCATTGCCTACCATACCAAGCTTGAAGCCTACCGTAGAGCCAGCGCACTAACTAACAGTTACCTTTCGGACTATCGGAACGCGCTTGAAGCCCGAGACGCGGCCTATGCCGAGGCCGCCGGTATCGCTCACGCTGCCGTCATGGAAAAGATCGGTGACATAGAGTGCGACTAGACTTCCCGTGTACGCATGAGCGAGAGCGTGTCACGGCTCCTGCTCTGCTCGCCCCACAATGGGCTAAGTGTGGCAGCGTGCGTAGCACTTCGGTGTATCGTGGCCGAGGGAGCTGTGGCATCGAGTCCTGCTGGGGTCCGGCGGGCATGCGCCTTACCCGGTCGGTAACTTCCGGCATGTCATCGTCGTGCTCGTGCGATCTGGCATCGATGTCGAGCCAACTGCACCTCGGCCCGTGTCTCATCCGATGTAGGGTGCTCGCTACGGCTATGACATGGGAGAACCTCCATGAGCGACCGGACCTGGTCACGACGGCCTCAGCGACGACGAGAGGGCGAGATACTGGACGCCCTCCGCTATGGCCTGCGATGGGTAAGTCGCACGATGTTGCTGGATCTCGTCTGGGATGTGGACGAATGAAGAAGCTCGCAGCGCTCGCCGTGCTAGCAACTCTGGCCGGCTGTAGCGAGACGGCTGCGCGCACGACTACGACCGAAGCCGTCGCCACTCCGACCACCACGACCACATCGTTAGAGGCGTCGCTTGCCTGGCTTGACGACGTGGCTGCGGCTACGACGACCAAGACCGCATGCGAAGCACTGACCGCGGCCCGAGTTGCACGCGAGGCGGCACGCGGCCTAGCGAACGCTTCCGCCGCAGTCGCCGTGTCGTATGCCGCCGCTGCGAGCCTGGCTGACGCTCACGCGGCAGCCTCAGCAGATGTGCTGGATCACGTCGTATCCGCCGCCGCTTATGCCTCCGCCGGTGCCTGGACCGACTACAGGGCCGCCTTTCGCTAGACGGGAGGCTTCCCGCACCAGGGAGAACGATGCCGCGGCGCTAGCCAATGCCAGATTTGAAACAGGTCCGGTCCGCCGCTGAAGCCAGAAAAGCCGCCGCAACCGTGAACGACGCTGCCCAGGCGGACGCCTTCAGAGCCAGCACCACTTACGCTGCCGTCTACTCGGCCGAAGTCGAAGCCCACGAGCATTTGGCCGTTGCGGCATCTGATGCCAGGGACGATGTTGACTTCGCCAAGGATGCCCATAGCGAAGCGCGAGGGGATGCGGATGCCGCTCGATCAGCCTTTGAAGCCGTCGAGGATGCCACCGACGATGCAGCAGCAGTAAGTGCCGGGCCCTTCGCGGAATCGTGGGATTGGGGTTGCTGGGTTCGGTGGGGTTCATGTTATGAGGAGTGCTCGGGTTTGGTAGTTGGTGGGGTTGGTGAAGCCGTGGGCGGTGCGTCGTAGGACTTGTAGGAGGTTGTTGGTGCCTTCGATGCGGCCGTTGCTGGGTCGACTGGTGTGGTGCCAGTTGAGGATCTCGTGGTACCATTTGATGATGGTGTCGACGATTTTGTGGTATTCGGGTAGTTGTCCGGTTTGGTAGAGGTCGCAGAACCTGTCGAGGGCTTTGTCGGCGCCTTGGTGGTCGTCGGCGGCATAGAGGCCGTGGAGTTCTTGCAGGGCGTCCCAGCCGGCTTTGAGCCTCGGGTGGGCCTCGAAGAGCGTGTGGAGCCGGTCCTGGTCGGCTTTGGTGAGGGTGTCGCCGCGGCGCAGCAGCAGGAACCTGGCTCGGAACACGCCGCGGTCAAAGACCGGTTTGACGCCCGGGGGCTGTCGGCGCTGGGCGTCGCGGCGCACCGCGGTGAGCCCCGCTGCGAACCATCTGATGACATGGAACCGGTCCAGCACATGCCGGCAATGTCCGAGGTGGGCGTCGATGGCGGCCTTGTAGGCGGGCGAGCCGTCGCTGACCACGACCTTGACCTGTCCGCACCATCTATGGCCCTGTTGAACCATGAACGTCGAGAGTGCCGCGCTGGTGCGCGACGGGATCAGCGCCAGGGTCCGGCCGGTGTCGCCGCAGACGACCACGGTGACGTAACGATGCCCCTTGCGGATCGAGGTCTCATCCACCAACAGCACCCTGCACACGCGGCTTCGACGATGCTCAGCCACAAGCCCGGCCCACGTGTGCAGCACGCCCATCACCAGCCACCAGCTCAGCCCGTGCCGCCTCGCCACCGCGGACACCGGCATCACCCTGGCATCGGCGACCAGCCTGCGAGCCAGCCGCGCGGTCAGCTTGCCCTCGAACGCCGGATGATCCTCCAAGAACCGGCTGCCGCAGTCGTCGCAACGGAACCGGCGCCGCCGCCACACCAGCACGGTGCGCCGTCCCAAGCACTCCAGATCACGGATCCGCTTATCGCGCCGGTCATGCACCCGAGAGCACCAGAACCCGCACCCCGGGCACCGCAACCGCCGCCAAGTCGCCTCCACAGCCACCACCACCTCCCCAGCAGCGTCCACCGGCACCCCCAACACCCGCACCTGCGCCAACCCCAACCGCACCCCCATAACATCCACAGCCATCGAGGCCCTCCTGGATCGTCGGTCACTAACACAACCGATTCCAGCAGGGCCTCGACCCCCACACAGGGACCCTCAACCACCCCCCACCCCACAAAACCGCGAAGGCTCAAGTGCCGCATATTCCGTCTACTGGATCAAGCACGACGCATCGGTTCGAGCCTATGCCTCAGGGGCCTGGGTCGCCGCTGGCTCTTGGGCCGCGGTCGAAGCCAGAGACGCGGCCTATGCCGAGGCCGCCGGCACTGCCTACGCCGCCGTCATGGAGGAGATAGGCGACACCGACTGCACCTAGGACTGAAGCAGAAACCTGGAGGAAGAGGCAGAAAGATTATGATTAGGGGTTGTGGAATGTCACAGAGGTATGGCATACTACTAATGTGCTGATTGAGACTGCCCGCCGGGCCGAGGCCGATGTCAAGCGGTTGGTTGCGGTGACCAACCGCGGTGGCCTTGATTGCGCCGAACTGCGGGAGGCGCTGTCGGTGTCCAAGGCCATTGGGGCTGCGCTGTCTGCGTTTCAGACCAACGCCGCTTCGATCATCGCTCGCAGTGAGCGCCACGGCGACGGCGGCACCGGCGTGCTTGCCGAAGCTGCCGGGCTGTCGCGGCGGGATGCCCGTGGGCAGGTCAAGGCGGCTGAGGCAATTGCGGAGGCACCGTCCATACGTGATGCGGTTGAGCAGGGGCGGGTGTCGCAGGCCAACGCTCGGCGGTTGGCCGAGGCCGTGGAGAAGACCAGCGCAGATGCTGTTGACGGTGATGCTGGGTTGCTGGCCAAGGCCGAGTCGCTGGGGCCTGAGCAGTTCGCCAAGGAGGCCCGGCGCTGGACCGCGGACCGCCAGGACGACGGCGGTGAGCGGGAGTATGGGCGCCTCCGCGCCAAGCGCAGCCTTCACGTCTGGAACAACGACGACGGCATGGTGCAGCTGCACGGCGTCTTCGATCCCGTGACCGGCAAGCGCATCAAGAACCGGCTCCGGGACGCGGCGCGGCGCATGTACAACGCCGACAAGAAGGCAGCCGCAGCCCATGGGAATCGCACGCACGCCTCGCCTGCCGGCGAACGGCGCACCTTCGATCAGTGCATGGCCGACGCCTTCGCCATCAGCACAGACCCTGGAACGGACTCGGCGTTGGGCACGACTTCGGCCAAGTACAAGGGCACAGGCGGGGATCGACCCAGGGGCGCGGGCATGGTCGGAACCGGCGCAGGTCGGGACATGAGAGCGTGCGTCGGCGTGGTCACATCGGGCGCGGGCACGGCTGTCGCGAGCGGTGGTCGGGACATGGGAATGGACACCGACCTGGGAGTGGATGGGATCACTGCCCGACACGGGGACTCGCCCACCGACGTGGGCCTGGGTGCCGACCAACTGGCGGGCGCAGGTTCGGGTCGTGCTCCCAAGATAGCCGACGGAGCGGGCACTGTTGGAGGTGCGGGACGAGACGCAGGCGTGGGCAGGTCGTTTGCGGACATCAGCGTGAGTGTGCACGTTGACAAGGCGACGGGCGCGGTGATCGCGGAACTGCCCGATGGTGCGCGGCTGCCGGAGCCGCTGCTCGAGGAACTTGTCTGCAATGCCCGGCTCACGGGCTTTGTCTTCGGCTCTCCGGGCACGCCGATCTGGCAGACCAGATCCACCCGCACCGCTACCGAGCGGCAGCGCCGGTGGCTTCTCAACCGCTGGGGTGGCTGCTTCCACTGCTCGGCGGATCCGACGATGTGCCAGATACATCACATTGTTCCCGTATCACGCGGCGGGGAGACAAAGATCGACAACATGGTTCCCGTGTGCTGGGAGTGCCATCAGAAAATTCACCATCATCGCTGGCAGATCCGCAAACGTCCCGACGGGCGGCACAGCCTGCACCCGCCCAACAGCACGCACTACGGGCCCGCGCACGCACCCGAACAGCCGATTCTGTTCAAGACAACCGGCGGCGACGACCACGAGAACCCAGACGACGCGGGATCGTCCGTCCGATCAAGCGAAGCCGACCCGATGGAAGCGAACCATCAGCATCTAGACGACGCGGGATCGTCCATCCGATCAAGCGGTTCGAGCGACATCGCATCAGCTTCCGTTGCTCACCCGCGAGCCGGACCGGCAACGGCACGAGCCGCTTTGCGCCCGAGGTCCTGACGAAGCCCATCCGGGTTCCGGTTCAGGGCAGCCCGGGGCGGTCGATCTTGCCGGTCGAGCTGCGTGGCAGGCGCGCCACTGGTTGTAGTGCTTCAGCAGGGCTGATGCTTGTAGTTCAGGCACGCGGTGGGCGGATGCGCACCACGGCCTCTGAGCGGGTGTCGGAGAGCGGGCTGATGCTTGTAGTTCAGGCACGCGGTGGGCAGATGCGCACCACGGCCTCTGAGCGGGTGTCGGAGAGCGGGCTGATGCTTGTAGTTCAGGCACGCGGTGGGCGGTGGCTGGATTCTGGCGCACCTGTGGGCGCCGGTCCGGAATTGCCCATGACGGTCGGGCACCCACGAATCGCTCGGGCACCTAGGAGGCAGGCACCCGCACTGACCTGTGTCTGCGGCGAGGCCGGCCTCGGCGAGTCTGTCCGACCGGCTAGAGCGAGAACCCTGCAGGGACTGTGATGTTGTGGGGGCCTACCGTGGCGATGCTTGGCTCGGCTAGGCCGAGCAGGGTGGAGTCGATGCCGTCTCGCATTATGTCGAGCACGTTCTCGACGCCGGCCTGCCCGTTGGCTGCCAGGCCCCACAGCACGGCACGTCCGAGCATCACCGCCCTCGCTCCCAGCGCCACCGCCTTGACAGCGTCGCCGCCGCGGCGCACGCCGCCGTCCATTAGCACCTCGACCTGGTCGCCGACCGCCTCGACGACGCCGGCCAGCACCCGGATCGGTGCAGGAGAGCCGTCGAGGTTGTTCCCTCCGTGGTTGGAGACCGAGACGGCGGTCACACCCGCATCGACGGCCCGGCGGGCGTCCTCGGCACACATGACACCCTTGAGCATGAACGGGCCGTCCCAGCTCTCTCTCAGCCATGCCACATCGGCCCAGGACGGCGGCGGGGTCTGCATCCAGGCGCCGTAAGCGTCGAAGAACTTCGGCGCCGGCATGGCACTGGTGGCGAAGTTGGGCACCTCCAGGCTCGGCAGGCGCCCCGAGCGGGCCCATCTGAGCAGCCACCGCGGCTTCACCACGGTCTCGGGCAGGTGGCGGGCGAGCGTCGCCACGTCAAGGCGCGTGGGGATGGACGGGCTGCCCCAATCCCGGGAATGCGAGAACGACCAGTCCAGCGTGAGGATCAACCCCACCGCGCCGGCACGGCGGGCACGCTCAGCACGCTCGATGATCGAGTCGCGGTCGCCGGCCCAGTAAATCTGAAAGAACGTCTGCGGGTTGGCCTCGACCACCTCTTCCACCCCGCAGCTGGCGAAGGAGCTCAACCCCATGGCCACGCCCCGCGACGCCGCCGCACGGGCCACGGCCACCTCGGCGTCGGGATGCACCGCCTGGACACCGGTGGGCGAGACCAGCACCGGCATCGACAGCGACTGGCCCATGACCGTTACCGACATCTCCCGCTGTGGCGCGCCACCCGCCAGCACCGGGTTGAACAGCAACTCACCGAAGGCGGCAACGTTGCCGGCCATCGAGACGCCCGCCTCCGAGCCGGCCAGCAGCGCCTTGTATACCGACGCCGGCAGCCGCCGCCTGGCGCGACGCTGCGCCACCGCCACCGACTCGAACCACTCGCTACTCATGCGGCCCCGGGCTCTAGTTGACTCGGCGGTCGCGGCCTGCCCAGAGCTGGTCTCTCAGAGCGAACTTCTGGATCTTGCCGGTGGCCGTCTTGGGCAGGTCGCCGAAGGTCACCGACTTGGGCGCCTTGAAGCGGGCCAGGCGGCCCCGCACGTGCTCGATCAGCTCCTCCTCGGCGACCTCGGCACCGCCGCGCAGCACCACGAAGGCCGTCGGCACCTCGCCCCAGACGTCGTCGGGGGCCGCGACCACGGCGCACTCCACCACGTCGGGATGCGAGGCGAGAGCCTGCTCGACCTCGATGGAAGCGATGTTCTCCCCTCCGGAGATGATCACATCCTTGGCCCGGTCGCGCACCTCCACATAGCCGTGGTCGTGCATCACCGCCATATCGCCGGTACGGAACCAGGCGCCCCCCGGCCCCTCGACACAGGCCGCGGCGGTCGCAGCAGGATCCTTGTAGTAGCCGAGCATCACGTTGTTGCCCTTGATGGCGATCTCGCCCTGCGTCTGCCCGTCCGCCGGCACATCGGCACCGCCGGAGTCGATCACCCGCACCGAGGTGGTGACCAGCGTGCCGACCCCCTGGCGAGCCTTGATGCGGGCCTGCTCACCGGCTGCAAGGGCATCCCACTCGCTGCGCCAGTCGCAGATGAGCGACGGGCCGTAGGTCTCGGTGAGGCCGTAGAGGTGCGTGACCGCGATGTTGAGCTCGGCCAGCTGCGCCAGCAGGGTGGGCGACGGGGGAGCGCCGCCGGTGGACACCCGCACGGTGCGGGGCGCGGGCGCCGCGTCGGGATGGTTCACGAGGCCGATCAGCACGGTGGGGGCGGCGTTGAAGTGGGTGACGCCGTCCTCGCGGATATGGCGCCACACCGCAGCCGGATCCGGCGTGCGCAGCATGACATGGGTGCCGCCCACCGCCGTCACCGCCCACGGGAAGCACCAGCCGTTGCAGTGGAAGATCGGAAGCGTCCACAGGAACACGGCATCGCTGCCGAGCCCGGTCTGCGCGGCCATGGCCAGCGCGTTGAGGTTGGCGCCGCGGTGCGAGTACATCACACCCTTGGGGTGCCCGGTCGTGCCCGACGTGTAGTTGAGGCTCAACAGCGCATTCTCGTCCGTGATGGCAGCCACGCCGGCTGCGGCATTCGCGCTGGCTGTTTCCGCACGGCGTAGCGCCGCCGCGGCCAGCAGCGCCTCGTACTGGCACTCGCTTGCGCCGGGACCCGCCCCTGAGGCGCCTGAGTCCTTTGAGACGACCACCTGCAGGCCCGGCACCTGCTGCTGGATCGAGCGAGCCGTGTTGGCCAGGGCATGGTCGGCGAACAGCGCCTTCGACCCGGCGTGGGCCACGATCCAGGCCAGCTCGCCCGCCGACAGCCTGGCGTTGAGGGCGTTGAACACCACCTGCGCGAGCGGGAACCCGAACGTCGCCTCCAGGGCCATCGACACGTTCGGGGCCAGCACCGACACCCGGTCGCCGGGCTCCAGGCCGAGATCGGAAGTCGCCGCTGCGAGCCGCTCGCAGCGCTCGGCGAACTCGCTGTAGGTGCGCCGCAACCCGCCGTCGATGACCGCGGGACGGTCGCCGTGAACCAGCCGCGCGCGGTCGAGAAAGGACACCGGCGTGAGCGGCACGGGCACGAACGGCGACTCGGGACCCTGGCTCGTCGTTGACACGGCCTCCAACGCTAGGTGAACGCCATGACAGATGCGATTGGCTGCGCCATGTGAGCGTTGTCGCAGGGGCCGCGCCGCGGCCATGTCGCTCCCAGGGCGTCGATTCGATTAGCCGCGCCATTGTGAGCGTTGCCGCAGCGCTCGTGGTTCGGCGCGCTTCGAATTGTGCTCGTGATGCTCGGGGATACGTCAGCGTCGCTCGCGAGTGATCGGCAAGCGGGGCCGGGTGGGCAAGGCGGGGCTTCCCCCCGTTGACCGGTCACCTCGTTTAGGAGGTAGGCATGTCGTCTATGGATGATCAGCAGCAGCAGCAGCATCTGGCGCGTGCGGGTCCGGGTCGGGTGCGGCGGGTGTTTCCGGGGGAGTTCAAGGCTGATGCGGTGGCGTTGGTGCTTGAGGAGGGTCGGAGTATCGCGTCGGTGGCTCGGGCGTTGGGGGTGGGGGCGTCGAATCTGGGGAACTGGGTGCGCCAGGCGCGCGTCGATGCCGGTGAGCGTGAGGGTCTCACGACGGCGGAGCGGGCGGAGCTGGTGAGCCTGCGGCGTGAGAACGTGCGTTTGCGTCAGGAGCGTGAGCTGCTCAAACGAGCAACGGCCTTTTGGGTGAGGGAGTTGGGACAGTGACCCGCTATCGGTGGGTGCTGGCTCAAAGGGCCATGGGATTCCCGACGAGGTTGTGCTGTGAGGCCGCCCGCGTGTCGCCGCAGGCGTTCTATGGGTGGCACCGCCGGCAGCGGCGGGGTCCGACGGCAGCCGAGCGGGCCGAGGCGCAGATGGTGGCCGAGATCCGCGGCATCCATGATGCTTCGGGTGGGGTTTACGGGTCGCCGCGCGTTACGGCGGAACTGCAGGCCAGAGGCCATAAGGTGAACCACAAGCGGGTGGAGCGGCTGATGCGCAGCAACGGCATCGCAGGGATCCGCAAGCGGCGCCCCAAGCGCACCACCACACCCTCACGAAACACCGATGCGCGGCCGCCTGATCTGCTGCGCCGGGATTTCGGTGTCGGTGCGCCGGATCGGGCGTGGGTGTCGGACATCACCTACATTCGCACCGGTGAGGGCTGGCTCTACCTGGCTGTGGTGCTCGATCTGGGCAGCCGGCGCCTGCTGGGCTACCAGATGAGCGACCGCATCAACACCCAACTAGCACAAGACGCACTGACAATGGCCGCACACACCCGCAAAGGGCTCACACGAGGTGTTGTGGTACACTCCGACCGTGGCAGCCAATACCTCTCCAACGACTACAAGAAAACCCTGAAATCCTGGGGCATGCTCCAATCCACCGGCCGCGTCGGCAGCTCAGCCGACAACGCCGCAGCCGAAGCCTTCTTCGCCACCCTCAAACGCGAACACACCAACCAGCGCCACTACCCAGACCGCCCCACAGCACGCCGCAGCATCTTCCAATGGCTAACCCGCTACAACACCACCCGCCGCCACAGCAGCATCAACCAACAAACCCCCAACCAATACGAACACCAGTATCACACCTTAACCACCTGACCGGCAAACGGGGGGAAGCCCCTGGTGCCCCGATGCTGTCACCGGGGCACCACCCTGTTCTACGGAAGGGTCGAGGACGTTGGGATCCGCTGCCCCTACCACGGCTGGCTGTTCGCCGTGGACGGCACGTGCCTGGACCAGCCCTGCGAGCCAGACCGGGGACGCAACCGGGCGTCCTGCCGCCAGCCCTGGTATCCGGTGCGGGAGTACAACGGCCTGCTGTTCGCCTACCTGGGCCCCGCGGACCGCCAGCCCGTGCTGCCGCGCTACGACGTCTTCGAGGATCTGCGTGACGACGAGGAGATCGTCATCATCGACCACTTCGCTTTCGGCGGCCCCGTCGAGGCGCCCTGCAACTGGTTCCAGACCCATGAGAACGCCATGGATCCCTACCATGTGTTCATCCTGCACAACGCCATCAGCGGCCACCAGTTCGACCCGAGGCTGGAGATCTGGCCGCGCATCGACTGGCAGCGCCGACGCTGCGGCGTCACCGCGAGCCAGGACAGGGACCTGCCCGACGGAACCGTGCTGCACCGTGTGACCGAGGTGCGCATGCCGACGGTGAGGGTGATCCCCACTCCCACGCTCACGGTGCTGGGGAAGACCAACAATATGTCGTGGGCCGTTCCCATCGACGACACGCACACCAAGGTCCTGGCCATGGTGCGCAAGCCCAGGGACCGCCCGCCGCAGGGGCTGCCCAGCTACGCCGACGGCAAGAGCTGGTTCGATCTCGACGAGGCGGGCCACCAGCGCTGTCCGGGCGACTACGAGACCCAGGTCGGCCAGGGGCCGATCACGCTGCACTCCGAGGAGCGGCTGTCCTCCAGCGACCGCGGGGTGTCGATGGTGCGGCGCCAGTTCCTCGATCAGGTGCGGGCAGTGGCCGAGGGCCGTGACCCGGTGGGCGTCAGCTTCGATCCCGGCGACGCGCTGGTGACATTGTCAGCGGGCAACTACATCATCGATCCAAACGAACAGGGCCACATCGATCCACACGAACAGGGACACACGGCGGAACCGGCCGGCCGCAGCGCCTGAGAGGGACGCGCGCCCAACCGTGCCAGGGTTTCAGTCGCCGCCGAGCACGCTTGCCGCGCCGCCCGACCACGCCGCTCAGTCTCGGCGGAGCAGGCGGGTCCGCTGATCGGCCTGCGCCACCAGCCTGCCCCGGTGGTAGGTGCGGCGTGACATGGGGGCGTCGGCCACCGCTGCGCGCAGCGACGGCGCGTCGATGGCTACGAGGTCGGCGGGGTCGCCCGGCTCGAAGTTCACTGGGGCGAGCCCCATCACCCGCCGTGCTGTGTTGGACACCATCGCGTAGGCGTCGGCGGGCAGCCGGTGGCCTGCCATCACCATCAGCGCGGCCGTCTCCAGCGGATCGCTGCGGCCCACCAGGTTGAACGGGTCCTGCACGTTGTCGGCCCCAGCGGCGACGGTGACGCCGGCATCCAGCAGGGCGTTCACGGCGGTGAGACCCCGTGGCGTGCCTACCCGGTGCTCGCGGCCCTGCAGGAACAGGTTGGTCTGGGGCAGCGTGATCACCGAGATGCCGGCGGCGGCCACCTCCGAGGCCACCGCGGCCTGCACTTCCGGCGGCTGCATTCCCAAGCTGACGCAGTGGCTCGCGGCGACCGAGCCGTCGAAGCCGCCGCCGGCGACCTGCCGGGCCAGCTCGCGCAGCGTCAGCACCGAGGCGTCGAGCGTCTCGTCGGTGTGGAGGTCGATGTCGATGCCGGCGGACGCGGCGATGGCCAGCACCTCGGATATGTGCGCCGCCGGGTCGCTCTGATGGTTGGGGCAGCCCCCGACAAGATCGACGCCGGCCTCCACCGCCTCCTGCAACGCCCGCACGTTGCCGGCGCTGCCCGGCCCGACCATGGGCGAGCCGGTCAGGGCAACGATCTCGACGCTCATGAGGCCTTCGAGCGATGCGGCGGCCTCGCGTACCGCGGCCACGCCGCGGGCCCCGTCCGCCGCAGTGACGTTCACATGGGTGCGCACGGACGTCACGCCATGAACCAGCAGCAACTCCAGTGCCCTCGTGGCCCGCTCCACCGTGTAGGCATGGGAGAACCGGCCGGCTTCGGCGGCCCGGCCCCAGGCGTCGATGGCGCCGTGCAGGTCGCCGGTCGGGTTGGGAACCTCGTCCGCGGTCAGGGCTTTGTCGAGGTGGGCGTGGGGCTCTGCCATGGCCGGCAGCAGCAGCCAGCCGCGCAGGTCGTGTGTCTCGTCTGGGTTCGCCGGTTCGGCGCCCTGCGGTCCCGCGGCCGTGGCTTCCGGGCGATGGCCTCCTGCCGGGCCGTCCCCGCCGGCGCCCTGCGGGTCCGCCGTCGTGGCGAGGGCCGAACCGGCGGGCTCGACCGCGGTGATCGTGCCGCCATCGCAGTCGATGCGTACATCCACCTCGCGTCCGTCGGCGAGTCGGGCGTTGCGGAGCACGAGCACCTTGAGGCCTCCTTGTAGCGGTAGTTGTCGTAGCGGTAATTTTCGGGCTGCGGCCAACCGGATCTCGTTCGGCTCGCTGAGGTGACGGTCGATCGGCAACCCCGCTAGCGCGGGTCACCGGCGGCGGCTGGGTGCGGGCGCGTGCCAGTCTTGCCTCCGGAGTCCGGCGGACCAATATCGGACTATTGTGAGCGGTGCCCGCCGGGTGAGGGAGGAGCGACCATGGAGCCCATCGCAGTCGAGACCGAGCAGGCCGTGACCGGAGCCGAGCATTCCTCGCAGAACCACACGCACCTGGAGTTGGACGACCACCTGAACGAGGAGTTCCTTGTGGAGGAGTTCCTAATAGAGGAGATCTCCATCGACGGCATGTGCGGCGTCTACTGAGGCCGCACGCTGCCGTGACCTTCTCGCCGGAGCTCGCCTACCGCCTCGCCGGGCAGGTGGCGCTGCGGCCCGAGTCGTTCGGCGCGCTCGCCTATCACTACGGCACGCGGCGGCTCACCTTCATCAACTCGCCGGAGCTGTTGCGGCTGGTGGAGCGCCTGGGCGAGCATCACAGCGCCAGGGGCGCCTTCGACGCCTGCGGCATCGACGAGCGCCGCTGGCCGTCCTTCGCCTCTGCGCTGGGCTCTCTCATCGCATCGGGCTTCCTGGAGCCGGCGCCTGGAACGTGCCGGCGAAGCGGCACCCTCACCGAGGCCCCGGCAGGCACCGGCGAGGCCGAGCCGTGACCCGGCCCGGTCGCCGGACGTGACCGCTGCCGCGCCGGAGGCACCGGCGGGCACCGGCGAGGCGGCGTCGTGACGGCCGCGCTGGCCGCCCGGCTCGAGCGCGGCCTGGCCGCGCCGATCTGTCTCACCTGGGAGCTCACCTATGCCTGCAACCTGCAGTGCATTCATTGCCTGTCGTCGTCGGGGCGGCGCGATCCCGACGAGCTCTCCACTGCCGAGGCGGAGGCGCTGATCGAGGAGCTGGAGGCGCTCGGCGTGTTCTACGTCAACATCGGCGGCGGCGAGCCCACCCTGCGGGGCGACTTCTGGCGGCTGCTGCGCTACGCCACCGACCACCGCGTGGGCGTGAAGTTCTCCACCAACGGTTCTCGCATCGACGCGGCGGCGGCACGCGAGCTGGCAGCCGCCGACCATGTGGACGTTCAGATCTCGGTGGACGGCGCCGACGCCGACACCAACGACGCTGTCCGCGGCGATGGCTCGTTCGCCGCGGCGGTCGCCGCGATGGAGCACCTGGCCGCCGCCGGGTTCGTGGGCTTCAAGGTCAGCGTGGTGGTGACCCGCCACAACGCCGACCGTCTCGACGAGCTGGAGGCGCTGGCGTCGCACTACGGGGCCCGGTTGCGCCTCACGAGACTGCGTCCGGCGGGCCGGGGCGCTCGCAGCTGGCACCGGCTGCATCCCAGCCCCGAGCAGCAGCGGCGCCTTTACGGCTGGCTGATCGAGCGGCCCGAGGTTCTCACCGGCGACTCGTTCTTCCATCTCTCCGCGCTGGGCGAGCCGCTTGCCGGCTTGAACCTGTGCGGCGCCGGTCGGGTGGTGTGCCTCGTCGATCCGGTGGGCGACGTGTTCGCGTGCCCGTTCGTGATGCACGACGACTTCAGGGCCGGCTCGGTGCGCGACCCCGGCGGTTTCACGTCCGTGTGGCGGCGTTCGGAGCTGTTCGAGGAGTTGCGGCGCCCCCGGTCGGCCGGGGCGTGCGCCTCCTGCGGCCAGTTCGACGCCTGCCGGGGCGGGTGCATGGCTGCCAAGTTCTTCACTGGCATCCCGCTGGACGGCCCCGACCCCGAGTGCGTGAACGGCCACGGCGCCGCGCTGGTGACCGCCGCGGCCGCAGCACCGGCGCCGAGCGGCGATCACTCCCGCCGAGTGCCCGTCGGCTTCCCGGCCCGCCGCTGAACACCCGCGACAGGTTAGCGGCTGCTTGTTCATGGTGTCGCAGGCGAGATGCCTCCTGCGGCTCAGGGCCGGCCGGCGGTACCATCGCGGCAGGTGGGGCGACGCTGGCGGGTCGCCGCTTGGCTGGCTTGCCGTCTGGAGGCGCCTCGGTTGCGTTGCGTTGCGGGGGGGGGGGGGGGCTATATTGGCTGATTGGTATGGCGCTGGCGCAGCCGGGGTTGGCTATGGCTGGCCCGGGTGTTGTCGGGGTTTGTGCCGGTCCGGTAGGGGTTGGCAGGTTCGTTGCCGTTCGAGAGGAGAGGCTGATGTCTCCGATGGGTCGTGATACTTCCGCCGCGGGGGGGGGCTGGCTGATGCGTGTGGCCGGTCGCCGCCGTGGTGGGGGTAAGCCTCGTTTGTTGTGGTGTGTGTTGTTGGTGGTTGGTTTGGTTGGTTCTGTGGTGGTGACGGGTCCGGTTGGGGCTGCGCCTGTGGGTGACAGCCGCGCGGAGGCTGATGTGTTACCGGTGTTTTCTGCGTGTTTTGGCGACGCGACGCGTGACGCGGGGTTCGTGGACACCGGGGGGTTGGTTGCTGAGGATGCGATCAACTGCTTGGCGTATTACGGGATCACGCGGGGTAGGTCGGCTGAGCGGTTCGATGCGGGGTCTGAGGTGTCGCGTTCGCAGATGGCGTTGTTCTTGTACCGTGCCGCGGGGGTGGCCGGGGTGGATTTGATGGGCGGCTCGGGTGCTGCCGACTTCGCTGACGTCGCCGGTTTGGACGGGGAGCGCCGCAACGCGATCGTGGCGTTGGCTCGCAATGACATTCTGGCCGGGTCGGGGATGGCGTTCAGGCCCGATGCAAGCATCACGCGTGCTGAGATGGCGGTCGCTCTGGTCGGGTTCTTGCGGCATGCCAGCCCCGGCCTGTTCCATCAGGACGGCGCGATGCAAGGCCGTCTGATCCTGGGTTCGGGCGGGATGCTGGATCATTTCGCTGATGTGCGTGGCAGTGTTGCTGCGGGTGTGGACACGGCGATCTCGTATGCTTTTGAGCTGGGTATCACGACGGGCAGCGCGCACGGCGCGAGCGTGTTTGCGCCTAGTGGTGCGGTGTTGCGCAAGAATATGGCGTCGTTCATCACGCGGATGTTGGCGCACACGAAGCTGCGCCCGGCGGGTGTGACGGCGCAGGCCGATGGCAACAAGGTGGTGGTGTCGGTGCGCGACGCGGCGTTCGCGCCGGTGGCCGGGGCGCTGGTTGACGGGTTCTTTGTGGATTCGCAGCGCCGGTATCGGGCGTTTGATCTCCAAGGCGGGTGCAACGCGATCGTGCGGAGCGTGAACCGCACCTCCACGGTGTGTGTGATCGATGCGCGTGATCCGGTGACCGCCGCCGACGGCGATGTGAGGTTGGACGAGTTGAGCGCGTCGACTGTTGGTCGGGGTGTGACGGTGTGGGTGTGGACCGGCAGCCGCGGCGAGCGTTACAGCGCCGTTGTTGACGCGTTCGAACTGGAGATCGCGGGCGAGGCGGCCGCTGTGACGGTGCAGGCCGCGACCGCGGCTGTTCCCGCCGCCGCCAGTGGTGGGGGTTCGGCCCCGGCCACCACGACTACGACGACTACCACGACTTCTGCGCCTTCCGCTACGACTACGACTTCTGCGCCGGCTGCGACGACGACTTCTGCGCCGGCTGCGACGACGACTGCTGCGCCTGCTGTTACGACTTCGACTTCGTCGACTACTTCGACTTCGACTACTATGCCGTTGGGTCAGGTGGCGGCGGAGTCGTTGAGTATCACGCCTGATGATGCGACTGTTGCGGCTACGAAGACTACGGATGGTAATGGTGTTGATTTTTATCGGATGAGTTTCGATGATTGGTCGCAGTTCACGGTGCAGTTGCTGTACACGGATGAGAACGACAACGACAAGGTGAAGCGCGCCGCGTTCGGTGTTGATGGCACGAATCCTGTGCTGGTCGATGCGCGGCAGTTCAACCTGTCGGGTCATGTGAATGCCGGTAGCTATTCGCAGTCGTCTGATGTTACGCCTGCGGTTGTCGCTCTCGACGGGGGTGCTGTGTCATGTACTCCTCGTTGTGCGTCTGCGGGTGGCAACGTTGCTCAGCACACTTTGAAGACCGATGGTACGGGTATGGCTTCGTTCGCTGTTTCGGCGCCGGCGGACCCGAACCCGGGCACCGCCGGTGACAGGGTCACGCTGGTCTTGCAGTTCGTGGAGGAGGTCAACGGCCCGGCGTCGCCTGCGATCACGAATCTGTTGAACAAGCGGTTCCATGTGGTCAATGTGCTCGTCTCTGACGGTGATCGCACGACTTCAGGGTCTGCGCCGACCACGACGGTGCCCTCCGGCAACGCGGCCGCGAGCATCACCGTGACCTCAAAGGGCGCGAAGGCGGACAAGACGTTCGCGTCCGGCGACAGCAGCAGGAGGTTCGTGGAGGCCGATTATGGTGACGAGGTGTCGATCAAGATCCAGCTCAAGGATGCTGACGGTGCTGACACCACCGTGGGCGCCGATGGCACGACCCGCGCCGCGTTCCAGTTGCATCGCATCTACTTCCCGACGGGCGGTCACCCGAAAAGGGTTGAAAGGTCCGGAGAGACCGATTCTTTGGTCAAGCCCGACTCTGTCAAGGCGTCCAGCGGTTGGGACCAGTATCGGCGCACCCGCTACACCGGCGCTGACGGCAGCCTCACCTTCTCGGCCTGGATGGACGACCCCGACACCGGCAACACGGGCAACTCGGGCAGCGTCGTGTTCCTGATCCGTTCACAGACCAACGCACCCAACGCCACCAACGACCTCGCCACCACCCCGGTCACCGTCGGCATGGTGAGACTCAGCGAACCCGGCACCACCACAACCACAACAACCACAACAACCACAACCACAACCACCCCGGCGACCACGACCACCGCCCCGGCAACCACGACTTCTACGACTACGACTTCTACGACCACGACTTCTACGACTGTGCCTGATGGATCGCCGGGCAAGCCGGCGGGTTTGAGCGCGTTGCGGCGTGCGGCGAACTCGAACTTCGTCGAGCTGAGCTGGACGAACCTTGGGGACGCGACCGTGACTCGGTGGAGCGTTAGATGGCACAAGCCCGGGGAAGCGAACCCTGCTACGTGGCGCAATATTGCCAACTCGGGTGCATCGACCACGTCCCACGCCCTCGCCCCCGCAGGCGGTCTCACCAACGGGGAGTGGCGATGGCAGGTGCGGGCGCGCAACACCAACGGCTGGGGAACCCCCTCAGACTGGGCGACACTCACGATCGGCACGACCACCACCACCACCACTACAACAACAACCACGCCTGCTACGACGACAACAACCTTGCCGCCGGCGAACAGTTTTACGGTTATGTCTGAAGGCGCGAAGACCGACAAGGCACTCGCCGCCAGCACGGACTTCGTCGAAGCCACATTCGGGGACAAGGTGAGCATCGTGGTGCAGCTCAAAGACTCTAATGGTAACAACACGACGGTCGGTACCGACGGAATAAATGCAGCTTCCTTCGATATCCATCTTATGACTTCATCAGGCGTTGTCACGGCGGTGGCACGAGGGAATGCCAGAGCCGGTTCTGTGACACGGGATCCGTCGATCGGCGGCTTTACCTTCAACACGTCGAATAAGGCATATTCAACCGGCAATAATGGCAAATTCAGGGTGCCCCTGGAGATGGCCGACATTAACTCAGCAGCATCAGGTAATACAGGCAGCCGTGCCTTTGTCTTGAGAGCATGGACCAACGCACCGGGCGCCACCAAGAGCTATGCGTCCACTGCAGTCAAATACGGTACTGTCAGATATACCGATTGATCCCGATGGTCCAGAACCTTCGGGCAGTCGCCAAGCATCGGGTCGGTGACGTCTACGGGACGGCTCCGGCGTTGCGCAGTTCTTCGACGGCTTCGGCGTCGAGGCCCAGCTCCGCGAGTATCTCGCCTGCGTGCTCGTTCAGGCGGGGGGCCGACGCGTTGAAGGCCGGCTGAGTCACCGAGAACCTCGGCGCCAGGCGGGGCTGTCGGACCCGCCCCGCTGCCGGATGCTGCCACTCCACCAGCGTGGCGTTGTGGCGGATCTGCGGGTCGGTGTGCAGGTCGGCGACGGATGCGACCTCCCCGCACGGCACCGAGTTGGCGTGCATCCGGGGTGCCAGGTCGGCCACCTTCCACCTGGCGAACTCCTGCTCGAGCATCGTGCCGAGCTCCTCGAATCGCCCGTGCCGGCCCTCATGGGTGCCCCACACCGGGTCGTCGACCCATTCGGGGCGCCCGAGCGCCCGGTACAGGCCGTGGTGCTGCTTGTCGCTGATCACGAAGTAGGCGATGTAGCCGTCGGCGCACGGCGTGAGCCGGTACAGCGTCGACAGGTGCCGGCCGCCGGCGACGTCGGGGTCGGTCAGCGTGTCGGCCATCCCGCCGTCGGGCCACAGGAACTGCACCGCGGCGTCGAGCATCGACAGGTCGATGTGCTGGCCGCCGGAGCCGCGGCTGCGCGCCAGCAGCGCCGAGACGACGGCCAGCGCGGCCATCCAGCCGGACGCCTTGTCGATGACGGCGTTGCGCACCAGGTCGGGGATCGGGGCCTCGGGATTGACCTGCAAATCCACGTAGCCCGACACCGCCTGGATGATCGGGTCGTATGCCGCCCGGTCCGCATAGGGGCCGCTCTGCCCGTATCCCGACATCGAGCAGTACACGATGGCGGGGTTGGCGGCCGAGACCTGCGCATACCCCAGGCCGAGCCTGTCGATCACCCCGGGCCGCATGTTCTGTATGGCTGCGTCGGCGCCGGAGAGCAGCCGAATGCCCAGGTCGCGGCCTGCGCTGCTGCCCAGGTCGATCTGGATGGAGCGCTTGCCCCGGTTGCAGTTGGCGTAGGAGCTGTTGAGGCCGCCCTTGGCGAACGGCGCCAGCCGCGACAGGTCGCCGGATCCGGGCGGCTCGACCTTGATCACGTCGGCGCCCAGGTCGGCCAGCAACATCGCCGCCGTCGGGCCGGCAAGCACTTGCGTCAGGTCGATCACCCGGATGCCCTCGAGCGGGCCCTGTGCGTCCATTCTCGTTCCTCCTCGCCCCCCGCCGCCTACCCTAGAACACCGTGCCTGCCGCAGCCGCGTACCTCGCGACCGTGTTGCTGCCGCCGCTTGCCTTGCGAAACGGTGCCCGTACGCCGGACCTCAGCCCGACCACTGCAATGCGGTTCGAGTCTCGCGAGGGGCATCACGGCTCGCCACCTCAGGGTGCGTCGGACGTCCCGCCGGTTACCGAAACGTGCGATGTCCAATGAGCGTTGAGAGCGCGAGGTCGGTCGCTCAGGCATCTGCCCCGCCGATTACGGAAGTGCGGAAGGTCGGGTGAGCGCCTCGGGCAGGCCAGTGGCCTTCGTCACCGGCGCCGCCAGGGGCATCGGAGCCGCCTGTGTCGCGGCGCTGGCCGCGGACGGCTGGCATGTCGCGGCGCTCGACGCCTGCGAGGGCGGAGCGGACGCCGGCTACGCGAGGCCGCCGCGTGCCGACCTGGAGGAGGTCGTGCGGCGTGCCAACCCCCACGCCGAGGCGCTCTTTGCCGACGTGCGGGACGGGCCGGCGCTCACGGCCGAGATAGCGGCGCTAGCCGGCCGGCACGGTCGCGTCGATGCCGTGGTCGCCGCTGCGGGGGTCCTCAGCGGCGGCGGGCGACTCTGGGAGGAGTCCGAACCCACCTGGAACACGGTGATGGACACCGACCTCAAGGGCGTGTGGCACACCATCAAGGCTGCCGTGCCTCACATGCTCGCCTCGCCCGGCCCGCGCCGCTTCGTGGCCGTGGCATCGGCCGCCGGCTCGCTCGGGCTGCCCCGCCTCGGGGTCTACGCCGCCGCCAAGCACGGCGTCACCGGGCTGGTCCGCTCCCTGGCCGCCGAGTTGGCCGGCACGGGCGCGACCGCCAACGCCGTGGCACCGGGATCCACCCGTGGCGCCATCCTCGACGCGTCGGCAGCCGTATACGGGCTCGACTCGCCAGAGGACTTCGTGGCGCACCAGCAGCCGCTCGGGCGCCTGATCGACCCCGCCGAGGTGGCCGGGCTCGTCTGCTGGCTCTGCTCTCCAACCGCCGCCGCCGTGACCGGAGCCGTCATGGCCATAGACGGCGGCATGACAGCCACCCCCTAACCCCGAGCGGTCGCGCGTCCCGATAGCCTGGATTGTGTGACCTACGAACTTAGCGGCAGGGTGCGGCTGCTATCCGCGGATGTGGAAGATGGGCGGCGAGAAGCCAGATCCCTTGACCTTGATCGCAGAACGTCGGAGAAAGCGGCCTCAAGGACAGAGGCATTGCTTGAGGAACTGTCTACGGCTCGTGGACTCGGATGGTCCGAGATTGCACGACTATGTGAAGTCTCAGTCTCAGCTGTGCGTAAATGGCGTGCCGGTGAATCTATCTCCCCCGAGCGTCGACGTTCGCTGACGCGTCTAGCAGCCTTCATGGAACTGCTCACTGAAGTCAGCACTGTGAGCGAACCAGCTAGTTGGCTCTGCATGCGTGTATCAGATGAGCTGACTGTGACCGCAGCAGACCTCTATATTGCTGGACGGGTCGACGATCTGCTGGAGTACGCGCAAGGCCATCTCGAACTGGCCGCTTTGCTCGACCGGTGGGACCAGACTTGGCGGACCACTGCACGCTCGGAATGGAAAGTGGTTGCCCGACCTGACGGCGAGCGAGTCTTGACGCGCCGCGATTAAATTGGAGTTGGCTTGACAGAACTCGCCGCGCCCGGCGATTCCGATGATCTTTGGATCGCAGCCGATGCTGGCAATGTGCCGCTCATGTAGTGTTCGTTGAGGTCGGATCGTTGGGAGGTGCCGAGTGAAGATCAGGGCCGCTGTGCTGCGAGAGGCGAACACGGACTGGAGCGTCGAGGAGATCGACCTCGACGGCCCGGGCCCGCGCGAGGTGCTGGTGAAGACCACCGCTGCGGGCATGTGCCATTCCGATGAGCACGGCCGGGACGGGACGATGGCCGTGGCCCTGCCCGTGGTCGGCGGCCACGAGGGTGCCGGAGTTGTCGTAGAGCTAGGCGAGGGAGTCACCGAACTGGCCGTGGGCGACCACATCTCGGCCTCTTTCGTGCCGTCCTGCGGGCGCTGCCGGTGGTGCGCCAGCGGCCAGCAGAACATCTGCGATCTGGGGATGCACCTGCTGGCGCCCGGGATGATGCCGCCCGCCGGCGGGTTCCGCCACCGCGACGCGGCGGGCAACGAGCTGACCCCGATGCTCAAGCTGGGCACGTTCGCCGAGTACATGGTGCTGAGCGTCGACTCCGCGGTGAGGGTCGATCCCGGCGTGCCCGCCGAGGTGGCCGCCATGGTGAGCTGCGGCGTCACCACGGGCTACGGGTCGGTGGTGAACCGTGCTCAGACCCGTCCCGGCGACACCGTGGTGGTGGTGGGCTGCGGCGGGCTCGGCACGGCAGCGCTGCAGGCGGCCAGGCTCGCGGGTGCGGCCAACATCGTCGCCGTCGACCCGGTCGGGTTCAAGCGCGAGTCCGCAGGCGGCTTCGGCGCCACCCACACGGCCGAATCGATGGAGGCCGCTGCCGCGACGGTCCGCGACGTCACCCATGGCGTGATGGCCGACAGCGTGATCCTGACCCCCTCCACGATGGCCGGCGAGCTGCTCGCGCCGGCGCAGTTCCTGGCCCGCAAGGGCGGCAGCATCGTGGTCACCGCGGTCGCGCCGCTGGAGCAGATGGACACGCAGTTCAACCTCTTCGAGTTCGCCATGATGAACAAGCAGCTCCTCGGCACGATCTTCGGCTCCGGCAGCCCCCGCTCGGAGATCCCGCACATGCTGTCGCTCTACTCCGCCGGGCAACTCGACCTCGACTCCATGGTCACGAGGACCTACACGCTCGACGAGGTGAACGAGGGCTACCGCGACCTCCTGGACGGCAAGAACATCCGCGGCGTCATCGTCTTCGACCATTAGACGCCGGGGTCGACGAGCAGGCACCTCGTCCGTTCTCAGCGATCCGACCGCCCCACCCGGCCCGACCCACGCGAGTTGCCGCCGTGCCGCCCGCCTGCGCCCCGCTTTAATCGGTGACCCTGGGCGTGGCGCGTTGAATGTGGTGCCTGCCATGATGTCGCCATGAAGGTTCCCCTCACCGTTCGCGACCATCTCGACCGCGCGCTCACCGTGTATCCGGACCGGGTCGCTTTCGTCGACGAGCCCGATCAGCCGGCCGAGTCGATGGGCGAGGTCAGCTTCTCGCGGCTTGCGGAACTCGCCCGAGCCACCGGAGCCGGACTAGACGCGCTCGGGGTGCCGATGGGCGGGCGCGTCGCCATGGTGTCGCACAACGCCGGCAGGCTTCTCAGCTGCTTCTGGGGCGTGAGCGGCAACGGTCGGATCTTCGTGCCGGTCAACTTCCGGCTCAGCCCCGAGGAGGTGTCCTACATCGTCGGGCACTGCGGCGCCGATGTTCTGCTCCTGGACCCCGAACTGGCCGGGAGCCTGGCGGGCGTCGAGTGCCGCCACAGGTTCGTCCTCGGCGCCGAGTCCGACGAGGCCCTGTTCCGGTTCGGGCCCGAGCCCGAGCCC
This sequence comes from Candidatus Aldehydirespirator sp., assembly GCA_965204875.1. GTDB lineage: Bacteria > Actinomycetota > Acidimicrobiia > Acidimicrobiales > Aldehydirespiratoraceae > Aldehydirespirator. The sequence goes on along the minus strand of OZ242020.1, from coordinate 920,829 downwards.
TGGACTCCTGACGAGGACGAGACCGCGGTCGTCAACTACACGTCGGGCACGACCGCTCGGCCCAAGGGCGTCCAGCAGACCCACCGCAGCCTGTGGCTCAACGCCGCAGTGTTCGGCTGGCAGTCCTCGGTGAGCGACCGTGACGTCTACCTGCACACGCTGCCCATGTTCCACTGCAACGGCTGGGGCATGCCCTATGCCCTGGTCGGCATGGGCGCCAAGCAGGTCGTGCTGCGCAAGGTGGACGGCGCCGAGATCCTGCGCCGGGTGGACCGGCACGGCATCACCATCCTTTGCGGGGCGCCGGCGGTGGTGGCCGCGATTCTCGACGCGGCAGAGGGGTGGGAGGGCCCGATACCCGGCGCGGGCCGCACCAGGATCGTGGTGGCGGGCGCGCCGCCGCCGACCCGCACGATCGAGCGGGTCGAGACCGACCTGGGCTGGGAGTTCATTCACATCTACGGCCTGACCGAGACCGCCCCGCTGCTCACGATGAACCGCAGCCGGGCCGAGTGGGATCACCTCTCGCCCGCGGAGCGGGCCCGCATGCTGTCACGCCAGGGGGTACCCGGTCTCGGCGTCCGCATGAGACTGGGGCCCGACGGCGAGTTCCTGGCCCGCTGCAACCATGTGCTGGAGGGCTACTGGGATCAGCCGGCCGCCACCGCCGAGGCCATCGTCGACGGCTGGTTCCACACCGGCGACGGCGGGTACGTCGACGACGACGGCTACTACATGATCACCGACCGCAAGAAGGACGTGATCATCTCCGGCGGCGAGAACGTGTCCTCCATCGAGGTCGAGGACGCCCTGTTCTCGCACCCCGCCGTGGCCGAGGCGGCGGTGATCGGGGTGCCGCACGAGAAGTGGGGCGAGACCGTCAAGGCGCTGGTCGTGCTCGCCCCCGGCGCCGAGGCCACCGCCGGGGAGCTGATCGAGCACTGCCGCGAGCGCCTCGCCCACTACAAGTGCCCCACCTCGGTGGAGTTCCGCTCCGAGCTGGCCCGCACGGCCACCGGCAAGCTGCAGAAGTTCAAGCTGCGCTCCCCGTACTGGGAGGGCATGGACAAGGCCGTCAACTAGGGGTTGCGTGCGCGGTGCGCGATGACTGGCTTCCGCAACACACCGTCGGTCTCATGGACAAAGCCGTCAACTAGCTGTCGGTTCGCGTGAGGTTGTGTGCGCGGGTTGAGGCGTTGCGGAGCGGCGAGGCGCCTCGCCTAGGAGCAAGTTCGCTGCGCTGGTGTTGCCGCCGAGCCGCCCCAGAACTCAGCGCCCAAGGATCGGCCGACAAGGTGCCGCGTCCGCTACCGACACCGTGGCGATGCCTTTCCCCGAGACGCTGAGACTCCAGGCTGACGGCGCGCTGCGGCGGCTCGACGGCGGGCGTCTCGCTGTGGGCGGTGCGCCGCTGCGCCTGGTGCGCCTCAGCACTGCGGGCGCGCGCCGCCTCGACGCCTGGCTGGACGGGATGCCCGTGGGCGAGGCGCCCGCAGCTAAGGCACTGGCCCGCCGCCTGCTCGATGCCGGCATGGTCCATCCGCGCGCCGAACTTGGGTACGAGGCGCCGCTCGGTGTGGGAGATGTCACGGTGGTGGTACCGGTGCGAGACGATGCCGAAGGGCTGGCACAACTACTCGCCGCGCTCGGCGGCTCGTTGCCGGCTGTGGTCGTGGATGACGCCTCGGCCGATCCTGCCGCGACCGCCGGGGTGGCGCGCCGCTTCGGGGCCCGGCTCGCGCCACGGCAGGTCAACGGCGGGCCCGGCGCGGCACGCAACACCGGCCTGGAGATGGTGGACACCCCGGTGGTGGTGTTCGTGGACTCCGACGCCGTGGTCGATCCGCCCGCGATCGCAGCCCTCCTGTCCCACTTTGTCGATCCGGCGGTGGCGGCGGCGGCACCGCGCGTCAGGAGCCGTCCCGGCCCCGGCCTGCTCTCCTGCTACGAGGCGGCCTGCTCGCCGCTGGACATGGGGGATGCGCCGTCCGCGGTCGGGCCGCGGCGGCGGGTGCGCTATGTGCCCGCCGCGGTGCTGGCCGTTCGCACCGGCGCGGCCCGTGCCGCCGGCGGCTTCGATGAGGGGCTGCGCTGCGGGGAGGATGTGGACTTCGTCTGGCGTCTCGCTGCGGGCGGTGCCACCGTGCGCTACGAGCCCTCCGCGGTTGCCTGGCACCGTCCCCGCGCCTCCTGGAGGGCATGGGCGGCGCAGCGCCGGCGCTACGGAGCTTCGGCAGCGGACCTGGCCGAGCGCCACGGCACGGCTGTGGCCCCCGCCCGCTGCACCTGCTCAGCGGCGGTCGCCTGGACGGCACTCGCCTGCGTGCGCCCGCGGGCTGCGGCGGTCACGGTTGCGGCGGTGGTGGTCGCCGTGTCGTCGGTGCGTCTCGCGGGGCGCCTCCGGTCCGTGACCCGGATGCCGCTCGTCGAGAGGTTGTGGCTGGCTGCGTCGCTCGCAATCAAGGGCCACTGGCTCGCCGGGCTGGGTCTGGCCCGGGCGGTGACCAGAGCCTGGCTGCCGCTGGCGCTGTGCGGCGCGGTCGCCTCACGCCGGCTTCGTGTTGCCGCTCTGGTCGCAGCTCTCGCGCCGCCGCTCGTTGACTGGCTCGGGGGAGCCAGGCCCGCCGGTCCTGCCGCGACCCTGGGCCTGCGGCTGGCCGACGACGCCGCCTACTGCACCGGCGTCTGGCAGGGCATGGCCGCGCGGCGGCGAGCAGACGCCATCCGCCCCGCCCTGGCCGCTCGCGTCCCATAGGCACCCTTGTCACACCCGTCGGTACTGTGAGGCCATGAAGCACAGATCGAACGAGGGTCACGGTGAGGAATATCCCGTTTCCCCTATTCCGGCCGTCAATGTCGCGTCGGTGCCTCAACGCTCACCGCTCAGATATCCGGGGGGCAAGACCTGGCTCATCCCTCACGTTCGGTCTTGGCTTGCTTGTATGCAACCTAGACCCAGGGTGCTCATTGAACCGTTCTGCGGCGGGGGCACTGTCGCGCTCACCGCGGTATGTGAGGGACTAGTGGAGCGATGTCTCATGGCCGAGTTGGACCACGATGTGGCAGCCTTCTGGCATGCGGCGCTACGCCACAACTCCGATCTGTGCCGACTCGTGGCAGAGTTCGAACCCACACGTGAGGCTGTCGCAGCTCTGGCCGGCAGCGCGCCTCGAGATTTGCTGGAGCACGGGTTCCGAACGCTGGTGCTCAACCGCACCCGCCGCGGTGGCATCCTCGCTCCAGGCGCCGCACTGGCGAAGTCGGGTGAGAACAACAGGGGATTGCACTCTCGTTGGTATCCCGATACCATCGTCGGGCGCTTGCAGAACATCGGCGCTCGCGCCGAGCAGATCATGTTCTGTGAGACCGATGGCCTTGAGTTCTTGGAAGTCGTTGCCGAGATCCCAGGTGCCGTGGCCTTCATCGATCCGCCATACACGGCGGGTGGCAAGCGGGCGGGCAACCGACTCTACGCACACCACCAGATCGATCACCGCCGGCTATTCAAGATACTGGCTGACGTGCAGGCGGATTTCATGATGACCTACGATCGCTCGCCTGAAGTCTCAGAACTCATCGCCGAGCACGGATTTCATGCTGTCCAAGTGGTCATGCGAAATACGCATCACGCCCACATCGTCGAACTCGTGATCACCCGGCACGCGGTCTTCACATAGCCGGCAAACATGGGCCTCTGACACGCGACCAATGGGAAGCACTTGCTCTGGAGGACTTCAACAAGCGACTCCAGGCCGCGAAGACGGTCAGCAGGGAGCACTTTGAGGCTGCCCTGAGGTCCCGCCTGCGACCTCTGTGAATCTGTCCCCGCGCGTGCGCTGCCTTTGCCGCCGCTTGGTGTTGCCATACTCGGCACTTGCCCGCTCTGCGAGGGCGGGCCCGCCACGGGGATTGGTCATGGGCTGAGGAAGCGAGAAACCGCGCGGGTCGTGCTGGGTGTGGGGCAGGCCACAAGCGCCTGCTGTTCCTACGAGCAGACCCGCGCATCCTCACCCCGACCCCGCGCTCGAAGACCGTCGAGGGTGAATGTGGCGAGGGTTGGAACGCTGGTGGCTCTGTGGCATGATGGCCGTTCGGCGTTGCGGCGCCGGCCCGCTCCCTTAGCTCAGACGGTAGAGCGTCTCCATGGTAAGGAGAAGGTCGTCAGTTCGATTCTGACAGGGAGCTCGGCGCAGGCCCCCCGCCTGCGCTTCAGCGGCGACGTAGCTCAGTAGGCAAGAGCGCTCGACTCATAATCGAGAGGTCGACAGTTCGAGTCTGTCCGTCGCTACATGAGATTCCTGCCCCGGCCGTTCCTCCGGCGCCTGTGAGCGCTGCCGCGCGGCCCGAGCTGCGAGCCGTCACCGGACCCTCGCGTAACTTCGGCGGCCGCCGCGAGTCTCAATCCTTGCCGGACATGGCCGCTCTCGTCGAGCAGGCCAAGTCCGGTGACTCCGAGGCGTTCGACCGGCTCGTTCGCATCACCTACGCCGATGCCTACGCCCTGGCCCTGCGACTCACCGCCAACACCGAGGACGCACGCGACGTGGTTCAAGAGACCTACCTGAGGGCCTACCGCCACATCGGCCGCTTCCGCGGCGACGCGCAGTTCGGCACCTGGCTGTATCGCATCGTCGCCAACTGCTCCGCCACCCACCTCAGCCGCCGGCGGCGCAACAGCCATGAGCAGATCTCCTCGCACCACGACGTGGTCGAGACCCGCCCCGAGCACGACCCGGAACTGCAGGGCGACCTCGCTGAGTTGAGGGCCACCCTCGACGCCACCATACGCGACCTGCCTGCCCGGCTGCGCTCCGTGGTGGTGCTCAGGGACCTGTACGACCTGCCCCACGCGGCCATCGCCGAGGAGTTGGGCATCTCCGAGACCGCGGCGAAGGTACGCCTGCACCGGGCGCGCAAGCGGCTGCGAGAGCGGGTGCTGCCCATGCCCGGAGAGCCACGGCGTGATGGGTGAGCACGCGGGCGACCGCGCTAGGCGCACGCGCCGCTGGCGGCCCCGTGTCTGGCCGCGCCGAGCCAGGGCCGGGCGTGAGCACCGACTCGTGACAGTCGGGGTGCCTGTGACTGGCGGCCACCCTGTCCGGGTGCGGGCGGGTGTCACCGGGGATCAGCCTGTGACGGACTGCTCACTTGAGACCACGCCGTCGATCGGGGGCGGATGTGATGCGGTCAGCAGATCGCTGGGTATGGCTGCACGGGGCGAGCGCAGTTTGAACGACCCCGAGCACGAGCACCTGTCCGCCTGCCTGCGGTGCCGGGCCGAGCAGGTGCGGTATCGCCGGCTCATGGAGGCGATGAAGTCCCTGCGCGAGCTGCCCGCACGCAGCGATCCGTCGCTGGAGTCACGGATCCTCGATGGCATCGAGTCGCAGCGGCAGCGCCTCAGCCGCCGGCAGCGCCTGGCCCTGCGGGTGTCGTCGCGCGCGGCGGCTGCCGCGGGCGGCCTGGCGGCAGGCGCGGCGGCCACGGCGGGACTGATGGCCGTGGCGACCCGCCATCGCCGCTTCGCCCGGTTCGCCTCCTAGCGTCGCCGAGCGGCCGTAGTGACCGCCGCTGCCGCCTCGCCTCTTGGCGGGCCGCGCCGTCGAGCGGCCGATCAGCCGAGCGGCCGTAGTCGTCCGCACGATGGTGCTGGTAGCCTTGCGACGCTGCTGAGGGGCGTGGCTCAATTGGCAGAGCACCGGTCTCCAAAACCGGCGGTTGGGGGTTCGAGTCCCTCCGCCCCTGCGAAACCACCGCAAGGCCGCCCCGCGGGCAGGTCCGCACACACTCGAGGTGAATAGCAACCATGGCCATGAATCGTCAGCAGAAGAGGATGCTGCGCAAGCAGGGCGAGGTCGACGCTGAGGGCACCCTGGTGCGCACCCGCGACCGGCCGTCGGCAGCACCGCCCTCCGAGCGCACCCCACCGGTCCAGTTCGTGCGCGAGGTGCGCGGCGAGCTCCGCAAGGTCGTCTGGCCCAGCCGGGCCGAGACGGTCAACTACTCGATCGTGGTGCTCATCACCGTCGTCGTGCTCACAGCCATGATCTACGGGCTGGACTGGGTCTTCTCCACCTTCATACTCGAACTGTTCGACCGCTGAGGTTCCCCGATGCCCGACACCCCGGACTCCACCGCCGTGATCACCGAGGAAGAACTGCTCGACCCTGAAGCCGCCGGAGCCATCGATGCCGAAGCCGCCGAGGTCGATGAGCCGCGCAGCCCCTACGACAGGCCCGGCAAGTGGTTCGTCGTGCACACCCAGTCCGGCTACGAGAAGAAGGTCAAGCAGAACCTCGAGGCGCGCAAGGAATCGATGAACATGGGGGACCGCATCCACGAGATCGTCATCCCGATGCGCGATGTGCCCGAGTTCCGCAACGGCAAGAAGGTGATCTCCTCCAAGCGGCTGTTCCCCGGGTATGTCTTCGTGCGGTGCGAACTCAATGACGAGGTCTGGCCCGTGATCCGCGACACCCCCAACGTGACCGGCTTCGTCAACCAGGGCGGGGCGCCCTCGGCTCTGCGGCGGCGGGATGTGGAGGCGTTCCTCGGGGTGGAGGCCGACCGCTCGCGCGAGGCGTCCAAGCGGGCCAAGCCCATCTTCGAGTACGGCATGGGCGAGACGGTTCGTGTCAAGGACGGCCCCTTCTCGGACTTCTCCGGCGAGATCATCGAGATCAACGAGGACCAACTGAAGGTGAAGGTGCTTGTCAACATCTTCGGCCGGGAGACTCCCGTCGAGCTCGAGTTCGCGCAGGTCGCCCGCCTCTAGCCCCTCCGACAACCCCGAGGTGCGCGCCGCCACCCTCCGCCGGCTATCTCGCCGAGGTTGGTTGCCGCTCACCGCCGATCCCGCCACACTTGGCGCGTTCGCTCCCGCTTCCCGAAAGAGTCACAAGATGGCGCGCAAACAGGTTGCTGCTGTGGTCAAGATCCACATCCAGGGCGGCCAGGCCACGCCGGCCCCTCCCGTGGGCACGGCGCTGGGCCCCCACGGCGTGGCCATCATGGACTTCTGCAAGGACTACAACGCGCGCACCGAGGACAAGCGGGGCCAGATCATCCCGGCCGAGATCACGATCTACGAGGACCGCTCCTTCACCTTCGTCACCAAGACGCCTCCAACCTCCTACCTGGTGCGCCGCGCCGCCGGCCTGGCCAAGGCGTCGACCGCTCCGGGCCGCGAGCCGGCCGGCACCATCACCGAGGCGCAGCTGTCCGAGATAGCCGAGTTGAAGATGCCCGACCTGAACGCCAACGACTTGGAGGCCGCAAAGGCCCAGGTCGAGGGCACGGCCCGCTCGATGGGGGTGACCGTCGCCTGACAGCGGCGGCGTTCAGGTGCTGAGGCCGTAACGAAAGGGACCGAATGGCAACGGGACGCAAGCACGTCGACGCGCTCAAGAGCTTCGACCGCCTGCACAATCACAGCGATGCCGAGGCTGTCAGCCTGGTGAAGCGCTTGGCGAGCAGCCGCTTCGACGAGAGCGTCGATGTGGTGGTGCGGCTCGGCGTCGACCCGCGCAAGGCGGACCAGATGATGCGCGGCACCGTGTCGCTGCCCTCGGGCACCGGCAAGGAGGTCCGGGTCGCGGTGTTCGCCCAGGGCGAGTCCGCGGCCGTCGCCCGCGAGGCCGGCGCCGACCTGGTCGGATCCGAGGATCTCGCCGAGCAGATCCAGGGCGGGATGACCGACTTCGACGTCGCCATCGCCACACCCGACATGATGCCGGTGGTCGGCAAGCTGGGCCGGATCCTCGGGCCGCGCGGCCTGATGCCCAACCCGAAGACCGGCACGGTGACCAACGACGTCGCCCGCACCGTCGGCGAGTTCAAGGGCGGCAGGGTCGAGTACCGCACCGACCGGTTCGCCAATGTGCATGTTCCCATCGGCAGGGTCTCCTTCGAGGACGCCGACCTCCTGCGCAACCTGCGCGCCGTCGTGGCCGAGCTGCATCGGGCCAAGCCGGCGGCCGCCAAGGGAAAGTACGTGAAGAAGATGGTGCTCAGCTCCTCGATGGGGCCGGGCGTCCGCGTGGACCCCGCGGGTGTTGGGGCCGCGGACTAGTCCCGTACACCTGAGCGCCTGCCGGCTGCACGCCCCCGATGTAGGACGCGTGGGTGTTGGGGCTGCGGACTAGTCCCGTACACTGCTCGGCGCGCAAACCCCGCTCAACCTGAGACATCCGGTGCGCTCCGTGGGGAGCACCAATGGGCCGGCTGGCCCGCCGGACGAGGAGGGCAACCCATGTCAGAACCCAGGCCCCACAAGGCTGCCGTAGTCGCCGAGGTGCGTGACCGGCTCTCGGCCAGCGACGCGGCCGTGCTGACCGAGTACCGGGGCTTGAACGTGCCGGACATGGCTGCGCTGCGCCGCTCCCTTCGCAGCGTCGGCGCCGAGTACACCGTGTACAAGAACACGATGGTGCGCCTCGCGGCGGACGAGCTCGGCCTCGAGCTGGGAAGCCTGCTCACCGGCCCCACCGCGATCGCCTTCCTCGACGGCGGCGGCGACGGTCCTGCGGGTGACGCGGCCGCTGTGGCCAAGGCGCTGCGCGACTTCTCGCGTGTCAACCGGGCCCTGGTGGTCAAGGGCGGCCTTCTGGGTCAGAGGGTGCTCAGCGCCGAGCAGGTCGTCGCACTGGCCGCCCTTCCCCCGCGCGACGTTCTGCTGGCGCAGTTCGCCGGTGCTCTGGGCGCACCGTTGTCCAAGTTCGCCGGATTGCTGGAGGCGGTGCCGCGCAGCTTCGCCCACGGGCTCAAAGCGCTCATCAACGCACGCGAGGCCGCCATCCCCGCTGAGTCGTCCGGCGCGGGCGAGGCTGCCGTCCCCGGCGGATCGTCCGGCGCGGGCGAGGCGACGAACCCCAAAACCAACCAGTCCGACACATCCGACACACAGGAGGCCTGAACCATGGCGACCAAAGAGGAGATCCTCGACTCGATCTCACAGATGACCGTGCTAGAGCTGAGCGAGCTGCTCTCGGAGTTCGAGGAGCGCTTCGGTGTGAGCGCGGCGGCGCCCGTGGCAGTGGCCGCCGCTCCCGCCGCAGCCGAGGCCGCGGAGCCCGAGGAGGAGAAGGACTCCTTCAACGTGGTACTGGCCTCCGTCGGCGACAAGAAGATCCAGGTGATCAAGGAGGTGCGCAGCCTCACCTCGCTCGGCCTCAAGGAGGCCAAGGAGGTCGTCGACAACGCTCCCAAGCCGGTGCTCGAGGGCCTGTCGAAGGCCGACGCCGAGAAGGCCAAGGCCGCTCTCGAGGCGGTCGGAGCGGGCGTGGAGCTCGTCTGAGGCGCCGCTACACGCGCTGGGCGCCGTCCCAGATGGTGGATCGTCTCTCTGAGATGTTGGAGCCTTCTGCGCTGGTGGGCGAGCAAGCGCGTCTCGGGCGAAGTTTCGCGGTAGGCGCGCTCATGGTCCGCGACGACGACGGCCGCGAACGCCAGAGCCGCTTCGGCGTAACGCTCGGCCTGTTCGCACAACTCCGAGTCTGACACTTCTAGCGCCTCGAACACCGCCGGATACGTGCCTGCCTGCCGCCAGGTGTCGATCTCGCGCATCAAGTCATCGGGCACGCTCCGGGCCAGTTCGCGAGCCGCGGGAGACATCTGCTCCATCAGCTCAGCCGCCACGTGCGAGCGTCTGGGCCAGCGCTCTCCCATCGCGATCAGCGCCTTCAACCCGTGCTCCAAGCTCATGGCACCGCTAGCGCATACGGCTTTGAGGCGGCTCCGCCGTAGCCCGACCTGGGCAAGGGAGTCGGCGCCGGCAAAGAGTTCGGTGTCGTCCGGCTGCCATTCTCGGATCAGCCTGCTTAGGTCCTCTCGCATCCCAGCTATGTGATGCTGCGCCTCTGCCTTGTTGTCCGCTGGCAAGGTGATCCCCTTTCCCCAGTCAACCTCGCACCGCGGCGGGTCGTCTCGCAAGGTCACCGCATAGGAGTTGATGTGATGCTCAATGCAGTTCGTGACCTCCTCAGAGCGGTGCCGCCACTCCGCTCGGTCGGTGACCTTCACTTCCACATGGCATCCGGCGGCTTCGCGTGCCGTCTCGCGGACAGCCTGCCATAGCCGGTAGCGGCGGCCTTTGAAGCCGTCGAGGTCGTCGAACACGGCTACGAGGTCGATGTCGCTGCCCTCGTGGGCGTCGCCTCTAGCGACCGAGCCATAGAGGAGCACCCGACCCACGCCGTGCTCCTGCGCGAGCCGGTCGGCTGCGCGTTGAGCGTCAGCAACTGTCGGAGCGTTCATGGACCAGAACTTTAGCCTTGTCGCACTCACCGCGAATCTCGGCGGCATAGCCGCATCTGGGGCAGGTCACCACCACGATCCGGAGCCGGCGAGGGCAGCGCCCGGCGGTCTTGTTGGCACTCGGTTCGGGTTGGGTTGCGTGCAAGGGGGGGGGGGTATGTTGGTGGGTGGCGTGGCGCTGGTGCTGCCGGGTTTGGCGTGTTGCCGGGCCGGGGTGGTGTTAGGGTTGTGCTGTCAAGTCGGGTCGGCGGTTCCGCCGGGTGATGGCAGGAGGTTGTGGCTGATGTCGCAGTCGGTTCGTGTTGGTAGTGGGTCTCGCCGCGGGGGGGGGGGCTGCTGATGTTGTAGCCGGTCGCCGCCGCCCGGGTGGTGGCGGGGGTTGGTCGTTGTGGTTGGTTGTGTTGGGTGTGGTGGCGTTGTTTGCGGGGGTTGTGGTTGGGCCGGTTGCTGCGCAGGGTGGGGTGTCGTTGTTGGTGTCGGTTGCTGATGTGAGCATGGCTGAGGGGGATCGTGGTCATTCTTCGATGAGTTTCACGGTGGTTTTGAGCGGTTCGTGTAGTCATGATGTGCGGGTGAAGGTTTCGGCGGTGCCTGGCGGGTCGGGTACGGCGACGCGTGATCTTGTGGGTCGTGATTATGTGGGGTTCACGGGTCGGACGTTGACGTTCGCGGCTGGTGCGTCGGGGGCCGGGTTGTCCAAGACGGTGAGGGTGTCGGTGCTTGGTGATCATGTGGTGGAGTCTGATGAGACGTTCACGTTGCGGGTCAACAATCTTGCTACCGCGGATTCGCGGGTGGGGTTCTCTGGTGGGGGGAGGAAGGTGGAGGCCACGGGCACGATCACCAACGATGACAGCGCGAGCGATCCGGCGGTGGTGATCTCGGTGGCCGACGCGAGCGTGGCCGAGGGTGATTCTGGCAGCACTGCTGTGGTGTTCACGGTGACGTTGAGCGCCTCGCCTGGTGATGAGGTGCGGGTGAAGGCTTCGGCGGTGCCGGGCCGGGCCGGCACCGCGGCGCGCCGCGGCGACAATCGTGATTATGCGAGTTTCAGGGGCAAGGTGTTGACGTTCCCGGCGAACGCGTCGGGTGACGCGCTGTCTCAGACGGTCAAGGTTAAGGTTTTCGGCGACACGCGTGTGGAGCCTGATGAGACGTTCACGCTGCGGGTCAACCATCTGATCACCAGCGACGACCGGGTGCGATTCGATGACTACCATCGCACCAAGACGGAGGCGACGGGCACCATCCGAAACGACGACGGCGGCGACTCCCGTCAAACCGGAAACCTTGCAACCACCACGACCACGACGACTACTACGACCGCACCCACCACAACGACATCCTCGACGACAACGACTACGACACCCGCGACTACCACCACAACGACGACTACGACGACCACGACGACCACGATGGCTCCCAAGACCACGACGACCACGATGGCTCCCACGACCACGACGACGACACCCGCGACTGCGACTACGACGGTGGCTGTGAGTCGGGTGGCGGCGGAGTTGTTGGAGATCACGGCTGATGACACGGTGGTTGCGGCTACGAAGATGTCTGATAGTGATTCGCATACGTTTTATGAGATGAAGTTTGGTGATTGGTCGCGGTTCACGGTGCAGTTGCAGCACATCGACGAGAGCGACAACAACAAGGTGAAACGCGCCGCGTTCGGTGTGGATGGCACCAACCCGGTGGTTTTGCATGCTTTGCAGCAGGACGCGGCCAAGGCGGCTACTCGGCTCACGGTTTCGGACAAGTCGACTGTGGCTGCTACCGGCGTCAGCGTTGTCTGCGGTGCTAGTAGCGCAGCGTGCGGGACGTGGACCAGCACCCATTTGCATGATCTGAAGACCGACAGTGATGGTATGGCTTCGTTTGTGGTCGAGGCGCCGGCGGACCCGAACCCGGGCACTGCGGGTGATGTTGCGACGCTGATGGTGCGGGTTGTTGAGGAGATCAACGGGCCGGCTTATGCGAGTAATGCGTACGCGAACAAGCGGTTGCACTTGTTTTATGTGAAGGTGACAGAGGGCGCCAGGACCACTTCTGGCGCTGCGCCGACGACGACTGTTGCCTCAGGTGCGCTTGCTACTGGTGTTGACGTAAGGTCTAAGGGTGCCGATTACGACATGAGGTTCCCGTCGGGTGATGTGTTCAGGACTGTGTCGGCTGATTTCGGTGAGGAAGTGACTGTCACCGTGCAACTCAAAGACACCGACGATGAGGACACCACCACTGGTGTGGACGGCACGGGTCCGGCTGTGTTCAATGTGCAGCGGATGTACCTCTCCGGCGGACATCCCACTCAGATCGCCAGAAAGATCAAAAGAAAGGTCGAAACGTTGACCTATAAGCCCAAGTCTCTTACCCTTGTCAGTTCTGATTGGATTGAGAAGGTGAGCGGCGCCGACGGCAGCTTTAGCTTCTCGGTGTTGATGGAGGACCCCGACACCAGCAGCTCGGGCACCAAGGGCAGCGTCGCGTTCTTGGTAAGGCGAAAGGGCAACGCGCCCGTCCCCTTCTACCCCAACGGCGGCATAGTCCGCTTCAGCGAGCCCTGATCCAGCGAACCCTCCGGCTGAACGCCACCCGCACCAACACGGTCCGCCGACCGGGAGGCTCCGGCAACACAGCCGGGGCCTTCCCGGTGCGTGTCTTGGGGCGTACACGCTCTGGGGTGCCGACCCCGAGCCTGACGCTTCGGGCCGCAGGGCCGGGCTGTCCGGCTGAGGTGCCTCCCAGATGGATCGACACGTAAGTCGCGGTGATCAGCTCGAGCCCGCCCACGCTGGCTGAGGCGCCTCCCGGAATGGATCGACACGTAAGGCTCGACGGCCCCAGCAACTTCCGCGACCTCGGCGGGCTGCCGGCGGCCGGGGGAGCGTCGACGAGGCCGGGCGTCGTCTACCGTGCTGATCGGCTCAGCACCCTCAGCGACGCCGACCTGCTGCGCCTTCAGGCCGCCGGCATCCGCCATGTGTTCGACCTGAGATCCGACGGCGAGGCCGCCGAGTTCCCGGACCGGCTGCCTGCGGGAGCCTCTTACGAGCGGCTGTCGATGTCGAGCGACCCGGCGAGCCCGGCCCGTACCATCTACGAGAGGATCCGCGCCGGTGAGATCCGCTCCTATGGCGAGGCCGAGATGGTGGCGGGCTATGTTCGCATGCTCGAGAACTGCGGCTCGTCGATCGTGCGCATCGTGGGGTGCGTCGGCAGTCGCGAGCCGATGGTGGTGCACTGCACGGCGGGCAAGGACCGCACCGGCGTGGTGGCCATGCTTCTGCTCGACCTAGCCGGCGTCGACGCCGCCCAGATCGTCGCCGACTACGCGCTGTCGGCCCAGCGCAGGCCCAGCCCCCAGCACGATCACACGGAGGCCGTGTCGCTGCTCCCGCTGCTTGAGGAGCTTCAACTCGATCCGGCCCGCTTCGCCCCGCTGTGGGGGGCTCGCCCCGCCGTGATGGAGGCGACGCTCGAGCAGCTCTACCGCCGCTGGGGCGGCGCGGCCGGCTACCTCGGCGCCATGGGCCTCGCCCGCCCCGCCCTCGACGCCGCCCGCGACTGCCTTCTGGCCTGAACGCTCCCCGGTCCGTGAACTCCCTGTCAACGGTGCCGGGCTACGTTCGCATGCTTGAGAGCTGCGGCTCGTCGCTCGTGGGGTGGTTGGGGTTGCGTGCGGGGGGGGGGGGGGGGGTAGGTTGGTGGGTGGTGTAACGCTGGTGCTGTCGGGGTTGGCTTGAAGCCGGGCCGGGTGGTGTTAGGGTTGTGCTGTCAAGTCGGGTCGGCGGGGTTCCGCCGGGTGATGGCAGGAGGTTGTGGCTGATGTCGCAGTCGGTTCGCGTTGGTAGTGGGTCTCTCCGCCGGGGGGGGGCTGATGCTCAGGGCCGGTCGCCGCCGTGGCGGGGGTAAGCCTCGTTTGTTGTGGTGTGCGTTGTTGGTGGTTGGGTTGGTTGGTTCTGTTGTGGTGGCGGCTCCGGCTGGGGCCGCGCCTGTGGGCAGCAGCGCGGCGGAGGCCGACGTGTTGCCGGTGTTCTCTGCGTGTGTGGGCGACGCAACGCGTGACGCCGGGTTCGTGGACACCGGGGGTCTGGGTGCTGAGGCTGCGATCAACTGCATCGCGTATTACGGGATCACCAGGGGCAGGACGGCTGAGCGGTTCGATGCCGGCTCTGAGGTGACGCGTTCGCAGATGGCGTTGTTCTTGTACCCGTTCACAGACCAACGCCCCCGGCGCCACCAACGACCTCGCCACCACCCCGGTCACCGTCGGCATGGTGAGGCTCAGCGAACCCTCCGGCTGAAACGCCACCCGCACCAACACGGCCCGCCGACCGGGAGGCTCCGGCAACACAGCCGGGGCCTTCCCGGTGCGTGTCTTGGGGCGTACACGCTCTGGCATGCCCGGCCCCGAGCCCGAGCCTGACGCTTCGGGCAACATGGCCGGCATCGGGCCGGCGATACGAGCCAGGACCAACGCCCTCGACTGCCTGCAGAGTCCCTCGGCGGGGGTGCCCCTGGGATGCGGGGGCGTCCCGTGGGAGATTCTTGCGGCGGGGGTGTGGTTGTGAGTAGTGTGAGCAACCGCTAGCCTGCGGCGCACCGTGGTCGTCCGTGTGCGCTGGGAGGCTCGTCCCGTGGCTCTTCTTGCTGCCTTCCTGCGCGCCCGCCCTGCCACGTGACATCGGACCGTCTCGCCCTCGGGAGTACCACGTGACCCCACGCGCAACCTCACGCGAACGCTACTCATTCGGCAACCTCGAGGAGACCCTCGAGCTGCCCGACCTGATCGCCATCCAGCGCGACAGCTTCGCCTGGCTCATGAGCGAGGGCCTGGTGCGGACATTTCGTGATATCTCGCCCATCTTGGACTACAGCGAGAAGCTGAGGCTCGAGCTCGAGTTCGACCCCGGCGACGAGGACCTGCACCCGCCCCCGAAGTTCACCGTGGAGGAGTGCAAAGAGAAGGACATGACCTACTCCGCGCCGATCTTCGTCCGCGCCCGCTTCCTCAACTCCGACACGGGCGAGATCAAGGAGCAGATCGTCTTCATGGGCGACTTCCCCATGATGACCCCCAAGGGCACCTTCATCATCAACGGCACCGAGCGCGTGGTGGTCTCGCAGCTGGTGCGCTCCCCGGGCGTGATCTTCCAGCCCGGCGAGCGCTATCGCCTGCGCAACCTCGCCAAGTACCAGCTCGTCACCGGCACCATCCATCCCTACCGCGGCGAGTGGATCGAGTTCGACGTCGAGCAGAAGCCGCGCAAGGAGATCACCGCCGGGGTGCGCGTCGCCCGCAAGCGGCGCCTGCCGCTGTTCACCCTGCTGCGCGCCCTCGGCTACGACGAGGAGACACACCCAGGGTTCCTCCAGAGCTTCGTCGAGCACTTCGACTTCCTCGAGGAGCAGTGGGATAAGCTCGAGGAGCAACGGAAGAAGCAAGACCATCAACTCTCGAGCCGCGACGAGGCACTGCTCGAGATCTACAAGCGGGTGCGCCCCGGCGATCCCGCCACGGTCGAGACGGCGCGCTCCTACTTCGAGAACTCCTTCTTCAACGGGCGGCGCTACGACCTCTCCCGCGTCGGCCGCCACAAGCTCAACCGCAAGCTCGGACCCGAGTTCGACTTCCTCGAGAAGACCTTCAAGCTCGAGATCGACCGGCCGGACCCGGAGCAGGCCCTGCTCTCACGCTGCGAGATGCTGGCAGCGGCGACCTACCTGCTGAACCTCGCCAAGGGCGAGCCCGGCTACCGGCTCGACGACCAGGACCACTTCGCCAACCGGCGCATCCGCAGCGTCGGCGAGCTGATCCAGAACCAGGTGCGCATCGGCCTGTCGCGCATGGAGCGGCAGGTGCGCGAGCGGATGACCACCCAGGACGTGGAGGCCATCACCCCGCAGACGCTGATCAACATTCGCCCCGTGGTGGCGGCCATCAAGGAGTTCTTCGGCACCTCCCAGCTCTCGCAGTTCATGGACCAGGTGAACTCGCTGTCCGGCCTGACCCACCGGCGCCGCGTGTCCGCGCTCGGGCCGGGTGCCCTGACCCGTGAGCGCGCCGGGTTCGAGGTGCGCGACGTCCACTTCTCCCACTACGGGCGCATGTGCCCGATCGAGACCCCCGAGGGCCCCAACATCGGGCTGATCGGGGGCCTCGCCTCCTTCGCCCGGATCAACGAGTTCGGGTTCATCGAGTCTCCCTACCGCGTCGTGCGCGACGGACGGGTGACCAGCGAGGTCGTCTACCTAGCGGCCGACGAGGAGGAGGAGTACGTCGTCGCGCAGGCGAACGCGCCGATCGACTCCGAGGGGCGCTTCGTCAACCCGCGTGTTCTGGCGCGCCGCTCGCCCCAGGCGGCATCGCTTCAAGACCTGCGGCTGCAGCTAGAGCAGGAGGTGTTCTTCGGCGCCACCACCGAGATCTCCTTCGTGCCCCCCGACGAGGTGCAGATGATGGACATCTCGCCCCAGCAGATCGTCTCCATCGCCACCGCGCTGATCCCCTTCCTCGAGCACGACGACGCCAACCGGGCCCTGATGGGCGCCAACATGCAGCGCCAGGCCGTGCCGCTGGTGCGTCCCGAGGCGCCCTACATCGGCACCGGGGTGGAGGGCCGTGCCGCCCGCGACGCGGCGGAGGTGGTGATCTCGGCCGCCGACGGGACGGTCACAGAGGTGGACGCCGACCACATCACCGTGAAATACGACCGCAAGGGGCCCGGCCACAAGGCCGGGCCGAACAGGATCCCGCTGCGCAAGTTCGAGCGATCCAACCAGGACACGTGCATAACCCAGAAGCCGCTGGTGCGCGCCGGCGACAGGGTGGGCCGCGGCCAGGTGCTGGCCGACGGGCCGTCCACCGACAACGGCGAGCTGGCGCTGGGCAAGAACCTGCTCGTGGCCTTCATGTCATGGGAGGGCTACAACTTCGAGGACGCCATCATCCTGTCGGAGCGGCTGGTGCGCGACGACGTGCTCACCTCGATCCACATCCACGAGTACCAGGTCGACGCCCGCGACACCAAGCTCGGCGAAGAGGAGATCACCCGGGACATCCCCAACCTCGCCGACGACGTCCTGGCCGACCTCGACCATCGCGGGATCGTGCGCGTCGGCGCCGAGGTGGGACCCGGCGACGTGCTGGTGGGCAAGGTCACCCCCAAGGGCGAGACGGAGCTAACGCCCGAGGAGCGGCTGCTGCGCGCCATCTTCGGCGAGAAGGCACGCGAGGTGCGCGACACCTCGCTGAAGGTGCCCCACGGCGAGGGCGGCAAGGTGATCGACGTCAAGGTGTTCAACCGCTCCGACGCACACGAGCTGCCCCCGGGGGTGAACCAGGTGGTGCGGGTCTACGTGGCGCAGAATCGCAAGATCAGCGTCGGCGACAAGCTGGCGGGCCGCCACGGCAACAAGGGCGTGATCTCGCGCATCCTGCCGATGGAGGACATGCCCTTCACCGCGGACGGCACGCCGGTGGACATCATCTTGAACCCGCTGGGCGTGCCGTCGCGCATGAACGTCGGCCAGGTGTTGGAGGCGCACCTCGGCTACTGCGCCCGCTACGGCTGGAAGATCGACGGCGCCGCGGTGGGAGGCGAGCCGGTGCGCGGCACCGAGAGCAAGACCCGGCCCGTGACGCCCCCCTCGACCCTCGTGGCCACGCCCGTGTTCGACGGGGCGTCCTGGGACGAGCGCGAGCTGGCCGCGGGCAAGCCCACCATCGTCGAGATCCTCGCAAACCTCAACCCGGAGAGCCGCGACGGCGAGCGCCTCATCGGCGCCGACGGCAAGCAGACGCTGTTCAACGGGCGCACCGGCGAGCCATACGACAACCCGGTGATGACCGGCTACGTCTACATGATGAAGCTGGCGCACCTCGTGGACGACAAGATCCACGCCCGCTCGACCGGCCCCTACTCGATGATCACCCAGCAGCCCCTCGGCGGCAAGGCGCAGTTCGGCGGGCAGCGCTTCGGCGAGATGGAGGTGTGGGCGCTGGAGGCCTACGGCGCCGCCTACTGCCTGCAGGAGCTGCTCACCTGCAAGTCCGACGACGTGGTGGGGCGGGCCAAGGCATACGAGGCCATCGTCAAGGGCGATAACGTCCCGGATCCGGGCCTTCCCGAGAGCTTCAAGGTCCTCATCAAGGAGATGCAGTCGCTCTGCATCAACGTCGAGGTGCTCTCGGCCAGGGGCGAGCAGATCGAGATGCGCGAGCTCGACGAGGAGAGCCTCCGCTCCCTGGAGGCCCTGGGGATAGACCTCCAGCGCCCCGAGCGCGGCAGCGACGAGGACGACCTGGCCCGCACCGTCGCCCGCGGCTGACGCCGGCGGTGCCGCCGGCGGTGCCGCAGGCGGAGCCCACTGCGGGCGTGCGCGCCGGGCAGGGCCGCAACGAGATTGCAACACCGAACTCACCAGCGAGACGAATGGAACCAGCGAATGCTTGACGTGAACGAATTCAGCGACCTCAAGATCGGCCTCGCAGGCGCCGACTCGATCCGCACGTGGTCCAACGGCGAGGTCAAGAAGCCGGAGACGATCAACTACCGCACCCTCAAGCCCGAGAAGGACGGCCTGTTCTGCGAGAAGATCTTCGGGCCCACCAGGGACTGGGAGTGCTCCTGCGGCAAGTACAAGAGGGTGCGCTTCAAGGGCATCATCTGCGAGCGCTGCAACGTCGAGGTGACCCGCTCCAAGGTGCGCCGCGAGCGCATGGGCCACATCGAGCTGGCCGCGCCGGCGGTGCACATCTGGTACCTGCGGGGCACCCGGTCTTGGCTCGCCTACCTGCTGATGGGCACCCAGCCCAAGGAGGAGCTCAAGGCCAAGCAGCTCGAGAAGGTCATCTACTTCGGGGCCAACCTCGTCGTCTCCGTCGACACCGAGCGGCGCGACGCTGACATGGGCGACCTCGAGGACGAGATCCGGCGCGAGCTCTCCGCCATCGACGCCGACCGACAGCTCAAGGTGGCCAAGCACGGCGAGCAGCTGGAGAAGGACCTCGCCGAGGCGGAGGCGTCCAACGCCAAGCAGGCCGAGATCAACGCGCTGCAGAGGCGGGCCGAGAAGGGGCTCGAGGACATCAACGAGGAGTTCGCCGCCGAGCGTGAGCTGGTGGAGCGGGCCTGGGAGGAGTTCACGGGCCTGTTCAGCCGGCAGATCATCGAGGACGAGGACCTCTGGCGCGAGCTGGTCTCGCGCTGGGACGAGTACTTCGACGGGGGCCAGGGCGCCGACGCCATCGCCCGGCTGATCGCGGCGCTCGACTTCGACGCCGAAGAGGCGATGCTGCGCGACCAGATCAACCCCCCGGAGGGGCAGCGACCGCTGTCGGCGCAGCGCAAGCAGAAGGCGATCAAGCGGCTGAGGATCCTGGCCGCCTTCAACCGCAGGGACGCCTACGGGCGCCGCATCAACGACCCCAGGGCGATGATCCTCGACGTCGTGCCCGTCATCCCGCCCGAGCTGCGTCCCATGGTGGAGCTCGACGGCGGGCGCTTCGCCACCTCGGACCTGAACGACCTCTACCGGCGTGTGATCAACCGCAACAACCGGCTCAAGCGCCTGCTCGACCTGGGCGCCCCCGACATCATCGTCAACAACGAGAAGCGCATGCTCCAGGAGGCCGTGGACGCGCTGTTCGACAACGGGCGCCGCGGCCGCCCCGTGACGGGACCGGGAAACAGGGCGCTCAAGTCGCTGTCGGACATGCTCAAGGGCAAGGAGGGCCGCTTCCGCAAGAACCTGCTCGGCAAGCGGGTCGACTACTCGGGCCGCTCGGTGATTGTTGTCGGCCCCACCCTGCGCTTCCACCAGTGCGGCCTGCCCAAGATCATGGCGCTGGAGCTCTTCAAGCCCTTCGTCATGAAGAAGCTCGTCGACGCCGATCTCGCGCTCAACATCAAGTCCGCCAAGCGCATGGTCGAGCGGCGCCGCCACCAGGTGTGGGACGTGCTCGAGGACGTGATCCGCGAGCATCCGGTGCTGTTGAACCGCGCGCCCACGCTGCACCGCCTGGGCATCCAGGCCTTCGAGCCGGTGCTCGTCGAGGGCAAGGCCATCCAGATCCACCCGCTCGTCTGCGCGGCCTTCAACGCCGACTTCGACGGCGACCAGATGGCGGTGCACCTGCCGCTGTCGGCGGAGGCCCAGGCGGAGGCCCGGGTGCTGATGCTGTCGGCCAACAACGTCTTGAGCCCGGCCCACGGCAGGCCGCTGGTCACGCCGAGCCTGGACATGATCATCGGCTCCCACTACCTCACCATGATGTCGGAAGGCGCCAAGGGATCCGGGCGGGTCTTCCGCTCCATAGAGGAGCTTCGCTTCGCCTATGAGGCCGGGGACGTGGCGCTGCACGCGCCGATCGAGTACCGCGGGGAGCCGGGCCTGCTGATCGAGCCCGGCAACGGCACGGCCGCGCACTACGAGCCCACGACCGCGGGCCGGGTGTTCTTCAACGACGCGCTGCCCGACCACCTCGCATACGTCAACCACGACGTCGGCCAGCGCGAGATGGGTGCCATCGTGGACGACCTGGCCAGGGGCCACCGGACCGCCGAGGTGGCCGGCAGCCTCGACGCGCTCATGGACCTCTGCTTCGAGTACGCCTCGCGCTCGGGCCTCACCATCTCCATCGACGACGTGCGCACGCCCAAGCAGAAGACGGAGATCCTGGATCGTCACGAGAAGCAGGCCGAGAAGATCGAGCGCCAGTTCCGCCGGGGGATCATCACCGACGGCGAGCGCCGCCAGCTGGAGGTCGAGGTCTGGTCCCAGGCGATCGAGGAGGTCACCGGCCGGATGAAGGACGGGCTGGAGGCCGACGCCTTCAACCCCGTCAACATGATGGTCGGCTCGGGCGCGCGCGGCAACATGATGCAGATACGCCAGATAGCCGGCATCCGGGGCCTCGTCGCCAACCCCCGCGGCGACATGATCCCCCGGCCCATCAAGAGCAACTTCCGCGAGGGCCTCAAGGTGCTCGAGTACTTCATCGCCACGCCGGGCGCCCGCAAGGGCCTGGTCGACACGGCGCTGCGCACCGCCGACTCGGGCTATCTCACCCGCCGCCTGGTGGACGTGGCCCAGGAAGTGATCATCAACGACGACGACCCGTTCGCCGGCGGCGGGTGGGTCAAGGGCATCTGGCTCGACGACATCGGCCCGGACACGCCGGCCAAGCGCACCTACCTGGAGACGCGGCTGTTCAGCCGGGTGCTCGCGGACGATGTCACGCTGAGCAGCTCAGAGGTGATCCTGGCGGGCACGATGGTCGGCGACGCCGAGCTCGCCGCGCTGCGCGACGACCCGGCCGTCACCAGGGTGAGGGTGCTGTCGCCGCTCAGCGACGACTCCTCGGCGGGGATCACCGCCGCCTCCTACGGCATGTCGCTGGCCACCGGCAAGCTGATCGAGCAGGGTGAGGCCGTGGGGGTGATCGCCGCGCAGTCCATCGGCGAGCCCGGCACGCAGCTCACGATGCGCACCTTCCACACGGGCGGCGTCGCCGGCGCCCAGGACATCGCCGGCGGCCTCCCCAGGGTGGTGGAGCTGTTCGAGGCCCGCACGCCCAAGGGCAAGGCCGTACTGGCGCGCTTCGCCGGCGTGGTGAGGGTGCGCGATGACGGCGGCGGCGACCGCAGCGTGTTCATCGTTGAGAACGACGGCACCGAGCACGACTGCCGCATCGGCAGCGAGTACCGCCTCGAGGTGAGCGACGGCGACGAGGTCGAGCCGGGGGACGCACTGGTCGAGGGTCCCCGCGACCCCAAGGAGCTGCTGGAGATCCGGGGCATAGACGCCACGCAGCGCTACCTGGTGTCGGAGGTGCAGAGGGTCTACCGGGACCAGGGCGTGTCCATCCACGACAAGCACATCGAGCTGATCGTGCGCCAGATGACCAAGCGCGTGGCGATCGGCGAGCCGGGTGACACGAGCTTCCTGCCCGACGAGCGCGTCGACAAGGCCCTGTTCGAGGCGACCAACCGTGAGACCGTCCGGGCCGGGGGGCGCCCGGCCTCGGGGCGCCGCGAGGTGATGGGGATCACGAAAGCCTCCCTGGCCACCGATTCATGGCTCTCGGCCGCGTCGTTCCAGGAGACCACGCGGGTGCTCACCGAGGCCGCCATCGAGTCCAAGCGGGACACGCTCGTGGGCCTCAAGGAGAACATCATCATCGGCAAGCTGATCCCGGCGGGCACCGGCATGCTCCGCTACAGGCAGGGCTTCGCGCCCCACGCTCCCGAGTACACGCCGATGGACTACTACAGCTCGGGCGAGGACATCGCCGATTCGATGGCGGCCCGCGCCGGCTACATGGAAGCTGGCGACGACCCCGAGGGCGCCGAAGTGTTCAGCTACCCCGGCGGCGTGGCGGCGGGCCCGGCCAGCGAGGCCGGGTGAGGCGCGGGCCGGCGCCGCCCCTAACGTAATACCCAATGGAACGAAGGACGCCTGCCTAGTGCCTACCATTCAACAGCTGGTCCGCAAGGGCCGTCAATCCAAGCGCCGCAAGGAGTCGACGCCCGCCCTCGGCGGCGCGCCGCAGCGCCGGGGTGTCTGCACCCGCGTCTACACGGCCACACCGAAGAAGCCGAACTCCGCCCTGCGCAAGGTGGCACGCGTCCGGCTGACCACCGGCGTGGAGATAACCGCCTACATTCCGGGCGAGGGGCACAACCTCCAGGAGCACTCGATCGTGCTGGTGCGCGGCGGCCGGGTGCGGGATCTGCCCGGTGTTCGCTACAAGGTCGTGCGGGGCGCGCTCGACACGGCCGGAGTGCGCGAGCGGCGCAAGGCCCGCAGCCGCTACGGCGTCAAGAGGGAGTCCTGACATGCCGCGCAAAGGGCCGGCCGCGCGCCGGGAACTGCAGCCGGATCCGATCTACCACTCGCTGATCGTCACCCAGGTGATCAACAAGGTGCTCCAGCGCGGCAAGCGCACCCGCGCCGAGCGCATCGTCTACGACGCGCTCGACATCATCGAGACCAAGACCGGCGCCGAGCCCGTGTCGACGCTCAAGCGCGCCGTGGACAACGTGCGCCCCCAGCTCGAGGTTCGCAGCCGCCGCGTCGGCGGCGCCACCTACCAGGTGCCCGTGGAGGTCAGGCCTCGCCGGGCCACCACGCTGGCCGTGCGCTGGATCGTCTCCTACGCCCGGGGCCGCCGCGAGCGCACCATGGCGGCGCGGCTGGCCAACGAGTTGATGGACGCCGGCAACGGCATCGGCGCGTCCGTGAAGCGCCGCGACGACCTTCAGAAGATGGCCGAGGCGAACAAGGCGTTCGCCCACTACCGCTGGTAGCGCGCGCTTCTCGCATCAAGCCCCCTTAGACTTGCGCCCCGACCGGGCCTCGAGAGGCCCGGTCGTGTCGTGTTCCACCCGCCGCGGATCACTGCCGCGGCGACGACCGCCCCGCCCCGCTTCGTAGCCGAGGATCCAACGATGGCCGCAAACAGCAGCTCGCTCGCCCGGACCCGCAACATCGGGATCATGGCCCACATCGACGCGGGAAAGACCACGATCACCGAGCGGATCCTCTACTACACCGGACGCAACTACAAGATGGGCGAGGTGCACGACGGGGCCGCCACGATGGACTGGATGGCCCAGGAGCAGGAGCGGGGCATCACCATCACCTCGGCCGCGACGCACTGCAACTGGAACGACCACCGCGTCAACATCATCGACACTCCCGGCCATGTGGACTTCACCATGGAGGTGGAGCGCTCGCTGCGGGTGCTCGACGGTGCCGTGGCCGTGTTCGACGGCGTCGCCGGGGTCGAGCCCCAGAGCGAGACGGTGTGGAGGCAGGCCGACCGCTACGGCGTGCCGCGGATCTGCTTCATAAACAAGATGGACCGCACGGGCGCCGACTTCCATTTCGTGCTCGACACGATCAGGGAGCGCCTCACGCCGCGCATCGCCGTGCTGCAGCTACCCGTGGGCTCGGAGTCCGACTATCGCGGCATCGTCGACCTGGTGCGCATGAAGACCCGCATCTGGTCCGGCGTCGACTACGGCGTCACCTGGACCGAGACCGACGTCTCCGGCGACCTGGCGGAAGAGGCCGAGCTCTACCGCCACGAGCTGCTCGAGACCCTCGCCGACCATGACGAGGCGCTCATGGAGAAGTTCCTCGAGGACGAGGAGATCGGCAGCGAGGAGATCGCCGCGGCCGTGCGGGCCGCCACGATCCGCGGCGACCTGGTGCCGGTGCTCAACGGCTCGGCGTTCAAGAACAAGGGTGTGCAGGCGCTGCTCGACGCCGTGGTCGACTACCTGCCGTCGCCGCTGGACGTGGCAGCGGTGGCCGGCACCGAACCGCGCTCGGGCCGGGCGGCCACACGGCCCGCAGAGGCCTCGGCGCCGCTGGCCGCGCTGGCGTTCAAGATCATGACCGACCCCCACGTCGGCCGGCTCACCTACCTGCGCGTCTACAGCGGGTCGCTCTCCAAGGGCGCGCAGGTGCTCAACTCCCGCACGGGGCGCACCGACCGGGTCGGGCGGATCCTGGAGATGCACGCCAACGACCGGGTCGACCTCGCCTGCGTGGAGGCCGGCGACATCGCCGCCGCGGTCGGGCTCAAGGACTGCCGCACCGGCGACACCATCTGCGATCCGGCGCACCCGATCCTGCTCGAGGACCTGGACTTCCCCGACCCGGTCATCGACGTCGCCGTGGAGCCGAGGTCCAATGCCGACCAGGACAGGATGTCGAGGGCGCTCACCGCGCTGTCAGAGGAGGATCCCACCTTCCGCGTCCACACCGACGCCGAGACCGCCCAGACGATCATCGCCGGCATGGGCGAGCTGCACCTCGAGGTGCTCGTGGACCGGATGCTGCGGGAGTTCAAGGTCCAGGCCAACGTCGGCAAGCCCCAGGTGGCCTACCGCGAGACCCTGACCGCGCCGGTGGTCGACCACACCTTCGTTCACAAGAAGCAGACCGGGGGGTCCGGGCAGTTCGCCGTGGTCACGGCCACGATCGAGCCCAACGCCGAGGGACAGTACGCCTTCGAGAGCAAGGTGCGCGCCGGCGCCATCCCGCGGGAGTTCGTCAAGTCGGTCGATGAGGGCATCCGCGAGGCCATGAGCAACGGCGCGCTCGCCGGCTTCCCGACGGTGGACGTCAGGGTGACCCTCACCGACGGCAAGACGCACGACGTCGACTCCTCGGAGATGGCCTTCAAGATCGCGGGCGGCAGCTGGTTCCGGGAGGTGGCGCCCAAGGCCGGGCCGGTGCTGCTCGAGCCGGTGATGTCGGTGGAGATCGTCACCCCCGACGACTACCTCGGCGATGTCGTCGGCGACCTCAACTCCCGCCGCGGCCAGGTGCGCGGCACCGAGCGGCGCAGCGGGAACCAGGTCGTGAGCGCGCACGTGCCGCTCGCGGAGATGTTCGGATACAGTACCGACCTTCGTTCACGCACTCAGGGGCGGGCTACGTACACGATGCATTTCGACTCGTACCAGCCCACTCCTGCGAGTGTGCAATCGGAGATCGTCGCCCGCGTGCGCGGGGATTGATCTCTCAGCACGTTCCCACCGTCCAACCACGAAGAGGAATCACCATGGCCAAGGAGACGTTCGAGCGGACCAAGCCCCACGTCAATGTGGGGACGATGGGCCATATCGACCACGGCAAGACCACGCTGACGGCGGCCATCACCAAGGTGCTGTCGGAGCGCGTCGCAGGAACCAGCTTCACCGAGTTCGACAAGATCGACAACGCCCCCGAGGAGCGCGAGCGCGGCATCACGATCAACGTCGCCCACGTGGAGTACGAGACCGAGAACCGGCACTATGCGCATGTCGACATGCCGGGGCACGCCGACTACATCAAGAACATGATCACCGGCGCCGCCCAGGTGGACGGCGCCATCCTGGTCGTGTCCGCGGCCGACGGCCCGATGCCCCAGACCCGTGAGCATGTGCTGCTGGCGCGGCAGGTGGGCGTGCCCAGCATCGTCGTGGCCCTCAACAAGGTCGACATGGTCGATGACGAGGAGCTGCTCGAGCTGGTCGAGCTGGAGGTCCGGGACCTGCTCAACGAGTACGGGTTCCCCGGCGACGACACCCCTGTCGTCGGGGTGTCCGCCCTCAAGGCCCTCGACGGCGACGCCTCAGCGGCCGAGGCCGTCCTGGAGTTGATGGAGGCCGTGGACAGCTATGTTCCCACTCCCGAGCGCGACGTCGACAAGCCGTTCCTGATGCCCATCGAGGACGTCTTCTCCATCACCGGGCGGGGCACGGTGGTGACCGGCCGCGTGGAGCAGGGCGTCGTCAACACCGGGAACAAGGTGGAGATCGTGGGCATCCGCCCGACCAAGGAGACCACCTGCACCGGCGTGGAGATGTTCCGCAAGATCCTCGACAGGGGCGAGGCCGGCGACAACATCGGCGCCCTGCTGCGGGGCATCGACAAGGACGAGGTGCAGCGCGGCCAGGTGCTCGCGGCGCCCAAGAGCATCAACCCGCACACCGAGTTCGAGGCCCAGGTGTACGTCCTGAGCAAGGCCGAGGGCGGCCGCCACAAGCCGTTCTTCTCGAACTACCGTCCCCAGTTCTATTTCCGGACCACGGACGTCACGGGCACGATCACCCTCGCCGAGGGCATCGAGATGTGCATGCCCGGCGACAACACTACCATGCACGTCGACCTGATCAGCCCGATAGCGATGGACGAGGGCCTCCGCTTCGCCATCCGCGAGGGTGGCCGCACCGTGGGAGCGGGCTCGGTCACCAAGATCATCAAGTAGGCGGCCGTGGCAGCCAAGCATCGGGTTCGCATCAGGCTGAAGGCCTACGACCACGAGATCCTCGACCAATCGACCAAGAAGATCGTGGAGACCGTCAAGCGCACCCAGGCCACCTTCAGCGGGCCCGTGCCGCTGCCGACGGAGAAGCACCGCTTCACGGTGGTCCGCTCGCCCTTCAAGGACAAGGACTCACGGGAGCATTTCGAGATGCACATCCACAAGCGGCTGCTCGACATCCTGGAGCCTTCCAAGAAGACCGTCGACACGCTGCAGCGCCTCGAGGTCCCGGCCGGAGTCGACATAGAGCTCAAGGTCCAGCAGGCCTGATCTGAATCTGCGCTCTCCCTAGTCGAGCGGCCTCGGCTGCCCGGCGCTCGGAGGTTCTCCAAGGCTCAACCAGCCGCGGCGGATCCGTCGGTTGCGGCCGCGTCGTGGTGCTTCGAGGCAGCGGTGTGGCGGGCGCGCCAGCTCGAGATGAAGGCTTGGGCGGTGGCGGCGAAGGGCAGCGACAGCAGCGCGCCGACCACACCGAGCAGCGCGGCGCCCGCGATCACCGAGCCGAAGGCCACCGCAACGTGGATCTGCATCGTGTGGGCCGTGACGCGGGGCGCGAACACGTAGTTCTCCACCTGCTGGTACACCAGGATCACGATCAGCGTCCACAGGCCGGTGCGGGGATCGTGCAGCAGCGCCACCGCCACCGGCAGCGCGCCCGCGATGTAGGTGCCCACGGCCGGGATGAACTGCGACACCACCCCCACCCACAGCGCCAGCGCCAGCGGCGAGGGAACATCGAGGAGCGCGAAGGCGCCCCAGTGGACCCCGGCCGCCAGCACCGCGAGAAGGGTGCGGGAGTAGATGTAGCCGCCGGTCTTCTCCATGGCCAGGTCCCAGATCTCGGCCACGATCGCCGCCCGGCGCTCGTTCAGCAGCGACGACACCATGCGGCGGAGCTTGGGGCCCTCGGCGACGAGGTAGAAGGTGAAGAGCGCCACCGTGAAGAGGTGGAACAGCAGGCCCACGATGGTGGCGCCGACGTTCACCACGTCGTCGGCGAATCGTCCGGCGAGATCCTCGAGGCCGCCGCCCTCCACGAACTCCTCCCGCAGCGTCTCGAAGTCGTAGTCCAGCCCGAAGGTCTCGTTCAGCCAGCTCTGCAGGTCCTCGATGTAGCCGGGCGCCTTGTCGATCAGCTCGTTGATCTGCGCTGCGAGGGCCGTTCCCACCACCGCGGAGAAGCCGCCGACCAGAGCTGTGACGACCACGAACATGATGGCCGTGCCGATGCCCCGGCGGATGCCGCGGTTCTCCATGCGGTTGACCGCGGGTTCCAGCGCGAAGGCGACGAACAGCGAGACCGCCAGCACCACCAGCAGGGTGCCCAATGCCCTCACCACGCCGACGGCGTAGAAAGCAGCGAGCCCGCCGAGCCAGAACCACAGGATGGCACGCTTGACCCACGGCGGCATTCTCTGGGTGCCGGTCGTCCTCTCGGGCGCTGCGGCGTTTGCCTGCGGCGGGGTTCTCTCGGTGTCGCTCGTCCCTTCCGGCGCTGCGCTTGCCTGCGGTGGCATTGCTTCGGCGCTGCTCACGGTCTCGACACTACTCGTGCAGGTTCTTGGGGCAGGGGTTGGGTTGGTGTCGGGCAGGTGTGCCGGTAGCGTCCGGCCTTCGCGCTCGCGGCGAGCGGGCGCGTATGCGAATCGAAGTCCGCAGAGGCCCCGGCCGGGGGAACCCTGCGGCACAACCGAGTCGTCGCTCCGCCGGGTCAGCCCCAGCGGAGCGTTCGCGTGAGCGGGTTCACGCCGAGATGTCAGGAACAGCAATGACCAGCAAGGCGATCGTGGGCACCAAGGTCGGCATGACCCAGGTGTGGGATGACAACAACCGGGTCATCGGCGTCACCGTCCTGCGCGTCTCGCCCTGCCGTGTCGTGCAGGTGAAGACCAGTGAAAGCGACGGTTACAGCGCCATCCAGGTCACCTACGCGAATGTCGATCCCGCCCGGCTCACGCGCCCCGAGGCGGGCCACTTCGAGCGGGCCGGCGTCGAGCCGGGCCGCGCGGTCGTGGAACTGCGCCTAGACGACGTGAGCGAGTACTCCGTGGGCCAGCGCATCGGCGTCGACGTGCTCGGCTCGGGCGAGCGGGTCGATGTCACCGCCGTCTCCAAGGGCAAGGGCTTCAGCGGCGTGATGAAGCGTCACGGCTTCAGCGGCCAGCCCGCCGGGCACGGGGCCCACAAAGTGCATCGCAAGCCGGGCGCGGTCGGCCAGTGCGCCACTCCCTCCAGGGTCTTCAGGGGCAAGAAGCTGCCAGGGCGGGCCGGGGCCGGCAAGGTCACGACGCTCAACCTCGAGGTCGTCAGAGCCGACGCCGATGCCGAGGTGCTGCTTGTCAAGGGTGCGGTTCCGGGTCCCAGGGGCGGCGCCGTCGTGGTTCGCAACGCGGTCAAGGGCGGTTAGCGATGGGGTCGGTGGCAGTGCTGTCGCAGTCGGGCGAGACGGTCGGCGAGGTCCTTCTCGACGAGGCGGTCTTCGGCGTCGAGCTCAAGATCGGCTTGATGCACCAGGTGGTCACCGCTCAGTTGGCGGCGCGCCGCGCCGGCACGCACAGCACGAAGGGTCGTGCCGAGGTGGCCGGCGGCGGCGCGAAGCCGTGGCGCCAGAAGGGCACGGGCCGGGCCCGGCACGGATCGACCAGGGCGCCCCAGTGGCGCGGCGGCGGCGTCGCCCACGGCCCCAAGCCGCGCGACTACTCCCAGCGCACGCCCAAGAAGATGAAGCGCCTGGCCCTGGCCTCGGCACTTTCAGACCGGGCCCGTTCCGGCGACGTGATCGTGGTGGACCGCTGGAACTTCGCGCAGCCCAGGACGCGTGACGCCGTCGCTGCGCTCGCCGCCATCGGCGCTGCGGGCCGCAAGGTGCTGATGGTTCTCGGAGACGGTGACGGCAGCGCCCGGCGGAGCTTCCGCAACCTGCCGCCGGTGCATTGCCTGCATGTGAACGAGCTCAACACCCACGATGTGCTTGACAGCGAGGTGGTGGTGTTCACCGTCGACACGCTCCCGGGCACCCCCGGCGAGCCGCCCGCCGATGCTCCCGGCGACGAAGAGACCGGCGGCGAGATGGGTTCTAGCGATACGGGTTCTGCCGGCGACCCGGAGGCCGGCGGCGCCGGGGAGGCTCGCAGCGATGCGTGATCATCGTGACGTGATCCTGCGGCCGGTCGTGTCGGAGAAGAGCTACTCGCTGCTGTCTGACAACGTCTACACGTTCATCGTCGCTCCTGCAGCGACCAAGCCCGAGATCCGCTCCGCCGTCGAGTCGATCTTCGGCGTGAGGGTGGTGAAGGTCAACACGCTGCGGCGCAAGGGCAAGCGAATGCTCAACCGCCGCAAGAACACTTGGGGACGGCGACCGGGCACCAAGCGCGCCCTCGTCACCCTCGCCGCGGGCGACTCGATAGAACTGTTCGAGGCCTGATCATGGCAGTCCGCAAGCGCAAGCCAACGAGTCCCGGGCGCCGGTTCCAGACGTCGCCGGACTTTGCCGAGATCACCCGCTCCACACCCGAGCGAAGCCTGATCGTCAAGCAGTCCGGCACCGGCGGCCGCAACAACCACGGGCGCATGACGGCCCGCCATCGCGGCGGCGGCCACAAGCAGAGATACCGCAAGATCGACTTCGCCCGCACCAAGGACGGCGTGCCGGCCACCGTTGCGGCCATCGAGTACGACCCCAACCGCACCTGCCGGATCGCGCTGCTTCACTACCACGACGGCGAGAAGCGTTACATCCTCGCCCCGAAGGGCCTGCAGGCCGGCGACCAGGTCACCTCGGGCAGGGGATCGGAGATCCGCCCCGGCAACGCCATGGCACTTCGCTACATCCCGGTCGGCACGGTGGTGCACAACGTTGAGATGAAGGTCGGAGGGGGCGGCCGCATGGCCCGCAGCGCCGGTGCCAGCGTGCAGCTGGTGGCCAAGGAGGGGGCCTTCGCCACACTTCGCCTGCCGAGCACCGAGATGCGGCGCGTGCCGATCGACTGCCGGGCCACGGTCGGCGAGGTCGGCAACTCCGAGCACGAGCTCACCAAGATCGGCAAGGCCGGCCGCAATCGCTGGAAGGGCGTTCGCCCGCAGACCCGCGGCGTGGCCATGAATCCCGTGGACCACCCCCTCGGCGGTGGCGAGGGCAAGTCCTCGGGCGGGCGCCACCCCGTCTCACCGTGGGGCAAGCCGGAGGGTCGCACACGCCCGCGCCGCAAGGACTCGGACAAGATGATCGTTCGCCGCCGCCGCAGGCGCGGCACTCGGAGGTAGCGCCATGCCCAGAAGCCTCAAGAAGGGCCCCTTCGTGGACGCCCATCTCCTGCGCAAGATCGACGACCTCAACGAGCGCAAGGAGAAGCGTGTCGTCAAGACGTGGTCGCGGCGCTCCACCATCATCCCCGACATGGTCGGCCACACGCTCGCCGTGCACGACGGCAGCAAGCACGTGCCCGTGTACATCACCGAGTCGATGGTGGGTCACAAGCTCGGCGAGTTCGCTCCCACCCGGACGTTCCGGTATCACGCCGGCCAGGAGCGGGGAGCGCGGCGCTGATGGCCGCCGTCAAGACCAACGAGCGGCCGGGCGTCTCCGCACGCGCCTCGCATGTGCGTGGCTCGGCATACAAGGTGCGCGCCGTGCTCGACCTGATCCGGGGCAAGAGCTGCGCCGAGGCCTACGAGATCCTGGCCTTCTCCGAGCGCGACGCGGCCCACGACATCACCAAGGTGCTGGAGTCCGCCGTCGCCAACGCCGAGCACAACGAAGGCCTCGACGGTGACGAGCTCTTCGTCTCTGCCTGTTACGCGGACGAGGGCCCGACCCTCAACCGCTGGCGGCCGCGTGCTCGCGGGCGCGCCACCCGCATCCGCAAGCGGACCTGCCACATCACCGTGATCGTCAGCCAGTACGGCGCCGAGAGGCTCGACGAGCTGCGCGCCCGCCGCTCGCGTCTCGGGGCGCAACCCTCCGAGGCGCGCCGCCGCAGGGTCGCCGGCTCCCGCGCCGCCGAGAGGTCGCAGGAGTCCGAGCCGGAGGTCGGGCCGGAGCCGGGTTCCGAGCCCGATGTCGATGTCGGCGCTCGGGCCGCTTCGGTGGTGCAGGCCACGACCGAGGCGCTCGAGGCAGCCGAGGCCGCGGGTGTCGAGGATGCCGAGGCTGGAGCGGATGCCGAGGATCCTGATGAAGCAGGCGCTGAGGCTGTTGCGGATGCCGAGGGCGCGAGTACAGAGAGTGCTGAGAGTTCTGGGGGCTCTCCGGTGGAGGCCTCCGACGAGGCGCGGGGAGGTTCCTGATGGGTCAGAAGGTCAACCCCTACGGGTTCCGGCTCGGTGTCACCACCGAGTGGAAGAGCCGCTGGTTCGCGGACCGCAAGGACTATGCGGCCAATGTCGTCGAGGACTGGCAGATCCGGGACTTCCTCATGACCGAGCTTCCCCACGCCGCCATCAGCAGGGTCGAGGTGGAGCGCACCCGCGACAGCCTGCGGGTCGATGTCCACACGGCGCGCCCGGGGATCGTCATCGGCCGCCGCGGCGCCGAGGCGGACCGTCTCCGCGCCGGCCTCACCGGGATCAGCGGCAACCCGCGGGTTCAGCTGAACATCCAGGAGATCAAGCAGCCCGAGCTTGACGCTGCCCTGATCGCACAGGGCGTGGCCGATCAGCTCACCGGCCGGGTCGCGTTCCGGCGGGCCATGAAGCGTGCCGTGCAGAACGCGCAGCGGGCGGGCGCTCTGGGCATCCGGGTGCAGTGCTCCGGACGGCTCGGCGGCTCAGAGATGGCGCGCACCGAGTGGTACCGCGAGGGCCGGGTGCCGCTGCACACGCTGCGCGCCGACGTCGATTACGGCTTCCGCGAGGCCCGCACCACCTACGGCCGCATCGGGGTGAAGGTCTGGCTGTACAAGGGCGACATACTGCCCTACAAGACGTTCTCTGAGGACAAGGCTTCCAAGGAGGCTGCGATGGCCGCGGGGGAGACCTCGGGCCCGGGCGCCCGCCCACGCAAGATCGTCTCCTCGGCGTCGGCTCGCCGGCGCGAGCTGCCCGACGACGCGGCTCTGGAGGAGCCCGCCCCGCTGATAGGCGAGGCGGACCCCGAGTTCGAGAAGCTGCTCGACGAGGAGGCCGCCATCGAGGCGTCCACCCGCGAGCACCACGAGACGCCCCACTTCCGCCACAGTGACGACTAGCAGGAAACCGCCGATGAGCAGCAGCCGAGAGCACGCAGGCAGGAAGCCGCCGCCATGTTGATGCCGCGCAAGGTACGCCACCGCAAGCATCACCGCGGCCGCACCAAGGGCGTCTCCAAGGGACGCACCGAGGTCAGCCACGGCGACTTCGGCATCCAGGCACTCGAGCCTGGCTGGCTCACGTCCCGCCAGATCGAGGCTGCCCGTGTGGCGATGACACGCCACATCAAGCGCGGCGGCAAGGTCTGGATCAACGTCTTTCCGGACAAGCCGGTCACCAAGAAGCCCGCCGAAACCCGCATGGGCTCGGGCAAGGGCAACCCCGAGCACTGGGTGGCCGTCGTGCGCCCGGGCCGGATCCTCTTCGAGCTGTCCTACCACGACGAGCAGATCGCGCGCGGCGCCATCGATCGTGCCATCCAGAAGCTGCCGATGAGGGCACGCTTCGTGAAGCGCTCCGAGGGGGTATAGATGGCTCGCGGCAAGGCGCTTGCCGATCTCGGCGACATCGACCTCATCGAGCGGCTCGACGAGGCCAAGGAGGAGCTGTTCAAGCTGCGCTTCCAGTTCGCCACCGGGCAGCTCGAGAACTCGGCGCGCCTGCGCTCGGCGCGGCGCGATGTCGCCCGGATCCTCACCGAGCTGCGCGCCCGCGAGATCGCGGCCGCAGAGCTCGAGTTCGCATCTGAGGGAGGCGACCGTGGCTGAGACCCCGTGTAGGGAGTGCGAGACCGTGGCTGAGAGCTTCGTCGCAGTTTTGGTTGCAGTTGAGGGAGGCGACCGTGGCTGAGACCTCGACGCAGCGCCCTAACGGCCGCAAGGTGCGCGAGGGCGTGGTGATATCCAACAGCATGGACAAGACCGCGATCGTCGAGGCCGTCGAGCGTGTGCGGCATCGCCGCTACTCCAAGATCGTGCAGCGCAGCGCCAGGCTGGCGGTGCACGACGCCGACAACGAGTTGAACGTCGGCGACCGCGTTCGCGTCGCCGAGACCCGCCCGCTCTCCAAGACGAAGCGCTGGCGACTAGTCGAGGTCTTGGAGCGTGCCAGGTGATCCAGCAGGAGACGAGGCTCCGGGTTGCCGACAACTCCGGTGCCAAGGAGGTGCTCTGCATCAAGGTGCTGGGCGGATCCAAGCGGCGCTACGCGTCGGTGGGCGACGTGTTCGTGGCCACGGTCAAGGATGCGATGCCCGGCGCCGGCGTCCGCAAGGGCGATGTCGTGCGCTGCGTCGTCGTGCGCACCCGCAAGGAGAGGCGGCGCGGCGACGGCAGCTACATCCGCTTCGATGAGAACGCGGCGGTGCTGATCAACGAGCAGGACCAGCCGAGGGGCACCCGGATCTTCGGGCCCGTGGGCAGGGAGCTGCGAGAGAGGCAGTTCATGCGCATCGTGTCACTGGCGCCGGAGGTGTTGTAGATGCCCCGACGCGCTGAGCGCTCCACAGCCTCCGGGCGCCGCAAGATGAAGATCGTCAAGGGCGACCGCGTGGTCGTGCTGACCGGCAAGGACGCGGGGCTGCGCGGCACGGTCGAGCGTGTCCTGCCGGCCCGCGGCAAGGTCATCGTCGAGGGCGTGAACGTCGCCAAGCGGCACCAGGCGCCGACGCGCCAGGTCCAGCAGGGCGGCATCATCGACAAGACGCTGCCCATCGATGCCTCCAACGTGGCCGTGATCAGTCCCACCGACGGCAGGCCCACGCGTGTCGGCTACCGTCTCACCCCCGAGGGCGTCAAGGTGCG
Organism: Candidatus Aldehydirespirator sp.; assembly: GCA_965204875.1. Taxonomy (GTDB): domain Bacteria; phylum Actinomycetota; class Acidimicrobiia; order Acidimicrobiales; family Aldehydirespiratoraceae; genus Aldehydirespirator. The sequence goes on along the minus strand of OZ242020.1, from coordinate 885,807 downwards.
CATCTGCCGGCGCACCGGAGCGGACCTGTGAACGCCGCCGGGTACCGGCCGCGCCTTCGGGCCGCATTCGACGACGAGCACAGGGCCGCGCTCGTAGACCGTCTGGAGCTCTCCAATGTGATGATGGTGCCCAAGCTGGAGAAGATCGTGCTGAACATGGGCGTCGGCGAGGCCGTCACGCAGGCCAAGCTGCTCGAGGGCGCGCTGGCGGATCTGGCGGTGATCTCGGGACAGAAGCCTGTGATCACCAGGGCCAAGCGCTCGCTGGCGAGCTTCAAGCTGCGCACGGGCATGGCGATCGGCGCCAAGGTGACATTGCGCGGCGACCGCATGTACGAGTTCCTCGACAGGCTCATCTCGCTCGCCATACCGCGCATCCGCGACTTCCGCGGGCTGTCGCCGCGCTCCTTCGACGGCTGCGGCAACTACACGTTCGGCATCACCGAGCAGTTGATCTTCCCTGAGATCGACTACGACACCGTCAACGCGACCAGGGGCATGGACATCACCATCGTTACCACGGCCAAGACAGATGAGGCGGGCCGGGCGCTGCTCGAGGCGTTCGGGTTCCCGTTCCGGCGAGAGGGGCAGTAACAGCCATGGCAAAGAAGGCACTGATAGAGAAGCAGCGCCGCACCCCCAAGTTCAAGGTGCGCCGGTACACGCGGTGCAGCCGCTGTGGCAGGCCCCGCTCGGTGTACCGGAAGTTCTCGCTGTGCCGGATCTGCCTGCGCGACCTAGCCCATGCCGGCGAGCTGCCGGGCCTGAAGAAGGCGAGCTGGTGAGGCGATGCAGCAGTGCTTGAACCAGGTGGGCTATGCGTCCCTGACCGGGGAGCGCCCGCCGGTGGGTGATGCGGCGATGACTGAGGAAGGCGAGTTGGTGGGGTGATGCGGCGATGACGATGACGGATCCGATCGCGGACATGTTGACGCGCATACGCAATGCCAATGTGGCCATGCACGACGAGGTGACGATGCCCTCGTCGAAGAGCAAGCGCGCCCTTGCCGACGTGCTGCAGCGCGAGGGCTACATCGCCTCATACTCCGAGAGCGACAACGACCCCCGCCCCGGCAAGACCCTCACGATCGAGATGAAGTACTCGCCGGAGCGGGACCGGGTGATCCGCGGCCTCAGGCGGATCTCCACTCCGGGCCTGCGCATATACCGCAAGCGCAACGAGATCCCCCGCGTGCAGGGCGGGCTCGGCGTCGCGGTGGTATCGACCAACAAGGGCCTCATGAGCGACCGGGAGGCGAGGATGAACCGCATGGGCGGCGAGATCCTCTGCTACGTGTGGTGAGGAGCGGGCGATGAGCCGGGTCGGCAACGTTCCGATAGCGGTTCCCAGCGGCGTGGACGTCTCGGTGCAGGGGCGCACCGTCGTGGTGACAGGCGCGAAGGGCACGCTGAGCCGCGAGCTGCCGTCGCCCGTGAGCGTGCGCTCCGCCGGCGGCATGCTCCACGTCGAGCGCCCCGACGACAGCACCCGCAGCCGCTCGCTGCACGGGCTGTCGCGCTCGCTGGTGGCGAACATGGTCACCGGCGTGAGCGAGGGCTTCGTCAAGGAGCTGCGCATCCACGGCGTGGGATACCGGGTCAACGAATCCACCCCGACCTCGCTGGAGCTGGCTCTCGGCTACAGCCACCCGGTGCGCATCGAGGCGCCAGAGGGTGTGGAGTTCGAGGTGCCCCAGCGCACGACGATACTGGTGCGAGGAATCGACAAGCAGCTTGTGGGGCAGGTGGCGGCGGACATCCGCAGGTGGCGCCGCCCGGAGCCCTACAAGGGCAAGGGGATCCGCTATGCAGACGAGCGGGTCAAGCGCAAGGCCGGAAAGGCGGCGAAGTAGTCATGGTTGATCAGGCCAGCAGGCGCCTGCAGAGCCGCCTCCGGCGACACCGGCGCGTCCGCAAGAAGGTGCGGGGGACGCCCGAGCGGCCCCGCCTGTCGGTGTTCCGCTCGAGCAGGCACATCTCAGCACAGCTCATCGACGACGACAGCGGCGTGACCCTGGCCGCCGCGTCCACGCTCGAGGCCGGCCTGCGCTCGCAGCCCGGCGGCAACGTCGCGGCCGCACGCTCGCTGGGCGCTCTCATCGCGCAGCGGGCACTGGACGCCGGCATAGGCGCCGCAGTCTTCGACCGCGGCGGCTACCGCTATCACGGCAGGGTCGCGGCCCTGGCCGACGCGGCGCGCGAGACGGGCCTGAAGTTCTGATGCCGGAGGATCGATGGGGGTTGGAGCACTGATGTCGGAGGAGAGCACAGCGGGCGCGTCGCTGCGGGAGTCGCGGGTCATCAACATCAACCGCGTCGCCAAGGTCGTCAAGGGCGGGCGCAGGTTCTCGTTCACGGCGCTGGTGGTCATCGGCGATGCGGCCGGTCGCGTCGGGCTCGGCTACGGGAAGGCCAAGGAGGTGCCGCTGGCCATCCAGAAGGGCACCGAGGAGGCCCGCCGCAACGTCTTCGAGGTTGCGATGGCGGGCAGCACGATCATGCATCCCGTGATCGGCGCCAACGGCGCGGGCAGGGTGCTGCTGAAACCGGCGGCCCCCGGTACCGGCGTGATCGCGGGCGGTGCGGCCCGGGCGATCCTCGAGGAGGCGGGCATCCACGACGTGCTGTGCAAGTCCCTCGGCTCGCCCAACCACATCAACGTCGCTCGTGCGACCGTGAGCGGGCTCAAGGGACTCCGCCGCCCCGACGAGATAGCCCGCCTGCGGGGCCTGGACCCCGAGGAGTTCGTGCCCGCCGGCCTGTTGGCCGCGTACCGGGCCGGCAGGGTCGAGCGGGCCGCCGCGGCGCTGGAGCAGGAAGAGGCTTCGTGATGGCCTTGCTCGTCACCCAGGTAAGGTCCGCCATCGGCTGCAAGCCCAAGCAGCGCGGCACGCTGCGCGCGCTCGGTCTAGGGCGCATCGGCAAGAGCAACACGCTGCCCGACCGTCCCGAGATCAGGGGCATGATTCAGCGTGTGCCCCACCTGGTCAGCGTGGAGGAGGTCTAGATGACGAGGCGGCATGACCAACGAGGCTGTTCTCGCCTCGCCACGGCGCAGGGTCGCAGAGGTCTCAGATGACTAGGTTGCACGACCTTCGGCCCCACCCGGGATCACGCAAGCGCCCCAAGCGTGTGGCGCGCGGGATCGCCGGTCGGGGCGGCAAGACCGCGGGCCGCGGCATGAAGGGTCAGAAGGCCCGCAGCAAGGTGCCGGCCGGCTTCGAGGGCGGCCAGATGCCGATGCTGCGCCGCGTGCCCAAGTGGCGCGGCTTCACCAACCCGTTCCGCGTCGAGTACCAGCCCGTCAACCTCGACACCATCGAGGAGTCGGGCCTCGACGAGATCTCGCCGGAGACGCTGCGCGAGCGCGGCCTCCTCGGCAAGAAGGCCCTCCTGAAGGTCCTGGGCCGCGGCGAGCTCACCCGTGCGGTGCGCGTGCAGGCCCATGCTGTCTCGGCCCGCGCGGCCGAGGCGATCACCGCGTCCGGCGGCAGCATCGAGATCCTCGCCAAGCCCTGGGGCGACCGCAGGCCTCCCCACGGCAGCTACAACCAGCACACCAACCGGTGAGGTCGCACCACGTGACCGATGCCCGGCCGGGCCGGGCGGACCCGAGGGGGCGGCGGTGCTGACGCGGGTGTTCAACATGTTCCGGATCCCGGACCTGCGCAACAAGATCCTCTTCACGCTGTTCATGATCGCGGCGTACCGGCTGGGCGCCTTCGTCCCGGCGCCCTACGTCGATGTCGACGCCGTGCAGCTCCTGCGGGACCAGGCCAACGCCTCGGGCGGCATCCTCGCGTTCGTGCAGCTGTTCTCCGGCGGCGCGCTCACCCAGTTCGCGGTCTTCGCGCTGGGCATCATGCCCTACATCACAGCCTCGATCATCATGCAGATCCTCGGCGTGGTGATCCCCCGCATCGAGCAGTGGCAGCAGCAGGGGGCGGTCGGCCAGCGCAAGATCACCCAGTGGACCCGCTACCTCACCATCGGGATAGCCGTGGTGCAGTCCACGAGCTTCGCCTTCCTCTTCCACAGCGGCGCCCTCGTCGGAGGCATCGACCTGTTGCCCAACTTCACGGTGTGGGCCGTCTTCGTGGTGGTGCTGACGCTCACCACGGGCACCGCGCTGCTGATGTGGATGGGCGAGCTGATCACCCAGCGCGGCATCGGCAACGGCATGTCGCTGCTGATCTTCGCGAGCGTCGTCTCGACGCTGCCGGCGCAGCTGACCGCGGTCAACGCCAACAACGGCACGGACGCATTGGTCGCCTTCGTGCTGGTGGCGCTGGTGCTGCTGGTCTGCATCGTCTTCGTGGAGCAGGGCCAGCGCCGCATCCCGGTGCAGTTCGCCAAGCGGGTGGTGGGCCGCAGGATGTACGGCGGGCAGAGCACCTACATTCCGCTCAAGGTCAACCAGTCGGGCGTGATCCCCATCATCTTCGCCAGCTCGGTGCTCTACCTGCCGACGCTGGTGGGCGCGGCCATGCCCGAGGGCGGGATCGGCGGCGCCATCCAGGGTTTCGTCAACGACCACCTGTCAGAGCCGACCAGTCCGGTGTACCTGTTCTTCTTCGGCCTGATGATCATCGGGTTCGCGTACTTCTACACGGCCATCACCTTCGACCCCGTCAAGCAGGCCGACACCATCCGCAAGCAGGGCGGCTTCATTCCCGGCATCCGCCCCGGCGTGCAGACCGAGCGATACCTGGCTCGCATCCTGTCGCGCATCACCCTGCCCGGGTCGCTCTTCATCGCCCTGGTGGCGCTGGTTCCCTCCATCCTGGTGGCGCTCACCATCGGCACCGACGTGGACGCCGGCGCGGGCGGCGGCGCGGGCGGCTTCGCTTTCGGGGGGATCTCGCTGCTGATCGCCGTGGGCGTGGCGCTCGAGACGATGAAGCAGATCGACAGCCAGCTGATGATGCGCAACTACGAGGGCTTCCTCAAGTGACGGGGGCAACCGCCGCTCGGGAGCCTTTGGCTGATGCGCGACCGCGAGGGGTTCTTCAAAAGTGACGGGGCCGGGCGGCGCCGGGGACGTGTCTAGGTGAAGCGCCCCCTGCGGGCGGTGATACTCGGTCGGCAGGGCTCGGGCAAGGGGACGCAGTCGGACCGCCTCGTTGAGGCCTTCGGATGCGTGCACCTCTCCACCGGCGATGTGCTCAGGGCCGCGGTGTCGGCCGGGACCGAGCTCGGCAGGCAGGCCGGGGCCGTGATGGATGCGGGCGGGCTGGTGGGCGACGGCATCATGAACGCCATCGTGCGCGATCGCCTCAGCCGTGATGACGTCGCTGCGCGCGGCGTGCTGCTGGACGGCTATCCCCGCACCGCGGAGCAGGCGGACGCCCTGGAGGCCGTCCTCGAGGAACTGGGGCAGCGCCTCGACGTGGCCTTGAACATCGAGGCGCCCAACGATGTGGTGACGGCGCGGATGCTGGATCGGGGCCGCTCCGACGACACGGCCGAGGCGATAGCGCGGCGGCTCGAGCTCTATGAGACGCAGACCGCCCCGCTGCTCGACTGGTTCGAGGCACGCGGCCTGCTGGCGGCCGTCGACGGGGTGGGCACGCCCGACGAGGTGCACCAGCGAGTGCTGGCCGCTGTGGGCCGCGAGCCCGGCGCGGGCCTATGAACATTCCTCGGAGGGTTCGGGCAGACATCTGCGACTGGTGTGGGGCGCGAGCCTGGCGCGGGCGGCTGAGCATGGCTCGGGGGTGTCGCAGCGGGCGTCTGCGGCTGCTGTGGGCCGCGAGCCGGTGCGGGACCTTGAGCGTGGCTGAGCATGGCTGAGTCCGGCGCGGCGGGTGACCGCGCGGCGCTGCGGGTGGGTTGGTGCCCCGGTGCGGGCACGGTAGCTTGGCTGCTCGGTCCTGGGCTGGCGCGGCGCGCCGATCCGAGGCCGACTCAGAAGGAGGACCACACTGCCGAAGCCCAAAGAGGACGCGATCGTTCTGGAAGGAACCGTCAAGGAGTCCCTTCCGAACGCTATGTTCCGCGTCGAGTTCGAGAACGGCCACGCTGTGCTGGCCCACATCTCGGGCAAGATGCGGATGCATTACATACGCATACTCCCGGGCGACCGAGTGCAGGTCGAGCTGACGCCCTACGACCTCCAACGGGGGCGGATCACCTACCGCTACAAGTGAGTGTCAGCACCCATGGCGGTGTTGCGGCCCGCAGGTGCGGGGCCGCTTCGCTGCCTCCGAGCGGCTGCAAGGCCGGGAGAGTCCGATGAAGGTACGACCCAGCGTCAAGAAGTTCTGCGACAGGTGCAAGGTCATCCGCCGCCACCGGCGCGTGATGGTGATCTGCGAGAACCCGCGCCACAAGCAGAGGCAGGGCTGACATGGCACGCATCTCCGGTGTCGACATACCCCGCGAGAAGCGGGTGGAGATCTCGCTCACCTACATACACGGCATAGGCCGCAGCACGGCCCGGCAGGTGTGCGAGATGACCGGCGTGTCAGCCGACACCCGTGTGCGCAACCTGACCGACGAGGAGGTGGCCAGGCTGCGCGGCTTCATCGATGCCAACCTCCAGGTGGAGGGCGACCTGCGCCGCGAGGTGTCACAGGACATCAAGCGCAAGATGGAGATCGGCTGCTATCAGGGCTTGCGCCACCGGCGCGGGCTCCCCGTGCGCGGGCAGCGGACCCATACCAACGCCCGCACCCGCAAGGGTCCCAAGCGCACGGTGGCGGGCAAGAAGAAGGTCAAGAAGTAGCGCACCCCACAATGGGGCGCTCGGTGCTCATCCCCGCAGTGGGCGGGCACCGCAGCAAGTCAAAGAAGTGCGGCAGAAGTGCGGCAACTCACCGAGTAGCGCACCCGAAGGAGTCAGTCAATGGCCAAACCGTCCCAGGACCGCAAGCGCGTACGCAAGCGCGAGCGCAAGAACGTCACTCACGGAATCGCGCACATCAAGAGTTCGTTCAACAACACCGTCATCACCATCACAGATCTCCAGGGCAACGTCGTCTCCTGGGCCTCTGCAGGCAACGTCGGCTTCAAGGGCTCGCGCAAGTCGACGCCGTTCGCGGCGCAGATGGCCGCCGAGCAGGCCGCCCGCAAGGCGATGGAGCACGGGCTGCGCAGGGTGGACGTCCAGGTGAAGGGTCCGGGGTCGGGGCGCGAGACGGCGATCCGCTCCCTGCAGAACGTCGGCGTGGACGTGACCGGCATCACCGACGTCACTCCGGTGCCCCACAACGGCTGCCGGCCGCCCAAGCGCAGGAGGGTCTGAGAATGTCGAGTCGCACGGGCCTCGTGCCTGCGGGGGGCTGAGATGTCGAGGTACACGGGTCCCAAGGCGCGCGTCTCGCGCCGCCTCAACACCAACATCTGGGGCACCAAGGGCGAGGCCATCGCTCTGGACCGGCGTCCCTACCCGCCCGGCGAGCACGGGCGCTCGCGCCGCCGCGGCACGACGTCGGAGTTCCTCGTGCAGATGCAGGAGAAGCAGAAGGCGCGCCATACCTATGGCCTCACCGAGCGCCAGTTCCGCAACCTCTTCGCCGAGGCGAGCCGCCGCTCCGGCGTCACCGGCGAGAACATGCTGCGCTACCTGGAGCTGCGTCTCGACAACTTCGTCTACCGCATGGGCTGGGGCGCCACCCGCCCGCAGGCCCGCCAGCTCGTGAACCACGGCCACGTCGATGTGAACGGCAGGCGGGTGACCATACCCAGCTACCGGCTGCGCAAGGGCGACGTGGTCGCCATGCGGGCCCAGATCCGCGACTCGGCCACCCTGCAGTGGAACGTCGACGTTCTCGATCGCAACCCGCCGGCCTGGATCGATCGGGGGGTCGACGCCTTCGAGGCGGTCGTGCGCGAGCTGCCCCTGCGTGAGCAGATCGACGTGCCCGTCCGCGAGCAGCTCATCGTCGAGCTGTATTCCAAGTAGCGCCGGCGCTCCAGGGTGCCGGCGTTCCAGTGCCGGCATTCCATGAGAGCGCCGGCGGATCCTTCCCCTATCAACACTTGAGGAGTCACCATGCTCGTAATGCAGCGTCCGAGTGTCGAAGTCCTCGACTCGGAGCACGAGAACCGGCAGCGGTTCGCCATCGGCCCCCTCGAGCCGGGCTTCGGCCACACCCTCGGCAACTCGCTGCGCCGCACGCTGCTGTCGTCGATACCCGGCGCAGCGGTCACCCAGGTCCGCTTCGACAGCGCGTTCCATGAGTTCGCGACGCTGGCGGGCGTTTCCGAGGACGTCACCGACATCATCTTGAACCTGAAGGACCTGGTACTGGCCGTGGAATGCGAGGAGCCGGTGACGTTGCGTCTTGATGCCCGCGGCCCGGCCGACGTCACCGCGGCCGACATCGGGGTGCACCCCGATGTGGAGATCCTCAATCCCGAGGCACCGGTGGCCACGGTCGGCGCCGGCGCGAAGCTGGCGCTCGACATCACCGTGGCCCGCGGCCGCGGCTACGTGTCCGCAGAGGAGAACAAGCAGGCCACGGCCGCCATCGGCGTGATCCCGGTCGACTCGATCTACTCGCCGGTGCGGCGGGTCGCATTCAGTGTGGAGGCGACCCGCGTCGAGCAGTCGACGGACTACGACCGGCTCATCATCGACGTCGAGACCGACGGTTCCGTCTCGCCCGTCGATGCCCTGGCATCCGCAGGAGCCACCATGCGGACGCTGATCCAGCTGGTCGAGGAGATGAGCGACGACCCGCGTGGGCTCGAGTTCTCCGAGATCGGCCTGATGCCTGGCACCGAAACCGAGGCCGAGTTGATGATAGAGCACCTGGATCTGACCGAGCGTCCCCGCAACTGCCTCCATCGAGCCGAGATCTTCACTCTCGACGACCTGCTGGAGCGGACCCGGGACGACCTTCTGGCCATCGCCAACTTCGGCGACAAGAGCCTCGAAGAGGTCGTCGCCCGCCTCGATGAGCGGGGCTTGGCTCTCAAGGGGGGCAACTGAGATGCCCGGGCGTCCCCGCAAGGGCCGCCGCTTCGGCGGCAGCAGCGCGCACCAGAAGCTGATGATGGCCAACCTGGTCGCGTCGCTGATCGCCACCGGGGGGATGACGACCACCGAGGCCAAGGCCAAGGCCGTGCGTCCCATCGCCGAGAAGATGATCACCAAGGCCCGCCGCGGCGGGGTGCACAATCATCGCGAGGTGGTCAAGTTCCTGGGTGACCGCGAGATGGCGTCCAAGCTCTTCGATGAGATCGGTCCCCGCTACGAGGATCGTCCCGGCGGTTACACCCGCATCATCAAGCTCGGTCCCCGCCACGGCGACAACGCTCCCATGGCTCGCATCGAGCTGGTCTGATCTCGGCGGGCGCCGACACCGCCCAGAGGCAAAAGAACCGGTCGGCACCGGTAGCGGTGTGGGCGCAGTGCCGGCCTTCGTGCGCATGCGGATGACCGTCGCCTACGACGGCTCCGACTTCTATGGCTTCGCCCGCAACAGGGGCGTTCCCACGGTGCAGGGCGCGCTCACCGAGGCACTCGAGCGGGTGCTGGGCCATAGCGTCGAGGTCGTGTGCGCGGGTCGCACCGACCGGGGCGTGCACGCCCGCGGGCAGGTGGTGTCCTTCGATGTGGACTCCGAACGGTGCGATCCCCTCGGGCTGGTGCGGTCGCTCAACCGGATGTGCAGGCCGAGCATCTCCGTGTCGAACGCCCGCGTGGTGTCGCCCGACTTCGACGCCCGCCGCTCGTGCCTCGGGCGGGTCTACCGCTACCGCGTCCTGGCCGCCCCGGTCGCCGACCCGCTGCTGCGGCGCACCTGCTGGCACCTGCGCAGCGAGCTTGGCAGTGAGCTTGATCTAGGCGCCATGCGGGAGGCCGCCAGCCTGCTAGTGGGCGAGCACGACTTCAGCTCGTTCTGCCGGCGCAACCCGTCGCAGCCGGAGCGCTCGATGGTGCGCACCGTGCGCAGGGCCGTCTGGTGGACCGAGGCAGACTTGGCGGTGCTCGAGATCGAGGCACGCTCGTTCTGCCATCAGATGGTGCGCTCGCTGGTGGCCCTGCTCGTGGCCGTCGGCCGCGGCCGCCGCAAGGTCACAGATGTTCCGGGGGTCATTGCGGCGCGCCATCGCAGCGCCTGCCCGAGCCCCGCACCGCCCCAGGGCCTGATCCTCTGGGCAGCCCTCTACGCCCCCACCATCAAGGCTCCGGCAGCACCCCGCCCACAAGGCTGATCGTCTGGTGCATTCGCATCGCCGCTCGGGGCTCGTTGCCGGTGAGCTGGGTGGGTGGCGACACTGCCGTGTACCGAGTCCCGCCGGCGCTCACCCGTCGGCTCACCCGCGCCACTGCGCCGGCAGTGTTGTTTGGCTTCGCCTGGCCTAGCCTTGGGTGCCGGCCGCAGCGGCTGCCGGGGCGGTGCCGGCTCACCCCGGTGCGGCAAGTTCGGCCGGCGCTAAGAGCGGGAATCGACCAGGGAGCGAACGTGGCGACTTACAGCCCCAAGGCCGCTGACATCGAGCGGCAATGGCATCTGGTGGACGCCGAGGGCATGGTGCTGGGCCGCCTTGCCACCGAGGTGGCGACGCTGCTGCGCGGCAAGCACAAGCCGACCTTCACGCCCCACCTCGACACCGGCGACCACGTCGTCATCGTCAACGCGGACAAGGTGATCCTGACCGCCGGCAAGGCCGACACCAAGGTCGTCTACCGTCACTCCGGCTATCCCGGCGGTCTGCGCGGCCAGACCTACGGCACCAAGCTGGCCAACCGCCCGGATCAGGCTCTCAGGGACACGATCCGGGGAATGCTCCCCAAGACCCGCCTGGGCCGGGCGCAGATCCGCAAGCTGAAGGTTTACGCCGGCCCCTCCCATCCCCATGCCGCCCAGCAGCCCCGCCCCCATGCCATCGAGCACGCTCGCCGCTAGATGAGGTGATCAGGAGAAGGTGATCAGGAGAAGATGAGCCCCCCACTCGTGCAAGCCACCGGTCGCCGCAAGCGTTCCGTCGCCCGTGTCCGCCTGCGCCACGGCGCCGGCAACGTCACGGTCAACGGCCGCTCGGCCGAGGACTACTTCGGATCGCGCACCCACCACATGCAGGTGCTCGAGCCCTTGACGATCACGGCCACCGAGAGCCGCTATGACGTCGACGCCACCATCTTCGGCGGCGGCTGCAGCGGCCAGGCCGGAGCGCTGCGCCTCGGCATCTCCCGCGGGCTGGTCGAGATCGAGCCGGAGCTGCGCGACACGCTCAAGAGGGGCGGCTACCTCACCCGCGACCCCCGCAAGAAGGAATCGAAGAAGTACGGCCTCAAGAAGGCTCGCAAGGCTCCCCAGTACAGCAAGCGCTGACCCTGGGGCTGCCTGCGGAGCGACGGTGAGCCCGCGGCCGCCTTGCCCCGCCGGGCTTCGGGTCCCGAACCCGTTAGGCATCACCGAGGTCGTCCCGCCTGGCGCGTGGCTCTCTCGGGAGGCGTGATGCTCTCCTTCGGCACCGACGGCCTGCGCGGTGACACGCGCCGTGACCTCACCGAGGGTCTGATCGCGGCGCTGGGCCGTGCCGCGGCCGAGGTGCTCGGCGCCGACCGGCTCGCCATCGGACGGGATCCTCGCGCCTCGGGGCCGGCGCTGGCCCGTGCCCTGGGCCGCGGCGTGGCCCAGGCGGGGGGTGTTGCCGTGCACCTCGGCGTGCTTCCGACGCCCGCCGTGGCCCGCTGGTGCGACGACCGGGACTGCGCGGGTGCCATGGTGTCGGCATCGCACAACCCCTGGCACGACAACGGCGTGAAGCTGTTCGCGCCGGGCGGCCGCAAGCTCAACGACGCGGCCCAGAACGAGATCGAGCAGCGCTTGCAGGCGCTGATGGAAGGCGCCCGAGCCGGGGCGGGACGCCCGAGCTCCGAGACGGGTCCCGCAAGCCCGGGGACCTCGACGGCGACTCCGCCGGGGGGCCGGTCGCAGCAGGGGCACCGGGTGCCGAGCCTTCCTAGCCCCGATGAGGTGCCTGATGACGTGCTTGAGGCGGAGCCGGACCGGTTGAACACTGCGGCAAACACCGTCACGGATGTGCTTGGCGACGTGCCTGAGGCGGAGCCGGCCCGGCTTCGCCATCTGGACGCCGTCGTGGCTGGCATCGAGGGCCGGAGCCTGGCCGGGATGCGCCTCGTCGTGGACTGCGCGAACGGCGCGGCCTCGGTCTCGGGCCCCGAGTGCCTGCGCCGGCTCGGCGCCGACGTCGAGACCATCCACGCATCGCCTGACGGTCGCAACATCAATCGGGGCTGCGGATCGCTGCATCCCGGCGTCCTGCAGGCTGAAGTGGTCGCGTCCGGCGCAGACGCCGGCATCGCCTTCGACGGTGACGCCGACCGGGTCGTCGCCGTGGACCGCCGCGGCCGGCTCGTTGACGGAGACCAGATCCTGGCAGCCTGCGCCATCGACCGGGCTCGCCGCGGCCTCCTCACCGGCGGCGCCGTGGTGCTGACCGTGATGGCCAACCTCGGGTTGCGCAGGGCCATGGAAGCCCACCGCATCGGCGTTGTCGAGACCGCCGTCGGGGACCGCCACGTGCTCGACGCGCTGGAAGGGCGCGGCCTGGCGCTCGGCGGCGAGCAGTCCGGCCATCTGATCTTCCGCGACCTGGCCACCACGGGGGACGGGCTCTTGACGGCGGTGCAGTTGCTGGACACGGTCAAGCGCTCGGGCGCCGACCTGGGAGAGGTGGCCGGCGCCGCGATGACCAAGATGCCCCAGGTGCTCATCGACGTTCCGGTCGGGCGCGCCGCGGCTGCCGAGGGGCTGGGCGCCCGCCTCGGCCCGATCACCGCGGCTGCCGCGGAACGCCTGGGCGCCAGGGGCAGGGCGCTGGTGCGACCCTCCGGCACGGAGCCGGTCATCCGGGTGATGGTGGAGGCCGACGATGAGGCCACGGTGCGCGCCGAGGCCGAGCGGCTCTCCGCGAGCGTGGCCGAGGCGCTGTCCTAGCATGTGTGGGATCGTGAGTCCCAGGGCCGGTTGCGGCATCGCTTGCCAGGGGTGTTCCTAGCATGTGCGGGATAGTCGCCATCCTGCGCCGCCGGGCGACACGGGGCGTTCCCGACCGCGACGAGGTCCTCTCGGGGGTCGCCTCCGCGGCGGCGCTGCTTGAAGCGGCGGCAGCCGACCGCCGCGGGGTCGGTTCCGGAGCGGGCGACCTGGGCCAGGCCGCCGACCGCCTCGCCGCCGCGAACAAGCTGCTCAGCGGGGTGCCGGGACTCCGGCTGCTGCTGGAGTCGCCGGACGTGGCCTCCACCCTGCGAGACGGTTGCGAGCAAGCCTCGACGTCGATCGATGCGCTGGAGCGCCGCCTGGACGCGGATTCCTCAACAGTCAGCGACGACCTGGAACGGCTGAACCAGGTTCTGATCCGGGCGCGCGACAGCCTCTGGTCGATCAGCCGGGACCGTCTCCGGGCGGCCGAGGCCGTGGCCGAGCTGCTGGCCTCCCCCGCGGCACCCTCGGGCGGCGGCACGGCCGCGGTCGAGGCGTTCCTGTCGATACATCAGGCCCTGTCGGCGCTGGACCGCTTGGAGGTGCGAGGCCGCGACTCCGCCGGGATTCACCTGCAGATCCATGACCACGGACTCGACCTGGACGACCCCTCCATCGCCTCCGCCCTCAAGAGGCGAGGTGCCGACGAGTTGTTCGGCTCGGGCTCCGTGCGCCTCGCAGGAGGCACCCTCGGCATCGTTTACAAGACCGCGGCGGAGATCGGCGAGCTGGGCGACAACACGGCCGCGCTGCGCAGCGCCATCGCCTCCGACCGCCTGCTGGCCGCTGCCTTGAGCGCTTCCAGCGCCCGAGTGCTCGTGCTGGGCCACACCCGCTGGGCCTCGGTGGGCATCATCTCCGAGGCCAACGCCCACCCGCTCAACAGCGAGCTGCTCGACGCCTCGGGCAAAGACGGGTTCACGCCGGAGACGTCGTCTCACCCGCTCGGCAGCGAGCCGCGCCACGCCGACGATCCCTATGTGGTGGCTGCGCTCAACGGCGACGTCGACAACTACGCGGAACTGCTGGCCAAGGCGGGCGCTGCCGTCGCCCCCGCCATCACAACCGACTCCAAGTCCGTCCCCGTGCTCACGGGGCTGCGGATGGCGCAGGGTCTGGGCTACACCGAGGCCTTCCGGCGCACGGTGGCCTCCTGTGAGGGGTCCGTCGCCGTGGCGGCCTGCACGCCGGACGCTCCCGACCGCCTGCTGCTGGCGCTGCGCGGCAGCGGCCAGGGGCTCTACGTGGGCTTCGTGCAGGACGCCTACGTGGTTGCCAGTGAGCCCACCGGGGTGGTGGAGGAGACCTCCAGCTACCTGCGCATGGACGGCGAGGTGGTCGGCAACGTCGACAACCCGACCGCGGGACGCGGCCAGATCGTCAGCCTCGACGGTGCTGCCGCCGGTTCGCCCGAGGGCGTGTCGCGCTGGGGCTACGACGGCACCGGCCTGCCGGTGTCGCCCGATGAGCTCGTGACAGCCTCGGTCACCACCCGCGACATCGATCGCGGCGACCACGCCCACTTCCTGCTCAAGGAGATCGGCCAGGCGTCGGCATCGTTCCGCAAGACGCTGCGCAGCAGGATCATCGACGGCCCCGGCCCCGGCAGTGGCGGCCCGCGGCTCAGCCTCGGTGCCGATTCGTTGCCGGATGCCGTGCGCTCGGGTCTGCGGAGCGGCTCCGTGCGCAGCGTCATCGCCATGGGTCAGGGCACCGCGGCGGTCGCGGCACAGAGCGTCGCCGAGAGTCTGCGCACGCTGCTGCGCGACGCCGGCGCCCACGGGGCGCTGGAGGTGGTCGCCATGGCCGCCACAGAGCTGTCGGCGTTCCATCTGCGTGCCGACATGTCCGACACGGTGGTCGTGGCCGTCTCGCAGTCCGGCACCACCACCGACACCAACCGCACGGTGGATCTGGTGCGGGCCCGCGGCGCGTCGGTGATCGCCATAGTGAACCGCCGCAACAGCGACCTCACCGAACGCGCCGACGGCGTGCTGTACACCTCTGACGGCCGCGACGTGGAGATGAGCGTCGCCTCCACCAAGGCCTTCTACTCGCAGGTGGCCGCCGGCTGCCTGCTGGCGGTGGGCATGGCCGCGGAGGCTGCCGGCGAGCGGGGCGCCGAGGCTCGGCGGAGCCTGCTCGAGTCGCTGCGCGAGATGCCCGCCGCCCTCGACGCCATCCTGCAGCGCCGCCCCGGCATCGGCGAGGCCGCCCGGCGCCTGGCCCTGAGCAGGCGCTACTGGGCCGTCGTCGGCAACGGGCCCAACCAGATCGCGGCCCGAGAGGTGCGCATCAAGCTCTCGGAGCTGTGCTACAAGTCGATATCGAGCGACGCCACCGAGGACAAGAAGCACATCGATCTGTCGGCCGAGCCGCTCGTGCTGGTGTGCGCGGCGGGCCTGTCGGGCTCGGTGGCCGACGACGTGGCCAAGGAAGTGGCGATATTCGGCGCCCACAGGGCCGCGCCGGTGGTGATAGCCGACGACGGCGACACCCGTTTCGACGCGGCCGCGGCGGTGCTCGGCGTGCCTGCGACAGACCCCCGGCTGGCGTTCCTGCCTGCGGTGATGGTCGGCCACCTGTTCGGCTACGAGGCGGCACTGGCCATCGACTCGCTGGCTCGGCCGCTGCGCGAGTGCCGGGCCGCCATCGAGCGCGCGGCGTCGCGGCCCGGCGCCGTCTCCGAGGAGGTGCTCGAAGGGGCGCGGGCCGGCTTGGAGCGCGGCGCCGCGGAGTTCTCGGCGGGTCTCGGCCGCGGCGCCTATGACGGCACCCTCGAGGCCTCGACCGCGGTACGGCTCGCCGGCGTGATGCGCTACGCGCTGGGGCGCGCTCAGATCGACGCCTACGAGGTCGAGCACGGGCGGATCGGGACGCCGGCCGCGGTGCTCGACGACTTGACGGCGGCGCTCACCGAGGCCATCGATCAGCTGACCCGGCCCATCGACGCCATCCGTCACCAGGCCAAGACCGTGACCGTGGGGATCTCCCGCTCCGACCAGACGCTGCTGGAGACGCCCCTCAGCCAGGCGGTGCTGGCCGCGGGCGCGCCCCGGGATCACCTCGCCTACTCCTCGCTGCAGACCCTGGCCGGCCTCGCTCCCTCGGTGGAGGAGGTGCTGGGACACACCCGGTACCAGCTGCAGGAGCCCGGGGCGGCGGTGGTCGTGAGCCAGGGCGGGATCGCGGCGGGCATCGTGTCGCGCACCGTGGCCGCGCCGAGGCTCACCGGCACCAAGCGCACGGTGGCCGCAGAGCGCAGCCTGCTGGTGGCGCGGGGCCGCTACGACGGTCGCACGGTGATACTGGTTCCCGAGGTGGCCGCCGGCGCAACGGTCGGGATCACCCTCCTGCATGTCCGCTTCGCGCCGCGGCTGTCGGTGGCCGCGGCCCGGGGCATGCTGCAGGGATACCGCAACCGCTACTCGGAGCTGCGCGACGCTGTGACCGAGACCGAGCCCGACTTCGACGAGTCCCTGCTCGCAGGCATAGCCGCGGTGGACCTGCTCACGGCGCCCATTGCCGAGCTCGCCGAGCGCTGGCGGGGTCACTGAGCGCACGCGAGCTCCCTGACACCCAGTGTTGCAGGCAGGTGGCCCTGCCCTGCGGGCGGAGTCACTGAGCGCACGCGAGCTCCCTGACGCAACGGCTCGCAGCGGCCGGTGCTCGATATTGTCAGCGGGGTGACCCAATCCGGCAGCGGCGCCCCGATAGCGGGTCGCAGTGCCCTGGCACCAGGTCTCGTCGGCATCGGGTGCGACCTGGTGGACATCGACAGGTTCCGCCGGGTGATCCAGCGGCAGCCCTCGGTGTCGGGGCGGCTGTTCACAGAGGGCGAGCTCGCATATGCCGGGCGGGCGGCAGACCCGTCACAGCGCCTGGCGGCGCGCTTCGCCGCCAAGGAGGCCACGCTGAAAGCTCTCGGCCTCGGTCTGGGCGGTATGCGGATGTCGGAGATCGAGGTCGTCCGCGACTCCGGCGGCCAGCCGGCGCTGCTGCTGCACGGGCAGGCCGCCGCGACCGCGGGCGCGCACGGCGTCGGCGGATGGCTGCTCACCCTCTCGCACACCTGTAGCCTCGCGCAGGCGACGGTAGTCGCCCTGTCGCGATGATCCCGATCGTGACGCCGGCGGAGATGGCGGCCATCGACGAGGCCGCGCCCGAGCCGGTCGAGGTGCTCATCGAGCGGGCGGGGGCTGCGGTCGCCAGAGCTGCGGTGGAGGTGATGGACGGCCGCTACGGGCGGCGTGTCGTGGTGCTGGCCGGCCCCGGCAACAACGGTGCGGACGGCAGGGCCGCGGCGCGCCGGCTGAGGCGGGCCGGGGTGCGGGTGGAGGTGGCAGCGGCGCCCGACGCCCCGGCACCGCTGCCCGATGCCGATCTGTACATCGACGCCGCCTTCGGCACGGGCCTGTCCCGGCCCTTCTCCGCGCCGGCGCGGGCCCGCCGCCAGGCCCCGGTGCTGGCCGTGGACATTCCCAGCGGCCTCGACGGCCTGACCGGCCGGATCCTCGGCGGCCCCCTCTGGCAGGCGCGCCGCACGGTCACGTTCGCGGCGCTCAAGCCGGGGCTGCTGCTCGCCGCCGGCCCGCCCGCCTGCGGCAAGGTGACCGTGGCCGACATCGGCCTGCAGGTCGGATCCGAGGCGCTTGAGCGGTGCGCGCTGGTCTGCGACTCCGACATCGAGCCGCTGCCGGCAGGCACGGGCGCCACCCACAAGTGGCATGCGGCGCTGCTCGTGGTCGCCGGATCGCCCGGCATGGGCGGCGCGGCGGCGCTCACCTGCGCGGCGGCGCTGCGCAGCGGCGCCCGCATGGTGCATCTCAGCGCCCCGGTGCCAGCGGGGGTCCCCGCACCCGTCGAGGTCGTTCGCTCCGAGCCTCCGCTTCGCCTGGAGGCGGGTCGCTTCGGGGTGGTCGCCGCAGGTCCGGGCCTCGGAACCGGTGTCGAGGCGCAGGCCCGCCTGGTTGAGGCACTCCGGCTGGGACTGCCCGCCGTCTTGGACGCCGACGCCCTGCGACTGCTGCGAGAGCCTGCGGTCGCGGCCGCGATGGCGCACCTGCGCGAAGTGCGCGCTCCCGTGGTGCTGACCCCCCATGACGCCGAGATGGAGGCACTCACCGGGCGCCGGCCCGGCGCTGACCGGATCGGCGCGGCTCGGGCCGCCGCAGCCGCGCTGGGGGCGGTGGTCCTGCTCAAGGGCGGCCCCACCGTGGTCGCGGCCCCCGGCGGCGGCACACGTATTGTTGGCAGCGGTGATCCCAGGCTGGCGACGGCGGGCACGGGCGACGTGCTGACCGGAATCATCGCGGGCAGGCTCGCCGCCTTCGGCAGCACGCGCCTGGTCGACCGCGTGGCCGAGGCCGCGCACCTGCACGGCCGGGCCGCAGCACACCTGGGAGCCGGCCGCATCATCGCCAGCGATCTGGTCGCCGCGCTCGCCGCGGTCACGCCGTGACCTCGGCTGACGATGTGCGGCCTGTGGCGGTCGCTGCCGATGGGCTTTCTCTGGCCGCACCGGTCACCACCCGCACTCCGGCGGCGGCGACGGCGCTCGTGCGTCCCGCCGCCATCGAGGCCAACGTGAGGCACCTTGCGGCCCTGGCCGGCGGCGCCGAGCTGTGCGCAGTGGTCAAGGCGGGCGGCTACGGCCACGGAGCGCCCGCCGCCTCGCTCGCCGCGGTGTCGGCAGGAGCGACCTGGCTGGCGGTCGCAACGGTGAACGAGGCCTCCGAGGTCGCTGACATCCGTGCTGACGACAGCACCGCGGCCGGCCGGCCCGCCGTGCTGGTGCTCTCTGAGATCCCGCCGTCTCAGCTCCCCGAGGCTGTGCGGTCATGCCCCGAGCAGGTGCGTTTCACAGTGGCATCGGCAGCGGGCATCAGAGCGCTCGCCTCCGCCGGCGGCCCGCCGCGGCGCGTCCACCTCAAGATCGATACCGGGATGCACCGTATGGGCGCGGCTCCGGGCCGGCTGCGGGAGGTTGCAGGCGCGCTGCGCTCGGCCGCGCCGCGCCTGCGCCTCGAGGCCGCCTGGACGCACCTGGCGGTCGCCGACGCACCCGACGATCCCTTCACCGCCGAGCAGATGCGTCGCTTCGAGGCGGCGCTGGCCGGGTTGCGCCGGCTCGGGCTGGAGGCGCCCATGACCCACGCCGCCAACTCGGCCGGCCTGATCGCGCATCCCGACACCCGGCTCGACCTCGTGCGGGCCGGCATCGCCTGCTACGGGGTGCCACCGTCGGCGGAGCTGGCAGGCCGGGCGGGTGGTTCGCAATCGCTCGAGCCGGCGCTGTCGCTGGTGTCGCGTGTGAGCGCGCTGCGCGACGTTGCAGCCGGCGAGAGCGTGTCCTACGGCCGCTGCTGGCACGCGGAGCAGGTGACACGCGTGGCCACGGTGTCGATCGGCTACGCCGACGGCGTGCGGCGCGACAGCGGCGCGGCCGGCGTGGAGGTGCTGTTGCGGGGCCGGCGCTGCCGGATCGTCGGTGCGGTGACGATGGACCAGCTGATGGTGGTTCCCCATCCGGCGATCTCCGACGCGGTCGCCGTCGACGACGAGGTGGTGCTGATAGGCCGGCAGGACTCCGAGGAGATCACGGCCACGGAGGTCGCGCAGCGTCTCGGAACCATCGCCTACGAGGTGCTGACCGGGATCTCCTCACGTGTGCCGCGCCAGATCGTGTAGGGCTCTCAGTGATGATCGCGGCCAGGGTTGCGCCAGACCGCGCCGCCCGGCCCTGGCAGATCGTGGGGATTGGCGCGAAGCCGAAGGCCGGGTTGTGGGGCGTTGCGCCGCCCAGCCCCTCGCAGATCGTGTAGGAGGGAAGCGTCCCGGGTTCAAGCGTCGTCGGTGTTGCGTTGCCGGGGGGGGGGGTATATTGACTGATCGGTGTGGCTTGGCTGGCTGTGGCCGGCCGGGTTGTGCCAGATCCAGGTACGTTCCGTCCCGGCGGGGTTTCCGCCGGATGCGTAGTGGGAGGATGTGGCTGATGTCGCAGCTGGTTCGTGTTGGTAGCGGTTCCCGCCGCGGGGGGGGGGCTGGCTGATGCGTGCGGCCGGTCGCCGCCGTGGCGGGGGTAAGCCTCGTTTGTTGTGGTCTGCGTTGTTGGTGGTTGGGTTGGTTGGTTCTGCTGTGGTGGCGGCTCCGGCTGGGGCCGCGCCTGTGGGCGGCAGCGGCGCGAAGGCTGATGTGTTGCCGGTGTTCTCGGCGTGTTTTGGTGACGCGTTGGAGGATGCTGGTTTTGTGGACGTCGAGGGGTTGATTGCTGAGGATGCGATCAACTGTCTGGCGTATTACGGGATCACGAGGGGGAGGACGGCTGAGCGGTTCGATGCCGGGTCTGAGGTGACGCGTTCGCAGATGGCGCTGTTCCTGTACAGGGCTGCTGGTGTGGCGGGCTTTGACTTGATGGGCGGCTCGGGTGCCGCCGACTTCGCCGACGTCGCCGATTTGGACGAGGAGCGCCGCAACGCGATCGTGGCGTTGGCTCGCAATGGCATCTTGGCTGGGTCGGGTGGGGTGTTCAGGCCGGGTGTGAGCATCACGCGGGCTGAGATGGCGGTGGCTCTGATCGGGTTCTTGCGTCATGCCAGCCCTGGCCTGTTCCATCAGGACGGCGCGATGGCGGGTGAGCTGATCTTGGGTTCGGGCAAGAGGCTGGATCATTTCGCCGATGCGCGTCGTGGTCTGCCTGGGGGTGTGGACACGGCGATCTCCTACGCGTATGAGCTGGGCATCACCACAGGCAGCGCGGCGGGCGCGAGCATGTTCTCGCCCGGTGATCCGGTGTTGCGGAAGAACATGGCGTCGTTCATCACGCGCACGTTGGCGCACACGGGGGTGCGCCCGGCGGGTGTGACCGCGCAGGCTGACGGCGGCATCGTGGTGGTGTCGGTGCGCGACAAGGCGTTCGCGCCGGTGCCCGGGGCGGTGGTTGACGGGTTTTATGTGAGCACGCAGCGCCGTTATCGGGCGTTTGATCTGCGGGGCGGGTGCAACGCGGTCGTCCGCAGCGTGAACACCACCTCCACACGATGCGCGATCGACGCCCGCGACCCGATGACCGCAGCCGACGGTGATGTCAGGTTGGACCAGTTGAGCGGTGCGACCATCGGTCGGGGTGTGACGGTGTGGGTCTGGACCGGCAGCCGCGGCACCCGTTACAGCGGCGAGGTGGACGCGTTCGAGTTGCGCATCGCCGGGAAGGCTGATGCTGGGGCGGCACCGGCCGCAACCGCGGTTCCCGCTGCTCCCTCCGGCGGCGGCGGTGGTTCGGCTCCGGCAACCACCACCACGACCACCACGACGCCCACTGCTACGACTACTACGACCACGACCACTACGACGACGACGACTACGACCACGACTACGACCACGACTACGACCACGACTACGACCACGACCACGACGACTACTACGACTACGTTGTCTATGAAGGCGGCTGATAGTTTCGCGGTGTCGTCTTCGGGCGCGAAAGCTGACAAGACGTTCACTGGTGACAAGGTTTTCGTTGAGGCTGAGTTCGGTGACACGGTGACGCTCAAGGTGCAGCTCAAAGACGCGGATGGTGCGAACACGGCTGTGGGTGCTGACGGGAGTGCTGCGGCATCGTTCGAGTTGTATTGGACGAAGACGAGAGAGCACGTGTCGGTGTGTCAGCGGGGTTCTTCTGGAAACCCGGCGGTTGAGTGGGTTTCCACGAGCGGCACGCAGATCAATCAGGAGTCTGCTGGGACCAAGTCGACCGGCAACAACGGTCGTGTCAGCTTCACGGTCACGATGACCGATCCCGACACTTCTACCTCCGGCACCAAGGGCAGCGTGTGTTTCATCATGCGTGCCAAGACCAACGCGCCCGGCGCCACTGACAGCAACCTCACGACCGCGGTGAAGACCGGCATCATCAGATTCACCGAATCCAGCGGCTAGTTGCCCTCAACAACCGTCGACTTGAAGAAGTGGAGCGCTCGGCTCCGTCCCAGAGGCGAAGGCGCGCATGGCGAGACTGAAGCGACCGGGCTGCTTCGGCCAGCCGGCGGGCCTCCTGCGATGGGGGGGCAAGCTCTATTGGTGATCGCAACAGATCGGCCATGGTGACCGGTTGTAGTTGTCGGCGATCATCCGATGGCGGTTCAAGAGTATGGCTGTGAGCGTGACGGCGCCGTGCCAGGCCGACTAGGCTGCGGCATGATGCCGCCGCGCCGCCCTCGCGTGCGCGCCTCGCACTCTCCGCCGCGGGCCGGTGCCGCTCCCCCTCTCACCCTTTCGAAGGAAGGCCGGGCTGAGGCGTGGATCAGTGCGGTGCGGGTGGACCTGGGAGTGCCTGGTGTCGAGATCGGGCATTGGAGCGACCTTGAGGCCCGAACGGGCTGCACGGTGATCGTGCTGCCCGGTGGCACGACCGCCTCGGGCGAGGTTCGCGGCGGTGCTCCGGCCACCCGTGACTTCGCGCTGCTGTCGCCGGAGCGGCTCGTGGAGTGCGTGGACGCCATCGTGTTTGCGGGTGGCTCGGCTTTCGGCCTGGCCGCCGCCGACGGCGTGATGGAGGTGCTCGAGGCCGAGGGGCGCGGCTTTGAGACGGCCCACGGCCGCGTGCCGATCGTCGTGGCCATGGCACTGTACGACCTCGGAGTGGGGCAGGCGTCGGTGCGACCCGGCGCGGCCGCGGGCCGCCACGCCGCCACCAACAGGGGCCCGGCGTCTGAGACGGGCGCCGTGGGAGCGGGAGCGGGAGCGACGGTGTCCAAGTGGCTCGGTGCCGGCGGCGTCGAGCCCGGCGGCCTCGGGATCGCCTCGGTCCGCCGCGACCGGTTGGTGGTCAGCGCGGTCGTGGCCCTGAACGCGGCCGGCAGCCCGCCGCCTGCGGGAGAGAGGATCCTCGACGAGATCGCCGCCGGATCCTTCAACCAGTGGGCACAGCGCGCCGACCCGCTCGCCAAGGCCACTGGCACGGAGACTCGGGCGGGGCAGGCCGAGCGGCCGCGGCGCTCCGACCCGCTTGCCAGTTCTACGGGCACGGAGACTCAGGCGGGGCAGGCACATCGGCCCCGGCGCGCCGACCCGCTTGCCAACACCACGCTGTGTGCCGTGGTCACCAACGCGGCGCTGACCAAGCTCGACTGCTTCTGGGTCGCCCAGGGAGGCCACGACGGGCTGGCCCGCTCGCTGGTGCCGTCGCACAGCCGCTCCGACGGCGACGCGGTCGTGGCCGCGGCCACCGGCGACGTGCCGGCGGATGTGGACGATGTGCGGCTCATCGCGGTCGCCGCCGTTGATCGGGCCGTTCGCAGCGCAGCCGGCACACCGCCGCCGTGAGCCGATCCTCTCGCGCCGCGACTTCACCAGGGCGGCTGGACGGGATCCTGCGGGCACACCGCCGCCGTGAGCCGTGCCTTCGCGCATGACACGTCCCGTTGCGCGACGGCGGGCGGCGGGCGAGGCGGCAACGGATGGTCGCTACCATCCTGGCGATGCCCAGCTCTCCGGCCTGCCGCACCTGAGCGCGGATGCTGCCGTGCAGCACCAGCGGCGTGGCGCAGACGCGGGCGCTGGGCTCTGCCGTGGCCGGGGTGGTCGAGAGCGGCGATGTGCTGTCGCTGGAGGGCGACCTCGGCGCCGGCAAGACGGCCTTCGTGCAGGGCTTCGCCGCCGCGCTCGGCGTGACCGCGCCCGTCACCAGCCCCACGTTCACCCTGGCCAACCGCTACCAGGGAGCCATGGTGGTGAACCACCTGGACGTCTACCGGTTCGAGCACCAGGGCGAGGTTCGCGACCTCGCGCTCGGGGAGCTGATGGACGACGGCGTGACCCTCGTGGAGTGGGGCGATGTCATCTCTGCGGAACTGCCCGCCGACCGGCTCACGATCCGGATCCACTTCGCCGGCGCCGACGACGCCCGCACGATCGAGTTCGTGGCCGGGGGCGCATCGTGGCAGCGCCGCACGCCGCGGCTGGCTGCGGCACTGCGACCGTGGACATGCTGATCCTTGGCATCGAGTCCGCCACGGCCCGTGTGGGCTGCGCCATCGGCGACGGCGGCGGGGTGCAAGCCTCGGTGCAGACCAGCCGCGACCGCCACCACGCCGAGCTGCTGGCCCCGCAGATCGCCACGGCCTGCGCCAACGCGGGCGTCGGCCTGCGCGACATGGCAGCGATCGCCGTGGACGTGGGTCCCGGCCTCTACACCGGATTGCGGGTGGGCATCGCCACCGCGGTCACGATGGCCCACGCCTTGAGCGTCCCCGTCGTCGCGGTGGAGAGCCTCGATCTCCTGGCATACCGGTTGCGCCACACCGGCCGCCTGATCACGGCGGTGATCGATGCCCGGCGCGGCGAGGTGTTCTGGGCGCGCTATCGCAGTACCGGCGCCGGCATCCAGCGCGTAGACGGGCCCGCCGTTGATGCTCCCGGCGATGTGGCCTCCCAGATCATGGCTTTGGGTACCGAGACGCTCGTCGCCGGCGACGGCGCCCTGCAGCACAGATCGATCTTCGAGCGCCTCGAGGGTGTCGAGGTCGCCGACCCCGGCTTCGCCCACCCCTCGGCGGGGTCGCTGGTGCTGTTGGCGCACTCGCTCGCGGAGCGCGGCGTCCTCACGCCCGCCGGGGAGGTCGAGCCCCGCTACCTGCGCAGCCCCGACGCCCGCCCTGACCGTGGTGCCCTGGGGTCGAGCGGTGTGGCAGCCGGCGACGGTTTCGCTGGCGCTCGGCCTGATCGTGAGGCTCTGCAGCCCGGCGATGCGGCAACCGGAGAGGGCAGCCCCGAGGCTCGGCCTGACCGTGAGGCCGTTTCGTGAGGGCTGAGGCCCGCGCCCCGATCACCGCGGCCGAGCTCGCCGGCGACGAGGTTGTCGTCGGCATCGAGACCTCCTGTGACGAGACGGCTGCGGCGGTCGTGGTCGGCGGCCGCCGGGTGCTGTCGTCGGTCGTGTCGAGCCAGGTTGATCTGCACGCCCGCTACGGCGGGGTCGTTCCCGAGGTGGCGGGCCGCGAGCACGTCAGGCGGATCGTGCCGGTGCTGTCGGAGGCACTCGAAACGGCCGGTGTCGAGGACACCGAGGTGTCTGCCGTCGCGGCCACGAGCGGTCCGGGACTGGTGGGCGCCCTGCTGGTGGGCGTCTCCGCGGCCAAGGCACTGGCGCTGGTCTGGGACGTGCCCTTCGTCGCCGTCAACCACCTGGAGGCCCACCTGCACGCGGCCTTCCTCGATGAGCCCGGCATCGGGTTCCCGGTGATCGTGGTGCTGGTCTCGGGCGGTCACACGATGCTCGTGCTGATGCAGGACCGCCTGCGCTTCCGAGTGCTCGGGTCCACGCTCGACGATGCCGCCGGCGAGGCGTTCGACAAGGTGGCGCGCCGGCTGGGCCTCGGCTATCCGGGCGGGCCCGCCATCGACCGGCTGAGCGTCGACGGCTCGCCCAGCGCCGTGGCCTTCCCCAGGGCGATGCTGCACGACGGCTGGAACTTCTCCTTCAGCGGGCTCAAGACGTCCGTCATCAACCATATGCGCCGCCACCCCGGCACGCCCTCGGCCGATGTGGCCGCCTCGTTCCAGGAGGCGGTGGCCGACGTGCTCCTGGCCAAGGCCCGGCGTGCCGCCGCCGCCCACGACGCTGTGGGGATCTGCCTCGCGGGCGGGGTCGCCGCCAACAGCCGCCTGCGCGAGCTGACCCTCGACGCCTGCGCGCGGGACGGGCTGGCCGCGCACCTGCCGAGCCGCGCCATGTGCACCGACAATGCCGCCATGGTGGCCGCCGCCGGCTGGTGGCTGCTGGGCGCCGAGGGTCCCTCGCCGCTCACCTCCGGCGCCGACCCGTCCCTCGCTCTCGCCGAGCGCTGACGCCCGAGATCACCACATCAAGGAACATCCCAGAGTCCGGCGATCCGTCCCTGGTACTCGCCGAGCGCTGACGCCGCTGCGGCCATGCCCCGCCGGGGTGACGCGCTGTGGCGGCGACCCGCCGGGGGTGACGGGCAGCAGATCAAGGCGGCCGATCAAGCGCGGCGAGACAAGGTCGGTTCGCGCGTTGTCGGCCACACCGACCCGCCGTATCGTTGGCACTCGCCACGGGAGAGTGCCAACGCCCGTGTCAAAGCCCCGGGGCGAGGACACGCCTCCGGGGTGCAAGCAAACCCAAGCCAACTCAACTTTCGAGTCGGGAGGAACACATGAACCTTCAGCCACTTGATGACCGCATCGTTGTGCGGCCCGGCGACGCCGAGGAAACCACCGCCAGCGGTCTTGTCATCCCCGACACCGCCAAGGAGAAGCCCCAGCAGGGCGAGGTACTTGCGGTGGGTCCCGGTCGCCGGTCCGACGACAGCGGCGAGCTCATCCCCATGGACGTCTCTGTGGGCGACACCGTCGTCTACTCCAAGTACGGCGGCACCGAGATCACCGTCGAGGGTGAGGACCTGCTGATCCTCAACGCCCGCGACGTGCTCGCCAAGGTCGGCTGAGGCAGCAGATGCCCAAGATCCTCAAGTTCGACGACGAGGCCCGCAGCGGCCTCGAGGCGGGCGTCAACAAGCTTGCCGACGCGGTGAAGGTGACCCTGGGTCCCAAGGGCCGCAACGTGGTGCTCGACAAGAAGTTCGGGGCGCCGACCATCACCAACGACGGGGTGTCGATCGCCCGCGAGGTGGAGCTCGACGACAAGTTCGAGAACATGGGCGCCCAGCTCGTCAAGGAGGTCGCAACCAAGACCAACGACATCGCCGGCGACGGAACCACCACCGCCACGGTGCTGGCCCAGGCGCTGGTGCGCGAGGGGTTGCGCAACGTGGCCGCGGGCGCCGGCCCGATGGGCCTCAAGCGGGGCATGGACGCGGCCGTGGCCGCGGCCGTGGCCGCTCTGGCCGACCAGGCGGTGCCGGTGTCGACCGACAAGGCGAAGGTTCAGTCGGTGGCCTCGATCTCCGCGGCGAACGCCGCCGTGGGCGAGACGCTGGCCGAGGCGTTCGACAAGGTCGGCAAGGACGGCGTGATCACCGTCGAGGAGAGCAACACCTTCGGGATGGAGCTCGACTTCGTGGAGGGGATGCAGTTCGACAAGGGCTACCTCTCCCCTTACTTCGTGACCGACCCCGAGCGCCAGGAGGCGGTGCTCGAGGAGCCCTACGTCCTGTTGAACCAGGGCAAGATCAGCGCTGTGTCCGATCTGTTGCCGGTGCTCGAGAAGGTGATGAAGACCGGCAAGCCGCTGCTGATCATCGCCGAGGACGTCGAGGGCGAGGCCCTGGCCACGCTGGTGGTCAACAAAATCCGCGGCACGTTCAACTCGGCCTCGGTGAAGGCGCCGGGCTTCGGCGAGCGCCGCAAGGCGATGCTGCAGGACATGGCGATCCTCACCGGCGGCCAGGTGGTCGCTGAGGAGGTCGGCCTCAAGCTCGACTCCGTGGACCTGTCGCTGATGGGCTCGGCCCGCAAGATCGTCATCACCAAGGACGACACGACGATCGTGGAGGGCGCCGGCGACGCCGCAGACGTCGAGGGCCGTGTCAGCCAGATCAAGGCCGAGATCGAGAACACCGACTCGGACTGGGACCGCGAGAAGCTCCAGGAGCGTCTCGCCAAGCTGGCCGGAGGCGTCGCCGTGGTGCAGGTCGGGGCCGCCACCGAGGTGGAGCTCAAGGAGACGAAGCACCGCATAGAGGACGCCATCTCGGCCACCCGTGCCGCCATCGACGAGGGCATAGTGGCAGGCGGCGGCACCGCGCTGCTGCGCTGCCGTGCCGCGGTGGCCGGCGTGGCGGCCGGGCTCGACGGCGACGAGGCCACCGGGGCGCGCATCATCGGCGAGGCTCTGGCCGCACCGGCCCGGCTCATCGCCGAGAACGCCGGGCACGAGGGCGCCATCGTGGTGCGCGAGATCGAGTCCGCCTCGGGCTCGCAC
This sequence comes from Candidatus Aldehydirespirator sp., assembly GCA_965204875.1. GTDB lineage: Bacteria > Actinomycetota > Acidimicrobiia > Acidimicrobiales > Aldehydirespiratoraceae > Aldehydirespirator. The sequence continues at coordinate 857,943 of OZ242020.1, read as the reverse complement.
GGCTTCGACGCCGTGGCGGGCGAGGTGGTGGACCTGATCGCCGCCGGCGTCATCGACCCGGTCAAGGTGACCCGGGCCGCGCTGCAGAACGCGGCCTCCATCGCCGGGCTGATGCTCACCACCGAGGTTCTCGTGGCCGACAAGCCCGAGGAGAAGCCCCCGCCCGCCGCGCCGCCCGGAGGCGGCATGGGCGGCATGGGAGGAATGGGCGGCATGATGTAGCCCGCTCCCCCAGCGGAACTTGCGTGGAAGCCCGGGTCCCTGGCCCGGGCTTCGACGCGTTCCGGTAGCCTCGCGGCATGGACCGCCCCGCCCCGGACCCGCGCAAGCTGCTCGACCAATGGCAGGAGTGGGAGCGGGGCGACACGCCGCCGGGTCGGGTCATGAGCAACCTCAAGACCGGCGGGCTTCCGGAACTGCTCAGCGATCTGGCCGCCTCGGCGGCCGGTGTCGGGGGCGAGTCCTGAGCGGAGGGGTCGCAGCACCGCCAACGCTCTTCAAGCCGCCGGAACTGGAGGCGGGCAGGGGAGGGCCCCAGCACATTCCACGCCCGGCGCGTGTGCGCCTCGGAGGCCCGGCACCCTGGGCCGGGCTGCCCGAGCACCGCCGGCGGCCCAGCCTGGCGCAGGTGCTCGAAGCGGTCACAGCCACACGGCCGGACCCGTCGGCGGCGGGCGTGCCATCGCTTCGGGGAGTGACCCCCTCGGCGGTGCTGGTGCTGCTCTACGAGCACAGCGGCCGGCCCTGGGTGGTGCTGACCCGCCGCGCCGCCCACTTGCGCAACCATGCCGGCGAGGTGTCCTTCCCCGGCGGCAGGGCCGAGCCCGGCGACGCCGACCTGTGGGCCACCGCGCTGCGAGAGGCGGCCGAGGAGGTCGGCTTGGACACGGCGGCCGCCCGCAGGGCGGGAAGGCTCGACAGCTTCACCACCATCGGCTCCCGCTCGCTGGTGTGCCCCTTCGTGGCCACCGCCGACGGGCGGCCCACGCTCGTGGCCGACCCGGCCGAGGTCGACGCGGTGCTGCACGTCCCGCTGGCAGAGCTCGCCGGCGAGGCGGCCTGGCGCGAGGAGGTCTGGTCGCTCGACCCTGCCCTAGGCGGCGAGCGCACCATGTCCTTCTTCGAGTTGATGGGCGACACCGTATGGGGTGCCACCGCCGCCGTGCTCCGCCGGCTACTGTCGCTGGCCATCCTCGGCGTGACTGCACGCAGGCCTCTAGGCGGCGGTACCGGACCATGACTGCACAGGCCTCTGCGTGGTGGTACTGGAGGCGCTGGGGTGGCTGAGACGGAGATCGGGATCGGCAAGACCGGTCGCCGCGCCTACCGCCTTGACGAGATCGCCATCATCCCGAGCCGTCGCACCCGTGACGCGGCGGACGTCGACATCTCATGGCAGATAGACGCCTACCGCTTCGACATCCCCGTCCTCGCGGCGGCCACCGACAGCGTCACGAGCCCGGCCACCGCGGTGCGCATGGGCCGGCTGGGCGGCATCGGGGTGCTCGACCTCGAAGGTGTGTGGACCCGCTGCGCCGATCCCGCAGCCGATCTGGCCGAGCTGTCCGAACTGCCGCTGGACGCGGCCGCGGCCCGGCTGCGCGAGCTGTACGCCCGGCCGGTGCAGCCCGAGCTGGTGGCTGACCGCATCGGCGAGATCGCTGCCGCGGGCGTTCGCGTCGCGGGCCGGATCAGGCCCCAGCAGGCAGCGACGCTGGCGCCGCACGCCATCGCGGCCGAGGTCGACCTGCTGGTGATCGCCGGAACGATCGTCTCGGCCGAGCACGTGTCGTCCTGCGGCGACCCGCTCAACCTCAAGACGTTCATCCGGCGCATGCAGACGCCGGTGATCGTCGGGGGATGCGTCAGCTACCAGGCCGCGCTGCACCTCATGCGCACCGGTGCGGCCGGGGTGCTCGTGGGCGCCGGGTCGGGGCACGTCGGCACGAGCCGGCAGGTTCTCGGCCTCGACGCGCCGCAGGCCACGGCCATAGCCGACGCCCGCGCCGCACGCATGCGCCACCTCGACGAGACCGGCGTCTACTGCCAGGTGATCGCCGACGGCACGCTGCGCACCGCCGGCGACGCCGCCAAGGCGGTGGTGTGCGGTGCGGACGCGGTGATGCTCGGCCTGCCGCTGGCCTCGGCGTCGGACTCGCCCTGCCCGGGCCGGCACTGGAACGCCTCGGCGGGCCATCCGACGCTGCCGCGCGGCCGTGTGACCGCCGTGACCCCGCTCGGGACCCTCGAGGAGATACTCCACGGCCCGGCTCTTGGCCCGGACGGGACCACCAACATGATGGGCGGGCTGCGCACCTCGCTCGCCAAGTGCGGCTACACCGACCTGAAGGACTTCCAGCGAGCTGACGTGGCCATAGTGTCGCCGTGAGCGCGGCGACCGGCGGTGTCGGGGAGCGCGCCGCCGTCTCTGCCGCGGTGCGCCGGTCCAGGGTTGCGGCCGTGAGCGCGGCGGGTGCGCCGGACTCCGGCGGCGGCGTGTTCGACTCGGTGCTGGTCGTGGACTTCGGCGCCCAGTACGCGCAGCTGATCGCACGGCGCGTGCGCGAGTGCAGGGTGTACAGCGAGATAGTGCCGCCGTCGATCACGGCCGGCGAGATCGCGGCGCGCCGGCCGGTCGGCGTGATCCTCAGCGGCGGTCCGGCCTCAATCCGCGCCGAGGGTGCACCAGGCATCGATCCGGCGGTCTTCGGCCTGGGAATCCCCGTCCTGGGCATCTGCTACGGGGCCCAGCTCATGGCCGAGCAGCTCGGCGGGCGCGTCGCTGCGAACGAGCACGGCGAGTACGGCAGGGCCGAGTTGGCGGTGGCGGGCGGCGGCGGGGTGCTGCTCGCGGGCCTGGGGTCGCCTCAGCCGGTGTGGATGAGCCACTTCGACGCCATCGTCGAGCCCCCGCCCGCGGCGACGGTCACCGCCTTCACCGCGGCCTCGCCCGTGGCCGCCTTCGAGGACGCCGGCCGGGGGTTGTTCGGCGTGCAGTTCCACCCCGAGGTGGAGCACACCCCCGGCGGCCGCGAGATCATCGAGCGGTTCCTGCGCCGCGGCTGCGGGGCGGAGCCGGGCTGGTCGATGCACTCGATCATCGACGGCGCGGTCGCGTCAGCCCGCCGCCAGGTGGGTGACGGCCGGGCCATTTGCGGGCTGTCGGGAGGCGTGGACTCCGCCGTGGCCGCCGCCCTGGTGCATCGCGCCATCGGCGATCGGCTCACGTGCGTGCTGGTCGACACGGGCCTGCTGCGCCAGGGCGAGGCCGACCAGGTGGAGGAGACCTTCGCCCGGCACTTCGGGATCAACCTGCTGAGGCTGGACGCAGCCGCTGAGTTCCTGGCCGCCCTGGCCGGCGTGACCGACCCCGAGGCCAAGCGCCGGTCGGTGGGCGAGCAGTTCATAAGGGCGTTCGAGCGGGCCCGCGGCCGGGTCGCCGGCGCTCGCTTCCTGGTGCAGGGCACGCTGTACCCCGACGTGATCGAGTCGGGCGCGACCGCGCACTCGTCCACCATCAAGAGCCATCACAACGTGGGTGGCCTGCCCGACGACCTTGACTTCGAGCTGGTCGAGCCTCTGCGATCACTGTTCAAGGACGAGGTGCGCGCCGTGGGCACCGAGCTGGGCCTGCCCGCCGAGATCGTGTACCGCCAGCCGTTCCCCGGGCCCGGGCTGGCCGTTCGCATCATCGGCGAGGTCACGCGCGAGGCGGCCGAGACCCTCCGCCATGCCGACGCCATAGTGCGCGAGGAGCTGCGTCGAGCGGGCCTCGAGCGGGAGATATGGCAGTCCTTCGCGGTGCTGCCCGACGTCCGCACCGTGGGCGTGATGGGTGACGAGCGCACCTACGGCCGCCCGGTCGTGATCCGCGCCGTCACCAGCTCCGACGCCATGACGGCCGACTGGGCCCGCCTGCCTCACGAGGTGCTCGAGGCGATGAGCAGCCGGGTGATCGCCGAGGTGCCCGGCGTCAACCGTGTCGTCTACGACATCACCTCCAAGCCCCCCGCCACCATCGAGTGGGAATGACCCCGAGGCGGTTGGACGGCGCGTAGCGGCAGGGACGCCTCTCAGCCGTTGATCATCGAAGCCAAGGTCAGGAACCCGGCCAGCATCGCCGCCCACGTGGTGATCATGCACACCAAGAGTCCCAGCAGGATCGTGCAAGTCTGTCGAGCGAGCATTAGCTCTAGCCGCCGCGCTCGGGTCGGGACAGGGCTTGGGCTAGGTCGGCCAGCAGATCGTCGATGGACTCGATGCCGACGGACAACCGGATGAGGCCGGGATCCACGCTCAGAGGGGAGCCGGCCACCGACAGGTGGGTCATCGTGGACGGTTGCTCGATCAGGGACTCCACCGCTCCCAGAGACTCGGCCAGACGGAAGAGCCGCGTCGCGCTCACAGCGGCCGCGGCCGCGGCCGCGCCGCCGCGGAGGATGCACGAGACCATCCCCCCGAAGCCGCGCATCTGGCGGGCCGCGACCTCGTGGCCCGGATGCTCCGGCAGGCCCGGGTACAGCACGCGTGCCACCGCCGGGTGGTCCTTCAGGAACTCGGCCACGGCCGCGGCGTTGTCGCAGTGGCGGTCCATGCGCACGCCCAGCGTCTTGACGCCCCTCAGCAGCAGGTAGCAGTCGAAGGGGCCGGGCACCGCGCCCGCCGCGTTCTGCACGAAGGCGAGCCGCTCGGCGAGCCCGTCGTCGTTGGTCGCGATGAACCCGCCCACCACGTCGGAGTGGCCGCCCAGGTACTTGGTGCTGGAGTGCACCACGGCGTCCGCGCCCAGCGCCAGCGGGTTCTGCAGGTACGGGGTCGCGAAGGTGTTGTCCACCACCAGATCGGCGCCGGCGGCGTGGGCCGCGCCGGCCGCCGCGGCCACGTCCACGACCGTGAGCATCGGGTTGGTGGGCGTCTCCAACCAGAGCTGGCGGGTCTCGGGCCGCAGCGCGGCGGCAAGGGCGCCGGGATCGGTCAGGTCGGCCGCGGTCCACTCGATGCCGCGCTCGCCGTATACGCGGGTGATCAGCCGGAACGTCCCCCCGTAGGCGTCGTTGCCCATCACCACGTGGTCGCCGGGGCGCAGCAGCCCCACCAGCGCGTCCTCGGCGGCCATCCCGCTGGCGAAGGCAAGGCCGTGCCGGGCGCCCTCGAGCGCGGCCACGCTGCGTTCCAGCGCCGCCCGGGTGGGGTTCGACGTGCGGGAGTACTCATAGCCGGAGTGCCGGCCCGGCGCTGACTGCACGTAGGTGGTGGCCAGATGGATCGGGACGGTGATCGCCCCGGTCGCCTCGTCGGGCTCCTGGCCGGCATGGACCGCCCGGGTCTCGAACCCCCAGTCGGGCCCGCCAGATCCGGTCACAGCAACTGCCCCTGAGCGAGCGCGTCGCCGGTGCCCGGGGAGAGGAAGGAGAGCACGTCGGTGCTGGAGACCACGGCGCGGGGGCGGCCCCCGTCCAGCACCAGCAGCGCCGGCGACCTCTCCAGCTTGGCGACCGCCAGAGCGATCGGCTCACCGATGCCGATCTGCTCCAGGGGCCGGCTCATGACGTTCTCCACCGGCTGACCCAGCAGGTTGCCGCCGAAGGCCAGCGCCATGAGCTGAAGCTCGTGCACCGATCCCATCACCTCGGCCGCGGCCAGGGGCATCTCGCCCTTGGCGACGGGAAGCTGGCTCAGCCCGTTGTCGCGCATCCGCGTCACAGCCAAGCTCACCGGATCCTCGGGACGGACGTAGACGAGCGGCGGGACGGCACCCTCCTTGGCGTCGAGCACGTCCTTGACGCAGGGCTGGCCGCTGACCAGGAACCCGTGCGACGCCATCCAGTCGTCGTCGAACACCTTGGACAGGTAGCCGCGCCCCGAGTCCGGGAGCAGCAGCACCACCACATCGTCGGGACCGCAGTCGGTGGCGACCTCCGCGGCAGCGCACACCGCGGTGCCCCCCGAGCCGCCGACGAGCAGACCCTCGCGGTGCGAGACCAGCCGGGCCATGTCGAACGAAGCCTGGTCCGACACAGCGATCACCCGGTCCACCACCGCCGGGTCGTAGGTCTCGGGCCAGAAGTCCTCGCCGATCCCCTCCACCAGGTAGGGACGGCCCGAGCCGCCGCTGAAGACCGAGCCCTCGGGGTCGGCGGCAACGATCTGCACATCGGGGTTCTTCGCCTTCAGGTAGCGGCCCACCCCGTTGAGGGTCCCGCCAGTGCCGGCACCGGCCACGAAGTGGGTGATGCGCCCGCCGGTCTGGCGCCAGAGCTCGGGGCCGGTCGTCTGCTCGTGGGCCTGGGGGTTGACCTGGTTGAAGTACTGGTTGGGCTGGTAGGCGTGCGGGGTCTCGGCCACCAGCCGCTCGGCGGTGGAGTAGTAGGAGTCGGGATCCTCGGGTGCGACCGCCACGGGGCACACCACCACCTCCGCGCCGTAGGCACGCAGCAGCTGGACCTTCTCGTGGCTCACCTTGTCGGTCATGACGAAGATGCAGCGGTAGTCCCGCCGGCCCGCCACCATGGCCAAGCCGACCCCGGTGTTGCCCGAGGTGGGCTCGATGATCGTGCCGCCCGGCCTCAGCAACCCCTCCCGCTCGGCAGCCTCGATCATCGCCAAGGCGGGGCGGTCCTTGACGCTGCCGCCGGGGTTGAGCATCTCGAGCTTGGCCAGCACCTCGCAGCGTGCGCCGGGAACCGCCCGCCGCAGCCGCACCAGCGGCGTGTTGCCTATGAGGTCGAGGACGGAGTCGGCGACCTCCACAGCCGCGAAGGCTACCGGGTCATTCCCACTCGATGGTGGCGGGGGGCTTGGAGGTGATGTCGTAGACGACACGGTCGACGCCGGGCACCTCGGCGATCACCCGTCTGCTCATCGCCTCGGCACTAGGGTGGCGCAGGTGGCGGCGCCGGCGATTCTTGATGGTCTCAACCCGGCCCAGCACGATGCCGTCACCCATGTCGGGGGGCCGCTGCTGGTGGTGGCCGGCGCAGGGTCGGGCAAGACACGCGTGCTCACCCACCGCATCGCGCACCTGATCGAACATCACGATCTGTCGCCGTTCGAGATCCTGGCGATCACCTTCACCAACAAGGCGGCCGGCGAGATGCGCCACCGTGTGGGCGGCCTCGTGGGGCCGGTGGCGGAGAGCATGTGGGTGTCGACCTTCCACGCGGCCTGCGTGCGCATCCTGCGGCGCGAGGCGGCCCACGTCGGCTACCCGAGCCGGTTCACGATCTATGACCAGGGCGACTCCGTGCGCCTCTGCGGCTACGTGCTGCGAGACCTCAACATCGACCACAAGAAGTTCCCGGCCCGGTCGGTGCACGCGGCGATCTCTGCCGCCAAGAACGACAACATCACCGCCGAGCAGTACGCCGAGCGGGCGTCGAACATCTTCGAGCGCCGCATCGCCTCCGTGTTCGAGCTGTACCAGCAGCGCCTGCAGGCCGCGGCCGCCATGGACTTCGACGACCTGCTGCAGCGGACCGTGGAGCTGTTCCGCACCAACGACGAGGTGCTGGACCGCTGGCGGCGGCGTTTCGGCCACATCCTCGTGGACGAGTACCAGGACACCAACCCGGTGCAGAACGAGCTCGTGATCAAGCTGGCGGCGCAGAGCCGGCAGGTCACCGCGGTGGGCGACGCCGACCAGTCGATCTACGCCTTCCGCGGCGCCGACATACGCAACATCCTGGAGTTCGAGCGGGCCTTCGAGGACGTGCGCATCGTGCTGCTCGAGCAGAACTACCGCAGCAGCCAGAACATCCTCGACGCCGCCAACGCGGTCATCGTCAGAAATGTGGGCCGCAAGCCCAAGGACCTCTGGACCGACCGGGGATCGGGCCCCAAGATCATCAGCCACCGCGCCGACGACGAGGCTGAAGAGGCCCGCTATGTGGTGAGCGCCATGGTCCGCCGCCACGACGACGAGCAGATGCGCTGGGACGAGATGGCGGTGTTCTACCGCACCAACGCCCAGTCGAGGGCCGTGGAGGAACTGCTCATCAAGGCGAAGGTCCCCTACACGCTGGTGGGGGGCACACGCTTCTATGAGAGGCGCGAGGTGCGCGACGCCATGGCCTATCTCAAGACAGTGGCCAACCCGAGCGACGAGGTGAGCGTGAAGCGGGCGCTGGGCACGCCCAAGCGCGGCGTGGGCGATACCTCGGTCGCCAAGATCGACGCGCTCGCAGCCGCCTGGGGCGTGACCTTCTTCGAGGCACTGGGCCAATGTGGCGCCGCGGGCGTCACCGGCCGGTCCGCTGCCGGCATCGGGCAGTTCCTGGGGCTGATCCAGTCCGTCTCGGCCCTGCGGGCGTCGCCGGCGCAGGTGCTGCAGGAGCTGCTGGAGCGATCCGGCTACCTCGAAGCCCTGCGGGAAGAGAAGACGGTCGAGTCCGACGGCCGCCTGGAGAACCTGGCCGAGCTGGTGGGAGCGGCCGGCGACTATGAGACCATCGAGGACTTCCTTACCGAGGTGGCGCTGCTGGCCGACACCGACGACCTCGACGAATCAGAGCCGTCCGTCACGCTGATGACCCTGCACTCCGCCAAGGGCCTCGAGTATCCCGACGTGTACATGATCGGCATGGAGGAGGGGGTGTTCCCCCACATCCGCGCCCTGGACGAGCCGCACGAGCTTGAGGAGGAGCGCCGCCTCGCCTATGTGGGCATCACCCGCGCGATGCGCCGCCTCGTCCTCACCCACGTCTGGAGCCGGCTGCTCTACGGCACCAGGCACTACAACCCGCCGAGCCGCTTCCTCGATGAGATCCCGGACAGCCTGAAAGAGGAGGTCGACGGCTCCCGGATGCTGCGGAGCCGCTACCGCAGCCGCGACAGATCCGAGCGCGCCCTGGACCGGCGGGCCGCCGGCAACGACGAGATCGTCGAGCGGGCGATGGCCGCCGGCCGCCGGCCGGCGCCCCTGCCTGGCGCGGGCGCCGGGCTCCTGAGCCTGCGGGTGGGTGACGATGTGCGACACGCCAAGTGGGGCGAGGGGGTGATCGTCGACATCAGCGGCGCCGGCGACGAGGCGGAGGCGGCGGTGCGCTTCGGGGGCGCCGGCGAGAAGCGCCTGCTGCTGTCCTGGGCCCCGCTGGAGAAGATCTGACCAGCGGCGCATGAGGCTGCGACAGGGGTGAGAGGCTCTCTCAGGGCGATGCTCGCCGCCGACGCTCGCGAGAGGGTTGGGCTGTGAGTGAGAGGCTGCGACGAAGGTGAGTGAACCGGCCGGCGGGGCGGACCCGCTCGACCTCGAGGCCTTCCGGCGCAACGGTCACGCGCTGGTCGACTGGGTCGCCGACTACCTGGGCGGGCTCGGCGCCCGCCCGGTGCGCGAGCCGGTGCAGCCCGGCGATGTGCGCGCCAAGCTGCCGGATCGGGCGCCCGAGCAGGCCGAGTCCTTCGAGGACGTGCTGGCCGACCTCGACCGTGTCGTGGTGCCGGGTCTCGTCCACTGGCAGCACCCCGGCTGGTTCGCCTACTTCCCCGCCGGATCCTCGCCGCCGTCGCTGCTGGGCGAGCTCGCGGCCGCCGGTTTCGGGGTGGTGGGGATGCTGTGGTCCACCTCGCCCGCGGCCACCGAGATCGAGTCCCATGTGCTCGACTGGCTCGTGGACCTACTGGGCGTGCCGCAGCAGTGGAAGACCACCGGGTCAGGCGGCGGGGTGATCCAGTCCGGAGCCTCGGCATCGACCCACACCGCTCAAGTGGCGGCCCGCGAGGAGTGCCACAGGCGCACGGGCGCATCCATCGGCAACATGGTGGCCTACGCCTCGGGCGAGGCGCACTCCTCGGTCGAGAAGGGTGCCCGCATGGCCGGTTTCGGCCATTGCAGGCCCCTTGAGACCGGCGACGACTTCGCGCTGCGGCCCGAGGTGCTGGCTGCGGCTGTCGCCGCCGACCGGCGGGCGGGCCTGGTGCCGGCCTTCGTGTGCTCGGCCGTCGGAACGACCGGAACGACCGCGGTGGACCCGGTTCGCGGCCTTGCCGAGATCGCCCGCGCCGAGCGGATGTGGCACCACGTCGACGCCGCCTACGCGGGCTCGGCCATGATCTGCGAGGAGTTCCGCCGCCACCAGGACGGCCTCGAGCTGGTGGACAGCTACACGTTCAACCCTCACAAGTGGCTGGCCACCAACCTGGACTGCTCGGTGATGTGGGTCGCAGACCGGCGCCCGCTCATCGGGGCGCTGAGCGTGCTGCCCCCCTACCTGCGCGACGCGGCATCGCAATCGGGCGAGGTGATCGACTATCGGGACTGGCACCTGCCGCTGGGCCGATCCTTCCGGGCGCTGAAGCTGTGGTTCGTGCTGCGCTGCTTCGGCGCCGCCGGGCTCCGCAGGATGATCCGAGCCCACGTCGGTTGGGCGCAGGCGCTCGCGGAGCGAGTCGACGCCCACCCGCGCCTGGAGCGCATCGCTCCCACACCCTTCGCGCTGGTGTGCTTCGCGCACCGCGACGGCAACGCGGCCACCGACGCGCTGGTCACCGAGATCAACGGTGACGGCCGCTTCTACATCAGCGCGTCGGAGTCGGGGGGCCGCCGCTACGGGCGGATCTCGGTGGGCTCCGTCTGGACCACCGAGGACCACATTCAGGCTCTGTGGGACCAGATCGATGCCGGCGCCTGAGCGGCAGGCGACCCGCTTGCCGCGAGGCGGCTTGGCCTACTCTCACGGACTCGCTTGTGGTAGAACCGGCCAGAACATTCGCAGGACCATCGCAGGACATTCGCAGGACAATCGCAGGACCATCGCACGATCCCTCGGAGGAATGATCATGAGAATCAATAGGAGAATCAGACTGGCTGCCGGCGTGCTCGCCATGCTGGCGCTGCTGGCAGCCGCCTGCGGTGACGACGGTGACGACGACGCCGGCGAGCCGGTCGCCGCGCCGACGACCACTGCCGCAGCAGACGGTGGCGCCGAGGATGACGGTATGGCCGCCGGCGGCGACACGCCCGCCGATGACGCCGACGATGACGGCGGCGCCACGGCCGGCGGCGACGGTATGGCCGATGGTGATGACGGTATGGCTGACGGCGATGACGGTATGGCCGACGGCGATGACGGTATGGCCGATGGTGATGACGGTATGGCTGACGGCGGCGGGGCTATGGCGGGGTTCGATGTGGACGCGGCACTCGATGCCGACCTCGACGACTGCGCCACCGCACCGAGCGGTGATCCCTTCATCATCGGTTTCGCAGCCGATCTCTCGGAGGCGGGCGGCTTCGCCGACATCCCGATCTCGGCGGCGGGCGAGTACTACGTCGATCTGATCAACTGTGCCGGCGGCGTCAACGGGACCCCGGTGGAGTTCCTCATCGAGGACGTCCAGGGCGATCCCGAGGTCGCCCAGCGGGCCACCGCGGACCTGATCGAGGCCGGCGCCCACGTGATCCTCGGCCCGCCGTTCGCCGACACCGGCGACGCGGTGCTGCGCACCGTCAACGCCGGCCGGGCCGTGATATTCGTGGCCTCCACCGAGCCCGTGCTGCCCGACCCGTCGATCTACTCCTTCATGACGACGTTCAGCGACACCCAGCAGGCCGAGGCCGCGGCCCGGTTCGCCATCGAAGCGGGCATCACCAGAGCGATCACGTTCTCGTCGGAGGGCCCGTACTTCGGCTACAACCCCGAGACGTTCGCGGCGAAGTTCGAGGAGCTGGGCGGCGAGGTGGTGCTCGACCAGAGCTACGTGCCCTTCGAGGACTTCGATTTCGCCTCCCAGGCCAACGAGGTGGCGAGCGTCGCCGACGGTACCGAGATCCTCTACACCGCGATGATCGCCCCCCAGATCGACTCCCTGCGCGCCGCTATCGAGGCGCGCGGCATCGACACGCTCACCTATTTCGGCGCCGACGCCTTCGGTGTGAGCGGCATCACCGCGATCGAGCGGAACGAGGGCGTCTACTGGACCGATCACGGCTTCGGCACCGACGGCAATCGCTACGAGCGCCTCAACGCCGGGTTGGCGGCCATAGGAAAGCCGAGCGAGGCCCCGGGCTTCGCGGCCCTCGCCGGCGACTCGATCACGGTCGCCATCCAGGGCTTCATCGATGCCGGCTCGACCGACCCGCTCGCCATCGCGGAGGCCATCTCGCAGCTGACCGGCGTGGAGGCGGTCACGGACACGATCGGCTATGCGGGAACCGACGGCACGCCCGACACTCCGGTGTACATCCTGCGGATCGTCGACGGCGAGACCACGCTCGCAGCCAGGATGTAGACCGGCTCCCGGGCCTCGCACCTGATCGTCGGCCTGCGCGGCGCCGGGTACCGCAGTGCTCGAGGTTGCCGGGCTGACCACCCGTTACGGGGCGATCTCGGCACTTCGCGGGGTGAGCCTGACCGTCGGCGCCGGTGAGCTGGTCGGACTCATCGGCCCCAACGGCGCGGGCAAGACGACGCTGCTGAGCTCCGTCGCCGGGTTGCTGCGCCCCGCCGCGGGCGAGGTGCGCCTGGAGGGTCGCCCCGTCACCGGCGCCAGCCCCGACAGGATGCTGCGGGCGGGCCTGGCCCTCGTGCCCGAGCGGCGGCGGCTGTTCGCCCAGATGACGGTGGCCGAGAACCTGCGCATCGGTGCGGTGACCAGCTCCGCCGACGAGCGGGCCGAGCGGCTGGCGGCGATGATGGAGCTGTTCCCGGTGCTCCGGGACAAGCGCAGCACCGCCGCGGGCTACCTGTCCGGTGGTGAGGCCCAGCAGCTCGCCATTGCCCGGGCCTTGATGAGCAACCCCCGCATCGTCTTGATGGACGAGCCGTCCCTGGGGCTCGCGCCGCTGCTGGTGGATTTCGTGTTCGGCCTCGTCGAGCGTCTCAGGGCCGAGGGCCGCACCATGGTCGTCGTCGAGCAGAACGCCACGCGGCTGCTGGAGGCGGCGGATCGGGCCTACGTGCTGCGCACCGGCGAGATCGCGGCCGCGGGCGCCGCGTCGGATCTGCTCGCACGCGACGACCTCTTCGACACCTTCATCGGCGCGCCCGAGTCTCACAGCGACTCTCGCATGCCATGATCGACCTGCTGCTGTCTGTGCCGTTGCGCCGGCAGGCGCCTGGCGGGAACCCTGCCATGCTATGATCGACCTGCTGCAGAACCTGATAGACGGTCTGGGACGGGGCTCGATCTACGCCCTGCTGGCGCTGGGGATCGCGCTGATCTTCGGCGTCCTGCACATGGTGAACTTCGCTCACGGCGAACTCATCACGGTCGCTGCCTACATCGCCTTCGGGGTGCTGGTCTCAGCCCAGCTGAACTGGTGGGCGGCAATGCCGCTGATCTTCGCGGGCGCGGTCGCTGCATCGGTTGCCATCGAGTTCGTCGCCTTCCGCTGGGTGCGGGGCTCGTCGGACTTCACCATGCTGCTGACATCGTTCGCGGTGCATTTCGTGGTGCAGGCGGTCTTCGTGATGTCCATGGGTGCCAGCGTCCGCAGCTTCCCCAGGCCGGAGTGGGCCGACCGGGTCTGGGCTGTCGGGGATCTCAATATCCAGGCGGTCGATGTGGCTGTGATCGGCGCCACCGGGGCCACGCTCGCAGTGACCCTCTACCTGCTGCAGCGCACCATGTTCGGCATCTCGCTGCGGGCGGCGGCGGAGGATTTCGACGCAGCCAGGCTCATGGGCGTCCGCAGCAACAGGGTGATCCGCCAAGCGTTCATCCTGGCGGGCGCTCTGGCCGGGGTGGCGGCGATCTTCTTTCTGATGCGCACCGGCCAGGCCCGTCCCACGACCGGTCTGAGCCCGCTGCTCAAGGGTGTACTGGCTGCCATAATCGGAGGTCTCGAGAACATGCGGGGCGCGGTGTATGGCGGCCTGCTGCTCGGAGTCTCCGAGGTACTGCTGCGGTCGTGGCTGCCCGAGGACCTCGCGGGCATCACCGACGCAGTCGTGTTCGCGCTGATCGCGCTGTTCTTCATCTTCCGTCCCCAGGGGCTCGTCTCGGTCGCCTCGGCCGAGCGGGTGTGACCTGCGCGCCGATGCGGGGGCCGGCGGCCGTTTGCGGGCTCAGCGGGTTGTGCGGGCGCTGCGGTGACGGGGCCTGTAGTGGAGCGGTGATCGCGGTGATGCGGGTTGTGCTGTGATGCGGGAACTGCTTTCTAGTCGCGCCGGGTCGCAGGTGGCGGGATCTGCCGCGGTCTTCGCTGTGCTCGTGCTCGGCGGGCTGCTGTACGCCTCGGGCGGCCCCCCGACACGCGACATCTTGGTGACCCAGATGCTGATCAACGCCATCATGGTGATCGGGCTGCAGATCTACATCGGCAACACGGGGGTTCTCTCGTTCGGGCACATGGGGTTCGCGGCCGTCGCCGGCTACACGTTCGCGCTCCTGGCCACCTCGGTGAAGAGCAAGGAGCGCATCGTTGCAGACGCCCCGCTCGGGCTCGCCGACGTCTCGCTCAACCCGCTGGTCGCGGCGGCGGCGGCAGTGGCGGTCACCGCGGCCATGGCCGTGGTCGTGGGCCTGGGTCTGGCCCGCTCCGGAGCGCGTTCCGGCGCCGTGGCCGCCACCGTGATCACACTGGCGCTGCTGTTCATGGTCCACGAGGTGGGCGGCGCGTATGCCGACCTGACCGGGGGCCGCAACGGCATCCGCTTCGCCGTCGGCCGCGGCCTCGACGGACGCGGGTGGGTCTACCTGGCGCTTCTGGGGGCGCTGGTGGTGGCGAGGTTCTTCAAGAGCAGCCGCATCGGACGCATGGCCCAGGCGGCCCGCGAGGACGACCTCGCGGCCCGGGCCATGGGAATCGACCCGGCCCGCGGGCAGATGCCGGCGCTGCTGCTGTCCGTCGCCGTCGTGTCGGTGGCGGCGTCGCTGCGGGTCTTCCAGCTGGGCACCGTGGCACCCTCGACCTTCTTCTTCGACTACACATTGCTCACACTGGTGATGCTGATCGTCGGCGGGCGCAACAGCATCGCCGGCTCGGTGCTGGGCGTGGCGCTCATGACCGCCGTCAACGAGGCGACACGCCACCTGGCCGCGGTCGAGATCGACGGCGGTCCGATGGACTTTCTCGACATCGTGCTGAGGCCCGGACTCACCGACATCGTCCTGGGCGGGTCGATGCTCGGCTTCATGATCTTCAGAGCGAGGGGCCTGATCGAGGACTGGGAGTTCGACCACTGGCTGCGTCGCCGCCTCGGCCGCGCCGAGTCCATGCCGGATCCGCTGCGGCCGGCACCGGTCGAGGGCGGCTTCGCCGGTGGGGCCACTGCTGGAGGGGCGCGGTCGGAGGTTCGGCCGGCACCGGTCGAGGGCGGCTTCGCCGGTGGGGCCACTGCTGGAGGGGCGCGGTCGGAGGTTCGGCCCGCACCGGTCGAGGGCGGCTTCGCTGCTGGTGCTGCTGCTGGAGGGGCGCGGTCGGAGGTTCGGCCGGCACCGGTCGAGGGCGGCTTCGCTGCTGGTGCTGCTGCTGGAGGGGCGCGGCGGGAGGTTCGGCCGGCACCGGTCGGCGACGGCTTCGCCACCGGGGTCGCCGCGTCGGTCGCCCCGGAGCCCGCGGAACTTCGTGCGGCCGGCGTGACGGTCGACTTCGGCGGCTTCCGTGCGCTGTCCGGCGCCGGGCTGGTGGCGTCGAATCACGAGATCGTGGGCCTCATCGGCCCCAACGGCGCCGGCAAGACGACGCTGCTCAACGTCATCACGGGCCTCGTGAACCCGGCCGCGGGCTCGGTGACGCTCACCGAGGAGTCCCCGGCGGGGTCTGAGACGTGCCCGGTCGCCGGTGCCGAGCCCTACGAGTGTGCCAGGGCGGGCCTGGCGCGCACGTTCCAGAACCTGCGCCTGTTCCCGGCTCTGACGGTGCGTGAGAACGTCGACATCGCGGCGCTGGTCGCGGCCCGGTACCGGCCCTTGGGCGCCCGCCCCAGCGTCGGGCAGCTCCTGGCGCACGCCGGCCTGTGGGAGCTGCGCGACCGCAGGGCCCGCGAGCTCGACTACGGCAACGCCCGCCGCCTGGAGCTGGTGCGCGCCGCGGCGCTGGCGCCCGTGTTCATCCTGCTCGACGAGCCCACCAGCGGCATGAGCAACGTCGAGTCGGTGGCGATGATCGACGAGGTCCGGGCCGTCGCCGCCGCGGTGGGCGCGGGGGTGGTGGTGATCGACCACGACCTCGCCTTCATCACCGGCATCTGCAACCGGATCTACTGCCTCGACCAGGGGGCCGTGATCGCCGCCGGCACGCCGACTGAGATCCAGGCCGACCCGGTGGTGCGGGCCGCCTACCTCGGCACGGCCGCGCCGGCCGGCCAAGCCTGAGTGCGTGCGGGCGTGGCGATGATGGAGTCGGCGCGTGCGGAGGTCGGCGGGGTGCCGGTCAGCGTCGACCATCTGATCGGCGGGGAGCGGGTGGCCTCGCCGGCGACCTTCGAGTGCCGCTCGCCGCTGGACTGGGATGCCAAGCTGGCCGATGTGGCCCGGGGAGGCGCCGAGGCCGCGGGCAGCGCCGTCGCCGCGGCCGTCGCGGGCTTCGGCGAGTGGAGCGCTATGGAGGTGGGCGAGCGTGCCGCGGCCCTGCGCCGCCTGGCGGACC
The DNA here is from genome assembly GCA_965204875.1 of Candidatus Aldehydirespirator sp. GTDB lineage: Bacteria > Actinomycetota > Acidimicrobiia > Acidimicrobiales > Aldehydirespiratoraceae > Aldehydirespirator. Next base: position 841,415 of record OZ242020.1, on the reverse strand, counting down.
TGATCGAGGCCCGCAACGACGACATCGCCATGGTCGAGACGCTCGACATGGGGTTCCTGCACCGCTCGATGCGCGAGCGCCTCGTGGCCCGCGGCGCCTACAACTTCCGCTTCTACGCCGACCTGGTCGAGGCGCACGTCGAGCCTCGCTGGCAGGCTCGGGGCACCGCTCACACCGTGCAGCGCATGCCCGCCGGGCCGGCCGTGGTGATCACGCCGTGGAACGCACCGTTCATGCTGGCCACGTGGAAGGTGGCGCCCGCGCTGGCCGCCGGCAACAGCGTGGTGCTCAAGCCGGCCGAGTGGTCGCCGCTGTCGGCGTCGCTGCTGGCCGACCTGACCGTGGAGGCCGGCCTGCCCGCGGGCGCGTTCAACCTGGTGCAGGGCACCGGCGACGAGGCCGGCGCGGCGCTGACCACCGATGAGCGGGTGCGGCGGATCAGCTTCACCGGCTCGCCCGCCACGGCGCGCCGCATCGCCGCGGCCGCGGCCGCCAACATCGTGCCCGTCACCGCAGAGCTCGGCGGCAAGGGCCCGCTGGTCGTGTTCGCCGACGCCGACATCGACGCCGCCGCGGAGCAGGCCGCGGCGCAGTACGAGGACTCCGGCCAGGTCTGCCTGGCCGGCACGCGCCTGCTGGTCGAGGCGACGGCGCTCGACGCCTTCACCGAGGCGCTTCGCAGCCGCACCGAGGCGCACGTGCTCGGCGACAGCCGCGACACCGCGACCACCATCGCCCCGGTGGCCCACCCCGACCACCTGCAGCGCATCGAGGCGTTCGTCGAGCGGGCCACAGCGGCCGGGGACACGGTGATATGGGGCGGCCGCCGCCGCCGCAACTCCCTGCACTACGAGCCCACGCTTATCGCGCCGGCCTCCAACGACTCCGAGATCGTCCAGCGCGAGGTGTTCGGCCCGGTGCTCACCCTGCAAGCCTTCGCCACCGAGGCCGAGGCCCTCGAGCTTGCCAACTCCACGCGGTACGGCCTGTCCGCGATCCTCTACACGTCCTCGGCGGCAAGGGCCTCCAGGTTCGCCCGAGCCGTGCGCGCCGGGATCGTCTGGACCAACACCTTCCTGGTCAGGGACCTCGCCGCGCCCTTCGGCGGCTGCGGCCTCTCAGGCATCGGCCGCGAGGGCGGCGATCACGCCCTCGACTTCCACAGCGACCTCAAGACCCTCATAGTCGCCAACCACACCACGTCCTAGAGACGTCCTAGAGGCACCGGCGAGACTGCCGCTTCCGGGGCTACACCTGCCCGCGCCTGCCCGCTCTCATGTTCGCCGGCAACACCGCCGTCCAGAGGCGGGCCGGGGTCTAGAACATCCGGCCTTCTATGCGTGAGGCGGCTAGCCACATCTCCATGTCCAGGATCGTCTGCGACATGGCCTGGCCGATCAGGTCGAGCTTGCGCACCTGCTCGATGCGCTCGGACGCCTGTGTGAGCTCTTGCTTGGACAGCAGCACCCGGAAGATCCCGCAGGCGTCGGCCAGGGCGATCAGCACCACGTCGCGGGGGTCGGGGATCTCGTCTGAGAACAGAACGCCCATGATGCGCAGCTTCACCTCACGCTCGGCGGTGCCGTCGACGGCCGGGTAGCGCCGCGAGCGGAACACCCACAGGAAGCGGTCCTCTGCGCGCTCGAGGATGCCGGCGGCGACCAGGCGATCCAGGGCCGTCTCGCGGATCGACTCGGCCTGCGCGGCCGTCTGCTCCACCCAGTAGCGGGCATCGCGCTGCTCCCCTGCGGCGATGTCGGCCAGCACCGGATCGAGCAGCTCGTCACCCACGGGCGTGTCGTCGATGAGGACCAGGTTCTCGAGATCGGTGTCGATGCGGTTCTCCATGGCCAGGTCCATCAGCACGCCGCCGGCCATGGCGCGGTCGAGCGACCAGCTGGGGACGTGCACGAACTTGCCGTCGTCGTCGCGCAGCAGCAGCAGGATGATCTCTTCGACGAATCTCAGCATGTTTCCCGGTGGCCTCCCGCTCCGCAGCTCGACGCCCGGCCTGACGCCGGTGGCCGGACCCTACACGCGGCAGCACCGGTCGAGCGGTTGCCAAGAAGTCCTGGTTTCGCTGCGGCGCGATCCGTGCCGAGCCGCAACTGGCACGGCGCCGGTCAAGGAGCGCTCAGAAGTCCTCGTCGAAGGAGATCTCGCCCCGGACGCCCACCTGGTAGGCCGAAACGGTGCGCTCGAAGAAGTTGGACAGCTCCTGCACGTCTTGAAGCTCCATGAACGAGAACGGGTTGCGGCTGCCGAAGCGCCGGGGCAGGCCCAGCTGCATCAGCCGCTTGTCTGCCACGAACTCGAGGTAGCTGCGGGTGTCGGCCACCGACATGCCCGGCACCCCCTCTCCCAACAGGTCGGCCGCGAACTGGTGCTCCGCTTCCACGGCCTCCGCGAGCATCTCGCCTATGCGATGGCCCAGGTCCTCGTCGAACAGCTCGGGCTCCTCGGCGCGCACGGCGCGGATCACCTCGAAGGCGAAGTTCATGTGCATCGACTCGTCGCGGAACACCCAGTTCGTGCCCGCGGCCAGCCCGTTGAGGAGCCCCTTGGACCGCAGGAAGTACACGTAGGCGAAGGCGGCGAAGAAGAACAGGCCCTCGATGCAGGCGGCGAAGCACACCAGGTTCATCAGGAACCGCTTGCGGTCCTCGGCGGTCCGCAGCGGCTTGTCGCCCACCGAGTCCATCCACTTGAAGCAGAACTCGGCCTTGGCCCTGATCGAGGGGATGTTCTCGACCGCCGCGAACGCCGCGGCCCGCTCGGCGTGGTCGGGGATGTAGCTGTCGAGCAGGCTCAGGTAGAACTGCACGTGCAGTGCTTCCTCGTAGAGCTGGCGCGACAGGTACATGCGGGCCTCGGGCGAGTTGATGTGCCGGTAGAGGTTGAGCACCAGGTTGTTGGCCACGATCGAGTCGCCAGTGGCGAAGAAGGCCACCAGCCGACGTATCAGGTGCTTCTCGGCCGGCATGAGCTTGCGGTCGAGGTCGACGAGGTCGTCGGAGAAGTCGATCTCGTCGACGGTCCAGGTGTTCTTGATGGCGTCGCGGTACATGTCGAAGAACTGCGGGTATCGCATGGGCCGCAGCGTCAGGTCGAACCCCGGATCCAGGATGTTGGGCTGCGCTCCCCGCTGCCCGGGGCGGGGAGCGGCTGGGGCATCGGATGCAGGATCGATGCCCGCGGGTGGAGGGCTTGGGACCGCTCCCCGCCCCGGGTGATCTCCGAAGCCTGCGGGTAGCTCGGCGGGCAGTTCGGTGATGGCCATCAGTCGCAGGCCTCGCAGGTCTCGGGGTTCTCAAGCGAGCAGGCCAGCGCATCGGCATCGGCGCTCTGTGCCGCCGGGGCGCTGCCGTTGGTCGTGGCCTGGTTGATGCGCGTGGCGGGCCTGGACCGCAGGTAGTAGGTCGTCTTGAGGCCCGCCTTCCATGCGTACATGTACATCGAGGACAGCTTCCCGATGGTGGGCGCCTCCATGAACAGGTTCAGCGACTGGCTCTGGTCGATGAAGGCGCCGCGGTCGGCGGCCATCTCGATGAGCGACTTCTGCGGGATCTCCCAGGCCGTCCGGTATACGGCGCGCAGGTCCTCGGGGATCCTCGCGATGCTCTGGATCGAGCCCTCGGCGCGCTTGACGTCCGCGATCATCTGCGCGTCCCAGAGGCCGCGGGCCTGCAGCCCGGCCACGAGGTAGCGGTTGATCTGGAGGAACTCGCCCGAGAGGGTCTCGCGCTTGAAGAGGTTCGAGACCTGGGGCTCGATGCACTCGTAGCAGCCCGCGATCGCGGCGATGGTCGCCGTGGGGGCGACGGCGATCAGCAGCGAGTTGCGCAGCCCGTGGCGCGCGATGCGCTCGCGCAGCGGCGCCCACCGCTGCGGGTCGGTCGCCTCGACGCCCCAGAGGTCGAACTGCAGGTCGCCCGCGGCGGCACGGGTCTGCGCGAACGCGGGGTGGGCGCCGGAGGCCTCGGCGAGCTCGGTGGAGGCCAGGAGCGCGTTGAAGTAGATCTCCTCGGAGATGCGGCGGCTCAGCGAGCGGGCGTGTGGCGAGTCGAACGGCAGGCCGAGCTTGAAGAGCACGTCCTGAAGGCCCATGAGCCCGAGCCCCACGGGACGCCACCGCCGGTTGGACGCCCCGGACTCCGGCGTCGGGTAGTAGTTGATGTCGATGACGCGGTCGAGGTAGCCGATCACGAGGCGCACGACGTCGCCGAGCCGCTCGAAGTCGAAGCCCTCCCCGCCGGCGCCCGACCCGGCCGCCTCGGGCGCCGTGACGAAGGCGCCGAGGTTCACCGAGCCGAGGTTGCACACCGCGGTCTCCTCGGCGCTGGTCACCTCGATGATCTCCGTGCACAGGTTGGACAGATGCACCATCTCGCCGGGGCTGCCGGAGGCGCCCGGGGAGGTCTGGTTGCACTTGGCGTTGGAGGAGTCCTTGAAGGTCATCCAGCCGTTGCCGGTCTCGGCGAGGGTGCGCATCATCCGCGTGTAGAGCTGCCGGGCCGGGATCTGGCGCACGTAGCGGCCCTCGGCCTCGGCCTGCTCGTAGATGCGCCGGAACTCGTCGCCGTAGCTGTCGACCAGTTCCGGCACCTGCTTGGGATCGAACAGGCTCCACTTCCAGTCCTTCTCGACGCGCTCCATGAACAGGTCGGGCACCCAGTTGGCGAGGTTGATGTTGTGGGTGCGCCGGGCGTGGTCGCCGGTGTTGTCGCGCAGCTCGAGGAACTGCTCGATGTCGGCGTGCCAGGACTCCAGGTACACGCAGGCCGCTCCCTTGCGCCGCCCGCCCTGGTTGACGGCGGCGACGGAGGAGTCGAGCGTCTTGAGCCACGGCACGATGCCGTTGGAGAGCCCGTTGGTGCCCCGGATCAGCGAGTCCTTGCAGCGCACCCGGTGCCAGGCGACGCCGATGCCGCCCGCGTACTTCGAGAGCCGGGCTATGTCGGTGTAGCGCTTGTAGATGCCCTCGAGGGAGTCCTCGGGCGAGTCGAGCAGGTAGCAGCTCGACATCTGCGGGTGGGCGGTGCCCGAGTTGAACAGCGTCGGGCTCGACGGCAGGTAGGCCAGCGAGGAGATCAGGTCGTAGAACCGCACCGCGGAGTCCGCGTCGCTGCTGAGCCCGCAGGCGACGCGCAGGAAGAAGTACTGGGGCGTCTCGATGACGAGGCGGGTCTCGGGGTGGCGCAGCAGGTAGCGGTCATAGGTGGTGCGCAGGCCGAAGAACTCGAAGTTGCGGTCGCGCTGGGAGTCGATGGCGGCGTTGAGGGCGGGGGAGTTGGCCCGCACGAACTCGGCGGTGGAGTCGCCGATCAGCCCGAGGCGCCGGCCCAGTTCCATGGCCTCGGAGAACCACGGGATGTTCTGGTTGCGCACCTCCTTGTCGATGTAGGTGGCGAGCATCCGGGCGGCCAGCCTCGAGTAGTTGGGCTCCTCCACGATCAGGCCCGCGGCGGTGCGGATGCTCAGCTCGTCGAGCTGGCGCGTGGTGGCGCCGTCGGCCAGTGCGGCGATGGTGCGGGTGCTCACGGTGAGCGGGTCGATGCCGAGGAGGCCCTCGGAGGCCCGGGCCACGGCGTTGACGATCTTGTTCACATCGACCGGCTCGAGCGTGCCGTTGCGCTTGCGCACCTGCATCGTGGGCCGCACCGGCGCTGCGGGCGCGGCGTCGGCGACAGCGGCGAGCCGGTCCCCGGTGATGGTCACGCCGTTGCTCGCTTCATGAATGTCCCCCTTCACGCAAACCGGTTGTCCGTTGTCGGCAGCGGAACGGTTGTGTCGCCGCCGCCCCCCGCTCCGGAACCGTCCAAAGCACGGAGCAGGAATTACACCATCGTAACTACAGCAGTGTCAACTAGCCACCCTGCCACAGACGCGTTCATGCAGGTCAGACCGCATGCGCCCACGGCATCGAGGGACATGGCCGTCCACGATGCACACCAAACCCCCACGTCACGGGCGGGGCCGCAGGCGCGGTCGGGGTCGGGGCGACCGTGCCGAGCCTTCGTTGGTGTCATTGGCGTGATCAAGCCGGGATGCCGGCAGACCCCCACGTCAGGGGCAGGGCCGCGGGCGCGGTCGGGGTCAGCGACATGGTGCGCAACGTTCGTCCGGATCGTGGGCGTGGCAGCCACGATGGCGGCGAAGCGCCACCGGCGGGCGAGGGCCGCAGGCGCGGCTAGCGTCGGGTGCCGTGGACATACTCGACGTGGACCTGGCGGCGTTCGAGCACGGTGGCCGCGCCCAGCGAGCCGCGGTGGTGGACGGCGTGATGCGCAGCCTCGACACCGGCTTCGTTTACGTCGAGCACGATCTGGCGCCGGGCCTCATCGACGAGGCCTACGGGCGGCTTGAGGCGTTCTTCGACCTGCCGCAGGAGCGCAAGGACCGCTACATCGTGCACGGTGCCCACGGCGAGACCGGCTACACGGGCCTGCTCACGGAGACCGCGGCGATCTCAGAGGTGCCCGACCTCAAGGAGATGCTCAACTGGGGCGAGCCCGCACCGGCGGGCCATCCCCTGCGCCGGCGCTACCCGATGCGCTACGGCCCGCCGGCGCTGCCCGAGGACGACCTGCCAGGCGTGACCGAGCTGCTGGGCGGGTTCCACGCGGCCGTGCTGGACGTCCAGCGCCGGGTGCTGCGGGTGATCGCGGCCGGGCTCGGGGTGCACGAGGACTTCTTCGACACGATGCTCGCCCACGGCGCCACGCTCACCCGTGCCATCCACTACCCGCCGATGCGGACCGCGCCCGGCGAGGGTTTCATGTGGGCGGCCGAGCACGGCGACATCAACCTCATCACCATGCTGCCGAGGGCCACCGCCGCAGGCCTGCAGGTTCGCACCGCGCAGGGCTGGGTGGACGCGGTGCCGCCGGAGGGCGGCGCCATCATCAACTCGGGGATGATGCTCGAGCACCTGTCCAACGGTGTGATCGGCGCCGGCATACACCGGGTGGTCGCCGCCGAGGGCCAGACCGGCGACCGCTACTCGGTGGTGCAGTTCGCCCATCCCACGCCGTGGACGATCCTGTCGCCGCTGCCCACCTGCGTCACCAGCGACAACCCGCTGCGGTTCCCCACGATCTCCGCAGCCGACGCGCTCGCCAAGGTCATCTGGGAGATCAACCTCGTCGAGGAAGGCCGCCGCATAAACCCGGACTAGCCCCGACTCACGACCGCGGCCTGCCCGCGCCACAAGACACTGGAACCACCGAAGCCCATCCGACCGCGCCGGCCTCGCCGAGACACGAGCGGCTCTTGTCATTCTCTTACCGACGGGGAAGTAGTGTCGGCATTGATGATCCGGTATGGCGATGCCATGCGGTTCTCAGCTGGGGCCGCCGTGTTCGCTCTGTTGGCTGCTGCATGTGGATCCTCTGATCAAGCTCGCGATTCTCAGGTGGTCGAAGCATCGGGAGTGGTAGAGCCGGCTGACGGGTCGGGGGTTCTGCCAAGGCCCTCGACGGGCGAGGCCTCCTCGACCGCGGTAGAGCCGGCTGACGGTTTGAGCATTCCGCCTGGTGAGGAAATGGAACTCGAAGAAGTCAAGCCGACCTCCACCCTAACGGTGTCTGCGATATCCGACGAATCGATTTCAACTCAGGTTATCCGGAGGTTCCTTAACGGTCGCAAGGTACGGATCGACGTAATCGACTACAAGGGTAGGTTACCAAGAGCTACCTCGGTCGATGTGTTGAATGTCGCCGGTACCGATGTAGAGGTATACGCAGGCTCCGCGACCTCACGGGCCTTATTTTTGGCTGAGACCCGCAGCACCGTGGACAAAGTTATCTCGCTTTCGGATGGCATCGAGGTCTCTTACGGCATGCTCACCGATGATGAAGCTGCTGCAGCACGATACACATTCTGGTTTGCTGTCGGAAAATTCAATGTGTATGGTTTCGCTGCTGGCGTGCCGTTCGATGTGCTCGTCCGTTTCCTGGATGAAGCAGTGATCTCGAGCGATCAGGATGGTGTTTGTATCTTGGCTCCTCGCTCGTCCTACTGGAAACCCAGCATCTCACAGATGGTTCCGGGAAGCATCCTCATTACTCTCCAAATCGACGAGGAGAAGAACGACGTGTCACTTTCGACTCAAGTCTTGCCCTTACTTGGTAGCGCAGCCCTTGATCGAGCTAAAGATATGGCAAGCAATATCACAGTCGAACTTCTTGGCACCAGACCGAACTGTTGATTGCTCAGGTAGCGTTGGTGAGGGTCGGTTTGCCCGGCAGGTATGGTCTGGGTCGGCGTGTCTGGGTCTGGGCGGCGGTGTCTGGTCTGGTAGCTGCTTGCGGATCGGCTGATCAAGGTCGCGATTCGCGGACTTCATCTATTCGAAATGCGGTTGAGGTCGAGCGAGCTTCGACCAGCGAGAGGACTTGCCTAGAGGGAGACGCTGACGCACCTCGACACGATGCCGTTGGGAGCGGCGCCGTTTGTTCTGGATGTCGAGCCGATACTCGTTGTGGACACACCGGAGGGGGTAGCCTACAAGACCGATGATCATCTCTTCGGGCCGTGTGAAGCGGTCAGGGCAGTCTATGGCACCTTCGAGGACGACCATTACGATACCGTCACGCCCAAGCGCTGTTCGAGGCTGAGGGGCTTCGATGGCTAGGGTCAGGTCTTCGAGCGGCCGCCGTCAGGGTGGGACGGTGCGCCCGGGCAGCAGGTCGCTATGAGCGGGCTTGCCTATACCGTGGCGGTCTGTGTGGTGGGCCTCGTGTGCGGAGCCTCAGGCTTCGTGCACCTGGTTCGCCATGGCAGGTTGCGCGAGCATCTGGCGCAGCAGGGAATGTTCGCTGCCCGCATGATTGCGCTGGTTGCATTGGCGACAACTGCGGTGGAGTTGTCGATAGGTGTTCTGACTGCGCTCATGGTCGTCGGTGTAGTGGACGGGGCGATGCTCGCCGGCGGGGCCATGGCGGTCGCGTTCTTCCTGTTCGTCGGGTTCGCTGTGTATCTTGACGTGGTGCGTCGACGTGCTGGCGACGCGAGCGTGCCCTGCGGGTGTGGCATCGGCGATTCCTCTATTGCCAGTGAATCTGTCTGGCGGGCAGTGGCTCTGGCCGCAGTCGCACTCGTGGCATTGGTTGGGCTTCTATGGCAGGAACCCGACCTCGACTTGGTCCGGGGCGATCCGATGTTCGTGGTATTGGTCTTAGCCGCATCTGTCACGATGAGCAACGTGGTGATATGGCTGCCGATCGCATTCCAGGAAGACAGGCTGTTAGAGGAGGCGATCACATGACGCTCGTAGAGTCCGCGGTCATCTTGGCGTGGATCGCGATAGTCCTGCTATCGATGGGATTCGCCGTCCTGGTACGCCAGACTGCGCTGCTGTCGCGTGCGGTGTCCAGTCAGGTGGGCGGCACTGTACGCCATGGCCCGAATCCGATGATCGGGTTGCGTCTTCCACCGGACACGGCGCTACAGCCGTGGCTCGAGTCTGAGTCGGATGTGCTCGCACTGTATGTCTCACCTGCCTGCGGTTCTTGCCGAAGATATTTGGCAGACTGCCAGGAGGTGGAAGAACTGACGCGCTCCGGCCAGCCGGTCGTTGTGGTGTCTACGGGCGAATACCAGGCTGACACTTCAGCATGGCCCAGCAACTGGTCGTGCGTTGAGAATGCAGCAGCCGAACATGAGCGCATCAACGCTCCGGCTGTGCCCTACTTCGCGGTCGTTCGCTCCGACAGGCTGGTGGCGCATGCAGGTCTGGCGGCGCCGCCGCAAGAGCTTGCCGCCATGTTGGATCACAACGGCTCGGAGGAGTGAGAGATGCCATCGACAGCCACACGCGAATACGTCGGCTACGAGCCGGCGCTGCCGCACGCGGGCCTTTCAGCGGTGATCCTCTCAATGGTCGGGGCTTGGATCATGGGCGCGCCGGGCCTGTCCTTGCTGCTGTCAGGCGGCCTGGCGGGTGGTGTGGCGCTCTCGGGTTCGACTTGAGGTCTCAACAGCGCGTACGCGCTGGGCACTTCGGTCCGGAGTGCGATCGGTCGAGTGGTCGTATCGGGCTGCTTCGCGGTGGGCACGACGGCGGGCGGCGCGCTCAGCGGATCGATGGCGGTCGTGGCGGGCGGACTGCTGGCCTGGATACCCGAAGCGGTGCGCCTCGGGGCGATGGTCGGCCTCGGCGCCCTGCTGGTTCTCTATGATCTCCTGGTCGAGCGCGTCAGATTGCCGCAGTCTGCCCGGCAGATTCCCGAGCACGTGTTCGTCCGTGATCGGCGCTGGGCCGCGGTCAGGTTCGGGTTCGAATACGGCACCGGGCTGCGAACCTTCGTGACCTCGGCTGCTCCCTACCTGCTTCTGCTGGGACTCGTGACCCTGTCGCTACCCCCGTGGCAGGTGGTGCTCGCCGGCGCGGCGTTCGGGCTGGGCAGAAGCCTGAGCCTGTTCCAGTACAGCTTCCGCAGGAGAGACAACTGGCAGTCGGCCGTCAAGCGGCAGTCGCGGCTGCTGGAGCGAGCGGGCAGCCTCACCGTCTACGCGTCGATCCTGGCGGTTGGCTCAATTTGAGTGGATCGTAGGTGCTTTGGTTCTGCCGTCATTGCTGTTGCCCCAGCAGGTGATGGCGTAGTCGTGGCCTATGGCGCAGTTGTGAGACCAGCCTGCGGCGATGGTGTTGTAAGCGCCTGACGGAGGGTTGGCTTGCCCGCCGTCGTTGTTGCCCCAGCAGGTCACAGTGTCGTCATGCGCGATGGCGCAGCTGTGTTGCCAGCCTGCGGATACTGCTCTGAACTTGCCTGCAGGCGCATCGGCCTGCCCGAAGTCGTTGTTCCCCCAGCAGGTAATCATGTCGTTTCGTGCGACAGCACAGTTATGTGTACCTCCCGCAGCCACGGTCTTGTGCGCACCTGTGGGAGCGTGGGCCTGGCCGCTGTCGTTGTTGCCCCAGCAGGTGACGGTGTCGTCGTGGTCAAGGGCGCAGCTGTGCTGCCAGCCTGCGGTTATGGCCTTGAATTTGCCTGCAGGCGGATCCGCCTGCCCGGAGTAGTTGTTGCCCCAGCAGGTGACGGTGTCGTCATGGGCGATGGCACAGTTATGTGTGCCGCCCGCTGCGACAGCCTTGAATACGCCCATTGGTGACTTAGTTGTTCCGTAGATCTTATCGGTGCCCCAGCAGATTATGATGTTCAGCCACCAGTACGGCGCGTCGTCATGCGCGATGGCGCAGCTGTGTTGCCAACCTGCGGATACTGCTCTGAACTTGCCTGCGGGCGCATTGGCCTGCCCGCTGTCGTTGTTGCCCCAGCAGGTGACGGCGTCGTCGTGGCCGATGGCGCAGCTGTGTTGCCAGCCTGCGGTGACTGTATGGTAGAGTCCAACGGGTGTTGGCGGAGGTGATTTTGGGACAAGCCCGGCAGCTTTGGCGATGAAGGTGGCTGCTTGGGCGCGGGTAATGGGTTTTGTGGGGCAGTAGCGCGGGGGTTGGGTGTCGCAGCCTATGGTGATGCCTGCAGCTGCGAGAGTGTTCACGCTGACAGCGTGCGGATCGCCCGTGATATCAGCGAAGAAGGTCGAAGAAAATTCTGACAACTCGAAGGCGCGTGCAATGAATGTCGCCATCTGCGCTCGCGTGATCGCGTTGTAGGCGCAGTATTTCAAGGGTTCGGTGTCGCATGCGTCGGCGACTGCGAAGTCCGCGAAGCGTTCAGCGTGCGGTGCCCACCACTGCATGGGGTCAACGTCACTGAAGCGAGGCTCGGAAATGAGCGGTGGTTCGCTGTTCTCGGTGAGAGCGCGTCCCAACCACACGGCCAACTCCCAGCGCTGCAAGTTACGTTTGGGACATATCTGCCCTTCTCCGCATCCAGTACCAGCCAGCCAACCTTTCGCCGCCATTGCATCCAGGGCGGATTCATGAACGTTCCCGTCGTCATCGGTGAAGCTGTCGGACGCCCCGACGTCATCCTGCGCCTGCGCCGCTGCCGGAACTCCCAGCAAAAGAGGTACAGCGGCGGCAGTCAGCAATGTCCGCGTGACACAACTCATCCAAGTGCTCTCTTCCAAAGGGCGCTGAGTTACGGGGGGGGGGGGCACGTTCGGCGCCTGCTATTCCCGAGGCCAAGGACAGATCGTATGCAGGTAGCACATGTGCCCATTGCAGACCCGGCCATCTGAGCAACCGTAGGTGATGCCGTCACTGAAAGTCCATCTCCAAGAGTCCCAAGTACTGCCATCGCGCGGGTTGTAGCAGTGGCCGGGGCGCTGCATATAGAGCTCACCGCGTGGTGCGGGACCGTATCTGTGCCATCCCTCTCTATTCCCGGCATCCACGGTTTCAGCTGTTGCCGACGACCCTCCGATCCAGCAGTAGCGCAGGTCCGCGACCGACGGTCCGCACTTCCTCCCCTGTTCATTGTGTGAGGCCGCATAATTGTGATTGGCGCACGGGCCAGAAGATGGGTCTGTCCATTCTCTGTAGTAAGGTCTGCCGTCACGTGCCTGCGCACGCTTGGAACTCCACAGCGCCAGGTAGGAGATGCTCAATGCGCCCGCCGTTGCGGCGGCCCTACCTATGAACGATCTTCGACTGAAGGGCGGAATGGATCGGCGACGCAGGGCATCAGATGAGATTGTGGGAAGGGACTCGAACGCGAGAGCCATCGATGCTGTGGAAGCGGTAGCTGCCGCCCATGATCTTGGATCAGCCAAAATGGTTGCGTTGTTATCCGCAATACCTAACTTTGCAGCGTCGTCAAGCCTCAACTCTAGGCGCGATGCTCCCTCCAAGGCTGCCGCAATCGGGCGTCCAGGAACGGGCAGTATATATGCGAGCAGATTGCTGGCATCCAATACCAGATAGGGATGGAGGCTGTCATGATCCGAACGGAACAACGAACCGCCGGCGACCGCTCTTCCGATCAATGCCCTTTTTGAGGGTCTGGCCAGCCTGATGTCGATGAGGTAGTCACCGGGAACCATCTGCATAATGCTGGGCTGCCGATACGGCGAGCGATTACCGGCGATGCGCACACCTTCCGCATCGCCGGTTATCATTGCAGCACCAAGATGTCGCACCAGTGTCTCGAAAGGAACATTTGCAGGCGCAGTACCGTATGCTCTGAAGTTCCCGGCAGGAAACCAGAAGGCGTAACCGGCATTCCTGCTGCTCCGAACCCAACCCCTCGATATCTCAGTGCCGTCAAACAGCGTGACGATAGTCTCAGGTGCGGTATCGGTGTGAGCTAGAAACGCACGGAGTGCTGACTCAGGCCCAACATATATCTCAACTTCAGCACCATCAATGTCCAACACATCAACCGAAACCGCCTCTGGTATTTCCGTGATACGTTCAATACCATCAAGCCTGATCCGAGTGCCATCAACAAATCTCCGCAGCATGACCGTTTGATCGGTTGGGCCGCCGCGGGGGGGGGGCCGATGCCATGTTGGGGAAGGACGAGGTCATAGCGCTGCCTTCGTGATCACCGGAGTTCAACTTGGCGACGATAGAGGGATCTCGGGAGTCGCGCCAAGTCGGGCTGCCGGATCGGTGCTCGCCCGTGGTCGCTATCGCTTGACGGGTTTCAGGTAGCAGCTCGCTGGTTTGCCGTCGACCTTTGCGTGGTGTGCCGCGAAGCCTGCCGGCCGGGGCTCGGAGGCGTCCGTTGCCGAAGCGGACGCGTTGCCGGTGCCGGCTGCCTCCGGATCGGCGGCGACCTCGGGGTCGGGTCTCGGGGCGGGCAGCTTGCCGGTGCCGGCGGTGGTGACCTTCAGGTTGGTGGCCAGCACCTGCTCGGCCACGTAGTCTCGCCACTGCTCCACGGCTGCGGCCTGTTCTGCTGAAGCCAGCTCCAGCAACACCTCGATCCGGTCGGTCACGATCAAGCCTTCGGCTCGGCGGCAGTCCTGGATCATCCGGACGGCGTCGCGTGCCCAGCCCTCGGCCTGGAGTTCGGCGGTCACCGCGGTGTCGAGCACCACGACGGCGTCCCCCGAGGCCAGCCGCGCCGCGGCCCCGTCCCCGGCGACCTGCACCGTCAGCTCGAAGCTGTCGGGGTCGAGCTCGTGGCCGGCGACGTTCGCCGTGCCGTCGTCGTTGAGACGCCAATCGCCCGCGCGTGCCGCTTTGAACACGTCCTGCACGGCGGCACCCAGGCGAGGGCCCAGCATGCTGCCGCTGGGCCGCAGCACGATGGCGGCGTGGTCGGCAAGGCTGCCGGTCAACTCCACCTTCTTGACGTTGATCTCGTCGGCCAGCAACTCCGCCAGCGGCGCGAGGTCCTCGGCCCCGTGTCCGGCCACGACGGCGCCGGCCAGCGGCAGCCGCACCCTCAGCCCGGCGTCCTCTCGCACCCTCAGCGCGGCCGATGCCGCGTCGCGCAGGCGCTCCATCCGCTCCACCAGGGAGTCGTCGGCGGGCAGGCCCTCGGCATCGGGGTCGGGCCAGTCCGCCAGATGCACCGACGAGCCGCCCGTGAGGCCGGTGTGGATCTCCTCGGCGATCATCGGCAGGAACGGCGCGGTCACACGGGTGAGGGTCGTCAGCACGGTGTAAAGGGTGTCGAAGGCGGCCCGGTCGGTGTCGGCGCCGCCGGCGTTCCAGAACCGGTCCCTGGAGCGGCGGATGTACCAGTTGTTGAGAGCGTCGATGAAGGCGGCGATCTCGGCGGCCGCCCCGGGCAGGTCGTATGCCTCCATCCGCTCCGTGGTCGCCAGCACCAGCGCCCGCGTCCGCGCCAGCACGTAGCGGTCGAGCACGTCATCGCGCCGGTCATCGCTCACGCCCTCGCGACCGCTCGCGCTCGCAAGCACGTCCCCGCTCTCGCCCTCTCGCCCCTTCTCGCTTGTGCCCGTGCTTCCGCTGACGCCCTCCTGCGGGCTCTCGCTCGCTTCCCCCGTGCGCAACCGTGCCCGGTAGCCCTCGGCGTTGGCGTACATGCAGAAGAACGCGTACGCGTTCCAGATCGGCAGCAAGATCTGCCGGACGACCTCGTCGATGCCGTCGTCGCTCACCCGCAGGTCGCCGCCGCGCACGATGTTGGCCGCCATCAGGTACCAGCGCAATGCGTCGGCCCCCTGGAGCTCGAAGATCTCGGTCGGCTCGGTGTAGTTGCGCAGCTTCTTGGAGAGCTTGGAGCCGTCGGCGGCCAGCAGGATCCCGTGACAGATCACGTTCGAGAAGGCGGGCCGGTCGAACAGCGCCCCGGCCAGCACGTGCAGCGTGTAGAACCAGCCCCGCGTCTGGTTGATGTACTCCACGATGAAGTCGGCCGGGAAGTGCTCCTCGAACCACTCGGTGTTCTCGAAGGGGTAGTGCACCTGGGCGAAGGGCATGGAGCCCGACTCGAACCAGCAGTCCAACACCTCCGGCACCCGCCGCATCGTCGACTTCCCGCCGGGATCATCGGGATTGGGGCGCGTCAGCGCGTCGATGAAGGGCCGGTGGAGGTCGCCGGGCCGGACGCCGAAGTCGCGCTCCAGCTCGTCGAGCGAGCCGTAAACGTCGATGCGGGGCTGGGCGGGATCGTCGCTGCGCCACACCGGGATCGGCGAGCCCCAGAAGCGGTTGCGGCTGATCGACCAGTCGCGGGCACCCTCGAGCCACATCCCGAAACGACCGTCGCGCACATGGCCCGGCACCCAGTTGATCCGCCGGTTCAGTTCCACCAGCCGGTCCCGCACGGCGGTGACGCTCACATACCAGCTGTTGATGGCCTTGTAGATGATCGGCGTGTCGGTGCGCCAGCAGTACGGGTAGTTGTGCTCGTAGCTGTCGTGGCGCAGCACCCGGCCGGCGTCCTTGAGGCGGCGGATGATCCCGGCGTTGGCGTCGAACACGCCGGTGCCGGCCCAGTCCGGGACCGCCTCGGTGAACCGGCCCTGCTCATCGACCGGCACCGCGTCTCCGATGACGATGCCGTTGGCCTCGCACACCTGCTGGTCCTCGGCACCGAACCCCGGCGCCAGATGGACGATGCCGGTGCCCTCGGCAGTGTCGATGAAGTCGGCGGCGAGCACCCGGAAGGCCTCGCCGCGGTGCGAGTAGTAATCGAAGACCGGCACATAGGCCCTGCCGAGGAGCTGCTCGCCACCGACGGTGCCCACCCTGCGGGCCGCAGGCAGCTGAGCGTCGTAGGACGCCACGGTCGCCGCCGCCAGCACGTAGCAGGCCCCGCCTGCCTCCATCACGGCGTACTCGATGTCGGGCCCGACCGCCAGAGCCAGGTTCGAGGGCAGCGTCCACGGAGTGGTGGTCCAGGCCAGCAGCCTCATCGGCGCAGGGTCGCCGGGCTCGGGCACCAGGTCGAAGGCCACGGTTATGGCCGGGTCCTGGCGGGGCCGGGTGGCGTCGTCGAGGCGGATCTCGAAGTTCGACAGAGGCGTCTCCGCGCCCCACGAGTACGGCATCACCCGGTAGGCCTCGTACACCAGCCCCTTGCGATACAGCTCGGCGAAGGCCCACATGACCGACTCCATGTAGGGCAGGTCCATCGTCTTGTAGTCGTTGTCGAAGTCCACCCAGCGGGCCTGCCGTGTGACGGTCTCCTCCCAGTCCCTCGTGTACCTCAGAACCGACTGGCGGCAGTGCTCGTTGAACCGGGCTATGCCGTAGCTCTCCACGGCCGCCCGGCCCGCCACGCCGAGCTCGCGCTCGGTCTCCATCTCGGCGGGCAGCCCGTGGCAGTCCCACCCGAAGCGGCGCTCCACCCGGTTGCCGCGCATGGTCTGGTAGCGGGGCACGACGTCCTTGACGTAGCCGGTGAGCAGGTGGCCGTGGTGGGGCAGGCCGTTGGCGAACGGCGGACCGTCATAGAACACCCAGTCCCGCTCGGCGGGGCGGGCCCTGACAGACTCGCCGAAGGTTCCCTGCTCCGCCCAGCGGGCCAACACCCGCCGCTCGACAGCCGGAAAGTCGGGGCTGCCGACCTCCGGATAGGGACCGCTACCTGCCTCCGGCATGGCCGGCCAGGCTACCGGTGCCCGCTCGGCGGCGGGAACGCCCACGAACTCCTCGGACTCGTCCCGGTCATCGAGCGGTGCCCCACTCGGCGGCGGGAAACGCGCCCGCTGAGCGGCGCAGTCGAGATGACGAGCCGGTCTCGATGGTCTCGGCTCGCCCGCCCGGCTGGCAAAGCCCACCCTGGGCAGAGCAGATCTGCAGATATGACAATATGGGACAGGCGGCGCGTATTGGCGGAGCGGCTCTGGGTCAATCTGCGAGTTGCGGTCACGGCCCGCAGCGCCGACGCTTGCCTGAGCGGAGTGAGGGGCGTCACTCGCAGGGGGTCAATCCGTGACTGTCACCGGCAAGTGGACCTTTGACGACTACCGCGCCGGGGCCACGCCGCTTCCCGACCCGAACCTGGCGTGGAACACCTACGGCACCGGCCTTGACAGCGTCGGTCGCGATGGCCGGCCCGAACCGTCGAAGGTGCCCGGCCCCGCCCACGACCAGATGCTGGTGCGTGTCGACGCCGTCGGGCTGTGCTACTCGGACGTGAAGCTGATCCGGCTCGGCGGCGACCATCCCAAGCTCTACGGGCGCGACCTCGCCGTGAACCCCACCCGTTTCGGCCACGAGGCCACGGTCACGGTCGTCGAGGTCGGTGACGGGCTCAAGTCGAGCTACAGCACCGGAGACAGGCTGGCGATCCAGCCCGACATCTATGAGGGGGGCCGGCACAACTCCTACGGCTACACGATCCCGGGCGCGCTGATCCAGTACCACCTCATCGGGCCGGAGATCCTCGACGCCGATGACGGCGCCTATGTGATCGGGGTCGACCAGCGGATCGGCTACGCCGCGGCGGCCCTGTCGGAGCCCTGGGCCTGCGTGGAGGCCGCGTACACGCAGCGCCGCCGCCTCTGGCCCCGCGACGGCGGCACGGTCTGGATCATCGGCCATCCCGAGGACAGGCGCAGCTATGACTTCGGCCGGTCGCTGCGCGGCGTCGGCCGCCTGGTGCTGACCGGCCTGCCAGAGGTGGTGCGCTCCTCAGCGATCGCCGCGGCGAGCCCCGAAGCCGCTGCCGCCGCCGTCGTCGCTGACGGCATGGCCCCCTCGGGCTATGCGGCCCTCGCTGCCGGGGTCACCGGCGGCGCCGGATTCGACGACATCATCATCCTGGATCCCTCGTCCAGCGAGCAGGTGACCGAGGCCGCTCGCTGCATGGCCTTCCGGGGCACGCTCAACCTGGTGGGCGAGCGCCCGCTCGACGGGCTGCCCGAGATCGACTTCGGTCGCCTGCACTACGACTACACGGCCTTCGTCGGCACCCGCGGCCCGGATGTGGCCGCGGCCTACGGCGAGGCCCGCAACCGCTGCGACCTCCGTGCCGGCGGCGTCGCCGTGTTCGTCGGCGCCGGCGGGCCGATGGGTCAGATGCACGTGCAGCGCGCCATCGAGAAGGTCGACGGCCCGTCGCTCATCGTCTGCATCGACCCCGACGCCGCACGGCTCGGGGTGCTGGAGGCATCCTTGGGCGCTCTCGCCGAGCAGGCTGGCCGCCGTCTCGTCCTGCTCGATCCCGAGGCGCCCGGCGCTCCCGGCGAGACCGTCGAGGAGGTCGTTGCACGGATGACCGGTGGTGCCGGCGCGGACGACGTCGTGGTCACCGTACCGGTCGCTTCCGTGATGGCCGGCGCGGCGCGCCTGATGCGGCCCGACGGGATGCTGGTGCTGTTCGCCGGAGTGGCGCACGGCACGACGGGCCCACTGGACATGAGCCGCGTCTACCTCGGCAACGCCCAGTACACGGGCACTTCGGGCTCCACCATCGAGGATCAGGCGCTGGTGCTGGACAAGGCGGTGAGCGGCTCGCTCTCGCCGGCGTTGAACGTCGCGGCCGTGGGAGGGATCGACGCGGGACGGGACGGCATGCAGGCCATGCTCGAGGGCCGCTTCGCCGGCAAGATCGTCATCTTCCCCCAGGTCAGCGGCGTCCCGCTGCTCGGGCTGGACGAGTTGGCCGCGCGGTTCCCCCACATCGCGGAAGCACTGGGCGAGCGAGGCCAGTGGACCTCCGAGGCCGAGCGGTGCCTCATAGAAACGCATGGCGCCGCTCCCGCCGGCACTGCAACGGCCCGCGACTCCGCAGGCACCCAGGACTCCGCTGAAGCCGGTGCCGCGGCTCCCGCCGGTGCCGTGATGCTCCCGGCCGCCGAGGACACCGACGGCTCGGTTGCCGATCGGTGATCACCACGCTCACCCCCAACCCGAGCATCGACCGCACGCTGTGGGTGGACGACCTGCAGCGGGGCGGGGTGATCCGGGCCCGGACCGCCCGGGTCGAGTGCGCCGGCAAGGGCGTGAACGTGGCCCGAGCGCTCGCCGTCAACGGGCACGCGGCCCGAGCCGTGCTTCCCGCCAACCGCAGCGACGCCGCAGCCTTCGCCGCGTCGCTGGCCGAGGTTGGTGCCGAGGTCTGCTCGGTGGCCGCCAGCGGCACCGTCCGGGCCGGCATCACCCTCATCGAGTCCGACGCGACGATCACCAAGATCAACGAGCCGGGGCCGGAGTTGAGTGCGTCGGAGTGCGAGGACCTCGTGGCCGCCGCGGTGGCAGCCTCCGGCGACTCCAGGTGGCTTGTGGCCAGTGGCAGCCTGCCGCCGGGCGCCCCGCCGGACCTGTACGCCAGGCTCGCCGCGGCCCTGCCCGCAGCGGACCGGCAACTGGCGGCCGACACCAGCGGCTGCGCGCTCGCGTCACTGGTCGGCACGCCCTGCGCCATCGTGAAGCCCAACCTCACAGAGCTTGCCGGCCTGGTCGGCCGGGTTCCTAGCACTGTGGGGGAGGTGGTCGACGCGGCCGCCGATCTCCGCCGCAAGGGCTGGAGGACCGTGCTCGCAAGCCTGGGCCGAGCCGGTTGCGTGCTGGTCGATGACGACGTGACCTATGGAACGGTGCGCGCTCCGGTCGTTAAGAACACCGTCGGGGCTGGAGACGCGCTGCTGGCAGGCTTCGTCTCCGCCGGTGGCAGTGGCGCCGCGGCGCTGGCTGAGGCGCTGGCCTGGGCAGCGGCGTCGATCAGGTCCGAGGGCACCGTCGGCTCCAGGGTGCTCGACAGTGATCGAAGAGCGGTGACGGTGACCGCGCAGCCGCCGCGAGACCAGCCGGTCGGTAGCCCGCCATGAACGGCCCGCCATGACCGTGCCGTTCCCGCTGCGCATCTCGGTGATGTTCCGTCGCGGGATAGTGGGATACGCGCGGAACTTTCTCCCACTGACCGCCGCAGCGGCCGCCCCGTTCGCCGTCTATCTCGCCTTCCGCGTGGCCGCAATCAACCAGGAGCGGTTCCTGGCGTCCATCGCTCTAGACCTCGTTGGCATGGTGTTGGCCGGCACGGTCTCGCTGCCGTGGTTCTCCTATGCGCTCGACGCCGCCCGTGACAAGCCGATCGACATCCTCGGTCCGCTGGGCGATGTTGTCTCATTCGTCGCTCAACTCGTTTGCTCATTCTGGTTCTGGGCGGCGGTCCTGCTCGGCTTGCGCTACCTGTTCGGCATACCGGCACTGTTCGCGGCGGTCTTCTACGGGTTCTACGGCTACGTGGTTGCTGACGGGACCGCCAAGGGCGGCCTGAGGGCGCTTGGCACCAGCGTGCGCCTCGGCACGGGGCGCCGGGTGGCGCTGTTCGCGGTCATGGCACTGTTCGCTGTGTTCAACTTCGCTGCAGCGCTCCCGCTGGGTTACGGCGTGAACGCCGTGACGATCGCCAGCACCATCGCCGTGGCGCTTGTCACCACGAGCATCACCGTGGTTGCGGGCGCCTGCCTCTACGACACTCTCTACGACCTAATGGACGAGCAATGACCTCAATCCGGCGATGACCCTGCCGGGTGAGCTGCGTATTGCGGGCACTCCGGCCTCGGCCGGTGTTGCCGTCGGTCCCGCCGTGGTGGTTGACACCACCCAAGCAGCGGCTCCCGATGGCGCCGACCCGCTCGACGGCGCGGAGCCGGTGGCCGCGTTCAAGGCTGCCATCGCGGCTGTGGGCGGGCAGCTCCGCTCGCGGCGCGACGCCGCCCGCGCCGCGGGGCGCAGCGAGGCGGCAGACGTCCTCGAGGCACAGGCCCTCATGGCCGAGGATCCCATGCTCGCCGATGCGGTGACGGCCGCGCTCGGCAACGGCGCGAGCCTCGACGCGGCGCTGAGCCGTGCCGGCGAGGAGATCTCCGGCCTGCTCGCCGCCATCGACGATCCCTACATCGCGGCGCGGGCGACCGACGTGGTGGAGGTCACAGACCGGGTGCGCCGCCGCCTCGCCGGAGTCGAGTCGCCGGATCTGAGCGGGATCGACACGCCGTCGGTGCTGGTGGCGACGGCGCTCACCGCGGCCGACACCGCCGTGCTCGATCCCGAGCTGGTGCTCGGCTTCGTGACCGAGGCCGGCGGCCCGACGAGTCACGTGGCCATCATCGCCAGGTCGCTCGGTGTCGCGGCCGTGGTGGGGGCGAGCGGGGTCGTTGCCGGCGTGCGCAGCGGCGACCCGGTGGCCATAGACGGCACCACGGGCGAGGTCGCGATCCGTCCGCGCCCCGCCACTGTCAGCGACTTCACGGCTCGGCGTGTTGCGGCAGACGCCGCCGCCGCGGCCGCCGAGCGGTTCCGGGGGGTGAGCGTCAGCCTGGGCGGGCGCCGGATCCGGGTGCCGGCGAATGTCGGTTCCCAAGACGATCTCGAGCGGGCGGTCGCAGCCGGCGCCGACGGTGTGGGGCTGCTGCGCACCGAGTTCCTGTTCCTGGATCGCTCCGAGCCGCCGAGCGAGGACGAGCAGGCCGACTTCTACGCTCTCGCGGCCCGCTCCTTCGGAGACCCGGTGGTCATCCGCACGTTCGACGTCGGCGGGGACAAGCCGGCCCCCTACCTCGACGTCCCCACCGAGGACAACCCCTTCCTCGGCGTGCGCGGCGCCCGCCTCTACAGCCGTCACCCGGAGGTCTTCGCAACCCAGGTCAGGGCGATCCTGCGGGCCGCCGCCGAGGGCGAGGTCCAGCTCATGCTGCCCATGGTCTCCACCGTCGAGGAGATCACCGAGCACCGGCGTGTCATCGAGGGCCTGGCACAGCAGCTGGGCGCGGCGGGCGTGCCCCATGCGCTTCCCCAGGTCGGGGTGATGGTCGAGGTTCCCTCCATCGCCCTGACGGCCGCAACGGTGGCGGGCTGCGTCGACTTCTTCTCCATCGGCACCAACGACCTAACCCAGTACGCCATGGCCGCCGACCGCACGAACGGGCTGCTCGACAGCCTCCAGGATCCGCTCCATCCAGCGGTGCTCGCACTCTGCGCGCTCACGGTGGCCGCGGCCCGGCGCCACGACATGAGCGTCTCGGTGTGCGGTCTCGCCGCTGCGGATCCGCTCGGCGCTGCCGTGCTCGCCGCCATGGGCGTCGACAAGCTGTCGGTCAGCGCCCGGCAGGTGAACGCAGTGAAGTCGACCATCGCTTCGATGGATGCCGCGGCCACCGGCCCGATGGTCGATGCGGCCCTGGCAGCGGCGTCGGCCGCCGAGGTGCGTGCCATCGTCAGCGCAGCCACCGAGGGCGGCGCGTGACCGTCACGCTCGACACCCGCGTCATCCGGATCACCCGATGGCTCCTCGCGCAGAGCGGGCCGCGCAGCACCGCGGACCTTGCCGCGGATCTCGGTCTCAGCCAGCGGGTGGTGCGCTACCGCCTCGGCCACATCGAGCGCTACCTGCATTCCTGCGGTGCCGAGCTGGTGCGAAGGCGCGGTCTGGGGCTCGTGGTCGAGGCGCCGCCCGCAACCCGGGCGCAGATCATCGAGGATCTCGTGTCGGTGTCGAGGGCGCCGAGGGTCTACGCCCCCGAGGAGCGGGTCCGGATCCTCCTCGCGGCGGTGCTGTGGGCTGCCCCGGGCATCGTCTCGCTCGAGGACCTGCATCTGGAGCTAGAGGTTTCGAAGACCTCGGCGCGCCGCGACCTGCAGGCGTGCGAGCCGTGGCTCGAGCGCAACGGGCTGCCGCTGGTGCGCCGCCCGGGCCGCGGGGTGTCCGTCGTCGGCACCGAGCGCCGCATCCGCCAGGTGATCGTGCAGCTCATCTTGGAGGCGATCCCCGCCGAGGTGCTGCGCCTGCAGCTCATCGAGGACCCGTCGGCCCGCCAGCAGGGCGCGGTCCGGGTTCCGGTGGGCCTGCGCGAGCGGATCTTCACGCTGCCGCTGGCGGAGACCTTGGCGATCGTTCGCTCGAGCGCCCTGGGCCGCACGCTCATGTCGGGGCACAGCGACGCGGTGTTCGCGCTCTTCCTGGCAGTCTCGGTGGCCAGGATCCGAGACGGGCACACGGTCGCGGTCGAGGCCGGCCTGCACCGGTCGGTCATGGATCATCCCATCGCGCAGAGCGTCGCCGGAATCGTGCCGAGCCTTGAGGGGCTCGCCGGTGCCTGCCTGCCCGCCAAGGAGATGGCGGCCATCACCGAGTACCTGCTCGGCCTGGACGCGCTCGACACCGTCAGGTCGGATTCGGTCGCCGTCAGCTCGGAGCTCCTCGATGAGGTCATGGGGATCGCCGGCGAGCGGCTGCACACGGCACTCACGGACGACATGGAGCTGAGGCGCGGGCTGGCGTCGCATCTCGAACGGCTCAGCGTCCGCCTGCGCTACGGCCTGCCGATCCACAACCCGCTGCTGCGCGAGGTTCGTGAGCGCTATCCCGAGGTTCACGCCGTCGCAACCGAGATGGCCAGGCCCATCGAGGCCGCGCTGCGGGTGCCGATCGCCGAGGCCGAGGTCGGCTTCATCACCATGTATGTCAGCGGCGCGATGGAGCGGGCCCGCCTCCAACCCCGGCGCCGGGCGCTGGTCGTGTGCCCGAGCGGGATGGCGACCGTGTGGGTGCTGGTCTCGCGCATCCAGGCCGAGTTCCCGCAGCTGGACCTTGTCGAGGTGCTGTCCGAGCGGGGCTACGAGGAGCTACCCCACGACGATTTCGATCTGGTGATATCCACGGTTCCCCTGCTTGAGAGCGGGGTGCCGGTCGTGGTGGTCAGCCCGCTGCTCTCAGCCACCGACGTGGCCCGGGTGTCCCGCCACGCCTAGGCCGCTGGTCAGAGTTTCTTGCGGGGTGAGTCAGCGTTCTTGAGGATGCGGCCGTCGGCGTCGAGGATGCCGATCTTCGATCCGAGGGACAGCGGGTTGGCGCCGAAGAGGTCCTCGCGGTTGATGGCCACCCAGCGGTAGCCGTCGATCTTCTTGGCCCGCTTGAAGGCGCCCTTCAGATCCGACGGCTGAGCAGCGATCACGATGAGACCCTTGTCGAAGGCGAGGTCGGCAACGCCGGTGGTGTCCGGGGAGGCTCCGAGCGAAGCGGTGAGCGCTTCGGCGAGACCGTCGTGGTCGAGGCGGGCCATGTCAGCTGTCCGCGGTGAGCACGGCCACGACGGCCTTCATGGCGGCCTCGGCGTCGGGGCCGTCGGAGGTGACGCGGGCCTCGTCACCCGGTCCGGCGCCAAGTGCCAGCAGGCTCATGATGCTCGCCGCGTCCGCGGTCTTGGAGCCCACCTCGATGCGAACACCGGCATCGAATGCCTTGATCTGCTCGACCAGCACCGCGGCCGGTCGGGCATGGAGCCCGTGGCTGTTGGTGATGACCAGTTCTCGCTCCATGAAGATCTCTCTCGCTCAGTCGTCGTCGGGTGGCGGTGCGCTCAGGCAGTCGTAGATGCTCGAGGCGTCGTCCGAGAGGGCGAGAGTCTGGCAGAGCTCCTCGTCCTGCAGGATCGCTGCGAGCTGCGACAGCACGCGCACGTGGTCGTCGCCCACTGCGGCGAGCCCGACGACGAGACGGGCCGTGCCCGTTCCCCAGTCGACGCCCTCGGGGTACTGGGCAACGACTATGCCGGTGGAGCGGATGTGGCGCTTGCTCTCGAGCACGCCGTGGGGGAGGGCGACGCCGTTGCCCAGATAGGTGGACACGACCAGCTCGCGCTGTTTCATGCCCTCGACGTACTCGGGCGACACCGAGCCGCGGGCCACTAGCAGGCCCCCCGAGAACTCGATCGCCTCCTCCATGGATTCGGCGCTGCAGCCCAGCACTATGTCCTTCAGGGTCAGGACGGTGCCGAGCCCCCCGTCCATGGTCGCGCTCACGCCCCCGAGGTGACCGGATCGCCGGCCGTGAGCTGGGCGACCAGCTTCTTGACCGCCGGATCGTTCACGAAGAGCGTGAACGGCACGATGGCCGCGGTGGGCACCTTCGCTCGGGCCTGCTTGGCGAGGCCCTTGTGGACCACCACCACGTCGGCGTCGTCGGTCAGCTGCCCGACCGGCGTATGCACCACCGAGATGTCGAGCTTCGCCTTCTTGACCATCCTCTTGAGCTGGTTGGCACCCATCAGGCTGCTGCCCATCCCCGCCTCGCAGGCGAAGACGATGAGCTTCACCTCACTGGCAGCCTTCGTAACCCTGTCTGTCACCATGAACCTCCGTCAATCAAAGTCGTGCGTAAGCAACTGGGCCGGAGCGGTCGAATTCAGCACCGCTCCGGCCCTCTCAAGGTTGCGTCGATTGGGGGCAACGCAACCTCCGTCGCGCCTCTTCAGCCGCCCAGGGGGACGCCTTCCATGGCGTCCGCGAGCGACGTGTCGTCGTCCTCGTCATCGTCAATCTCTTTGACAGGGAACAGCCGCAGCAGGATGCTGCCCACGAAGAAGGCAGCCGCAGCTCCGGCGGCCATGCCGAGATACACGCCCGTTGCCGCCGCCCCATCTGACGGGGTGAAGGTGAAGTAGGCGAAGATGCTTCCCGGAGACGGCGGTCCGGTGAGACCTGCATCGAAGATCACGAAGACGATGTTGGCGAGGATCCCGCCTGCCCACATGGCGCCGATCATGACCGGGTTCATCAGCACATACGGGAAGTAGACCTCGTGAATGCCACCGAAGAAGTGGATGATGATCGCGCCGGGGGCGGACAGCTTGGCCAAGCCCTTGCCCGCGAACCAGTAGGCAAGGAGCAGTCCAAGGCCAGGCCCAGGGTTCGACTCAAGCATGAAGTAGATGGACCGGCCGGTCTCGGTGACGTCCGTTGCGCCCAGCGGCGTGAGCACACCGTGATTGATGGCGTTGTTTAGGAAGAGCACCTTGCCGACCTCGATGGGCAGGTCCATCAGCGGCAGCAAGCCGGCATCGCTGATGCCTTCAACCATGTCGCCGAATGCTTCGGCAAGGGTCGACATGATGGGGCCTATGACGACGTAGCCAAGCATCGCCATGATGACACCGGCGATTCCTTGCGAGAAGTTGTTGAACAACATCTCGAACCCGGCCGGGCGCTTGTCTTCCAGCCACCTGTCGATCTCTCTCATGACCCAGCCAGCGAGCGGCCCGATGAGCATGGCACCGAGGAACTGTGGCGGATCGCCAGTGGCACCGGAGGCCAGCTCGAAGGACGAACCACCGATTACGCCAAGCACGGCCACAGCTCCCAGAACCCCCCCCCGGTGGCCATGGATTAGCTTGCCGCCGGTGTAGGCGACAAGAACCGGCAGCAGATACTTGATCATCGGACCGACGGTGTTGCCGGTTATATCTCCCCAGTCCCAATCAAGGCTGGTCTTGGCCAGCCAGCCAGTCGGGATGAACAGTGCGGTGATGAGTCCCCAGGCAATGAACGCACCGATGTTCGGTATGACCATGCTCGACAGAAACCCGCCGACTCGTTGAACACGCTGTAGCATGTGCAAGTCCTCCTAAGTGTTGTGTGACCGCCCAGGCTTCCACAGTTCCTGCACCCTCCGCAACTCTCAATACGGCACCACACGAATACGACATTCTGCGCGGCTCCGGTAGACTGCTGCGGGTATGGACTCTGACGCCTGCGGCAGGCTCTTCGACCTTCGGGGTCGCACGGCCATCGTCACCGGCGGCAGCCGCGGGATCGGGCGCTCCATTGCCGAGGGTCTGGCCTGCGCCGGCGCCTCCGTGGTGGTGGCCTCCCGCTCGGCCGAGGCCTGCGCCGCAGCCGAGGTCCGCCTGGTCGAGCAGGGGTTCGAGGCGCTCGGCGTGCCCGTTCACATGGGCGACCTCGACGCGGTCGAGGCGCTCGCCGCCGCGGCCGTGGATCGGTTCGGCACCGTCGACATCGTGGTCAACAATGCGGCCAACGCGCTGGCCCAGCCGATCGGCGCCCAGACCGCGCTCGCCTGGCAGAAGTCCTTCGAGGTCAACCTGCTCGGCCCTGCCATGCTCACCCAGGCCTGCCTGCCGCAGCTTGAGAGCAGCGACCATGCCTCGGTGGTGAACGTGATCAGCGTCGGCGCCTTCATGTTCGCGCGGGGCTTCGCCATCTACGGCGCCATGAAGGCGGCCCTGCTCTCCTACACCCGGGCGGCGGCGGGGGAGCTGGCACCCCGTGGCATCCGTGTGAACGCGCTGGCGCCGGGGCCGGTGGACACGGACATGGTGCGCAACCAGGGGCCGGAGGCAGCCCGCTCGATGGCTGCGGGCACATTGCTGGGCCGGCTCGCCCATCCCGACGAGATGGTCGGCCCGGCACTGCTGCTGGCAAGCGACGCGGGGCGGTTCATCACCGGTCAGGTGCTTGTGGCAGACGGGGGCCTGCACCCCCACTAGCAACCCCGATGAGCCGCCTGCGGCCTGTCGCTCGGCCTCTACGCGGCCTCCTCTGAGTCTTCGGCTGTGTCCGAGTCGCCCTCAGAGTCAGCTTCGTCGGCTGCACCGCCGACAGCTCCGTCCCTCTCAGAGTTCACGGTCTCGTCGGCCTCGTTATCGGTCTCGTCGGCTTCGTCTGGGTCGGCTTCCTCTGAGTCCTCTGCGTCGTCTCCGGCCTCGGTGTCGGATGCGGCTCGCTGTGCCTCGGCCGGGCTCTCGCCGTCGCGCACGCGGCGCAACGTCTCGACGGCCTTGCGGTATTCGGCCTCCGCTGCGGCGGTCTCGGCGGCCGGCGTCTTGAGCTCGTTGAGCTTGCGCACCACCGCGGCCGCCTCGTCCTTGGCCTTCTCGGCCTTGCGCACGGCGCGCTCGTGGGCCTGCTGCTCCCGGTCGGCCTCAAGGTACGTGTTGTAGAGGGTCAGAGCCGCGGCCGTGTCGGCGTCCACGGCGGGCGCCGCCGCCGCAACAGCGGCAGCGCTCCGGCGCCCCGCCGCGCCCCCGCTCGGGGCCTTCCGCTTGCCGCGCGATCGAGCGCCGGATGAATTGGTGGCCATCAATCGACTAGGGTAGCCAACGGTCCTATCCGCGAGCGAAAGGAATGCCTATGAGTGACACGATCATCGAACTGAACAACGTGTACAAGATCTTCGGCCCCCAGCCCCGCGGCCGTGCCTTCGAACTGGCCCGCTCGGGCGTTCCCAAGAACGAGGTGCAGCGGCTCACCGGCCATGTAGTCGGCCTGACCGATGTGAACTTCTCGGTCAACCGGGGCGAGATCTTCGTGGTGATGGGCTTGTCGGGGTCGGGCAAGTCCACGGCCATCCGGATGGTCAACAAGCTCTACGACGTGACCAACGGCGAGGTGCTCGTGGACGGCGTCGACGTCCAGAAGCTCGACGGCACCGACCTGCAGGCGTTCCGCCGCGAGAAGATGGGCATGGTCTTCCAGCACTTCGCGCTGTTCCCGCACCGCAACGTGATCGACAACGTCGGCTACGGGCTCAAGGTGCAGAAGGTCGGCCGCGACGAGCGCAACCAGGCCGCCATGCAGGCGCTGGCACTGGTGGGCCTCGCGCCCTTCGCCGACCACAGGCCCTCGCAGCTCTCCGGCGGCATGCAGCAGCGGGTGGGCCTGGCCCGGGCGCTCGCCTCCAACCCCGACATCCTGCTGATGGACGAGGCGTTCTCGGCCCTGGATCCGCTGATCCGCCGCCAGATGCAGGACGAGATGATGGAGATCCAGTCGCGGGTCCACAAGACGATCCTGTTCATCACGCACGACCTCAACGAGGCGCTGCGCATCGGCGACCGGGTCTGCATCATGAAGGACGGCGCGGTGGTGCAGATCGGCACGCCCGAGGAGATCCTCACCGAGCCGGCCACCGGTTACGTGGCCGAGTTCGTCCAGGACGTCGATCAGGGCCGGGTGATCAAGGTCGACGAGGTCATGACCCGGCCCAGGCCCGTGCCGCAGACGCTGTCGCTCTCGGAGGCCCTGGCACAGCTGAACGAGGTGGACGACGTGATGGGCCGCTTCTGCTGCGACACCGACGGGAGGCCCACGGCGCTGCTCACGGCCGCCGACGGCCTCAGGGCCCGGTCGATGGGCTCGGACAGCCTCGGTGACGCGCTGCGCAGCGACTTCGACAAGTGCCAGCCCGACGCCACGCTCAACGAGATGTATGCCGCCGCGGGCCGGGGACTGTCCATCGCGGTCGTGGACGGCGACGGGAGGCTCGTCGGCAACCTCGATCCTCGCCTCATCATGGAGGAGATGGGCCGCGTCGAGCAGCTGATAGACGGCTTCGAGCGGGAGGTGTTCATGTGAGCGCGCAACTGGCAACCGGCGCCGGGGTGCTCGCCCAGGCCAACGGCGAGGAGTACCAGGGTCATTTCCTCGACCGCTTCATAGACACAGTCACGAGTCCCGAGGCCGGTGACCGGTTGGTCGACTGGGGGTCCACGGGCATCGAGTGGCTGGTGCTGATCGCTCTCTTCGCAGTGCCGGCGCTGCTGATCTTCGGCGGCGTGCGGGGCCGCCGCTACGGGATGGCCGCAGGAGGGCTGATCGGGCTGCTCGCCGTGTGGTGGTACCGGACCCTGCCCGCCGAGAGCGTCGCCTCGGGCACCACCACCTTCCGCAGCGGCGGCGAGACGACCGAGTGCAAGAACGCCATCGTCGACTCCGAGGGCGAGCTCCTCGAGTGCGGCTCCGGCCTCGTGGCCCAGGTGCGCCAGAACACCGTGCTGGACCAGTGGCAGATCCCCGTCGGCGACTGGGTAGAGCAGACCGTGTTCTGGGTTGACAACAACCTCAAGGACACCCTCGCCATCATCGAGTGGCCCTTCGACCGGCTGCTCGGAGTGATCGTGGACGACTGGCTGTTGCAGATGTCCTGGCTGACGGTGTGCATCGCGGTCTTCGCGCTGGGCTGGGCCATGCGCAACTTCCAGGTCGGCGTGCTGTCGTTCATCGGGCTGCTGATCTGCGGCCTGCTGGGTGAGGACTACTGGAGAGAGACGGCACTGACCCTCGGCTTCATCGGCGTGGCGGTGCTGCTGTGCGTGATGGTCGGCATCCCCATCGGCGTGCTGTGCGGGCGTGTGGACGGCGCCTGGAAGGTGGTCAGGCCGGTGTTGGACGCCATGCAGGTCGTTCACTCGTTCGTGTACATGCTGCCGTTCATCTTCTTCTTCGGGGTCGGCTTCGTCTCCGCGACGATGGTGACGATGACCTTCGCGCTCCCCCCGCTGATACGGCTAACCAACCTCGGCATCCGGCAGGTGCCGGGCGATGTGGTGGAGGCCTCGCGGGCCTACGGCGCGCCCGAGTGGCGCGTGCTCACCGACGTGCAGCTGCCGCTGGCGCGCCCGGCGATCATGACCGGCCTCAACCAGACGCTGCTGCTGTCCATCTCGATGCTGGGCATCGCCGCGATCATGGGTGCCGGCGGCCTGGGGCGGCTGCTCTTCCAGGCGATCTCCAACCTCGATGTCGCCCAGGCCGGCTCGGGCGGGCTGGCCTTCTTCTTGGTGGCCGTCGTGCTCGACCGGCTGAGCCAGACCGACGCCGACTCGAGCAACCTGCTGTCGCGTATCGTCAAGGCCTGGTCCAACCGGCGCACGCCCGAGAGGCTGCTCGAGGAGGCTCAGGCCGCGGCCGACGAGAAGGTCTCCAAGCTGGCACAGGAGCCGGCCGCACCCGAGGAGGCGTTCGTGCCGGCCTCCGGCAACGAGCGCAAGGCCGTGATCGCCGCCGGCGCGGGCGCGCTGGTGATGCTGGTGTCCCTGCTGCTGCCGTGGAGCGTCGACGCGGGTCTCGTCTCGGCGTACGCGCGTTCCACCGACGTCGATCTGCGCACCGAGCAGTGCAGCGGCCAGCGGGTCGAGACCAGCGCCCTGGACCCGCTGTCGGGCGCGCCGGCCGATGAGCTGTCCTGCGCAGGCGAGATCGAGTGGCTGTCCAACAGCTTCAATGGCGTGTCGGCCTCGGGCGGCTCATGGTTCGGCATCTTCATCGCCATGTCCGCCGCGGTGGTGGTCTGGTCGGCCGTCAGCACGCTGTGGCGCCCGGGCCAGGGCTCGAGGTGGTTCTCCGCTCACGGTGCGGCAGTGTTCTCGATCGCCGCTTTCGGGGTATCGCTGGTCTACCTGCTGGCCAACCCGCCCGACAATGTCACCGCGCACTCGACGGGCATCGGGGTCTGGATCGCGGTGCTGGGCGGGCTGGTCGCGACGCTGGGCGCCTGCGCCTGGCTGTGGCGGGCGCCGATGACGGCCCGCAGGCCGCTGTCGGCCAACATCGCCTGGGGGAGGTTCATTGGCGGTGTCTTCGCCGTCTTGCTGCTGGTCATGGGCGGCTATGCGGGCTGGAGTTTCGACACCCGCACCGAGTCGGTGATCGGGCCCGAGTTGCGTGCCGAGCTCGACCAGATCGCGGCCGAGGGCGCCGCCGCGGCGCAGGAGGCGCGGGATGCTCGGGCGATCGCGGACGAGGCGGAGGCTGCCGGCGATCTGGTGCGTGCCGACGAGTTCAAGCTGATCGAGAACCGCGCCCTGGCGCTCGAGGGGGTGAGGGCGGCCGACATCGCCGCCAAGATCTCCGAGGCCAGGCGCACCGGCGACATCATTCACGACGGTTTCGAGGGAAGCGGAGCGGGCATGGGCATCTGGACCCTCGTGGCCGGGCTGGCCGCGCTGGGACTGGCATTGCCGGCCATCGGGGTGTTCGGCGCCGACGAGACGCATCGCTACCGATGGAGCGCTCTCGTGGGCGGGCTCGGGCTCGCCATCGCCATCGTGTCGCTCGCCTGGGTGGCGACGATCGTGCGGGTCGCTGACGCCAACTTCGTGTCCGGCGTGGGCTCCGTGCTCGTGATGGCCGCCGGCGCCACGGTCTTCGCCTCGACGCGGGCGACGCTCGGCGAGTTCGAGCGCAACAAGGTCTACGGCGACATACCGCAGACAACGGGGAGCTAGCGGCGGTTCGCAGCATGCGTGCATGGGACAGCCTCACGGCATCCTGCGTGCGGCGGGAGCTAGCCCGCTGCAGCGCTGCTAACCTGTGCGCCGCTCTCGGGCGCGCCGTCCGGGAACACCGATAACAACCCTAGGAGGGAACCCCTAATGAAGAAGAGACATGCGAGCAAGTGGCTCGCCTTGATCGCGGCTCTGGCTCTGGTTGCCGCAGCGTGCGGGGACGATGACGACGACACGTCCACCGAGACGGCGCCGTCGACCACGCAGGCTCCGGCAGCCGATCCCGAGCCCATGGACGACCCGGAGCCCATGGATGATCCCGAGCCGATGGATGATCCCGAGCCCATGGACGACCCGGAGCCGATGGATGATCCGGAGCCGATGGATGATCCCGAGCCCGAGCCCGCACCCGATCCTGAGTCCATGGACGACCCGGGCATGCCCGGCGAGGGTGTCAGCGTCATCGCTGGTCGCGCCAACTGGAGCACCGGCTATATGCAGGCGGAGCTGTACAAGCAGTTGCTGGAGGAGCTGGGTTACGAGGTCTCGGATCCTGCTGAGCTTGAGCTTGGCCCCAACAATGCTTATGTGGCGATGGCCCAGGGCGAGATGGATTACTGGCCGAACAGCTGGTATCCGGGCCATCTGGCCTGGCTGGCGGGCGAGCTGCCCGATGGCTCTCTGGTCGGTGACCACGTGTCGGTCGTGGGTGAGGAGATGATCGCTGGCGGTCTGCAGGGTTTCCTGGTGACCAAGTCGTTCGCTGACGAGTTCGGCGTGTACACGCTGAACGCGCTCAACGACAACGCCGAGGCGCTGGCCGCGTTCGACGCGACGGATCCGGTGCCCGGCAACGGGATGGCAGACATCTTCGGCTGCCCCGAGTCCTGGACCTGTGACAACATCATCACCAACCAGATCGCCTTCTCGGGCCTGGACAATATCCAGCAGACCATCGCGGGCTATGACGCGATGTTCGCCCAGGCCGTCGACAACGCCAATGAGGGCGTACCGATGGTGGCCTACACGTGGACGCCGTCCGCGTACATCACCGAGCTGCGTCCTGGTGACAACGTGTACTGGATCGGCCTCAACGAGATCCTCGACGATTCCAACCCGGCCAACCAGGAGGGCGGCGAGGAGCACAGCCAGCGCGGCGCTGACGGCAACGGCGGTTACGCGGCCATCGGCCCGGACCAGTGCCCGGCTGCGGCCGAGCACCCCGACGGCCTGTGCCCGATCGGCTGGATCGCGGCGGACATCCTGGTCACGGCCAACAACGACTTCCTTGCCGCCAACCCCGCAGCCGAGAAGCTGTTCGAGATTGTGAAGCTGTCGGTGATCGACGTGTCGCTGGCCAACGTGGAACAGGGCGAGGGCGCCAGCCCCACGGACCTGGCCACCCAGTGGATCGCTGACAACCGCGGCCTCGTCGACGAGTGGCTCGCCGAGGCGATGGCGGCCGCCTGACAACCACGGAGTCTGCGGCCGGGGCCTGAGGGCCTCGGCTAGGACTGAGTGACGCGTGAGGGGGCGGGGCTTCGGCCCCGCCCCCTCGCTATTTTGGCGGCGGGATGAGGCGCCATCAGCCGAGGATCGGGGTTCGCCGGGCCGCGCCGGACCGCCGGCTGATCGAGCACGGCGAGCGCAACATGCACGCGCTCGGGCCGGGGGCCGACCTCGAGGCGGGATGGGTCGCCGCGGGACTGTGCCTGCCGGACCGCGCAGCCCTGAGACGCCACCGGCTCCAGCGCCTGCGCTCGCAGCTTCGGGAGGCCCAGTGCGACGCGGCGCTGCTGTATGACCCGATCAACCTCCGCTACGCCACCGACACGACCAACATGTCGATCTGGACGATGCACAACGCCGTGCGGTTCGCGTTCGTGGCCACCGACGGTCCGCTGGTCCTGTTCGAGTTCTCCCAGGGCGATTTCCTGGCGCTGCACTCGGAGTCGGTGGACGAGATCCGCCCGGCGGAGTCCTTCGTGTACTTCTATGCCGGATCCCGGTCCGGCGAGGTCGCCGATCGGTGGGCCGGCGAGATCGTCGACCTGCTGGCCGAGCACGGCCGGGGCGGCCGGCGCCTGGCGGTGGACCGGCTCGACCTTCTGGGAGTGCGCGCCCTGCAGGCAAGGGGTGTGGATCTTGTCGAGGCCGACTCGCTGATGGAGCAGGCCCGGGCGATCAAGTGCCCCGATGAGATCCGCGCCATGCGCTGCGCGGTGCATGCCTGTGAGGCGGCCGTGGGCGACATGCGGGAGGCCTTCGAGCCCGGCGTCACCGAGATGGGCCTGTGGTCGGTGCTGCAGGCGGGCAACCTCGCCCGTTACGGCGAGTGGATCGAGACGCGGCTGCTGGCGTCGGGGCCGCGCACCAATCCGTGGTACCAGGAGGCCGGCAGCCGCCGGGTGCGCGCCGGCGAGCTCATGGGCTTCGACACCGACCTCGTGGGCGCCTACGGCATGTGCGTGGACATGTCCCGCACCTGGCTGTGCGGCGGCGGCCGGCCCTCGCCTGCGCAGCACGACACGTGGTCGCTGGCCGTCGAGCAGGTGGAGCGCAACACGGAACTGCATGTCCCCGGCGCCACGCTTCGCGAGATCACCGAGAGGTCCTGGTATCCGCCGCTCCAGGACTACAACTGCTACACGGTGCTGTCCCACGGCGTGGGGATGTGCGACGAGTACCCGTCGGTGTTCGTGCGCGAGCGCTGGGAGGCGACCGGCTACGACGCCGTGCTCGAGCCCGGCATGGTCATGTGCGTCGAGGCGTTCGTGGGCCCCAAGTCCGGCGGAGAGGGGGTGAAGCTCGAGCAGCAGATCCTCATAACCGGCACCGGCAACGAGCCGCTGACCCGCTACCCCCTCGCCCTCGTCTAGGCGCTCCGGCCCGCCGTCCCCGCCGCCCAGCTGAATGCTACGTTCATTTCATGTTCTTTCGGGTTGCGTGGTGCGCGGATGCCCACTAGCTTCTCTGGCATGGAGATGGACACGACCGTGTTGACGATGTTCGGGTCGGCGTTCGTCCTGATGTTCATGACGATGACCACGCTGATGTTCGTCACCATGCGGGTGTTGCTCCGCGACGGCGCCAAGACCCGTGAGCTGACGCAGGCCGCCAACGCCGAGACCCGTGAGTTGACGCAGGCCGCCAACGCCGAGACCCGTGAGCTGACGCAGGCGGCCCACGCCGAGATCCGCGAGTTGATCCATACCACCAACGCCGAGACCCGTGAGTTGACGCAGGCCGCCAACGCTGAGACCCGTGAGTTGATCCATACGACCAACGCCGAGACTCGCGAGGTGGTCGAGGGGTATGCGCGGGACAACCTCAAGATGCACCTCGAGACCCGTGAGTTGATGGAGGGGCATGCGCGGGACAACCTGAAGATGCACCGCAAGCTCCACCGGTGATCGCGACGGATCGGCCATGATGGCCGATTGTAGGTGTCGGCGATCATCCGGTGGAGGTTCAGGAGTATGGCACGGAGTTTGTGCTCATCCGAGCGCGCGCAGCTTGAGGTGCTGGCGAGGTCGGGGTTGGGGGTGGGGGAGATCAGCGGCCTGTTGGGCCGGCACCGCTCGACGGTGTGGCGGGAGCTGCGCCGCAACGGCGGGGTCTGCGCCTATCGGGCTGAGGCGGCGCAGGCCGGGGCCGAGGCGCGGGCGCGTCGTCCGAAGACGCCGAAGCTGGTTGGGGATCCCGTGCTGGCTGCGGCGGTGACAGCGGGGCTGGCCAGGAAGTGGGCGCCGCAGTCGGTCGCGGCCGACCTCAGCGAGCAGGGCATGGCGATCTGTGGGGAGACGATCTATCAGGGGTGCTACCGCAGCGACCGGGGCCTGCCCGAGAACACCTGGAGGCTGCTTGCGCGCCGCCGGCGCCGCCGCAAGCCCCGCAGCCGCTGCGAACGCGCCAAGCGCAGCGTGCTGGGCGGTTTCAAGCCCATAGCGCAGCGTCCCGATGCGGTCGCGGCACGGCTGGAGGCAGGGCATTGGGAGGGCGACCTCATCATCGGCGCCCACAACCGCAGCGCGGTGGTCACCCTCATCGAGCGGGTCAGCCGCTACGCGCTGCTCGCCGCGCTGCCCAACGGCCACACCGCAGACGAGGTCAACGCGGCGGTCATCGCCGCGTTGGGCCGCCAGCCCGCTCACATGGTCCGCACCCTCACCTGGGACCAAGGCCGCGAGATCGCCCACTGGCCCAAAATCGAAAAAGCCCTCCCAGACCTCAAGGTCTACATCTGCGACCCCCACTCACCCTGGCAGCGCGGCAGCAACGAAAACACCAACCGCATAATCCGCCGCTGGCTCCCCAAAGGCACCAACCTCAACATCGGACCCGTCAAACTCGCCATCATCGAAGACCACCTCAACACCATGCCCCGACGCATCCACAACTGGAACAGCGCACTAACCCAATACACTGCCCACTGTCGCGATCACCAATAGAGCTTGCCCACCTTGACACCCGCGAGCGCTTGGCCCGTCTTGAGGGCTACATGCTTGGAATGATGGGCGGCGAACCTCACCATGGCGCTGGTGAGGAAGGCAGCGCCGCGGCCTAGCTCGGCCGGAGTGCTGCTGTGGCTCTGCATGTGGGGACCCCTCGTCCGGTGCCTCGCGCCGTGGTTGCCTGAGGACGTACCGTGGTTGCCTGAGGACGTATAGGGGCTCTCGTGGGTTTGGACTTCGCCATGCGCGCCGAGTGGGAGCGGCTGCGGGAGCGTGCCAGGGCCGTGGCGCGGCAGGGGGTGGCCGACCACGGCCGCTGGAGCGACTCCTGGATCAACGGGCACAGCAGCGAGTTCTCCAAGGTGCTGGCGGCCGAGGGCTGGATAGGGATGACCTGGCCGACCGAGGTCGGCGGGGGAGGCCGGCCCGGAATCGAGCGGGTCATCATGGCCGAGGAGATGATCAGCGCCGGGGCGCCGATAGCGGCGAGCTGGTTCGCCGACCGGCAGATGGGCCCCGCCATCTACACATTCGGCACCGAGCAGCAGAAGGCCGAGTTCCTGCCGGGCATCCTGTCGGGGGAAGCCTCGTGGTGCATCGGGATGAGCGAGCCCGATGCAGGCTCCGACCTGGCCGCGCTGAAGACGTCTGCGGTGCGCGACGGCGCCGACTACATCGTCAACGGGCAGAAGGTCTGGACCAGCGGCGCGGCCGGCGCCCAGTACTGCTACCTCATCTGCCGCACCGGCGGCTCCGGCCCGCCGCATCGGGGTGTGAGCGAGCTGATCGTGCCCATGGACCGGCCCGGCATCGAGGTGAGAAGGGTCCGCGACATGGTCGGCAACGAGCACTTCTGCGAGATGTTCTTCAGCGATGTGCGTGTGCCGGTCTGCAACCTTGTCGGCACCGAGGGCGACGCCTTCAAGCAGACCATGGTCCAGCTCGGCCACGAGCGGGGAGGCATCGACCGGCTCGTCTCCAACCGCGCCCTCTACGACCTGGCGCTCGAGCATGCCGACCGCTCCGACCCGCAGACCCGCGGGGAGATCGCGGCCCTCGAGACGGGTTACCGGCTCGGGCGGCTCATGGTCTACCGGGGCACCCTGGGGCAGGGCGGGCACGACTTCAGCGCGGCCACGAAGGCTTTCTGCACCGAGCATCAGCAGCGGGTGGCCCAGTTCGCGGCGAGGGTGCTGGGCCCGGCCGCTGCTGTGGGCGACTCCCTGCCCGGTGCCGTCTGCTACGCACCGGCGTACACGATCCAGGGCGGCACGTCCGCGATCATGCGCAACATCCTCGGCGAGCGTCTGCTGGGGTTGCCCCGCGAGCCGAGATAGCGCCGCGCCGGCTCTGGTCGCCACGAAAAGCGCGGTCATGGGCTCCGCAAAAGCGCGATCAGATCGTCCACGAAACCGCGATCAGAGGCGGGCGAAGACCTAGGCTGGCACTGCTGTGGCAGATCTGCTCACACCTTCGGGGTATCGGCCCCGCATCGCGGACAGCGAGGTGCAGCGGGCTCTGGCTGCCTCGCCCGCGGTGGTCATCGAGGGGCCGCGCGCCTGTGGCAAGACGTGGACCGGCAGGCGTCACGCCCGCAGCGAAGTGCCCTTCGACGCCGTGTTCGAGAACCGTCTCGCGGCACAGATCGCCCCGCAGGAACTGCTGGAGGGTCCGGTGCCGCGCCTGCTGGACGAGTGGCAGCTCGCGCCGGGGGTATGGGACGCCATGCGACGCGCCTGTGATGATCGGGGTCGCAAGGGCCAGTTCATCCTGACCGGCTCGGCCAACCCGCCCGATGACGCCACCCGGCACACCGGCACGGGCCGGATCCTCCGAGTGCGCATGCGCCCGATGAGCCTCCTCGAGAGCGGCGATTCGAGCGGAACCGTCTCGCTGGGCGGCCTGCTCGCCTCTGAGCCCGCCTCTGCGCCGGCGCCGCCCCAGCGCCTGGGTGACATCGTGGATCTGGCTTGTCGCGGTGGATGGCCGGGGCTGCTCGGGGATGCGCCCGCCGTGGCTCAGCGTCAGCTTCGCGGCTACCTCGACGAGACCTGCCGCACTGACATATCCCGGGTCGACGGCATCGCCCGTGATCCCGCCGGAGTGCGCCGCCTGCTGGCCTCGCTGGGCAGGAACGTCGCCACCCAGGTGACCCTCAAGACGCTCGGCTCGGATACAGGCGGCGAGACAGCGCTGCACACGCAGACCGTCAGGAGCTACCTGGACGCGCTGGCGCGCCTGTTCATCGTGGAGGAACTGCCCGGGTGGCGGCCGCATCTGCGGTCTCGTGCCGAGCTGCGCCACACACCCAAGCGGTACTTCGCGGACCCGTCACTGGCAGTCGCGGCTCTGCGGTCCAACCGTGAGCGGCTGATGGGCGAGCTGAGCTACTTCGGGCTGCTGTTCGAGTCGCTGGTGCTGCGCGACTTGGACATCTATGCCCGCGCCAACGACTGGGAACTGTCTCACTATCGCGACAGCTCCGGCCTTGAGGTGGACGCCATCCTTACCAGCCTCGACTACGGCCAGTGGGCCGCGGCCGAAATCAAGCTGGGCGGAACGGAGCAGGTCGAGCAGGCGGTCAGGTCGCTGCGCCGCCTGCGCGAGCGTGTGGACACTGCGAGGATGGGCGAGCCGGCCAAACTCATGGTCGTGACCGCCGGCGGCTACGGCTTCGAGTACCCCGACGGCATCGCAGTCGTGCCTGTCACCGCGCTCGGCCCGTGATCGGCGGTTGTGACTGAGGGCAGCGGCGGCCTCGGTCGCCCGCCGCAAGGCTGTGGGTAGCGGGTTGAGGGTCCGCTCGCTCGCGTTGGCGTGCTTGTCGGCGGGGATGGTGTTAGGGTTGTACCGGTCAAGTCGGGTCCGGCGGGGTTCCGCCGGGTGATGGCAGGAGGGTGTGGCTGATGTCGCAGTCGGTTCGTGTTGGTAGTGGTTCTCCCCGCGCGGGGGGGGGGGCTGGCTGATGGGTGTGGCCGGTCGCCGCCGTGGTGGGGGTAAGCCTGGTTTGTTGTGGTGTGTGTTGTTGGTGGTTGGTTTGGTTGGTGGGGTTGTGGTGGCTGCGCCGGTTGGGGCTGCGCCTGTGGGTGACAGCCGCGCGGAGGCTGATGTGTTGCCGGTGTTTTCTGCGTGTTTTGGCGATGCGTTGGAGGATGCTGGTTTTGTTGACGTCGAGGGGTTGGTTGCTGAGGATGCGATCAACTGTCTGGCTTATTACGGGATCACCAGGGGGCGGACGGCTGAGCGGTTCGATGCGGGGTCTGAGGTGTCGCGTTCGCAGATGGCGTTGTTCTTGTACCGGGCCGCTGGGGTTGCGGGGGTCGATTTAGCGGGTGGCTCGGGTGCCGCCGACTTCGCTGACGTTGCGGATCTGGATGAGGAGCGTCGTAACGCGATCGTGGCGTTGGCTCGCAATGACATTCTGGCGGGCTCGGGGATGGCGTTCAGGCCGGGTGTGAGCATCACGCGGGCTGAGATGGCGGTGGCTCTGGTCGGGTTCTTGCGTCATGCCAGTCCTGGCTTGTTCCATCAGGACGGCGCGATGGCGGGTGAGCTGGTCCTGGGTTCGGGCGGGACGCTGGATCATTTCGCGGACGCGCGTCGCAGCTTGCCTGAGGGTGTGGACAGGGCGGTCTCCTATGCCTTCGAGCTTGGGATCACGACGGGCAGCGCGGCGGGCGCGAACCTGTTCTCGCCTGGGGGTCCGGTGTTGCGCAAGAATATGGCGTCGTTCATCACGCGCATGTTGGCGCATACGGGGGTGCGCCCGGCGGGTGTGACGGCGCAGGCTGATGGTGGCATCGTGGTGGTGTCGGTGCGTGACGCGGCGTTCGCGCCGGTGTCCGGTGCGCTGGTTGACGGGTTCTTTGTGGACTCGCAGCGCCGTTATCGGGCGTTTGATCTGCGGGGCGGGTGCAACGCGATCGTGCGCAGCGTGAACCGCACCTCCACCAAGTGTGTGATCGACGCGCGTGATCCGGTTACCGGTGCCGACGGCGATGTGAGGTTGGACGAGTTGAGCGCGGCGGCCATTGGTCGGGGTGTGACGGTGTGGGTGTGGACCGGCAGCCGCGGAGAGCGTTACAGCGCCGATGTGGACGCGTTCGAGTTGCGGATCGCTGGGGAGGCTGGGGCTGTGACGGTGCCGGATGCGACCGCTGTCGTTCCAGCCGCCCCTGCTGGCGGTGGCGGCGGGGGTTTTACCCCGGCAACCACCACCACGGCCCCGACTACGACCACGACCACCGCTCCGGCAACCACCACCACCGCTCCGGCTACATCTACGACTTCTACGACGACGACTACGACCACGACGACTTCTACGACGACTACGACCACGACTACCACTACGACCGCCCCGGCTACCACGACAACGACTGTTCCTGCGGGTGCGGCGGAGTCGTTGAAGATCACGGCTACTAAGGGGGCGGTCAATAATACGAAGATGACCGATTCTAACGGTAATACGTATTTTGAGATGAAGTTCGGTGATTGGAGCCGGTTCAGGGTTCAGTTGCAGTACACCGACGAGAGCGACAACAACGCAGTGAAGGACGCGACAGTCGGGCGGGACGGCACTAATCCTATGATATTTCAGGTTAGACAGCGTAACACGACTGATGTGGTGACCAGTTTCCGGGATGGGACGTCGCCGGCGCATGAAACGTGGTTGAATGTGCGCTGCGGCTCCAATGCGAACTGTTCGAACTGGTCGACTCCGTCTAATGTCGAGTTGAAGACCAACAACAGTGGCAGGAACTCCTTCATTGTCGCCGCGCCGGCGGATCCCTCCGGAGACAGCGTCAACACTGCGACGATCGTGGTTTTCGTGATCGAGGAGGTGAACGGGCCGGTCTCGTCTGGCAACACGAACAAGAGACTGCACCACTTCTACATCAAGCTCACCGACACCGGTAGCCGGCTCACGTCTGGGAATGCGCCCTCGACGACCATTCCTCTTGGTCTCGCGGCATCCCATTTCACGGTGACTTCTGACGGAGCGAAGAACGACAAGGCGTTCCCGAACTCTTCGCCTGGCACGACGTTCGTGGAAGCGTCGTTCGGTGATCCCGTGAGTGCCAAGATACAACTCAAAGCGACTCAGGGCAGCAATACCCTTAACACCAGTATTGGCACTAGTCCCGCTCCTGCCAAGTTCAGGGTCACGCGTTATTTTGTGAAGGGCGAGTTGAACCGGGTCGCTAGGGCCAACACCAATTTCTTGGGGTGGGTCGGCACCGCGCCGTCGGATGCTGTTCTGGCGGTCGTGCACGAGGAACAGACCGACGCGGCCGGCTCTGCCACCGTCAGCCTCGAGTTTGATGATCCTGAGCAGGCTGCGAGCACCAAGCGCAGCATCGGTTTCGTGATCCTCGCCAAGGACAACGCGCCCGGCGCAACCGGCAACGACGCCACCACAGCGTTGTCCACCGGCATGATCCGCTTCACCGAGCCCTCCGGCTAACACCGCACGGCGGGTGCCGGGGCGCTACCGCCTGGGCAATCCACCCGCTCAGCGCTTGATTGGGGCAGCGACCACGTTAGCGCGGCGGCCGGGGCGCGCCCGTGATGAGACGGCGCTGCCCGTCAGCCGTGAACGGACATCGAGGAGTCGGTGTTGACCTGACGGTTGCGGCTGAAGGTTCCCAGGTTGATGGGCAAGCCGGTGTAGCGGCCCTTGACGACCAGCGGGTCGTGGTCGTGGTCGTGGCCGGCCTCCACCGCCTCGATCAGCTCGGCCATGCAGTGGCCCGCGACGCCGGCGTTCTTGAACTGGTTGCCGCTCGTGCCGATCGCGACGTAGAAACCGCCGAGGTCGGTGCGGTCATAGATCGGGATCCAGTCGTCGCTCACATCGTAAAGGTCGACCACCCCCTTGGGCGCGTGCGGCACGCCCACCGACGGCAGGCGCCGGCTGAGCCGCAGCACCTGGGCCTCCCACTGCCCGGCGCTGAGTCGCCGGTCGTAGTCATCGGGGTCGACCCACTCCTGCGGGTCACAGCGCGGATCCGTGCTGCCCACGAGGATGTGGTTGCCGGTCTCGGGTCTGAAGTAGATGCCGTTGTCGTCGTCGGCGACGTTGAAGCCGTCCCGGGAGTAGTCGAAGTCCGCAGGCCCGGGGGCGTGATGAACCTCGTGGCGCAGCGCCCTGGTCTTTATGTTCATCGACTCGTAGACCCCGGCCATCCGGTTGATCACATGCGAGTGCGGCCCGGCCACGTTGACAACCACCGGAGCGGTCACGGTCGTGCCATCGTCGAGGGTCACGCCGCGCACCCGCCCGGCGGCCTGCTCGACGCCGCTCACCGCCGTGGCGAAGCGGAACTCGGCACCGGCGGCCTCAGCGGCCCGCTGCAGGTTGTGGGCGGTGAGCTGCGGGTCGCTCACATAGCCCGCCTCGGGCGTGAAGATCGCACCGGGCAGTTGCCCGGTGGCGCCGGCCCAGAAGTCCGGGTCGTCGGGACGCTTGGGCGGGCCGAAGATGCCAGGGTCGAGGATCGGCATTCGCCGGCGCAACTCGGCGGTGGACCAGTCCTCATATGTCACTCCGATCGCGTCGAAATGGGGGAGCACCTTCAGGTAGTGGCCTGCAGGGTCCTTCAGCGTCGCCATGCCGCACTGCCTGTACTCGATGAGGCCCAGCTCGTCGGAGGCGCCGAGGTAGCCGGGCCAGTCGAGCCAGTACCGGAGCCCCTCGTAGGCCATGGCCACGCCCGCGTACGTGGAATAGGTAAAGCGCACGATCGCGCACGAGTTGACCGTCGATCCGAACCCGGCCGCAGGCAGCTTGTCCACGCAGAGCGTGCGCCTGCCCCGGCGTGCCAGATCGAAGGCGGTCGCCGCACCGATCACACCCGCCCCCACGACCACCGCGTCGTAGCCGCGTGCGGACTCAGGCGCCACGGAAACGTTCCCCTGCGTCAAGGTCGGGGCGGGGAGGGGAAGCGCTGCGCAACGGTTCAGCCGCCACGGAGGCGTTCCCCTGCGTCAAGGTCGGGGCGGGCCCGGAGCGCCGACGGTGCTTGGTCGGGCTCAGGCGCCACGGCGGCGCTCCTGGCGCATGTCGAAGACGATCTTGACAGCGCCCCGGCGCCCCGCCTCGGCCGCATGTCCCAGGGCGTCGGTGTAGCGTCGCAGCGGGTACGCGGCCGACACGAGCCGGTCGAAGGCCACCTTGCCTGCCAGTTCCAGGGCCAGCTCGAAGCTGTTCGTGAGCCGGCCGTCGGGACGCTCCTCGGTGCCATAGGCGTAGCAGCCCACGAGCTCGGTCTCGCGGTGCCACAGGCCGGTCAGTTCCACCGTCACGGTGGCGGGCATGCCCAGCATCAGCACGCGGCCGCGGGGACGGCACAGCGACAGTGCCTCGGCCAGCGACGCCGAGGAGCCCACCGCGTCGATCACCACATCGGCGCCGCCGGACAGGTGGCCGCCGGTGAGGAACGATCCCGTGGCCCTTCGCACGGCCCGCTTCAACTCGCCGGGGTCCACGGCCAGGTCCGCTCCGAGCTCCGCAGCCAGCCGGCGCTGTGTCGAGTATCGGGCACCGACGGTGATGGAGGCGGGCTGGGCGAGGTGCCGCAGGGCGGCCACCGCCACCAGTCCCATCGTCCCGGCGCCGACGACCGCCACGTTGTCGCCCGGCCCGGCACCGGATCGCAGCGCGGCGTGCACGCCTCCCGCGACCGGCTCGACCATCACGGCCAGCTCGTCGCTCATCCAGTCCGGCACCTCGTGGAGTTGGGACCTGTGAGCCACCAGCTCGGTCGACCATCCGCCGCCGGTGGAGGCGCAGAAGCCGGTCTGCAGGCCCGGCTCGAGGTGGCCGCACACGAGATGGCGATAGTCGTCGCCGTCACCGGGCGCAGCGCCGGGACGCGGCGGGTCGAAGCCGCGGGCCTCGTGGCCCAGCACCGGCTCGACGATCACCCTTCGACCCTCGGCCGTGTCAGCGACGATCTCGTGGCCCGGCACGAACGGGAACGACACGTAGTCCTCGAAGTAGCGGGCCGAGCGGCCGTCGATGGTGGCCAGATCCGATCCGCAGATCCCCGCGAGACGCGGGTAGATCCGCTGCCACCCCTCCCCCGGAAGTTCTGGAGCCTCGCCGTCGACCAGCTTGAGTGGCCCCCAGCCGGCACCGGCGCTGGGGCGCAGCCT
Source organism: Candidatus Aldehydirespirator sp. (assembly GCA_965204875.1). Taxonomy (GTDB): domain Bacteria; phylum Actinomycetota; class Acidimicrobiia; order Acidimicrobiales; family Aldehydirespiratoraceae; genus Aldehydirespirator. Next base: position 796,719 of record OZ242020.1, on the reverse strand, counting down.
CGAGGCGACGGCCGCGGCCGCGTAACGCAGCTCGGAGCGGTGGAATCGCAAAGCCCTCACCGCCGCGCAGCGTAGCCACTGGCGGCGCGGCGAGCCCGATGCCGGACCGCACTAGGGTCGGCAGCGATGGAAACCGCCGGCTTCTTCGCTGCCGGGGTGATCCGTGCCGGTGCCGGGGCGCATCACCGAGATGCCGCAGGGGGCCGAACCACGTGAAGCTGGGGCTCGGTCTCGACCTCTACCGGGGCGCCTCTGTGGCTGTGCCTGTGGAGACCGTGCAGCTTGCCGAGCGGCTGGGGTACCACAGCGTGTGGACGGCCGAGGCATACGGTGCGGACGCCTTGTCGCCGCTGGCCTACCTGGCCGCTCACACCCGCCGGATCAAGCTCGCCGCCGGGGTGGTCCAGATCGCGGCCCGCACGCCCGCCGCCACGGCCATGCACGCCATGACCATCGACGCCCTCGCCGGCGCGGGCCGCACGATCATCGGCCTGGGGGTGTCGGGCCCGCAGGTGGTGGAGGGCTGGCACGGTGCGCCGTGGGGGTCGCCGACCGCGACGCTGCGTGACTACGTCGCCATCATGCGCAAGATCCTGGCTCGTGACGGCCCGGTCGAACACGACGGCGAGGCCATCCGGCTGCCCTATGACGGGCCGGGCGCGCTGGGCCAGGGCAAGCCGCTCAAGTCGATCCTGCGCCCGGCGGCGGGGATCGAGATCTGGATCGCTGCCGGCGGTCCCCGCAACGTGGCCCTGGCCGCCGAGGCCGCCGACGGCTGGCTGCCCATGGGATACGGCCTGCAGGGCGCGGCGACGTTCCGGGGGCCACTCGAGCGCGGCCTGGCCCGGCGCCAGGCGGGCTTGGGTGGTGGGCTCGAGGTCTTCGGGTCGCTCTCGGTGGAGATCACCGACGACGTGAGGGGCGCGCTGGAGGCGCGCAAGCCGCTGACGGCGATGTATGTGGGAGGCATGGGCAGCGAGACCCACAACTTCCATGCCTCCGCCATGGCCAGGCGGGGCTGGCCCGAGGCGTCGCAGCGGATCGTCGAGCTGTGGCGGGCCGGCCGCCGCGACGAGGCCGTGGCCGCGGTGCCCGACGATTACATCGATTCCGGAGCGCTGATCGGGCCGGCTCGGCGGGTCAGGGCCCGCTGGGCCGAGGCCGTCCCGGACGGGCTCACCGGCGTGATAGTGCGCTGCGACAGCCACGAGGGTCTGGCGCTGGTGGCCGAGTTGGCCGGGGCGCCCGACCTCGAAGGCATGATCCGATGACCGGCGAGGAGATGATGGGCGAGGGGTTGCACCGCGAGGAGCTGATCCTGGTGGATGAGCCGGCCGAGTTCGTGCGTCGCATCACCCTCAACCGCCCGCGCAAGCGCAACGCCATCTCGACGCCCCTGCGGGCCGCCCTGCTCGATGCCTTGCACGGCAACGACTGCGACCCCGGCGTGCGGGTCAGCATCGTGAGGGGCGCGGGCGCCTGCTTCTCGGCGGGATACGACCTGTCCGGCGGCCTCCTCGACGATCCGCCTTACCCGTCGGCGCCCGGTGACGGCCAGTGGACCCGCCAGGCCAGCGAGGGCTGGTTCTCCATCTGGGATCTGGCCAAGCCGGTCATCGCTCAGGTGCATGGCTACGCGTACGCCGGCGGGACGGAGCTGGCCGCGGCCTGCGACCTGGTGTATGTGGCCTCCGACGCCCGCATCGGCTACCCGGTGGTGCGCGTGGTGTCGCCTCCGGACTGGCAGTACCACACGCCGCTCATGGGTCTTCGCCATGCCATGGAGGCGATGCTCACCGGCGATTCCGTCAGCGGCACGGAGGCGGCCCGGATGGGATGGGCCAACCGGGCCTACCCGCCCGAGGAGCTTGCCGGCGCCGTGCTTGCCGTGGCAGTGCGCATCGCCGGGGTGGCCACCGACCTGGCCCAGATCAACAAGCGCATGGTGCATCGCGCTTTCGATGTGGCAGGGGGCCGGGCCGCGATCCGCTCAGGGCAGGAGTTCCAGGCTCTCGCCGGACACCAGCGGTCGGTGCGTGCGGCCCGCTCCGACGTGCTCGGCTCGGTGAAGAGGGCCATCAGCGACCACCCGCCAACCTGAGCTCCGGACTCGGCCGGGCCCCTGCGCGGCCGCCGGCAGCTGACTAGGTTTTGGTGTGGTTCGGATAATTCTCCTTTGCTTCAGGTTGTGGTTGTCGCATCATCCTGCCATGATGGTGAGACAAGCAATGGAACATCACGAAGTTGCTTGTGGAGCTACTCGCTGCGGGCGCTGCTCGCGGGGAATGAGTCACAGGGACGCTCGTGATGGTGACCGAGAGGAGGTTTGGATGGCAGGGGACATGCTCGTGATGTCCAAGTCGCAGATGGAGCAGCTCGCGGTGATCTTCGCCCGGCAGAGGGAGACTGCGGAGGGGGTGATCAGCGCGATAGGCGCAGGCATCGAAGGCACGACGTGGCAGGGTGCTAGGGCCGATCGGTTCCGGATGCTCTGGGAGACGGAGTTCCGGCCCAACCTTCGGGCCCTGTGCGACGCCCTGGGCGAGCACTCCGCCTTCATCGCGGCCGAGCTGCAGGCCGGCGTGACCGCACTCGACACGGTCTGAGCCGAAGCGACGGCAGCCGGGCTCGCCGCGGGGCCTCCACAACTCGTTCATCTGCGTGCGGGTCCGGCATCGTCGCAACGGCGCCGAGCGCACCGTCGAGATCGACCCCCGTCTCGACGGTCTCACCGTGGCCGATCTCGCGGCTGCGCTCGGCGGCGGACTTGATGCGCTCGGCGGCGAACTCGGTGCGACCGGCGGCGACGCCCCGCCGGGTCTGCGCATCGACGGGCGCTGGCACGCTCCCGGCACGGCGCTGACGTCGGTCCAGATCTGGGAGGGAGCGCTGCTCGAGATCGCTCCCGAAGAGCAGGCTCCCTCCCGGTTCCTCACGCCGGGGCCGCCTCCCGCCCCGGCCTCGATTCCGAGAGAAGGCGCGAATACACCTGATGGCAGACGGCTGGAGCCTGCCGCTGCGGCCCCCGCCCCGAGGCTGTCGGTCGCCGGCGGGCTGGGTGCGGGGTCGAGCATCGCGGCTGCAGGCTCGTTCGCCTGGGTGGTCGGCCGGTCCGAGGACTGCGATGTGGTGATCGGCGACCCGTCCGTCTCGCGGCGCCACGCCCGCGTCACCGTGCGCGGGCCAGGCGAGCCGCCGGTCATAGCCGACCTCGGCTCTCGCAACGGCACCGTGGTCGCGGGCCGTGCCGTCAGGGGTGCGGCGCCCGTTCCGGCCGGCGTGAGCATTCGCCTGGGCGCCACCTCCCTGCAGTGGCGCGAGCCGGTCGACGACATGCCCGCAGCGATACGCGCCGGCATCGGCGCGGCGGCGGGCAGGATCCCGTTCAACCGGCCCCCGCGACGGGGCCCGCGCATGCACCCGGCGACGCTGGAGGTGCCGGCCGAGCCTCCACCGCCGCCTGAGCAGGAGCCTCTCGGGTGGGTCGGCATAGTGCTGCCGGTCGTGGCCGGACTCGTGCTGGCGCTGGTGTGGAGCCCCTTCATGGCGATCTTCGCCGCGCTGGGCCCCCTCATCGCCGTCGGCACCTGGCTGGAACGGCGGCGCCGGGCCGCCCGCAAGCATCGACGGGCCTGCCACAGCGCTGCGGAGGCGACCCGGCGGCTCATCGGCCGGTTGCCCGCGGTTCGCGCCGCGGAGCGCCGGCGCGCCCTGGCGCTCGTGCCCGACCTTGCCGAGCTCGTCCGCCGGGCCGAGACGCCCTCGGTGAGGTGCTGGGAGCGGCGAGCTGGTGATCCCGACGCCATGCGGCTCGGCGTGGGCACAGCGGACGTGCCCTTCGCTCCGACCGTCGAGGTCGCCGGCGGCGGTTCGGCCGCTCCCGAAGCCCTCGAGGCGATACGGGAGGCGGGACCCCTGCAGGACGTCCCGGTGGCGGTGTCACTGGTGCCCGGCCGAGTGGTCGGCGTCGTCGGCTCGCCTGCCGCGGCCCGGTCGGTGGCCAGAGGGCTCGTGCTGCAGGCCGCGGTGCTGCACGGTCCGGCCGATCTGGCCCTGGTCTGCCTGGCTCCCGGCAGCGCCGCCCGCTGGGGCTGGATGCGCTGGCTGCCCCACACCACCGACATCGTGGCTGCAGCGACGGGTGCGCTGGTCGCCACCGAGGCGGATGCGGTGCCCGCCGCGGCCGAGGCCGCTGCCGCGGACAGGTCGGGCCGGACGAGGCTCGTGCTCATCGACGGGACCGCCGCGCTCACGGGCCGGGGCGCGCCCGGCCGGATGCTGCTCAGCCTCGACGCGACAGCCGGCATCGTCATCGTGGACGACGCCTGCGACCTGCCCGCCGCATGCACGACGATCATCGAGACACAACACCGCGCCGGCGGCCTCCGGCTGGTCGATCCGCGCTCGGCCACGGCACTGGAGGGGGTCATCGCCTGGGGTGTGACCGTGGACACGGCCGCTTCCGCTGCGGCCCGGCTCGCCCGATTGGACGATCCCGAGCTGGTCGTGTCCAACGCCAACCTGCCAGAGGCGGTGTCATTGGTCGACCTCATGGGCGAGCCGACGCCGGAGGCCGTCGAGCAGCGCTGGGCCGCGGCGCGCGGCACAGCCGACCTCAAGGCGCCCATCGGCACCGCGGGCGACGGGCCCCTCGAGCTGGACCTCGTGGCCGACGGACCCCACCTCCTTGTGGGCGGGACCACAGGTTCGGGCAAGTCGGAGCTGCTTCGCTCCCTCGTGGCCGCGCTGGCGATGTCGGCCGATCCCGACCATCTCGCCTTCGTGCTTGTGGACTACAAGGGCGGCGCCGCCTTCGACCGTTGCTCGGACATGCCCCACGCGGCCGGCATGGTCACCGACCTCGACGACCGCCTCGCCGAGCGTGCGCTGGTGTGTTTGGAGGCCGAGTTGCGCCACCGCGAGGAACGGCTCCGCGCGGTCGGCGCCGAGGACCTCGCCGCGTTCCGTTCCCGCTGCCGCGACCTGCCTCCGGGCTCCGCGGCCCTCGAGCCACTGCCGCGGCTGGTCGTCGTGGTGGACGAGTTCGCGACCCTCGCCGCCGAGCTGCCCGATTTCCTCAGCTCGCTGGTGGGCATCGCGCAGCGCGGCCGCAGTCTCGGCGTTCACATGGTGCTGGCCACCCAGCGCCCCGCCGGCGTGGTGACCGAGGACATCAGGGCCAACACGTCCTGTCGCATCGCGCTGCGGGTCACCGACCGCCACGACTCCAACGACGTGATCGGCGCACCTGACGCGGCCCGGATCCCGAGGCAGCGCCCGGGCAGGGCACTCGCCCGCTTCGGTCCGGGCGAGCTGGTGGCCTTCCAGTCGGCGCTGGTGACCGGCGTCACCGAGCGTGCCGCCGGCGGCGCTCGCGTCACCCAGATCGGGGAGTGGTCCCACTGCGGCGGCGCCGCCGGCGGTATAGACACACGCGGGTGCGGGCTGCCGGTAGCCGGACATGAGTGCGGTGACCGTGACAGGGGCATCGGCACTCGCGAGCGCGAGCCGCCGGCAGCCGGAGGTGCGCGCAGCGACCTTGACCGGGTGGTGGACGCCGTGTGTGCCGCCGGCAGGCGATCCGGCTGCCTGCCGCCCCGCTCGCCCTGGCCTGCGCCGCTGCCCAAGAGCATCACCGCCGCCGAGATCGCGGCGACGGCTCCAGCGGGCGATCCGGCAGCGTGGCTCGTCGACGACCCGGCGCACCAGTGCCAGTTCGCCGGAGGCTGGCGTCGCGGCGACGGGCATCTGGTGGTGGTCGGCGGCCCCGCCTCGGGCAAGTCCACGACCCTGGCTGCAGCAGCCCTCGACCTGTGCCGAAGGCACACGCCCGCTGAACTGCACCTGTACGTGATCGACCTCGACGCCGGGCTGCTGCCGGCCCTCGACGGCCTGCCCCAGGTCGGCGCGGCCATCGCGTCCGCTGACAGCGATCGCCGGGCGCGAGTCCTCAGGTTCCTCGACGAGGAGGTCGCGGCTCGCCGCGCCGGCGGCCGCGCCGGTGGCCGGGCAGACCTGGTTCTGATCGTGGACGACTTCGCCGGTCTGGCCCGCGCTCACGACCCCGTGCGCGATACCGAGCCTCACGAGCGGTTCGCGCGTGTCTGGAGCGAGGGGCCGGCGGTCGGGGTGCGAGTGGCGGTGAGCGTCGGCCGGGCCGCGGACCTCCCGCCTGATCTGGCGGCGGCTGCCGGCGTGGTGCTGGTGCATGCCACATCGGACGCCGCCGACGGCCTGCGCTTCGGGCTGCGCGCCACGACGGCCGGACTCGAGCCCGGCCGTGCCGTCAGAGCCGACGACGCCCGCGAGGTTCAGGTGGGGCTTCCCGGCGACGGCGACCTCGCGGCGGCTGTGGCGGATCTGGCCCTGCGGGCACGCGGCAGCGGCGCAGCGCCCGGCGGGCCCGCAACCATCGGCTCGCTCCCCTCCGTCATCGAGGCTGACCGCCTGCCTGTCAGTGCCGGCGCCGGCACCGGTCTCCTGCACGTTCGCTTCGCCATGAGCGACCTGACGCTGGAACCCCTCGGGCTGGCGCTTCACGACGGCGAGCACGCGCTCGTGCTGGGACCGCCGCGCACGGGCCGCACCGCGGCGCTGGCCGCGATCGCCCTCGCGGTCCGGAGTGCGGGCATGGACGCGACGGTGGTGGCCGACCGTGCAGGCGAGCTCTCGGCACGGCTCGGAGTGGATGCGGTTCCGGTCGCGGCGCTCGCGCCCGGCGCCGACCCCCCAGCTCCGTCCGATGACGCCGACCCGGCAGCAAAGGTCGCGGCGCTCGCGCCCGGCGACCGCTCCGCGGCAACGGCGCAGCGCCGGGTGCTGCTGGTCGATGACGCGGAGCGCGTCGATGACCCCGACGGCGTGCTGTCTCGAATCGCCACCGCGGACGCAGGCCGCAGCCACCTGGTCGTCGCCACGACCGCGGAGCGGATGCGCTCCTGCTACGGGCACTGGCTGGCCGAGTTGCGCTCGTGCCGCACGGGCGTGCTGTTCAGGCCCGGCCCACTCGACGGCGACCTGCTCGGCGCGGTGCTTCCCGCCCGCCCGACACTCGCAGCGTTGCCAGGCCGGGCACTGCTCGTCGCCGACGGGTCCGCCGCAGCGGCCCAGGTAGCCCTGGCCGCCGCGCCCGCCTAGCGTCGCGTTCGCACGCAGCCAAGACCGTCGACCCTGGAGGAGCATTGCCGCACCCCAACATTCGCATAGAGGAATCCGGCGATGTCGCCACCGTGACGATCGATCGGCCCAGCCGCAAGAACGCCTGCACGCCGGCCATGTGGGCCGCGCTGCGGGAGGGTTTCCGCGCGCTGGCCGAGTCGCCGGCCCGGGCCGTGGTGGTCACCGGTGCGGGGGGAGACTTCTGCGCCGGCGCCGACGTCATCGGCGGAGACGGCGAGGCGGACGACCAGCGGAGGCGGCACCGGGTCGACCACATGCGCGACATCGCCGACACGGTCATGGCCGTACACGACTGCCCGAAGCCCGTGATCGCCAAGGTGGACGGGGTGTGCGTCGGCGCCGGATTCGGGATCGCCCTCGCCGCCGACATGATCTGGTGCTCCGAGCGGGCCAGGTTCTCGCTGATCTTCGCCAAGCGGGGACTGAGCCTCGACTTCGGCACGTCGTGGCTGCTGCCCAAGCGGATCGGGCTGCACGAGGCCAAACGCCTCGCCCTCACCGGCGAGATCATCGGCGCGGCCCGCGCCTCGGATCTCGGCATCGTCAACGAGGTCGTGCCGGTGGGCGACCTGGACCGGGCCACCGCCGAAATCGCCGGGCAGATCGCGGCCGGCCCGCCGATCGCGCTGGCCATCACCAAGCGCTGCCTCGACAACGCCTCGACGCTCTCGCTGTTCAGTGCGCTGGAGGCCGAGACGCTCGGGCAGGCCGTCAACTTCGCCACACGCGACACCAGGGAGGCCCTGAGCGCCTTCGCCGAGAAACGCGCCCCCGTCTTCAGGGGCCACTAGTCCCCGCCCTCAGAGGCCACTAGAGGCCGGGCAAGCGGGTACAGGGCGTCTTGTTAGGCACCCTTTATAAAATCTAGTAACCCAGGTTTGCGAGAGAAGGCAACCGGGTTATGTTGCCGCCATGATCAACCAAGCTGCCATCAACCAAGTCATCAGCGGCCGGCCCGCGAGCGAGCGGGTCGCCGGCCCCCGAGGTGCCACTGGCCGGATCACTGTCAAGGGGGTGATCGCTGCGGTTCTGGCGTTGGCCCTCGTGGCGGGCGCATGCTCCGGCGGCGGGCCGCGCTCCCTCGACGGCACGGCCGCGGAGATCTACGGCGGCGAGTGCGCGAGCGCCGACGGTCGTGAGGTGACCGTGTACTCGGGGCGCACCGAGAACCTGATCGGTCCAGCACTCGACGCGTTCGCCTGCGAGACCGGCACCCGGGTGTCGGTGCGGTGGGGCAGCTCGACAGACCTGGCGCTGCTGCTGGCCGAGGAGGGCGACCGCACGGTGGCCGACGTGTTCCTGTCGCGCTCGCCCGGCCCGGTCGGCCTCGTCGAGAGCCGGGGACTGCTGGGTCGCATCGACGACGACGTGCTCGGCCTCGTCGGCCCCGAGAGCCGCTCGGCGTCGGGCACCTGGGTCGGGTTCTCGGGGCGCAAGCGCGTCCTGGTTCACAACCTCGACTCGGTGGCCGGCGAGGAACTTCCGCGGTCGGTGTTCGATCTCACCGGCGAGCGCTACCGCGGCCGGGTCGCGATCCCGGCCACCAACGGCTCCTTCATCGACTGGTTCACGGTGTTCCGCGACCAGCACGGCACCGGCACCGCCGAGAGGTGGCTCAGCGACATGGTTGACAACGGCGCCCGCTACTACCCCAACAACCGCTCGATCGTGGAGGCCGCCGGTCGCGGCGAGATCGACATGGGCCTCGTCAACCACTACTACCAGTACCAGGAGGCCGCCGCAGCGGGAGACCGCCACCGCGCGGTCAACCACGACTTTGCCGGCGACGACATCGGAGCGCTGCTCATCATCACCGCGGCCACCGTGCTCGCGAGCAGCGACAACGCCGAGGCGGCCAACGATCTGGTCGCATACCTGCTGTCGGAGGCGGTGCAGCACTACTTCAGCCTGGCAACCTTCGAGTACCCCCTGGCAGCGGGAGTCGGGCCCGCCGAAGTCCTCCCGCCGCTCGAGGCTCTGGAGATCGGCAGCGTCGACTTCGACGCCCTCGGCGACGGCTTCACCGGAACCATCGAGATCATCGAGGCCAGTGGCATCCTGGATCAGTGACCGGAGTGCTCGTTCGGGTGACCGAGGCCTGCGGCATCGTCGACCAGTGACGGGGGTGCTCGTTCGGGTGACCGGCGCCAGTGGCATCCTGGACCAGTGACGGGGGTGCTCGTTCGGGCGCGCACGGCTCGCGCCCGTCACCATCGAGATCATCGAGGCCGGCGGCAGCCTCGACCGGTGATCAAGGCTGCGCCGCCACTGCTGCGCGTCGCGGGGCTGCTGCTGGCGCTCGCGTTCGCCTTCCCCGGCGTCTATCTCGTGTACCGCAACTTCGCTGCCGGCGCCGATCCGGCGGGTCTGCTGATCAGCGACCGCACCATGGGGCCGCTCTGGCGCTCGTTGCGGCTGGCGGTCTCGGTCTCGGCGGCCGCGCTCACCCTCGGCACGGCGCTCGCCTGGCTGACGGCTCGAACCGACCTGCCGCTGAGCCGGTTGTGGAGGATCCTGCTGCCGCTGCCGCTGGTGTTCCCCACCTTCATCGGCGCTGCCGCGTTCATCCACACGTTCAACCCGGGCGGCCTGGCCAACGACCTCCTCGCCGGCGTCGGAGTGGAGCGGACTCCCGAGTTCCGGGGCTTCGGCGGCGCCTGGCTGGTGTTGACGCTGATGACCTATCCCTACGTGTACCTACCCGTGGCCGCACGCCTGCGGCAGCTGCCGGGGACCCACGAGGAGACCGCCAGGGTGCTCGGCGACTCGGCGCTGCGGGTCTTCCGGCGGATCTGCGTGCCCCAGATGGCCACGGCCATCGGCGCCGGGACGCTGCTGGTGTTCCTGTACACCCTCAGCGATTTCGGCGCGGTGCAGCTGATGCGCTACGACACGCTCACCAGGGCCATAGCCACCAACCAGCTCGCCAACCCGCCGGCGGCGCTCGCCCTGAGCCTGATCCTGCTGGTGCTCGCCGCGCTGGTGGTCCTGGGCGAGCGGGGTTTCTCGCGCGGCCTTCCCGACGCGACCGCCGGGTCGTCGAGCCACCGGATCGTCTATCCCCTGGGCCGCTGGCGAGCGGTCGCGACCGGCTTCGTGGTGCTGACGGCGGGCGCCGCTGTCGGAGCCCCGATGGTGGCGCTGCTGGACTGGGCCGCCGGCGGGCTGGTGAGGTCGGCGACCGGCGGGCGGCCTCTCACCATCGACTCCTCGGAGGTGCTTGAGGCCACCGTCAACACGCTCGGCGTGAGTGTTGCGGCCGCTGTCGTGTCGACCGCGGCGGTGCTGCCCATCGCCCTGCTCGCCGGCCGCTACCGGTCGCGGGCCGGCTCGGTCGCGCACGCCGTCGTCATCAGCACGTTCGCCCTGCCGGGGATACTCATCGCGCTCTCGATGCGGTTCTGGACGCTGCGCTCGGACCTGGCGTTCGAGCTCTTCAACGACACCATGGCCCTGCTGATCTTCGCCTATGTCGTGCGCTTCGGGTCGCTGGCGATGGGTGTGACGCTGGTGGCGGTCCGCAGCGTGCCGGCACGGTTGCACGACTCGGCACGGCTGCTCGGCGCCGGCCGGGCGCGCCGGTTCATCGCGGTCGACCTGCCGATGATGGCGCCGGGGCTGCTCGCCGGAGCGGGACTGGTGCTGCTGTCGGTCATGAAGGAGCTGCCGATCAGCCTCTTCGTGTCGCCTCTGGGGTTCTCCACGCTGGCGACGCGCATCTTCGGATCGTTCGAGGACGCCTTCGTCTCGGAGGCGGGGATCATGGCCGTGGTGCTGGTGCTGCTGTCGTTCGTGTTGACCTGGTTCCTCGTGATCCGCCGCGACGACCTGCTCTAGCAGGCGCACGAGGCTTCGTCGTCGGAGCCCTGCAGTGCATCTGGCTGGCCCTCTAGCAGGCGCACCGCAGTCGTCCGCGTCGCCCGAGCCCCTCGTGCAGGGTGAGCATCGCACCTTGCGCAAAGCGCGCACCAGGCTTGAGCGTCGGCGTCGTCGGAGCCCTGCGGGTCTGCCTCGCGCCTGCTAGACGAGGGGCCAGGGCCAGCGGTGGCCGTGGTCGTCCTCGGGGAAGCGGCCCGCGCCGGCCAGGGCCTCGGCGCGTGCCAGCGTGGCGGCCCGCTCAAGCGGTGTGAGCGTCTCGGCGAGCGTCTCGGGCAGCCCGGCCTCCAGCAGCCTGCGGAGGGCCTGCATGATCCCGCCGGGCAGGTCGTTGCCGGCGAAGTCCCAGATCACGGTGCGGAGCTTGAACTCTGCATGGAACGACAGGCCGTTGTCGATGGCCCACAGTGTGCCGTCGGTGCCGAGCAGGCAGTGGCCCGACTTGCGGTCGGTGCTGTTGATGACGACGTCCAGCGCGCACAGCCGCTCGAGTTGCGGGCGCAGGCGATCCTCCGATACCAGCGTGAAGTAGTGCTGCTCGAAGTGCGCCGGCACGAACAGCTGCAGCGAGCCCGTGCCGAAGGGCAGGTCGTGGCGCACCACCGTCGGGGGCACCAGGCTCCATCCGAGCGCTCTGTCCATCAGGAACGCTGCGGCCTCGCGATGGGCCAGCCCGCAGGGGAAGTCCCAGAGCTGCCGCTCACCGCGGATCGGCTTGTAGACGGCCTGGGCGCTCAGGCCGCCGTCGGTGACGTCGGCGAGGAACGTCGCGTTGGAGCTGTAGGGCATGCGGCCCAGCAGTTCCGTCTCGCCTGCGGCGAGCAGCGCCAGCGCGCGACCGGTCTCGATGGGGGGCCGGTCCCGGATCGGCGACCGCTGCCCGGCACCCGCCGTCCGGCCGCTCACACAGGTTGCGCCGGATATGCCGGGCGCCAGGACGCGTTCCGCTCGCTGCTGGTGGCGACCCTGTTGCCTTCTTGGCGCGCCGAACACTCCGGGCGCGCCGGCGAGCGGGTCAGGTGCGTCGCCGTGGCGCTCACGCCGGGCGCGCCCTTCAGTTGTGGCACGGGCACCAGTCTTTGTTGGAGGGCTCGAGCGGTCTCGCGCAATAGGGGCATGGAGGGCGGCCCGCCTCGACCACGTTGCGGGCACGTGCCACGAGGGCCGTCACCTGCTCGCGGGTCAGCGTGAAGCGCGCCGAGGCTCGCTCGTCTTCCTCATCCTCGACGAACTCCTCCACCACCAAGATCACGCGGTCGCCGACCTCGTCATAGGCGATTCCCAGGGCGCCGATGGTCCACGCCTCGATCACCGGCTCGCGCATGTCCAGGTCGCGAGGCGGCTCGGCCGACTCGCCCGGGGGGAGTTCGCTGAGCACCCTGTCGAGGTACTCGGCGAGGGCCGCGGCCTGGCCTTTCTCGAACTTCAGCGACACGAGCGAGCCCTCGGCGGCACACTGCAGGTAGAACACCCGCTGCCCCTTCGGGCCGAGCGTGCCGACGGTGAGCATGTCCACGCTCTCGAAGTGGAAGGACTTGTCGCTCACAGCGCGGCCTGGGCACCGAGGTCGTTGCCCGTGTCGTTGACGGCGAGCAATTCGACGGTTTCGAAGTGGTCGGCGTGACGCAGGACTCGTCCGCCTACGTTGTTGAAGGTGAGCATTTCGACGGTTTCGAGGTGGGAGGATTCGCCGCTCATGGGATGGCTGCACCGAGGTCGTTGCCCGTGTTGTTGACGGTGAGCACGACCGGGCCCCCCGCAGCGTAGGCGATGGCGCTCACCGAGCAGGGCGAGACCACGATGCGCTGGAACAGGTCCAGCGGCGTGCCGGCCGCCGCCGCCACGACAGCCTTGATCACGTCGGCATGGGAAACCGCGACCACGGTATGGCCGCGGTGCCGGGCCGCGAGCGCGGCCACGGCGTCGAGCGCTCGGGCCTGCATCTCCGCGAACGCCTCTCCGCCGGGGAAGCGGAACCCGCTGGCGTGGCGCTGCACGGTCACCCATTCCTTGCGCCGCCGCAGGTGTGCGAGCTTGCGTCCCGTCCAGCGGCCGAAGTCGCACTCGATCAGTCCTGGGTGCTTGCGAGTCCTCAGGCCGCAGGCGCGTGCGATGGGCGCGGCGGTCTCGATCGTGCGCTCCATCGGCGACGCGTAGACGGCGGAGACGCGGCCCAGCGCGGCGATGCGCTCAGCCACGCCCTCGGCCTGGGCCCGGCCCTCGGGCGAGAGGTGCAGACCCGGCGCGCGACCGGGCAGCACCGCCCCCGTCGTGGGCGTCAGCCCATGACGAACCAGCAGCACCACCGCTGCGGCCGCGGGCTCGGCCCTCTCGCCCCGACGGCCACCCTCGCCGGTGGTGCCGGTCCCGGCCCCTGCGGGCCGGCCGGCGGAGGAAGCCCCGGCGCCAGTGCTGCTCATCGCACCAGCAAACGTACCCGAACCGGCCCCGAACCTCCGCCGATCCCCCTCGAAGCCGACCGCCGCAGACGCCTCAACCCGTTGGATCCACCGCTACAACTGTCATCGACACCCACCGCCGTGGGCGGCCCACCCGCAACACGCGCACAACCTCACGCGGACTGACAACTGGCTGCGATCCATGCCAAGGGTCGGCCCCGGCAACGCTCGTCGAGCGTGACGGGTGGATCGAGCTGACAACTGGCTGCGATCCATGCCAAGGGTCGGCCCGGCGATTCTGCGGAGCGGGCTGGAAGCGAGCGCTGACGGGCGCCGGGTCGGCCCTTCCGACGGGGTCCCGGCGGCGCAGGCCACGGTCTGCTGGCTCGGCGGGCTACGATCTCTCCAGCCCACAGCCCGCGAAGAGGGATCATGAACTCGATATCAGGCGGCACCGGCATGGTTTCTAATGTCTGAAGCCCCATTTGAGCCGCACAGGTAGCGGAACCGGCCATGAATCACGACGACCTGCTTACGACTGTGGCTGGAGGTGAGAACTCGCGAGTCGAGTTCAAGCGCGACGACGTGCATCCGGCCAAGCTCGCTGCGGAGATGGCGGGAATGCTCAACACTCATGGAGGGCAGATATTCCTCGGTGTCGAGGATGACGGCACGATTTCCGGGCTTGTTCGCAACTCGCAGGAGGCCGAGACGTGGGTGATGCAGGCATCTCGGGACAATCTGCAACCTGGCGCGATACCTCTATGGGAAGAACTGCGCTTGGAGAACGAGAAGCGCGTGGGTGTGATCACACTGCCGCGGGACGCTCCCGACAAACCCTACAAGGTCAGGCAGGGACCTGCCTGGGTGACCAAGATGCGTGTCGGCACGACCACTAGGGATGCGACCCGCGAGGAAGAGCAGGGGCTCTATCAGCAGTCCGGAGGATTTCGTTACGGCCTGAAGCCCGTACCCGGATCGGGACTCGATGATCTGGATTCTCGCCGCTTGCGAGACTATTTCACTCGGATCCGTGGGGACGCTAGCCTTCCCGAACCCGGCTCTGATGAGTGGGCACAACTGCTCTGCAATCTCGAACTGGCCACGGTCCAGTTCGGATACACCGTTGCGACCGTGGACGGGATGCTGCTATTCGGCATGAACGTGCGACGGTTCCTTCCACAGTCCGGAATCCGGGCGATCTGCTACGAGGGTGCAGAACCGAGTTATGCCGCTCGCTCGGACGAGATCATCAAGGGGCCTCTTGTGATGTTGGGCTCTCCTAGTGGTGAGGCGATAGAGGCGGGCGTTGTGGACCGTGCGGTCCACTTCGTGCGCAACAACACGGGTGTTTCATCGCGCTTGGAGGGTGCTCGGCGAGTCGATCGCACCGATTACCCAGAAAGCGCGATACGCGAGGTCATAGTCAACTCTTTCGTGCATCGGGATTACAGCATCGAAGGCACGGACACGATGTTGTGCATCTATGCTGATCGACTTGAAGTTCAAAGTCCGGGCCGGCTGCCGAACACCGTCACGGTTGACGGTTTGCGTTCTGGAGCGCGCTATGCACGGAATCAGACACTGGTGAACGTCATGCGCGATTACGGTTATGTTGACGCTCGCGGGATGGGAATTCGCAGCAAAGTCATTCCGGAAATGGCAAGGCACAACGGCACGGAACCGGAATTTATGGAGGAGGAGCACCGCTTGACCGTGATCCTTAGAAAGTGAGCCGTCATCTAGCCACCGAGTCGCTGAAGACGAAGCGCGACTGGGCGTCAGTTTCGAAGGCCAACGCACATCCACAGAATGGGAGAGGAATACGTGGAGGTAGAGGCCGCTGGGGGGCGCGACGCGCTTTCTCTTGTCACCGGGGAGGTGCAGGCTTGCCGGGCTTGCCCTCGGCTTGTGGAATGGCGCGAGCGGGCGGGCCGTGAGAAGCGGGCCGCGTTCCGGCACGAGCAGTACTGGGCGCAGGGAGTTTCCGGCTTCGGTGATCCCGGCGCTCACCTGGCTGTGGTGGGACTCGCCCCTGCTGCGCACGGTGCCAACCGCACCGGCCGCATGTTCACCGGCGACCGCTCCGGAGACTGGCTCTATCGGGCGCTGCACCGGGCGGGCTACGCCAACCAGCCCGACTCCACCCGACGCGGTGACGGGCTCGCCCTCACCGGAGCTTGGATCACCAGCGCGGTCAAGTGCGCGCCACCGGCCAACAAGCCCGCCCCGGCCGAGCGCGACAACTGCCTCCCCTTCCTGCGTCGCGAGCTGCAGGCGCTCGACAACCTGCGGGTGGTGGTCGTGCTCGGGGAATTCGCCCTCCAGGTGGTGTGGCGCGAGTTCGGTGCCGGTCGGCGAACTCGGTTCGGCCACGGTGCCGAGGCGGAACTGCCAGGTGGCTGGAAACTGCTGTGCAGCTACCACCCCAGCCAGCAGAACACCTTCACGGGGCGGCTCACCGAGCCGATGCTCGACGCGGTGTTCGCCCGCGCACGCGAGCTGGGCCGCGAACCTCGCTGACACCGGCGGCCCAATGCTCGGTGTTCGCCCGCGCGCGCTGGGCGCATCGGCTTGACCGCTGACCGCTAGCCTCGCGTCCGTCATGAGCGCGCCCTCCCAGCCTGCCGCGAACCTCGAGTGGACAAGGCGCGGCGAGCGTCGAGAATCGCGGGATCGTCGCCCGCTGGCGAGCGCCCGGCGAGCGGCGGCGGTGGTGATCGTGGTGGTCGCGGTTGCCGGTTGCGGCAACAGCGCCGATCCCGACACTTGGGGCGAGGCCGAGGAGAACGGCTTCACGGACCCCGAGACCGGCACGAGCTACGGCTCGGCCGTAGAGTTCAACTTCATGACTTCGTGCCTGCTCGCCAACCGTTCCGACAGTGGCGGGAACCTCAACGCCGTTGAGGCACAGGAGCTGTGCCGCTGTGATTTCGACGGGCTCCGCGAGAGCTTGACGCTGCAGGAGTTCAAGGACCTCGACAGGGCCCTGCGCTCCACTCCCAATCCCAGCGACCTCGACGACGAGCCCGAGGACACCTGGGACGATCTCGTCGAGGGCATCCTCGACGCCTGCGCACGCCGGGTCAATGTCTGATGCACGGGCCGATGCCTGACGCACGGGTCAATGTCTGATACTCGGGTCATGCCTGACACGGCCGACTCTGTCTCCGTCGCGGCGGCACCGGAACGCTCGGTGACGCCCGCTGCCGAGGAGTTGCCGCTGATCATCTCCGTCGACGATCACGTCATGGAGCCCAAAGACCTCTGGCAGCAGCAACTGCCGCCGTCGCTGCGCGAGCGCGGCCCGCGTGTCGTGCAGGAGAGGGTCAGGCTGCACTTCACCGGCGGCCACTACGGCTTCGAGCGCAACGACCCCGATGGCCACTGGTGCGACGTGTGGCTCTACGACGGCAGCGTCACCCCCACCGGCCTGCTGCACGGCCCCGCCGGGATGCCCCGCGAGCAGCAGCGCAACATCGCCGCCCGCTACGAGGACTTCCGCCCGGGCACCCACGAGCAGTCGGCCCGCCTCGCCGACATGGACATCAACCATGTGGAGGCGGCCCTCAACTATCCCAACATCTTCCCCCGCTTCTGCGGCCAGGGCTTCCTCGAGCGTGACGACAAGGAACTCGCCGGCGAGTGCCTGCGCATCTACAACGACTGGATGATCGACGACTGGGGAGGTGGCGCCGGCCGGGGCCGGCTGATACCGCTGGCCCTGCTGCCGCTGTGGGATCCGGGGTTGGCCGCGGCCGAGGTGCGCCGCTGCGCGTCCAAGGGCTGTTTCGCGGTGGCCTTCTCGGAGAACCCGTCCAGGCTCGGCCTGCCGTCGATGTACACCGGCGAGTGGGATGTGGTGTGGCAGGCGTGCGAGGAGTCCGACACGACCGTGTCGATGCACATCGGCTCGTCATCGTCGATGCCGTGCACCTCAGATGACGCTCCGCTGGCCACCTCGATGTCGCTTTACGCGCAGAACGCCGAGGGCTCGATGGTGGACTGGGTGTTCTCGGGCACGCTGCAGCGCTTCAAGCGCATCAAGATCGCCTACGCCGAGAGCCAGGTGGGCTGGATGCCGTTCCAGATCGAGCGGATGGACTCGGTGTTCAGGGAGGGCCGGGGCGGCGTCGGCGGCGACGGCGCACTGCCCAGCGAGATCGTGCGGGGCCGGGTGTTCGGCTGCATCTTCGACGACCTGGTGGGTCTGAAGCAGCGCCACGATGTGGGCATCGACCAGATCCTCTTCGAGACCGACTACCCGCACTCCGACGGCACGTTCCCGCATTCCCGCAAGGTGGCACACTCGATGTTCGCGGCGGTCGGCATGGACGCCGCCGAGTGTTACAAGGTGCTGCGGGGCAACGCGATCAACGCCTACGGCCTGCAGCGCTTCGGCATCCACAACTAGAAGCCGGCACCGACACCATGGCCGAGCCGTACAGGGTGCTGGTGGCAGAGCCGCTCGGATCCGCGGGTGCGCAGCGCCTGCGCGACACCCCCGGCGTCGAGGCTCGTTTCACCGAGGGCCTGAGCCGTGAGGAGTTGCTCGCAGCGGTAGGCGATGCCGACGCTCTGATCGTTCGAAGCGGCAGCAAGGTCGATGCCGAACTCGTGGCGGCAGCACCGGGGTTGCGGGTGATCGGCCGTGCCGGCGTCGGGGTGGACAACATCGACTTGGCCGCTGCTGCGCGGCGGGGGATCGCAGTGGTCAACACGCCCGAGGCCAACACACTCGCGGCGGCCGAGCACGCCTTCGCGCTGATGCTGGCGGCGGCGCGGCGGGTGACCGAGGCGCACAACTCTGTGGCCGCGGGCCGCTGGGAGCGCAAGAAGTATGTCGGTACCCAGCTTGCGGGCGCGACCCTCGGCCTGGTCGGTTTCGGCCGCATCGGGCGTGCGGTGGGTCATCGGGCATTGGCTTTCGAAATGGCCGTGCTCACGACCGATCCCTACATCCCGGCCGGGATGGCCCGAGAGCACGGCGCCAGGCTGGTCGAGTTGCCCGAACTGCTGGCCGAGTCGGACTTCATCAGCCTGCACTCGGTGGCACAACAAGACGGCTCGGCATTGCTCGACGATGCTGCTTTCGAGGCGATCAAGCCAGGCGCGATCGTGGTCAACGCGGCCAGGGGCAGCCTGATCGACGCTCACGCCGCACGGGCCGCGCTCGACGGCGGGCGCCTGGCGGGCCTGGGCCTCGATGTGTACGACGCCGAGCCGCCACCGCCCGATCATCCCCTGGTGGGCCATCCCAGGGTCGTTCACACCCCGCATCTGGGTGCCAGCACGGGCGCGGCACAGCGCGACGTGTCGGTCCAGGTGGTGGCCAAGGTGCTAGCCGCCCTCAACGGCGAGCCAGTGGAGACCGTGCCCCTCCCGGCCTAGAACCAGGTTCCTCAGGCAGCCTCTCGACTTATACGCAGTTTTACAAAACTATACGCACGTCCAAGCACAAAATACTAAAGCGTAAACACCTGCGTAAACCGCGACGCTGCCGAAAGACCAGCGACGGGCCGTAGCCCAACGGGTTTGGACTTGCACCTAGTCGTTGACTCGGGCGGCTGAGAAGTGCCTTGATGTTTGCCGGTATGCACGCGGGACGCGGCGGCGTTGGTGGTGCTCCTTCATAATGCTGAGGCGGTCTGAATTAGCCAGGTGAAGGCGGGGTCTTGGTCGCGGGAATCGAGCATTTCGGGGTGCCACTGCACTCCGAGCCACGGGTGTTCGGTTGATTCGAGCCCTTCGATGGTGCCGTCCTCGCTGTTGGCTGTCACCGCGAAGCCGTCAGCGACCTGATCGATGGTCTGATGGTGCAGCGAGTTGACCTGAATCGAGGACCCGTACACAGAGGCCAGCACGGATCCGGCGACGAAATCGACCCGGTGCGCGATCGAGTTGGTGGGCTGCTCGAAGCAGGCGTGGGCGGCGACGTGCTGGTGAAGCGTGCCGCCGCCGTGAACGTTGAGCACCTGAATGCCCCGGCAGATGCCCAGCACCGGTATGCCCGCTGCGGCCGCGCCGTCAAGCAATCCCAGCTCGAACGTGTCACGGGCGGGCTCGGGGGTGAACAGATCAGCGCGCGGTTCCTGGCCGTAGCGGGCGGGGTCGATGTCCGCGCCGCCGCTCAGCAGCAACCCGTCGAGGCGGTCGCCGTAGCAGGCCGGCTCCGCGCTGCTGGGAAGGAACACGGGCAGTCCCCCCGCGGCCAGCACGGCGCGGGCGTAGTCACAGAAGTAGAGGTCCACATCCAGGTCGCGCAGCACCGCAGGCTCCAAGCCGATCTCGCCGGCTGTCTTGGAACGGCCCGAGATGCCGATCACCGGCGCGCCGCGCACCCGCGAAGTGTACGTTCTTGCGCCGATGGATGTGGACGGGCCGATCTCCTGGCGTGAGCAGGGGAGCGGGGAGCCGGTGCTGTTCCTGCACGGGCTCGGCGGCTCGCGCACCTCATGGCAGCCGCAACTGGCCGGGCTCAGCGAGACGTTCCGCTGCATCGCCTGGGACATGCCCGGCTACGGAGCCTCCGAGCCGCTCGGGCCGCTCACGTTCGTCGCCGTCGCCGATGCCGTGGCCCGCCTGCTCGACGCGGCCGGGGTTGAGCGGGCACACCTGGTGGGCGAGTCCCTTGGCGGGATGCAGGCGCTGCACGCCGCGCTGCGCCACCCCGGCAGGATCAGACGCCTGGTGCTCGCAGGCACCAGCGCTGCCTTCGGCCTCGACGGCACGAATCCCGACACCTGGCGCGCTGCCAGGCTCGCCCCCCTGAGTGCCGGGCTGACCACCGGGGACATCGCCGAGCGGGTGCTCACCTCGGTCGCCGGCCCCGGTCTCGGTGCCGCTGCGCTGGCCATGCGGGTCGCCGCGTTCGCCCGCATAGGCGCAGCCGGGCTCAGCGCCGCGATCGAGTGCCTCCCCTCCCACAACGTCGTTGACCAGCTCGCCCGGATAGGTGCCCCGGCGCTGGTGGTGGTGGGCCGGCTCGACACCGAGACACCCGTCGCCTACTCCCGAATGCTGGCCGAAGGCTTGCCCGCCGCCGAGCTCGTGGTTCTCGATGATGTCGGCCACCTCGTCGCCTCCGAGGCCCCGCAAACCTTCAACAACCTGACCAGAGCCTTCCTAGGCGCCGCTCAAACCAATCAAACGGCAAGCCCTGGCAGTCGCAGCCGGCATAGTGACACCCTCTCGGCAAACCAAGTCGATACGAAGTAGGACACCCCATCGATTTCGACCGTCGTGTCCCACGGAGGGATAAGTGTGGTGGCGTCGAAACGCCGAGCCGCCACCGCGCATCGGTCGCCCCGATCGAGGAAGGCTTCCAAGATCAAGACCTCGGCTCTCCCGTCCTCGGGAACTGTGCCCACCAGTGTTTCGGTGTCCTCGGTGCGCCGCATTGTGAGCGTCATCGACGCGGTGAGCCGTCCAGTCTCTGGACTCGTCGACTCAGCATTCCGGGCTGTGCGGCTCGTGGTCGAGTGGCTGAAGTTGCATGAGTGCGTGTGTTCACTCCAGTCGTGACCGTCGATGCTGATCACAAGCAAGCGCTCAGGCATAGGCCGGTGGACGGATCTCGACAACAACGGTGTCCTCAGAGTGGAACGACAGCGAGTCGGGCAACTCGACCGGTTCGTAATCGTCTGGGACCCACGGGACAAGGTTGGAGGCCGTGTCAGACAGGACCACATCGAGCCGGCTCTGGCACCACTCGACTCTCACCGTGCCCTCGGGCGCGTGCTCCACTTTGTCGAGGAGCAGAGCCGCATACCCCCGCCCAGCGACCTTGGGCGGCTCGTAGCGGATCGTGCAGCCTGGACGGAGTTCGCTTGCTTTCAACTCGCCAGTCACGGATTGCCAGTTTGGGTGTTCCCTCATCATCGCAGGTTCCTCCCGTTGATTTGGTGCCGTGAGCACTCTAAGCGAGCCGAGCAGAACCTACAACATGAGATACCTTGAATTATCCTGATGAGTGGTGTTGCTACAAGCTCATCTCGGGAGACCGGTTCCGGCGCAGACCGTCGAGGTAGTCTCAGCGGCGGTGACCGCAGGCATCCTGACGCCGGCGAGGGCCGCGCTCGTAGAGCGCATGGCAGCCCTCGGGCCGCGCTTCGCGCAGCGAGCCGAGGCCCACGACCGCGACGCAACCTTCCCGGCCGAGAACTGGGCCGACCTGCGCGAGGCCGGCCTGCTCGGGCTTTGCATCCCCGTTGACGACGGCGGGCTCGGCGGCGACTTCGTGGCCTATGCCCTGGTGGCGGAGGAGCTCGGCCGCCATTGCGCGACCACCGCGCTCACCTTCAACATGCACACCGCCACCACCGTCCTCGTCGGCCAGATCGCCGACGACCTCGACCTCACCGCAGCCGAGCGGGCGCTGCTGGTGCGCCGGCGCGCCACCCTGCGACGGGGCATCGTCGAGCACGGCATGATCCACAGCCAGCCCTTCTCGGAGGGTGCGGCGGCCGGGGCCACCGCCGGCTACTCCACGAGGGCCGTGCCCGCCGCCGGAGCGGACTTCGGTGACAGCGCGGGCGCCGACACCGGCGGCTACCGCGTGACGGGGCGCAAGATATTCGCCTCGCTGTCGGGGGCGGCGCAGATCCACAACGTGGTCTGCCTGGTGCCAGGCGACGACCGGATCCGGTTCATGGGCGTGCCGGCCGGCGCGGGCGGCGTGAGGATCGAGGGAGGCTGGGATCCCCTGGGGATGAGGGGCACCGACTCGCGCACGCTGGTGCTCGACGGTGCCCTGGTGCCGGCCGGCAACGAGTGGCTCCCGCCCGGCGCCTTCGACCAGGCCGCGGCCCGCTGGCCCTACTTCTACATGACCCTGTCATTCGCCTATCTGGGACTGATGCGGGGAGTTCTCGACGCCACCGCCGCCTACCTGCGCGGCGAGGGCGACAGCGCCGGCCCCGCCCGGCGCGACCATCCGATCAAGCAGCAGGGCTGGGCACAGATGAACCTGCTCTATGACCGCGCCCAGTCCCTCACCCATCGGGTGCTTGCCGAGTGCGGTGTCGACCCGGGCGCCGAGCAGTTGCGCCGGGCCTGGTCTTCAGTGGTCACCGTCATGGAGGGAGCGCCGGCCGTGGCGTCGCTGGCCCTGCGGGTGTGTGGGGGCCGCAGCATGCTGCGACCGTCGTTCCTGGAGCGCGCCTACCGCGACGCCCGCTGCGGGGCCGCCATGCTTCCGTGGAGCGTGGAGGTGTGCCTCGAGCGTCTCGGACGCACCGGCCTCTACCCGGACCGAGCGCTACCTTCTTGATGCTGAAACGTAAGAGTCCGACGACCTATGGAGAGCGGCGATGACCGAATGGGACCGGATACGGGTGCTGTGGCCCGACCATCTTGGGCTTGCCAGGGGCAAGTACCTGCCGGTGCGCCTGGCGCACAAGGGCACCAACCATTGCGTCACCTCGTTCGCCCTCGGGTATGACCGCAGCATGGCGCCCGCACCCGGCGCATACCTGCTGGAGGGGTTGCCCGACATGCAGGTGTCCTTCGATGAGTCCGACATCCGCCAGGGCTGGGACGACGAGGCCACAGGCGTCGTGATCGGTGACGCCATGATGCACGGCGAGCCCCATCCGGTGTTCGCACGCCACGCCCTGCGCCGGGCCGTGGCCGGCTGGGAGGCACTGGGCTACACACCCAAGGTCGGCCTGGAACTCGAGGCCTACGTGTTCAGCGGTGGCTTGGAGACCCCGATGCCCTACGCCACCCCCGGGTCGATGGTCTACGGCACCGGCTTCGGATCGGATCCGGCCGGGGTCATCACCGACGTGGTCAGGCGTGCCGAGGCCTCGGGCATCCGCATGGAGTCCGTCAACGCCGAGTACGACGAGGGCCAGTTCGAGCTCACCCTGGAGTACGCGGACGCCATGGATGCCGCCGATGACGCCTTCCTGTTCCGGGTGCTGGCCCGTGAGACGGTGCAGAGAGCGGTGGACCATGCCGGCGCGCCGCTGGGCCTGGATCTGACCTTCCTGGGCAAGCCGTTCGCAGGGTCCTCCGGCAGCGGCGTGCATGTGAACCTCTCGCTGGCTGACGCCGAGGGTCGCAACGCCTGCGTGGACGACTCGGCCCCCGACGGTCTCTCCGAGGTGTCCCGCGGCTGCCTGGCCGGTCTGGTCGGCCATCATCGGGGAATGACGGCGCTGTGCGCTCCCACCGTCAACGCCTACCGGCGGCTGCGGCCGGGCGAGCTCAACGGCTACTGGGCCAACTGGGGCGTCGAGCACCGCTGCGCCGGCAACCGGGTGCCCCGCACCACCGGCCCGCAGATGCGCATCGAGAGCCGCATCGGGGACGGCGCGGCCAACATCCACACGCTGGTGGCCACGGTGCTGCAGGCGGCCCGCCTCGGCGTGACCGGCGGCCTCGAGTGCCCCGAGCCGCTCACCGGTGACGGCTTCGACGAGGTCGACACCGACGTGCACTGCGCCCACAGCCTCAGCGAGGCCCTCGACGACATGGAGGCCGATGAGGCACTGTGCGAGGCGGTCGGCTCGGAACTCTGCGCCAACTTCGTGTTCAACAAGCGGGCCGAGTGGGACAGGTACATCTCCGAGGTCGGCAGCGACGACCCCGAGACCATCACCGCCTGGGAGCTGCGCCACTACCTTCCCTACCACTGACGCGCCCCCTACCACCTACGCGCCGGCGCCTGCCCTGAGGCGGACGCGGCGACGGTCGATGAGAGAGCCGCCTCGTCGAGGAACCAGTCGATCAGGGCGGTGCACTGCCGGGTGTTGCGGTCCTCGTGGCGGCGCATGTCCTCGAGCATCTGCGCGGGATCGACGTCGTGCATTTGGAGATAATCCTCGGCCGCCTCTGAGAGGAAGCCCTTGACGTGGGCGTAGGTGACCTCCGGATGGAACTGGGTGCCCACGCTGCGGCCGAGTCGGAAGAGTTGCGCGCCGCTGCCGTTGGCAGCCAGGACCTCGGCCTCGGCGGGCGGTATGAAGCGGTCGTGGTGCCACTGGAACCACGGCCCCCGCCCTATCGGGTTGGGGACATCGCCGGCGTCGGAGATCTCATACCAGCCGATCTCGGGCGCAGGCGCCTGCTCGACGGTGCCCCCGAGCGCCGCTGCCAGCAGCTGCCCGCCGAAGCAGATGCCCAGCATCGGGGTGCCCCGTCGCTGGGCCGACCGCACCAGTTCGATCTCGTCGAAGATCCAGCTGCTGATCTCGCCGGTGTCGGTGAGCGAGCGCACCGAGCCCATGGCGACGATGATGTCGTAGCCGGAGGCGTCAGGGAAGTCAGCGGCGTCGTTGGGTCGCTCCATGTCGGCGGTAACGACATGCTCGTGCACCTTGCAGCCCCGGCGATCGAGGAGGCCCGACACCAGCCCGCCGCCACCCATCGGCTCGTGGGCGATCACCAGTGCTCGTGCCGGACCGCTCACAGGTTGAACCCTATGCGGTCAGCGTCGCGTCGCCCAGGGGGTCGAGGGGCGTCGAGCCACATGCGGGTCGACCGGCTCACAGGTCGAGCCATACGTGGGCCTGGCCGGTTCCCGCGACCGACTCGTAGCGGCCGAACTGCGTGCCGCGGGCTGTGCAGGCGGCGCCGCCGAGCGCGCCGAGCATGGTCAGGTAGTGGCCGAAATACCCCTCGGGGCTGTAGCCGGCGAACTCGGGCATGAAGTCGACGATGGCGGCATGGTCGCCGGCCGCCATCCAGGTCAGCACCTGCCGGTCGGCGGCAGCGGCCTCGGGGGTGCGGATGTGAGCGTCCGGGTCCGCGCCCTCATGGTCGCGGAACTGTCGCAGCGGCCAGAACCGGTGGCTGAGCCCGCCGCTGGCGAGTATCACCACCCGCCGGTCCAGCTCCGACACCGCCCGGCCCAGCAACTCGCCCGCCAGCAGGAAGTCCTGGGGCTCCGCGGTCTGGCACACGCCCATCGACACCCAGCGCTCGCCGCCTTGCAGGAACCCGAGAAGGTTGATGGTGGGGTAGTGAACCGGAAGGTGCGGGTCGTCCACCGCGGTCACCCAGGTGTCGTCGCGCCCGGCGGCCGCGGCGGCGAAGGCGCGGGCCAGCTCGGGATCCCCGGGCATTTCATAGGGCATCGCGCTCATGCCCCGGGGCAGCTCCTCGGAGGTGTACAGGCCGCTGCGGCGGGCGTGTGCTGCGATCACGTGCTCGATGGTGGTGAACCAGTGCGTGTCGATCACCACCACGGTGTCGGCCTCGGCGGGGGCGAGCCGCTCGGCCCGCAGCGCGTGCAGCCCGGCGAACAGGGTGGTGTCCTCGCCGCCGTTGAGCGCACGGCGCTCATGCTCGGGCAGCACCAGGGGCGGCACGTGCGACACCAGCGCGGCCCCGACGATCCGTCCCACCTCAGTCCTCCCGCAGGCGCGCCCGCAGCCGCATCAGGCCGCCCCACCCACACCGCGAGTGCCTGGTCCGCGAGCAAGTCTGGCGCGCCGCGGCCGTTTCGGGGTGCGGCCGCATCAGGCCACCACTCTCACCGGCAGGTGCTTGATGCCGGCGATGAAGTTGGAGCGCAAGTACCGCGGCTCACCGTCGGGCTCAAGCCTGTCTACCCGCTTCATCAGCTCCTCGAACACCAGGCGCACCTCCATGCGGGCCAGCCAGGCGCCCAGGCACAGGTGCGGGCCGTTGCGCCCGAAGGCCATGTGGTCGTTGGGATCCCGGGCCAGGTCGAAGCGCCAGGGACGCAAGAATTCCTCCTCGTCGTGGTTGGCCGAGCAGAACCACATCACCACCTTGTCGCCCGGCGCTATCCGCTTGCCGCCCAAGGAAGCCTCCGTGGTGGCGGTGCGGCGGAAGTGCATCGTCACCGCGCTGGTGCGCAGCACCTCCTCCACCGCGGTGGGCGTCAGCGAGGGATCGGCCCGCCAGGCCCGCCACAGCTCCGGGTGGCGCATCATGGTGTGAAGGCCGTGGGCCATGGTGTAGCGGGTGGTGTCGTTGCCGGCGGCGACGAGCAGCGTGAAGAAGTTCTTGAACTCCAGGTCGCTCAGCGGCTCCCCGTCGCGCGTCGGCGCCAGCAGCTGGGTGATCACGTCGTCGCGGGGGCAGGCCCGGCGCTCGGCGGCCTGAGCCTCGGCGTAGCGGAAGACCTCCGCCGCGGCCGGGCTGCGAAACGGCATGAGCCGGAACTCCTCGGTGTCCGCGGTGTCCACGACATGGGTGGTGAACTCCGGGTCGCTGTTTCCCAGGAAGGCGTCGCCCCACTGCACCAGCCGGTGGCCGTCGGCGTCGCTGGTGCCCAGCAGCCGCCCCAGCATCCGCATCGGCAGCCTGGCCGCGATGTCGGTCACGAAGTCGAGGGTGTCGGAGGCGAGGGCCTCGTCGAGCACCTCCGCGGCCAGGGCCCGGATGGAGTCCTCGTAGGACTCCACGGTGCGGCGCGTGAAGCCCCGGTTGACGAGCCGTCTCAGCCGGGTGTGCTCGGGCGGGTCGAGTTCCATCATCGTGCCGCGGGCCCGCAGCTGCTCGCTGTCCATCTCCTCGAGGCGGATGCCCTCAGTCGAGGTGTAGGTCTCGGTGTCGCGGCTCACGGTCAGGGCGTCGCTGTAGCGGGTGACCGACCAGAATCCGGCGCCGTCGGCCTCCGGGGTCCAGTGCACCGGATCCTCGCGGCGCAGCCGGGTGAAGGTGGCGTGGGGAACCCCCGAGGTGAACGAGTCGTGAGAGGAGAGGTCGGCGTGGGCGTCTCCGTGGTCGTCGAGGTAGCCGTCGGCGTGTGTGGCGGTCCTGGGAGTCATCGCGGCCCGCCGGCTCTCGGGTTCCGGGCCGCCCAAAGGGTGGTGCCCGAGGCCATCGAGACACCGACCTGCCGGTAGTAGCCGCCGATCATCTCCAGCGGCTGCAGGCGGTGCAGCTCCTCGGTGGGGGACTCGTGCAGCACGATCTCCGCCTCGCCGGAATGGACGGGCCCCAGGTCGGCGTCGTGGCCGCTCATGGTCACCAGCTCGTCGAGCGAGTCGCTGCCGTCGGCCTCGATGGCCGGCATCTGGCGGCTGTGCAGCATCGGGTGGCCGTTCACGAAGCCCGGCGAGCCGGCGGTGCCGGTGATGGTGAAGCGGGCCTCGGCGATGCGGCGGCCCCAGGTGCTGAGCGTGGCCCCGAAGCGACCTCCCGGCGCCAGCCGGGGTCCGGCGCGGCCCACCGTGACCGGCCTGGTCACCGCGATGTCGCCCAGCTTCTTGGGATAGCCCTGGAAGTGGCCGCGGGCCATGGCGAAATCCTTGTCCACCCAGATGTAGACGGCCCTGCTGTAGGTGTCGCCCCGGAACTGGCAGCGCACCACGGCAAACACCTCCCGGTACTGGGCGCGCGCCGGGTCGAGCAGCTCGCCGAAGCCGTCGCTGCAGCTCTGCCAGTCGGCCCAGATGATGGCGACGGCGCCCGGCTCCTCGTCTGCGGGCCGCAGCGGGTGTGGCAGAAGCTCCGCCACGCGCGCGGGGTCGGTTCGGTACTCCACGGTGAGCATGTCGCCGGAGTAGTGCCAGGGCGGTGCCGGCAGGATGCCGGCCTCGCCGGTCGGCGTCCTCGGGTACATGAAGCCCTCAAGGGTGGCCACTCCGCCAACCCTATTCGTACTGCTGCCGAACGATCAATGGCCGCGCCGCGCGATGGAGCCTGCGTTGGCATCGTGATACCAGAGCCGATTCGTGCTGCTGCCGAAGGATCAATGGCCGTGCCGCGTGGCGCGGGCGCACGCCGCCATGTGCCTGCTCACGTCCTAGGGTGGACTGCGTGCGCGATCCTGCCTTTGACCTGACCGGTCGGCGGGCATTGGTCACGGGCGCGTCCGCCGGGATCGGTGCGGCGATCGCGGCCCGGCTGGCCGGCGCCGGCGCCGATGTGGTCGCCGTATCGAGGTCGGGGGCAGTGCCCACCGCCGGCGGCGCCGTGCGCCCGCTCGTGGCCGATCTGAGCGATCCAGGCGACGTCGATGCAGTGATTGAAGCAGTGGTAGACGAGCTGGGCGGGCTCGACATCCTGGTCAACAACGCGGGCCGGGGTGATTGGCTCCCGCTGAGCGAGCTTGATCGTGATTACTTCGACGCGTTGGTGGGGCTCAACCTGTGGGCGCCGCTGCGACTCTGCCAGATGGCCCACCCCGTGCTGGCTGCGGGCGGCGACTCGGCGGTGGTGATGATCGGCTCGGTGGACGCGGTGCGGCCCTCGGCGGGCGGCGCCGTGTACGGAGCCACCAAGGCCGGGCTCGCTGCCGTGACGGTCGCGCTGGCCAAGGAGTGGCGCTCCGACGGCATTCGGGTCACGCAGGTCGATCCGGGGCTGGTCGACACGCCGCTCGCGGCCGAGGTGATCCGCGAGCTCGCCGAGGCTGATGCGTCCGTGAACATCGCAGGCCGGGCCGCCGAGCCCGACGAGATCGCCGCGCTGGTGCACTACCTGGTCGCGCCGGCGGGCCGCTTCGCCACTGCGGCGTCGTTCCGCCTCGACGGCGGCGCGGTGGCCCTCGGCCCCTTCGACGCGGTGCTGCGCTGACGTGGCTGTTGCGGCCATCAGCTCTGGGCTTGCCTTGTGCGGTCATGCCCGCAATGGCTGCGCCGGTAGCGGCTCGGTGATGGGCCGCTGACATGGCGGCGCCTGGGATGCTGATGATCCTCACCGAGAACCACACCATGCTCGATCCCCGCGACATGCGCGGTCTGGTCGAGCTGGCCCGCATCGCCGAGGGCACCGGGTTCGATGCGGTGATGGTGAGCGAGCAGACAATGCTCGGCCCTGACGCCGCCGCTGCCGGGCTGATGAGCAACCCGAGAATGTATGCGGCCGTCGGGAACCAGGACCCCCTGACGCCGTGGCCGAGCTCGGTCGCCACCCTGGCCGCGGTGGCGTCCGCGACCAGCCGCGTGCGGGTGGTCGCCTGCGCGATCATCGCACCCTTGCGTCACCCGATCCTGCTGGCCAAGGATCTCGCCACCATCGACCTGCTGTGTGAGGGCAGGCTGGTCGTGCAGCCCACCGTGTCCTGGCAGCAAGCCGAGTACGAGGCCCACGGCTTGGCCTTCCGCGAGCGGGGCCGGATCCTCGACGAGCACCTCGAGGCCATGTCGCGGCTGTGGAACGGCTCGCCCGCGAGCTTCGCCGGACGCTACTTCAGCTTCACCGACGTCTACTGCGAGCCCGGCCCCTGGCGGACGGGCGGGCCGCGCATGTGGTTCGGGGGCGAGCGGATGCATCCGGCGCTGGTCCGCCGCATGGCCCGATACGGCAGCGGCTTCCACCCGTTCGGCGTGCCGACGGCGGACGACCTCGCGCAGCTGGCGCGCGGCCTGGCGGGCGCCGGGCGCGACATCTCCGAGATCGAGTTGGTGGGCGGCACCCGGGCCACGTTCGCGTCGCCGGACGCAGTGGCCGATGTCGGCGAGGCTCTAGCGGCGATCGACGAGCAAGTGGCAGCCGGCTACTCGCTGTTCTGCATGAAGCCGTCACAGTACACAGACGACATCGGCGAGGTGGCCGCGATCTGCCGGCGCATGGTCGAGTACTGCGACCGTCTAGACGGCTAGGTCTTGATCGTCCCCGTCACGGGCTTCAGGGCCTGACAGCGGACTCGAACCTCGCCGGTCGTGCCGGGGCGCGGCGATCAGCGTTTGAGCTTCGGGTTCGCCTCGCCCTTAACCAGGTGTCTGGGGGCAGCGCCGGAAGCGGCGCCACGTTATGCAGGCGCCGGCAAGCCGGCTCTGGTCTCGAGCACAGCGGTCCGCTCGCTGAGCGCTGCGTGCGCACGGTGCAGGCTGGCCAGCTCGTTCATTGTCTCCGCATGCAGCTTCTCGCGGTGCTCGCGGTGCTCGCGGTCCATCGTGGCGATGGCTTCCATGGCCTTGAGATGCAGTTCTTCGGTGCGTTGGCCCTGCGCGGCGATCGCTGCCATGGCTTTGAGGTGTAGTTCTTCGGTGCGTTGGCCTTGCGCGGCGATGGCCTTCATGGCTCGGCGGTGTAGTTCTTCGGTTCGGTTGATGGCATTGAGGTGGAGTTCTTCGCTGCGTTGGCCTTGCGCGGCGATCGCTGCCGTGGCTTTGAGGTGGAGTTCTTCGGTGCGTTGGCCTTGCGCGGCGATCGCTGCCGTGGCTTTGAGGTGGAGTTCTTCGGTGCGTTGGCCTTGCGCGGCGATCGCTGCCGTGGCTTTGAGGTGCAGTTCTTCGATGCGTTGGCCCTGCGCGGCGATGGCTTCCATGGCTCGGCGGTGTAGTCCGTCGGCATGTTGGCCTTGCGCGGCGATGGCCTCCATGGCTTGGTGGTGTAGTCCGTCGGTGCGTTGGCCTTGCGCGGCGATGGCCTTCAATGCCTCAATGTGCTCGGCTGCGCGCTGGGCGTTCTGGCTGAACAGGAACCGGGCCAGGATACCTATGTACCCGAGGAGTCCGGCACCCATCACGGAGATAATTGCAATTTCCATGAAAGTCAATCTACTGCACCCGCTGTTCGATTGCAACCCCGATGTTCTTCAGCACCTCTTCAGCAGCCTCAGGCATCGTGGACGGCGATGCGCAGGCGCTTGTTGCCCTTGCCCTTCGACTCGGTCTTGACCACCTCGAACCGGCCCACGCCGCCGGTCGAGGGCAGGTGCGTGCCGCCGTCGGCCTGGCGGTCGAGCCCCACTATGTCCACCACCCGGATCTCGGCGACGGACTCGGGGATGAGGTTGACCTTGGTGCGGATCAGGTCGTCGTCGGCGAGCGCCTCGGATCGGGGCAGGAACGAGATCTCGATGGGCCGGTCGGCCGCGATCTCGGCGTTGACCAGGTCTGTGACCTCCGCGGCGAACCCCTCGGGCAGCGGGTTGAACTCGAAGTCCATGCGAGCCGACAGGGGCGCCATGTTTCCGCCCGTCACTGCCACCCCCCAGTTCCTGTAGATAACGCCGCACAGGATGTGAAGTGCCGTATGGGTGCGCATCAGGGCGTGGCGGCGCTCCCAGTCGAGCTCGCCGCGCACTGCGGTGCCCACGGCCGGTGCGGCTGGGGAGTCGATGGTGTGCCACACCGCTTCGTGGCCGCGCACGTCGGTGACAGCGGCTGAGCCACCGGCCCAGCTCAGGCGGCCGGTGTCGTGAGGCTGGCCTCCGCTGGTGGCGTAGAAGGCGGTGGCATCGAGTGCCAGCCGGCTCTCTTCGGCGGCGACGACGGTCGCTTCGAAGACCCGGCACTGGGCATCCCTCAAGAAGATCCGGTCGGTGGCGCTCACCTCGGACACGGCTGCCCTCGAGTGTCGAGGAGTCCGGTGGCGGCCGGTGTTCTCGTCGGCTTCTGGGCGCTGGTTTCAGTCACGGCTGCCTCAAGTGTCG
Organism: Candidatus Aldehydirespirator sp.; assembly: GCA_965204875.1. Classification (GTDB taxonomy): domain Bacteria; phylum Actinomycetota; class Acidimicrobiia; order Acidimicrobiales; family Aldehydirespiratoraceae; genus Aldehydirespirator. Next base: position 764,958 of record OZ242020.1, on the reverse strand, counting down.
ACGGTGCCGGCGGCGGCCGGTGTTCTCGGCGGCGGTGGGGTGCTCATTCGGTCACGGCTGCTTTCGAGTGTCGGCTGATGTTCACCCGCACATCTTGGTCTACCACAGTCACCTCGAAATGGCGCAGCCCGCTTCCCCGGGCGTCCACGGTGTCGGAGGGGTCGCAGCTGTTGACGAAGAACGATCCCGCGGCCTCCCACTCGAAGAAGCAGTCACGATTCTGGCCCGCCCGGCGGGCTTCGAAGGCGAGCCATCCCGTGCCTGGGTCATCGGAGACGTGCTGGAGGTAGATGTCGAGTTCGCCGCCGGCCACGTCGCCGAACAGGATCGGACCCCCCTGCGCGATCTCGGCGCTGATGCGGTCGGCCCGCATGTCACGGAAGTCGCGGTCGCCTAGACGGATCTCCACCTCGCCGCCGGACCCGGCCAGCCAGAGCACCCCGATCAGCAGTGCCGCAGCCGTCACCACGCCGGCGAGGCCGACGACGAGGGCGGAGCGACCGTTGAAGCGGGGTCCCCGTTCCACGGGCATCGCTGTCCAGTATCGCCCCGGCTGGGATCAAGGCGCGCCATGCGTGTCACGGGTCTCCGGTCCACGGGCATCGCCCACCTGAGGTCTCAGCCGCCCGATCCACCGAGCGACGGGTCCCCGGTCCACGGGGATCGCCCGCGGTGTCGGGTCTTCGCTCGGGGTGAGCGAAGCGGGTCCCCGGTCCACGGGGGATCGCCCCCTAGTATCATTCGCGGTGGATCTGTTTGAGCATCAGGGCAAGGAGCTCTTCGCCCGGTTCGGGATGCCCGTTCCTGAGGGCGAGATCGCGTTCACCGTCGACGAGGCGGTGGCGGCCGCTGCTCGGCTGGGAACACCGGTGGTGGTGAAGGCCCAGGTCCATACCGGCGGCAGGGGCAAGGCCGGGGGCGTGAAGCTGGCCACGGACCTCGATTCGGTCCGCCTGCGTGCCGGTGCCATCCTGGGCCTCGACATCTCGGGACACATCGTGCGGCGGCTGTGGATCGAGAAGGCGTCGGACATCGCCGAGGAGTACTACGCCAGCTTCACGCTGGACCGGTCCGCCAAGCAGCATCTGGGGATGCTCTCGGCGCAGGGCGGCGTTGACATCGAGACGGTGGCAGCCGCCGACCCCGAGGCCATCGCACGCATCCACATAGACCCGGTGGACGGGCTGGCGGAGCAGGCCTGCCGCCGCTGGGTGTCCGCGGCGCGCATTCCAGACGCCCATGCGGGCGCGGTGGCCGGCGTCCTGTCAAGGCTCTACCGCGCCTACGTGGACGCTGACGCCGACCTGGTCGAGGTCAACCCGCTGATCCTCACCACCGGCGGCGCTGTGGTGCTGCTCGACGCCAAGGTCACCCTCGACACCAACAGCGTCTTCCGCCACGCCGACTACGCCGAATACGACGCCACCCAGGCCCGCGACGAGCGCGAGCAGGCGGCCCGGGCCAGGGGGCTGCAGTACGTGGGGCTCGAGGGCTCGGTGGGCGTCATCGCCAACGGTGCCGGCCTGGCCATGAGCACCGTCGATGTGGTCAACCAGGCAGGCGGCAGGCCGGCCAACTTCCTCGACATCGGCGGCGGTGCCAATGCCGAGGTGATGGCCGGCGCTCTCGAGGTGATCAACAACGACCCGGCGGTGCGGGCCATCCTCATCAACATCTTCGGCGGCATAACCCGCGGCGAGGAGGTGGCCAACGGGATCATCGAGGCACTTCGGCGGGTGGACATCGACGCTCCGATCGTGATCCGCCTCGACGGCACCAACGCGACCGAGGGCCGCGAGCTGCTGGCACCGCACGTGAGCGACACGGTGATGATGGAGTCCACGATGCTCGACGCCGCCCGCCGGGCCGTGGCGCTGGCGGGCGCCGCCCGGCCGATACGCTCCGAGGCCGCGCCGTGAGCATCTTCGTGGACGAGAGCACGCGGGTCGTGTACCAGGGCCTGACCGGCTCGCAGGGCCGCTACTACGGCCTGCTCAACCGCGACTACGGAACGTTGGTGGTGGCGGGCACCAACCCGCGCAAGGCGGGCACCGACGTGGACGGCGTCCCCGTCTTCGCCACCGTGGCCGACGCGGTGGAGGCCACCGGCGCAACGGCCGGTTGCGTGTTCATCCCCGCGCCCGGCGTGCTCGGCGCGGTGCTGGAGGCGGCTGCGGCCGGTCTCGAGCTGGTCGTGGTGATCACCGAGGGCGTGCCGGCGCACGACGAGGCGTTCCTGTTCAACAAGCTGCGCCGCGACCATCCCGACGTTCGCCTGCTGGGCCCGAACTGCCCCGGCGTCATCAGCCCCGGCCGGTGCAACATCGGCATCACCGCCGGTCACATCGCCCGCCCGGGCGGGCCGGTGGGCATCGTGAGCCGCTCGGGCACGCTCACCTACCAGGCCCTGTACGAGCTGAAGCAGCAACGGATAGGCGTCACCACCTGCGTGGGAATCGGCGGCGACCCGGTCCCGGGCACCAGCTTCATCGACTGCCTGGCCGCTTTCGAGGCCGATCCCGAGACCGGGGCTGTGATGATGATCGGTGAGATCGGCGGGTCGGCCGAGGAGGAGGCCGCCGAGTTCATCGCCGAGAACATGACCAAGCCGGTGGTGGCCTACGTGGCGGGCGTCACCGCCCCGCCCGGCAAGAAGATGGGCCATGCGGGAGCGATCGTCTCGGGCGACAAGGGCACGGCCGCGGCCAAGATCGAGGCGCTCACCGCCGCCGGCGCGCTCGTGGGATCCAACCCGACCGAGGCCGGCGAGTTGATGGTGGAGGTCGTGGCGGGGCTGCCCGCAGGCTGATCACGCCTGGCGCGGCGGCTCCGTGGTCACCGGGCCGCCATAGGTCACTGGGCCGGTATGGGTCATCGCCGCCATAGGTCACCGAGCCGCCATAGATTGAGCGCCGATGGACGCGACGCCGCGGGCGCTGATCTCCGCTTACGACAAGACGGGCGTCGTCGGGTTGGCCGCCGGCCTCCTCGATCTGGGATGGGAGCTGATCGCCAGCGCAGGCACGGCTCGGGAGATCGCCGGGGCCGGTCTTGCGGTGACGGACGTGGCCGACCATTCCGGCTTGGCGGAGATGCTCGGGCACCGGGTGGTGACCCTGCACCCGCGGGTCCACGCCGGGATCCTGGCCGACCGCGACGATCCCGGGCATCGAGCCGACCTCGACGCCAACGGCATCGACCCCATCGACCTGGTGGTGGTCAACCTGTACCCCTTCGAGGCCTCCCCGGGCATCGAGACGATCGACATCGGCGGCTCGGCGATGCTGCGAGCCGCGGCCAAGAACCACGCCCACGTCGGCGTGCTCGTGGACCCGGCCGACTACTCGCCGGTGCTGGAGGAGCTGCGGTCCCGCGGGCGCCTGTCAGCGGCCAGCCGCGGGAGCCTCGCCCGCAAGGCGTTCGCGCACAGCGCGGCCTACGAGGCCGCCATAGCCCGCTGGTTCGAGCAGACCTGCGATCCTCCCCTCCGCCGCGCGGCGGCCAGCGCCGAGCCGGCTGGTGGGTACGAGACGGCTGGCGGGTCGGAGGCGAGTGGGTCCGCTGCGGCTGGGGTGCCCGGGACGGCTGGCGGGTCGGAGGCGAGTGGGTCCGCTGCGGTTGAGGTGCCCGGGACGGCTGGATCAGATGCGGCCGGAGCGGCCCTGCCTGCGTTGATCCGTCTGGAACTGGAGCGGGCCGAGGTGCTGCGCTACGGCGAGAACCCGCACCAGCACGGCGCCCGCTACCGCCGCCGCGGGCATGCGGGGTTCTTCGACGCGGTGGTGCGCCGCGGCGGTCCCGCGCCCAGCTACCTGAACCTCGCCGATGCAGAGGCCGCATGGCGCCTGGCCCACGACTTGGGGGAGAGTCGGGTCGCGGTCATCGTCAAGCACGCCAACCCCTGCGGCGTGTCCGCCGCCGACGACCTTGAGGGCGCCTACTCGCGGGCTCTGGAATGCGATCCCCGCAGCGCCTTCGGCGGGGTCGTGGCCTTCAACGCCGTCATCGACGCGGCCACCGCTGAGAGCATGGTCGCTGCCCCTCAGGCCGATCTGGTGATCGCTCCGGGCTACTCGGCGGGCGTGATCGCGCGCCTGGCCGCCCGCCGTGCCAACACCCGCCTGCTGGAGGTGCCGCCCGGACACGCCGCGGGGGGCGACCGGCCATGGGAGCTGCGCAGCCTAGGCAGCGCCGGCACCGACTACCTCGTGCAGACACCCCAGCGGCTCGAGGCCGATCCAGACACCTGGCAGGTGGTCACGAAGCGGATCCCCACCGAGCGCGAGCGGTCGGACGCCGTGTTCGCCTGGCGGGTCTGCGCTCGCACCAGCTCCAACGCCATCGTGCTGGCCCGCGACACCACGTCATGGGGCATCGGTGCCGGTCAGCAGAACCGGGTCGAGGCGGCCCGGCTCGCCGCCGCCAGAGCCGCGGGCCGAGCCGCCGGAGGCGCCTGTGCCAGCGATGCCTTCCTGCCGTTCGCTGACGGCGTGCACGCGGCAGCCGATGCCGGGGTCGCCGTGGTCGTGCAGCCCGGCGGATCGATCAACGACGCGGAGGTGCTCGCAGCCGCGAACGAGCGCGGCATCGCGATGATCCTCACTTCGCAGCGCCAGTTCCGCCACTGACTCCCCGGCGGCGCCTAGCAGTAACGGCGATTGGACTCATTCAAGCGGGCGAGCTACCGGCGGCGGCGCGTTGAGGAGGCACCCTGTCTTGGCAGTTTGCCGCGGGGTGTCCTTCAAGCGGCGCCAGTTCCGCCGCGGGCCGCCGGTCTGGGTGCCTAGCCGCGGCGGGAGCGGCGGCGGGCCATGCGGTCCGGGGTGCCGGGGGCGGCTCGGGGCGCTGCTTCGATGTTCGGCGGTGGCTCGTCGCCCCGCAGCACGGCGGCGATCTTGGCGGTGTGAGCCGGGGTGCTGCCGCAACAGCTGCCGATGACGGCCACCCCAGCGCCCCGGACCCGGTGGGCGTGTGCCGCCAGCACCTCGGGCGTTCCGTCGTAGACGAGCGCGTCTCCGCTCCAACACGGCACGCCGGCGTTGGGTTTGGAGATCACCGGCGTGGCGGTCCCCGACGAAGCGATGGCGACAACGGCCGCCTCGGTGTCGGCAACGTTGTTGCCGCAGTTGGCGCCCATCGCGGCCAGGCTCAGCGCGCCGAGGCGCTCGGCCAGCTCGGTGGCGCTGACACCCATCATGGTGCGTCCGGCGGTGTCGAAGCTCATGGTCGCGGCGACCGGCAGGTCGCAGGCCGAGCGCGCCCCGCGCACTGCGGCCTCCAGCTCAGCGAGGGCGCTCATGGTCTCGATCCACAGCAGGTCGGCGCCGCCCGCGGCCAAGGCTTCGGCCTGCTCGGCGAAGGCGGCTTGGCAGGCGGCTGCGGACACATTGCCCAACGGTTCGAGCAGCTCGCCGCTCGGCCCCATCGAACCGGCCACCAGAACCGTCCTGGCACCCTCACCTCCTGCATTCTTGCCCCCGGCACTCGTGTCCCCTGCACTCTTGCCCCCAACCTTCTCGCGCCCGGCGCTCTCGCCCGCGGCACCCACGCGCCCGGCGCTCTCGCACCCGTCACCCTCGCGCCTGGCACGCTCGCCGCCCCCGCCCCCGCTCTTGCCGCCCCCGCTGTCGCCATTGACCTCGCGCTCTGCCGCCGCCTCCGTTTCAATCTCCGCGGCGATCTTGGCGTTGCGGGCCGCGGCACGGTTGAACTCACCCACCCGCGCCTGGTGGTTGTGCAGGGCCAACCGGAAGCGGTTCCCACCGAAGCTGTTGGTTATCAGCAACTCGGCGCCGGCCCTGATGTAGGCCCGGTGGATCGCTTGCACCTCGGGGGCGTGCGTCAGGTTCCAACCCTCGGGCGGATCGCCGGCGCAGAGACCCACGGCGAAAAGCTGCGTGCCCATGGCGCCGTCGGCCACGGCATAGCCCTTCGCAGCGATGAGATCGGCGAGGGACGCGACCATCATTAGGCACGCTATAGGGCCATTGCCGGGAGTCGGGAGGCAGAAGCTCCTCGATAGCTCCTCGATAGCTCCTCGATTCTTGAGGAGTTCGTTTGCGACGCTGGGCGGCCTGCCTGCTCCGGAGCGGCACGGTACGCTCAATGCCGTGACGCTCGCACCGCCGCAGCCCTCGGCTCTGCCGGCTGAGGCCGGATTTGAGTTCGCTCCCATCGCCGGTGCGCTCGGTGCAGCCGTGCGAGGCCTCGACCTGGGCCGCCTCGAGGAGCGCGCCGCCGAGGCGCTGCGCCAAGCGCTGGACGAGCACCTGGTGCTGTTCCTGCCGGGCTTGCATCCCACAGTCGCACAGCTGCGTGACATCGGGGCCCTGTTCGGCGAGCTGGAGGTGCATCCCTACATCGCCAAGGTCGACGACAGCACGCCGGAGGTGTGCGTGCTGGACACCTCCGCCACGCCCAAGGCCGACATCTGGCACACCGACGTCACCTACAGCGAGCATCCCCCGATCGCGGCGCTGTTGCACATGGTGCAGTGCCCCTCCGCGGGCGGCGACACCATGTGGATCAACTGCTACGAGGTGCACGACTCGCTCTCGGCGCCCATGCAGTCGTTCCTGGCCGGGCTGACCTGCATTCATGACGACGGCAGGCAGGGGTCGCTGGTCGCCGAGCATCCGGTGGTGAGGGTGCATCCCGGCACCGGCCGTCGCAGCCTGTACGTCAACAAGCAGCACGGCAGGCGCATCCCGCAACTCTCCCGTCCCGAGAGCCAGGCTCTGCTGACATTCCTGTACCGCTGGCAGGAGCAGGTCAAGTTCAGCTGCCGCTGGCGCTGGTCGCCCGGCGATGTGGCGCTGTGGGACGAGCGGGTGACCCTGCACTCCGTCGTCGACGACACCGACGGCACGCGGATCCTGCACCGGGTGACCGTGCTGGGCGACGATCCCCAGGCCCCGGACGCGGTGCCGCAATGGCCCAGGCAGCGGGGCGACAAGACCGCGGCCAGCGGCTTCTACGGCGTCGCCGGCTTCGAGTTCTAGCGAGCTGCGTCCAGCAGCGCCATTGCGAGCCACGCCCGAGCCGAGTACCTTCGCTAGCAAGACAACCCAGCGTCCGGCCGCGGCGCACGATCCGGCCCGGCAGCCGATGCCGGCCGGGGAACGCATGGCCGTGGCGCTCAGGGGGCGCCGACATGACCATCACCGACGAACAACTCCGCTGTCCCGTGGAGCACCGTGCCGGGGATTGTCCCGCGGCGGATGTCGACCTGTGGGACTTCGACATGTTCAAGCGCCAGGAGCATCATGAGGTGCTCGCGAGGCTTCGAGACACCGACCCCGGGATCCACTGGGTCGACGAGGGCGACCTCGGCCCCGGCTACTGGGCCATCACTCGCCACGCCCACCTCAAGGAGGTGAACCGTCGCGCCGATGTGTTCTCCTCCAACCACAGCGGCACGCAGATGCGCGATCCCGACCTCAGTGACGAGATGTCCAACTTCTCGCGCGATCACATCCTGCTGGACATGGATCCGCCCCGTCACACCCGATACCGCAGGCTCGTCAACCGGGGTTTCACGCCCCGCATGGTCGGCCTGCTCGAGGACTACCTCCAGAACCGCACCGACATCATCCTCGACAGGGTCGTGGAGCGGGGTCGCTGCGATCTCGTGCGCGACATCTCGGCCGAGCTGCCCCTGCAGGCCATCGCCGAGATGCTGGGGATCCCCGTGGAGGACCGCTCCAAGGTGTTCGACTGGACCAACACCTTCATCGGCAGCCAGGACCCGGAGTTCGTCACCAGCCACGACGACATCAACCGTGCCGCGGCCGAGCTCTTCGGCTACTCCCACCAGCTTCAGACGGAGCGTCGCAGCAAGCCGGCCGACGACATCGTCACCACGCTGCTGTCGTCCGACATCGACGGCGAGGCGCTCACCGAGCTCGAGTTCGACATGTTCTTCCTGATCCTGTGCGTGGCCGGCAACGAGACCACCCGCAACTCGATCACGAGGGGCATGATGGCCTTCTTCGACTTCCCGGATCAGTGGGAGAGGTTCGTGGCCGACCCCGACCGGCACATGGAGGCCGCGGTGGAGGAGATCGTGCGCTGGGCCAGCCCGGTGATGCACTTCCGCCGCCAGGCCGTGGAGGACTATGAGCTCGACGGCGTGAAGATCTCAGCCGGCGACAAGGTGATCCTGTGGCATGTGGCCGCCAACCGCGATCCGCGGGCCTTCACCGATCCGCGGCGCTTCGACATCGACCGCGACCCCAACGACCAGGTCGGTTTCGGTGGCGGCGGCCCTCATTACTGCCTGGGCGCCAGCCTGGCCCGCATGGAGATACGCGTCACCTTCCGCGAGATCGCCCGCCGCATGCCCGACATCCACCTCGACGGCGAGCCCGACTACCTGCGCTCGAACTTCATCGGCGGCGTCAAGCGCCTGCCGGTGGCCTACACGCCGTCGCACTCATACAACACCGTGCCGCTGCACCGCCTCGGCTCGGCGGCGGGCGCCTCGGGCACCGTCGGCTACGGCGGCCTGGTGGAACGCGACTAGGCGGAACGCCCGACCCCTGACTCCTCGGCTGGGAGTGCTGACTCCTCGCCTATTGCTGCGCGGTGCCTGCGGGTGGCACCTCATAGCTCAGCGCCTCGGCCAGATCGAGGCCGATCAACCGCTCCAGCTCCCGGACCGGACGGCAGTGGTAGTCCAACAGGTCCAGGGTGTCGGCGTCCATCGGCGGCTCGCTGTGCTCCGTGCGCAGGCGGTCCATGGTGTATTGGAATGTGCGGACCGCGGCGGTGGCGTGGGCCATTGCGTTGCCATCCTCTATCATCGGCTCAAACTTGTCTGAGTGAGCGATGTAGGCGATGTTGCGCCAGTTCACGAACCGGCCCTCATATCTCGGAACATCGGCCAGTATCGACTCCACAGCGGCCAGCACATCTTGCTTTTCCAGGCTCGGTAGCGTGGTCTGCAGCTTGCTGAGCATCTCATTGATGTCGTGCTTGTTGTGCAGTATCCGCCCCAGTTCAAGCCTTCCCAATGCGTTCAGCGACGACTCGATCCCGAAATGGCAGAACTCCAAGATGTCGCAGCAGGTCGCAAACCGCTGGTGATCGCGGAACCGAACGGTCGGCTCGTTTGCCAGGCGGCGGCACATCTTCTCAATGCTGGTCGTCGCTGTGTCGATCTTCTGGGCGGCCGCCGCCAGGTTCTCGATCGCCAGCGCTCTATCGTCACGTGACATAGGCTCATACCCCTCTAGGTCTATGCTCTGCCAATCGACCTGTTGCGTCGGCACCATCCACACGCCGTCTCGCACCGCCTCGCCGTATACCGACGAGCTGGCATTTCGCAGATTCCAAGCCAGCTCTCGCAGGCTAACCGGCACCACGTCGCAATCGACGCCGATCGTGCTCTTGGCCACTGACTCCATACGATGCTTCAAGCCGTCCAGTTCGGGTCCGGCCCCCAGACGTTCGTCCACCACCACCATGAGGTCCAGGTCGGAATCCCACGCAGCGGCGCCACGGGCCACCGACCCGAACACGCAGACCCCCACCACCCCGCTGATCTGCTCTGCTAACGCGGCGGCGGCCGTCTGAGCGTCGGCCAGCGACGGCGGCTCGGAGGGTGCCTCAATCAGGGCCATACAACCGATTGTAGGCTGCTAGTCGTCGTCGGGGTCCGTGCGTGGAAGGTTGAGGGTGACGCCCTCAACACGGGTTGCAGCGTCGAGCGGGTCGAACGGGCGGCTCTCGTCGCCCAGAGGGATGCCGTGGCGCTGGAAGAATGCCAGCTCCTCGCTGGGGGGTTCGCTGCCGTTACTCTCAGAGCGTTCTTGGTGGCTACTAAGCGCTTTCGGGTGCATAAGGGTGAGCGCCGCGGTCAGGGCTGCCAGCTGCAGGTCCCGCCGCCGGTCGATCTGTTCGTGGACGGCGGGCGGGACGGCGACACGGAAGCGGAGCGGCACGTCGGCAGTGATCCGCATCCGCCCGCTGTCGGCTAGCTCGGGGTCCGCAGTCCAGGTGAGCAGGCTCAGCAGCGCTGGTTGCAATTCGTGGTATTGGAGGTCGTCGCAGAGCCACTGTCCCCGCTCGGCGCGTGGGGTGCCGCCGTGGAAGATCGGCAGCGCGCCGTCCAGTGGCAGCGTCACCGGCTCGGCGGCTGCTAACCCGCACACTAGGAAGGCGTCGTTGCGTGGAAGGTGCTTGTAAGCCGGTTCGGAGAATGGCAGCTTGAACGTGGCGTCGGTGAAGGTGAATGTCTGCGAGAACGCAGCGCTGGGGCACCGGAATTCGACTGTCCATACGATCTTGCCGGCGGCTAGCAGTCGGTTGAAGGCGGCGACGGCTGCCGGGTTGCTGCCTTGGATCCGGTTGGTGACGTATGTGGGGGGCGAGGGAACCTCGTGATCCCACCAAAGGCCAGCGCCGTAGGAGCTGCGAGCAGCATCAACGGCGATCTTCGGTATCACTCGGCGGTGCCTCTGCGCAACTCGACCTTCAGCCCGTGTGCTGACGCCGCCGAAGGTTCGAGTACCACCTCGAAGGGTCCGGCTTTCAGCGTTGCGGCTGGGACTGTCACCGAACGGCGGTCTGCTGTGCTGCCATCGCTGTCAGGCTGAGGGGTAAACCGGCTGCCGTCACAGGCGAGCACGTGCCTAATTTCCAACAACTGCGCCGACCGGGGAGTGTCGCAGGTGGGGTCGCTTCCGGACGGTGCCACCACCACGACGTGAACGTTGCTGGTAGCCGGAGGTTCGGTGATCGCCGCTCTCAGGATCCGCTGCCCGTTCGCAGCAGTCTCGGCAGCAACCACCGTGCCGGTGGGACGTGTGGCGTACTGCGGACGCTCGGCGCCCTTCCTGCCCGAGTGTTCGCTGTGTCCGCTGCTTCCGCCTCCGTGGTCGCGGTTGCCCGTCTCCTCATCGCCGCCGGGTGACGGGGAAGGCGGCAGGGGCTTGGAGCGTGGCGGTTTCTTTGGCTTAGCCGAGTCCCATTGGACGGTGGCGAAGGTGGGGTCCTCCCACTCCTGCGAGGTGTCCTTGGCACCGACTTGCTCGGAAGTTGCTTCGGCTATCGCCGCGGCCCATTCGTTGTAGTGGCTCCTCTGCTGCGGCGATAGCCTTTCCATGAGGATCTCAAGATGCGACGGTGGCTCGGCCTCCTTGATGACCCCGTAGATCGGTGCTTCGGGGGTGACATTGACAGCGGCGTCGAAGGCTGCCAAACCGGAAAGCGAGGCATCGCGCGTGGTATCGAGCCGTGGTGCAGTGTCGGTGATCCACATACCATCGCGGAAGATGTGGACACGGCTGCTTTCACTCTGGTTGGCGAGTCGGCGCACCCAGAGCGAGGTGCCGAGAACGCGGTGTGGGGTGTCAGCCAGGGTGTCGTAGGTGCGGTCGGCGTGGTAGCCGGAAAGGAGGACTTTGCCTTTGCGCTTGTAGCGTTGAGCCTGCCACGTCTGCCGCCGACTGCGGACGGGTGTGAGGTCGGTGCCGGCGAGGATTCGGGTAGCGCCATTAGCGGTTACTGTGAGCCGGGTGTCGGTTCCGCCCGTCGCGAAGAACACGCTGAAATGCTTGGAGGCCGCGTCGAACACGGCATCAGCAAACTTCGCCGGGTTCGGGCGCGACTCTCCGAAATTATTGAACCCGAGGATCCCCACCAGAGTGCCGGTATCCACGGGTTGCCATTCGAGGAGGCGGCTCTCCGCCAAGTGAACCGTTCCGTAGCTGTGATTGCGCTCGAACAGGGTGTTATCGGTGTCGAGCGCTGCCACCAGCAGCCCCTCGTCGCTTAGATATTCGCCGCTGTCGGGGTCTTGGTGGCAGGCCAGCAGCGCCTGTCCTGCGCATGTGATTTGACCGGACTGGGTGTTGCGGGTGGCATACAGCACATACCGCAGGTCGGAGCATCCGAAAAACTGCTGATGTCCCAGCCCGAAGCCACCTCTGTTGCTTTCTGAGTCTTTGCTGCCGGCACCGTCACCCAGTACGCGGAACAGGTCGCTGGTGGGGATGCCACTGCCATTGTCGTAGCACCATAGAATCGAGACGGTCGAACTGTCCAGAGTGCGCGCTATCCGTTCGGGGATGCTGCTGTCGGCACCGCGTGGCTTGCCTGTGCCAGTGGCATGTGTGGATGTCTTGCGCGCCAGCTCGAATGCTCGTCGGTAGCCGTCGGCGTCGGGTATGTCTCGGAGCGGTATCTGTTCGAGGCTTATCTCCATGACCTTTGCGTTGGCGTCTAGGCAGTTCTGCAGAAGCTCGCGAACTATCTGCTCTGCGAACGGCCTGGTGTCGCCGGTCTTGGAGGTCTCGAAGCCGCGGCGGTTGATACCATCCCGCGGGAAATGCAGCCTCGCCCCGCTCCTGGATTGTGGGGGGGGGGGGGGGGTCGGTGCGCTCATGGCTAGTCGGTGCAGTCGCAGGCGGCGGCACCGACCGCGCGGCGGCGACTGTCGAGTCTGGGTGCCGTGGACGGAGTGTTGCCGGCCCTGATCTGAGCGTAAGAGTCTCTGCCTATGCCCAGAAAGCCGAACACGGCGGTTTCCCGTCCGGCTCTCTCGGGGTTGCGCGCGGCGACGCTGCGTCGGTAGCGGCGTTCAATGTCCACCCACCAGCCGATGTCGGCAGGTGAGCCGCGTAGGTGCACCGGCACGCTGTTGGTGCGGTTGAGGCGTGCCAGCGCCGCCGGTCCTTTCATGAAGCAGTAGACGCAGTTGCCGAGTTCGGTGCCGATGTCAAGAACATCCACCGGCGGGTTGTTTTGCCACCATGAGAGCACGTCGGCTTTCGTGAACTCGGAGTCGTGAAGCGGGAACGTGGGTGTCTCGCCCGGCGGCTGCGTCTTGATCCGGCATCTGGTGCTGCCTGCGCCTTGCGCGAAGATGCTGCGAGACAGGATGCGATCCACACGCCGTTTCTCGTCGGCTCGCAGGCCGATCAGCGTGACATAGCGTGCCGGGTTGCGCTTGGCGAACAGTTTGCCTTGCCCCGCCGAGATCGGGGATCGAAGGGTGGTGTCGGCCGCGGTGAACGCCTGCCAGCGCTGCGCCAGCCGGTAGTGGGGCGCCGCGAGTAGCCGTTCGAACATTCGCGCTATCTCCGCTGCCGGGGTTGCGGTGCCGCGATAGTCGGCTCTCAGTGTCTCTGCGGTGACGTGCGGCTCGTCGCCGATGTGTCCGGCGCGTGCCGGGCCGTTGGTTGAGGGGTCCAGCCACTCATCGAGCAGCGCATGGGACGGCAGCAGCTTCAGTTCGCTGGTGCAGAGACGTGTGTGTGGATCGGGCAGTCGCCGTTTGAAGGACAGCAGCTCCTCGAACACGCTGCCGTCGCTTCGATAGCCCTCGGGGTTGCCGCCAGTCCGGGGCCGTCGGTTGACCAGCCGGTACGACGCTCTGCGGTGATATGTGCCGCCGCTGCGGGCATCCTCGACGGTGCAGAACTCGTACCAGAGCACGGGCAACCCGTAGCGTTCAAGTTCGTTGGAGACACGCGCCGCGAACTCGTAGGTGGCGGGATGCTCGGCGGACGTGTTGGCAAACAGCGCCACATCGCCGCGCTCCGGGTCGAAGAATCCTTGCTCCGCTAGGCGCAGCGCCATCAGCGCCGAGGAGCGCCCGCCGGACACTTTCGCGATGTGCGGCAGCCGTGATTCCTCCGGCGCGAAGTGACGCACCGTCAACCCGGCAGCGTGCTCGGCTCGCGATGCCGCCGTCACGCCGCCTCCCGTGAAGGTTCTAGCAAGTGTCCGCAGTAGCCTACGGTGTCCTGCGCCACCCTGTCGATTGCCGTACGGTAGGCGGCGCGCTTCATTTTGCTGTCGGTATCGGCTGGATGTTCGGCTCCCAGGCAGGCATCGACGGCGCGTTCGAGCCAGTAGTCGTCGCAGAGGACGGCGTAGTTGGCAACCACGCCCTCCGCCAGCACGCTCCACAGGGACGACTCGTGCAGCCGTCCGTGAAGCTCTTGGCGCTGCCTGCGGCTGCGGGTGTCGGCCACGCGTTCGGCTAGGTGGCAGCGCCACCACGCCCTTGAGATCGGAGAGTCCATGAACACACCGCGCTTGCCGCGTGCGTCCCAGGCGGCACCACCGAGCCTTCGTAGCGTTTGACGTGTCGCTTTACGCCACTGGGATGCATCTGCGGTGTAGGAGGCGACAAGCCAGCCAGCGTGTCCGTCGTCCCAGACCTGCTGCTCGAAGGCGCGCCACGACACAAGCACCCAGAACAGGGGCCGCGCAGCCTCGGCGGGGGTGACCCTCTCGAATCGCCGCTTCAAGCCGCGCTCGCGGTCTGCGGGCATGTTTTTCAGCTCGCGCACGGTGACACCGCCGACGCACGGCACCAGCTCTTGGATCGTCCGCCGATCATCGGTCGACAGTTCCAAGTGTTCGGAAAGGTAGCCGACAACCCCAGCACGGGTACCGCAGCTGTTCAGCAGGTCCAGCACCCTCTCGGTCGGTTCCGGCAGCCGCTTCTTGTGTTTGCCGTCGTGAGTGTCTTCGACGAGTCCGCGCTGCCATTCGTGAAACGGGGACTGTTTGCGGTCTAGCAGTGCCCATAGCGACTGCTTTGCCGCATTTTCAGATGATTGTGTGCTATGCAATTTCACGACTGCGCAAGCTCTATCGGTGTTTGCGGCTGGCCGGTCACGATGACCCATTGTAGCTCGCCAGCGACGATCCGGCGGAGGTTTGAGTATGGCATGGGTTTGTGCTCAGAGGAGCACCCCCAGATTGGGGCGTCGGCGGGATTGCGGGTTGGCTTGTTCAGGGGCGTGGGCCGAAGTCTGGGCGCTCGGTGCGGGTGCGCTTGAGCTCCCAGAAGCCCGCCACGTTCATCATGGCGACCAGGGCGTCCCACATGGCCAGGGAGTCTTCATGCGGCGGCACCCGGGTGATCACCGGGCCGAAATAGCCCTGCTTGACGCCCCGGCTGTCGGTCACCGCGATGATGGGCGTGCCCACGTCGTCGCCGCACAGTGCCAGGCCGGCGTCCATGCGAGTGCGGATCTCGGCGTCCCAGGACTCGTCGTCGAAGGCCGCGGCGTGGGCGGTGTCGTACCCGATCGCGGCCAGGGCCTCCGCCGCGGTGAAGTCCGGGTTGCCGTCGTGGTGGATGCGCCGCCCGTACTCCCAGTAAAGCGGGCCCACCGCAGCGTCGCCGTCGGCGGCCCGCACCGACTCCAGCACCCGCATCAGCTTGCGGGTGAAGTTCGAGCCCCGGTAGTAGTCCGAGTCGGGGTCGGGGTTGTTCTTGAACAGCAGGCTGATCGGCTGCCAGGTGATGTTGAGGTCCCTGGCCGGCTGCACCTCGTCGACGACCCAACGGGCCGTCACCCAGCACCACGGTCAAAGCGGGTCGATCCAGAACTCGATATCCATGGGGGTTCCTTTCTTGGTCAGCGTTCGTTCGGCTGTCTATAGCGTCAGCTCTTGCTATAGCGTCAGCTCTTGGCCGGCTCGGGCAATCCGACCCGGGCGGCGTCGTCGGCCCATGCCGGCCACCGCTGCCGGCTCTTGGCCGACAGGCGGTGCATCAGGGCGATGGCGCCGGGGTCGTCGTCGCCGGGTCGAGTCTCGATGACGCCGTCGCGCACCATGGCTTCGATGACGGCCCGTCCCAGCTCGGTGCGCACGATCGTGAGCGTCCAGTCCGTGAGGTCGCCGATTCCCCCCGTGGAGATGTCGGCGTGCTCGGCCGCGAAGTCCGGGCACAGGTTGCAGCCCTCGCGGGTCCAGGCATGGCACTCCTTGAGGTTGATCTCGTGGTAGCGGCCGTCCTTGGTCCAGATCTGGAACACGCCCTTGATGTTCATCTTGGAGATCTGCTCCTTGGGCAGGCCGTACTTGACCGCGAACAGCTCGTCGAACATGGAGTCGTCGAACGACTTCGAGCACAGCAGGCCGATGTTGAGCTTGAAGGGCTTGCCGACCTTGCCGACCTTGCGGTGCCACATCACCGGCGCGACCGAGGTCTGGCAGCTCATGCCCACCAGCGCCAGGCGTTCGAGGCCGCGCTCCCGGGCCTCGGAGAAGGCGACTGTGTTGGCCGAGTACGTGTAGCGGCTGCCGGCGCCGCTCAGCACCTCGGAGCGGTTGGTGGCAACCATGGGGAAGGCCTTCCAGCCCGGCTCGCCGTTGGGCAGCGACTCCACGCCGCTGGTGAGGGCCCCGTCGATAATGTCGTTGTCGAGGCACCAGATAAGGATGGCCGACACCAGCCCGCCGTCCTGGCCGACCTCGTAGACGAAGTCGTCGCTGGCCCGGGTCAGCAATATGTCGGAGTAGACGCCCGACATCTCCTCTGGCTCGCGCTCGCGCCCGAACAGGTGCATGTCGGCCTCGGGCTCCCACATGCGAAACCGCGGGCAGGCCCTCGTGCAGGAGGTGCAGCCCTTCACGCCGTGCACGCAGTCGCCGGTGCCCAGCTCCTCCTCGAGGTGGAACGGCTTGTAGGCGCCAGGCTCGTGGGTGTAGCCGATCACATGGTGCGGGCAGGCGATCACACACCCGGCGCAGCCTGTGCACAGGCCCGAGGTGATGACCTCGTCGTGCAGTTCCTTCCACTGGTAGGTCCAGCGCGGCTTGCGGGCCGCGGCGGGGGCAGTGTCGGTGATGGCCATGCGCCCCCGGCAGGATTCGAACCTGCGCACACGGCTCCGGAGGCCGATGCTCTATCCCCTGAGCTACGAGGGCTTGGGCGCCATGCTAACGGCGCGAGGCCACGGCGGGCTGGCGCCGGTGTCGTGTGTGGGTGTGTCCGGCGGGCTTGGGCGCCGCTGCTGTTCGGGCGGCGGGCTGGCGCCCACCTCCGCCCGAATCAGCATCGCCGCCATCCCGCCTGCCCCTTAGCCTCCCGCCAGCCCGCCTGACCCGAGCCCCCTAGCTGTGCTTTGGATCTTGGGGCGGCGGGCTGGCGCCCGCCTCCGCCGGAAGCGGCGTTGGCGCCGTCGCGCCTGCCGCCCTTCGCCTCCCGCCATCCCGCCTGACCGGCGCCGCTTGGTGCTGTGTTGTGGGTCTTGGGGCGGCGGGCTGGCGTTCAGCCTTACCGGTAGGGTTGTTTGATGCTGGACGTGCGCGATCTGCTGCGACGCGCTTTGCGTGATGCGTTGGTGGCTGTTGGCGTGGAGTCTGCGCCCGAGCAGATCGCTGTTGAACGGCCTCGGGACCCTGGCCATGGGGATTGGTCATCCAATGTGGCACTTGTGGCGGCCAGGGCGGCGCGGCGTCCGCCCCGCCGTTTGGCCGATGAGCTTGCCGCCCATCTTGGTGCGGCACCGCCGCCGCATGTTGAGGCTGTGGAGGCTGCCGGGCCGGGCTTCGTGAACTTCCGCCTGGCGCCTGCCTGGCTTCATGAGGTGCTGCGCACTGTGCTGGCCGAGGGGACCGACGGCTACGCCCGCACCAGCGCCGGTGCCGGCCGCACCGTGAGCGTCGAGTTCGTCTCGGCCAACCCCACCGGGCCTCTACATGCCGGCCACGGACGCTGGGCCGCTTACGGCGATTCGCTATGCCGGCTGCTGGAGCGCTGCGGCTACACGGTCTGCCGCGAGTTCTACGTGAACGACAGGGGTCGCCAGATCGATCTGTTCGCGGAGTCGCTGGCCGCCCGCGGCCGGGGAGCCGAGCCGCCGGAAGACGGCTACCACGGCGACTATGTGACGGACTGGGCCGCGGAGATGCCCGCAGGCGAAGACCCCCGTGTGTGGGGCTTGCAGCGTGCCCGCAGCGACCAGGCGAGCACGCTGGCGGCCATGAACGTGACCTTCGACCGCTACAGCAGCGAGGCCGAACTGGTGGCACGCGGCGCCATGGACGCCATGCTGGCCGAGCTGAGGCGCATCGGCGTCGTCAACGAGCAGGATGGTGCGGTCTGGCTGCGAAGCAGCGACTTCGGCGACGACGCCGACCGGGTGCTGGTGAAGGGCGACGGCGAGCCGACCTACTTCCTGCCCGACATCGCCTACCACCACGAGAAGATGTCGCGGGCCGATCTGGTGGTCGACATCCTCGGCGCCGACCACCACGGCTACGTGGCCAGGATGCGGGCGGCGCTGGCCGCGCTCGGGCACCGGCCCGATGCCTACGAGGTGCTGGTCGGCCAGAACGTCACGCTGCGGCGCGGCGGTGCTGTGGTGCGCCTGGCCAAGCGAACCGGCGAGATGGTGCTGCTGTCGGACCTGCTGGATGAGGTGGGTCCGGACGTGACCCGCCTCGTGTACCTGCTCCAGTCGATCGGCACGACCCAGACCATCGACGTAGACGTCGTCAAAGCGCAGTCAGCCGAGAACCCCGTCTACTACCTGCAGTACGCGAACGCACGCATCCACTCGCTGGGGCGTGAGGCCGCGGCCCGCGACGTCACGCGCCTGGCGTTGGGGGAGGTCGATCTCTCGGTGCTGCTGCACGAGCGCGAGCTGGCCGTGCTGCGGTCGCTGGCGGAGTTGCCCGATGTGGTGCAGGCGGCGACGCGCGCCCGGGCACCGCACCAGGTGACCGCCTGGGCGCGGGGGCTTGCTGCCGCCTTCCACGGGTTCTGGCACGACTGCCCGATCTTGCGCGATGACGTGCCCGAGGAGGTGCGCCAGGGCAGGCTGTGGCTGGTGGAGGGCGCCCGGGTCGGCCTTGCGGTGGCACTCGGCATCCTCGGCGTCTCCGCCCCCGAGCGGCTCTAGCGATGGCGTCGTCGCCGTCTTCGCCGTCACGGTCGTCGCTGTCGCCGTCGCTGCCGGAGTCATCCTCGCCGTCGGGCTCGCCTGAGCCTTCCAGCCTGTTTCCGGCGTCGTTGCCGCCGTTGCGGGCTGCACCGCTGCAGCGCCGTTTGTTGCCGGAGAACCACGAGATGTCACAGGGTCGCCTCAGTATCGGGGGGTGCGACCTGATCGAGTTGGCCGAGTCTTTCGGCACGCCGCTGTTCGTGTACGACGAGGCGCATCTGCGCAGCCGCTGCCGCGAGGCTGTGGCCGCGTTCGGCCCCGATGTGGCGTACGCCGCCAAGGCGTTCCTGTGCGGGGCCATGGCACGGCTGGCCCACGCCGAGGGAATGTGCATCGACGTGTCCACCGGCGGCGAGATGCATGTGGCCCTGGCTGCGGGTGTGCCCGCGGGCCGCCTGGTGCTGCACGGCAACAACAAGTCCATGGGCGAGCTCGCTGCGGCAGTGGACGCAGGCGTGGGGCGGATCGTCGTCGACAGCTTCGACGAGCTCGACCGTCTCGATGCCCTGCATGCCCGCAGCGGGTCGTGTCCCAGCGTGCTGCTGCGGTTCACGCCGGGGGTCGAGGCGCACACCCACGAGTACCTGGTCACCGGCGCGGACGACTCGAAGTTCGGGTTCACGGTGTCCACAGGCGCGGCCGCGGCTGCGATGGAGCGGGCCCGGGCGTCGCCGTCGGTGAGGGTGGTCGGAGTTCATTCGCACATCGGCAGCCAGGTGTTCGAGGCTTCCTCGTTCGCTCGGGCGGTGGGAGTGATCGCCGAGGCGGTGGCGCCCTTCGAGGTGGACGAGATCTCCTTCGGCGGCGGCCTCGGGGTTCCGTACGTGGCAGGCGAGACGGCGCCCACCATCTCGGAGTGGGGCGCAGCGGTGCGTGGCGCCTGCGAGCGGGCCGGGGTGACGTCCCGTATCACCGCCGAGCCCGGCAGATCGATCGTCGCGGCCGCGGCGGTGACGCTGTACACCGTCGGCACCATCAAGCACATTCCGGGCGTGCGCACCTATGTCGCCGTGGACGGCGGGATGAGTGACAATCCCCGACCGGTGCTATACGGCAGCGGCTACGAGGCTTTCCTGCCCAGGGCCGCCGACGCCGCCCGCGAGCTGGCGGTGAGCGTGGTGGGCAAGCACTGCGAGTCGGGCGACATGCTGGTGCGCGACGCCGCGGTGCCCGCCGACATCGCCGTTGGCGACATCCTGGCCACGCCGGTCACCGGCGCCTACGGGCACTCGATGGGCTCCAACTACAACAAGGCGCTGCGCCCCGCGGTCGTGTTCGTCGCCGACGGAACCGCCCGCCCAGTGGTGCGCCGCGAGACCTACCAAGACCTCCTAACTTGCGAAGTGCCCGACGTCTGACAAGCCGTCACGCCCCGGTCGTGGGCTTCTCCCGAGCGCAACCCGGTCGGGGTTGGCGATGCTCATCAATCTCCCCGAGGTGGTGCTACGTGGTGCTACGGCTTGCGGGGCACCCGCGGCGGGGCTCGGTCGGTGGGCGCGCGGTTCCCGCACTGCACTCCATGGCGCAGGCGTGGGCTAATCTGCGGTGCGTGTCCGCTCCCACCCTCGCTGACGCCCAGCGCGCCGCTGAGAGCATCGCCGCCCGCCACGCCGCCGCGCAGGTTCTCCTCTATGGCTCGCTGGCGCGCGGTGAGGCTGACAAGGATAGCGACATCGATCTGGTTGCCGTGTTCGACGACTTGGGTGACTACCGGACGCGCCTGGAATTGTGGCGCGTGCTCAAGACCACCGCCCAGGAAGCTGCGGGCTGTCTAGTGGACATGCGCGTGACGGACCGCCCCGAGTGGCGTCACCGCTCCGAGTCCGTCACAAACTGCTTTGAGCATCACATTCGCCACGATGTCGTCACGCTTATCGACACGCCAGCGCATGATGTGAATTGGGACAAGGAGATCGGGATGCCTGACGATGAGCCATCAGAGATCGCCTTGTTGCTCAACGGTATGGGCAAGGCTCTGACATCGATAAAGGCGCGGCTTGCGCCGGACGAAGATGAGCACTGGGCGGCCAATGCCGATTGGTTCGGGAGTCGGCGTCATGACATGAAGGCGCTGCGTCTGAGGCGTTGCCACCAGTGGGTTGGTCGTTGGCTGGTGGTCTTTGGTCGGGCGGGCCGGGGTGATGATTGTGACCTGGGTCGTGCGAGTGGGAACTCCACGGTCGGGGTTGTGTCGATCTGGTGGGCGCTCGTTGCCGGCGCTGGCAGGCGGCGCACGCCGCCGTCTCCGAGCGTGCCGCCGCGCTCGAACATCTCGGCGGCGACCTGAGCGTTTGGCACCGCGCCGGGCTCGGCGAGCATGGCTGAGAGCCCGATGCTAAGGGCGGCCGAACAACCCAGCCGGCGCAGATCCGCAGGCCGCCAGCTCACATTGGGATCGACCAGCGTGCCCGTCGCCAGCTCGACGATGGTGACGGCCAGCGCCGCGAGGTCCGACTCGGGTCGAGCTTCAGCCCCAGGTGATAGCCGACCGGGGCTGAAGCGCTGGAGCGGCCTGCCGTCGGCTGGGGTCGCGGCGTCGAAGTCGGCCAGCCACAGCTCGCCGTCGTGGCTCAGCAGCAGGTTGGCCGGCTTGATGTCGCCGTGAACGAATCCCGCCTCGTGGATCCGGGCCAGCGCCGCGGCCGCAGCCGCGCCGACGGCTCGCACCTCGCCGTCGGAGAGCCGGCCCCGCTCGTGCAGCACATCGGCCAGCGAGCAAGCGGCCCGCTTCAGCGCGAGGTCGCCGTTGCTGCCCTGACCCAGAAGAGGAACCACGCCTGGACCCTCTAGCTGACCAAGGACATCAGCCTCGCGGGTCGGGCCTTCGGCGGGCGCGGACGGCTTCAGGTAGTGCCCGTCCCGCTCGTCCATGATTCATATTACATTGAAGTATGATGGTGTATGCCTCAAGCCCTCGAACGTCGGTGAACCGCGGGTCCCGGTTCACCGAGCGTCCTAGCGGGTGTCGAAGCCCTGGAGTGACAGCCGCTACCTGGTGGCAATGTTGTAGCTGCGTAGGGAGGGCAGCGGCTATACTGTTGCCGTGAGTTACAAGTCCGAACTCTTGCGATGGCTGGATGAGCTTCCTCCGGGTCGCTTCTTCTGGTCCCGCGACGTGCCTGTCCCCTCCTCGACTGCCCGCCCGATCCTGTCGCGGGCCGCCGCTGATCCTGCCTCTCAGATCATGCGGGTCGCTCACGGGTTCTACTACAAGACCCCTCCGCATGACGGGCACAAGAGCTTCTGGCGCCCTGATTCGACGATCAGCGCCCTTGTCTACGCCGGCCCGGGCAGCGGGCTGAGAGGGTATAGCGCTCTCAACCGGCTGGGCTGGAGCGCTCAGCTCCCAGCCAAAGAGCGGGTGGTAACGCTGCGCAAGGTCAAACCGTTTCAGTCGTATATCCGCTATACCCAGCACACCAATCCTTTGCGGCGGGGCTTGAACTGGCTGGAGGTGACCTTGCTTGAAGCCTTGACCTACGACTGGTTCATCGAAGACCCCTGGTCGTGGTGTGTTGAGAGGGTAGAAACCGGCCAGGTCGCGCGCTCATTCGGGTTCGCGCCGCACCGCGGCGTGGCACCGCGCTGCGGTCGGATGTTGGAGGCGGTTGATCACGAGCCGTTGTATTACTGGTGGAGCGCCCGCCGTCTGCCGGTCAACTTCGCTGATCTAAAGTGTCGGATCGAAGAGGTATGCGACGCTGCTGCTAGCTGGGAGCTTGCGGAAGCGATCTGATGCGACGTAGGTGCGGCTTCGTCAATACCGCCACGGGCCAGCCTTGCCGAAACGCTGCCGACTCCTGTCCGCACCCTGACCACCAACACCGCGGCCGCCCGCCTGCGCCGGACAGGCCGCCGCCTGACCTATCGGAACCCTCCGATGCTGGCGGGGCGTGGACGCCGATGCCCGACACAACATATGCCGCCGGCTTGTCTGGAGTCAGATCGGGCGCTCCTGGGCTGGCAGGACGACCTGCCGACTTTGAAGAACTATGTCTAGAAACCGCGGCGCAGTTTGGACAAACGCCTACGCAAACTCTCCGCGATTACTGGCTGGTGTCCATTCTCTATGGAATCGCCACAAACCCCGACAGCTGCGAGATACGACAAGGCAGAACCGGTGGCGTGCTTGGCTATACCGCTTTCGCTGGAGGCACATCTCTGGTCGCTGCGTGGGACATCTGCGAACGTCACTCTGAAGACCTGGACCTGATCATTCTCACCACATCAGACCGCTCCTCTCCGGCCGCGTTCCGGCGGATGCTCTCGAAATCTGTGAGCCAGGTTCTCCCCTCGCTCGGGAGCGCTGCAGCCGATGCGACGACCTACGCTGACAAGGCGCAGGGGTTTCGCAATATTCTCATCACGCTCTCCGGATCTCCTCAGAAACTCCGAGTGGACGCCACCATCGAAGCGCCCGCGCAAGGACTTCCGCTCGCAGCTGAATGCACCGTCAGATCGGCTATGGGCCGGTTCGCGTCGGCGGGCATGCTGGCCGCCCATCCTGAGCTTGGAGGGTTCGAGATGCTATGTGTCACCCCTGCTGCCACGGCTCACAACAAACTCGACGCTCTCCACAGCAAGGCAACGCTGGGGTTGGTCCGCAGCGTCGCAGCACGCGGGCGCGACCTCTATGACATCTACCGGATCGCCTGCACTGAACACGGGCCTCAGGTGCGCGAGGTGATCGAAGTATCCCGAGGCCGGGTCGCTCGACCGTTCAGCAATCGGGTGGAGGTGCCCAGGCCGGCCAGGGGATACGGGGCGAGCCTGGTGTTCGCTTCTGGCACCGAGGCCAACCAGGCATTAGAGAGCGGTTACCGCGAGGCCGTGGAGGACCTGGTCTGGGGCGCCGCCCCGCGCTTCGAGGAAGCAGTTGAGGCAGCGCGCTCTCTTGACCTCGGTTGAAAACGGGCCGAAGACTATGGCAGGGGCTGCGAGAGGTTCTCCCTGATTCCGGCCACGCGATCCCTCTGCTAGCATCGCGGGGCGGCGCGGTAGGTTGAGGTCGTGAAGCGACTCCGGATCGGACTCCTGGGCTGCGGCAACGTGGGGGCCGCCTTCGTGACCCTGCTCGAGGAGCAGCGCGCCGCTGTGGCCGCGCGCACCGGCATCGAGTTGGCCGTCACCCGCATCGCCGTGCGCTCCCGTGCCAAGCACCGCGCGCTGAGCGTTGACCCCTCGGTGTTCTGCACCGACGCGGCCGCGGTGGTGTCGGATCCGCAGGTGGACATCGTGGTGGAGGTCATTGGCGGGATCGAGCCCGCCCGCACCGTCGTGCGCGACGCCATAGCCGCAGGCAAGCCCGTGGTCACCGCCAACAAGGAGCTGCTCGCCAACCACGGCGTCGAGCTGTTCGGCGCAGCCGACGACGCGGGCGTGGACCTGCTCTTCGAGGCCGCCGTGGCGGGAGCCATACCGCTGATCCGGCCGCTGCGCGAGTCGCTGGCGGCCGAGCCGGTGCGGCGGATCATGGGCATCGTCAACGGCACCACCAACTACATCCTCACCCAGATGTCCGAGCGGGGCGCCGGCTACGCCGAAGCGCTCAGCGAGGCGCAGAGCCTCGGGTACGCGGAGCGCGACCCCACCGCCGACGTGGAGGGACACGACGCCGGCGCCAAGGCTGCCATCATCGCCACGGTCGCCTTCGGTGCCGCCGTCGTGGCCGGCGATGTCTATCACGAGGGGATCTCGCGCATCACCCGCGACGACATCGCCATGGCCAAGCGTCTCGGCTACGCGGTCAAGGCCGTTGCCGTGGCCGAGCGCGCCGGCGGGAACCCCGGCGAGCCCGCCGAGCTGGCCGTTCGGGTGCATCCGGCGATGGTGCCGATGCAGCATCCCCTGGCCGCGGTGCGCGACAGCTTCAATGCCGTGTTCGTGCAGGGCGACGCTGCGGGCGAGCTGATGTTCTACGGCCGCGGCGCGGGCGGGCGGCCCACCGCCAGCGCGGTGCTAGGCGACCTCGTGGACGCCGCGGTCAACCTGACCTCGGGCGGGCCGGGCCGCATCGGACGCCTGGCGCGCGCCCGCATCCGCTCCATCGACGACCTGCGATCGGCCTACTACCTGAGCGTCGAGGTGGCCGACCGGCCCGGCGTGCTCGCCTCGGTGGCCTCGGTGTTCGGCCGTCACGGCGTGTCGATCCGATCCATGCAGCAGCACGGTCCCGGCGACGATGCCGGCCGCGCCGATGACGCCCGCCTGGTGTTCATCACCCACGAGTGCCGGGAGCGGGACCTCCAGGCCACGCTGCGGGAGCTGCGCGACCTGGAGTCGGTGAACGAGGTGGGCACCGTCATGCGCGTCGTCGGCGACGACAACCCCCACCGCTGACGATGCGCTATGTGAGCACCCGGTCACAGCCCGCCTCCAGCGACGGCGCCGGCCGGACATTCGACGAGGTGCTGCTCGGCGGGCTGGCGCCCGACGGCGGTCTCTACGTTCCCGACACCGTTCCGGCGCTCGGTGACGTCCGCCTCGTGGATCCCGCCGGTGACTACGCCGCCCTCGCCACTGCGCTGATGGCGCCCTATGTGAACGGAGCCGTCGCGCCCGGCGACCTAGCGGCCATCGTCGCCGACGCCTACGCAGCGTTCGACCATCCCGACGTCTGCCCGCTGGTGGCACTCGAGGAGGACCACTGGCTCCTCGAGTTGTTCCACGGGCCCACCTTCGCCTTCAAGGACATCGCCCTGCAGGTGGTGGCCCGGCTCTTCGACCACGAGCTGGCCCGCAGAGACGACCGGGCCATGATCGTCGCGGCCACGTCCGGCGACACCGGCTCGGCCGCGATGCAGGCAATGGCCGGGCGCGACCGCCTCGACATCGTGGTGCTGCACCCGGCGGGTCGCACCAGCGAGGTGCAGCGCCGCCAGATGACCACACTCGACGCCTGCAACGTCCACGCCGCAGCCGTGGACGGCACCTTCGACGACTGCCAGGACCTCGTCAAGGCCATGTTCGCGGACGAGCCGTTCCGCGCCCAGATGCGCTTGGCCGCGGTCAACTCCATCAACTGGGCCCGGGTGATGGCTCAGATCGTCTACTACGTGTGGGCTTCGGAACTTCTCCAGCGGCGGCCCGTGACGTTCTGCGTGCCCACCGGCAACTTCGGCAACGTCCTAGCCGGTCACTACGCCCGGCGCATGGGACTGCCGACCGAGCGCCTGCTGATCGCCTCGAACACCAACGACATCCTCAGCAGGCTGATCGAGACCGGCGAGATGGCCGCGCACGAGGTGGTGCAGACACTGTCGCCGAGCATGGACATACAGATCTCCTCCAACCTCGAGCGGCTCCTCTTCGAGCTTCTCGACTGCGACGGCGCGGCCACCGCCCGGCTGCTCGGCGACTTCCGCTCCAGGGGGCGGGTCGGCATCGGCGCCCGGCAACACCGGCGGCTCGCGGCGGAGTTCTCAGGCGACCGGCTCGACGACGCCGAGACGCTGGAGGTGATGGCGCGGGTCCACGCGGACACCGGCATGTTCATCGACCCGCACACCGCCGTCGGCGTCGGCGTCGCCCAGCGCTGCCGCAGGCCGGGCGAGACGGTGGTGACGCTGGCCACGGCGCACCCGTCCAAGTTCCCCGAGGCGGTGCTGCGGGCCACGGGACGCCTGCCCGAGACTCCCGCGGCCCTCGCGGCGCTGGCCGAGCGGCCCGAGCGGTGTGCGGTGCTGCCCAACAGCCTCGCCGCGGTGCAGGACTTCGTCGCCTCGTGCCGCAGCAGCTGAGAGAGTGAGCCGATAGCGGGCGGCCTGCATCTGATGTGTTGCGGTCCCGGTGGTGTTGCGGTCCCGGTGTGGGTGTGCCTAGCCTTCGACCGTCCGTTGTGCCTTGATCGAGGCACCGGCGTGTCCCGGCTCTCTGCGTCGCCCCGCCGAGCCGGGGCTGTGTGACGAGAACAACCGGGGAATGCATCCGTGGAAGCGACTGGAATGCGGCGGTCAACGCTGCAACGCAAGGACCGCAGCGAGCTGAACCAGATCGCTACCGCGCTAGGTGCCAGGCCGTCCAGCCGGGCCCGCAAGGACGAGATCATCCAGCTGATCCTCGACCTCACCTCCACCGATACCCAGCCCGACCATGCGTCCACACCGCAAGTTGCCACTGCCACCGCCACGGCCGCATCCGCACGCGCGGCCGGCGACAGCCATCTTGACGGGACCCGCACCGCATCACGCCACGACGGCGAGGCTTCGGGTTCCGGCACGTCAACAGGCCGCGACAACAGCGGTGGCGCTTCAACCCGAAACGTCCGTCGGAGCGCTGGTCCTGGTGCAACAGCCCGCGATGCCGGCGGTGGTGCGGCAACCAGCCGGCCAGGCCAGGACGAGGAGACGCCCGGCAACGGCGACGGCGACGGCAACGGGCAGGCGGGCGGACCCGGCGGCGACCGGCTGGGACGGTCCGGCGCCGAGCAGAACCCCGGCGACCGCGGCGAGGACGACGTCGATCCGGCCAACCGCCGGCGCAGGCGCCGCGGACGCGACCGTGACCGCGACCGCGAGGACAGCTGGGACGGCGATCCCGTCGAGGTGACGGGCTGGCTGGACCTGCGCGACGAGGGCTACGGGTTCTTGCGGGTGAACGGCTGCCTGCCGGACCGCAACGACGCCTACGTGCCGGTCAAGATGATCCGCCAGTACGGCGTGAGACGTGGCGACCGCCTCTCGGGAACCTCGCGGCCCGCCAACCGCACCGAGAAGAACCCGGCCCTGCTGACACTCGACTCGATCAACGGCGCTCCGGCGGCGGATGCCTCCGGCAGGCCGATCTTCGATCATCTGACACCCATCCACGCGGTGCGGCGCCTGACGCTGGAGCAGCCCGAGAACCCCGATGCGCTGCCGGGCAGGCTCATCGATCTGGTCGCGCCGATAGGCGTGGGCCAGCGGGTGCTGGTGAGGGGCCCGAGGCGGTCGGGAGCGTCGGAGCTGCTCGCCTCCATCAGCGCCGCGATCGAGGCGAACGAGCCCGACATCCACGTCATGGGTTTGTTCCTCGACCAGAGGCCCGAGGACATCACCGAGATGCGGCGCGTTATCCGCAACGGCGAGGTGGCCGCGACATCGTTCGAGCAGGCGCCCGAAGATCATGTGCAGACCGCCGAGATGACCGTGGAGAGGGCCAAGCGCCTCGTGGAGGCGGGACGGGACGTGGCGGTGGTGCTCGACGGCATCACGGCTCTGGCGAAGTCCTACAACGCCTCGCTGTCCAATGCGGGCCGAGCCTTCAGCGGCAACGTCGAGAGCGGCGCCGTGCACATGCCCAAGAAGCTGTTCGGGGCGGGTCGCAACACCTCCGAGGCGGGCTCGCTCACCATGGTCGCCTCGATCGCCTCCGAGGGGCCCGGCCCCGTGCAGGCCGCGGTGTGCGAGGAGTTCGCCGGCGCGGCCAACACCGAGATCTGCCTCGACCGGTGGGCTGCCGAGCGCGGCGTGTTCCCGGCGATCGACGTGCGCGCCTCGCTGTCGCACGACGAGCACCGATTCCTCGACGACGACGAGGTGCAGGCCCTCCGGGCGCTCAGGCGAGGCTGGCTGGAGGCGGCCGGGGACGGCCCGGCCGCGGTGGTGAGGGCCTTGGAGGCGGCGTTGTCGAGGCTCGGCGACACGGCGGCCAACGCCGAGTTGCTGGGCTGAGCGCCCTCGCGTCGTCGGCTGCGTGACATCTCGGCCCTCGGCGAGGTTGTAACTCGCAGGCACGGCTTACAGACTGGACGCCCGATGAAGACCGACATTCACCCGCAGTACCGGCTCGTGGTCTTTTCGGACCAGTCGGCCGGTGCATCGTTCCTCACCCGCTCGACGATCTCCACCGACGAGACCATCGTCTGGTCCGACGGCAACGAGTACCCGCTGGCGAAGGTCGAGATCTCCAGCGCCAGCCACCCCTTCTACACCGGGACGATGAAGATCGTCGATACCGCGGGCCGGGTGGAGCGCTTCGAGCGCCGCTACGGCAAGCGCCGCGGCCGCCAGTAGAGGCCGCGAACACACCAGCGGAGCGGACGTTGGAACACAGCGAGAAGCGGGCGTTGCGCGCGGGCGCGGGCGACGCGTTCGCCAAGGCATTCGAGATGATCGCCACTCCCGCGATATTCGGGCTGGCCGGCTGGCTCCTTGACAGCCGCACCGGAACGTTCCCGCTGGTGACGCTGGCGATGGTCGTCGTGGTTTTCGGCTACCAGGTCTGGCGCTTCGCCTGCGAGTACTCGACCAGCATGGACGAGGCGCTGCAGCAGCGCCGCGCCGGGTACGCAGGCACACGCACCGGCGAGGGCGACCCGTCGTGACCGCTCGGCCCGCGTCCGCCAACCCCGAGCAGGACGTGGCCTTCGACATGGTGCGCCGGTCGGTGTTCCTCGCCGTGCCGCTGCTGGCCGCCTGCACGCTGGCGCGGGGCTGGCCGGGGGCCGCATCCGCTGCGCTGGCGCTGGCGCTCGTTCTGGTGAACTTCGTGCTCGGGGCCTACGCCATCACCTGGGGCGCCCGCATCGGCGGCGCGGCCATGGCCGGTCTGGTGATGGGCGGATATGTGCTCCATCTCGGTATCGTCACCGCCGTCGTGCTTCCGATCCGCCACCATCATTGGTTCGAGTTGTTGCCCTTCGCGGTGAGCCTGCTGGTCGCCCACATCGGCCTGCTCGTCATCGAGTGCCGCCACATCGCGGCATCGGCCGCGTTCCCGGGCCTGAGGCCGGGCGGCGCGCTGTGGCTGCGCCGCGGCCCGTCGCAGGAGCTGCCGGCGTCCCCGCTGGAGCGATCCGCATGAGTCCGCTGGAGCGAACCGCGTGAGCGTCCTGGCCCTGGAGTTCCCACCCGTCAGTCACCTGTTCGACTGGCCCTCCATCTGGCTCGACGGCACGCCGTTGGCGATCAACAAGACCGTCCTCATATACCTGGCAGCGACCGCGGCCACCATCGTGCTGTTCGGGCTGGCCGGCCGTCCCCGCGAGTCGCTCGTGCCCGCCGGTGTGCAGCATGTGGCGGAGTCCGGGGTGAACTTCATCGAGAGTTCGGTGGTGATGCAGACCATCGGCCCCGACGGTCGCAAGTTCATGCCCTTCTTGACATCGATGTTCTTCTTCATCCTGTTCTCGAACATCACAGAGGTCATCCCGGTCGTGCAGTTCCCGGCCAACAGCCGCATGGCCATGCCGATCACGCTTGCTCTGGTCGTCTGGGTCGTCTACAACACGCTGGGTGTCAAGCACCAGGGCCTCTTCGGATATCTCAAGAACTCGCTGTTCCCGCCGGGAGTGCCCAAGGTCCTCTACCTCATCGTCACCCCCATCGAGTTGGTCTCCACGTTCGTGGTGCGGCCCTTCTCGCTGGCCGTGCGGCTCTGGGCCAACATGGTGGCCGGGCACCTGCTGCTGGTCACCTTCGCCATCCTGTCAGCCACCCTCTGGGACTTCTTCTACGTTCCCGCGGCGCTCCCGTTCGTGATGCTCATCCTCATGACGGCCTTCGAGATTCTGGTCTCATTCCTGCAGGCGTTCATATTCACGATCCTGACCGCCGTGTACATCGCCGGTGCCATGCACCCCGAGCACTAGCCCGGCGCTCACCCGGCGACACCCCCCCCCCACAAACAAAGCCCCCAAACAAGGCCCCCCACCCCCACCCAAACAACAGGAGAAGATGCAAGTGCTCCAGATCCTCGCACAGACCGGTGCCGGCGAGTTCCTCGAAGGACTCAAGGCCATCGGCGCCGGCCTCGGATACGGCCTCGCCGCGATCGGCCCCGGCGTCGGAATCGGCATCGTCGTGGGCAACGCCATCTCTGCGATGGCCAGGCAGCCGGAGTCCGCGGGCATGGTCCGCACCACGATGTTCCTCGGGATCGCCTTCACCGAGGCGCTGGCGCTGATCGGGTTCGTCGTCTTCATCCTGCTGCTCCCCTAGGAGCCGAAGCGATGATTGAGCGAACGATCCTGCGGCTCGGCGCGGCGCTGGGCCTGGCGGGCGCGGCGCTGCTCGCGGTGGCCGCGCCGGCCACCGCTGCCGGTGAGACGATCGGGAGTTGCGTCTTCGAGCTCGTGGTCACCGCCGAGGCGGAGCACGGCAGCCTGCACGCCCTCGAGGACGGCGCGAAGGAGGATCTTGAGAAGTTCGAGGAGGATCTGGAGGGCTGCGTCGAGGCGCCGAACCCGATCCTTCCCGAGCTTGACGAGATCATCTGGGGAGGCGCCGCCTTCCTGATCCTGGCGGTGTTCATGTGGCGCAAGGGCTTCCCGGCGGTGAAGCGGGCCATGGACGCCCGCTCCGAGAAGATCCGCGCCGATCTCGACGCCGCGGACACGGCCAAGACCGACGCCATGCGCACGAAGTCCGAGTACGAGGCGCAGCTGGCGGAGGCCAAGTCGACCGCGGCGGCCATCATCGACGAGGCCCGCGTCTCGGCCGACCGGCTGGCGCAGGACCTGCAGGCGCGGGCCGAGGCGGACATCGCCGAGCAGCGCGCCCGGGCCGCGGCCGATATCGAGGCGAGCCGCCGGCACGCCATCGACGACCTGCGCACCGACGTGGCCGCCATCGCGGTGGGCGCCGCCGAGCGCGTGGTGGATGCGAGTCTCGACCCCGACGTTCACAGGGCGCTCATCGACGGCTACATCGACGAGGTGGCCGCCGGGAGCGGGGGCTGACGATGGCCGGTGCCGGTGCCGCGGACGCCGTGGAGCGTTACGCACGGGCCGTGCTGGAGGTGGCGGGCGCCGAGGGCGCCCAGCAGCAGGTGGAGGGCGAGCTGACGCGTCTCGCCGAGGCGCTGCGCCAGAACGAGGAGTTGCGCTCGACGCTTGCCGACTCGGGCATCGACGCCTGCAGGCGCGCCGGGATCGTCGAGGACCTCCTGGCGGGGCGCGCCCGGCCAGAGACCGCGGCGCTCGTGTCGATGATCGTGACGGCAGGCCGGGGGGCCGACCTGATCGACATAATCGACACGGCTGTGGACACCGCCGCCGCGGCCCGCAACCGGCGCGTGGCCAGGGTGCGCAGCGCCGTCGAGCTCAGCGCCGAGCAGCAGCAGAGGTTGGCGGCAGCCATCAAGGCGTCGTCGGGTCTGGATGTGGAGATCCGAGCGACCGTCGATCCCAGCGTCATCGGCGGCGTGATCACCGAGATCGGCGACGAGGTGATCGACGGCAGCGTGCGCAGCCGGCTCCAGCAGATGAAAGCGGGACTCAGATGAGCGACACATCAACCCTCACGATCAACACGGCGGACATCGCCGCCGCGATCCGCCAGAACCTGGAGGGCTTCACCCCGACGCTCGAGCAGTCCACGGTCGGGCGCGTGCTCGAGGTGGGCGACGGCATCGCCCGCGTCTCGGGACTCCCCGACGCCGCGGTCAACGAGATGCTGCGCTTCTCCAACGGCGCCATCGGCCTGGCCCTGAACCTCGACGAGGCGTCCATCGGGGCGGTCGTGCTCGGCGACGTGGAGGGCATCGAGGAGGGTCAGCCGGTGCAGGCCACCGGCGACATCCTGTCCATCCCGGTCGGTGACGGCCTGCTCGGCAGGGTTGTCAACCCCCTGGGCGAGCCGGTCGACGGCAAGGGGCCGCTCTCGAACCCGATCCCGAGGCGCATGGAGATCCAGGCCCCCGGCATCACCGGGCGCAAGCCGGTGCACGAGCCGATGCAGACGGGCATCAAGGCCATCGACTCGCTGATCCCCATCGGCCGGGGCCAGCGCGAGCTGATCATCGGCGACCGCAAGACCGGCAAGACGACCATCGCCTTAGACACCATCCTCAACCAGCGCGGCCTGGGCGTGAAGTGCATCTACGTGGCCATCGGCCAGAAGGCCTCGACCGTGGCCCAGGCGGTGGCCACCCTCGAAGAGCTCGGCGCCATGGAATACACCGTGGTGGTTGTGGCGCCGGCGTCTGATCCCGCGCCCTACAAGTACCTCGCCCCCTACGCCGGCTGCGCCATGGGCCAGCACTGGATGGAGCACGGCGAGCACGCTCTGGTGATCTACGACGACCTGTCCAAGCAGGCCGAGGCCTACCGCCAGGTGTCGCTGCTGTTGCGGCGCCCGCCGGGCCGTGAGGCCTACCCCGGCGACGTCTTCTACCTCCACAGCCGCCTGCTGGAGCGGGCCGCCAAGCTCAGCGACGAGCGCGGCGCCGGGTCGCTCACGGCGCTGCCGGTGATCGAGACGAAGGCCGGCGACGTCTCCGCCTACATCCCGACCAACGTGATCTCCATCACCGACGGGCAGATCTTCTTGCAGGACGACCTGTTCAAGTCCGGTATCCGCCCCGCCGTGGACGTGGGCATCTCGGTGAGCCGGGTGGGCGGGGCCGCGCAGGTCAAGGCCATGAAGACGGCCGTCGGCACGCTCAAGGGAGACCTGCAGCAGTTCCGCGAGCTCGAGGCCTTCGCGGCCTTCGGCTCCGACCTCGATGCCGTGTCCAAGGCTCAGCTCGAGCGGGGCTACCGCCTCACCGAGCTGCTCAAGCAGGGCGTCAACAGTCCGCTTCCGGTGGAGGAGCAGGTGGTGTCGATCTACGCAGGCACCCGCGGCTGCCTCGACGGCCTGCCGGTCGCGGACGTCGGCAGGTTCGAGAGCGAGCTGCTGGACTGGTTCCGCACCCGGGAGGCCGCAACGCTCGCCGAGATCCGCGCCACGGGCGCCATCGCCGACGAGGACGACTTCGATGCCCGCGTCAAGGCGTTCGCGGAGCAGTTCGAGGCCACGAGCGCCGATCCGGGCACCGAGCCCGACGCTGCCGAGCAGGGCGCCGAGCACACCACGATGGTCGATGCCGACACCACCCTGCCCGAAGAGGACATCGCTCGGGCCGAGGGCTAGATGCAGCGGGACCGGGCGGTAGCCGAACCCGAGGGCAGCCATGCCCACACCGGCATCGTCGGGGACTTTCAGAACACTGGCGCGATAGCCGTGCCCGAGGGTAGCCATGCCCGGAGGTAGGGAGCGGGAGCTTCGCCGCCGCATCGGCAGCATCCAGTCCACCAAGAAGATCACCCGCGCCATGGAGCTGATCGCCGCGACCCGGGTGGTGAAGGCGATGCAGCGCGCCAACGCGGCGCGACCGTACGCCAGGCTGATCACCAGCGTGATCGAGGACCTCGCCGCGGGCGGCGCCGAGATCGACCATCCCCTGCTTCGCCAGGCGCAGCAGGTGCGCAACGTCGGCTTCATCGTGGTGACCGGCGACCGCGGCCTCGCCGGCGCCTACAACACCTCGGTCATCCGCATCGCCGAGCGCCAGCTGATGGGACACGTGTCCGAGGGCAAGGGCTACTCGCTGTGCTGCGTGGGCCGCAAGTCGGCGGGCTACTTCCGCTTCCGCAACTACCGGATCGACCATGGTTTCTCGGGCTTCAGCGACAGCCCGTCCTATGACGACGCCCGGCGCGTGGCCGAGGCGGTCACCGGGTCGTTCCTGGCCGAGGCGGTCGACCAGGTGGAGCTGATCTACACGGAGTTCGTGTCGATGGGCACCCAGCGTGTGGTGGTCAGGCGCTTCCTGCCGCTGGTCGACGCTTCGATGATCGCGGCGGAGGGCTCGGGCACCGGCGGTCGTGCCGGCAGCTTCGAGTTCGAGCCGTCCCCCGAGTCGGTCCTGGAGGCGCTGCTGCCCCGCTACACCGAGGCCCGGCTCTACGGTGCGCTGCTCGACGCGGCCGCTTCGGAGCACGCCAGCCGCCAGCGGGCGATGAAGGCCGCCACCGACAACGCCGAGGAGCTGATCACCAAGCTGTCGCGGGCGATGAACCGGGCACGCCAGGACGCCATCACCACCGAGATCATGGAGATCGTCGGCGGCGCCGAAGCCCTCGGAGCCGCCGGCGGCGACAGCAGCGTCGAGACCGCCCTGGCATCGATGCTCGCCGGCACCGACGCCTCGGCGCTGGCAGCCGCCGCTGCCGAGGCCCGCTAGGTCAAGCACCGAGAAGCCCGACCCCCGACCAGAAGACGCCCGATAGTTCCAAGCACAGCAAGTCCAGCACAGCAAGGAAGACAGCCAAACATGACAATCACCGAATCCGGCCCCGCCACAGCCTTGCGCAGCGGCCGCATCGTCGGCATCGCCGGCCCCGTCGTGGACGTGGAGTTCCCGGCCGGGCACCTGCCCGAGATCAACCACGAGCTCGAGTTCACGGTCACCGTGGACGGCAGCGAGGTGCGGGTGCCTGCCGAGGTCGCCCAGCAGATCGGCGACAACCGCGTGCGGGCCATCGCGCTGCGGCCCACCGACGGCCTCACCCGCGGCACCGAGGTGCGCAACACCGGGCACGGCATACGCGTGCCGGTGGGCGACCAGACGCTGGGCCACGTGTGGAACGTGATGGGCGAGTGCCTCGACACGCCGGGCCATGACACGCCGGAGCATTGGGAGATCCACCGTCCCGCGCCGGCCTTCGACACTCTCGAGCCCTCGGCGCAGATGTTCGAGACCGGCGTCAAGGTGATCGACCTGCTCACCCCCTACAAGCAGGGCGGCAAGATCGGCCTGTTCGGCGGCGCCGGCGTGGGCAAGACGGTGCTCATCACCGAGATGATCACCAGGGTGGCCACCAACCACGGCGGCGTGTCGGTGTTCGCCGGCGTGGGGGAGCGCACCCGCGAGGGAACCGACCTGTTCCTGGAGATGGGCGAGACCAAGATGGGCGACGGCACCACGCGGGTGCTCGACAAGGCCGCCCTGGTCTTCGGGCAGATGGACGAGCCGCCCGGGGTGCGGCTGCGGGTGGCGCTGGCCGGCGTGACGGTGGCCGAGTATTTCCGTGACGTGCAGCACCAGGACGTGCTGCTGTTCATCGACAACATCTTCCGTTTCGTGCAGGCCGGTTCGGAGGTCTCGACGCTGCTGGGCCGGATGCCCTCGGCGGTGGGATACCAGCCGACGCTGGCCGACGAGATGGGCGAGCTGCAGGAGCGGATCACCTCCACCCGGGGCAAGTCGATCACCTCGCTGCAGGCCGTCTACGTGCCCGCCGACGACTACACCGACCCGGCGCCGTTCACGTCCTTCACCCACTTCGACGGCACCACCGAGCTGAGCCGCGACATCGCTGCGCTGGGCATCTACCCGGCGGTGGATCCGCTGGCCTCGACCTCGACGATCCTCGACCCGCTGGTGGTGGGGGAGCGCCATTACGGGGTTGCCCGGCGGGTGCAGGAGGTGCTGCAGCGCTACAAGGAGCTGCAGGACATCATCGCCATCCTGGGTCTCGACGAACTGTCCGAGGAGGACCGGGTGACGGTGGACAGGGCCCGCAAGGTGCAGCGCTTCCTGTCCCAGCCGATGTTCGTGGCCAAGAACTTCACCGGCCAGGACGGCATATTCACGCCGGTGTCCGAGACGATCGACTCCTTCGAGGCGCTCGTCGACGGCGATCTTGATCACCTGCCCGAGCAGGCGTTCTACATGGTGGGCGGCGCTGCGGACGCCGAGCGCAAGGCCGCGGAGCTCAAGTCCTGACATGGCCGTGTCCCTTGACGTGGAGCTGGTGTCACCCGAGGAGGTGACCTACTCGGGATCCGCGGCGATGGTGATCGTGCGCGCGGTGGAGGAGGGCGACATCGCCTTTCAGGCCGGGCACGTGCCGTTCCTGGGTGTGCTCGCCCCCTGGTCGGTGGAGGTGCTGCGCGCCGGCGGTGAGCGCGACACGTTCGCTGTGCACCGCGGCTTCGTCGAGGTCAGCCACAACAAGGTGACGATCCTCTCGGACGTGTCCGAGGCGGCCGCCGACATCGATGTCGAAAGGGCCGAGCAAGCCCGGCAGCGGGCCGCCGCGTCGCTGGCCGCCGATGCCAGCGACGTCTCGGCGGCCGCGGCCTTGGAGCGTGCCGAGCTGCGCCTCCGCGTGGCGGCCTCCACTACGTGAGCGGGGCGGTGGCGGTGCGTGGCGGGCGCGCTGCGCGGCCTCCGGTGCCGGGGCCTCTGTCGCTGGGGTCTGCGGACGCGTGAGCGGGTAGCGGCGGGTGCCTGCTGATCGCAGCGCTGGCATCGGGCTGCTCGCCAGAGTCGCTGCCGCGGTCGTTGCGGTGGCTGCGTTCACCGCCGGCTCGGCTGCTGTGCCCGCGCGGCAGGCGGTTGCGCAAGAGGAGTCCTCCGGAGATGCGGCCTGGCGCGAGCGGGTCGTCTCGGAGTTCGCCGCGGCGCTCACGAAGGGGAAGGCCCCGCCCGACACCTGCCTGTCGGTCCACCGCAACGGCGAGGCACTGCTGTCGGTGAAGGCCGGCCGGCCCCTGATCCCGGCCTCGATCACCAAGATCGCCACATCGGCAGTGGCACTCAAGCTGATGGGCCCCGACGCCACCTACACCACCGAGGTCGTTGTGGGATCGGCGGAGTTGGCGGCGGTCCGCTCGGGGGTGCTCACCGGAGACGTTTACCTGGTGGGCGGCGGCGACCCCGTCCTGTCCACCCGCGGCTACATCGGCCGCTCCGGTCAGCCGCGCACCTACACCGACGTGTCGAGGCTCGCCGACACGGTGATGGCAAGCCTGCGGGCTGCGGGCATCACGCGGATCGAGGGCTCGATAGTCGGCGACGGCTCCTGGTATCGGGACGCGGAGCGCGACTACACGGCGCACCGCCTGCCGGGAGAGTCCCGGCCGGTGTGGAAGAGGTCCTACGTCACCTCCAATCTCGTCGGCCCGCTCTCGGGACTGATGATCAACGACGGGTACGCCCGCTACTCCTCGTCCCGGCAAGGCCATGTCCGAGCCACCGATCCGCCCCAGGCCGCGGCGTCGCTGTTCGACGACCTGCTGGAGGCTCGGGGCATGGTGATCACGAAGCGGCCGCGCTCGGGTCTGGCGCCGGCGGCCGCGGATCGCACCGGCCTCGGGCGGATCCAGTCGCCGCCGCTGTCGGAGATCCTCAGCCGGGTGCTGGCGTGGTCTGACAACACCACCGCCGAGATGCTGCTCAAGGAGATCGGCAGGCGCACCTCGGGCTCTGAGCGGGCCGAGGCCGCCGCCGGCGCCGCGTTCGTGCTGGCGGGGATGCTGGGTGACGCGGCCGAGGGCGTGGTGATCGTGGACGGCTCCGGGCTGTCGGTTCACAACCGGCTGACCTGCCGGGCAGCGGCCGTGCTGCTCGCAGGCGCCGGAGCGCACTCGGCTCTGTATGCGGGGCTCGGCGTGGCCGGCAAGACGGGAACGCTGCGAGGCTGCACGCCGCAGGCACCCCCGGCCGGGCAGGGACCGCCGAACACGGTGATGGTCAAGTCGGGCTCGCTCAACGACTCGAGAGGTCTTGCGGGTGCCACGCTCACGGCCTCGGGCGAGCTGGTCACGTTCGCGATGATCGCCAACGAGCCTCTGATCATCGCCAGACCGTTCTGTCCCACGCTGCAGCGCCAGCTGTTGACCGCGGCGGCGCAGTACACCTACGGGCCCACGCCCCCGCTGCAGGACCGGCCGCCACTGTTCAGCGATGTGACCGGCGGGGTCCACCGGGCCAATGTCGAGGCCGCCGCCGCGGCGGGCATCACCTGGCGCTGCGGCCGCTCCGGGATGCGGTTCTGTCCCCGCGCCGAGGTCAGCCGGGGACACTTCGCCCTGATGGTCTCCCGGGCCATGGGCCTGGAGCCGTCCGCCGAGGAGACGGCGGGCGCCAGGCAGGCTTTCGGCGACGTCACGAGCGACGTTTTCGCCGCCGGTGTCGCCGGGGTCATCTCCGCTGGGGTGATGTCGCAGTGCTCGGCGTCGCCGCGGTTGTTCTGCTTCGACAGCGGAGTCTCGAGGGCGGAGGCGGCGGCCGTGCTGGCCCGTGCGCTCAAGCTGGCACCCTCGCCGGATCCGCCCCGGTTCAGCGACGTCGACGGCCTGGCCGACGCCGCCGCCATCGAGGCGATAGCGGCCGCCGGGATCACCTCCGGCTGCAACAGCGACGGCACCCGCTTCTGTCCTGAACGGATCGTGACCCGCGCTCAAGCCGCGACCCTGCTGGCCCGAGCCTTCAAGCTGGGCATCCACGCCAACCCCTAACCCCACAAGGGCGTCGAGGCTCTCGAAGCTGGTGAGCTAGGCGAGCGCGATGACGCAGACTCACGAAGCGCGTGCCAGCCGCCACAGCCCTCAATGCACCCTGCAACCCGCACCCATCGGCTCGCCCGTCGGAGACCGACTTATGCAAAAGTTATCTACAGCAGATAAATCGGCAATAGTTATCGGTAAACTCTGTTGAAGCCAGACAGCACCACGGCGTAGGCGGCCAGCGCGCCGGTCGTGGCCGAGTTATGCGGAAGTTATCCACTAGACGGACAAATACGTATGACTGATGGTAAAGTCCATTGAAGTGATCGGTGCCGAGGCATGGGCGGTACTACGCCCAGGTCGAGGCCGCGCGAGGGAGGTTGATCGAATTGGACCGGCACGCCAATCCCTACAGTCCGGGCGCGGGCGCACCACCGGCTGCATTGGTGGGACGAGATCGTGTGATCGATGACTACGGCGTGATGCTGAGGCGGGTGCTTGACAAGCGCCCCGGCAAGAACTGCATGCTGCTGGGCCTGAGGGGCGTCGGCAAGACTGTGCTACTGAACCGGTTCGTGGAGATCGCTGAGCAGGAAGGTGCCGGAACGGCGTTCGTGGAGGCTTGGGATTCGGGCAGTCTCAGCGAGATGCTGGCCATCAGGTTACGTCGAATCCTGCTGCAGATGGCTGCGGGTCCGATGCAGCGAGCCACGGCACGGGCGCTCGGTGTGCTGAAGTCGTTTTCCCTGCACCTGCCCGACGGCCTGACTATCGCCGCCGGGGTGGAACCTGAACTCGGGTTAGCCGATTCGGGGCTCCTGTCAGAGGATCTGACCGATCTGCTGGTTGCCTCAGGGGAAGCGGCAGCCGCACGCGGCAGCGGGATCGTCCTGGCGATAGATGAGGCCCAGTACCTCACTGGCGATGAGATGGGGGCCGTGATCGGTG
Source organism: Candidatus Aldehydirespirator sp. (assembly GCA_965204875.1). Taxonomy (GTDB): domain Bacteria; phylum Actinomycetota; class Acidimicrobiia; order Acidimicrobiales; family Aldehydirespiratoraceae; genus Aldehydirespirator. The sequence continues at coordinate 725,330 of OZ242020.1, read as the reverse complement.
CCATCCATCGCACCACCCAGCTCAGCCTGCCGGTGGTACTGGTGGCCGCAGGGCTGCCACAGCTGCGAGGCCTTGTTGGACGGGCACGTACCTACGCCGAGCGCATGTTCACCTTCCCGGATGTCGACACGCTCACGGACGACCAGGTCGGCGACGCTCTTGTAGTTCCCGCCGAGGAGCGGGGAGCTGGCTTCGAGCCGCCAGCGGTCGAGTTGATCGCCGAGGCGTCGGGTGGCTACCCGTACTTCGTTCAAGAGTGGGGCTTTCACGCTTGGAACGCAGCACCTGGAGACCGGATCACACTGGATGATGTCCAGGCCGCCAGCACCAGCGTCCACGACACCCTCGACCGGGACTTCTTCCGGGTGCGATTTGATCGTCTCACACCTCTAGAGCGCCGCTATCTGAGGGCGATGGCCGAACTCGGCCCCGGCCCGCACCGGTCGGGTGATATCGCAGCTGAACTCGGCGTGAAGGTGCAGTCGGTGGCACCCCGGCGGTCGGCGCTCATAGCCAAGGGTATGATCTATAGCCCTGCCCACGGTGACACGGCATTCACCGTGCCACTGTTCGACAAGTTCCTAAAGCGGACGCTGCCGAAGTGGGAGTGATGGCCGATATGGATGACAGAGGCGGTGGTGGTGGCCTCAATACGGTGTTGACGATCCCGCAGCCGCGGACTGTGGCGCTGGCCACTAGGCCGTATCCGGTGGCGGGGCCCGGTTTCGTGGTCGTCGAGACGGCGGTGGCGCCGGTGTGCAACGAGGGCCGCATCTATCGCGACCATCAGTTCGAGTGGCACGACAGCCCCGAGCATCTGGGCCATGAGGGGGTGGGCACCGTCACCGAGACCTCGCCGGGGTCGCGGTTCGAGCCCGGCGACCGGGTGATCGTCTATCAGGGCAACAGCTGCCGGGAGTGCTTCGTCTGCACTCGGGGACTGTCGCCCACCCACTGCCTGGGCATCCCCTACGAGTCCCACGACGAGGGGCTGGCACCCCAGGACATCGAGGCGGGCCTGCTGGGCATCGAGAAGGTGAACGGCAGCGCCTCGGGCGGGTTCGCCATGTCCCGGTATCGCCTGGCTCCCGAGCACATGGTGCAGTCCATCGGTGGCGAGCTGTCGTTCCACCATGCCGCGGCTGCCAACTGCCTGCTGGGCTGCACCTACACCGCCGCCGAGGAGGCGGGCGTGAGCGCCGGTGACGTGGTGCTGGTCGCAGGCGTGGGTTTCATCGGCCTGGGCGCGATCTGCAACGCCCTGTACCGGGGTGCCACGGTGGTGGTGCTGGGCCGGCACCCCTACCGCATGGAGCTGTGCCGCCGGCTCGGGGTCGAGGCGATCATCGATCCCGACCGCGAGGACTGGCTCGAGCGGCTTCACGCCGTGACCGGCGGGCGCCGCGGCGTGGACGTGGCCTTCGAGTGCGCCGGCGTGCCGTTTTACTTGGACAGGTGTCTGGCCGGGTTGCGCCGCTACGGCACGCTCTACTCGCTGGGCCACGCCGGGGCCTCGGAGCGCTACCCGCTGAGCGTTCTCAACGACCTCGTGGACCGCCACATCACCTGGACCGGCGGCCACGACGTGCGCTTCCGCGACCGCGACGGCCTGCTGCGGATGCTGTGCGACCCGGCGGTGCAGCGCCACATCGATGTGTTGGTGACCCACACCGTCCCCATGAGCCGAGCCGCCGACGCTTTCGAGGTCGCGCTCAGCAAGGACTGCGGCAAGATCTACCTGCTCCCCCAAGAGTGAGGCCGCCGAAACCCTGGGCCTCGGCCCGGTGTTGACGGCATCGACGGGTCGGTAGCTTGCGGGCCATGGAGAGCGGGCGCGTTGCTAGTGTCGGTCCCCGACATCTTGTCGGTGTCCTGGCGGCCTGTGCGGTGTTGCTGGTCGCCGCCTGCGGCGGAACTGAGGCCGCAGAGACCGTCGATACGGGGGTTTTGGAGCCTGCCGCGGCCGGAATGGACGGCGACGGTGAGACCACCGGCGAGCCGGACGGCATGGGCGACGGCCATGACCACGGCGCTCACGGCAGCCTTCGCGAGATAACCGACGGTGTGGCGGCGCCCACCATCGCGATCGAGATCACCGAGGATCCGGTCGAGGGCTGGAACCTGCGCCTTCTCACCACCGACTTCCGCATGGCCCCCGAGCGTGTCTCGACCGCGCACGTCGACGGTGAGGGTCACGCACACCTGTACATCGACGGCGTCAGGGTGTCGCGCGTCTACGGCCAATGGCATCACATCGGAGCGCTTGCAGCGGGCGATCACGAGGTGCGGGTCGAGTTGTCGTCCAACGACCACTCGACGCTCGCCGTGGGCGGCGACAAGATTGACGCGACCACCAGCCTGCGCGCCCACGAGCTCGGCGACCAGGCCATGGGCGAGGGCCAGGCCGGGGCCAGACCTGCTTCGGAGCCCCACCCGTCGCTGAGCCTGACGATCGTCGATGACCCCGCCGGGGGTTGGAACATCAACGCGGTGCCCTCCAACTTCCGTCTCGCTGCTGAGAACGCCTCGCGACAGCACGCCGACGGCGAGGGCTACATGCGCCTGCTCATCAACGGCGAGAGCGTGGCCCGCATCTATGAGACCTGGCATCAGATGCCGCCCCTGCCGGCGGGCACCCACGAGATCCGCGTCGAGTTGCGCAGCAACGATCACGCCCCGATCACCGTGGACGGTGTGGCCGTTGGCGCTGTTGCGACTCTGGAGGTGTCCGAGAGCGAGGCGTCAGCTGCGGTCGGCCGCTCTGGGGAGGGCTCGGGCCACCACCATGGCGACCACTCCGACGGCGGCGAGGGTTCCCATGTGGGCGAGAATCATCAGGGCGACCACTCCCATGGCGGCGAGGGGCATCACCACGGCTCGGCCGGTGAGCCCACGCGCCACGACGCCGACATCGCGGATGCCGACCAGACGATCGTGGTCGAGGTTGTGGGCGGGGATCCGGTGGGGGGCTCACGGCGGGTGGAGGTGGAACTGGGCTCCGTGGTGGCGCTGTTGGTCACGTCCGACACGGCCGAGGAAGTCCACGTCCACGGCTACGACATCCTGCGAGCGGTCTCGCCGGGAAGTCCGGCCCACTTCGCCTTCACGGCCGCCATCCCCGGAGTGCTCGAAGTGGAGCTAGAGCGCTCGGGACGGCTGCTACTCCAACTCCAAGTCTCCTAGCATCAGAGCGGGTCTCCCAGAGGCCGAGCGGTCAGGCAGCGATTGCTGGTTGTGTCACGGCATGACCATGACCTTGCACTGGTCGGTGGGCGTGCGCAGTGCCTCGAAGGCGTCGGGCAGGGCGTCGAGCCCTATGCGGTGGGAGATCATCGGGGCGGGGTCGATGCGCCCCGCCGCGATCATCTCCAGGATGAACCGGTTCTCGGCCTTGGTGTAGATGCGAGCGGTGCGGATCACCGGCTCCTTGCGGTAGGCGCCAAGATGGTCGAACGTGTCGGGCTCCATGCACACCCCGCCGGTCACCACCGTGCCCCGGGGCCGCACCGCGGCGATGGCGGCGTCGAGCATCCCCGGTCGTCCCACGGCCTCGATAACCGCGTCGGGCTCGGCACCGGTGAGCTCGGCGAAGCGCCCGGCGACGTCGGCGTCCGCGGCCGCGTCGATGGTGTCCGTGGCGCCGAGCCGCCGCGCCAGCTCCAAGCGGTGGCCCACCCGCTCGGAAACCACCACCCGGCGGGCGCCGAAGAAGCGCGCCCAGGCAGCGGCGGCCAGGCCGATCGGGCCCCCGCCCATGATCAGCACCCGGTCCCCGATCTGAAGCTGCGCCTGGCGAACGCACATCAGCCCCGTGGCCAGCGGCTCGCACAGTGCGGCAATGTCTGTGTCCACGCCGTCGGGAACGGCGAGCAGGTCCGAGAGCGACACGGCCAGGTATTCCGCGTATGCGCCGTCGGGCTCGTCGGGGCCCAGCGCCCCGAAGGTGAACTGCTCGGGGCAGTCTTCGGGGCGGTCGAGCCGGCAGTGTGGGCAGCGCCCGCACGACCCGACCGGCATGACATACACCCGGTCGCCCACCTCCCAGCCGCCTGCCGGCCTGTCTTTCGCCGCCCAGCCGCTCGTCGCTTGATCGTCCGCCGCCCAGCCGCCCGCCGCCCGGTAACCCGCCGGCTTGTCGCCGGAGGCCCTGTCGTCCGCCGTCCGGTCGCTCTCCGGTTCGGGGCCGATCTCGACGATCTCCCCGGTCACTTCGTGACCCAGCACCGCTCCCCGGCGGGCCAGGTCGCCCTCGGGCGTGGTGGCGTGCAGGTCGGAACCGCACACGCCGCACGCCCTCACCCGGATCACGGCTTGACCGCGCCCGGGGCGAGGATCGGGAAGCTCGGCTATGCGCAGCGGCAGGCCGGGTGCGTCATAAACGGCGGCCCTCATCGAGCGACTGTCCTCAAGTTCGTTCCTCCTGTCAACGTGCGCGGCGGCGGGCCGGGTGCGTCATACACAGCGGCCTTCATGGCGGGCCGGCGTGCAGGTCGTCGAGCGACTCCGAGGTCGAGCCGACCGACATGAACTCGATGATGGTGCCGAAGGGGTCTCGACAGTACACGGCCTCGCCGCCGTGATCGAAGCGGAGCGGTTCGCCCATCCGTGTGCCTCCCAGCTCGACGAGCCGGTCCAGGGCCGCGGGCACGTCGTCCACCTCGATGGCGAGATGGCGGAGTCCCAGCTCGTGTGCGCCGAGGTGAGCGGGGTCGTCTCCGGTGCGGTCGGGGGCGTGGTACTGCCACAGCTCCAGATAGCTGGCCGATCCCCGCATCATCACGCCGTCGGCCGAGGAGCCGGCCAGGCCGACCGCGCTGTCGGCGCCGGGGTTGGGGATGCGCCAGCGGTCCCGACCGATGATCTCCATCCCCAGCAGGGCGCCGTAGAAGGCGACGGCGGCGTCGAGGTCGCGGACCACGATCCCGGCGTGGTGTATCCCCCTGATTCTCAAGCCGCTGCGGTTCCTCGCCGGCTCAGGCTTCTCGCCGGGGCGAGCGCGGGTGGCGAGGCTCGGTGGTCTCAAGCCGCAGCGGCCAGCCGCTCACGCACCTGCACGAGGTTGCCGCTGGGCTCGCGCAGGTAGCCGGTGCGCGCCCCGATGCGGTCGTCGGGTGCCGGGGCCGCCACCTCGCCGAAGCCGGCTGCCAGAGCGTCGCGCCAGGCTGCGTCCACGTCGCCGGCCTGGTAGAGCACGGTGGAGATCACCGGCCCGTGGCGTTGCATCAGGGCTTGCTCGGCCTCGGTGCGCGGTGTCGCCAGCACGTTCACGCACTGGCGGCCGCCGTAGGTGTGGTCGGCCAGGTAGACGAGCCCGTCGTTGTCGCTGCGGGCGTCGAGAACGATGCGCTGCCGCAGAACCTCGGTGTACCACTCGACCTGGCTGTTCAGGTCCCGGCACAGCTGCACGACGCCCAGGGTCTGCAGGCCGGGGTGCCCGATGGGGCGGAACTCGACGTCGGGGGTCTTGAAGTCGCCGACGTACTCCATGATCTCCACCCAGCGGCCCTCGGGGTCGATGGCCACGAACCCGTTGTAGGTGCCGCCGAACTCTTCGTAGGGCATGGCCACCTCGGCGCCGTTGGACCGGAGGTGCTCGACGGTGTCGTAGGCCCGGGGCACTATCCAGCAGACGTGGTTGATGCCCGAGTCGTGGCGGGCGAACCAGTCGCGCTCGTACTCGAACTGGTAGGGGGGCGACTCGAGCTGCATCTGGAAGGGGGCGCCGCAGGCCAGGAAGGTGTAGTCCACGCCGCCCTCGCCGGTGTGGTGCAGGTCGGGGAGGCCCTCCCAGTAGTAGGCCGGGATGGCGTGGTACCAGCGCAGCCAGTTCCACATGGCCTCGCGGGGCCGCTTCTCGAAGATGCACAGGTGGTGAAGCTGATATGTCGGCACGCTCATCTAGCTGCTCCGAATGGTTTTGTGGCTGCTGTCGCAGCGGTGCCAGCACGCTACCCGCCGACCCCACCCCCCAGCCGCACCGGGACCGGACGGCACAACCGGGGGCCATGCAGCGCCCCCGTCACAAGCGCACCGTTGCATGATCCGCACAGAAGAGTTATGATGAGGCATGAGAACCTATGTCAACATCTCGACATGAGGTGTTAGATCGGAAAGATGATCATGTCTCACCATCCATCGACGGCGCTCCGAGAGTCCTTGCAACAAAGATGTGCTATTATCGACCCCATGACGAGGGCATCGCCATCGAAGGTGCGACCCCTCGACGTGGCTGACACGCTGTTGGAGCGCGGCGAGCACTACGCGACCAGGGAGCGCCTCGCCGCCCTCATGGGGTGCCTGCCCGCTCAGGTGGCGCAGAAGCTGGTACCGGCGGCGCGAGCCGGAAGGATGCTCTGCGTCACCAAGGGCGGCTGGGCACCCGTACCGGTTGACCGTGTCGACCGGGGGATGCCCATCGCGTTCTACCTGGACGACATGATGAAGCATCGTAATCTTGTGTACTACGTGGGATACCGCACTGCCGCGAGTTATCATAGGGTCTCGCATCATTGTTGGGCTGCCACGCAGGTGGTCGTGCCGACATATCAGCGGTCCCGTCGAATCGACGGCGATATTCTGCGGTTCGTTCGCCGCAGTGCCACGGCCGAGGTGCCCACCGTGCGGCTGCCCGGCTGGTGTGACTCTCCGCCGGTTGCCGTGTCCACGCCGGAGGCGACGGTGTATGACCTAGTCGCTCGGCCGGACCGCAGCGGCGGTGCTGTGGCCGTCGAGTCGGTGCTGGGCAACATGCTCATGAATGGAGTGCTCAGCGCGCAGCGGCTGGCCGACACTGCCGGTCACACCGGCTTGTGGCGGGACAGCGTGCTGCGGCGCTCCGGGTGCCTGCTGGCACAACTCCAGAAGGACCTTCGCTGGTATATCAAGATGCCCCTTGATCTATCGCCCCTGCGGGACGTCTTGGCCGCAGGCAAGAACTCTGGGATCGTGCCCCTGTGGGGAGAACGGCGTTTGCCGCCTCCACTCGGTTCGCCCCGCTTCAAGCCGTATGTGGACCACGACTGGGACGTGCTCGTGGACGGCGCGCCAGACCACGACTTGTTCAATGACTACTGAGGCGATCTCACGGGCTGCGGTGGATGAGTGGCGCACCCGTATTCCGTGGAAGCGCATCGAGCAGATCCAGATCGACTTGGTCCTGTCCAAACTGATCCAGCAGATCGCTCGCCACCCGGTGCTGGGCGAGATCTTGCAGTTCAAGGGTGGCACCTGTCTCCACAAGCTGTGGTTTGTGACGCCGTGGCGCTACAGCGAAGACCTAGACTACGACCGACTCAACGGCGATCCCGTTCCGAGCAAGCAGGAGTTCGGGCGCGAATGCCAGGAGTTCCGCGACCTTCTAGCCGAAGTAGCAGAAGAGGTGGGGATGGGATTCGAGGTAGGCCATGCCTCCCATAGACACGGGATACTACACGCACGCTTTGCAGCGCGTTTTGAGGACCTGCCGACAGTGACCGTGAAGATCGATCTATCTCTATTTCAAACCTACGGTGGCTCTGTTACGGCTAGGCAGGATTACTCACCGGAGGCTTCTTGGTCGGCTGGCTCCATGCCAGTCAGCGTGACAGTTCCCGATGACATCATTGCGAGTAAAGTTGCAGCAATATACGGAAGAGCGCGTCCTCGCGACCTCTTCGATATGTGGGCAGCCGATGCTGCGAGACTTGTCACGCCGTCTTCCGTGGCTGCAAGGTTCGTGGAATACATGCCCAAGTCGCGTCGACAGCGCGAGTGGACTGCCAAACTAGCGGCGCTCTCCCTCCTAGACAAGATGAAGAGGATCGACTACCGTGATGTGCTGTATGGCGAGGACTTTCGTTACGCTCCCAGAGACTTCGATCCAATAGAAGCACTTCGGGTTGCCGCCCGCTACATTGACGCTGCCGCGCAGACCTGCAAATCAGCGAAGAACTGGGGCAAAGTCCTCCATGCGGGCAGCACTGCAACCAACATCATCGAGGCGTGGGCCAAATCATCAGAGAGCGCCAGGCTCTCCGAAGAAGGGTCGCGGCACAGGCCACGTCCAGCACTGACCAGAGGCACTGCCTTGCACGCACCCATACCGGCCAAGCCCCGTTGCGGAGAGATGATGCCCATCGCGAGGCGGGCCTGCCGCTTGCCCCAGGGCCACAGCGGCCAGCACCGCTGAAGGCCGACACCGACTTAGCCCCGCAGTCGCCAAGTGGAATGTCTAGATGTCTCCGGCCAAGTACGTTGGCCTCAACGCCGGATCGGCGCGGGTCGTGCGAAGCGCTGGTAGTAGCTTCTTTCCTACTCTGGTAGTATAGCACCATGAAGGTTTCGGTTAGCATTCCCGATGGCGATGTGGAGTTCCTGGACGCCTACTCGCGTGCTCACGGATTCCCTTCCCGGTCGGCTGCATTGCGCAGGGCGATCCACCTATTGAGGGCCTCTGACCTCTCGCGTCACTACGAAGCGGCCTTCTCGGAGTGGGACGATGCTGGCGAGGGGGAGGTTTGGGACACCGCGATAGCAGACGGCCTAGAGCAACCCTGATGCGGCGAGGAGAGATTCGTGTCGTCAGCTTCGATCCTGTTGTGGGTTCGGAGGCTGCTCGGACCCGACCGGCAGTGATTGTGAGCAACGACGGCGCTAATCGCATGGTCACACGGCTGGGTCGCGGCGTCGCCACCGTTGTTCCCATCACATCCAACGTTGACCGGGTTTATCCCTTCCAAGTCTTGTTGGCTGCGGCCGATACGGGTCTGCGGCTCGACTCCAAAATTCAAGCTGAGCAGATCCGAAGCCTGGACTTCAAGCGAATCGGACATCAAGTCGGCATGGTGCCCTTCGACCTGATGGCTCAGATCGACGATGCAATGAGGCTTCATCTGGATATCTGACCGGACATCTGGATATCTGACCGGACATCACGAGCACTCGCTGGTAGGCAGGAGTGATCGGCTTCCCCTAGCCCGACCGCTTGCCCGTCCGTCTCCCAGGTTGAGCAGGGCGGGTAGAAGTTTGCGCGGATACGTCCCTGCGAACGTCCTCAATCGACTCGTGATGCTGCCCACACGAGTGCTCCGATCCAGCCGATAATGGTCCAGCCTAGTAGCAAGTTGAGCACGATGATGCCACCGATCGATGGATGATGTCTTACCCCGCCGACAATGCTCGGCACCGCGTACACAGAGATGAGCAACGGGATGATGATGATTTCTTCCATTACCTTCTTTCCCTTTCTTTCTTGGATAAACGGCTTAAATGAAGAGTTGAGGACATGCGGCCACTTCGGCAACCTTGAGCGTGGCTCAATCTGGACTGCACCACGTAGTAGACACTCCGAGAAGGGGACGACAGGGTAAGTGGTCGCTCGTTGAATAGACTGTTACGCTGACGAACATCACAGTGGCAACAGACCGTAACTCGATATCTATTTGGATGACTCAGCATCCATTTGCCGAAGCCTAGTCTGTGCATCGCTAGTGGCGTTTCAGCTAGCAACGCATTGGCTGTGTCCTGATCAGATTGCGTGTCCCGAAGTAAGGCGGCGAACTCCACCGGTGGTTGCAGCTGGCCGGTCATGAGCGTGGTTTCGATTGCTAGGCGCTGATCGAACCTACTGCCACTGCAACAATCAGTGTGCGGTTGCGAATTTGCGGATGGATAGACATCACGGCCACACGGACAAGTAGAACGTTTGACGACAGACGCCTTGCGCCGTTTGCGGTGGCGAGGCTCGGCTTCGGCTGTTGGGTTAGCGCGAGTTCGCTGGTTGCTGGCTATTGCCGGGGGGGGGGCAGCTAGCGAGGGGGCATCGACTGCACCGCTGGGACGACACGAGGCCGCATGAGCCGTGGTGGACCGGGAGAATTCTGCTCACCACCCGGAACTCTATCGGGCTGCACTACCGAATGCAAGTGGCTGCGAATCCGCGTTTGCTGAGTGGGAGGACAGTGGTGAGGGTGAGGTGCGGGACGTGGCCGTAGCGGACGGGCTGGAAGAGGACTGATCAGGCGAGGGGCGAATCGGCGTCCTGTAGCGCGACCGGGGTTGATCCCCTCGCTGGACGCTGGGCAAGGCGGGTAGTTGCTAGCGGTTATGCTCGCTGGCGTGACCATCGTCGAGACTCGGGCGCTGACCCAGCGGTTCGGTTCGACGGTGGCACTTGACGGTCTCAACCTGCAGATGCAGCAGGGTGTGACCGGGCTCGTCGGTGCCAACGGCGCCGGCAAGACCACGCTGCTGAGCGCCATGTTGGGCCTGCGCCTGCCCACCTCCGGAGCGCTCACGGTGCTCGGCCACGATCCCCAGAGCTCCGGCCACCGGCTGCGAGCCAAGGTGGGTTTCGCCCCGGAGCGCAACGTCCTGCCCGACGAGATGCGCGCCGTCGACTTCGTCCGCCACCTTGCCGAGGTGCAGGGACTGCCCCGCAGCGAGGCACGCAACCGGGCCTCGGACACGCTGTGGCTCGTGGGGCTGGGCGAGGAGCGCACCCGCACGCTCGGCACCATGTCCACCGGCCAGCGGCAGCGGGTCAAGCTCGCCCAGGCCATCGCCTCCGACCCCGAGCTGGTGCTGCTCGACGAGCCCACCGACGGCCTCGACCCCGTGCAGCGCAGCGAGATGCTGGACCTCATCGGCCGGCTCAGCCGCGAGTTCTCCATGAGCGTCGTGCTGTCGTCGCACGTGCTCGAGGAGGTCGAGCGGGTGTGCGATCAAGTGGTGGCACTCGACGCGGGACGGCTGGTCGCCTGCGGGCCGATGAGCGAGCTCGTCGGCGCCGGGGACGGGATCACCCTCGAGCTCGTCGACGTGACCGACCCGGCCGGCTCGGTCGAGGCCGTGGAAGCCGCGCTGCGCTCCGGCGGTGTGGACGTGCGGCGCAGCAACACCACCATGAGGCTGCTGGGCGCGCCCACCGACGACCTGTGCGACCGAGCCCGCGACGCTGTGGCCGCCGCCGGGGCCCGCATCCGCCGTCTCGAAGCCCGGCGGCGCACCCTTGAGGACCTTTTCGAGGACTCCGCGTCGTGAGTTCCATGAGTGACGCACCGAGACCGGCACCGGCGGCGAACGCTGTCCCGGCGGACCGTGACGCCGCTCAGATCATCGACAGGGGCTACCGCTCCTATGACGGGCCGCGCACGGGGCTGCCCGGGGCCATGCGCTCGATCGTCCGCTACTCGATGCGACACACGCTCGGTCTCGGCCGCGCCGCCCGCCACAAGATCCTGCCGTGGCTGGCCGTGGTCATCGCGCTGGTGCCCGCCGTGGTCTTCGTGGGCATCGCGGTCGTGCTCGACGTCGACCTCATCACCGATGAGATCCTGCCCGACTACCACGAGTACTACGGCTTCATCAGCGCCGCCCTGCTCTTCTACTGCGGCATCGTCGTGCCCGACATTCTCGTGGCCGACCGCCGCAACGGGATGCTGCCGCTCTACCTGGCCACCCCGCTGCAGCGGTGGAGCTACCTCACCTCCAAGGCGCTGGCGGTGGTTCTCACCCTCGCCGTCATCACCGTGGGGCCGGTGCTGTTCCTGCTGCTCGCCTACACGCTCGAGGGCTCCGGCCCCGACGGGCTGATCGAGTGGCTCAAGATCTTCGCACGCATCATCGCCTCCGGTGCGGCCATCTCCGCCGCCTTCGCCGCCGCCAGCCTCGCCGCCGCCAGCCTCACCGACCGCCGGGCCTTCGCCTCCGTCGGCGTCATCCTGCTGCTGTGGGGCGGCGGCATCCTGACGACGGTGCTGGTCGAGGTCTCAGACATGAGCGAGCAACTCTATGTCTTCGACCTCGGAGGGATCTCCGATGAGCTCAAGCAGAGGATCTACGCGGCGCCGGTGCCGGACGCTCCAGTCGGCGATGAGTTCGTGGGGGGCTACCGGAGGGCCCAGCTATCGACCCCCTTCGTTGTAGCCGCCAACCTTGCCTGGGTCGCTGCGGGCGCGGGCGTCGTCTGGTGGCGCTACCGGCGACTGGCCCTGAGCCGATGAACGGCCCTCCGGCTGGTTCCTCCGGACGCCGTTCCGGGAAGCCGAAACCCCCGGATCCGGTGCCATCGCCACCGCTGAGGCTCCCGCGAGAGCCTGCGACTCGACCGGCTCCGCCGGCGAGCGGCTCGGCCATGGTCGAGCTTCAAGGCGTGTCGAAAGTGTTCGGCGACGTGGTGGCCGTCTCCGATGTGAGCTTCTCGGTGCGGGCCGGCGTCACCGCGCTGCTCGGCCCCAACGGTGCGGGCAAGTCCACCCTCTTCAGGGTCATGTGCGGGTTGACGATGCCCACCAAGGGGACGGTGCGGGTGCTGGGCGCGGATGCCCGCCGCGACCGCCGAGTTCGGGGCCGCATCGGCCTGGTGCCCCAGCAGGACGGCCTGTTCGACCGGCTGAACGCCCTGCAGTTCGTCAAGACCGCTGCGGCCACCGAGGCCGTTCCCGACCCGCACGGCGCGGCCCGGCGGGCGCTGGGAGTCGTCGAGCTGGATCCTGACGACTCAAGGCCGGTATCGGGATTCTCCAAGGGCATGCGCCAGCGGGTGAAGCTGGCCGCGGCCCTGGTGCACGACCCGGAGGTGCTCATCCTCGACGAGCCCCTGACGGGACTCGACCCCGTGCAGCGCCGCCGCATGATCGAGCTGTTCCACGGCCTCGGCGACGAGGGCCGCTGCGTGCTGGTGTCCAGCCATGTGCTCGAGGAGGTGGCCCGCCTCGGCTCGCGGATACTCGTGATCGCCCAGGGCAGGCTGGCCGCCACGGGCGACTACCGCGAGCTGCGCGAGCTGATGGACGACCGCCCGCACCGCATCCGCATTGGCGTCGACCGGCCTCGCCAGGTGGCGGCCGCCCTGGTCGAGTCCGGCATCGCCGTCGGCGTGAGCGTCGGCAGCGACACCCTGATCGTGGACACCCGAGACGTCGACCGCCTCGGACGTGAGGTCGCCCCGCTGGCCAAGCGGCTCGGCACCCGCCTGGCCCGCGTCTCACCCCTGGACGAGGATCTCGAGTCCGTCTTCCGCTACCTGGTGGAGAGGCGATGACCGCGCCATCCGCCTCGGCGGGGTCACCGATGGGATCCGAGGCGGTCCTCGGCTACCTGGTGGAGGGGCGATGACCGCGCCCGCCGCCGGATCCGGCTCGCTGCGCCGCCATGTCGGCCGCTTCCGGGCCACGGCGCTCACCTACCGGGTGCTGGTGCGCCAGATCGTCACGCCGGGCAGGCTCGTCGCGCTCGCGGCGCTCGGCGGGCTGATGATCCTCGTCGGCTGGGTGATCGGCAGCGCCGCCGACGCCGGCCGGCCCGCTGAGGTGCTGCTAGAGGACGCTGCCGCCTACGCCGACGGGTTCGGGTTGATCATCATGGTGCCGATCGTCTCGCTGGTGTTCGCGTCGGCGGTGCTGGGCGAGACCCGCGAGGACGGCACCCTGGTCTACCTGTGGCTGCGCCCGATGGACCGCAGCCCGGTTGTGGCGGGCGCCGCAGCCGCTGCGGCCACCGCCGCACTGCCGCTGGCAGTGATCCCGACCGTGCTCGGCGGGTGGCTGGCCGCGGACCGCGTCGCTGGCTCGGGGGAGCTCGCGGCGGGCAGCCTCGCCGCCGCGGCTCTGGGCACCGCCGCCTACTCGGCGCTGTTCGTGCTGCTGGGGCTGCTCGTGCGCAAGCCGATCATGTGGGGCATCGGCTACGTGCTGCTGTGGGAGGGACTCGCCGCCGGGCTGGACTTCACCGCCACCTTCGCTCTGCACCGCTACACCCGCTCGCTGCTGATCCGCATCGCGGACGTTGATCTGGGTCACGAGGCCAACTCCACCGTCGTCGCGGTGGTCGTTCTTGCAGTGGTGGTCGCCGCAGGGCTGGCGCTGTCCGCCATCCGGCTCAGCCGCATGGACGTCTCCTAGCCGGCACGGCTCAGCGGGCGGTGAATGTCGCCTTGCGGGGGCCGCGCTACGCCGCTCCAAGACCTGCGCCGGTGGTCTAGCGGCCGGTGAATGTCGCCTTGCCGGGGCCCTTCTCGATGAAGCTGGCCACGCCCAGCGCCGCGTCCTCGGTGGCGAAACAGTCACCGAAACGGTCCACCTCGCAGGCGACCGCGTCTTCGAGGGACAGCGCCAGGCCGTCCATCACAGCCTGCTTGGCCATCCGCAGCGCCGCCGGCCCGGCCGCGTACCCCGCGGCAAGCTCGACAGCGGCGTCGTAGGTCTCTGCCGCGGGATGCACGGACGACACCAGGCCGATCTCGAGCGCCTCGGAGGCGGCCACGTTGCGACCGGTGTAGATGATCTCCTTGGCCTTGGTGACCCCCACGAGCCTGGGCAGGCGCTGCGTGCCCCCGCCGCCGGGGATGATGCCGAGACGGATCTCGGGCTGGCCGAAGACGGCGTCATCGGCAGCCACACGGAAGTCGGTGGCCATGGCCAGTTCCATTCCCCCGCCGAGCGCATAGCCGTTCACGGCCGACACCGTGATCTGGGGCATGTTCTCCACCGCCAGGAAGGCGTCGTTGAAGCGGCGCGACAGCTCCCGGGCGCCCGCCGGGTCGAGGCCGGTGAAGCCGCCTATGTCGGCGCCTGCCGCGAAGATCCTGGGCCCGCCCCACACCACCGCGGCCCGAACCTCGTCGTTGGCGGCGATGGCCTGGGCCGACTCGATCAGCTCCGCCACCAAAGCGAGGTTGAGGGCGTTCATCTTGGGCCGGTCGATGCGGATCGTGGCCACGCCGGCGCCGATCTCGACCCGAACAAGCTCTCCCATGCGCAGCGCCTTCCTGTAGCGGGCGGCTCACCATAGCCCCGGCGGGCGGCGGCATGAGCGCAGCGAGCCAGAGCGGGTGACGAACACCCTGCGGCCAGGGGGCTGCCAGTCAACGGGTGGCGAGGTCACGCCGCACAGCACCGGAACGCCCCGCCGCTACGGGGCCGCCGGCAGTCGGCGGGCGGCGGTATGGTCTGGCCGCGAGATTGAACCCATGAGCCTCACGCCCTCCAGCATCCTGCTCAGCGGACGGGTCGCCGTCGTCACCGGAGCGGCCCGGGGCATCGGCGCGGCCACGGCTGAGGCCCTGGCCCGCTTCGGGGCCGACCTGGCCGTCTTCGACACCGACGCCGAGCTACTGCCCGGGGTGGCGGCACGCATAGAGACCGAGGGCAGGCGCTGCGTGTCCGCCGTGCTCGACGGGCGCGATGGCGAGGCGGTGGCCTCGTTCCTGCGGCAGGCGCACGCCGAGCTGGGCCCCATCGACATACTCGTCAACAACGCCGGCGGCACCTTCCAGTCCGCCTTCGCCGATGTGTCGCCCAACGGCGAGCAGGCGCTGATCCGTGAGAACTTCGCCACCGTGACCAACTGTGTGCGCCACGGTGTGCCGCTCATGGCCGACGGCGGGTCGATCGTCAACGTGACGTCGGTGGAGGCCTACCACGCCGCTCCGGGCTTCGGGGTGTACGCTGCCATGAAGGCGGCGGTGACGCAGTTCACCAAGACGCTGGCTCTCGAGTACGGGCACCGCGGCATTCGGGTCAACTGCGTGGCGCCGGACATGATTCCCACACCCGGCGACAAGGCGCTGTCCGAGGGTGCCCCCAACATGCTCGGCGGCCTGCATCCCACGCCGCTGCGCCGCATGGGTGACGCCGGCGAGTGCGCAGCGGTCATCGTGTTCCTGGCCTCGGACATGGCCGGCTTCGTCAACGGTGCCTCCATCCCCGTGGACGGCGGCACCGTGGCCTCCGGCAACTGGAAGACCCGCCTCGACGGGACGTTCGGCTTGTAAGCGCCGCGGCGCGCCGGGGTGGGTGATTGGTTGGCGCGATCCACCGTCCGACCGGCTTGTAAGCGCCCCCGCGAGCCGGGGTCGCCCTTGCGACGCTGGGGTCAGGTCACGCCTTGGGTCAGGTCACGCCTTGGGTCAGGTCACGACGTTGGGGCGGGGCAGTCCCTGGGCCTCGCACAGGGCCAGGTAGGCGGCGAGCACGCCCGCGCCGTCGGTCACCGACTCGACGCTGCCGTCGGCCGCGAGGTTGAGGTTCACGCCGTGGATCTGGAACCACACGTCGGTCGGTTCGGTGTTGCTCTCGGGCACGGTGAGCGTGTGGACGCTGCCTGCGGGCTCGAACAGGAACGAACCCGCCCGGTTGACCTCCGGATACTCGGCGTACTTCCAGGATCCGCCCAGCGTGTGGGCGTACACGGGGCCGGTATGGCGGTGGGTCTGCACCACCACGCCCGGAGCGAAGCGGTTGCGGACGATCCAGAGCCCCTCATCGGCGCGCACCATCGCCACCTTCAGCTCGACACCGCCGCCGGCATCCGCCCACGGCAGCTCCTCGTCGCCGCGATGTACGGCCGCGGGCACCGCCCCGGGTTCCATGTCAGTCGGACTCCCCCTGGCGGCGCAGGAAGAGCTCGAACTCGGCGCCCAGGTCATCGGGGCTGGGCACGCTCTGCTCGGCCCGCGCGTCCGCCCGCACCTCCAGATTGCGCACGTAGTTGACGACATCGTCGTCGGAGCGCATCGCCTCGTTGACCCGCTCCTCCCATTCCTCGGCTGCCCGGTCCAGATCGGCCCAGCCGGTGGGCAGACCCGTGACCCGCTCGAGGCGCTCCAGGAGGGCGCGCGAGCCCTTCGGGTTGGGAGCGCCCGAGACGTAGTGCGGCACGGCGACGCGCAGCGACACGGCGGGCACATCGAGACTCTCGAAGCGCTCGTGCAGCACCCCCACCACGCCGGTCGGCCCCTCATAGCTCGGGCTGTCGAGCCTCCACGACTTCGCGAGCGCGGCGTCGGCGGTGGAGCCGGCCACCACGAAGGGACGCGTGTGGGGGATGTCGGCGATGTGTGAGCCCACGGTCAGCAGGATGGACGCCTCACAGCTCGTGGCAAGCTCGACGATGGTGTCGGCGAAGGCGCGCCAGCGCAGATGGGGCTCGCTGCCCACCACCATCACCAGGTCGCGCTCGGAGTCCCGCGAGCGCAGGGCGTAGACCTCGTTGGTCGGCCAGGAGATCTCGCGGCGGCCGTCGCGCAGTTGTACCTGCGGCCTCAGCTGGCTGAAGTCGAAGAACTCATCCGGGTCGATCTGGGCGATCCTTGAGGACTCGTTGTGCTCGCTCAGCCACTCGAGCGCGCCGGTCGCGGCGCCGCCCATGTCGAACCATCCCTTGAAGGCGGTCACCAGCATGGGCGACTGCAGCTCCGGCAGCGTCGACTCCCAGACGAGGAAGCTCACAGCCCCAAGCATGGCGCGAAGCGCGCCGCGAAACGCACCCTTCGCGGCAAGATGTTCGAGGGTCCGCTCACGCGGCACTGGGATCTTGGATTACTGGTGTTGCCGGAAGATGTTTGAGGGCGCCTCGCCTTGCGGCTATCCTCGCTGCCGTGACCACCCCCGCCGGCCTGCTCCTGCTCCTCATGTAGGCGAGCGCCACATACCGGTGCTCGCCGAATCCCCTCGTTCCCACCGGGCCGGGGGGATTTGTGCGTTCAGGGCACGGTTTTCCCGCCCCGGCGGTCCCGTCCCATCAGCCCATCGCAATCCCTAGAAACCAAGAGGAACCAAGATGACCGACACACGCAGCCCGATGCCGTTCACCAAGTACCGCCCCTACCCGGCGGTCGATCTCGCCGATCGCACCTGGCCCGACCGGCGCATCACCACCGCACCGCTGTGGTGCTCGGTCGACCTGCGCGACGGCAACCAGGCCCTCGTCGACCCCATGGACATCGCCCGCAAGCAGCGCATGTACGACCATCTCGTGGACATGGGCTTCAAGGAGATCGAGGTGGGCTTCCCCGCCGCCTCCCAGCCCGACTTCGACTTCTGCCGCAAGCTCATCGAAGAGGAGCTGATCCCCGACGATGTGACCATCCAGGTGCTCACGCAGGCCCGCGACGAGCTGATCGACCGCACCTTCGAGGCGGTCGCCGGCGCGCCCCGAGCCATCGTGCACCTCTACAACTCGACCTCGGTCACCCAGCGCCGGGTGGTGTTCCGCACCGACCGCGCCGGGATCGTCGCCATCGCCGTCGACGGCGCTCAGCGGTGCATGCGCAACCTTGACGCGGCCCGGCGCTCCGCCGGCGGCGGCGGCATCCGCTTCGAGTACTCGCCCGAGAGCTACACGGGCACCGAGCCCGACTTCACCGTCGAGGTGTGCGAGGCGGTCATGGACGTGATCGGCCCCACACCGGACTGGCCGCTGATCCTCAACCTGCCGGCCACGGTCGAGATGTCCTCGGCCAACCTCTACGGCGACATGATCGAGCGCTTCCACCGCGACATCCGCGACCGCGACTCGATAGTGCTGTCGCTGCACCCCCACAACGATCGGGGCACGGCCGTGGCCGCGGCGGAGTTCGGCATCATGGCCGGCGCCGACCGTGTGGAGGGCACCCTGTTCGGCAACGGCGAGCGCACCGGCAACGTGGACGTGGTCACGATCGCGCTCAACCTGTTCACCCAGGGCGTGGACCCCGAGCTCGACGTCAGCGACATCACCGAGGCCCGGCGGGTCTTCGAGTACGCCAACCGCATGAAGGTGCCGGAGCGGCATCCCTACGTGGGCGACCTCGTGTACACGGCGTTCTCCGGCAGCCACCAGGACGCCATCAAGAAGGGCATGGCCGCGCTCTACGACGTGGCGCCGGGCGAGCCGCTGACCGGCGACTACGACCTGTGGGACGTTCCCTACCTGCCCATCGACCCGCGCCACCTCGGGCGCAGCTACGAGGCCGTCGTGCGTGTGAACAGCCAGTCCGGCAAGGGCGGGATCGCCTACGTGCTGCTGCACGAGTACGGCCTCGACCTGCCGAGGGGACTCCAGGTGGACTTCTCCAAGCAGATCCAGACCGTCACCGAGGACACCGGCACCGAGATCACCTCCTATGAGATCCATCGCCGCTTCATGGCGTCCTACGTGGAGCCCGAGCGGCCCTGGATCGAGTTGATCGGCCACCGTGCCACCACCGACACGCTCGGCGAGCACCGCACCGACGTGGAGGCCCGGGTGCGCGTCGACGGTGCCGAGCGGGTCGTGGAGGGCTCGGGCAACGGCCCCATCGACGCCTTCGTGGCGGCTCTGCAGGCGGCCGGGCTGTTCGCCGGCAAGGTCGTGGACTACTGCGAGCACGCCATCGGGGCGGGCAGCGACGCCACGGCCGCCGCCTACGTCGAGGTGGACACCGGTGACCGCGACACCACCTGGGGCGTGGGCCTGCACGAGTCGATCGTGTCGGCCTCGTTCCGTGCCGTGGTCAGCACCGTCAACCGCCTGCACGCCGCCGGCATGATCGGCCATTAGCTCCAGCGCCCGAGACCGCCGGCGCGGCGGGTGGCAGGTCGCCGCCGCGCCTACCGGCATCCTCGGCGACAAGCGCCCGTGACCGCGGCCGCCACCGACGGCTCAAGTGCCACCTACGCCATCGCGCAACGTGGCGCGGCGGGGGTCGGGTCGGGCAGACTGGGGGCATGGCCTTCTCGCTGATCCGCTTCAACTTCGTCTCATCGGACCCGACCGACGCCGATGCGATGAGCGACCGCTACCGGGCCGGGCTGGAGATGGCCCGCTACGCCGACAGCCAAGGCTTCAATGCCGTCACGGTGGAGGAGCACCACAGCAACCCGCTGGCCTGGAGCCCCACCCCGCTGCTCAGCGCCGGCATGATCCTGTCGAGCACCCGGAGCCTGATGGTCACGGTCTCGGCGCTGCTGCTGCCGCTGCACGACCCGATCCGTGTGGCCGAGGACATCGCCGTGATCGACCTGGTGAGCAGGGGCCGGCTCGTGATCGTCACCGGTGTCGGCTACCGGCCCGTGGAGTACGCGGCGATGGGACGGGAGTTCCGGCGCCGCGGCAGGCTCCTCGACGAGGCGCTCGACGTGATGCTCGCCGCCTGGAAGGGTGAGCCGTTCGAGCACAACGGCGAGATGGTGCAGGTGCTGCCCATGCCCTACAGCCGGCCGCATCCGATGGTGCTGGTAGGGGGATCGTCGAAGGCGGCGGCGCGGCGAGCCGCCCGGCTGGGCCTGCCGATGCAGCTTCCCGGCCGGTTCCCCGAGATTGAGGCCCTGTATTACGCCGAGTGCGAGCGTCACGGCACCCAGGGGTTCTGCATCTCCCCCGACAATGTCGTGATGCTGCACGTGGCCGAGGATCCCGACCGGGTGTGGGCCGAGCACGGGGACTGCTTCATGCTCGAGGCCATGACCTACCAGCGCTGGCAACCCCCGGGCCAGACCTCGGCGGTGTGCTCCAAGGCCGGAACCCCCGAGGAGTTGCGCGAGGAGGGCATCTACCGGGTGCTCACGCCCGCCGACGCCGTGGATCTCGCCCGCAGCAACGACGCCCTGGCCCTGCATCCCCTCGTGGGCGGAATGCCCATCGACGAGGCCTGGTCCAGCGTCCAGCTCACCGCCGAGAAGGTGCTCCCCGCCCTGGCCGGCTGACAGCGCGAGTCACGGTCCTGCATGGGATCGCCACAGGACACCGTTGCGGCGGCTGCGGGGACGCTCGGCGTCACCGGCTTGGGCTTACCTACACTGAGTCGCCTATGGACTATCGAAGCCTGCTGTACGAGCGCGATGCCGACCATGTGACGATCACCCTCAACCGGCCGCAGCGGCGCAACTGCCTGTCGTCGGAGATGCTGGGCGAGCTCGACCACGCGCTGCGTGCCACCGGTGCCGACGGTGACGTCGCGGGCGTCGTGCTCGCCGCCAACGGGCCTGTGTTCTCATCCGGGCATGATCTGGCCGAGATGGCGGCCATGGGCGAGCCCGAACTGCACGAGCTGTTCGAGCTGTGCACGTCCGCCATGACCGCGATGGCCGAGATCCCCCAGGTTGTGGTGGCGAAGGTCCATGCCCTGGCCACCGCGGCCGGGGCGCAGCTGGCGGCCAGCGCGGACTTGATCGTGGCCGGCGACAAGGCGGCGTTCGCCACTCCCGGCGGCAAGGGCGGCCTGTTCTGCCACACGCCGATGGTGGCCGTGGCCCGGCCGCTGGGCCGCAAGCGCGCCGTGGAGCTGGCTCTCACCGGCGACGCCATCGACGCGGCGACGGCGCTGGAGTGGGGCCTGGTCAACCGGGTGGTGCCGCCGGAGGAGCTCGACGCTGCCACGCTCGACCTGCTGGGACGCGCCACCCGCGGCAGCCGTTACGCCAAGGGCGTCGGCAAGCAGACCCTGTACGCCCAGATGGACCTGCCGCTGCGTGACGCCTACAAGCTCGCCACGGACGTGATGGCGGCCAACGCGGCCCGCGGCGACGGCGCCGAATGGCCCAGGGCGTTCATCGAGAAGCGCCGGCCGGTCTGGACCCACACGGGCTAGCAGGCCGCTATCGCCCGTCCAAAGACCAGTGCCAGGGCTCGCAGGCCGCTATCGCCCGTCCACGGACCAGTGCCAGGGCTCGCTCGGCAGGTTATGGAGGCCGAACTGCGGGGCCAGGCGCTGCAGCGCCTTGAACACGGCGCTGTTGCGACTTGAGACGATGCGCCCGTTGTAGGTGAAGTCGATGGCCAGCCCCTGCTCGTGGTTGCTCCGGCCCGGCCGCGCCGTTGGAGGCCGGCAGCGGCTGGACGGCATCTCCCACACGGCGTAGTTGGAGGTGCCGCAGTGCGCCCTGCGCAGCGAGATCTGCGCCTGGTGGGTGCGATAGCCCCAGCCCGCGAGTTTGAAGCCCTCCGCTTCCATGGCTGCGAGCAGCCCTTCCGTCTGATCAGCGATCTGGACGTTGACCTGGATGCCGCGCACCCACACGAGACCGAGACCCGAGTTCCCGGACGCCGGCGACCGGCTGCTCTCCGCCTCCGCTGCCTCAGCCCTTCTTCTCTCCTCCTCCTGAGCTTTCCGCGCGCCCTGCAATCGGGACAGCGCGTCGGCGACAAGGCGCGCATTGCGCTCGATCTCTGCGGCCAGCGCGGCGTCGTGCTCGCGGAAGTGCTCCGCCTCATGCAGCCAGAGCTCGACCCGCTCGTCGGCCTGCCGGAAGAGCTCGGTCTCGCGCTGTAGCGCCGCCTCGAGCTGCTCCAGCAGGCGGGCCTCCTGCTCCTGGCGGTCTCGCGCCGTGGCCGTTGCTTCCTCGGCGATCATCCGCCATCGCTCCAGTTCCGCGCCGAGGCGGCGCAGCTCGTCGATGTCGTCGATCCGGCTGCCCGTTGCGAAGCCGGCCAGGGCCTCTTGGCGGGCATTGTCCCAGGGGTCGTCACTGAAGACGCTCAACGATCCCTCTGGCGCCTGGAAGCTCACGAAGGACTGGATCAGGGCCTCTTTCAGGGCCTGCTCGGTCGCTTCCAGTTCCTCCTGCAGCGCCGCGACCCGCGCCGCAGCATCGCGCTGAGTTGCCTCGGCCTCGGCCACGGCACGAGCCGCGTTGTCGAGGGCCTCCTGCTGGGCCTCGTACAGCGGCGTCACCGTGTTGATCGCCTCGACCAGTTCGTCGGCCGTGGCCTCAGCGGCCTTGAGGTTCTCGGTCGCGGACTTCGCAAGCTCTCGCAGCGCCTCGAGTTCGGACTCCTTCTCGCTGATCCTTTGCTCGCTGTCGCTGATCGTCTCTTCGCTGTCGCGGATGATCTTGTCGTAGTCCTCCTGGGCGACGGCCGAGCCTGCGGCGACCGCGACCAGCGCCGACACAACCAGCGCGATGAGCAGCCGGCACAGGCGCGGCGCACTGCTGAGCGGGGAACACGGACCGGCGGCTCGCTGCCGTCGAGGCGGCAGGTGCAGGCGCGGCTCACGGCAGCGAGAGGAGTGGGTCAGTTGCATCGTTCGCCCATGGTCGTTACCGCCCGCCACGAACCCCGACACGCTACCAGTGCCCCGAGCACCCAACGACGAAGGGTGGGAGCGCCGCTGCTCTGCGAGGCGTTCACCGCAATGCTCGCATGACGCCGGACTCGACCGCGGCGTGAGCGCTGCCAATCCGCGAGGCGTCCACCGCTGGCGAAGCGCCCCCGTCATCGGCAGACCTGTCCGCGCGCCCCTCGCGGCGGGGTGGTGTTGCGGCGACGGCTAGCGTGGGTGCGTGGAGCTGGGTTTGACCCTGGGGTACTGGGGGCGGGCGATGCCCGACGGGCTGGTCGATCTGGCGGTGGCGGCGGAGCGGGCCGGCTTCGATGCTGCGTGGACGGGGGAGTCGTGGGGATCCGACGCGTTCTCGCCGCTCGTGCTGATCGCCGCGGCCACCGAGACGATCCGCCTCGGCACGGGCGTCGTGCAGATGGCGGCGCGCACTCCCACCGCGACGGCCATGCACGCTGTGACCCTCGATCACATCTCGGGCGGCCGGGCGATCCTGGGACTGGGCGTCTCGGGCCCGCAGGTGGTGGAGGGCTGGTACGGCAGGCCCTCGCGCCGCCCCCTGGCTCGCACCCGCGAGTACGTGGAGATCCTGCGGCGGGTGTTCGAGCGCGGCGGCCCGCTCACCTTCGACGGCGAGCACTTCCAGCACCCCTACCGCGGCGAGGGCTCCGAGGGCCTGGGAAAGCCGCTCAAGATCATGACCCATCCGCTGCGCCGGATCCCGGTCTGGATCGGCGCCGAGGGGCCCCGCAACGTGGCGCAGACGGTGGAGATCGCCGACGGGTGGCTGCCGCTGTACTACTCGCCGCTGCGTCCCGAGGTGTACTCGTCGCAGCTCGCTGCGGCGGCTCCGGGATTCGAGATCGCGGTGCATGCCACGCTAAGGGTGTGTGACCGTGACGGCATCGAGGAAGCGCTCTGGCCGGTGCGGGCCGGGCTCGGCTTCTACATCGGCGGGATGGGCGCCGAGGGCCAGAACTACCACACCAAGCTGATGGCCCGGATGGGCTACGAGGAGGCCGCCCACAAGGTGCAGCGGCTCTTCCTCGACGGGCGCCGCGACGAGGCGATCGCAGCGGTGCCGCAGGAGTTCGCCGACGAGATCTCCCTGGTCGGCCCAGCCGAGCGCATCCGCGACAGGCTGCAAGCCTGGAAGGCGTCGCCGGTCACGATGCTCAACGTCGCGCCCCGCAGCGCGCGGGAGTGCCGCCAGGCCGTCGAACTGGCGAAGGGCTAGGCGGGTGTTGAACAGCGTGAACCCAGATGGAGACGGTGGCCACGGCGATGGCGGCGACGGCGGCCACGCGCCGCGAGTGCTCAGGCCACCAGGATGCTGGTGAACACCGCGACCCATACCGAGACCGTTCCCACCGCGATGGCGGCCACGATCAGGTAGAGCTGCCTGGCCTGGGTCCGGATGATCTCGGCCCGCTCCTTGGCCGCGTCGGCCAGTCCGGTGGCGATGAGGGCCCGCAGCTCGGCGAAGCCGGCCTGCATGGTCGCGTTGAGCTCGGTGAATTTGGCGTCGGTTTCGGCTTTGTGAACTTGCAGCGTGGCTTGTAGGCGTTGTTCGGTGTTGGCGAGGTCGTCTTTGGTGGCCATCTGGTCCCAGCCTGTGGGTGGGAGCTGGTTCATGAGGGTGTCTGCGGCTTCTTGGTTCATGGCTTCTGCGAGGTGGTTGTAGAGCGCTGCGCGCTGTGCTTGGGTTGTGGCCATCGTGGGCCTCCTTTGCCGTTCGCGGGTGGATCGGGGTGAAAGGGGGCGCCTCGAAGGCTGCCGATGCTGCTGCTCAGACGTTACCTCCTATGCTGGGAGCGCCTGAGACAGCAGTAAACAGCACCATACCACAATCTCGTCGCCTCGCAACATGCGCACACAGCCTCACGCGTCCCGACAGCTGACGCAGGCCATAGTGCGATGACGAGTGGCCAGGACGGGTGCGCGCGGTACAGGCTCCCGCCGCCGCGGAGGCGACGGAACCGGCAGGGGCGAATCGTGATGCAGCGGCGCTCGACTTGCCCTGCAGGGCATGCGTAGGTGGTACGGTTCGCTACTAGCAGAGACGCTGCAGCAGGCGCAGCGCTCCGAAAAGAGGAGGGTCAACCTTATGTCAACGACGAAACGCATCACGCGCCGGGGGGGGGTGCCGGACTGCTCTGATGATCGGGGCCGTGGCCTTGATCGCAGCACTCCTGCCTCATTCCCTGCAGGCTCAGACCTCCACGACACCTAGCGCTCCCACTAGCGTGGCGGCCATGAAGGGAGACGTGGAGGCAAGTATCACGTGGGCATCGGGAGGCTCGGGCGTGGGCGGCAATTGCGCTTCCACGAAGTACTTCGTGAGGCTCTACGACGTCACGACGGAGGACCTTGTGGCGGAGTCCACCTTCATTCCTCAGCCCCAGAGCGGCAATCCGAGCTGGTTCGTGGACGAGCTGACAGCAAGCACAGCCTACGAGATCGAGATATACGCCTACGGTGCAAGCCGCGGTGATTGGTCGGAACCCGTCTACAAGGAGTTCACCACGAACGCGGCAACTGCCGGTGGCGATCCGTCCGCCCCGTCACCGCGAAAGAAGCGGGCACCGCGCAGGGTGTCGGGCATGACTGTGGTTCTCAACGATCCCAGCGTGACGATCAGCTGGACCGCGTCGCCGGCGGGGAACAACCCCAAGCGCTGCACCTCGGCATCGCCGCGGAAGTATGGCTACTTCCTTGAGAACGCGACTACCGAAGAGACGGTGAATCTTCCCAGCGACGAGACCGGATCGACCAGCATCACCTTAAACAAGAACACCGACAACATCCCGGCAGGGACATACTATTTGAGGGTCACGTCCTACTCCAGCGAGTGCGACGACTGGTCCCGTTATGTGGAGTCCGAAACCTGGACCTTCAGCTAGAGATCAGCGCACACCACGCTCCGAGCCGACCCTGAGGTCGGCATAGTAGGTGCATGGGCTAGAGCGCTGGTTCGGGTTAGCGCTCTAGCCCATGGCATCCCACATCAGAGCGTCAGTCTGTTTGTGCAACCACCGTTGGAGTCAACCACCGTTCAGGCAATCGCCGAACGCCGTGTTTGCGGTGGTTCGGCTCAGTGGCGGTAGGGGATCGGCATCGAGGCGCTGGGGGGCAGCGTCGTGGAGATGTCGGGTGGCGGCGCGTTCCACTCCGGGTACTTGCGCACAGCGTTGGCCCGGTACTTCTCGGTGGAGTGCACCCTGTCCTTGTCGAACTCGGGGATCACCTGGTCGCCGAAGATCTCGATCGACTCGAGGATCTCCTCGTATTCGAACCCCTCGTTGGGGAGCCCGAACACCAGCTGATCGGTTCCGACCGCCACATATGACTTCTCCAGCTGCTCGCAAACCTCCTCGGGCGTGCCGCACAGCATGAAGCCGGCATCAATGGCGAAGTCGAGCAACTCCTCATTGGGCAGGCCAAGCGGCGGCTCGGGCCAGGTCGGCGCGCCCTCCTTCTTGGGGATCGTGTCGTGGTAGAGGCACACCATCGAGTAGAGATAGCCCCGCCCGTGCATCAGGGCGATCTCACGGGCCCGGGCTCGGTCCTCCAGGCAGATCAGCGCGTTGGTCATCATCACGTTGTCGTTCACATACGAGCCGAGCGGCTCGGTGCAATCGGCGACCGCCTGCTTGTAGGTGTCGATGCGCCCCTTGAGCGCCGGGGCGGGCTCGAAGTTGAAGGCGATGGCGCCGATGCCCATCCGCCCGGCCGTCTCGAACGTGGCGAGGTTTCCGCATGCCACCCACAGCGGCGGGTGGACTCCGTCGTAGGGCTTGGGCAGGACGTTGTGGTTGGGCGGCACACTGAAGTGCTCCCCCTCGTAGGAGTAGTCCCGCTGGGCCCACATGCGGGGTATCTCGCGAACGGCCTCGTTCCACATGGCCTTGGTTTCCGACGTGAGCGTGCCGTTGAAGGTGGCGACCTCGTGGCTGCCGGCGCCCCGGCCCGTGCCGAACTCGAAGCGGCCCTCGCAGAAGTGGTCGAGCATGGCGGCCCGCTCGGCGATGCGCACGGGATGCTCCTTGGTGGTGGGCAGGCTGGTGATGGCGGTGCCCAAATGGATGTAATCGGTCTGGGCCGCCACCCAGCCGATCATCACCTCCGGAGCGGACAGATGGCTGTACTCGGTGAGGCAGTGATGCTCGCCGAACCAGGCGAACTTCCAGTTGTGCTTGTCGGCGAGGATCGGGTAGGACGCCTCGCGCATCAGCATCAGGTGCTCGTGCTCGGGGATGTGCGCCGAGGGGCCGGGGATGTAGCCGTTCTGGAATATGCCGAACTCCATGAGCCCTCCCTGGGGGTAGCGGTGTCCCTCCGAGGCTAACGCGTGGTGCCGCGGTCTGTCGGCACGCCCCTTAGGGTTCGTGGTTGCATGACTCGCTGGTGGGAGATCGGTGGCGCATCGCAAGGCTGCGTCTATGACGACCGTTGGAGGCGGATGGCCGAGCGCGGCCAGTGGGTGCACGGCGAAGCCGACCTCGTGTGCTGGTTCGAGCCGCGAACAGTGCTGGACGCGGGCTGCGGGACCGGCCGGGTGGCTGCGGAACTGCACCGGCGGGGCATCCACGTCGTCGGCGTCGACCTCGACCCCCGGATGCTCGAGGAGGCCCGCCGCAAGGCCCCACGGGTGTGCTGGCTGCTGGGTGACCTGGCGGAAGTCGATGCGGTCGCAGAGTTGCCGGCGTCGGCGGTGGTGGACGGCGCCTTCGAGCTGGCGGTGATGGCGGGCAACGTGATGCTGTTCGTGGATGCGGGCAGCGAGGCCCGGGTCGTGGCGAACATGGCTCGGCACCTCAGGCCCGGCGGTCGGCTCGTGGCGGGCTTCCAGCTGATGCCCGGCCGGTTGACACTGACCGACTATGACGGCTTCGCTGAGGACGCCGGACTCGTCTTGGAGCACCGCTGGGCCACGTGGGAGCGAGAGCCGTACCTGGGCGGCGACTACGCGGTGTCGGCTCACAGGGCCTGACAACATGGCTCGGTGCCTACGGGGACGGCGCAGGCGGCGGCGCCTTCGTGTGGCTTGGCGCCTGTGTTGCCGTGTGATCGTGTAGGTCGTGTCGCTGTCTGATCATGCCCTAGCGGCGCGCTTGGCTGCGGGCGCCGGGCAACTTCTGGTGGGACTGCTGTCGGATCCGTCGGCTCGACAGGGTTGGGACTTGGAGAGGGACGGTGATCGGCAGGCGCACGAGTTCCTGGTGGGCGAGCTGCGCAGGCACCGCCCCGGCGACTCGGTGCTCTCCGAGGAGGGTCACGACGACCGGCGCCGCCTCAGATCCAGGCGGGTGTGGATAGTCGATCCGCTCGACGGGTCGAGCAACTTCGGCATCACCGGCGCCTGGTCGGTTCACGTGGCGCTGTGTGAGGCCGGTAGGCCGGCTGCCGGGGCCGTGGCCGTGCCCGCTTGGGGGACCACGTTCTGCACCGACCCGCCCGCGGCGCCCACGATGTGCCGGGTCGGGCGCCGCAGGGTGGCAGTGTCGAGGTCGCGTAGGCACCTCGACGGCCGGCGGTTCGCTGGGGGCTTGGACGCTGAGGTCGTTGCCATGGGCTCGGCGGGCGTCAAGGCGATGGCGGTGGTGCGAGGCGAGATGGACGCCTATGTGCATGGCGGCAGCCTCTACGAGTGGGACGCCTGCGCGCCGGCCGCGGTGGCGCTCGCAGCGGGCCTGCACGTCTCGGACATCAACTCCGAACCGCTGACATTCAACAAACCGGACCCGCTCACAGCGGGCCTGGTCATCAGCAGGCCGGAGTTCGCAACCGAGCTATTGACCGCATTAGCGTGACAGGTCGGGTCGCTGAGCAGTGTTTGGGGTAGCGTCCGCGCCCGTGGAGATGGAGAGTTCGGCGGGGTCGGAGGGTGTGTCTCGGATGGACGAGACCGTGGCGCGTGATGAGATCCGCCAGCTCGCCTACCGCTACGCCGACGCTGTCGATCGGCGCGACATCGACCTGATGGTGTCGCTGTATGCGCCCGGTGCCCGCTTCGGCGCTTACGGCACCGGTCCCGAGGCGTGCCGGCAACTCAGCGAGGAATCGCTGTCACAGGTGGGTGTGGCCGTGCTGATGGTGGCCAACCACCTCATCGATTTCGACGACCGGGCCCACGCGCACGGCTCTGTCTGGTGCCACGCCCATGTGGACGACCGCGCCGAGGGCTTCATCGAGCAGCTCATCAAGTACGACGACCGTTACGTTCTTGCCGGCGGGCGGTGGCTGTTCGCGCGTCGCCGGCACCTGCTCTGGTACGGCGTGGCCACAGGCAGCTCGCCCCTGCAGCAACACCCGGCCGACTGGCCCGCACGTCAGGTCGGCAGGGGCTCGATCCCCTACGACGATCCGGCCTGGCAGGCGTTCTGGTCGGGTCGCGGTTAGTCGGGACGCTATCGGCGACTTGCTGCCGCAGACATCGGTACTTGTTCGGTGTTCTGGTCGGGTCGCGGTCAGTGGTCGGCCGCCACCTTCAGTGCGGCCGGTGCGGCGGTGAGGGTGACGGGGGCGGTGCCGATGGCCTCGCCGTCTCCCACGAGGCTCATCGGCTCCCCCTCGATGGTGATCGTGCGACCGCGCAGCATCTCAACATCGGGATGATCGACATGGCCGCCGCTGAAGACCCTGGGCAGCAGGCGCAGCAGCGTTGTGCGGCCCACCGGGCCGACCACACAGGCATCGAGCAGGCCGTCGCCGGGATCAGCTTGCGGGCAGATCGCCATGCCGCCGCCGAACGTCGGCGTGTTGGCCACTGCGAAGAGGGCGCTGAGGCACTCCCGGCGCTGCCCGTCCACGGTGATGGCGAGACGGCGGGGCCGCAGCCCGGGCACCGCCAGCAGCGTCGCCACCGTGTAGCGGACCGATCCCTTGGGGTAACGCAGCCGGGCGGCCCGGTCGTTGACATCGACGCTGAAGCCGCCGGTCACGTTGAACGCCACCCAGCGGCGCCCGCCGGTGCTGATCGCATCGACGGCCCGGTGGGAGCCGAGCGCTCTCAGAGTCGCCTGCTCGACGCTCCTGCCATCGAGGCCGAGCGCGCCCGCGAAGTCGTTGCCGGTGCCTGCGGGCACTATCCCCAGCACGGCGTCCGTCTCAATGACACCCTGCAGCGCCAGGTGAACGGTTCCGTCGCCGCCAACAGCGATCACCCTCTCAGCGCCCGCAGCCACGGCGGCTTGCACCGCGCTGATCGAGGCATCAGCCGAGTCGCCGCTGAGGTCCACGGGCACGTGACCGGCTTGCTCGATGACCCGTCGCACCGTGGGGGCCGCGGCCAGTGCCCTGCCCCGTCCGCCACCCGGACTGACCAGCAAGTGCACCTGCGCCACGGTCACCGGTCTAGCACCGCTGCCGCCGTCCAAGCAGTTGCGGCTCGCGTGTGAGCCGGTCGGCGAAGCTCGCCGACAGATCGCCGGCACCGTGCCGCCGTTCGAGTCGTCCGCTGCCGTGGTTGAAGTAGTTGCCCTGCCACTGACACCGCCTCGATCGGCAGCCCACCCGCAACCTGGTGTACAGCCTGGCGCGGACCGACACCTAGAGGCCGAGGAACCCTCCGCCGTCGGCGACGATGGTCTGGCCGGTGATGTAGCGGGCGCCGTCAGACGCCAGGAACACCGCGACCGGGCCGATGTCACCGAAGGCGTCACCCACCCGGCCGAGCGCTGTCCGGCCGGCGAGACGCTCCTGCAGACCGGGATTGGCTCTGGCGGCGGCGTCCATGGCCGGCGTTCGCGCCACCGGCGCTATGGCGTTGACCCGCACGCCGAGCGGCCCCCACTCGCGGGCCAGGCTCTTGAGAATGCCGCGCTGGGCCGCCTTTGCGGCCGCGTAAACGGGCAGGTTGCCCGATCCCTCCACCCCGGCGGGCGAGGTCAGCAGGATCATCGTGCCCGGTCTGCGGCGAAGGTGTGCCAGCGAGGCTCGGGCGCACAGGTACGTGGCCGTGGTGGCGGTGGCGATCTGCGAGGTGACGATGTCACTGCCGGTCAGGTGCAGCGGGCACGGCGGGCCGGGCGGGGACACGGCGTTGTGGACCATCACGTCCAGACCCCCGAAGCGTCTCAGCGCCGTGTCGACGGCTGCGTCCACGTCGTCGGCGCTGGTCACGTCGCAACGCACGAAGACGGCGTCCTGCCCGGCGGCCTGGATCGAGGCGGCCACCGGCTCGCCCGTCGCAGCCCGCCGTGTGGCGACGACCACGGCCGCGCCCGCTGCGGCCAGAGCGCGCGCCAGGCCGGCGCCCACTCCCTGCCCGGCCCCGGTGACCACGGCCACCCGCCCGTCCAGCAAGCCGGCTGAGTTCATCCCGACATCCAGGCGCCGCCGTCCACCACAAGCGACGCTCCGGTGAAGCTCCCAGGCGTGCCCGCGAGGGTTTCGACCACTGCGGCAACCTCCTCGATCGACGGCAGGCGGCCGATGGCGGGGTCGTGGAGTGCCAGTGCGGTGCTCGCCGCTATGGCGTGCTCCGGCGGCAGGAACATCGCCGGGTGCAGGCTCACCGCATGGCAGCGGATGCCGTCGCGCCCCCAGCAGCGGGCCAGAGACCGGGCCAGGATTCGCGACCCCTCGGCAACCCCGGCCAGCGCGGCGAGGTTGGCGGCGCCGGCCGAGCCCACCAGCGGCACGCAGAGGACGATCGTTCCCTGCCTGGCCGCCAGGTGCCGGTGGGCGCCGCGGGCCAGGCGCATGGCGGCCTCCAGCGGGGAGTCGCAGGCCGATCTCCACTCCTGTGGCGACATCTCGTGAATCGGGGTGGGGATGAGGCTGCGCTCGGGGTACAGCGCATGCACCAGCAGGTCGAGTCCCTCCACAGCGGTGCCTCGATCCGTCTGCAGCCGGTCCACGAAGCCGTCGTCCACATCCTCGGGCTCGGGCGCCGCATGTAGCACCCTCCCCTCCAGCGCGCCGGCGATCGCCGTGGCCGGATCGCCGCCGCCCACCACGAGGACGTCCCGGTCCGCGCCGCGGCTCATGCCAACACCAGCACATCCCGGTCCGCGTTGCGGCTCATGGGCTCGCGGGTACGGGATCTTGGCTGCTGGGCGCGGCCTGCCTTCGTTGGGCGGTGCGCTCGGTCAGTTCCACGGCCAGCCAGGCTGCGATACCGCCCACCGCGGTCGCGGCGGCCACCCACAGCCAGGCACCGGCCGGGGGCAGGTCGAGCTGGAACAGGCGCCGCGGCAGTTCCCACGCCATGGTCAGCCCGTAAGTGCCGGCCATGGCTGCCGCGAGGCCCACCTTCCAGGGTCTCAGCGGGCGGCTGATCAGCACCATGATCACCAGGCTCACGGCCAGCAGGGTCATGGTGGCGCAGGTGCGCGCCTCGTTGAGGCTCACCTCGTCGAAACGTCTGACCGTCTCGTACAGTGCCAGCGTCGTCGCCGCGGCAACCACACCCGCCGGCAGCGAGAAGCGCAGCACCCGGCGCAGGAAGCCGGGCCTCACCAGGCGGTGGTTCGGTGCCAGCGCCAGGAAGAACCCCGGAACCCCGACCGAGAACGTGCCGATCAGCGTCAGCTGGCGCGGCAGGAACGGGAACGGCGATCCGGCCACACCCACCAGAACCGTCAAGAGCACGGCGTAGGTCGCCTTGGTGATGAACAGGTTGGCGACCCGCTCGATGTTGTTGATCACCCGGCGGCCCTCGGCCAGCACGCGCGGCAGAGTGGCGAAGCGGTTGTCGAGCAGCACGAGCTGGGCGACGGCGCGAGCCGCTGACGATCCCGTGCCCATGGCGATGCCCATGTCGGCGTCCTTGAGGGCCAGCACGTCGTTGACGCCGTCTCCGGTCATGGCCACGGTGCGGCCACGGGACTGGAGCGCATGCACCATGGCTCGCTTCTGATGCGGGTCGACCCTGCCGAACACGGTGGCGGACTCCAGGGTGTCCGCCAGACGGTCAGGGTCTCGGGGCAGCCGGCGCGCGTCCAGAGCGGGAGCGGGCGTTGCGGATGCCTCGCCGGCCGGGTTGCCGGTGATGCCGGCCCGGTGGGCCACGGCGGCGACGGTGGCCGGGTGATCGCCCGAGATGACCTTCAACTCGACGCCCTGCTCACGGAAGTACTCGAAGATCTCCGCAGCGTCGGGTCGCAGCGTGTCGCCAAGGTGCACCAGGCAGACCGGCTCACGATCCTCGGGCAGTTCCTCGCTGAGGTCCCCGTCGAGCCCCGAGCGGACGACCGCCAGCACTCTGGTGCCGCCGGCGGACGCCGCTGCGGCCCTGGCGCGGGCCGCACGGCCGGCATCGCCTGGGCCCAGCAGCACTTCCGGAGCCCCCAGGTAGTAGACGCCCCGCCGCTCGAAGCCGGCCGCAGCCCACTTGCGATCCGAGGAGAAGGGCAGGCTGTCTTGCAGCGTCCAGCCGCTGGGAGGCCGCTCGCCGACCGCTGCCGCGATGGCGGTGAGCGTGGCGTTGGGTGCGGGATCGGCCGCGGCCAGCGCGGCCAGCGTCGCGGTCGCCTCGGCCCGGCCCACAGGCCCCAGCGGCTCGAGGCTCTCGAAGGAGATCTCACCGGTGGTGATCGTGCCGGTCTTGTCCAGGCACAGCGTGTCCACACGCGCCAGCAGCTCGACCGAGGCCAGTTCCTTGGCCAGCGCCCGCCGTCTGGCCAGAGCGATCACGCCGGTGATGAAGGCGAGGCTCGTCAGCAGCACCAGGCCGTCGGGGACCATGGCCACAGAGGCCGCGACAGTGCCGCGCAGTGCCTCCTGCCAGCGGTCCTCGGCACCGAGCAGCCGCAGCAGCAGCAACAGCGCCGCCGGAGGGATGATCACCGTCAGCCAGCGCAGGATCGTGTTGACGCCGCGCTTGAGCTCGCTTCCGGCCAGCTTGAAGCGGCGCGCCTCTTCGGCCAGGCGGGCCGCGTAGGAATCGGCTCCGATCGCGGTGGCGCGGTACCAACCCGAGCCGGCGCTCACGAACGAGCCCGAGAGCACCGGGTCGCCGGTCGCCTTGGACACGGCGTCGCTCTCGCCGGTGAGCAGCGACTCGTCGATCTGCAGGCCGCGACCCTGTAGAACCTCGCCGTCGACCACCACCTGGTCACCGGGCTGCAACTCCAGCACATCGTCGGCCACGACCTCGCTGGTCGACATCACATGGCCGGTGCCGTCGCGCACCACGCGTGCCTTGGGTGCCGACAGCACGGCGAGGCGGTGCAGCGTGCGGCGGGCCTTGAGCTCCTGGGCGATGCCGATGACGCTGTTGGACACCACGACCCCCACGAACAGGGCGTCGCCGGGAAACCGTGCGAGCAGGATCACCACGAACATCGCGCCGATGATCCCGTTGACCGGCGTGAGCACGTTGTTGCGCACGATCTGGCCGATGGTGCGCACCGGCGCGTCGGGAACGTCGTTGGTGCGGCCCTGCAGCACCCGCTCCCGCACCTCGGCGCTGCTCAGCCCTTGCGGCCGTAACTCCTGCGGGTTGGGCTCTTGCGGGCCTTGCCCCCCTGGGATCACCGCGGTCACACGTGTTCGATGCGCTTGAAGGCCTCGCCATAGGCCAGCGCAGCGGTGCGCCCGGCCGCTCGGCACTCCTCGCGGACCCTCTGGCTGAAGTCGGCGGTGCCGGCACCGTCGCCGGGGTCGATGCCGTGGGTGCTGCGGTACTGGCTCTCGTGAGCGAGAAGGGCGCTGACCTTGGCCTCGACGTGCGCCGCTGCCACCTCCTCGACGTGATCGGGCGCCTCGCACTCGAACATCAGCAACTCGTCGGGGCGGTGGTGCGCCAGGCCGTGCTCGGCGAAGAAGTGGGGATCGCGGGCGGCAACCACAGCGTCACAGCACAGGAACCCGGCGGCCCGATGGTCGGGATGCAGCCGCCAGCGCTGCCAGGGGTCGTGGCCCAGCACCACCTCGGGTCGCAGCTCGCGGATGATCCTCGCGATCCGGCCGCGCAGCGCCATGGTCACCTCCAGCTCCCCGTCGATCTCGTCGAGGAAGCGCACCTCCCCGGCGGCGCCCAAGCGGCGGGCGGCCTCCGACTGCTCCTGCCGGCGGTGGGCCACCAACTGGACTGTGTCCGCGCCCGCGTCCCAGGTTCCCTTGGAGCCGTCCGTGCACACGAGCAGGCTCACCTCGCAGCCGGCCCCGGCCCACTTGGCCAGCGTGGCGCCGCACCCGAACTCGATGTCGTCGGGATGGGCGCCCACCGCCAGCGCCCGAGCCGGAACGGGCAGGTCGACGGTGTTCACAGGTGAGCGGCCACCGTGTCCGCGTGCAGTTCGCGTCGCAGCGTCTCGGGCAGATGGCGCAGGTCGTCGGGGTGGTCGATGTCGGTCGCCAGGTCCTGGTCATCGACCACTGTGACGGGCAGGCCCAGGCGCTCCGCCTCGGCGACATGGCGCTGGAACGACCTGGGGCCGTAGGCGAAGCGGAACCCGCACCCTGCCGGCACGCACATGACGTTGGAGCCGTCGCCGCGCCGGTCCCCGACGATGGTCAGGCCGGGCCCCACCACAGGCAGCAGCGTTCGCGCCAGGGCCAGGTCGGCGTGGGCGACCACCACCCGCTCGGTTCCCGCGCCTGCCAGGCATTGCACAGCCGAGGCCACCGCGACCGAGAGGCCCGGTCGACCCGCCCGCAGGGAGCCGGCGCCTGCCCGCGCCGCCCAGGATGCGACTTCGGCATCGTCGGTGGCCACATACACCGGCAGGCCCTGCGCGGCGGCCACCACCCGTGTCGCCATAAGGCGCATCAGCCGCTTGCGGCCGGCAGCGTCGAGCACCCCCTCGAGCCTCGACAGGGCGCCGTCGAATGAACGAATCGGCACCACCACCGCCGTCACCGGGAGGTGCGGGTCTTCGGTTGCCGGCACGAAGGTGGGCGGCGCTGTGCCGCGGGCGGCGAAGATGGAGGGGTGTGGGTCTTCGGGTTCTGGCACGAACAGGCTCCGGGCGGCAATCGCTTCGCTGGCAGCGAGTCTAGGGTTGCGGCTGTGAGCGCCCGGGTCGCGCCGTCGCGTCCCCGCAGCGTGCTCTTCACGAGCCGGCAGAGGCTGTGAGCCTTGCGGGTCGCGGTCATCGGGGGCGGGTCGTGGGGCACCACAGTCGCCCACCTCTGCGCCCACAACGCCCGCACGATGCTGTTCGCTCGTGACGGTTCCGTGGCCGCCGCCGTCGATGCCGAGGCCGAGAACCCTCGATACCTGCCGGGGTTTGCGCTGCACCGCTCGCTCGGCGCCACTTCCGACCTCGAGCAGGCTGTCGCCGGAGCGGACTTCGTGGTCATGGGCGTGCCCTCCCACGGCTTCCGTGCCATGCTGCGGCTGCTGGCGCCCCTCGTGGGGCCGCGCACGCCGGTCGTCTCGCTGGCCAAGGGCCTTGAGAGCGCCACCTGCAAGCGCATGACCGAGGTGGTGGCCGAGGAGCTTCCCGGACGCCCCGCCGGGGTCCTGAC
Source organism: Candidatus Aldehydirespirator sp. (assembly GCA_965204875.1). GTDB lineage: Bacteria > Actinomycetota > Acidimicrobiia > Acidimicrobiales > Aldehydirespiratoraceae > Aldehydirespirator. Next base: position 689,131 of record OZ242020.1, on the reverse strand, counting down.
CGGCCCGAACCTGGCCAGGGAGATCCTCGCCGGGCAGGCCGCCGCCGCGGTTCTGGCCATGGCGCTCGAGGATGCCTCGACAGCCGCCGAACTCAGGGACGTGCTCTGCGCAGGCGACTTCCGCGTCTACACCAGCACGGATGTCGTCGGTGCCGAGATCGCCGGCGCGACGAAGAACGTGATCGCCCTGGCGGCGGGGATCGCCGGCGGGCTGGGATCGGGCGACAACACGCGCGCCGCCCTGATCACGCGGGGCTTGGCGGAGGTGACCCGGCTGGGGACCTCCATGGGCGGCGACCCGACGACCTTCGCCGGCCTGGCCGGCGTCGGCGACATCGTTGCCACCTGTGTCAGCGCCCAGAGCCGCAATCGCCGCGTGGGCGAGCGGCTGGGCCGGGGCGAGACGATCACGGACATCGTGGCGTCCATGGATCAGGTGGCTGAGGGCGTCAAGTCCACGCCGGTAGTGGTGTCGCTGGCCCGATCGCTGGGTGTGGACATGCCCATCGCGGAGGCGGTGATGTCGGTGATCGAGGGAGGGCGCCCGGCTGCCGACGTCTACCGGCTGCTGCTCGACCGCCCGCCGACCAGCGAGTCCTAGAGATCGACGCGACGGTCGCCATCAGCGGTCGCCTAGCCCGGGCGTGCGGCGCTCGTGTATATGTCGGCGTGCTGGCGGGCGGTGTTCGACCAGGAATAGCGGCGGGCGGTGACCTCGCCGTTCGCCCGCAACCGGCGCACAAGCTGTGGGTCATCGCGCACGCGGGCCATGCCGGCGGCCAGCGACTCCGGATCGGCCGTCGCGGTCAGCACGGCATCGACGTAGGAGGTCAGGAAATCCCTGAACACCTCGATGTCGGAGGCCACCACCGGCAGCCCGGCGGCGAGCGCCTCCAACACCACCAGCCCCCAGCCCTCGCTGACGGACGGGAACACGAAGCTGTCGGCCGCGTGGAACCAGCCCGGCAGCTCCTCGTCGGCGACGGTGCCGAGCAGCACGACGTCATGGCCCAGGCGCAGGCCGTGGCGGCCGAGCGATCCGAGCACCGCGTCCCGGTAGGCCCGGTAATCCTGGAACGAGTGCCCGCCGACGATCGCCAGCATGGCATCCCGCTCCTCGGAGGCCCCTGGAGCGTTCGCGGGCGGCCGGCGACGACCTGAGGCGAGGCGGGCAGTGTCCGGGCCAACTCCGCCGCGGCCGGGCCGCTGCCGGGCCGCTGCCCTGCTGGAAGCTCCGCCCTTGAGCAGCCCGAGCGCCTCCATCAAGTACCGGGAGCCCTTGCGCGGCTCGATCCCTCCGACGGTCAGGAACAGGTGGCGATCAGCGGCGTCGATCCGGGCGCGGAGGCGCTCCCGCACGCCGGGCCGGGCGCCCGCGGCAGCGAAGCGCTCGACCCGCACACCGTTGGTCACCACCTCAGCGTCAACCCCGTAGTCCTCCAGCAGTCGCCGCCTCCAGGGTTCGCTCACCACCAGCACACGGTCCGGCTCGACGATGGCAGCGTCCTGGCACTCGATCAGCGCAGGCGTGGTGAAGTCGTCGATGTGGTGGACGGTGCGGATCAGCGTGAACCCGCCGCCAGCGTCGCGCACCCGCGCCGCGGCTCTCGCGGATATGCAGTCCTGTGCGTGCACGATGTCGAACCGACCTCGCATCGCCGCAAGCCCACTGGTCATGGCCTCTATATGGGCGAAGACTCGCTCGGTCAGTGAGTCCGCGGGGTCGTGTGCGGATGTTGCTGTGGGGGTGTGTGCGGGTGTTGCTGTGGGGGTGTGTGCGGGGTCGTGTGGGGGTGTTGCTGTGAGGGCTGCCGGTGTGGGGCCGGCGCCGGCCGGTGACTCGATGATGCACAGGGGCACGCCGGTGGGGCGGAAAAACCCCTGCTGCGGGTCGCCCAGTGCCACCAGGGTCACGTCCGCGCCCTGGGCTGCGAGCGCCTCGGCCAACTCGACGCTGTGCACGGCCCCGCCCCGGGGCTTCACCGAGTAGGTGGCGATCGCGACGCGTTGCGCGGTCACGGTGCGAGCCTGGCGGACTCCCGCGCCGGCGAGCAGCCGTGCCAACGCAGGACACCGAGTCGCGCGGTCACGCGGTGAGGCTCGCGGACAGGTCGAGATGCACCAGCGCGGGATCGCGGTTCACCAGCGCGGCGGCGGCCAGTGCCGCCCTGGCCGCTGTTTCGGTCACCACGCAGCCGGCCTGGCGCATGGCGCTGCGCTGCCGCTCGAAACCCTGGGGATCGCCGCGGGCACCGAGCACGTAGGCGACCACGGCCGCGCCCGACTCGACCAACTCCGCTGCCGCGGGGGCCAGGATCGACGCAGGATCATCATGGGCGCCGTCGCCGATCACCACATCGAGCAGCACGGCGGCCACCGTGTCGTCTGCGGCCCGCTCGCGCATCAGCTCGATCCTTGCCTCGGGGTCGATCATCGGGTGGGGGCGGCCCCGGGTGAACTCCTCCTCACCGAGGTCGAGGCACAGATGGGCGCCTGCCGGCCCGGGCCTTGCCCAGGAGGGGCGCAGCGGCGTGTTGGAGATGACAGGCCCGATGTGGCGGCTGACTATGGTCATAGCCTCATAGGCGAGCGTGCCGCCGCTGAACAGCCCCACCAGGCGCTGCCTGCGCGGGCTGAGACTCGTGGTGAGCCTGGCAACCTCGGCGTCGATCGAGCCGACCGGATCGGGCCTGGCCCCGCCGGCCTGGGCGGTGCCCGCCGTTGGCAGAGCACCTCCGGGATGGGCCGCGTCCTGGAGTGGCCCGGGGTTGCCAAGGCGGGCCAGCGACTCCACCACAGCCTGCTCCAGCGTGTTGCACACCGTCACCCCCGGCGCTGCGGCCACGGGCTCGTCCAAACCGATCAGCGCGGCCACGACCGGCTTGTTCGGGCTCCGACCCAGCAGGCGCTCGGCCACGGCCGGAGCGGGCGGCTTGGACACCAGCAGCGTCAACCCGGTCTCGTCGTGGTGGTCGAGAGCCTCCATGGCGGCCGAGGCCATGATGCCCCCGACCTCGCTGGAAAGATCGCGGCCCCCGACCCCGATGACGTGGGACACGCCCGATCCCCAGCGGTCGAGCAGGGTCATCACCTCCTGGGCGCCGGTGCCTGCGGCCGCCACCACGCCAACCGGCCCGCGAGCCACCCGGTTCGAGAAACCGAGGCCCACTCCGGCCAGCATCGCCGTGCCTGCACCGGGGCCCATCACGAGCCGGCGTTGCGAGCGGGCCCGGCGCTTCAGGTCGATCTCGTCGGACAGCGGCACGTTGTCGCTGAACAGCAGCACGTCGAGGTCACGCGTCAGCGCCTTGTGCGCCTCGAGCGCCGCGTAGGGGCCGGGCACCGAGACGATGACGACGTTGCTGGCGGGTGCCGCAGCGAGGGCCTCGTCCAGGCCGGCGGGGCGCGTCCGGGCTGACCCGGCGTCGGTGGCGTCGACGGACTCGCCGGACTCGGAGGTCGTGAACAGTGCCTGCCTGCCCGCTAGCAGGGCTGCATCCAGGTGCTCTTGCGCGCCTCTCACGGCCAGCACCAGGTCGTTGGCGGCCGCGCCCTCCAGCCCCGCGGTAAGGCCCTCCTCGGTCAGAGTCTCCAGATTTGCCGGAGTGGCCATCAGCGCCCACGCCCAGTCCACGCCCGGCGATTCGCGCATGGCCCGGGTGGCCTCCAGCAGCCGCACGCTGTCGATGTAGGAGTTCGCTATGACCTCGGCTCGCATGATCATCGATTCTCAGCCTGCCTCCGGCGCGAGCGTCTGCGCGGCGCGCATGATCTCGGCTCCAGCCTCACCGGATCCCCACCCCCGAGGGCACCAGGTCCGGCACTATGCGTGTGCCCCGCGGCCCCTCGATGACCCCGGCCGGCTCGTCGAGGGTGGCATAGACGAGTTCCGGCGAAGTGATGGCGGCAATGCGTCCCGGCGACTCCACGAACTCGATCGCAGCCTCGACCTTCGGGCCCATGCTCCCCGCCGGGAACTGGCCGCCGTCGAGATGGCGGCGAGCCTCACAAGCCGTCAGCTCGGTGACGGCTCGCTCATGCGGGGTTCCGAAATGAAGGCGCACCGTGGCCACGCCGGTCACCATCACCAGCGCCCGTGCCCGCACCGCGTCGGCGATGCGCTCAGCGGCGAAGTCCTTGTCGATCACGGCATCGACACCGCGGTAGGCCCCGTCGGGCGAACGTGCCACCGGGATCCCGCCGCCGCCGCCGGCGACGACGATGTAACCGAGATCCACCAGGGCCGATATCGCCCCGGTCTCGATGGGTGCCATAGGCCTCGGCGATGCGACCACCCGCCGGTAGCCGCGGCCCGAGTCCTCGGCCATGGCCCAGCCCCTCTCAGATGACAGCGCGGCGGCCTCGGCGCGCTCAAAGAAGGGGCCTATCGGCTTGGTCGGGCATGACATGGCCGGATCGTTCGGATCCACCTCGACATGCGTCACCACGGAGACGGCGCCGGAGATCTCCTGCCTGCACACCTCGTTGAGCGCCAGGCAGATGAGGCTTCCCAGCTGCCCCTGCGTCATCGCCCCCAGAGTGAACAGCGGCAGAGCGGGCACCAGGTTGATCGATCCCTCGTGCTGGATGGCCAGGTTTCCCACCTGCGGGCCGTTGCCATGGACGATGACCACGTTCCAGCCCTTGCGGATCAGAGAGCGCACCGCGTGGGCCATGGTGAGGGCGTTCGTGTACTGCTCCTCGAGTGTTCCCTGCTGGCCCTGGCGGATCAGCGCGTTGCCCCCCAGTGCGAGTACGGCGGTCTCGGCCAAGGCGCGCTCCTGACGTATCGTCGGTGCTGTCGGGGCCGGGCTCTCCATGTGCCGGAGCGTCCGGCCAGCCGATAGCAGAAGGCTCTTTCTTATAGTAGATGAGGGGTCCAAGTTGCCGGCCAGGCTCGACCTCGCCGGGGCGGGCGCGGCGATGCGGCGACTCTCGAAAAGGAGTCCGGCACCATGCATGACAGGTCAAGGGATGACGACCCCACCGCCGTGCTGTCGGCATACTGGAATGAGAGCGAGCGTCGTCTGTACCCGGTGGCCACGACCAACCCGGATGCGTACACCGCCGCGCTGGGGCTGGTGCGCGCCGTGGCCGACACTCTGGCCGAGGTCGGCGACCTGCAGGAGCTGGCGCAGCGCTGGGAGCGCCGCTCCGAGACGTTGGACCCGGCGTTGGCCGCGGCCGGCGTGCCCGCGGTGTACGGGCTCGCGGACTCCGAGGTGGCGGGTGCCGGGTTCGCGCTGCGCAGGCGCGAGCTGCTGGCCGAGCGCGCCGAGCGCGGGCGCCGCGAGAGCATCGCGGCGGCACGCCGGGCCGGCCGGGACTGGGCGGTGGTGCACGAGCAGGGCAGCCTCGGCGCCGGCCTCGCCGACCCCTACCAGTGTGTGGAGTTGCACCTGCGCACGGGACTCGCCGTTGTCAGCACCGTGGAGCCGGATCCGTCCACCATGGCGCCGACCTACGTGGTGATGGTCACAGCCTTGGATGACGAGGGTGGCCGCGCCTCGGGGAGCGACCCGGCCTCCTTCGGCTGCCTGGAGACGGGCGGCCCCGAGGGCTTCGAGCAGAACCGGCGGATCATGCGCGGCCGGGTCGAGCAGGCAGGAGCCTGACGTGGCGCGCTGGCGCTTGCCCATCCCGGTGCCGCTGCCGGGCATCTGCGAACCGCGCTACCCGGAGCCTGTGGTGCTGCGGGCGCCCGACGTGGCACCGGAGCGCTCATGCCCACAGCCCGGTGACGGGCTCGCGCGCCAGGTCGATGATCGTTCGGGTGCCGGCGCCGCGGCGCACTGTGAGCAGGCCGCCGGCGTTGACCGTGCCGACCACGGCCGCTGCGAGTCCAGCCGAGCGGAACAGGCTCACACACTCGCCGGCCCGGCGGGTCGTGAGCCAGAAGGCGTAGGTCGGGAAGCAGGCGAGCCATCGGGCCGGCGCCACGCCCTCCGGTGCCGGCAAGGCGTCGAGGTCGATGTCGGCGCCGAGGCGTCGGGGTTCCAGGAGCATCGCCAGCGACCCGACCGAGCCGGACATGCTCACGTCCTTGGCCGCGGTTGCCAGCCCGCCGCGCGCGGCCTCAGCCAGCAGGCGCACATCGGCGGCGAGGCGCGGCCCCTGAGACGCGAGCGTCGTGAAGAACGCGAAGTCCTCCCGCATCCGGCCGTCGAGGCAGCAGGCGAACACCACGTCCTGGCCAGGCCCGGCGCTGGTGGCCGAAAGCACCCGCTCGGCCTCGCCCACCGCGAACGCCGACACCGCCGGCTCACCCGGATGGTCGGTGGTGTGCCCGCCCAAGATCGGCACGTCGTACAGTTCGGCCGCCTCGGCCATGCCGCGCAGGACCTCGGCCGCGACCGGGGCCGAGGCCACCACCGTGTTGACGATGCCCCTGGGGATCGCGCCCATGGCGGCGAGGTCATTGACGTTGGCGAGCACCGCTGCCATGCCGGCGCCGTGCGGATCGGAGGCCACGAACGGCGGGTGGATCGCCTCGCCGCACACGATCACCGAGCCGGCCCGCGGCATCTCCACCACCGCACCGTCGTCGCCGGGTCCGGTCACCGCGTCCGGCGATTTGATGACACGCCGGACGGCTCCGATGGCCCGCTTGGCCAGGAGGCCGGGATGGTTGCGCACCATGGCCACAAGCGCGTCGAGGTCGGGCGGTGATGAGGCATCCGGCGGCGGCACCGCCGCACCGTACCGCTGTGTCTCAGACGCGCAGTGAGCGCTCCGTGGCTGGATTGCGGGCAGTGCTGCTGTGTCCGGCACGCGCCGTGACCGCTCCGTGATGGCCGGTCCGCAGGCAGTGGCTGGTGTGCCGGCGTTGACCGGCCTGCCGCCGCCTGCGCGCTCCGTGGCAGCGGCGTCTGCGGGCGGGGCCGTGCTGGAGGCTCTGTCGGAGGGCTTCGCGGGCCGTGTGGCCGCCGTCAACGCCCGTGGCTTCTACGTGTCGGACCGGTCATCGAACATCTTCGCCGTGCTCGGCCCGGGATCGTGGGCCGGGCCCCTGCACCTGACGGTGACCGGGCTGCACGTGCCCGTGTCCCCGCAGGATCGGGTGAGCTACTCGGGCGGCGTCCTCGCGGCGGGCCGCCTTGCCGTTCGCGTCGCCGGATGCCCGGCCTGGTCGCCTCGCCTGCCGGGGCGGCTCGCGGCAGCCCCGAGCGACTGGCAGGCGGCCATGGATTGCCTTGACGCCGGGTCGGGCCTTGCCCGCGGCGGTGCGGTGGCGACCGACAGCGTCGACACCGGGTCGGCCACGGCCGGCGGTGCGGTGGCGATCGAGAGGATCGACGCCGGGTTGCAAACCGCGTGGGGCGCGGTCACTGAGGCCGTGCGCTGCGGCGATCTGGCCGGGGCGTCCCGTGGCCTGGCGGGAAGGGGTGCCGGTCTCACCCCCAGCGGCGACGACGTGCTCGCCGGAATCCTGCTTGTCAGTGCCATCGACCCGCGCCGCCGCAGGTCCTTGAGCGCCCTGGCCCGATCGGCATCGACGACGCGGCTGAGCCGCGCCTTCCTGCGCTGGGCGGCCCAGGGTCAGAGCATCGAGCCGGCTCACGCCCTGCTGGACGCCGCCGCCACGGGCGACTGCGCCCGCATGCGGCGGGGCGCACAGTCGCTGGCCGGCGTGGGCGCCACCTCGGGCCGGGCGCTGATCGCAGGCATCGCGCTCGCCGCCCTCGAGCTGCCTGCATCGATGCAACCGCAATCGGCGGTCGGTGCAGGGGCGAGTGATCCTCGCAGCGTCGCCGCGGCTCGGCCCGGTGCCACGACGATCGGCGGGCGAGCCGAGTCCTGCCGGATCGGCCTCTAGCATGGTGCCGCAGCCCGTCACAATCTGACGCCGGTCTCCCATCGCCCTCGATACCGCCGACGCGAATGCCAGATCTCGAGCATCCCCGGTTCCTCGACACCGAGGCCAGAACGGCCAAGGAGCGCAGCAGCGGCATCACCCACGTCATCGACTCGGGCACGACCCTGCCGGACCTCGCCGCCACCTTGAGTTCTTGCGGCGAGTTCATTGACGTCTGGAAGTTCGGTCACGGCACCGCCTACGTGGATGCCGAGATCGCGTCCAAGGTCGAGATGCTGGCCTCCCACGGGGTGCGGGCGTGCCCTGGCGGGACGCTGCTCGAAGCGGCCTGGTGGCAGGATCGATGCGAGGAGTTCTTCGACTGGGCCCAACGTGGGGGGTTCGGCTGCGTCGAGGTGTCCCGCGGCGCCACGGGCCTGCCGCCGGCCTCGAAGCTCGATCTCATCGCCGCGGCCCGCAGCCGTGATCTCGAGGTGTTCGCCGAGGTGGGGAGCAAGGATCCGGCCGAGCCGGTGGTGGCCGGCCAGTGGCTGCAGGAGGCTCGCCGCGACCTCGACCGCGGCGCCCGCTGGCTCGTGGCCGAGGGGCGCGAGAGCGGCACGGTGGGCCTCTACGCCCCTGACGGGTCGGTGAGGGCCGACCTGGTGGACGCCCTGGAGCGTCTCGGCGCTGCCGCGCCGGTGGTCTACGAGGCGCCCGGTCGCAGCCAGCAGGCGTGGTTCATCAACCACCTGGGGGCGAACGTCAACCTGGCGAACATCTCTCCCCGCGACGTGCTGGGCTTGGAAGCGCTGCGGCTCGGGCTGCGCTCGGACACCATGCGGGCGCGCCTGCCCGCCGCCGCCACGCGTGGCTGCTCCCCGCCATCGGCCGCACCGCCTGCAGCCTCGGACGGGTTGGTCGCTGCCCGCGGGCGCGCCGGAGGCCGGCCGGAGTCCACCGCGGCGCCCGCTACACGTGCACGCGCAGCGCCCCGGCACCGGTGAGAAGCGTGTTCGACTCGGACCCCGCCGCGCCCAACGTCACGGCGTCGCGGTACCGGCAGGTGTCGGTGGCGTCGGTCCCGAGCCTGTCGCCCGAGGATCTCGTGGCCCGGTTCACCGGACGCGAGGCGTACCGCCACACCAGGTTCGTGGTGGCCCGCCGCGAGGGCGATCCTGGCGCTTGCGCGCTCGTGGAGTTGGCCCGTGACGGCAGCGACGCGCTCTTCTCCGAGGCGCCGGCGGCCCGCGTGCTGGCCGCGGCCGAAGAGTGTGCCTACGTGCGCGACGACGGCGCGGATCCTGGGATCGCCTCGCACCTGGCCCGCGTCGCCGCGGGCTGTCCCGGCCGCCGCTGCGTGATCGTGGAGGGCCGGTACCGCCACATCAACTTCCTTCTCAATCCGGAGCCGCTGCGGATCACCGTGGTGGACGTCGTGCCCCCGTCACCTTCCAAGCTCGCCGAGCAGGTGGCGAGAGTGCTCGACTCCGCCGAGGAGCTGCCCCCCATCGTCGTGAGCGAGCGGATCATCGACAGTCGCTCGCTGCTGCCGGAGACGGCCCTGCCGCTGGATGGCGGGCTGGTTGTTCCCTGCCGCGGCGGCGGGATCGACATCGAGGGGGTGCCGGTGTCGTACCTCGACGAGCGACCCGCTCTCGCCGGCTCGACCCTGCTCGGCTGCGAGCGTTCCCAGCAGATTCACCGCTGGTTCTACGGGATCGACGCGGAGCGCGTCATCGACTGGTGTCCCCGGCGGCTGCTCAACTCCGGAACCACCGCTGAGGGCATCGACCCCGCCGCTGCTGCGACCACCACTGGTGAAGCCACTGCTGCCGCGAGCGCAGCTGCTGAGAACATCGAACCCGCCGCTACTGCTTCCACAGCTGCGGAAGCCCCTGATGCCGTGAGCGCAGTTGCCGAGGGCATCGAACCCGCCGCCGTTGTGCCCACAGCTGCGGAAGCCGCTGCTGCCACTACAGCCGCCAGCACAGCTGCCGGGGCCGATCCGGGGCTGGTCCTGAGTCGCTGCTGCATGCTCGACGCCGGGATGGAGCGCCGCGGCAACACGGTGATGGTGCCTTGGGGCGCCACCCTGGCCGAGGTGCGTGCCGCGCTCGGAATGCTGTCCCGCTCCCAGGACCGGTACTCCCAGGATCGGCATTCCCAGGGCCTCGACTCCCAGATACAGCACTCCCAGGATCGATAGTGGACGCGCACCTGATCGATTCGGCCGTCTACGGGCACGGGTGGTCCACGCCCGAGTCTGTGGCGCTCTTCGCCGAGCGCTGCAGGCTGTCGCGCTGGGTGGACGTGCTCAAGGCGCTCGCCGCTGCGCAGGCCGATCTGGGCATCATCGGTGACACCTCGGCACGGGCGATCGCCGCCCTTGACGCTCAGAGCCTGGATCCGGCCGCACTGGGGGCCGAGACGCGGCGCACCTCCCACTCCACCATCGCGCTGGTGCGCGCGCTGCAGGCCATGTTGCCCGAGGGTGCCCGCGAGCACGTCTACTACGGCGCCACGGTGCAGGACGTGTCCGACACCTCCGCGGCACTGGAGATGACCGCCGTCGCAGGGATCGTGCTGCGCGACCTGCGCGCCATCGAGGACTCCCTGCTCGATCTGGCCGTCCGCCACCGCGACACGCCCATGCTCGGCCGCACCCACGGCCAGCCGGGTGCTCCGGTGACCTTCGGCTTCAAGGCGGCGTCCTGGGCCGACGAGACCGCCCGGCACTCCGAGAGGTGGAACCAGAGCCTGCCGCGCCTGGGGGTGGGCCAGCTTGCGGGCGCCGTCGGTGTGCTCGGCTTCTACGGCGAGTCCGGGCCCGAGCTGCGACGCCGCTTCTGCGCGCGCCTCGGCCTGGGCGAGCCCGCCATCTCGTGGCTCACGGCGCGCGACCGCATCGCCGAGTTCGCCGCCAACGCGGCCCTGGCATCGGCCACCATGGCCCGCATCGCCAACGAGGTCTACAACCTGCAGCGGCGTGAGATCTCCGAGGTGGCAGAGCGGGCATCGGAAGCCACGATGGGCAGCATCACGATGCCCCACAAGCGCAACCCGGAGCGCAGCGAGCAGATCGTGACGCTGGCCCGGCTGGTGCGCTCGGGCGCCGGCGTGCTGACCGAGACCATGGTGGGCGACCATGAGCGCGACGGCCGCACCTGGAAGACCGAGTGGGTGCTGCTGCCGGAGATCTGCCACTACCTGCTGGCACAGCTCGCCCTGGCCGGCGAGCTCGCGGCCGGCCTCGAGGTGGACGCGCCGGCGATGGCGGCCAACCTGTCCGCCATGGACGGCTTCGGGTCACAGGAGCTGCTCCGGCGGATGTCGGCGCGGCTGGGCAAGCACCGGGCCAACGACAAGCTCCAGCGCGCCTACCGGCTGGCGCGCCGCAGCGGGCGCCCGCTCGCAGAGGTGCTTGGCGAGGTGGCCACCGAGGACGAGCTCGAGGGGCTCGAGCAGCCCGCGACCGGCTCGGCCGCGGCGATGGTCGACGCGGTGGTGGCCGCCGCGGCCGAGCGCCGAACTGCGCCCGCCTGACGTGTCCGGCATGGCTGGCACGGCCGGCGCCTCGGGGCGAGCCTCGCGGATCGTCGGGCCGTCATCGGAGGCGCCGGCGCAGGAGCTCGTCGACGCCGGGTTCGCCTGGGAGATCGCGGACGCCCCCCTGCTGCACCACGGGCTCAACCTCGCCGATCTCGGCCATGTGCTCGACCTGCGATCCAGGGGCATCATTCCCGAGCCCGCGGCGAGCGAACTGCTGAGCGTCCTGCTCGACGCCTACCGCTGCGACGCCGCCGACTTCCCCTATGACCCGGCGTCGGGGGAGGTGTACAACTCCCGTGAGCGCCATTTCGTGGAACAGATCGGCGACTCGGCCGGGTGGCTCCATGCCGGCCGTCCCCGCCGGGAGGCGGCCCGGGTGGCGCTGCGGCTCATCCTGCGCTCCCAGACGGCACGCCTGATCGAGGTCGGAGCCGATTTCGCCGCCACGGCCGCGGCGGCCGCCGCCGACCACGCCGGCACGTTCATGGGCGACCAGACGTATCTCCAGCAGGCTCAGCCGTCCACCTTCGGCCACTACCTGCTCGCCTTCGTGCCGCCGGCGCTGCGCGACGGCGAGCGCTTCGCGGCCGCGCTCGACCAGGTGAACATGAGTCCGGGCGGCGCGGGCTGCGTGAACGGCAGCAGGCTCCTCGACGACAGGGGCACCATCGCCGGGATGCTCGGGTTCGACGGCGTGATCACCCACACGCGCGACGCCATGTGGCAGACCGACGTGTTCATTGACCTGCTGGCCACGTCGGCGAGCATGATCGCCAACCAGGCCAAGCTGGCCGAGGACCTCGAGATCTGGTCGAGCCAGGAGTTCGACTACGTGGACCTGGCCGGGCCGTTCACACGCGCCTCGGTGCTGATGCCCCAGAAGCGAAACCCCTACTCGCTGTCCATCATCCGCGGCGCCAGCGGCGTGCTGATCGGCAGGATGAGCGGGTTCTTGGCGGTGGTGAAGAGCCCGTCGGCGCGCAGCGACAACCTGATCTTCGCCTACGGCGAGATCCCGCGGGCGCTCGACCTCACCATCCGGGTGAGCGCCCTGACGACCGGCGTGGTCAGGACGCTGAAGGTCAACGCGGCGCGGATGTGGTCCGAGCTCGAACGCGGCTTCACCCAGGCAACCGACCTTGCCGAGTACCTGATGGTGGCCGCCGGCGTGGACTACCGCACCGCATACCACGTCGTGGGACACGCCGTGCGTGCGGCCAGCCGCGGGGGCCTCAGAGCGCTCGACATCACTCCCGACCTGCTGGACGCCTCCGCGCAGGCCGTGTGCGGCCGGCGCTTCGCGCTGGAGGCTGCGGCACTGGCCGAGGCTCTCGACCCTCGGCGGATCGTGGACAGCAGGCGGGCCAGGGGCGGCGCGGCGCCGGGCGAGGTTGCGGCGATGGCCGGGGAGTTCTCCGAACAGGCGGTCCGCCTGCGAGATCGCGCCCTCGAGGCACAGCAGCGCTTCGCGAGCGTCGAGGAGAAGCTGGTGGCACGCGCCCAAGCCATCGCCGGGCCGCCATGAGCCCGGCCCGCGTTTTCTGTTGCGATACTGCGTTGTCGTATAGTCGATGCGCTCCGGCGGCGGGCCCGGCGGGTTGACACAATGCCGCACCGGTTGAAGAATCCGCGTGCAGGGCGCTGAGAGAAGATTCGGGGAGGCTTGCAATGGACGGGATCCATGACATGGGGGGGATGCAGGGCTTCGGCAGCGTCACCATCGATCCCGACGAGCCCGTGTTCCGCGAGCCGTGGCACGGCAAGGCGTTCGCCATGGGCGCCATGTCGATGGGCCTGTCGGGGACCAACCTCGACGCCTTCCGCCACGGCCTCGAGCGCCTGCATCCCTACGACTACCTGGCCGAGGGCTACTACGGGCGCTGGCTGGCCTGCGCCGAGACGCTGCTGGTGGAAAGCGGCGTGCTCGCCCCCGGAGCGGTCGAGGCCCGGGCGCGCAACCTGGCCGGCGAGTCGGTGCAGGAACCGGCCGACGTCGAGGTTGACAAGCCCGTCTACGAGCGGGGCGGGCCCGGGTCGCTGCGCCCGATAGACGACCCGGCGGCCTTCGCGGTAGGAGACCGCGTGCGGGCCCGGGACGTGCGCACCGGCGGTCACACGCGCCTTGCAGGGTATGTCCGCGGCCGCTCCGGGGTGGTGTGCGCGCTGCGCCCCTCGGCGCTGCTGCCCGACACGAACGCGCACTTCGCGGGCGAGAACCCCCAGCACGTGTACACCGTGGAGTTCGACTCGGCCGAGCTGTGGGGAGAGGGTGCCGAGCCGGCCAAACTGCGGATCGACCTGTTCGAGAGCTACCTGGAGGCGAGCTAGATGTCAGAGCGAACCCACACTCAAGACCGGCCCTCGCCCGCTAAGCGCGCCGAGGCGCTCGAGTCCCTGCTGACCGAGCGCGGTCTCGTCAAGTCAGAGGTGCTCGAGGGCTTCATCAACCGTTTCGTCAACGACGTCGGCCCCATGAACGGGGCCAAGGTGGTGGCCAAGGCCTGGGTGGACGGCGACTACCGGCAGCGACTGCTCGCTGACGGCACCGGCGCTGTCGGCGAGCTGGGCTTCTCGGGCCCGCAGGGCGAGCACATCGTGGTGGTCGAGAACTCCGACGATGTGCACAACGTGGTGGTCTGCACGCTCTGCTCGTGCTATCCGTGGCCGGTGCTGGGCCTGCCGCCGGAGTGGTACAAGGATCCCGCATATCGCAGCCGCATGGTTCGCGAGCCCCGGACGCTGCTTGGCGAGATGGGCCTCGAGCTCGACGGCGGCACCGAGGTGAGGGTCTGGGACTCCAGCGCCGAGAACCGCTATCTGGTGCTGCCCCAGCGGCCCGCAGGCACCGAGCACCTCGCCGAGGAGGAGCTGGCCGCGCTCGTCACCCGCGACGCCATGGTGGGAGTGGCCAGGGTCAGCGCCCCCTGATCGGGAGACCGTGGCTCTGACGCTCGACATCGAGGGGCCCGCCGCCCCGCCCCGGCTCAACGGCGAGCTGGTCTTCAACGAGCCGTGGGAGGGCAGGAGCTTTGCCATGGCGATGGCGCTGGCAGAGGCCGGGCTATTCAGCTGGGACGACTTCCGCGACCACCTCATAGACGCGGTGCAACGCTGGGAGGCCGCTCCCGCGGGCGAGTACCGGTACTACGAGCGCTGGCAGGAGGCGCTCGAGTCGGTCGTCTCGCAGGCCGAGATCGTCGCCCCGTCCGAGATCGACCGGCTGGCCGCGGCGTACGCGGCCCGACCACCGGGCCACGACCACGTACACGACGGCGGCCACGATCACTTACACGACCACGATCACCTACACGACCACGATCACTGGTAGGAATGGCGCGGTGTCGCTGGCCGAGCTGATCGTCGACCTGCAGTTCAGGGGTCTCAGGATCAACGCGCCCTTCGAGCGGCGTCCCGGCGGGGCCGGACCCTCCGACGCCGGCATGGTCTGGATCGAGGGCACCGCGGTCACGGTGCCGGTGGACGCGTCCTATGTGGCGGACTCCCCCTACACGCTCGAGCCCGAGGACGCCGGGTACGGGATCTACGCCGGCGGGATGCGCCTGGCCGGCGCCGCGCCCGCCGACCGGCCCCGGTTCTACGGGCTCACCACCTCAGACGGCATCCCCTACTGGCAGCTCGCCCTCATGCATCTGGACTCGCTCGCCAGCACAGTTCTGCAGACCTGCGCCTACTGGGGCAACGACGACCAGTGCCGCTTCTGCGGCATCGGCGTGTCTCTGGACTCCAACAGCACGGTGCTGGTCAAGCGGCCTGCGCAGCTCGCCGAGGTGGCGGCAGCGGCCAGGGAGCTCGACGGCGCGGTGGACATCACGCTGACCACCGGCTCCACCTACGGCCGTGACAGGGGCGCGCTGTATGTGGCCCGCTGCGGCGAGGCCATGAAGGAGTCATCGGGCCTGCCGGTGGAGGTGCAGTTCGAGCCGCCCGAGGACCTCTCGGTGATCGACCGGGTGGCCGAGCGGGGGATCGACTCCGTGGGGATCCACGTGGAGACGTTCGACCCGGCGGTGCTGGAGCGGGTGGCGCCGCCGAAGCACCGCACCGGCATCGAGCGGTACTTCGAGACCTGGGAGTACGCCGTGGAGCGCTTCGGCGAGGGCCAGGTCTCCACCTACGTGATCCTGGGAATGGGCGAGGATCCGCAGCTCATCGTGGACGGCTGCCGCCGGGCCGCCGACATCGGCGTGTACCCCTTCATCGTGCCCCTGCGGCCCGTGCCGGGCTCGCTGATGGGCGACGCGCTGCCCCCGCCGGCGGACTACGTCGAGCGGGTCGCCCGCAAGGTGGCGCCCTACCTGGTCGAGCGCGGGCTGACCGCGGACAGGGTGGCGGCCGGCTGCGCTCGCTGCCAGGCCTGCTCGCCCGTGGGGGCGATGGAGAGGGAGCTGCAGCCCGGCGGGGGCCGCAAGCTGATACCGGTGCGAGCGGCGGGCTGATCGCATTGCGGCCGCCGGATCGCATCGTGTGCTGGCGGGCTGTGTCGGCCCGGTCGCTGAGCTGGCACCTGCGCATCCGTCACCGCGTCTTCGTGGAGGAGCAGCGGGTGATCCCCCTCACCGATGTCGATGAACGGGACCGCGACCCCGGCACGATCCATGTGGTGGCGGGCCGGGGCTCGGTGGCGGTGGGCACGGTGCGGCTGTACCGCACAGACGCAGCGGGCCGCTGGAAGGGCGACCGTCTGGCCGTGCTGGCGGGCCACCGCGCCGGCATCGTGGGCATGCGGCTGGTCCGCTTCGCTGTCTCGACGGCCGCCGCGGCGGGCGGCGAGGTGATGGACGCCTTCGTGCAGCTCCAGAACGTGAGCTTCTTCGAGCGGATCGGCTGGCAGCACAACGGCGGCCCCGTTCCCTACTACGGCCTGGCGCACCAGCCGATGACGTTCCGGCTCAGCGAGGCTCGGCGCCTCACCGAGAGCGACATCCCCCACGATGCCTGCCTGCGCCTGCCGGCCGCACGCGACGAACCGAGCGCCCTGCTCGTCACGATGTCCTAGACGCGGAGCAGGTTGGCGAGCGGGTTGATGTGTGCGTGATCTCGGGTCTGAGCTCTCGGCCTGGCCGGCCGTCACGATGCCGTAGATGGCCGAGCGTGGCTGTGGAGGGTCCGCTGTGGGTGTAGTCGGGCTGCCCGATCGGGTGGAGGTCATCAACATCGGGCTGCAGAGGTTCGAGGCGGCCGTGCGCGACCAGGGCGCCGCCGCGACCGGCGTCGACTGGCGCATCCCGGCCGGTGGCGACACCGAGTCGGTGGCCGCGCTGTCCAGGCTCCTGGGTGCGGCCTCGCAGCGCATCGACGCCGCCAACGCCGAGGTGATACGCCGCCTCGACAGCGGCGTGCCGATGCTGGTCGGCATCGAGAGCGCTGGCGCTGTGATCGACGGGCTGGCAGAGGGAACGATCCTGCACTGCGGGCCCGGCATCGGCTGGTCCGAGATGTGCGACCCGCTGCGGCGCTCCGTGCGGGCCGCGGTCGTGGCCGAGGGCTGGGCCGCGGAACCCGGCGACGCCGGGAGGCTGGTGCAGGGCGGCGAGATCCGCCTGCAGGCCGCCAACGAGCATTGCACGGTACTGCCCATGGCCACGGCCATCGGTCCCACGGCACCGGTCTACGTCGTGTCGGTCGGCCAGGGGGGCACCACCGCCTACTCCAGCCTCAACCAGGGCTCCGGGGCAGTCGCCTGGTTCGGGGTCGACTCCGAGGCGGCAGTCGAGCGCCTGCGCTTCCTGCGTGACGCCGTCG
Source organism: Candidatus Aldehydirespirator sp. (assembly GCA_965204875.1). Lineage (GTDB taxonomy): Bacteria > Actinomycetota > Acidimicrobiia > Acidimicrobiales > Aldehydirespiratoraceae > Aldehydirespirator. Next base: position 672,021 of record OZ242020.1, on the reverse strand, counting down.
CCCCGGTGCTGGGGCGGGCACTGGACGCCGCCGGCCCCATCGACGTGTTCTCGCTGGCGGCACAGGGGATCGCCATGGGCGACGACGTCCACATGCGGGTGCAGGCCACCACCAACCTGCTGCTGCGCGATCTGCTCCCGCAGCTGGTCCGCTCCGGCAGCGCCCGCATCGGCGAGGTCGCCGATTTCCTCGGCACCAACCACCTGATGTTCCTCAACATCGCCATGGCGGGCGCACGCGCCCTCACCGAGTGGGCCTCGGGAGTGCCCGGCTCCAGCATCGTCACGTCGATGGCCCGCAACGGCACCACCTACGGCATCCGCTTGGCGGGCCTGCCACAGCGGTGGTTCACGGCGCCCTCGCCCCCCGTGCAGGACGCGCTGTACTACCCCGGCCAGGGGCCGCACACCAGCGCGCCCGACGTCGGCGACAGCGCCGTGCTGGAACTGGTCGGCCTCGGCGGCGCGGCCGCGGCCAACTCCCCGGCGGTGGCAGGCTTCCTCGGGGGCAGGATGGCCGATGCCGCCGCCGTCACTGCCGACATGCGGCGCATCTGCGCGGGCGCGAGCACCCGGCTCCGCCTGCCCGTGCTCGACAACGCCGGCACCCCGCTGGGCGTGGACGTCCGGCGGGTGGTGGAGACCTCCATCACGCCCGCGGTCAACACCGGGATCGTGCATGTCTCCGACGGCTCCGGTCAGGTCGGTGCCGGGGTCGCCCGCGCCCCGATCGAGTGCTTCGTGCAGGCACTGCTCGATCTCGACCGCAGGCTGCCGGGAACGCACTGACCTCGGCGCCGTGTGGCTCAGGCGGCTTCGGTCTCGCCGTCGCCCGGTTGTGCCTCCGGTTGGGGAGGGGGTGAGATCCTCAGGAAGCCCTCGATCCGGGCCAGGCGCTCTCGGGCGTCCGCCAGGCCCGCTCTGATCACCTCGATCAGGTCGCGGGTCTCCCTGGTTGACCGTTCGATGAGGTCGCGGTTCTCCTTGATCAGCTCGCGGTTCTCCTTGTTGGATCTCTCGATGAGGTCGCGGTTCTCCTTGTTGGATCTCTCGATGAGGTCGCGGGTCTTGAGGCTCTCGAGGTGCTGGTACCTCATCGAGGCGGCGATGAGGATGAGCATCGGACCGATGATCGCGGCGATGATCGGCACGAACTGTGAGAACGTGGCTGACTCCATGGCCGACACCATAGCACCGGCATGAAACGATGCAACCTCACATGCAATGAAATGATCTCAGTCGGTCTCTCCTGGCGGGCCGCGTGCCTACGGTCGGTGTCGGCTCTGCCTCTGCCTGTTGCCGGCTCGCGGTGAAGTTGTGCGGGCTTTGCGTCCGGGTCGGCTCATGCGGGTCGCAGCGCCGTCCAGAGCGCACGCGCCACGCGGTTCGTGGGGTTGCACCAGCTGTGCTCGTGGTCGGTGCGGAAGTGGATCGAGTCACCCCGGCGCAGCCGGAACATGTTGTCGCCCACAGCAACGTCGAGCCGCCCCGACAGCATGTGGATCAGCTCCTCGCCGGCGTGGCGCAGGGGGGACTCGCCGCTGGTCGCCGCAGGTGCCACCTCGGCGACGGCCGTGGCCACCAGGTACTGGCCGTAGGGTCCCGAGATTCCCTCCAGTGTCAGGCCCTGGTGCGGCGTGTAGATCGACCGGCGGCCGGAGGCCGGGGTGAACACCACGTAGGGCGGCCACACCACCTCCTCGTCCACGAAGTAAGCGACCGGCTGCTCGAGGGCCGCGGCCAGCTTCAGCAGAGTCGTGATGGTTGGAACCATGGTGCCCTGCTCGACCTTGTGGATGGCCGCGGTGGACACCTCGGAGCGGTCGGCAAGCTGCTGCAGCGACAGGTTCCACTGCCTGCGCAGGCGGCGGATCTTGGGCCCGATGGAGTTGACCACGGCGCTGAGGTTCTCGCCGGACACCTGGGCCGGACGCTCGCCCGCGCCAGAGTCACCGCCATCGGTCGCGGCCTGGGGCACCATGTCGCTACCGTGTCGAGTTCGTCAGCGGTGCGGCAAGCAGGCTCTCCGCGGCGGCCAAGGGCACCATGTCACTATCGCGCCGAGTTCGTCAGCGGTGCGGCAAGCAGGCTCTCCGCGGCGGCCAAGGGTGCCATGTCACTACCTCCAGCGGGCGGAGCTTAGACGCCGAGCGCGGTGAGCGTCCTATAGTTGGCGGGAGTTGGCGCTACTTGAAGGGACGGGCTTGTGGTGAGTGCGGTGACCCGGACAGTGTCGGCGCAGTGGCTGGGCGCCTACCGCTGTGATGTTTCCGCCGGAGGCTTCACCATCGCGGTGGACGAGCCCGAGAGCGTGGGCGGCACCGGCGAGGGACCCCAGCCCACCGAGCTTCTGCTGGCCGCGGTGTCGTCCTGTTTCACGCTCGCGGTGGCGCATGCGGCCGCCAAGCGCGGCATCGACTTGTCGCACCTGAGCGTGGAGGTGACCGGAACCTATGACGGCCCCCGGTTCTCGGCGCTGGAGATACGCGTGGACGTCGGCTGTGCCGATGCGGTCAAGGACAAGCTGCTGCAGGCCGCCGCCCGCGTCTGCTACGTGACCAACACCCTGCGCCACACGCCGGAGTTGTCGGTGCTGGCATTGTGAGCCGCATGGTGAGCGGCGCAGCGTGCAAGCGTCGGCGGTTGGCAGCCGGCGGTTTGACACCTGCGCGGCGCCGGGTTTAGGTTCCGATACGAGATGTACCATCCGACACGCCGCGTGACCGGCCCGGCAGGCCGAGTCGGGCGTCGGCAGCGGCAGGAGGCGGCAAGGACGAGATGCGGATCGCGGTAGTGGGCGGAGGCGCCGCCGGAATAGGCGCCGCAGGAGCCGCCAAGGGCGTCGATCCGGGCGCCGATGTCGTCGTCTACACCGCGGACACCGACGTGGGCTACAGCCCCTGCGGCATCCCCTATGTCCACGGGCGCGAGATCGAGTCGTTCGAGCGGCTCTTCCTCGCCACCAAGGAGCAGTACGTCGCCGCGGGCATCGACGTTCACCACGAGACGCGGGTGGAGGCCATCGACACGGCCTCGAAGACCTTGAGCGTCGCCGGCGAGGGCACGGCCCCCTATGACCGGCTGGTGATCGCGGCCGGGTGGAACTACGCGCCGGTTGAAGTGCCCGGCGCCGACCTCGACGGCATCTACGAGGTCAAGTACATACGGCAGGCGATGGAATGGGACGAGCGGCTCGAGGAGTGCAAGTCCGCCGTCGTGGTGGAGGCCGGCCTCGTCTCGCTGGAGATGGTCGGCGCGCTGGCGCACCGCGGCATCAAGGTCACCGTCGTGGACTCCGCTCCGTGGCCCATGGCAGACGTCATCGACCCCGACATCATCGAGCCGGTGCGCCAGAGCTGGCAGGACCTCGGCGTCGACATGCAGTGGGGCAACCGGGTCACGGCCTTCCGCGGCGACGGTTCCGTGAGCAGCGTCGAGACCGAGCAGGGCACCATCGAGGCCGACCTGGTGGTCATCGGCACGCACAAGGTGCCCAACAATCCGCTGGCCGCCGCCGCCGGCCTCAAGCTGGGGATGACGGGCGGGCTGGCCGTGGATTCGCGGATGCAGACCTCCGATCCCGTCATCTACGCGGCCGGCGACTGCGTCGAGGTGCCCCACGGCGTGTCGAAGGTGCCTTTGCAGGGCCTGTCGGGCTCCCACGCCTACGCCCAGGGCAAGACCGCCGGCACCAACGCGGCCGGCGGCACCCGCCACTACCGGCCCGTGTACGTGCCCTGGGGGCTGCTCGCCGGCGAGTGGATGATCGGCGGGGTCTCCTTCGGCGAGACGCTGGCCACGGCTCTGGGGCTGAAACATGTCGCAGGCAAGGCTCAGGGCATCACCAGGGCCCGCTACTACCCCGGCGTCAAGCCCATCACCGTCAAACTGCTGGCCGAGCCCGGCTCGCTCAAGCTCATCGGTGCGCAGATGGTGGGTGGCGAGGGCATCAAGGAGCGAGCCGATTTCCTCTCCATGGCGGTCCGTGTCGGGATCACCGCCGAGGAGCTGGCCACGATGGAGAACGTGTACTCGCCCGCCATCGGCGCCTTGAACGAGCCGATCGCCGTGGCCGCGCAGAACCTGCTGGCCGGACTCTAGGGCGGGGGCGGTTGGTGATGGGGTTCTCGCGGTCGCTGCGCTCCAACTCAGAGCACTACCTGCTGATCGACGCCCAGCGGCGCATGGCCGCCCGCTACGGCGTGCCGGCGCCCGCGGCACCGCGGGGACTTCGCGAGCGCTTCTGGCGGCAGGTGTTCGCGCCGGCCTACCGTGTGCTTCCCTTCCGGCTCCGGCAGTTCGTGATCCGGTCCCTGCCCGGCTCGCACCGGCGGGACTGGCCCGTGCCCTCCGAGCAGCCGCGGGAGCCCGCCGTATGAGCTGCGGAAGCCGCCGAGGCCCTCAACCGAGGCAAGCAAATCCAAGCCCCCATCAGCTAGAGAGCGGTCCCAGCAGCTAGATCAGTTCAGCATTCTGAGAGCAAGCCAAGTCCCGACCATCAAGCAACCCCGACCAACAAGCAACAAGGAGCAACCATGCCCAAGACAGTGACCATCCCGCCGCCCAAAGAGGGCGACATCATGCACAACATCGAGGAGAAGATCTTCCCCGATCACAAGGCCGAGGACGGCGACAAGGCCTACGTGTTCATGCACACGGTGCCGTTCGAGGGATCCGTCGGCCTGGTGAACATGCTCACGGCCACCCGGCTGCAGCGCAAGGGCTTCAAGCTGACGTTCGTGCTGTACGGCCCCGCCGTGCTGATGGCCAACGCCGCCCGCGGCTATCCGGCGGTGGGCCAGGAGGGCTTCCCCGGCAACCTCGGGTACAACCGCCAGCTGCAGACCCTCATGAACGAGGGCGCCACCGTGTATTGCTGCCGCTTCGCCATGGGCGCGTTGTACGGAATGCGCGAGGACGACGTGATGGAGGGAGTGATCCCCTTCAACCCGCTCGATGTCCTCGACGCCAATATCCAGGCCTGGCGCGAGAAGGCCCTCGTCCTCTCCACCTGGACCCTTTAGACCCCGCGGCACTGAGCGGCGCCGCGCCGCGGCCACGGTCGCACGTGTGTCGCGCCGGTGACGCAGGGTGCGTCTGAGGCGGCGGTAACGGTGCGGGCGGCCCCGGTCTGGTCGGCGATGCACCGGTGACACCCAGCGCATCGGCCACTGCGTCGATGCGCCGCGCCCTGAGGGGCAAAGCGCCCGGCCTGAGGCTGGAGCGTGGCCTCTGGGAGGCGGGCGCCGAGGTTGTGGCCGGCGTGGACGAGGTGGGCCGCGGATCTTGGGCCGGCCCGCTCACGGTGGCCGCAGCGGTGGCGGATCCCGACCGGCGCATCTACAAGGTGCGCGACTCCAAGATGCTCACGGCCTCAGAGCGCGAGGGCCTGCACGACCGCATCGTGGCATGGGCCAGAGCCGTCTCGGTGGGCCATGCCACCGTTGAGGAGTGCGCCGAGCTGGGCATGGCGGGCGCGCAGCGGCTGTCCGCCGCGAGGGCCATCGCCGGTCTGGGCCTGCGCATAGACCACGTGCTGGTGGACGGCTCCTGGGATTTCGTGACCCCCCAACACCGTGGCCCCGCTGGAGCGACCGAGGCTCGGGGATGCTCGTCCGCCCCGGCGGTCACGACCGTTGTTCGCGGCGACTCGTCAAGCCTGTCGATCGCGGCGGCGTCGGTGGTGGCCAAGGTCAGGCGCGACCGGATCATGACGCAGGCGGCCGACCACTATCCGGGGTACTGGTTCGCGTCCAACAAGGGCTACCCGTGCCCGCGCCACAGGGCGGCCCTCGCCGCCTGGGGACCGTGCGCGATCCATCGCCGGCGCTGGGTGTTCATGGACGGGCTGCGCTGGAGCGGCGTTCCCCGCCTGGAACCGCCCTCAGGCGCCGACCAGTTGCGCCTGTCCCTCTAGCTTGAGCGGGTTGCTCCGCGGCTCCCCTCGCAGCAGGCCTCGCCCATCAGCGGCGATTCGGCTGTTCCCGACCGGTCGAGCGGGGTTGCCTCCCAATAGATCGGGTTGCCTCCCGTCGTTTGAGCGGGATGCTGCGCGGCGTCGGCGGCGTGCTGGTGGAGGTAGTCTGCGGGTGTCATGGGCCAGCCCGTCACCTTCCTGCGCTCTTCCTCGCCGAGGCCCGGCATCGTTCGCTTCGAGCTCAACCGCACCCTCACCGGCATGGGTCACGAGCGCTACAGGCAGGGCCAGGAGATCCTCGGCGACCGTACCGTGGACGCGCTGGCCCGCAGGATGCTGGCGACGGGCAAGATCGCCGCGGTGCATGTCTACGGTTCGATGGTCACCGCCGAGATGTCCCGCGCTGACGCATCCGCGGTCGAAGAGGTGATCGCAGACCTCTATACCTACTACGTGCCGGGTGTCGAGATCCCGCCGGACTCCGAACTCATGGCCATGACAGCCTGACCGGCCATGACAGCCTGACTGCCGATGAGGCAGCCTGACCGCCGACTAACGAAAGGAACCAGCCCAATGGTCAAGCCCATACCTGACGATTATCCCAGAGTCTCCACGTATCTCTGTGTGGACGGCGCGGCCGAAGCCGTCAGGTTCTACACCGACGTGCTGGGGTTCACCGAGCGTCGCCGCATGGAGTTCGGGGGCCGGGTCGGTCACTGCGAGCTGACGTTGGGCGACTCGCTGGTGATGGTGTCCGACGAGTTCCCGGACATGGGCGCCGTCGGACCCCTGACAATCGGCGGGACGCCGGTCAGCTTGTCCGTTTATGTCGAAGATCCCGATGCCACCTTCGCGGCCGCACTGGCGGCAGGCGCCAGCGAGACACGTCCTGTCGAGGATCAGTTCTACGGCGATCGCTCCGGAGGCTTCAGAGATCCCTGGGGACACGAGTGGAACGTGACCGCCCACATCGAGGATGTGGACGACGACGAGGTCGCCCGCCGTGCCGCCGCCATGATGGGTGGCGAGCACTAGACAGCCGGTTCATCGGCGAGGCTGGTCCGGTGATTCGCCGGGCGATGCTCACACCCGCCGCGCCTGCGGTGGCCGAGGTCGGCCGGGACTGATCGACTCGTGCGCCTTGCCGTCGATGTCGGGGGCACCTTCACCGATGTCGTGCTGGAGGCGGGCACCGCGACCGGCAGCGGTGCCGGTTCGGCCGCGGCTCGTGTGCCGGGACTCGGCCTCACCTCCACAAAGGTGCTCACCACGCCGAGCGCCCCCGAGGTGGGGGTGCTCGCCGGGGTGGAGGCGGTGCTGGCCCAGGCCGGAGCAGCGGCTGCTGAGCTGGCAGCGGTCGTGCACGGCACCACCCTCGCCACCAACGCGCTGATCGAGCGGCGGGGCGCCCGTTGCGCGTTCGTGACCACCGCCGGCTTCCGTGACGTGGTCGAGACCCGCACCGAGAGCCGCTTCGACCAGTACGACCTCAACCTGGTGCTGCCCCGGCCGCTGGTCGAGCGACGCCACCGCTATGTGCTGCGGGAGCGCATCAGTGCCCGCGGCGAGGTGCTCGTGCCCTTCGACGACCCGGGCGCCCGGCGGCTGGCCGAGACCCTGGCGCGGCAGGGCTACGAGTCGGTCGCTGTCGGGTTCCTGCACAGCTACCGCAACCCCGACCACGAGCACCGCTTCCGCGACGTGCTGCGCACCGTCATGCCCGAGGCAGCGGTCTCGATCTCGTCGGAGGTCTCGCCCCAGATGCGCGAGCTGGAGCGTTTCAACACGGTCTGCGCCAACGCCTACGTGCAGCCCGCCATCGCCCGGTACCTGCACCGGCTGCGCCACGGGCTGCGGGGCCTCGGCGCAGGCTGCGGCGTTTACATGATCCACTCCGGCGGAGGGCTGATGAGCCTGGAGAGCGCGGCCGAGCTGCCCGTGCGATTGGTGGAGTCGGGGCCAGCGGGCGGCGCGATCTTCGCGGCGGACATCGCGGCCCGCCACGGCCTCGACCGGGTGCTCAGCTATGACATGGGAGGCACCACCGCGAAGATCTGCCTGATCGAGGACAGCACACCGCGCACGGCCAAGACCTTCGAGGTGGCACGCACCACCCGTTTCGCCAAGGGCAGCGGCATGTCGATCTCAATACCGGTGATCGAGATGATCGAGATCGGCGCGGGCGGCGGATCGATCGCTGCGGTGGACATGCTGGAGCAGATCAGGGTCGGTCCCCGCAGCGCCGGCGCTCATCCCGGCCCGGCGTGCTACGGCCGGGGCGGCGACGAGCCCACGGTCACCGACGCCGATCTGGTGCTGGGCCGGCTCTCTGCGGAGACCTTCGGCGCGCCTGAGATCGACCTCGACCCTGCCGCGGCCCGCAGGTCGCTCGTGGCCGCGGTGGGGGAGCGCCTCGGCCTGGACGCGGGGTCCGCAGCGGTCGGCGTGTCCGAGGTTGTGGACGAGAACATGGCCAACGCGGCGCGGGTGCACGCGGTCGAGAGCGGCAAGGTGCTCGACGGGTTCACGATGATCGCCTTCGGCGGCGCCGCCCCGGCGCATGCGGCGAGGCTCGCCTCCAAGCTCGGCATCGGCGACCTGCTCGTGCCGCCCGGAGCGGGTGTGGGCTCGGCCATCGGCTTCCTGCGCGCTCCGTTCGCTTACGAGGCGGTTCGCAGCCACTACGCCCGCCTCGACGACTTCGACCCGGTCGAGGTTCGTGAAATGCTCTCGGAGCTGACTGCGGAGGCCGTGTCGTTCGTGCGCGAGGCGGTCGCAGCCTCAGGGGCCGATACTGGCGACGGGTCTGCGCCGGAGCCGACCATCGAGCGCTGGGCACACATGCGCTACGCCGGTCAAGGCTGGGAGATCCCCGTAGAACTGCCCGCCGGTCCCAGCAGCGGCAGCATTAGCGGCGGCATTGACGGCCATAGCAGCGGGCCGCCTGCAGGCGAGATCGACGGCCACCGCGGCCAAAGCAGTGGGCTGTCCGTAGATGGGATCGACGGCCACCGCGGCCATAGCAGTGGGCTGTCCGTAGATGGGATCGACGGCCACAGCGGCGAGCAGCTTGTTGTTGAGTTCACCAAGGCATACGAGCAGTTCTTCGGCCGCGCCATCGAGGGCTTGGCGATAGAGGCGGTCGGATGGTCGGTCAGGGCGTCGGTGCCCCAGCCCCGAGGCCCCGAGGTCGAGCGCGCCGAGGCAGTGGCCGACGCGGAGCCGGGCGGGACGCGCCAGCTCATGGACACGGCCGTGATGTCCGGTACCGAGGCCGCGGTGGTGCCGCGTGCCGCGCTCTCGGTGGGCATGAGGGTGCCGGGGCCCGCGGTGATCGTGGAACCTCAGACCACCACGGTGGTGCCCTCCACCCACGAGGCGGTGGCCCAGCCCGACGGCTGCCTGCTGGTGCGCTCGCTTCCGTCCACGAGCAGGCCTAGCCGATGAGTTCGCGTCCGGCGTCCGCCGACCTGCGCTTCGGCGTGATGTGGAACCGGCTCATCTCCGTCGTGGAGGAGCAGGCTCTCACGCTGGTGCGGGCCGCCTTCAGCACGAGCGTCCGCGAGGCGGGCGACCTCTCGGCCGGGGTGTTCGACACTCAGGGACGCATGATCGCCCAGGCCGTCACCGGCACGCCCGGCCATGTCAACACGATGGCCGCCGCGGTCGGCTGGTTCATCGAGGACATCGGCCCGCACCGCATCTACGAGGGCGACGCCTACATCACCAACGATCCGTGGAAGGGCACCGGTCACCTCCACGACATCACCGTGGTCACGCCCGCCTTCAGGCACGGCTCGCTGATCGGCTATTTCGGCTGCACGGCTCATGTGGTGGACATCGGCGGCCGCGGCTTCGGCCCCGATGCCAGGGAGGTCTATGAGGAGGGTCTGCGCATCCCGGTGATGAAGCTGCTGGAGCGTGGCCGCCTCAACGACGACCTGATCGAGATGATCCGGGCCAACGTGCGCGAGCCCGACCAGGTGGTGGGCGATGTGCACTCGCTGGCCGCCTGCAACGACACCGGCATAGCCCGCCTCGGTGACATGCTCGACGAGTTCGGCGACGAGTCCCTCGCCGGGGTGGCGGACTTCGTGTTCGAGCGCACCCGGGCCGCAACGCTGGCCGCGATCTCGCAGATCCCTGCGGGAACCTATCCCAACACGATGACCGTGGACGGCTACGACGCCCCCGTCACCCTCGCGGTGAGCCTCGACGTGAGCGCTGCCGGCATACACGGCGACTTCACCGGGACCTCGCCTGCCAGCGCCTACGGCGTGAACGTTCCGCTCACCTACGCCCAGGCCTACCTGACCTACGGGCTGCTGTGCGCGCTGTCGCCGGGACTGCCGAACAACGCGGCGTCACTGGCGCCGTTCACTGTGAGCGCTCCGCCAGGTTGCATCCTCAACGCCCGCCACCCCGATCCGGTGGCCGTGCGCCATGTCATCGGGCACTTCGTGGCCGACCTATGCCTCGGGGCGGTGGCGCCGGCCCTGCCCGACGTCGTGCCGGCCGAGGGCTCGGGCGCGCTCTGGAACTTCCAAGCCGGTGCTCGCGCCACGCGCTCGCAGACCAATGATTCCTGGGCGAGCGCCGCCTCAACTCCCGGAGTGAGGGCCGCAGCCCCCGCCGCGGGTGCCGCGGCGGGTGGCCGCTCCGATGCCGCCGACCTCGCCGCGGGTGGGGGCGCTCTTCTGGCGGGCGCCGTGCCCGGCGGCGCGGCGCGGCCACCGGCTGAGATACTCATGTTCAATAGCGGTGGCACCGGGGCCCGCCCGAGTCTCGACGGTCTCAACGCCACCGCCTTCCCCAGCGGTGTGCGCACCATGTCCGTCGAGGCGACCGAGCAGGTCGGCCCGATAGTGGTGTGGCGCAAGGAGCTGCGCCCCGGCTCCGGCGGTGCCGGCACCCACCGTGGCGGGCTCGGCCAGGTGATCGAGCTGGGCCCGGCCGATGGCTACGAGCTGCACTTCAGCGCCATGTTCGATCGTGTCGACCACCCCGCCCGGGGCCGAGCCGGCGGTGGCGACGGTGCCTCCGGCAGCGTGTACCTCGACGATGGCACGCCCTTCAGGGCCAAGGGCAAGCAGCTTGTTCCCGCCGGGCGGCGGCTGGTGCTGGAGTTGCCCGGCGGCGGCGGCTGGGGCGATCCGGCGGAGCGGCCCGCGGAGTTGATCGAGCAGGATCTTCTCCAAGGCTATGTATGCGACCCGCCGTGAGTTCGCGGTATCTGGGGCCGCAGTCTCTGGTCGTGCTGGATGTGGAGGGAGTGCTCACCCCCGAGGTGTGGATCGCGGTCGCCGAGCACACCGGCATCGACTTCCTGCGCCGCACCACTCGCGACGAGCCCGACTACGACGTGCTGATGAAGGGCCGGATCGCGGCCCTGGCCCGCCATGGCGTCACCATGTCCACGATCATGGGCGTCGTCGCCGGCTTGTCGCCGCTGGCCGGGGCCCGCGAGTTTCTTGACGAACTGCGGTCAAAGGTGCCTGTAGTGCTGCTGTCAGACACGTTCGGGCAGTTCGGCAGGCCCTTGATGGCGCAGCTGGGTTGGCCGCTGCTGCTGTGTCACGACCTGGTCGTGGAGGGCGACCGCATCGTCGATTACCGCCTGAGGCTGCCCGATCAGAAGCGCCAGGCGGTGGCTGCGCTCCGGTCGCTCAACTTCCGCGTGGTTGCCGCGGGCGATTCCTACAACGACCTGACGATGCTCGCCGAGGCCGACGCCGGCGTGTTGTTCAGAGCGCCGTCCAACGTGATCGCCGAGAACCCCCGGTACCCGAGCTGCACCTCATACGACGATCTGCTCACCCTGCTGATCTCCGACCCGTAAAATCTGAGTCCTGGGCGCTGGCGGTCAGCTGACGATCACGCTGGTCAGCACGGCGACCCACACGGAGACGGTGGCCACGGCGATGGCGGCGACGATCAAGTAGAGCTGCCTGGCCTGGGCCCGGATGATCTCGGCCTGGGACTTGATGATCTCGGCGCGCTCCTTGGCGGCGTCGGCGCGCTCCTGGGCGGCGTTGGCAAACTCCTTGGCCGTCTTCGCTGACTCGGTGGCGATGAGGGCTCGCAGCTCGGCGAAGCCGGCCTGCATGGCGGCGTTGGTCTCGGTGAACTTGGCGTCGGTTTCGGCTTTGTGAACCTGCAGCGCGGCGAGCAGGCGTTGTTCGGTGTTGGCGAGGTCGTCTTTGGTGGCCATCTGGTCCCAGCCTGTGGGTGGGAGTTGGTCCATGAGGGTGTCTGCGGCTTCTTGGTTCATGGCTTCGGCTAGGTGGTTGTAGAGCGCTGCGCGCTGTGCTTGGGTTGTGGCCATCGTGGGCCTCCTTTGCCGTTCGCGGGTGGATCGGGGTGAAAGGGGGCGCCTCGAAGGCTGCCGATGCTGCTGCTTGGGCGATCTTGTATGCTGGGAGCGCCTGAGACAGCAGTAAACAGCACCATACCACAACCCGCCACCTTCGCAACCAAGCATCGATGCCTGTTGCCTGGATTCGCTGGCGTGATGGCCGCCGGTCGTCTGACCTAGCATGAGTGGCCGTGGTCGATGCCTTGCCTGAGCCCGGTGACGGGTTGCTTGACTGCTACGAGCCGGGGCCGGCCTTCGACGAGGCGTTCGAGTCCGGCGGCGTGGTGCGCGATGTCTACCGCAGGATCGTCGAGCGCTTCCGCGACCTCGACGCGGCGGAGGTGAAGCGGCTCGAGAGGCTCGTGGCCGACGAGTTCCGGCGTCAGGGCATCACCTTCACCGTCTACAGCGACGACGAGGGCACCGAGCGCATCTGGCCGATGGATCTCTTCCCCCGGCTGATCGCCGCGGCCGAGTGGGAGGATCTGGCCCGCGGCCTGAGCCAGAGGGTCGCGGCGCTCAACTGCTTCCTGGCCGACCTCTACTCCGGAGAGGGCGCGGCCGTCTCCGACGGGGTGGTGCCAAGGTGGCTGCTGGTGTCCTCGGGCGGGTTCGAGCGCAACGCCACGGGCATCGCCGTCCCCCACGGCGCCCACTGCAACATCGCCGGCATCGACATCGTGCGCGGCGCCGACGGCCGCTACCGGGTGCTGGAGGACAACCTGCGCAATCCCAGCGGCATCTCCTATGTGGTCGAGAACCGGGCCGCCATGGCCAAGGCGTGCAGCTGGCTGTTCGCCGACCACCCGGTGGAGCCGACCGATCAGTATCCGAAGATGCTGCGCTCCACCCTGGAGTCCATGGTGCCGGGCGGGCGCGACGATCCGCACGTGGTGGTGCTCACGCCGGGCATCTTCAACTCCGCCTACTTCGAGCACGCCTTCCTGGCGCGCTCGATGGGCGTGGAGCTGGTGGAGGGAAGGGACCTGGTGGTCGACGACCACACTGTCCACGCGCGCACCATCGCGGGGCTCGCCCCGGTCGACGTGATCTACAGGCGCATCGACGACGACTTCCTCGATCCGGTGGGCTTCCGAGCCGACTCGACGCTGGGCGTGCCCGGCCTGCTGGGCGCCTTGCGGGCCGGGACTGTGACCGTGTGCAATGCCATTGGCAACGGCGTCGCCGACGACAAGGGCGTGTATCCCTACGTGCCCGAGCTGATCCGCTACTACCTGGGCGCCGAGCCGATCATCGACAACGTGGAGACCTATGTGATGTGGGACGCCGACCAGCGCGCCGAGGCGCTGGCCAGGCTGGACGAGCTCGTGGTCAAGCCTGTGGGCGAGTCCGGCGGCTACGGGGTGCTGATCGGCCCCCGTGCCAGCGACGAGGAACTGCAGGACGCACGCCGCGCCATCGAGGCCGACCCGCGCGACTGGATCGCGCAGGAGGTGGTGCAGCTCTCGACGGTGCCGTCGTTCACAGGCGAGCGGCTCGAGCCCCGGCATCTCGACCTGCGACCCTTCGTGCTCACGGGCGAGCAGACCCAGGTATTCCCGGGCGGGCTGACCCGCGTGGCCATGCGACAGGGATCGCTGATCGTCAACTCCTCCCAGGGCGGCGGCTCCAAGGACACCTGGGTGCTCATGCCGGATCGATCATGATCTCGGGGCTGCCCGTGCGGGTGCGGCTATGATCTCGGGGGTTGCCCGTGCGGGAGTGCATGTGGCCGAGCGGTCGTGATACTGGCGCGTCACGCCGAGGCGCTCTTCTGGGTGGGCCGCTACCTGGAGCGGGCCGAGGCCACGGTGCGCTGCCTCAACTACGCGGCCGACTCGATAATCCACCTGCGCAGCGACGAGGCCCGCATCGAGGGCGAGCAGCTTGTGAAGACCCTGGGCCTCGAAGCCGAGCTGGCAGAGATCGGGAGCCTCGACAGCAGGCCGCAGCTCATCGCCTTCCTGCTGTCGGACGCCGACAACCCGGGCTCGGTGCTGTCCTGCGTCAGGGCCGTGCGCGAGAACCTGCGCTCGACCCGCGACCGGATACCCATAGAGCTGTGGGAGGAGGCCAACGGGCTCTATCTGAGGTTCCCGTTCCTCGGCCACTCCGGGGTGCAGTCGGCCGGTCTCCACGAGGTGCTGCTCATGGTGCGCACCGCCTGCCTCGCAATCAGCGGCGTGCTCAACGAGGGCATGCGCCGCGACGAGGGACACGAACTCCTAGCGGTCGGGCGGATGCTGGAGCGGTCGATCTTCACGGTCGGGCTGCTGATCGCCAGCTATACCGACCCTCGCGGCGTGGTGGACGCCACCAGGATGCTGCGCTTGACCAGCTCGCTGCAGGCATACCACCGCCAGCACGGGCACGCCCCGGATCCCACCGGCGCCGTCCACTATCTGCTGCATGCTCCCGCGCTTCCCCGCTCGGTGCTGTCGTGCCTCGCACGGCTCGAGGAGTGCCTGGCCAGCCTGGCGACGGCCGCCGTCTCGCTGGATCGTCCCCGGCGTCGCGCCGGCCTGCTGCGGGCCCGCCTCGAACTCGGCGAGATCGAGGCCTCGATGGCGTCGGACCCTGTGCCGGTGCTGTCGAGGCTCGCCGACGACCTCGTCGAGTTGGCAGGCGAGGTGCTGACCGGCGTGGTCCGGCCGCTGGCCGGGCCGCCGGTTCATCCGCAGTACCTCCGGCCCGGCGTGGACTCCACGCTGTGAGGCTCGACATCAGCTACCGGGTGCATTTTCGCTATGCGGAGGCGGTCTCGGAGTCGCAGAACGAGATCCGTATGCAGCCGCGTGACGGCGAGCACCAGCGCGTGCTGTCCTACAGCCTCGCCTGCGACCCGCCGGCCGAGGTGCTGCACGCCCGCGACTACTGGGGCACGGCCGTCGATCATCTGGGGGTGAGGGCGCCGCACAAGTCGCTACAACTCGTGGCGGACGCGTCCGTGGAGACACTTTCGCGACCAGCTCCGGAGAATGACTGCGCCGTGGCTGCGCTGGGAGATCCCGATTTCCGCTCGCAGCATTTCGAGTTCTTGGAACCGTCCGAGCACGTGGCCTGGGAGCCCGGCGACGCTGTGGCCCGCCATGCGGCCGAGGCCTGCGCCGGTGCCGCGTCGGTGCCCCTGCTCGCCTCGCTGATCGCCTACCGGGTCCGGCAGACCCTGGCCTACGTGTCCGGGTCCACCGCGATCGGGGTCTCGCTGGCGGAGTTGCTCGAGGGCCGCCAGGGTGTGTGCCAGGACTTCGCGCACCTGGCCATCGGCATGCTGCGAAGTGTCGGTGTCCCGGCCCGCTACGTGTCGGGCTATCTCTTCGCCGCAGACGAGACCGTCGCTCCCCCCGACAGCGAGGCTCCCCGCGGCGACGCTGGCACCGGTGACCGCGAGTCTCTCAGCGGCGGTTCCGGTTTCGGCGAGGGTCTCGCTAGCGCTTCGGGAGGCAGTGGTGCTCTCGGCCGCAGCAGCGCTTCGGGAGGCGGTGATGCTCTCGGCCGCGGCGGCGTTCCCGGCGCTGCCGGTTCCGGCGAGGGCGAGGGTCTCGGCCGTGGCGGCGCTCCTGGTGGCGGTGAGGGTCCGCGGGGTGGCGCGTCCGGGACCGAGGGTTCAGGCGCTGATGCGGCAGCCGGAGGCGAGCCTGACATAGTGCGTGTGCAGACGCACGCCTGGATCGAGGCCGCGGTGCCCGGCTGGGGCTGGTGGGCGCTCGATCCGACCAACGGAGGCGAGGTAGGCGAGCGGCATGTGGTGATCGGCTGCGGGCGCGACTATGCCGACGTGCCGCCGGTGCGTGGCGCCTTCACCGGCAGCGGGTCCGCCGAGGTGAACGCCGAAGTGGTGATCGGAAGGGGTGACGCTGCCGGAGGTGTCGGCGGCGCCGCATCCGGCGTGCGTCCTCCGGTGCGAGCACCCAGCCGCAGCGCCACAACGGAACGCGCCCGCTGGCAGCAACAACAGCAGTAGCAACAGGCAGTAGCAACGGCCGAAGCCCTCGCTGCCCCCTCGTTCAAGACTCCGCCCTACCTGAAGGAGGACGATGGTGAGCAGCTGGAAATAATCCCGACCCAGTAGGTAGGGATTAGTCGGGCGGGTTGGTAATGTCGCCGCCATGAGTGACAACACCGCCCAGAACTGGGGCTTCGAGACCCGCATGATCCATGCGGGCCAGGTAGCCGACCCGACCACAGGCTCCCGCGCCGTGCCTATCTACCAGACCACGGCCTACGTGTTCGACAGCGCCGAGCACGCACAGAACCTGTTCGCCCTCGCCGAGGTCGGCAACATCTACACGCGGATCATGAACCCCACCCAGCACGTGCTTGAGGAGCGCATCAGCGCGCTGGAGGGCGGCGTGCGCACCGCGGTTGGATTGCCCGGCGCGCTGGCGCTCTCGTCGGGGCAGGCGGCGGAGACGCTGGCCATCCTGAACCTCGCCGAGAGCGGCGACCATGTCGTGTCCAGCCCGTTCCTGTACGGCGGCACCTACAACCTGCTGCACTACACGCTGCCCAAGATGGGCATCGAGGTCAGCTTCGTGGACGATCCCGACGACCTCGACCAGTGGGCCGCGGCGGTGCGCCCCAACACCCGGGCGTTCTATGCCGAGACCATCGGCAACCCCAAGAACGATGTGCTCGACCTCGAGGGCGTCAGCGGCGTGGCACATGCCAACAACCTGCCGCTGATCGTCGACAACACCGTGCCGTCGCCGTACCTGTGCCGTCCCCTCGAGCACGGCGCCGACATCGTGGTGCACTCGGCCACCAAGTTCATCGGCGGCCACGGCACCTCCATCGGCGGGCTGATCGTTGACGGTGGGACGTTCGACTTCGGAGCCTCGGGCCGCCACGCCATGTTCACCGAGCCCGATCCCAGCTATCACGGCCTGGCCTACTGGCCGGCGCTCGGCCCGGGCGCCTACATCCTCAAGGCCCGGGTGCAGCTGCTGCGCGACATCGGCCCGGCGGTGTCGCCGATGAACGCCTTCCTGTTCCTGCAGGGCGTCGAGACCCTGTCGCTGCGCATGGAGCGCCATGTGGCCAACGCCACCGCCGTCGCCAACTACCTGGAGGCCCACCCGCAGGTGGAGTGGGTGCAGTACGCGGGGCTCGATTCCAGCCCGTACCGCGAGCGGGCTGAGCGCTACATGCCCAAGGGGGCCGGCTCGGTGCTGGCGTTCGGCATCAGCGGCGGCTCCAAGGCGGGCCAGCGCTTCGTGGAGACGCTCCAGCTGCACAGCCACGTGGCCAACATCGGCGACGTTCGCAGCCTGGCCATCCATCCGGCGAGCACGACCCACAGCCAGCTCACTCCCGAGGAGCAGCTGAGCACGGGCACAGCGCCCAACATGGTGCGCCTGTCAGTGGGCGTCGAGACCCTAGACGACATCATCGCCGACCTCAACGCCGGTTTCGCCGCCGTAACCGACCTCTAGCCGCGCCGGGTGCCTCGGCCCGCCCTCCACCGCCCCGAGCCACCAGCCAAGCCGAGCGCCGCTGCGTCCCGGAGCGTCAGAGATCGCGAGAGATCGTCAGGGCGATCCGCTATAGTCCCTCACGCATTGCCGCTCCCTCCCGAGCGGCGGTGGTCGCCAACCGTAGAAGGAGCACAAGAGGCATGACGCTTACCCTCTTTCCGGATGAGCGTCTTCGTTGCCAGGACCTTGGCTCGACCTTGGCTGAGACCGAGAGGCGGAACGGTGTCCCGTACTTCGTCGATGAGTTCTGGACAGCACGCCAGCGACAGGCACACCCTATCCACGAAATCAGCTATAGGGCATGTTACAAGCCACAGCTCCCCGCCTATTTTATACGTCGTTTGACCGAACTTGGAGATGTCGTCTATGACCCATTCATGGGGCGCGGCACCACTCCTGTCGAAGCGGCTCTTCTAGGCCGTATCCCATATGGCAATGATGTCAATCCGCTAAGCCGTATCTTTACAGAACCGCGCATCAATCCGCCCGGACTGGCAACGATAGCCGAGAGACTTGATAGCATCCCATGGACAGATTTTGAGAAGTTTGAGATCGATGATCTTCTTGTCTTCTTCCATCCGAAGACCCTCGGTCAGATTGAGGGATTACGTTCGTGGTTCTTGCGGCGTCGCGAAGAAGGCACCTTTGATCCGGTTGATCACTGGATAGAAATGGTAGCAACAAGCCGCTTGACCGGTCATTCTCCGGGGTTCTTTTCTGTTTATTCTATGCCCCCCAATCAAGCTGTATCGGTCGAAGGACAGCGGAAGATCAACGAGAAACGCAAGCAGCGTCCAGCGCCGAAGGAGGTTCCACGCCTGATTTTCCGGAAATCTCGAAGGTTGTTGTCGCGCGCCGTTCCTTCGACATCCCACAGCCTTTTCCTGTCCGAGGAATCTCACGATACGCAGGCAATCCCGGATGAGACTGTAGCGCTGACGGTCACGTCCCCTCCCTTCCTTGACATTGTGAACTATGCGGCTGACAACTGGCTGCGATGCTGGTTTCTGGGGGTAGACCCTGCAGATGTAAGAATAGCGCAGCATCGAAAGATCGAGGACTGGCAGGCCTTCGTGACGGCCACGTTGGTGGAGCTGGCGCGGATTACAAGGCCCGGCGGACATATCGCATTCGAGGTCGGAGAGGTTCGGCAGGGGTCGGTATGTCTGGACGAGAATGTGATCGCGGCGGCAGACGGGCTGCCGTTTGAGGTCATCGGCGTCTTGATCAATGAACAATCCTTTACGAAGACATCGAACTGCTGGGGTATCTCCAACAACAAGGCAGGGACAAACACCAATCGAATCGTGGTGCTTCGGCGAGAGAAATGACTAACGAGATAGAGCGACGGCTGACGAGGATGATTGACGATTATTCGCAGGTCCCAAAGGGCATTCCGCTTGAGATAGCTATTCGCTCTCCATATGATGTTGGTGTCGAAAAATTTGATTGCGACATGCCAGCAAATCAGGATACACTGGTCTCTCTAGAAAGAGGCATAAAGAGCGCGTGTCTCGAAGTGCAGGCGAAACCAATACATCGGTCGCGGCCGAATGAAGGCGGTAACGATATGGAACCTTTCGTTATAGAGGCTCTTTGCCGGGGAGGGTTGGATGCCAAGCGACCGACAACAAAATCGGGCAAGTTCCAAACTTCGGGTTACCCGGATATCCGTATTGAGAGGTTAGCATTACTTCCGATCTATCTGGAAGTGAAGACCTATGCTCAAGACCAAAAGGATAAGACGTTTCGTTCGTTCTATTTGTCGCCGTCGGATGATCCCAAGGTGATTGACACTGCGCATCATCTTCTCGTTGCGTTTGAGATCGAGAAGGAAGACAACTTGTACAGGCCTGTTGCATATGAGGTTTCGGATCTGTTCGGCCTTGAGTGTGACTTGAAGATGGAATTCAACTCGAACAATGCACGGCTCTATGCTTCGCGCCGAAGGCTAGCTCATGGCCGTATGCCATACAGTTGGGATTGATTGCCAAGGACCGATAGGCAAGTTCTGGTGTTGTCGAGGCCGTCTGGGGGCTAGCTGCGTTCGCTCTTAGCAGGAGTGGGCGAAGGCGGCAATGTCGTTGACTGAGGCGGCGTAGACCTGGGGCATCACGCTGGGCATCAGCGTGTCACCGGCGTGGCAGGTGCCGTTGATGGTGTGGCAACGGGCTGGCACACCGGCGGCGGTGAGCTTGCGGTAGTAGTCGAGTCCCTCGTCGCGCAGCGGGTCCAGCTCGTTGACGGTGATCACGTGCGGCGGCATTCCGGCTAAGTCCTCAACCTGCGCGTGCCACGGCCAGGCCAGGGGGTTGGTGCTGTTCTCGCCGCCCGGATCGTAGGCCTGCACGTAGTAGCCCATCAGGTCGTTCGCCAGGAAGTACCCGCTGTTCTCGTGCAGCGAGGGCAGCCCCGGCGGCGGGCTCGCGTAAACGCCCGAGATGTAGGGACACTGGGCGTACACGCCGTCGATCATGTGGAGGCGGTCGTCCCCGCGGGCCTTGAGCGTGGTGGCCAGTGTCAGGTTCCCGCCGCCGGACTCGCCCGACACCACGATCTTCGACAGCCCCAGAGCGGACCGGCTCGCATGCATCCACTCGAGCACGGACGTGCAGTCGTTCAGCGCGGCGGGGAAGGGGTGCGGGCCGAGCTTCCCGGCGGCGTTGCGGAACTCCACGCCGACCACGACCGCGCCGAGCCCCGCCAGCTCGTCACGCCACCGGCGGTACGACAGGCCGGTGGCCGAGAGGATCACCATGCCGCCGCCGTGGATGTGCAGGATGCCCGGCCTCAGGCCGCCGTCGCCGGCGCTGGGGCGATGCACGTAGAGGCTGATGTCATTGCCGTCGGAGCCGGAGATCACCTCGATGTGCGACTCCACGCCGTCTACCGGCGGCAAGGTCTCGAACAGGCTGTCGAAGAGCCGCTCGAAACCGGGCTCGCCCTCGGCGGCCAAGGCGCGGATGTCCTCGATCGACGAGTCGGCGTTCAGGGCCACCGGCACATCGCGGCTGGCCAGGCCCAGCGACTCCAGCACCGCCACCATGCGAGGGTCTGCCCGGGGATCGGTCCCGAGGGTCATGCCGGGATCTCCCAGCCGTCCAGGCAGATGGATGTTCTGGGCCACGGCAGTCCCCCTTGTTCTCGGCTCTCGCGCCTGCGCCAACCCTAGTGGCTGCCCCCTCAGGCCGCAGTTCGATGAGGCGACCGCCCACCTCGCCGCCACCGAAGCCCGCTTGAGGAGCGGCCGAACTCTCAGG
Organism: Candidatus Aldehydirespirator sp.; assembly: GCA_965204875.1. Lineage (GTDB taxonomy): Bacteria > Actinomycetota > Acidimicrobiia > Acidimicrobiales > Aldehydirespiratoraceae > Aldehydirespirator. The sequence continues at coordinate 651,013 of OZ242020.1, read as the reverse complement.
CCGCAGTTCGATGAGGCCGCGGCAGGGCCGCAACGCTGCTCGCCGTCGCCGTTGGAACTGACGAGCGAGACACCCATGCCGTCGCCGTCCACCGCGCACGGACGTTCACCGCGCACAGACGTTCACCGCGCACGGACGTTCACCGCGCGCGGCCAGGTGGCGTCACCGGCGGTGGCGGAGGCTGCTTGTATGGCCGCTTGCTCTGGTCTGTGGCGACGCTGCCGTTAGCGTTCGCGCGGTGAGGCAGCTGATCACCGATGCGCTCATCGTCACCGGCGACGGTGCGACGGAGCCCTTCGTCGGGGACGCCCTGATAGACGGTGATCGGATCGTGCGGCTCGGTGCGGTGCCGCCCACCGAGGCGCAGACCGCGGAGCGCACCATCGATGCCGCGGGCAGGGTGTTGGCCCCCGGCTTCGTGGACACCCACAACCACGGCGCGCTCGCAGGGACCCGCATCGGCTCGCAGGGAATCCCGGTTTCCTGCGAGCTGGCGGTGCGCGCTGGCGTCACCAAGCGGATCTGCGGCGTGGACGGGCTGTCGCCGGCGCCGGTTGTCGCATCTCAGCGCGCCGAGTACGCGGCTCAGCTCGCTCCCCTCGACGGCATCGTCGCCGGCGCGGGCGGCTCGCGCCACGAGGCGGGCGACGCTCACGCGGCGGCGGGCGACCCTGACCCTGACGATCCCGCGGGCGGGCGCGATTGGCCGTGGTCGACGATGCGGGAGTTCCTGCGCTGGCACCGGGGCCGATCCGTCACCGATCTGGGGATGCACCTGGGCCACAGCGCCGTGCGCCGCACCGTCATGGGCAACCTCGATCGTGTCGCCGGCAGCGAGCAGCTCCGGGCCATGGCCGAGGTGGTGCGCCGCGAGGCACCCTGGTGCCTGGGCCTGTCCACCGGCCTCGTGTACAACCCGGCGGTCTACTCCGACCAGCGCGAGATCACCTCGCTGGTGCGCGCCTTCAACGAGGTCAAGCCCGGCGCCCTCTACCCGCACCTGCGCTCGGAGAGCGACGGCATCATCGAGGCGCTCGACGAGGTCATCGCCGCGGCCGCCGACGGCGGGGGCGGCTACTGCAGCGAGCACTCCAAGATCGCCGGCCGCCGCAACTGGGACCGCTACGGCGAGGTGGAGTCCAGGCTGGACGATGCCGCCGGGTCGGTGCCCACGATGGCCAACATGTACCCCTACACCGCGGGCAGCACCACCGCGGACGCCCTGTTCCCCCCCGAGGTGCGTGCGGGCAGCCGGGCCGAGTTCATGGCACGGCTCAGCGACGAGAGCGTGCGCCGCTTCGCGTTCGAGAAGATCTATGGCGACGCTGCGGGCTGGGACAACTTCGTGGCCTTCTGCGGCGGCCTCGAGGGCATCCAGATCGCCGGTGTCCTCGAAGGCGCGGGCGACGGGTTCCTGGGCAAGCGCTTCTCGGATGTGGTGCTGGCCGCGGGCGTGACCGACATGGAGTCAATAGAGGCGCACGACGCGGTGTGCGACTTCTTCCTGCACAACCGAGGCGAGGTGTCGATCATCAGCCACTACGGCAACGAGGCCACCGTGGAGCGCTTCTTCAGGCGTCCGACGATGGCGGTCTGCACGGACGGGCTGATGCCGGGGCCGGGCCAGAAGCCCCATCCCCGCTCGCTGGGCGCCTTCCCCAAGGCGCTGCGCATGGCCCGCGAGCTGGGCATCACCGCCACCGAGATCGTCTACCGGCTGGCCGTGCTGCCGTGTGAGTTCATGGGCCTGCGGAGCCCCGCGCTGCGCGAGGGCGCCGACGCCTCGCTGGTGCTGCTGGACTGGGACCGCGTGACCGAGCGCAACAGCTACGAGGATCCGCTGGTGGCGCCCGAGGGCATCGACGCCACCTGGGTGCACGGGGAGCTGGTGCAGCACGAGGGTCGCATCCACCCGCCGGAGCGCTTCGGCGGCCGCCATCTGCTCACCGGCCCCGGCACCGGCGCCTGCTGATCTGTCCCCGGCCCTGGCGATGGCATCTTGGGTGCGCCTCCGGTACGGGGGTGGTGCGGTCGGGTGATGCCGTCTTGGCGATGGCGTGTCGGCTGCGAACTCAGGGCGGGGGCTGGTTGACCAGGTGGTCGGCGGCGTTCTCGAAGTGGTCGAACATCGCCGCGCGGATCTCGGCGGGCAGGGGAGCGGCGGTGCCGTCCGCGATGGTGGCCACCTCGAGCGAGGCCGTCATGTGGGCCATCCAGGCGTCGCGCTCGGCCTGCCCGATGGCGAAGGGCAGGTGGCGCATGCGCAGGCGGGGGTGGCCCCGCTCGGCGCTGTAGTGCGGCGGGCCGCCCCAGTATTGGGCCAGGAACCCGGCCAGGCGGGCCCGCGACGGTTGCAGGTTCCGCGGATACATCGGCCGCAGCAACCTGTCTGATTCGACCGCGTCGTAGAAGCGATCCACCAGATCGTCGAAGAACCTCTGGCCGCCCACAGCCTCGTACACGGTGGGCGGGGCGGCCATGGCCTCTCGCAGCGACCCCTTCAGGTAGACGCCCGCCGACCAGCTTTCACCGCTCTCGCCCTCACCCTCGCCGGCGCTGCCTGGCTCGCTCACACTCGCAAGCGTAAGCAGTTGATCAGGCAAAGGCCGCCCGCTTCTCAGGGCACCTCGCGGAACTCTGACGGGTTGTAGGGGGCGCCGCAGCGATCCATGGCGGCGCGCCAGGAGGGGCTGTTGAGCAGTCCCCATCGCAGCAGCCTCACCAATGCGGCCGTGGCCAGGCGACTGCCGGGCCGGGGCTTGAGGCCGAGCACCGATCTCAGCTCTGCCGGGATGGTGCTGACCGCTCCCTGCATCAGCACGAGATACCCGAGCCTCTGCACGGCGGGCAGCGGCGGACGCCTCAGGAAGTCGACCGCGGCCCCCATGCCGGGGCTCGGCGCTATCGCTGGATGGGTGCGTACCCACTCGTGCAGTTCAACGGCGGTCTGTGGCACCGGCGCGGCGTTGAGCATGGCGCCGATATTGGACTGCTCGGCCACGAACCGGTCGGCCTCCTGCCCGGTGAGCCCGAGGCCGAACTCCTGGTAGGCCACCAGGAACGAATCCGTGAGCGTGTTGTGTACCCATGCGGCCAGATCGGGCATGGACGCCCCGTAGGCCCGCCCGCGATGGGAGGTCCCCTTGACGCCGCGATGAGCGGCCCGCACCCTGTCGACGGCCTCGGCCACCTCCGGCATCGCCCCGAAGGTCGCGGAGGTCACGTAGTACGCGGTGCGGTTCAGGCGCCCCATGGGGTCGTCGCGGTAGCGGCTGTGCTCGTCGACGCCAGCCACGGCCTCTGGGTGGGCGGCCTGGATCAGCAGCGCCCGGATCGCTCCCACGAACACGCTCACGTCGCCGATGACCTTCCAGCTCACCGAGTCCGGGCCGCACAGGCCGGCGTCGCCGGGGTGGTCGGCGGTGTGGAGCAGCGGCAGCTCTCCCTGCGAGAACAGACCGCTCACCGAGGCGCCCAGGCGCGCCCTGATGCGCCGCAACAAAGCCACCCTCGCACGCTACTGCCACAGCACGGAGGCACTGCACAGCCCGACAACCGAAGATGCCCGACATGCCGGAGGGCCACAGCACAGAGGCACTTCACAGAGGCACTTCATCGCCCGTGGGCGCGCTCAGGCGCTCAGCGCTTGTTGCTGCGGCGGGCCTTCATCCGCTGGCGCATGCGGGCGTGTGCCTCGGGGGTGCCGTCGTGGAACGTGCCGAAGAGCTTGTCGATCGGCACGGGCCGGTTGCCGTAGTTGCACTCGAAGTAGCGGTGGTGCAGGTGGTGGAAGTAGTCGGCGCCCGGGGCCGTGCCCCGCTTGCGCCCGCCGATCTCGAAGCGGTCGAACCCCGAGTGCGACACCGAGGGCGACACACCGTTGAACAGCCCGTTGAGGATCACGATGAAGGGGTGGGCCGGCACGACCCACCACAGCACCAGCACGCTGAAGTAGATGACGTGCTCCAGCGGGTGCATCGACAGGCCGCTCCACGGGCCGGTGTTGACGTTGCGGTGGTGCAGGTAGTGGGCGCGGTCATAGAACCAGCGCACGTGCAGCAGCCGGTGGTTCAGGTAGAAGTGGGTGACCGACCACAGGAACGTGCCTGCGGTCAGCACGCAGAGGTAGGCCCACGCGGAGTCCCATTGCGCCTGCGGGATCCAGCCGTTGGCGCAGAACCACATGGTCAGAGACTCATATAGCGTCCATATCGTGCAGCCGCTGACCAGGCTCCAGAAGATGTTGTCGCGTGTCTGGTCGGTCCACAGGAACTCCGGGTTGGTGGTGCTGAGCCAGGCCGGGTTGTACTTGTAGCGCTGCTGCTGGGTGCGCCGGGCGTACAGGGCCAGGTGCAGGGCACCCGCCACCAGGGTGAGCGCCAGCGCGTTGCGCAGGTAGATCTCCAGCATCCAGCGCCCGCTGAGCGAGGCCATGCGCTCCATCGAGGGTGTGAGGTAGTTCCAGGCCAGCGCGGCCAGCGCTGCCCAGAGCACGCCGTAGGGCAGCATCACCGGCGAGACCAGGTACCGCAGCGTCGCCAGCGGGCGCGGCGGCCAGTCGAGGATCGGAGAGGTCGTTATGGGGACCTCGGGCTCGAAGCCCCCGTTGCCGGGACCCGTGGTCGAGTGGGTGGTCGGGGAAGTGTCGGCCATGGGCTGCGACCTCCTGAACCAAGCGAGCCGACTGGCCGACCCGACTGGCCCGCACAATACACCCTCGCCCGTACCGGCGCCCGCCGATGCACAGGATCAGGTTTGTCGGCGGCGGCGGGGCTGACGGGGCGGTGCGGCGGCACCCTATGATCACGCCATGAGATATGCCTCCCCGACGACGGTGGCTGAGGCCGCCGGTCTGCTGGCCTCGGATCCCGAGGCGCGCGTGTTCGCCGGCGCCACCGACCTGATCCCCCAGATCCGGGCCGGGCGGCCCGAGCCCAGCGTCATGATCGATCTAAAGCGGATCGAGCGGCTGTGCGCCATCAGCCGCCACGGTCCGGTGTTCACGGTCGGCGCGGCCGCACCCACCGCCGACATCTGCGCTCACGCCGGGCTGGCGGCCGCGTTTCCCGGCCTCGTGGAGGCCAGCGGGCTGATCGGCTCCGACCAGATCCAGAGCCGCTCCTCGTGGGGGGGCAATCTGGCCAACGCCTCGCCCGCCGCCGACACCCCGCCCAGCCTCGTCGTCAACGGGGCTCGGGCAACCGTTGCCGGTCCCGGCGGCGAGCGCACCGTCGCCGTGGCCGATGTCGTCACGGGGCCCGGCGCCACATCGCTGGCGGCGGGAGAGTTCATCGTCGAGTTCGAGCTGGACCAGCCGCCGCCCCGCACCTCCGACGCCTACCTGCGGCTGATCCCCCGCACCGAGATGGACATCGCCGTGGTGGGCGCGGCCGCCAGGGTCGCTCTCGGCGATGACGGCAGGGTCACAGCGGCTGCCATCGCGCTCGGTGCGGTGGCGCCGACCGTGGTCCGGGTGCCCGCGGCCGAGGCGGCGCTGGTCGGCACCGAGCCGTCCGGCGATGCGCTCGCAGCGGTGGCCGCAGCGGCTGCCGCGGCTGCCGACCCGATAGACGACAAGCGGGGCACCGCCGCCTACCGCCGGCATGTGGCCGGGGTGCTGGCGCGCCGTGCCGTGTCCATCGCAGCCGAGCGGGCCCGCGGGCAGCGAAGCGAGCAAGGAGGCCAGCCATGAGCCGAGTCCACGTCACCTGCACCATCAACGGCGATCCGGTCGAGTTCCTCTGCGACGGGGGCCAGTCGCTGCTCGACGCCCTGCGTGACGAGGTCGGACTTACCGGCGCCAAGGAGGGCTGTGGCACCGGCGACTGCGGCGCCTGCTCGATCGTGATGGACGGGCGCCTGCTGTGCTCGTGTCTGGCGCTCGCCCCCGAGGCCGACGGCAGCACCATCTCCACCGTCGAGGGTCTCGCCTCCGGCGACGACCTTCACCCGCTGCAGCAGTGCTTCCTGGAGGGCGCGGCACTGCAGTGCGGGGTCTGCACGCCCGGATTCCTGGTGGCCGCCAAGTCGCTGCTGGACCGCAACCCCGACCCCACCGAGACCGAGGTCCGCTACGGCCTCGCCGGCAACCTCTGCCGATGCACCGGCTACGACAAGATCGTGCGGTCGGTGCTCGAAGCCGCCGAGCGGATCAACCAGGGCGCCTGATCTCCCCGCCGGCAAGCACCGGATCGCCGGTGAGCGCAGCACATCCAGCAAGCACAGAACATCCAGCGAGCGCCGGATCGCCGCCAAGCACAGCCATTAATCGAAAGTGAGAAGCAAGTGACCGTCACAGAGTCCAAGCCCCGCTACAAGTACGTCGGCACTCGGCCCGTCCGCCACGACGGGCTCGAGAAGGTCACCGGGCGGGCCCGCTTCGCGGCGGATCTAAACCTTCCCGGCCAGCTCACCGGCGCGGTGGTGCGCTCGCCGCACGCCCACGCCCGCATCATCGACATCAACGTCTCCGAGGCGCTGGCGATGCCCGGTGTGAAGGCGGTCGTCACCCGCGACGACTTCCCGGCGACGGCGCCCGGCGACCGCAACCACGACGTGTTCATCAACATAATGGCCCGCGACAAGGTCTTCTACGAGGGACATGCCGTCGCCGCGGTGGCCGCGACCACTGTCGAGCAGGCCCGCCGCGCCGCCGCCGCGGTGAGGGTGGAGTACGAGGTCCTGCCGGCGGTGCTGACCATCGACGAGGCGCTCGCTCCGGGTGCGCCGGTGCTGCACGACCACATGATGACCACGGGAGCCAACCCGCCGGCCACCGAGCCTTCCAACATCAGCGACATCACCCGCTTCTCCGGCGGTGACGTCGACGCCGGTTTCGCCGGTGCCGACCTGGTGATCGAGCGGGAGTTCACCACCAAGCCGGTGCATCAGGGCTACATCGAGCCCCACGCCTGCGTGGCCGACACCGGCCAGGACGGCCGCAGCACGCTCTGGTGCTCGTCGCAGGGTCACTTCAGCGTGCGCTCGCTCACCGCCGCCATGCTCGGCTGGGAGAACACCCGCATCAAGGTCGTTCCCGCCGAGATCGGCGGCGGCTTCGGTGGCAAGACCACCATCTACCTGGAGCCGCTCGCCGTGGCACTGTCGGCCAAGTCGGGCCGCCCGGTGAAGATGGTGATGACCCGCGACGAGGTGTTCCGTGCCACCGGCCCCGCGCCCCGCGCGCATCTCAGGGTCAGGCTCGGCGCTGACCGCGACGGCGGCCTGGTGGCCGGGGAGGCCCGGCTGGTCTACTCCGGCGGCGCCTACGCCGGCACCGGGGGGCTGCTCGGGGCGATGACCGTGTTCGAGTCCTACAAGATCCCGAACTTCGACATCGAGGCTCGCAACGTGGTTGTCAACACCGCCCGCTCGGCCGCTTACCGGGCGCCTGCCGCGCCCCACACGGCCTTCGCGGTGGAGACGGTGCTCGACGAGATCGCCGAGCAGTTGGGAATCGACCCGATCGAGCTGCGGCTGCGCAACGCGGTCAGCGAGGGCGACCCGTCCACGATGGGCGTGCCTTTCGCCCGCATCGGTTACCGGGAATGCCTCGAGGCGGTGCGCGACCATCCCCACTACAGCGCGCCGCTCGGCCCCAATCAGGGCCGGGGCGTGGCCGGCGGGTACTGGTTCAACATCGGCGAGTCCTCCAGCGCCACCGTCAACCTCAACGAGGACGGCACCGCCACCGTGGTCACCGGCAGCCCCGACATCGGCGGCAGCCGGGCCTCGATGGCGCTGATGGCGGCTGAGGAGCTGGGCATCGACGTGTACGACATCCGGCCCGTCGTGGGCGACACGGAGTCGGTCGGCTTCACCGACATCACCGAGGGCAGCCGTGCCACCTTCGCCACGGGCATGGCCGTGGTCGACGCCTGCCGCAAGATGGTGGTCGAGTTGCGGGCTCGGGCCGCCAAGATGATGGGCGTCGACACCGACGACGTGGAGTGGGCCGACGGCCGGGCTGTCTATGTGGGCGGCGACGGCGCCAAGGATCCGCTCCCGCTCGCCGCGATCACCGCAAAGGCCAAGCGGACCGGCGGCCCGCTCACCGCCACCGGGTCGCTGGAGGCTCACGGCGCCGGCCCCGGCTTCGCGGTGCACCTCTGCGACGTGGAGGTGGACCCCGAGACCGGCGTGGTGAGGGTGGTGCGCTACACCGCCTCGCAGGACGCGGGCACCGCCATCCACCCCAGCTACGTGGAGGGCCAGATCCAGGGCGGCGTCGCCCAGGGGGTCGGCTGGGCGCTCAACGAGGAGTACATCTACGACTCCGAGGGCGTGATGGAGAATCCGGGGTTCCTCGACTACCGCGTGCCGGTGGCCTCCGACCTGCCGATGATCGATGCCATCATCGTGGAGGTGCCCAACCCGGCGCACCCCTACGGCGTGCGCGGCGTCGGCGAGACCGGCATCGTGCCCCCCATCGCCGCGGTGGCCAACGCTGTCCACAGCGCCACCGGCTGCCGCCTGCGCGACCTGCCCATGTCGCCGGTGCGGGTGTTGGAGGCGGTCCTGGCAAAGGGTGGCTCCAACGGATCCCCTGGCAGCGGCTGCTAGGACTCTGCGGGGTGACGGTAAGGGTCCATCTGAGTTCCAACCTGAGAGGCCCGACCGGCGGTCTCGCCGAGGTCGAGGCCGAGGGTTCGACCGTGGGCGCTGTCGTCGATGACCTCGACAGGTGCTTCCCGGGCCTGGCCGATGCTCTGCGCGCCGGGACGTCGGTGGTGATCGACGGCCTGCTGATCGCCCACCCCGAGTACGAGCCGGTGGCGGACGGTTCCACCATCTATTTCATCCCCCAGACCAGCGGCGGCTGACGGCCTGAGACCTGCGGCGGCTAGCGGTCTGGCTGAGCGACCTCGGCGAGCGCTGCCAGGAAGCGGTCGTTCTGGGCGGGCGTTCCCGTCGTCACCCTGATGCCGATCCCCGGGAACGGTCGCACCACTACGCCGCGCCGCTCCAGGGCAGCGCACACCTCGCTGGCACGGTCGCCCAGGGGGAGCCACACGAAGTTGGCCTGAGTGTCGGGGATGTCCCAGCCGCCGGCGGTGAGCGCCGCAGCCACCCGGTCGCGCTCGCCCTTGATCACCTCGATGTTGGCCTGCGCTTCGCTTTGCGTGTCGAGTGCTGCCAGTGCCGCAGCCTGGGCGGCGCCGTTGACGCTGAACGGGATCTGGCACTTCTCGACCGCGGCGACGACCGCGGGGTGTCCGATCAGGTATCCGACCCGCAGGCCGGCCAGCCCGAACGCCTTGGAGAAGGTCCGGCACACTGCCACGTTCGCGAAGTGCGGCAGCAGTTCTGCCACGGGGTCGCCCAGCGCCGGGTCGGCGAACTCCCGGTAGGCCTCGTCCACCAGCACGATCACATCGCTCGGGATGCCCTCCAGCAATCGGCGCAGCGCTGCGGTGGTGACGGCCGTGCCGGTGGGGTTGTTGGGGTTGGCCAGCAGCACGAGCTTGGTGCGCTCGGTGACGGCGGCGGCCACGGCAGTGGTGTCGATGGTGTGGCCGCCGGCCAGCGGCACCTGCACCAGTGTCGCTGCAGCAGTCTGAACCGCTATCGGGTAGGCCTCGAAGGAGATCCAGGGTGTGACCGTCTCGTCGCCTGGGCCGTTGTAGGCGCTCACCAGCTGGTAGATCAGCGCGGCGGAGCCCGCGCCCACGGTCACTTGCGCGACGTCGGGGCCCAGTCGCTCGGCCAGCGCCCGGCGCAGTGCGGTGGCGCGGTGGTCGCTGTAGGTGTTGCTGTGGCGGCAGGCGGCGGACGCGGCCTCGATCACCGCAGCGGGGGGAGGGTACGGACTCTCGTTGGAGGCCAGCTTGATGGCACCGGCGATGTCGTGCTCTCGCTCGGCCTGTTCAGCAGCCTTGCCGGGCACATACGCAGGCAGGGCGTCCACAGCGGGCCTGACCCGTCCCACGGCTCTCATCGGCTCCGTCCGGGGCAAACCCACACCTCTCAGTCTGCCACCGCACACAGCCCCCAGCCGCACTTCCGGCCGGGCTCTGCCGGTTGAGGGCGTCGGTCACCCGAACCTTCACGTTCGGCGCAGGTTGCCGGCTGCGCTGCGCCCGTGGGCGCGGTCACCCAGGGAGATCACATGACCAACACCGTCTGCCATCGGTTCTGCCGTCGGCGCGGTCGCTCGAATTTGCACAAGGTTTGCAGTGGTTGCACCGAGCCTGAGGCCGGTGGTTTGCCCGTGGGCGCGGGTCGCCTGAATTTGCGCTCCTTCGGCGCAGGGCTGCAGGCAGGCTCCGCCCGTGGGCGCGGTCATAGGCTGAGCGGATGGGCACCGGTCGTAGCGCGAGTGTCCGGAGCGAGATCCGGGTGGGGGGCATGACGTGTGCCGCCTGCGCCGCCAGGGTCCGGTCTGCCCTGGGTGCCGTGCCGGGAGTGCTCGATGCCAGCGTGAACCTGGTCTCGACGCGGGCCACGGTGCTCCACGACGGCACGGCTGACGAGGCGGAGCTTCGCCGCGCCGTTGAGCGCTCCGGCTATTCGGCCCTCGCGGTCGGCTCGCCAGACACGCTTACCCCCGGTGACATCGGACGTGACGCTGGCCGTGACATCGGCGGTGACAGCCGCGACATCGGCACTGACACCGGCCGCAACGTCGGCGGCGACGCTGGCGGCGATGCAGGCAGCGATGACGGCGAGGTCGCCGAGCGGCGCCGCATCGCCGGTCTGCGCCGCCGGCTGGTCGTGGCGGTGGTGGCCGGAGTCCCGGTCGTGGCGGTCTCGATGGTGCCGGTGCTGCGTTTTGACGGCTGGCGCTGGGCCGCGCTAGCGCTGTCGGCGCTCGTGGTGTTCGGCTCGGGGTGGGAGTTTCACCGGGCCGCGGTGCGCAACCTTCGCCATGCTGCGGCCACGATGGACACGCTGGTGTCGATCGGCACGTCCGCTTCCTGGGTCTGGTCGGCGCTGGTGCTGGCAGCGGGCATCGAGGGCGGCCACGTGTATTTCGAGACCGGCACGGTGATCGTGGCCCTGGTGCTGGTCGGGAGGTGGCTGCAGGCGCGGGCCACCCGCCGCTCCGGGGAGGCGGTGCGTGCCCTGGCCCGCCTCGGCGCGTCCACGGCGCGGCTCACCGACGGCACGGAGATACCCGCTGCGGAGCTGCGTGTGGGGATGCGGTTCATCGTGCGTCCCGGCGAGCGGATCGCCACCGACGGCATCGTGGTGAGCGGCGCCTCCGCAGTGGACGCCTCGATGGTCACGGGGGAGTCCGTTCCCGTTGAGGTCGCCGCGGGCGACGAGGTGATCGGCGCCACCGTCAACGCCGACGGGTCGCTGGAGGTTGAGGCCACCAAGGTGGGGGCGCAGGCGGCCCTGGCCCAGATCGTCCGCCTCGTGGACGAGGCCCAGGGGGGCCGGGCCGCGGTGCAGCGCCTGGCCGACCGGGTGGCTGCGGTGTTCGTGCCCTCGGTGATGGTCTTGTCCGCGGCCACGCTCGCCGTGTGGCTCGCCGCCGGGTCTGCGCCCGCGGAGGCGTTCACCGCCGCCGTGGCCGTGTTGATCATCTCCTGCCCGTGCGCGCTCGGGCTGGCCACGCCGCTGGCCGTGATGGTGGGAACGGGCCGCGGGGCGCAGCTGGGCCTGATCATCAAGGGTGCCGAGGTGTTGGAGGACACACGCCGCACCGATGCCGTGCTGCTCGACAAGACGGGTACGGTCACACACGGACGCCCTGAGGTCGTGGGCGTGCGCGGCGCGCCCGGCGCCGATGCCTCTGCGCTCGGCCTGCTGGCCGGAGCCCTCGAGTCCCGGTCGGAGCATCCCCTCGGGGCGGCGATCGCCCGGCGTTGGCCCTCGGATCGCACGGTGACCGGATTCTTGAACCGCCCCGGCGTTGGCGTCGTCGGGCGGGTCGACGGTGCCGGGGTGCGGGTCGGCCGGCGCCCGCTGTTCGAGGAGATCCCCGGCGATCTCGAGTCTGCCCTGGCTGAGGCTGAGGCCGCCGGCCTCACGGCGGTGCTGGTGGGCACGGGGGAGGTGGCGGAGGCTGTGATCGCGCTGGCGGACACGGTCAAGCCCACGTCTGCGCAGGCCGTGCGGGAGTTGCGCAGTCTCGGCCTCGAGGTCTCGCTTCTGACCGGCGACAACCGCCGGACCGCTCGAGCGGTTGGCGAGGCCGTCGGCTTGGAAGAGGATGACGTGATCGCCGAGGTGCTGCCGGCGGAGAAGGCCGCGGCGGTGTCCCGCCTGCAGGCGGCCGGCAAGCGGGTCGCCGTGGTGGGCGACGGCATCAACGATGCTCCGGCGCTGGCGGTGGCCGATCTGGGAATCGCTGTGGGCACTGGCGCGGACGTGGCCGTTGAGGCGTCGGACATCACGATCGTGGGCGGCGACCTCCGGGCCGTGCCCGATGCCATCGCTCTGTCGCGCCGGACTCTGGCAACGATCAAGGTCAACCTGTTCTGGGCGTTCGCCTACAACGTCGCCGCGATCCCGCTGGCGGCCATCGGCGTGCTCAACCCGATGGCCGCCGCCGCGGCGATGGGTGCGTCGTCGCTGTTCGTGGTGGCCAACAGCCTGCGCCTGCGCCGCTTCCGCTCACTGCGCACCTGATCGCCCGAAGCTTCTACTAGCCGGAATTGTGTTGGCGGCACAATCCGCTTCCGCTCACTGCGCGCCTGACGACCGAAGTGTTGGCGCCGGGCGTGCCGGCTTGAGCTGTTATAGGCTCTAACGGCTCGGTGCCGTGCAGTGGGCGCTGGGCTGGCCGCATCGGCGTCGAGGAGAGGGTGCCCGCATGACCCGCATGACCCCCAGCGAAGCGTTTGTCGAGACGATGGTCGCGCACGGCGTGGACACGATCTTCGGCATCATGGGCAGCGCCTTCATGGATGCCATGGACATCTTCGAGCCTGCCGGCATCGAGCTCGTGCCGGTGGTTCACGAGCAGGGCGCGGCGCACATGGCCGACGGGTTCAGCCGGGTGAGCGGCCGCCACGGCGTGGTGATCGGCCAGAACGGCCCTGGCATCTCTAACTGCGTCACCGCGGTCGCGGCGGCTTTCTGGGCGCACAGCCCGGTGGTGGTCATCACGCCCGAGGCCGGCACGATGGGCATGGGCCTGGGCGGTTTCCAGGAGGCCAACCAGCTTCCGATGTTCGAGGAGTTCACCAAGTACCAGGCCCATGTCAGCAACGAGCGGCGCATGGCCGAGCTGACGGCGCGCTGCTTCGACCGGGCGCTGTCGGAGATGGGGCCGACGCAGCTCAACATTCCCAGGGACCGCTTCTACGGCGACATTGATGTGGATATCCCGCCACCGCAGCGACTCGATCGTGGGCCCGGCGGTGATCGCACTCTGGGCGAGGCCGCCGGGTTGCTGGCAGAGGCTTCCTTCCCGGTGATGGTGTCCGGCGGCGGGGTGGTGATGGGCGACGCCATGGCCGAGGCGGTGGCGCTGGCCGAGCGGCTGGGTTGCCCGGTGGTGAACAGCTACCTGCACAATGACTCGTTCCCGGCCTCGCACCCGCTGTGGTGCGGCCCGCTGGGATACCAGGGCTCCAAGGCGGCGATGCACCTGATATCTAGGGCTGATGTGGTGCTGGCGCTGGGCACCCGGCTGGGCCCGTTCGGCACGCTGCCCCAGCACGGCCTGGACTACTGGCCGGCGGGGTCGAAGATCATCCAGGTGGACGCCGATTCCAAGATGCTGGGCCTGGTCAAGCGCATAGACGTGGGCATCTGCGGCGACGCCGGCGCGGCGGCCGCAGCGCTGACGGCTCGCCTCGCGGGCCGTGAGCTGGCCTGTGACGCCACGCGGTCCGAGCGCGCCGCGGCCGTCGCGTCGGCCAAGGCCGGCTGGGAGGCCGAGCTTGACGACTGGACCGAGGAGACCGACGATTTCAGCGTCGACATGATCAAGCAGGCCGCGGCGGAGACCGAGGACTGGATGCATCCCCGCCAGGTGTTGCGCGAGCTGGAGAGGGCGATGCCGCCGAGGGTGATGGTGTCGACCGACATCGGCAACATCAACTCGGTGGCCAACAGTTACCTGCGTTTCGAGGAGCCCCGGTCGTTCTTCGCAGCGATGAGCTGGGGGAACTGCGGTTACGCGCTGCCCACGATCATCGGCGCCAAGAAGGCGGCGCCGGATCGTCCCGCGGTGGCCTACGCGGGTGACGGGGCCTGGGCGATGAGCATGGTCGAGGTGATGACGGCGGTGCGTCACAACATCCCGGTCACGGCGGTCGTTTTCCACAACCGCCAGTGGGGCGCCGAGAAGAAGAACCAGGTCGATTTCTACGGGCGCCGCTTCGTCGCAGGCGAGCTGGACGGCGGCGAGAGCTGGTCAGAGATAGCCCGCGCCATGGGCGCCGAGGGCGTGCGCGTCAACCAGCTGGAGGACGTGGGCCCGGCCTTAACCTCCGCCATCGAAGCCCAGATGAACGCCGGCCGCACCACAGTGATCGAGGCCATGTGCACCAAAGAGCTAGGCGACCCCTTCCGAAAAGACGCCCTAAGCCGCCCAGTGCGTTTTCTCGAAAAATACCAAAACTACATGTAATATATAGCTAGGCCGATAGCCACCCGCCCAGACTCACCCACCTGGCCACCCAGAACAACCCGGCAGGCATCCGGCCCTAGTCGCTCGTATCAAACCCGGCGTTCGCAACCCGACTTGACAATCGGTCGCGCGTATGAATAGGTTTTCCCCTCATGCGCAAATCAACGGACTCCACATCGGCTTCGCCCTTCACGTGGGCAATTTTCATAGCTCTCGGTGCCTCGCTGCTGCTAGCGATGTCAAGTTCATCTATTGCAGCTCAGCAGTCCACCCCCGACGAATCCTCCCCCGACGAGTCCCCCCCCCCCCCCCCCCCCATTCGATGACATCGCGGCGGATGCCTACTACGCCACACCGGTAGCTGAACTCCACGAGTCGGGAGTATTTGAAGGCACCGTCCTTGATGAGTTCCTTTGCCCCGAAGGCTTCTGTCCCGCTAAGCCGGTAGATCGCAAGACCGTTGCCGTCTGGATCGTCCGGATCCTTGACGGGCAAGACCCACCGAGCGCAGCGTCACGGTTCAACGATGTAGATTGCTGCCTTTCGAGCTTCTGGCCGCCCTTCATTGAGCGTATGGTCGAACTCGGTGTGACGCGAGGCTGTAAGGACGGCAGTGGGTTCTGTCCCGAGCGCAACCTGACCCGTGCTCAAGCGGCAGCCTTCTTGTCACGGGCATTCAACTTGCCCGAAGGGCCAGATCCTGGCTTCTCAGACGTTGCTCATGATGCGTGGTATATGGCCGATGTTGCCAAGCTCAAGGCTTCTGGCATCACCGTCGGATGCGGTGACGGCAGCCGGTTCTGCCCGAACCATAATGTCACCCGCGCTCAAATGGCCACATTCCTCCATCGAGCCGACGCAAGGGCCACGTAAAAGTTCCCCTGGATTTCGAGTAAAGCGGGGATATCAGAACGACTACTCAAGCAAAAGCTGCAAACCCCCACGACAAGGGGGCGAGCCGACGGCATCAGAATGAGTCTATATCAGAGAACTAATCAAGAAAGGAACCCCGATGAGAAGAAAAGAAACCCCCATGAGAAAGGCGACTGCTTGCCTGATCGTCACATTCCTTGTAGCAACAGTTCTCGCCGCTAACGCAACTTCCGCTACCGCTGATCACGCTATTCCGAGAGTAACAACATACACTGATCCAGACCCTGACAGTTTCGTCGGTCCTTGGACAGGCAAAACACACAACTGTGGATTTTGGGGCTGCAGCAACCGCGAATTTTTTATTTCAGATACAAGAGGTGCTCAGGCCGTCTGGAAGCTGCCGGATATGCAAGGCGTATATACACTCTCGGTTGTATATGGCAAACACTTCGGAACCGAGAAACGGTGGGCAACTGGCCAAGTTCGTTGGACAGTTGAAGAGCTGAGGACCGGAAGCAATTCGTGGAGAACGGTTAGGGTACTATCTGACGGACAGTACAACAAGCTAGGCTGGTACATCTGGAAAGATGTCGAGCTAGAACTAGATGGATTCGTAAAGATCACTGCGACAAATCTCACAAACGAGCTTGTAGGCGTTCAAGATGTCCGCCTAAACAAGGTCGATGTTCTACCCGAACACCGAGAAGTCGGCAAACAATTGTGTATTGACGGCATGACGGATGCTCTTTTTCATACGAAGCAAACTGGCGACGTTGCCTTGCGATCAATGACTGTCGCTACTGTTACAACTGCTATAGGTACGCTCGCTGGACCCTTAGGCACTGCCATCGGGTTCGGGGTCGGGTTGCTATATGGTGCGGTAGATAACTTCAGGTCTAATGGTGACGTGCCACGGAAGGATAGCTCTCGCTACAATGATGTTCGTGAGAGAGTCATTAGACTTGGCCCACCATGTGACCGACACGATTACGAGGATAACAAAAATGCGGGCTATTCCCGATATGCACAGATTATCGCTGAGAAGTCATCGCGCCGGGCGAATCGCGAGCCACTGGCTGACATGTACACCGGTGCTGGCATCCGCAGGCCTACCCGAAGGACAGCAACTATCACGACAACTACTACGACCACAACTACCACCACGACGATGCGGCCCGCTAGTTCTAGCGCGACCTCCTCAATTCCGATATATCCTTATGAGCAGAAATGTGTCGACGGTGCCGACCCTTGGAACTTTATTCGAGGACAATGTACGTCTTATGTTGCATTCCGGCTTCAGAAAAGTGGAATCCCATTAAGCAATACTTGGACGAACGGCAAAGCAGAAGAGGCACTGCCCGTTCGTGGGGGTTATCGTCGGTGGAGTCACGCCAAGCACTGGGCTGAAACGGCCTCTGGGCTTGGAATCGGAGTCGACGATCATCCTGTCGCTGGTTCAGTAGCTCACTGGAATCTAGGGACATATGGCCACGTTGCCTATGTCGAGCAGGTATTGGCAGACGGTTCTATTAGAATCTCCGATATGAACGCGCACGGTGATTGTAGATTGCGCCAATATCACCATTTGACCAAAAATAGCAACGGGTGGCTAAAATGGCCGGACAACTTCATTCATTTCGAGCAGCGCTGATCAGTATCCGGTGGCAGTCATGACCTTGGAACCTTATGCACTAAACGTCAACGAACGCTCAGGGGCCTGGACGCCCTCAGCCACAAACACGCCCTGGCATCGCCGGATGTTCGGGCTGTTGGCCGCGGTGCTCGCTGTGGTGGTGCTGGCGGCGGGCTGTAAGCCCTTGCCCACCGGCACTTCTGACAGCGCCACCACTACGACAGCGCCCACCTCCACGGCTGATTGCCACCAGGCGGCCGCCATCATCGAGGATGCGCAAGCTGCCACGGACGCTTTCACGGCAGCAGCCCGCGCCGCCGACACCGTCGCCGAAGCGGCCGCCGACATTGCCCTCTACGATGCTGAGCACCCTGAGCACGCCGCCCTCAACGACTCCTACGAAGCCGCCGTCGACGCTGCCCGAGCCGCCGGAGATTGCGCCTACACCGCCTATGCCACGTCCGCCTTCGCAGCATTCATGGACGATGCCCTGCCCGCCACTTACGATGCAGCCCGAGCCGCCGACGACGCCCTCGACGCCGCCTTCGATGCCCTTGACGCCTATGACGCCGAGTACGCCGACCCCGCCGCTCGCGGCAGCGTCTACCACGACGGCCGTCACCTCCTAATGGTCGCCGCCTACGATGCCGATGAAGCTCGCGGAGCCGCCGTTCGAGCCGTCCGCGATGTTGCCGTTGACGCCGCCCGAGCCGCTAGAGACGACGCCGCCCGCGCCACTTCCCTAGCTTTAGACGCTCTCGTTGCGCACGACGACGGAATCGCCGACGCTGTACCTGCCCTCAACAACAATGCCCTCAACGCCGCCCTTGAAACCTACACCGCCGCCCGTGACGCTGCGCGTGACGCCTACGCCGCCGCCGATGCCGCCTACGAAGCCGCCGGTGACGCCTACCTCGCCGCCGCCGATGCCGTCGGTGGCTACCACGGTGACGGCTACACTCCTGACTACGCCGCTAGCCATGCCGCCTACGATGCCGCCCGTGACGCCGCCTTCGATGCCGTCCGTGACGCGTTCGACGCTGCCGATGCCGCCTACGCCGCCGCCCGTGATGCCTACGCCGCCTTCGACGCCGTTGATGCCATTCTCGACGCCTTCGACGCCGTCGATGCCGCCCACGATGCCGTCCGTGACGCGTTCGACGCTGCCGATGCCGCCTTCGACGCCGTCCGTGACGCCTTCCACGACCCCTCCTACATCAACCCCTTCGATGGCGCCCAAGACGCCCCCTACATCCCCGCCCGTGATGCTGCCCGTGACGCCTACAGAGCCGCCGATTCCGCCCACGCTGCCGCCGAAGTAGCCGCCCGCGACGGCTACTTCGTCGTCATCGCCGCCGTCCGCGACGCCTACGCCGATGCCTACTACGCGGCACTCCCCGCCTATGAAGCCGCCGAAGCCAATAGAGACGCTGCCGAAGCCACAATAGATGCCTACGCTCGCGGGTGCGGCTATCGCTTTGAGGGAACGTCATTTGGTTATCGTTTCACTCCAGTTGCTGCGGCACCGTCGCCCGTGACGCTGGCCGAAAGGGTTGCCGCCATTGAGAAGACCAAACCTCTATATTTGGTCGAAATAGCGAACGCTATACGGCTGACAGATTTAGGCAAAAAAGTGTTTTACTCAATAGATATAGTCTTCAATGGTGGGACCCCTACAAACCCGTCTCCGTGCGGGTATTTTCCCTGCTATTCCCATTCGCTCGGCACTATAGGCGGCACCATTGGTATGTCTGGGTTTGGTATAGGACAAGGGCATAACAAAAACATAGGTACCTTACATCATGAATTCTTGCATGCGGTATACCATCTAGGACTTTACCATTCCGAAGATCTTGACTACATTAACGAACAACTACGCCAACTTCATGCTCAAAGTAGCTACATGCAGTACTTGATTGGCAACTATGTAAGGTTTGGAAACATCCCCGCCAGCCTTCCACCGGACAATTATTCGTTTCTCACTGAACTTTTTGCAAATGGTGGAGCAATAGAGTTTGAGGACGGACTCGAAATCTTGGTACGAGATTTTCCGGATTTGGATCGCTATTATTCGAGGTACTTTGAAGATTGGAAGTGGCTGAGGTCAATCGGTCTTGGCGATTACGACTATCCCCCTTTTGCTCATCTCACTAATCCGTGCTGGGACGATCCGGACTACGACTCAGACCCATCTTGTAGTCCGCCTCTGTGGTTGGTGCCACAACCCTAAGCGGTGGTGATTCAACGGCAGAGTCCCGGCACCGGCAACCGGGCGAACCCTTCGCAAACGGTCTGCTCACCGCCGCGACCCGCGGGCACCACCCTCGCACCGGGCCGGGGGGCGCTCAAAGCCTCAGCAGACCGCTGGCCCGTCTGCCTGACGCCGCGAGGCGTGACCTATTGGCTTGGCGAGAGTGGAGGCTGGCACGACGAGCGGCGTCAGGGTTGTTCTCTGAAATGTGCGGTCGAGCAGAGGCCGGTCAGAGTTTCGCGGCGAACCTGCGGCAAGCCCCCTGCCGACGCAGCGCCAGCCTCGCTATGCTCATTGTATGGCCTCGTATCGGCAGCAGATGTTCGACTGGCTCGACGAGCTACCCGCCCGATGGTGGT
Source organism: Candidatus Aldehydirespirator sp. (assembly GCA_965204875.1). GTDB lineage: Bacteria > Actinomycetota > Acidimicrobiia > Acidimicrobiales > Aldehydirespiratoraceae > Aldehydirespirator. The sequence continues at coordinate 631,367 of OZ242020.1, read as the reverse complement.
TCTGGGGTGCCGACGCTCCGGTGCCGGCCACAACTGCCCGTCCGATCCTGTCTCGGCTAGCCGCCGACCCTGATTCGACGGTCAGCCGCGTCGGGTATGGCCTCTACTTCAAGTCGCATCCCGACGACCCGACCAAGACCTTCTACTGCTCCGGGGTCGTGAGCGCTCTGCTCTGCGCTGGCCCGGGGGCAGGGTTGGCGGGGTTGAGCGCGCTGAACGCTCTGGGTTGGACTACGCAGATGCCCGCCAAGACCAACGTGGCGTCGCTGCGGCGCGTGCCGCCCTTCCGCTTTGAGCGCTACCATCTGCGCGACAATCTCCTACGAGAGGCGCTGACCTGGACTGAGGTTACCGTGTTGGAGGCGTTGCTGCTGTGGGAGTTCGCCGAGGTGACCTGGGAGGGGTGCATGGACAAGGTGGGGCGCGGTGTCAGCGCCAGCAGACTGTTTTGGCGATCCATGGTGCCGTTTCGCTTGGACAACGAGCGGTTACAGCACGTGGCGGGCTTCGAGAAGTGCGACAACCTGCCGCTGCTCCGGTACCGGATCGATGTGCTCTGCGACCTGGCCGCTCAGATGCCGCCCCCTGCCTATGCGGTGGCAGCATGAGGCACAAGCAGGAGTTGCAGATGTGCGGCTCGCGCGACACATTCGACGGGCAGCCCTGCCGCAACCCGGCCGCCTCTTGTCCGCATCCGTCGCACAGGCAGCCCGACCGCTCTCAAGTCGGTGCGATGCCTCCGGCAGCGACGCCGGTGTTCGCTCCTTCGGGTGATGTGGAGGCGGCAATGCCCGCGGATGACGCAGTCGGGGTGGGTGCCCACGCACGAGGGCTGGCCGGACATCAGCGGCACTTCGCCCAGCTGCGGGATCGGGCTGCGCGCGAGTTCGGTCGCGAGCCGTGGGAGGCCACGAAGGACTACTGGCTGATCGCGTCGGTCTATGCGGTGGCCTCGCAACACACCGACGGCCACATCTACGACGACGACGGGAACTTGCTGGGCAGTGTCGCCTTCGGCGGCGGCACATCGCTTGTTGCGGCGTGGAGCCTCTGCCGCCGCTTCTCTGAGGACGTTGATCTGCTCATCTTTACAGCAAACGACGAGATCGCAGGCTGGCGCTCTGCCAACGAGAGGCTGCTCAGAGCCTCCCTGAGCGCGATACCGGCGGCTATCGGCGGCGAGCACCCGCCCGCCGAAGCTGAGACGATATCCGGCAGAGACTTTCGCAGCTCGCAGTTCACGGTCGGCGGGCGCGAAGAATACCTGAAGTGCGAAGCCACCGTCGAGGCGCCGCTCGCTGGATGCCCTCTCAGCGAACCCCGTCGTGTGATGTCGATGATGGGGCGTTCCGCTTCAAAGGATGAGCTAGGGGCGTTCCCTGAGCTAGGAGGGTTCGAGATCGAGTGTGTCACACCGGAATACACGGCCTTCAACAAGTTCGACGCGCTGCATCGCCGCGCCGTCATGGAGGACTATGCGGGGATGACTTTGCGAGGCCGCGATGCGTATGACTTGTCGCGGATCGCTCTCAGCGACCGCGCCGGCAGGGTGCGCCCCCTGATTGAGGCCGCTCAAGAACGCGTGGCGCGGCCCCGCAGCAAGCGCCGCCAGCTGCCGCGCCCTGACGGTGGCTATGCCTACAGCCCTGCGTTCGATCCCGACGGCCCCGCCTACGCCGCCCTGCAGCAGGGGTATGAGCGGATGGTGCAGGGACAGGTTTGGGATGACGCTCTGCCGTTCGCCGAGGCGGTCGATCTAGCAAGGTCGCTGGATGCCTGAACCGTCCACGGCGGGCACACGTTCTTGTGCCACTACTGCGCGATCCCAGTGTCCCTGTTGTCTTCAAGGGCGGGACTGCCCTCGTGAAAGCTGGTAGCTGAGTCGCTTAGCAGCGATCTGGTGGCTTCCCTGCACTCTGACGTGCTCGCTGCTCAACCGGAGGCACTGCGCAGGCGTGACGCCGAGCGCCCACGCCTCGGGTTCGGTGCCTCGCCTGCGTTCTTGTCGGGGCATCCTGCTTGCGAGGCGCTGCGCGGGGCCTACCCACTCGTATTGGGGACCGTGTTCTCAGAGTCGGACCTGCTGCCGTTCGAGGAAGCGTTGCGCATCATCCAGGACCACGCCGAGGTGCTGTAGCCGTTCCTGCTTCCTGTCCCGCGCATCTACTCTGTTGGCTGTGGGCACTGTGCGGACGATCGCTGCGGGCGACGGGCGTGACGTGCGCAGTTGGGCGTCCATCGTTGAGCAGAACACGCTGGACCAGGCGGTGCGCACCGCTCGCAGCTCGGCCGTGAGCGGCAGTGTCGCGTTGATGCCTGACGCTCATGTCGGGATCGGGGCGACCGTCGGTTCGGTGATCCCCACCGAGGCGGCGATCCTGCCCGCGGCGGTCGGCGTCGACCTCGGCTGCGGCATGAGCGCCGTGCGTGTCGGGCATACCGCCTCGCACCTGCCGGACGACCTCGGCGCCAGTCTCGTCGGGATCGCCGGGGCGGTGCCGTCGGGGTTCGAGGCGCATCCGCGTCCCACTGCGGAGGCGGAGGCGTGGCTGCGTGCACATCCATTGCCCGACCCCGCCCGCGCGCCCCGCAAGGCCGGGCGGCGGATGGGCGCTCAGCTCGGCACGCTCGGCGGCGGCAATCACTTCGTGGAGATGAGCCTCGATGAGTCCGAGCGTGTCTGGGTGGTGCTTCACTCCGGCTCTCGCGGCGTCGGCAATGTGCTCGCCACCTCCCACATCCGCGAGGCGAAGCGCGCCTGCAAGGAGGCGGGACGGGAGCTAGAGGATCCCGACCTCGCCTATTTCGAGGAGAGCGACGACGGGTTCGCGCCCTATGTGGCGGACATGCTCTGGGCGCAGGACTACGCCTTGTGCAACCGCTCGCTGATGATGTCGGCCGTGCTGGGGGCGCTGCGAGCCGCCACCGGGCTGAGCTTCACCGTCGCTGAGCGGGTGAGCTGCCACCACAACTACGCCTCCAGGGAGCGGCACGGCGGGCGCACCATGTGGATCACCCGCAAGGGCGCCATCCGCGCCGGCGCGGGCGAGCGGGGCGTCATCCCCGGCAGTATGGGCGACGACACCTACATAGTCACCGGCAAGGGCAACCCCGACTCGTACCGCTCCGCCGCGCACGGGGCCGGGCGGCGGATGAGCCGCCGCGAGGCCCGTCAGAAGCTGAACGCAGAAGAGTTGGCGGCGAGCACGAGCGGGCGCGCCTGGCAAGCCGGCAGCGCCGCGAAGCTGCTCGACGAGGCGCCCGCCGCCTACAAGCCCATCGCCGCCGTCATGTCCGACCAAGCCGATCTCGTGTCCATCGACCACCGGCTGCGGGCGGTGCTCAACTACAAGGGCTGCTGAGAGTTTTCGACGAGTTTCGCCGCTCGTGCTCGCGTCTCTCCTACAATCGCTTCATGACCGAAGTGGCCTCTCGCGATCTGCGCGACCAGACGAGCGCCCTGCTTGACCGCGTCGCTGGCGGGGAGCGCATCACTGTCACTGTGAACGGTCGTCCCGTGGCTGAACTGGGTCCAGTAGCGGAGAAGCCGCGGTGGATGACCCGGGAGAGGTTCATCCGCGATGTGCTTTCCCATCAGGCCGACGCTGCATTGGCAACCGATCTGGCATCGCTCACCGATGAGGAGACGACGGACGACTTGCCGTGGCACTGAGTCGAGGTCTAGCCGATACATCTATATTCATCGCGCAAGAATCAGGGCGGTCGATCCTCACCGAGCGACTCCCCGAAGAGTTGGCCGTGTCGATGATCACGATGGGCGAATTGCGAGCCGGCGTACTAGCGGCAACGGACGCTCTGACCCGCGATCTGCGCCTGTCCACTCTGGCAGCGGCTTTGGCGCTCCGGCCGATACCTATTGACGACGCCGTGGCGGAGAAATGGGCGAGGCTACGCATGCTCTTGCGCGACGAGGGCGTGCGCATGCCTGTCAACGATTCCTGGATTGCGGCCACCGCCATGGCTCTCGAGGTGCCGATTGTCACCCAGGACGCTGACTTTCCGTCAGTTGACGAACTGCGGGTGATCCGCGCTTGACGGCAAGCACCATGCGAACTGTCCCTGCGGGTCTCAGGCTGGCGACAGCATGAAGCGCAAGCCATAGTCACAGATGTGGGACCAGCGCAACACATTCGACGGGCATCCTACTGCAGTCCGGCGAACTCCACCTGTGGAGTCGGTCTGGACATTTAGGCGTCTAGCGACTTTGCTAGATTGACTGCTTCTGCGAACGGCGGAGCTTCGTTCCAGACGTATGCTGCGGCTACCTGCTCATAGCCTTCCCGCAGAGCGGCGTAGCCGGGGCTGTCAGGGTTGAACGCCGGGCTGTGGGCATAGCCACCGTCAGGGCGTGGCATCTGGCGGCGCTTGCTGCGGGGCCGCGCCACCCGGCCTTGAGCGGCTTCTATCAGCGGGCGCACCTTGCTGGCGCGGTCGCTGAGAGCTATCTGAGAGAGATCATAGGCATCGCGGCCTCGCAGTGTCATTCCTGCGTAGTCCTCAAGGACGGCCCGCCGATGCAGCGCGTCGAACTTATTGAAGGCCGTGTACTCCGGTGTGACACACTCGATCTCGAACCCGCCTAGTTCTGGGAACTCCGACAGTTCCGCCTCGGAAGCGAACCGGCCCATCATTGACATCACCCGGCGGGGTTCGCTTAGAGGGCATCCTACGAGCGGCGTCTCGACGGTGGCTTCGCACTTGAGATATTCTTCGCGTCCGCAACTGGCTGAAGCGTTGCGGTTGCCCGGCCAGCCCGCGTGCGTGGGTGCCTAGCCCCACTCTCGCGCCTGCTGACATTGTCGCCTCAGTGCTGTCTGGATCAGTAACCACCGGTGCCGCTAGCTAGCGCAGGAAGCCCGACGGCATGAGCGCGGTCGGACTGCTTGTGAGATGGATGCGGGCATTAACCGGCCGGTTGCGGCAGGGCTGCCCGTCAAAGGTGTTGCGCGAGCCGCACACCTGCGACTGCCCCTCGGGCCTCATGCTGCTGCCGCGTTCGCAGGAGCCGGTATCTGAGCGGCCAAGTCGCTGAGCACTTCGATCCGGTAGCGGAGCAGCGGCAGGTTGTCACACTTCTCGAAGCGGGCGACCTGCTGCAATCGCTCATTGTCCAAGCGAAACGGCTCTAGGAAGTTCCAGGGAAGTCGGCTGGCGCTGACACCGCGCCCAACCTTGTCCATACACCTCTCCCAGGTCACCTCCGCAAACTTCCACAACAGCAATGCCTCCAGCACGGTCACCTCAGTCCAGGTCAACGCCTCCCGTAGACGGTTGCTCCGCAGGTGGTAGCGCTCAACGCGGAAGGTGGGCACACGACGCAGCGAAGCCACGTTGATCTTGGCTGGCACCTGAGTAGTCCAGCCCAAAGCGTTCAGGGCGCTTGGCCCTGCCAGCCCTGCCCCCGGTCCGGCGCACATTAGAGCGCTGACGATCTCGCAGCAGTAGAAGGTCTTGGTCCAGTCGTCGGGGCCTGCCTTGAAGTAGAGACCATGCCCGACACGGCTGACCAACGATTCGGGGTCGGCGGCCAACCGTGACAGGATCGGCCGGGCGGTGGAGCCTGGCACCGGCGCGTCGCCGCCCCAGAACCAGCTTCGGTCGGGTAGCCCGTCGAGCCAGTCGAACATCTGCTGCCGGTACGAAGACATACAACAAGCATAGCTTGACCGGTGCGATTGCGGCAGGGCAATTGCATGTGAGTAGAGGCCGCCCACGCTCGCCCCAGATTGAACTGCCTGATATTTGGCCTTCTACTCCCCTTGTCTTGGACTCAGTGTTCAACGACCACGCCCTGCTGCCGTTCGAGGAAGCGTTGCGCATCATCCAGGACCGCGCCGAGGTGCTGTAGTGAGGCCGGTGGACTCTTAGCGGAAGTCGCGGCTGGGGAGGGTGGCTGGCAGGGTGAGCGGGGCAAGGTGCTCGGCGATGACGTTGACGGCGCTCTCGTGGCGCTCTAGGCGGCCGCGGACCGTGAGCGCCCTGGCTGTGAGAGCCGGTTTGGCGAACCTGGCCTGGCAACCCTTCGACATGATCACGTTGATCAGGCCGGTCTCGTCCTCGAGGTTGATGAACATGGCGCCCCCGGCGGTGGCTGGACGCTGCCGGTGCGACACCGTGCCTGCCACTTTCACCCGCCCGGTCGGATGGGTCGGCAGATCCGCCGCGGCCACCACGCCCGCAGCCGCCAGCTCGGCGCGGTGAAAGCGGGTCGGATGCCCGTCGGGGGCCACGCCGGTGGCCCACAGGTCCGCCGCAGACTGCTCTTGGGGCGACATGGGCTTCAGCCGCGGCACAGCCGTTCCCGTGACCGTGCCAGGCAGGTGCTCCACTACTGAATGCGCCACCGCGCCGGCCGTCCACAGCGCCTCGCGGCGATCCAGCCCCAGCGAGTCGAATGCCCCGGCCGCGGCCAGCGCCTCCAGCGCCGCCAGGTCCAGGGGCGGCAAACCTCGCGACCTGCGCTCGGACTTGCCCCTGTGATGCGACTTTGCGGGTGCGGGTGTTGGTATGGGTCCGCTGCCCGCTCGCGACCTGTGCTCGGACTTAGCCCCGCGCGACTGCTGGGGGCGCGTGCCGTCGGCCTGTGACCTGCGTTCGGACATGGCCCTCACCAGGTGCTCCATTGATTCGTATGGCGCTTCGGTGGCGATGGCCTCGGCGAGTTCTGCCCCCACGCCGCGAACCGACGACAGCCCCAGACGCACCGCCTGGCCGCCTGCGGACTCGTCGCACGGCTCCAGCACGGCGGCATCGGCCGAGGCGTTGATGTCGGGGTTGCGCACCACCACCCCGTGGCGGCGGGCGTCCTGGCACAGCGAGTGCGCGGAGTAGAAGCCCATCGGCTGGGCGTTCAGCAGCGCCGCGCAGAAGGCGGCCGGGTAGTGCCGCTTGATCCACGCCGATGCGTACACCATGTGGGCGAAGGACACCGAGTGGCTCTCGGGGAACCCGTAGGTGGCGAAGGCCACCATCTTGTGCCAGATCTGCTCGCCGATCTCCGGGCCGATGCCCCGCTCGGCCATCCCTGCGAAGAAGCGTCCCCGCAGCCGCTGCATGCGCTCCACCGACCGTTTGGCCCCCATCGCCCGGCGCAGCTCGTCGGACTCCGCCGGCGTGAACCCGGCCGCGTCGATGGCGATCTGCATGAGCTGCTCTTGGAACAGCGGCACGCCCAGGGTCTTGGCCAGCGACCGCTCCAGCAGCGGATGCAGGTAGGTGACGGGCTCGGTGCCGTTGCGCCGCCGGATGTAGGGGTGCACCGAGCCGCCCTGGATCGGTCCGGGACGTATCAGTGCCACCTCCACGACCAGGTCATAGAAGCAGCGGGGCCGCAGGCGGGGCAGGGTGGCCATCTGCGCTCTCGACTCGACTTGGAACACGCCCACCGTGTCGGCCGCGCACAGCATGTCGTACACGGCCGGGTCCTGGGGCAGGTCGGCCAGGTCGATGCGCTTGTTGTGGGCCGACTCGATGAGGTCAACCGCGTGGTGCAGCGCCGAGAGCATGCCCAGCCCCAGCAGGTCGAACTTCACCAGGCCTGCCGCGGCGCAGTCGTCCTTGTCCCATTGCAACACCGACCGGTCCGCCGCCGATGCCCATTCCACCGGGCAGACCTCGGCGATGGGCCGGTCACATATCACCATCCCGCCGGAGTGGATGCCCAGGTGCCGTGGGCCCCCGTCGGCCCTGGCCGCCAGGCGCAGAACATCCGCGGGAATGGCGGCCAGGTCGCGGGCCAGGCCGCGGGCGCCCAGGTCGTCCGCGTCCGCCGCCCCGACGCACCGGCGGGCCAGGACGCGGGTGCCTAGGTCGTGATCGCTGTCAGAGAAGTTGTGGCGGGATGGGGCGTTGCGGGTTGCGGAGTCGCGGCGGGATGGGGCGTCGATGTCGCCGGCCGGTTCGCTCAGGCTGTGATAGCGATCCAGCGACTTGGCCCAGCGGTCCTGCAGTGCCGGTGGATGACCCAGGGCCCGGGCCATGTCGCGCACCGCCGAGCGGGCCCGGTAGGCGATCACGTTGGCCACCTGTGCGGTGCGGTTCCGCCCGTAGCGCCCGTACACGTACTGGATCACCTCCTCGCGGCGACCGCTCTCGATGTCGATGTCGATGTCGGGCGGCCCGTCGCGCTCGGGTGACAGGAACCGCTCGAACAGCAGCCCCAGCGCCACCGAGTCCACGTTGGTGATGCCCAGCACGTAGCAGACCGCCGAGTTGGCGGCCGATCCCCGGCCCTGGCAGTAGATGTCGTGTGCCCGGCAGAACGACGTGATGTCCCATACCACCAGGAAGTATCCGGCGAACCCGAGCCGCTCGATCATGTCGAGCTCATGGTTGATCTGGCGCCAGGCTCCGGATGCGTGGTCGGCCTCGGGCGGCCCGTAGCGGGCCAGGGCGCCCTCGGTGGCGAGCCGGCGCAGGAAGGCGTTCTCGTCGAGGCCGTCGGGGCACGGGTAGGGCGGCAGTCCCGGCGCCACCAGCGACAGGCTGAAGGCGCACTCCAGCCCCAGCCGGGCCGCGGCCTCGACGGCTCCGGGGTAGCGGGCGAAGCGGCGGGCCTGCTCGGCGCCGGACCGCAGGTGCGCCCCGCCCCAGGCACCGAGCCAGCCGTCGTGGTCGTCGAGGCTGCGCCGGGCGCTGACCGCGGCCAGCGCGTCGGCCAGGGCACGGTCGCGGGGCGTGGCGTAGCTCACGGCGTTGGCGCACACCGGCTGCACGCCCCGGCGCACCCCCAGCTCGGCGAGGGTGTCGTTGCGGTGGCAGTCCAGCGGGTCGCCGTGGTCCCACAACTCCACGAACACGTTGCCGGCGCCGGCGGCGTCAATCAGCTTTTCGAGCTCGGCAGCCGCAGCCCGGGGCCCGTGCTCGACCAATGCCGAGGGCACAGCGCCGCCCTGCGCGCCGGTGAGGATCGCCCACCTGCCCTGCTGCGCCGCCGCAGCCTCCAGGAACGCGGCCGTGCTCAACCGGGGCGCGCCCTTGCGCCCGGCCATCTGCGCTCGGCTGATGAGCATCCCCAGCGAGGCGTACCCCGCAGCGTCGCGGGCCAGCACCACGATCTGTGATCCTTGCCGTGCCGGCGGCGCGGGCGACTGGCCCGAGCGGCGCCGGCCGGGCCGGTCGAGGGTGAGCTCGGCGCCGAACACCGTGGGCAGTCCGACCTCACGGGCGGCCTCGGCGAAGCGCACCACCCCGTAGAAGCCGTCCCGGTCGGTGAGCGCCAGAGCGTCCAACCCGAGACGGGCGGCCTCGGCCACCAGCTCATCCGGGTCGGATGAGCCGACCATGAAGCTGAACCGCGAGCGCGCATGCAACTCCGCATACCGCACCCGAACCGCCCGGCCCCTCTGGCCTGCGCGGTCGCCGCTCTGCCCGGCGGATTGCCCGACCCGATCCGGATAGCCCGCCCCGCCGTGGCGCGCCTCAGCGGCACCCGCCCCGCCGGGAGGCGCGTCGACCCGGTCTGACAGGCGGCGCTCCAGCTCTCGCCAGGGGATGATCGGGTTGTCGAACCCCACCGCCTCAACCCTATAGAACCGAACATATGTTCGTATAGTGGACCGATGGCGGCCCCGCAGCCAGCGCCAGCGGTTTCACTGGCGGCTCCACGAGCAGTTCCACAAACGGCACAGGCGGCTTCACCGGCCGCACAGGCGCTGCCGGCCCGGCTCGTCAAGCCCGTCGGGGCTGACCCTGAGCGGTGGCTCCCGGTGGAGGAGGGGTTGGTCGCGGTGCTGCCCGAGGGCGGCATCCGGCGGGGAACCGCCCTGACGGTTCGAGGTCACGGTTCGGTGACGCTGGCCACTGCGCTGGCTGCCGAGGCTTCCAGGCAGGGCAACTGGGTGGCCTCGGTGGGCATGGCCGATCTGGGCGTGTCCGCGCTTGCCGGCAGGGGTGCCGACCTGCAGCGATGGAGGCTGGTGGAACTGCCGTCCGCGGCGAGGGGCAGGTGCGTGCTTGGTGCGAGCACAGTCGCCGATGTGCTGGGAGCGGTGGTGGGCGGCTTCGACCTCGTGCTGCTGGGGCCGGGAATCCTGCCGGGGGGCGCGACGGCGCGGCGGTTGGCGGCACGGATGCGCGAGCACGGCACCTCGCTGATATGCGTTCTCGGCTGTGACCCCTCTACGGAGGCCGCCGGCCTGCGGCCCGAGGTTCGCCTGGCCATCGATCAGGTTCTCTGGACGGGCATCGAAGCCGGGCATGGCCGCCTGCTGGCACGCCGGGCCGAGGTGACCGTCGGAGGCCGGGGAGCGGCGTCACGTCCCCGTCGAATGCTGCTGTGGCTGCCCTCCGCGGATGGCCGCGTGGCTTGTGTGGAGGGTGGTGGGGTGGTTGCGTCCGGTGGCGTGTCCGCTGCCGGCCACGGTCCTCGTGTGGCCCGTGTGGATCACGATCTGGCCGTCGCGTCCGGCGATGGCCTCACAGGCAGGCAGCGTCGAGCGGGTTAGCCCGCCCGGCCCGTCGCGACCGATGGCACGCCCGCAGCCACCCCGGCAATCAGCGTCGCAGCCGGCGCGGCTGGTGGCGGTGGAGTTCAGCGAGCCCGATACTCATCACTGCGAGCCTGTGGCTGCGGCCCTGGAGCAGTTCACTCCCGCAGCCGAGGTGCTGCGTCCCGGTCTGCACGTGTTCGCAGCGAGAGGGCCGTCACGCTACTTCGGGGGCGAGCCGGTTTTGGCCGATCTCGTCGCTCGTGCAGTCGCCGAGGCGGTGCCGTCGGCCTCGAGGGTCGGTGTGGGCGTGTCCGACGGGCTCTTCGCCGCCGGTCTCGCCGCCCGCAGGGCAGCCCGAGCGCCTCCAACATCCGCCGCTACACCCGCCGCTGCGAAGACACCCGCCGCCGCGAAGACCTCCGCCGCTGTGGCCGTCCTGGTGGTGCCGCCGCAGCAGGGCCGGCGGTTCCTGGCCGAGCTGCCCCTGTCCTCCCTGGGCGAGAGCACATCACCGCTGCATCTCGCAACGGGCGACGTGCAGGCACTGCTCGACGTTCTGTGGCGGCTGGGGATGCGAACACTGGGCGATCTGGCCGCGCTGTCCGAGGCCGACATGCTGGGACGCTTCGGCTGGCCTGGGCTGCTGGCGCACCGGCTCGCCAGCGGCCTCGACGACCGCTTGCCGGGGGCGCAGCCCGCCGACGGCGAGCCGGCCGCTGAGGCAGAGATCGACCCGCCCGCGGATCGCATCGAGACCGTGGCGTTCATGGCCAGGGCATTGGCCGGCGAGATGGTGGCCCGGCTGGCCCGCAACGGGCTGGACTGCGTGAGCGTCGGCATCGAGGCCGGCTCTGACAGCGGCCACACCAGCAGCCGCCGCTGGCGCCACGAGTTCCGTTTCAACACGGCGGCCGTCGTAGACCGGGTGCGCTGGCAGCTTGAGGGCTGGTACAGGTCATCGCAGCGTCCGACGGGCCCGATCCGGCTCATCCGGCTCACGCCTTTCGAGGTGGCGCCCGCGGTGGGCCGCCAGCTCGGGTTGTGGGGCGCTCCGCACGGGAGCGGCGAGCGGGCCGCCAAGACGCTGGCCCGAGTGCAGGGGCTCTTGGGCGATGCCGCGGTGACCGAGCCCCGCCTGAGCGGCGGGCGCCGTCCCGCCGACAGCGGACTCAAGGTGCCGCTGCATGACACCGACACCGACTTGTTAAAGGATGCCGAAAGCGGGGTCGCAAGAGCTGCAATGACAGCCAGAACCGCCGCTGAGCAAGCCGCCAGCATGAAGCGCAGCGCTGCGTCGTCGAGTGCTGCAATGACAGCCAGAACCGCCGCTGAGCAAGCCAGGAGCGCTCGCCAGGGCGATGGGGCGGACACGAGGGCCGAGGCATTGGCCGCGCCGTGGCCGGGGAGGTTGCCGCCGCCTCATCCAGCGGTGGTGCTGAGAACGCCCGAGCCGGTCACGGTCACCGATTGCGCCGGCACCGCCGTCACCGTCGGTGGCCGGGGCGAGGCGAGCGCGGCACCGAGCCTGCTGACGGACTCACGGGGCCGCAGCCGCAGGATCGTCTCCTGGGCCGGCCCCTGGCCACTGGACGAGCGCTGGTGGCATCCCTCGACCCGCCGCCGCCAGGCCCGCTTCCAGATGATCCTCGACGACGGCTCCGCCCACCTCTGCGTGCTGGAGTCCAGTCAATGGTGGCTCGAGGCCACCTACGACTGAATGCCACTCCCCGCTAGGGGACTCATGTGTGCTGTGACGAGCACTATGGTCTCGGGGAAATCTCGAACTCGAAGGTGGGGAACTCTTCCTCGATCTGGTCAACAATTGTCGACGCTTCTAGACCCCATCCGCTAGAGATCAAGTAGTATCTTTCTTCAGAGAGAACTCCTTGATCGATATCACAGAAGAACCGCTTGATAGGAGCAGAAGCGAATTTCCGTCGGGCTTGCTCAAAGTCTGTCTCGCTATTGTAGTCCCTAATCTTGGGGATAACTTGTTGTACCTTGTCATTACTGATGCTAGCATCCCTTAGCAGTGCTGAAATGATCAGATACATCATCTTATTTTTGGGTACCTGGTGGCTTTTTTCGCTTCCAATCGTCACATCGTACAATATGCGGCGCCCCCTGCTTCGCCGTTTCTGCTGGGCTTTCTCCTGGACTGCCACCTGATACTCAGTGGCTTCCGGTAAAGGTATGACCTGCTGAACTTCAAGCAATATTTCGTCTTGATCTCCGTTCCCGTATTTGTATGGACTCATTCGCACACAGCGGATCCCGAGTCCATAATTGTCATTCAACCATATAACCGAGGTCGTAAGTTCCTTGGAAAAGTCTGCGGATGCCAGCACGATCCGCACTTCCTGACCGAATGACTCAGGCTCATCATCGCATTCCAAGAACTCGAGTAACTCAACTCTGGCATCTGCGGCGGTGCCGTTGTCACCGGTGCCGTCAGTGTGGCTCGAGTCCGCTAGTTCGCGGTCCAGATAGTCAGAGTAGATAGCCACTAGCTTATTGAAGGTCATTGAGGAGATCATTGCGGCATATCGGATTGCTTGAAGCTCCATATGGCCGCCGCTTTGTGTCCGCTTTAGTTCGATCACAACTAGGTTGGCGTCCTTGTCAATGCCTAGCAGGTCTATTCGGCGACCGCTATCCCATTCGCCGAATTCCTCAGCGACTACCAGGGTGTCGGGTGCGATCATCTCAATGTTTGACTTGAGGCGCGCTTGAAGGTCTCGCCGTTCCCAGAGTCCCTCGCCCTCGAAGGTCGTGGAGTCTAGTTCCACCAAGTCTCGCCCGGAAAGGTGATAGATTGGCATGTTGTTCTCCGTTCGTCGAGAGTGCTCCGGGAGTAACTCAGCGCAAAGCCGCAGGACCCGGTCGCTAGGTCTTTAAATGTGGGGCGGCGGCGATGTCGCCTGCCCAGTGAAGGTCCGCTGATCGGCTTCGCCAGCCTTGGGGTGTGCGTACCAGCTTGTGGTGGTACCACCCGCCGGCGACCCACACCGGGTGGCCGGGCAGTTTGAGCGGGTTGTGGAGCATGGCCGTTGCTTGGGCCTCGTCGCCGTCGATCTCGATGTCGATGTTGGAGATCTGGTGCTGGGTGGCTTCGAACACGGTCATCGCCTGGGCGACGAAATCGGCGGTTTCCTCGACGTTTCCGGCGATCCCGTCGACTCGGGTGTAGTCGATGCGGGCGTCGGCTGTGAAGAGGCTGCGGAAGAGGTCCCAGTCCCGCCGGTCGATGGCGCGTGCGTAGTTGGTCAGCAGGTCGGTTATCTCGGCTCTGTCGCTGAGTGTCTGCAAGTCCATCTCACACCTCAGATGATTGGGGATGTGCCACTACGACCGTGAACTTCACGCGTCCGTTCATCGCCGCATGAGCGGAGCGTACCTGTCTAGCGGGCTTGCCAGGTTGGGGGGCGGCGTTGTTGCCAGGCGTTGCGGCCTTCTGTCGCGTCGGCGGTGTTGGAGGCCACGCGGCGCATGGTCTCGCCCATGCGCACGGCTTCTGTCCAGGGCAGGGTGCGGCCCCGGTGGGCGATCTCCTTGGTGGCGCGCACTGCCAGGGGCGCGCCGGCGCAGAGCCTATCGGCGAGGCTGCGGGCCTCGGCCATCAGCTCTGCGTGGGGCGTGACCCGCCACACGAGGCCGATCTCGCGTGCCTTGGTGGCGTCGATCGTCTCGCCGGTGAGCAGTAGCTCAAGGGCATCGGGCCAGGCCACCCGACCGGGAAGCCGCAGGGCCCCGACGATGGTGGGGATGCCGATGCGCACCTCGGGGTAGGCGAAACTGGCACGCTCGCTGGCCAGCACGAAGTCACATGCCAGCACCGCGGTGAGGCCGTAGCCGATGCAGGGCCCGTTGACCGCGGCGATGGTCGGTTTCCATATCTCCATGCCCGATTCGAATGTGGTGATGGTGGGCTGTTCCCAGAACGAGCCGGGCCAGTCGCCTGTGGCGCCGTCGGGATCTTTGAGGTCGGCGCCCGCGCAGAACGCCGGGCCCGAGCCGGTGACGATGGCCACCCAGGCGTCGGTGTCGGCTCGGAAGGCCGTCCAGGCCGCGTCGAGCGCTCGGCGCATCGCACCGTTGACGGCGTTGCGGGCCTCGGGCCGGTTGTAGGTGATCACCGCCACATGCCCGTCGCGCTCGTAGGTAGCCGCCTCAGAGGGTTCCCGAGACGCAGGAAGCGGTCCGGTACTCGCAGAGGCCTCAGCCGCCGGTCCGGGATCGCCATCAAGCGGCACCGTCAGTTCCACCCCAGTCACGGCGCCGGTCGCCCGAATGAGACCCCATGGCCTCTAGGTGATGAGGCTGCGCTGGGCAAGCCAGTTGCTCCAGCGCTCGCGCACGTGTTGTGACAGGTACAACTCGTCCCTTTCGCACGCTCCTCATGCTCCTGGCACTCGCCCAAGACATCGGTGATGCGCCCGGCTGCTGCTGTGCTCCCGACCTTGCCAGTGGCGTGCCTCAGGCTCGAGTCGGCCATGACCATCAGTCTACGGGGCCGGGCGCGACCGCTGCGGCTTGGTTGGGCATCGTGGCATCCTCGTGGTCGTTTCAGGACGGACGCGCTATGGCAGGGTCAGTCTTACTCCTGTGTTCTGGGCGTCTGTTGAGTCCAGTAGGGCGTGCGTTGCTTCAAGTTGTCCTTGTGTTGCTGCTCGGTCGGACCATGGCATCGCGGCTGTCCAGCGCCATGCATGCACCATCACTGCCACAAGCGCCGCGACATTGCCGTTTGATGTCGATACTCGCCGGAGCGCGGAGACGTACTCGTTCCGGTAGACGTTGGGAATGACGATACGGGCATCGCCGACGCTGGATAGCTCGGCGTTCATCATCACTCGCGCCACCCTTCCGTTGCCGTCGGTAAACGGATGCACCTCGGCCACGACCAACATCACATACAGCGCCCGGGCGATGCCCGGCGGGAGGCGGCCCACCGCACTCAACCCCTTGCGCAGCGTGCCCTCCACGAGTTCCGGGGCAACGAACTGGTAAAGCCCGACTTGATTCGGCAGGCTCTTCCAGTCACCGGGACGCTGATCCGGACGTCCAGCCAGGATGGTCTTGTGCCGCGCTCGCAGATACGACATCAACTCGTCGGGGTCGCTCGAGGCCGTCGCCCGTCCGACTGGATCAGCCACACAGCGATAGGTGCCGAGAATGTCGTGCCCGTCCTGCGGGCGGTCGGCTGGCGGCCGTTGAGATTCGATGATCTCGCGGGCCTCGTTCACAGTGAAGACGGTGCCCTCGATGTAGTTCGAGAAGTAGGCCTCATAGAACGGCAGTTCTCCGTCCAGATCCGACATCGGGAAGTGTTTCGGCACACTCGCGGGAAGGTTCGCCAGCGAATCGCAGGCCGTGTCAAAGAGTTTGAGGCGACGCTCGTCCCACGGCGCGCCCGAAACGAAGGCTCGGAACATGTCACCGGCACCACGTCGCACCGGGTCTATGCCGCGGAGTTGGGCGAATAACTCGTCAACCTCTGTCAAGTCCCCCTGCCAGGCCAGCACGGGCGCCAACTCGTGGCAGTCCTGGCGAAGTCGCTCAACACGATCCGGCCCCCAGGCGATGGCCTTGCCGGCGAGCCAGTCCTCGACCTCGCGCCGTGACAGCGTCCGCGGGACACGACCCCGCCGCCCCCTTGATCTCACCAGATTGTCCAGCAATGTCCTGGCTGCGCTCGACATGTGGAGTCCCTCGGGCCACACGGGATCCGGGACCGCCTCGGTCACCGCAACGCCGTGGCGTATCCTGATCTCCAACCCCGGCAGCGAGATCCGTCGGCGGGTCGTGTCTGCGGCCACGAACAGCACACCGCCGGTGATCCGGCCGCCTTCCGCAGCCGACCGGTCAACGATCACAGCGGCGGGACAGAGCCTGGCCAGGATCCGCCACGGATTTGCCAGCACGATCTCAGAGGCGTCGCTCCTCAGGTCGGCGGTGTAGATCTTTGGGGCGAGTCGCCTGATCCGACCCTCGCCGACGGCTCTCGACAGGGTCGTGCTGCCGGCCGCGTCGTCGAAGAACACCGTGCGAGGACCCGTGGGCCATCTCACCCTGCCGACACGTGCCATAGCGGTACGCTACCGGCCCCTAAGCCTGCAAACCGTCAGTTTTCAGGCCGAATTAGCACCGTGAGGGGTCGGCAGGGCGACAAATCCTCGCAAACGGTAAGAAAACGGAGTCTATCGAGCCTCCTGTACCGCTACGTAGTTGGTCTTACCCTCAGCGGCTCAATAGTAGGTCAAGGCCGTACTTCGATGAAGCCGGCAGCACTGAAGTCGCCGTCGAACGCGAGGGCTTCGGTTATACGTTCACGGCGCATGAGTTCGAAGCTGGTGGCGTCAACATAGGAGTATGAGCGCGCGTCACGGCGGGCCAGCCATTCCCAGGCCCGCTCGTCCACAGCCGAGTTGACGAAAGCAACCGACACGCGGGCCGAGCGGCCGAGCATGGTCCTGTAGCGCAGAGCTTGGGCATGGCCCGCTCGGCGTCGTATCCAGGTCCAAGTCTCTCCGGCAACCAGATTCGAGGTTCGAAGCGGGCCTCGGTCGGTGCTCCACAACTGCGAGGCATCGTCGTGGAAGCGATCGGCCGGGACTAGCAGTGCGATCCAGAAGGAAGTGTCGACGAACCTCATGTGTCCGTTGTGTAGATGACGGCTTCGGGGTCGTGATCGGGTTCAAGTTCGACGTCCACGGCGCCGACCAACTCATCCATCGGATCTCCAAGCATGGCTAGCTCAGAGCTGAGCGCCGACCGCACAGCATCTCTCACGAGCGCTGAGCGTGAGAGTCCGCGGCTGGCAGCTTTGGCCGATAGAGCGTCATCAGTATCGTCATCGAGATAAAGCTGTATACGCCTCATATTCATGAGGATACACTATCGGGCGTCCTCGGGGTTGAGGTCCTCTAGCTCTGCTCTTGCTGTTTCGGGGAACTTCCAGAGCACCAGCACGGCGACGGCCAGCGGGCCTGCGGCTAGCAGTGCCAGGGCGGGTCCCAGGCGGCCGTCGAGCGTGTCCGAGAGCCAGCCCGCTGCGAACAGGCCTGCCGCGCTGCCCGCCACGCCCACCGTGGTGATGAGGCCGTTGGCCCGGCCCCGGCTGTGGGTGCCGAACAGCTCGGGCCCGTAAACCCCCAGCGCGGGCACGACCGCAGCGCCGAGCATCACCCCGCCGAGCGTCAATAGCCACAGCACGGCGCCGTCGGTGAAGAAGGCGCCCGCGACAGCGAGCGCTCCCAGCACAAGCCCGGCCGCGCCGACGGGGCGGCGGCCCCTGCGGTCTGCCAGGTAGCCGCCCGCCAGGATGCCCAGGCCCGCCGGTGTGCTCGTGGTGATCGTGAACAGCGAGATCGCTCCGGCGGAGAAGCCCCGCTCGTCCTTGAGGAAGTCGTTCTGCAGCCCCGAGGCCGGCGCTGCGAACATGGCGATCAGAAAGGCCGAACAGGCCAGGAGCACCAGGCGGTGACGCCGCCGCGACCTGGCCTCTGACAGGGCTTCGGATGCGTTCGCGTCGGCGTCTGGCAGGCGTGTTGGTGGTTTGGCAGGCGTGTTGGTGCCGGACTCGAGCAGGGCGTCGGCGGCTCGGGGGTGGGCTTGGGTATCGGATGGCGTGTCGCGGTCTGCGGCGGCCTCGAAGCGGCGGCTCTCGGGCAGCCGGCGGCCTGCCCATGTCACCGCGGCCAGCCCGGCCAGCGGCACGACATACACGGCGCGCCATGCCGACACGTGCAGGTCCGCCACTGGGAGCACCCACACCGCCATGCCCGCGCCCAGCCCCGCGCACAGCGCCAGCACCGACAGCGCCCAGGCTCTCGACCTAGCCGGCATCTCCTCGGCGGCGACGATCACGATCAGCACCCCCAGAGCGGTGGACAGCCCTCTGGCGACCAGCTGCGTGCCGCCCAGGAACAGCAGTCCCGGCGACAGCGCCCCGAGCGCGGTGACGATGCAACTGCAGAGCCCCGACGCCAGCAGCAGTCGCCGCCGACCGTGGCGGTCCGCGAGCGCCACCGTTGCCAGGGCGATCAGCACCCCTGCCCGCACCACCGCCAGCACAACCCCCTGGGCCGTGTTGCCGTGGCCGAACTCGTCGGCCGCGAACGTCAGAGTCTGGGTGAGCACCGTGCCCAGGTAGCCGTCCACCACCTGCATGGTGCAAAGCAGCCCGAGCACGGTGGCGGTGCGGGCATCGAGCCGGTCTGCGGGCGCCCACCAGTAGCCGTAGCCGTCCCGGCGCCGCAGCAGCGCCCGCCGGACGGGGAAATGGAACAGCCAGCCCCACACCGGAACGGCGAGGCGGTACGAGGTGGTCTCGACTAGCTCCCACTCCCAAGAATCAGCACCAGCCGGCGCTGTCGATTCACCTGCGCCGGGGTCATCGAAACCCGTGTCGGCAGACCCGTCCGAGCCGCCCGCGCCGGTGTGAAGCAGATCGAGCCGCCGCTGGTAGTGCTGGAACGGGCCCTCGCGTGCCTCGAAGAGGTCGGTGCCGACCGCCCGCTCCGCGACGATGTCGCGGCGGGGCTCGCGCCGGGCGGCCTGCTCGGCTCTCATCCGGGTCTCGCTGCCGCGTAGCACTATCCGTAGGACGGTCACGGCTTCGCCGGGGTCATCGTCGGTTCCGGTCCGGCCAATCTCCGGGTCTCGCTGCCGCGTAGCACTATCCGTGGGACGGTCACGGCTTTGCCGGGGTCATCGTCGGTTCCGGTCCGGCCAATAGGATGGCGAGGTGGCGGCCGATCGGATAGTCGTTCGCTCCGGGGCGCCGCTCGAGGGCACGGTGGCGGTCGCGGGGGCGAAGAACTCCGTGCTCAAGCTCATGGCCGCCACGCTGCTGGCGCAGGGGCGCTACCGGCTCGGCAACGTGCCCCGCATCGTGGACGTGCGCCTCATGGCCGAGCTGTTGCGTGCCGCCGGCTGCACCGTCGAATGGGACCGCACCCATGACGGGGTGCTGTGCATCGACGTCCCCGCGCAGATCAATCCGGTCGCCCCCTACGAGACGGTGGAGCGGTTCCGGGCCTCGGTGGCAGTGCTCGGGCCGATGCTGGCACGCTGCGGCCAGGCCACGGTGGCCCTGCCCGGCGGCGACGACTTCGGCCCACGTCCCGTCGACATGCACGTTCGCGGGCTCGAGGAGCTGGGTGCCAGCATCGATGTGGTACACGGCAACATCGAGGCCAGAGCCTCGGGCCTGATCGGATCCAGCATCATGCTCGAGTACCCCAGCGTGGGGGCCACCGAGAACCTGCTGATGGCCGCGGTCGCCGCCAAGGGCACCACGGTGATCGAGAACGCCGCCCGCGAGCCCGAGATCGTCGACCTCTGCGACTTCCTGAGCAGCATGGGCGCCACGATCTCCGGCGCCGGTTCGGCCACGCTCGCCGTTGACGGGCCGGGGTCCACCGAGCGACTGCACGCCACAGACCATCGGGTGATCCCCGACCGCATCGTGGCGGCCACCTACCTGGCGGCGCTGGGAGCGGCTCGCGGCGAGGTGGTGGTGGAGGGCGCCCGCTACGCCCAGATGGAGCGCCTGTGCGCCACGCTCGGCCGCATGGGGATGGTGATAACCCCCCTTGACGGCGGTATCCGGGCGATCGCGGCCCGGCGCCTCGACTCGCTGGACTGCTCCACCCTGCCCTATCCGGGGGTGTCCACCGACTACAAGCCCTTCCTCGTGGTGCTGCTGGCGCTGGCATCGGGGGTGGGGATAGTCACCGAGAACGTCTTCGCGGGCCGCTTCCGCTACGTGGACGAGCTGCGCCGCATGGGCGCCGACATCCGCACCGTGGGCCACCACGCCGTGGTGCAGGGTGTGGCGCGGCTCTCTGCAGCGCCGGTCAGGGCGCACGACATCAGGGCCGGTGCGGCGCTCGTGGTCGCGGGACTCGGTGCCGAGGGCACGACGGTGGTGAGCGATGCGCAGCACGTCGCCCGAGGCTACGACGACCTCGCCGGCAAGCTGGCCTCGCTCGGCGCCGACGTGAGCGCCCAGTAGTCAGCCGCCGAGCAGTCAGCCCAGTAGTCAGCCGCCGGCGAGTCAGTCGCCGGCGTTGCCGCGCTCGCTGCGGGCGGGCGTGTCGGTTCCGGTGTCGCTGCCGTGCGCGTCGCGGGCAGGCGCGTCGGCCCCCGTGTCGCCGTTGGCCTCGTGGGACTGCCTGGTGGCGCGCCGCTTGGCCTGCCATACGAGCGCGGCGAACAGCAGCACGGGAGCGGCCACGAGCAGCGCCTCGTCCCAGCCGCCCTGATGCGCCAGCACGCCGAGGCTCATCTCAGCGAGCCTAGAGGTCGGGTGCTACCAGGCTCGACCGACGCACTGCGTGGCGCAACACGTGTGGCGCTTGCTAGAGCCGGGCGCCAAGAGGCTCGACCAGGATGCTCGACCGGAACGGCAGACCAGGACGCCTCACCGGAACGGCAGACAACGCTCGACCAGCACGCTCGACGACGTTCGAGCGGGACGGCGGTGTCGGGTTCGGCCGGGTCGCTGCGAGACTGTGGGCCGTGAGAGCCGAAGTGGAGAGGATCATCGAGATCATCCGTCCTGCCATCCAGGCCGACGAGGGCGACATAGACCTGATCGACGTGGACGAGGCCACCGGTGTGGTCACGGTCGAGCTTCAGGGTGCCTGCGTGACCTGCCCGGCCTCCACTCAGACCCTCAAGGCCGGAATCGAGCGGATCATGCGCGACCGGGTGCCGGGAGTGACCGAGGTGCTCGAAGTCAACGCCGTCGGCATGAGCGAGACGTTCGTCTCGCTCTGACAGAGCAAGCGGTGAGCGAGCAGCCGGAGATAGTGGGCCGGTCGCGCGACCGGGTCTGCTACCAGCATCCCGACCGGCGCGGCGGGGTGACCTGCCAGCGCTGCGACCGGCCCATCTGCCCCGAGTGCATGCATCAGGCGTCGGTCGGTTTCCACTGCCCCGAGTGCACCGCCGCGCACAGGTCGAAGTCGATCCCGGGCGTCCGTCATGCGCCGAGCGGCCAGTTCAAGTATCGCGCCACCAGGGTCCTGCTCGGGCTCAACGTGGCGGCGTTCCTGTACTCGGTCGCCGTGAGCGGCTCGGCGCAGGGGATCACCCGGCTGGACAGCGACGTGCTCATCGACGGCGGCCTCTTCGCCGAGGCTCTGGTCAGGCGTGGCACGGTCATAGAGCGGATCGGCGTGGACGCGGGGGAGTACTACCGGTTGGTCACGTCGGCCTTCCTGCACGACGGGATCTTCCACCTGGCCTTCAACATGTACGCGCTGTGGCTGCTCGGCCAGCTGCTGGAGTCGGGCTTCGGGGCGTCGCGGTTCGTGTCGCTGTATGTGGTGTCCATGTTCGGCGGCGCGGCCGGGGTCATGCTGTGGTCACCCGACTCGCCAACCGTGGGCGCCTCGGGGGCGGTCTACGGGCTGATGGGCGCCATGGTCGTGGTGCAGCGCGCCATCGGCGGCAACCTGTTCCGCTCGGGTCTGGGAACTCTGCTGATCATCAACCTCGCCCTCACGCTGCTGGTGCCGCGGATATCGATCGGCGGCCACTTCGGCGGTCTGGCCGCCGGCGTCCTGATGGGCGTGGCGATGTTCAACCTAGAGAAGTTGGGGGCGAAGAAATGGCTCACCGTGGCCCTCGGAGCAGCGATCTCCGCGATATTCGTGACGGCATCGGTGATCGGGGCATCCGGGGTAGGCCTGCGGCAGCTCTTCGGCTGAGCCCCCGGTGACGGGGTCGGCACGCTCTTAGGATGGGCACGGTGTTCGAGCCGGCCGAGATCTACCTTGACCATGCCGCGTCCACACCGTTGAGGCGGGCCGCGCGTGAGGCCTGGATATCGACCACCGCCCGCAGCCACGCCAACCCCACCGGATCCCACTTCGCCGCCCGCCGGGCGCTCCAAGACCTGGACACCTCCCGAGAGGCCGTGGCCATGGCGCTCGGCGTCTCCCCGGGCGAGATCGTGTTCACCTCCGGGGGCAGCGAGGCCGACAACATGGCGGTGCGGGGCGCGCTGTCCCGCGCCGGGGAGGGAGCGCTGGCGGTCTGCACCAGGGCCGAGCACCACGCCGTGCTCGATCCCGTGCAGCGCTCCGGCGGGATCCTCGTGGACGTGGACGAGCGGGGCATCGTCGATCTCGGGTCCCTGAGGGAGGTGCTGCGCTCCCACAACAATGTGGCCATCGTCTCGGTGATCGCCGTCAACAACGAGACCGGGTCGATCACGCCGCTGCAGCAGGTGGCCCGCATCGTGCGCGACGAGGCGCCCGGCGCCCTGCTGCACACCGACGCAGTGCAGGCCATGAACTGGATCGACCTGGCCAAAGCGGTCAACGGCTACGACCTCGTGAGCTTGACGGGCCACAAGGTCGGATCGCCCGTCGGCACGGGCGCGCTGTTCGTGCGCGAGGGCGTGGAGCTCGAGCCGCTGATCACCGGCGGCGGCCAGGAGCGCGGGCGTCGGGCCGGCACTCCCGACCTGGCCGGGGCGTTCTCCTTCGCCATCGCCCTCGGTGAACTCATGAGGCTGCGCGAGAGGCAGATCATCGATCTGACGCGGCTGCGCGACAGGCTGATCGACGGCCTCGGCGACCGGCTCGGCGACCGGCTGGTGCTCTCGGCGGCCCGCTACACCCGCAGCCGGGCCCATATCGCGGCCGGGATCGCCAACGTGTGCATCGCCGGTGTGCAGAGCGAGGCGCTGCTGTTCCTGATCGATGAGGCAGGCGTTCGGGCCTCCGCCGCGTCATCGTGCTCGAGCGGCGCGCAGGACCCCTCCCATGTGCTGGCGGCGATGGGCGTGCCCAGGGATCTGGCCCGCGGGTCGCTGCGCCTGTCGCTGGGGCACACCACCGTCGAGTCAGACGTGGAGCGCGCCGTCGACATCATCGCCGAGGCCGTGCGCCGGCTCGACATCCACGGCGGGGGCTGACATGCACGGCGCGGCACCGGCCTCGGGAAGTGCCGGCGTGTGCGGCTCAGCTGCTGTGGCGGGTGCCGGCGCCGATGGTGTGACCGCTGCTGCGATGGCTGGCATGGACGGCGCGGCATCCGGGTCATCCGGGGCATCCGGGGTGTGCAGGGTGCTTGTGGCCATGTCGGGCGGTGTGGACTCGTCGCTGGCCGCGGCCCTGCTGCTCGAGGCGGGACACGATGTTGCGGGTGTCACCATGAAGCTGTGGGGCGGGCCCAGCGACACGGGCTGCTGCTCGGTGTCCGACGTCGACGACGCTCGCTGGGTGGCCAACCAGCTCGGCATCGAGCATCACGTCTTCAACTTCGGTGACGACTTCGAGCGTCGTGTCGTCGCCCCCTACGTTGCCGACCACATGGCGGGCCGCACCCCCAACCCGTGCGTGGAGTGCAACCGCCACCTGAAGTTTGGCCGCTTGTTGCGCCGGGCCGAGGCCCTCGGTTTCGACATGCTGGCCACCGGGCACCACGCACGGGTCGTGTCCACCACCGCCGGGCGTCGCGTGGCACGCGGCGCAGACCGTCGCAAGGACCAGTCCTACGTCCTTCACATGCTCGACGGGCCGGTGCTGGCCCGGCTGCTGCTGCCGGTGGGGGCGATGACCAAGGACGAGGTGCGCCGAGCGGCCCGCCGGCGCGGGTTGGTGACCGCGGCCAAGCCCGACAGCCAGGACGTGTGCTTCATCACCGCCTCGGCCGGCCGCAGGGCCTTCCTCTCGGATCGCATCCCGCTGAGACCTGCCGAGGTTGTGGACTCCGCGGGCCGCCGGCGCGGTTCGGTCGAGGCGCTGGAACTGGTGACCGTCGGCCAGCGCCGGGGTCTTGGAGCGCCCGGTGGCGGCCCGCCGCAGTACGTGCTCGATGTTGACGCCGCTGCGGCGAGGGTGACGGTGGGCGGCAGGGAGGCGCTGGATTGCACGTCCACACCGCTGGAGTCCTGGCGCTGGGCAGCAAGCCCCGTGCAGGGCCCGCTGGAAGTGCAGACCTCCGCCCACGGCAGGACCGGCTCGGCGACGGTGGATCCCGGCGGTGTCTCGGTCAGGTGGTCCGAGCCGCGCCGGGCCGTGGCCGCCGGCCAGAGCGTCGTTGCCTATAGCGGCGACATCGTCGTGGGCGGAGGAACCGCCGCCAGGCCCGGCTCGAGCGCCGTTGCCTGACGACGGCGAAGCGGGTCAATAGCGGGCGGCCTGCGGATGTCGGGCCGCTCGCGGACGACACCGCCGCCAGGGCCGGGCGGCGCGCCGCTCGCCCCGCTGCCGGCGTCTAGCTGAGCTTGGTGCCGCGGCGCTCAGCGGTGCGCATCACCGCGGCCGGGCGGCTGGGCGAGACGAGGATGGAGGTGAGCGCGCGCTCCTCGCTGAGTTTCCGTCCCACCCTGACCCTGGCTGTCACCGGCTCGTTGAGGCGCAACTCCAGGGCGATGCCGAACGACTGCGCCGTCAGATCGGCTGCCGAGGTGTCCGCGGGGGCCGGTCCGAGCGAGGCGATGCCGCGGCGGGCCAGCGGCAGCGGCTCCGCCACGGCCAGATGGTCGTGCACCACCAGCCCGTTGGGCACGAACACGAGCCAGCGAGTCGACAGCCGGAACAGGGAGTGGGCACCGAGAGCCGCCGCGGGAAGCCAGGCGGCACAGGCCACCGCACCCGCCACCCAGGCACCGCGGGCCAGCAGCAGCGGTCCGGCCACCGCGCCCGCCGCCGACATCGCCCACAGTGGGACGACCAGGGTCAACAGCGCCGGGCCCGGCGGCCGCAGCAGGAAGCGCCGCTCGTCGCCGTAGCTGGCGGCGTCCACCTGGGCCTCGCCGTAGGCGGGCAGCAGCACCGTGAAGGCGCAAACAAGCGCCGCGGCCGCGGCCGTGACGGCCGCGGCATCGCCCAGCGACGGCCCGGCACCGAGCGCCCACGCCTCGACCGCAGCGGCGGCGGGAACGGCGATGCGCACCACTGTGAGCGCCCGCGGTCCACCGAGCAGCAGCGCGGCGAGCACCACCGCGAAGGCGAACCACAGGCCGACCGTGACCGCAACGCGCCCCGCCGCGCCGCCGGGGTAGAGCGCTGGGGGCAGCGCGCCGCCGGCCGGAGCCGTCGCCGCGGTCACGATCCATGTCGCCACGGCCGCGCCCCGCACGCTGACGAGCTTCCGCATCGCCTTCTTCGCCGCAAGCCGCACGCCGGCAAGTGTGCCATCGCCGCGCCGGGGCGAGCGCGGCCCCGGTACCGGTCTTCCGGAGGCGCGAACAGGCGGCCGGTAAGCTCGCCGCATGTCAGATACCGAGGTTGCAGGTGGTGTCGGCGCAGCGACGAGCGCAGCGCAGCCAGCTCCGGACCCGGCGGTTTCCGCAGCAAGGGTTCGCCGGCTTCAGGCGCTGTTGAACCACCACTCGGCGCTGTACTTCGTGGGCAGACCGGAGATCCCCGACGGCGACTTCGACGCCCTGATGCGCGAGCTGCGCAGCCTCGAGGAGTTGCACCCCGAGCTGGTGCATCCGGCCTCGCCCACGCAGCGGGTAGGGGCACCGCCTGACAGCGCGGCCTTCGCTCCCGTGTCGCATTCCCCACCAATGATGTCGCTGCACAACGCCCTCGATCTCGCAGAGTTGCGAGCCTGGAACGGGCGCGTGCTCCGGGCACTGGTTGACGCCGGGCCGGAGCCGGGCGAGTCCGGAGCCGGCGACAGCCGTCTGTTCAACAGCGCACACCCCTACACCGTGGAGCTGAAGTTCGACGGGCTCGCCATCGCGGTGCGCTACGAGAACGGTGTGCTGGTGCGGGCCGCAACCCGCGGCGACGGCCAGGTGGGCGAGGACGTGACCCATTCGGTGCGCACCATCGCGGATGTCCCGCTGCGCCTTGCTTCGGACTCGCCGGCTCCGGCGGTGCTCGAGGTTCGCGGCGAGGTCTTTTTGCGCCTGTCGGCCTTCGAGCGGCTCAACGCCCGCCAGGCCGAGCGTGGCGATAAGCCATACGTCAACCCCCGCAACGCCGCGGCAGGATCGCTGCGCCAGAAGGATGCCCGAGTCACGGCCGAGCGCGGCCTGTCGTTCTGGTGCTACCAGCTCGGTCATGTCGAGCCGGCCTCGAGCATCGCGTCGCACTTCGAGACGCTGCGATGGCTGAAGTCGCTGGGCCTGCCGGTCGACGGGCACATGGAGCGGCTGGCCGATCTGGACGCCGTGGAGCGTCTCGTGACGCGCTTCGAGGGCCGCCGCCACGACCTCGACTACGAGTTCGACGGCATGGTGGTCAAGATCGACGACCTGCCGACCCAGACTCGGCTGGGAGTGGACGCCAAGGCGCCGCGCTGGGCCATCGCCTACAAGTTCCCGCCGGAGGAGCGAACCACGAGGCTGCTCGACATCGAGGTGTCCATCGGGCCGTCGGGCCAGGCCACGCCGTTCGCCCGCCTGGAGCCGGTCTTCGTGGGCGGCGTGACGGTGGGCACCGCCACTCTCCACAACGAGGATCAGGTGGCCGCCAAGGACGTCAGGATCGGCGACACCGTCATCGTGCGCCGGGCCGGCGAGGTGATCCCCGAGGTGGTCGGC
Organism: Candidatus Aldehydirespirator sp.; assembly: GCA_965204875.1. GTDB lineage: Bacteria > Actinomycetota > Acidimicrobiia > Acidimicrobiales > Aldehydirespiratoraceae > Aldehydirespirator. The sequence goes on along the minus strand of OZ242020.1, from coordinate 604,391 downwards.
CCGGTGCTCTCCGAGCGCCTCCCGCAGTCGCAGCCCTGGGTGTTCCCCCGCAACTGTGGAGTGTGCGGTGAGGCGCTGCAGCGGGCCGAGGGCGCCTCCGCAACGTTCTGCACCAACTACACGTGTCCCCGCCAGGTGAGGGGCCGCATCGAGCACTACGTGAGCCGCAACGCCATGGACATCGAGTTTCTCGGTGAGCGCAACATCGACCGCTTCGTCAGCGGCGGCCTGCTGAGCGACGTCGCCGGGCTGTACTCCCTGGACTTCGAGCGGATCGGTGCCATGGAGGGCTTCGGGGCGATCTCGGTCGGCAACCTGCGCAAGTCGATCGAGGAGAGCAAGCGGCGCGCTCTGGGCCGGCTGATCTTCGCGCTGCGCATCCCCGAGATCGGCAGGGTCAACGCCGAGACCCTGGCAGGTGCCTTCGGTGACATGGACAGCATCATCGCGGCCGACACAGAAACGCTCGCCGCCGTCGAGGGGTTCGGACCGATCATCGCAGCCTCGGTGAGAGATTTCTTCGACGAGCCCCGCAACCTCGATCTCGTCGAGCGCCTGCGTGACGCCGGGGTGAGCATGCGTGACGTGCGAGCAGATGCCGCAGGCGCCGCGGCGCGCCCGCAGACCCTGGCGGGTCGAGCGGTCGTGGTGACCGGCACGCTCACGAGCCTCAACCGCGAGCAGGCCCGGCAGGCCATCTCCGAGCGCGGCGGCACATCACCGGCCAACGTCTCCGGCCGCACCGCCGCCCTGGTGGCGGGCAGCGACGCGGGCGCGTCCAAGCTGCGCAAGGCCGAGAGCCTCGGCGTGCCCGTCATCGACGAGGCAGCCTTCAAGATCCTGCTCGAGACCGGCAACCTCCCCGAAGCCACGCCAGCGGCCGAGAGTTGAACCCCCGCCCGCGGCGCCGGCGTGGCTAGGTTTGTGAGACCATGAGCACGTCTCCGCCGCGCAGTGGGACCTTCACGTCGAGCTTTGGCGTGGGCCGGCGGGAGGGCCACGACGCCTCCGCCTTCTATGGGCGGTTCGCTGCCCCGCAGATCAGCGAGGACTCAGAGATCGCGCGCCACGCCTGCCGTGACGAGATGTGGGTGGCTGACGCACGCCGCATGGACGCCGGCCGGGTGGCCGACAACTCCGTGGCGCTGGTCGTGACCTCGCCGCCGTACTACGCGGGCAAGGAGTACGAGGCGGCGGTGGGGCAAGGGCATGTACCGGCCAGCTACACCGACTACCTGCAGATGCTGCACGACGTGTTCGCCGAGTGCGTGCGCAAGCTCGAGCCCGGCGGGCGGATCGCGGTGAACGTCGCCAATCTGGGCCGCCGCCCCTACCGGTCGCTCTCCGCTGACGTGATCCGCATCCTGCAGGACGAACTGGGCCTGCTGCTGCGCGGCGAGGTGATATGGCAGAAGGCTCTCGGCGCCGGCGGCAACTGCGCCTGGGGCAGCTTCGGCCGACCGGCGAATCCGGTGCTGCGCGATCTCACCGAGCGGGTGGTGATCGCCTCCAAGGGTCGCTTCGACCGGGCGCTGCGAGCGGCCGAGCGTGCCGCCGGTGCGTGGCCGTCGGAGGGCACCGCCAACGCTGACGAGTTCATGGAGGCCACCACCGACCTGTGGTACCTACCGGCCGATTCGGCCACCCGGGTCGGCCACCCCGCACCCTTCCCTGTGGAGCTGCCCGAGCGCCTGATCGATCTGTACACCTACCGGGGCGACCTCGTGCTCGACCCGTTCATGGGTTCAGGCACCACCGCCGTGGCCGCGGTTCGCACAGGTCGCCACTACGTCGGCTTCGACACCGAAGGCACCTACATCGAACTGGCCTCTGCGCGTGTCGAGGCCGAACGCAATCGGATCAAGGCCGGAACGCTCGCCCAGCGCTGGGAGGCGAGCGCGGCCGGCGGCAACGGGCCGGGCCGCCTCTTCGCAGACCCCGGCGAGGCTCTGGAGCCGCGCGCCAACGGCTCAGTCGACCACGCTGGCAGCGCCGGTCACAGCAACGGGGCCACCGGTGAGGACTTTCAGGCGCGCGCTGTGCGCGAGGGGCGCAAGGCTCAGCAGAAGGCGCGGGCAGTGCTGGCCGAATGTGGGTTCGGCGAGATACAAGAGAAAGTCCCGTTCCCCGGTGGCGTGGAGGTCAACTTCACTGCGGTCGACCTGAAGGCCAAGAAATGGCTCTTCGATGTATCAGGGGCCTTCAGCGTCAGTCGGCGGCCCGGATTGCGCCGCACGGACACGCTCTGGAAGGCGATAGGCAGAGCGGCCGTGCTTCACTCGCGCTCTGATCGTGACCCTCTGGTGCTGCTGACCACCAACCGCCCGGCCCCCAACACCGCCGGGCAGCGCGCCCTGGAAGCGGTGGTCGGCGCGGGCAGGCCCGTGCACGCGGTCATCGAGATGGAGAGCACAGCAGACCTCGAACGGCTCAAGCGCCTCGCACGCGGCAACAGCCCCGAGTAGCCCGCAACAGCAGTCAGGACACCTGGAAGCACCATTGGGTGGTGTCGGACTCCTCGGGGCGCGCGATCAGTACGAAGGTGGCGCGCACGCAGTTCGTGTCGGGCGACAGCGACTCGAGCAGGCGCCCCTCGCCGGGGGCGAACTCGAAGGAGTTGAGCCCGGCAATCTGAACCACCTCGTCGAATACGTTGACACCGCCGCTGAGGCGGTCGTTCGGATAAACGACGAGCGACGTGAGCCGGTAACGCGGGTCCAGCACCACCCCCACACGCTGCTGCTGCAGCACCTCGTCGCCGGGCTCGGGAATCACCCGGTCCACCGCCGGGCCCGCCGTGACCGCACTGCCGCCGGTGCTCGGCCCCCCGGAACCCACCAGCGCGGCTATCACCAGCGCGGCGACGCCGGCCGCGGCCAGCGCCGCGATGAGGGCCCGCATCCGCCTCGCGCCCCGCAACGACTCCCGATGCTGAACGTCACCACCGGCGGGGTCGCAGGGGCCGTGGCTGCCGTTGGTAATGGAAGGGACTTCCGGCAGCACGGTCGCCGTCTCAGCGTCTTCGATCATCGGCGCGTCCGAGCACGGCACCCGCAGCGGCTACCAGCACCACCACCGCGGTCGCCGTCTCAGCGTCTTCGATCATCGGCGCGTCGGGCCTGGCGGTCATCAATGGCCACGGTACCTGCCGATACCGTGGCGTCCATGGTGCCTGGCACGGAGTCCGACCGCACGCTGCGCGGCCGGTACAGGCTGCTGGAACTGGTCGGGACGGGCGCCAACGCAAGGGTCTATACCGCCGAGGACCTGACGCTGCGCCGCCGTGTGGCAGTGAAGATCCTGCGCGAAGAGTTGGCGGCCGACGAGGCGTTCAGGCAGTGCTTCGAGCAGGAGATGCGCGCAGCCGCGGCGCTCAGCCTGCCGCGGCTGCTGCCCGTGTACGACTGGGGGCTAGAGCCGGTTCCCCACGTGGTTACCGAGCACCTCACCGGTGGCAGCTTCGCGGACATGCTCGCCGCCGAGCACCGGCTCACCCTGTCGCAGGCGCTCTCTGTGGGCTTGGAGGTCGCCAGGGCGCTCGTGAACATCCACCGGGCCGGTCGCGCCTATTGCGGTCTGGCCGCATCGAGCATCATCTTCGACTCGCAGGCGAGGGTGTTCGTATCTGATCTCGGTGTGTCAGCTGCCGTCGCAGCGGCCTCGAAGACGTCCCCCGATGGTGGCGATGGCCGCGCCGCTATCGGCACGCAGCAGGCCCAGACCGGATCGGCCAACCTCGGCACCGATCCCGGCGACCGTGACAGTCCTGGGAAGACCGTTGACCCTGTTGAGACACCTGACCGCGTCGAGGCAGATGACTCCAGAGAGGCCACCGACGCTTTCGAGGGTGACGGTTCCGGAGAGGCCACCGATCCCGCTGATGCCAACGATCCATCTGATCCCGGTGTGGCCGCCGGTTCTGACAGTGACGACAGAGTCGCTGATTCCGGTGACACGGATTCCGACCCGGCGGCGTCGCTGGATCTGGATTCGGGGTTCGGTGCCTGGAACGCCGACGACGACGCTTGGGACACCGAGGTGTGGGACGTGGAGACCTGGGGCCTCGATGAGGAGGCCGGCGCCGGCAACGACGCGGACGTGTTCCAAGACCCGCGGTCCGACCTGGCTGACCATGATGGCAGCGCCGATGCGGCACCCCGGCACACGCCGGAGGACATGCAGCGCGATGTCCGCGACCTGGCCATGATCGTTCGCGAGGCGGTCACGGGCAGGCGTGCCCCGGCAATCGGCGCCGACGAGGCGTCCCTGGCCTACCCGGTTCTGCTCGGGCCGCTGGGATCCGTGCTCGTGCGTGCCAGCGCCACAGATCCCGCCGAGCAACTCGACGCGGCGGGGCTTTTGTCGGAGTTCCTGCGCGTGGCGCGCCTGCTGCCGCGTCCCGACCCCCTTGCCGTAGCGGTTCCCGCCGGGAGCGAGCCGGTGCTGGCGCTGGGGGATGCGGTTCGCCCGGCGCAGCAGCCCCCGGCACCGGTGCGTTCGGAAGGCTTCGACGAGAGGCTGCACCGCTGGCCCGGGCTCGTGCTGGCGGTGTTGCTGGCGGTGGGCGCTGTCGCGGCCGGTGCCTGGGCCTGGATCGCGACCAGACCCGAGACCGTGCCGGTGCCCGAGCTTGCCGGCAGTGATCGGTCGGCGGCGGCGGGCACGGTCGCGGAACTCGGCTGGAGCGTGCAGGAGGTACTGGTGCGCGAGCCGGGCACGAGCCGTGGCGAGGTGGTGCGCAGCGATCCCGCAGCCGGAACCTCCCTCGGTGAGGGCGCGACCCTTCGGCTTTTCGTGTCGCTGGGGGATCCGTTGGTGCGCTTGTCACCGCTGACGAGCGAAATATACGGACGCACCGTGAGTGAGGCCGCGGCGAATCTGGAGGAGGGGCGTCTCGTGATGGGAGGCGAGACGGTCGTCAACGACGAGGTGGTGCCGCCGGGTCTGGTCGTCGGCCTCGACGTTGCCGGCGGGGTCTACGAGCTTGAGGTCGGCAGCAGCGTGGGCCTGCTGGTGTCTGCCGGCCCCGCCGACCGGGCGGTCCCGGAGCTGCCCGACGACCGGTCGCCCATCGCGGCCAGCGATGCGCTCTACCTGGCTCGCTTGCGGCCTCTGGAGGTCTTCGAGTTCAGTGCCGAGGTGCCCGCCGGTGAGGTGATCGGCTTCCGGCCCGGCAGCGGTGAGGTTGTAGCCGCGGACAGTGTCGTGGAGATGCTGGTGTCACGGGGGCCTGCGTCCGCTGAACCCGAACCCGAACCGCCCGCCGAGCCGGACGAGCCCGCGGAGCCCGGCGCCACGGCCGATCCCGAGGCCGTGCCCACGGGCGGGAGCTCCCAGGGCTAGAAGTCGCCACCCGATGCCCGGCCATCCGCAGCCGTTCGCGCCGCGCCCACGGGCGAGAGTTTCCAGGGGTTAGAAGCCCGATCCCGCCGAGCGACACGCCGACGCACGTCCACGCACGCCCGTCGCCGCCGAGTGCTGCGCCTAACCTGGGTGATGTGTCCGGCCGCATCACCAGAGACGAGGCGGCGCACGTGGCGAGGCTCGCCCGGCTGAACTTCAGCGACACCGAGCTGGACGAGATCGCATCGCAGCTTTCCGCGGTGCTCGACCACGCCGCCGACGTGGAGGCCCTGGATGTGTCAGGTATCGAGCCCACCTCTCATCCGATCCCCGCCCACAACGTGTTGCGCCCCGACGAGCTCCGGCCGTCGGTGGACCGCAGCGAGGTTCTGGCCCAGGCGCCGTCGGTCACCGACGGCCAGTTCAGGGTGCCGCCACTGCTCGGCGAGACACCGTGAGGGCAGCACTCGGCGGGGAGCCGTGACAGCGCTGGCGCTCGCAGCCGCCGTGGCCTCCGGTGAGCGCTCGGCTCGCCAAGTGATGCAGGAGCACTTGGAGTTGATCGAGGCGCGCGACGGCGAGATCCGCGCCTTCAACCTGGTGCTGGCCGACGAGGCGCTCGCCGCGGCAGGCCGGATCGACGACGCCGTGGCTCGGGGCGAGTCCGTCGGGCCTCTGGCGGGGGTGCCGCTGGCGCTCAAGGACAACCTGTGCACCCGGGGCATCCCGACCACCTGCTCGTCGAGGATGCTCGCAGGCTGGAGGCCGCCGTACAACGCCACCGTCGTCGAGCGCCTGGCTGCTGCGGGCGCAGTGACCGTGGGCAAGACCAACCTCGACGAGTTCGCCATGGGATCCTCCACCGAAACCTCGGCCAACGGCGCAACCCGCAACCCCCGCGACACCCGGCGCGCTCCCGGAGGCTCGAGCGGCGGCTCTGCTGCGGCGGTGGCGGCCGGTTTCGCTCCCCTCGGGCTCGGCTCCGACACCGGCGGGTCGATACGCCAGCCTGCGGCCCTGTGCGGGGTGGTGGGGATGAAGCCCACCTACGGGCGTGTGTCGCGCTACGGCCTGGTGGCGTTCGCCTCGTCGCTCGACCAGATCGGCCCGCTGGCGACGACCGTCGCGGACGCCGCGGCCACCTACGAGGCCATGGCCGGCCACGACCCGCTCGACGCCACATCGATCGACCGGCCCGTCGAGCCGGTAGGCCCGGCGCTGGGCAGAGGCGTAGAGGGCTTGCGGATCGGCGTGCTCGCGGAGCTGTGTGGCGACGACGGCGGCGGCGGCGGCAGCGACGCCTCGGCCGGAGCCACGGTCGAGGGCGTCGCCGCCGATGTCGCGGCGCGTGTCACCGACGCCGCCACCGCGCTGGAGGCCACGGGCGCGCGGGTGCGCACGGTGTCGGTGCCCTCCGCGGTGCTCGGCCTGTCGGCCTACTACCTGATCGCGCCGGCGGAGGCCTCGTCCAACCTGGCGCGCTACGACGGGGTTCGCTACGGGTTCCGCGCCGGCGGCGCCACCGCGGCCGAGATGAACGCGGCGACCCGCACCGACGGCTTCGGCGCCGAGGTCAAGCGCCGCATCATGCTGGGAACCTACGCCCTGTCGGCGGGCTACTACGACGCCTACTACGGCAAGGCGCTGCGGGTGCGCACGATGATGCTGGCCGAGTTCGCGCAAGCGTATGCGGAGGTCGATCTGCTGATCTGCCCGGCGGCGCCGACCACCGCGTTCGAGTTGGGCTCCAAGACCGCCGACCCGCTGCTGATGTACCTCAACGACGTTTGCACGATCCCCTCCAACCTCACGGGCCATCCGGCGATCTCGGTGCCCTATGGCTGCGGCGACGACGGGTTGCCCGTGGGTGTGCAGGTGATGGGTCCGGCGCTGTCTGAGCCGCTGGTGTTCCGTGCCGCGGCGGTACTCGAGCAGGTCGCGCCCGCGATGGGCCCAGCTCAGGCCCGGTGATGGCCGCCAACGCCCGCGAGCAGGCCCTGCCCGAGGGTTGGGAGCTGGTGGTGGGACTCGAGGTGCATGTGGAGCTGAGCACGGCCACCAAGCTGTTCTGCGGCTGCGCCAACCGCTTCGGCGACGAGCCGAACACCAACGTCTGCCCGGTCTGCCTGGGCCTGCCGGGATCGCTGCCCGTGGTCAACGCCGCGGCGGTGCAGCGGGCGATGCGCCTGGGCCGGGCGCTGGGCTGCGAGGTGCGCCCGGCGGTGTTCGCCCGCAAGAACTACTTCTACCCGGACATGCCCAAGGACTACCAGATCTCCCAGTACGACCAGCCCACCTGCGTCGACGGCCGCCTCGACCTTGCAGGCGGCCACAGCGTCGGCATCGAGCGGGCACACATCGAGGAGGACACCGGCAAGACCGTCCACGTCGGCGGCGGCGGGCGCATCCACGACGCCGCCTACGCGCTCGTGGACTACAACCGGGCGGGCGTTCCCCTCGTGGAGATCGTGAGCCGTCCCGACATCCGCAGCGCCGAGCAGGCCCGCGCCTTCGTGCGCGAGCTGCGGGCGATCCTGCTGGCCACGGGGGTGTCCGACGCCCGGATGGAGGAGGGATCGATGCGGGTGGACGCCAACGTCTCGGTGCGGCCCTCCGGCTCCGGGGAGTTGCGCACCCGCTGCGAGATCAAGAACCTGAGCTCGCTGCGGTCTCTGGGGCGAGCCATCGTCTATGAGGCCCGCCGCCACGTCGAGTTGTGGTCCGCGGGCGAGCGGCCCCACCAGGAGACCCGCCACTGGGACGAGGCGTCGGGGCGCACCACCGCCGGTCGCTCCAAGGAGGATGCCGAGGACTACCGCTACTTCCAGGATCCCGACCTGCTGCCGCTCGCACCGTCGGCGGAGGCCATTGCCGAGATCGACGCCGCGCTGCCCGCCCTCCCCGCAAAGCGCCGCGCCGCGCTGGTCGCGGTGGGCTCCGGCGCCGTTTCCGATGAGGACGCGGCGCTGCTGGTTGAGCGCGGCCAGGACGTCCTGGTGGGGGAGGCCATCGCCGCGGGCGCCGATCCTGCCCTCGCGGCCACTCGGGTCTGCAACGACCTGCCCGCCGGCGGCTGGTCGGGTGTGACCCCGGCCGCTCTGGCCGAGCTGATCGACATGGAGTCCAGGGGCCGGTTGAGCGCCACCCAGGCCAAGCAGGTGCTGGCGGAGATGGCCGAGTCGGGCGACGCGCCGGAGGTCATCGCCGGGCGCCGCGGCTTCGAGGCGATGCCATCGGATGATCTCGAGGCGACCGTCGCCGGAGTCATAGCAGGCCACCCTGTGGAGTGGGATCGGTTCTGCGCCGGCGACGACTCCGACCGCAAGAAGATGGCCGGGTTCTTCACCGGCCTGGTGATGCGGGCCACAAGGGGCCGAGCCGACGGAGCGGCCGTGAACCGCCTCCTGATGCAGAAGTCCCAAACGACCTAGAGTTCTGTCGATATTGGGGGTAGCGGCCGTCAGGCCCCGGGGTTGACCCTAGAAGCCGCCTCAGCTTGCGAGCGCCGAAGCGCGCGATACCAGCGGAACCTGCGGGGAGGCTCCACGATCATCCCCTCGCGCAGATGCGGGTAGCCCGCCCAGGAGTCTTCGGCTGCTTGTAGGAGGGAGATCCCGTAGATCGCAATCGGCTTTGCGGTTGCGGCGGGTCCCGAGCTGCTCTGTTGGGGCTCTAGCGTTCGGCGCCGGTGACCTGCCAGGCGTTGCCGGTGAAGCGCCACAGCATCATGGTCAGGCGGGCTGCTATCCAGGCGTGCATCGCGGCCCACAGCCAGCCGATGCCGGCGCCGGCTGCCACCACCAGCATTCCGGCACCTACGAGCACCACGCCCGCGCCGACCATCGACGCTGCCAGGAAGCGGAGGTCGCCCGCTCCGATCAGAGCACCGTCCAGCGCGAACACCACGCCTGCGGCGGGCTGAGAGAATCCGACGTGCAGCAGCACGAAACCGGTGAGCGCGACCACAGCGGGATCGTTGGTGAAGATGCCGGGCAGCAGCGGCGACACCGCTAGCACCACGGTGCCGGTCATCACGCCGGCGGCCGCCCCCCAGCCGATCATGCGGCGACCCAGCGCCCGGGCGCGTTCGGGCCGGCTGGCGCCCAGGGCCTGGCCGATCAGGGCCTGCCCGGCGATCGCCACCGCGTCGAGGATCAGCGCCAGCACGGTCCAGACCTCGAAGGCGATCTGGTGCGCGGCCAGGTCGGCGGTGCCGATGCGGGCCGCGGCTGCGACGGTCACCGTGAGGCTGACACGCAGCGCCGTGGTGCGGATCAGCAGATCGAAGCCCACCCTTGCCAGGCGCCTGATCGCCGCCGGGTCGGGCCGCAGACCCACGCCGTGGCGCGACACGGCCGCGGCGATCCACCACACGAATATTGCCGCTGCCGCAGTCTGGGCGATCACAGTGGACAGCGCGGACGCGCCGATGCCCTGGCCGAAGCCGTACACCAGCACGATCTCCAGCACCAGGTTGCCGACGGCAGAGGCCAGCGCCACAGCGAAGGGCCGCCGGGTGTCCTGGACGCCGCGCAGGTAGCCCACCCCGGCGAGCACCACCAGCATGGCGGGCAGGCCGAACAGCGAGATGCGCAGGTACACCAGCGCGTTGTGGCGAACCTCTCCGTCGTCGCCGCCGAGCGCGTCCACCAGCGCCGGCGCCAGCACGAAACCCGCTGCTGCCAGCACCGCGCCCGCGATCAGCGCCAGCCAGATGCTCTGGGTGGCCTGGTGCGCGGCGCGCCGGTGCTCTCCGGCGCCGATCAGGCGGGCCACCGCGGCCGTGGTGCCGTAGGCGAGGAAGATGAACATGGCGTGCGCCGTCAGCAGTATCGAGGCGGCCACCGCCAGCCCGCCCAGCTGCGGCGTGCCGATGCGGCCCACGATCGCCGTGTCGGCCAGCACGTAGAGCGGCTCGGCCACCAGCGCGCCGAGCGCGGGCCACGCCAGCCGCCAGATCTCGCGGTCGTCGCGACTCCAGCGCAGCGACCTCAAACCGGCAGAGTTCAAGCCGTCTGACCTCCGGAGCGCGGGCATCGCGCTAGCCGCCCCGTCGAGGGAGGTGCCAAGCTAGCTCTGACCTCCGGCGCGCCGGCATCGCGCCAGGCTACGGAGCAGCCACTTCCGGCACCCGCCCGGCCGACACCTGCTGAGGGTCGGCACCGAGCCCAGGCTGTGGAGCGGCTGCTCTCAGGCACCCGCCCGCCGACACTTTTGGCGCGCTTGCATCGCGCCGGCGCTGTGAGGCCGAGCGGAGCGGCCCGGCGGCAGCGAGGGAGGATGCGTGGCCCGCGGCGGTTGCAGTAGCCGGATCAAGCGGCCATACTTGGACTCTGTGAGCGCCGCTGCGACCCCCCTGGTAGTACCTGTGGCCTAGCGCACGCTCGCGTCCCCAACCGATCGTGCGCAAGGCCTCCCCTACGGGAGGTCGTTTCGCGTGGCCGTTGCGTTCCCCGAACCCGACCAACCCCCAGACCCGATCAATCCCCGAACCCGACCAACCCCCAGACCCGATCAATCCCCGAAACCCGATCACAACCCACAGACCCGATCAACCCACCAAGCAAGACCTTCGTCGAAGAGGACCCGACCATGGAGAAGAGGACCCGACCATGGAAATGAACGGCGGACAGGCACTCATCAAGACCCTCGAGCGTGAGGGCACCGAAGTGGTGTTCGGGCTTCCGGGCGGAGCGATCCTGCCGGTGTACGACCCGATCATCGAGTCATCCATCCGCCACATCCTGGTGCGACACGAGCAGGGCGCCGGGCACATGGCCGAGGGCTACGCCCACGCCACGGGCCGCCCCGGCGTGGTGATGATCACCTCCGGGCCGGGCGCCACCAACGCCGTCACCGCGCTCTGCGACGCCTACATGGACTCGATCCCGCTGGTCTGCATCACCGGGCAGGTGCCCTACGCCGCCATCGGCACCGACGCCTTCCAGGAATGCGACACCACCGGCATAACCATGTCGGTCACCAAGCACAACTTCCTCGTCACCGAGGCGCAGGACATACCCCGCATCGTGCACGAGGCCTTCCACATCGCCACGACCGGGCGGCCCGGCCCGGTGCTGGTGGACATCCCCAAGGACATCGTCGACCCCAACAACCCCCGCTCGGCCATGACCTGGTACGAGCCCTCCGACGACGTCATGGAACTGCCCGGATACCGGCCCGCGGCAGCGGGCGATCCCGAGCTGGTGGCGGCCGCGGCCCGGCTCATCTGCGAGGCGCACCGCCCCGTGCTCTACGCCGGCGGCGGGATCCTCAAGGCCCGGGCCGCAGAGGAGCTGCGCGAGCTTGCCGAGCTCGTCGAGATACCGGTGGTCACCACGCTCATGGCCCGGGGCGGCTTCCCCGACAGCCACGAGCTGTGCCTGGGCATGCCGGGCATGCACGGCAACTACACCGCGGTCACGGCCATGCAGAACTCCGATCTGCTCATCGCCCTCGGCGCCCGCTTCGACGACAGGGTGACCGGGCGCCTCGACGGCTTCGCGCCGGACGCCAAGGTCATCCACGTGGACATAGACGCTGCCGAGCTGGGCAAGGTGCGCGCCGCCGACGTGGCGATCCGCGGCGACTGCAAGCAGGTGATCTCCGAGCTGACCAGGGCGCTGCGCGAGTGCGGCGGCCGCGAGGCGCAGCCCGAGCGCGGCGCCTGGCGCTCGCAGATCAGCGGCTGGCAGGAGCGCTACCCGCTCGTCTACGAGCCGTCCGAGCCGGGCGGCCTGCTCAAACCCCAGCACGTGCTGGAGGTGCTGCGCGACTCAACCCCCGACGACACCATCGTCACCTCCGGCGTGGGACAGCACCAGATGTGGGCCAGCCAGTACTGGCGATTCGACCATCCCTACACCTGGGTGAACTCCGGCGGCCTCGGCACGATGGGGTTCTCCATCCCGGCGGCCATCGGCGCCAAGGTGGGGATGCCCGACCGGATGGTGTGGGCCGTCGACGGCGACGGCTGCTTCCAGATGACCGCGCAGGAGCTGGTCACCGCCTCCGTCGAGCGCATCGGCATCAAGGTCGCGCTGTTCAACAACGCCTATCTGGGCATGGTGCGCCAGTGGCAGGAGATGTTCTACGCGGAGCGCTACAGCGAGGTCTACCTCTCCCACGAGATCCCCGACTACGTGAAGTGGGCCGAGGCGATGGGCTGCGTGGCGTTGCGGGTGGAGGCGCCCGAGGAGGTCGCCCCGGCTATCGCCAAGGCCAACGAGGTCGATGACCGGCCGGTGGTGCTGGAGTTCCGCAGCGCCGCGGGGGAGAACGTCTACCCGATGGTCCCGGCCGGGCGCAGCAACTCCGAGATCGTCGTGGACCCGTCCCAGCGATGACCGCCACGGCGGATGCCTCGCACCGGTTCCAGACCATCGTCACGACGGTCGAGAACAAGCCGGGCGTGCTCGCCCGTGTGGCCGGACTCTTTGCGCGGCGCGGCTTCAACATCGAGTCGCTGGCGGTCGCGCCGACCATGAACCGGCGCTTCAGCCGCATCACCTTCACGGTGGACCTGGAGTCGGCCCCGCTGGAGCAGGTGGTGAAGCAGCTGGACAAGCTGATCAACGTGGTCGACATCAGCCAGCTCGACCCCGGCGAGGCGGTGGAGCGCGAGCTGATGCTGGTGACGGTCGCCGTCGACGCCGGCGGCGGGCGCCGCCACGAGCTGCTGGAGGTCATCGACGACTTCCGGGCCTTCGTGCTCGACGAGAACCAGATGCAGATGATGCTGTCGCTGTCGGCCCGCCCGGCCCGCCTCGACGAGTTCGCCGACCGCCTGCGAGCCTTCGGCATCGTCCAGCTGCAAAGAACCGGCCGGGTGGCACTGCGCTCCCTCGGCGCCTGACCGGCAGAGACCCGGCAAGAGACCCGGCAGAGAACGACCTCCTTCCCCTCCTCCTCCTCGAACGACAGACAGCATTGCTGACCGGCACCGGCCGGCAGGCGACCGGCGGATAACAACACAGAAAGGACGCCCGTGGCGAACATCTACTACGAGCGGGATGTGGAACGCTCGCTCATCAACGACCGGCGGGTGGCCGTGCTCGGCTACGGCTCCCAGGGTCACGCCCACGCCCTCAACCTGAAGGAGTCGGGGATCGATGTGCGGGTCGGCCTGCGCCACGGTTCGTCGTCCCAGGCCCTGGCCCGCGACGCCGGACTCGAGGTGATGCCCATCGGCGCTGCGGTCGCCGAGGCCGACGTCACGATGATGCTGATGCCCGACACCGAGATGGGCGCCATCTACACCGAGCACGTGGCGCCCAACCTGGCGCCCGGCGAGGCGCTGTTCTTCGCGCACGGCTTCAACATCCGCTTCGGGCTGATCACCCCGCCCGAGTCGGTGGACGTGTGCATGGTGGCGCCCAAGGGCCCCGGCCATCTGGTGCGCCGCACCTACGCCGAGGGCGGGGGCGTGCCCTGCCTGGTGGCGGTGGAGCAGGATGCCTCGGGCTCGGCGCTGCGCCTGGCGCTGGCCTATGCCGACGCCATCGGCGGGGCCAGGGCCGGGCTGATCGAGACGACCTTCACAGAGGAGACCGAGACCGACCTGTTCGGTGAGCAGGCCGTGCTGTGCGGCGGCACCACCGCGCTGGTGCAGGCCGGGTTCGAGACGCTGGTGAACGCCGGCTACCAGCCGGAGGTGGCCTACTTCGAGTGCCTGCACGAGCTGAAGCTGATCGTCGACCTGATGTATGAGGAGGGCATCGCCGGGATGCGCTACTCGGTGTCGGACACCGCCGAGTACGGCGACCTGACAAGGGGCCCGCGCATCATCAACGACGCGGTGCGCGCCGAGATGGGCCGCATCCTGGCCGAGGTGCGCGACGGCTCCTTCGCGCGGGAGTGGGTGGCCGAGAGCCGCTCCGGGCGCGCTGACTTCCTGAGGCTGGAGGCGGACGGTCACGAGCACCCCGTGGAGAGGGTCGGAGCCGAGCTGCGGGCGATGATGCCGTGGATCTCCGCCGGCAAGTCCTCGGTGAAGGAGACCTCAGGCGGGCAGGGCTAGGGCACCGCAGGGCCAGGGCACAGGTCTAGCCGGACGCTCCTGCCGAGGGCCTCGGCCGCGCCGCGTTCCCCGCTTGGAGTTCCGCTCGGCTGCGCTGCCCGCCCCGTGCGCTCGGGTGTCCTGCCGGGTGCCGCAGGTTGAGATGCCCGGCTAGTTGAGGCGCTCGACGATCATGGCCATGCCCTGGCCCCCGCCGACGCACATCGATTCGAGGCCGATGGTGGTGTCCGCGTCCTCCAGGCCGTTGAGCAGCGTGCACATGATGCGCGAGCCGGTCATGCCGAAGGGATGGCCCAGGGCGATGGACCCGCCGTTGGGGTTGAGCTTGTCGTAGTCGATGCCCAGCTCGTCCGCCGAAGGCAGCACCTGGGCGGCGAAGGCCTCGTTGATCTCCACATGGTCGATGTCGTCGATGGTCATCCCGGCACGGCCCAGGGCCTGGCGGCAGGCGTCCACGGGGCCGAGGCCCATGATCTCGGGGTGCAGCGCCGAGACCCCGGTGGACACGATCCTCGCCAGCGGCTTGGCGCCGACGGCCGCCGCCTTGCCGGCGGACATCACCACCACCGCGGCGGCTCCGTCGTTGAGGGGGCAGCAGTTTCCGGCGGTCACCGTGCCGTCGGGGCGGAACACCGGGCGCAGCTGCGAGACGCCCTCGATGGTGGTGCCCTCGCGGATGCCGTCGTCGCGGCTGACCTCGGCGCCGCCGGCCAGCGGGTACGGGGTGATCTCGCGCTCGAAGAAGCCGCGGTTGAGCGCGGCCTCGGCCCGGTTCTGCGACAGGACGCCCCACTCGTCCTGGGCCTGGCGCGAGACGCCCCTCATCTGGGCCACGTTCTCGGCTGTCTGGCCCATGGCGATGTAGATGTCGGGCAGGCCCTGCGGCGGCGCCCAGGTGTCTGCGCCGGCGCCGGAGCGCTCAGCGGTGCGGCGCTCGGCCTCGGCGAACTCGCCGTTGTGGGGGCCGCTGTCGGCGCTGCCGTTGGCGTAGCGCGACACGGTCTCGACGCCGCCGGCCACGAAGCAGTCGCCCTCGCCGGACTTGATGGCGTGCGCGGCCATGCGGATCGTCTGCAGCGATGACGAGCAGTAGCGGTTGACGGTCACGCCGGGGGCGTTGACGCCGGCGAGGATCGAGGCGACCCGGGCGATGTTGTAGCCGCCCTCGCCCCCGGGCTGGCCGATGCCCCACATCACGTCCTCCACATCCGCGGGCTCGAGTCCCGGCACCCGCGACAGCACATCGCTGATGATGAACGAGGACATGTCGTCGGGTCGAGCCTCGGTGAGCGAACCCTTCACCGCCCGGCCGATGGGGGTGCGGGCGGCGGCAACGATGACGGCTTCAGGCATGAGGACTCCTTGGGAGGGTCGTGGTCGGCTAAATGGTAGTGCTGGCGTCGCCAACACCTGTGAGCCAGAGAAACCGCAAGCGCGACCGCCGTCAGTCCCAGGCGACCTGCATCTCTGTGGGGCCGCGGAAGGTGATGTTGGGGAAGTAGTCCAAGTCTTGGTGCTCCGCCAGGCGCAGGGAGGGGAGTCGCTGCGAGATGATCTTTATCACCGTCTGGGTCTCGAACTTGGCGAACTTGGCGCCCAGGCAATAGTGGATGCCCTTGCCGAAGGAGATGTGCCTGCCGGCATTCGGGCGGTGGATGTCGAAGCTGTCGGGGTCCGCCCAGATGTCGCCTTGACGGTTGGCGGAGGCGAAGTTCAAGAAGATCGCGGTGCCGGCGGGCACGTCGAGTCCGCCGATACGGGTGTCCCGGGTGGTGACGCGCCGCCAGGAGATCTGGCTGGAGTTGAACCGCAGGACCTCCTCCACGGCGTTCGGGATCAGCTTCGGATCCCCGCAGACCTGCCGCCACGCCTCGCGGCGCGGCAGCAGGCAGACGAGCGCGTTGCAGATGAGCGCGGTCACGGCCTCGTGCCCGGCGAAGGAGAGGCCGTAGATGATCGACTCGACTTCCCGGTAGCTCAGGTCATCGGGGTTGGCCTCGTGGGCGTCGATGAGCTCCGAAGCCAGGTCGTGGCCCCTGTCGGCGCGCTTGGATGCCACGAAATCCCGGCAGTAGCGCCAGTAGGCCAGCATGTGCTCGGCGATCTCGGTCTGTTCCTCGGCGGTGGGACGGCCCCAGGAGAAGGCCTTGCGATCCCCGCACCAGCCCTTGAGCATCGCATCGTCGCTCTCCGGGAAGCCGATGAACCGGAAGATCGTCTCGCCGGGCAGCGGGAAGGCGAACGCCTCGACGAACTCGGCGGGCGGGCCCGCAGCGACCATGGCGTCGATCAGCTCGTGGCTTCGCTGCCGGATGTACGGCTCCAGGGTCCCGATGCGCCTGTTGGAGAACCCCTGCCGCGTGTACTGGCGGATGCGCCCGTGGTCGGGCTCGGAGCGGTTGGACATCACGGCCACCGGGTTGAAGTCGGGGGCGGCGAGGATGGCCTGGGCCTGCGGGGCCAGCGGGAACACCGGATCCTGCACGTTCACCGAGGCGAAGGTCTCGTGATCCTTGAACACCGCCTCGATGTCGGCCATGTCGGTGAGCACCAGGCAGCCCAGCTCGGCTGCGTAGAACACGGGGTGCCGACCGGCCAGCTCGGCGGCGATGGGGTAGGGGTCGGCCAGATAGTCGTCGCTGAGCGGGGTCCAGCGGGTGTGAACCGGGCACCCGTCCGGCGGGGGAGGCACACCGGCGGGCTGCCTGTGGTACTCGTTGGCGGCCATCTCTAGGACCCGGCCGGATCTGGCTCGGACTCGGCGGGCTCGGCGGTCTCCGCGGGGTCGGCGGGTTCGGTGGGCTCGGCAGGCTTGGCAGTGTCGGCGAACTTCAGGCCGAAGTCGCCCAGGGAACCGAAATCGAAGCGGAACACGTCGCCGGGGCGCACGTCGATGGGCCGCGTGAACGAGCCGGCCAGGATGATCTGCCCGGCGCGCAGGACCACGCCCTGCGCGGCGCAACGCTGCGCCAGCCAGGCGATCCCCGAGGCGGGGTGACCCAGCACGCCGGCCGCGAGCCCGGTCTCCTCGATGACCCCGTTGCGGTAGGCGAGCGCCCCGATCCAGCGCAGGTCGACCTGGCGCGGGCCTGCCCGGCGGCCGCCGCAGAGGATGCCCGCGTTGGCGGCGTTGTCGGAGATGGTGTCGACCACCGTGCGGGTGCGTCCCGTGCCGGGGTCGCGCCTGTGGGAGCGGGCGGCCAGCAGCTCGGCCGCAGGCGTGACGTACTCGGTGGCGTCGAGCACGTCGTCAATGCTCAGGCCGGGGCCCGCCAGGTCACGGGCCAGCATGAACGCCAGCTCAACCTCCACCTTGGGATCACAGAGGCGGGCCGCGTCGACGACGGTGCCGGACTCGATGACCATGCGGTCGGTGAGGAAGCCGGAGTCGGGAGTGTCGATGTGCATGGCCGCCTGCATCGCCCGCGACGTGAGCCCGATCTTGTGTCCCACCAGCCGCTCCCCCCGGCCGAGCTTGCGCTCGAGCCATGCCGCCTGTACCCGGTAGGCGTCTGCGATGGTCATGGACGGGTAGACCGTCGTGGTCTGGCGCACCTGGATCGCTTCGATCTCGGCCCGGTCGAGCAGGGCGGCCTCGGTCGCTGCCTGCTGATCGGTCAGGAAGCCGGACGCCTCGGCGGCGGTACTCAATCTGTCTCGTTTCAGTAGGTCAGCACATGCTAACATATCGATCAGCACGTCTACAGATGGCAGGCAGGGGCTGATGCGATGATCCCGACCGTCCGGGCGCCCACGTTCCCGGTCGGACTGCGCTACCTGGCCGGCATGCGCTACCTGGCCGGCCCGCAGCGCATGGCTTGCCGGCGCTGATGGGCGGCGCGCACTCCTTCGAGGAGAGCGTGGCGGTGGCGCGCGCTCTCACCGGACGTCTCGCTGCCGCGCCGCTGCCCCATCTGATCGGTGGCGAGGCGGTGCTGAGCGCCTCAGGCGAGACGTTCGTCGATGCCTCGCCGGTCGATGGGTCGGTGCTGTGCGAGGTGGCGTCCGGCGGGGTCGAGGAGGTGGACGCGGCGGCGCGGGCCGCATATGCGGCGTTCGAGCCCTGGCGGGCCACGCCCGCGGCCGAGCGCAAGCGCATCATGCACGAGATCGCCGGGCGGATCGAGCGGCGAGCCCACGAGATCGCGGTGGCCGAGTGCATCGACGCAGGCCAGACCATGCGGTTCATGTCGTCGGCCGCGCTGCGCGGCGCCGAGAACTTCCGTTTCTTCGCCGACCGGGCCCCGGCGATCGCCGACGGGCTGTCACTGCCGACCGCCCACCACCTGAACTACACCACGCGCCACGCCATCGGCCCGGTGGGTGTGATCACGCCGTGGAACACCCCGTTCATGCTCAGCACCTGGAAGATCGCCCCGGCGCTGGCAGCGGGCTGCACCGTGGTTCACAAGCCGGCCGAGTGGAGTCCCGTCTCGGCGAACCTTCTGGCTGAGATTTGCGCGGGCGCCGGGCTGCCTCCGGGAGTGCTCAACGTGGTCCACGGCACCGGCGAGCGCGCCGGGAGGGCCGTCACCGAGCATCCCTCGATAAGGGCCATCGCCTTCGTCGGCGAGTCGGCGACAGGCTCGGCCATCCAAGCCCAGTCCGCGGCGACGCTGAAGCGGGTTCACTTCGAGCTGGGCGGCAAGAACCCGGTGATCGTCTTCGATGATTGCAACCTCGAACGGGCACTAGACGCGGTGATATTCATGATCTACAGCCTGAACGGGCAGCGCTGCACCAGTTCCAGCAGGCTGCTCGTGCAGGAGAGGATTCACGACCGGTTCTGCGCCCGCGTGGCCGAGCGGATGAAGGCCGTGCCCGTGGGACACCCTCTGGATCCCCAGGCGGTGATCGGCCCGCTCATACATCCGCTCCACTGCCAGAAAGTGAGCTCCTGCCTCGATGTCGCGCGGTCGCAGGGCGCCACAGTCATCGAGGGAACACCGTTCGCGGCTGCCCCGCCGGCCGGCAACTGGACGGTGCCCACACTGGTTACCGGCGCCACGCCGGAGATGCGGATAGCCCGTGAGGAGGTTTTCGGCCCGGTGCTCACCGCGCTGCCGTTCGCCGGCGAGGCCGAGGCCGTCGACCTTGCCAACGACACCGACTACGGTCTGGCGGCCTACCTCTGGACGAGCGAGGCGGGACGCGCCCACCGCGTGGCGCACGCCCTCGATGTGGGAATGGTCTGGGTGAACAGCCAGAACGTCCGCCATCTGCCCACACCCTTCGGTGGAACCAAGGCCAGCGGCATCGGCCGGGACGGGGGCGACTGGAGCTTCGACTTCTACACGGAGACCAAGAACATCGCGGTGGCTCTGGGCGACCACCCCATCCCGAGACTGGGCGGTTGAGTCCGAGATGAGCCTCTACTACGCGCAGAAGTTCCTCTACCGGCTCAACCGCGATCCCGCCATGCAGCAGGCCTACCGTGACGACCCGGCGGCGACGCTGGCCGGCTATGAGCTGACCGGCTCCGAGATCGAGGCCCTGACAAAGCCCGACATCGGTCTGCTCTACGTGCTGGGCGTGAACGGCCAGATCCTCATGCACTTCGCCGCCTTCCACCAGATCGCCTGGGCCGACTACCTTCAGCGGATGCGCGACGGCGTCGCCGAGCACGGCCCGGTGCGCGCCGGCGTCTACGCGATGACCGGCTGTGCGGGGGTGCAGCCGCCGGGCCCTCCCGGATGCGGCGGCGCATCGGCGGGCGGCGGCGTCACGGCGGGCTGTGCGGGGGTGCAGCGGTGACGCTCGTGTACGCGGGATGCGCCAGCCACGCCCCCGGCATCACCGGTCGTGCCGACCAGGCCGACCCGGCGGTGCGGGACGCCTTCTATGCGGCCTACGACGGCATGAGGCAGGACATCGAGGCGAGCGGGGCCGAGGCGCTGCTGGTGGTCGCGGCCGAGCACTTCGCCAACTTCTTCATGGACAACATGCCCAGCTTCGCCATCGGCATGGCCGACTTCTATGACGGCCCCATCGAGGATCCGGCCTGGCTGGGCATCGGCAGGTTCCGCGCGCCGGGCGACCGGGACCTGTCGCAGCGGCTCATCGCCGAGGTCGCCCAGACAGTCGATGTCGCCTACGCCGAGGAATGGCGGTTCGACCACGGCATCGCCGTGCCGCTGCACTTCCTCACCCCGGGGTTCGATGTGCCCGTCGTGCCCGCCAACATCAACTGCCAGGGCCCGCCGCTCGCGCCGCTGCATCGGGCCTGGGCCTTCGGGGAGGCGCTGCGCCGAGCGGCGGACGCCGTCGCCGAGCGGATCGCCCTTGTCGGCACCGGCGGCATCTCCCACTGGCCGGCCACCCCCGACTCCGGCAAGATCAACGAGGCCTGGGACAGGGACTTTCTCGACCGGTGGGCCAGCAACGACCGCGAGCGCCTGCTCGACTACGACGACGCCTCCGTGTATGCCGAGGCAGGCCAGGGCGGCTTCGAGATACGCACCTTCGTCGCCACCAGCGCCGCGGCGGGCGGCGCCGAAGGCACGGTTCACTTCTATGCGCCGATCCCGATCTTCGCGGTCGGCTGCACCGTGGCCTCCTACGATCTCGGCACATGACTCGCGCCGGGCCCGACCACGAGAGCGACGCGATCTTCGCAGCGCTGGCGGATCCGACCCGCCGCGCCATTCTGGGCATCATCGGCACCGAGGGCGAGGCGACCGCCGGGGACATCGCGCGGCAGACCGAGGGCGTGGGCCGCACCGCGGTCTCGGGACACCTGCGGGTGCTGCGGCTGGCGGGTCTGGTGTCGGAGCGCCGGGCCGGCAGGTACCGCTACTACTCGCTGACGGCCAGTCCCGCCGACGCGGTGGTGGCCTTCCTGACATCGGTCTACCGGCACTCCCTGCAGGATCTGGCCAACGCGGTCTCCGAGGCGAGCGGCGCGGCCGAAAGGATGGCCGAGTCTGGGTAGCGGCGATGGGGAAGCTGGTACTGAACAACGAGGTTCGCCTAGCCGTTGCGCCCGGCGAGGCGTTCATGCGGTTCGGGACGGGCGACCCGGCCGATGGCTGGCTGTTCGGATCCGAGACCGCGAGCGTCCGGGCCGGGAGCCTGGTGCGGCTGACGATCCCCCTGGGCGGCCTGCCCGGTCTTGAGGGCACGGCCCGGATCTCCGAGGTCGTCCCGTTCCGCCGGATCGACCTGATCAACGAGTCGCCCTGGCTGGGCAGGGTGGCGTGCCTCTTCACGCCTGACCGCGGCGGCGGGACGAGGGTCACGGTCCGGGTGACCCTGGACGATGCCGAGATCGAGCGCCTGGGGGCCGAGCTCGGCTTGGTCGGCCGCCCGCCGGCCGACGGCGCCATCGCGGTCGGGCTGCTGATGTCGCTGTCGGGGGCGTCGGGGATCCTGGGCCGCTCGACATGCAACTGTGCGGAGCTCGCGGTCGATGAGATCAATGAGCAGGGCGGCGTTCTCGGGCGTCCGGTGCATCTCATGATCGCTGACGACGCGACCGACGCCACGGTGGGCCGCGTCGCCATGCGCCGCCTGCTGCGCACCGAGGGCTTGAGCGCGGTGGTGGGCATGCACTCCTCGGCCACCTTCACGGCGACCGCGCCCCTGGCGGTGGCTGCCGGCGTCCCCTACCTGTATGCGCCCGCGAGCGAGCCGCAGAGGCGCCACCCGCTGCTGGTCCGCTTCGGCGAGACGCCGCTCGATCAGATGCACCTGGCACTGCCGAGGCTTGCCGCGGAGACGGGAGGGCAAAGCTGGTACCTGGCCGGCAACGACTACTCGTGGCCCAGGGCGATCGGCGACACGGCGCGTGCGATCGTGGGGCGCATCGGCGGAACGGTCGCCGGCGAGAGCTACGTGCCGGTCGGATCCGGCTGCTTCGAGCCGGTGCTGGAGGAGATCCAGCGCACGGGCGCCGACCACGTGATCTCGAGCTTCATCGGCCACGACCAGGTGCGGTTCGAGCGCGTCTTCAGCAGGCACGGGCTGCGGAGCGCGACCCGCACGTTCGCGCCGCTGCTCGACGATGCCGTGGTGGAGCATCTCGGGGAGGACGCAACCGGCATCTGGAACGTCCTCGGCTATTTCCAGGGGCTGGACACGCCGCGGAACCGCCAGTTCCTGGAGCGGTACGCGCGGCGCTTCGGCGTCTGCTCGCCGCCTGTGTCCGCCGCCGCCGAGGGTGTGTACGAGGCCGTCCATTCCTGGGCGCTCGCCTGCCGGCGCAGCCAGGGCTGGGATGCGCGGGCCGTGCTCGACGGGTTGCGCAGGGTTCGTTTCGACGGGCCGCGCCTGCGCCGGCCGACGGGGGAGCGCAGCCTGCTCCTCGGCGAGGCGAGCCGCGACGGGGTGAGGATTCTGGAGGACGTTCCGGCGGCGACCCCTCCCCGGTGACGCACGGGGCTTGACGCCCACCGCTGTCATGCTAATATGTCACGACTAACCGACATATTGGGAGGGATCCACTCACCATGCCCACAACACGATGCCACCGTGACGGCAGGCGCCGTCCATCGCAGTGGCTCCGGGTCGCGGCCCTGCTCGCTGCCCTGGGCCTGATCGCCGCCGCCTGCGGGGACGACGATGATCAGGCGACGTCGGAGCCCGACCCGGCGGCGGCTGTCAGCGAGCCGGCCGCGGCGCCCGAAGACCCGGGCGAGCAGGAGCCGGCGACCGTCGGTGACGCCGGTGACGAGGTCGCGCCCGAGCCCGGTGACGGCGCCGGTGGCGACGCAGCGCCGGAGCCCGAATCAGTCGAGCCCGAAGCCGTCGAGCCCGAGGCTGTCGAGCCTGACACCTCCGATCCGGTCCGCATCGGCATCCTGTTCTCCAACAGTGGCGCGGCCGGCGTCTTCGGCCCGCCGGTGTCGAACATCGCTGAGATGATCGAGATGGACATCAACGCGGCCGGCGGGATCAACGGACGCAGCGTGGAGACGTTCCTCGCCGACGACGCCACCGATCCCGAGGTCGGGCGGCAGGCGATGGAGCAGCTCCTCGACTCCGACAACGTCGACGTCGTGCTCGGGACGCACTCGAGCGCCACACGCGAGGCGGCGCGGCCGCTGGCGGAGGCAGCGGGGGTGCCCTACATCTACGCGGCGCTCTACGAGGGCGGCGAGTGCTCGGCGGTCATGTTCAACACGGGCGAGGTTCCGAGCCAGCAGCTCAAGCCCACCATTCCATGGATGATGGAGCAGACCGGCGGCACCAAGTGGTTCCTTCTGGGCAACGACTACCAGTGGCCCCGCCGGTCGTTCGAGCTGGCACGCGAGTACATCGAGTCCAGCGGCGGCGAGGTCGTGGGCGAGGAGTATGTGCCGCTCGGCACCCAGGACTTCTCATCGGTGGCGCAGCAGATCGCCGGAGCCGGCGCGGATCTGATCTTCCCCGCGCTGGTGGGCGGCGACGCGGTCGCCTTCGAGACGCAGGCGGTGGACTTCGGCATCGGCCAGGAGGCACTGCCGCGGCTCGCCAACATCTACGAGGAGAACGTCCTCGGCGCCATGGGCCCGGCGGTGACCGCGGGCATGCGGGTCACGCTGGGCTACTTCAAGGAGGTCGACAACCCCGCCAACGCCGAGTTCGTGGCCCGCTACACCGAGATGTTCGGGGCCGACGCAGCCCCGCACTCCACGTTCAGCTCCCACATCTACGACGCGGCGCTGCTCTACGCGGCCGCGGCCAACGAGGCCGGCACGACCGAGGCCGATGCAGTGATCGCTGCGATGCAGGGGCAGTCGCTCTCCACGCCGACCGGCGACATCGCCATCACCGACAGCCGCCATCTTGCCCAGCCGATCTACGTCGCCGAGATCGCAGCCGACGGCTCCCAGGTGATCGTCGAGGAGTTCGCCGCGGTGGAGCCCGACGAGACCTGCGATCCTTGATCCGGCGATCCTGGAGCTGCGCAGCCACCCGATCCGCCGGCACGCAACCCGTGTGAGGGCGCGGCGGACGTGCCCTCACACGCCGGTCGCGCCGCCGCACTCGCACGCAGCCGTGTGGGGGCGCGGTGCTAGGAGGGCGGCTCGCCGCCGGCGGGTGAGCCGCCCTTGACGGCCGGCGGTGTTCGGATCGGAGTGGACCTAGGTGCAAGCACTGACGCTGCAGATGCTCAACGGGATCGGCCTCCTGTCCATCCTGGCGATCGTCGCCCTGGGGCTGGGGATCATCTTCGGGCTGATGGGCGTCATCAACCTGGCTCACGGCGAGTTCGTGATGATCGGCGCCTACGTCGCCTACATCGTCGGTGATCGGGGGCTGTCGCACTGGCTGTCGCTGCCTGCGGCTGCGGTGGCCGTCGGCGCGCTGGGCGCGGTCGTCGAGGTTGCGCTGATCCGGCGGGTCTACCGCAAGCCCGAGCTTGCGATCCTCGCCACGTTCGGGCTGTCGATCCTGCTTCGCCAGCTGATGGAGGTGTTGTTCACCAAGGACTTCCGCAGCGTCAAGAACCCGGTGCCCGGAGCGACCGAGGCCCTGGGCGTGCTGTACCCGACCTACCGCTACCTGCTGATCGTGATCGCCCTCGCCATCGTGGTCGCCACTCTGGGCGTGTTCACGAGGTCCAGGCTCGGGCTGGTGGTGCGCGCCATCGTCGCCGACCGGGACCTGGCGGAGTCCTCGGGCATACGCACCCGCATCGCCAACGTCGCAGCCTTCGCGACGGGCGCGGCCGGCGCAGGGGTGGCCGGCGCGCTGGTGGCGCCGCTGGGCGCCGTCGAGCCGAACCTGGGCCTCACCTACCTGCCGGGGGCGTTCCTGGTGGTGATCGTGGGCGGGTTCGGACGCCTCTGGGGTGTGCTCGCAGGCGCGGTGGTCCTGGCCGCGGTCCAGACGTCGGTGATCCACTACTACGACGCGGTCGCCGCTCAGATCGTGTCCCTGGTCCTGGCGGTACTGGTGCTGCAGTTCCGTCAGACCTCGATCCAGGGCGCCGGCACATGAGCCTCGCTCCCGCGGCGGGTGCGGCAGCCAGGGCGCTCGGGCGCGGCGGCGGCGTGGCGGCGAGCGTGCCGGGCCGCCTCGCCCTGGCCGTCGGCGCGGCGGCCGCGGCCAGCGTGTTGCTGGGCGACTACCGGTCGGGGCAGCTCTCGCTGTTCCTGACCCTGGCGGTCGTGGCGGTGAGCCTCGACCTGGTTTGGGGGTACGCCGGCATCCTCTCGTTGGGACAGTTGCTGCCGTTCGGCACGGCCGCCTACCTGACGGCGCGGCTCACCACCGCGGCCGCGGAGCTGTCGCTGCTTGCCGTGGTGCTCTCGGCGGCGGTGGGAGCGGCCCTGGCTGCGGGGATCGGCGCGGCGGTTTTCCGGCGCCGGCCCTCGCTCGTCGTGGTCGGACTTCTCACCTTGATGCTTTCGCTCACCTTCGAGCAGATAGCCGAGCAGTGGCGCGGCGTCACGGGCGGCTTCAACGGCCTCACCGACGTGCCACGGCTGAACATCGCCGGCCTGGAGCTGAGCGAGGCGGCCCAGGACCTCGCCATCACGATCCTCGCGGTCGCTGTGATCGGCGCTGTCGGGGCGCTGCTCACCCGGCCGCTGGGCGCAGTGCTGATCGGTGTCCGGGACAACGAGCGGCGCATGGAGGCGCTGGGCTACAACACGGTCGCGATCAAGGTCTGGGTCTTTGCGCTGGGCGGGGCCGTGGCCGGTGTGGCCGGGGCGCTCTACGTGCACCGCACCGGCTTCGTGTCGCCCGGCGTCTTCGGGTTCGCCCTCGCCACCAATGTCGTGCTGTGGACGCTGATCGGGGGGCGTGCTACCGTGCTCGGCCCGGTCATCGGGACGCTGGCCATCAACTTCACGACCTCGGCGCTCGCCGACGCATGGCTCCAGTACTGGGTCTTGACCACGGGGGCGATCTTCATCGCCTGCACGCTCCTGGTGCCCGAGGGACTGCTGCCCTGGCTGCTGCGCCTGGCCGGAAGACCGCCTAGATCCGCGGCGAGGCCGGTGCTGACGGAGCGCCCGCCTGCGAGCAACGCTGCGGCGGCGACGGTGCTGGGCGCGCGCGACGTCCGCAAGTCCTTCGGCCCGTTCGTGGTGCTCGACTCGATCTCCATGGAGATCGACGGCTCGGAGCTCCGGTGCCTGATCGGCCCGAACGGGGCGGGCAAGTCCACGCTGCTCGACATCCTGTGCGGCCGGCAGGCCCAGACCGAGGGCGCGATAACGGTCATGGGCTCCGACTTCACCGGCCGGCCGGCATGGATGTTCGCACGCGGCGGGGTGAGCAGGAAGTTCCAGGCCCCGCAGGTCATCGACACGCTCTCGGTGGGCGAGAACCTGGCGGTCGCGGCCTGGGGCACGACCGCCTCGCCGTGGTCGCTGGTGCGGCGACGGTGGTCGGCCGAGATCGGCACCGGAGCGATCCAGATACTTGACAGGACCGGCCTCGGGCAGCGCATCGGTGAGCCGGCCGGCGCCCTGTCGCACGGCGAGCGGCAGTGGCTCGAGATCGCCATGGCCATGGCCGGACCGTGCCGCCTACTGCTGCTGGACGAGCCCACGGCGGGGATGACCGCGGCCGAGAGCGGAGAGGCGGCGGAACTCCTGCGCGACCTCCACGCCGCGCTCGGCCTGCCCATGGTCATCGTCGAACACGACATGTCCTTCATCCGCGCCGTCGCCGACCGGGTCACGGTGCTGGCGCGCGGCAGTGTGATCGCCGACGGGACCGTCGAGGCCGTGGAGTCCGACCGACGTGTGCGCGCCGTCTACATCGGGACGGGAGAGCCGGGTGCTTGAGGCTCACCGGCTCCGGTCCGGGTATGGCGGCGCGCCGGTGCTTCACGGGATGTCTCTGACGGTCGGCGCCGGGGAGGTCGTGGCCGTCGTGGGACGCAACGGTATGGGCAAGACGACCCTGGTCAAGACGCTCATGGGTGTCATCGGCGCGATGTCGGGTTCGGTCGTGCTCGACGGCGTAGATGTCACGCACAGCCCACCCTCGCGGCGCGTCAAGCTCGGCCTGCGCGCCACATACCAGGAGCGGGGCGTGTTCAGCGCGGTCTCCGTCGGCGACAACCTGCGCCTCAACGGCTTCGGGCCGGGCCGGTACCGCGAGGTGCTCGCGGCGTTTCCAGACTCGCTGGCGGGCCGCGAATCCCAGCTTGCCGGAACACTCTCGGGCGGCGAGCAGAAGATGTTGGCTGCCGCGATGGCGCTCGCGGCCGATGCTCGCTTCCTGGTGATGGACGAGCCGACCGAGGGACTGCAACCGGCGAACGTCGAGCTGCTCGGTTCACATATCACGCGCGCCCGATCGGCCGGTCGGGGCGTGCTTCTCGTGGAGCAGCACCTTGCGCTCGCCGTCCGGCTGGCAGACCGCTTCGTGGTCATCGAGAAGGGCGAGATCGTCGATTCCGGCGTTGCAGCCGATCCCGGCATCCACGAGCGCCTGTCCGAGCGCCTGGCCCTGTAAAGGAGTTACATGTTATGAATATCCATAATGTTCCGACCACTGACAGCTCGATTGCTGACAGCCCGATAGGTGACAGCAGCCTGATAGGTGACAGCAGCCTTATCGCTGACGGTCTGATCGGTGACAGTCTGGCGGGTGCCGCCGAGGCCGTCCGGGCGGGAGCGACGACCTCTACGCAACTCGTTGATGCCTGCCTCGCCCGCATCGAGGCCATCGACGGTGCCATGCAGGCGTTCAGCGCTGTGCTGGGGAGTGCCGCGCGGGCCGCGGCGGCCGAACTCGACACCGTGCAGCCGACCGGCCCGCTGCACGGCGTCCCCATCGCTCTCAAGGACCTCATCTACACCGAGGGGGTCGAGACCGCCGCGAACTGCGAGGCGCTTCGCGGCTTCGTTCCCGACCGTGATGCGAGCATCGTGGCCCGCCTGCGCGCCGCCGGCGCCGTCATCATCGGCAAGACCAACACCCACGAGTTGGCCTACGGCGTCTCGTGTCCCGCATCGCGCAATCCCTGGGACCTCTCGCGCATGACCGGCGGGTCGTCGGGCGGCAACGCGGCCGCGCTCGCGTCGCGCCAGGTCTTCGGCGCCATCGGCACCGACACGGGCGGCTCGGTCAGGATTCCCTCCAACTACTGCGGTACCACCGCCATCAAGACGACCCGCGGCCTGGTGCCCCGCGATGGGGTGCACCTCATCTCGTGGACTTACGACACAGTGGGTCCGATGGCGCGGACCGCGCGTGACTGCGGCCTGTTGCTGGATGTGATCGCCGGACACTCGCAGTGTGACGCCTTCTCGTCCCGCCGCCGGTTGGAGCCCGCCATGCCGGTCGACTCCCTGTGCGTCGGCGTTCCCGGCGACGAGTTCTTTGCGGGGCTCGATACCGATCCCGAGGTTCGGGCGGTGCTGGAGGAGGCTCTGGGTGTGCTGGCGGGAATCGTCGGATCAGTGTCGGGCGCTGCGGTTCCCAACACGGCGGAGCATTTCGAGGCGGGCGCGGTGATCGTGTTCGCCGAGTCCGCCGCGCTGCTGCAGGATCTCCGCGAGACCCGTGGGCATCTGATCGGTGACGAGCCGCGGGAGATCCTCGCCGAGGGCGCCGCTATAGGGGCAACGGCGTTCGCTGCGGCCCAAGCACAGCGCCGGCAGGTTGAGGCGGCATATCTGAGCGTCTTCGAGGATCAGGAAATCGATCTCATCATCGCTCCGGTCACCCCGAACCTGCCGCTTGACCACGGGGCCACCGAGATCGGCGGCGTTCCACTCATCCCGGCGACGACGCAGTTCACGTTCCCCGTCAATGGCGCCGGCCTGCCGGCCATCGCGCTGCCCGGCGGATTCGCCGGCGACGGGATGCCGGTCGGGTTCCAGTTGATCGGCAGGCCCTTCTCGGAGCGGACCCTCGTAGCGATTGGCGACGCCTTCCAGCAGCAGACCGCCCATCACCTAGCGGAGCCGCCCCAGGTGCCGCCGCCGGCTGGTTGATCGAGTTACCAGGTTGCCTGCGGGTCGAGGTCTAGGACCTCTCGCATCCTGGCGAGGAGTGCTGCGAACCCCCCGGATCGCCGGTGCCGGCCCGGTGGCGGCGCGGGCAGTTCAATGGGGCGGTCGAAGCGGGCGGCGATGGCGTCGGCGAGCTGATGCAGGAGGGCGTCGGTTCGCTGCTCGATGACTCCGGCGCCGACCAGCTCGTCCTCGTGGTCCACCGCTGCCAGCACGGTAGGCACCAGGGGCAACAGGCGGTCGAGTGCGGCTTGGAGGCGCGTGGCCGCGTTGCGGCCGGCCAGCAGTGGCTCGATGAGGGCAGCGGCGTGGCGGCGGTGGAACTCCTCTTCGGGCATCGCTCTTCCGGCTGCCTGTGCCAGCGGCGCGTATGCCGATGCGCTCACGTTTCGCCATCGCAGCCGCTCGGCCTCGTCATACAGCCAGTGCCGCACCAGTGCCTCGCTCCAGTCGGTGGTCGTGTACTCGCTCAGCGCGGATGAGCGGAATGCGATCGGGGGTCTCCCGAAGGCGATGCCGTCGATCGCGGAATCGGTCGGCTCGATCATGTCGAGCTCGAGCACCAGTTCATAGAGCATGGCGGCGTGGCCGAGCTCGTCCTGGGCGATGCTCGAGAAGGCCAGGTCCTCCTCCAAGAAAGGCGCAACACCGATCCACTCGGTGTGTTGTTGGCCGGCGAGGTGCTCGTCGTCGGCGAAGGCCAGCAGGAAGTCCCGGAGCGCGGCGCTCACATCCGATGCCCTTGACGCTTCTTGCGATCACCGCGGTCGTGCGGGCACTCGCTCGGGCCGGTCACACTCACATCGCGGCGTCCCGGCGCGCCCGGCGCCTGGCTGCGACCGCGGCGCCGTCATGGTGGCGGTGGGGCTTGTCGGCGTTGCCTTGCACGAACCCGTCGTCTGCAACGATCAGGTGCTCGCGGCGCACCAGCCACAGCCGGTCACCCTCGGCTCGGCGGAGATATGACTCCCTGGCGAAGATCAGCGCCAACTCATCGTTCGGGGCGTCCAGCGCGCCGGCGTGGCGGTACTCCTCGCGGCCGTCCCTCTTCAGGAACACCTCATAGGTGGCTCCGGTCATGTGCGCATCACCTTGACGTTCTCTCGGCGGGGCTGGGCGAGACAGACTGCGGAGATGGCTGCCCACGGTTCATGAGCGCATCACCTCGACGTTCTCGCCGCACGCCGGGCATTTGGAGGTGGCCCGGCACCGGCTCGGGCCGAAGAGCGACAGCGGGCCCAAGACAGCGCCACAGCGTGGGCACTCCGGCCGCGCCGAACCGATCCGCACCGCGACCGTGAACTCTCTGTTGAGCCGGGTGCGTGCCGATGCCGTGACGCGGTCCACGCTCCAGGCCGGGCTCTTCAGCCACTCGACCTGCACGCTGTCGATGCCGTCGGCGGTCCCCACTGCGGCAATGACGTCGGCTTCGATGAGCGAGAGGGCGGGACAGCCCGAGAACGTAGGTATGAGACCGACCCGCGCCGCCGATCCGTCGATCGAGACCCTCTCCAGCAACCCGAGGTCGACGATGGATATCCCCGGGTACTCGGGATCGTCAACCGAGCGGAGAGCGTCACGAACGGCGGACTCTCGATGCCCGAGCAGCGTGGTCATGCCGGAACCGACCGCTCGTCCAGAGCCGACCGCACCCAGGCGTTTCGCTCCCAGTTCTGCCTGGCTTCGCGGATCCTGCGACTCGAGTCAGGACCCCCCTGGGCCAGCGTGCGCTTCAGTGGTTCCCAGTCGATGGGGCCGACATCCCATCGCCGGTCGACCTCGTCATAGGAGAGGCCGGGCGCGGGGATGGTGAAGCCGTAGTTCTGGAGCAGGGGCACGAACTTCTGGGTCCACCTGTCTCGCAGCACCTCGTTGCGCTCCGACTTGATGTGCCACCGCAACAGAACGTCGTCTGGCCTGGAATCGGGGCCGAAGAGCTGCAGGGCGGGCCAGAACCAGCGGTCGATTGCCTCCTGGAACAGCGCCCGCTGCCGGGCGGTTCCCTCGGCGATCCGCATCATCCGATCCTCGCCGAGGCGCATGTGGAATCCCTCCTCGCTGATGATGCGTTTGAGGATGCGTTTGTATGGCCCGTAGGAGCAGTCCTTGAACACGGCTTGCTGGCTGACCAGCGCCGCAGAATCGACCAGATAGGCGATCGCGACCTGGTCGCCCCAGGTAACTGCTCGATAGTGGAAAACGTTGTGAAACCGGCTGTTGCCGGCGAAGAGGTCCTGCAGCATCTGGTCGCGGGTCTTCACGCCCAGGTCGGCTGCGATCATATTGAGCAGGTGTGCGTGGCCGATCTCGTCCTGCGTCTTGGCAAGCACCGCCATCTTGTGCCGCAATCCGGGCGTCTTGGGGATCCAGTCCCGTTCGGTCAGCCCTCCCATCAGCTCGCTGTTGGCGTGCATCTCGATGAACGCGAACACGGCCTGCCGGTATGGCTGGGGCATGTCATCGCCCGCCTCGACCATGCCGCCGCCGTCGAGAAACGACTCGAAGTCGTCCATGTCGGTCCAGGTGCGCTGCATGTCGGCTCCTCGCGCCGGCGTCTGGCTCGCGGTGCCGGCAAGCTCGGTCGGTGGATGCGGGCCGAGTGTAGATCGTGGCGCCTTCGTAGACTGGCGGGGTGCCCGACCGCAGCGATCCCGACACAGCGGCTGCCATTGACGTTGATCGGCCCTGGAGACTCTTGATCGGCGGCGAGTGGGTCGAGCCCGAGGGCGGGACCTACCCGATAGTCGATCCCAACGACGGCGCCGTCGTGGGTCACGCTCCCGACGCGACCGCGGCCCAGGCCGCCGACGCGGCCCGTGCGGCACGCCAGGCCCTGCCCGGGTGGCGGGCCCTGGGTGACGGCGAGCGCCGCGCCAGGCTGTCTCGTCTGGCCGATGTGGTGAGGTCGAGGGCGCGGTCGTGGCTGCCTCTGGTTCAGGCCGAGACGGGCTCGGTGACCTCTATCGCCGAGACCTTGCAGGTGGGCGGGCCGATGATCGAGCGGTTCCGCTACTACTCGAAGCCCTTCGACCTCAGCGAGGAAGTGGCCGCGATGCCGGTCGAGAAGGGCGCGCTCGGCCCGGCCGGGATGCTGTCGGCCACGGTGCGCCGCCACCCCGTGGGCGTGGTGGCCTGCATCACCCCCTACAACATGCCGCTTGTCAACGTGGCAGGCAAGATCGCTCCCGCGCTGGCCGCGGGCAACACCGTGGTGATCAAGCCGGCGCCGCAGGATCCGCTGGGGGTGCTGCTGCTGGGCGAGGCACTGGCCGAGGCGGGCATCGACGGCGGCGTGGTCAACATCGTGACGTCATCGGGTGCGGCGGAGGCGCCGGCCGCTCTGGTGGGCTCGGGTGATGTGAGCATGGTGTCGTTCACCGGCTCCACCGAGGTGGGCGCGCGCATCTACGCCGACGGCGCGTCGACCATGAAGCGGGTGCTGATGGAGTTGGGCGGCAAGGGCGCCCTGGTGATGACCTCCGACGCCGACGTGAACGCGGCCTGCATGGGCATTGCCACCACCTGGGGCTTCCATTCGGGCCAGATCTGCACGGCGCCGACGAGGGTGATCTGCCATCGCAGCATCTATGAGCAGACCGTGGAGACGCTCAAGACCTTCGCCGGTTTCATGAAGGTCGGTGACGGGCGTGAGGCCGGGACGGTGGTCGGCCCTGTCATCACCGAGGCTCACCGCGACCGTGTCGAGAAGTTCATCGCAGGCGGTATCGCCGCGGGCGCCACTGCCGTGTGCGGCGGGGAGCGTCCCGAGCGGCCCGGATACTTCGTGGCGCCGACGCTGCTGGTGGACGTGGCCCCTGACATGGACGTGGTGCGCTCCGAGGCGTTCGGCCCGGTGGTGGTGGTGCTGCCTTGCGACGACGACGACGAGGCCGTGGCCCTGGCCAACGACTCCTCGTTCGGGCTGTTCTCCTACGTGTATGCGGGCGACGTCAAGCGTGCCTATGAGATCGGCTGCCGCCTGGAGTCGGGCAACGTGGCGCTCAACACCGTCCAGCCCCACATGTACGCCCCCTTCGGCGGTTTCAAGATGTCCGGCATCGGACGCGACCGTGGCCGCTGGGGCGTAGAGGCCTACACCGAGATCCAAGCCCTCAACTGGCTCTCCTAGCCCTTCAGGCTGCGTCGAGGTCGATCAGGTCGCCCGCCTCGATCTCTGCTTCGCTCAACGCGACCGCGGCCATCGTCTCAGGGTCCGAGAGGATGTTCAGCGTTTCCAGCAGTTCCTCTATTTCGCGGCGAGTTGCGCGCATTCTCAACAACCTACCCCGGGAGGGTCTTGTGGGGGTTCATGATGCCTTGGGGGTCCAGGGCGAGCTTGAGGGTGCGCATGAGCTCCCACTCGACGGCCGGCTTCTGTGGCTCGATGCGGCCGCGCAGCAGCTGGCCGATGCCGTGCTCGGCGCTGAGCGTGCCGCCGAGGGCGAGGGTGGCCTCGTCGATGCGCTCCCGCAGCGCGTCGCGCGCGGCTGCGAAGGCCGCGGCCTGCTCGCTGCCGGCGGGCATCACCATCATGTGCAGGTTGCCGTCGCCGACGTGTCCGAACCCGTAGGCGAAGGCGCCCGGCGCCAGTTCCGCGGCGATGTGCCTGACCTGGTCGTGGTAGGCGCCGAAGCGGTCGATGGGCACGGCCGTGTCCAGCTTGAGTCCGTGGACGTGCTGGGGCCACAGGCCGCTCGCCGGCAGCTCGTCGCGGATGGTCCACAGCCGGGCCTCCTGCTCGTCGGTGACGGCGACCGCTGCGTCTGTCACCAAGCCTCGCTGCGACGCCTCGGCCAGGAAGGCCGCGAGCCGCTCGGACACCGGCTCGGTCGATGCCAGCCTCACCAGCGCGTAGAACTCCCCGCGGGCGGCCAGGGGGCGGGCGATGCCGAACTTCTCGCACACTCGTGCCATGCCTGCTTCGGGTACGAGCTCGAAGGCGGTCACGTCGCCGCCGCAGCAGGCGGCAGCCAGTTCCAGCAGCGGCATCAGGCAGTCGAGGCCGCCGATGGCGGCGAGGGCGCTCTGGCGGTGCGGGGTGGCGGGATGCAGTCGCAGCACGGCTCGGGTGATTACGCCGAGCGTGCCCTCCGCGCCGATGAACATCTGCTTGAGGTCATAGCCCGATGAGTCCTTGCGGAGTGCCCGCAGGCCGTTCCAGACCCGCCCGTCGGCGAGCACGACCTCGAGGCCGAGCACCTGATCGCGCATGGTGCCGTAGCGCAGCACGTTGTTGCCGCCGGCGTCGGTGGAGATCGCGCCGCCCACGGTCGCGGTGCCCCTGGCCCCCCAGTCCGGAGCGAACAGGCGGTTCGCCCGCGCCGCGGCCTGCTGCACCGCCTCGATGGTGGCGCCGGCCTCAGCGGTGACCGTCCAACCGGCGGCGTTCACCGACTGGACACGGTTCATGCGGCTCAGCGAGAGAACGATCTGCGGCTGGGTGACATGGCAGTCGGCGGGCACGGCGCCGCGGCTGGTGCCGGTGGTTACATCGGGGCGCTCCGCAGCGGGCACTGCCGCGCCGGGCGATCCCGTGGCGGCACGGCCGGCGGGCACGGCGCCGCCCGAGAGTCCCGTGTTGCCACCCTGGGGGACGATGGCGACTCCGGCGCAGGCGCAGGCCCGCACCACCGCGGCGGTCTCGTCGACCGTGGCGGGCCGCACGACCGCCAGGGCATCCGAGCCGAACAGGCCGCGCCAACTGGTCAGGTACGGCTCGGCGTCCGCCCCCGTCAGCACCCCGGCCGGCCCAAGCTCACGGCGCAGCGCCGCAACCAGCGTCATCACGGCACCCTAGGCCACCCGATCCGCGCCGGACCGTTCCCGTGTGCGGCCTAGGTGTGGAGCCGGCGCAGGCATCGCTGTGGTGCCGGCGTGTTGCCGGTGTGGGCGTCGCTGCGGCGCCGGCGCGGGCGTCGCTGTGGTGCCGGCGTGGTGCCGGTGTGTTGCCGGTGTGGGCGTCGCTGCGGCGCAAGCATCGCCTGCGCTTGTGTGTCGGAGGTGTGGCACAGGCGCGGAGCGGGGCTAGCTTTGGCGCTCGTGCTTGAAGCGAACACGGCGGCGCCCGACTTCGAGGCGTCCGACCAAGACGGCAACTCTTTCCGGCTTTCTGACCACCGGGGTAGCTGGGTGGCTCTGTGGTGGTTTCCCAAGGCATCCACCCCTGGTTGAACGATCGAGGGCAAGGGGTTCCGTGATCGAGCCCCAGAGTTTGATGCAGCCGGAGCGGTCGTGGTCGGAGCGTCCTTCGACACCGTCGAGGATCAGCGTGCCTTCGCCGAGGCCGAGCAGTTCCCGTTCAAGCTGATCAGCGACCCAGACCGGTCGGTCGGGCGCAGTTACGACGCAGAGCGCGAGCCCGGTGAGGACTATTACGAGTTCGGCCTGCCCCGCCGGATCACCTACCTGATCAACCCGCAGGGCACGATCGCCGCCGCCTACGACCTAGAGGGCAAGGATCTAGGAGAGCACGCCGCCGAAGTGCTAGCCGACATCACCTCACGATCCTGACCCACTAGCACAACCTCGCGGGAGCGCCAGCGGAGGCGCTGCTAGCGCAGGTTGAAGACGACGTTCCGATAGCCAGGCGGGCCGCCCTCAATCGACTCCCATCGTGTTGAGTTTCTATCGTTATGTGTTCACGAGTCATCAAGAACCGTTCACGTAAGCGAGAGTGGGTTCTAGATCGGGTTCCAGCGCGGCCAATCGGCGAAAACCCTTGCGGCGAGCACGCTCATTGGAGTTATGACGATTGATCGTGAGCAGGAGTGCTCGGCGTAGCGAAAGGTCGCCGACTTGGATAGCATGGTCAACTGCCGCTCTTGGGCAGTGTGCCATGGATGACCCCCATCCTTTCGCTGCAAATGCTCGATGCGGAGCCGTGAATCGTTTATCCTGAGACATCGCTATCTCTTCCAGTTTCCGGCCATGATCTCTTGTGGGGCGTAGCTTTGCCAAGGCTCCGCAAGCGTGAATGCTAGCAGCATCTGAACGAGAACCAGATGTCAAATACGGTTCCTTTGCAGCAACATCGATCAGAAAATCAGGATCCACTTCGCGTCTTGTCTTGCTGGATTCAATCAACTTTGAGAAATAGCTGCCGACATCTCGGGAAATTTCAGTAAACAATTCCGGATGATCATATATGATCTGAAGACCAAGCGGGCTTGTATGCCATTTCAAGGCTGCTATGGCGAAACGGATCACACGGTAGTCGGGGTTTTCGAGTGCGACTTGGCCTGCAAGTTGTTCTGCTGCTACCCCAGCAAGCACGGAACCTCTGCTGCGGGCAATCATATACTCTATTTCACAGTTTTCGATAAAATTGGCTGCCTCGCCTGATCCAACGTCATGCAGATTGAGCTTCGCTTCGTTTGGCTCTAGTTCTACTTGCTTGACTGCTTCCCTATAGACTTCTATCACCTCGGGCCAGTCCCTTGCGTGTCGAAGGAACACCCAGCTGTCGTCTGTATAGCGGAGGTGGTTGATGACAAGAGGCCGAAGTGCGATGTCAACACCCGTGAGCATGAGATTTCCGAGGAGACCTGAAGACTCAGGGCCAATCGGCAGACCAGGAGGGGCTCCCAATGGCCTGAGGTTTACAAGAAACTCTACTAGCGAGTCCACATGTGCTGCAGGAGCTCCGATACTTTGCAGCACATGTGCGATACTTGCTGGTCGTATGCTCGGATAGTAATGCCGAATATCAAGCGTCCCCAACGCGCGGCAGGAACCATCCGAAAGGAACTCGAGTGCTCGATAGCGCTTTGCCTTGTTCAGGTTGGCATGATGCTCAGTCTTCCATGCGGGGTATAGGCTTGCGAGTCGATAGCTAAAGACCTCCGCATATCCCGCGTCAAGCGCATGCCGTAATGCGGGGAGATGGGGGCCAACGAGCATGCGCATCCATAGTTCATCGAACGGATCCATGACAGTAATCAAACGCTCCTCAGTAGATCCCGGCTTCGCCAGATGTACCACGTAAGCGGGCATCGGACACCTACCCTTCGCATGTCGACGGACGAGCACCTCGGTAACGAGTTCAGGAGCGAACACCAGGTCGTCCCATCCTGCGACATCCGGGATGTCGCGTTGCTTGACCCAAGGTCTACCTGCCTGCATGTGAGCATCGATCACCTCGGCGCGGAGCTTCTGGTGCTTGGAACGGTTGGTATGCGAGCAAGATCTTCGCATGGTTGGTTACCCTTTCGTAACTACGGCCTTGTGATTCCTGGCAGGCTACAGGCGCGAGTGCCAACTGCAACTCCGACCGTGAGCCCGCCGATGAATGCTGATGGGTGCGGCCAGCCCCGTCGGGTCAGCTACCTAGTGGTTGTCCGCGTGCATGATCGCTGATGCCATCAATCCTGTAAGGACACGAATCTCGGCACGCGCGCCGCCGAAGTCCTGGTCGCCGCCTCACGATCCTGACGAGCCTGCACTTCGTGCTCCGGACTGCCCCTGTCACACCCCCTCGGTAGGTTGCCGACTGCAGCTACGACATAGGAGGTTCGCCATGACCCCTGCCAACATCACCCTTCCCGCCGTCGTCCGTGAGGCCGTCTCCGAGGACGGCGTGCCCGAGCCGTGGGTGAGCCACCTGCGGGCAGCAACGCAGCGCCGCCGAGGGCGGCGATGAAGAAACTTGTGGTGCTAGCTATGGTTGCTGCTGCCCTCGTCGGCTGCGGCGGCGATGACTCGTACAGCAGTGACGAGTTCTGTGACAAGTCCCTTGATCTGGTCATGGCGTATCGGGGGAGCGGCAGAGCGCCATCGGCCGGAGAGTTCGCGCCCTTTGCCGGGAGCCGCCTTCGCAGCGACTTGGAGTTGGTAGACGAAGCCGACTACGAGGCCCTGACGGAGATCCTGCAGGAGGCCGAGGCTGCCTACCTCAAGGTCTTGAACGAGGCCAGAGCCGAAGGCTATGACGAGGCCCGATCTGCTTACGGCGAAGCCTTGGACCAAGCTTACGAAGCCTACTCCGAGGTCCGAGACGAAGCCGAGGCCGCCTATACCGCCATGGACGATGCCGACGCTGCATACGATGAGGCCCTGGACGATGCCGACGCTGCATACGATGAGGCCCTAGACGAGGCCAGCGAGGCCGACGACGAGGCCTTGGACAAGGCCTACTATGCCTACCTCGGTGCCCTGGACGAGGCCGAGGCTGCCTACGTCAAGGCCTTGGCCGCCGTTGACGAGGCCCGAGCCGCCACCTACGAACAGGTCTACGACGCCTACGTCGAAGCCCGAGCCGCCCACGACGAGGCCTACGACGAGGCTTACGATGAGGCCCGAGCCGCTGATCCCGCGATAAGCGAGGCCGGGGCCGCCTACGACGAGGCCCGAGCCGCCTACGACGAGGCCGAGGTCCCCCGTGAGCGTGTCAAGGAAGCTCTGCTGGCCTGCGCTATCCGGGGAGATACCGTGGAAGTCATCATAGGCATAGCCGCCCAGTGCGGCATGCAAGTCTACCGACAGATGCTAATCGACTCGGGCATAGGTGCGCCGTTGGCTGCTGTTGAGGACTCCGGCGGCGAGAATCTGGCCGCCGGGTTCGACATGATCGCCCGGAAGGCTGCCGTAGACGCCGAGTATGCGGCCCGCTGCGGGCCAATCCCGTCGTTGCCCACAGACCCGGACTTCCCCTAGGCGCCTCGGACGAGAGGCAGCCAGCGGCAACCGTTGTTGCGACTTGCCGGTACTAGCTCGGTCTCCTTAGGGCTGCGCTGTAAGCCGGTCCAGGTGCTCACCGGTGCTGAACCAAGCGGCAGCGATTGTAGCCCCGTTGCAAATCGGACGCCTGAGGAAGCCAGAAGGCCTATGGGAGTTTTCGGTCGCTGCGGGTCGGAAGCGTCGCGTCCTCTTGCCTAGATTGTATACAGCCGCTAGGTTGTATACCGATGCTTGAAGCCTACAGGATCTACCCAGCCCCGATCGGTTCGACCTCATGGATGGAGCGGGGTCAATGCGGCGGCGCGGGCGAGTTGTTCTTCGCCCCGTTCGCCGAGCGCCCGGAGGCCCGGGTGCGCCGCGAGGCCC
The DNA here is from genome assembly GCA_965204875.1 of Candidatus Aldehydirespirator sp. Lineage (GTDB taxonomy): Bacteria > Actinomycetota > Acidimicrobiia > Acidimicrobiales > Aldehydirespiratoraceae > Aldehydirespirator. Next base: position 565,082 of record OZ242020.1, on the reverse strand, counting down.
GTGCCCGTGCCATCTGCGAGACCTGCGAGGTGCAGACCGCCTGCCGCAGCTACGCACGCGCCAACCGCGAACTTGGATTCTGGGGCGGCGAGAGCGAGTCGGAGAGGGCCGATGCCGGGTTCGCCCCTACCACGCCCATCGTCGGACGCCGACGGGTAGCCGAGCAGCGCGCCCGCGACGCGATGCATCAGGTGCTCTAAAGTCCCACCAGTGATGATGCAATGGCTGGAGAGCCTGCCGTACCACGCCTGGTTCTGGGGGAGCGCCGCGCCAGTGCCCGCCCCCACGGCCGAGCCGATCCTCTCGCGGTTGTCGCAAGATCCCAGGTCACTGATCCTGCGGGCCGGGCGCGGGCTGTACTTCAAGGCGCACCCTGACGATGTGAGCAAGGACTGGGGGTGCGACCTGACTGTGAGCGCCTTGCTTTGCGCCGGGGATGGCGCGGGGCTGCATAGATCCGGGGCCCTGAACGCGTTGGGCTGGAGCACCCAGCGCCCGGTCAAGATCAACGTTGCGACCCTGCGCCCGCTTGAGCCTTACTCGCCATATGTCCGCTACCACCTGCGACGCAACGAATGGCGTGCTCATCTGACGTGGAACGAGACAACCATGTTGGAAGCGCTGTTATCGCTGCGGTTCGCGGAGTTGGACTGGGGCGAGTGCCTGAGTTTCATGCGCGAGGGAGGCAGCGCCAACAGGCTGCCCTGGCGCGACATGATCCCCTTCGGATTCCGAGCGCGCGAAATGCAGCAGGCTGTCGAACATGAGCAAACAGACAACCTTGCCCTTCTGCGACACCAGATTGACGAAGTTTGCAGCCTGGCACCGTTCGCGGCGGGAAAGTGACTGTGACTCAGCACCGTGGCGGCGGTCTTGAGCGAGTGGGAGTCCGTCTGGGAGCACCCCGATTGGCTGGTCATCTGGCAGCCTGTCTGCAGCGCAGTGTGCCTGCGTGCTGGGTTAGATGACGATTACCAGGCTGCCGATGTGGTTCTTGTTGGCGAAGGCATCTTGGGCGGCGTGGATGTCGGTGAGCGCGAAGGTGCCTCCCACCAGTGGGCGTACCTTGCCTTGCTCGATGTAGCGCACCAGGTCGGCGAAGACTCCGGGGTGGTACACGGTCGCGCCGTGCAGTTCCAAGTCCTTGAGGTACAGCGTCCGCAGGTCGAGTTCGACTATCGGCCCGGCGATGGCGCCTGAGGTCACGTAGCGCCCGCCCGGCCGGAGCGCCTCTAGCCAGCCGCCGAAGCTGTCACCGCCAACGACATCTGCCACCACATCGAAGTGCCCGCCGTTGGCGTCGATGGCGCGGGCCGCGATGTCGCCTGGCGCGCGGGCGATGACCTCGTCGGCCCCTAGGTCGCTCACGCCGCCGAGTTTCGACGCTCCCGCGATCGCCACCACCTTCGCTCCGCGGAGCTTGGCGAGTTGCACCAACGCGCTGCCCACCCCGCCGGAAGCCCCCGGCACGGCGATGCTCTCACCCTGTCGCAGCCCGATGCGTTGCAGCATGTGCTCGGCGGTCGACCACGAGCAGGCGAAGGTGGCCAGCTCAACATCGGTGAGGCTGACCGACACCGGATATACGTTCTCGGCCGGCACCGTGCAGTACTGTGCGAAGCCCCCGTCGCGCTCGCTGCCCAGGTAGCCGGCAAGCTCGCGGTTCTCGGGGCTTGTGCGATCCCTAAGCCAGGGGTCGACCAGCACCCGTCGCCCCAGGAGCCCGCCGGGCGCGCCCTCACCGAGTGCTACCACCACTCCGGAGATGTCTGCTCCCTGGATGCGCGGGAATGACAGCCCGCTGCGTCCCCAGGCCGAGTCAGCGGCGTCGGCCTCGGCGAACCCGTCGCCGGAGGTGGCCGAGGTCACCGAGCGGCTGTACCAGCCCACGCGGGTGTTGATGTCGGTGTTGTTCATGCCGCAGGCGGCCACCCGCACCAGAACGTCGCCGGGCCCCGGCCTGGGGGTGGCAACATCGTCGCGGACTTCGATCATCTCGGGCCCGCCGTTGCCGAGGAGCACCGCAGCGCGCATTACCTCGGGCAGCGTTTCGGGCAGTTCGGCATTATCAGTGTCCTGCATCAGCGCGACAGCGTAGCCATGCCCGAATGAGCCTGTCAGTAGATGCAAACGTCTCAGGGGCAGCGCACAACCGGGAGGGGGGCAGACTCCCTCTAACCATCGCATGCGGCCATGGCGGGATCAGGTCGCGTCAACCCCGTAGTGCTCCCGCTCGGCCCCGCGGGCTGGCACCGCTGCACCGGCACACACGGCGAGCGGCGGGCGCTGTCGACGAGTTCTCGAAATGGACCGGTCTCGGTGTAGAGAGCGTGTCTTGTCCAGGGTGGTATCGGTGCGTTCAGGCTGTGAGTCGGTGTTGGTAGAGCGCTTGGTAGTGGGGCAGGCAGGCTTCGTAGGCGTCGATCAGGAACTGGTTGTGGTCGATGGACACGTAGTCGCGTTGCTGGGGTGCCAGCGCAGTGGACTGGGACAGGTTGTCGTGCCAGGTCCCGGACTCGTACCAGGTCATCCTGGAGTCCTTCGCCGTGTCCCACTGCAGCGCCTCGGGCATGAAGTCGATGCCCACCGCCTCGCACCAAGCCTCGGTCACGTAGACAGGATCGGCAAGCAGGTCATCAGCGTCAATGAGCGGCGGGGGCGCACCACGGCGTGCTGTGATCAGGTCGAAGAGTTCGCGCTGCTCGCGGAAGCCCGTCTCATCCAGCGAGAAGTCGGTCCACTGCCCGTAAAGCGAGGTGAGCGTCTTGGCCGGATCGCGGATCAAGAAAGAGTGGTTGAAGGCGTCAAGGAACGGCAGGTCAGCGCCACCGGGAGCGGCACCGCTCACGACCCAGTCGTGCATGCCGGTGACATAGTGCGGGAAGTCCTTGACGAACACCGGCCCCCGCCGAGCCGCTGACACCAGGTCGTTCCAGGCCGACTCGTAGCTCAGGCTCGGACGGTGCTGCACATGGCTCGGCGGCGGGTGCGTGGCGTTGCCGATCGAGTACCACACCTCGCCGAACGGCTCATGCACGCAGTCGTGGTCGCCTCGCTGGCGCATCATCCGCTCGAAGGCGGTGGACGTCGAGCGCGGCACCGCCCAGAGCGCAAGGATCGGTTTCATCTCCATGGCTCCTCCACAGTTCCACCTCTAGACATGTCAACGCGCGTTAGCGGTGCGTTGTTGGTGTCGGTTTCGGCAGTATCGGCCATCTTCACCTCTCTAGGCGCGCAGGCGTGCGTTGGTCGGGTCGTGGGGGGCCTCGCCCAGCACCCTGGCGGGGCGCATCTCGCCCACGACGCTCACCTGTAGGGATGTGCCCGGCTCGGCGTGCTCGGGCGACAGGTAGGCGAAGGCCAGACCCTGTCCGACACTGAAGCCGTAGGCGCCCGAGGTGACCAATCCGACGATCCGGCCTTCGGCGTACACGCCGTCGGCGGTGTGCACGTCGGCGTCGCCGGTGTCCACGGCCAGGTGCGCCAGCCGCCAGCGGTACGGCTCGGCTCCGGAAGCGGCACGCTCGCGCCGGGCCACCAGAGCATCTCGACCCACGAAATCGCCCTTGTGGGTCTTCACGAACCGCTGCACGCCGGCTTCGTCGGGGCCGACATCGTGAGTGAGCTCGCGGCTGGTCAGGTAGCGCTTCTCCATGCGCAGCGAGTCGAGCGCGTGATTGCCGGCGTCGGCCACGCCAAACTGCTGGCCTGCCGACCACAGGGCGTCATAGACCGTGGCGAGATCGTCCACTCCCATGTGCAGCTCCCAGCCCAGCTCGCCGGTGAAGCCCACCCGCAGGGCGCGCACGTCGCGCACGCCGGCCACGGTGATGAGCCGTGCCCGCAGCCAGCCGAACGCCTCGTTGTCCAGGTCGGCGTCGGTGACCTGCGCCAGCAGGCGACGGGCCTGCGGGCCGGTGACGTTGAGCACGCCGAGATCCAGCGACCGGCTCACGAGTTCGGCGTCCGCGCCGGCGGGCCAGTGCGTCTCGAAGAACTCCCGGTCCTTGCCCTCGCCCACAGCAGCCGACACCAGGTACAGGTGATCCTCGGCCAGCCGGGTGGCGGTCAGCTCTCCCTCCACGCAACCCTGCGGCGTCAGCAGGTAGGTGAGCCCGATGCGGCCGGGCGCCGGGACACCGTTGGTGCCGAGGCGGTCGAGCACGGCGGCGGCGTCGGGGCCGATCAGATCGAACTTGGCGAAGGCGGTGCCGTCGAGGATGGCGACGCGCTCGCGCACCGCCCGGCACTCGGCGGCCACCTCGTCGAACCAGTCGGTGTGGCGGAACGACACAGCATCGCGCTGGGGCAGGCCGGCGGCCGCAGGGAACCACTTGGGCCGCTCCCAGCCGTATATCTGGGTGAACACCGCGCCCTTGCCGTGCAAGCGCTCATAGAGCGGGGTGGTGCGGTAGGGGCGGGCGGCTGGTCGCTCCAGTCCCGGCAGGGGAGTCTGATGGCGGTACTCGTGATCCTCGGTGCCCTTGATCCGCCCGTAGCGTGCGATGTCGCGCCGGTCGATGTAGCCGAAGCGGCGGGCGTCGTAAGCCCTCACGCTCACGGCGTTGGCACCGTGCACCATCCAGCGGGCCAGCTCGCGGCCCAGCCCCGGCCCGTCGGCGATCCCCACCTGCACGCCGACGATCTGCCAGAAGTTGCGAACACCCGACGGGCCCAGCAGCGGCTCACCGTCGGGGGGATATGAGATGGCGCCGCAGATCACCCGCTTGATGCCGAGCGGCTCCAGTACGGGCATGCGCTCGAAGGCACGGCCCAGCCAGGGCCCGACGCGGTCGTAGTCGGTGTCGAACAAGGGGTTCTCAAGCGACCAGTCCGGGCCCTCTCCGTCGCCGCTGCGGCCATCGCCACCGTCGCTGTCGCTGTCTACCTCGCCCTCAATGTTGCTGCCGCCGCCGTTGTTGCCGCCGCCGTTGTTGCCGCCGCCGTTGTTGCCGCCGCCCTCGCTGCGGCCATCGCCAGGGTCGCGGTCGTCGCCGTGCCAGACCGCTTGGGCGTTGGTCTGCTCGTAGATGCCGATCAGACCCGACTGCTGTTCCTGGCGCAGGTAGCCCGACACGTAGTCGTCGCGCACCACCGGAAGCTCCCTGTCGAGTCCGGCGAACTGCGGCACGGGCTCGGTCACCAGGTAGGTGTGCAGCACGTTGGCCATCGGCACGTCGAGGCCGACCATTCGAGCCACCCGGTGCGCGTAGCAGCCCGCCGCGTTCACCACATGCTCGGCGTGCACCGTGCCCCGCTCAGTGGACACGTCGAAGCTGCCATCGCGGCGCCGGCGGATGCCCAGCACACGGTTCCGCCGGCTCACCGAGGCGCCCAGGTCGCGAGCCGCGCGCACCATGGCGTTGGCCGCGCCGGAGGGGTCGACATGGCCGTCGTCAGGCGTGTGCACAGCGCCGATGATCCCGTCGGTCACATAGAACGGGTGCAGTTCAGCGATCCTGGCCGGCCCCACCCACTCCATGGCATTGCCGATGTACTCGGCGAGTCCCAGTTGCGACTTGAGCCAGTCCACCTCCTCGGCGCAGTAGGCCACACGCAGGCTGCCGCTGCGGTGCCAGGACGTGGACACCCCGCTCTCGGCCTCCAGCGAGGCGTAGAGCTCGCACCCGTAGCGGCGGAACTCCGCCAGCGCATAGCTCGACACCGAGTGGGTGACCTGCCCCGCGGCATGCCAGGTGGAACCCGAGGTCAGCTCGGCCTTCTCCACGAGCAGGCAGTCGCTCCAACCCTCGTGAGCCAGGTGGTAGAGCACGCTCGCCCCGCAGATACCGCCGCCGACTATCACGACCCGCGCCACCTGCGGCAGACCCTCGGTCACCACCGCGAAAGCTAGCGACCTCCGTGCCGAAGCGGGCGTGGCCGGGCGCCAGATTTAGGAGTGGCGCAGGCATGCAAAGTTTGGAGTGGCGCAGGCATGCAAAGTTTGGAGTGGCGCAGGCATGCAAAGTTCGGAGTGGTGCAGGCGTTCAAGGTGCAGGCATACAATCTGGCTTCTGCGGGCCTGGGGGGCGCGCCGAGGACGGGAACAGGGGGCGGAGTTGCGTTTCTCGCATCCTGGGCTGGCAGCGCCGGAGTACTACGTGCCCGGCCTGCCCGCCGGCTACGTGGCCGAGCGGTACGGGATATCCCCTGCCGAAATCTCCAAGCTGGGCTCGGCCGAGAATCCCCTGGGCGCCTCGCCGCTGGCGGTGCAGGCGATACGGGAGCGCCTCGGCGACCTGCACCTCTACCCGTCCTGGACGGCCGAGCCGCTGCGAGCCAAGATCGCAGACCGCTACGGCTTCGAGCCCTGCAGGGTGATGTGCGGAGCGGGTGAGACCGAGATCATCTCGTGGCTGATACGCGCCTGCTGCGAGCCGGGCGGGCGGATCCAGATGCCCGGCCCGTGCTTCCCGATCTACCACCTGTTCGCCGAGGCCGAGGGTCGTGTCGCGGTGCTGGTTCACGAGGCCACCGACCGGCTCACGATGGCGGTGGACGCCGACGCGTACATCGAGAGCATTCGCGGTGACACCCGCATCGTGTTCGTCACCAACCCGCACAGCCCATCGGGAACATGGATGTCCGAGAGCGATGTGCGTCGCATCGTCGAGTCCGCCCCTTCGGCTGTCGTGGTGCTCGACGAGGCCTACGTTCACTACTCGGGCACAGACGGGTACATCCACCTCGCGCAGGAATATCCGAACCTGGTGGTGTTGCGCACCTTCTCCAAAGCGTTCGGCCTCGCCGGCCTGCGGGTCGGCTTCGGTGTGGGGCCGAGGCAGGTGGTCGATGCCTGCATGGCAGTGAAGCCGACCTGGAACATGGGCGTGCTGCAGATCGCCGGCGCTGTGGCGGCGCTTGACGACAGCGGACACGTCAGCGCAACCGTCACGGCCATCGCCGCGGGCCGCGCCCATGCCCAGCACCGCTTCGAGGCGCTCGACCGCTTCCGCATGATCCCGGGCAGCCGCTCCAACTTCTTCCTGGTGGAGATCCTCGACCCCGACACCGACTCCACGGCGGTGTTCGATGCACTGCTGCAGCGCGGTGTGATCGTCAAGGACGGCTCGGTGTCGTTCCGTGGCCTGCACAAGCGCTTCCTGCGCTGCGACGCCAACCTCGAAAAGCACATGGACCGCTTGGCAGACGCACTGGAGGACCTGCCATGACAGTGACCATCAACGTGACAAGCGCCGCGGGCCGGTTTTGCGTGTGCCGCCCGTGGCACGGCTGACGCACCGGAGGAACTGCCATGACCGTGACCACGACTGCGGCGACCGCCACCGTTGAGCAACGTCACCATGGGCTGGCGGCCCGCTACTACACCGATCCCGAGGTGTTCGCCGCCGAGCTGGAGCGTGTCTTCGCCCGGACCTGGGTGATGGTGGGACACCAGTGCGAGGTGGCGGAGCCGGGCGACGTGATCACGGCCCAGGTGGGTGACGAGAGCATCCTGGTCGCCAACGACTCGGGCCGGCTGCGGGCCATGTACAACGTCTGCCAGCACCGGGGCCATCAGCTGGTGGCGTCACAGAGCGCCCGGCTCGACCGGATCACCTGCCCCTACCACGCCTGGACATACGGGCTAGACGGGCGGCTGCTGCATGCCCGCGGCGAGGACGTGGGCCAGCTGTGCGTGCCACAGGCGCGCCTTGAGACACTGGCCGGGTTCATGTTCGTCAACCTCGATTCGGGCGCGGCGCCGCTGGCGGACATCGCCGCAGGTGTGGAGGACGAGTTGCTGGCCCTGGCGCCCGACGCGCCCCGCCGGGTGCTCGCCGCGCGGCTCACCCACGAGATGAGGGCCAACTGGAAAGTGGTGGTGGAGAACTACAACGAGTGCTACCACTGCCCCAACGTCCACAAATGGTTCACGCAGGGGGTCATCGCACCGGGCAGCTACCTGATCTCCTCTCACGGCAGCGTGATCCGCCACACCGCCGCGGCGCCCGCAAAGGGAGTACTGGCGCGAGGTGAGGCAGGCGGTCCTGACCAGGCGGGGGCTTCGCCTGAGGCAGAACGAGGGGTGCGTGCGCAAGATGCTGCGGGCGGTGCCAAAGGCGTCGGCCCGGTCGATCCGGCCGCTAGCTACGGAGCGTTCTACTTCTGGCCGCTGTCGTCTATCCAGTGCTACCTGGGACGAGTGCTCAACACCTTCCGGTGGGTGCCGATCTCGGTAGACCGCACCTTGCTGATACGTGAGTGGTGGTGCGCGAGCGCCGATCCCTCCGAGGATGAGGCCGCGCTGATCTCGGGGGACTGGGAGCAGACCGTTGCGGAGGATTTCGTGATCGTGGAATCGGTGCAGCGCGGCCTGGCCAGCCGCGGCTACAGCCCCGGGCCGCTGATCGAGGACCCGAGCGGCGTGTGCGGGGTGCACAGCGAGAACACCGTGCGCCATCTCCAGACGCTGCTGCAAGAGTCGCTCGGTGACGCTGCGTGATGCCAGCGCACCCCCATTCAGACGACCCGAAGCGCTCGTCGAACCCGCTCTCGGCGGCTCCGCTGTCGAGTGGTTCGGAGTTCTCGCAAGGTTTGAACAGCGTCGAGCGCTCATCGACTCCGTTGTCGGGCGGTTCGGAGCGTTCGCCGGGCTCGGTCTCTGCGGATCAGCGTTCGGCAGAGTCGCTCTCGGTGGATCAGCGTTCGGGGGACTCGCTCTCGGCGGAGTTGGCGCGGTTCGTCGGCGGGCTGCACGGCAGGATCGCTCCGGCGCAGATCGCCGCGGCCTGTACTTGCGTGATCGACACCCTCGGCGCGATCGCCTACGGCGCGGAGCAGCCGTGGTCTCAGGCCGCGGCCCGTTACGTCCTGGCCACGGGCGGCGGCGACGGGGGCTGCACCGTCGTCGGCCGGCCCGATACGGCCTCGCCCCCGATGGCCGCGTTCGCCAACGGCGCGGCCGCGCACGCCTTCGAGATCGACGACTGCCACGAGGAGGCCGTCGGCCATCCGGGCTCGGTGATAGTGCCGGCCGCTCTCGCCGTGGCCGAGCAGTTCGATGCGTCCGGGTTGGAGTTCTTGGAAGCTGTCGTCATCGGCTACGAGGTGATGAGCCGCGCCGGCATCGCCGTGGGGCCGGTCTCGCACATGCTGTCGGGCTTTCATCCGACGTCCATGTCGGGCGTGTTCGGCGCGGCCGCGACGGCCGCGCACTTGCGAGGCCTCGACGCAGAGGGGATCAACCACGCGCTCGGGATCGCGGCCTCGCTGGCGTCGGGAACCACGGAGTTCGCGGCATCGGGCGGGATGGCCAAGCGCATCCACGCCGCACGCGCGGCCGAGGGCGGGGTGCTGGCCGCGGCGCTCGCTGCGGACGGCTTCGAGGGCGCCCGTGACGGGCTGGCCGGCAAGTACGGCTTCTGCCGCATCTTCACCGATGATCCTCAGCCGCAGCGTCTCACCGAGCGCCTCGGCGAGCGCTGGATGATCGACGAGGTGACGCTCAAGCCGTACCCGTCCTGCAGCGACGTCCACCCCATGGTGCAGGCCACCTCCGAGATCGTCGCAGCCCATCACATCGCGGCGGGCGACATCGAGCGGATCGTGGTGCACGGCACCACCAAGACGGTGGAGCTCAACGACTTCGACGGCACCGGCTCGGTGATGGCGGCGCAGTACTCGGCACCGTTCAACGTCGCCCTGGCGGTGCTCGCCGATCCCGCGGATCCGGCGGCGTTCGCGCCCGAGCGCATAAGAGACCCGGCGCTTGCGGCACTGCAGGCCAAGGTCGCGGCCATCGTGGCCACCCCCGAGTTCGACGCCACCTACGCCTGGAAGCAGGGCGCGCGGGTGCAGATCACGCTCACCGGCGGCACGGTTCTGGAGCGGACGGTGCACGGGCAGAAGGGGTCGATCTACGATCCGCTCAGCGACGAAGAGGTGGAGCGCAAGTTCCGGCGGTTCGCTGCCGGTCGTCTCGACGACGGCATCCCCGCCCTGATCCGCTCACTGCCCGACGCCGGCTCCCTGAGCGGTTTGACCCAAAGCCTGCGCCAAGCCTGACACCGGGTTCACCGGTCATCGCCGCGGCAAACACCGTTGGTACGCCCATCTGCCGCCCCTCGGCATTGCATCATTCTCTTGTGCGGAGTCGGTGCCGCCGCCTCATGCCCTCGCTCTCATTGCCCTTGCGTTCGGCGCGGTCCGCCGGGCCGGCCCCTTGGTGGCGACAATGTGTACCGTGGGTGTCGTGGCAACCAGCACGGCAGTGGCCCCGACCACCAGCGACGCCCGGCGCGCCGCCGAGGCAGTGGCGGGCGCCGGGGCTTGCAGAGTGCTGCTGTACGGTTCGGTGGCCGCCGGCCGCGCCTCAGCAGGCAGCGACATCGACCTGGTGGCGATGTTCGATGACATCGACTATTCGCGGCGCTTCTTGCTGAGCTGGGAGCTCCGCGATGCTGCCGAGGCTGTCGTGGAGTGTCCGGTCGAGGTGTTCGTGACGGACCGCGCCGAGTGGCGGCGTCGCACTCGGGACGTGCCGGGGTCCTTTGAGGCTGGGATCGCGCCCGCTGCGCTGGTGTTGGTGGACAGGCCGATGGGAGCCGTGAGATGGGACAAGGAGATCGGTTTGCCCGACAACAACACCGATGAGGCTCTGGGCCGACTCGACGAGGCCAGCAAGTCGCTCCACCTAATGAACGCCAGAATGCTCCCAGACGAGTGGGAGATCTTGGAACCGCAGGATGTCCATGTGACGCTGTGGCGCATGATCGACATTTGCTCGTCCGGCGCGATGGCCGTGGAAACATCGCTCAAAGCGCTGGCGGCCGCGAGCGGAAAGCCAGCTCCGCACAAGCATCGCATCGACCTGCTCCTGCCTCTCAGCGGCAGCCGCACCGACGATGTGCGCACAGCGCTGCCCGATCTGGAGCAACCCGCACTCGACTGTAAGGACATCCCCTATGGCGACCTGAGCATCTGGCGACAGGCCGGAACCTACATCGCCGACCGTCCCGACATCGACTTGCCGGCGGTTTCGGCGATGGCGCCTCGCATCGCTCGGGCGGCTGTGGGGGTCGCCGCAATCGCCGCCGAGGAACTTGCCGTCCTGGCGCCGGAGGCGGGCGCGGTGATCCGTGCCCGCCGGATCGTCCAGAAGGCCGGCGAGACGCTGGGCGCCTACGACCTGATCACCGGCGGCCGCATCGGTGCCGACACACCCTGAGGGTTCTCTATCGGGGCGGCATGCCATCACGCGCCGTGGCCCCGCTCATGTTCAGTCTCAGTGGGCTTCGGCGTTTGCGTCTCCGGCCGGCTTGTCGGTTCGCGTGAGGTTGCGTGCGCGTGTTGCGGGTGGGCAGGCTTGTGGCTGTGAGCGAACTCGATCTCAGCAGGGACTTCGCGGGCCGAGTCGGGGCTGGGCTGGTGGTGGGGGGCAGCGGCGGCCTGGGTGCGGTGATCGCGGCTGAGTTGGCCCGCCGTGGCAGCGACGTGGCGCTCACCTACCGTCACAACGCCGAGGCTGCCTCTTCGACGGCGGAGGAGGTGCGGCGTCTCGGCTGCCTTAGCTGGCAGGCCGCGGCCGACCTCACCGACGACGCGGCCACGGCGGCCGCGGTCGACGAGTTGGCTGCGGCGGCGGGCGGCTTGCACACGCTGGTGTACGCGGCCGGCCCGAACGTCCCCCAGCTTCATCTGAGCCGCATCGAGCCTTCGGTGGTGCGGGCGCAGCTGGACGCTGACGCTGCCGGGTTCTTCTCGGCAGCCCATGCCGCGCTGGGGCATCTGCGGGCGTCGAGGGGCTGCATCGTGGCCGTGAGCACTGCCGCCATAGGCAGGTTCCCGGTGCGTGACGGGCTCAGCACCATCCCCAAGGCCGCGGTGGAGGCGGCGGTGCGGGGCCTGGCAGCCGAGGAGGGGCGCTTCGGCGTGCGCGCCAACAGCGTGGGTCCGGGCATGCTCACCGACGGCATGGCGCAACGGCTCATGGCCTCGGGCGATCTCGACGAGCGCGCCCTGAACGCGGCCCGAGCCAATATTCCCATGCGCGACTTCGGCACGGCGGCCGACATCGCCGAGGCGGTGTGCTTCCTGGCCTCGGACCGTGCCCGCTACATCAGCGGCCAGCACCTCGCCGTGGACGGGGCATACACGGTCTAGCCCAGGGTCTAGGATCTCCGGTCGTGGGCGTGCGGTCCCCGATATGGAGTGCGGACGGCCCGAACTTGGTCGTTCTGGGTGACAACCTCGATGTGCTGGAGGGAATGCCTGATCGGTCGATGTCGCTGGTCTACATCGACCCGCCGTTCAACACGGGCCGCCGCCAGGCACGTCAAACGCTGCACACGACGCGCAGCGCCAACGGCGACCGCATCGGCTTCGCGGGCGCGACCTATGAGACGGTCAAGGGAGCGCTGTCGACCTATGACGACATCTTTGACGACTACTGGGCCTTCTTGGAGCCGCGCTTGGCGCAAGCCTGGCGGCTGCTGGCCGATGACGGGACCCTGTACCTGCACTTGGATTACCGCGAGGCCCACTACGCCAAGGTGATGCTCGACGCTCTGTTCGGTCGGGATTGCTTCCTGAACGAGATCATCTGGGCATACGACTACGGGGCGCGTGCCCGCCGTCGCTGGCCGACCAAGCACGACAACATCTTGGTATACGTCAAAGACCCGAACTCCTACTATTTCAACAACACGGCCGTGGACCGCGAACCGTACATGGCGCCCGGGTTGGTCACGCCCGAGAAGGCCGCTAGGGGCAAATTGCCAACCGACGTGTGGTGGCACACCATCGTCTCGCCGACAGGCAAGGAAAAGAACGGCTATCCGAATCAGAAACCTGAGGGGATACTGAGGCGTATCGTGCAGGCAAGCAGTCGTGAGGGCGACTGGGTGTTGGACTTCTTTGCCGGCAGCGGCACCACCGGCGCAGTCGCCGCCAAGCTCAACCGGCGTTTCATCATGGTGGACAACAACCCTCAAGCCTTCAAAGTAATGCAAGACCGCCTAGGCAACGGCGGTCTATTGACATCAATCGATTACCTAGACATCCGCGCAACAGGATTCGAGCAGGTAGTTGCCCAGTAAAAAGATCCACGATCCGGAGGTTCGCCTGCTGGCTTCCATTGCCTCGACCTTGGAGGGCCAATACACTGAGGACCTAGCCATGTGGGACGGCAGCCCGTTCCAGTGGATCAAGACGCGTCCGTCACGACAGGTCGGAGCAATCGGCGAGCGACTCGTTGGCCACTGGTGTGTGGAAAAAGATCTGCCTGTCTCAAGATCTCCGGACAGTGAGGCCGATCTTGTGATCGCTGACTGGCGCGTCGAGGTGAAATACTCGAGCCTCTGGACCAACGACGAATCCTACAAGTTCCAGCAAATTCGCGATCAGAACTACGACTACTGCCTCTGCCTCGGCGTGTCGCCCTTCGATGTTCATGCGTGGTTCATGCCGAAGCATGAGTTGATGATCGATAGGCCGCCATCACTGGTGCCCCAGCACAACGGTCGCGCCGGTCGTGACACGAGGTGGCTATCGTTTCCTGCCGACGCCCCGCCTGAGTGGTTATCGCCATTCGGCGGCACTCTCACAGATGTCTACCGGTTGATCTTGAAGGCTGGAGATTAGCCTAGCGAAGTTCTGTTAGGTTGGTTGACTAGAAGAATGACGGGTTTTCGCGGTTACATTCGTGAGATGAGTACGCGAGCAATCGTGCTCGTTGCCTTGGGTTACTGGCTCTCGACATCAGCATTAGTGTTCGCTCTGAATGGAGACGAATTGGATATGGATACTGTCTATCCAGCCATATTGACAGGCGAGGAGCATACTGAACGAGTGATTCTATACGATCCGTTCGTGGACGGCCCGATACCCACGAATCCGCCGCCTGCGGTTATCGCCGCCTTTGTTGTGACAGGCGTGGTTATTGGGTTGCCCACCGTTCTACCGAAGAGATGGCTGTTTCGGTCGTTGGTTGCGAGTATGGTTCTGGTCGGTTTGGCGCTCGTGGTGTCCATCCTGCGGCTGGGAGTATTGCTGGCTCCGGTGGTTGCGCTTCAGATATGGGCGCTGGCTCGATTGCAAGATGCGTCTTGTCAACAGGGACTTAGGTGATCTTCAGTACTCGGGCGGCGTTGTGGCGTAGGAACTTGGGCCATACCTCGTCACGGAACCCGACGTTGGGCATCTCGGTCATGATGCGTTGCAGCGAAAGGCCCATGGGAAAGTAGCCCGCGTAGATGATCTTGTCGGCGCCGCGGGTGTTGGCGTAGTCGATGATCGCCTTGGGATAGTGCTTCGGCGCGAACGCCGATGTGGAGTAGTGCAGGCCCGGCCACTTGAGCATCAGCTTCACAGCGAGGGCCTCCCAGGGTTCGCAACCGTGCCGTGTGACAAGCGTCAACTCCGGGAAGTCGTACATGACCCGGTCCAGGCGCTCCACATGCTGGCAGTCCATCGGCAGGCGCGGGCCCGGCACGCCGGCGCAAACGAAGATGGGAAGGTCCAGCTCACAGCAGGTGGCGTAGATCGGATACCACTTGGCGTCGTCTATGGGAATCTGCGGGAAGCAGCCCGCCGGGAACGCGCCGACCGCCCGCAGGTCGTAGGAGTCGTGGCAGTGACGGATCTTGCGAACCGCGCCCATCACGTCGTTGGCGTCCGCCTGGCAGGTGGCCACGAACCGGTCGGGGTGATCGGCCAGAGCCTTGCGGCCCACCTCGCCCTCGCAGCCCGTCAGGCCGATCTCGATGCCGTAGGCGTCCATCTCGCCAAGCGTCAGACCGATCGGGTCGGGCGCGCCGTACTTCTCCTTGGGCACCCCCTTGAACATGTACTCGACCGGGAAGTCGAACTCGGCCGACTCGGCGTCCTTGAGCTGCTTGCGGATGAACTCGTACTGCTGGAAGTCCTTGGACGGGAAACCGATCATCGTGTCGATGATCCCCACATCGGTCGGCATCGGCATGGCTCTTCGACTCCTTGTCTCGTGAAATCCCTAAACTCCTGCGGTTCGCAGATTCTGGCGTCTTCGCTTCAGTTGCGTCGTAGCGGCGTATGAGAGCGCTAGGGCGAGTCGGTCAAGAAGTTCAATGGTGTTGTTGTCGCCCTAGTTGCGGGGAACGTCGCGCCAGGGGATCTCCTTGTCAACCCGGGGCTCGCCGGGCAGGCCCAGCACCTGCTCGCCCAGGATGTTGCGCATGATCTCGCTGGTGCCGCCCTCGATCGAGTTGGCTCGGGCCCGCAGGAAGCTGTGGTGGGCACCGCCGATGCCTCCGTCCAGAGAAACCTCCGTCGGTCGACGGAACCCGTAGTCGTAGCCCACCATCCCCGCCGGGCCCTTCAAGTCGATCACCTTGGCGGTGAGATCCTTGTTGAACTCGGCCAGCATCAGCTTGCTGACCGAGCCCTCGGGGCCGGGGTTGCCGGCGCGGGCGTTGTGCGCGGCCCTGGCGTTGGTCAGCCGCAGCGCCTCGCCGCGCACCCACATCTGCATCACCTCCTGGCGATGGGCCTTGGTGCGCACCGCCGGATCCATCTTTCGATAGGCGTCGAGCAGCCCCTCCAACGGCCCGCCGCCCGAGCCGGCCGTCGTGCCCGCAGCGGAGCCGATGGCGGTGCGCTCGTTCATCAGCGTGGTGAGCGACACCCGCCAGCCCTCACCCACAGCGCCGATGCGGGCCGAGTCGGGCACCCGCACCTCGGTCATGTACACCTCGTTGAACTCGGCCTCGCCGGTGATCTGGCGCAGCGGCCTCACCTCCACGCCGGGCGCCCGCATGTCCAGAGCGAAGTAGGTGAGGCCCTTGTGCTTGGGCATGTCAGGGTCGGTGCGAGCCACGAGCATGCCCAGGTCGGCCACATGGGCCAGCGTGTTCCAGACCTTCTGGCCGCTGACCACCCATTCGTCGCCGTCGAGGGTGGCCCGGGTGCCGAGCCCGGCGAAGTCCGAGCCCGAGCCCGGCTCGCTGAACAGCTGGCACCAGCGCTCCTCGCCGGTGAACATGGGTCGCAGGTAGCGGCGCTTCTGCTCGTCGCTGCCGTGGGTGAGGATCGTGGGGCCGATCAGCGCCATGAAGAACGTCGAGGGGTCGGCCGGCCGCGCGCCCGCGGCCCGCAGCCGTCGCTCGACCGCGGAGTTGAGCCGGCGCGTCACGCCAAGCCCCCCGAAGCCCCTCGGATGGTGCACCCAGGCGAGTCCGGCGTCGTACTGGTGACCGCGGAACTCGATGCGGCTGATCTCGGTCGGGTCGTGCGCGGCGAGCAGCGCCTCGACGGCGTCGTCCACGATGCGGGCCTGCTCGGCGGTGTCAGCGGTCTCGGCGCTAGTGGCGGTGGCGTGGGCGGTGGTGGTAGCGGTCCCGATGGCGGTCATTGCGAGTTCTCCCCTCGGCGCGGTCTTCGGTGCGCGGTGTTGGCTTGTGAGCCGGTCGAGGTCGTGCTTGGTCCTTCATGGTGCTGGTCCGCGCTCCCGGCGGTGTTGGCTTGTCAACCGGTCGAGGTCGTACTTGGCCGCGGCTCGGGCAAGACCACGCTACTCGCCTGTGTTGGCTTGTGAGCCGGTCGAGGTCATGCTTGGCCCATGCAGTCTTACTCCCGTCAATACCTGATCGACACCACTGAAGCCTGCTTCGGTGAGATTACCGCGCTGTGCGCCGATCTCACCGAGGACGAGTGGCAGGCGCAGTCGCTGTGCCCGGCCTGGACGGTGCGCCAGGCGATGGGCCACGCCGTCGGTGCCGAGCACGCCATCTGCGGCTGGGAGATCAGCACCGACGACCTGCCGCCGTTCGAGAGGATGCAGGCTCTCACCGACGCCTCGGCGACGATGACCGCCGGCGAGTTCGTGGCCCGGGTCGAGGAGATCTTCAACACCCGAAGACGCGATCTGGCAGCGCTGACCGACGACGATGTGAACAGGCCGTCGTTCACGCCCGTGGGCGTGCAGCCCTACTGGGGCTTCCTCGCCATCAGGATCTTTGACCTGTGGGTTCACGTGCGCGACTGCACCATCCCGCTGGGGCGTGCCAGCGACGACGGGGGTCCCGCCGCGGAGGTCTCCCTCGACCAGGTGGAGCGCTCGATCGGCTACATCATGGGAAAGCGGGTCGGGCTGCCTGACGGCATGAGCCTGCGAGTCGAGATCACCGGGCCGGTGCAGCGCCGCTTGGCGGTGGCGGTGACCGATGGCCGGGCCAGGGCTGCGGATCCCGCATCTCTGGCCTCGCCCGACGTGGTGCTGGCGGCCGACTCGACCACGTTCATGATGCTGGCCTGCGGTCGCATCGACCCGCAGGTCAAGATCGACGACAGATCCATCACCTGGAGCGGCGACGCACACTGGGGCGAGCACGCAGCACGCAACCTGCGCTTCACCATGTGACAAAGCCAGATCGTGCGGTGGCTTTCACGGGCGCAACCCGAGCCCGCCGCTGAGCACACGGCGCTCAACCTACGCTTCACCGTGTGACGGAACTCGCCGACGGCTGGCTGAGCCTGGTCTCGCGGACGTTGCGCGGCCGGGACCCGGCCGAGTTGGCCACCACGATCCGTGACGGCATTGAAGTGCAGCCGCTCTACACCGAGGGCCCGCCCGCTCCGGCGGCGGTCCGCGGTGCGGCCGACCTGGGGCGGGTCCGGCGGGGCTGGGACGTCCGCACCTGTCACCGGGTCGCGCACGGCACCGGTCGCAGCGACCTTGACGTACTCCGAGGCCGCATCTGCGAAGACCTCACGGGCGGCGCCACCTCCCTGGAGCTTCAGGTGGACACGGGTGTCACGCTTGACGAGCTGGACCGGGTGCTTGACGGCGTCGACCTGGCACAGACCCCGGTGGCGCTGGCACCCCACGCCGACCTGGGCACCGCTGAGGCACTGGTCGCGCTGGCCGCCCGCCGGGGCTCGTCGCCGGCCGATGGAAGCTCGCTGGGCCTGGACCCGCCGGGCGAGTGGAGCCGCTCGGGACGGCCAGCCGGCTGCGAGGCTGCCGCTGGCTGGGCGGCCGAGATGCTTCGGGGGCAGGGGCGCGGTGACGACTCGCTCAAGACGTCGGGACTGGGGGCGTCCGCGCTGAGGGTGTTCACCGTTGACGGCGTGCGCTACGCGGAGGCCGGCGCCACGGAAGCGCAGGTGCTGGGCTGGGCGACCGCCTCCGGGATCGCCTGCCTGCGAGCTCTGGTTGACGCCGGCGTGGACGTGGATGTGGCGGCGCGGCTGATCGGGTTCCGGTTTCCGGCCACGGCGGATCAGTTCGTCACCATCGCGGCGCTGCGGGCTGCCCGGGTGATGTGGGAGCGGGTGGTGACGGCCTCGGGCGGTTCGCAGGCTGCCGCCCGCCAAGCCCAGCACGCCGTGACGGCAGCGCACATCTATAGCCGGCGTGATCCGTGGGTGAACCTGCTGCGAGGATCGACCGCCGCGCTGGCTGCCGGGGTGGCCGGGGCTGACGCCGTGACCGTGCGACCCTTCGATCACGCATCCGGCGCCGGGGACGCATCCGGCACAGGGGACGCATCCGCTGCGGACCACGCATCCGGCGCCGGGGACTCCCTGGGTCGCCGGCTGGCCCGCAACACCCAGTTGCTGCTTCTGGAGGAGTCGCACCTGTCCAAGCCGGCGGACCCGGCAGGCGGGTCGTTCTATGTGGAGTCGTTGACAGCCGATCTGGCCCGAGCCGGCTGGAGCGTCATGCAGTCAGTGGAGGCTGCCGGCGGCGTCGCGGCAGCTCAAGCCGGCGGCTCGCTGCGAGCTGAGATCGACGCGAGGTGGAACGAGCGCCTTGACGCACTGAGCACCCGCCGCGAGCCGCTCACGGGTGTCAGCGAGTACCCGCAACCGGAGGATCCTGCAGCTTCGGGAGCCGCCGCCGCCGTCGACGGCCTCGCGCACGGCGAGCGTCGAGGGTTGCCCCTCAGGCGGTTGGCCGAGCCCTTCGAGAGCCTCCGCGACGCCGCGGACCGGCACGTGCACGCCACCGGCGATCGCCCCGCAGTGTGGCTCTCGACCATCGGGCCCGCCGCCGCACACTCAGAGCGCACCGCCTGGGCGCAGAACCTGCTGGCCGCCGGCGGCATCGCGGCCCGCCTGGGCGACGGTGTCGAGTCCCCTGTCGCCGCG
Source organism: Candidatus Aldehydirespirator sp. (assembly GCA_965204875.1). Classification (GTDB taxonomy): domain Bacteria; phylum Actinomycetota; class Acidimicrobiia; order Acidimicrobiales; family Aldehydirespiratoraceae; genus Aldehydirespirator. Next base: position 546,011 of record OZ242020.1, on the reverse strand, counting down.
GCGGCCGGCTTCGCGGCCTCGGGACTTCCCGCGGCGGTCATCTGTGGCAGCGACGACGCTTACAGGCAGCGAGCTGCGTCCACGGCGGCTGCGCTCGTGGACGCCGGAGCGGTCCTCGTCGCTGTCGTGTGCGGCCCCGGGACTGCGTCACGCTGTGAGGCGGTCGAGTCCGGCAGCCTTGGAGAGGTGTGGCGTCAGGGAATGGACGTGGTGGCCGCCCTCACGAGGGTGCACTCCGTTCTCGGTATCGGGTAGGCAGACCCCGCGGGCCCTCAGCAGGACCAGCCCATTGGCGGGTCATCGGGCAAGTCGGCGCCGCAATCACGCGATCAGTCGGGCAGAGCAGGTTTCCAGGCGGAGCCGTTGATGTGGCCGCCCCCGTCCACGAACAGGGTGTTGCCGGTGATGTAGCGGCTGGCGTCGCCGGCCAGGAACACCACCACCGGCGCTATGTCGTCGTCGGGGTCACCGATGCGGCCCATCGGGTTGGACGCGTCGGCCGCGGCCGACAGCTCTGGATGGGCGCCCATGACCCGGTGGAAGCTGGCGGACTTGGCGGCCGGGCAGACGATGTTGGCAGTGATGCCCCAGCCCGCCCACTCTCGGGCCGCGGTGCGGGTGGCTGCGCGCAGGGCCTCCTTGGCCGAGTTGTACTCCACCGTGCCCATATGGGCGTTCACACCGTTGAGGGAGCACATGTTGATCACCCGGCCCCAGCCGTTGGTCCTCATGAGAGGCAGGACCGCTCTCATGGCCCAGAACGGGCCGTAGAAGCCGACCGCCAGCGCCTGGGCCAGACCCTCGGGGGTCTTGTGTTCCACCCGGCTGATCTCGCCGCCACTCCAGGCGTTGTTGACCAGGATGTCCACCGACTCCCACCGCTGGGCTGCGTGTGCCACCATCGCCTCCACCGAGTCCCTGTCGCCGGCGTCGGTGCGCAGGAAGTCGCCTGCGGATCCCAACTCGGCCGCCGCCTCTCGTCCGAGCGGCTCGTCGATCTCGGCCACGAGCACGTTGGCACCCTCGGCCACGAAGGCTCGAGCAACGGCCCGCCCGATGCCTGATCCAGCGCCCGTGACTATCGCAGTGCGGCCCTGCAGCTGTCCCATGCTCGTACCTCCCTACCTCGCGGGGGTCGTGTCTACCTCTCGGGGTCGTGTCTGCCTCTCCGGCCCTCAAGCCTTGCGGCCCCGCGTGCTTCGGCAGCGTCACGCCGCCGCCCATGAACTCCGGCACTCAAGCCCGGCGGCCTCGCGTGCCGGCGGTTGCGGGCCTTGCCTGCCACAGAGCGATCCGCCGGGCCTGCGGGCATGGTAGACACCGCTGGAGACATGGCGATGCCGCCGCACGGACGCATCGCAGGCGCGACGGCACGCAGCCGGCGCGATGGGAGACGGCCCGATGCCGATGGACGCAGACCTGCAGCAGTGGTCTCAGAGGATCGCCTCGAGGCGCAGCTCGAAGTGGGTCTACCGGTTCGTGCGCCGCTGCATCATCATTGTGCTCCACCCTTATTTTCGGGTGCGTCACTGCGGTGCCGAGCACCTCAACATCCACGGGCCCGTGATCGTGGCGGCCGTGCATCGCTCCAACCTCGACATGCCGCTGCTGGGCGGGATGGGCCGGCGCCGGATGCGGGCGCTGTCCAAGGAGTCGCTGTTCCGCAACCGGCTCTTCGGGGCCTTCCTGTCCGCCCTGGGAGCCTTCCCCGTGCGCCGTGGCGCGGCTGATCGGGAGGCGATACGAGCCGCGCTGCACATGCTGGGATCCGGCGAGCAGATGGTCGTTTTCCCGGAGGGCGGCCGCCAGAGCGGGCCAACGGTGGTCGGCGTGCTTGACGGTGTCAGCTACCTGGCGTCGCGCTCCGGCGCGGCCGTGGTGCCCGTGGGGATCGCCGGCACCGAGGAGGCCATGAGCACGGGGGCGCGGCTGCCGCGGCGCACCAGGGTGGCACTGGTGGCCGGCCCGCCCATCAGCCCGCCGCGGGGTCGCCTGAGCCGCCCGCAGCTGAGCCGCTTCTCCGAGACGCTGCAAGAGCGCCTGCAGGCCGTGTTCGACGAGGCCCAAGAACTCGCTGCGTGAGCGCATGGCTCCGTCCGGCTGCGGCCGAGCGGTTGCGGGGGGAAGCCCCGAGTTCCCGCCGCCGTCGCTAGTCTCGGCTGTCATGGCTGAGAGGATCACCCTGGGTGACGGTGGCGTGCTCAACGTCCCCGACGAGCCGATCATCCCCTTCGTGGAGGGCGACGGGATCGGCATCGACATCTGGCCGGCGGCCAAGTCGGTGCTCGACGCGGCCGCCGCCAAGCACGGCCGCCGGATCGCCTGGCTCGAGGTGCTCGCCGGCGAGAAGGCCTACAACGAGACCGGCGACTGGCTTCCGGCGGAGACCATCATTGCGTTCGATGAGCACCTCATCGGCATCAAGGGCCCCCTCACCACGCCGGTGGGCGGCGGGTTCCGCAGCCTCAACGTGGCCATCCGCCAGATCATGGACCTGTACGTGTGCCTGCGGCCCGTGCGCTGGTTCCGAGGCGTGCCCTCGCCGGTGCGCGAGCCGCAGCTGGTCGACATGGTGATCTTCAGGGAGAACACCGAGGACATCTATGCGGGCCTGGAGGTGCCGTCGGGCTCGCCCGACGCGGCCCGGCTCATCGAACTGCTCCACGACGCCTTCGGCTGGGAGATACGGGCCGACGCGGGGATCGGCATCAAGCCGGTGTCGAGGTTCGGTTCGCAGCGCCTGCAGCGTGCCGCCCTCAACTACGCCCTGCACCGGGATCGCAAGCGTGTCCACTGGGTTCACAAGGGCAACATCATGAAGTTCACCGAGGGCGCCTTTCGTGGCTGGGGCTACGAGCTGGTGCGCGATGAGTTCGCCGATGCGGCCGTGGCATGGGAGGACTGTGGCGGCGACCCCGGCGACAAGATCCTCGTGCAGGACACGATCGCCGACATCGCACTGCAGCAGGTGCTGACCCGTCCCGCTGAGTTCGACGTCATCGCGACGATGAACCTCAACGGCGACTATATCTCCGACGCGCTGGCCGCTCAGGTGGGCGGCATCGGCATCGCTCCGGGCGCCAACATCAACTATGTCACCGGCCACGGCGTGTTCGAGGCGACACACGGCACTGCGCCCCGCTACGCCGGCCAGGACAAGGTCAACCCCTCTTCGGTGCTGCTGTCGGGCGCTCTGATGTTCGAGCATCTCGGCTGGCAGGACGCTGCCGACGACATCATCGCCGCGGTGGAGGCCACCATCAGCGCCGGGATCGTCACCTACGACTTCGCCCGGCTCACCGAGGGTGCCACCGAGGTGAAGTGCTCGGAATTCGCCGCAGCCATCGTCGACCGCCTCTAGGCCCGGCGGGCTGCCCGCGGCCATGGTGGAGAGTGCCGGCATCGTGAGCGCAGCGGTGTGGGAAGCGTCGGCATCGTGAGCGAAGCTGTGGGCGAGAGTGCCGGCATCGCGAGCGAAGCTGTGGGCGAGAGTGCCGGCATTGTGAGCGCAGCGGGGGGCGAGAGCATCGCCCGGCGCGGGTTCCGCTTGATCATGCGCTCGGTGCGAGCCCATCCCGGCTTGCACCTGATGGCCTTCGTCGGGGCTCTCGGCTTCGTCGCAGCCACCGTGGCAGGTGCCTGGCTGCTGGGCTGGATCACCGACAACGTCATCGTCGCCGACCGGCCCGAGAGCGCCGCGCCGGCAGCGGCCGCGGTGATCGCGGTGTCTCTGGCCAGCGCGGTGTCGGTGCTGGTGCGGCGACTGTTCCTGGCCATGGCGGAACTCCGCACCCAGCGGGACTGGCGGCGCGCGCTGCTGCACCGCTACCTCGACCTGCCCATGGGCTTTCACCGCGAGCGGGCGCCCGGCGAGCTCCTCGCCCATGCCGACTCCGACGTCAACAACGCCACCATGGTGCTGAAGCCGCTGGCCTTCGCGGTCAGCGTGCTGGTCCTGGTGGCGGTGACGATGGTGGTGCTGTTCATCGCCCACCCGCTGCTGGCACTCATCGCTGCCGTGGTGTTCCCGGCGCTCGCCGTGGTCAGCCGCGTCTACACGCGCCTTGTCGAGGCGCCCTCGGCGGAGGTGCAGCGGCGTGTGGGCGAGGTGTCCGCCGTGGCCTACGAGAGCTTCGACGGCGCCGTGGTGGTGAAGACCCTGGGCCGCGAGCAGCTCGAGGTGCAGCGGATGCTGGCGGCCTCCGAGCGGCTCTGCGACGAGCGCATCCGGGTGGGCCGGATGCGGGGCACGTTCGAGCCTGTGATCGACGCCCTGCCGACCATGGGGGCGATCGTCCTGCTGGTGGTGGGCGCCTGGCTGGTGGACCGGGGCGCTGCCACGCCGGGCGACCTCGTGCTCGCGACCTCGTTGTTCTCGCTGCTGGCCATGCCCTTGATCATCGTGGGCTTCTTCCTGGAGGAGCTTCCCCGCTCGGTGGTGTCGCTGGAGCGGGTGGACCGCGTGCTCGACCGGCCCCTGCCACCGCCTGCCGCGACCGGCGCCGGCCCGATCCTCGGCCGCGGGCCGCTGGGCCTGGAGATCGAGGACCTGGCCGTGGGCTTCGGCGGTCGGCTCGTGCTCGACGGCGTGACGCTCACGGTGCGGCCCTGCGAGACCCTGGCGCTGGTGGGTGCCACCGGTTCGGGCAAGTCCACCCTGCTGGAGACCATTGCCGGATTGAACGTCGCCGAGCGTGGCTCGATCCGGCTCTCGGGCGCGGATCTCGGGCGCGTGGCCGCCGGCGAGCTGCACGAAGCGGTGGCGCTGGTGTTTCAGGAGGCGTTCCTGTTCGCCGACTCCGTCGCCGAGAACGTGCGGTTGCACACTTCAGGCACACCGGCAGACCTTGCTGCGGCTCTGAGCGCGGCCGCCGCGGGCGACTTCGTCAACGGCCTGCCCGGGGGCGCGGCAACCGTGGTGGGCGAGCGCGGCGTGACCCTGTCGGGCGGGCAGCGGCAGCGCGTGGCACTGGCCCGCGCCCTGGTTCGGGCACCGCGACTGCTCATGCTCGACGATGCCACCAGCGCGGTGGACGCAACGGTGGAGGGTGAGATCCTGGCCAACCTTCGCCGGAGGCCGGGCACGACGCTGGTCGTGGTCGCCCACCGGCTCTCGACCGTCGAGCTGGCCGACCGGGTGGCCTACCTCGCCGGCGGGCGCATCGCCGCCGTCGGCACCCATGCCGAGCTGCTTGGTCGTGATGACTACCGGTCGCTGGTGTCGGCCTACGAGCAGGCCGCCGCCACGTGAGCCCGCCCCACCAAGACCCGCCCGAGGCAGAAGCGTCTGCGGACCTGCCCCCGGCATCGGCACCGGATTCAGGAGACGGGCCCGTCAAGGCGATGAGTGTTGAACAGCGACACAGGTCGGGCGCTTCCGATGGTGGCTCGGGTTCGGGAGACGAGCCCGTCAGGGCGATGCGCGTGCTGCGGCGCGGCCTTGCGGAGAGCGATGATCTGCGGCGCGGCCTCGGCGCCACTGCCGCGGTCGCGGTTCTCGCCGCTGCGGGAAGGCTGATCGTCCCGATCCTTGTGCAGCTGGTGCTCGACCACGGAGTGCTGGGCCCCGGCGGCTACCGGCCCGCCGTGGTGTGGCTGCTTTCGCTCGGGGCGGCGGCGGCCGTGCTGATCGTGGCGTTTGCCAGCCGCGTCGCCTATATCCGGCTGGTGCGGATGGCCGAGTCCGTCATGCTCGGGCTGCGGATCCGTGCCTTCGAGCACATCCACCGGCTGAGCCTCGCCTCCCACAGCAGCTCGCGTCGCGGGGTTCTGGTGGCCCGGGTCACCAGCGATGTGGAGGCGATGGCGCTGTTCATGCAGTGGGGCGCCATGTCGTGGATCGTCAACCCGACGCTGATCGTGGCGACGCTCGCCGTCATGCTGTTCTACAGCTGGCAGCTCACGCTGCTCGTGGTGGTGCTGCACCTGCCGCTGCTGCCGTTGTTGCGGTGGGTGCAGCGCTGCCAGATCGCGGCTTATTCGCGCGTGCGCGAGCGGGTGGCGGACACTATGGGCCACACCGGCGAGGCGGTGTCGGCCGCTGCCGTGATCCGGGCCTACGGGTACCGCGGCACGGTCCGCAGCCGGCTCGACTCCGCCGTCGACCGGCAGTACGCGGCACAGCTCTCAGCGTTCAAGTGGTTCGCGATGATGCTGCCCGCGGTCGAGGTCGTGTCGTCCGTCGCGCTGGCCGCGGTCATCGTTGCCGGGGTCGGCTGGGGCGACGGTCTGGGCATCGGCGGGGGCGGTCTTGTCGCCTTCGTGTTCCTCGTGCGCCTGCTGATCAGGCCGATCTCGGAGATCGGCGAGGTCTTCGACAACACCCAGACGGCGCTGGCGGCCTGGTCGAAGATCCTCGACGTGCTCGACATGCCCGCCGACGTCGTCGAACCCGCGCCCGGAGAGGGAGAGGAACTGCCATCGGGCCCCCTCGCGGTGCAGGCCCGCGGCGTCGAGTTCTCCTACCAGAGCGGCGGCGCAGGGCCGGTCGGCGGGTCGGTTCAGAGTGGCGGTGCCAGTTCGGCGGGTGGTTCCGTTCGGACCGGCGCTGCAGGCCCGACTGGCGGTTCCGTTGAGCGCGATGCCCTGGTGCTGCGTGGCATCGATGTGTCGATCCCCGCCGATGCGGATGTGGCCGTGGTGGGCCGCACCGGCTCGGGCAAGACCACCTTCGTGCGGCTGCTGGCCCGCCTGGCCGATCCCACGGCGGGCACGGTGCTGGTGGGAGGCGTGGATCTGCGCCGGGTGTCGCCGCAGGCCCGGCGCCGGGGGATCCGCATGGTGCCCCAGGACGGCTTCCTGTTCGCGGCCACGGTCGAGGACAACGTGCGCTTCGGGCGGCCCGGCGCCACGCCGGCGGACGCCGCGGCAGCCTTCGAGGCGCTGGGTTTGCGGGCGTGGGTGGACAGCCTGCCCGCGGGCATGCAGACGCCGGTGGGTCAGCGGGGCGGGCGCCTGTCGGTGGGGGAGCGCCAGCTTGTGGCGCTGGCCCGCGCCCAGGTGGCCGACCCGGGCCTGCTGATACTCGACGAGGCGACTTCGGCCGTGGATCCCGAGACCTCCGAGGCGCTGGCGGTGGCCATGACCCGCCTGTCGCAGGGCCGCACGACCGTGTCGGTCGCCCACCGGCTCAACACCGCCGAGCGCGCCGACCTCGTGCTCGTGTTCGAGGCTGGCCGCATCGTGGAGCAGGGGCGCCACGCCGACCTTGTGGCGGCCGGAGGCACCTATGCCCGCCTCCACGAATCATGGGTCAGCAACACCCGCTAGCTCCCGGCTACGGTGCGGCCCATGAACGATCCCGTGAGAGTGGCGGTCACCGGCGCTGCCGGCCAGATCGGTTACAGCCTGCTGTTCCGCATCGCCTCCGGGGCGATGCTCGGATCGGACCAGCCGGTCGTGCTCCAGATGCTGGAGATACCGCCCGCCATGGACGCCTTGAGGGGCGTGGCCATGGAGCTCGACGACTCCGCCTTCCCGCTGCTGGCCGGCACCGTGCTCAGCGACGAGCCCGAGGAGGCGTTCGACGAGGTTCAACTGGCGCTGCTGGTGGGTTCCCGGCCGCGTTCTGCGGGCATGGAGCGCAAGGACCTTCTCGAGGCCAACGGCGCCATCTTCACCGGCCAGGGCCGGGCCATCGCGGCCCGGGCCGCTGCTGACGTGAGGGTGCTCGTCGTCGGCAACCCGGCCAACACCAACTGCCTGATCGCCATGAGCAACGCCGAGGGCGTTCCACGCGAGCGGTTCACGGCCATGACCCGCCTCGACCACAACCGGGCCAAAGCGCAGCTCGCGGCCCGCCTCGGCTGCGCTGTCGCAGACGTCCGTCGCATGACCATCTGGGGAAACCACTCCGCCACCCAGTATCCCGACCTGTTCCACTGCGAGGTGCAGGGGCGGATCGCGGCTCAGCTCGTCGACGACCGGCCCTGGCTCGAGGGCACCTTCATACCCACCGTGCAGCAGCGCGGCGCGGCGATCATCAAGGCTCGCGGCGCGTCCTCGGCAGCATCGGCGGCGAGCGCCGCCATCGACCATGCGCGCGACTGGATGCTCGGCACGCCGCCGGGCGACTGGGTCTCGATGGCCGTGCCCTCCGACGGCAGCTACGGGGTGCCCGAGGGGCTGATCTCCTCGTTCCCGGTGACCTGCGAGGATGGCGGCCACAAGATCGTCACCGGGCTCGAGATCGACGACTTCTCCCGCTGCAGGATCGACGCCTCGGTGGCCGAGCTCGCCGCCGAGCGCGACACGGTGGCTTCGCTGGGATTGATCTAGGGGGCGCGCAGTTCGTGCCGGAGCTGCCGGAGATCGCGGCCCACGCCGAGCGGCTGTCCGAAGCGTTCGCCGGCACGGCGCTGGCCGGCTTCCAGCCGCTGCATCCCGCGGCGCTCAAGACGTTCGATCCCCGTCCCGCTGCCGCGCACGGCCGCAGGCTCAAGGCGGTGCGACACCGGGGCAAGTACCTCCTGCTGGACTTCAGCGCCGATACCGGGCCCGAGGGCGACGGCCCCGGCTGCGAAGTGCCGGGCGCGGACTCTGCGGCTGCCGGCAGGCTCACGTTCGTCGTGCACCTCATGCAGGGAGGCCGCTTGCGCGCCGACGCCAAGCAGACCCGCAAGCCTCGCGGGGGAATGGCACGCTGGGTCTTCGACGGCGGCACGGCGCTGCTGCTTACCGAGGCGGGGCGTGAGCACCGTGCCGGGGTCTGGCTCGTGGCGGGCGATCCCGAGCACGCGCAGCCCCTGTGCCGCCTGGGCCCTGACGCGGATCGCCTCGGGCCCGAGGAGCTGTCCCGCCGCCTGGCCGCCACCAGCGAGCGGGTTCACGGCTTCCTGCGGGATCAGTCGCAGGTGGCCGGCATCGGCAGGCTGCTCGCCAACGAAGTACTCCACGCAGCCAGAATCTCGCCCTTCGCCAATACCGCCAGACTCGACGGCGCGGCAGTCGGCCGCCTCCACGAGGCCATCGGCTCCGCCATCGCCCGCGGGCTGGCGGCCGAGCGTGTGCTTGACGACATGGGCCGCTCGGCTGACCGGCCCAACGACGTGCATCACCGGGTGGGCGAGCGGTGCCCGGCCTGCGGGCAGGTGATCCGCTCAGTCGAGTACCGCCGCTACCGGGTGGCCTACTGCCCCGGGTGCCAGACCGCAGGCAAGGTGCTCGCGGACAACACGACCAGCCGCTTCCTGAAGTAGGGGTAGGAGATCGCGCCGGGGCGCCATTGGAGAACATCCGGCCGGCAGGCAGCGTGAGCAGATCGCGTGAGCGGGGCGTGAACGAAGGGTCGGGAGCGCTTCAAGCCGGTGCGCCGAGAGCGGCGTGAGTGTGCAGGTCCGGGTGCTGGGGTCGATGGGGTCAAGAGCGTTTCAAGCCGGTGCGTCGAGGGCGGCGCCGAGGGCCTCCATCGCCGGCATCGCCGAGATCAGCAGGCGTGCGTCGCCGTCTATGCGGAGCTTGCCCGCGAGGACCGCCAGCGCCGCCGATGACTCGCCTCCGGCGATGGCTGCCGCGGTCTGCCTGTCCGAGGTGAAGGTCACCCGGCCGGTACCCGAGGACTCCTCCGGTGCCAATCCGGCGATGACGGCCACCTCGCCGTGCTGCAGGCGCACATGCCAGCAGAACTCGCTGCCGTCGGCGTCGACTACCCGGTGTTGGATGATCAGGTCCCGCTCGGGGTCGGCTCGGTGAGTCGACACCTTCGACGCCAGCCAGCTGACCCACTCGCCTGTGAGCGGCTCGGGCCCCTGCCGGGCATCGCCCGGCGTGACACGCTGCGATGCCTGCTGCGATGCGACTGCCGGGTCCCGCGCCGATGGCTGCTCCTGTGCCATCGCGGCTCACCGTAGCGGTCACCGGTTGAGCGTGCGCGGCCACATGCTCGAACAGGCCGCGAAGAGAGGGCACGGGGCGGTCACCGGTTGAGAGTGCGCGGCCTCCTAACCTCGGAAGGGTGTCTGGCGCGAGCACCGGCGACCGGGTCAGAGGGATGTTCGGCCCGCGCCCCGGCGAGTTGATCGGACGGGTTTCGGGCCCCAGCACCGGCGACTGGATCGCGGGGCTGTCCGTGGCGCTTGTCGCCATTCCCCAGTCACTCGCATACGCCGAGCTGGCCGGCCTGCCACCGCAGTACGGTCTCTACGCCTCGGCGCTGCCGCCGCTGCTCGCCGCTGCGTTCGTGTCCTCCCGCCACCTGCAGACGGGGCCGGTGGCGCTCACGGCACTGCTCACCTACGGCGCCCTGGCGGGCACGGGCGGCACAGCCGGCGGCGACGGCGACCACATCGCCAGGGCGGCGCTGCTGGCCCTGCTCGTGGGGGCGATGAGGCTGCTGCTCGGGACGGCGCGCCTGGGCCGCGTCGCCTACCTGCTGTCCGAGCCCGTCCTCACCGGGTTCACCGCGGGCGCCGCGGCGGTGATCATCTCGTCGCAGCTGCCCAAGGTCTTCGACGTCGATCCCGAGGGCGAGGTCTTCGCTGCGGCCGTCTCGGCGCTGCGCAGCCCCGGTCAGTGGCGCTGGTCCGCGGTGCTGTTCGCGGCCGGCGCGGCTCTGGCGATGCTCGGCGGCCGTTACGTGCACCGGCTCTTCCCCGGCGTCCTGCTCGCTGTGATCGTCAGCCTGGCCGTTTCAGGATCAAGCGGCTACGCCGGCTCGACGGTCGGCGAGCTCGAAGGCGGCTTCATACCCCTGAGCCTCAGCTTCCCCTGGGCCGAGGCGCCGTCGCTGCTGGTGCCGGCGGCCGTGATCGCCCTCGTCGGCTTCGCGGAGCCCGCCTCGATCGCTCGCACCTACGCCGCGGCGGACAGGCTGCCCTGGAGCGCCAACCGTGAGATGGTCAGCCAGGGCGTGGCCAACCTTGCCGCCGGGATCTCGGGAGCGTTCCCGGTGGGCGGCTCGTTCTCACGCAGCTCGCTCAACCGGATGGCCGGGGCGACCAGTGCATGGTCGGGCGCGGTCACCGGCGCCTTCGTGCTCGTGGTGCTGCCGCTGGCGCCGCTGCTGGAGGATCTGCCAACGGCAGTGCTCGGCGCCATCGTGATCGTGGCGGTCGTGCGGCTGGTGGACGTGAAGGCGATGGTGCGCCTTCCCAGGGGCTCGTTTCCCCAGGCAATCGTGGGCGCGGGCACGACGCTCGCCACCATCGCGCTGGCGCCCCGGGTGGAGCGGGGCGTGCTCGTCGGGGTGGCTCTGGCGGTGGCGGTGCACCTCTACCGCGAGCTGCACCTGACGACACCGGGCGAGCGGGTGGGCGACACGCTCACGGTGCGCCCCAGGGGCGTCATGTGGTTCGCGACCGTGCCCCAGGTTGAGCGCCTGGTGCGAGAGGAGCTGGCCCTGGAGCAGGGCCTCACCGGCGTGGTGATCGACCTCGCCGGCGTGGGGCGGCTCGACTACTCGGGTGCCGTGGCGCTGCGCCGCCTTCTGGAGCGGATCGGGTCGGGCGGGGTCACCGTGTCGGTGGCAGGCATGCCGCCGGGGGTGTCGCAAGCGGTCAGGTCAGAACTGCAGCCCTATGACGCAGGGTTGACATGATGGGGGGTTCCTCCTTGCGGTTCGGACCCGGCCTGTGCCTCCGGGTCGTGCGGCCGGCGACTCTGGACGGCCGGTAGCGTGAGGCGGTGTTGGTGGACACCCACACGCATGTCGTGTCAGGTGATCTCGATTCCTATCCCCTGTCGCCGAGGCCGCTCTCGGGACGCTGGTACCTGGAGTCGCCGTGCTCGACCGAGCGGCTGCTCGAGGGGATGGACGCCGCGGGCGTCGGCCGAGCCGTGCTGATGCAGCCCGTTGGGGCCTACTCGTTCGACAACAGCTATGCCGCCGACAGCGCCGAGGCCCACTCGTACCGGCTCGCCTCGGCATGCGCCATCGATCCCTGCGCCGACCACCCTCGCGAGACGCTCGCCCACTGGCTCGATGACCGTGCCATGCAGGGTGTGCGGTTCTTCGAGATCGCCGAGAGCGGCGACTCCCTGAGCGATCCGTCGAGGCTGGCGCTGTGGGAGCAGGCGGCCGCATCCGGAGCCCGGATCATCGTGACGATCCTCCAGCAGCGCCTGCACGAGCTGGCATCGGTGCTCGATCGTTTCGACGGCGCGCCCGTGTCGCTCGACCACTGCGGGTTCTGCGACGTGGCGCATCCCGAGCCACTGCTGGCGCTGGCCCGCTTCGAGAACCTGCACCTGAAGGTCACGTCCATCGTAATCGACGCCGCGATCGCCGTCGCGGGCACGGCCCGCCCCTTCATCGGTCGGCTCGCCGGCGCTTTCGGCTCTGAGCGGCTCATGTGGGGCTCAGACTTCGGCCAGACGCATGACCGCTCCTATACGGAACTGGTCCGCCTCGGGATCGACGCGTTCGGCGGTCTCAGCAGCACGCAGCAGGAGGCCTGCCTGGGAGGCACCGCACTGCGGCTCTGGTTCCCATCCTGAGGCCTGTCATGCCGGACGGGTCAGGCAGCGCAGCGTCGGCTCCACCGCGGCGTCGGCCCAGTCGAGCACGGTCGACTCGGCGGCACCCCCGAGAGGGTGTCCCACCTCCACGATCCTGATGTCTGGCAGCGCCAGCGTCGCGGCCACCTCGCGGGCCAGCGGGCTGAAGGCAGTGGTGGACTCCAGGACGGTGGGAATGCCGGCTGTCTCAAGATTGACGGAGTCGTGGACACTCCACGACGTGCAGCTTCCTCAATCGGCTGATCCGGTGAGGACCGCATCGACCTCAGCGGCGAGCCGGGCCAGCACCTGCTCGCGTGCTGGCAGGGCGGCATTCTTGCGCTCGACGAGTGCGACCGTGGCCCTCGTGCGCGATGAGAGTTGCTGCGCCAAGCGTTCCAGCAGCAGGCCGGCGTTGGGCTTCGTGTTGTCGAGGATCCCGATCCGCTTGCCGGCGAGCACGCTGACGGGCGCGGCGAGGGCGGCGGGCGGTGACCCGACGGCTCCATCGGGGGCATAGACCAGCATCTGTGAACTCCTTTGCCTTTGCTTGCTTCCCCAGGTTCCGGATGTCACCGGAGGCTCACTGCTCGGCGGGCACCGTGACGCCACGCGACTCCGGCTTGGCCACTCCGCTGCCGGGCACGGGGGCTCACTGCTCGACGGGCACTGTGACGCTGCGGGTCATGCCCCAGCTCGGTATCACCGAACTGTGCTTGCCGTCACCGCCCACGACGACAACCTTGATGTTGCCGGGATGCTCGGTCACCGCCATCGGCGCGCCGTCAGCCAGGGCCTCCTGCCACGGGGCCCAGGCCCTGAGGGCGAACCCGGCGCGCAGGTCGCCCGCCGGCAGCCTGGCCCGCTCGAATAGGTAGGACGCCACGTGCTCGCGGGTCCAGCCGGCGGACGAGCAGGCGGCTGCGTGCTCCGGGCAGAGCATCACGAAGAACTCGGCGCCGCTGACAGGCGCATGGTTCGAGCCCAGCGACGCCATCGCCGAGGCTGCCTTGTCGAGGATCGGTGCGGGATCGCTGGACTCCATGTCGTGCACGTTGTGGGGCGCCTCCCCGCAGTGCACCGTCACCGCGGACGGCGTGTCCACACCGACGCTGGGCGCGTACCCGCCCCACGGCGACCGGGCCAGGTTCTCGGCCACGCAATAGGAGTACTTGGCCGGGCCGCCCTGCGTGGCCGCGTCGCCGGCGCCCGGCACCGCCCCGGCGACGTGCATCAGCAGCATTCGCAGCGCCCTGCCCGTGGCCGCGTTGGCGAGGTTGCCCGACCCGAAGGCGCCGAGTCCGGCGTTGTAGCCGGCCGTTCTGGCGATCTCGCCGTGCACGATGAGCAGGGGTGCCACCGGGTGAGTGGTGGCGTTGACGCCGCGCAGGTTGACTTCGGGGCGTGCCAGCGCCTCCGCGGCCGCCACCAGCACGGGCAGGTGCTCGCGGCGGCAGCCGGCGAGCACGGCGTTGATCGCGATGATGCGGCGGGTGGCCACTCCCGATCGGGGCGGCAGCGTGGCGACGGCCTCGTCGGGGTCGGCCGCGCAGCCGGCCAGCATCGCCTCGACCCGGCCGGGTGTTGGTGCGATGAGCGGGAGTCCGTCGCCCCAGCCGCGTGCCGCGAAGCAATCAACCAGGGCAGAGGGATCCTCAGAAGACAGCTCCACAAGCTCGGTTGCCCCGGGAAAGTCGCTGTGCCGCTGCGTAATCGACATTCGCTGATCCTTGGGACTGCGACCAGCCGAGCAGGCCGTCAGGCTGCCTTGAAGGCGGTGATCGAGCCCCAGCAGGTGATGGTGTCGTTGGCGCGTATGGCGCAGGTGTGGTTCCTGCCGGCGGCGATGGCTTTGTATGTGCCTGCGGGTGCGGTGGCCTGGCCGGAGTTGTTGTCGCCCCAGCAGGTGATGGTGTCGTTGGCGCGTATGGCGCAACTATGCGCGCTGCCCGCTGTGACTGCTTTGTATGTGCCTGCGGGTGCGGTGGCCTGCCCGTTGCCGTTGCCGCCCCAGCAGGTGATGGTGTCGTTGGCGCGTATGGCGCAGGTGTGGTTCCTGCCGGCGGTGACTGCTTTGTATGTGCCTGCGGGTGCGGCGGTCTGCCCGTTGCCGTTGCCGCCCCAGCAGGTGATGGTGTCGTTGGCGCGTATGGCGCAGGTGTGGTTCCTGCCGGCGGTGACTGCTTTGTATGTGCCTGCGGGTGCGGCGGTCTGCCCGTTGTCGCCGAAGCCCCAGCAGGTGATGGTGTCGTTGGCGCGTATGGCGCAGGTGTGGTTCCTGCCGGCGGTGACTGCTTTGTATGTGCCTGCGGGTGCGGCGGTCTGCCCGTTGTCGCCGAAGCCCCAGCAGGTGATGGTGTCGTTGGCGCCTATGGCGCAGCTGTGTGCCCCGTCGGCGGTTAAGGCTTTGTAGGTGCCCGCGGGTGCGGTGCCCCTGCCGGATCTGTTGTCGCCCCAGCATGCGAGGGTGTCGTTGGTGCGCATGGCGCACGTATGGAACTCGCCGGTCGCAGCTGCTTTGAAGGTTCCTGTGGGCACTGTGGCCTGCCTATCGGTGTTGTAGCCCCAGCAGGTGAGGGTGTCATCGGCAAGGATGGCGCAACTGTGATCGCTGCTGGAGCTGGATGCAACAGCCTTGGCACTGCCCGAGGGAACGTCTGCCGGGTCTTTGCGACCCCAGCAGGTGATGGTGTCGCTGGTGCTTATGGCGCAGCTGTGGTTCCAGCCGACGGTCACGGCTTTGTAGGTGCCTGCAGGTGCGGTGGCCTGCTCGAGGCGGTTGTCGCCCCAGCAGGTGATGGTGTCGTTGGCGCGTATCGCGCAGCTATGCACCCTGCCCCCTGCGACTGTCTTGAAGGTTCCTGACGGCGCGGTGGCCCGCCCACGGATGTTCTCGCCCCAGCAGGTGATGGTGTCGTTGGCGCGTATGGCGCAGGTGTAAGACTCACCCGCGGCGACTGCCTTGAAGGTTCCTGACGGCGCGTTGGCCCGTCCATTGGCGCCGAAGCCCCAGCATGCGATGGTGTCGTTGGTGCGTATGGCGCAGGTATGTTGCAGTCCGGCTGTGATCGCTTTGAATGTGCCTGCCGGTGGGACGCTGCCCGGGGGTTGGATAGCGCCCCAGCATGCGACGGTGTCATCGGTCTTCTTGATAGCGCAACTATGGTCCCCGCCCGCGGCGATGGCCTTGTATGTGCCTGCCGGTGCGGTTGCCTGCTCGAGGCGGTTATATCCCCAGCAGGTGGCGGTGTCGTTGGCGCGTATGGCGCAGGTATGTTGCAGTCCGGCTGTGACTGCCTTGAAAGTTCCCGCCGGCGCGGCGGCCTGCCCGCTGATGTTCCAGCCCCAGCAGGTGATGGTGTCGTCGGCGCCTATGGCGCATGTGTGATCTCGCCCGGCCGACACAGCCTTGTGCGTGCCTGTGGGCGGGGGGTTGGGGAAGTCGCTCGACGTTTCAGCGAAGACCAGTGTGGTTGTCGTGGTTGTGGTTGTCGTGGTTGTGGTTGTCGTGGTTGTGGTTGTCGTGGTTGTGGTCGTGGTCGTCGTGGTAGAGGTGGTCGTGGTCGTGGTTGCGGTCACTGCTGGTCCGTCAGGTGGGTTGTAGGGGACCGTGTACGGGATTGTGGTGGTCGCTGTTGGTGCTATTGGAGCAAGTGTCTTGGCCTTGATGAGCAGGGCGGCGGCCTGTGCTCTGGTGACGGGCTGGCTGGGACAGTAGCGGGCGGGCTTGGTTTGGCAGCCGCTGGTTATGCCTGCCGCGGTGCTGGCGTCGATGTTGCGGGCGTGCTCGGAGTGTCTGATGTCGGTGTACCTGAAGGTCGGGCGAACGTCGCGGGCGAGCTTGAAGGCGCGTACTAGAAATGAGGCCATTTGGGCACGGGTGACCGGCTGATTGAAGCAGAAGTTCGACGGGTCGGTTTGGCAGCCACGGGTGACATCTAGCTGGGCGAGGTGTTCGACATGGCGGGCGTACCACTCGTAGAGTGTGATGTCAGTAAAGGTTGTTCGGTAGATTTGTGGAGGTTCCTGGTTGTTGAGCAAGATTCGCGACAGCCAGACCGCGAGTTCCCAGCGTAGCAGCGGCTGGTCAGGACAGATCATATTGTCGCCGCATTCGGTGCCTTCTGGGATGCCTTCGGCGGCTAGTTCGTTCAGCGCGTCTTGGTGTTCGCTGCCGTCGTCGTCGTTGTATGCGTCAGGAATCGGCCCGGTGTCGGGTGTGTCCGCGTCCGATGTTTCCGTTGCGCCGGCGAGCGCTGTTGATGTGGCCAGCAACGTTATCACGGCGAGGACACATAGCAGCCCTCGCGATCGCGGGGAGGACTCCGAGGCTGTGTAGCGAGCATTGCGTGCAATGACGAGAGGTGCTATGCGCGTCATGTGACCAACAGGGCGGTAGTGGGGGGCATCGCGGTCCTTCGAGCTCAGCCGGTTCCAATTCCACGACTATAGTGTAAGTGCCTTCGAGTTGCCATGCGGAGCGGCTTCGTCCTGCTCTAGCCTGCGGCCGTGGGCAGTCACCGTCGACGAAATCGGCCGCGACCGGGCGTTCCGCGTGAGCCGAGCGGGCCGGTGCAGCCGCCCTGGCGCATCCACCAGCGCCGCTTCGAGCCCACCGCAGTGGTGAGCGAGGACGAGCTGGAGGCCATCCACGAGGCGTCGCTCGCCGTGCTGCGCGACACGGGCATGGACTTCCTGCACTCCGAGGCGCTGCGCCGCTGGGCCGAGGCCGGCGCTGACGTGCGTGACCAGCGGGTGCGCCTCGACCCGGAGATGGTCACCGAACTGGTGGCCGCCGCTCCCTCGGAGTTCGTCCTGCACGCCCCCGACCCGGCGCGCCACCTGCCTATGGGCGGGCGCCACATGGCGTTCGGGGCCGTCGCCAGCCCGCCGAACGTGGCTGATCGCGCCGGTGGCCGCCGCGCCGGCAACCGCGAGGACTTCCGCCGGCTTGTGATGCTCGGCGAGACGCTCAACGCCGTGGCCTTCAACGCCGGATATCCGGTCGAGCCCGTGGACGTGCACGCTTCGGTGCGGCACCTCGTGGCCACACTCGACATGCTCACATTGACCGGCAAGGTCGTTCACGCCTACTCGCTGGGAGCGCAGCGCAACCGGGACTGCCTCGAGATGGCGCGCATCGCCCGCGGCGTCAGCGAAGACGACCTCGAGGCTCAGCCCTCGATCTTCACGGTGATCAACTGCAGTTCGCCGCTGCGCCTCGACACGCCGATGCTGGAGGGGATGCTCCAGTTCTCATCTCGCAACCAGGCGGTGGTGGTCACGCCGTTCACGCTGGCCGGGGCCATGGCGCCGGTGACCATCGCGGGGGCGGTCGTGCAGCAGAACGCCGAGGCGCTGGCGGGGATCGCCTTCACGCAACTGGTGCGGGCCGGTTCGCCGGTGATGTACGGCGGGTTCACTTCCAACGTCGACATGCAGTCGGGCGCGCCGGCCTTCGGCACGCCCGAGTACATGCAGGCCGTGCTGCTCGGCGGGCAGCTGGCGCGCCGCTACGGGATCCCCTACCGCTCGTCCAATGCGTGCGCGGCCAACGCCGTGGACGCCCAGGCGGCCTACGAGAGCGTCTTCTCGCTGTGGGCGACGGTGATGGGCGGCGCGCACATGGTGCTGCACGGGGCGGGCTGGATGGAGGGCGGCCTGCAGGCCTGCTTCGAGAAGATGGTCATCGACGCCGACCTGATCGGCATGGTGGGCGCCTTCCTCGAGCCGCTGGCCACCGATGCGGACTCGCTGGCGGTGGAGGCCATCGCCGAGGTGGGCCCCGGCGGGCACTTCTTCGGCACCGCCCACACGCTGGCCCGCTACCGGGACGCCTTCTTCAGGCCGATGGTGTCGGACTGGCGCAACTACGAGACCTGGGCCGAGGCCGGCTCGCCCACCGCGCTGGACCACGCCGAGCGCCTGGTGGGCGAGCTGCTGGCCGCCTACGAGCCGCCCCCGCTCGCGGACGACGCCCGCGCCGAGCTGGACGAGTTCACCGACCGCCGCATAGCCGAGGGCGGCGTGGCCACCGACTATTAGCGGCTGCTGCTCGCCTGCGCGTCCACAGCAACCTTGCCCGCACGGCCCGGCGGCGCGGACACCGACCATCCGCCGGTGTTGCTTGCCCCCGCGTCGACGGGGAACTTGCCCGCACGCCCAGCGGCGTGGATACCGACGATGGCCGCTGTTGATTGTGGGCCGGTGTTGCCTGCGTGGCCGGTGTTGCTTGTGAGGAGTGGCCGGGCGTGGTGTACTTCGCGCCATGCGAGCGCCTGCGAGCCGCGGCCCCGCCGACTTCGGCACGGACCGGTTCTGGTCGGGCACCCGGCGACCCCTTGAGCAGGCCACCGGCCTGCAACCGGTCGCCTATGCCGGCGAGGACTTCTTCGCCCTGGAGCGGGATCGGCTGTTCGGCCGGGCCTGGGTGGCGGTCGCCTCCGCGGCCGATGTCGCCGAGCCGGGTCGGCTGCTGGTGCGCACCGTGGGGGGCACGTCGGTGATCCTCACGCGGGGCGGCGACGGGGTGCTGCGCGGCTTCGTGAACTCGTGTCGCCACCGCGGGACCGAGCTGGCTGCCGCCGACTGCGCGGTGGCGGGAACGATCCGTTGCCCCTATCACCGCTGGGGCTACGCCCTCGACGGCGCCCTAATCGCGGCTCCGCTGTTCGATCAGGTGCCCAGGGAGGACTTCGACCCCGCTGAGCTCTCGCTGCTTCCGGTCCGGGTGGATGTCTGGGGCCCGGTCGTGTTCGTGTGCCTGGACGGGGACACGCCGCCCCTGTCCCGCTGGCTGGGCGACCTGCCCGAGCGGATGGCCGGCTATGCGTTCGACGGCTGGCAGGTGCGCGAGGAGTGCGGCTTCGACGTGGCCGCCAACTGGAAGCTGATCTCGGAGAACTTCCAGGAGTACTACCACCTCGCCTGGGTTCATCCCGAGCTGGCCAAGGTGTCCCGAGTGCGTGACCACTATCGCTACCAGGGGCCGGGAATGTACTGCGGCCAGACCACCACGCCCGTGTCGGCCGACGACCGCGACGACTGGCTCGTGCTGCCGCCGGCCGCCGGGTTGGACGCCTCAGACAGCGTCAGCGGCCGCTTCGTGGCCGTGTTCCCCAACCTGCTGCTGGCCGTGCTGCCGAGCCACGCCTTCGTCATCCGCCTGGAGCCGCTGTCGGCGGGGGCAACCCGCGAGCACTGCACCTTCCTGCTCCCGGCATCCACCGGCACCGATACGGCAGCCGACGCCTTCGAGTCCACCCGCAAGTTCTGGATCGAGATAAACGACGAGGACATCGACATCTGCGAGAGGGCGCAGCGCGGGCTGGCGCTGGGTGCCGCCCCGGCGGGGCCGCTGTCGCCGCGCTTCGAGGAGCCGCTGCACCGCTTCCACAACATGGTCGCCGACTGCGTCACCGCCGACTCGCTCGGGACGGGCTTGACCGTGCCCGGAGGCGACAGCCCCGGCGACAACGAGCGCTACGGCTGCGAGCGCAATCCCGCTCCGCCCGCCATCGAGCGTAAGCAACAGGCAGGAGTCCTCTAGGCGATGCCCCGATCCGAAGCAGCAGCGCGGCGTTCAGGGAGATTCGGCATTCGGGGTCCTGCGAGCCACAGCGCTCGGAAACGCGTGAGTCACGGCATCCAAGGTCCCGTGAGTCTCTGCACCCGGGGTGCGAGGTCCGCCGGATGAAGACCGAGGCGCGTGTGGTGGTGGTCGGCGGGGGAGTGGTGGGCGCGAGCGTGCTCTACCACCTCACCAAGGCCGGCTGGAGCGATGTGGTGCTGGTGGAGCGCACCGAGCTGACCGCCGGCTCCACCTGGCACAGCGCCGGCGGCATGCACACGCTCAACGGGGATCCCAACGTCGCCCGGCTGCAGCGCTACACCACCGAGCTGTACGCCGAGATCGAGCGGGTGTCGGGTCAGGACTGCGGCATCCACACACCCGGCGGCGTGATGCTGGCCGACACGCCCGAGCGGCTCGACTGGCTGCGCATGACCCACGCCCGGGGCCGCTACCTCGGAATGGAGACCGAGCTGGTGTCGGTGTCGGAGGCGGCCGAGCTCGTTCCGCTCTTCGATCCCAAGCATTTCGTCGGCGCGCTCGTCGATGCCCACGAGGGCCACGTCGATCCGGCCGGCGTGACCCACGCCTACGCCAAGGCGGCCCGCGCCGCAGGGGCCGAGGTGTACCGCAACACCTGGGCCCAAGCCATCGAGCGCCGCGGCGGCGGGGGCTGGCGGGTGATCCTCTACGACACCGCCGGCGGCGAGGATCTCGGCGCGATCGACTGCGAGCACGTCGTCAACTGCGGGGGCCTCTGGGCGCGCGAGGTGGGTCGCATGGTGGGCCTGGAGCTGCCGGTGCTCGCCATGGAGCACACCTACCTCGTGACCGAGCCGCTCACCGAGGTGATCGAGCACAACCGGCGCACCGGCTCGGTGCTGATGCACGTGATCGACTTCGGCGGCGAGATCTACATGCGCCAGGAGGGTCAGGGCATGCTGCTCGGCACCTACGAGCAGGCGTGCCTGCCGTGGTCGCCCCGGCAGACGCCGTGGAACTTCGGGATGAGGCTGCTGCCACCCGACCTGGACCGCATCTCCGACTCGCTGGAGGTCGCCTTCGCTCACTTCCCGGCCTTCGCCGCGGCCGGCATCCAGCGGGTGGTCAACGGGCCGTTCACGTTCGCTCCCGACGGCAACCCGCTGGTGGGGCCGGTCCGGGGCCTGCGCGGCTACTGGACGGCCTGCGGGGTGATGGCGGGGCTGTCCCAGGGCGGTGGCGTCGGGCTGACGCTGGCCAACTGGATCACCGCGGGCGATCCGGGCTGCGACGCCTGGGCCATGGACGTGGCCCGCTTCGGGGATCACGCCACGCTGGGTTACACCAGCACCAAGGTGCGCGAGAATTACTCGCGCCGGTTCCGCATCACCTTCCCCAACGAGTACCTGCCGGCGGGCCGAGGCGTGCAGACCTCGCCGATCCACGACCGGCTGGTGGCCGCCAACGCCGTTTTCGGCGACGCCTTCGGGCTGGAATCGCCGCTGTGGTTCCAGGCGCCCGGTCTGGAGCCGGTGGAGCGGGTCACGTTCGGGCGCTCCAACGCCTGGCAGCAGGTGCGTGCCGAGACGCTGGCCGTGCGGGCCGGTGTGGGCCTGATCGAGACGACCGGGTTCGCCAAGTTCCTGGTGGAGGGGCCGGGCGCTCGGGCCTGGCTCGACCGGCTGCTGGCAGGCCGGGTCCCGGTGCCGGGTCGGATGGCGCTCGCGCCGATGACCAATGCCGCCGGCAACCTGACCGGCGACCTCACGGTGGCCTGCCTGGCCGCCGCGCCGGGCCGGGCCGAGGGGCCTGCGGGCACCGTCACCGGCGGCGCCACCGGCAACACGCGCCGCGGCGAGCAGTTCGTGCTGTTCGGCTCGGGCGTCGCCGAGCGGTACTACGAGCGGTGGTTCGACGCCGGCCTGCCTTCGGACGGCTCGGTGGGCTATCGCACCCTGGGGGCGGAGTTGTGCGGGCTGGCCATAGCCGGGCCCAGCTCGCGGGCGCTGCTGGCCGAGGTCACGGACGCGGACGTGTCCGCTCACGGCATGAGGTTCATGGCCTTCAGCGAGATCAACGCCGGCCTGGCCCCGGTGTGGTGCGGACGCGTCAGCTACACCGGCGACCTGGGCTACGAGCTGTGGATGCCGGCGCGGTACCAGCGCTATGTGTTCGACCTGCTGGTCGACGCGGGCAGGGCGCACGGCTTGAGGCTCTTCGGGCTGCATGCGCTCAACTCGCTGCGGCTGGAGAAGGGCTTCGGCTCCTGGGCGCGCGAGTACCGGCCCGACTACGACCCGTTTGAGGCCGGGCTGGGCCGCTTCGTGCGCCTGGACAAGGACTTTGTGGGGCGCGACGCGCTGGTCGCCAAGCACGGCGAGGCCGGCCCTGTTGGTGGTCGGCCCGCGGGCGGCATGCGGCTGTGTACCTGGACCGTCGAGACCGGCAAGGGCACCGAGGCGTTCGACGTGATCGGCGACGAACCGGTCTGGCACGACGGCAAGGTGGTGGGCTGGGTCACCTCCGGCGGCTACGCCCACCACAGCGAGGCGTCGGTCGCCATGGGCTACGTGCCCGCCGAACTAGCCGACGCGGGCGGCCGCTTCGAGATCGAGATAGTCGGCGTCCGCCGCCGAGCCAAACCGGTGCAAGACTGCCTATGGGACCCCGAAGGCCACCGAATGCGCTCCTGACCACCGCAAATCAACGAGTATCGTGGATGCGGTGGACACAACGCTGCAAGAATTCCGCGACCGCGAAACCCGGGTTCGCCTGTTCGCCCACATCCAGCGCCTGGCGGCAGGCGATCTCAGTGACCCCGAAGTCATGAAGCTGGCCGAGCGGCAATGGCCGGAGCCGTGAACGTCGGGGTGCCGCATCTGCCCAGTGCTAGAACGGCTCATCGCAGTTGTGGGCAAGAAACGGGGCAAGCTCTATTGGTGATCGCGACAGTGGGCAGTGTATTGGGTTAGTGCGCTGTTCCAGTTGTGGATGCGTCGGGGCATGGTGTTGAGGTGGTCTTCGATGATGGCGAGTTTGACGGGTCCGATGTTGAGGTTGGTGCCTTTGGGGAGCCAGCGGCGGATTATGCGGTTGGTGTTTTCGTTGCTGCCGCGCTGCCAGGGTGAGTGGGGGTCGCAGATGTAGACCTTGAGGTCTGGGAGGGCTTTTTCGATTTTGGGCCAGTGGGCGATCTCGCGGCCTTGGTCCCAGGTGAGGGTGCGGACCATGTGAGCGGGCTGGCGGCCCAACGCGGCGATGACCGCCGCGTTGACCTCGTCTGCGGTGTGGCCGTTGGGCAGCGCGGCGAGCAGCGCGTAGCGGCTGACCCGCTCGATGAGGGTGACCACCGCGCTGCGGTTGTGGGCGCCGATGATGAGGTCGCCCTCCCAATGCCCTGCCTCCAGCCGTGCCGCGACCGCATCGGGACGCTGCGCTATGGGCTTGAAACCGCCCAGCACGCTGCGCTTGGCGCGTTCGCAGCGGCTGCGGGGCTTGCGGCGGCGCCGGCGGCGCGCAAGCAGCCTCCAGGTGTTCTCGGGCAGGCCCCGGTCGCTGCGGTAGCACCCCTGATAGATCGTCTCCCCACAGATCGCCATGCCCTGCTCGCTGAGGCTCGGCCGCGACCGACTGCGGCGCCCACTTCCTGGCCAGCCCCGCTGTCACCGCCGCAGCCAGCACGGGATCCCCAACCAGCTTCGGCGTCTTCGGACGACGCGCCCGCGCCTCGGCCCCGGCCTGCGCCGCCTCAGCCCGATAGGCGCAGACCCCGCCGTTGCGGCGCAGCTCCCGCCACACCGTCGAGCGGTGCCGGCCCAACAGGCCGCTGATCTCCCCCACCCCCAACCCCGACCTCGCCAGCACCTCAAGCTGCGCGCGCTCGGATGAGCACAAACTCCGTGCCATACTCCTGAACCTCCACCGGATGATCGCCGACACCTACAATCGGCCATCATGGCCGATCCGTCGCGATCACCGGTGGAGCTTGCGCGGTGTCCCTCGCGGAGCGGGTGCTGGCGGACCGTCATCGAGCAGCCGCTCCAGTCGCCCTTCTGCGATATTACCGTCCTCGACAGCGCACAGGTATCGCCTGTTGAGCAAGCTAGGGTACCGTATGCCAGGCACCCTCCGGGGGGAAGGGGAAGGTGACGGCTTCTTCTCTGCGCTGGTCGACAGTCGGGTAGGCTCTTTCGTGTCCAAAATGATCTCAAAGTTGCTAAGTCGGCGCTGGCATACTTCAGAGCTGACTCCAAACTGCTCTGCAAGGTCGGCGTAATCTACGAAACCTCCACTGTCGACAGCCATCTCGACCTGGCGTCGGGGCATCAAGAAGGCGGCTGCAAACTGATTTGCACGCTTTTCACATTCGTTATGGCCTCGCCAATCTGTGTTGTCCGTGTTGATGCTAACCCCGTCCGCGGCGATGACTCGTCCAAGTAGGCACGCAAGCGTAAACAACGATCGATGCGCCCACTCATTTGTGTTCACCAAGATCAACGACCATTCGCGGTCAGTCGTAGCCACACCCGGCGGAGACTTGTCACCGAGATTCTTGAGGAGCACATCAACTCCGATTCCTTCTTCAATGGCTTTGGCTAGCCTACGAAGATCGAGCGGACGGTTCTCAGGCAGGCTGAGACACTTCCTTACCCGCTCGGCGATAGTTTCGACTTTCTCTTGCCATCTCTCTGCATCGAATCGTGGAAGGCTGCTCAAGTTCATGTGGGTTGGGTAGCCTTGCGCCACAAGGTCGCAATGTAGCTCCACCAACTGCACCAGCAATCGTCGCGAAGTTCGAATGTTCCAGATTTCATTCTTGGTCGCACGCAGCGCTATCGGAACGCGACCAAGCAGGGAGTGCGGCTCGAGTATAGCACGCGAAGATACGTTCAGGGCCATCGCGATCTTCTCCACATCGAGACCTTTGGCGTCCTTCAGTTCCTCTAGCTTGTGCACATTATCGGGGCAGCATTGTAACCTTCTCGCGAATTCTTCTACGGACAAGTCGGAAGCCACTCGGAGTTGATGGACGCGAGGTCCTATTGGGTTTTTCATACCTACAGCCTAGCTGCATCATGTGCAGTTGTCAACTCAGCACGCTTCACCAAATGATCTGCATTTTCTCTCCTATTATAGCAGACGTTATGGTAGCTGTGCAAGCTCCACCGGCGATAGCGACAGGTCGGCCATGCAAGACCGGGCCGTGTGTCCCAAGATAAGGATCGTCTCTAGGCCGCGATCGGATCTGCGTCGAAGGCTTGGATCGCCTGGTGCGGCGGGTCCTTAGGACTCGAGTAGTTGCCGGTCAATGCTGCCGCCGCACTATTGCCGGAGTCGAGCGTCTCAATCGTCTTGTTGAGGTCAGCGTTGAGCAGGCGCGCCAGTGGTCCTGCCCCGACCGTACCGTCCAACGCTGCGCGATGGCATCGCGCCGTGAGCAGTCTCGGCACCCAGAGCGTCCTCGATGGCCGTGGCCAGCGCCGCCAGACGGTATGACCCCCTTAGTGGGCAGGCAGAGGCACGCCTGCGCCCAATCGGCCAGTGCGTTGGCGTGCCGCAGCCAATCCCCACGGCGCGGCGGACGGTCTGCGAGGCGAACGTCCGGGGGGAGGGGGGGGGGGGGGATGGCTGCCTTCGCCCAGACCCGGTGCAGTTCGGCCGGGGCCGTGAGCCGCATTCGTGAGTCCGCGATGGTGCTGTGAACGCCGTTGGTAACTATGTTTCGGCATTGTTCCGCGCTGGTAAGCGGCTCAGCGGTCGTAGTCGGTGGCAGTTTATTTGTTGTCGTTGTGGTCGGCGGCTTACTGGTTGTTGGCGCAGGCGTCGTGCCGCCGCTCATGGCATGAAGCAGAGCCATCATGTCTGAGCGGGTGAAATCCTCTGATTGATCAGCTTTGAACACCGTGTCATAGTAGCGTTCCATGAAGGCGATCGCGTGCTTCTTGCGAAGAGGCTCCGACGACTTGAAGGTGTCGTCTTCGTAGCCGGTAGTTACTCCGGCTATGGCTGCTCACTCGACGGCTTCGTAGTCGGGGTGATCTACCACTACGTCGCTGAATCTCTGGCTTTGCGCATCGGCGAGCGAGATGCCGAATAGCGCTACGGCTACCACAGCGGTGAGCATGCTGAGGATCTTGCGAGGCATTGCTGCGAGGCATTTTGCGGGGTCTATCACCCCGCAGGCTCCACCGGAAATCGCGACGGATCGGCCGTGATGGCCGGTTGGAAGCGTCGGCGATCATCCGGTGGAGGTTCACGAGTATGGCACAGAGTTTGTGCTCGGCGGGGCGCGCTCAGCTTGAGGTGTTGGCGAGGTCGGGGTTGAGTATAGGGGAGATCAGTGGCCTGTTGGGCAGGCATCGCTCGACGGGGTGGCTGCGCTGCTGGTCGCTGCCTTGCGTGGTGGTGGCCTGGCTAGGATTGTTGGGGTTCCGCCGTGGCAGTAGTGCTTGGGTTTGCTTCATGTGTTCGATGATCTGGTGAAATTAGAAAACTGTTCGATGTGGGTTGTAGAATGTCATAGGGTTATGGCATACTACTTTCGTGCTGATTGAGACCGCCCGCCGGGCTGAAGCAGAGGTCAAAGCGCTGGTCGCGATGACCGACTGCGGTGGCCTCGGCACGGCCGAGCTGCGTGAGGCGTTGACGGTGTCTCGGGGAATCACGGCGGCTCTGTCGGCCTTCCAGACCAACGCTGCGTTGATCATCTCCAAGACTGAGCGTCACGGCGACGGCGGCACGGGTGTGCTTGCTGAGACTGCCGGGTTGTCGCGGCGGGATGCTCGGGGGCAGGTGAAGACTGCTGAGACGATCTCGGCGACGCCTTCGGTGCGTGACGCGGTCGAGTCAGGTCGGGTGACCGAGGCTAACGCGCGGCGATTGGCTGAGGCTGTTGAGAGGACGAGCGCACAGGCTGTGGAGGCTGATGGCGGGTTGCTTGCTAAGGCTGAGACGCTGCGGCCTGAGGACTTCGCGAAAGAGTCCCGTCGTTGGGTTGCGGATCGTCAAGATGATGACGGTGAGCGCGAGTATCAGCGGTTGCGGGCCAAGCGCAGCCTGCACATCTGGGACGCGGATGACGGCACCGTGCAGCTGCACGGGGTCTTTGATCCCGTGGCCGGCAAGCGCATCGGCAAACGGCTGCGCGCCGAGGCAGGTCGCATGTACGACTCCGACAAGAAAACTGCTGCCCGCGGCGGCAGACGTGCCAGTGGGTTTGGCGAGCTGCCCGACGCTGGGCGGCGCACCTTCAGGCAATGCATGGCCGACGCCCTCGACAACCACACCTCACGCACCGCGGCGGCCAGCATGGCGGGCAGCAGGGCCGCAAGCGCAGGCGCGGGCTTGCCAGCGGGTGCGGGCATCGACACGTGCCAACCCACGAACACCGGCGCGCGCACTCGCGAGGGCACCGATGCGTTCAAAGGGCGACTCGCGGACTCTGCCACCGGTACCCACCAGGGTGCCGACCAGTCCACGGGTTCGGAGGTGGGACGCCTTCGGGTGGGCTTACCTAGTTCAGGCCAAGGTGCTGATCAACTCACCGACGCGGGTGCGGGGCCTGTCACTGGTGCGGGTGCGGGCAGGTCGTTTGCGGACATCAGCGTCAACGTCCAGGTCGATGCTGCTACCGGCAAGCTGATCGCGGAGTTGCCTGACGGGGCGCGGCTCCCGGAGGCGGTGCTTGAAGAACTTGTCTGCAACTCCCGGCTCACCGGCTTCATCTATGGTGCCAGAGGCACGCCCATCTGGCAGACCAAATCGTCACGCACCGCCACTGAGCAGCAGCGGCGGTGGCTGCTCAACCGGTGGGGTGGCTGCTTCCACTGCGCGGCCGACCCCGACATGTGCCAGATACATCACATCGTGCCCGTCTCAGCGGGCGGAGCCACCAAGATCGACAACATGGTCCCCGTCTGCTGGGACTGCCACCAGAAAATCCACCACCACCGCTGGCAGATACACAAACGCTCCGACGGGCGGCACAGCCTGCACCCGCCCAAACACACCCACCACGGGCCCGCGCACGCACCCGAACAACCCCTGCTATTCACCCAGAACGACCAGAACTGCGACGACCCCGACCACAGCGAACCCCCACCACCGAGGGCCGCGGAAGCTGCCACGTTGGTGGGGGATCAACACCCAAGCACCGCGCCCAGAGCTCAACAACCCCTGCTATTCACCCAGAACGACCACCGCCTTGGCGACCCAAGACCGGCATCGCGACCGGAGGACCCGAACGGCGCACCCTTAGCGTCGAACCGGTCGCCGTCTGCCGGACCCAGCGGACCCGCAACAGCACGAGCCGCTCTCGCCCCGCGCCGACCGCCATATCGTGATCCCGAGCCTGCCTCGTCCGGCGACAACGGCTCCCGCAACGGCGGCACAACGGTGGCCAGCGCCCTCAATGGTGGCCACCGCTCTCGGCGCTGACCTTGTGCCGGCCAAATCGACTCGCATCGCCCGCGCCAACCCCCATGACCGTGGCGAGTGCCTGAACCACACCCCTGAACCGACCGCGGTTCGGGCGGTGTCATTCTTGAGGCGGCTACTCGAATACGCCGTCAGGTTGTAGGAGCGCCGGGGGTTCGGGTGTTGTCATTCGTGAGGCGGCTTTGATCGCGTCGGCGGGCAGCCACGTCGCATACGTGGGTTCGGGTGTTGTCATTCTTGAGGCGGCTACTCGACGTTCGTGTATCTCGTCATCGCCAGGGGAGGGCTTCGGGTGTCGTTGCCCTGAGGTGCTACTCGCGGGTCCAGGCTGGGACTTGGGGGTCGAGGTTGTGGTAGTCGGCGGCGTCGTTGACGAACAGTGCCCGCTCGGTGTGCAGGCCCGTGGGCGGGTCGAGCGTGCCGGCGCAGATGGAGATGTGGCCGGTCTGCTCGGGCGGCCCCTCGACGATCCTCCAGAACAGCGAGCTGCCGCACTCACGGCAGAAGCCGTAGGCGACGTTGGGGTCGTCGGCGGGATGGTGCCAGGCCAGGGTCTCGGCCGACAGCAGCCTCAGGTCTGAGCGCTCGCACCCCGACGCTGCCATGTGATGGCCCGTCCAGCGCCGGCAGCGCCAGCAGTGGCAGTCCCACACCGGGCGGATCGGACCGTCAACCTCGTAGCTGACCGAGCCGCACAGGCAACGGCCCGAAGGCGGGGGCGGCGGCCCAGGTTGGTCGGGGGTGGGCTCGTTCACGGCATGCCTTCCTGGTCGAAGGGTGCGGCGGTAGGGCCGTGATTGTTGCACGGCGAGGCTCCACCTTCCCAGCGGGCCTGATCTGCCGGCGCGCTTGATCTGCCGGCGAGCCCGATCTGCCAACCGGCCTGATTTCTGGTGGGGATGTTGCGCAGGTAAGAGGCCGTCTCGGGGGCGCTAGTAACGTTTCGGAAATGGATCCGGCCGATCACAGGGTGACCCTGCACGACGTTGCGAGGGAACTGGGCATGTCCGTCACCCAGACGTCCCGGGCACTGAACGACAAGTGGGATGTCGCCGAGAAGACCAAAGCACGCGCTCGCACCGTGGCTGCCGAACTCGGCTATGTCCCGAATCTGGAGGCTCGCCGGCTCAAGGCCGGGTCTCTGCGGGCCGATGCCATCGGTCTCGTGCTCCCCCAGAGCGAACTCCACTTCAGCAATGCCTTCTTCGCGGAACTCCTGTCCGGATTGGTCGCCGCCGCCACAACCAAGCGATTCGAGGTACGGCTGACGGTGGGAATCGAACCGGCGGACAATTTCAAGAACTACCAGCAGGCGCTCGTATGGCGGCAGGTGGACGGCTTCGTGCTCGTTCGCACCGAGGTTGACGATCCGCGCATCCGCTTCTTGGCGGAGGCCGACTTCCCGTTCGTTGTATTCGGTCGAGGCTGCGACCGTCCCTCCTTCCCGTTCGTTGCCGATGTGGATCACATCATGCGTCCCATCGTCGAACATCTCGCCGACCTCGGCCATCAGCGGATCGCCTGCCTCATTGAGCCGGCGCGTTTCAGCATGTCGCACTACCGGTTGCGGTCCTTCGAGGCCGCGGCCGCCGCTTGCGGTATCACGGTCGACCCTGCGCTGGTGGTCGAGGCCGGCTTCCATGAGGACTCGGGATATCGCGCCGCCCGAGAACTGTTTCGCAGGAACGATCGGCCGACCGCCATCGTCGCACAGAACGATCTTCTGGCACTCGGAGTCCTGGGCGCGGCGCGCGATGCCCGCATCCGCGTGCCGGACGAACTGAGCGTTACCGGCTTAGACGACATCATGGCAGCCCGCTACGCCATGCCGGGGCTGACTACGTTGCGCGGGTCGCCGCGGAACACGGGGGAGACCCTGTGCCTGCAGCTTCTCGATGTGGTGAACGGGACCAGCGAGGTCGACCCTCAGGTCCTTCTGGAGGGTGAACTCGTCGTGCGAGGTTCGACCGGCCCGCTCCCGTAGGGCGACGCCCCCAGACGCCTCGCGATGTCCCGACTCTCCAGCGGCTCGGCCCGCGCCCTTAGCTTTGCACGACACTTCGCGCAGCGCTCTGAACGGCGAGCTTGTCGTGCGGGGTTTGATCGGCTCTCGCCCGTAGGCCAGTAGGCGGCCTTGACAGGCGGGCGTGTGCGTCTCTATATTCCGAAACCTTACGGAAGCAGCAAGCACCGCAGAGTTCTCGGTGCCGCTGGCCGTGCATTGCCGGGCGGCCTGACCGCGGCAACGCAGCGCGGCATCATGCGGCGTCATGAGGAGCTACGAAAGTCCACTCGCTTATGAAGCCATCTCCGCCCCGATCAGGATCGGTCCATGTCATCAACCACACCCACTGGGATCGCGAGTGGTTCTTGACCGAGGAGTACACCACCAGATGGATCCCAGAGCTGATCGACGCCATCGACGAGCTTCAGACCGCCAATCCCGGCTATCGATACCTGCTGGACGGCCAGACGCTGGTGATCGAGGATCTGCTTCGGACCCAACCGCACTACGAGGCCTCCGTCGCTCGGCTGGTCAGCGCAGGGGTCATCGGGATCGGCCCGCTGTACAGCCAGCCCGATTGGCGCACCGTCAGCGGGGAACTGCTCCTGCGCAACCTCAACGCCGGCCTCGAAGACGTAGCTCGGCAAGGCGGCCATACCGACACGGCGTGGCTTGTCGACACCTTCGGACACGTCTCTCAAGCACCGCAGATGTTCGCGGCGGCCGGTATCTCGACCGTGTATGTATGGCGTGGCGTGCCCCAGCTTGAGCCACTTTTCAGGTGGGCGTCGCCCGATGGATCCGAGGTCGCGGCCATCAACCTCTTCGGCGGGTACCGGAACCTCTACGGCATCTCCCGGACGAGACAGCTAGCGATCCGGCGCCTCCGAGGCGAGTACGACAAGCTAGCCGGCTACTACAGCGGCCTCCCCATCCCGATGTTCGACGGGTACGATCTCGAGACCGAGCCCGAGGATCCGATCGCGATCTACCGCGAGCTCGGCAACGGCACAGACGGGGTCGAGTTGGTCGAGTCCTCGCCCGAGCACTACGCACGGGCCGTTGCCCGCCACGTTGCGTCGGCCCCGAAGATCACCGGTGAGCTGCTGTCGGGCAAGTACGGCTCGACATTTCCCGGGACCTTGTCAACGAGGACTTACTTGAAGATCTTGCACGCCGATGCGGAGCACATACTGCATCGGGTCTGCGAGCCTCTGGCAACGCTGGCCGGCGCCTGCGGTGCTCCGTATCGCGGGGACCTCTACGATGCCTGGGATCGCGAACTCCTGCGAAACGCGGTCCACGACTGCATCTGTGGAGTGAGCGTCGACCCGGTGCATGAACGCATGGAGCGTTCTTACCGAAGACTCCTCCGCGAGATGAAGCGGGATGCCGTGCGCTCGGCGCGGCAGGTTGCGAAGTGCATGCGAGATGGCTGGTACGTGCTCTCGACGACGCCGTTGCCGCGGTCGGGGAGTGTGAGGGCGAGTGGGGCGGTCTACCAGTTCGACTCCGAAGGTCTCGGGTTGGCGCCCGCCACGGCGCGCCCCGTCCACGCCGGCCCCCCTCGTGTCACCCCGAGTGATCTGAACGGCCCCAACGGCTCGGTGTCCGTCAGCGAAAACGGCACCGTTGACATCGGCGGAGTGGTGATCGGGCCACTTGAGGTGAAAAGCGATGCCGGCGACACCTACTCGAGCGAACCTGCAGGCTTGCTTGCTGCCGGTCGGCTGGTGCATGCAGAGGTCGAATCCACCAGCGATCTCGATGCCGTCTTGGCGATCGAGTTGATTGCAAGCTGGGCAGGCGGGGAAGTGACCGCGAAGATGAGGCTTCGGGTCAGCCAGAGCCGGACGGTTGAACTCGAGGTCGACTTGGACAGCCGAGGCACCGACTTCATTGCGGAACTGTTCATTGATCCTCTCCAGAGTGGAGCGGTATATACTGGAATGCCATTCGATGTAGTGGAACGCGATGCTGCCGACACCGATTTGTTCGGTCATGAGATCGACCCCGGACTCGCCCGGGTTCTCATGGGACAGCGCGAGGTGGACGAGGTCACCACTTTCCCGTTCCAGGATTTTGTCGCCTCGTACGATGCCGGACGCTCCGTCGTGGTGCATGCTCGAGGACTGCGTGGCTACCGCATGACCCGCAGCGGAGCCATCGCGTTGCCGCTGCGGCGAAGTGTCGAGTGGTTGGCAAAGACGGGCTTGCGCGGCCGTGCCGGTGACGCCGGCCCGTCGATGTATGTCCCGGGCGCCCGATGCGAGCGGCTCACGAAGCACGAACTGGGGGTCTCGGTCATCGATGCATCGCCGGACGACGACGAGTTCGCCGCCTTGTGCGAGTCGTTCCGCAATCCGCCCATCGTGATCGAGGTCGCGGGAAGCAGCGGCAAAACGGCGCGATGGGAGCCCGTGCGATCTCACTTGCCGATGACATCGCTAAGGCCGGGCGACCAGGGTCCTCGGTTGCGGCTCTACAACCCGACTGCAGCACCGATCTCACGAGGCGATATCGAAGCCGGACCTCGAGAGATCTTCGAGCAGAATGTGACCGTGACTCCGCCGCCGGCGGGGTCGGCCGCGCCGTCAGTGCGGATGCACCGGCTGGGAACCGATCGTGCCGGCAGGTCGCGCTCGGTGCCCGACAAGAACGTCGTGGAGGCCCTGCGCCACAGGTCCGAGCAACTGTTGGCCGATGCCGCCGGCGTGCGCGACTCGCTTGAACATCTCACCGGTGACCCGCAGCATCTCGCCGTCCATCAGGCGCTGGTCCATGAGCGCGAGAGCTGTGAGCTGGCGCTGTCAGCGGCGTTCAACCAGCGCAGGCTCGATCACCCCGATGCCGAGGTGAGCTTGCCCGACGCCGAGGTCGAGGCCATCGCAGAACTCGGAAGATCGTTGAACCAGCTCCGGATCCACCGCCGGATCTACGACTACGTCGCCGAACTCCTCACCCACCAGTCGACGGAACAATCCGAGGACCGGACGGCGCTGACGTGACGCCTATGTGCGTGACGCCCATGTGGTTGGACACCCCAACGTCGGGCAGCGCCGGACGAGCAATGCGAGGAATCGGGCGGCGCTGACGGAGCGCCCTCGGTGGAGAGAACCCGTAGCACCGGAGCGGGCGTAGCGTCGGTTCGGCGCAGGGGGTTGACAGCGCACAGCCGGACGCCTAGATTGCGGGGGCTTCCGAAACGTTGAGGATACCTGCTCCGAAAAGATCGGGGCAGAACGTTGGGTAGCCAAGTTCCCACCGTGCTCGGTGGGGTCCCGGAGAGGAGAAACCTAATGAAGCACCCGAAGGCATTGCCGGCCAAGCTGCTGGCAACAGTGATGGTGTTAGCGCTCGTTGCCGCAGCGTGCGGCGATGATGACGACGATGCCGGCACGCAAGCAGAGCCCGCTGCGACGACGACCGCGCCCGCCCCAGAACCGGACGCGCCAGAACCGGAACCTGCGCCGGACGCGCCAGAACCGGAGCCTGTACCGGCTGCGACGGACGCATCAGACGCGTCGATGGCCACCACGCAGATGGCGGCGGCCGAAGAGCAGCCCGTTCTCCTTGACATCACATCGGGTGCCGGGAGCTCGGGGCTCGATATCACTTTCGGTGAGGAGGGCCCCTTCCTGGACCAGATCCTCGCCGGCTCCAGCCAGATCGATGTGTTCGGCGCGCTGCACGGGTCGTTCCCGCCGCTGGCGCGGGAGAACGCGCTCACCAACCTCGCCGACCTGCTAGATGACCTAGGCGCCGACCGCTCGTTCGCGCCGTCGATGGTGAGTGCCGGACTGCTTGGAACCGAGGACAACCTGGCGTTCGTGCCGTGGGCCCAGGCCACCTACATAATGGCAGCGCACAGGCAGGCCCTCGACTACCTGCCTGATGGCGTGGACATCGACAACATGACCTGGGACGATCTGGCCGACTGGTGTCACGCCCTGCATGACGGCGAGGGTCGGCCGTTGTGCGGCCTGCCCCGTGCGGGCCTCTTCCACCGCTTCCTCGAGGGCTACATGTGGCCGTCCTACACGGGCGGCATGGTCAGCCAGTTCCGCAGCAGCGGCGCCGAAGAGATGATGGAGTTCCTGCGCGACGACCTCGCCCCGGCACTCAACCCTGAGGGCCTCAACTGGGACTTCATGGACGAACCGCTTCTCAGCGGTGAGGCCTGGGTCGCCTTCGACCATGTGGCCCGACTCATCGGTGCTTTCGACGAGCAGCCCGAGACCTTCGTGGCGTTCCCGACGCCGTCCGGTCCTGCCGGCCGAGGCTTCATGCCAGTGATCGTCGGCCTCGGCATTCCCGCCGACGCTCCGAATCCCGACGCCGCCGCGGCAGCGATCGAGTACCTGACCCGACCTGAGGTGCAGGGCCAGGTTCTGGCCGAGCTCGCCTTCTTCCCGGTCGTCGAGGGCGTCGACACCGCCAGCCTGCCTGCCGGTGTCGCCATCGAGGCCGAGGCCGTGGAGAAGCTGCTCAACTCCTCCGACGGCATCCCGGCACTCCTGCCGGTCGGTTTGGGTGAGCGCGGCGGCGAGATCAACCAGATCTTCCGCAATGCCTTCGACCGCATCGTTGACGGGGGCGAGGACATCGCCACCGTGCTGAACGAGGAGGGCGACGCCCTCCAAGCGCTGCTGAACGAGACCGGCGCTCCGTGCTGGGACCCGGATCCGGCCAGCGACGGCCCCTGCGTCGTCGCGCCCGCAGGCTGAGACGACCTGCCGCGTAACTGAGATCCCTCCATAAGGCGTTTCCGGTGCGTCGCTTCGGGCGCACCGGAAGCGCCGGTCGGCTTTTGGCGGTGCCCGTGACGCCCTGCGCCGCTGAGGCGTTCGGGCGCACCGGAAGCGCCGTCGGTCCGATGTGCGATAGTTGGCGCGCGTGACTCAGGCCAGCACAGAACCACAGCCGGCGCGGCCCGATCCGGCCACAGTGGTCGGCGGCTCCGTGCCGCAGGCGCAGAAGAACTGGGTACGCACCGTCCGGCGAGCGGCTACTCCCTACATGCTGGTCGCGCCGGTTCTGATCTTCCTCGGTCTGTTCTTTGCATATCCGATGTATGAGGGTCTGCGCCTGGCGATCTGGGACGACGACGCGGTGCTGCCGCTGCGCGAGGGCCCGGGCCTGAATGCTCGGGAGTCCGGCCGGCTCAAACAGGGAGTCACCGTTGAGATTCTCGGAAGGCAGGGAAATTTCCTAGAGGACGCCGACATGGCGACCGATCTGCTCACCGAGACTTGGTATCGTGTCGTTGTCGAACAGCCGAACGGCGCGACCGCTGACGGTTGGGCACCTGAGTCTCGCGTTCGCATCAGGGAAGAGAGTGCTGACGGGACACCGCTGACCGCGACGATCCGTCCGAAGCTCGGCGAGACCGATGACCCGCTCACACCCCTGCGTGATCGCCCCAGCGAGATAGCAGCAGAGATAGCCTTCGCCGAGCCGCGGGCACCGGCTAGCATCGCCGAGGTTGCGACACTTGAGGTCTGGTTCAGGGTCCGCGGCACCGTTCCTGGAGACACCGGTCAAGGTTGGGTGCCGTCGCGGTTCATACAGGTCTTCGAGAACGAGGTTTCCGGACGGGTCGACCGCGGATCGGCCGGTGAGTTCACAACCGGCTTCATCGAGAAGATGATCGATGACCGATTCTTCGGTCCGGCCTTGCGAACCACGCTCTTGCTGCTTGCGCTGATCATTCCCGCTCAGTTCGTTCTTGCATTGCTCATGTCGCTGGTCATCCATGCCCGACTCAAGCTCACCTCCTGGTTCCTGTATGTATTCACCGTGCCGATGGGAATGAGCGATCTGGCTGTTGGCACACTGTTCTTCTCGATCTTCACTGGCAATGGCTTGTTGAACTCTATACTGGAGGGCTTGGGGATCATTGATTCGCCTCACGTTTTCCTCAGCGCGCAGACACGTAACTGGATAATCTTCGCCATCGTAGTCGCGGAGATCTGGCGATCCACGTCAATTGTGATGGTGATCATTGTTTCGGGACTCCAGGCTATTCCCGATGAGACTCTGGAGGCTGCGGAGTTGTTCGGAGCCTCGTACTGGCAGCGAGTTCGCTATGTGATGCTGCCTCTTCTGAAGCCGTCGCTGCAGGTTGCGCTGATCTTGCGCACGATTCTCGCTCTGCAGGTGTTCGCGGTGGTGATCGCACTCGGGGGCGGTGACACGGTGACGGTGCTGACCAACGAGACCTTCCGGCAGTACTCCGAGTTCCGGAACAACAACGTCGCCGCTGCATATGCGGTATTCGTGCTCCTACTTTCGCTCGCAAGTGCGTTCTTCTACCTTCGCTCCATGCGCACCGACGCGGAGATCGAGCGATGACCTCCAGCGCCGTTGGTGTCGTATCGGAACTCCCCCCGCTGGATTCGCCAGAGGTCGCCAAACTGCACCGGCGCATGAAGCGTCGCTCAAACCGGGGTAGGGTCTGGACTTATGTCGGCGCCATCCTGATCGCACTGTGGATCCTGCTTCCTCTGTTGTTCCTTACGTCGATGGCCTTCACCACGCGAGAGGTGGTCCGCTCGTATCCGAAGAATGTCTTGCCGTTCATTCCATTCTCCACCGACACGGTCCGGTTCTTCCTCGACCAACCGGGCGTCCTAGATGGACTTCGGAACAGTCTTGTCGTTGCTCTCATCACCCTTGTGCTGTCGACGCTCCTCGGCGCACCTGCAGGTTATGCGATCGCTCGGTACTTATTCCCCGGACGTGACCTGGTGCGGCTGGGGATCCTGGCGGTTCGGGCCTTTCCGATCGTTGTGCTATCCATCCCCCTGGCAGTCTTGTTTCTTCGTATCGGCATCTTTGACAGCGTCTACAGTCTGGCCTTCATGCACACTGCCCTAACGATGCCGACGTCGGTTCTCATTATCGCAAGCGTGTTCGCAAGCGTACCCCACGAACTTGAGGAAGCCGGGCAGGTGTTCGGGGCATCCGCGTTCCAGTCGTTCTGGCACATCGTGCTGCCACTGGCCCTGCCTGGAATCGCGGCTAGCTCTGTCTTCGCGTTCGTGCTGAGTTGGAACGAGGTCTTCGCAGCCGGAGTGCTAACACTGGACAACCGGACGCTCCCGGCACTGCTTCTTGTCCAGTTGCAGCTGTCGAGCGATGCCTACCAGTTCGCGGGCGGTTTCTTCCTGATGGCGCCGTCTCTGGTGTTCATGTTCTTCATCCGCAACTACCTGTTCAACATGTGGGGGCAGATCACAAAATGATGTGCTACGAACTTGGCACTATTCCCATCGACATGAGAGGTCGGCGCTGTGGCTGAGATCACTGTAGAGCGAGCCAGCAAATCGTTCGGAGGCAAGGTCGCGATCGACGATGTGAGCTTGACGGTGAACGACGGCGAGTTTCTGGTCCTGCTCGGACCGAGCGGATGTGGCAAGACAACCTTGTTGCGAGCGATTGCCGGCCTGGGCATGGTGGACTCAGGGCGTGTCACAATAGGCGGGCGCGATGTTACCTACCTGCCGCCGGGAGACCGCAAGATTTCCATGGTGTTTCAGAGCTACGCAATCTTTCCCCACATGTCGGTTCGCAACAACATCGGCTTCGGTCTACGGATGATCAAGACTCCCAAGGCAGTGCTCGAGGAGCGGGTCGAAGAGGCTGCCGCCTTGTTGCACATCGAAGACATGCTGGATCGCAAGCCGAGCGCAATGAGTGGCGGTCAGAGACAGAGGGTTGCGGTTGCGCGCGCCCTGGCAATGAAGGCCGAGGTACTCCTGATGGATGAGCCGCTGAGCAACCTCGACGCGTTGCTCCGACTCGAGATGCGCGCCGAACTGAAACGTCTTCTCGGTGAGGTCAATGCCACGACGATCTACGTGACTCATGACCAGATTGAGGCTTTGAGCATGGGAGACCGCGTGGCGGTCATGAAGGACGGTGTCCTGCAGCAGGTCGACCGCCCCTCGGTAGTGTACGAGAACCCCTCGAACGAGTTCGTCGGTGGCTTCATCGGCAATCCTCCCATGAACTTCGTCGATGGCCACCTCAGGCACACGGACGGCGAGACGACCGTGCAGCTGGCGGGCAAGGTCGTCGCCACCGGTTCGGATGCACCGGCACTCAAGCACTACGAGGGAGAGGCGATCCGGCTTGGAATCCGCGCCGAGAACACGGAGATCCTCGATGCTCGCGCCTCTGACGCGCTAGAGGTGCGTGTCAACGTTGTGGAGCCGCTGGGGGCTCAGAACCTGCTGACGGTTTCCCTGCGGTCGGAGGGTTTGGCCGATCAGTCGATGAAGGTATCGACCCACCCGACCTTTGCCGTGGCTCCCGGGCAGAGGCTGTGGATCCGGTTCCCACCCGAGCAGATCCGCTGGATCAACCCGCAGACCGGCCAGGTGCTGGCCTCCCATCACGAGGGCTCAACGCGAGCCGACCTCTGAGCGCTCCCCTGGCGGTAGGGTCGCCGTTATAGCACGCCGGGGATTTGGAGCCGTGTGCCGGACCCGTCCTCAAGAGGGGGTGACATTTGAAGGATCCACAGGGCCGCTACGACTACGTGATCGTCGGCGGGGGCTCTGCCGGCTGCGCCCTCGCCAACCGTCTCAGCGCCGACCCCGCCACGTCGGTGCTCGTGCTGGAGGCGGGCCGGCGGGACTGGCGCTTCGACGTGTTCATCCACATGCCGGCGGCCCTGTCGTTCCCCATCGGCAACCGCTTCTACGACTGGAAGTACAGCTCAGAGCCCGAGCCCCACATGGGCGGCCGGCGCGTCTACCACGCCCGCGGCAAGGTCCTCGGCGGCTCGTCCAGCATCAACGGCATGATCTTCCAGCGTGGCAATCCCCTCGACTTCGAGCGCTGGGCCGCCGATCCGGGCATGCAGCGCTGGGACTACGCCCACTGCCTGCCCTACTTCAAGCGCATGGAGAGCTGCCTCGCCGGTGACGACTGCGCCGGCTCGGCGGCGACCGGTGGGTACCGCGGCGCGCAGGGCCCGCTGGTGCTGGAGCGGGGACCCGCCACGAATGCGCTGTTCACGGCCTTCCTGGAGGCCACCGAGCAGGCCGGGCATCCCCGCACCAGCGACGTGAACGGCT
The DNA here is from genome assembly GCA_965204875.1 of Candidatus Aldehydirespirator sp. GTDB lineage: Bacteria > Actinomycetota > Acidimicrobiia > Acidimicrobiales > Aldehydirespiratoraceae > Aldehydirespirator. The sequence goes on along the minus strand of OZ242020.1, from coordinate 506,500 downwards.
ACCGCCAGGAGGGCTTCGCCGCCTTCGACCGCAACGTCCACCGGGGCCGCCGCCTCAGCGCCGCCCGCGCCTACCTGCATCCCGTGCTGCGCCGGCGCAACCTCAAGCTGCTGACGGGTGCCTTCACCACCCGGATCCGCTTCGACCGGGACCGGGCGGTCGGCGTCGAATACGAGCGGGCCGGCCGGTCCCGCACCGTTGACGCCGGCGAGGTGATCTGCTGCGGCGGTGCCATCAACTCGCCCCAGCTCCTGCAACTCTCCGGCGTGGGCCCGCCCGGGCTGCTGGCTCGCCACGGCATCGACGTCGTGGCCGACGTGCCTGCCGTCGGCGCCAACATGCAGGACCACCTTGAGGTGTACGTGCAGCACGCCTGCAAGCAGCCGGTGTCGATGCAGCCCAACCTGGCGATGTGGCGGAGGCCCTGGATCGGTCTGCAGTGGCTGGCCCGCCGCGGGCCCGGCGCCACCAACCACTTTGAGGCCGGCGGCTTCATCCGCAGCAACGACGATGTCGACTACCCGAACCTGATGTTCCACTTCCTGCCCATAGCCATCCGCTACGACGGTTCGGTGCCCTCGGGCGGTCACGGCTACCAGGTTCATGTCGGGCCGATGTACAGCAACTCCCGCGGCACCGTGCAGATCACCTCGGCGGACCCCCGCGACAAGCCGGCGCTGCGCTTCAACTACCTATCCACCGACCAGGACCGCACCGAGTGGGTGGAGGCCGTGCGCCACGCCCGCCGCATCCTCGCTCAGCCCGCCATGGACCCCTTCAACGGCGGCGAGGTGTCTCCCGGGCCCGAGGTGAGCAGCGACGACGAGATCCTCGACTGGGTGCGCCGCGACGCCGAGACCGCGCTGCACCCGTCCTGCACGGCACGCATGGGCCTCGGCGAGGACTCGGCCCTGCACCCGGACTCGCTGGAGGTGCACGGCACCAGGGGCCTGCGCGTGGTGGACGCGTCGTCGATGCCCTACATCACCAACGGCAACATCTACGCGCCGGTGATGATGCTCGCCGAGAAGGCGGCAGACCTGATTCGCGGCGACACGCCGCTGCCCGCGGAGCCGGTCGGCTACTACCGCGCCGCCGGCTAGCGCCGCGATGCACGCAACGATCTCTGAACGGGTGCCAGGTGTTCGATGGCGCTGGCGCGACGGCGGTGGCGCTAGAGGAGGCGGGGCCCTGGACGGAGGCCAGGTGTTCGACGGCGCTGGCGGATGACAAGCCTGTAACAACGCCACAATCGCCCAATGATCGAAGCCGAGGTGCAAGCGGCCAGCGATGTGACATAAATCACTTGCCGGAGCGGGCGTGTGGCCGTGCTGAACGCGGCAGCCGGTGTGAGAATGCGAATGCCCGCAGACAGCGGGCAGGACACAGGTGACGGAGGAGTTGCCATGAGTTCATCTCCCACCCGCAGGACCGAGACCCACCCCGCGCAGGTATGGCGCGACGCGCTCGGCCCCGGCTACGCCGTGGGCGCGGCCGAGGGCCTGCTCCGCGTGGCCGGCACAGCCGCGCAACAGCCCTATCGAAGCCAGCGCTAAGCCCGACCACCGCGCCACCATCGACGCGAGCACCAGTCCCCTTCGCCTCGCGGAGCGTCGCCACAACGCGAAGCCTCGGCCACCCGCGCCACCACCGACGCCACAACTCGTCAGGCCCGCTGCGCCCGAGCGCGGGTGTGGACACCCAAAGCCCCCAGGTCGTCAAGACCACTCCCGCCCCGAGACCACTCCCGCCTCGGTGCGGGTGTCGCCAGCGGCGGGCATCACACCGTCGGGTTCGTCGCTGCGGACCTGCCTCGGTGCGCGTGTGGCCGGCGGCGTTGGCGGCTGCCGAACCGCTTCGAGCCGCATTCGGGGCTTCGCCTATAGTAAGTCCATGATCCTCACCATCTGCTGCGCCGACATCGGGTCCATTACGGCAAAGAACTTCGGCTGGTACAGCTGGTCGGGTTCGCTTAGCCGATCAGGTTGGTGCGGGCCTATCGAAGCGAATGTGCAGGAGAGCGGTACCGATATCCGAAAATTCGCGGATCACGTCGTCCAGAGGCTCAAGGCCCATGGCAAGGTTGCGCTCGGCTTCGAATGTCCGTCGTGGATACCCGTCCCCGACGCTCCGTCAGAACTGGGGAAGGCGCGAGATGGCGATAAGGCAGTCCGTAATGGCAAGGAGGTGTCTCTCCCTTGGAGTGCCGGTGCCGGAGCCGCTGTGCTTGCGACGGGACTGGCGCAGATCTCCTGGATCTTGGACGAGGTGTACAAATGCTCACCAGGCATCAGCGCTTTCTTGGATTGGCCCATGTTTCGCGAGGCGCAGACCGGCCTCTTCCTCTGGGAGGCGTTCGTAGCCGGTGATGCCAAGGCCCCGAAGAACGGTCGGCGCGGGCACGTAGGCGACGCCATTAGAGCGGTCGAAGCGTTCGCTCAAGCTATGCCGAGTGTAGACATGGGGACAGCCTCGTTTTCTGGGATATTGGCGGGTGAGGTCCGTCCTAGATCCTCGTATGCGGTGAAGTCACGGCCCAAGAATACGCTCTCGCTGATCGGTGCTGCCTTGCTGTGGGCGGGTTGGTCCTCCGACGTGAGCTTGTTGCACGAACCGTGCCTGGTGATCAAGCCGCCCCCGACGTAGTTTCGACCGACGCAGTAAGGGCTCACCGCAGGCAAGTTCGATTATCAAGCCGTGGGGCGGTGGTTGAGTTCGAGTTCTCCGCCGGCGAGCGCGCGGAGCGTCAGGTCGGCTGGCTGCTTAGGATGGGGCGGTGGTTGAGCCGGAGTTTCTGCGCTTTGACACGCTGAGCCTGCACGCGGGCCAGCACAGCGACCCGGTGACCGGGGCGCGGGCGGTGCCGATCTACTTCACGACGTCCTACGAGTTCGACGACGTCGACCACGCGGCCGGGCTGTTCAACCTGGAGATCCCGGGCCACATCTACTCGCGGATCTCCAACCCGACGGTGGCCGTCCTCGAAGAGCGCGTGGCGGCACTCGAAGGCGGCGTCGGCGCGGTGGCCACCGCCAGCGGGCAGGCCGCGTTCTTCCTGGCCGTCGCCACGCTCATGGGCGCGGGCGGCCACATCGTCGCCAGCCGCAACATCTACGGCGGCACGCACAACATGCTCAACCTCACCCTGCCGCGCTTCGGCATCAGCACGACCCTCGTCGATCCCCGCGACCCGGCAGAGTTCGCGTCCGCCATCCGCGCCGACACCCGCTTGGTGTTCGCCGAGACGCTCGGCAATCCCGGCATCGAGGTGCTCGACATCGCCGCGGTGGCAGAGGTGGCTCATGCCAGGGGCCTCCCGCTGATGGTGGACGCCACCTTCTCGACCCCCTACCTCATCCGGCCCCTCGAGCACGGCGCGGACATCGTCATGCACTCGGCCACCAAGTTCCTCGGCGGCCACGGCGTGGCTCTCGGCGGCGTGCTCACCGACGGCGGCCGCTTCGACTGGGACGCCTCCGGCCTGTTTCCGACCATCACCGAGCCCTACGCCGGCTACCACGGCATCAGCTTCAGCGACGAGTTCGGCCCCGGCGCCTTCATCAGCCGCGCCCGCGCCGAGGGATTGCGCGACTTCGGTGCGTGCATGAGCCCGGCCAACGCCTTCCAGATCCTCCAGGGCATCGAGACGCTCCCGCTGCGGATGCAGCGACACGTGTCCAACACCGAGGCCGTTGTCGAGGCGCTGGCAGCCAACGACGCCGTGACCTGGGTGAAGCATCCGTCGATGCCGGACCATCCCGACCACGAGACGGCCCGCAGTCTGTATCCGAGGGGCGCCGGGGCGATCCTGAGCTTCGGTATCGCCGGAGGCCGCGACGCCGGGGCCAAGTTCATCTCAGCGGTGCGGCTGGCGTCGCACCTGGCCAACGTGGGCGACGCCAAGACGCTGGTGATCCACCCGGCCAGCACCACCCACCAGCAGATGTCGGCCGATGACCTCGCTGCGGCTGGAGTGGGCGAGGACCTCGTCCGCATCTCGGTCGGCCTGGAGGATCCCCGAGACATCATCGAGGATCTCGAGCGGGCCCTCAAAGCCTCACAGCGCTAGAGACAATCGCTGTTGTGGAATCACACGTAGACCGTCGCCGGCGGCAACCTGCTGGGGCTTGGCTAGAGGCGTCGCGGTTGTGGAATCACACGTAGACAGTCGCCGTGTGCGCTGTGCCACCGGCGGGCGCGGACTCGACGGAGCGGAGCCGGCTGTCGTGCTGGTGCACGGTGCGGGCTGTGATCGCACGGTGTGGCAGTTGCAGACCCGCTGGATCGCCCACCACGGCTACCGCGCCGCTGCGCTGGACCTCCCGGGGCACGGCGGCAGCGACGGGCCGCCGCTTGAGTCCATCGAGGAGATGGGCGCCTGGCTGGCCACGACCACCGAGGCGCTCGGGCTGGCCCCAGCTCACCTCGTGGGCCACTCGATGGGCACGTTCGCGGTGCTGGAGGCCGCGGCGCAGCGGCCCGAGGCTGCCCGCTCGCTGGTGCTGCTGGGAACCGCGGCCGCGATGCCGGTGCATCCGGCGCTGCAGGCCGCGGCCGGCGCCGACGATCCGGTGGCGGGACGGCTCATCACGTCATGGGCCCTGGGAAGCCGCGCCCACGTCGGCGGTCACGCCTCGCCGGGAATGTGGCTCATCGGTCAGAACACGTCGCTGCTCGACCGGGCCGGCCAGGGCGTGCTCGCCACAGACCTCGCCGCCTGCAACGCCTACCGGGGCGCCGAAGCCGCCGCCTCCAGACTTCGCTGCGGTGTAACGCTGGTGCTGGGACGCGAGGACAAGATGACCCCCGACCGCGCCGCTGCCTCTCTGATCGAAGCGCTGGGGCCGGATCGGGCTGAGGTGGTGCGCCTGGAGCGGGTCGGTCACTTCATGCAGATCGAGAGCCCTGTCCGGGTTCGCCAGGTGATCGCGAAGGCACTGTCCGCAGCTGCCTGAAACGCCGGGCGGGTTCTCCAGAACGCGGCGGATCGGCGCGCGGTTACGATCCGGCAATGAGCCCTGGTCGGCGGGTTCCCGACGAGCCGCAGGAGGCGTCGGTCGTAGGCGGTCCGTGGATCGAGTCGCGCGCCGACGGGCTGCGCGCCGTGCAGTCCCTGCTGGTCGGCGTGGCCCTGGTCATGACCTGCAACGGGCTGCTGCGCGTGTCGCTGGGCGTGCGAGCCGAACTGGAGGACTTCGGCCTCGCCGTCACCGGAATCGTGATGACGGGCTACTTCCTCGGCTTCCTTCTGGGCACGCGCGCGGCCGAGCACTTCCTGGCCACCGTCGGCCACATCAGGGTGTTCGCGGCCCTGGCCTCGGTCGCCTCCGCCGCGGCGCTGTTGCACGTCATCTGGATACACCCCGTCCCCTGGACGCTGCTGCGGTTCGTGTTCGGGCTCTGCCTGGCGGGGATCCTGGTGACGGTCGAGTCATGGCTCAACGACATGGCCACCAACGCCACGAGAGGACGGATGCTGTCGCGGTACATGATCGTGACGATGGGCGGGCTGGGCACAGGCCAGCTGATGCTCAACAGCGCCGACCCGGCCGGCTTCAAGCTGTTCGTGGTCTCGTCCGCGCTGATCTCGCTGGCGCTCGTGCCGGTGGCACTGTCGGCGTCGACCGCACCGCCGCTGTCGGTTCCGGAGCCGATATCGCTGCGCGAGCTTGTCAAGGTCGTGCCCCTGGGGATCCTGACCTCGTTCTGGATCGGTGTATCGCAGGGCACCATGATGGGCCTGGGCGCGTACTTCGCCGCCACCGAGGGGTTGCCCGCCTCGCGCATCTCGCTGTTCGTGGCGGCGCCCGTAGTGGGTTCGATGGCGCTGCAGTGGCTGATTGGCAACGTGTCAGACCGGGTGCCGCGCCGCTATGTGATCCTCGCCGTCGCGCTCACCGCTGCCTCCTCGGCCGGCCTGCACCTGCTGGTGGCGCCCGGGTCGGCGCTCTCGCTGCTGCTGATGTTCGCTCACGGCGGTTCCACGTTCCCGCTCTACTCGCTGGCCGTGGCCACCACCGCCGACAGCGTCTCGCCGGCGCAGCTGACCGGCGCCAGCGCCTCGATCGTGCGGGTCAGCGGTGTGGGCGCAGTGATCGGCCCCACCCTGGGCGGCGCGCTGATGGCCCTGGTGGCGTCTTGGGCGTACTTCGCCGTGCTCGTCACCTGCCATCTCGTGATCGCGCTGTATGTGGTGTACCGCATATTCGTGCATCCGACGATGCCTGTCGCCGAGCAGGGCCGCTTCGATCCCTGGCCGCTTCGGGCCTCCGCGGTCGCCGCCGGCCTGCTGCGCCGCCCCCGCCGCGGCTAGCGCGACCCGCTACCCGTCGTCCATCGGCAAGGCCGGCCTGTCGCGCCGCCCACATCGCGACCGGAGCAACCATGTAGCGCCGCTGCCGGCGCCTCGGGCCGGCGCTACCCGATTCGCTGCCGAGGCCGGCGCGGGACACCGCATCGCCATTGCTGCGAGACACCATTAGCCTTTGCCCACTGAACTCACAGGGATCGGCCGAAAAGGAGCACAGGCATGCCGGAGCGAGGATCAACAGCTTGGCACTCATGGGTTGAGGCGGTCTTCGACGACCCGGTGAACCGGTCCAGGCCCCGTGCCCTGAGGGCTCTGGCGGAGTGGGCGGCGGCCTCTGTGGCCGTTCACGGCGACGTCTATGCGGGCATCTCCGCCGGTTACGCCGCCGTGTCGCATGCCGCGGAGTCTCCTGAGGCGACCGTGCGCGCCGCCCGCCTGGCGATCTGGCACGCCGTGTCCTCATTGCGCGAGAGCAGCCCCGACGACCTCGACCTGTGGCATTTCGAACTGCACGCCGCCGGTGACCTGATCGGGTTGCGCCGTCCCGACAGCCCCGCCTCCGGCTGATCATCCCGCGCTGGGTCGCACCGCGCCCTGCAGCCCAGCCCTATAGCGACGAATTCGGCTGATTGCCCGAATCCGGCTGAACCTTCAGCCGATCTCGTCGGGCATCTCTGACTTGCGCCTGGCCACGTAGTCCCGCAGCTCCGCGTCCACAGCGTCGTCGATCGGCGGCGGCTCGTAATCTGCCAGCAGCTTCTTCCAGCGTGCGTTGGCTCGCACAGCCGCGCTCAGCGAGCCCTCCTCCTGCCACTGCTCGAAGCTGGCCGCGTCGGCGATGTCCGAGCGCCAGAAGGCCGTCTCGAAGTTGGCCAGAGTGTGGGGGTTGCCGAGGAAGTGCTGCCCATGCTCGTTTGTGAGAAAGGCATCCATCGCCTGGCCGTTGTCGCTGACATCGACGCCGCGGGCCCACACCTCCATCGCGCCCAGCTGGTCGGCGTCGAGGATCAGCTTCTCGTAGCCCAGCGCCAGGCCCCCCTCCTGCCAGCCGGCGGCGTGCAGCACGAAGTTCACGCCCGCCTGCATGGTGGGAAGGAGCGTGTGAGCCGACTCGTAGGCCGCCTGGGCGTCGGGCAGCTTCGAGGAGGTGAACTGCCCGCCGGAACGGAACGGCACCCCCAGGCGCCGCGCCAGTGCCGCCATCACGTAGATCGCCTGCCCGGCCTCGGGCGTGCCGAAGGTGGGGGCGCCGGTGGCCATGGACATCGACGAGGCGAACGTCCCGAACACGACCGGCGCACCGGGGCGCACGAGCTGCAGGTAGGCCATGCCCGAGAGCGCCTCGGCCAGGGACTGCGCGGCCAGGCCGGCCACCGTGACCGGCGACATCGCCCCGGCCAGGATGAAGGGGCTGACGATGCAGGCCTGGTTGGCTCGGGCGTACTCGGTAGCCGCGCCCAGCATGGTGGCGTCCCAGCGCATCGGTGAGGAGGCGTTGATCAGCGAGGTCATCACGGTGCGGCCCGCCAGGTCGCCCCCAAAGGCGATGCGGGCCATCTCGATGGAGTCCGCAGCGCGCTCGGGGGCGGTCACCGAGCCCATGAAGGGCTTGTCGCTGTAGCGGAGGTGGGCGTACACCATGTCGAGATGGCGCTTGTTGACGGCCACATCGACCGGCTCGCACACCGTGCCGCCGCTGTGGTGCAGCTGCGGCAGCGAGTAGGTGAGCTTGACCACGTTCTCGAAGTCCGCCAGCGTGGCGTAGCGGCGGCCGCCGTCGAGGTCCATCACGAACGGCGAGCCGTAGTTGGGCGCGAACACGGTGGCGTTGCCGCCGACCTGCACGCTGCGCTCGGGGTTGCGCGCCTGCTGGGTGTAGGTGGCCGGCGCGCTCTCGGTGACGATCTGCCGGCACAGGCCCGGCGGGAACCTCACGAGATCGCCGTCGACGCTCGCGCCGGCCTCGCGCCACAGATCCAGGGCCTCTGGGAACTCCTGGAAGGCGATGCCCACCTCCGACAGGATCGTCTCGGCGTTGCGCTCGATCGCTTCGAGGCCCTCGCCGTCGAGTATCTCGAACGGCGGCGTGCGCCTCGTCAGGTAGGGCTGTGCCGGGCCTGCCGCGGAGGCTCGTGCGGCACGGCGCCCCGCCCGCCCGCCGCCCCTGCGACGGGGCGTCTCGCTCATCGCTGTCGCGCTCGTATCACTCACATCACTCGTATCACTCATATCATGCCGCCGGCCTGGCTCCGCGCCTGCGCCGGCGAGCCGGCTCCAACTGGGCCGGTGCCGGCTCGGGCAGCTCGATCACCGAGGCCAGGTGCGGTGTCGGCTCCGTGCTGTGCGGGAACCCCATGGCGGCCACGAACAGCTCGCCGAAGCGCGGCTCCGTGGCCGTCTCGATCTTGATGACCGAGCGAACCAGGTGCTCGGCCTCGGCGCGCTGGCGGCGTGACAGCAGCATCCGGGCCGCACCGACGCCCGAGGCGTTGCCGGCGGCGCGCACGGTGCCGGCGGGGCCGTCGGGCACCAGGCCCAGCACCATCGCCCTCACCGGGTCGATGTGCGTGCCGAAGGCTCCGGCCAGGCGGATGTCATGCACCTCGGCTGCGTCGGCATGCTCGCGCAGCAGGTCGATCCCGGCGCGCAGCGCCGCCTTGGCCAGCTGGATGGCGCGCACATCGCCCTGCGTGATCGACAGCGGGATCGGCTCGGATTGCAGCACATACCGGAACGTGCGACCGTCCCGCTCCACGCGGCCGCGCCGGGGCCCCTCGCCGGGCGCGATCACACCCTGGGCGTCGATGATGCCCGCCAGGAACATCTCGGCGACCACCTCGATGATCCCCGAGCCGCAGAGACCCGAGACCTCCAGCCCAGCCTCCCGCAGGCCCTCGGCGAAGCCCGGGTGGTCTGACCACAGGTCGCATCCGATCACCTTGAACCGTGGCTCCCAGGTATCGCGGTCGATGCGCACCCGCTCCACCGCCCCGGCCGTGGCCCTCTGACCGCAGCTGATCTGGGCGCCCTCGAAGGCCGGTCCGGTGGGACTCGAGGCGGCGAACACCCGACCACCGTCGCCGAGCACGATCTCGGCGTTGGTTCCCACATCCACCACCAGCATCGGATCTGTGCCGCGGTGCGGCCCCTCGGCCAGCGTCGCCGCGGCTGCGTCAGCGCCGACGTGGCCGGCGATGCAGGGTCCCACGTACAGCGCCGAGCGCGGCAACGACACGCCTATGTCCTGCGCGCTCCCCCTCACCGGCGCAGAGGTGGCGAGCGTGAAGGGTGCCGCGCCCAGCGGCGTGGGATCGATGCCCAAGACGAGGTGGTGCATGATCGGGTTGCCGACCACCACAAGGTCGTGCACGCGGTCCGGCGGCACGCCCGCCTCGGCGCACAGGGCCTCGACGAGCTCGTTGACAGCGGACCGCACGGCGGCGGTCAGATCGGCGTCACCGCCCGGGTTCATCATCACGTAGGAGACCCGGCTCATCAGGTCCTCGCCGAAGCGGATCTGCGGGTTCATCAGGCCCGAGGCGGCCAGCAGCTCACCCGAGGCGAGATCCAGCAGGTAGCCGGCAACGGTCGTGGAGCCGATGTCGACGGCGATCCCGAACGCCTCGTCGGAGTAGCCGGGCCGCACCGCGAGCACCGTCCGGCGGTCGTGCAGCACGACGGTCACGGCGCGGCGGCCCGCGGCGATCGCGGGGGACAGCCCGGCCAGCACCCGCAGCGGGAACTCCACGCCCTCGATCCCCCAGTCCAGCGCCAGCGCGCCGGACACGAGGTCGAGCTCCGCCGCCTCGAACCCGAGCACCACCTCGGGCAGCTCCACATAGTGCAGCGTGACCAGCGGATCGATGGTCACCTCGCCGAGGTCGATGGCCTTGCGCACCACGGGGCGATGCACCTGGCTCGCCTCGGGCACGTCGATCACCGCGTTGGCCAGCACCACTGCCTGGCAGCCGAGCCTGCAGTCCGGCGCGATCGGGCGGCGTCCTGAATACCGCAGCTCGGTCGGGCCCGGATCCGACAGCGCGCCGGCGGTGACGGGCGATACCTGGCAGCGGCCGCAGATGCCCCTGCCGCCGCACACCGAGTCGAGATCGACCCCCCCGGCGCGGGCCGCGTCCAGCACCGTTGCGCCCGCACCCACCGAAGCGCGGATGCCCGACGGGTTGAACACCACGCTGTGCGTCTCGGACATGCCGCAGGCTCCGGCTCCAGGCCTCAGACGGCCCCCCTGCGCCGGCCGGCGCGCTGGCGGCCGCCCCTCGATCCGACGGTCGCGGGGTCCCGGTGCTCGGCGATCCACGCCGCGCAGTCGCGGTCGTTGCCGGCCAGCACGTCGGCCGCCATGACCGCGTTCTTCACCTCCGGATGCAGCGGGTTCATGATGGCCGAGGTCATGCCCGCGCCGATGGCCATGGACAGGAACGTGCCGGTGATCATGTGCCGCGCCGGAAGCCCGAAGCTCACGTTGCTGGCGCCGCAGGTCGTGTTGACGCCAAGCTCGGAGTGCAGGCGCCGCACCAGCCGCAACACCTGCTTGCCGGCGTTCCCCAGCGCCCCGATGGGCATCACCAGGGGGTCGACCACCACATCGGCGGCGGCGATGCCGTGGTCCGCGGCGCGGTTCACGATCTTGCGGGCCACCTCGAAGCGCACGTCGGGGTCCTCGCTGATGCCCGTCTCGTCGTTGGAGATGGCGACGACCGCGGCACCGTGGCGGGCCACCAGCGGCAGCACCCGCTCGAGCACCTCGTCCTCGCCGGTGACGGAGTTGATGAGCGGCTTGCCCTCGTAGACGGCGATGCCCGCCTCTAGTGCCTCGATGATGGAGGAGTCGATCGACAGCGGCACGTCGGTAACGCTCTGCACGAGCTTGATGGCCTGGGCCAGCAGCGCCGGCTCGTCGGCGAGCGGGATGCCGGCGTTCACGTCGAGCATGTGGGCGCCTGCCGCGGTCTGCGCAACGGCGTCGGCCTCGACCCGGCTGAAGTCCCCGTCGCGCATCTCCTGCGCCAGCAGCTTGCGCCCGGTGGGGTTTATCCGCTCTCCGATCATCACGAAGGGTCGGTCGAAGCCGATCACCACTTCCTTGGTGGCGGAGCTGACGACGGTGCGGGTCACGGTGCTCCTGCTTCTGTGGTCGGGGAGCCGACTGCGGTGCGGGTCACGTTTGTTTCCTCTCCGGTGCTGACTGCGGCGTCGTCGCTGTCAGTGGGCACGGGCCGGGAGGGATCCCAGCCTCCGGTCTTCACGAACTCGGCGAGCCGCTCGCGGGGGAACGCGTCCTCCAGCTGCGCCGCGGCGGCGACGGCCGCGGCCGCGGGGTCGGCAGGGTCGCCGGTTATCACCGAGCGGCGCCACTCGCCGACGTACTCGGAGGCTTGCGTCTTGCCGGCGACCATGGCGGCGCGGTCGATGGCCTTCTGGAACCGGCGGGGCAGGATCCGCTGCACCCGGTCGTCGCCGGCGCCGGCGTTGACCTGGGCGGGGATGTCGCGCCAGCTGATCATCACGAGGCTGCCGTCGCGGGTGCGTCGCCTGCCGCGGCCGCCGCGGCTCTGCGGGGGGCGGCTCATGCCGCTGCCGCCCCCACCGGTCGCCTGCCGTCGCGGTGTGCCGGGGTGTTGGCTGGCGCGCTCGAGGGTTCCTCTTGATGATGTAGGGCTCTTGATGGCGAAGGGGTGCCTGCTCGCGCCTGCGGCGGGCTCGACAGTTCCACGACGTGGCGGTGCAGCTCGTCGAGACCGGTGACGATGCGCTCGCAGCGAAGACCGAGCCGCGCCGCGGCGCGCCTCGCTTGGTCGGCCAGGCCCGGATCGTCGGTCTGGGCCATGTGCACCACGCGGGTGTAGTTGCCGAAGTACATCTCCAGAAGCTCGGGATGCTCGGTGATCCCGAGGCCGTCGAGGATCAGGCGGTCGAAGTGCCGCACCAGGTAGTCGGTCAGGTAGAAGGTGCCCGGCTCGGGATCCTGAAGGCCGGCGAACGTCTCGGCACCGGCGTACATCTCGTAGCAGTGGGCTCCGGGCAGGCGCTGCACACCCTCTTCCGCGCAAACCCGGTCCAGCAGGCCCCCCGTGCCGCAGTCCATGTAGCCCACCAGGATCGTGCGGTAGGCGCCGCCGGCCTTGGCCTCGCGCAGCCGGCGCCGCACCGCCGGCGCGATCTGCTCGGGGCGGTTGTGGAGCCTCGCCGGCAGGCACTCGACATCGATCTGCACTGCGGCGTTGAGTTCTGCTCTGCCACCCGTGCCGGGGTCGTGGGCTCCGGCATCCTCGACATCGATTTGCGCAGCGGCGTTGAACTCTGCCAGCCGGCGGAGTTCGCGCGCCAGCGCACCGCAACCGATGATGAGGACCCGGTCGGCCCGCGGCGTGTGCGACCCTGGCCCGGTGCTTGCCTCCGGGCCTGCCGTCGCTGGGGCCGCGGCCGTCATCGGGCGGCGGCGCGGCGCTCTGTGACTAGGGTCTTGGCCGTCTCGGCCGCCACGGCGGCGTCGCGGCAGTAGGCGTCGGCACCGACTGCGGCTCCGAACTCCTCGTTGAGCGGAGCTCCGCCCACGAGGACGATGAAGTTGTCCCTGACACCCTTCTCGATCAGGGTGTCGATCACCACCTTCATGTAAGGCATGGTGGTGGTGAGCAGGGCGGACATGCCGAGAATGTCGGGCTTGTGCTCGTCGAGGGCGGCGAGGAACTCCTCGGCATCGGTGTTGATGCCCAGGTCGAACACCTCGAAGCCGGACCCCTCGAGCATCATCGCCACCAGGTTCTTGCCGATGTCGTGGATGTCGCCCTTCACCGTGCCGATCACCACGCTGCCGACGGGCTCCGCGCCCGTCTCCGCGAGCAGGGGCCGCAGGATGGCCATGCCGGCCTTCATGGCGTTGGCGGCGAGCAGCACCTCGGGAACGAACAGGATCCCGTCGCGGAAGTCGATGCCGACGATGCGCATCCCCTCCACGAGGGCGTCATTGAGCACCTTGTCGGCTGGCCAGCCCCGCGCCAGCAGGATGTTGGTGCCCTCCGCGATCTCCTCGGCGAGGCCGTCGTAGAGGTCGTCGTGCATCTGGGCGGTGAGCTCGCCGTCGTCGAGGCTCGAGAGATCGAGTTCCTCCTCGTCGCCGAGATCCTCGCCGGTTGCATCCGGTCCTAGAACGAGTGTGTCGGTCATCGCAAGACCTGCCCTCCGTCTGGTTGGGGTACTCGCCACGGACGCCGGCCGAGCGCCGGTGCTGTAGCTGGTCCGCGCTGCGGTTCCTGCAGTGCGACGCCCCCTACTGCGGTTCCGTGCTTATGTTCCCCGTGCTTACGTTTCCGTGCTGTGTTCTCGAGCTGATGTTTCGTACTGTGGTTCCGTGTTGTTGTTCCCGTGCTGCGGTTTCGTGCTCATGTTCCGTGCTGGTGTTCCCGTGCTGCGGTTTCGTGCTCATGTTCCGTGCTGGTGTTCCGTACTGTGGACCAGTGCCACGATACGGAACGGGACTGTAGCACGGACCGGCGCAGGCGCAAGCGCGCTGCAACTTCTTTCCCCCCGGGATCGGCCGCGCCCCGCCCACCGGCCTCTTAGCCTTGACCGCCATGCCTGCCGCTGCCGGGACCGACGCACCCCCGTACCGCTACGACGCGGCCATGGCCGCCGACATCGAGACCCGCTGGCAGGCCCGCTGGGACGATCTGGGGATCTACAACACGCCGGACCCCGAAGGGTCGAGCGTCGGTGTCGAGTCCGGTCCTGACGCATCGCGAGCCGGTGGCGAGCAGGGCCCCAAGCTGTTCGTGATGGACATGTTCCCCTACCCGTCGGGGTCGGGGCTGCATGTGGGGCACCCTCTGGGCTTCATTGCCACCGACACCTACACCCGCTTCAAGCGGATGTGTGGCTTCAACGTGCTCTACACGATGGGATTCGACGCCTTCGGGCTGCCGGCGGAGGAGCACGCCCGCCAGACGGGCCAGCACCCTCGCAGCAACACCGAGGCCAACATCGCCAACATGCGCCGCCAGCTCGCCCGGCTCGGGCTCGGCCACGACAAGCGCCGCAGCATCGCCACCACCGACACCGGCTACTACCGCTGGACCCAGTGGATCTTCCTGCAGATCTTCAACTCCTGGTTCGACCCCGAGGCCGGCCGCGCCCGCCCGATCTCGGAGCTGGTCTCCGAGCTCGAGTCGGGCGCCCGCCAGATGCTTGACGGGCGGCTCTGGGACGAGGCGGGCCCCGCCGAGCGCCGCAGGCTCATCGACGGCGCGCGCCTCGCCTACGTGGCCGAGACCCCGGTCAACTGGTGCCCGGCTCTGGGAACGGTGCTCGCCAACGAGGAGGTCACGGCCCAGGGTCGCTCCGAGCGGGGCAACCACGAGGTCTTCAAGCGGCCCCTCAAGCAGTGGATGATGCGCATCACCGCATACGCCGACCGCCTGCTCGAAGACCTCGATCTGCTCGACTGGCCCGAGTCGGTCAAGACCATGCAGCGCAACTGGATCGGCCGCTCCGAGGGCGCCGAGGTCTGCTTCTCGTTCGCCCGCCCGGCGCCCGAGTGGGGTGCTGGCGCGGTGGGCACCTTCGCGATCCGCGTGTTCACGACCCGGCCCGACACGCTGTTCGGCACCACGTACCTGGTGGTGGCGCCCGAACATCCCCTGGTGGAAGAGATGACCGCCGCGGCCTGGCCCGAGGGGACCCCCGACTCCTGGACCGCTGCAGCGGCCACCCCGGCCGAAGCCGTGGCCGACTACCGGGCGAGTTCGGCGCTCAAGAGCGAGGCTGACCGCGGCGACTCCAAGACGGGCGTGTTCCTGGGCAGCCACGCCCTGGTGCCGTTCACATGGCGACCTGTGCCGATCTTCATTGCCGACTACGTGCTCATGGGTTATGGCACCGGCGCGGTGATGGGAGTCCCCGGCGAGGACCAGCGCGACCGCGAGTTCGCCGAGACGTTCGGACTCGACGTGATCCGCACCGTGCAGCCACCGCCGGGGCATCCCGACGACCTCGCCTACACCGGTGACGGGCCGTCGATCAACTCGGAGTTCCTCGACGGCCTTGACGTGGCCGCGTCGAAGGCGCTGATCCTGCAGCGCCTAGAGGGCGAGGGCCTCGGCACGGTCAAGGTCAACTACAGGATGAGGGACTGGCTCTTCAGCCGCCAGCGGTATTGGGGCGAGCCGATCCCCGTGGTGTTCGACGACCTGGGCCCGGTGGCGCTGCCCGAGGACATGCTCCCGCTGGAGTTGCCCGAGCTTGGCGACTGGGCGCCCCGGTCGCTGGCCCCCGACTCTGAGCCGGAGCCGCCGCTGGGCCGGATGGCCGGGTGGGCCACGGCGGATCTCGACCTAGGCGACGGCGTGCGCCGCTACCGCCGCGAGCTCAGCACCATGCCCCAGTGGGCCGGCTCGTGCTGGTACTACCTGCGCTATCTCGATCCCGCCAACGAGGCGGCCCTCGTCGATCCCGGGATCGAGCGCCACTGGATGGCCGATCCCTCCCCCGGCGGCGTGGGCGGGGTGGACCTGTACGTGGGCGGCGTCGAGCACGCCGTGCTGCACCTGCTGTATGCGCGCTTCTGGCACAAGGTTCTATACGACCTCGGCCATGTCAGCGGGCCCGAGCCGTTCAAGCGGCTCGTCAACCAGGGCTACATCCTGGCTCATTCCTACCGCGACGAGCGCGGCGTGTACGTGCCGGCCGACGAGGTCGAGGGCTCGCCGCAGGAGGGGTTCACCCACCTGGGCCGGCCCGTCGAGCGCGAGCTCGGCAAGATGGGCAAGTCACTGAAGAACGCGGTCACCCCCGACGACATGTACGCCGCCTACGGTGCGGACACACTGCGCCTCTACGAGATGTTCATGGGTCCGATCCACCAGGGACGACCCTGGGAGACCCGCTCGGTGGTGGGGTCCCAGCGGGTGCTACAACGGGTGTGGCGCACCATGGTGGACGAGCAGACCGGCGAGTTGCGGGTCAGCGACGACCCTGCTGACGACTCCCTGCGGCGGATGCTGCACCGCACCATCGACGGCGTGCGCTCAGACATGGAGGGCTTGCGGTTCAACACCGCCATAGCCAAGCTCACCGAGCTCAACAACGAGATCACCAGGCGGGGCGTGGGAGCGCCACGCGAGGTGGCCGACCCGCTGCTGCGGATGCTGGCGCCGCTGGTGCCGCACTTCGCGGAGGAGCTGTGGCACCGCCTGCACGGTGCCGGGGCCGGCTCGGTCACCCGGGCGGAGTTCCCGTCCGCTGATCCGGGCCTGCTCTTGCAGCACACCGTCGAGGTGCCAGTGCAGCTGAACGGCAAGATCAGGGGAAGGGTGACCATCGACGCGGACGCCGGCGAGGCCGCCGCGGTGGCGGCCGCGCTGGCGGAACCCAACGTGGCCGCACACCTGCGCGGGCGCGAGCCGCGCAAGCAGATGTACGTGCCCGGCCGCATGATCACCCTCGTGGTGTGAGCCGCGGCGCTGCCGTTGCGGTGATGTGATCTCAGCGGCCGGTTCCGGCGGGAATGTGGCGCAGGCTGCACGCCGTGAGCCACAGCGCCGCTGATCACCGCAGCGCCGTGACCCGGAAGAGTCCGCTGCGGCTGTCGGTGTCCGAGGCGCGCCGCGTGGCGCTGGCGGCACAGGGCTTCGCAGACCCTCCACCGGCGGGCCGGGTGGACCGGCGTCACCTGCGCCGGGTGATGCGCCGGATACAGCTGCTGCAGCTCGACTCCGTGCCGGCGGTGGTGCGGACCCAGTACCTGCCCCCGTTCTCGCGTCTCGGGTGCTACGATCCGTCGCTGCTGGACCGTGTCGCCTACCGCGACGACGAGTGGTTCGAGGCGTGGGCACACGAGGCCTCGCTGCTGCCGGTGGCCGACGAGCCGCTGCTGCGCTGGCAGAAGCGCCGCGCCGAGCAGGGCCACACCTGGAGCAACCTGGCCGAACTGGCGCGCCGCGAGCCCGGCTACGTGGCGGAGGTGCTGGCCCAGGTCGCTGAGCGCCCGCTGGCCGCAGGCGAGCTCGCCGACCCCAGGCGCCGCACGGGCCAGCGGTGGGGCGGCCGGTCGCTGGGCTCGATAGCGCTCGACTGGCTCTACCGGATCGGCGCGGTGGGCATCCGCCGCCGCGCCAACTTCGTCAAGGAGTTCGACCTGCTCGAGCGCATCGTGCCGGCTGAGGTGCTGGCCAGGCCCACGCCGCCTGCCGACGAGGCTCAGCGCGCCCTGCTGGTGCGCTCGGCGCTGGCGCACGGCGTCGGCACCGCCGCGGATCTGATCGACTACTACCGCCTGCCGGTGCCCGAGGGCCGGGCCCGGCTGCGGGAACTGGTCGAGGCCGGTGACCTGGAGGTCGTCGAGGTGCAGGGCTGGAGCGAGCCCGCCTACCTGCATCCGCAGGCTCCGCTGCCGAGGTCGATCGACGCGCTGGCGGTGCTGTCGCCGTTCGATCCGGTGGTGTGGAACCGCGCTCGCGCCTCGCGGCTGTGGGGCTTCGACTACCGCATCGAGATCTACGTGCCGGCTGCCAAGCGCGTCTACGGCTATTACGTGCTGCCGGTGCTCGACGGCGAGGCGCTGGTCGCCCGCCTCGACCTGAAGACCGACCGGGCCGCCGGCGAGCTGCTGGTGCTGGGCGCATTCGCCGAGCCGGCCGTCGACCGGGCCGGGCTGGCCGAGCGCCTCATGCCGCATCTGGATGACCTGGCCCGCTTCGCTGGCGCGGGCCGCGTGCGCTGCGCCGGCGACCGCGGCGACCTGATGCCGGCGCTGCAAGCCGCCGCCGCCGGTTATCGTCGGTGACCGATGAGCGTCGCGGTCGCGCCCCGAGATCTGGCGTCGGCGGCGGCCCAACACGGCTCCACGGCCTTCGTGCTGACGGTCGGTGACGACCGCCGGCCTCGGGTGGTTCATGTGAAGGTCGACATCGACGGTGCGGGTGTGATCCGTGCCGTGGTGGGACGAGGCGCGGCGGCCAACGCCCGTGCCCGGCCCGAGGTCACGGTGCTTTGGACGCCGGCGCCCGACGGTTTCAGCCTGATCGCCGACGGGGTGGCAACCGTGGGAGAGCCGGCCGAACCAGGCATTCCCCTGACCATCAAGGTCAGCTCCGCCGTCCGTCACCGCCCGGCTCCTGCGGCGAGCAGCGCATAGCTATCTGCGGTTCCAGGCGGATCATCCGTACCTGGCCCGCCCGGCGGCGAGCAGCGCACAGCTGAGTCGGGGAACCGGCTCGGCGGCTAGATTTCCGCAGTGGACGGGATCGGCCGATCACGGGAGGACCGATAGACATCGCGCTGCGGCTTCTTGCCGCTCTCGCGCTGGTAGCTGCCAATGCCGCGTTCGTGGCCATTGAGTTCGCTCTGGTGGCGGTGGATCGAACCCGGGTGCTCGAGCGGGCCGCGGCCGGCGACCGGCGGGCCAAGCTGGTCGAGCGCCTCGTGGCGAGACTGTCGTTCCACCTCTCGGGCGCGCAGGTCGGCATCACCGTGTCCTCGCTGCTGCTGGGCTTCATCGCCGAGCCTGCCGTGGCTTCGGTGATCGAGCCTGGTGTCGTGGCTCTGTTCGGTGCGGGCACGCCGCTGTGGGTGTCCATAGCCCTCGCCCTGGCCATAGCGACCGTCGTGCAGATGGTGCTGGGGGAGTTGGTGCCGAAGGTGGTGGCCACCACCAAGCCTTACGGGACCGCTGTCGCTGTGGCGTTGCCGGTGACCGCCTACGGGGTGCTGGCGCGGCCCGTGGTGGCCTTCCTGAACGGCGTCGCCAACTGGATGGTGCGCCGCGGCGGCATCGAGCCGCGCGAGGACATCGATGCGGTGCCCGACCGGGACGATCTCGAGCACCTGTTCCTGTCCTCCGGTGAGGAGGGCACGCTCGACGAGGGAGAGGTGCGCCTGCTGACCCGCTCGATCCGCCTCGCCGACAAGCAGGCCGACGACGCCATGGTTCCCAGGGTCGAGGTGGCGGCGATCGCGCTCGACGCCTCGATCTCCGAGCTTGCACAGCTGGCTGCTGCCACCGGCCACTCGCGCTTCCCGGTGATCGACGGCCAGATCGACGACGTGGTCGGTGTCGCCCACGTGAAGTCGGTGTTCGCGGTGCCCGTCGAGGACCGGCCCCGCACGCGGGTTTCGCAGCTGATGAAACCGGTGCCGGCCGTGCCGGAGTCGCGCG
Source organism: Candidatus Aldehydirespirator sp. (assembly GCA_965204875.1). Classification (GTDB taxonomy): domain Bacteria; phylum Actinomycetota; class Acidimicrobiia; order Acidimicrobiales; family Aldehydirespiratoraceae; genus Aldehydirespirator. The sequence goes on along the minus strand of OZ242020.1, from coordinate 487,019 downwards.
ATCTTGACGACATGCTGGAGGATCTGCGCACGGGCGCGGGACAGCTGGCGGTCGTGATCGACGAGCACGGGGGCACCGCGGGGATCATCACCCTGGAGGATGTGCTCGAGGAGATCGTCGGTGAGATCGACGACGAGCACGATCCGGCAACACCGGAGCGCACCCGGGCGGAGTCCCGCGGCTCCACGGTGCTTCCGGCGTCACTTCACCCGGACGAGGTTCTCGATGCCTGCGGTTTCGCCATGCCCGAGGGTGCCTATGAGACGCTGGCGGGCCTGGTGCTGGACCGGTTGGGCCACATCCCGGTTCCCGGCGAGACGGCGGTGGTGGACGGCTGGAGGCTGGAAGTGGTGGCGGTCGACCGGCTGCGGATCGCCACCGTTCGTGTGGTGGCGCCCTCCGACAGGCCCGCTGCGCCAGGCAGCGCGCCGTGAGCGCCACGACGGGGCCCGCTCCTGCGACGGCCGGGGTTGGCGAAGCGTCCGGTCGGCGGGGCAGCGGGCCGTGAGCGCTACGACGTTGCCGGCCCTGGTCGTGGCGCTGTGCCTTGTCGGTGCCAACGCCTTCTTCGTGGCCGCCGAGTTCGCTCTGGTGGCCGCTCGTGCGGCGCGCCTGGAGGCCGCCGCCGAGGAAGGGGACGGGCGCAGCACCCTGGCTCTGGCAGCGGTTCGCGATCTGCAGCCGCAGCTGGCAGGCGCCCAGCTCGGGATCACCATGGCCTCGCTGGGCCTGGGCTACCTGGCCGAACCGGCGGTCGCCCGCCTGATCGAGCCGCTCATCGACAGCGTGGCGGACGTCCCCAGCGGCGTGCTGCACACGATCTCGTTCACGCTGGCGCTTTCGCTGGTGACCACGGTGCATGTGGTGGTGGGCGAGATGGTTCCCAAGAACATCGCCATCGCCGCCCCCGAGTCCACTGCCAGGCTGCTCGCACCGTGGCTGCGGGCATACGGGATGGTGCTCAAACCCGTCATCTGGTCGCTCAACGCCGTTTCGGCGGCCATCGTGCGGCTGCTGGGCATGGAACCCGTCGACGAGATCAACACCGCGCTCACCGTGAACGAGTTCCACGCCCTGCTGGCGGGTGCCCGCGAGGAGGGGGTGATCGAGCCGGCCGAGCACGAGCTGCTTGCCGGGGCGCTCGGGTTCAGGGTTCGCTCGGCAGGGTCGTTGATGGTGCCGGCCGCGCAGCTCGTGTCGGTGCCTAGGGGATCGTCGGTCGCCCGCCTCGAGGAGGTTGTGGCGTCGAGCGGGCACACGCGGGTGCCGGTCTGGGGAGCCGAGCCGGACGATGTGCTGGGGTTCGTGCACGCCAAGGACCTGCTGCGGATGCCTGCCGGGGCCCGCGAAGACCCGGTGCCGCTGGAGTTGGTGCGGCGCATGCGGGTGGTGCGCCCTGCGATGCCGGGACGCGAGCTGCTGCTGTTCATGCGCAGATCCGGGGTGCACATGGCGCTGGTGCGCGACGCCTCGGGCACCATGCTGGGAATCGTCACGCTGGAGGACGTGCTGGAGGCCCTCGTCGGCGACATCTACGACGAGACCGACAGCAGCGCCGCCTGACAGGCCTCCTGCCGGTGGGGGGTTCAGGCCCCCATGGCGTGGTAGCCGCCGTCGGCCTGGATGATCGATCCGGTCGTGGCGGGCAGCCAATCGCTGAGCAGCGCCACGATCGTGCGTGACACCGCGGCCGGGTCGGTCACGCTCCAGCCGAGGGGTGCCCGCTGCGCCCAGGCGTCCTCGAACTCCGCGAACCCCGGAATGGAGCGGGCGGCCATGGTCCGCACAGGCCCGGCGGACACGAGGTTCACGCGTATGCCCTGCGGGCCGAGGTAGCGCGCCAGGTAGCGCGACGTCGATTCGAGGCCGGCCTTGGCGACGCCCATCCAGTCGTAGGCGGGCCAGGCACGGGCAGCGTCGAAGTCCAGCCCCACGATCGACCCGCCGGCTCGCATCAGGGGCGCCACCGCGTCGGCGAGCATCTTCAGCGAGTAGGTGGAGATCTCCAGCGCCACCCTCACGTCGTCCCAGGAAGCCTCCATGAAGTTGCCGCCCAGGCAGATCTCCGGCGCGAAGCCGATGGCGTGCAGCGCACCGTCCACCTGCCCCCAGCTTCCGGCCAGGCGGTCGCGCAGGGCGGCGGCGTGGGACGGTTCGGTCACGTCGAACTCGAAGACGTCGATGCCGTCGCCGAGCTTGCGTGCCGTGCGCTGGGTCAGGCGCATTCCCCGGCCCGCGCCGGTGAGCACGATCTCGGCGCCCTCGGCCAGCGCCAGCTCGGCCGCTCCGAAGGCCAGCGATGCATCCGTCAGCACTCCCGTGACCACGATGCGCTTGCCGTCAAGGAGGCCCACAGCCCGCAACGGTACCGTGGGGCGGTGAGTCCCGGGGGGTGATCTTGCGACTGTATGACACGGCTCGCGTGGTGGTTCGGTGCATCTGGGGTGCGGGCACGGCACCTGAGGTGGGGTGATCTTGCGACTGTATGATACGGCCCGTGGCGCGGTGGTGCCGTTCGAGCCGCCGCCGGTGGTGCGCATGTACGTGTGCGGCATCACCCCCTATGACGCCACGCATCTCGGGCACGCCGCCACATACATCACCTATGACGTGCTGCAGCGCAGGCTGCGCGACCTGGGTCACGAGACGCGCTGCGTGCGCAACATCACCGATGTGGACGACGACATCCTGGTTGCGGCCCGCCGGCGTGGGGTCCACTACCTGGACCTGGCCTTCGCGCAGACGGTGCGCTTCGACGACGACATGGCCGCGCTCAACACGCTCCCGCCGGCGTCGGAGCCCCGGGCGACCTCGGCCATCCCCGACATTCGCGGCTTCGTCCACAAGGCGCTGCAGCGGGGACTCGCCTACCGCGCCGGCGGCAGCGTCTACTTCGACACTGCAGCGTTCGACGGCTTCGGCTCGCTGTCGGGGTTCGGGCGCGAGCACATGGTCGAGTTGGCCCGGCAGTGGCGCGACGATCCCGACGACCCCGCCAAGCGCGACCCGCTCGACTTCGTGCTGTGGCAGCGCGCCCGGCCCGGCGAGCCCTCCTGGGAGTCCCGCTGGGGTCCGGGGCGGCCCGGCTGGCATGTGGAGTGCTCCACGCTGGCGCTGCGCGAGCTCGGCGAGACCATCGATCTACACGGCGGCGGCGCGGACCTGCTCTTCCCGCACCACGAGTGCGAGCGCGCCCAGTCCGAGGCGGTGACCGGCAAGCCCTTCGCACGGCACTGGCTGCACCAGGCGCTGGTGCACTACCGGGGCGCCAAGATGTCGAAGTCTCGCGGCAACCTGGTCTTCGTCCACGAACTGCGCCGGGATCACGAGGCCGCGGCGATCCGGCTCGCGCTGATGTCGCAGCACTACCGCACGCCCTGGCCGTGGCACGAGGGCCTGCTCACCGAGGCCGAGCACCGCCTGGCCACATGGCGCAGCGCCGAGGCCGCCGGCGGCAGCGAGGGCGGCGTGCTGCAGGAGGTGCGCGACCGCCTCGACGACGATCTGGACGTCGCAGGCGCGCTGGCAGCCATGGACTCCGCCGCCCGCCGCGGCCGCAGCGTGCGCGCCGGCGCCGACCTGCTCGGCGTCGCCCTCTAGTCCGGCCCTCTAGAAGCGCAGGGGGCAGCGGTAGCCTGCGCTTGATGGGTGCCATCTCGGTGTGTCTGCCCGACGGCTCGATGCGCCGTCTGGCCGAGGGGTCCAGCGCGGCGGACCTCGCCGCGGCCATCGGCCCGCGCCTCGCGGCCGACGCCGTGGCCGCCGTGGTCGACGGTGCCGAGCGGGATCTGGCGGCTCCGCTGCCCGACGGGGCCGCAGTGGAGATCGTCACGGCGTCGCAGCCGCGGGGTCTGCACACGATCCGCCACTCGACCGCGCACGTGCTCGCACAGGCGGTGCTCGACCTGTACCCGGACGCCACCTTCGCCATCGGCCCGCCCATCGAGCACGGCTTCTACTACGACTTCGAGTTGGCGGGCGGCGGCACCTTCAGCGACACCGACCTCGAGCGCATCGAGGCCCGGATGCGCGAGATCGTCGCTGAGGACCAGCCGTTCGTACGCGGCGAGACCGACGCTGCCGGAGCGCTCGAGCTGTTCTCGGCGCACCGCTACAAGCGCGAGATCATCGAGGCGGTGTCGGCGAGCGCCGCCGGTGCCCGCACGGCCGGTACGGAGATCTCAGACGCAGACGCCTCCGGCGATCTGGCCTCGGAGGCCTCCGGCGACGGCACGGTTAGCTACTACCGCAACGGGGTCGGCGGCGGCGGGTTCGTGGACCTGTGCCTCGGCCCCCACGTCCCCTCGACCGGGCGGCTCGGCCATTTCGCTCTGCAGCGCGTCAGCGGCGCCTACTGGCGCGGCGACGAGCACAACCCGATGCTGCAGCGCATCTACGGCACGGCCTGGGCCACCCGCAAGGAGCTCGCGGCCCACCTGCATCGCCTGGCCGAGGCCGAGCGGCGCGACCACCGCCGCCTGGCCGCCGAGCTCGACCTGGTGTCATGGCCAACAGAGCTCGGCCCCGGCCTGGCGGTCTGGCACCCCAAGGGGGCGCTGGTTCGCAAGCTCATGGAGGACTACTCCAGGCAGCGCCACCTTGACGGGGGATATGAGTTCGTGTTCTCGCCGCATCTGGCCAAGTCGGTGCTGTGGGAGACCTCCGGGCACCTCGACTTCTACAAGGACAGCATGTACCCGCCCATGAAGATGGACGGCGCCGACTACTACCCGAAGCCGATGAACTGCCCCTTCCATGTGATGGTGTACAGGTCGTCGCAGCGCAGCTACCGCGACCTGCCGATGCGGCTGTTCGAGCTGGGCGCGGTCTACCGCTACGAGCTGTCGGGCGCGGTTCACGGGCTGCTGCGCAGCCGCGGGTTCACCCAGGACGACAGCCACATCTTCTGCACACGCGAGGACATCGCCGCCGAGCTGGCGTCTCTGCTGGACTTCGTGCTGAGCGTGCTGGAAGCGTTCGGCTTCACCGAGTTCCAGGCCAAGCTGTCGACCCGCCCCACCGACAAGGTGGTCGGCTCCGAGGCGCTGTGGGACGAGGCCACCTCGGGACTGCGCGCCGCCCTGGACGCCAACGGGCTCGACTACAGCACCGATGAGGGCGGCGGCGCCTTCTACGGCCCGAAGATCGACGTGGACGTGCGCGACGCCATCGGCCGGTCGTGGCAGCTCTCCACCATCCAGCTCGACTTCAACCTGCCCGAGCGGTTCGGGCTGGAGTACGTCGCCGCCGACGGGTCGCGCCCGCGGCCGGTGATGATCCACCGGGCCCTGTTCGGCTCGGTGGAGCGCTTCTTCGGGGTGTTGCTCGAGCACTACGCCGGGGCGTTCCCCGCATGGCTGGCGCCGGTTCAGGCTCAGGTGCTGCCGGTGGCCGCCGCCCATGGCGGCTATGCCACGGAGGTGGCCGGCAGCCTGCGCTCGCAGGGGTTCCGGGCTGAGCCGGCCGCCGCGGACGAACCCCTCGGAAAGCGGGTCCGGGTTGCCAAGCTGGCCAAGGTTCCCTACGTGCTGGTGGTGGGCGACGACGACGCCGCCAACCGCACCGTGGGCGTGAACGCCCGGGGAGCCTCCAAGCCCGAGCGCGATGTGGCGCTCAGCGACTTCTCGGCCCGCCTCGCCGCCGAAGTGCGGTCGCGGGCCTGAGATACACAGGTGCGAGGTGCGAGACCGTCGTCAGCCAGAACAACGTCCTCGGTGGCGGGTCGCGGGGAGACACGCTGCTGCGGAGTGTGAGACCGTCCTCAGCTACAACAACGCCCTCGGTGGCGGGTCGCGGGGAGAGGCGCGGGTGCGAGGTGCGGGGGAGATGCGATGAGCGGCCGGCGGGGATTTCGCTGAGGTGGTGGAGCGTCTCTGGGCCGGCTGGCGCCTTCCAGCCATGAAAGCCGACCGGCAGGCCGCCGCCGCGGGCATCGCTGACTCGTCCGGCACGATCCCGGGGGCCGTCGGCGGTGCGGGCGGCGACTCTGACGAGTCGGGCGAGATCGGACGGAGCCTGTTCGAGGCGATCCTGGCCTGTGGGCTTCCCGATGAGCAGACCCACGTCGTGTGGCGGGGGGAGCGGGTGTTCGCCATCCTGAACCGCTACCCGTACTCCACCGGGCACCTGCTGATCCTGCCCTACCGCGCCGTCGCTGACATCGAGGAGCTGGACCGCGACGAGCGCCGTGAGCTGTGGGACACCGTCCACGACGCGGTGGCGGCGGTGAAGGAGGCGTTCGATCCCGACGGCGTGAACATCGGCGCCAACCTGGGCGAGGGCGCCGGCCCCAGCGTGCACGACCACGTTCACATCCACGTGCTGCCGCGCTGGCGCTCCGACACCAACTTCATGACCGCGGTGGCCGACGTGAGGGTCCTGCCCCAGTCGCTGCAAGAGTGCTGGGAGCGCCTCAAGGCCGCCTGGCCCGCGGTCAGCTAGCCCCGCCCGGCGCCACCCGTCCCCGGTTGGACGATCTGGCCCGCAGTCAGCTAGCCCCGCCCCGGCGCCACCCGTCCCCGGTTGGACGATCAGGCTGCGCCGCGACAATGCTTGCCCCCGTGCCGGAGCGACCCCGCGAGCTGACCGACACAGTGCCGAGCGACCTGCGAGATGAGCGACACCATGTCAAGTGAAGCCAAGTCGAGTGAGACCACGTTCCTGATCCGGGGCGGCATCGTGTTGCCGCTGGAGGGCCGCAGGATCAGCCACGATCCCGGCTCGGTGCTGGTGGTGGACGGCACCATCGCAGCGGTCGGCTCGGTGGAGGACGTGGCCGCGCATCCCGCCGCTGCGTCGGCGCCGGTGGTGGAGGCGGCGAACCATGTGGTGATCCCCGGCCTGCAAAACGGCCACCTGCACTCGGGGCTGCTGCGGGGCACGGCGGAGTCGCTGGCGCTGTTCGACTGGCTCGAGAACTACGTCGACCCCGCGCACCGGGCCCTCACCCCCGAGATCGCCAAGGCGGCGTCGTACATGGCCTACACCGAGTGCCTGCGAGGCGGCACCACCTCGGTGCTCGACATGTGGCGTTTCATGGAGGGCTCGGCCGAGGCCGCGGAGCAGGTCGGCATCCGGGCCACCCTCGCCCCCTACACCGCCGACCGCTACGACTACTTCGAGACGCTCGACACCAACCGGCGCCTGCTGGAGACGCATCGGACCGCGGCGGGCGGGCGCGTGCGCTCCTGGGTCGGGCTCGAGCACATGCTCTACTGCTCCGCGGACATGTTCCGCGCCGCCGCGGCCCTCGCCGAGAAGTTCGACACGGGCATCCACACCCATTCCTCCGAGACGGTCTGGGAGGTTCAGGAGAGCCTCAGGCTGTTCGGGCGGCGGCCCATCGAGGAGTTCTACAACCGCGGCGTCCTCGGCGAGCGCACGGTGGTGGCGCACTGCGTCTGGCTCGACGACCGCGAGGTGGAGCTGATGGCCCGCACCGGCACGGCCATGACGCACTGCCCGTGCTCGAACATGAAGATCGCCTCGGGGCCGGCCCGGATCGGGCACTGCCGCGACGCCGGTGTGACCGTGGCGCTGGGCACCGACGGCGAGAAGGAGAACAACAACCTGGACATGCTGGGCGAGATGAAGTTCGCCTCCCTGCTGGCGAAGGTCAGCACCCTCGATCCGGCTGCGGCCGACCCCTGGGACGTCCTCGACATGGCCACCCGCTCGGGCGCGGCCGCGCTGGGACTCGATGGCGTGACCGGAACGCTCGAGGCGGGCAAGGACGCCGACATCACGATGGTCGACATCAGCGGCCTGCACTTCGTGCCGGTGATGCACGGGCGCCACTTCAACGCCGCGGCCCACCTGGTGTTCACGGCCGTGGCCCATGACGTGAGCGACGTGTGGGTGCAGGGCCGCCGCCTCGTGAGGGACTCCGAGGTGGTCTCCGTCGATGTGGCAGCGGTCGCCGCCGATGCCCAGGCCGCGGCCGAGGAACTGTTCGAGCGCCGCGACGCCCTCGCGGGCAACCCCGCCACCCCCCTGTGGTGATCCCGCCACCCCCGCCCCTGTGGTGAGCACCGGGGATCGGCAGCGCCGGCACCGGCGAGAGCAACGGTCCCGCCACCATCCGCCGCGTGGCGAGCACTGGGGCAGAGCGGGCGGCGGGTGCTCCGGCTTGGAACCGGGGCTGCCGGCGAGTGGTAATGTCGGCGCGGACAGGACGCAGCGCCTGGCGCGGGCATAAGCGGGACAGGCACACGGCGCAGGCATAGCAGGCGCAGGCACAAGGAGGCTCCGCAAAATGGACATGGACACATTCCTCAAGGCGATCCCGAAGGTGAGCCTGCATCTGCACTTGATGGGCTCGGTTCAGGCCCGCACGGCGGTGGAACTGTGCAACAAGCACGGCGTGACGCTGCCCGACCACGAAGAGCCCGAGGACCTCTACGACTACCCCGACATCTACAAGTTCCTGCACATGTACGACAACACCGCCCTCGGCGTGATCGACCGCGAGGACTTCGAGCGCATCTGCTATGAGACGCTCACCGAGGCCGCCGAGCACAACGTGCGCTACCGGGAGATGTTCTTCAACCCGACCACCCACATGGCGGCCGGCGTCGACTACGAGACCTGCGTCGACGGCCTCATCGACGGCATCAACGCGGCCCGCACCGACCACGGGGTCGAGTGCCGCCTGATCGCCGCGGCCAACCGTATGGAGAGCCCCGAGCTGGCGGTGGAGATGGTGGAGACGCTGATCGCGCATCCCCGCGACGAGGTGATAGGCATCGGCATGGACTACGCCGAGGCCGAGTACCCGCCGGAGCGCTTCTGGAAGGCCTACCGCATGGCCGACCGGGCCGGGCTGCGCCTCACCGCGCACCAGTCCGAGGACGCCCCGCCCCGCAACATCGAGACCTGCCTCGACCTGCTCGGCTGCGAGCGGGTCGACCACGGCTATCACGTCGTGGAGAGCGAGGCGATCATGCGCCGCTGCCGCGACGAGGGCGTGGTGTTCACCTGCACGCCGGTGTCCACGGCCTGGGTGTACTTCAACGACGACCTTGACAATCACCCGATCGGGCGGATGCGCGAGTTCGGCATCAAGATCAGCCTCGACTGCGACGACCCGCCGATGTTCAAGACCGACCCCACCAAGGACTACATCGTGGCACACAACCACATGGGCTTCGAGGTCGAGGACTTCCGCCAGTGCATGCTCAACGGCATCGACGGCTCTTGGCTCGGCGAGCCCGAGAAGCGCAGGATGCGCCGGCAGTGGGCACTCGAGTTCGACGACCTCGCCGCGCAGCTCAACTGATCGCAACCCGCTTCTGGTCCCGACCGCCGTTCACACGAAAACCCGCTATTGACCCGCCCCGTCATTCGTCGCAACCCGCCGTCGATCCCGACCTGTCCAACGCATGAAACCCCGACCACAGAAAGGCATCAAAGATGAAAACAGCTAAGAACCGCGGCCTGTTCCTTCCGCAGAGCGCGACCATGTCGCGCCGCCAGGCCCTCAAGATGGGCGCCTACGGGCTCGGTGGCCTGGCCGTCGCCGGGTCGGTGCTGGCGGCCTGCGGCGACGACGACGACGAAGCCGCCTCAACAAGTGGGGCTGCCAGGGAGAAGATCAAGGCCCACTGGGTGTACATCGGCCCGCCCGACGACAACGGCTGGACCCAGGAGCACGACCGGGGCCGGCTGGCCGCGCAGGCGGCGCTGGGGGACCGGCTCGAGACCGCCTACACGCCCAACATCGAGTTCGATGCCTCCACCGCACAGCTCTTCCAGCAGCTGGTCGACGACGGCAACGACATCATCTTCGCCAACACCGAGTACGCGTCGCTGCTGACCGACGTGGCCGACGCCAGCCCCGACACGAAGTTCTGCGAGATCAACGGGCACCATTACAGCGACAACCTGTTCCCCTTCTACCTGGCCCACGAGATCACCGCATACGAGCTCGGCGTGGCTGCCGGTCACCTCACCGACAACGGCCGGATCGGCTACATCGGCGCATTCCCCACCGCCACCGCATACAACGATGTGAACGGCCTGCTGCTCGGCGCCCGCTCGGTCAACCCCGACGCGGTGGTGGAGACCGTGCTCGTCAGCACCTTCTTCGATCCGCAGAAGGCGGCTCAGGCGGCCAACGCCCTGCTTGACAGCGGTGTCGGGTTCCTCTTCGGCGTGATGGACGAGCCGACCTTCCTGCAGCTCTCCGAGGAGGCGGGCGTGTGGACCGGTTACTGGAACCTCGATTTCCGCTCGGCTGCGCCGACCAAGTACGTGAGCAACTTCGACCTGTCGGAGTTCGGTCCGTTCTATACCGAGCAATGCCGGCGGGTGCTCGACGGAACCTGGCGGTCACAGGACGAGGTACGGCTGCTCGACACGCCATTGGGAGCTTGGGGGCCCAACGTTCCCCAAGACGTTCAGGACGCTGTGGCCGAAGTGTCCACCAAGCTCCGCAGCGGCGAGATGGGGGTCTATGACGGCCCGCTGGTCGACAACACGGGCACAGAGCGGGTCGTGGCGGGCGAGTCCATCGATTCGCTGGGCGCCTACGCCATCGACTGGGCGGTCGAGGGCGTCTCAGGCATCTGAGTTTTTCCCTGGCTGTCACACACGGTTCCCTGGCGGGTCGCACAAGGCGGCGATGCTCTCTACTCATGCCCGAGGTCGTGGGCGTCTCGGGTCTTGCGATTCCCGGCCGGCCGGGTGAGCGGCACTGCCCGCAGTGTGTCCGGCGCTGACTGAGGTGTCCGGGACTGAGGTGGCCGGCGACGGCGAGGCAAGCCCCGCTGCGATCCCAGCGGTGCAGGCTCGGGGCATCTGCAAGGCCTTCGGCGGCGTCGCCGCGCTCGACGCTGTCGATTTCGTGGTTGAGCGGTCGGAGGTTCACGCTCTCGTAGGTGAGAACGGGGCGGGCAAGACGACGCTGTGCAACATCCTGGCCGGCATCTACCGCGCCGACGCCGGCCAGGTATTCGTCGACGGGGTCGAGCGCGACTTCCGCAGCCCGGCGCACGCCATCGACGCCGGCATCGGGATGGTTCACCAGCACTTCCGGCTGGTGGAGCCGATGACCGTGGCCGAGAACATCCACCTGGGCTGGCCCGAGACTCCCGGTGTGATCCGCCAGCGCGGCCTGATCGAGCGCACCGAGCGGTTCATGGGCGCCGTCGGCCTGCGAGTGGATCCCACGGCCAAGATCTGGCAGCTCTCGGTGGGGGAGCAGCAGCGGGTGGAGATCCTGCGAGTGCTCGCACGCGGCGCCAGGGTGTTGATCCTTGACGAGCCCACGGCAGTGCTCACAGCCAAGGAGGCCGAAGACCTCTTCGAGGTGATCCGGGATCTGGCCGCCGGCGGGCTCAGCGTGATCTTCATCAGCCACAAGCTGCGCGAGGTGCAGGCCGTGTCCGATCGCCTGACCGTGCTGCGCCACGGGATCAGGGAGATCACCAGGCCCACGCCGGGCGCGACGGCGAGCGAGATCGCCCGGCTGATGACGGGTGAGGAGCGCGTGCTCAAGGTCGACCGTGCGGCCGTGACGGGCGATCCCGCGCTCGAGTTGGGCGGTGTGTGCGCCCGCAACGACCGGGGAATCATCGCCCTGCACGATGTCGACCTGACGGTCCGGGCGGGCGAGATCGTGGGCATCGCCGGAGTGTCAGGCAACGGCCAGACCGAGTTGGCAGAGGTGGTGTGCTCGCTTCGGGCGCTGGAGTCCGGGTCTGTGACGCTGGACGGTGCCGACATCGCGTCGGCGTCGGTGCGGGCCGTGACCGACATGGGGGTCGGCCACATTCCCGAGGACCGCATCGGGATGGGCATGGTGCTGTCGGCGCCGGTCAAGGACAACGCCGTGCTGCGCAACTATTGGACCGAGGCGCTGTCCGCCGGTCTGACGTTGAGGCGCCAGGACGTGATCGACTTCGCCGAGCGGCTGGTGGCGGCGGCGAGGGTGCAGACGCGCTCGGTGTTCGCCACGGCCGGCCAGCTCTCGGGCGGCAACCAGCAGCGCCTGGTGGCCCGGCGCGAGGCGCTGGTGGCGGACCGCCTGCTCGTGGCGGTTCATCCCACCCGCGGGCTCGACGTGAACGCCGCTCAGGAGGTGCGCTCGACGATCCTGGAGCGGCGCGACAGCGGCTGCGCGGTGCTGTTCATCTCCGACGACCTCGACGAGGTGCTGCTGATGAGCGACCGGATCGCGGTCATGTACGAGGGCCGGATCATGGGACTGTTCGGCGCCGCCGACGCCGACCGGGAGCTCATCGGACTGCTGATGGGCGGCCACTCACCGGCCGCAGCCGCATCATGACGCCCAGCCATCGGCGAGCGCGGCCGTGACCCCGATCCACGCGGCGACCTGCGCAGAGGGCGGCGTTGTCCTCGGCCGGCCCGCTGGTGGGAACGCGTTAATGAGCATGGTCGGGCGTTCGTTGGGAGCGTGGCCGTGACCCCGGTCGGCATGGTTATAAGCATGGTCGGTCGCTTGTCGGGAGCGTGGCCGTGACCCCGGTCGGCTCGGTTGTGAGCGCGGCGCTGGCCGTGACGCCGTGGCGGCTCGAGCGCCGCCTCGAGGTGGACGCCCGCCGGGGCGCGCTCACCCGCATCGGCGGGGCGGTGGCGGCGATGGTGCTGGCCGGCGTGTTGCTGCTGCTCACGGGCCGCAACGCCTTCTGGCTGTTCTGGCAGGGGCTCGACGCCATCTTCGGCAGCCAGCGGGGCATCGAGGGCGTGGCGTTGCGGGCCATCCCCATCCTGATGACCGCGCTGGGAGTGGCGCTGTCGCTGCGGATGAAGGTGTGGAACATCGGCTCCGACGGCCAGTTCCTGATAGGCGCGCTGGCCGCGGTGGGTGTCGGCATCCATATGGACGGGCCGGGTTGGCTCGTGCTGATCATGATGGCCGTGGCTGCCACGCTTGCCGGCGCGCTGTGGATCCTTGTTCCGGCGCTGGCTCGGGCGTACTGGGACGTGAACGAGATCATCACCACCCTGCTGCTCAACTTCGTGGCACTGCAGCTGGTCACTTGGGCTGCGCTGGGGTTCTGGCGGGACAGGGAGGCCGCGGTGATCCAGTCCACTCGCAAGGTGCCGGTGACGCTGGCCGGGCTGCCCGGCGCGGAGTCGGTGACCATCGCGCTGCTGGTGCCGCTGGTGATCGCCGTCGTGCTGTGGTGGGTGTTCAGATCCACGACCGTCGGCTATGAGATCGACACCGTCGGCGGCAATCCGCGGGCTGCGGGCTTCGCCGGCATCGCCGTGCGGCGCCGGATCCTCGTCGTGATGCTCTTCACGGGGGCCATCGCCGGTCTGGGAGGGATGCTGCAACTCAGCGCGCCGGGGGCCCAGGCCCTCAACTCAGGCTTCTCCGCCCAGTTCGGGCTGTCGGGGTTCATCGTGGCAGCGCTGGCCGGTGCGTCGTTCGCCGGGGTCGTGGTGGGCGGACTCTTCATCGCCTCGATGTTCTACGCCGGTCTCGTGCTTCAAACCAAGGGCCTGTCCGTGTACATCATCTTCGCCATCTACGGCATCATCCTCACCGGCATCGCTCTCGGCGAGATCGCCGCCCGCTACCGGTTGGTGCGCCGAGATCCTGCCACCGACGCTGCAGGCTCAGACGATCACGCAGGGGCCCGGCCATGATCCTCGCCATCATCGAGAACGCTTTCTTGAGCTTGGTTGGCTCCGCGATCCCAGCCAGCGCGGTGGTGATGCTGGCCGCCACGGGCGCGATGCTCGGTGAGCGTGTCGGGGTGCTCAATCTGGGCCAGGAGGGACTGATCGGCATCGGCGCGGTGTTCTCGGTAATCGCGGTGCTGTCGTGGGGCGTGGAGAGTCCCTGGCTGGCCATGCTCGCCGGTATGGTCGCCGCGGCTGTGGCCGGCCTCACCTTCGCGGTGGCCGTGGTCGGGTTCCGGGCGAGCCAGGTGCTGGTGGGCTTGGCGCTGGCGCTCGGTGGCATCGGGCTGTCGAACCAACTCGGCACCAACCGCAACGGCACGCCCATACAGACGCTGTTCCGCGAGGTCAACCCCGGTGGTGTTCTTGACGACAACGATCTGGTGAGAGCCTTCCTGTTCCACGACCCGATGGTGTACGTCGCCTACGTCGGGCTGCCTGTGGTGCTGTGGTTCGTGCTGTTTCGCACCCGTCACGGCATGAACATGCGGGCGGTGGGCGAGAACCCGGCGGCGGCGGACGCGGTCGGTGTGAGCGTCACGGGATGGCGGATCTTCTATTCGGTGCTGGGAGCGGCCCTCTCGGGCGCGGGTGGCGCGTACATGGTGCTGTCGTTCACGCCCACGTGGTCTCCCGACATCGCCCGGGGCCGGGGCTGGGTGGCGCTGGCCGTGGTGATCTTCGCCGGCTGGCGTCCCGGCTGGGCCGTGGTCGGCGCGCTGCTGTACGGCTCGATGATCTCGCTGGACACCACGGCGCAGGCCCGCGGCTGGGATCTGCCGTTCCTGGGTCCGAGCGATCTCAGCTTCTTCCTGTCGATGCTGCCCTACGTGGTGACCCTCGTGGCCATCCTCATCCCGGCGGGGGCGGTGAAGCTCGGTAGAAGAGTGCGCTCCACCGCCGCGCCAGCCGCCCTAGCCATTCCCTACGCACGCGAAGACCGCTAGCCCGCGCCAGCCGCCATGCGGTGTGCCTCCGACGGTGCGATGATATTCTCCAGAATCAAGCGTTGTAGCGCTTTCGTCACCAACCTCTGGGGGACCCATGACGACCGGAGCAGGATTATACGGTGCCAGCGGCCGGATGAATTTCACGTCTGAGCTAATCTCTATCGACGAACTGCACTTGGATGCCATGAACCCGCGAATCCTGCAGGTGGGGGATGGTCTCGATGAGATAGCCATTCTAAAGGTCCTTTGGAGTGAGTACTCAGTTGAGGAAGTAGCTCTGTCTATCGCGCAAAATGGCTACTTTCCGCATGAATATCTGTTCGCAGCCGAAGAGGACGAAAAGCTTGTAGTTGTCGAGGGTAATCGCAGACTTGCAGCGGTGCACATCCTACGCGACGATAGTTTGCGTCAGCAATTGGGAGCGACGTCTCTGCCGGAGATCTCGCGGAAGCGGGCAGCTGAACTCGCGAGTCTTCCTGTGGTTCGCTGTCAACGCAAGGACATCTGGCAGTACATCGGCTTCAAGCATGTTAACGGACCTCAGGCATGGAATTCCCTCGCTAAGGCCGAGTACATCGCTTGGGTAAGAAACACGGTCGGAACTGATCTGACCGAGATTGCGAAAACGATAGGTGATACACATTCAACCGTTGCTCGCCTCTATCGCGCTTACATGGCGCTCAAGCAGGCGGAGGAAAGCGGTGTGTACAATCGAGAGCAGCGTACCAAGAAACACTTCTCATTCTCACATTTATATACCGGTCTTGACTATAAGGGTATCAGAGAATTTACGAAGGTTGTCGATCTTGCTTCTGCTACCGACAATCCGATCCCTGAGGACCGACTGAAGAACTTTGGCGAGCTTTGCGGCTGGCTGTGGGGCGATAAGGCACGAAGTCAGGATCCCCTGGTTAGAAGTCAGAACCCGCATCTTCGATATCTAGATGAAGCGCTTCAGTCCGAGGACGGGCTGGCAGCGTTGCGGGCTAACTACGGCCTCAGACGTTCTCTGGATGTTTCTCGAGGTGATGCAGCGCTGTTTCGAGAGGCCCTGCTTAATGCTAAACAGGCTCTTCAAGACGCGCTCGGAAGAATGGTGACTGGATTCAATCAAGAGCCCGATCTAATTCGTGAGATCAATCACATCGCGGATCTAGCTGACGCTCTATATGAGGACACCGTGAGGCGGCCGCGCCGTCGTGAGTTGGTTGGAAGAAGTAACCACGACTGATGGTATCATTGTGATCCTCATCGCTAGCATTAACGCGGTGACTAGTGTGGGGCATGCAGGGGGGTAATCCGAGGTGTTGAGCATTGAGTCGCTCTCAGCCGCGGCTGATCCTACCGAGCATGCAGACTGGCTTGAACTGACGGCGCTTACAGCTCCTGACGGTGACAGTTCCGCTCAGGATCTCATCTCAGCGCTCCGACGTACTGGTTCGTCTGATGCGGTTGTCGACTCAACGGATGAGGAACCTTTGGACAACGTCGTTGAGCGTGAAGGTGAAGACTATGAGCGTATTGCTGAGGACGCTCTAGAACAATTGGCGATGCGAGGCGAGTATCTCGGCGACGCGTATCCATTCTCACTGAACCGAGTTCTCCAGACCAAAGATGATGCGATGAGGTCACTGTATGCTTTTCTTACGGCAGCAACCAGATTCGCATGGAAGAACAGCTTGGTTCCTGCGACTGCAGCATCTCTCTTTGAGGAAGTTAGTGCTGCTGCTCTGCGTTGTTATCTCGGTGGCGAGAGAGTGCGCTCATACCACTTTGGGTTTCCTCGGCGCAACGGTCCCAAGGCTTTCCACGATGCGGTTGAAGATCTCTGCACGCAGATGGGTGAAGGTTTAGGGTGCAGGGCACCGCTGCCAAAGACGAAGGATGTGAAGGATGCGAAGTTGGATCTGGTCGTGTGGTTGCCTTTTGGCGATGATCGCTCCAATCAGTTCTGTGTATTCGGACAGTGCACGACTGGCGCTAACTGGCAGAGCAAGATCAATGAACTTCAACCCGAAGACTTCTGCAAGACCTGGTTGAAGGAGGTGCCGGCAGTGACTCCATCGTTGGCCTTCTTTGTGCCCCAACACATTGAGGAGAAATACTGGTGGCAAGTCGCCAATAGCCACCATCGTATAATGTTTGACCGACTCCGAATCGCCCGTCTGCTGCACGAAGAAGTCGATTCAAATCTAGCTAATCGATATGCCAACTGGACCGTTTCATCCCTAGGTGCTGAGGGTCATGTCCACAGCCTCGGCTCATCGGTGTAGGAACAGTCGA
Organism: Candidatus Aldehydirespirator sp.; assembly: GCA_965204875.1. Lineage (GTDB taxonomy): Bacteria > Actinomycetota > Acidimicrobiia > Acidimicrobiales > Aldehydirespiratoraceae > Aldehydirespirator. The sequence goes on along the minus strand of OZ242020.1, from coordinate 470,133 downwards.
TCGTAGATGACATGATAGCGGGTATCAGATCATATTTCGTGTCGATCGACGGGAACCCCTGGCTGCACCGGTGACGGTGGTCGTGGTATACAGGGGTCTAACGACGCCGTTAGGAGGGAAGCGTGACTGTTGCGACGCAGGAGCATGTGAGACGGCTCCCGAAGGTGGAGTTGCACTGCCACATTGAGGGCGCAAGCCGGGCGCAGACCATCAAGGAGTTGGCCGCGGCCAACGGGGTGCGGTTCCCGGTGGACGATCCGGGCGACCTGTACGACTTCACCGATCTCAACCAGTTCCTCGACATCTACGGCGTGGTCTGTGCCAGCCTGCAGACCGCGGACGACTTCCACCGGATCACCTACGAGTGCCTGCAGGACGCGCGGCAGGCAGGCGTGCGCTACCGGGAGATGTTCTTCTCGCCGGGGTTCGTCATCAAGCTGGGAGTGCCTGTGGACACGGTCTGGGAGGGGGTCTCGGCGGCCGTGCGTGATGCCCGCGCCGATCTCGGCATCGGCTGTCGCATGATCCTGGACTTCGACAAGCCGTCGGGCGCCGGCCATGCGCTGGAGATGGCCGAGTTCGCCGGGGCTCAGGATCGCGACCTGCTGATCGGCATGGGGGCCGATTCTGTGGAGCGCGGCATCGACCATCGTGCCTTCGCGGCGGCCTACGAGGCGGCCGGCAGGCACGGGCTCAAGCGCACCATGCACGCCGGCGAGGACGGGCCGGCCGAGAACATAGCCATCGCGGTGCGCGAGTTCGGCTGCGACCGCGTGGATCACGGGTTCCGCCTGCTGGACGACCCCGAGTTGACGGCCGAGGTGATTGATCGCCAGATCCCGCTGACGGTGTGCCCCACGTCCAATGTGATGATCGCCAACGTGGTTCCCGACGTCGCGTCGCATCCCATCGCACGCCAGCGTGAGCTGGGCGTGCTGGCCACGGTCAACTCTGACGACCCGGGCATGATGCGCTTCGACATCGCGGACGAGTACGCGGCCGTGGCCGACGCCTTCGGCTACAGCCTCGAGGAGATGGAGGCCATCAGCCTCGACGGCATCACCGCATCATGGGCACCCGACGAAGAGAAGGCCGCACTGCGCCACAGCTTCGAGGCCCGGTTCGACCAACTACGCACCCAGTACGGCCTGCCACCCCGCAACGGCAGCACCAGGTAGCGAGCCGAGCGAAGCGCCTCCGCCGCGCCGCCCGGAGTCCAGCCCGAACACCGATCGTCAAGCGACCCGGGGCTGAGCAAGTCGCTGCCAAGTGCCGGCCGCGGTATGCTGGCATATGTGAAGCGGACCACCATCAAGCTTGACCCTGAACTGGATGCCCGTCTGCGTCATGAGGCGCAGAGGCGGAATATCACGATCTCTGAACTGACGAGAGAAGCCATCGAGAGCCACCTCGGCCCGCGGCGCCGTCTCGGCGCAGCGGGATCCGGGCGCAGCAACAGGTCCGATGTGTCAGAACGAATCGAGGAGATCTTGGCGAGCGAGGTCGAGTCATTGCTCTGATAGTTGATGCTGGACCCATCTACGCCTATATCGACGCCAACGACCGGCACCACGAGGCCAGTCTCCAACTCTTGAGAACTCATCCGGGGCCCCTCTTGGTGCCTACCCTGGTAGTGACGGAAGTCAGCCAGCTGGTCGGTAAGCGCCTGGGTGCTACGGCAGAGGTTCGTTTCATCGGCGATCTCGCTGCCGGTTACCTTCATCTGGAACCGGTAGCTCCGGGCGATTGGCTGCGAATCGCCGAACTTGTGCACAGGTACCGCGATCTTCCTCTCGGCACCGTGGATGCGTCGGTGGTGGCTGCCGCTGAGCGTCTCGGGATCACCACGGTCGCCACCACAGATAGACGCCACTTCACCATAGTCCGGCCGAGACACTGCAAGCAGTTCAACCTCGTTCCCTAACTGCGTCTATCGCCCGCCGTTTCGTTGGGTCGTGCCAATTTTCTGATGAATGCCACGAGTCGTATGCGGCTTTGTCGATCTCGTCCGGTCTGATACTCACCCCGACCTAGCCGAACCCCGCTAACTCGAGCTGTGGCTGATTTAGGCGGTGGTGCTTGGTGGTTGGACCAGGGCCAGCCAGACCACTAGGTGAACGTCTTCGGAGGCGATCTCGGGTAGGGGCTGGGGCGCTTTGTACGGTTGGAGTCCCAAGTCCCTGATGACCTCCAGGATGCTCTGGGCTTGGCTTGCGGGGTCGTCGTCGGGGTTGCGCATCGCTGCCTGAAGCGTGCGGATCGTTCGCTCGGGGTGGGGGGCGCGGATGGTGTCGAGAGCATCCTCGAGATCCTTCTGGTCGAGGTCCGGGGGTGGATGCTGTTCCAGCAGCTCGGCGGCCCGGCGCAGCCGCGGCGCGACCTTGGGCTCGAGGTTGGCCTTGTCGGCCAGGAAGTTCCATCGCTCCACGATGTCAGCCTGAGCTACGGCCCAGGCATCGAAAGCGCCGGCCACTGCCGCGTCGTCCAACCGTCGCGGCGTTTCGTCGCCCCCAGCGGGACGGGCCGCGGCCAGGCAGGCCAGGGTCTCGTCCGTTATGGTGCCGCCGGCGGCCGCGCCCGCTGGGACGAAGCGGAACTGCGGCCGCGGGTGGTCCCCCACACGGGCACAGAACACGTACCCCGGTGGCCCACCCGGAGCGCTGAGCGCCATCCCCGACCCCGAACCCCACGGCAACGACTCGATCCGTTCGAGCAGATCGGGGTTGTCGCAGGCTTCGCGCAGCTCCTGGCGGAACTCCTCGCCCGACAGCGCCCCGCGAGATGTGCTGCCCGTCTCAAACAAGCTCGCGTCTTCGTTGCGGATGCGTTCGATCTCCTCGCGGGTCTCGGTGAAGTTGAGGTCGCGCTGCGCGGTCTGCTCGGGCAGCACCTCGCCCACTCCCACGCTGGCCGCGGCCTGCGCGATCTTGCGGTGCAGCCGCTCCTCCAATCCGAGCAGATCATCGAGGCGGCTGTCAGGGAAAACGCAGCGCAAGAACACCTCGGAGTGGTGTGACCCGATGCGGTCGATGCGGCCATGACGTTGCACCAACCTCATCGGGTTCCACGGCAGGTCGTAGTTGATGATGTGGCGCGCCTGCTGCAGGTTCACCCCCTCGGCCAGCACATCGGTGGTCACCAGAATGTCGTAGCGGTCCTCGTCCAAGCCCTCCATGGCGTCGGTCGTGCGCGGCGCGAAACCCCAGATGATGCGCTCCTTGTCGGCGCCCGCCGTGTGAGAGGAGCCGGTGAGCGGAGCGACACGGCCCCGGTAGGCGGCCAAGCGTCCATCGTTGGCGACGACTTCAGCCAAGTGCTCGAAAATCCAGTGGACCGTGTCAGCGAAGTAGCTGAATATCAGCACCTTGCGCCGGTCACGGGTGTCGGCTTCGCCGATGCCCCGCAAGCTCCACCGGTGATCGCGACGGATCGGCCATGATGGCCGATTGTAGGTGTCGGCGATCATCCGGTGGAGGTTCAGGAGTATGGCACGGAGTTTGTGCTCATCCGAGCGCGCGCAGCTTGAGGTGCTGGCGAGGTCGGGGTTGGGGGTGGGGGAGATCAGCGGCCTGTTGGGCCGGCACCGCTCGACGGTGTGGCGGGAGCTGCGCCGCAACGGCGGGGTCTGCGCCTATCGGGCTGAGGCGGCGCAGGCCGGGGCCGAGGCGCGGGCGCGTCGTCCGAAGACGCCGAAGCTGGTTGGGGATCCTCTGCTGGCTGCGGCGGTCAAGGCGGGGCTGGCCAGGAAGTGGGCGCCGCAGTCGGTCGCGGCCGACCTCAGCGAGCAGGGCATGGCGATCTGTGGGGAGACGATCTATCAGGGGTGCTACCGCAGCGACCGGGGCCTGCCCGAGAACACCTGGAGGCTGCTTGCGCGCCGCCGGCGCCGCCGCAAGCCCCGCAGCCGCTGCGAACGCGCCAAGCGCAGCGTGCTGGGCGGTTTCAAGCCCATAGCGCAGCGTCCCGATGCGGTCGCGGCACGGCTGGAGGCAGGGCATTGGGAGGGCGACCTCATCATCGGCGCCGGCAACCGCAGCGCGGTGGTCACCCTCATCGAGCGGGTCAGCCGCTACGCGCTGCTCGCCGCGCTGCCCAACGGCCACACCGCAGACGAGGTCAACGCGGCGGTCATCGCCGCGTTGGGCCGCCAGCCCGCTCACATGGTCCGCACCCTCACCTGGGACCAAGGCCGCGAGATCGCCCACTGGCCCAAAATCGAAAAAGCCCTCCCAGACCTCAAGGTCTACATCTGCGACCCCCACTCACCCTGGCAGCGCGGCAGCAACGAAAACACCAACCGCATAATCCGCCGCTGGCTCCCCAAAGCAACCGACCTCAACATCGCACCCGTCAAACTCGCCATCATCGAAGACCACCTCAACACCATGCCCCGACGCATCCACAACTGGAACAGCGCACTAACCCAATACACTGCCCACTGTCGCGATCACCAATAGAGCTTGCCCACTCACGCTCGGCTTCGGAAGCTATGTCGGCCAACTCCTCGACCAGCGCGGCCAGATTGGGGTCGTCGGCTCTGCGGACGGTGCGTGCCTCCGCGGCGAACGCCTCGAGCAGGCGCTTGTCCTGGCGCACATGCTCTCGCAGTTCGTCAGCGAAGTAGCCGCCGGCGTCGTCGGTCGAGCCGCCGATCCGGTCCAGGTAGGCATCAAACTGGGCACCGTCGAGTTCGTCTGAGTCGGTGGCCAGCCAGTCGGTCAGCACCTCGCCGGTGGCCACGCGCCCGTTGTCCAGAAGCGACAGGAACGCTGCGTGACGCTGGGCCATCCGCTCGCAGGTCTCGGCGAAGGCGTGCGGAGACGACTCGAAGCGCTTCAACAGTCCCGATCGCAGCAGCCCCGCGAGCTGCACCTCGTGGGAGTCGGCCTTGTCGCCGCGCCGATATTGCGACGGCGCGTACATGGCGAGCATGAGAGTGCTCTCATCGTGCGCCTGCGGAGGCCCGGCACGTGTCTGGCGTGCCTGCGCGGGTTCGGCGCGCGGGTCCCTGCCGTCGGGGTCAGTCCCGAGCGCGTGGGCGAACCGGTCGAAGAAGCCGGGCAGCACGGCGTCGAAGTCATAGGTCACCTTCTTGACCCGGGGAGTTGGGAAGACCACAGGCGACTCGACGCCGTTGATCTTGATGGGGTCGTTCGGGTAGAAGCGCTTGACGAAGGAGCGCGTGCGGCGCACGGCCACCGTGTCGAGAATGTCGAACAGGTGCTCGGGCGTGAGATCATCGGGGTTGAGTTTCATTGCCTTGTCGAAGTGGTCGCGCATCGACTTGATCCCGGCGTCGGCGAAAGTGGCGTCGTTGAGCAGGAAGTAGCCCAGCAGGTGATAGAGGTCCCAGAGGCTGTTGTTCACCGGCGTGGCCGTGAGCATGACCAGCTTCTTGCGCGGCGATCCGGCCAGCAGGCGGCGCAATGCCTGGGCGCGCTGCGTGGACGGGTTGCGCAGGTTGTGGGCCTCGTCCAGCACTATCAGGGCGTAGTCATTGATCTCAGCGTCCAGCTTGTGGTGGCCGCGGGCGTGATCGGGGTTCAGGCGCGGGTCGCCGATCAGGTCTTCGTATGAGCGCACCTCGAATTGCGGGTGGCCGGGCTGAGCCTTGAAGGCCCGCCAGGGCCCGTCCCTCAGCGTGGCCGACGCCACGACCAGCACCCGTTGACGAAGCTCGAACGTCGCCTCCTCGATCAGTGCGCCCGCGATGAACGTCTTGCCCAGGCCGACCTCGTCGGCGACGAGCACGCCGTGGTGCTGTTGCAGGATGCGCTTGGCGCGCCACACGCCATCGGTTTGAAACTTGGTGAGATGGATCTGCGATGCGCCCGCGTCGACGGCCTCTTCGTCGAGTTCGCTCTTGTAGCGCTCCCACAGCATCCGCAGGTAGATGAGCTGCGGTGCGTGCGGCTCGAACCGGGCCTCGAACAGGGCGGCCAGGTCGTAGTCGGCGGCCTCGTCCCACAGCTCGTCGAACCAGTCCCTTACCCGCGCCACCACATGAGGGGAGTAGTTGCCCAGGTTCAGTTCCAGGTTGGTCGTTAGCCCGGCGAAGGTCAGGTTGGAGGACCCGGCCACCACCCCGTGGGAGCGGTCGCCCACCAGGAACGCCTTGCCGTGCAGGAACCTCCCCTCCAGCCGGCGCACCCGCACCCGCCCCGAACGGAGCCACCGCACCAGGCGGCGGGCCGCTCCGTCGGCCTGCAGGCTGAAGCCCAGCTGGTCGCGCTCGATGCGCAGCACTCGCTGGTGACCGTCGAGGGCTTGGCGCAGGCGGATCCTGGCTGCCCGCTGCGGGTTGACGTGCTCGGTTTCCAGGCTCCGCGGCCGGTTCTCCGGCGGTGTCGGCTCGGCACCGAGCAACAGCCGGACGCTGGTGGCGGTGTCCAGGGAGTCGGCCAGCAACGAGTAGCCGCCAACGTTGAAATAGGCGGTGGCAATGTCCACGCCGGCACCGCCCACGAACCCGGTCGCGGCATGGGTGATGAACCCGTTCAAGGAGTCAGCGACGGTCTGCTCGCCCTGGTTGAGCGCTATCTCAGGCTTCTCGTGCCCTTCTGGATTGGAAGGCCCCCAGCCCGCGTTCGCCGTAGTCATGTCGGGTCGTAAATCTCGAACCACTCATGGAGGTAACGGCGGTAGTTCGCCAGAGTTCCGGGCATAAGGTCTCTCTCGCCGAGAAATTTCTCTACTGCCTTCATGTCTCTCGTACCGGGATCGCTACCCTGAGCCAGAGTCCATTCCATCCACCCGTTGATAACCCTTTGTTTCTGGACCCGGTACGATTCACTAATCTCAGATTGGCCTTCTACGAAGCGTTGAGTCCGCAACCTCCATCTCAGGTCAGAAATAAGCACTCCCTCAAAGCGCCAGAAGGTCCAGCCACTTACAGCCATGCGACCGGTTACATGCACAGCAGCTCTGGAGGGAGTGTCAAACTCGCTGTCATCCACCATCAAGGTTCCCTCTTCAGTGACAAGCGCTTCATATTCGCGCCGTTTGAGTCGCGCAGTCAGAATACTGTACGCGGGCAACAGGTCTGCTTCAACTAGCTCGCGGATGGTCTAACGCGAGCGGCGTTTCGCGATTGGCGCTGCCCGTGCCCAGGCTCCGCTTTCGGACAGCCGCGACACGCTGTTCTCACGGGGAGGACTTGGCGCGATTGGTGCTGCATCTTCTTGAGGTCTTTGCTCTGGAGCTTCTGACGGTTTGGCTTGCTGCGACTCTCGCAGGTCGGGAGCCAACAGCTTGCTGAGCCGAGAAGCCGCTTCCATGGTCATGGTGGATTTCTCACCTCTAACCACGAGTTCCACGGTCTTGACGTTGTGATGCACGTACACCAGACTCCCGTCAACACACTCCACTCTTCCGTCGTTCATGTGATCTCCCTAGAGTAAATCATTACTTTGGTGCAGTGGTCCGAGTAGTTTACAGTTCAGCTGACGGTGCGCTTCGCGAACCTGATAGCTACATGGCGCAGTCGCCACTCGTTGTGAAGCGCACCCATTTCACCCGCAGAAGCCCAATCGGTCTCGAAGTGAGGGTCGGGCCGATTCGGCTCGCCGTCTTCGTCCGGCCGATACATCCGGAGCCGACGCCGCTTCACTTCTCGTCCTCTTCTTGGTCGAGAAGAACGAGGAACTCGGTTGCCTCGTCGCTAAGGCGCGCCATCACTTCGGCCACTGTTGATATAGCTCCGCAGTCCCTTAGAGCTTGGAGGCGCTCTGGCGTCCCAGATTCGGTGCACCGACAGCGACCGGAAGTCCACGGGGCCGGGCCCCTCCGGCCCGATGTCCACCAGCACCCCCTCGAGGGCCGGGCCGAACTCGGCGTCGCTGAGCGTGAGGTCGGCAATGGCGGCACCCGACGGGCTCTGTGCGGGATCCGCGCTGAAGAGGCCGCCGTTGTAGGTGGGCACGCCCCAGTCGGGGTTGCCGTCGTTCACCGCGTTCCAGAGCACTTTGACGGTGTCCCACAAATCGGTGGAGTGTTCGCTGAAAGATGACCCACCTTCCCGCAAGGCGTCGGACAGCCTGCGTGCCGTGCGCGACACCGAGCATTCGGCATAGTTCTCGTTGCTGCGGTAGGGGAGCAGGTCCTTGTCCTCGGCGTAGGCCACGAACAGCAGGCGGAACAGGATCATCATGACCTGCTCGTAGGCATCGGCCAGATCGCTCTCGCCCAGGCCGCCCTCTGTATCGCTCGGGCCGCTCGCCGTATCGCTGCCGCTGCCTTCAGCGATATCGCCACTATCCCTAATATCGCCGCCGTGCCAGGCACCGTTTGCCGTGCCGGCTGTTGTGAGCCGCTTGGCGACCGCCTGGGCCAATTCGGGCACCGTCTGCCTATAGACCCGTTCCCGAAGGCGGATCGCCAACTCGGCGGCGAAGTCGGCCGAGCGGTCCAGGATGTCGGCGAAGGTGCCGCCGTGCGACAGGGCGTCGGCCGAGAACAGCAGGTGCAGGTATCCCGCCTGCTCAGCGCGCAGCAGCGACAGGTTCAACTCGACGAAGGTCTCGGCACGGCCCTTGCGTCCCACCCCGATGTCCGGGCGGGCGCTGTAGAGGCGGATCTCGCGGGCTCGTGTCAGCACCACCCACGGCACCCGCTTCTGATCGGCCAGGGCAAGCGCACGCGACACCGGCGACGTGTCGTCGAACCGGCCGGACGGGGCCTCGAACGGCTCGTCCTCGTCGCAGAACACCGCCACCGCGTGCTCTTGGCCGCCGATCGTGAGCATCGAGGCGTTGGTCGCCAGGGTCTCGACCCCGAAGCCCAGCGCCTCGACCAGACGCCTGCCGCCCTGCTTGAGCAGCGGCCTGGCCCGACGTGTGGCCTCCGGCCAGTCGGCCCGCTCGGGCACGCCGCGCTTGAGTTCCTGTGTGGCCAGCAGGCCGGCGTTGCGCAGCCCGGGAAACGGCGAGTCCAGCTCGGGCAGCGATGCCAGCAGGAACCTGGTGGCGGCATGGTGGCTGGGCTCGCTCAGTGCAACATCGGCCAGCCGCTCGGCCTGCGACACCTCGATGTCGTAGTGCACCACAGGCTGCTCGCCCACCGGGCCGCACAGGGCTGCCCGATGCCCCTCCTCGCCGGAGTAGAAGGCGGCCAGCAGAACCGGCGAGGCCCGCCCGCCGCGACGCCTGGACCAGGCCCGCCGCAGATCGGCCGCCGTGGGCCTGCCGCCCGCCCGGACGAGCGCCACCTCCAGTCCATTGGGCACGTCCTCCTGGAAGTAGACCCCAGCGGTGGTCAGCGCGGCCGGGAAGCCGGGCGGCGGAGCCCAAGTCCGCTGGTTGCGCTCGATCAGGAAGCCGTCGATGGGGTCAGCGCCCATGAGCACGGCAACCTAGCACCCCCCTGCGACACGAGGTCGGCGAAGGTACCCCCGCTGCCGGGCCACACCCCGCTCGCATCACGTATCGCACTAGCGCGGTGGATGGCGCATCAACGCGCTAGGTGTCGCGCTAACGCAGTAGGTGGCGCACTAACGCGCTAGGTGTCGCGCTAACGCAGTAGGTGGCGCACTAACGCGCGAACCTGGCTACGAGCATACTGCCTCTGCGACTTCCCCAGCGCGACATGGTGCTAGATGATTGCTAAGGGCGCAAGAGTACAGCTAGACTTCGCCCGTGGCGACCATCCAGATCAGGCGGGTGCCCAGCGATGTTCACCGCACGCTCAGGGTTCGGGCCGCCGCGGCGGGCCAGTCGCTGCAACAGTACATGCTCGAGATGGTCTGTCGCCAGGCGCAGTGGGCCAGTGCAGAGGAACTGCTGGCACGCAAGCGGGCGCAGATTGTGGCCCACGGCGAGGCCCATCTGGACCCGTCGGTGATTGTCGAGGTCATCCGCGCAGATCGCGAGTCGATGCCTGAGCGCCTCACCGTTCAGGCGGCCGCGGGCTTGCTCGGCGTCAGTCGGACGACGTTGGTGAAGTTGCTTGATGACGGCGAGATCCCAGACGAGCAGGTCGGACGCCATCGCCGTGTCTTGCGCGATGACGTGCTCGCTTACCGCGAGAAACAGTCCGCGCGGGCCCGCGAGGCACTTGACCAGATGGTTGAGATTGCTGACGAGAGTGGAATGTATGAGCTAACGGCGGAACCGAAAAGGACACGCTGAGCGCTGTCCGTGGCACTTTCGGTTGTCCTTGGCACCTGCGCGCTCTATCCGGCGCACCTGCGGGACAGCTTGCTCCGCTTAGTCGAACGCGGGTTCGCGGTGCCATGGACGCCTAGCATCGGAAGCTGCATATGTTCGCAGACCACGCCTTCCACAGTGTGAACGGGCCGGCCTCGTCAACAGGAACTGCCATCCAGTCTTGATCCGGGTTCGGGTAGGCGGCTATGGAGATCCGGTGCCCATAGATGGCTGCGGGATCGCTGCTGAGAACGTCGATAGTGACGTCACCGATGCCTTCACTGATGCCCGGCCCTCCGACAACCTGACGGCGGTATTGGGGGCCGGACATCTCTGGGTGCAACGCTTCGGCGACGAGCATTCCCAACTCGGTGAGCGTGTCTGCTAGCACCGGCTCGCCCAGATCAGCAAGCACCCGTTCGGTCACATTCACACCTGGGATACCGTGGCCCTGGCGCTCGGCAGGCGTATCGATAGACGCTAGGTATGCGGCGCTGGCCCAGCCGGTGACCGGCCCGGCGTTGATCTCGTACCAGATGGTGGTGGGAAGTCGTCGCGCGTTGCCAGTGGCCCTGATCCCGTCCTTCAGGGAGATTTCGGCCATTGCTTCGTTCCACGGCCAAAAGTCGCGATCTGTCTCGTCAATGTCCGGTGGCAGAACCCAGACGGCTGGATCGATCTCGCCTTCCATCACGTCGAAGAGCTTCGCGATGATCTCGCCGTTGGGCGCGTCGCGGACGTTCAGCACATCATCGTGGGCGACGCCCACGATTGCCAGGCCTGTGCCTGCGGCCGGGCCGGTGTCCACCGGAGTGTCGGGCAGCGAGGTGGTCGAAGCGGGTCCTGACGGTTCCGTGGTGGTGGTCGTGGCGGGTGGCGAGATGTTCGTGCTGGTAGGGACGCCCACAACGGCCGTCGTTGTTGGCTCCGTCTGGGCAGCTGTGGAGGAGGCTGGTGCCTCAGGCTCGGGAACCGTCACGGCGAGGTCGTCCGGCGCTGGGCTCTCGGGGCTCTCGGCCGTCTCGACGGTGACGCAGGCAGCGCTCAGGCTGCCTGCCAGCAGCACGGCGAGAATCGATCCCGCAACTCGGGTACTGATGGTACGCACGAGGGTGGTGGCCTCCTGTCAGGGGTGCTTTGGTCATTGGAGCGCCAACCGGGCGGAGCCCCACGAGAGAGCAACATGGTGCTAGATGGTTGCTAAGGGTACAAGAGTATAGCTGGGCTTCGTCCGTGGCGACCATCCAGATCAAGCAGGTGCCCAGCGATGTTCACCGCAAGCTCACGGTCCGGGTCGCGGCGGCGGGCCAGTCTGGTCATGCCTTGGGTGGCCTTGATCCGCGGAGCATCGTCTGCACAATTCTGCGTAACGCCGGAAGATCATCTTGGACGTATTCCCAGACATCTTCAGGCACGACGATGTCGTAACCGTGGGCTAGGACGTTTCGGAAGCCGATAATGCGGCGCAGATCGGGAATCTGCGCCGCCTCTTCGGGGTTGCCGGCTTCGAGGCGGTTTAACGCTTCGCCGATGATCTCGAACTTCCTCTCGACCGCGGCCTGGGTCTTCCGGTCCTTCAGCCAGGTATCTCGCTCCATGCCCGCAGTGAAGCGCTCAATATCGGCACCTGCCTGCTCAATATCCCACAACGGGATGCGGGGGTCACGTTCCATAGACCAACTCGCGTGACTTGTTGATGGCGGCGCGAAGGTAGGGATTGGCGATTGCGCGGGTATCGATCAGGTCGACTGGACAGCCAAGAACGTCCCTCAATGCGTCGGCCAGATCGAAATGCCGATGGAATGGCCGCAGATTGCTGGTGGGGTCGAACTCGACGAGGAAGTCCGCGTCGCTGGTGTCAGGGTTGAAGTCCGCGCCACGCGCGGCCGATCCGAAGACCTCAAGGCGGACTACGTCGTAACGTTGGCAGATATCCCCGAGTTCTTCTCGCTTGTCGGCGATGACTTGGTGCATGGTCGATCCTGTGTTGGCGGCTGGGTCGGGTTGCCGTGGTCTTTGCGCTGGCGCGCCGTCAGTGTATGGGCGTCTCGTTTGGGGAGTGCAGCCCTTGTTGCAAGCCGGCTACCACCCGGTCGGGGGTTAGGGGGAAGGTGTTGAACCAGACCCCGGTGGCGTCGTGGAGGGCGGCGACGACCGCGGGGGTGTAGGGGATCATGCCCATCTCGGCCATGCCGCGGGCGCCCCAGGGGCCGAGCGGGTCGGCCAACTCCAACACCACGCTGTCGACCCTCGCGGGGATGTCGGCTATGCCGGGCATCAGGTAGGTGCTCAGGCGTGTGTTCTGCAAGCGGCCAGCGGTCGAGCGGAGGTTCTCGCTCAGGGCGTATCCGTGGGCCTGGATCACCGCGCCCTCGATCTGGCCGACCACCAGCCTGGGGTTGATGGCCCGGCCCACGTCGTGGGCGCTCACAACCCGATCCACCCGTATGTGACCGGTCTCGGTGTCCACCGTTAGTTCCACATGCTGGGCCACGTAGCCGTAGCTGAAGTTCGGTGAGCCGCGGCCGTCGTCGGGGTCGAGCGCCTCGGTGGGGGGCGGCACGAAGCGGAACCTTCCGACTGCGGGGCGCTGACCGTCGCGCCAGGCCTTCTCCGCCTCCTCTGCGGCGCCGAGGATCGAGTTGCCCGACATCCAGGTGAGCCTCGACGCTGACGCTGATCCGGCGTCTCCGGAGGTGGCCGTGTCCGACAGCCGGTACTTGACGCGCTCGGCCGGCAATCCCGTTGCCTCGGCAGCCATCTGCACCAGCGCGGTATGGGAGCCCTGGCCCACCTCAGCGGCTGCGTGGAACAACTCGGCCCACTCGGGCACATCGGGGTTCTCGCCGTTCTCGCTGCCGTGGAGCACGATCTCGGCCTCGCAGCGCTCAGGAAACCCGAACGAGAAGCCGATGTTCTTGAACGAGCAGGCGAAGCCGCGGCCCCGGCGCAGTGCCGTGGGCTCCGGCGGCAGCGACGGGAACGGGCTGAAGGTGCTGCCCGCGGCCTCCGGCTCGGGCTCGAGTTCGGGTGATCCGGCGCCGGCATCTGCGGTGGAGTCGACTGTGACGTCCGCTAGTGGCCGGCGTCTATGGGCGACGGCTGGGTCGACACCGGCTTCTGGCTCGGACTCGACTGCGGTCGCTGCCGCAGCTTCGGCGCAGCGGTCGATCACCTCGAGCATGGTCACGCCCTCGGGCATGGGCGTCTGGGTGATCCCGATGCTGCCCTCGCGCAGTGCGTTGATGCGGCGTATCTGCACCGGGTCCATGCCCAGCGCCTCGGCCAGCTTGTTCATCTGGCTCTCCGCCGCGAAGGCGGCCTGCGGCGCTCCGAAGCCCCGGAAAGCCCCGGCGGGCGTGGCGTTGGTGTACACGGCGAAGCTGTCGATCTCGGCGTTGGGCACCTCGTAGGGGCCGGCCTGATGCAGGTGGCAGTTGCCCAGCACCTTGTTGGAAGTGAAGTTGTAGGCCCCGGCGTCGAGCCAGGCCGTGCTGGCGACCGCGGTGATGCGACCATTCCGGCCGGCCCCCCAGCGGGTGGTGATACGCCCCCGGTGACGCTTGCCGTGCCCGACGATGGACTCCTCGCGCGACCACACCGTGGCAACGGGCCGGTCGATTCCCCGCTCGGAGAGCCTGACCGCCGCGAGTGCCAGCACGATCTGGATCGAGATGTCCTCGCGGCCCCCGAACGCGCCGCCGATGGCCGGGTAGATCACCCGCACCCGCTCTGCGGGCAGGTCTAGCGCGTGGGCTATCTGCTCGCGATCCTCATGCGTCCACTGGCCGGCCACCTCGACGGTCACCCGGCCCTCGTCGTCGATGTAGGCCAGGCCCGCCTCGGGCTGCAGGTAGGCGTGCTCCTGATACGGGAACTCGTAAGTGGACTCCACCACCACATCGGCATCGGCCCAGCCGCGGGCCATGTCGCCCTTGCGTATCCGCAACGAGTAATAGGCGTTGGTCGGCTTGCCGTTCTCGGGATGCAACAGAGTGCCGGAACTCAGCGAATCGTCGATGTCGGCCAGCACCGGCAGCGGCTCCCAGCGGGCATCGATCACCGCGGCGGCGGCACGAGCGGCCTCGGGAGACTCCGCGACCACCAGAGCCAACCGGTCGGCCTCCCAGCGCGACACATCACAAGGCACGTCGCTGCGACCCGTGTGCTCGACGCCGATGAACACGGGATGATCGCTCATCGTCAGCCCGAATTCGTTCACCGGCACATCGGCCGAACCGAACACGGCCACGACACCCGGCACGGCCTGGGCTGCCGCAAGATCAAGCCCCAGGAGGCGGGCGTGGGGCTGGTCGGTGAACACCGCCATCGCCCACAGCGCGTCATCGGGTATGCGGTCGCTGGGGTAGCCGGCCTCGCCGGTCAGCTTCGCAGGCGAGTCGATGCGCGCCTCAGACCGCCCGACACTCATGTGACAGCAGCCTCTGCGGTGGATGGCGAGATGTCGCCTGTGCCGGCGAGGGCGTCGATGATGGGGTAGTAGCCGGTGCAGCGGCACAGGTTCCCGGCGAGGCCGTACTCCACCTGCTCGCGGGTGGGATTCGGGATCTCCCCTGCCAGCATCACGGCGCTCATCACGAAGCCGGGTGTGCAGAAACCGCACTGGACGCCGCCGCCGTCCGCCAGCGCCTGCTGGACCGGGTGCAGCACCCCTGCCGGCGGCGCTACCCCCTCGACCGTGGTGATGCGAGCACCGGTGGCGCGGCCTGCGGGCACCAGGCACGACAGCACGGCTTGGCCGTCGAGATGCACGGTGCACGCCCCGCACTCACCCTCGGCGCAGCCCTCCTTGGTGCCGGTGAGGCCCAGGTCGAGACGCAGCCAGTCGAGCAATGTCCGGCGGGCTGCGTTGGAGCCGCTGCGCTCAACACCGTTCACGGTGCAAACGATCGTGTCCGCATCCGTGACAGCCTCATCGATCGCTCCGATCGTTGGAGAAGGTGCGGCCTCGCGGTCGGGGCGGGATGGGTCTGTGACCGGCCCCATAGATGCGGTGGGCGTCGCTGCCGGATGCGGCGTGCCTGCGTCGGCACCGCCGGAGTTACCGGAGTCGTTCGACTGCTTGCGGTCGCCCCCTCGCTCATCGGCGCCGGCAACGATGCCTCCCTGATGTGAGCGCACGTGGCATGGCGAACCGGCGGGCCAGGCCAGACGGGGCGGATGCTTGGGCCAGGTGGAGGCCTCGCTGCCGGAGGCAAGAGAGCGCAGCGCCCGCCGCACGACCACCTCGACGGCATGGCTGCGGTACTCGGCGGTTGAGCGCAGGTCGTCGATGGGCGTTACCGCCTCACGGGCCGCGTCCGCCACTTCGGAGGCAGCCTCCGACAGCGGCCTGCCCCTGGAGATCGCGGCAGCCTCAGCCACTGACTCGATGGTCGGCCCGACACTGCCGAGGGCCACGACGAGATCGGCGACGCTGCCGTCGCCTGCCTCGGTCACGACCGCGGCGGCATGCACGACCGAGATGGCCTGTGCCCGGCGCAGCCCGAGCTTGGCGAAGATCCCGCGGCGGGCACCGCCCAGCGCATCGAACGCGATCAGGGTCACCAACTCTGAAGGCTCCAGCACCGTGGAGCGGAACCCGGTGAAGAACTCGGTGATCGGCAGCACCCGCTCAACCCCTCCAGCCGACGACACCGTGACCGACGCGCCCAGCGCGTACAGCGCTGAGATGGTGTCGTTGGCGGGACTGGCCGTGACGATGTTGCCCACGACCGTGGCCCGGTTGCGAAGCTGCGGGCCGCCGACCTCCAGGCAGGCCTGCGCCAGCGGCAGGCCCGCTTCAAGCAGTTGCGCCGATCCCACCACGTCGGCGTGAGTGACGAGCGGACCCAACTCGACCCGGCCCCCGCGCACGGCGATGGTGTCGAGCCCTGCGAGAACGCTCAGATCCACCAGCGTGTCGATGCCGTTGCGGGCCCCCCGGCTGAGTTCCAGCAGCAGATCGGTGCCCCCGGCCACAGCCCGAGCCGAGGATCCGAGCGCGGCCAGGACAGCCAGAGCGTCTTGCAAAGACTCTGGGGCTACGTATCGCTTGATCGGATCGACCCGGCTCTGGGCCTCGTGCAGTCGGCTCATGGCAAAGAGTCGGGACGGCCGGATTTGAACCGGCGACCCCCTGCTCCCAAAGCAGGTGCGCTACCTGGCTGCGCCACGTCCCGAGCGGACATCAAGGCTACCGACGGCTAGCGGACCGCTCCAAGCCCGCAGCCGTGGCGGCGGCCCAGACCTAGCGCAGCGCCGGATCAGCGGGCGCGGGGCAGGCCCGTCGTGGGCGCGGGTGGAACGTCCTAGGGGGTGGGCAGCATCAGCGGGCGCGGGGCAGGCCCAGCCAGCCCTCGGCCACGAGGTTGCGGCTGATCTCGCTGGTTCCGCCGTAGATGGCGGTGACCGGGGCATGGCGGAAGTGCTCCTCGATGAGGCCCCGCAAGTGCGCATCGGGGTCGTCGTGGGTGAGCAGCCCGCCGGCGCCCATCATGTCGCGGAACCAGCTGCAGTGCTTCTTGTAGGACTCCGAGGCGAACAGCTTGGTCATCGAGCCCTCCACCCCGAACATGGCCCCCTCCGAGGCGAGCGCGGCGGTGTGGTAGGCGAAGCTGCGGCACACCTCGACGTCGATCATGGCCTCGATGAGCCGCTGGCGCACCACGTCGTCGTCGATGGGTGGGGTGCCGCCGGCTCGGTGTGACGTGCGGGCCCAGTCGAGGGCCGCGTCGATCAGCGGCGGCGAAGGGAACTGGCCGCCGGCGATGCCCCGCTCGTACTTGAGCGCGGTCTTCATCACCTCCCAGCCGCCGTTCACTTCACCCAGGCGCCACTCGTCGCCAAGTTCGACGTCGTCGTAGAAGGTGGCGTTGGAGCGCTCGGTGCCCATCGTCTCCACCGGCTGGATCTCGATGCCGGGCGTGTCGAGGGGCACCACGAAGAAGGTCAGCCCCCGGTGCTTGGGCAGATCGGGGTCGGTGCGGGTCAGCAGCAGCACGTAGTCGGCGACGTGGGCCAGCGTCGTCCACATCTTGGATCCGTTGATCACCCAGGTGTCGCCTCGGCGCACGGCACGGGTGCGGGCCGCAGCAACGTCTGAGCCCGACTCCGGCTCGCTGTAGCCGAAGCAGGCCAGCGCCTCGCCCGAGAGCAGCCGCGGCACCGCCTCGGCGCGCAGTTGCTCGCTGCCGTGCTCGAGGATCATCGACACGGCGACCACCGCCACTCCCAGCGCGTCCATCGGCGCCTGATGCAGTTGAAGCTCCTCGATCAGCACGCACAGCAGCACTGGATCCATCCCGCCGCCGCCGAGCTCGGCCGGCACCGCTCCCGACAGCCAGCCCCGGTCGGCCATGGCCCGGTGCAGCTCGGCAGAGTGAATCGTGCCGTCACGGGTGGCGGCGATCATCTCTGCGGTGAGGTTCTCAGCGAGGAACTCCCGCACCTCGCCCCGGAACGCCTGCGCCTGCGCCGAGAACCTGAAGTCCATCAGCTCGGCTCCGTGGTTCGCATGCGGGGGTTCATTGGGTGGTGCTCGTGGGGGAGGGGTTCGCGTGTCGCGGGCCGGTTCTGGCTGCTCGTTGGCGGGAGTCCATCAGGCGGCCAACGGTGCCGGAGCGAACTCCGAGGCGGCGAGGCGAGCGATCTCCGACGCGGGCTCGCCGAGCTGCAGCAGCCAGGAGGCGGCACGGCGGTAATAGAGCTGCACGTCGTACTCGGCGCTGTAGCCGTAGCCGCCGTGATAGTGCAGCACCCTGTCGGTGGCGAAGCGGGCCGAGTCAGCCGCGAAGAGCAACGCCATCGCAGCCAGCCGCCGCGCGTCCTGCTGCGAGGCGTTCAGGTGTGCGGTGTCCAGTGCGCACACGGCTCGGAAGGCCAGGAGCCGGGCACCCTCGACGCGCACGGCAGCGTCGGCGAGGCCGTGCTGCACAGCCTGGAACGATCCGACGGGCACACCGAACTGGTGGCGCTGCTTGACGTAGGCAACTCCCATGTCCAGCGCCTCCTGAGCGAGGCCCGCGTGGGCCACGGCCATCAGGGACTTCCACTCCGCCAGCGCCCGCTCCCAAGCCACCCAAGCCGCCGGTCCCGCAAGCACCGTTGCCGCCTCCGAGAGTTCACGGTCGGCCAGCGGCAGGTGCGCCGTGTTGGCACGGCACACCCTCGGCGGGTCGCCGCGGTCCACGACCAGGGAGTCCCCGCGCAGCGCCACCACGATGTCGGCCACCGCTCCGGCGGGCACCAGCCTGGCCGTGCCGTCCGCCTCTACGGGGCGCAGGGTCAGCGTGGCTATCGAATCACCTGCGGCCGCGGCCTCGACCAGGCTGTCGAGTGTTTCGTTGCTTGTGCCGGCGCCCTCGGCTTGGGTGCTCGGCGACGGTGCTGGCGGTTGCGCATTGAAGCCGGGTTCTGGAGTACTGCGGCTCGACGCGGTGCCCTCGGCCAGCGAGGCCAGCAGCCGTGTCGTGACCGCGTGCTCCACCAGTGGCACCGGCGCGATTCGCCGCCCCCACTCGTAAACCACCACCGCGAAGTCCGCCAGCGATGCGCCGCCGCCGCCGGACTCCTCGGCCAGGGCCATCCCCGGCGCGCCGGCCGCGCCCAGCTTGTCCCACAGTGCAGGGTCGAAGCCGCAGCCTTCCTCGGCGGCGCGAACCGCCTCCAGCGTCGCCTCCCGTGAGAAGAGGTCGCCGAACACCTCCCGAACGGCCTGCTGATCCTCCGAGTAGCGGGTTCGCACGGTCTGTTCTGGCTCCCTTGGTCACCCAACGCGGCTGCTACGTTCTATCCGCAGCGGGGCCGTCCCCGCAGGGCCGAATCGTGGTCGCAGAGGTTGTATGCAGGAGTCTGCCGGCCGTCACCCGCGGGGCGAGTCGGATGGGGCACATGTCGGTAGACCGGACGGGATCGGAATATGCACCCGTCGACGGGTGTTGCAGTCAGACGGAGTCGAGTGTGCGACCGGCTGAGTCCCGTCAGGGTGCTGAATCGTGCCTGTACCGTCGAGCCAGAAACCGGAACCGAACAACCGAACAGGTGAGCCTTGGGGGCTCGGCCTGGGTGCAATCAGAGGAGCAAGAGATGAGAGTGCAGCTTGCATTGAACGTCAGCGATCTCGATGCCGCCGTGGAGTTCTACTCCCGGCTCTTCGGGGCCGAGCCGGCGCGGCGCCGGCCCGGATACGCCAACTTCGCCATCGATCAGCCGCCGCTGAAACTGGTGCTTTTCGAGGCATCCGGCGATGCGGGCGACGCTGCCGGATGCTGCAGTGGCGTGGGCGGCACGATCAACCACCTGGGCGTGGAGACCGAGTCCGCCGAGCAGGTATCGGACGCCGAGCAGCGCATGCGCCACTCGGGTCTGACCACGACGGGCATCGACGACACCATGTGCTGTTACGCGGCCAAGACCGAGACCTGGGTGACCGACCCCGACGGCACACGCTGGGAGTGGTATGTGCGCTCAGGCGACAGCGAGGTGCTTGAGAACGTCGTGCTCGCCTCCCGCTAGCAAGCGCCGCCCGCCAGCCAAGCCGACAGGCCGGGCATGCCTCACTGGCCGGGCATGTTGACTGGCCGGGCATGCCTCACTGGCCGGGCGTGCCGACAGGCCAGGCAAGCCTCAGCGCGGGATGTCGCGCCAGGCGATGTCGCGGTCGACGCTGGGCTCGCGGGGCAGGCCCAGCGCCCGCTCACCGAGGTTGTTGCGCATGACTTCGTTGGTGCCGCCGCCGATGGAGACCGCGAAGCGCCCCATCAACTCGTGACGGGCCCAGCGGGCCGCGTCGTGGAAATCGGCCACCACTGAGAGACCGCCGAGCGCTGCGGCCAACTCGCCGCTGCGACGCTTGGACTCCGCCGCGAACAGCTTCATCAGGGCGGGGTCGATGGGTGGCGCCACACCGCGGCGCACCGCCTGCTGGATCGCCTCGCCCATCCACTGCTGCACCCGCTCGCGTGCCCAGACATCGGCCAGTCGCTGCCGTGCCAGCGGATCGCTGATCCGATCATGGCTGGGTGCCGGCGGATCGCTGATCCGGCCATGGCTGCGTGCCAGAGCGGTGAGCGGTTCCATGACGCTCGTGCCCTTGCGGTCGCCGATGAAAGCCGACTCGTTCAACAGCACGGTTCGCGCCGGCGCCCAGCCGCCGTCGATCTCGCCCACGGCGTTCGCTGCGGGGATGCGCACCTCATCGAAGAACACTTCGTTGAAGTGGGCGGAGCCGTTCATCTGCACCAGCGGGCGGGCCTCGATGCCGGGTGTGGACATGTCCACGAGCAGGAAGGTGATGCCACGGTGCTTGGGCGCGTCCGGGTCGGTGCGCACCAGCAGGAAGCCCCAGTCGCAGAACTGGGCCTGAGAGTTCCAGACCTTCTGGCCGCTCACCACGAACTCGTCGCCGTCACGGACCGCCCGCATCCCCAGGCCGGCCAGGTCGCTTCCGGCGCCCGGCTCGCTGAACAGCTGGCAGAAAGCCAGCTCGCCCGACAGCAGGCCCGGCACGAACCTCCTCTTCTGCTCCTCGCTGCCGTGACGCAGCAGCGTGGGGCCGAGCATGGCGATCGTCGCACCGATGAAACCGGGCCACTCCTCGAAGCCGGCGGCCACCTCCGCGAAGATCCGTGCCTGCCAGGGCTCGCCGCCGCCCCCGCCGTAGGCGCGCGGCCACGTCAGCCCCGCCCAGCCGTGGTCGAACAGCGTGCGCTGCCAGGCCCGGCCGCCGTTGAAGTACTCCTCGGCCCGCGACTCGTCCACGTACAGCGGCACGTTCCACACCTCGCCGCGGGATCTGGGCGTGGCGTGCGACTCGTGCCAGGCCATGGCGCGCGCCCGGAACGCCGCCTGCTCGGCCGTGTCGCCCGCCCGGCCCTGCGACAGGTTGCCCGAGGTGTCGCGCGGCGGGTTCGCGGGCTCCTCGTTTGAGGTGTTGTCGCCTGCTTGGTACTGCGACGGGTTGCCCGAGGTGTCGCGCGGCGGGTTCGCGGGCTCCTCGTTTGAGGTGTCGCCTGCTTGGTCTTGTGATCGCGGGGTGCTCGGTGCCAACTGTTACGCTCGCAGAGATGTCGGAGATTTCGACTGAACGCTACGGCGTGCGGGACGACGAGATCGACATCGAGCGGGTCCGCCTGGCGGCGCTGGCCGAGTCGCTCGACCCCGCCACCTTCCGCCTGCTGGAGCGGGTCGGGGTAGAGCCGGGGATGCACGTGCTCGAGGTCGGCGCCGGCACGGGCAGCGTCTCAGCCTGGCTGGCCGACCGGGTAGGCCCCGGCGGCCGGGTGATGTCCACCGACATCGACCTGAGGTTCCACGCGGACATGCCCGCCAACGTAATGGTGCGCCGGCACGACGTCAGCAGCGACCGGCTCCCGTCCGAGCACTTCCACCTGGTGCACGCCCGAGCCGTGATCCAGCACCTGCCCGAACGACAGGAGGTGCTGGCGCGCCTGCTCGAGGCGCTGCGACCGGGCGGGGCGATGGTCATCGAGGACGGCGCCATGGCCGAGTTCGCCCAGCAGACCCTTCCCGAGCCGCTCGCTGCCATCCACCGCATGGTCGCCGACGCATCGCACCAGAAGTGGCGGGATCCCCTGGTCGGGGTGCGTGTGCTCGGCTGGATGCGCGCCCTCGGGCTTCGAGACCTGGACGCCTCCGGGCGGGTCTCGATCATGCGTCCCGGCGAGGCGGGCGGGGAGTGGTGGTTTCTCGCCCTGGAGCGGGCCGTGCCGCCGATGGTCCAGGCCGGCGTGGTGTCCGAGGCGGACGCCGCCACCGCTCTCGAGCAGATGCGCGCGCCCGGCTTCGCCATGCTCGGTCCCACATCCATAGCCACGGTCGGACGCAAGCCTGCGGACGTGCCTGCGGCCGTGGCCGCCTAGAGCGAAGAGAGCGCTGCGGAGTCCGCCGTGAAGTTCGCCATGTTCTATGAGATCCCGGTGGCGCGGCCCTGGTCGCGCCACAGCGAGCTGCAGGCATACCAGGAGGTCATCGAGCAGGTGCGCCTCGGCGACCGGGTCGGGTTCCACTCCGTGTGGACGGTCGAGCACCATTTCCTGGAGGAGTTCTCGCACTGCTCCAACCCCGAGGTTCTCTACGGCCATCTCGCCGCGGTCACCAGCAACCTGCGACTCGGCTACGGCGTGCGGCTCATGCCCAAGCCCTACAACCACCCGGTGCGCACGGCCGAGTCCGTGGCGGTGCTCGACCTGCTCTCGGGCGGGCGGGTGGAGCTGGGCACCGGCCGCTCAGCCACGCGCGCCGAGCTGGACGGCTTCGGCATCCACCCCAGCGAGACACGCGCCATGTGGCGCGAGGCCCTGCAGATGGCTGTCACGGCGCTGGCCGACGACGAGATCGAATGGGACGGCCACTACTGGCAGATGCCCAGGCGGCGGGTCCTGCCCAAGCCCCTGCAGCAGCCCCACCCGCCGCTGTGGGCGGCCACCAGCTCCGACGGCGGCCACCGCACCATCGGCGAGGCCGGGCTCGGGCTGCTGTCGTTCTCGGTGGGCACGCCCCCCGAGGAGCTCGCGCGGCGCATCGCCATCTACCGCGAGGGCATCGCCGCCTGCACCGACCCGATCGGCCGCTTCGTCAACGACCAGGCGGCCACCTTCACGATGGTCAACGTCGCCCCAACTTCGAGCGAGTCGATCGAGGCGTCCGCGGAGTCCTTCGAGTGGTACCCCAAGGCGGGCGCCCGCCTCATCGGGTCGGTCGCACAGTGGCTGAGGGAGATGGACGCCGATCTCGGCACCTACGACTACCTCGCCAGCACCGCCGACCACGTGGAGGACGGCTCCATCGAGCACCTCACGATGGACTACCTGATGGACACCAACGCATGCGTGTGCGGCGACCCCGACCGCGCCGTAGAGATGTTCCGAGCCTACGAGGCCACCGGCTGTGACATGGTGTTCTGCCTGTTCAACCCCTACAAGGTGCCCCACGACAAGGTGATGCAGACCATCGAGCTGATGGGCGAGCACGTGATACCGGAGTTCACCCCCGCCGGGCGCGCCCGCCTGTGACAGAAGCGAGACGAATATCTCAAGGAGGCGACCTGTGCACAGGTTGAGGCTGCCGGCGAATGCGATAGAAGCGAGAGACAGCCCGCCCGTATACGAACACTCCCGCAGGTCGAGGCTGTTGGCGAATGTGACGGAAGCGAGAGGGATGTCTCAAGGAGGCGACCTGACATGAGCGAGGCCTACATCATCGATGCGGTGCGCACGCCGACCGGGCGGCGGGGCGGCGGGCTGGCAGAAGTCCACCCGGCCGATCTGGGCGCGGCGGCCATCAAGGCGCTGCTGGCGCGCACGGGCACCGATCCTCTGGCCGTGGAGGACGTGGTCTTCGGCAACCTCGACAACGTCGGCCCCAACGCGGGCGACATCGCCCGCACCTGCTGGCTTGCGGCGGGCCTGCCCGAGGCCGTGCCGGGAGTGACCGTCGACCGCCAGTGCGGCTCGGGCCAGCAGGCGGTCAGCTTCGCGGCGATGGCCGTGAAGGCGGGCGTCAACGACCTGGTGGTGGCCGGCGGCGTGCAGAACATGTCGATGGTGCCCATCGGCACGGCACTGCTCGCAGCCCAGCCGCTCGGACACCCCGACCCGTTCAGCGGATCGGCGGGCTGGGTGCAGCGCTACGGCACGCAGGAGGTGTCGCAGTTCCGCGGCGCGGAGATGATCGCCGAGAAGTGGGACATCAGCCGCTCCGATATGGAGGTCTACGCACTGGAGAGCCACCGGCGGGCGATCGCTGCGATAGACGGGGGGCGCTTCGAGGCGGAGATCGAGCCGGTCAACGATGTCGCTGCCGACGAGGGCCCGCGCCGGGACACCTCGCTGGAGCGGATGGCCTCGCTGCCGCCGCTGGTGGAGGGGGGCCGGCTCACCGCGGCGGTGTCGAGCCAGATCAGCGACGGCGCGGCGGCGCTGCTGGTGGCCTCCGAACGCGCCGTCAACGAGCACGGGCTGGTGCCGCGTGCGCGCATCCATCACCTCTCCGCGCGCGGGGACGATCCGATCTACATGCTGACCGGCCCCATCCCGGCCACCGCGTACGCCCTGGAGCGCACCGGCATGCGCATCGACGACTTCGACCTGTTCGAGTGCAACGAGGCCTTCGCCTCGGTGCCGCTCGCCTGGATGCACGAGCACGACATCCCCCACGAGCGGGTCAACGTCAACGGGGGGGCGATAGCGCTCGGCCACCCGCTCGGCTGCACCGGCGTCAGGCTGATGACCACCCTCTTGCACGAGTTGGAGCGCAGCGGCGGACGCTGGGGCCTGCAGACGATGTGCGAGGGCGGCGGGCAGGCCAACGTCACCATCATCGAGCGCCTGTGAGCGGTGTCGGGCCGGCGACGGGGACGGGCGGTGCCGCGTGCCAATGACCGCGCATGTGGACCTACTTGTGAGAGCCGGCGGCGGCCAGCCATGACGGCTATCTCAGAGCCGTGACCGTCCTGTCAACAGCGGTGGGCGGCTTGGCGCGGGGCAAGATCGTGATGGTCACGGGTGCCGCCGGTGGCATCGGCCGCGCCGCGGCGCAACTGTTCGCCGGCCAGGGCGCGGCCGACCTCATGCTTGTCGACCTTGACGCGGAGGGTGCCATGGAGACGGCGGAGATGATCCGTGGCGACGGCGGCTCCGCCGCTGTTTTCGGGGCCGACCTGACTCACGAGCTCAGTGTCGAGGTGCTAGTCGATCGCATCGTGGCCGAGCACGGCCGCCTTGACGTGGCCTTCAACAACGCCGGCGTCTCCGATGCGATGTCGCAGTTCCACGAGCTCGACACGGACCGGTGGGACCGGATGATCGCGGTGAACCTCACCAGCGTGTTCCTGTGCATGAAGTACGAGCTGCGCCAGATGGTAGCGCAAGGCGGCGGGGCGATCGTCAACACGTCCTCGGGTGCCGGGGTGGTCGCAGCGCCCGGCCAGCCCCACTACACCGCAGCCAAGCACGGCGTGATCGGGCTCACCAAGGCAGCGGCGCAGGAGTACGCCCGCAGCGGGATCAGGGTGAACGCAGTCTTGCCGGGGTCGACGGACACGCCCATGATCCGCGGCTTCATCGGCGACGACCCCGGCATCGCCAAGATGATCGCCTCGACCAACATCGGCGGACGCCTGCTCACCGCCGACGAGGTGGCTGAGGCAGCGGTATGGCTCGCCTCGGACGCGGCGAGCATGGTGAACGGCCAGTCGCTCATCGTCGACGGGGGCGGGATAGTCCGCTAGCGCGAGCCCAAGAGCAGCGGCGAGGCCGAAATGCCCAGCGGCGACCTCGCCGTGGCATCGTCCGCTGACCCGGCCCAGGGTCGGGCGGGCAGGCGCTTGAGCGTCAGGCGAGGACCACGTCGACCCGGTCGGACGCCTCGTCCTCGCTCACGTTGAGCGCGAACGACAACTCTGACACCAGCACGCTGCGGGCCGTGTTGTAGAGGGTCTTCTCGCCGGCGGACAGTCCCTTGGCCCGCTCGCGCAGGGCCAGGTTCCGCACCACCTCGGCCACCTGGTAGACGTCGCCCGACTTGAGCTTCTCCTGATGGTTCTTGTAGCGGCGGGACCAGTTGGCCGGCTCGCGCACGTCCCGGCGGGCCAGCACCTCGAAGAGGTCCTCGACGTCCTCGGTGCTGATCGGCCAGCGCATGCCGACATCCTCGGCCTTGTCGGCGGGCACGGAGACGGTCATGTCGCCGTGCGTCATGCGCAACACGAGGTAGTCCTGCTCCTCGCCGAAGGCCGTTCGCTTCTCCACCCTCACGATCTCGGCTGCACCGTGATGGGGATAGACCACACGATCGCCGACTGTGAAGCTCACGCCAGGCATGTTACAGCCTGCCTCAGCCATTCTGGCAGCCGTTCGGAGGCCGGCGTGGCGCGCCGGGGCGTTCCTCGAAGCCCAGCGCATCGTTGAGCTGGCCTGCCAGCATCGGCTCCAGCAGCCCGGCGACGTGCGCGTGCGAGTTCGCTACGTCGCCGAACCGGCTCAGAACCAAGCGGGCGAACGACCCCTCGTCGAGCCATGCAGCCATCTCCGGACCGAGACCGGGCAGCGGCTGCGGAGCGCCCCGTGGCCGGCGCACCGCGAGCTCATGCAGTTCCCGCCAGGACCAGCGGCGCTCGAAGGAGTCGCGCAGCTCTCGCAGCTGCCTGGGCGTGACGGCGCCGCGGCCCGCCGCCAGCGGGTGGGCCGCAGCGATCTCCTCCCAGGTCAGTGGCGGTGCGCATGGCTGTGGACGCTGGGCTCGGGCGCTCAACGCCCAGGTGAGGCGCTGCAGGAACACGCCGTCTGCGAGCCACACGACCGGATCCGTGCTCGGCGCGGTGCGCAGTCCGAGTGCCCGCATCGCCATGTCCAGCAGCGGCCCGGCCTCAGGGCGCAGCACCCGCGAGCGTCCGGAGCCACCGAACCGGCAGCGCAGCACGGCATCGCCGCGCAGGTCAACCGCCAGCGCGACCCTGCCGGACTCAGCCGGTCTGCGCGCCCCGTGAACGGTGCCGTCGAAGCTCGTGGCGACCGCCTGGCTTGCCGGCGGGCATCGCAGGCCCATCAGCGCCGGCGGCAGGCCGGGATGCGGCGTCATCTGGCGCCGGCTGCCGTCGGGCAGCAGCATGGCAACGCTGCCGGTGTCCAGATTCAACACGGCTTCGGCCAGTTCGGCCAGCGCCGGGTCGACGTGTTCGGCCGGCGCCGGGTCGACGTGTCTTGCAGGCATGGGAGGGAGCCTTCGCCTTGCGGAACGCAGGCGGCCCTTTCCCAGGGCTGCGAGGGGAGCGTCGAGCGCTGCCGATCAGTATGTGCCCGGGGTGTGACAGCAAAGCGCCGCCGGTGCCTCACAGCTCCCAGGGGCTGGCACGATCACTCGCCGCGTTTCGCCGGCCCGGCGACTGTGGTTTTCCAGCTCCGCACGAGGGGGGCTGGGCAGGCGGGGTGCAGGCCTTAGCGGGCGGATGAGATCAGGTCGCCGATGGAGTCCCAGCCCTCGTAGAGGATGTTCACGCCGGGATGCTTGCAGGCTTCCCGGTTCCAGGGTCGGGGCAGCATCCACACCTCTCTGCCGGCCTCGAGCAGCCGCTGGGCTCGCTGGGGCGAGTCGTCCACCCAGACATCGGCGTTCACGGCCACCAGGTCGTCAGCGAAAACGATGTCGCCGTCGCCGATGCCCAGCTCCGGCTGGTTCGCGAACCAGCGGCGCGTGGTCTCACGCGCCGTGGCCTTGTCGCTGGGATCGTCGCCCGCCATCCGCTCGCGGCGGGTCAGCACCAGCACCGAGAAGCCGGCCTCCCGGAGGCGCGCGATGCCGGCCGCGGCACCGTCGATGAGATGCAGGCGCCCCAGCATGGGCGAGAGCATGAACTCGCGCAGTGTCGTCCTGGAGTCGGTCACCCCCCACTCCGAGAGATCCCAGGAGACCTTCTCGGGGAGCTGCTGGTCGGCTACGCCGCGACGTGTGGCTACATGGGACCTGAGGCCCTTCACCCAGTTGGCGATCACCCCGTCAAGGCTGATCGCGACTGACCTCTGGGCACCGGCGCGGGCCGGATCGGCTGCGGGGGCGGAGGCGGGGGATTCGGTAAGCGTCATAAGGCGCAAGGGTAGCGACCATGCGCCGCGCACCGACGCCGCTACCGCTCCGGATCGTCTCGCAAGATTGTTCCCGCGGAGGCCAGGGCCTCGATATGGCGATCGCTGCGGCCCAGCGAGCGCAGGATCTCCTCGGTGTGCTGGCCGAGCCGGGGGGCGGTGCCCATCGGGGCCCACTCGGTGGCTGAGAAGTCCACCGGCGTGGCGATCATCGTCGTGGTGGACGGTCCGTCCGGCACCTCCACAAGGCCGCCCGCAGCCGCGAACTGCGGATCTGCCAGCAACTCCTCCGGTGACTGGATCGGCGCCCAGAAGAGGTCGGACTCGGCGGCGAAGGCGTCGGCCCACTCATCCATGGGCCTGGAGGCGAAGATCGCGTCGAGCTCGGCGACCAGCGCGGCTGCATTGTGGCGCCTGGCCCGGGCCGTGGCATAGCGCTCGTCGTCGATCCAGTCGGGCCGCCCGACCGCCCGCGCCAGCGGCTGCCAGTGCCGCTGCGGCTCCAGGCCGACGAGCCAGAATCGGCGCCCGTCGGCTGCGGTGTAGTTGTTCATGGCCGGATTGCCCATCGTGTCGCGCCGCCCGATCTCCAGCGTCAGTCCCCACCCCAGGGTCACCGACAGGTCGAAGCTGATCGTGTAGGCCCCCTGGCGCAGCAGCGAGGCGCTCACGACCTGGCCCCTGCCGGTGCGCTCGCGGGCCAGCAGAGCGGCGCAAACCCCGGCTGCGGCCGCCAGCCCGGTGGTGTGGTCGCCCATGCCGCCCCGCTGGAACGGCGGGTCGCCGCCGGAGGGGGTGAGCAGGTGGGCGATGCCCGAGCGTGCCCAGAACCCGGCCACATCGAACGCGCCGCGGCCCGCCTCGTCGCCGCTCGTGCCGTATCCGGTGATGGCCGCGTACACCAGCCGGCGGTGCCGGGCCGTGACCGAGGAATGGTCTAGGCCCAGGCGACCGAGCCCGCCCAGGCGCACGTTGGTGACGAACACGTCGGCGCCCGCGAGCAGGTCCTCGAGCACCCGCCGCCCACCGTCGGAGGTGAGGTCGACGGCGATGCTGCGCTTGCCGCGGTTGTCCATGTCGAACACCGGGTTGGTGGGCATGTCCCCACCGAGCATGTAGCGGAACATCCGGGCCGGGTCGCCGCCCATGGGCTCGACCTTGACCACGTCGGCGCCCCAGTCGGCCAGGATCCCGCCGGCCGCGGGCCCTGCCACCCACACGCCGAGTTCCACGACCCGCACGCCCTCCAGAGGCCCTGGCACGCACGCAACCGTACCGGCACGGACGAGGCGCAACCGGTATCGAGTGTTCTCCTGGGTGAGGTGGTGCTTGACCTTGAGGCGGGGGGCGAGGCCGGCGCGGCGCAACCGGTCTGGGCGCGGTGTTCGCGGGGTGAGATGGGGTGCTGACCCCGAGGCAGGGGGCGAGACCGGCGAAGCGCATCCGGCTCGGGTGGGGTGCTCTCGGGGGTGAGAGCCTGCGTTTACATCGGCTGCGTGAGTTGGCCCAAACTTGGCCTATCCCTGTATTTGATCGACTATATTCTGTTGGCAGCAGCCCGTGGGAAGCGCCGGGACTGGCGCTAGGAACAAGCGCCGGGAACAAGCGCCAGGACGGAGGCCGATGCCCGCATCATCGCAAAGAGTCCAGGGTCGGCGGGTGATCGCCGAGACCCTGCGCGACACCGGCGTCGGTGCGGTATTCACGGTCGCCGGCGGGCACTTCCTGCCCACATACCACGAGCTGGGCCGCCTCGGCGCTCCCAGGGTCGTTGCCGCCCGCCACGAGCAGGGCGCCGGCTACATGGCCTCAGGCCATGCGCTGGTGACCGGGGAGCCGGGAATCGTGCTGTCGGGAGCGCCGGGCCCCGGCGCCACGAACCTCGTCACGGCCGTGGCCAACGCCCAGGCCGACTCCATCCCCCTGCTGGTGCTCAGCGCGCAGGTCGATAGGCGCTACGTCCATTGCAACATACTGCAGTACTGCGACAACGTCGGGCTGTTCGCCCCGTTCTGCAAGAGCTCGGTCCAGGCGACCTCCGCCGAGGAGATCCCCAACCTCGTCGCCACCGGCCTCCAGCTCGCCGCGTCGGGGCGCCCGGGCCCGGTTCACATCGCACTGCCCCAGAACCTCCAGGCCGAGAGCACCGCCGGCCCGGCGCCCGTGCAGGCTGTCGCTCCGCGCCCCGCCGAGCCCGCTTCATCGTGCATCGAGGAGATCATGGGGCGGCTGGCCCGCTCGCGGCGACCGGCGATCCTGGCGGGCCACGGTGTGATCCGCAGCGGCGGGAGCGCCGCGCTCACCAGGCTCGCCGAGCAACTCGGCGCGCCTGTGGCCACCAGCCGCTCCGGCATCGGCAGCATCCCCACGAGCCACCTAAGCAGCGTCGGCATGCTCGGCTTCTACGGCACCGGTGCCGCCCGGCAGGCCGTGGCGGGCGCCGATCTCGTGCTGGTGGCCGGCTGCGCGCTGGGAGAGCAGACCACCTTCGGCTGGCGGTCCGACCTGATCGCAGCCGGAGCGCAACTGGTGCAGGTCGACGCCGACCCTTCGCAGATCAACCGGATCTACCCCGCAGACCAGGGGATCGTGGCGGACGCCGCCTGCCTGCTTGCCGCGGCCGCCGGCGTAGCGGATCAGCGTGAGCCGTGGTTCGCGGCGCGTCCCGCGCGCACGGAACCCTGCAACGACCCCGGCAACGGCCTGAGCGCGGCCACGGTCGTCGCCGCGCTCAACCGCTGCGCCCCCGACGGCATGGTTGTGACCGCCGACATCGGCAACCACCGGCTCTGGGTCTGTGAGCAGCTCGACGTGAGGCAGCCGCACGGCCTGTTGCAGTCCTGTGAGTTCGACGCGATGGGCTTCAGCCTGCCGGCTGCCATCGGAGCGGCGGTCGCCCTGCCCGGCACTAGCGTCGTTGCGATCGCCGGCGACGGGGGATTCGTGCACACCATGGGCGAGCTGGCCGTGGCCCGCGACCTGGCCCTGCCGCTGGTGGTGGTCGTGTTCGTCGACGGCGCCCTCGGGATCCTGCGCCACCAGGCCGAGGCGATGTACGGCGAGGACCACTTCGTGAGGCTTGGTTCGATCGATTTCGCAGCCGCCGCCCGCGCCTTCGGGGTGGAGGCCGGCACCGTCACCGACGTGGCGGATCTCGACCGTGCCCTGCAATGGGCACTCGGCTCGCGTGCCCCGGCCCTGCTGGCCGTGGCGATCGATCCCGACGAGGTGTTCCCGCCGCTGCGCAGCAAGATCGAGCAGCGCAAGATCGACCTGCTGGGCCTCTGAAGCGCGCCCTAGCGTCCGAAGTCTCCTCGGTCCGGTATCGGCGCTCGATGGCCTCATGGCCTCGCCGGATCGCGCTCTATGCGGCCGACGTCTCCTCGGCCTTTGCTCTCTCGGCCGTGCGCAGGGCGTCGGCGAGCGCAGCGATGGCGTGGGCCCGGTGTTGCCGGCTCTCGTCGATGTAGGACTCCACGTCACCGCTGGCGAGCGCCTGCATCATCCGCTGATGCTGGTCGTGCACGATCTGGCGGTTCTCCGGTGACATCAGGTAGCGAAGCCGGTACCTGTCCGAGGAGTCCCACAGGATGCGCAGCAGCCGCACGAGCTGCGGCATCCCGGCAGCCTCGAACACCGTGAAGTGGAACTGCCGGTTGACGGCGGTCAGGGTCACGACGTCGTCATGCGCCTCGTCCATCTGCCGCACGGTGTCACGCAGGCGCACCACAGCATCGGCGCGCAACCTCGGGATCGCCTGGCGCACCGCCTCGGCTTCGAGCAACTCCCGGATCCGGTAGATCTCGATCAGGTCGTCCACTTCCAGTGCCGCCACCACGTAGCCCCGGTGGGGCCGGTAGTGAACATGGCCCTCACCCTCGAGTATCCGCAGCGCCTCTCGCACGGGAACCGCCGACACGCCGAGTTCCTCGCCGAGTGCGTCGGGGCGGATCGCGACCCCCGGCGCGAGGCGCCCGTCCAAGAGTTGGCGGCGGATCTCGGCGAGCACCGCCTCCTGCGCGGTCTTGGGCCGCTCGAACGAACTCATTGCGACATCATGCCACAGGCGAACGGGTTTGACAGATGATTGACGATTTCCTATAGAGTTCTTGTCCTATAGAGTCCCGGAAGTCCCAAGATCGGAGGGAGATCATCATGGAGACTGGCATGGAGACCGTCATGAACGAGACACCGAACCGGAGAGGACGGATGCCGCGGCTGCGGTGGCTCGCCGTGCCCCTGGCAGCGGCGCTGCTGCTTGGAGCCTGCGGCAGCGACGATGACGACGAGGAGCCGGCGGCAACCCCGGCGCCCGCCGCTGAACCTGCCCCCGAGCCGGCTGCCGACCCCGACCCCGAGCCCGCCGCTGAGCCCGAGCCCGCGATGGAGTCCGAGCCGGCTGCCGACCCCGATCCTGAGCCGGCTGCGGAGCCCGATCCTGAGCCCGATCCTGAGCCCGAGCCGGTGCCGCCTCCCGAGCCGATCGACATACGCCTCGTCACGTGGGGTGCGGCCAAGTTGATCGACTTCATCGATCTCTACGTTGCCGAGGAGAACGGCTACTTCGCCGAGGCCGGCGTCAACCTCGAGCAGCTTCCCGGCTCTGGCGCCGGCGATGCCGTGCGCCAGGTGGTGGCCGGCAACGCGGACATCGCCATGGCCGATACGTTCTCGGGCTTCTTCGCCGTGCTCGCAGGCGAGGACCTCGAGGGGATCTACTGCCCCTACACGCAGAACTGGATGACGATGCTCGTCAACACGGCCGCCGGCATCGAGGGGCCCGAGGACCTCAGGGGCAAGACGATCGCGGTCACCTCGCAGGCATCGACCAGCAAGTGGTACGCGGCCCTGCTGCTCGCCGCCAACGGCATCACCGAGGACGACGTGACCTTCGCGGCCAGCGGCATCGACTTCGGCACCTTCCTGCTGGGCGGCGAGGCGCAGGCCGCCTCCACGTGGGGCTCCATCAACTGGGCGCTCATCGACAACGGCGGCATCCCGGCCGATCAGGTCGACGACTACGAGATCTGGCAGTACGACCAGGTGCCCGGCCCCAACGACGTGTACTTCGCCAAGCGCGGCTGGGTCGATGACAACGCCGACGGCGTGGGCCGCTTCATCGCCGCCCTGGAGAGGGCCAAGCTGTGGATCGAGGAGAACCCCGACGCAGCGGCCGAGATCGGCTCCCGCTACGCCGTGGGCGCCGACAACATGGAGCGCAACCTCGCCGTGATCGACTATCGCATCCAGATGCAGAACAACGGCCCCGGCGTCGCCGAGCACGGCATGGGCTGGTGCGACGTGGCCACCATCCAGGACGTGGCCGACCAGGGCACCGAGCTCGGCATCCTCGCCGACGCGGTGGACGCCTCCGCGGTGATCTCCAACCGGTTCGCCGACAGCTAGGAGCGGCTGAGAGAGCGATTGGCCTGGCGCCCGGCGGGCGACCGGAACTCCACCGGAACTCGCCGGGCGTTCAAGGCGGCAGGGTGTGAACAAGGTGACCGGCGAACTCTCGGGGCGCGGCCACATCGAGATCGACGGCGTCACCAAGACGTTCGCATCCGATGCGGGCGACATCACGGCACTGGAGGGCATCGACTTCGATGTGGCGCCGCGGGAGTTCGTCGCCATCGTGGGGCCCAGCGGTTGCGGCAAGAGCACGCTCCTTCGCTGTGTGGGCGGGCTGATCAGGCCGTCCGCCGGGGAGGTCCGCATCGGCGACGACGTGGTGACCGTTCCGGACCGTCGCATCGGCTACGTGTTCCAGCGGGCGGTGCTGCTGCCCTGGCGCAGGGTGCTCGACAACGTGCTGCTGCCCTTCGAGATCATGCGCCGCCCCACCGGCGAAGACCGGCGGAAGGCACATGAGGTGCTGGAGATGGTCGGCCTCTCTGACTACCTGAACCACCGGCCCGGCGAGCTCTCCGGGGGCATGCAGCAGCGGGTCTCGGTGGCTCGGGCGCTCGCGGTGGAGCCGTCGATCCTGCTGATGGACGAGCCGTTCGGGGCGCTCGACGCCCAGACCCGCGACCTGATGAACTTGGAGTTGCTGCGCATCTGGCGAGAGTCGCAGACCACCGTCGTGTTCGTCACCCACGACATCGGCGAGGCGCTGTTCCTGTCGGACCGGGTGATGGTGATGGCGGCGCGGCCCGGAAGGGTCTCCGACGTGATCGACGTCGATCTGCCGAGGCCGCGCACCTTCGCGGAGATCGAGGCGGACGAGCGGTTCTGGACGTTGCGCCGCCGGGTGCGGGAGCAACTCAATTGAGGCGGCGGCCGGCTCTGGTTGCGTTGCAACACGGGCGGGGCTCGGATGCCTCATGTCGTGAGCGATACAGCCCGACTCTGGTCGCGTTGCAGCACGGGCGGGAACTATGAGGGGGCGCAAGCTTCCCAGGGTGCTGAGGGCGCTGCGCACGGAGGCTTGGATGGGGCGCCTGCTGGTGCTGCTGTCGGCTGTCGTGCTCGTCGCGGTGTGGCACCTCTGGGCGCGCACCAACTCGCCCCTGGTGCTCCCCGAGCCGTGGCCTGTGCTCGATCGGCTGATCGACTACGTGAGCTCGGGCCGGGCCAACCCCCATATCTGGATAACCGTGCAGGAGATCTTGGCGGGATTCGCCCTGGGCGGGGTCGCCGGCATCGGCCTTGGCACGCTGGCCTCGGAGTTCGGCATCGCCCGGCGGGTGATCATGCCCTATGTGATCATCACGCAGGCCCTGCCGAAGTTCGCGCTGGCGCCCATCCTGGTGATCTGGTTCGGGTTCGGCATGACCCCCAAGGTGATCATCGCCGCGCTGATCGCCTTCTTCCCACTGCTGGAGAACACCTACCTGGGCCTCACCACCGCCCCGGCCGACATGCTGGAGCTCTTCCGGGCGCTGCGGGCCTCGCGCTGGACGACCCTCACCAAGTGCAAGGCGCTGCACGCGGTCCCGGCGGTGTTCAGCGGGCTGCGGGTGGCGCTCATGCTGGCGCTGGTCGGCGCCGTCGTGGCGGAGTATGTGGGTGCCAACAAGGGTCTGGGCGCCTTGATCATCGTGTCTCAGGGCACGCTCGACACGGAGCTGATGTTCGTTGCGTTCGTGCAGCTCACGATCCTGGGGCTGCTGCTGGACAAGGTTCACGGTCTGGTGTACCGGCTGGTGATGCGCCGCCTGTACGGCTCGCTGGGCGCAGAGATCCGGACCTCGGGCGTGTCGGTGTGATCCGGGCGGTGCTCGGTGTTACCGGTCTCGGTCGTCTTGCGGGGGCTCTGGGTCTCGGGCGTGTCGGTGTGATCCGGGATGTGCCCGGCGGCTCCGGTCGGGCGCGGGGGCGGCTCGCCTGATGGACTTCGGCTGGCGCGTGCCCTCCTATGCCGGGCCCCGCACCACCGCGGCGTCGGCCCGCGGCCTGGTGCCGTACTTCGCCAAGGTGGAGGAGGCGGGCTTCTCTGCCATCTGGGTCATCGACCACCTGCTGGTGGCGCCCAACGTGTATTCCGTGGCCTGGCAGGACCCGATGATCACCCTGGCCGTCGCCGCCGGCGCCACCGAGCGGATCCGCCTGGGCACGGCCATCCTTTGCGCCCCGTTCCGCCACCCGACGATCATCGCCAAGGAGGTGGCCAGCCTCGACAGCCTCTCCGGCGGGGGCCGGGTGATACTCGGTGTGGGCACCGGCCACGACGACATGGAGTTCGCCTCGGTGGGGATCCCCCGGCGCGAGCGGGGCCGGCGCACCGACGAGGCCCTGGAGCTGATCGGCCTGCTGCTGAGCGGCGACGAGGTGAGCTTCGGCGGCCGCTACTACAGCGTCGCCGACGGCACCACGCTCTATCCCCGGCCCCAGCGTCGCATTCCCGTCTGGATCGGCGGCGGGTCGCAGGTGCATGTGGTCGACAACGTCGACACGCCGGACATGGCGCCCGCGGTGCTGGCCCGCATCGCCCGCCACGACGGCTGGATCTGCCGCTCCAGCGGCACCAGCCCCGAGATCGTGGCCGCCGACATCGCCTCGGTGCGCGGCTATCTGGGCGCCCGGCGCGACATGGGCGGCTTCACGATGTCGCACGCCCAATGGCTTCACATCGTCGACTCAGCGGACCGCGACCGGGTGATGGTCGAGCAGCTTGCGGCCTACCGCACCGTGATGGACGTCAAGCGCTCCGATGACGATCTGCGCAGCGCCTACCTGTTCGGAACCATCGACGAGATGGCGGCCCGCATCCGAGCACTGGCTGCGGCCGGCATCGACCACCTGATAATCAATCCCCTGACCGACGATCCCGCCCAGATCGACCTGTTCGCCAATGAGATAATGGCCAGCGTATGAGGCGGCCGGAAGGCGAGGGTCTTGCCGGCCAGGGGTCCCTGGTTCGTCACCGTGCTGGTGGCAGCGGCAAATCGCTGCAACGAGATCACGGCCAGCGTATGAGGCGGCTGCGGCAGACACCGGCCCCTCCGGCGGGCCGGGACCACTGAACTGAGTGCCGATGCGGTGGCCGGAGAGTGCCAGGAAATACTGAAACGGTGTGGGAATGAGCCTCTTTATTTAGCTGAAGCGCGATGTCACTGCCAGAGCGGGTCACGAAAAACTGAGCTGCGTGCCGATGCCGCTGCCCTAACGGGTTAAGACCAATCGGAGGTCATTCGACAATGCAACTTGTACTGCACAACATCGGAGAGGTGCTCACCGGTGTGCTCGACTCGCCCACGGTGGCGGCGGACACGATCGTCGTTGACGGCGGCCGGATCGTGTCGCTCGACGGCGGCGCGGCCACGAGCGCCGAGGTGGTGGTGGACTGCAAGGGCATGACGGTGGCGCCCGGCTTGGTGGACACTCATGTGCATCCCACCCTGGGCGACTACGCGCCGAAGCAGCAGTCTGCGGGCTACCTGGAGCGGATGGTGCACGGTGCGGTCACTCGGGCGATTTCCGCGGGGGAGGTGCATGCGCCGGGACGGTCCGGTGCCGAGTCGGCTCTGGGCATAGCGCTCGGTGCCTTCCACTCGTTTCAGCGCCACCGTCCGGGGGGCATCAAGGTGCACGGCGGGGCGATGCTGCTGGAGGTGGACACCGATTTCTCTCACATCGACCGGGCCCACGCCGCCGGGATGCGGATCATCGGGGAGGTGGGCGTCGGGTCGCTCAAGGACCCGGTGCGGGCCGGCGAGTTGTCGGCGCATGCTCGGCGTTTGGGCATGGTTGTGCACATGCATTGCGGCTGCACGTCGGATCGGGGGCCCGGTGGCGATGAGCATCCGTACTTCTCGGCGCAGGACGTGCTCACGGTGGGCCCGTCGATCGCGTCGCACGCCAACACCTTCGCCTCGCTGTCCGACGATGACATCGACATGCTCTGCGGTGACGGGGGCCCGCCGTTCGTGGAGGTCGTGCAGGCCGGCGGCACGAAGCCGATGCTGCGCGTGGTGGACGGGCTTCTCGAGCGGGGCGAGCTTCACCGGCTGCTGATCGGCACGGACACCCCCACCGGATACGGGGTCATGCCGCTCGGCGTTCTCAAGACCATCGGCGACGTGTGCTCGCTGTCCGGCGTGAGGCCCGAGGCGGCTTGGGCGGTGGCCTCGGGCCAGGCAGCGAGCGCTTTCGGATCCGACGGCAACGTGATCGCGCCCGGCGCCGTGGCGGATCTGGTCGTGATGGACGCGTCGCTCGGCTCGACACGCGAGACGGCGGTAGACGCCGTCGCCGCAGGCGAGTTCCCAGGCGTCGCCGTGGTCATCACAGACGGCCAAGTAAGGGTGCAAGGCTCCCTATGCACCCTGAGATCCCGCCGGATAGCCCAAATCGACCGCCACCCCTGACTCCGCCCGCGCCCACGGCGCTCTGAACCAGCGGCCCCTCCGCCCGCCTGGATGGCTAACACGGGTCACTCCTAAGCTGCCAGCACGACCCGCCTGAGCGAGCAGGAGCTACCGGAAACCTCGCTTGACCTGGCAAGACAGGGAAAATGTCACACTCGACCGGTACCTTGAGATCGTGAATGCAGCGGGACGCGTGCACAGGGCGGCATATCTGTGCCGGGAGCGAATTGGCACCCACGGCGCTTGGCTCTTCGCTAATGTCGTGGGTGCGAGGAACCAACGGTCGAGGATTGCGTCGGCAGCGACCAAAGACGCCCTCCACATCTAAAATAAATGAAATCACAGGTAAAATACGACACCCGTTGAGGGTCTCGGTAAATCAAAGCAGAAAGGATGAACATGCCGGCCGCACTATTGACGGCAGGGATTCACTACGGGGACCGCCTAGACGTTATGGCAGGGTTCCCTGACGACTCTGTGGATTTGATAGTTACCTCGCCGCCTTACGCCGACGCGCGCAGGCGTACCTACGGGGGCACCCCGCCGGATGAGTATGTCGACTGGTTTTGCCCCAGGGCGGAGCAAATGTACCGTATCCTCAAGCCGTCGGGCGCTTTTGTTCTGAACATCAAGGAGAAGGTGACAGACGGAGAACGTAATGCATACGTCTTGGATCTGATCCTCACCTTGAAGCGCGAACTCGGGTTCCGTTGGGTCGAGGAGTACATTTGGCATAAGACTACGGCGGCTCCCGGCAAGTGGAAGTACAGGTTCCGTGATTCTTGGGAGCGCATTCTGCACTTTGCCAAGACTCCAAATATAAAGATGAACCAAGATGCGGTCAAGGTGCCCATCGGCGATTGGACACAGAAGCGTCTGTTCAACATGAGCAACAACGACTTCGAGCGGCACGAATCAGACACCAACTCCGGCGTAGGACGGCGTATGGCCAACTGGGTCGGAAAGGAAACCGTCTATCCGAGCAATGTCCTGCACAAGTCACCAGTAGCGCATAACACTAAGCACAGCGCAGCGTTTCCCGAGTGGCTTCCGGAGTTCTTTACCCTGCTGTTCACTGATGAGGGCGACGTGGTTCTCGACCCTTTCGTCGGTAGCGGCACAACCTATCGAGTCGCGCAACGACTGAAGCGTATTCCGATTGGCATCGAACTTAACCCCAACACCAAGGTGGACATAGGAGGCAACAGTGTTGGATTGGATCTCTCAGGAGTCCCTAGATGGCGCTACGTGGAATCTCAGGGAGCGTACACGTGCATCTCGGGCTACAGCATCACAGCGGCGACATAAGAACGTGGTCGACCCCTTCGCATCTTTGGTTGTCGCTTCCACACGGCCATCCCTCACCCGCCTGCCGAGCAACTACCGGACATCCCAGGTTGGGGTTGCCGTTTCTGTGAAAATTACGTAGCATTGCCGGAATGAACCCAGAAGATTCGGGCTTGGACACGAGCGCGCTGCTGTCCTTCACTGCTGAGAACTTTCGTTCGTATCGCGACGAGGCTCACCTGTCCCTGCTGGCGACTCGGACGGCTGACAAGGATGTCGTCCGCAACCTTGGTGTGGCTGGCAGTGCCAAGCCGGTTTCGGTGCTTCCCGTCGTCGGCATTTTCGGTGCCAACGCTTCGGGCAAGACGGTGATCTTTGAGGCGATGGACCATATGCGTTACATGGTACTCAATTCGTTCCCTTCGTACCCCGCCGATAGCGCACGCAGGATCCGGCCTCTTACTTTCTTGTTGGACGGGCAGAGCAGGTACCGGCCGTGCCGCTTCGAGATTGATGTGATCCAGGACGGGGTCAGGTGGCAGTACGGCTGCCAGGTAAGCGGCAGACAGGTGCTCGAGGAACACGCCTACCACTATCCCCGAGGGCGTCGTGCTCTGGTCTTCCGTCGCAAGGAACTCGAGATCGAATGGGGACCACCATTTCGCGCGGTAGGCCGGGCATCGGAGCGTTTCACGGGCCGCGATATTCTGTCTCTATCGGTAGCGGCACAGGCGGGCGACCCGCATGTAGAGGGACTCTACTCATGGTTTCATTCGAACATGGTATTAGTAACACCTCGCAACAGGGATGCCCGTGCCTACTACGGAGCCGAGGAGATACAGTCGGAACGAAACAGACAGCGCGCCCTCAGTCTGCTCCGCTACGCGGACTTGGGATTACAGGATGCAGAACCCATAGAACCAGAACCGTATATCGTGGAGCAAGTCGAAGCAATGCTGCGGGAAGTGGGAAATCTCAATAATGCCGATACAGTCGCCGAGCAACTTCTTCTTGAGGGGAACATATGGCTCAAGCATTCGGGTACTTCCGGTAAGTCCGATTTGCTGCTTGAAGCTCAGTCACAAGGCACTCGGGTTTGGCTCGGCCTGGTCGCTCCCGTCTTGTATGCACTGGACGAAGGCACGGTGCTGCTAGTTGACGAGTTGAATGTCAGCCTGCACGCTCACCTTGTCAAGGGTCTGATATCGATCTTTCAAGATTCTAGAACCAACCCGCGCTGCGCCCAACTGATCTTCAACTCACACGACACGTCTATGTTCGGAGATACGGATAGCAGGGTATTATGCAGGGATCAAGTCTGGTTTACCGAGAAGGAATCGAAAGGAGCCACCAGGCTTTATCCCCTATCAGACTTCAGCCCACGACAGGATGAGGCGCTCGAGCGCCGCTACCTGCAGGGCAGATATGGCGCGGTTCCCTCTCTCAAAACGGCCGGTATCATGCGTGTCCTGGGTTCGGTCGAACCCTGAGAGTTGCCGAGGCATCAGGATCCACGGAACCGACATCGAGCGGATCTTTGCGGTGTGAGCGAGTTGTGAACAGTGCTGTTTTATGGAGTCAATTTGTCCCTAGGGTCTGGGTGTCGGGGGATGGGTGATCTGTTTGGGTGAGAGGCCGGTGGTTTACGTGGTCTGCACTGGCAATGCTGCGCGCTCGCCAATGGCGGCGGCGATGCTGCGGGCCTGCGACGTTGGGGGGCGGCTCGATGTTCGCAGTGCTGGCACGCTGGTGTTGGAGGGGCAGCCGATGGGTTCCCGCACACGGGCCGCGCTCGGCGGGCACGGCTTGGTGGACCACGCGCACCGGTCGCGGCAGTTCCGGCGATCCGACGGCGAGGCTGCCGACCTGGTGGTGGTGATGGAACCGCTGCACCTGCACTGGATGCGCCGCAACTGCCCGGAGGCCGCCGCCGTCACCGGATCACTGCGGCGGCTGGCACGCGACCTTGCCGCGCCAACACGCCCATCGCTGTCGTCGCGGCCTGGCTTGGCAGGTGGCAACGACGTTGGGACGCGGGCATCGATGGCGGGAGACTGCCCAGCGCGGGCTAGCCTTGCGGATGCCTGCGACCTCGGCCCGAGGGTTGCGGCGCTTGGCCTGTCGGCCCTGGCGCCCGAACCCTGGGAGGAGGTGGTCGACCCCGCTGCGGGTGATCAGGCCGCCTTCGACCGGTGTGCCGCCGAACTGTCCTCGCTGGTCGCTGAGCTGTATCGCCGTCTCTGACGGAAGCGGGCGAGTGCATTGAGGCGCCGGATGATCATGCGACCTCGGCCTTACTGGCGTGACTGCCTGGTGGTCAGCGCTGCGGTCGGGGTGATCGGCGTGACCTTCGGCGTGTTTGCTGATGCTGCCGGGTTCGGGTTGCCCCAGATCGTCGTGATGTCGGCGCTGGTGTTCACCGGCGCGTCGCAGTTCGCGGCCGTCGGGGTGATCGACGACGGAGGGTCGGGCGGGGCCGCGGTCGGTTCGGCTCTCCTGCTGGCCGTGCGCAATGCGCTGTACGGGCCGGTCGTGCGCCGGGCGCTACCCGCCTCGACCCTGGCCCGAATCGGTGCCGCGCACTTCGTGATCGACGAGACCGCCGCGATGGCCGCTGTGCAGGCCGCACGCCGTGACGCCGCCGGTGCCTTCTGGTTCACAGCCACGACCCTGTGGCTCTTCTGGAACCTGGGATCTGTTGCCGGAGCGATGCTCGGGGCCGTGCTGGGAACACCCGAGACATGGGGTCTGGACGCGGCCTTCCCCGCCATCTTCGTCGCACTGCTAGCGACGCATGTGCGAACTGCGGCCGGGCGCACGGCGGCAGCCGCTGCCGCGCTGATCACTCTGGCGGCGGTGCCTGTGACCGCCTCCGGGCTCCCGATACTGCTGGCCGTGCTGGCCCTGGTGCCGGCACTCTTCGTGCAGGCACGCCGGTCGCGGTCACGGGCACGCGGCCAGACGCCGGAGCACGAACCGCCCTCACGGGCACGC
The DNA here is from genome assembly GCA_965204875.1 of Candidatus Aldehydirespirator sp. GTDB lineage: Bacteria > Actinomycetota > Acidimicrobiia > Acidimicrobiales > Aldehydirespiratoraceae > Aldehydirespirator. The sequence continues at coordinate 428,298 of OZ242020.1, read as the reverse complement.
GGCCAGACGCCGGAGCACGAACCGAGGCCGGGTGAGTAACTGTCCCGGTGCTCGGGAGGTGCTGCTCGCTGGTTCCGGTCTCGGGACGGCGCTTTCCCAGGCGAGCGAAGGTTGGCAACAGTCCTCTGCCGGCGACGGCGGCGGTGAGTTGAGCGAGCGCGCCCAGATGGGAGCGACTCGATGAGCTGGCCGCTGATGATCGTGTTTGTGGCCGGTTCCTACGGACTCAAGGTGCTGGGTGTCACGACGCTGGGAGGCGCCGTTGAGCGCAGGCTGGGCGCGGCCGTGTCGCTGCTTCCTGCTGCACTGTTCTCGGCGCTCATCGTCGTGATGACCTTCGAGGACGCCGGCGCGCTGGTGCTTGACGCCCGGGCTGCCGGGGTGTCGGCCGGTGCCGTGGCAGCCTGGCGCAGGGCACCGTTGATCGTGGTTGTACTGGCGGCCATGGCCGTCACGGCCGGATTGCGTGCTGTCGGGTGATCTTGCCGGCAGGGTCGCCTGCTTGTTGGAACAGCACTCTTGCAACAGCCCTTGCCCCGTCCCACGGGGCGGCAGGAGTGGACTGAAGCGCGCCGAAAAACCCCGCCGCAGGCGCCCTGCCCCGTGCCACGGGCGGTAGGGGTCGTGTCCGGGTCTTCGGGACCGTCCCCGACGCCGCTTGCGTTGGCGTCTTGAGACCTAGGTCAGTGGGTGAACGTGCGGGGCCAGTCGTCTGCGCGGGTCAGCGCGTCGGTGCCGCCGTCCACGTAGAACACCGAGCCACAGGCGAACCGTGCCGCGGGCGAGAGCAGGAACTCCACCCAGACCGCCAACTCGTCGGCGTCGGGCGTCTCCTTGACGGGCACGGGGTACGACTCCATGAGCGGCCCGTACACCTCGTCCGCGAGACCCTGATGCAGCAGCGGCGTGTCCACGGGGCCTGGTGCGATCACGTTAAGCCTCACGCCCTGGCCCACCCACGGCTCGGTGACCGCGGCACGGCGGCACCAGCGGGTGATGGCCAGCTTCGCACCTGCGTAGGCGATGGCCGGAGCGAACACGGGATCGGCGGCACCCACGATCGCTACGGCATCCTCCTCGCGCCCGTCCAGGTAGGCGGAGATCAACTCGTCGGGCAGGTTGGGCGTGGTGGTCGACGAGTTCGACCCGAACTGCACGACCTGGGCATGCCCCGAGGACGCCAGCGCGGGGCGCAGCCCCTCAAGCAGCGCCTGCGATCCGAAGTAGTTGACCCTTGCGATCAACTCGCCTGCCACCGGCGGGCCGAGGCCGGCCGCGGTCACCAACCCGCTGAGCCAACCGCCCCCGGCGGCCTCCATCACGGCGGCGACGGCGGCCTGTCGCCCCTCAGCCGTGCCGAGGTCGGCGATCACCTCCGCATCTCGCAGGTCGATGCCGATGACACGGTGTCCTGCACCCTCCAGCCGGCACCGGGTGGCCGCCCCCATGCCCGAAGCCGAACCGCTTATCGCATAAGTTCCCATGGCCCAACAAGCTAGAGCAAAGTGTTCCTCGCGGCGCAGGCACTCGGGAGTGCTGGCAGTCGCGATCGGCTGCTGGAAGGCCAGACTGTCACCATGGACTCCGACGCAATCGTCAGCCAGATCGAGATCGACGGGCGGCGGCTGATCGAGGTGGCCGGTGCTGATCTTGATGCGGCCGTGCCCACCTGCGGCGACTGGACGCTGCGGGATCTGGTCGGACACATGGGCTGGGTACACGGTCTGGTCGCCGGCTACGTGGCAGCACGCGCCACCGAGCCCCTGCCGCGCGAGCAGATGCCGCGGGTGCCCGACGACGACACGGTGACGGACTTCGCCGCGGTCTGCCTGGAGCGGCTCGTTGATGCCCTGGCCGGCATAGACCCCGAGGAACTCGTATGGAACTGGTCGCCCCGACCCGACGCCGGGTTCTACTTCCGCCGGATGCTGCACGAGACGAGCGTTCACCGCTGGGACGCCGAGAATGCTGTGGGCGCCACCGGCGCGGTCGACGGCGAGCAGGGGCGCGACGGGGTCGACGAGTTCTTCGATTTCGTGCTGCCCAACGCTCAGAAGCGCAAGCGTCGCGACCTGCCCGCGGGGAGCCTGCACCTGCACCGCACCGACGGTGACGGCGAGTGGTACATCGAGGCGGGCGGCGGCGAGTTGCAGGTGGAGCGAACACATCGCAAGGGCGACGCGGCGGTACGCGGCCCTGCGGGAGCGCTCTTCCTGGCCATGTGGAGCCGTCTCGGGCTTGACGACCCATCGCTGTCGGTGGTCGGCGACGAGTCAACGGCGCGGGCCTGGGCGGCGCTCGCTCCGTGAGTCAAGGCGACGGCGGCAACTCAGGCGCTCCAACCGGCTCCGAAACGGCTGCGGGTTCCGAGATGACCGAAGGGTCCGAAGTGGCTGGCGCGGTCGGCGAGGTCCCCGGCTCTGAGAGATCCGTACGTGCCGGCCCGGTCGGGGCGGACTCCGTCGATCCGCTGGCAACGTCACGCCAGGCCGCCTGGGGCTGGCGCAGCAACCTCGACCAGTTCATGCCGGTCGTGCTGTTCCTCGTGTTCTATAACCTCGTCAACACCGAGGTGGCGGTGCTCGCGGCCACGGCATGGTCGGTCAAGGCGGCCTACAGCAGGCGCCGCCGGGGACTGCCGATCGGTGCCTGGCTGCCTGCCATCACCGGATACCTGCTGGTTCGGGCCGCGGTGAGCATCGCGGTGGAACGCGAACTCGTCGACTTCGGCGTGAGCAGCGAGGCCGTCTATTTCGGCATCGGCATCGGCACCAAGACCCTCATCGGCCTGGCCGCTGCGGGCACGATCCTGGCCGGCAGGCCCTTCATGGTGTGGGCGGCCCGCCGGTTCGTGCCACTGCCCGAGGCGGTGCTGCGCGACCCCCGTTTCGTGTCCACCATGCGCAACGTCACCTGGGTGATCGCCTTCTATGAGGTCGGCTCCTCGATATGGGACATCTGGCTCTACAACAACGCCGGGGTGAACCTGTTCCTCATCACCCGCCAAGCCGTGAACTTCGTGACCGCGTTCCTGCTGATATTCGGCACGCTCCTGTACGTGGAGCGCCGGTTCCAGAAGATCGACGGCTGCCCGAGCCTGGTCGAACTCGTGGGCATCGTCACACACCAAAAGGCCGGCGAGCCGGTCGCGGGCGAGCAGATTGACGGCGCGCAGATTGCCGAGCAGCCAGTCGCCGGCGAGCAGGGTTCAGAGGAGCGGGTTGCTGAGAAACCGGTTGCCGGCGAACCCAAGACGGGCCGAGCGTGACCGCTGATGTTCGGCGTCCCCGCCCCCGGCAATTCGTCGCAGTGCTGTGAGTGAGCCGGTGACCGCTGATGCTCGGCACTACAGCCCTCGGCGCTGCCTCGCAGTGTTGTGAGTGAGGCGAACGTGACCGCTGATGTTAGGCACTACAGCCCTCGGCGCTTCGTCGCAGTGCTGTGAGTGAGTCGAACGTGACCGCCGATCTCCGCACATCCGGCGGGCTGGAGGGCAAGTCGGTGCTGGTGACCGGGGGCGGCACCGGCATCGGGCGCGCCTGCGCGGCCCGGTTGGCCGCGGAGGGGGCGGCGGTGACGATCTGTGGCCGTACCGAGCGCACGCTCGCACAAGCCGCAGACGGCATCGAGTGCGGCCACGGGGGCTCGGTCTCCCATCTGGTGGTCGACGTGACCTCCGAGGATGACGTGGCCCGGGCAGCCCAGACCGCGGCCGACGCTGCGGGCCACCTGGACGGCGTGGTGGCCAACGCCGGCGGAGGCGGCGGGATGGGGCCTTATCACCTGCTCGACACCGGCGAGTTCCTGCGGGTTCTCAAGCTCAACGTCGTCGGCACGATGCTCACGATCAAGCACACCGTGGAGCGCCTGGCCGCGGCGGGGGGCGGATCCTTCGTGGGCGTGTCGTCGCTCGCCGGGCACATCACCCACCCCTATTTCGGCGCCTACACGGCCGGAAAGGCCGACATCGAGGCGATGATCCGCAACGCGGCCGACGAGTTCGGCCCTGCCGGCGTGCGCTTCAACGCGGTCAGGCCCGGCTTCATCGCCACCGAGATCATGGAGGCGATCCCCCGTGATTCGGCGGTGTATGACAGCTACGTTCGCAACACCCCGCTGGGCGGGGTGGGACGCCCCGAGGATGTGGCTGCGCTGGTGCGGTTCCTGATCTCCGATGAGTCGCGCTGGATAACCGGCACGGCGATCAACGTCGACGGCGGGCACGGGCTGCGCCGAGGCCCCGACTTCGGGTCGTTCCTGCCCTACGGCGACGACGTCAAGTCGGCCCGGGCCCGGCCCTAGCGCTTGATCACATGGTGCGCAGGCGCTCCCACTCATCGAGCAGGCTGGAGTCCACGCCGCGCACCAGGCTCTCCAGCCAGGCTGCCACCTCGCTGAGGCGGTCGTTCAACGCGGCTGCGGGCACGGTCTGCACCAGCGCCTTGTAGCAGTCGGTCAGGTAGCGCAGCACCAGGCCCTCGGAGCGCTTCAGCCCGTAGCGCGATATGTACTGGTTGAAGGTGTCAGCATGCTCGACCATGTCCCGGGCCACTGACTTGGGGCTGGGTCGCAGGTGCCCGACCCACGGCTGCCGGCGGGCGAACACCTCGAAGGCGGGCTCGATGAACTCGGCCTCGGGTCTGGGCCAGGTCACCTCGGCCAAGCGCTCCATGCGCTCTTCGTACTCCACGCCCTGCGCCTTCATTTCGGCCATGAGCCTGTCTCGGGCCTTGTCGCGCTGCGCCAGCAGCACCGCCAGAGGATCCTCGAGCACGGATTCGGCCAGGCTGAGCGCCTGCAGGTGGTAGTCGTCCGCGTCGGGGTCCAGGACTGCCACCGCCTGCACCACGAACAGGCCCAGCGGCTGGTTGAGCCGGAACTCGTCCTGCAGGTCGAGGTTGACCCGCACCGGCCGGCCCAGCTCGTCGGGCTCGTCCAACACCTCCACGATCTCGTCGTCCACCAGCGAGCGGTACACGCCGACGGCCTTGCGGATGTGGCGGCGCTGCCGTGAGCGGGGCTCGTGGTTGTCGACCAGCAGCCGCTTCATGGCGCCGCAGCCGTCGCCGGGGCGGTCCAGGACGTTGAGCATCATGGCGTGGGTCACGTCGAAGCTCGACTCGAGGGTCTCGGGCGTGCCCTCCCAGAGCCGTGTGAGGGTCTTGGCGTCGTAGTGGGCGTAGCCGCGCTCGGGAGGCTTGCGGCGCACCAGCTTGCGCAGCTTGCGGGGGTCGCCCGCGGCTCGCATCTCGGCCCGCTTGTTCTCCACGGCGTGCTCGGGGGCTTGAACCCAGACGCTGCCAGAGGTGTCGAAGCCGCGCCTGCCGGCCCGGCCCGCGATCTGCTGGAAGTCGCGCACCGACAGCACCCTCGTGCGACGCCCGTCGTACTTGTGGAGCTGGGTGAAAAGCACGGTGCGGATCGGCACGTTGACCCCGACTCCGAGCGTGTCCGTGCCGCAGATCAGCTTGAGGTGGCCCTGCTGCGCGAGCTTCTCGATCAGGAGCCGGTACTTCGGCAGCATCCCGGCGTGGTGCAGGCCGATCCCGGCCAGCACGAACCGGCGCAGGTCCTTGCCGATGGGGGTGTCGAAACGGAAGGCTCCCACGGCCTCCTTGGTGGCAGCCTTCTGATCGGGCGACAGCACGTTGAGGCTGGTCAGGCTCTGAGCGCGGGCGCCGGCCTCGCGCTGGGTGAAGTGCACGATGTATACCGGCGCCCGGCCCGCCGACAGCAGATTCTCCACAGACACATGCAACGGCGTCTCCCGGTACTCGACGTCGAGGGGCACCGGGCGCTCGGCCGAGGCGACCAGCGCGGTCTGCCGGCCGGTGCGGGCGCTCAAGTCCCGGCGCAGCGCGGTCACATCCCCCAGGGTGGCCGACATGAGCAGGAACCGGGCTCTGGGCAGCTCCAGCAGCGGCACCTGCCAGGCCCAGCCCCGGTCGCGGTCGCCGTAGTAGTGGAACTCGTCCATCACCACGAGGTCGGCGGGGGTGTCAGCGCCCGAGCGCAGCGCCCGCTGCGCCAGGATCTCCGCCGTGCAGGCGATCACGGGAGCGCTCGCGTTGACCGCGGCGTCGCCGGTGACCATGCCGACGCTGCCTGCGCCGAGCGCGGCTGTCAACTCGAAGAACTTCTCGCTGACCAGAGCCTTGATCGGCGCCGTGTAGACGGTTCGACGGCCCTGCGCGAGCATCATGAAGGCGCCCGCGAGAGCCACCAGCGACTTGCCCGACCCGGTCGGGGTGGCAAGCACGACGTTGTCGCCCGCCAGCAGCCGCAACACGGCCTCCTCCTGATGCGGGTACAGCTCAAGCCCGGCGGCTGTGGACCAGTCGATGAAGGCGTCGAGCAGCTCGTCGGTGCCGGCTGTCTCGGGCAGGAAGTCGCCTAGTGCGGGCAGGGCCATCGGAGTCCGCAGGCTAGGGCGGCCTCCGCCGGACGCAGGAGCGCAGCGCCGTGTGGATCACTCGGGTTGGAGGATCACTCGGGTTGGAGGATCACTCGGGTGTTCGTGTCGATGTTCAGGCCAGGCCGGTGAAGTCGACTTGGTTCGTGGTGAACCAGGCTGTGAAGCCGTGATCGACGATCATGTTGTGGCCGTTCATGGCGGCACCGGCGTCCGAGCCCAGCAATAGCAGGGTGCGCGCCACGTCATCGCTGGTGAGGATCCCGCGTGACTGCTCGACCATCCAGTCGATGGTCTTCTCGGTCATGTGACGGCGGAAGTCGTGCAGCAGGGGAGTGTCGATCACGCCCGGGCACACGCTGTTGGTTCGCACCCCGTGATCGATGTAGCTGCGGCGCGAGCCGAACATGGTCCAGACTTGGGCAACCTCCTTGGAGAACTCGTAGGGCGCCGAGTCGATCAACTCGCCGTGGCCGGCGATCCATGACAGCGCCTCGTCCCAACCGTCGATGGCGATCAACTCGGAGATCTCGGCAAGGTGCCCGCTCCAGCCCTGCCCGGCCACCGACGCCGTGTTGACTATGGCGCCGCCGCGGTTCATGGTCGGCAGCAGGTTCTCGCTGAGCCGGCGCAGCCCCAGGTAGTTGACCCGCAGCACGAAGTCCGGCGCGTGCACCCCGGCCACGCCGGCGTTGTTGAACAGCACGTCGGTGCCGGAGCCGACCGCCTCGCACGCAGCGTCGATGGAGCCGGGGTCGCTGAGGTCGGCGGCGATATAGGCGGTGGCCGGGCCCGTGGGCTCGTTGCGGTCGATCACGGTGAGGTCTGTGCAGCCGGCCGAGGCGAGCAGCTCCACAGCTGCCGCGCCCACGCCGCTGGCACCGCCGGTGAGCACCACCTTCTTGCCTGCATAGCTGAACAGATCAGTACTGGTATCGGTCATGGGGAGTTCTCCCTTTCGGCGGGTGTTCTGTGTCGGCGTCGCGGTCGAATGCGCCGCGGTGGCCTGGCCAGTTCCTGTGTCGGCGGGTGTCGGTCGGTCTGCTCAAGCGGGGGTCAGGGCCAGGTGAGCCTCGCGCAGGCCGAAGACGAAGGCGTTGGGCATCTCCACCTGTGGAGCACCGTCGATGCGCTCGATGGATGCGACCCGCTCGAGCAGGCGCTCGAAGAACACCTGGATCTCCAGGCGGGCCAGCGCCGCGCCGAGGCAGAAGTGGGTTCCGAAGCCGAAGGCGATGTGGTTGTTGGGGCTGCGGGTCACGTCGTAGGACTCGGGCTCACGAAAGTGGTCGGGGTCGCGGTTCGCCGACGGGTACATCATGATCAGCTGCTGACCCGCACGGATCGTCTGGTCGTGCAGGTCGGTGTCCGCGGTCGCCACCCGGCACATGTTGTGGATCGGCGTCACCCAGCGGATGAACTCCTCGACCGCGGTCTCAAGGTCGGCGCCCGCCTTCAGAGCGTCCCAGGCGTCGGGCCGGTCGGCCAGGTCCAGCAAGGTGCGGGCGATCACCGTGCGGGTGGTCTCGGCGCCTCCGTCGAGCAGCAGCAGGCAGTCCGAGACGATCTGATCGAGACCGAACGCAGCGCCGCCCACGAGCCCGCCGCTGCTGTCCTCGATGTCGATCCAGTGCGACATCACGTCGCTGGCCGGGCACTGGCGCTTCGCCTCGTACAGCCCGGTGCAGGCGACCACGAACTCCATGACGGCCTCGGCGCCGACCGGGTTGTGATAGCGGGGGCCCCCGCCCATCTCGATGGTGGCCTCGGACCAGTGCTTGAGCTTGGGCCACAGGTCGTCGTCGAAGCCCAGCAGCAGGCCGATCATCCTGGCCGGCAGGGGAGCGGCCAGCTCGCCCACGATCTCGGCCCTGCCCCGGGCCAGCACCGGATCGAGCAGGCCGTCCACCGTCTCGGTGATGTGGCCCCGCCATTGCTGCACCGCCCGCGGTGTGAAACGCCGCGACACCAGCGAGCGCCGGGCCTGGTGCAGCGGGTCGTCGTTGCCGATGATCGACGGATCCGCGGGGAGGTTGGGCCGGTAGCCGCCCTTGTCGCGGTCGGAGTTGATGAACAGGCGCTTGTTCTTCTCGATGGCGACGATGTCGTCGTAGCGGGTTATCACCCACAGCTCGTTGATGCCGTCCCAGTGGCAGGGCGAGTTCTCCCGCAGCCAGGCGTAGCGCGAATACGGGTCGTCGACGTAGAAGGCGCCGTCGAGGATGTCGAGGGGCCGGGGATCGACGGGTGTGATGGCCATGTCCGCGCCCATCCTAGATCGGCTCGGTGGAGCGGTTCGCGTGATGAGCTGTGTTTCGTGCGGTGAGGCGGTGTTGGCGTGATCTGCGAGCACGGCGCCGGCGGTTCACGGGAACAGGCTTCGCAGCAGCGTCCAGGCGAGCCAGAGTCCGAGAACGGCGAAGGGGCCGGGTATCGCTGCCACCAGCGTCCACGTGAGATAGCGCACCCAGGCGGGCCTGTCGGAGAAGCGCTGCCGGTGGAAGGCGGCGTCGAGCAGTTCGGCTTGCGGGTCCGGGTCGTCGAGGCCGAGCAGTTCCGCGGCGGCTCCGGCGGCCTCGCAGCGCACCACCAGAACGGCGACACGGTCGGTCACGTGGTGGGGCGCCACGTCGGTGGCCGGGTCGACCAGCACGGCGGCCTCGTAGCCGGCCTCGGACAGCCGGGCCAGGGCCACGTTCGCCTCCCAGCGCGAGGCGAACTCCGCGATCGGCTCCATGCCCGGCAGCGGTCTCACGGCATCAGCGTGCCCGCTGCATCGGCGGATCGCGCGGGCGGCCCGTCCCGTTGGCCTCCAACGGCGAAGTGCCGCGTGCCCGCAGCATCGGCGGATCGCGCGGGTGGCCGCCGGGGATCGTGGCTCAGCCGGCCGCCGCTAGCGTCGCGGCGGTGAACGCTGCCGTGGAAGCCGTTGACCTGGTCAAGCACTACGGCTCGGTGCAAGCCGTCGACGGGGTGTCGTTCCAGGTGCGGCCGGGCGAGGTGTTCGCCCTGCTCGGCCCCAACGGAGCGGGCAAGTCCACCATCGTCGAGATCCTCGAGGGTTACCGCACCCGGACCTCGGGCACTGTGCGGGTGCTCGGCGCCGACCCGTCCTCGGCAGGCGCCTCGTTCCGCGACCGGATCGGCATCGTGCTGCAGTCCTCGGGGATCGACCCGGAGCTGACGGTGCGCGAGGCCATCGACTTCTACGGGGCGTCCTACTCCCGCCGCCTGCGCACCGCCGAGGTCATCGAGCTGGTGCAGCTCACCGAGAGTGCCGATGTCCGTGTGGCGACGCTGTCGGGCGGGCAGCAGCGCCGCATCGACCTGGCGCTCGGGCTGGTGGGCGATCCCGACGTGCTGTTCCTTGACGAGCCCACCACCGGGTTCGACCCGGCGGCGCGCCGGCGCGGCTGGGAGCTGGTCGAGCGGCTCGCCTCGCAGCAGCGCGCCGTGCTGCTGACCACCCACTACCTCGACGAGGCCCAGCACCTCGCCGACCGGGTGGCGGTGCTGTCGCGGGGACGGATCGTGGCCGAGGGCACGCCGGCGGAGTTGAGGGCCACGGCCGGCTCGACGCTGATCCGCTTCACCGTGCCCGAGAGCACCGATCCGGTGGCCGGGCTGCTCGAGTCGGTGGCGGGAACCGCGGTCGGCAGGGGCCGCAGCCTGGAGATCACCACCGACACACCGACGGCGGACCTGGCGCGCCTCACTGGGTGGGCGGCGCAGCGCGGGATCGAGCTGGAGGGTCTGACCGTCGCGACGCCGAGCCTGGAGGACGTCTACCTGAGGCTCGTGGCCGACGACCCCGATGGCGTCACGCCGAGCGGTGGCGTTCGCGGATGAGGTCTAGGGAACCTCGCGAGCGTCCGCCTGAGTTGGCGTTGGCCGGGCCGGAAGGCGTTCAGGCATGAGGTCTGCGAGGCTGCTGTGGCGCTGCGTGCGCAGCCAGAACCGGATCTTCTGGCGCACGCCCGTCGCGGCCTTCTTCACGCTGGTGTTCCCGATCCTCATGCTGGTGCTGTTCACGGCGATCTTCGGCAACGACGCCTTCGACACCGTCTACGGCGAAGTCAACAGCAGCCAGTTCTACACCCCCGGCCTCGCCGTGTTCGCGGCCGCATCGTCCACCTACACCGGCATCGGCATCAACCTGGCCACCCGGCGCGAGCTGGGCATCCTCAAGCGGGTCCGGGGCACGCCCCTGCCGCCGGGCATCTACCTGGCGGGCGCGGTACTGTCGGCGGTATGGATCGCGGCGCTCGGCGTGGCGGCGATGGTGGCGCTGGGCGTCGCCGCCTACGGTGTGAACATCGAGGCCGGGAAGGTGCCCGCGATGCTGCTGACCTTCGCCGCCGGCTCATCGTCGTTCGCGGCGCTGGGGCTGGCGCTGGCCTCGGTCGCCAAGTCGGTCTCGGTGGCGGTGCCGCTCGCCAACGCCACACTGCTCCCGCTGGCCTTCGTGTCCAACATCTTCGTCCCCTTCGGCACCGATGCGCCGCGGCTGCTGCAGATCGCTGGCGACGTGTTCCCGCTGAAGCACTTCGGTTTGGCCTTCGGTGAGGCCATGAGCCCGTTCTCGGAGGCGCCCGCCGTCGAGTGGGAGCGGCTCGGCGTGCTCGTGCTCTGGCTGGCGATCGGCGCCGCGATCGCGGCCCGGCGGTTCACGTGGTCGCCTGCGGTGCCCGCGGGCCGTGCCGGCCGGCGCGGCGCTCGCCGCGGCACTGCCGGGGCCGGGCGATGACCGGCTACGACGAGTTCGGACTGTTCGGCGAGAACGCGGCCGAGCACGGCATCGCCTGGTCGGGCCCTCCCGCGGTGCGCCGCGAGCCCGTGGATCTGCCGTCGGGGTTGAGGCTCTCAGCGCTGGTGTGGGGCGAGGCCGAGCCCGAGCTGGTGCTGATCCATGGCGGCGCCCAGAACGCCCACACCTGGGACACCGTGGCTCTGGCGCTCGGCCGGCCGCTGGTGGCCGTGGACCTCCCCGGTCACGGGCACTCCGACCATCGCCCGGCCCACAACTACGACCCGGCGTCCATGGCCGGCGACGTGGCCGTGGCCGTTGAGGCTCTGGCTTCGCAGGCCGAAGCGGTGGTGGGCATGTCGCTGGGCGGTCTGGTCGCGGTCTGCTTAGCGGCCGATCACCCCGGTCTGGTGCGCCGCCTGGGCATCGTGGACGTGACGCCCGGCACCGACCACGCCAAGGCCGAGCCGATCATCGCCTTCGTCGACGGCCCCGAGCATTTCGACAGCTTCGATGCGATCCTGCGGCGCACCGTCGAGCACAACCCGACCCGCAGCGAGTCGTCGCTGCGCAGGGGTGTGCTCCACAACGCCCACGAGACGGCCGACGGGCGCTGGACCTGGAACTACGACCGGGTCCGGGACTGGAACGCCGCCGGAGGCGCAGAACTCGCCTTCGATGACCTCTGGGAGAAGGTGTCACAGATCGCCGCGCCCACGGCGCTGTGGCAGGGCGGCGCCTGGAGCGTGGTGGACGACAACGATGTGGCCGAGTGGATGCGCCGCCTGCCCGGCGCCGTGCATGTGGTCGTGGAGGGTGCGGGCCACTCGATCCAGGGTGACAGGCCCATCGAGCTCGCCGCCATGATCGAGGATCTGCTGGCCCGACCCGCCTAGGCGGGGTCGCCGGGCGAGAGTGGGCGCCTCGTGCGAGTAGGCGGGGTCGCCGAGCGCGAGAATGCCTCGTCTCGGATCGGCTCGGATCGGGCTTAGCCGGACCTGCCGGTTTGGGGCCGCCCGGTGTCGCTGTAGCCGGAGTCGTCGAAGCGATAGCCGCCGGGCGTGATCTCCAGGCGGTGGCGCGGCCCCGGCACGGTCGGGTCGCAGGTGTCATAGCCGGCGTCGCCGTGCCACATCGACACGGGGCCCTCGGGGCCGGAGCCGATCCGGGTCTCGTAGCTGCGGGGCTGCCGCCGGCGCAGGCCCGCCAGCGTCTCCGCGACGGTCCGGAACCGGCTGACCGTGTGCAGGCTCACCCAGGTCGGGCCAATCAACTCGATCTCGCCGGCGTCGCGGCGCCGCATCGCCTCTGCCGGTGTCATCCATTCGTGGTTCACGATCTCGCTGTCGTCGATCTGCACTCGCTCGGGCGGCGCCTCGGCGGCGAAGAACCAGGTGGCGAAGCGCTTGGGCGCTATGGGCGGGGGCATCCAGAAGGAGAAGTGGACCAGGCGCCGCGGGTCGACAACGATGGCCGCCTCCTCGCGGGCCTCGCGTGCCGCGGCGTTTCGAGCCGCTGTGATCAGGTCGCCGGAAGCGTCGTAGTCGCCGTCCTCGATGCGGCCGCCGGGGAAGACCCACATGCCGCCGAAGGCGAGGCGGGAGTTCCGCCTGAGCATCAGCGACTCCGTGCCGCCGGGGCCGCCGGGGACATCGCGCAGCACGACGACCGTCGCCGCCGGGACCGCAGGCGCCTCGCCGTCGCGCTCGAAGCGCCTGTGCCACTCGTCGAACAGCAGCACCTGCCGCTGAAAGGCCCCGCCCGGCGATGCCCGGCCCTCATCGGCGCCAGGGGTGCTCATCGCCCTCATCGCCCCGCCGCCTCGATCCAGGGGTGCCGGCCTCTACTCCGGGGTCGTGTCGGATTGCGGGGTCGCGCCGGCCTCGGCGGGGGCCGGAACGCCGTGGAACCAGCCCGCCTCCTCCACCAGCGAGCGGCTGCGCCAGCCGCCGGCGGTGCGCACCAGCTTGTGGTGGTACCACCCGCCGGTGGCCCACATCGGGGTGTCGGGCAGCTTGAGGGGGTTGTAGACCATCGCCGTGACCCGCGCCTCGTCACCGTCGATCTCGAACTCGATGTTGGAGATCAGGTGCTGGACGGCCTCGAACATCGCCATCGTCGGGGTGAGGAAGCCGACGACCTCCTCGACGTCTCCGGCGACCCCGCCCACCTGCGTGTAGTCGATGCGGGCGTCGGCAGTGAAGACGCTGCGGAACAGCCCCCAGTCCTGTCGGTCGACGGCGCGGGCGTATCGAGTCAGCAGGTCGGTGATCTCGGCCCTGTCGATGAGTGTCTGCAAGTCCATCCCCGACACCCTATGGGGCGCAGCGAGCTTCCGCGGCCCGAGCCACTCCGACGCTCGACGCTGGGAGATAAGTGGGTCGCACCTTGGGAGATCACCGAGATCAGTAGGTGGCTCGGCCTCCGGAGAGGTCGAAGCAGGCTCCGGTGCTGAACGAGCAGTCCTGCGAGCAGAGCCAGCCGACGAGCGCCGCCACCTCCTCGGGCAGCCCGAGCCGGCCCATGGGGATCTTCGCGAGCATGTAGTCCAGCACCTCGGGGGCGGTGGCGAGGTTCATGGGAGTGGCGATCACCGCGGGGGCCACGGAGTTGATCATCACGCCGGTCGTCGCCAGCTCCTTGGCCACCGACTTGGTGAGGGCGATCACCGCGCCCTTGCTGGCCGAGTAGGCGCTCAGGTTCGGGTTGCCCTCCTTGCCGGCGATGCTGGCGATGTTCACGACCCGGCCCCAGCCCCGTGCGACCATCGGACCCAGAGTGGCTTGCATGACGTTGAAGATGCCGGTGACGTTCACGCTCAGGGTGCGCTGCCACTCCTCCAGCGGGGTGTCCAGCAGCGCCACGTTGGGTCCGACGACGCCTGCGGACTGCACCACGATGTCCATCTCGTCGATGCCGTCCACGGCGCGCACCGCGGCGGGGTCGGTCACATCGACCTCGCACACAGCCTCAAGCTCTGCCGCACGGTCGGCCATGTCGCCCGCTCGCAGGTCGAGCGCCGTCACCCGGCAGCCCTGCGCCAGGAGCCGATCGACGCAGGCGGCGCCGATGCCCGAGCCGGCGCCGGTGACCAGCGCCCTCCTTGCCGCCGTCATGCCTTCACGACCATGTCTTCACGGCGCCGCCGCGGAGCCTTCCGGCTGTGCGAGCGCTGTGCGCATATCGGCGCTGCCAAGGTTCATGCATGACGCCCATCGTAGGCCGTAGGAAATGGTCGGGTGGCTCCCGGCCGGTCGTCATCAGCCGGCACCGACCCGCTCGTCCCAGGGCATACGCACAGTGGCGGTGGCTTGTGGTCAGGCGGCGCTGTTCACCAGCGTCCGGTGATAGACGGCGCGCACGGCCAGCGCCTCGCGGATCTCGCCGGTCATGTCCTGTGCGAACTCGGCGCGGTAGCCGGCGTCAAGCACTACCGAGACCGCGAACTGCAGGCCCGAGAACAGCCCGATGAAGGCCGACACGAGCACGAGCTGCCGGTTGAACAGCAACTCGTCGCCCCAAAGCGGGATCCTCACGGCCCACGAGTTCTCCCAGCTGAGCTGCGAGACCGTCGTCCAGTCGAGCAGGGTCTCCTCGCGCACGGTGAACACGCCGAACATCACATAGAAGGCTGTCACGATCACCGCCACCAGCACGATCTGGATGCTCTGGGCGACGAACAGAAGCAGGCCCACGTTCAGCCGGGCGCCCCGGGTGAGCGCGGGGGTGTCGGGCGGCGTGGCCGAGTCGCCTGGCACGAGCGGTTCGACGGGCGTGCCGGCGCAGCGGGGCCGCACGTCGGACCAGGCGGAGAAGCGGGCCAGATCCACTGCGAGGCGGCGCACCGAGATCGTCACGAACAGCGTTCCGACGGCGACGAGCAGCGCGGCCACGGCCGCGAAGTACCGCAGCGTGAAGTCGTTGGCCACCTGCCACATCTCCGCGTTGAGGAAGATGAAGGCCGAGAACAGCAGCAGGATCGGCAGGGACTTGGCAAGCAGCGTCGTCATCTGGCCGAGTTGGTGGCCCATCTGGCCGAGCGAGGACCTGGTCATCGGCACGAGTCCCCAGCTGGTGACCAGGTAGGCCGCCGCCAGCAGAACGGCGTTCACGATCAGCATGAACACCGCATCACCGACGACAGCGCCGGTGGTGCCGAGCCCGGCGAACAGCGCGGGAAGCCCGAAGTAGGCCAGCAGTTCCCAGACGCCCACCCTGTCGGGCAGCTCCCACAGGCGGCGGCCTCGCATCCGGTTGACGAGCGCCGCGGCCAGGATCACCGCGGCGAGTCCCAGCGCGAACACGCCAACCTGCGCCCAGCCCGTCCAGCGGTCGCCGAACACCAGGAAGAACTCCATGAAGACCACCAGGGCCAGGAAGGGCGCAGCCCGGGTCAGGACGTCGGTGCTCGCCGAGTAGTCCTCGATCAGGTGCGGGAGCCCGCGCCGGACGAACCATCGCTCGCAGCGGTCCCGCGCCGCCACGAGGTCGGGCCCGTCCCCGGCAGCCTCATCCACAGCCACAGACACGAACCTTAGGCGTGCGACTCCATCCGGGCGGGACGCGGATTGCGAGGCGCTGTCTCCCCGCGCGCTCCACGCCATCGGGATGATCGCCAGGCGGTTGCGGCTCGCCCGCCTGGCCTGCGAGCATTCTGTGGCTCAGCGAGCGTGTGGCGTCACGGCGGGGGCGTGGCACGCTAGTGCGGTGACCGCGGCCGCCGAACCCGCCATGTCGAGTCCCGCCAGGCTGACCGCCGACGCCGCCGACCTTGCCGCCTCGAGTCCCGCGATCCCGCGCGAAGACGACGCATCGCTGCCGGCGGAGCGGGTGTTCAGCGTGTCGGTGGTCGTCTCGGGCGTGCGCTGCATGCTCGCCTATGTGGTCTTCCCCTGGGTGCTGCCCGCCGCGGGGATCGCCTCGGGCGTGGGATCCGGGCTCGGCCTGGCGATCGGCGCCGTCGCCATCGTGTTCAACGTCCTGAGCATCCGGCGCTTCCAGCGGGCCGACCACCGCTACAGGTGGCCCATCACGCTCCTCAACGCCGGGATCATCGTGCTGCTGTGCGTCCTCATGGTGATCGACCTCGGCGACCTCGCAGGCTGACGGCAGCGGGCCGGGCTGAGCTGATGGCCGGGCACAGGCGGGCCGTGACCACGGGCATCCCGGACTTCTCGCGGATCGGGCTCCACGACGGCGACGACGCGGCGGGTGCATGCTCGCCGGCTCAGGCCGCACCGGCTTTCGAGCCGCCCGAGGCCAAGCGAGCACATGCCTTCGAGCCGCCCTTGATCCAGCGAGCGCCGGCGTTCGAGACGCCCGAGGGCATACCGTTGCCGCCGCTGGCCGGCCCGGCCGACCTCGACGGCGCGGACTTCGTGTCCTCCTATCCGGGAATGGCCCCCTTCGTGCGCGGCCCTTACCCCACGATGTACGTCACCCGGCCCTGGACGATCCGCCAGTACGCCGGGTTCTCCACCGCCGAGGAGTCCAACGCCTTCTACCGGCGCAACCTCGCGGCCGGCCAGAGGGGGCTGTCGATCGCGTTCGACCTGCCCACCCACCGCGGCTACGACTCCGACAACCCCAGGGTGGCCGGCGACGTGGGCATGGCCGGGGTGGCCATCGACTCGATCCTGGACATGCGCATCCTGTTCGAGGGCATACCGCTGGATGAGATGACCGTGTCGATGACCATGAACGGCGCGGTGCTGCCGGTTCTGGCCCTCTACGTGGTCGCCGCCGAGGAGCAGGGCGTCGCTGCCGAGCAGCTCGCCGGGACCATCCAGAACGACATCCTCAAGGAGTTCATGGTCCGCAACACGTTCATCTACCCGCCGGCCGCGTCGATGCGGATCGTGGCCGACATCATCGCGTTCACGGCGCAGCGGATGCCGAAGTTCAACTCGGTCTCGGTGTCGGGCTACCACATGCAGGAGGCCGGCGCCACCCTCGACATAGAGCTGGCCTACACGCTCGCCGACGGCGTGGAGTACGCCCGGGCCGGGCTCGCCGCAGGCCTCGACATCGACGACTTCGCCCCCCGGCTCAGCTTCTTCTGGTGCGTGGGGATGAACTTCTTCTCCGAGATCGCCAAGCTGCGGGCCGCCCGGCTGCTGTGGGCGAGGCTGATGTCGCAGTTCGGCCCGGAGGATCCGCGCTCGCTGTGCCTGCGCACGCACTGCCAGACCAGCGGTTGGAGCCTCACCGCGCAGGATCCCTACAACAACGTCATGCGCACCTGCGTAGAGGCCATGGCGGCCACGCAGGGGCACACGCAGTCGCTGCACACCAACGCCTTCGACGAGGCGCTGGCGCTGCCGACCGACTTCTCGGCGCGCATCGCCCGCAACACGCAGCTGTTCCTGCAGCACGAGTCGGGAATATGCCGCACGGTCGACCCGTGGGGCGGCAGCTACCACGTGGAGCGGCTCACGAAGCTGCTGGCCGAGCGCGCCTGGGGCCACATCTGCGAGATCGAGGAGCTGGGCGGCATGGCACGCGCCCTGTTGACCGGGCTGCCCAAGCTGCGCATCGAGGAGGCCGCGGCGCGCACGCAGGCCCGCATCGACTCGGGCCGCCAGGCGGTGATCGGAGTGAACCGGGTCCGGGTGGACGGCGCCGAGGGCACGCAGGTGGAGGTTCGCCGCATCGACAACGCCGAGGTGCGCAGGCGCCAGATCGCCAGGCTGGCGCGGCTGCGCGACGGGCGTGACGAGGCCGGCCTGCGGGCGGCGCTGGAGGCGTTGCGCCGGGCTGCCGCCGGCGGCGAGGGGAACCTGCTTGAGCTGGCCGTGGGCGCCGCCCGGGCCCATGCCACGGTCGGGGAGATCAGCGACGCACTCGAGAGCGTCTACGGTCGTCATGTGGCAGAGATACGAGCCGTTGACGGCGTGTACCGCGACGAGGCCGCCGGTGTCGGGGGCGCGGGCACGGCCGGGGAGCGGGCGGGTTCGGCGGCGCCCGCGGGGATCGGCGCGGCCCGAGCCGCGTCGGACGGGTTCGCCCGCCGTCACGGGCGGAGGCCCCGCATCCTGGTCGCCAAGGTCGGCCAGGACGGCCACGACCGGGGCCAGAAGGTGATCGCAACGGCCTTTGCCGACCTGGGGTTCGACGTGGACATCGGGCCGCTGTTCGCCACGCCGGCCGAGGTGGCGCGCCAGGCCGTGGAGGCCGACGTGCATGTCGTGGGGGTGTCGTCGCTGGCGGCTGCGCATCTCGTGGCCGTGCCGCAGGTGCGTGACGAGCTGGTGGCTCTGGGCCGCGGCGACATCGCAGTGGTCGTGGGCGGGGTGGTTCCCGACGCCGACGTGCCGGCGCTGCTGGAGTCCGGCGCGCTGGCCGTGTTCCAGCCCGGCACGGTCATCGCCACCGCCGCCTGCGAGCTGCTGGAGCTTCTGGAAGGGTGACCCGCCCCCCGGCAGCGGCGGCAACCCCGCAGGGCGTCCGGGGCCGCTCGTCACGGAGTGACCCGCCCCCGACAGAGGCGGTTGCGGTGTCGTGCCGGCGGTTGCCAGGGACGTAGCGGCGGGTGGCGATGGGCGGTGTGACTGCGGCGGATGAGCTGGCCGGGGGCGTGCTGGCGGGTGACAGGACGGCCTTGGGGCGCGCCATCACGCTGGCGGAGTCGACACGGCCGGCAGACCGCGGCATCGCTCGTGATCTGCTGGCCCGGTTACGGCCGCACGCCGGCGGCGCGGTCACGGTGGGCATCACCGGAGTGCCCGGCGCCGGCAAGTCGACATTGATCGATGTTCTGGGTTCGAGGCTCACGGCCTCGGGCATGAGGGTGGGGGTACTGGCCGTCGACCCGACGAGCACGGTCACGGGCGGTTCGATCCTGGGGGACAAGACCCGCATGGCCAGGCTCGCCTCCGACGAGAACGCCTTCGTGCGCCCGTCACCGTCGGCGGGGATGCTCGGCGGGGTGACTGCGTCCACTCCACAGGCGATAGCGGTGCTGGCGGCGGCCGGCTACGACGTGGTGCTGGTGGAGACCGTGGGGGTCGGCCAGTCCGAGTCCGCGGTGCATGCCGCGGTCGACTGCCTGTGCGTGCTGATGCTGGCTGGCGCCGGCGACGAGTTGCAGGCGGTGAAGCGGGGCCTGCTGGAGATGGCCGACGTGGTGGCGGTCAACAAGGCCGACGGCGACGGCGAGGCCGCCGCCCGGCTGGCGGCCACCGAGATCAGCCGTGCCCTGCGCTTCTTCGCGCCGGCCAGCGAGGCAGGGCACTCGCCCGTGTTGACGGTGTCGGCCCTGAGCGGCACCGGCGTCGACGAGTTGTGGGACAGCATCGTCGAGCAGCGCCGCCGCATCGAGGCCTCCGGCGATCTGGCGCGCCGCCGTGCCCGCGGCCGCCTCGCCTGGATGCGCCTGCTGCTAGAGCGCCGCCTGATGGAGCGCCTGGAGTCCGAGCCCGGGATGGCCGCCCGCCGAGCCCAACTAGAGGAGGCGGTAAGAACCGGCCGGACAACCCCCGAGGCAGCTGTAGAAGACCTCCTGGGAAAGCAAAACCGCAGGCACCAGCCGTAGCGACAGCCGAGCGCAGCCCGGCCGCAGCTTCAACAATGCGGCAACTACCGCGGCTCCGGCGAGCTGCTGGAGTTTCGGCTCAGTCGACCGGGCTGCCTGGCATCCACGCCCTCATCAAACCGAGTGCTGTCTAACGCTGGCGAGAGACGATAACCACCAAGCTCGATTCCCACATGCGCGAGTTGTTGCTCCATGTGCTGGCTGCGCTCAAGTGCCGTCGAATCTATGCCGCAGTTCTCCTGGAGAACCTTGTCAAGATGATGCCGATCCATTCGCAATGCCTCCCTAACTCTTCGGCCCTTCGCGCTTTGTGGGATGGGGGTCGCCGGTGTCGGTCGGGGTTCATGTTATGAGGAGTGCTTGGGTTTGGTAGTTGGTGGGGTTGGTGAGGCCGTGGGCGGTGCGTCGTCAGATTTGTAGGAGGTTGTTGGTGCCTTCGATCCGGCCGTTGCTGGGCTGGTTGGTGTGAGCGCGCTCCCCTGAGCACAAATTCCGTGCGATACTTCTAAATCTCCATTGGATGATCGCCGACACTTTACAACCGGCCATCATGGCCGATCCGTCGCGATCACCGGTGGAGCTTGCGAACCATCAAGACGGGCACAACCAACAATATCCACAAATTGTGCTCGCCGGGCAACACGTCCTGTCTCCGGACTACCTCCACGCCGCGCTTTCATCGATCTCAAGACCATAGGCGCAAAACGTGCCGCGCATCAAGCCAGGTTAGGCTACTCAGGTTTAGGCGATGGTTCGTGCTGGGCTGCTCGCGCGATCTCCATTAGCGAAGCAACTGTGTTGTTTAAGCCGCTGGTATCTAGCGGCAAAAAGATCTTTGTGGCGTTCCCGTCGGCAATGTTTTTCAACGCCTCAAGGTAGCGGACAGCAATGAGATCGGGAGTGGGATCACCTGTGTGGATCGCCGCGAATATTTTTTCAATGGCTTTGGCTTCGCCCTCAGCGACAGTCTCTTTCTGGTAGCGTTCTCCGTCCGCTACCTGCTTGAGGGCTTCTGCCTCACCTTCAGCTTCCAAAATTTGGCTGGCTTTCAACCCTTCAGATCGAAGAATCGCAGCCTTCTTCTCGCCTTCGGCTTCGGTGACAGCGGCTCGGCGTTCTCGCTCTGCTTTCATCTGACGGTGCATAGAGTCTGTGACATCGGGCGGTGGGTCGATACGCTGAATCTCGACACGCAAAACCCGTGTGCCCCAATTGTCGGTAGCCTCGTCCAAAATCTCGCGCAGCTGGTGGTTAATAATTTCTCTGGAGGTGAGCGCAGAGTCCAAATCAAGATCGCCTATAACGTTGCGCAAATTAGTTTGAGCGAGCTTCGTGACCGCTATTTTGAAGTTGCTTACATTATATGTCAGCTTCACCGGGTCCGTTGCCTCGAAGAAAATAATGGCGTCGACTTCCACCACCACATTATCCTTAGCTATCACCGCCTGAGGCGGAACATCAATCACGCTTTCCCTCATGTCCACCTTGCTCACCTTGGAGATGAAGGGCACAGCCCACCGCAACCCAGAATCCATCGTCCGCCGATAACGTCCGAAATACTCCAGAACACCCTTTTCGAAAGGGCGAATAATCTTGAACCCTGACACTGCAAGCGCGCCAAGCAGGACCACCACTGTCAACAGCAGCAACAAGAAAATCTCCATATCTGACACTCCTAGGCTAACCTACCTTTGATTATACAACAGGCACCGTTATAGTAGCTGGACCGGCCCACTGGGCGGGCGATACGCCGCCATGAGCGCAAAGCCCCGGGCGAGCGGGTCCACCTCGACATCAAGAAGGTCGGGCGCATCCCCCGTGGCGGCGGCTGGCGCGTCCACGGCCGCGGCTCGGCCAAGGCCCGCCGCTCCAAACGCAAGCGCCGGCGGCGGGTGGGGTACACCTGCCTTCACGTCGCCGTCGACGGCCACTCCCGAGTCGCCCACGCGAAAGAACTCCTCTACGCCCGCAAGTTCCGATCCGAAGCTGACCGCCGCCGATCCGACACCTAGTTGAGAGCAAACCTGGTAGGTAAATTGCATCACGTCACCATAGTATGCCGACTCCAGTCAAGCACCCACCTCAGCCGGTTCGGTGCGTGTCGAGGCGTGGCTACGGAGTGGTGACGTGGTAGTGCTCGGCCTTTGGTCGCGAGCAGGCGTGCGCGAGTGGTGGGTCAGCGGGCGCGGATTGTGAGGTTCTTGCGGTTGATGATCTTGTAGTGGCGCTGATCCTGGGTGATCCAACCGAGGCGAACGAAGGTGTGGATCGCCTTGTTCACCCGCTCGCGGCTGGCGCCTACGATTGCCGCCAGCTCCTCCTGGGTGACGGCGAGGTCGAACTCGTCGTCCTCGCCGGCCATCTCCAGCAGGCGCTTGGCCGTGCGGCCCGTCACGTCCAGGAACGCTCCGTCCGCGAAGATGCCGCCCATCGTCCGCAGGCGGTCGGCCAGCAGCTTCACGGCACCCCACAGTGCCGTCGGATTGTTCTCATAGAGTGCACTCAGCGTCGTGTAGGGCAGTACCAGCACCGACGATGCCTCCAGGGCACGGGCGCGGGCCGAGCGGCCCCTCCCGTCGAGGAAGCCGAGCTCGCCGAATAGGTCTCCGGGTCCCATCAGCGCCAGGAAGGACTCGCGCCCGTCTAAGGACCTGCGCGCGATGGCGATGCACCCGGAGAGCACCACATAGAACTCCTCGGGCACGGTGCCCTCCTCGAACAGCACCATGCCGCGCCGCATCCTGCGCACCGAGCCGGTCTTGGCGATCCGGTCGATCTGCTCGCGGTCGAGACCTGCGAACAGGATCGTGGCGCGGAGGGTCTCGCAGAGCGCGTCTGCGGGCATGGTGGCGCTCGTGCCGGCAGCCCTGAGGGTGGCGTCGGACATGACGGCAGCCCACAATAGTGGGGGTGTGTGTCAGCAACCTTGGGCGGTTGGGTTTCGACGTCGCCGATCCGCCATGAGCCGCGCCGTGCGGCGGGCAGCCGACACATGGTGCGTGGTGGTGGCGGCAGGTGAGGGTCGGCGCTTCGGCGGTGCCAAGCAGTTCTCGGCGCTCGGCGGCCGGCGCGTGCTCGACTGGGCCGTAGATGCCGCCGCCCGCTGGTGTGGTGGCGTGATCGTCGTGCTCCCACCGGCGAGCGGGCTATCCGGGGAGATGCCTGCGGGAGACGGTGGCGATGGCGGTGTGGCGTTGGATGCGGATGTGGAGTTGGTCGTGGTGGCGGGGGGAGCCTCGCGCTCGGAGTCGGTGCGTTGCGGGCTGTCGAGGGTTCCAGACGGTGCCGAGGTGGTGCTGGTGCACGACGGGGCGCGTCCGCTGGCAGGCGACGATGTGTTCGAGCGGGTCATCGCCGCGGTGCGCTGCGGTGCGGATGCGGCGGTTCCGGTGGTGGAGATGAGCGACACCGTGCGGCGGCGTGATGGCGGCACCTTGGACCGCCACGAACTGCTGGCCGTGCAGACGCCCCAGGGCTTCCGGCCGGACGCCCTGCGGGCCGCGCACGCCGGCGGCGGGGACGCCACCGACGACGCCACGCTCGTCGAGGCGGTAGGCGGCACCGTGGTCACGGTGGACGGCGACAGTCGCAACCTGAAGATCACCGCAGCACACGACCTGGTAGTGGCGCAGGCACTGCTGTCCCAGCGTCACGAAACTGCGAGCAGAGCAGGGGCCGGGGACGCACTGACCGCGCCGGCCGCAGGGGACCTAAGGGACGCGGCGGGAAGATGACGCATGGGGTTGGCCGTGACTGAGGTCGGTTTGCGGGTGGGGCAGGGTTTCGACGTCCATGCCTATAGCGACGACCCGGAGCGCGTTCTGATACTGGGTGGTGTGCGTTTCGAGGGCGAGCGGGCGCTGGAGGGTCATTCCGACGCAGACGTGGTGGCCCACGCCTGCATTGATGCGCTCCTGGCCGCGGCCGGACTCGGAGACATCGGTCAGCTCTTCAGCGACGCCGACGAGCGCTGGAGCCGCGCGGACAGCATCGAGTTGCTCGGATGGGCTGTGGAGGCCTTGCGCGAGGCAGGCTGGGTGCCTGTGAACGTTTCATGCACGGTGGTGCTCGACACTCCTCGGCTCGCGCCGCACCGCCACGCCATGCATCGGCGGCTGAGCGACGCCGCCGGCGCACCGGTGACCGTCACGGGCCGTCGAAGCGAGGGGGTCGGCGCGCTCGGGCGGGGCGAGGGTGTGGCCGCCTGGGCCGTGGCGCTGGTGACAAGGCGTGGCGGCGACGGCCTGGCGGAGCCTGCCGCTGAGCCCGAGCCCGAGCCCGTTACGGATTGCCAATGAACCGGCCGCGTCGTGGCAAGCCGCAGCCGAGCCGGGGTGCTCGTGCGGCAGTATCCAAGAAGTCGCGGCGGCCGGGTTCTCCAGCGCAGGTCGAGCGAGGCGGCAGGGGCGGTCGCGGCAGGGGCGGTCGCGGCAGCCTCGGAGGCGAGCAGATCGAGGGACGCCAGGCGGTGAGGGAGCTGCTGCTGGCCGGGCGTAGACGCACTCGCACGGTGATGCTGGCCAGGGGAGTGGACAGCGCGCCGATCATCGATCACATAGTCGAGTTGGCCCGCGAGCAGAGGGTCACGCTCCGCGAGGTCAGCCGCGTCGAACTCGATGCCACGGCCCGCACGGAATCGCCCCAGGGAGTGGTCGCTCTGGCAGACCCGCTTCCCACCGAAGAACTCACCGATCTGCTATCTCGCCCGGGGCTCGGCGCACGGGCCGCTCCGGCAACAGGCCCTCCGTTCCTCGTGGCTCTGGACGGCGTGACCGACCCGCAGAACTTCGGAGCCGTGCTCCGGGTCGCCGAATGCGCCGGGGTCACAGGCATCGTGGTGCCGCGGCATCGTGCGGCGCGCATCACCCCGACGGTGGCAAAGGCTGCCGCAGGAGCGGTGGAGCATCTGCGGTTCGCCTCCGTGCCTGGCCTGCCCGCAGCATTGCGCACGCTCAGCTCACACGACGTCTGGACCGTCGGGCTCGATGCCGCCGCAACGGTGCGGATGCACGACCTGGAGTTGTCCGCCGAGGCGCTGGCGCTCGTGCTCGGCTCCGAGGGGGGCGGCCTCTCGCGGCTGGTCGCACAGCGCTGCGACGTGCTGGTCTCGATCCCGCTCAAGGGTGTGCTCTCATCGCTGAACGTCGCTGCCGCCGCTGCTGTGGCCTGCTTCGAGGTGGCCAGCCGACGTTGAACGTCGCTGCCGGCGGCTCGGTGGCTGTTGAGGCTGCGCACCCAGCCAAATTGTTGGGTGCGAGCGGACGGGTGGTTGACGGCAGGCGCTGCGTGACTGTTGAAACTGCGAGCATCCCGCCGTTGATCGTTGCCGGTGATCACTATCGTTGGCGGCGCTTCGACAGAGCCTTCGACAAAGCGAAGAGGGGACGGGTGCCTGATGCCAATCAACCACGACCGCCTGACATCGTTGTTCGGCCTCGACGGCAAGTCCGCTGTCGTGACCGGCGGCAGCCGGGGCATCGGCTACATGATCGCCGCCGGCCTGCTAGATGCCGGCTGCCGGGTCATCATCGCGGCCCGCAAGGCGGCGCAGGTACACTCCGCCGCCTCCGAACTCGCCGCCAGGGGCGACTGCGAGTCGATTGTCGCCGACCTGTCCACTCCCGAGGGTTGCGGGGCGCTGGCCGCCGCCGTGGGCGAGAGATGGGAGTCGCTGGACATCCTCGTCAACAATGCCGGCGCCAGCTGGGGTGCGCAGCTCGACGAGTTCCCCGTGCATGGGTGGACCAAGGTGGTCGACACCAACCTGGGCGGGCCGTTCTTTCTCACACAGGCCCTGCTGGGACTGCTGCGGGCCGCGGCCCGACCCGACGATCCGGCCCGCGTGATCAACATCGCCTCGGTTGACGGTTTGCGGCCGCCCGACATGGAGACCTTCTCCTACTCGGCCTCCAAGGCAGGCGTCGTGCATCTCACCCGCCACCTCGCCAAGCGCCTCGCCCGCGAGTACATAACGGTCAACGCCATCGCTCCCGGGCCGTTCGACTCCAAGATGATGGCCTTCATCCTCGACGACCCGCCTGCCCGGTCGGCACTGGCGGGCACGATCCCCCTCGGGCGCATCGGCGAGCCCGACGACATGGCCGGCGCGGCCGTGTACCTGGCGTCGCGCGCCGGTTCCTATATCACCGGGGCCACGGTGCCGGTCGGCGGCGGCGTCGCCTGCGCCGACTGAGCCGTCCCGCTGCCCGGGCCACGGCCTCCGCTCGGCATCCCTTGGAGCGGTTGTGGCGAACCCTGACCCGCTCGGCCTCCACGGGTTGCCAGCTTGCTCTACATGCTCGGTCTATCCGCTCGACATCCTCGGAATCTTTGGGGGCGATCCCTTAGCCGCTCGGCATTCCCGTAATGGTGGCCGGCTCGGTCTACCTGCTCGGACGCCCCGGAGGGTTAGCGGGCGACCCCTTGTTCCGCTCGGCCTCTGGGCGGCTCAGGCCAGGCGCACTGGCAGCGACTTGAGTGCGTTGTTGAGGTTGGAGCGCTGGCGCCTGGGCAGCCCGATCAGCTCGATGCGCTCGAAGCGCCCCAGAAGCTCCTCGAAGAACACCCGTGCCTCGAGCCGGGCCAGATGCACGCCCAGGCAGAAGTGGGTGCCGATGCCGAAGGAGAGATGCGGATTCGGGTCTCTGGCGATGTCGAAGGTGTGCGGGTCTGCGAACACGGCCTCGTCGCGGTTGGCCGACGTGTAGATCATGGCGACCTTGTCCCCCGCTGCCACCGGCTGTCCGGCGATCTCGGTGTCGGCCGTGGCGGTTCGCCGGAAGTAGTGCAGCGGGTTGGCCCAGCGCAGCACCTCCTCCACCATCGCCGGTATCGCCTCGGGGCGCCGGCGCACCGACTCCATCTGGTCGGGGTGCGCCAGCAATGCCAGCAGCCCGCCCGACAGCATCGTGCGGGTGGTGTCGTTGCCCGCGGTCACGAGCTGCACAAAGAAGCGCCCGAAGTCGACGTCGGTCATCAGGCGGCCGTCGAAGGCGCTGCCGAGCAGCACGTCGGTGAGGTCGCCCCGGGGGGACATGGTGCGCCGGCGGGCCGCGAACCCCATGGCGTACACGGCCATCTCCATACTCGAGGACCCACGCTGTGAGGGATCGGCGATGTCGGGGTCCTGGCCGCCGGAGTTGCGCTCGGCCAGGGTGTGGATCGTCGCCCAGTCCTCACGCGGCAGCCCGAGCAGCTGACCGACCACGGCGCTGGGCAGGTGCGCGCAGATCTCGTGCACGAACTCCACCTCCGCGCCGCCGGGCTCGGAAGCGGCCCGTGCTGCGACGGGCTCGAGGATGCCGGCGGTGATGTTGCGAATCCGCTGCTCCAACCGTCCGATCGCGCGGGCCCTGAAGGACGGCGACACCGGCTTGCGGTAGGCGGTGTGGCGGGGCGGGTCCATCGCCAGCAGCATGTCGCGCATGTTCTCGAGGCTCGCCGGGTCGAGGTCCTCGATCACGACGCCGCCCAGCGATGCCGAGAACAGCTCCGGATGGCGGGCCACGTGCACCACGTCGGCGTGGCGCAGAACCGCCCAGTAGCCGGCCTGCCCGGGCACGTCCTGCCAGTACACGGGACATTCGCGGCGCAGGCGCTCGAAGGCGCGGTGGGGCGGCCCCGCCACATAGATGTCGGGGGAGTAGATGTCAACGGCAGAGGTGTCGCTCATCGTGATCGTGCGAATGGTAGCCATGGCGCTGTCGCGCGGGCCAGGACGGAAGTGAACGCATCCGTGCGGGCTATGCACGGGTGGCCGACGCTGACACCCAAACCGGGGACGAACACGGAGCTTGCCCTCAGGGGGATGGGCTGCGCGCAAGCGGGATGGGCTGCGAACGATGGCAGGCGTTGTCACTGGAAGGGGCGCGCGCAGGCCGGGTATGGAGTCAAGCGGGCCGGGATGGAAATGGCCGCCGGGCCGCCTACCCTCGTTCGATGGCTCCGGGGGTCGGAGAGCGTAGGCGATTTGGAAGGCAGGTTCCCATGGCGACTGGACGATCGAGCTTCGCTAAGCGTCAGCGGGACATGGCCAAGAAGGCGCGTGCCGAGGCCAAGCGACAGAAGCGCCTCGGCCGAGGAGACATCTACGATCTCGAGGAGGCCCGCAACGCCGAGGCGGCGGAGGCCGAGCCGCCCTCTTCGAGCCTCAGCAACGACGAGATCATGACTCGGGTGGAGGAGCTCCACCGTCGCTACGACGACGGGCAGCTCGATCTCGAGACTTTCGACGAGCAGCGGGCCAGCCTCATGGCCCAGATCTCGGTCGACTGAGCAGCTGCCGCGGGCGTGGAAGTCGCCTCATGCCGATGGGACTAGGGGACGCCCGCATCGGACTCACATTCGACGACGTGCTGATCGTGCCGCGCCGGTCGTCGGTGCGGTCCCGCCAGGACGTGTCCGTGCGCACGCGGCTGTCGAGCCGCATCGTGCTGGAGCTGCCGGTGGTGGCCGCCAACATGGACACCGTATGCGAGCACGAGATGGCCATAGCCATGGCCCGGCTCGGCGGCATCGGCATCCTGCACCGGTTCATGCCGATCGATGTTCAGGCCCGCGAGGTCGAGAGCGTGAAGGAGGCTGGCTCTGCCCTGCTGGTCGGCGCGGCGGTGGGCACCGATCGTGACATGGTCGAGCGGGCCAAGGCGCTGGTGGCCGCAGGCGCGGACGCGCTGGTGCTGGACATCGCGCACGGCCATTCCGAGCACGCCATCGAGGGTCTGCGCCGGCTCAAGGACCACTTCGCTGACGTGGATGTGGTGGCCGGCAACGTGGCCACCCTCCAGGGCGCCGCCGACCTGGCCGAGGCCGGCGCCGACGCGGTCAAGGTGGGGGTCGGCCCCGGCGGGGTGTGCACAACGAGGACCGTGGCGGGTGTCGGTGTGCCGCAGCTGACGGCCATCGCGGACGCCGCAGCGGTGGGCGTGCCGGTGATAGCCGACGGCGGCATCCGCAACTCGGGCGACATCGCCAAGGCTCTGGCCGCGGGCGCCTCCACGGTGATGGTGGGCAGCATGCTGGCTGGCACCAAGGAAAGCCCAGGAGATGTGGAGCAGGGCGCCAAGGGCCTGCAGAAGCGCATCCGGGGGATGGCCAGCTTCGAGGCCGTGCAGGCCCGCGCCGACCGCTCGGGCCAGGATCTCGACGAGGAGTACCTGTCATACCGCGCCCCCGAGGGTGTGGAGGGCACCGTGCCCTACAAGGGCGAGGTGTCGAAGCTGGTGTGGAAGTTGATGGCCGGACTGCGCAGCGCCATGAGCTACACCGACGCCCGGACGCTGCCGGAGTTCGCCGAGCTGGCCGAGTTCGTGGCGGTAACCCCCCAAGGCGCAGTGGAGAGCCTGCCCCACGCCACCCTCACCAACCGCTAGCCAGCGCCCGGAGCAGCAGCGTCCACGACGCGCAGGTGGTCCCACGCCACCCTCACCAACCGCTAGCCGGCGCCCGGTCATCACGAGGAGTGTTGCCCGATGACACCATCACCGTCACCGAAGTCTCAACCGTCACCGGCGGATCGCTACGAAATGCCCGATCTGGGAGTGGGCGACCCGAACGCGCATGATCCGCTACAGGACTACTCATGGCCCGAGCTGCGGGACATCATCTACGGCGATCATCCGGAGCTTTCGTAGCTCTTCGCGTTTGGGATCGGGGTGAGGGGTGAGGGCCCTGGTCGTTTTGGGTAAACAGCAGCGGCTGCTCGGGGGCGTGCGCGGGTCCGTGGTGTGTGCTGTCGGGTGGGTACAGGGTGTGCTTCCCGTCGGGACGTTTGCGGATCCGCCAGTGGTGATGGTGGATTCTCTGATGGCAGTCCCAGCACACGGGGACCATGTTGTCGATCTTGGTCGCACCGCCGCGTGAGACGGGCACAATGTGATGTATCTGGCACATTTCGGGGTCGGCTGCGCAGTGGAAGCACCCGCCCCACTTGTTGAGCAGCCACCGACGCTGCTGCTCAGTGGCAGTGCGCGAGGACTTCGTCTGCCAGATCGGAGTGCCCGAAGTGCCATAGACAAAGCCGGTGAGCCGGGCGTTGCAGGTCAGTTCTTCGAGCACCGCCTCGGGCAGCCGCGCCCCGTCTGGGAGTTCCGCTATCAGCTTGCCGGTAGCAGCGTCGACGTGGACGTTGACGCTGATGGCAGCAAACGACCTGCCAGCACCCACACCGGTAACGGGCCCCGCTCCCGCTTTCCGTGGGCTGGTCGGCACCCAAGCCCGCGCCCGTGCTCATGGTCGTGCCGGTCCGTGTGTTGGTGCGCGGGGCTGCGTTTGCGCTTCTGCTGCGGGTTGCGCCGGCGGCGGCGTGTGAGGTGTGGTTGTCGAGGGCGTCGGCCATGCATTGCTTGAAGGTGCGCCGCCCAGCGTCCGGCAGTTCGCCGGGCTCACCGGCGGCCTTCTTGTCGGCGTCGTACATGCGGCCTGCCTCGGCGCGCAGTCGTTTGCCGATGCGCTTGCCGGTCACGGGATCGAAGACCCCGTGCAGCCGCACCGTGCCGTCATCCGCGTCCCAGATGTGCAGGCTGCGCTTGGCGCGTAGCCGCTGATACTCGCGCTCACCGCCATCGCTTGACGGTCCGCGGCCCAACGACGCGCCTCTTTGGCGAAGTCCTCGGGCCTCAGCGTCTCGGCCTTGGCGAGCAGCCCGGCATCAGCCTCCACAGCCTCGGCGCTGGTCTTCTCAACGGCTTCGGCCAATCGCCGCGCGTTGGCCTCGGTGACCCGACCGGACTCGACCGCGTCACGCACCGAAGGCGTCGCCGAGATCGTCTCAGCTGTGTGGACCTGGCCACGAGCATCCCGCCGTGACAACCCGGCAGTCTCAGCCAGAACACCTGTACCGCCATCGCCGTGACGCTCAGTCTTGGAGATAATGAACGCCGCGTTGGTCTGGAACGCCGACAGAGCCGCCTTGATCGCTCGAGACACCGTCAGCGCCTCACGCAGCTCGGCGGTGTCGAGGCCGCCGCGGTCGGTCATTGCGACCAGCGCTTTGACCTCGGCTTCAGCCCGGCGGGCAGTATCAATCAACACAAGAGTAGTATGCCATACCCCTATGACATTCCACAACCTGCGCAAGCTCCACCGGTGATCGCGACGGATCGGCCATGATGGCCGATTGTAGGTGTCGGCGATCATCCGGTGGAGGTTCAGGAGTATGGCACGGAGTTTGTGCTCATCCGAGCGCGCGCAGCTTGAGGTGCTGGCGAGGTCGGGGTTGGGGGTGGGGGAGATCAGCGGCCTGTTGGGCCGGCACCGCTCGACGGTGTGGCGGGAGCTGCGCCGCAACGGCGGGGTCTGCGCCTATCGGGCTGAGGCGGCGCAGGCCGGGGCCGAGGCGCGGGCGCGTCGTCCGAAGACGCCGAAGCTGGTTGGGGATCCTCTGCTGGCTGCGGCGGTCAAGGCGGGGCTGGCCAGGAAGTGGGCGCCGCAGTCGGTCGCGGCCGACCTCAGCGAGCAGGGCATGGCGATCTGTGGGGAGACGATCTATCAGGGGTGCTACCGCAGCGACCGGGGCCTGCCCGAGAACACCTGGAGGCTGCTTGCGCGCCGCCGGCGCCGCCGCAAGCCCCGCAGCCGCTGCGAACGCGCCAAGCGCAGCGTGCTGGGCGGTTTCAAGCCCATAGCGCAGCGTCCCGATGCGGTCGCGGCACGGCTGGAGGCAGGGCATTGGGAGGGCGACCTCATCATCGGCGCCCACAACCGCAGCGCGGTGGTCACCCTCATCGAGCGGGTCAGCCGCTACGCGCTGCTCGCCGCGCTGCCCAACGGCCACACCGCAGACGAGGTCAACGCGGCGGTCATCGCCGCGTTGGGCCGCCAGCCCGCTCACATGGTCCGCACCCTCACCTGGGACCAAGGCCGCGAGATCGCCCACTGGCCCAAAATCGAAAAAGCCCTCCCAGACCTCAAGGTCTACATCTGCGACCCCCACTCACCCTGGCAGCGCGGCAGCAACGAAAACACCAACCGCATAATCCGCCGCTGGCTCCCCAAAGGCACCGACCTCAACATCGGACCCGTCAAACTCGCCATCATCGAAGACCACCTCAACACCATGCCCCGACGCATCCACAACTGGAACAGCGCACTAACCCAATACACTGCCCACTGTCGCGATCACCAATAGAGCTTGCCCTGTATCAAATATTTTCCGGCACTCACCAAGTTATCTGAACCGTCGAAACAAAACCGAGCACAGCTTGCCACAGCGGAAGCTTCAACCTCAGGCAGGCCTCGTGCCGCACATGGGGCCTCTCCCGTTGACCGGTCACCTCGTTTAGGTCGGTCGAGTGCCAGTAGGCATAGCCCAAGGCTGCGGCAGGCGCAGGTGGGTCCGGGTCGGGTGCGTCGTTCGTTTTCGGGGGCGTTCAAGGCTGGGCGGGGCGTTGCTGCTCGACGAGGGCCGCAGTATTGCGTCGGTGGGCAAGCTTTCTTGGGGCTGGCGTGGTTGCCGCGAGTGACAGCGGAGGTGCTGACTGGGCCGTAAGGTGAACCGCAAACGGGTGGAGCGGCTGATGCGACACCACGGCGAACCTGCCGAAAGAACGTAGTGCTCGCAAAAGATCTTTGCCAGGCCGTAGCTTCCATTATCGGTTGAGGTTCACGTATAGTCTGAGAAACTCTTTACGGGCGTAGAATGCTCGAGAAGTGCTGCCATGCCCAGGGCCTTTGGTGCGCGGTTGGATATATGTTCCCAACTTCCCGCTTAGCGCGTCGAATCCTCGGCACGTGTCACGTATGTATTCCCGCACCAGGTTATAGTCCTGTTTGACAATACTGAGTGCCTCCCCTTCCAGATCGAGTGTCGCGACTGAGTAAACGGGAGAAGGTGCCATGAAATCCTCGCCCACAACTCGTGCTACAAGAACGGCCTTTCGGAGTTTGGTCAGAAGATGACTTTCGTCAAATGGCGTAAGGGCCACGTTTCTTGGGTCAATCATGGTCACAGCCATTGTTTCCTTGAACGTTAGGCGGCCCGCCTGTAGACGCTTGAGAGAAATCACCTTTAGCTCCCATGATCCGAAGTTGGGTGCCTGTGCAGAGTTGAGTGGTAAACCCAAGTGCCGTTCCAGGGCATGGCCTGCCCACCCCTTGTTTTGCTTGCCGTTTGGCTTGCAGACGGTCACTTCGTGCTTTTTGGCAAGATTGTGTAAGTCTGTCCCTACCAGTTTTCGTAGCTTCGCTACAGCAACGTGTCGTTCCATTATCCGACAGGACCTCTTTGCCGTCGGACAGCGTCGCGAAGTCGGGGGACAGCAAGTTCGTCCAAATATTCTCGATTGGATTCGATGCCAATGAACCTTCGCCCCCCCCCCCCCCCACATTAAGGGCGGCTACACCTGTTGTGGCAGACCCGCAGAAGGGATCGAGGATGACGTTGCCTGGACGCGTGCTAGCCAGGATTATTCTATGAAGCAGTCGTAGCGGCTTCTGCGTCGGATGTTTGCCATAGTGCTTCTCGGACTTGCCGGGAGTGGCAATGGACCACACGCTCCGCATCTGCTTTCCCGCTTTCTTGATGAAATCGTTCTCGAAATCGCCGTCTCTCATGTCGTGATAGTTGAAGGTGTGTTTCGCTGTCTTGCCCTTGCTAGCCCATAGAAGCGTCTCGTGGCTCGCAGTGAACATTCGACAGCCGAGATTGGGCGCGGCATTCGGCTTATACCAAGCTATATCGTTCAAAATGCGCCATCCCTGTAGTTGTAAGGCATGGCCACAGGCATAGATGCTATGGTAGGTGCCCGATATCCATATCGTTCCCTCAGGCTTCAAGAGTCGATGACATGCTTCGATCCACGAATAGTGAAAGTCAAAGTCCTCTGATACACCACGACTCTTGTCCCAGATACCTTTATTCACGGAGACTCGCTTGCCTGCGTGAACGGAAGTTCCGTCGTTGGAGAGGTTGTATGGCGGGTCGGCGAACACCATGTCAACACTCTCCGACGGCATGGCAGACATCACCTGCAGGCAGTCACCGTGATGGAGGACCGCGTCACCAATCTGGGCGCATGGGATCGCAAGTTCCATCGGTGATCGCATCCGCTACCGAGCCATGATTCCGTGGCGATGAGTTGTCCAACACGTGGCCATGGGCTGCGGCACGCTGCTGTGAGGTACAACATCGTTGCGGGGTGGTGCCAGTGCTAGCGCCGAGTGCATCGCGGACATCACTTTGATCATACACCGTTCATCTGATCACGCGCTACTGATCTGATCTGTCTATGTTGATCATCCTTATATATAATGTATTTATCCTAATTCACGGAGTGCTTGTGCTAGAGTGTCGAGTCGGGGAGTTGGTCGCGGACCCAGTCTCGGGCTGCGTGGTGGGCGAACGTCATGTGGCCCCGCCTTGTGGAGACGATCATCCCGACGTGCATGAGCCGTTTGCGGTAGACGCCTGCGTAGCTGCTTGTGACACCGAGTCGCTCAGCGACGTCGGCTAGCCGTGATTCGCCGTCGTCCTGCGTCATGGCTCTCAAGAAGCGCCGATCCACATCCGAGAGGGTCTTCCATATGGGGGCGAGGACCATCCTGCCGATACGCCGCTGAGCCTCGGAGATACCGGTCGCAACATGCTCAGAGATGATCTGCTCAGACATGGCGGCTACCTTCCAGCTATGAAATCCTACGAGCTGCACCATGAATGCATAACCCGACGACGCTGTGACAGCCTGATCAAGCGCTTCGGCGTGAATGCTCCGGCCTTGCTGTTTGATCGGCTCGGCGATGGCCTCCCGGGTGGCCCGCCGGTCGAGTTGGCCGATCTCGAAGCGGGAGCAGCGTTGCAAGAACGTGGCGGCCTCATCCGACAGCAGCGTGTCCTCGATCTCGGGAAGCCCCGCACCGACGAAGGCGATGCAACGCTGCTCGCGCCGTGTGACGTGCTGGATGACTGTGCCGAACTCACGGAACTCGCCCGGGTCGCCCCGCTGCAGTTCGTCGATGGTGATCAGCAGACCGGTGCCGTTGTCGGTGAGGGTGTCACCGAGAGCCGACAGCACACCCCGGAGGTCGTGGTCTCGCTTCGATTGCGTACCGGTCTCGAACCCGACGCCGAACCCGGCCGCGGTCACGCTGGTGACCTGGCGTTTCGGCTTGGCCGGCCCGATCTCGTCTAGAAGACCTGACGCTCCGCGGGTGAGGCGATCAAGGAGCCCGGTCGGCGAGGCGCTCTGGGACAGCGTCAGCCATCCCAGGCTGCGAGCCAGCTCCTCCACAGCGTTGAGCACCACCGTCTTGCCTGCGCCGCGCACACCTATGAGCAGCGAGGTGTAGTCGGGGTGGGTCGGGCCGCTGGCGAGAGCGTCGCCGATGCCGTCGAGCACATCGCTGCGTCCCGCGAGGACGGGTGGCGATGTTCCGAAGCCCGGTGCGAACGGGTTGCGTGCCTTCAAAGGGCCATTTTCGCTTGCGGCCACAGCCTCACCCTAGCCGGATTGCAGCTCTTATTTTCTTTGCAGCCTTTAGTGTCTTTGCGGTCTTTAGTGTCTTTGTGGTCTTTAGCATTCTCGGTTCCGGATCCCTGGGGTAGCGGTGCCTGATCGGGGGCTGGAACGTCCCAGCGCGCGGGGGCGGTGACCCGGGGAGTCCTTTTGCGTGGCACTGGGCTGCACCCAAGCTCTTGCCCTGCCGCTGGCGTTGCCGAGCGCCGACATGGCGGCCGCGGGTTTGCGGGTGGGCCGATACGCGGCGAGAGTGGGGCTTCGATGGACTTCGACCTTCCTCCCGACGACGACCCAAGGCGCCTTGCGGTGCGTCGCTGGCTCGAGGAGCACCCCGCGCCCACAGGCCGGCAGCTGGCGGAGGCGGGTTATGTGGTGCCGCACTGGCCCGAGCCGTGGGGCCTTGAGGCCGACGGACTGCACCAGCTCGTCATCGACGAGGAGTTGCGGGCCGCTCACGTCAAGCGGCCCGACAACCTGATCGGCATCGGCTGGGCCGCTCCCACGATCCTGCTCGCGGGCACGCAGCAGCAGAAGGACCGCTACCTGTGGCCGATCTTCAGCGGCGAGGAGTACTGGTGCCAGCTCTTCAGCGAGCCCGATGCGGGATCCGACCTCGCCGCGCTGTCCACGCGGGCGGTGCGCGACGGCGACGCCTACGTGGTGAACGGCTCGAAGATCTGGTCCAGCGGCGCCCACCACAGCAAGTTCGGCATCCTCATCGCCCGCACCGACCCCGATGTGCCCAAGCACCGCGGCATCACCTACTTCATCTGCCCCATGGACGCACCCGGCGTGTCGCTGCGGCCCATCGTGGACATGACCACGGCGCACTCGTTCAACCAGGTGTTCTTCGACGATGTGAGGCTGCCGGCCGGCCTGCGGGTCGGTGCTGAGGGCGAAGGCTGGCGCCTGGCGAAGGTGACCTTGGCCAATGAGCGGGTCGGGCTGTCCTCCGGCGGGGTGCTGTGGAGCAACGGCCCTACGGCGCGCCTGCTGATCGACCTGCTTCGGCGCAACGGCGGTGTGCCCGACCCGGTGCTGCGCGACCGCCTCGCCGCGATCCACTGCGAGGCCGAGGTGCTGCGCCTCAACCAGCTGCGCACGCTCAGCGCCCGGCTGGCGGGGCGCACCCCTGGCGCGGAGGCGTCGATCCTGAAGGTCATGTCCGACGATCACGGCCGGAGGGTGATGGAGTCGGCCGCGGCAACGGCCGGCGCCGCCGGGATGCTGACCGGCTCGGGACCCGCCGGCGAGGTGCCCGCCTCCATGCGGACCGGCGCCACCGAGATCAACTTCCCCCGCGGGGGCGGCCTGTTCGGTGACGTCGACCCGATCTGGCACTACGGGCTGCTGTTCTCGCCGGCCCTGACGCTCGGTGGCGGCACGTTCGCGGTGCAGCGCAATATCGTGGCCGAGCAGGTGCTGGGCCTCCCGCGAGAGTCCAGCGTGGAGGCCGGCCTCACCTGGAGCGAGACACGCAGAGGGGGCGCCCGTGAACATTCACAATGAGAGAGCTCACAGGGCTCACAGGGCTCACAGGGCTCACAGAGCGCAAAGAGCGCACGCGAGGATCTCGAAATGACCGCGCATGAGGAGTTCTCGCCATTGGACAGGAACCCAGCGCAGAGACTAGGCACGAGGCGTTTGAGATGACCGCTCATAAGGGGCTCCCATGAGGACGCGCATCACCGAGATGCTGGGTATCGAGCTGCCCATCGTGGCCTTCAGCCACTGCCGTGATGTGGTGGCCGCCGTGTCCAGGGCGGGGGGCATGGGCGTGCTCGGCGCGGTGGCGCACTCGCCCCAGTCCCTCGACACCGACCTGGACTGGATCGAGGCCGAGATCGGCGACCGGCCCTACGGTGTGGACGTCATCATCGCCGCCGGTCTTTCCGGTGCCGGCGACGCCGGCGGCGGCCACACGCTCGACGATGTGCGCAGGCTGATCCCGGCCGCGCACATCGACTTCGTGGAGGACATCCTCGCCCGCTACGAGGTGCCGCCCCTGCCGCCCGGCGACAGCGCCGAGTCGTTGACCTCCTTCGGCAGCCTCGGCGACGTGACGCCGTTCTCGGCCGACGCAGCCAGCGCGCAACTCGATGTTGCCCTGGCCCACCGCCCGGTGTTCGTGGCCAACGCCCTGGGGTCGCCGCCGCCGCACATGATCGACGCTGTCAA
Organism: Candidatus Aldehydirespirator sp.; assembly: GCA_965204875.1. GTDB lineage: Bacteria > Actinomycetota > Acidimicrobiia > Acidimicrobiales > Aldehydirespiratoraceae > Aldehydirespirator. Next base: position 390,976 of record OZ242020.1, on the reverse strand, counting down.
GGGCTCCGGCAGGCTGATCGGCGCCCTGGCCGGGCGGGCCGTTCACGCCGAGCGTCACGCTGCTGCCGGGGTGGACATCATCATCGCGCAGGGTTACGAGGCCGGCGGCCACACCGGTGAGATCGGATCGATGGTGCTCATCCCCGAGATCGTCGATGCCGTGGACGTGCCGGTGCTAGGTGCGGGCGGGATCGGGCGGGGACGCCAGATGGCCGCGGCGATGGCGCTGGGCGCCGAGGGCGTGTGGTGCGGGTCGGTGTGGCTCACCACGGCCGAGGCCGAGACCCATCCCGTGGTGAAGGAGAAGATGCTGGCGGCCTCGTCGGCCGACACGATGCGGTCGCGCTCGCTCACCGGCAAGCCGGCGCGGATGCTCAAATCGGCCTGGACCGACGAGTGGCACAGCCCCGACACCCCCGATCCGCTGTCCATGCCGCTGCAACCGGTGCTCGCCCGCAGCGCCCAGCGGCGCATCGAGCGGGCCGCGCACACCGCCGGATCGGGCGCCGAGAAGCTCGCCAACTACTTCGTCGGCCAGATCGTGGGAACCATGAACCAGACCAAGACCAGCGCCGCAGTCGTGTACGAGATGGTCGAGGAGTTCATCGACTCGGTCGAGTCCCTATCGGCACACCTCGATGGCTGAGGGTCTCGGGGTGCCTGTGCGGACGCCTGGGTGGGCGGGGATCCGGGACTGCCTGAGCGCTGCTCTCATGGACGCATGAGCGGGCCGGGACGGTACTTCGTCCACAATCCTGGGCCTACCAACATTCCCGACCGGGTGCTGGAGGCGTTCCGGCGGCCCGCCATCGACTTCGCAGACCCGGATTTCGTGGCGCTGGCCGACAGCGTCTGGGAGGACCTGCCGGCCGTGTTCGGTGGGGCGGACGAGATCGTGGTGCTGACCACGGTCGGGCACGGCGCCTGGGAGTCGGCGCTAACCAACACGCTCGACCCCGGCGACACCGTGCTGATCGCCGACAGCGGCATGTTCGGGCGCCGGTGGGCGCTCATGGCCCGCAACCTCGGCTACAACGTGGTGTCCACGACGCCGGCGACGCGCGGCCCGACCGACCCGGCCGAACTCGCCGACATCCTCGCCGCCGACAGGCAGCATCGCATCCGCAGCGTGTGCGTGGTGCATACCGAGACCTCCACGGGCGCGGTCGCCGACCTGGCCGCGGTGCGAGCCGCGATGGACGAGGCAGGCCATCCGGCGCTGTACGTGGCCGACGCCGTGTGCTCGCTTGGCACCGAGCCGCTGCACATGCGCGAGTGGGGCATCGATGTGGCGGTGGCGGCCTCCCAGAAGGGGCTGATGATGCCGCCGGGGCTGTCGTTCTGCGCTCTGAGCGAGCGTGCGCTGCGCCGCAGCGCAGCCGCCACTACGCCCAGGTACCACCTGGCGTGGGAACCCCGCTTCGAGGGGGGCCACGTCTACAAGCGCTTCGGCGGCACCCCTCCCGAGCAGCACATGTTCGCGTTGCGCGCCGCGCTCGACATGATCGCGGAGTCGGGCGGGATGGAGGCGTCGGTGGCGAGGCACCGACGCTGGGCCGCGGCCGTGCATGCCGCGGTCGAGGGCTGGGCGCTGGGCGGCCCCTGGGAGATCAACATCGCCGAGCCCAAGCACCGGGCGGCGGCGATCACGTGCGTGCGCACCGGCCCCATTGCGTCCGAGCCCTTGATCGCCATGGCCCGTGACCGCTTCAGGGTGAGCGTCGGAACACCGATGCTGGCCGAGATGGAGGGGCGGGCGTTCCGCATCGGCCACCTGGGCGACCTCAACGAGCCGATGCTGCTGGGTGCGCTCGGCGGCCTGGAGACGGCCATGGCGGCGCTGAACCTGCCCCACGGCCACGGCCTGCCCGCCGCGGTAGCCTCCCTGGCCGCCACCTCCGGCGTGTAACCGAAGCGGGAACCCCGATCAGACCTACGCTAGCAGCAGTGCTGTTATGAGGGTTCTTAGTTCTGGGATTCCGGTGCCCTTTGCGGCGCTGGTCCAGTGGACGTCGCCGCGGTCTGCGCCGAGCTTCGCTGCCAGGTCGTTGCGGCGGGCGCCGCGGCGTGAGGGGCGGACCTTGTCTGCCTTGGTGGCCACGTAGGTCACTGGCAGGTCCACGCTCTTGAGCCACTCGACGGTCTGTGAGTCGAGGCCTGTGGGTCCGATCTCGCCGTCGATGAGGTGAAGCACGCCGCGCAGCGGATCGCGGTGGGTGAGGTATCGGTGCGCCATGGCGCTCCAGCGTCGCTGCTCGGTCTTGGACGCTTGCGCGTAACCGTAGCCGGGCAGATCCACCAGCCACCGCCGGGAGCCGTCCGCGCCCAACTCGAAGGCGTTGAGCAGCCGGGTGGCGCCGGGAGTCTTGGATGTGCGGGCCAACTGCCGGCGCTGGGCGAGCGCGTTCAGCAGCGACGACTTGCCCACGTTCGACCGTCCCACCAGTGCCAACTCGGCCAACGTCTCAGGCATGTCGTCGGCATGGGCATACGAGGACACGAACCGCAGCGCCAGGGGTCCGGCCATGCGGCGAGTCTGCCCGGCTCAGGCCAGCCGGAAATGCTGGACGGCGATCCCCAGGCCCGGCGCCCGAGCGAGACGACCGTCCGTGGTGAGCAGCGGAGCGTCGTGAGCGTCCGCGGCTGCCACGTAGAGGGCGTCGTAGGCGCTCACGCTCTCGCGATGGCGCCATGCCAGGTGCGTCAGTGCGCGGCTGGGGATGCGCTCGAGCGGCCATCGCGTCAGATCGTCGACCGCCATGATCGCGCGCTCCTGCGAGAGGCGGCCCCTCAGCACGGCGCGCCGCAGCACCGAGAGGACTTCGGCGTCGATCAGATCGGGGGCTGCCAGCCCGGCGTTTGAGATCGTGCCGGCTAGCGCCAGCCCGAGCGGCGTGCGCAGCAGGTACTCCACCGCGACCGAAGCATCGAGGACATAGAGCGTCACCCGAGTTCGGTGTCGCGCAGTGCCCGCTCCTCGGCGAGCAGACCGGCAGCGTGCGTGCCGAGGTCGGTCTCGGGCCGCCGCTCCAGGCCCATGCGCCACTCGCATCTCGTGAGCTCCAGCTCGATGGCCTCGATCACCGTCGCGCTCATCGATCGGTTCCGCTCTCGTGCGTGCTGACGGAGCCGCTCGTGCAGCACGTCCGGCATGTTCCTGACCTGAAGGTTCGCCATGACTTGGATCCTAGCATGAGCTCTGCCTCCTCCTAGCATGAGTGTCTACCGAACATAGCATACTACCTGCATGATTACTTCATGCACTACTGAGTTCTTTCGGGTTGCTGTCACGGGCTGCTGCTTGACGGCAGCGCTGTTCACGGAGCGCCCGGCGCAGACCGCCGCCGCGCATCACACCGTCACGGTTGGTGCTGCTGCTTGACGGCGGTGCCGTTCACCCAGACCTGGCTGATGTCGTCGGCGGTGGCGAGGCGCACGACCTTCTCGAAGATGCGGGCCTCGTCGTCGAGGCCGTCCCAGACCCGGATCAGCCCGCCTGGGCGGTCGCTGCGCACGGCCATGGCATCGAAGCAGCGGCCCGGCTCGATCAGGCCCACCGGCAGGTCGAGCACCGCGGCGCCCCCCGCGGTGGCCAGCCAGAAGGCGGCCACGGTGTCGATGCGCGAGCCGTTGACGCCGCGTGCCGCGGCGCTGCGGGCGGGATCCACGCCGTCCTCGAGCATGCGCGAGACGGTGACCGCGTCCTGGCACACGCCCAGCAGGCCGGGCCGGGCGCCGCCCGCGATGTCGCTGCCGAGACCCACCCCGACGCCCGCCGCCAGTGCCCGGCGCACCCCGAACACGGCGTTGGCGAAATACGCGTTGGACAGCGGGCAGTGGGCCACGCCCGCCTGGCGCCGCGCCGCCACCGACAGGTCGTCGTTGCTCAGGTGGTCGGAGTGGGCCAGCACCGTGCGAGGCCGCAGCAGACCGAAGCGCTCGAGCGCGGCGGCACCGGTCGTGCCGAAGCGGTCTAGGTCATAGGCGCAGTGCCAGTCCGACTCGGCGCAGTGGGTCTGCACCCGCACTCCCGTTGCCTCTGCCAACTCGCCCAGCCCCTCGAGCAGCGCATCGGTGCAGGCGGGGGTGAACCGGGGGGTGACCATCGGCTCGACCAGCGGGCCGGCGACCCCGGCCACAGCCTCGATGGAGGCTGCCGAGCCGTCGACGCCGTCGGAGGCGGAGGCGTCGCGGTACCACTCGGGCGTGCCCGAGGGATGGTCCATCGCCACCCGCCCCACAAGCGCCCGCTGGCCGTGGCGGGCACAGGCTCGGGCGAGGGCCGTGGTCGCCTCGGTGTGGTTGGACGAGAAGTACACGGCGGTCGTCGTGCCGCACGCCAGCAGAGCGGGAACCAGGTCGTCCCACACCGCCGACGCGAAGCCGACCTCCGCGTAGCGGGCCTCCAGCGGGAACGTGTACTCGAACAGCCACTGCTCGAGCGGCAGGTCGAGCCCGGTGCCGAGCTGAGGCCACTGGGGTGCGTGGACGTGCATGTCCACGAGTCCGGGCAGCAGCAGCGTGCCCTCGCCCAGGTCCGCGCGCTCGGATGCGCCCGTCCAGGCCGAGGCCGCCGCGGCGGCGCCGCCGGGCGTGGAGCGGTCGTGCACGGCCTTCACCACGCCGCTGCCGTCGACCTCCACCACCGCGTCGATCACGCTGAGCCGGTCGGGGGCCGGGGTCTGCATCAGCGTCGCCGCCACGGCCAAGGTCACACGGGCCAAGCTAGTGCGATTCGATGATCCTCTACTCGGTGAAGCCGTGGGCTCCGATCAGGGGCACGAAGCGCACTGCGGTCAGGCGCTCGGACGTGTAGCCGGTCCGGTCGGACGGGCTGGCTGCGAGGCGCGACCCGTGTCGCGGCCGGGACTCGGACGTGTAGCCGGTCCGGTCGGACGGGCTGGCCGCGAGGCGCGACCCGTGTCGCGGCCGGGACTCGGACGTGTGACCGTCCTTGCCGACTGGGCTGGCGGGTCGGGTGTCATGTGCTGCCGTGCGGGTGAGGCGCATCAGATGCTGCGAGCCACCTCTGGAGCCGATGGGGATGACCAGCCGGCCGCCGTCAGCGAGTTGCTCGAGCAGGGGTTCCGGCGGTGCCGGCCCCGCCGCGGTCACGACGATGGCGTTGAAGGGTGCGCCGCCGGGCCGGCCCAGGGTGCCGTCGCCCACAGCGACGGTGACGTTGTCGTATTGCAGCTCTCGCAGGGTGGTGCGAGCCCGCTCGGCAAGCGCGGGCAGCCTCTCGACCGTGACGACGCGGGCGGCCAGCACGGCGAGCACGGCCGCGCCGTAGCCCGAGCCGGTGCCCACCTCCAGCACGCGGTCGCCGGAATCGATCCGCGCCGCCTCGGCCATGAGCGCGACCATGGCGGGCTGGCTGATCGTCTGGCCGCCGCCGATGGGCAGCGGAGCGTCGTCGAAGGCGCTCTCGGCGAGGCTCGCGGACACGAAGCGCTCGCGTGGCACCCTGCCGATGGCGGCCAGCACAGCCGGGTCGCGCACACCGTGACGCCTCGCTTGTCGCACCAGCGAAGCGAGCCGCTCGCTACGGCGACCCTCGCTCGGCTGCGGCGTGCCGGCTCGGCGCAAGGGACGGGTTCCGGTTACGGGGTGCGGGCCGGCACGCGGCAAGCGCTCAACGGCGGCGTGCCAGCTCGGCGCGCTGGACGAGCAGGTCTGAGAAGGCTGCCACGACCACGTCGATGTCGTCGGAGGTGACGTCCAGGTGGGTGACGAGCCGGGCCCGCCGCGCCTTCCACCGGGTGAGCACGCCGCGGCGGGCCAGTTCCTCCTGCATCCGCTCGCCGTTGTTGCCAGGAGTGCCGCTGTGGGTGTCGCCGAACTCGTGGCCGGTGCCGTCCGACACGATGCCTGCCGGGGTGTCGTCGAGACGGATGAACACCATGTTCGTGGCACACGATTCGACCCTCACGCCGTCGATGGCGGCGAGCCCGGCAGCCAGCCGGGCGCCGTTGGCGTGGTCGTCCGCCAGGCGGTCCAGGTGGTGGTCCAGGGCGTAGATTCCCGCCGCGGCCACGATGCCGGCCTGCCGCAGGCCGCCGCCGAGCATCTTGCGCCACTTGTGGGCCTCGTCGATCAACTCGGCCGACCCGGCCACCAGAGAGCCCAGGGGCGCGCCGAGTCCCTTCGACAGGCAGACCGACACCGAGTCGAAGGGCGCCGCCACCGCCTCGGGCTGCACGCCCAGGGCTGCTGCGGCGTTCCAGAGGCGTGCGCCGTCGAGGTGGTGCGCCAGGCCATGCCGGGCCGCCAACCGGGCCGCAGCCTCCATCTGGGCGAGGGTCAGCACCTTGCCGTCGATGGTGTTCTCGAGGCACAGCAGGCGGGTGCGGGCGAAGTGATGGTCACCGGACTTGACCGCCGCGCCGGCCGCTTCGAGGTCGAGCATCCCGTCGTCGCCCACCGGCACCGGGTGGGGCTGGATCGAGCCGAGCACGGCTGCGCCGCCCCCCTCGTACATGAAGGTGTGGGCGTGGTTGCCGACGATGTACTCGTCACCGCGGCCGCAGTGCGCCAGCAGCGCGCACAGGTTGCCCTGGGTGCCGCTGGTCACGAGCAGCGCCGCCTCCTTGCCCAGCAGCGCTGCCACCCTGTCCTGCAGTTCGTTGACGGTGGGATCCTCGCCGTAGACGTCGTCGCCGACGTCGGCGCCGGCCATCGCCGCCCGCATCGCCGCAGTGGGCTTCGTAACCGTGTCAGAGCGCAGGTCAATCACATCGGCAGAGGCTATGCACTGGTTGGCTTGTGCCGTGATGTGAGGGCGGCGCAGGGGCACTGAGTCTGACTTAGGGAGCGAGTCTCGGTTGGCTTGAGAGGCGCATGGGTGCTCGGGTCAGCGTGCAGAGGCTACGCTTCGGTCGGCTTGTGCCGCGATTCGAGGGCGTTGAACACGTCGATCCAGCGCGAGGGAACCTCGGGCCAGGAGAACCACTTCATCGCCAGGTTCACTGCGGGACCGATCACCACGAGCCAGTAGATGGTGCCCCAGCCCACCCTGCCGCCGAGGATCGCGCCGATCACGAACGGGACGGCCTCGATGATCAGCCGCGAGAGCCAGATCGGTATGCCGCGGCGGTACATGGCCGTCATCACGCCGTCGCGTGGCCCCGGGCCGAGCTTGGCGCCCAGGTACAGTCCCGAGCCCAGCGCCACTAGCAGCGGGCTGGCCAGCGTCATCGCCACTCGAGGGGCCAGAGCCGACGGCTGGGCGACCAGCACCAGGGTGAGGTCGGTCGAGACACCGATGATCACCGCGTTCAGCAGCGTCCCTGATCCCACCGGCTCGCGCACCCACACCAGGCCCACCACCAGAGCCAGGCCCGTGAGCACCGTCGCCGTGCCGATCGTCAGCGGCGTGTGCAGCGAGACGCCCTCGTGGAACACCGTCCACGGCCCCTGGCCCTGCGCTCCTCGCACCACCAGTCCGAGGCCGAGGCCGAATATCAGCAGCCCGACGATCAGCTGCGGCAGCCGTTGAGCCAACTGCCGGGCCGTCCCGCCACCGCTGCCTCCCCTGCCGCCAGTCCCGCCACCGCCGTCTGTCCTGCCGCCAGTCCCGTCACCGCGGCTTCCCCTGCCGCCAGTCCCGCCACCGCCGTCTGTCCTGCCGCCAGTCCCGTCACCGCGGCTTCCCCTGCCGCCAGTCCCGCCACCGCCGTCTGTCCTGCCGCCAGTCCCGTCACCGCTGCTTCCCCTGCCGGCAGCACCGACACCGTCACGACCGGTACTGCCAACGCTGCCGCTACCGGCACGGCGAGTGCCACGGCTGCCGTTATCGCCCCTGCTGCTGGCGCCGGTTCTGCTCACCAGGCTGCGGCTGCGGGCATCTCGGTGACGGCCAGGGCGTCCTCGCCGCCGGTCGCGTAGAACAGCCAGCGCCCGCCGCTGCCGTCCTCGAGGAGACACGGGTCGCGCAGACCGTTCATTGCGCCGGGCGCCGCTCCCCGTGGAACGGGATCACAGGGCAGGTCCGCCCCCTCCCACGCCTCGGTCGGGCGCATGATCTCGGTGACCGGTCCCGGCTTCCAGTCCAGCCAGTGCCCGGAGGTGTCGATGACGGTGCGGTAGATCCGCTCGGGTGCGTCGTAGGCCCGCGTGAACAGCATCTCCAGCAGCCGGCGGCCGCGGTCGTGGGCGAGGCAGCAGTGGCGGATCTCATCATCGTCGAACAGCATCGGGCCGTACTCGAAGTCTCTCAGCCCGTCCTGTGACCGCATCAGCTGAGACGGCATGGCCACGCCGTACCAGGCTCCCTCGGCCTCGATCATCCGCAGGTAGCTCGGCGCCACGGCTGTGACCGGCTGCAGGGGAGCGAAGTCCCGCCCCGTCGCAGAGGTGGCCACCAGCGTCTTCTGGTCGAGGGTCGGGTAGGTGCCCCAGCACGGCAGGTGGGCGCCGGCGGACGCAGGCAGATCGCCGTGGAAGTACATCACGAAGCGTCGGCGGAGGTGGTCGGCGTGGACGTCCGGTGAGGCGATGTGGGGATGGCGCCCCGGCGGGATTGACGCGACATTGAGCACGTCGGCGTCCGTCACCCGCCACGGGCCGGTCACGCAATCCGCGGCGGCCAGCCGGATGGAGGCGCCGGTGTGGTGCGCGAAGTAAAGCAGGTACCGGCCGGGCGGGTCGGGCATCCACTCGGGCGCTGGCAACACCGACGGCCCGTTGACGTTGAAGCGGCCCTGCTCGCGGGGAATGCCCGCCGTCGCAGAGTCGATGATCCTGTGCCGGGTCCCTGTCACAACAGCTCCACGCGCCGCATTGCCATCTGGGCGCGGCCTACCTCATCGGTATCCGTGAGAGGTCTCTCTGCGGCGGCGCAGGGGCGGCTCCGAGCGCGGCGGCGTGCGTCTGGGAGGCAGCGTGGCGAGCAGGTCAGCGGTCGCTTCGGTGACGGCGGCGACGGCCCGCTCGAAGGCGGCCTCGGTGTTCGGTGAGGTTTTCTGCACGCCGCTCACCTTGCGCACGTACTGGCGGGCGGCGGCAGCGACCTCCGCGGGCGTGGCAGGCGGCGCCAGCCCTCTCAGCGTCGTGATGTTGCGGCACATGGCTCCGAACTCTAGGAGCGTTCGCCCCTCGATAGCTGCGACTTGCCGCACGTCGCACCGACCGCTCGCCGCGCTGCCCCCATCCGGCGCGAGGCTTCTCCATTCAGACGGGGTATAATGAATTCATGCTCAAAAGAAGTATTTATCGCGTCGTGAGACGTCATGGTGCCGACAGCATTGGGGCGAGCTTGGGGCGCGGGGTGCAGGTGTCCGCTCACGGCATCCAGGGCGCGTTTGGTGTGTCGATGTAGTAGGGTGTGTGGTTGTTCGATATGATAGGATGTGTCTTATGGGGTGCATAGCAGCGCGCGACCTCTCGGGGTGGATGATCGACCAGAAGCTCACCTTCGCGTCCGCGTCCCAGATCGCCGGCTGGATCGGGTGCCCGGCAGATCAGGTGCCGCACCGTCTCAGGGGCGCACGGCAGGCGGGGGAGATGGTGTGCGTCACCACCGGCGGCTGGGTGCCCGCCGTCAACGGGCACCTCTGGGGGCATTCCTGCCTCGATGCGATGATGTCGCATCTCGGGATTCCTTACTATGTGGGCTATCTCGCCGCGGCGAGCATCTACGGGGTCTCGCATCAAGCGATCCAGTCCATCACCGTCGCCGCACCCAACGCTCTCAAGCACCGGCGTTTGGGATATGGCGCGCTGCGCTTCGCCCGCAAGCCCAACGTAGGCCGTTTCCCCACCCAGATCAGGCAAACCTCAGGCTGGAATGGCGCTCGCAGTCCGCTTGTCGTGTCGACGCCGGAGGTCACGCTGCTTGACCTGCTGGACCGCCCCCGCCAGCGCGGTGATCACATATGTCTGAACGCCGTGGCGCAGATGATCGACTGGTTCGAGGTCATCCCTGCCGCCAACGGCGGTAGCTCGGGCATACGGCACTGCCCGATGATCAACGCCGACGCTCTGGCAGCGGCAGCGAACCTCTATCGCGTTCCCACCAGGCAGCGTCTCGGGTTCGCTCTTGACGAGATGGCTGCCTACACAGGCAGGCACTTCGACACGGACCCTCTGCGAGCCACCTTGCCCCTCCGGCTGCGGCACATCGACTACGACCCCCTTGTGGACGACTACGACCGCGAGGAGGGAGCGGTCAAGCACAGTCGCCGGTGGCAGGTCACGCTGTGGCGCGAGCTGGACCCCGACGTGTGATGCTTCCCACCGAGGCCGTCGAGCAATGGCGGCAGACGCATCCCTGGGGCGAGTTCAGGCAAGTAGAGCAAGACCTCTTGCTGGAGCGGATCATCCACGCGTGGAGCCGGTCAGCCGCCGCGGACGAGTTCGCGATGATCGGCGGGACCGCTCTACACAAGCTGTATGGCGAGAGGCAGGCGCGCTACTCCGAGGACATCGACTTGGTGCATCTGGGAGACCGGAGCGTGCTGGCGATGGTTCCAGCTACTCCAGACTGAGGACTGGAATCCCAAGCGGAAACACCGGATGCTTCAGCGCAAGCTCAGACGAGGCTTCGACTGGGAAGCCATCGAGGCCATGCTCCCCGCCCGAAGTCCACTTGACGATGACGAGCGCCAGGTAATCGCAGAAGCGGCACTCGCGGCGGTGAGAGAACTTCAGGAAGGCGAGCCGTCTGGCGGCGTCGCGAATTGAGCGGTCTGTGGCTTAGGGGTCGATAATGGTGGTCATTTCTGCGCCGGTGTGGGTGATGATCTTCACGGCGACGGTGTTGCCGGGCTCCGGTGGCGGGAACGGCTGTGAACGCAGCCCGCATAGAGCTTTCTCGGCGGCAGGGTCGAGGTCTCTTCCCAGGGTCCTGACCAGCCGCTTGATGGCGGTATCGCCGCGCTTGTAGGCGGGCAGGTAGACGAGCCGCGGGAAGAAGGCGGTGCCGTCGTGTTTGGTGTCGATCATCCAGCAGTCCACGTCGTCGGCGGATGACGGGCGCACGAAGCCGGTGGTGGGATCGTAGGTGTCGTAGCCGATCAGCTCGACGATGAGCCTGCCGTCGTCGGCCTGCCGGCACAGCACGTCGGGCTCGCCCAGCAGGGTGAGCGCCCCCGAGTCATCCTCAGGTGCGAGAGCGGCGATCTGAAGGTCGCGGGCGGTGGCCACCTTGTGAACCCTGACCCGGCCCGCCGCGTGCGGGGCGTTGTTGTCGAAGGCGCTGGCCACGACGATCAGGTCGGAGATGTCGCTTCCGGCCTGACGGGCCTCGGCCGCGGCGGCCGCGATCTGATCGGCGGTTACCGTGGCGTCGGGAGCGGCCAGCATCACCGCGGCGGCGATCCGGGTCTGACGGCCGGGGGAGGAGCAGTCGGCCTCGTGGGTGACCAGGCGCCCGCCCGGCCATCCGATGATCTCTGATATCTCCATGACCGTGTGGCCGTCGCTGTCACAGATCGGGTGTTCGGCGAGCGCGTCGAGCAGGCGCTCGGCATCCTCGCCCGCGGCTGCGCCCATGTCGGCAGGAGTGGTGTCGTCGAACGGCAGGTAGGCGTAGGGCGACGCCGACTCCACGGTGAACGGGCCGGTGAGCCGCTTGCGCTTGGTGTCCTCGGTAGGTCGGTCCACCAGGTGGATGGTGTTCTCGGGGTCGTTCACCTTGTCGTAGGCCAGTGTGGCCGCCGACACCCGTTGCATGGTCTCCACTTCGAGTCCGGAGGCCGGGTCGTTGCCGCCGTCGCGAGTGCGATACCACGGATGCACCGCAGTGAGCAGGTGTCTGCGGGCGATGGCGATCGCCACCCGGCCGACATCGATGGCAATCCAGCGGCGCCCCCAATGCTCGGCCATGTCGGCGGTAACCCCCGAGCCGCAAGTGGGGTCGAGCACCAGATCGCCCGGGTCGGTAGCCATGAGCAGGCAGCGCTCGATGACGGAGTTAGCCGTTTGTACGGAATACCGCTTGTTCGACGGGTTTTGCAGACGGTGCCAGACATTGTCGATTCGGCGGCCTGGCACCTCATGTTCGTACCACTTCCAGTGCAGGCTTCCGGTTGGCCCGGTGCCTTCTAGCCGATTCAGTTCGGCGAGCCGGTCCAGGCCAGAGATCTCCTCCGGCGCGCCGTCAGGCGCGCCGGACTCTCCACTGGCGCGTGGATCTGTCCCATTGGGGAGTCTCCACTCCGCCGGAGTGGAGACTCCCCACTGGCGCGTGGGCCCGGAGTGGTAGGTGACTCCATTATACACATACTCACAGGTGCGTCCAGTGGTAGATGCGCCCTGAGAGGTAAGCGCCATTCTTCTATAGATGCGAGCTCCTTCTGGTAGTTGGCCGTCCGGATCTGCCCTCTCTGCGTCCGTCAGTTTACGAGTTGTGAGATCGGCAAGTTCGACCATCACGTAAGAACTCATGTGTGCGATCTTCTCCAATCGCGTCAGCGGCGAGTAGAGTTGTCGATACTTCACATGACCCCTGTCTTTCGCGTACCAGAGTAGGTAGCTGGCCGACTCAGGCAAGGTCTTGGAAGAGGATCCGCTAGTTGGCTTCCAAGTAATGGTGGCCACTCGGTTCTCGGCGCCGAATACTTCGTCGAGCAGGACTGCCACGCGGTGGACGTTCTCGTCGCCGATCTGCACGAACAGTGAGCCGGTGTCGGACAGTAGCTCGTGGAAAAGGGTGAGCCGCTCGTGGAGCTCGTCGAGGTATGAGTGGATGCCGTTGGTGTAGGTGTCCTTGAACGCCTTCACTGGAAGGGTGTCGCCTACGGGGATGTCGTTGGCGTCGGTGCGGCCGGTCTGGGACATGAAGTTGCTCTTGAAGCCGATGCCGTAGGGCGGGTCGAAGTAGATCATCTGCACGTGCCCGCCGAGGCCGTCTCGGTCGATCAGCGACTGCATCACCTGGGAGCTGTCGCCGTGTATGAGCCGGTTCTGCCAGTGCCCCGAGTGCTGGTAGAACTCCCACTTCTGAGCGCTGGCGGGCAGCCCGTTGAAATCGTCGAACAGGTTGAGCGGCACCCCGGTACCGGGTTTGCGGAGCTGGTCGATCAGGCTGAGGGGGTTGACCTTCTCCCTGGTGTACAGGGGGGTGCTGGCGAACTCCCGCGGGCCGTCATGTGCCGACGTGCGGCCCTGCCTGTCCCACCACAGTCTGGGCTCAGGTGCCTCGGCTCTATCGGCGCGCGGGGGGGGGGCCGCCGGAAGCGAGAATGGCCTGGGCGCGCGTGTCTCGTCGTCGAGCAGCGGCGAGGTCTCGACGGTGGGTTGGTTCACCCGGTCGGCCTGCTCGTGGCGGTAGGAGCCAGGCGGTCGGTTGGAGTTCCTTCGGGTCATGGCAGGTGCAGTCTCTCGGATGGCGCGTTGATGGCAACGTCGAGCTGGTAGCGGTTGGGAGTCATGGGACGGGTTGCCTATGGGATGTCTCGTTGATGGCAACGTCGAGCTGGTGGCGGATCGAGTCCGGGTCGTCTATCACCGCGTAGGCCCAGCGGCGGAGATCGTCGGGCAGGTCGGTGGTTCCGGCGATGCTGGGTATCCAGTGGTCACGGGCGTACTGCGCGGCGATATAGGCCCTGCTGTCATACGCGCCCTTGCACTCGATCACCAGGTTGACGCCGTTGTCGAGCACTGCCACGAAGTCGGGCTCGTATCGTGCCCAGGTACCGTCTCTGTGGTAGGGGATGGTCCAGCCCAGCTGGAAGTTGCGGACCCAGCGCAGCACCCTCGGATGCTCATCGAGCCTGGTTGCGGTGTCGAGTTCGAGCCGCGAGTGGCAGGCGGCGTGGGACAGTTCCGACCGGCGGGCCTCGACGGTGGACAGGGTGGTCATAAAGTCCACGCCTGAGGTGTCGAGTATCGGCGGGTTGGCCAGCCGGGCCCGGCGCGCCGAGCCGATCTCGCGGAAGTCGCAGGCGGCAAGAATCGCATTGGCGGCCTCGGTGCGGCGGGCCGAGGAGTTCAGACTCCACAGGTCTTTCACCGCCACAGACGGATGGGACGCCCAGCGCCGGCTTGCCTCGACGGCGGAGCGGAACAGCGAGACCTGCCCCAACCCGGCCGCCCTCCCGTCGAAGGCCGCTGCGTCGTCGGGGGTCGTTACCTGGGCGGTGACGGCCGATGCCAGCTCAAGCAAGGCAGTGCGTTGTCGCGCCCCGTCGGGAACGGATCCCATCAACTCGGACTTCCCGGCGACCCCTTCGAGCGCGGCAACGGACGGATCGACCCTGAGTGGCAGGTTCCACTTGGCCACCCTCTCCGGGTCAAGGTCGAATGCCCCTTGAGGAGCGACACGGATGTACTCGACCGCCTGGGGCCAAGCCACGCGGAACTCTCGTTTGCCCTCCACAGTGAAGACCCGGGTGCGCGGCCTGGGCGGGCGGGGCGCCGGCTCGGGCTGGTTCACGTCGGGCATGAACTCGAACGGGATGCCCACCACATCGGCGTACTCGGCCTCCAGTCGCGGCGGCCCGCCGGCTTCGGGTTCGCGGAACGAGTCGTAGGAGGTGCGGCGCAGCGCCCGCCCCGTCACCTGCTCGCACAGCAGCTGGGTGCCGAAGGCCCTGAAGCCGACGATGTGGGTCACGGTGCGGGCGTCCCAGCCCTCGGTGAGCATGCTCACCGAGACGACGCATCGCACCGGTGCCCCCGGCCGGCCCGGTTTGCCCACCGTGTTCAGCATCTCGCGCACCGCTTGCTCGGCGTCTGAGCTCTTCTGGTAGCCGGCCGCTCGCACCAGCATCTCCTTGAGCGGCTTGGGGATGGTGTCGCTGCCGCCCACCTCGCTGTGCACCAGCAGCGTTCTGGGCTCTTTGTGCCACTGGCCGTGCTCGTTGACGTTGGCAAGCTCCGGGAATGCTCCGTGGGTGACCGTCCCGTCGTCGCCCACGCGGCCCGACAGCCACTCCCACAGGGCGGTGGCGTTCCTGATGTTGTTGGCCACGAAGATGATGACCGGCGGGGTCGGCTGAGGCGGCCGGCGCTGGCCATTGCCGCCGGCGGGGTCGCCTTCCCAGACGCGGAGTTTGCGCTCCCAGTCATTGACCACGGCCTGGACCGCACTGTGAAGATGGTCGGGCAGCCGGCGCCCCGCCGTGGCCGAACTGAGCGAGTTGCGGAGGTCCTTGGGGTTGGTGTTGTCGTAGAGCCGCCGCCAGATCGTCTCGTCGCGGCTGCTGTCGTCGTCGATGGGCACTCGGGGCACCTTCACCAGACCGGATTCGATGGCCTCGATCAGGCCGAAATCCGAGACGACCCATTGGAACTGCTCCGGCTCGGACCTGCTGGCGGTGTCGATCCACAAGGGCGTCGCCGAGAAGTCATATACCGGGAACTCCTGGCCGTGCTCCTCGGATGCCGGGCCGAGAATCTTCGCATCGCGCATGGCCCGGATCGCGTTGAACCACACCGCGGCCCGCTCGTTCTCTTTCTTGTCCTCCCGGCTCCGCCTGCGCCTGTTCTCCTTTGGCAGGTAGCAGTGGTGTGCCTCATCGTTGATGACGCAGACACGACCGTTGCCATCGGCGATGTCACCCAGGACCCGGCGCACCGTCGCACCCCACGACTCGATGTCGTCGCTCTTGGCCTTGCCCAGCAGTCTCCGGGCGTCGGAGTCGCCGATCAGGTCCTTGCGGGTGAACGCCTGATAGTTCACGATCCTCACCCGGGCCCGGTTGAGCAGCGGTCTCAGATCCTGCGGGACCAGGCCCATCTCGTCGTACACGTTGTCTTCATTTGATGGGATCAGCACGCTGAGGCGCTCCCGAACGGTGTGTCCGGGAGCCAGCACAGCGAAGCGGTCGGTGTGCTGGACGTTGCGGGTGCGCCGGGATCGGGCGGCGTTGAGCGTCTGCCAAGCGATCACCATGCCCATCACCGCGGTCTTTCCGGTTCCCGTCGCCATCTTGGCGCACAGCCGAACGATCCCGTCGTTGAATCGGCGGGCCTCGGTCTCGACGTGGCGGCGGGAAGGGTTGGCCCGGGTGACCACCTCGCGCAGCCAGATGAACGTCTCGATGGCCTCCACCTGGGCGAAGAAGGGGCGCAGCAGCATCGACTGGGGATCGGTCCAGTGATGCAGCAGCCTCCTGCTGGTAGCGGTTGCGCCGTCGTAGTTGTCGGCCCGCCACTCGGCTACCGCTTTGCGTATGTCCATGACCGTCTGGTTCGACTTGCGGTCGCCCAGGGTGAACGAGCCCTGGGCCGCGACCTTTCCGTCGGACGGAACGCTGATCCTCAGCGGATCCCTGCGCCCGCGCAGCGGCGGCTCGTCTCGGTTGGCACGGCCGCGGCTGTCAAGGGGCCAGTGCTGATCCGGTGGGTCGTATGGAGAGCAGAGGACAGGATCTACAGCAGGGTCTTGAAATGGCTGGTTGATTATTGAAGAGATTAGAGAATCATCTAGAGAGACTGAAGCTAGTTCCAAGGAATCAGCAAGGTAAGAAGTATCAATGCCTCCACCGGATCGAAACGGCATCGCCGTCGGAGACTCCCCCATAAGTAGATACACGGTATCCCAACCGGCAGCAGTCCCCATCGTCCGTAGATGACCGGCCAACACCTTGTGAACCCTGACCGGGTCCCGCCCGGTGATTGCTCGGGGTGCGCATCGCCCGCCCGTAGGCGGCCGGACTCTGCGGGATGCACATGGCTGCGGTAGGGGATCAGCCGCCGCGTGCGGGGGCGTTGTTATGGGACGACGGTGGGCCGGCGCGGTAGTGTGCGAGCGGACCGGCTGATCGGACTAGCAGGAGGGACTCATTCATGCCACAGACCGTGCGAGGGGTTGTGTCGAGAGCCGTGGGCGATCCCGTCACCATCGAAGAGGTCGTGGTTCCCGACCCCGGACCGGGCGAGGCTGTGGTGGCGATACAGGCTTGCGGCGTCTGCCACACCGACCTGCACTACCGCGAGGGCGGCATCAACGACGAGTTCCCGTTCCTGCTCGGCCATGAGGCCGCCGGGGTGGTGGAGTCCGTCGGTGACGGCGTCTCCGAGGTGGCGCCGGGTGATTTCGTGATTCTCAACTGGAGGGCCGTGTGCGGAAACTGCCGGTCGTGCCTGCGGGGCCGCCCGAACATCTGCTTCAGCACCCACAACGCATCCCAGAAGATGACGCTGGCCGACGGCACCGAACTGTCGCCCGCACTCGGCATCGGCGCCTTCGCGGACAAGACCCTGGTCGCCGCCGGGCAGTGCACCAAGGTCGATCCTTCCGCGCCTGCCACCGCGGCGGGACTGCTCGGCTGCGGTGTGATGGCCGGCATCGGCGCTGCCATAAACACCGGCGGCGTCGGGCGGGGCGACAGCGTGGCCGTCTTCGGCTGCGGCGGCGTGGGCGACGCGGCCATAGCCGGAGCCAAGCTGGCCGGCGCCACGACGATCATCGGGGTGGACATCGACGACCGCAAGCTCGAATGGGCCAGGGGCTTCGGGGCCACCCACACCGTCAACTCCTCGGCGGCCGACCCGGTGGAGGAGATCAGGTCCCTCACCGGCGGCAACGGGGTGGACGTGGCCATCGAGGCGGTGGGCCTGCCCACGACCTACAGGCAGGCGTTCGAGGCGCGTGATCTGGCCGGCACCGTGGTGCTGGTGGGCGTTCCCCGGCCCGACATGACCATCGAGTTGCCCTTCATCGAGGTGTTCGGGCGCGGCGGCGCCCTCAAGTCGAGCTGGTACGGCGACTGCCTGCCGTCGAGGGACTTCCCCATGCTTATCGACCTCTATCTTCAAGGTCGACTCGACCTTGACGGTTTCGTGTCCGAGACCATCGACCTCTCCGGCGTGGAGGAGGCCTTCCACAAGATGGAGCGCGGCGAGGTGCTTCGCTCGGTCGTGGTCATCTAGGGGATCTCAAGCGTCATGGCCGTAGAGCTGGTAACGACCGACGGCATCTTCGCGCTCGACGGGGGCGAGTGGGAGGTCACCAACAACATCTGGCTGGTGGGCGACGACCGTGAGGTGCTGGTGTTCGACGCCGCCCACGACCACGAGCCCATCGCGGCCGCCGCAGCGGGTCGGCGGGTGGCTGCCATCGTCTGCACCCACGGCCACAACGACCACATCAATGCGGCCATCGCGCTGCGCGACGCCGTGGACGCTCCGGTGCTGCTTCACCCCGGCGACCGGATGCTGTGGGACGCGGTGCATCCCGACGACGCCCCCGACCGCGACCTCCAGCCAGGGTCGGTGCTGGCGGCGGGCGGCCACCGGCTCGGTGTGATCCACACTCCGGGCCACTCGCCGGGCTGCTGCTGCTTCTTCGACGAGGCCGACGGCCGGGTGCTGTCGGGCGACACACTGTTCTGCGGCGGACCTGGCGCCACGGGCCGCAGCCACAGCGATGAGCCCACGATCCTGCGCAGTATCCGCGACCGCCTGTTGAGCCTGCCGCCCGCCACGGTGGTGCACACCGGCCACGGCGACAGCACCACGATCGGCGCCGAGGCCGAGCGGGTGCTCGAGCGCATCTCGGAGCTGGGTCTGGCTTGATGCTGCAGGTCTGTGGACCTGTGGCCGTGACCGCTGGAGCCTGGTGTTTCATGCGGGTCGGCGTTAGTGCGGCAGGTCTGTTGGCCGTGACCCTTCTGGTGTGCTTGTGGGGGGTTAGATGCGGCTGATGTCGTGGCGGGTCGGCGCGGGATGGTGGCGAGGGGGGCCGATGCCGGCGGCCTTGACCAGGCGCACCACACGGCCCCGGTGGCCGGCGTAGGGCTCTAGGAGCTCCAGCATCGAGGCGTCGTCGCCGTCGCTCGCGCCGCTGAGGGCGTATGTCACGAGCCGCGGCACGTGCAGGTCGCCCACCGGCACCGCATCTGGGTCGCCCGCGGCGACGCCAGAGGTGCGCGCGGCGGTCCACGGCCCCACTCCGGGCAGGCGCTGCTGCCACTGGAGCGCCTCGGCGGCCGGCCGTAGCTCCAGCGCCTCAATGCGCTCGGCGTATCTCGCGGCGACGCGGATCACCCTGGCGCGCGCCCGGTCCACGCCGGCGCGGTGGAAGCCGTGGTCGGGGATCCGCAGCGCCGCGGCAGGGTCGGGGAACATCGGTATGGGGCACCCCGCGGGCATACCGGCGCCTGTGGGCATGTCGCTCCCTGCGGGCAGGTCGTCCATCGCGGGCAGGTCGGCGCCGAACATGTGGCCCAGCCTTCGCACCGATGCCCTCGCGTCGGCGCTGACCACCCGCTGGTAGACGGCCGCGGTCGCCATCGCCTCGTACCAGCGGCCGGTGGCACCGAGCCGGGGCACGCCGAGACGGGCCACAAGGTCCCGCACCATCCGATGCTGCGGGCGGAAGCCGCTCGGGTCGTCGTTGCCGCCGAGCAGCGCCGGCAAGCGGCCGATGGCCCATTCGGCTCCCGGCCCCCAGGCGTCGGCACGCACTTCGGTGCCGACTTCTCTGAAGGCCACAGCGGCGGTGCCTGCAGGCGTAGTGGTGGCCCACCAGCCCACACCCCGGTGGCGGGCCACCGTCTTGATCCACATCAATGTCAACTTGAGGTTGAGATCGTGGCTGGGCCGGAACGTGGTCGAGAAGTCCGGTGCGCGTGTCGCGCTCGTGGCCGAGCTCACGGCCATCGGGGCTGCCGCACGTCAGGAGTCTGGGTCGCGGCCGGCGCCATCGAGTGATTCGGCGGCCGCGGTAAGGGTCTCCAGCAGCAGGCGGTCCGACGCTGTCTGCAGGTTGAGGTCGGCCTTGGCGGCGTCGGCTGCGGCACGGGTCAGGTCGCCCAGGATCCCGTCCGCCGGTCCGGGGCTGTAGCCGAAGCGTGTCAGGACGGCCTGCAGCGTCGCCACCTCATCGCCGTCAAGGCGCGCGTCCCGCTCTGACCGGGAGCCGGCGGCCTCGCCGGATTCCTCGGTCTCGATCGGTGCTCTGGCAACAACCGCGCCGTCGGGGCCGCCCAGCGCTTCGCTGATCACCGGCCCGGCCCAGCGGAGCAGCCCCCAGAAAGCCAGCAGCAACATGATGAGCAGGAACGTGCCCTGCAAATGGACCCGCAGCGCCGGGGTGGGCCGCGGCGGCGGATCGTCACGCTGCCGGGCGCCGCCGGCCTCCTTGATGCCGGAGCGTATGCCAACCCCCGTCGGAGCCGTGTCCGGTGATGAGAGCGGCACTCAGTTGTTGTTCCGCTTGAGCCGCGTGTCGAACAGGATGGGCGTAGCCATAATGACGGGAGCGGCACTCAGTTGTGGTTCCGCTTGAGCAGTTGCCGGCGGATCTTGTCGCATTCTGGGCAGACCGGGTAACGCGACGGATCCCGGCTCGGCACCCAGACCTTCCCGCAGAGCGCCCGCAGCGGGGTGCCTTCCACGTAGGAGCGGGCCGCGTCCTTGCGACGCGTGTAGTGGGCGAACCGGTCGTGGTCGCCGTCGCCGGTCAGAGGCCGCGTGTCGGGCTCGGTGACCGTGACGGTGCCGGTTCCGGTGTGCGGCGCCTGCTGCGGAGCGGCCATGGCGTCAACACGGGTTCCCAGCGCGTGCGGGGTGGCCGCAGTGGATGGGGCTTGGTCGGGGATGCCGGCTGAGCGGGTCATGGACCGAGCCTACTTAGCAGGTCGCCGTCACATCAGGGCGCGCCGGCTCGTCGCTGAGCGACTCCAGCTCGGCCAGCGACGTCTCCCAGTCGGCCAGCAGCGAGGCGGCCCGTGCCGCGGCCCGCTCATGGGCGCACGCCAGGGCATGCACCTCCTCGGGACGCTCGTAGACGGCCGGGTCGCTGAGGCGGCGGTGCAGGTCGGCCACCTCGGAGTCGGCCGCCTCCCAGGCACGCTCCAACTCGGTGACGCGCCGGCGCAGCCGGCCGCTGGCGGCTCTGGAGGCCGCGGCCGCGGCCCTGCGCTCGGCCCGGCTGGTCACGGCACCGGAGCGCTGCGTCTTGGCACCGGACGCTGAGCCGGGATCAGCAGGGTCATTCGACCCTGGCTCGACCCCGATGCTGCCAGCCGGCCGTGCCGGGGTGCGACCGGAACCGTCCGGGCTCAACACCGCCTCGTCGGCACCCAGATGCCAGACGGCACGCCCGCCGCGAACCTCGATCAGGGCGTCCGCGACCGAGCGGATCAGGTGGCGGTCATGGGTCACCAGCAGCACGGTGGCCGGGTAGGCGGCCAGGGCGTCCTCGAGGATGTCGCAGCTCGGCAGGTCGAGATGGTTGGTCGGCTCGTCCAGCACCAGCAGGTTCGCCGGCTCCACCATCAGGCGGGCCAGCACCAGCCGTGTGCGCTCGCCACCGGAGAGCTCGGCCACCCGGCGGTCGGCGTCGTCGCCGCGGAAGCCGAACGCGCCCAGCACGCTGCGCAGGTTCCTGCGCCCAGCGTCGATGCCGGCGGAGAAGACCTCGATCACCCGCTTGGAGCGGTCGAGCTGATCGGCCTGATGCTGATGGAAGGCGGCCACCTTCACGTTGGAGCCGCGCTCGAGGGTGCCTGAGGCCGGTTCCAGCTCGCCCAGCATCAGCTTGAGCAGCGTGGACTTGCCCGCGCCGTTGGGCCCGACCAGGGCCACCGTCTGGCCGCGCTCCACGGCGAGGCTGGCGTCGGTGACGACCGGACCGTCGCCGTCGGGATAGCCGACCGTGGCGTGCTGGAGCTCCACAACCACGCGGCTCGACCTCGGCGGGTCGGGAAACGAGAACCGCGCTGCCAACTCCTGGCGTGAGGGTGCCTCGATGCGTGCCAGCTTCTCGAGGGTCTTGACCCGGCTCTGCACCTGGCGTGCCTTGGTGGCCTTGTAGCGGAACCGCTCGACGAAGCGCTCGATGCGGGCGACCTCGCGCGCCTGGCGCGCCGCGGCCGCCTCGATGCGCTGCAATCGCTCCTCGCGTGCCACCACGAACTCGGCGAAGCCGCCCTCATAGGACAGGGCGCTGCCTGCTGCCAGCTCGACGATCCGGTCGGCGACCGCGTCGATGAAGTCGCGGTCGTGGCTCACGAACAGCAGGGCGCCGGGCCAGGCGGCGAGGTGCCGCTCCAGCCAGGCGACCGAGTCGACGTCGAGATGGTTGGTCGGCTCATCGAGCAGCAGGATGTCCGGCTCGGCCACCAGCAGCCGGCCCAGAGCCACGCGCATCCGCCAACCCCCGGACAGCTCGGCCACGGGCCGGTCGGCTTCGGCGGGGTCGAAGCCCAAACCGGCCAGCACCTTGGCCACGCGGGCCTCCAGCGCGTAGCCGCCGAGCTGCTCGAACTGCGACTGCGCCGCGCCGTAGCGCGCCACCAGCCCGCCGGGGTCGTGACCGTTGTCGCCGCCGTCGGCCAGCCGGCGCTCGAGGTTGCTGAGAGTGCGGGCGAGTTCGGCCAGCCGTCCCGCACCGGCGATGGCCTGCTCGGCGACGGTCCCCTCGGATATGTCAGCGAGGTCCTGGCGCAGGTAGCCGATGCGGGCGTCGCGGGGCTTGGTGACCGTGCCGGCATCCGGCTCCAGGGAGCCTGCGAGTATCTCAAGCAGCGTGGTCTTGCCGGCACCGTTGCCGCCGACGAGCGCGACGCGCCTGCCGGCGGGCAGGTGCAGGGTCACATCGTCCAGCAGGCGCCGGGCGCCGTAGGACTTGACCACTCCGGACGCGGTGAGCATCACCGCTCAACGCTACGGCGGCGATGAGTGCTCGCTAGCTGCGTCCGCCGCAGCCGGGTCGCTAGCCGAACAGCTTGTCGAGGCGCGCCTCGGCCGCGCCGGCAGCCGCGAAGCCCGGCTCGAAGGCCTCCATGCGGCCGATCCAGGTGACGGACACCCACCCGGCCATCACAGCCCCGCCGTCGGTGTGTTCGGGGAGCTCGACCGCCTCTCCCCAGTTCATCTTCACGCGGTAGGCGTCGGTGTGGCCCGGGCGTGGCTCGAGCGAAGCCATGGCCACCGAGCGGGGCGGCTCGATTCCCACCTCGGTGCGTCGCCAGCCCTTGATGTCGGAGAGCTTGCGGCAGGGGACGTTGATGTTCAGCACCGCCGGCTCGGGTGGCATCGACGCCTTGAGCCCCTCCACGGCTGCCACCGCGACGGACGCGGCGCTCTCCCATTCCTGGTTGGCGAGCTTCTCCTCCCAGCCCTGGCCCTCGACCCCGAAGGACTCCACCGACTGGCTGATTGCCACCCCGCTGACGCCGCCGTTGCGGGCGGTGAGGCAGGCGCCGACGGTGCCGGAGTGATAGATGGAGCGACCCACGTTGGCGCCGGGGTTGATCCCGGCCACCACGAGGTCGTAGTCCCCGAACAGCCCGAGGCGCCCGAACGTCACGCACAACGCGGGCGGCCCGGTGATCGACCAGACCTCGTCAAGTCCGTCGATGCGGGCACGGTGAACCTCGGGGTGGATCACGTGCAGGGGCCCGAAAGCGGCGCTGTAGCCGGAGTACTCCTCGTCGGGCGCCGCTACGACCACATCGCCGAGCGTGGCCATGGCCCGGGCCAGCACATGCAGGCCGATGGAGTCGATGCCGTCGTCGTTGGTCACAAGAATGCGCACCGACCGACCCTAACGGCCAGCGGGCTTGCGCCGACACGCACGCCGCGGATCGGCGATCCGTGGGCGATCCGTGGCGGCTCTAACCCTACGCTCACCTGGGGCGGGCAAACTGGGTCTGTGAAGTCCTCAGCCGCCACCGCCGCCGCCGGCTCGCTCCGCTCTCAGGAGGAGGTCGCCGGTCGGGGCGCGGCGGATGTGGCAACCGGATCCGTGCTGATCGCCGAGGACGACCGGCGGGTACGGGCGTCGCTGGAGCGTGCCCTGCGACTCGAGGGCTATGAGGTGACCGCCGTGGCCGACGGCGCCGCCGCTCTGGCCGCCCACGACGCCTGCCGCCCCGACCTGTTGCTGCTCGACGTGTCGATGCCCAACGCCGACGGTCTCAGCGTGTGCCGGATGCTGCGCGAGCGCGGCTGCGACACGCAGATCCTCATGCTCACGGCACGTCACGAGGTGGACGACCGGGTGGCCGGCCTCGACTCCGGCGCGGACGACTACCTCGTGAAGCCCTTCGCCTTGGAGGAGTTGCTGGCCCGGGTGCGGGCACGGCTGCGGGTCGCCGCCGACGCCGACGCCGACACCGACGCCGAACACGGCTCGGGCGATCACCGAGTCGGGGGATCCGGCGGTGCCGGTCGAGGTGCGGGGAGGTACCTGCGGCTCGGCAACCTCGGGATCGACGTCGAGGGACGCTGCGTGCTGATGGCCGGCCGGCGGGTGCATCTCTCGCGAACCGAGTTCGATCTGCTGCAGTTGCTGGTGAGCAACGCGGGCGTGGTGCTGAGTCGCTTCGACATCTACGAGCGGATCTGGGACGGGATGCTCAACGTCGAGTCGAAGACCCTCGACGTGTACGTCGGCTACCTCCGTCGCAAGACAGAGGTCGACGGGGCGCCCCGGCTCATCCACACCGTGCGCGGCGTCGGCTATGTGGCCCGCCTCGATTCCTGACCGCAGGCACGGCGGGAGCCGATGAGCCTGCGGGCGCGGGTGGCGCTGCTCGTGGCCGCGGTGGTGACCGTCACCGTGGCCGCGCTGGGGGTCTACGCCGTTCGCACCGCCCGGGCGGAACTCACCCAGGAGGTCGACGACGATCTGCTGCGGCGGGCGGCGCAGGTGTTCGCCGGTCCCGCAGAGGGTTTCTGGCCGGGCTCGCCGGCGCCCTATGACGGGCGGTTCGGGTCGCTGCTGCAGGCCGACCCGCTGGGATCGCTGGTGTCGCTCGATGCATACGCCAGGGTCATACTCACCGACTTCGACTCGGCAACGGGCGGCGCGATCCGCGGCGGCGAGGTGATCTTCGCCCTCGACGACGGGATCGGAACCGTCCCCGACGTCCGGCGGCTCGAGCGGGCCCTCTACACGGGGCCGATCCTTGAGACGGTTCGCGTGGAGGGCCGGAACCTGCGCCTGATGACCGTTGCGGCCGAGGAGAACGTGTTCATCCAGGTCGCCCGGCCTCTGCGGGAGGTCGACAGTGCGGTGGACGACCTGCGCCGCTGGGTGTTGCTGTTCGGCTCGCTGTCTGTGGCCGCAGCGGCCGCCGGCGCCTGGTTCCTCGCCGGCAGGGCCGTCCGGCCGATCCTGCGCCTGACCGACACTGCGGAGCAGATCGCGAGCACCGGCGAGCTAGACCGGGAGGTGCCCGGGTCGGGCACGGGAGAGGTCGGTCGGCTGGCCCTCAGCTTCCGCACCATGCTGGGCGCCCTGGCCACGAGCCGCCGCCAGCAGCGCCGCCTGGTGATGGACGCCAGCCACGAGCTTCGCACGCCGCTGACGAGCCTGCGAACCAACGTCGACCTGCTGCGCCGGGGCGATCAGCTCCCGGCCGAGGATCGCGAGGCCGTGCTCGAAGACGTGGACGACGAACTGGGCGAGCTGACCGATCTGGTGGCACAGCTGGTGGATCTGGCCGCGGAGGTGCGCACCGATGAGGAGCAGGAGCTGATCGAGTTCGTCGATCTCGTTCAAGCGGTGGTGGAGCGGGCCCGGCGCCGCAGCGGGCGTGAGATCACGCTGCGGGTTGACAGGGCAGTGCCGCTCGAGGGCAGGCCGGAGGCGCTGGCGCGCGCGGTGCGCAACCTGGTGGACAACGCGGTCAAGTTCGGCGGGGACGGGCCGGTCGAGGTCGTGGTGGACGGCGGCACGCTGACGGTGCACGACGCGGGGCCGGGCGTGCCCGAGGAGGACCGCGAGCGCATCTTCGAGCGCTTCCACCGCCTGGAGCCCCATCGCGACCAGCCCGGATCGGGACTCGGCCTGTCCATCGTGCGCCAGGTTGCGGAGGTCCACGGCGGCGGAGTGGACGTGGGCGAGTCGCCGCTGGGCGGAGCAGCCTTCACTCTGCGAGTTCCCGAGTTGGATGATTGAGCACGGCGGGCCGGGTGCCCGGCGCCAGGTGCGGGACTGGTGCCATGTGACCGGATGCCAGGTGCGGGACCGGTGCGATCGACCTAGACCTCGGCCTCGGGAGCCAGATCGCAGCGCACCGAGAAGTCGTCGCCGGAAGCCGTCACCAACTCGGTGATCCGGCCCGCGGCGCAGACATCGCCGGCCACCACCTTCAGCACGGCGATCCTCTCGGCGCTGTCGGTGACGGTTGCCCGCACGACCTCGGTGCGCAGGGGACGCTTGGCCTCTGACTTGGCCCGGCGCACCTCGCCCAGCACGGCGGAAGCGACCTCGCCCACCCGCGCGAGGTCGGACAGGTCGATTGTCCGCGCGAGGTCGAAAATATCGCGGCCCTGCCGGTGTCGCTCCTCGCCCGGCGCGGCGGCGGCGCCCGGTGTGCCGGGCAGCGTGCCGGGATCGCCCGCGGCGGCGCGCAAGGCGTCGGCGCTCGGCCACAGCGAGGTGTGCACCGACGTGTCGTGCCACCAGCTCCAGACCTCTGCGGTCACGAAGGGCATGAACGGGGCGAGCAGTTGTTGCAGCACCCCGAGGGCTGTGCGCAGCGCGCGCCGGGCCGACACCGACGCCGCGACGCCTTGCTCGTCGTATGCGCGTGACTTCACCAGCTCGACGTGGTTGTCGGTGAAGTCCCAGAAGAAGGACTCGGTGCGCTCCAGGGCCCGGGCGTAGTCGAATGCGTCGAGGGCGCGGGTCGCCGAGTCGACCAGGCCGGCGAGACGGTGCAGCATCGAGCGGTCGAGCGGCTCGGTGATATCACCGTGGCCCGGGTCGTCGAAGCGCAGCACGAACTTCGAGGCGTTGAGCAGTTTCACGGCCAGGCGGCGGCCGATCCGGAACTGCTGCTCGTCGAAGGCGGTGTCGGTGCCGGGGCGCCCGCAAGCGGCCCAGTAGCGCACCGCGTCGGCGCCGTAGCGGTCGAGCAGGGCGGTCGGCACCTGCACGTTGCCGCGGGACTTCGACATCTTCTTGCGGTCGGGGTCGAGTATCCACCCCGACAGGGCGCAGTTGTGCCACGGCACGGCGTCGGCGTCGAAGTGGGCCCTGACCACGGTGGAGAACAGCCAGGTGCGGATGATGTCGTGGGCCTGGGGCCGCATGTCCATCGGGAACGTCGCCGCGTGCAGCGCCTCGTCGGTGCGCCAGCCCGTGGCGATCTGGGGGGTGAGCGACGATGTGGCCCAGGTGTCCATGACGTCCGGATCCCCAGTGAAGCCGCCGGGGCGGTCCCGCTGGGACTCGTCGAACCCCGGCGGGCAGTCTGCCGACGGGTCCACGGGGAGCGAGTCCGCGCCGGGGCGGATCGGGTCGTCCCACAGCGGCGAGCCGCCGGCGTCGAGGCGGTACCACAGCGGGACGGGCACGCCGAAGAAGCGCTGGCGGCTGATCAGCCAGTCCCCGTTGAGTCCGGCGATCCAGCTCTCGTAGCGGGCCCGCATGTAGGCCGGCACCCAGTTCATCTGAGTGCCCCTGTCGATGAGGGCCTGGCGCAGCGAGTCGTCGCGCCCGCCGTTGCGGATGTACCACTGGCGGCTGGACACGATCTCCAGGGGCTTGTCGCCCTTCTCGAAGAACTTCACCGGATGCGTGATGGGGCGGGGCTCTCCGTCCATCTCACCGGCCTCGCTGAAGATCTCAGCGGCCACGGTGCGGGCCGCGGCGGCGGCGGAGCCTGCGAGGCGTGCGTAGGCGGCCTTTCCGGCGGGGGAGTCGATGGCGGCGGGCGGCTGCTGAGCGAAGCGTCCGTCGCGGCCGATCACGGTGCGCACCGGCAGGTCGAGCTCGCGCCACCAGGTGACGTCGGTGGTGTCGCCGAACGTGCAGATCATGGCGATGCCAGTGCCCTTGTCGGGATCGGCGAGCCGGTGGGCCAGCACCGGCACCTCCACGCCGAACACGGGTGTTCGCACGCAGGAGCCGAACAGCGGCCGGTAGCGGTCGTCGTCGGGGTGCGCGACCAGCGCCACGCAAGACGGCACCAGCTCGGGCCGGGTCGTGTCGATCCACACCTCGCCCGCGCTCACGGCGCGGTCGTTTCCTGAGCTGTCGCCTGCCTTCTCGACGCGTTCGATCGCCGTGCCGCCGGAGTCGTCGGCGCTGTCGATCGGGGCGTCGCCCGTGCTCTCGACGAGGCGGAACCGCAGCCTGTGGTAGGCGCCGGGGACCTCCCGGTCGTCCAACTCGGCCTGTGCGACCGCTGTCTGGAAGGTCACGTCCCACAGTGACGGCGCCTCGAGGGGGTATGCCTCGCCGCGTTCGAGGTTCTCCAGGAAGGCGAGCTGTGACACCCGCCTGCTGTGGGCGTCGATGGTCGTATAGGTGCGCGTCCAGTCCACCGAGAGCCCGATGCGCCGGAACAGATCCTCGAAGGCCGACTCGTCGGCGGCGGTGAGCTCCTCGCAGAGTTCGATGAAGTTGGGCCGGCTCACGGCGATCGTGGCGCGCTTGGCGACCGCCGAGGGCTGCCCGGCGTCGGCGGGAGCCGCGAAGTCAGGGTCGTGGGGCAGCGACGGGTCGCAGCGCACGCCGTAGTAGTTCTGCACCCGGCGCTCGGTCGGCAGGCCGTTGTCGTCCCAGCCCATGGGATAGAACACGGCCTGCCCGGCCATGCGCCGGTAGCGGGCGATGATGTCGGTGTGGGTGTAGCTGAACACGTGCCCGACGTGCAGCGACCCGCTGACCGTCGGAGGGGGAGTATCGATGGAGAACACCTCGGCCCGTGGCCGCGTGGCGTCGAAGGCGTAGATGCCCGACGCCTGCCAGGCGCCGTCCCACTTGGCTTCGAGGCCGTCGAGACCGGGCCGCTCCGGCACGGCGGCCGGGGTTGTCACCTCATCAGGTCGGTTCATGCGGGCGCAAAGCTAACGCCCGCCGCCCGTAGTCCAGCGTCGCTCAGCCCACACCGGCGAACCCACCAAGTCCATCGGGACGATTCGCGCTCGTGGTTGCAGATGATCCCCCCCCTGCTAAGCCGCCGATCCGGCAGCGCTCAGGGCAACGAGGGCAGCTTGGTCGCATCGGTCTGGATATTGAACACCTTGATGAACCATTCCGGAGTACCGGTGTTCGCGCCATATATGGCGGCGTTCAGTCCAAGGTCCCGATCTGCCGTCACCACCAGAACGGGGCAGGACTGCGGCAGATCCTCGCAGAGATAGATAATATCATCGTCTGCTTTGAAGCCGGGTTTCGAGAAGCGGACTTCCGCACCTGTCATGCGACCGCTGCGGGCCGAAACCAGTGCCATGCTCGGGTCCTGGATGCCGTCCCAGACGATTATCACCTTTACTTGTCGGCTAGCCTCGAATCGGCTCATGATGCGCTTGACCCTCTTTCGAATCAGGGCCCAGTCCCGAGGCTCCTCCATTTCTCTGTACGCGAAGTGCGCGAAGTTGTAGCCATCGACGAGCACTCTGATGCCTGGGCGAGTGATCAGGTGCTGAGCACGCTCGGTGATGGTTTTCAGACTCCTCGGATACGCCACCGGCATTCGGCGGGTTGGAGCCTCGACGCTCTCCGGCCGCGGCGCCACCTCGGAGCGCGGTTGCGGCTCCGGCTCCTCCTCCACGGGCTCTTCGGGTGGCGGGGGCAATATTGCCGCTAGGCGCGCGATAGCTGCATCTCGATTGTCGAGCCACATGCGTTCCGCTTTGGCCGCCAAGGCTTGCTGCTGTTTCGCCTTTTCGAGGTCCTTCCTCGCGTCGTCGTGCCTGAGTCTGAGGGTGTCGACCTTTCGTCTTGCCTTAGCAAGAGCGTCCACTGCCTTTTTCGCCGCATCTTCAGCTCTTTGCAAACCATTTTCGCCCTCTTGTAGGCTTTTCAAGCTATTTTGAAACTTGCGGTTCGCTTTGGTCTTCCGTTCAACGGCACTGTTAGCGCTCTTGAGGTCCTTGACTGCCTGATCGTGAAGCCCAGTGATTTGCTCAGCTTCGGTTTTGAGCGTTGCCTCCATGTCATCGAGGACGGCCATCAGGTAGTTCGCGAAGGACCGGAGCTTCTCCTCGTCCATCGAGGCCAGCGGGTCCTCATCGTCCAGTTCATCGTCGATCGAGGCGATCAGTTCCTCCGAGTCCTCGCCCATGTCAGCCATCGAATAATCATCAACTTGCATCATGTCCACTTCTTTAACCCGATCGCCGGGAGCGGGTCCGCCGTCTCCATCGCCAAGACTGGGGTCGTGTTCTCGGTCCGCAGAGCACTTGGCCTTCTGCGTCGGGCCGTTGGGCTGGCTCGGTTTGGAGCGGGCTGGCTGCGTTGTCATCGCTGTCACCTCCGTGACGTTGTGGTTCTCGACATCAGCAACATAGTTGACCCGTGTGACAGGCCCAGGCGGGCAGACACTTCAGGACTCCGGCGCAGCGCGGCGGGCCACGCTTGTGGGCACGTCACGAGATGCTCTTGGAGAGGACCATGCGGAGTTGGTGGTCACGGGGGTGGGGATGCCCATTGGCGGATCCAGGCGTGCATGGCGATGCCGGCGGCTACGCCGGCGTTGATGGAGCGGGTCGACCCGTACTGCGCGATGGACAGCACCAGCGTGCAGGCCTCCCTGGCGGCTGCCGACAGGCCCGGGCCCTCCTGACCGAACAGCAGCACGCATCGCTCGGGCAACTCGGCCGCCTCGAGCGCCGACGCGCCGGGCAGGTTGTCCACTCCCGCCAGCGGCAGCCTCTCCCCGGCGGCCCAGTCGGCGAGCTCCTCAACGCCGGCGTGATGGCGGAGGTGCTGGTAGACGTCGGTCATCATCGCGCCGCGCCGGTTCCAGCGCCGCCGGCCCACGATGTGAACCGCGGCCGCGCCGAAGGCGTTGGCCGTGCGCACGACGGTGCCGATGTTGCGGTCGTGCTCCCAGTTCTCGACCGCTGCGTGGAACCGATGGCGTCGCGTGTCGAGGTCGGCGGCGATGGCGGCCACGCTCCAGTACCGGTAGCGGTCGATCACGTTGCGCCGGTCGCCGTCTCGCAGCAGCTCCGGGTCGAGGTGGTCGCCCTCGGGCCACGGCTCGGGATGAGGGCCGACGCCGACCGGTCCGCTCACGGGCACATGCGGCGCCTCCATGGTGAAGCCAGGCGCGAGCAGCGCGAACAGCTCACGGGCACCTACGGTACATGCGGCGCCTCCATGGGGCGCTGCGCGGCCCGGCGATCTAGCCTTGGCGGTGGTGAAGCTTCGATTGCCTGGTCGCGGCCGCCGTCGCTCGCCCCACTTTGCCAGGGGCGCCCCGAAGGATCCCTGGGGTCGCTTCTGGGCGGGCTTGGCGACGCTGGTGCTGGTGATCTGCGGCGGCACGTTCGGCTATGTCCAGTTCGGCCTGACCGTCGGCGACGCCCTGTATCAGACCGTCATCACTATCACCACGGTCGGCTATCACGAAGTGGGGACGGTGACGCTGGGTTACCGCAACTTCACGATCCTGGTGATCCTCCTCGGCACGGCCACGGCGCTCTACACGCTGGGCGTTCTCATAGAGTCACTGTTCGAGGGTCGGCTCGACGATCAGATCCGGAGGCGGCGCATGCAGAAGCAGATTGATCGGCTGACCGGGCATGTCGTGTTGTGCGGCCTGGGTCAGGTTGGAGGCGCCATCTACCGCAAGCTCGAGAGCGCGGGTCACACGGTGGTGGTTGTGGACCGTCGCGAGATCGGTCATGAGATGTCGTGCCCGGTCATCGTGGGCGAGGCCACCGAAGACAGCGTCCTGCAGATGGCCGGACTGCAGCGGGCGGGTGCTCTGATGCTGGCGCTCGACTCCGATGTGGACAACCTCTTCATCGCCCTGACGGCGCGCTCGATGTGCCCGGATCTGTTCATCGTGGCCCGCTCCAACGAGTCCTCCGCCGAGCCGAAGCTGCGCCAGGCGGGCGTGGACCGGGTGGTCAACACCCACGAGATCGGCGGATCGAGGATGGCGGCGCTGATGCTGCAGCCCGATGTGGTCGACTACCTCGATGTGGTCATGCACGACGAGCAACTTGCGGTGCAGCTTGCCGAGGTGCCGATTGGCGATGCCCTCGCCGGCATGGCCCTGGAGGCGTGCCGGATCAGCGAGTCCACCGGCGCGACGGCGCTCGCCGTCCGCCGCGACGGATCGTTCGTGATCGATCCACCGGAACACTTCGTGCTGGCCGGAGGCGATGTGCTGATCGCGCTCGGCACCAGGGAACAGCTCGCCAGGCTCAAGTCCAGCTTCGGCGCCTGACCGGCCTCACCGGCGGCCTTGCGGCTGCGAGGCCGCTCGGGGTCCTCGCCCGAGTGCGGGGTCGGGGCTTCGACCGGGGCCGTGCGGCGAGGTGGCCGTGTGGAGCAACGGGGCATTGTGGCTGTGAGGCGCCGAAGGTATCGTGGCCCGTCCTGATCGGGGATGGTGTAATCGGTAACACAGCTGGTTCTGGCCCAGCCATTGGGGGTTCGAGTCCTCCTCCCCGAACCGGGCGTTACACTGCTGCAGCCGCCGGACGCCGTCTGTCGGCTCGCAGTTCGCCTGCGCACCAGCCCCGTTCGTCTAGCGGCCAAGGACGCCACCCTCTCAAGGTGGTAGCACGGGTTCAAATCCCGTACGGGGTGCCACCGCCCGGCCAAGGACAGCCGGCGATATGCGGGCGCGATCGGTGGGCGCGAATGCGGGCGTGGAGCCGTAAGCCATGCCTATGATCGCTCGCCTGTGAGCCAAGCCAGCGACGCAGGATGCGACATCCGCGTGCTGCTCCTGGACTACGGGGGCGTGTGCACCCTGAGCGCCAGGGAGTGCGTTGCAGCGCACGACGGCGATGGCGGCTCCTCGACGGTCTCGGAGCAGGGCGCGACGCGGCCGGAGTGTCGCTCGGTGGTGGCCAAGGCGCGGGCCGCCGGCGTCTGTGTTGCGATCCTCAGCAACGAGATCGACCGGTCTTGGGCGACGTCGGTGCCGCTACTGGATGAGGTAGACCACATCATCGCCTGCTCGGACAACGGTTTGCTCAAGCCGGACCGCCGTGCGTACCAGCGGGCGCTCATGGTGACGGGCGCCTCGGCGGATCAGGTCCTCTTCGTCGATGATGAGCCTGTGAACGTGGCCGGGGCCCGTGCCGTTGGTATCGAGGCGATGCTCTTCGATGTCGATCGTGCCGCGGACTGCTGGGCCGAGATCGCGCAGCGAGTCAAGGTAGGTGGAACTCGACGACGGCCGTGACGCTCAGGCTGCTGGGCTGAGATAGCGAAGCGAGTCGGGGAGCATTGAGGGCACCGCAGTCGGGGCCATTCCGCCGATCGATCAGTCCACTGCCAGCTGAACCTCTCCCAGCTTGGAGGATCGGGCTGCGTACCGGCCTCCGGGCGTGACATCGAACGGGGCCGTCAACCCGCCCGTGAAGACCCGTTGGCCGCTCTCGATGCGTTCGCCCTCCTCCGCGAGCGATCGAGCGAGCCATGCCACCGCCTCTGCCGGGGAGCCCATGGCAGCGCTGCCGGCCCCGGTTCGCGTGATCGTTCCGTCGGAGAACTCGATGGCCGCGCCGGCAAGGTCCTGCTCGTCGGCGAGGCCTTCGATGGTCGGGCTACCGATGACGACTCCGCCCGCGGAGGAGTTGTCTGCGGTGTTGTCGAGCCAGGTGAAGTCATACGACGCCCACCGCGGGTCCACGACCTCGATGCCCAGCGCCCAGCCGGCGGCACGCGAACCGATGTCGGCGGCGGTCACCGCGGCGCCCTCGATCGGCTGCGCTGCGAAGAACACGATCTCGGGCTCAGCCTTCGCGGCACGCCGCTAAAGGCGGGCGACGTGGTCATGACGGGGGCGCTTGGCCCTATGCGCCCCCTGTCGGGAGGCGAGACCGTGGTCGCCGACCTCGGAGATCTCGGAACCGTCGTCACATACCTCCAGTCCTGACCGGAGAATCCATCAGGACGTCCCCCCTTCGGCCACCGCCCGACGCCCGGCGAGGACACCGGAAGGGTAGCCGTCGTTGTAGGTGTCGAAGGGGCGGGGACTTCTTGCCGCCCCATTCCGGGAACGCCCTATTCCGGGAAGCTGGACGTAGCCGAAGCGCCGGTCTCCCTGTCAGGGTCCGAGAGCGGTGACGGGGACGACTTGCACGCCGTCGGGGCGTCGGTAGGCGGGACCGGTGGGGGTGATCACCATCAGAGCGGCCAGGCTGCCAGCGCGTTGGCGGGTTGTCTTCTCCTTGAGGCGAAGCAGGTTCTTGGCCGCTCCGTCGATGGTTCTAGGGCCGGCGTTGAGCTTGATCTCGGCGGCGATCCATCGGCCGTCGGTTCGCTCAATGATGGCGTCGGCCTCCAAACCGGTGTTGTCACGGAAGTGAAATACGGTGGCCCGTTCGGGCTGGCCGTATATCCGGAGGTCGCGCACGGCTAGCGACTCGAACAGCGCACCGAACGCAGTCGGGTCCGACAGCAGCCGCTCTGGGGTGGCTCGCAGCATGGTGGCGGCCAGGGAGGGGTCCACGAAGTGTCGCTTAGCCTCCTTGCGCAGGGTGGCCTTCGATCGCAGGTTCACCGGCCACGCGGGCTGGTCTTCGGCTACGTAGATGCGTCGCAGGGCGTCGAGGTAGGCCACGACGGTGTTACGACCCGGGGGATGACCGATGTCCATATCGGAGGCCAACTTGGTCATCTTGGCTTCGGTCGACACGTTGAGTGCAATGGACTGCATCAGCCGTCGCACCATTGTCGGGTCGTGCCGCACCCCGCTGGCGGTCGGGATGTCCACCCGGATGATCTCACTGGCGTAGTCGGCCACCGACGACACGGCGTCATCCTCGCTAAGGCCGAGGTTCTGGGGCCAACCGCCGACGCAGACGGCCGAGGCGAGGTCGCGCATTCCTGGTTGTGTGCTGAAGAGGCGGGAGACCGTCTCGCCCTCAAACAACTCTTTCAGCGATGCTGCTCCGGTGGATGTTCCCGTCTCCCACAGCGACATCGGCCGCAGCAGCACCCGGCTGATGCGCCCGGTGCCTGTGTGGCGGGTCACGTCGTCTTGCGGGACTGCCGAGCCGGTGAGGATGAACTGTCCCGGTTCGGGACGGTCATCGCACTCCCTGCGCACCCGGTTCCACAGATGCGGAGCGTTCTGCCATTCGTCGAGCAGTCGCGGGATGTGCCCCTGCAGCAGTTCTGCGGGATCTGAGGTGGCCAACACCAGCGCCGCCTCGTCGTCCAGCCGAACCTCGCTGCGAGCGAAGTGCCGCGCCATCCAGGTCTTGCCGCATCCCCGCACACCTTCCACAAGCACGGCGCCTCGTCGCCTCATAGCGTTCTCGACCTCGCGGCCGGCAATGCGCGGCAGATAGCCCGGCATCGTCAGGGTAGGGGCCGCCTCACTCATGGCTCCTACCTCCCCGTGCGTCGGTAGCGCGTTCTGAAGACCAACAGTAGCGCGTTCCGAGACCCGATCGTAGCGCGTTCCAAAATTTTTGCCGAGGCTCACCGGCGCGTCTGTGGCAGTGCAGTCGGTGCTGGTTGGGTTGGGGACGCGGCCCACACGGCTGGTCGAGGCGTCGCCGCGCCGATGTGGCGCTCGGCATCGAAGTTCGGCTCCCAACCCAGGGTGGTCAGGGCTAGGAGGTGGTCGGTTCGTCTAGCATGAGCGATGTGCCGCTCGAAATCGTATATCCATCTGCGCCGTCAGAACCGTGGACGGAACGGCGCTTGAGGGCGGCGGACGTGCCTGCTCTATACGCCGAGCCCGATGTGCGCGCCTCGGTGCCTCTGGCAGCGTTGATCCGAGAGTGGGAATGGTGGCCTAGCGAGCGTTTCGAGATCGTCGCGGACGAACCGGCGGGAGCGCCTCCCGATGATCTGTGCCGGATAGCGGCCGTGGTTCACGCGTTATGCGACCGCGACGAGGTGCCGGTGCCGGATTGGGTGTGGCGGCACCGCTGGTCTGAGCCGATTGCTTGGACACGCGAACTGTCAACGCAAGGGCCTCTTTGGGAGCGCATTGGGGCCGGCGCACCCGCAGCCTGCGCCTATCACAACGTTTGGTTCGGAGAGGAACTGATCTCCGACCCAAAGACCCGAGCCGAGGCACGTCGCTACGCCATACGCCAGTGAAATCAGAAGACGACGCCAAATCACCGCTGGCACTACCAGCCCGCTCCCACCGAGAACTCTTGGCGCTGTTGGCGGAGGTGGACGCCGTCCTAGCGGAGACCACCGAGGCGGGCACCGCATACGTGCTGCACACTGTGGGCGGGTTCGTGATGAGCCGCAACAGCGCCGCACGGTTGACACAAGACATCGACGTAGCAACAGCGATCCCCGTCGTCGTGGCTGCTGCTGCGACGAAAGTGGCGGCACGGCACAGCATGAACCCTGCCTGGCTCAACGACCAGGTTAGAGAGATGATCCAAGCTGCGGTCTCCGCTGATCGTTTCGTCGAGATCTACCGGGGACGGCACCTCATTGTGTATGGCGCCGACGATGAGGTGATGCTGGCACTCAAGCTCATGTCAGGTCGCGAACGCGATATCAGCGACATCGTTGAGCTTGCGCATCGCACCGGGCGCACGACGGCAGCCGCGCTTCTGGACGCATGGGATAGCGTCTACGGACGCGTTCCGGACGCCGCTCCACAACGCCATTTTGTCGATAGCATCATCAACAGCGAAGTTCTACATGAACTGCTCCGCCGGTAGCCGCATCCAGTCGCTCCGGGCGAACGTAGGCAACCCACCGATCGGTCCCTGAATGTCGGTACTATAGGGAAGTTGACAACTAGGTGGCTACACGAGTCGCGCCTGGGCATCTGGACTCTCCGTATCGGGCAGACGGATCGTTTCGCTTCGCCCACGCATCTTGTAGATGTTGGGCAGAAAAGTGGGGTCCTCGGGTAACTCAAGCAGTTCTCTCACGGAAACGAACTGGACCTTGGAATAGTTGCCCAAAATGCCGTCGATCATCTTGCGACTAGCATTGTTGTTGAATGTGGTGCGGTATTCATCGAAGGCTATCACTATAGCAGCCAAGGCTCCTGGCGTGTCCTCGATCACTTGAGTTAGCGCCTTAACGTCATTCGGAGTTACCTTACCGGATTTGGCTTGAACTACTGCGTAGGCTTCAGCGACTTTACTTTGCCCGTCAGTTATCGCCTCAGTTCGGATGGGAAAGAACTTCAAGAGGCCGTCGACACCACCATCAGCTCCGCGCTTGCCAGGGATCTTGCGTTGGAACATGTTGGATGTTCCAAGCATTCCGCATACCCATTTCTCAAACTCGAAGCGTCCATCCATTTCTTTAACCAACTTACGCGCTTCATCAACGGTGGTCGGAAGCCCATACACAGTTATGTCGTCGGGACTTAGTTCGGTCTTGAAACTGTCCGCGATTCGATGTTTTACCAGACTAGCTGCATAGCGAGATATATCTATACCAATCCAGCGTCTGGTTAGTCTTTCGGCGGCATGAAGGGTAGTGCCACAGCCACAAAATGGGTCCAAAACTAAGTCACCTTGGTTGCTGCAGCTTTCGATAATTCGTTCGAGCAACTTGATTGGCTTTTGAGTGGGAAACCCTAGTCTCTCCTGCTTTGGAATATGGCTACCCGCACCGATATCGTTCCAGTAATTGTACATATCTTCTATCTCATTGTCCATATTCTCTATCTCAATATCACTCCAGTGAGACTCTGCCGGTTTACCTCTTTTCTCCCACGCTTTCTCAAGTTCCTCGAATCTCTCAGGATCTGTATTCGTTGAGGCCATAGATGACTTGCCCGTACCAGTTGCGCGGGTGTGAGGAATGCGTGTCTTGTCCTTGTGGAAGGTCGCCTTTTTGCTCTTTGTATAGAATAACAGAACGTCGTGCTTGCTGGGAAACCGATACTTGGTGTTGCTCGGTGCGAAATATCCCCAGATTATCTCATTCTTGTACATTTCGGGACCAAAAACAACGTCCATCAGTATCTTCAGATAGTGGCTAGCAGTGGGATCGCAATGCAACCAGATACTGCCTGTAGGTTTCAGTATCCGTTTCAAGTGCTTGAGCCGAACACCCATATTCAACAAGTATGCAGCGATATTCTCTTTACCTGTTGTACCCCTCAAATCTAAGGTGAACTTTACCATCCTTACTAGGAAGGAATCAACATCGTCTTTGCTATTCTTTTCTAGTGTCTCGTACAATTCCTGTTCACTGCGGTCCCAGCTCCAGGTGTCCTTGAATGCTGCTACTGCCTCGAA
Organism: Candidatus Aldehydirespirator sp.; assembly: GCA_965204875.1. Lineage (GTDB taxonomy): Bacteria > Actinomycetota > Acidimicrobiia > Acidimicrobiales > Aldehydirespiratoraceae > Aldehydirespirator. The sequence continues at coordinate 352,960 of OZ242020.1, read as the reverse complement.
GTCTCGTCTGTGCTTCTTGTCAAAAGGGAGGTTGTAGATGACGTTCGAATTGAATGGGGGATCAAGATAGATGAGGTCCACGAACTCGTTGGGAAACCTATCGTGGTCGCTCAGAATTTCAAGGCAGTCGCCCCGGTGTATTTCTCGGTTGCGGTCTAGAGAGAGAGGTATGGGGTTCACCGCGTGTCTCCGCAAGTGAGGCAAGTGTAGCGGAGTTGGCGTCCGATCGACCGGTCGCAGGCTTGGGCCGGTGTCGACCCGAAGCGGCGCAACCGATGCTTGACGGTGGCTTCGTCGTTGAACATGTCCATATCGTAGCATGGGGAGTCCAACCGTGGTTGCGCCGGGCCGGCCTTGATGTCCAGTGCCCCGATTGTGGCGGGTCGTGGGTAACGCGCTTGCGACTCGTCCCCTGGATACGGCGATCTTGTGTTATTGATGATTCTATACAAATTCATGTAACCTATTGCATGACTATCACTATATCTGCTACTTTAGTGGCGTTGGCATTGGGGGCACCAGGTGGTGCCGCGGGCGTCGATGACGCGGCGCCGTAGTTCGGTGCCGCAGCGCTCGCAGGGCTCTCCGGCGCGCCCGTAGCAGCGCAGGTGGTGCTGGTTGGTGCCGATGGCTCCCTCCACGGTCACGTAGTCGCGCAGCGTGGTGCCCCGATTTTGCAGTCCGGAGGCGAGGGCGGTTCGGATCGCTTCGGCCAACCCGCCGGCGCGGGCGCGTGAGAGCCGGCGGGCTGCGGGGTTGATGCGGGCCGACCAGAGAGCCTCGTCGGCGTAGATGTTTCCCACCCCGGCCACCGGCAACTGCGACAGCAGCTGTGTCTTGATGCAGCGCCGGCTGGAGCGGAGCGAACGCCACAGACCGTCACCGTTGAACTCGTCGCTGAACGGCTCGGGGCCGATGCGGCTCAGTGTGGCGATGGCGCTGTAGCAGCCGGCTGCCACCACGTGGACACGCCCGAAGCGGCGCACATCGTGGAACGTGAACACGGAACCGTCGTCGAGGCGCCACCAGGCCCGCAGGTGCGGGTGAGCCAGATCGGCCTCATGGGTCACAGCCAGGCGGCCCGTCATACCCAGATGAATGACGAGTTCCAGGCTCGCGTCGGCCCCATCCTCCTCGGGGCTGGCGGCCGGGCTGGACCCGATGAATGAGCCGGCACCTGGACTGTCGCCTTCGTCCGAGCCGGTTGGAGTGTCGCCGTCTATTGGTTCGGCCGCTTGTCCTTTGCAATTCTGAGAGTCGGCGGGTGGTCGGTTGTCATCGTCATGAAGGCCGATTATCAGGTACTTGCCCCTGCGACGGACCATCCCGATCTCGCACCCCACGGCTTCAACGGCGCTAGCGAACTTGGGACTGGGATGCGCCCCGCCGCCAGTGATGCAGCGCCCCGCGAGCAGGGGCTCAAGCTGCACGCGGATCGTCTCCACCTCGGGAAGCTCGGGCATCTGGACAAGCTACTTCGCCTGTACTCAACGGTGCGTTCCAGAACGCCTCACCCGGGCTGACCTCGCCGAGAGGCATCACGTTGACCTACTCGTGGCTGCTCAAGGCAGATGCGTTCCCGGACGGCGACATGACTGGTGGAACCCCGCCGTGTGCGTGGATTGTGGCGCCTGCGAGTTCAGGCGGCGGTGGACGAGCGGCTCGAAATGCCAGACGTGCCCGCTGCCCGTGCGATCACGTCCACAGCATCGATGATGTCGCTGCGGTTCCTGAAGAGTTCTGCGGCCTCGGCGCTCCACGGGCGAGCCAGCGCCTCACGGTCGAGTCCGGCCCGATGCCAGGCCGTGGCGATCATGCGCAGTGCCGCATCCACCTCCGGCCTCCCGGCCGTCACCGATGCGGCACCCATCGCCTCTACATCAAGGGTCTCACTGTCGACAAGAGGACGTCGGATAGTGGTGATCCGGAAGCGGATCGCCTCTGCGGCAACCTTGGCATGATTCACGGTACAGCGGCCCTCCCCAGGCAGCTTCACTGGTGACGCTCGCGCAAAATACTGTTATCCACAGGCGCAGTGGTGGATACTCAGGTTCCGACCCGGCAGCCGCGTGGTGTTCGGGTGTGTTCGTGACTGCGGTGGCGGCGATGGGACGCTCAGACTCTGGCCCGCAGTTGCTTGGGCTGCTGCTGGTGTATGTGCTCGCTGCCGGAGGCGAGAGATGAATATGAGGCGAGAGATGAATATTCAGGCTCCGGCCGGAACGCTCCTCGGACAGCATCGGGCCGGGCAGAGGTCGGGGCGGACTCCCAACCGGCCCAGCGCTCGGCGCGGCACACCGTCAGCGAGGCGCTCCTCCACCAGTTCCTGCCACATCGCCACGAACCGCTCGTCGGGGACCGTGCCCGGAGTGACGGCCCGGGCCAGGCTGATGCCGAGTTCGGCGGCGGTGGCTGCCGCCACCACGTCCAGATCCCACATCACCTCCATGTGGTCGCTGACGAACCCGATGGGTGCCAGCACCACGGCACTCCCACCCCCACGCCCACGCGCAGGCACTTGCTCGCCCGACTTAGCGGCAAGTTCCCGGAGGTGGTCGTTCACGTCTGGTTCCAGCCACGGAATCGAGGCAGGGCCGCTGCGGCTCTGCCATGCCATCGTCCAAGTGTCGAAGCCTGCACGAGCCGCCACGAGACGCGCCGTCTCATTGAGCTGCCGCTCGTAGTCACAGCCCCGCGCCATCGACAGCGGTATCGAGTGCGCCGTGAACACCAGCCGTGCCCCGTCCCGATGCTCGCAGGGCAGGCGTCTGCGAGCCTCCGCCACAGAGTCGGCGAACGGCTCCACGAAGCCGGGATGGTCGAAATAGGCTCTTACCTTCTCGATCACCGGGGCGGTGTCGCCCACGGCCCGCCGGGCGGCCGTGATGTCCTCCAGATACTGGCGGCACCCCGAATAAGAGGAGTAGGCGGAAGTCGTTACGGCAAGCACGCGACGGTGGCCGGCCGCTGCCATCTCGGCCACGGTGTCCGCGGCGTATGGAATCCAGTTGCGGTTGCTCCAGTAGACGGGCAGCGCGTGCCCCGCGGCGGCGAGGCGCTCGGCCAGCGCAGCACTGAGGCGGCGACACTGGTCGTTGATGGGACTCACCCCGCCGAAGCGTTGGTACTGCTCGGCAACGGCAGCCAACCGCACCGGGGGCACGCCCCTGCCGGCGGTGACATTTGCGAGGAACGGCTCCACATCGTCGGGCCCCTCAGGCCCCCCGAACGACAGGACCATCACGGCGTCGTAGCCGGTCTCGGAGTCCAACCGCCTGCCCTGTCTACCCGCGGGATCGCCTGCCGGAGCGTCCACATGGTCGCTGCGCGATTGCGAACATCTTCGGATCAGTGTACGGTCTCGCCTTCGTTCCTGCGGGTGGAGTCCGGGAATCGCAAGGCGCGGGCCAACCGTGCCCGGACTTCGCCCGCGCGCGGATTCCCCATGCATCATCGTTTTCCCATACGTCACCCAGCTGAGCGCGTCCATTGATGACGGTGCCGCCTCGCCGCAGCACAACGCTTGGTCCCCCTCCCCGGCTCGCTGCGCCCCCGACCCAACCGGGCCACGGCCCCGACCGCTGCGCCCGATCGGCGGGCCGGCGGCGGTCAGCCCGCTCGACCTCCAAGAGCGGGCGTGCCTGGCTCCCGGCGCTGGCGTTGATCTTCGCCGTGATCGCCGGGCTGGCGCCCGCCAGCGGCGCAGAGGAGGCCCACGATCTTCGCGGCGACATCCCGCCCGGCTCAGCTGTCAGGGAGCAGATAGCCGAGCTCGAGCGTGAGGGCGTGCAGTTGCAGCAGTCGCTGGCGCGGGCCGAGACGGACCTCGCGGCCGCGCTGGCAGAGCGCGACCGCCTCGGAGAGGAACTGAGCCGGCTTCTCATCGAGATCGAGGAACTGCGCGATTCGTCACGCCAGCTGGCCGTGGGCTCCTTCGTCAGCGGCGGCGCTGACACCGCCATCAGCATCCTGCTCGGCGCGGACGGTCTGCCGGATCTGGCTCGGCGCATGCAGCTGCTCGGAGGCATCACGGAACCTCTCGACGAGACGTCGACCCTCCTCGGTGCCCGGGAGTCCCAGGCCGGTGACGAGCTGCTGTTGCTGGTGGATCGCATCGAGGCGCTCCGCAAGGAGATCGAGTCGATCCACCAAGACCTGCCCGTCAACGAGACCGCGGGGGCGCAGGCTCGCGCCCTGCTGGTGGTGGCCGATGCGTGGGATCGGGCGGACCTGGCGATCATGGAGGGCCGCTACGGCTTCGCCCCGCGAGCGGGCTGGGAGGCTCTGCGCTTCTGCGAGTCCACCGACAACTACCGGGCCGTCAACCCCAGCGGCCGCTACCGGGGCGCCTACCAGTTCGACCTGCCCACCTGGGAGTCGGTCGGCGGCACCGGAGACCCGGCCGAGGCGTCGCCGTCGGAGCAGGATGCCCGCGCACGCGAGCTGTACGCCCGGCGGGGCCACAGCCCCTGGCCGGTTTGTGGCCGCTTCGTTCGCTGAGGCCGCTTACGCCTTCTCGCTTACGCCTTCGCTAGTACCGCTTCATTCTCTAACCGCGTCGGGTCAGGCTGGGTGCGGTGGGACGTTCGCTAGGGCCGCCCGGTCACTCCGGGGAGCCGAAGTCCAACAGGTCATCATCGAGCGTGGCGCGGATGTGTTCGATGACGGCCTGGCGGGTGTTGCGCCGGGTCACGGCGAAGGCGCCCGGCCGCAGCCGCTCACCCAGCTCGGACGCACGAGCGACCGCCGCCTCGAGCAACTCCTCGGGTGCGACCAGCTCGTCGAGGTAGCCGGCCTCGACAGCACCCTGGGGGGTGTAGACGGTGGCCAGCGACGTGGCCGCGGTGAAGTGGCGATTGCTCAGGCGGTTGCGGGCCAGCTCGGTGGCGAAGATCGGCAGCGGCAGGCCGATGGACACCTCGTTCAGGCCGATCTTGGCTCTGGTGTCGGCGCCGATGCGCACATCGCTGCACAGCAGCACGATGGCGCCGAAGGCCAGGGCATGACCGCTGCAGGCGGCCACGACCGGAACCGGGGAACCGTAGATCCCCATGGCCGTGCGGGCGCCCACCGCCAGCAGATCCCTGGCCGCCTCCGGGCCCTTGCCGATCACGCTCAGGTCGAAGCCGGCGCTGAAGCAGCCGTCTCGACCCGCGATAACCAGCGCCCTGGCGTCGCGCGGCGCGTCCTCAAGAGCTTTGTCGACGGCGGCGAGCGTGCTGTAGCCGATGGCGTTGGCCTTGCCGTCGTCGAGGCGCAAAACCCCGACGCCGTCGCGTACCTCGTATGTGCAGACCTCGTGTGCAGACCCGGATGCCATGCTCCCACGGTAGCCTCGGCACCGATGACCGCGTTCGTTGCCGTCGCACAGCCCGCAGACGAACCGCCGGTCGGCGCCCGCTGCAACGGTCGGCATCGATGACCCAAGCGATGACCCCGACCGTCGCCGCCCCGCAGCACACCGAAGAGGTGTTGATCATCACCGACGCGGCCCGCGCCGCCGTGCTCGGCATCCGCGACCAGGAGGACGACGGCGAAGCCCTCGGTCTGAGGGTGGAGGTGACGGGGGCCGCCGGAGTGGAATACACCTACGACCTGGCCCTCGACCCGGTCGCGGAGGCCGGCGCGGACGACTGCGTCCACGCTACCGGCGGTCTGACCGTGATCGTGCCGCAGGCCAGCGTCGACCGGCTGCGCGGCGCGACGCTCGACGTTCCCTCCATACCCGGCCAGGGCGGCCTCGTCATCCGCAACCCCAACCGGCCCAACCCGCTGGGGGACATGGGCCAACTCGAACTCGCCGGCGACGTGCCCGAGAAGGTGCGCCAGCTCCTGGAGCTGAGGATCAACCCGGCGCTGGCATCACACGGCGGCTACGCCGAACTCGTCGGGGTGCGCGACGACGGCGCCGTGATCGTCACGATGGGCGGCGGCTGCCAGGGCTGCGCCATGAGCCAGGCCACCCTCTCCCAGGGCATCAAGCAGGCCATCCTCGAGGCCGTGCCCGAGGTGCCGGACGTGATCGACGCCACCGACCACACCGCCGGCGAGAACCCCTACTACGCCTGAACCCCAGGAGCGGCGCGGGCAAGGCGTTGCTGGGCGACGCCCCCGGGCCGGCGGATTCGCAGGGCGTCAGGCGCGCTTGCGGGCAGCCCTGGCGGTGGCTGTGACAGCGCCGGCAGAAGCTGCTGGGGTTCTGAGGGGAAGCCTCATGACGGGCGCGCCGCCATCGGGCAAGCGAACCGCCTCCGCGACTCCTGCCGCGTCGAGCCCGAGATCGCTGAGAATCTGGTCGGCCTTGCCGTGTGGCACGTAGTTGACGGGGACTCCGAGCACCCGCACCCTGGCCGGCGAGCCCGCCTCGCCCAGGGCATCGCGGATGGCGGAGCCGGCGCCTCCCTGCCGCAAGCCGTCCTCAGCGGTGACCACGAGCTCGTGCGCGGCGGCGTCGGCGAGCATGTCGTCACACAGCGGGCTCACCGCGCGCGGATCCCACACCGACGCCTCGATCCCCTCGGCGGCGAGCAGTTCGGCGGCTTGCTCGCAGGCCTCGAGGAGCTTGCCGACGCCGATCAGGCAGACGCTGCCGTCCCCGGTGCGCACCCGCCGGGCGCTCAGGCCCGACCCGACCTCGTGGCGGCCCACGTTGCGCGCCGCCGTCTTGGGCCAGCGAATGGCGACCGGACCGCTGGTCATCCCCACCGCGTCCAGCATCATCTGCTCCAGTTCCTGCAGCGACGAGGGCGCCAGCACCACCATCTCGGGCACCTTCGACAGCAGCACCATGTCGAGCACGCCGTGATGGGAGGGGCCGTCCTCGCCGGTGATCCCGGCACGGTCGATGCAGAAGACCAGGGGGGCGCCGTGCAGCCCGCAGTCGAGGTTGACCTGGTCGAAGGCTCGGGACAGGAAGGTGCTGTACACCGCGAGGAAGGGCCGGAGGCCGCCCATGGCCATGCCCACCGCGGAGGTCACCGCGTGCTGCTCGGCGATGCCCACGTCAAAGAACCGCTCCGGGAACCGGTCCCTGAAGGGCAGCAGTCCCGTCGAGTCCGGCATCGCCGCGGTGAGGGCGACGATCTCGGGGTGCGTGGCACCCAGCTTCAGCATGGTCTCGGAGAACTTGCCGGTGTAGGTGCCCTGGCGCACCTTGCCGGAGTCGTGCATGTGCTTGATCTCGTCGTCCTCGGCCGGCTTGTAGCCCCGCCCCTTCTGCGTGAGGACGTGAACCACGACCGGCCCGTCGAACTCGGCGGCGTTCTTGAGCGCCTCCTCGAGGCCCGCCAGGTTGTGCCCGTCGAAGGGGCCCAGGTACCGCACCCCGAGGTTCTCGAAGAAGCCTGCGGAGTCCCACAGCTCGCGCAGGGCGGCCTTGGACATCTGCATGGCGCGCTGGATCGTCTCGCCGACCCACGGGATGCGCTCGGCCACCACCTCGAGGCGGTCCTGGCGGTGCGCCAGCTTGGCGTTGGAGCGGAAGCGCACCAGGCTCTCGCTCAGGCGAGACACCGTGGGCGCGTAGCTGCGCCCGTTGTCGTTGAGGATCACCAGCGCCCGGCGCCCGCTGTGGCCCAGGTTGTTGAGCCCCTCGAAGGCCAGGCCGCCGGTCATGGCGCCGTCGCCGACGATGGCCACCACCCGCCGCTGCGAGTCGGCGGCGTCGAAGGCGGTGGCCAGCCCGTGGGCGTAGGACAGCACCGTGGAGGCGTGGCTGTTCTCGATCCAGTCGTGGGGTGACTCGGCTCGTGACGGGTACCCCGAGAGCCCGCCGGCGCTGCGCAGGGTGTCGAAGTCGGCGACCCTGCCGGTGAGCATCTTGTGCACGTAGGACTGATGGCCCGTGTCCCAGAGGATCACGTCGTGGGGCGAGCGGAAGACACGATGCACCGCCACGCTCAGCTCCACGCAACCGAGGTTCGACCCCAGGTGCCCGCTGTTGGCCGAGACCGCCTCGATGATCCGCGACCGGATCTGGCCGCAGAGGTCCTCGAGCTCGGCGTAGGAGCGGCCGCGCAGGTCGTCGGGCCCGGTGATGGCGTCGAGTCGCATGGCGCTAGGGCGCTCCGGACGACGCTGCTGCTGCGGTCGCAGGCACCGCTGCGGTAGCGGTTGCGGTTGCGGGACTCGCCGGGCGGGGCGCGATCCAGGCCGGGAGCCTCCGGGCCAGCCTGGTTCCCAGCGGGTAGGCGACGGCGACCGCGGCCAGGGCGCCCACAGCGTCGAGCCAGTAGTGGTTCGCTGTCACCATCACTGCTGACAGCGTAAGCCATGGATACAGGATCAGCAGCACGCGCAGCCACCGCCGGCGCACCACCGGGACCGCGGCGAAGGCGCACCACAGCGCCCAGGCGACGTGCAGGCTGGGCATGGCCGCGTACTGGTTGGAGATCTCCATCATGGCGCTGGAGTTGAACGACCAGAACCCGCCGGGATCCACCAGCGTGTCCACAAAGGAATAGTTGTCCAGGCAGGCGCCGAAGGGACCGCAGTCGTTGAGCAGCCTCGGCGGCATCAGCGGGTAAATGGCGAAGCCGAGGAGGGCAACGGCGGTGGTGACGGCCAGGATCGTGCGCTGCACCCCGTAGCGGACCGGGTGTCGCAGGAACAGGAATACCATCACGCCGATCGTCACCGCGAAGTGGCAGAACCCGTAGAAGATGTTCCAGAACTGGATGGCGGGGTCCCAGCCGATGAACAGGTCCTGGATGCCCTTCTCGCCGAACAGCCCCAGCGCCCGCTCGAGGGCTATTACGTCGGCGGCGTTGTTCTGCGCCGTCTCCTTGACGGCGGTGCCGAGCTCGGAGCCGAACTGGTTGCGCACCAGCGTGTAGACGCCGTAGAACACCCCGACGAGGACGATCTCACGCCACCAGCGCAACGGGTTCGATGCCGCAGCGCCGGCCGGGCCGGTTGCCGTGGCGTCGCCGGTTGTCGTGGCATCGCCGGTCGCCGTGGCGTCGCCGCTGGCAGGCGCCGTAGCCGTGGGGTGGATGGCCATCGCAGCGTTACGATAGTGGGCTGTGCTTGATCCCGAGACCGTCAACTCGACGCTGGCGAGGGCCATGCGCACCGGCGCGGACTTCGCCGAGATCTTCGCCGAGGATCGACGCTCGTCGTCAGCGGTGCTCGACGACGGGCGGGTCGAGGAGGTGGTCTCGGGCCGGGACCGCGGCGCGGGGATCCGGGTCGTGGCCGGCGAGACGACCGGTTTCGCCCACACGGCCGACCTGAGCGCCGCCGGACTTCTCGCCGCCGCCGAGGCGGCCGCGGCCGCCGCCAGCCGGGGCGGGGGAGGAACCCGCACGGTGGCCGTCGGCGCGCTGGCATCGCCGCGCCGCCTGGCGGTGCGGGTCGCTCCTGAGGAAGTGCCCAAGCATCGCAAGGTCGAGCTTCTAACCGCCGCAGACGCCGCGGCCCGCTCGGTCGGGGGCGCCATCACCCAGGTGTCGGCCCGCTACGGCGACGGCCGCCGGCGCATCGTGGTGGCCGACAGCGACGGCCTGTTCACCTCCGACGATCAGGTGCGCACCCTGTTCGCGGTGTCCTGCGTTGCCACCGGCGACACCGGCATGCAGACGGGCCGCGAGTCCGCGGGCCGCACGGTCGGTTTCGAGCTGTTCGACGCCTACGACGTCGAGGAGATGGCCCGCCGGGCGGCCCAGCGGGCGCTGACCAAGCTCTCCGCGCAGCCCGCTCCGAGCGGTGCCATGCCCGTGGTCGTCGGCCCCGGCGGCGGTGGCGTGCTGTTCCATGAGGCGTGCGGGCACGGGCTGGAGGCCGACCTCGTCGCCAAGTCGGCGTCCGCGTTCGCCGGTCGGGTCGGGGAGCAGGTGGCGGTGCCGGCGGTGACGCTGGTGGACGACGGGACGATGGCGGGCGAGTGGGGACATTACGGGATCGACGACGAGGGCCGCCCGGCAGCGCGCAACGTGCTGATCCACAACGGTGTGCTGACCGACTACATGTGGGATCGCGTCCGGGCCCGCAAGCAGGGCCGGGCCAGCTCGGGCAACGGCCGCCGCCAGAGCTACCAGCACCTGCCCATGGTGCGGATGACCAACACCTACATCGCCAACGGATCCGACGATCCCTCCGCCATCCTGGCCGACACGCCCCACGGCGTGTACGTCGCGCAGCTCGGCGGGGGGCAGGTGAACACAGCCACGGGCGACTTCGTGTTCGGCATGACCGAGGCGTACCTGATCGAGAACGGTCGCATCACCGCCCCGATCAGGGAGGGCAACCTGATCGGCAACGGCCCCGAGGTGCTCACCCGCATCGACGCGCTCGGCAACGACTTCGCCATGGGCTCCCCCGGGACCTGCGGCAAGGACGGCCAGGGCGTGCCCGTGGGCGATGGGACGCCGACGCTGCGGGTGAGCTCGCTCACCGTCGGCGGCACAGCCGCCTGAGCGGCTGCGCCTTGAGCGGGCTCTCAGGGTCTGCGGCGATGATCTCGACCGGCCTGTGCGGCATCGAGTCGGACGCGGGGATCGACCCGCGCTGCGCTCAGGGCACGCGGCTATGACGCAGCCATGACCTCGACGCTGCTCGGCATTGTCGAGCGGGTTGCCGGCTGGGCCGGGCCGGGCGTGGAGGTGGAAGCGTTCGCAGCGCAGGAGCGCGAGACCGAGGTGCGCGCCTACGAGGGCGAGGTGGAGTCGCTCACCGTGGCGTCGTCTCAGGGGATCGGCGTGCGGGTGGTGCGCGGCGGGCGGCAGGGGTTCGCATACGCGGCCACGCTGGATGACGAAGCGGTGCGCGAGACCTTCGAGGAGGCGCTCGACAACTCACAATTCGGCAGCGTCGACGAGTTCGCCGGCGTGGCCGCGCCCGACGGCGTGCCGCAGGCGCAGCTGGACCTGTACAGCGAGGAGCTGGCGGAGTTCGCCACCGAGGACAAGGTGGCGCTTGCGCTGGAGCTGGAGCGGGTGACGCTGGCCGCGGATCCGCGCATCAGCGGCGTGGAGTCCTCAGAGTACGCCGACACGATCTATGAGGCCGCGGTGGCCACGTCAAGCGGCGTTGCCGCCTCGGCCAGGGAGACGGGCTGCTACCTCGCGGCGTTCAGCCTCGCGACCGACGGCGGCGACACGCAGACCGGCTTCGGCTTCTCGGTGGGCCGGCATCCCGGCGAGCTGTCCGCGGAAACCGCCGGCACCGACGCCGCCGAGCGGGCGACGCGGCTGCTCGGGGCGGCCAAGGCGCCGACGCGGCGGCTCACGGTGGTGCTCGACCCCTACGTGTCGGCGCAGTTCATCGGCATCGTCGGCGCCACCCTCAGCGGCGAGGCGGTGCTCAAGGGCCGGTCGCTGTTCGCGGACCGCCTCGGCAGCGCCGTCGCCGCCGGCGCCATCACGCTTATCGACGACGCCACCGACCCAGCCGCCTACTCGGCCTCGGCCATCGACGCCGAGGGTCTCGCAACCCGCCGTGTGCCGCTGATCTCCGGTGGCGTTCTGAACACCTATCTCTATGACACCTACTCGGCCCGCCGGGCCGGGGTGTCATCGACTGGATCGGCGGTGCGGGGCGGCTTCAAGGGCACGCCCGGCGTCGGCGCACACGCGCTGAGGCTCAGCCCCGGGTCGCGCTCGCAGGCCGAGATCGTGGCCGGGATCGACGACGGGCTGCTGGTGCAGGGCGTGACCGGCCTGCACAGCGGGGTCAACGCAGTGTCGGGCGACTTCTCGGTGGGCGCGGAGGGTCTGCGGATCCGCGGCGGCGAGACCGCCGAGCCGGTGCGGGAGGTGACCATCGCCAGCACGCTGCAACGCCTGCTGCTAGATGTGATCGAGGTTGGCGATGACCTCGAGTACCTGCCCATGAGCGCAGCCGGAGCAACCCTAGCCATAGCCGAAGTAACCATGTCCGGCACCTAAGGCCTGAACCGCCCGGCGGCGTCTGGGGTTCGGGGAACGCTGCGTCCGGTTGCGTGTGGTCGTGGCAGGCGGCGAGTGCTCAGGCCACCAGGATGCTGGTGAACACCGCGACCCACACCGAGACCGTTCCCACGGCGATGGCGGCGACGATCAAGTAGAGCTGCCTGGCCTGGGTCTTGATGATCTGGGCGCGCTCCTGGGCGGCGTCGGCGAGTCCGGTGGCGATGAGGGCCCGCAGTTCGGCGAAGCCGGCCTGCATGGCGGCGTTGGTCTCGGCTTTGTGAACCTGCAGCGCGGCGAGCAGGCGTTGTTCGGTGTTGGCGAGGTCGTCCTTGGTGGCCATCTGGTCCCAGCCTGTGGGTGGGAGCTGGTCCATGAGGGTGTCTGCGGCTTCTTGGTTCATGGCTTCTGCGAGGTGGTTGTAGAGCGCGGCGCGCTGTGCTTGGGTTGTGGCCATCGTGGGCCTCCTTTGCCGTTCGCGGGTGGATCGGGGTGAAAGGGGGCGCCTCGAAGGCTGCCGATGCTGCTGCTTGGGCGATCTTGAATGCTGGGAGCGCCTGAGACAGCAGTAAACAACACCATACCAGCCGTGCCCATGACGTGCAACGAAAGCCGGCTCGAGAGCGTCGGCGGGCAGGCCGCGGGCTTGGTGTTGCGTAACCTCGGGCGGTGCCCGTGCTGCAGGCCGTCGTGCTCGGGATCGTCCAGGGGCTATCGGAGTTCCTGCCGATCTCGTCGAGCGGCCATCTCGTGCTCACCCGATGGCTGCTCGGATGGGACGAGCTGTCCGGCGAGGCGGCGACCGCGTTCGACGTGGCGGTACACCTGGGCACGCTGGCCGGCGCGCTCGTGTACCTGCGTCACGACGTCAGGCGCTACGCCTCCGCAGCCCTGGCACCGCTACTCGGTCGCGGCCCGCTCGGAGCCGACGGCCGCACCGGCTGGGCGCTGGTGCTGTCGGCCGTGCCGGCCGCCGCGGTCGGCGTCTTGCTGGGCGAGGCGGTCACGGGATCGCGCCGGGTGGTGCCCGTGGCGCTGTCACTCATCGTGTTCGGCCTGCTGTTGGGCTTGTCCGACCGGGCCGCCGAGCGCCGCGGCGCGCAGGACTTCGGTTACGGCCATGCGCTGGCCATGGGCCTGGGCCAGGCGCTGGCGCTGCAGCCCGGCGTGTCGCGCTCGGGCGTGACGATGACCGCGGCCCGGCTGCTCGGCTACGAGCGCGAGGCGGCGGTGCGCCTCGCCTTCCTGATGAGCCTCCCCGTGATCGCCGGGGCCGGGCTGTACGGGCTGGTCGGTCTCGATGTGCCTTCGGAACTCTGGCCGGCCCTCGGCTGGGGTGTGGCGACTTCGGCCGTCACAGGGTGGGCTGCGGTGTGGGCCGCCACTCGGGTGGTGGCGCGCCTGGGACTCAAGCCCTTCGTCGTCTACAGGGTGGCGGCCGGAGCTGCGGTGCTGCTGCTCGCGGCCGGTTCCTGGGGTTGACCGACTCGCCTGGCAGCACGCCTGCCGGCCGCCGCCACTGTCTATTGCGACGAAGGCCGCCGGCCCGCACGCCTGGCTGGATGTTGACGCCGCCGATTGCGGCGCGATGCGAGGATCGGCCGCAGCAAGCGGATACTCGAACCCCTGGCTGGATGTTGATACCCATCTATTGCGGTGAGGCCATGGGAGTGGGGGGAACTAGCACGAGCATCACGCCGCCCGTCGTGAGAGCGTCGAGCATCGCATCAACCCGCTCGAGCGGGACGGCCACGAGGATGTGCTCGTCCGCGGCGTCGGCCACGAGCGCGGCCCGGACCACCGCGCCTCCGGTGCGAATCTCGTGAACGTCCACGATGTCGCCCACGCGCAGGTCGATGCCGCCCGCGGGCACCGTGACGCCCCGAGTTCCAGGCGCAAGTCGCTGGGACGCGCCGGCGTCCTCAGATGTCAGCGCGGTTGCGGCGGACGGACTCCGCTCGCTGGAGTTGTTTGATCCGAGAGCCACCAGGACGGCCACGGCAGCTCCGGCAGCGGCGGCGAGGCGCAGGCCGCGACGGTGGCGGAGCCTCGTGTAGAGCCATGCCGCCGCGCTGGGGCCGTGTCTGGCCGGGGGTCGTGCCAGGGCCATGACGCCTCCGTGTGAGAGGGCGGTATCGGCGCTTGTCCGTGGTGTGCCGGCAGCGGCGCGAGCCTCGAATGCGAGGGATGGCAGAGTCTGAGACGGTCGGGGACCCTAAAGGACAGGGGAACTGTGATGGTCGGCCGCTGATCGGCGGCTAGGGGGATGCCAGAGCGGTGACGGGTCCGACCTGGTTGAACCCGTTGCCGCGGTGCGGCCGCTCCAACAGCGGCTAGGGATGCCTGTGCGTCGTGAGGGTGCCGAGAAGCAAACCGCCGCCGTCCGGCTTAGGCGGACGTGCCTGCGGTGGCCCTGGCCTCGCCCGGTGCTTTCTTTGCCGGCTTCTTCGCTTCGGAGGAGGAACCCGCGGAGCCCGTCGAGGTCTTGGCGTCGGAGGCCTTCGACGAGTCTCCCGAATCCGAGGAGCCCGAGGAGTCCTTGGAGGATGCTGCCTCGCGCTCCTTGCGGCGGCCGCTGGCGTTGGCGCCATGGTCGTTCTTGTAGAAGCCGTCTCCCTTGAAGGAGATGCCCACGCCGCTGAACACCTTCTTCACGGGACCCTCGCCGGGTGAGGTGCAGGCGGCGGGGCCGCCCTCGGCGGGGCAGAAGCCGAGCTTCTCTTCGTTGAAGGACTGGCGCACCTCGAACTGGGCTTCACAGAGATCGCACCTGTAGTCATAAAGCGGCATCCGGGCGAGGATAGCGGCGGCACCGTAATATCCGCCTGTGTCGCCCTGGCTGGTCGTGGCCTTCGCCGGCGCGTACGCGGCAGGGATGTGGCCCACTGCGAAGCTCGTGGGACGGCGCATCGGACGTGATCCGACCGTGGAGGGATCCGGCAATCCGGGCGCTACCAACATGTACCGCATCGGCGGGCGCACAGCCGGGCTGGCGGTGGCCTTGGGCGACCTCGCCAAGGGCGCGGCTCCGACCCTCGCGGCCATGCTGCTGTGGGGCCGGCCCGAGGCGCTGGCCGCATGGTGCGGCGTGGTGCTCGGCCATGTTCGGCCCGTCGTGCCCCGCCTGCGGGGCGGCAAGGGAGTGGCGGCCGGCGGTGGCGGCGGCCTGGTGCTGGATCCGCTGGCCGGGCTGGTCTGCGCGGTGCTTTTCGTGGCGGTGGTGAGGCTGCGCCGGATCGCCTCGCTGGGCTCGTTGAGCGTGGCCGTCGCCTACCCCGTGCTGGTGGCCTTGCGGGGGTGGCACTGGCAGCAGGTGGCGGTAGCGGTGACAGTCATGGTATTGATGGCTTGGCGCCACCACGGCAATATCGTGCGGCTGTGGCGCGGCACCGAGTCGAGACTGTGACCGGACCGTCCTGGCGCGCCCGTTTTGCCCCGACCTGCCGAGGCACGGTGCGCAGACCGTGAGTGTCGGCAATGGCGGCGTTGCGGTCGGGTTGTGGCTCGCCGCGCCGCGGCACCAGAGCAGATGGCTGGGCCTGAGTCGATGATCCCGCTGGCGGAGGCGAGCAGCTACGTGCTTGAGCGGGTGAGGCCGCTGCCCGCTTGCCCGGTGTCGCTCGATCAGGCCCTCGGTCTTGTGCTGGCGGAGCCGGTCGAGGCGGTCGAGGCGGTCCCGTCCTTCGCCAACACGGCCATGGACGGCTTCGCGGTGCGTGCCGCGGACACGTCCCGAGCCCCGGTGGAGCTTGAGGTGGTCGGCACCGTCGCGGCCGGCGACACCGGCGACGTTCACGTCGGTGCCATGCAGGCGGCGCGGATCATGACGGGAGCGCCCATGCCGCCGGGCGCGGACGCGGTGGTGATGGTGGAGCGCACCCGGCCGGTGCCCCGCAACGGCGAGCGTGGTGGCGGCGGCGGCGAGTCCGTGATCGTGGAGATCGCCGTGCCGCCGGGCAACCATGTGCGATTCTGTGGCGAGGACGTGGCGCCGGGCGAGGAGGTGTTCGGCGCGGGCACGTTCGTGTCCGCCGGCTGCGTCGGGGTGCTGGCAGGCATCGGCGCGTACGAGGTGATGGCGCACCCGCGCCCGCGGGTCGGCGTGCTGTCCACCGGTGACGAGCTGTTCGACGAGCCCGGCTCGCTGCGGCGCGGGCAGATCCGTGACACCAACCGGCGCTCGTTGCTGGGCCTGGTGGCGGAGTCCGGCTTCGAGGGGGTCGACCTCGGCATCGCCCGCGACCGCGTCGAGGACATCGAGCGGGCGCTGCGCGACGGGGTTGCCCGCTGCGACGCCGTGCTGTCCTCGGGAGGCGTGTCGATGGGCGACTACGACTACGTCAAGGCCGTGCTCGACCGCATCGGGACGATGCGCTGGATGCAGATCGCCATCAAGCCGGCCAAGCCCTTCGCTTTCGGCCTGGTGGACGGAACGCCCGTATTCGGCCTGCCGGGCAATCCGGTCTCGTCGATGGTGAGCTTCGAGTTGCTGGCCAAGCCGGCGCTGCGTGCCATGGCAGGCCGGCGGCCCGGCGAACTCGGCCCGGCCCTGCTGCGGGCGGTCAGCAGCGACACCCTCGGCCGCAGGGGTGACGGCAAGACCCACTACGTGCGCGTCTCGTCGAGCCGCGACGAGCACGGCGTGCTGCGGGTGGCTGCCTCGGGCGGCCAGGGCTCGCACCAGCTCACGGCCATGGCCAGAGCCGACGCCCTGGCCGTGGTTCCCGACGGCGTCGAGATCGGTGCCGGCGATCCCGTGCAGGTGATCATGCTCTGACGCGCCCGCATTGGGCGACCGGGCGACCATGCGACCAGTCGGCCATGCACCGAGGGCGCGGATGCTCTGGTGTGCTTCTCCAACTGGGGCGACCGGGCGACCAGTCGGCCATGCACCGAGGGCGCGGATGCTCTGGTGTGCTTCTCCAACTGGGGCGACCGGGCGACCAGTCGGCCATGCACCGAGGGGGCGGGCGGTAGCCTGCGCACAGATGGGCAAGCAGCTTCTGGACGGCTTCGGCCGCGTGCATCGCGACCTGCGAATCTCGGTGACGGACCGATGCAACTTCCGATGCACCTACTGCATGCCCGCCGAGGGCTTGGACTGGGTGCCCCGCCAGGAACTGCTCAGCTTCGAGGAGATCGCCCGCATCGCCCGCATCATGGTTCAGCGATACGGCGTCGACGGGATACGCCTCACCGGCGGCGAGCCGACCGTGCGCGCCCGGCTGCCGGTGCTGGTGAAGATGCTCGCCGACCTCGGTGTTGACCTCGCCATGACCACCAACGGCGTGTCGTTGCCGCTGCTGGCCGCTGAGTTGCGCCGCGCCGGGCTCGCCCGCGTGAACATCTCGTGCGACTCGTTGCGCGCCGAGCGCTTCGCGGAGCTGGCCCGGCGCGATGAGCTGGCCCGCGTGCTCGACGGCATCGACGCCGCGGTGCGTGCGGGTTTCTCGCCCGTGAAGGTCAACTGCGTGGTGATGCGCGGCGTCAACGACGACGAGATAGCCGACTTCGTGGCTTTCGGCCGCCGCGAGGGGGTCGAGGTGCGCTTCATCGAGTTCATGCCCCTCGACGCCGACGGCATCTGGAACAGCGACCTCGTCGTTGGCACCGACGAGATCCTGGCTCGGGTCAACGAGGCCAGTCCCGTTGTTCCGGTCGAGCGCACCTCGGCGCCCGCGGCACGCTTCGCGTTCGCCGACGGTTCCGGCTCGGTGGGAATCGTGGCCTCGGTGAGCGACTCGTTCTGCTCGACCTGTGACCGGGTGCGCCTGACCGCGGACGGCCAGTTCCGCAACTGCCTGTTCGCGGTCTCCGAGACCGATCTGCGCGCGCTGCTGCGCTCGGGCTGCGACGACGACGAGATCGCTGCGGCCATCGAGCGCTCGGTCGCCTCGAAGTGGGCCGGACATCAGATCAACCGGGTGCACTTCGTCCGGCCGCGCAGGTCGATGTCGCAGATCGGCGGCTGAGGGCTTGGGCTTCACGCACCTCGACGCCGGCGGTCGGGCCCGCATGGTGGACGTCGGCGCCAAGGAGCCCACCCGCCGCCGTGCCACGGCACGTGCCAGGGTGCTCATGGCCGCAGAGGTCGCCCGGGCGGTCGGGCACGGGTCGGTGGGCAAGGGCGATGTGCTCGCGGTGGCCAGAGTGGCGGCGATACAGGCCGCCAAGCGCACCTCCGAGCTCGTGCCGCTCTGCCACGGCCTGATGGTCAGCTCGGTGGAGGTGGACTTCGACGTCGGCGAGGACTCCGTGGGAATCGAGGCGCGCGTCGAGACCGTCGAGCGCACCGGCGTGGAGATGGAGGCGCTGACCGCGTGCAGCGTCGCCGCGCTGACCGTCTATGACATGTGCAAGGCACTCGACCGGTCGATGACGATCACCGACATCGCGCTGTGGGAGAAGACCGGCGGGCGCTCGGGCACCTTTCGCAGAGAGGCGACTTGAGCGGCAGGCGCCTCTCGATGGCCGGTCTCAACATGGGATCCACCACAAGGTTGCGGTTCTGTGACAAACTCATTAGAACCGCAACTTGAGTCCGGGCGATCCCGTATACAGGGCGATCTGTGCACAGGCGAGCTGGATACAAGCGATCTGGGCAAGCAGTCTGGGAAGCGAGAGCTGTGTGGAAACTGGCCGGAGGCGGGCTTTGAGGGCCTTCCGATAAGTGAGCGAGTGCCCGGTGATTCCGTGATGCATCGAGTCTCAGCGCGCCCTTGCGGGCGGGTGCTGCTTGCCGGCAGCGGTTCCGGCGGTGCCGCCACGTCGGCAGCGGGTGCTTTCTGATGATGACTCTCATCGTGCTGGCTGCCCTTGCGGGTGCATGGCTCCTGTACTTCCTTGTGTGGTTGCGCGAGAGCCGCTCGGCACCGTCGCAATCTGAGAGCATGCACTCATTCAGCCGCGCTCTGGGTGCCCTGGCCCGTCCGGGCGTCGAGCTTCGCAGCCGGATGCGCACGGCCGGCACGGGGGTCCGGCTGGTGGCGCCCCGCACCTCGCAGGAGGCGATGGCCCGGCGCCGCGGGGTGATGGCCACGCTGGTCATCACGGCCCTGGCCTCGCTGGCGGCGGTGCCCACGCTGGGGGTGGCCGCGCTGGCCATGCATGTGCTCGCTGATCTGGCGATCCTCGCTTTCGTCTGCACCACGGCGCTGCGGCGGCGCTCCCTTGCTGCGGGCCACTCCAACGTTCGCGTGCTGCACCCGCGGTCTGCGACCAACGGCGAGGCCGGTGGCGTGGTCGTGCCGCTGAGACGCGCCGCCGAAGGCTGAACCCGCGACCCGTCCGGGTGCCCGGCGTCGGCCCCTGCGAGGCGACCTCGCAGAGCGGCGCACCAGCGAAGGCTGAACTCACGAACCGGGTTGGGCTTGAGCGCCCGCGAGGCGTCTTCATCCGGCCGCGTGCTTCCCAGAGCGCTCGGCGCGGCGGCGTAGGCTTCGGCCCATGGCGGGCGGTTCTCTCGACGGGCGCGGCGAAGACCCCTCTGCCGGCGAACATGGTCTCAATGCGAGCGGCCTTGCTTCGGGCGATGTTGGTGTGAGCGATGTTGGCTTGGGCGACGATGCTGTCGGTGATGTTGGTGTGGGCGGTGTTGGCTTGAGTGACGATGCTGTCGGCGGCGTCGGCTTGAGCGATGTTGATGTGAGCGTTGTGCTTCCCGTGTACAACGAGTCGGAGCACCTGGACCGGGAGATCAGCCGGATCACCTCCGCGCTGCGGGCATCGCGGCATCGCTGGGAGCTGCTCGTAGTCGACGATGGCTCGACCGACGGCTCCGGCGATGTCGCCCTCGGCCACGCGGGCGTGCGCCTGCTGACCTCGGCTCGCAACCTGGGCGTCGGTGCGGCCCGGCGCATCGGCACGCGGGCCGCCCGGGGCCGCGTCATTGTCTGGACCGACGCGGACATGACCTACCCCAACCACGAGATCCCGGCCCTCGTGGACGCGCTCGGCGACGCCGATCAAGTCGTCGGCGCCCGTGACAGCGAGAAGGGCTCCATGAAGGCGCTGCGCGTGCCGATGAAGTGGTTCGTCCGCCGGTTGGCGTCGTATCTGACCCGCACGCGTATCCCCGATCTCAACTCCGGCTTCCGTGCCATGCGTCGCGAGCCGGTGATGCAGTTCATCGACCGCCTTCCCGATGGGTTCTCCTGCGTCACCACGATCACGCTGGCCTTCCTGATGAACGGCTACAGCGTGAGGTATGTGCCGATCTCATATGAGTCGAGGGCGGGGCGGTCGAAGTTCCGCTGGTGGGCGGACACGCGCCGGTACGTTCTGCAGGTGATCAGGATGATGCTCTCCTACGATCCGCTGCGCGTGCTGGTGCCCCTTGCGGCAGCGTTCGGCGCGGCGTTCGTGGCCAAGCTGGGCTTCGATCTGGCCGACAAGGGCCTGCGAGTCGCAAGCAACACGCTCCTGCTGGGTTTCGCGACCGCGGGCCTGCTGGTGCTGGGCCTGCTCGCCGATCTGGTGGTGCAAGTGTCGCGGCCCGTGCGGCGGGTCTTGCCCGCGGACGTGACCGAGCGCCAGGGAGACGGTCCCGGCCCCGCCGCGCCCCCGGCGTCCGGCGATCCTGCTGTCGAGCACGCTCGCCGCCACGGCTGAGGACGACCCATGATCCACGTCTTCATCGGCACCAAGGCGCAGTACATCAAGATGGTGCCGCTGCTGCGGCTGATGGACGAGTCCGGCACGCAATACCGGCTTATCGACTCGGGACAGCACGCACGGCTGGCCGGGGTGTACCGCCGCGAGTTCGGCCTGCGCGATCCCGACCTGCAGATGGGCGGCGCGCGCGACGTGGAGTCGATCCCGCAGGCCCTCTGGTGGGCGCTGGGACTGTCGCGGCTCCTGCTGCTCTCGCGGTCGAGGCTCCGCCGCGAGGTGTTCGCAGGCCACGGCGGCGTGTGTGTCGTGCACGGTGACACGCCGACCACGCTGCTGAGCACGCTGATGGCCAAGCGTGCCGGCCTCGCGGTGGCCCATGTCGAGTCCGGACTGAAAACGCATCGACTCCTGCATCCGTTCCCCGAGGAGATCATGCGGGTGGTGGTGCCGCGGCTCGCCGACGTGCTGTTCGCCCCCGGACCTGTCGCCGCCGAGAACCTGCGCCGCTCGGGGGTGCGGGCCAAGATCGTCGAGCAGCCCCACAACACCGTGCTCGAGTCGGTCAAGGAAGCCGTCGACGGCGGGCTCGGCACGCAGGGCACCCCCGGCGGTGCTGAGGGGGAGGCACCGGTGATCGTCACGATGCACCGGGTGGAGAACATCCACCGCCGGGCGCGGCGCGAGCACCTCGTGGACGCCGTGGAGGCGCTCGCGGCCGAGATGCCGGTGCGGTGGGTGCTGCACGGTCCCACCGAGAGGGCGCTGGCGGGGGAGCCCCGGCGCCGGCTGGAGTCCGCCGGCGCCGAGTTGGTGCCGCTGGCGCCGCGCCAGGAGTTCCTGGCCATGGTGGCCGACGCTCCCTTCGTCATCACCGACGGCGGCTCGATCCAGGAGGAGTGCGCGGCGCTGGGCGTGCCCACGCTGCTGTGGTGCGGCCGCACCGGCAGGCCCGACGGGTTGGGCGAGAACGTGGTGCTCGGACGCTATGACCGCGGGATCCTCGAAGAGTTCCTGCGCGATCCCCAGCGGTACCGGCGGGCTCCGCGGATGCCCGAGGTCAGCCCGTCGGAGCAGATCCTCGCCGAGCTCGACGCCTGGCGATGACCTCCGCCGCCGCGGCCGCCATAGCGTCGCGTGCGGCCTGCACCAGCCGGTAGCCGCCGACCACCAGCGCCAGCGAGACGCTCGCGCCGTCGCCGGCGGCAAGCAGCCCGACCAGGCTGATCTCGGCCACGCCGATGCCCTGGGGCGCGAAGACTGCCAGGAACCCGATCGCCCACGCCACCATGAACGCTCCCGCGGCGAGCAGCGGGCCGTAGCCGTCGGCGGAGGGGAAGGCCCGCAGGTACAGCACGAAAGTCGCCGCGGCCCACGACCAGTAGAGGGCCTCGCTGCCGGCCAGCCGGGCCAGGCCGCCCCAGGTGACGGTGAGCTCGGTGCCGCGCCGCTCCGCCAGGCGTGACAGCACCCTGCCCCCGAGCGCGGGCGAGATCGCCGCGGTCGCGACGGCAACGATCGCCGCGGCCCAGGCAGGCGCGGCGTCCAGGGTGCCCGACAGGGCCAGCAGTACCATCCCCAGCGTGAGCGCCACGGCCGGGCGCAGCACCATCTCGAGGGTGGCGGTGACCGTCAGGGGGGCGAGTCCCAGGCCGCCGGATCGCAGCAGCGCGATGCGCGCCGCCGGGTAGCTCAACCCCGCGGGCACGTAGCGGGCGGGCAGGGCTCTCGCCGTCGCCTCGATCAGTCGCCGCAGCTGTGCCTCGTGGCCGAGCATGCGCAGGCTCACCGCCCAGAACCGCGCGGTCAGGGCGATGAGGCCGAAGGTCGCTGCCAACGCTGCTGCGACAACCGGGGCCCGGGCCTCTCTCAGCAGGACCGCCGCCTCGCCGGAGCGGCTTGCGGCCAGCCACGTGACCGCGCCGGCCACCGCCGTGAGGTAGACGATGCGTGCCACGGTCGCGGCTCGCCGGCGGCGTGTGGGCGAGGGTGTGGGCTCAGCTTCCAACGGCAGCGAGGTAGTCGAGGGCGGCTTCGTTGGCGGTCAGGCGGCCCCGCAGCGCTCCCAGGGCCTCCGCGGCGCGGCTGCGGGCGGCCAGGGCGTCGGTGGCGGCGCTGCTGAGGTGCCCGGCGTCCAGGCTGCCGGTGTCGTCGCACAGGCCGGCCCACCCGCCTGCCTCGGCCGCCAGTGACGCCATCTTCGGCGAGTAGTTGAGCAGCACCGCGGCGCGGTCGTGCAGCAGGGCAGCCACCGCGCCGTGGTAGCGCATCGTGACCACCAGGCGGCTGCGCCCCACCTCTTCGAGGACGGTGCCCACTGTGGGTGTCACCACCTCGGCCGCAGTGGTGAGCCGCCGGGCGACCTCTTGGTGCAGCGGACCGTCGCGGCCGGCCTGGAAGGCGACGAAGCGGGGCGCCAGGCCGGTCGCGGCCGCGGCCGCTTCGACGGCGCGGGCCATGCGGTCGATGGCGGCGGTCTGGCGCGTCGCGCTACGGGCCTTTCCGGCCGCGGTGCGCGGGCCCCTGCGGTTGGCGGGCCGCAGTATCACGCACATCGTGTCGGCCGGCTCGACGGGCGCCGGGTCTAGCGCTGTCACGGGATCCGCGCCGACGACCGCAGCGTCGAGGCCCAGGTCGTGCAGCCGCCGCGCCGAGTCGGCGTCGCGCACCACGATGCGGCCCAGGCGTCTCAGCGACCTGCGGCTGAGGCTGCGACCGACCGGGCCGCGCACGTGTCCGACCCCCATCCCCACCGCAGCCATCGGCAGCCCCGCCGCGGCGGCGCGCAGGCGCGAGGTGTGGAAGGGGATGTTCCACGGCGAGGTCTCGGACTGGATCACCCCGCCGGCGATGGCCAAGCCGTCGACGTCGCGCAGCAGGCGCCGCAGGGCCTGCGACTGTCGCGGGCCGCGATGGGTCACCGACTCGATCCCGTGGTAGCGCCCGGTCCGGGCCGCGTCGATGGTGATCGCGATTGGCTCCACGCCGCGGACCCGCAGGTCCTGCACCAGCGACCGCAGGATCAGCTCGTCGCCAAGGTTGTCAGAGCCGAACCAACCGGCAAGAGCGACCCGCCGGGTCATGTACAGCGCCGGGAACTGCTGCCGGCGGTACGCGAGCGCGGGCGTGTCGGGGGTTGTCCGATGGTGCCCGCCGGCTGGTGCCGGGGTCGCCGGCGGGGCTGCGCCGTCATGTGAAGTAGCCTACGCAGGCGGCTCGCGCGGGTGCCGCCGGCGCGCTCGTGCGCTCACACCGGACGCGTTAGGAGCACCGGATGCAGTTGCCACCCGCTGGCGCGGTGCATGACGAGCGTGAGATAGAGGCCGTCGTCGCGGTGATGCGGGACAACCCGAGGCTCGAAATCGGGCAAGCCACCCTGGCGCTGGAGGAGCGTGTGGCCGCGAAGCTGTCGAAGCGGCTCGGGGTGATGGTCAACTCTGGATCCTCGGCTCTGAGGATCGCCATCGACCTGCTGGACCTGCGGCCCGGCGACGAGATCATCACGTCACCGCTGACCTTCTCCACCGACATCGCGCCGATGGTGCAGTCCGGGATCGTCCCGGTGTTCGTGGACGTTTCCGTCGACACCTACCAGATCGACGCCGACGCCGTCGACGCCGCCGTGGGGCCGCGCACCAGGGCGATCCTGGTGCCGAACCTGTGCGGCAACTGCCCGGACTGGGACGTGCTGCGCGCCGTCGCCGACGCGCACGGCCTGAAGGTGGTGGAGGACTCCTGCGACGTGCTCGACAGCTACCAGCGCGGCCGCCGCACGGGCGAGCGCAGCGACATCGGCGTCACCAGCTTCGCCCGCTCGCATGCCATGACCGCGGGCGGCACCGGCGGGATGGTGGGCATCGATGACCCCGAACTGCACGACCGGGCCCTGTCGCTGCGGCGCTGGGGTCGGCGCAGCGAGTCCTACCTGTTCGGCTCGCGCCGGGGCCGCGACGACCGGTTCGCGGCTCTGGCCGACGGCACCCCGTATGACCTGGTGTTCGTGTTCGACACGATCGGCTACAACTTCGAGCCCAACGAGCTGAGCGCCGCCTACGGGCTGGTGCAGCTCGACAAGCTCGACGGATTCAACGCGCAGCGCAGGGCCAACTGGCGCCGCCTCGACGACTTCATCGCCACCAGGGAGCACCTCACGGCGGCGCGCACCACTGCCGAGACCGGCACGACCTGGATGAGGTTCTGCTTCACCATCGACCCCGGCGCCCCCTTCGACCGCTCCGGCGCGCAGCGGTTCCTCGCCGCCAGAGGCGTGTCCACGCGCATGGTGTGGTCGGGCAACATCCTGCGCCAGCCCGGTTTCGCTGGCATCGACCACCGCGCCCCGTCCACGGGGCTGCCCAACTGCGATCGCCTCATGGACACGGCCCTGTCGCTGCCGGTGCACCACGGGCTCAACGCCGACCACATGGGCTACATCTGCGAGCAGCTCGACGCCCTCTTCGAGCACTCCGGCGCAACCTGACCCTCACCGCGGCCTCCGGCTGCGATTCCATGCGCAGCCGTGCGCAGCTGGGTTACGCTTCCTGCGCCCGTGACCCGGAGCCGCGCGGTTAGCCTGCGCAAGCTGTCCGGCGTGAAGACCTGCCCGACGATTACCGCTGGCACACCGACGACGACTAGCGCTCAGAAAGGATGACTCCATGACCACCCTCGATCCCGACGAACGATCCGAGGCACTGGACGCCCTCGGCTGCTCGACACGGTGGCATCGGCAGTTCTTCGGCGTGATCGCCGCGGTGCTTGCTGTAGCGCTCCTCGGCTGCGGCGGTGGTGACGCTGTGACCGAAGCTCAGACCGCCGTAGAAGAAGCGGTAACCGAAGCCGCCGTCGAAGAAGCGGTGACCGAAGCCGCCGTAGAAGAAACCGAAGACGCTGTAAGTGAAACCGAAGACGCTGTAAGTGAAACCGAAGACGCTGTAAGTGAAACCGTAGACGTTGTAGAAGAAGCGGTGACCGAAGCCGCTGTGGGAGGCTCATACGTCAGCGACGGTTTCTGCGATAAAGCCTTCGATCTGACCATGATGTATAAGGGGAGCGGTAGAGCGCCCTCGCCTGGCATGTTCGGGTTCTTTGCCGAGGGCGACCTTCGCAGCGACCTAGAAACGCTGGAGGACCCGATCGACCCGAGCGGCGAGATCGGTGCCGCCGGCCACGCCGCCTACGACGCCAAAGTAGCCGCCGTCCTCGGCGTAGACCAAGCCGCCCTAGACGCCGCGCGGCGCACCGCCGCCGACGCTGGCCGCGCCGCCTACGACGCCACAGTAGCCGCCGCCGACGCCGCTGGCCACGCCGCCTACGTAACCGCCCTCGGCGTAGACCCAGCCGCCTTCCATGTCGCCCTCTTCGAAGACCTTGCCGCCGTCCTCGGCGTAGACCTAGCCGCTTTCGATGCCGCCGACGCCGCCTTCGCCGCCGCCGCCGATGCCGTTGACGCCGCTGCCGACGCCGCCTTCGCCGCCGCTCTCGGCGTAGACCCAGCCGCCGTAGACGCCGCCGACGCCGTCTACGATGCCGCTATCCGCGTAGGCGGCATCGCCGCCGCCTACGATGCCAAAGTAGCCGCCCTTGGCGTAGACGAAGCCGCCTACGCCGCCGCCTACGCCGCCGCCTACGGCGTCGCCCGCGATGCCGCCTACGCCGCTGGCCGCGCCGCCTTCGCCGCCGTCCTCGGCGTAAACCTAGCCGCCTACGACGCCGCCAGCGCCGTCGTTGACGCCGCCTACGACACCAGGGACGCCGCCCGCGCCGCCGCCTTCGCCGCCGCCCTCGGCGTAGACCGCGCCGCCGTTGACGCCGCCCGCGCCGCCGCGGACGGCACCTACGGCGCCGCCGCCGACGCCGCCCGCGCCGATGTAGAGCGGCGTGTCGAGGCGGCTTTGTTGTATTGCGCTATCCCAGGCGAGACGGTAAGCATGATCATTGGCGGTAGGTAGCCGACCATTCCCAGAGAGGCCGCGGGTTGACTAGGCCCGCGGCCTCTCAGCGGCTCAGGGGCGAAGGATGAGCAGCCCTTAGTTGTTGCCGCGGCTTAGCTGCCCTGGCGGGCTATCTGCGTGACTCGCACGTAGGACAGGGTGGTGTTGGACGGTGCCTCGCTAGCGCCTTGCCAGATGATCTGCCGCACGAGGTAGTTGCGGTCCTCATCGGTGCCGACGGGCGTTGAGCGTGTCCCCTACGGCTACTAGGTCGGTCGGGTTGTTACGGCGGTGACCTCTCGGACACGCCGGATCGTGCGGCTGCCGATTGTGTCGGTGCCTGGGCTGATTATCTGGGTGGGCATCTATGCCTCCTCTTCGGGATTTGTGCCGATGGGTCGCAGCATCGGGAGATCCACGGTCTCGATGATGCTTGCGGGGTCGTAGACGCCGAGGGCGGTCAGATCCCGGACCGCTCGGGCTGCGGGTGCTATCTCGCTGGCTCTGAGCTTGGAGCAGTCCAGGGTCACGGCGTGTCCGCTCTTGACGGTGAACTCGCGGCCGGTGATCGCCGCCAGGGGTTCGATCACCGTTGACAGGAACACCGACAGCGCCTCGCGGTAGGCGCCCTCGGGGTAGGCGATCTCCACGGGCAGCAGCGGTGCTGGGATGCCTGCGGCGTCCCGGGCCATGCTCCAGGCGGTCTTGGAAACACGGCTAGCGCTCTCGGCGGCCTAGAGCATGGCCGCCTATCTGGGTGTCAGCCCGTGTCCCGAGGATCGTTGCGGCGGCCTCTGGCTGCGGTTCCATGCAGCCGTGCGCCGCCGGGCTGCGGTTCCTGCGCCCTGTGACGACCGCAACCGGGGTGGCGCCGGGTAGGCTCGCGGTTCCCGCGGGGGTGTAGCTCAGCTGGCTAGAGCGCCTCGGTCGCATCGAGGAGGCCAGGGGTTCGAATCCCCTCACCTCCACAAGAACAACCCGCAGGAAGTATCAGGGGGTTCCAAATGCTCAGGATGCCAAACAAAAGGTCTACGGGCTTGGCTACCATCTTCTAGTGCTGGTGTATCGAAAGGAGGATAGAGTTGACATCGAAGCGGCACATCTTCAGATTCTTCATGCGGTATTTGTCGACAGCACGCGCACTGCAGACCATCAGACTACGGCCGGAATCCGAAGAATACTTGAACATGATGGCAATGTCGACGATCTTGTGGCCTACTTTGAAGAACGAAACCTACCTCTTGATGATATCGGGCGTCAACGCCTAGCAAGGCGGGTTCTTGAAGAGACTCCGCTACAGGGCTATCTCACCATTTCCAACGCTCTGCAATGGAGATTGCAGTATGGAAGGGCTATTGCACTTGCCGGAGATGCACACGATGACGGTCTGGAGGAGTTGTTGGTGTGAGCCGAGCCCTTGGGGATTGGCAGACTCCTTTAGATTTGTCGGCTGTGGTTTTTCAACTTTTGTCACGGCTTGGCATGTCGTGGTCTCGAGTGCTCGAGCCAACCTGCGGTACAGGGAATTTTCTAGTATCGGCTCTAGCGGCGGATCCCGCCCCAGTGAAAATGATAGGTCTTGATATTCAGGAGAGCCATCTCGCCAACGCAAGAATTGCGTTGCCGAACGACGCACCAAGTGTTCGCCTCATACAACAGAATATCTTTGATATCGACCTTGGCAAAGAAATCCAATGGACCACAAATGGTTCCCTGTTGGTTGTCGGCAATCCGCCATGGGTGACAAACGCTGAACTCGGGTTGCATGGTGGGATCAACCGTCCTCGAAGGAGGAATATCAAGGGACTATCAGGTTTAGATGCCATGACGGGATCGGCCAATTTCGATATTGCAGAGTCTATAACGCTCAAGATAATGCACGAATTGGCGCAGCAGAGGCCTACGGTTGCCCTGCTAGTCAAGACAACTGTTGCTAGAAATATACTTCAATATTCCCATAGAATGCGGTGGACTGTCGAACATGCATCGATCCATCATTTCGACGCCAGAAAGACATTCGGCGCTGCTGTTGATGCTTGTCTTGTTGTCATTAAGTGTGGAGGTGACAAGACGATACATCATATACCCGTCTTTGAATCACTATCGTCAAGGATGCCTGTGCATGTGATGGGCTTCACCAACAATACGCTTGTGCACGATGTCATTGCTTATCAAGGTGCCTCAAGTATTGACGGTACATCGCCAATTGAATGGCGACAGGGCGTAAAGCACGATTCCGCCTCTGTATTGGAACTCACGCGAGGTCCGGATGGATCTTTGATCAACAAACTTGGTGCAATGGTGGATGTAGAAACTGATTACATATTTCCACTAATAAAGGGAACGCAGCTAGACCACGGTGATACGAAAGAGCCTACACGTTTGGGTTATTCTGACTCAGCGAAGTCTCAACGAGACGACACTCCAACTTCGAGACACGGCACCTAAGCTATGGAGCTATCTGTCGGCTCATTGCGATAGATTTGATGCGCGCAAATCAAGTATCTACAAGGACAGGCCTCCCTTCGCAATCTTTGGAGTAGGTGCGTATAGCTTTACAGACTACAAAATTGCTGTGTCAGGCCTACACAAGAGACCCAAGTTTCGACTTGTAGGGCCGATGGAAGGCAAACCTGTAATTGTAGACGATACTTCTTACTTGTTGCCATGCGATAGTGTCACTCAGGCTGCGGTGCTTTTCGTGCTTCTGGAGAGTCCATGTTTTACACACCTTCTCAAGACGCTGATGTTTCCCGACGCAAAGAGGCCTGTAACCAAGAATTTGCTTCAACGAATCGATCTCACTGCGGTGCTCGAACATTGCGACAAAGAGGTGATATTGAAGCAGGTAGCGGCACTCATAGCAACAATGGATGATCAAGCACCTGTGCCACATCATGCTGAGGATTTGTTACAGACTGTCGGCGGCGTTAATCGACAGGCGATGTTATTCTAGTCCTACTGATCTCGCCGTATGCAACGGTTGAACATGCCCTTGACTGAAACTGTCGGCGACCTATTGCCCAGGCCGATTTCGCTAATCACGCCCAAAATGAGCGACTAGTTGGATCCACCACTACAACTGCGGCTGAAACGGAACCGCTATCGGCGGGTACACCCGCAACATGCGTACACACCCACGCGAACCGATACCTAGCTGTCTTCGTACTCCTCGGGCATGAGGACGAACTCGGGGTAGGTCTCGATGCCCAGTTCGGCGCTGTCCTGGCCGAGGCGCTCGGCGTTCTCGGACACTCTCAGCCCGATAACCAGATCGATCAGCTTCCAAACGATGAAAGAGATGACGAAGCTGAAACCGCCGACGACAACCACACCGAGCAGCTGGATGTGGAACCGGGCGCCCCCGACTATGCATGCCGCCAATGTGCCCCAGATGCCGCACACCAGGTGGGCGGGGATGGCGCCGACCACGTCGTCGATCTTGATCTTCTCCAGCAGACGTATCGACAGGGTGCACAGCAGGCCGCCTATGGCACCGATGATGATCGCCCACCAGTGCTCTGTGATGTTTGGTGCCGCGGTGATGGAGACCAGCCCGGCCAGCGCGCCGTTCAGCCCGGCGAACAGGCCGAGGCGGCCCAGCACGGAGCGGGAGATTGCCAGAGCCGCGACCACTCCGGCCGCGGCGGCCAGGTTGGTGTTCACGATCACGTTGCTCATGGCCACCGCGTCGGCAGCGCTTCCCAGTGCCAGCTGCGAGCCGCCGTTGAACCCGAACCAGCCGAGCCACAGGATCAGCACGCCCAGGGTCACCAGCAGCACGTTCGACGCGGGGGTGGGCCTGACGCTGCCGTCCTTGCGGAACTTGCCGAGCCGTGGCCCGATGATCAACAGTCCCGCCAGCGCGGCCCAACCGCCGGTGCTGTGAACGATGGTCGAGCCGGCGAAGTCGACGAACCCCTGCTCGGCGAGCCAGCCGCCTCCCCAGTGCCAGGCGCCGATGATCGGGTAGATGAACGCGGTGAGTATCAGCGTGAACAGGAAGAACGACCACAGCTTGACCCGCTCAGCGATCGCGCCCGAAACGATCGACGCTGTCGTGGCCACGAACACCATCTGGAAGAACCAGTCCGACATGACCGAGTAGCCGTTGGCGACCACCTCGCCGAGGTTGCCGGCGGCGCCGTCGAGCAGGGCGATCTCGGCGTCTGATGTCGAGTACAGGAACCGGAACGAGCCGACCACATCGCCGACATCGACGTACATGAGGTTGTAGCCGATCACGTAGTAGGCCAGGCCTGCGATGGAGTAGATGCCGATGTTCTTGAGGCAGATCATCGAGGCGTTCTTGGTGCGCACGGCGCCTGACTCCAGCATGGTGAAGCCGGCGCACATCCACATGACCAGCGCGCCCCAGACCAGGAATGCGAACGTGTTGAGGATGAACTGGGTCTCATCGCTGACGCCGGCGACGGCGTGTTCGTCGGCCAGCGCGGCGGCGGGTGCGGCCAGCAGGAACGCAAGTGCCAGTACGGCTGTGCCGGTTGCCCTAGAACTGCGCCCCGCCCTGAGGATGTTTGGAGTTGCTCCAGTGAATTTCATGGAAAGTTCTCCCGGTATTGTACGGCAAATGGACCGGCTCAGACTGTAGCGGAGCGCGCGCCTTTAGAGATCGTCGCGTGCTAGGGGCGCCCGAGGGCGGAGTCTTCGACGTGCCTGGGAGAGAGCGCGCTTCCTAGAGATGGTCGCGGGCCAGGGCGACCACCGTGTTGAGCAATACGTTGGCACCGGCCACGAGGTCGTCGGGCTCGGTGTGCTCGGCCGGGTTGTGGCTGATCCCCTTGACGCTGGGCACGAACACCATGCCCGCGGGGCAGACCTGCGCCATGATCTGCGCGTCGTGGCCGGCGCCCGATGGCATCCTCTGCACCGAGAGGCCGAACGACTCGGCGGTGGACTCCACCAGCGACACCACCCGGGAGTCGAAGACCACCGGCTCGAAGCGGGCCACCCATCTCGTGTCGATGCTCACGCCCTCGGCTTCGGCGATGCGCTTGACCTCCACGAGCAGCTGCCGCTCGGCCGCCTGGAGGTCGTTGTCGTCGGTGTTGCGCAGATCGACGATGAGCTTCGCCCGCGCCGCCACCACGTTCACCAGATCGGGGTGCAGCCGCAACGCGCCGACCGTACCCACCTGCGTGCCGCCCATCTGCTTGGCGATGCGTCGCACCGCCACCACCAGCTCCGCCGCTGCCAGGCCGGCGTCGCGGCGCATGCTCATGGGGGTCGTCCCGGCGTGGTTGGACTGGCCGGTGATGTCGATCTCGGTCCAGGAGATCCCCTGAACACTCGTGACCGCGCCGATGCGCACCCCGGAGCGCTCCAGCACCGGGCCCTGCTCGATGTGCAGTTCCACGAAGGCGTGGGGCACCGGCCCAGGGCAGGGGACGGGTCCCCGGTAGCCGATGCGCTCTAGCTCAGCGCCGACGGTGATCCCATCGGCGTCGGTGGCGGACATGGCCTCCTCCACCGTGAGACCGCCCGTGTAGCAGAGGCTGCCCATCATGTCCGGCGGGAAGCGCGAGCCCTCCTCGTTGGTGAAGAAGGCGGCCGCCAGCGGCCTGTCGAGGCTCACGCCCTGCTCGATCACCGTCTCGATCACCTCGAGCGCGGCGAGCACGCCGAGGTTCCCGTCGTACTTGCCGCCCGTGGCGACGGTGTCGATGTGTGAGCCCATCATCACCGGCGGATCCCCGCCGGCATCGGGCTGCACCGCAACGACGTTGCCGATCGTGTCGATGCTAACGTCGAGTCCGAGGTCGCGCATCCAGGTGACGACCAGGTCGCGGCCCGCCCTGTCAGCGTCGGTGAGCGCCAGCCGGTTGTTGCCGCCGCCGGGGATGGGCCCGATCTCGGCCAGGTCCCACAGCCGCCGCAACAGCCGCCCGGCGTTGACCTCGAGCAATGTTCGATCTCCGCTGGGCCCCGGCACGGCAGGTCAGGCTAGCCGTGGGTCTGATGCGTCGGTGAGCGCCTTGCCGACCATCGGGTGTGGGTGCCGCCGGTTCCGCAGCGGGTCGGGGCACGGGATGCGGCGGGTGCTGCCGTTGTCAGCCGCGATACGGCGCCGGGGGAAGTGCGTATATTGGCCGGCGTGCCGCTGGATGTGCCGGAGGTCGAGCGGGTGAGCCGCACTTGGCGCCCGCCGCGGTGAGTACCCGCCGCCGGCTCGACACAGAGATGGTGCGGCGCGGCATGGCTCCGAGCCGCACAGGCGCCCGGCGCCTCATCGACGACCGGCGCGTTCTCGTCGGCGGTTCGCTCGCCGGCAAGGCGTCGCGGCTGGTGCACCCCGCGGAGGCCGTCGTGCTCGCCGGCGACCCGCCCCGCTACGTGTCCCGCGGCGGCGAGAAGCTCGAGGCGGCGCTCGGCGCCTTCGCCATCGACCCGTCCGGGCTCACCGCGATCGACGCCGGCGCATCGACGGGCGGTTTCACCGACTGCCTGCTGCAGCACGGCGCGGCTGCGGTAGTGGCTGTGGACGTAGGCCGCAACCAGCTCCACGAGCGGCTGCGGGCCGACCCGCGGGTGGCCTCGCTCGAGCGCACCGACGTGCGCAGCGTCGACCCCGCCTCGATCGGCGGCCCGGCTCCGCTGGTGGTGGCCGACCTCTCGTTCATCTCGCTGCGCGCCGTTGCCCCGCACCTTTGCCGGCTCGCGTCGGCGGACTTGGTCGTGCTGGTCAAGCCGCAGTTCGAGGCGGGCAAGGCCGACGCCGACCGGTCGCGGGGCGTGATCCGCGACCCGGATGTGTGGCGGCGGGCACTGAACAGCGTGTGCAGCGCGATCACAGACTCGGGCGCGGCCATCATGGGGATCGTGACCTCGCCGATCACTGGCGCCGCAGGCAATGTGGAGTTCCTGGTGCGTGCAGACCTCCGCCCCGGCGCGAGACCACCCGTCGATCTGCCCGGATCAGTCGAGCGCGCCGTGCGCAGCGCCGGCTCTGCCGGTTCCGCAAGACTGTGAGGCCATGGCCGAGATCGGTCTGATCGTGCACCAGGGCCGCCCGGAGGCGGCCACGGCGGCACGCGAGCTGTCCTGCTGGCTCACGGCGGGGGGACATCGGGTGCGAATGCCGCCGGCGGAGGCCGCCGCCGTCGGATCCGGTGAGGGAGTCGACCCGGCCTGTTTCGTCGAGGGCCTCGATGCGGTGGTCACCCTCGGCGGGGACGGATCGATCCTGCGGGCCGTCGAGCTCGTCGGAGAGGCCGGCGTGCCGATCCTGGGGGTGAACTTCGGGCGCATGGGCTACATCACCGAGGTGGCGCCCGAGGACGCACACAGCGCCATAGACCGGCTGCTCGCGGGCGAGCACAGCATCGAGGAGCGCATGCTGCTGGTGGTGGAGCACACCTGCAGCCACCCGCGGCCATCCGGTGCGCCGAGCGGCGATGGGCGGCGTCACGGCGGCCCGCTTCCAGGTGCCACATCGCGGCCGTCCGCTGCACCGAGGCGTTACGTCGCCCTCAACGAGGCCGTCCTTGAGCGGCCCGCCGCCACCAACGCGCTGAGGTTGGCGGTGGAGATCGACGACCATCCCTTCACCAGCTACGCGGCGGACGGCCTGATCGTGGCCACTCCGACCGGCTCCACCGCCTACTCGCTGTCGGCCCGGGGGCCCATCATCGATCCGACGCACCGGGCATTGCTGCTGACGCCGGTGTCGCCGCACATGCTGTTCGACCGCTCGATGGTGATCGCCGCCGGCAGCAAGCTGCGACTGGAGGTGCGCGACGACCGCGGGGCACTGCTGTCGGTGGACGGTCGCAGGATCGCAGACCTGCACGAGCACGACGTTGTGGCATGCACGGCGTCGCCGCATCCGGCGCGCCTGGTGACTTTCGGGGGTCGCCGCTTCCATCAGGTGCTCAAGGCCAAGTTCGGGCTCAACGACCGTTGATCGGCGCTGCGGCTTTGGCTCTGGCTTCCACGAACGCCGTCGGGCGTCACGTTTGGCCGACAGCCGGGCCCGTCCGGGCCGCCGTCAACGGGGCCCAACGACCGTTGACCGGCGCATCAAGATTGGCCTTCCCGCGCCGATGCTGACCGAGATCGCGGTGCGCAACCTCGGCGTGATCGAGGAACTGACGCTGCTGCTCGGCAGCGGCATGACCGCAGTGACCGGTGAGACGGGTGCGGGCAAGACGCTCGTGGTGGGCGCTATCGACCTGCTTACCGGCGGTCGCGCCGACGCCTCGCTGGTGCGGCCCGGAGCTCCCGAGGCCGAGATCGAGGGACGTTTCGTGATCGCTGGCGGCGAGGGCGAGACGGTGGTGCGGCGCGTGATCCCGAGCGACGGCCGCTCCAGGTGCTACATCGACGGCCGCCTCGCCACGGTCGCGGCGCTCGCAGAGCTGGGACGCGAGCTTGTGGACATGCATGGCCAGCACTCGCACCAGTCGCTGCTGCGGGCGCCGGTCCAGCGTGCGGCCCTCGACCGGTACGCAGGGATAGACGCGTCGCGGCTGTCGGCCCTGGTAAAGGAGTCGCGAGGTGTCGAGGTCGCTCTGGGCGAGCTCGGGGGCGACGCTCGGGCCCGAGCCCGCGAGATCGATCTGCTGCGCCATCAGCTCGCCGAGATCGACGCGGCGCGGATCGACGGCGCCGACGAGGACAAGCGCCTCGACCGTGCCGAGTCCACCCTCGCCGACGCCCTGGAGCACCGCCACGCCGCGGCGTCGGCATCCGCGCTCATCGATGCCGACGGGCCGGTCTCCGACGGGCTCGGGCAGGCCCAGGCGGCTCTGGCGGCAAGAGCCCCCTTCACCGAGCTGGCGGACCGCCTCGCCGACGCCGCCGCAGAGGTGGCGGACATCTCCGCGATGCTGCGCGCCCGCGCCGAGGCCATCGAGGACGACCCCGCCGCGCTCGCGGCGCTGCGCGAGCGGCGCCAGTCGCTCTCGGAGCTTCGCCGCAAGTACGGGTCCACGCTGGCCGAGGTGCTGCAGTTCCGCTCGGAGGCGCAGCGCAGGCTCGACGAGCTCGAGGGCCACGAGGGTCGGGTCGAGGTACTGGAGCAGCAGCTGGCCGAGATCTCCCGGCGGCTCGCGGCCGAGCGCTCCAGGCTGCGAAGCGAGCGCACCGCCGCCGCGCCCAAGCTGTCGGCGGCGGTGGAGTCGCACCTGGGCGAACTGGCGATGGCGGGGGCGCGGCTCGCGGTCACCGCCGGGGGCGAGGCCGGGGAGCGGGTGGCGTTCCTGCTGGCGGCCAATCCCGGACACGATGCCATGCCCCTGGGCCGCGCGGCCAGCGGCGGCGAGCTGGCGCGCACCATGCTGGCTCTGCGGCTGGTGCTGACACAGGGGCCTCCGACGCTCGTGTTCGACGAGGTGGATGCGGGCATAGGCGGCACGGCAGCACAGGCGGTGGGGCGCAGCCTGGCCTCGCTGGCAGAGGTGCATCAGGTGCTGGTGGTGACGCACCTGCCACAGATCGCGGCCCACGCGAGCCACCATGTGCTGGTGGAGAAACCCAGCGAGTCGGCGTCGGCGTCGCGATCCTCGCGCGTCAGGAGCCTGAGCGGTGAGGATCGCGTGGTCGAGATCTCGCGCATGCTCTCGGGCTCGCCGCAGTCAGCCTCGGCCCGCCGCCACGCCGAGGAGCTGCTCAGCGCGAGCGCGCGATAGCCGAGGGCGACGGGGCGGCGCGGCTTGCGTTTCGCCCGATCGTGGCGCGTGGTCCACCGGCTCGGCGCCGCCCGCCGGTAGGGTCATGCCCCGATGACAAAGCACGTCTTCGTCACCGGCGGTGTCGTCAGCGGGCTCGGCAAGGGACTGACCGGCGCCTCGCTCGGCCGGCTGCTGAAGGCTCGGGGACTGCGGGTGACGATGCTCAAGCTCGACCCCTATATCAACATCGACCCGGGGACGATGAACCCCTTCGAGCACGGCGAGGTGTTCGTCACCGACGACGGGGGCGAAACCGACCTCGACCTGGGCCACTACGAGCGCTTCATCGACGAGAGCCTGACCTGCAACTCGAACGGCACCACGGGCTCGATCTATGCCGAGGTGATCGCGGCCGAGCGCCGCGGCGACTACCTGGGGCGGACGGTACAGGTCATCCCCCACATCACCGAGGAGATCAAGCGCCGCATCAGCCAGCTGGCGGGCGACGACACCGACGTGGTGATCACCGAGGTGGGCGGCACCGTCGGCGACATAGAGATCCTGCCGTTCCTGGAGGCGATCCGCCAGTTCCGGCTCGACGCGGGCAGGGACAACGTCTACTACGTGCACGTCACCCTGGTGCCGTTCATCGGGCCCAGCGGCGAGCAGAAGACCAAGCCCACCCAGCACTCCGTCACAGAGCTGCGCTCGCGCGGCGTGCAGCCGGACGCCATCGTGTGCCGCTGCGAGTCGCCCCTCACCCTGGAACTGGAGCGCAAGATCTCGAGCCTCTGCGATGTCCCCCTCGAGGCGGTGGTCACCTGTCCCGACGCCGACAGCCTCTATGAGATCCCGCTGATCCTTCACTCCGAGGGACTCGACGAGGTGCTGTGCCGGCGGCTCGGCCTGGCGGGGGCGGAGGTCGACCTAGCGGAGTGGCGAACGCTGGTGCAGCGTGTCACCGAGGCGTCGCGGCCGGTGCGCATAGGTCTCGTGGGCAAGTACGTCAGCCTTCCGGACGCCTACCTGTCGGTGACCGAGGCGCTCAACCACGCCGCCATCCACCACGGCGCCGGCGTGGGGATGGAGTGGATCCAGGCCGAGGACGTCGAGGGGCTGCTCGCCGGCGGGCTGCACGACCTTGACGGCATCGTCATCCCCGGCGGGTTCGGGGAGCGGGGGATCGAGGGCAAGATCGCCGCCGCCTGCTACGCGCGGGAGAACCGGATCCCGTGCCTGGGCCTGTGCCTCGGGATGCAGGTGATGACCATCGAGTACGCGCGCAACGTTCTGGGGCTCAGCGACGCCAACTCCAGCGAGTTCGACGCCACATCGCCGCATCCCGTGATCGACCTGATGGACAGCCAGCGCGGCGTCGTCAACGCCGGAGGCACGATGCGCCTCGGTGCGTACGTCGCGCAGCTGCGTCCCGGCAGCCAGGTTGCCAGGCTCTACGGCGAGGAGGTCGTGTCCGAGCGGCACCGCCACCGCTACGAGTTCAACAACCGGTATCGCACGCGGTTCGAGTCTTCCGACCTCGTGCTCAGCGGCGAGTCTCCCGACGGGCGCCTGGTGGAGTTCATCGAGCTGCGCGGGCACCCGTTCTGGGTGGGTACCCAAGCGCACCCTGAGTTCAAGAGCCGCCCGAACCGGCCGGCGCCGCTG
Organism: Candidatus Aldehydirespirator sp.; assembly: GCA_965204875.1. Classification (GTDB taxonomy): domain Bacteria; phylum Actinomycetota; class Acidimicrobiia; order Acidimicrobiales; family Aldehydirespiratoraceae; genus Aldehydirespirator. The sequence continues at coordinate 315,235 of OZ242020.1, read as the reverse complement.
TTCGCGGGACTGGTCGAGGCGGCCCTGGCCCGTTCGGCGGGTCGTGTCTCGCAACGCGGTGACATGACCGCGCGCGCCGGGGGATCAGCAGGCGGGACATGACCGCCGGGTCTGTTGACTGGTCGCGGCACCGCTGCGTTGGGCAGCGATTGTCGCACGTCGAACTCCTGGTGCCTCGCGGGTGACTGGGGGCTCGGCTACGGGTGTAGGGGACGGCTTCCGCAAGGTCGGCGAGCGCGGCATCCATACAGGCCGGGTGGTGCGGCTCGTCGAGAGCGTCTTCACCACCCCCGACGGCGCGACCCTGACCCGCGATGTGGTGCATCACCCCGGTGCGGTGGCTGTGGTGGCCCTGGAGAACGACCGGGTGGTGCTGCTGCGCCAGTTCCGCGCGCCCCTGGAGGGCGAGCTGCTCGAGATCCCGGCGGGCACCCGCGACGCCGCCGGCGAGGATCCTGTCGCGACGGCGCGCCGCGAGCTCATCGAGGAGGCCGGGCTCGCCTGCGAGTCGCTGGAGGTGATCGGCAGTTTCTTCAACTCGCCCGGCTTCTGCGACGAGTTGTCCCACGTCCTGCTCGCCACAGGTCTGAGCGAGGTGCCGCGCCGGCCCGACGGCGCCGAGGAGGAGTGGATGGCGGTCGAGCGCGTCGGTCTCGATGAGGCGGTCGGGATGATCGACACAGGCGAGATCCGCGACGCCAAGACGATCATCGGGCTGCTGTTGACGATGCGCCGCCTGGGTCGTTGAGAGCAGTGGCGCCGCGCGCCGGGGGCCGGGGTGCCGATCCGACGGGCGCGCAGTGTCGGGACGCCGAGTCGCCGGCTGTGGAGTCGCATGGTGCTGAGTCGCCGGTTGTTGAGCCGGACGATGTCGTCGAATCGGCGGGCAACTGTCTGGACGCTGAGTCGGAGGAGTTCCTGGACTACCTGTCGGTGGAGCGCGGCCGCTCGGCTCGGACCCTGGAGGCGTACAGGCGGGACCTGCTTGCCTACCGGGCCCACCTCGGTGAGCGGGGCGTCGCCCTGGCGGATGCAGGTCCCGAGGATGTCGCGGCCTTCGCGTCGGCGCTTGAGTCCAGGGGCCTGGCCCCGGCCTCGGTCACGCGGATGCTGGTCGCTGTTCGGGGCCTGCACCGGTACTTGGCGTCGGAGGGATCCGTGCTCAGCGATCCCGCGGCCGATGTCGAGATGCCCAGGCTGCCCAGGGGTCTGCCCAAGGCGCTGTCAGTTGAGCAGGTGACGGTGTTGATGGACTCGGTGGCCGGCGGCGGCGCGGTCGCCCGGCGGGACCGGGCCATCCTTGAGGTGCTCTACGGCACCGGGTGCCGCATCTCCGAGGCGGTGACGCTGTCGCTCGCCGCGGTCGATCTTCACGACGGTCTGGTGAGGCTTAGGGGAAAGGGTGCCCGGGAGCGGATCGCGCCGTTGGGACGCTGCGCTGCCGACGCTCTGGCGAGCTGGTTGGCGCCGGGCGGCCGAAGCGAGCTGGAACCTCGCCGCTGGGCTCGCCGCGGCGACGCCGAGGCCGTGTTCATCAATCAGAGGGGTGGGCGCCTGACGCGCCAGGGCATGTGGCTGGTGGTGCGCCGCCACGGTGACGTCGCCGGCTTGGGGCCGTTGCTCACCCCCCATGTGCTGCGCCACTCGTGTGCCACCCACATGCTCGACGGGGGAGCGGACATTCGCACCGTGCAGGAGATGCTCGGCCACTCCTCCATATCCACTACGCAGATCTATACCAAGGTGTCGATGCAGCGTCTCCGCTCGGTTTACCGCGCAGCCCACCCCCGCGCCGTCGCCCGCGCAGCCTGAACCGCTACCAAGCATCAATCGCTGCGTATCCTGCCTGCCTTTAGAAGCGTCGCCGAAGACGCAAACTAGCTGTCGCGGCTACGGTGCTAGCAGGCCCATGTTGGTGCGTGCGCGGTGCAGCGTTGCGGCTGCGATCTCGCGGGCTTTGCCGGCGCCGATGGCGAGCAGACGCGAGGTCTCTGCCGGGTCTGCCTGAAGCTGGGCGAATCGTGCCTGTATCGGGCGCAGCAGCTCGATCACGGCCTCGGCAGTGTCGGTCTTGAGAGGGCCGTACATGGTGTAGTCACCGGCCGCCTTCTCGGGCGAGCGGCCCGTTGATGCGCCCAGGATCGACAGCAGGTTCGACACCCCCGGCTTGGCCTCGGGGTCATATCGCACCTCGGCATCGTTGTCGGTCACCGCCGCCTTGATCTTCTTTGTGATCGTGGCCGGCTCGTCGAGCAGATCGACGGTTCCCCGCGGCGAGTCCAGCGACTTCGACATCTTGTTGGTGGGGTGCTGCAGGTCCATCACCCGAGCTCCCGCCCGGGGGATCACCGCCTCAGGCAGCTTGAACGTCGCCCCGTAGCGTGAGTTGAAGCGCTCGGCGATGTCGCGGGTGAGCTCGATGTGCTGGCGCTGGTCGGCACCCACCGGGACCTCGTCGGCGTCATACAGGAGTATGTCGGCGGCCTGCAGCGCCGGGTAGGTGAACAGTCCGGCGGAGATGAACTCCTGCTGGTCGGACTTGTCCTTGAACTGTGTCATGCGGCTCAGTTCCCCGAAGGAAACGGTGCATTCCAGCAGCCAGGCGCACTCGCTGTGCTCGCGCACGTGGCTCTGGACGAAGATTGTGCAGGCGTCGGGGTCGAGTCCCGCCGCCATCAGCATCTGCGAGAGCCTCAGCGTCGCCTGCCCCACCTCGCCCGGCGCCTTGGGCACGGTGACAGCGTGAAGGTCCACGACCGGGAAGAACGCGTCCGCGGTGTGCTGCACCTGCGCCCAGTTGCGTATGGCACCGAGATAGTTCCCCAGGTGCAGGTTGCCGCTGGGCTGTATGCCGGACAGGACCCTGGTCTTGCTGGTCACACTGGTCATCGGCGGCCAGCGTAGAGGGTAGTGTCACCCCCGGTGGCCTATGAGGTGAGCACTCCAGCCTTCAGCGGGCCCTTCGAGTTGCTCTTGCTGCTCGTGAGGCGCGAGCAGGTGGAGATATACGACGTCTCGATCGCCGGCATCACCGACGCCTACCTTGCTGAGATCGACCGCCTGAAGAGCCTCGACCTTGAGGTGGCCACCGAGTTCCTGCTGATCGCGGCGGTGCTGGTGGAGATGAAGGCTCACCGGATGCTTCCCGAGCAGCCCGGCAGCGACCTGGACGAGGAACTGGAGGGCACCTCGGAGCGCGATCTGCTGCTGTTGCGCATGCTGGAGTGCAGCACGTTCCGCGGCGCCGCAGCGACACTGCAGAGCCTCCTGGCGGCGGCGGCGCGCAGCCGGCCCCGCACCGCAGGGCTGGTCGAGGAGCGCTGGCTGACGCTCGCGCCGTGCCTGCTGGAGGGGGCAACCCCCGAGGAGGTGCGAGACGCTTTCCGCCGTGCCGCGGCCCCGGTGGCGGCGCCCAGGGTGGACATCGCGCACATCACGTCCATCGAGATCACGGTCGGTGATGCCGTCGTGGAGCTCGCAGGCCGCCTGCGGACCTCGGGGTCAGTGACCTTCCGGCAGCTCACCTCCGGCATCGGCGACCGGATCGGCTTGGTGGTCCGCTTCCTGGCCGTCCTGGAGATGGTCAAGCAGGACCTGGTCGATGTCGAGCAGGCGGACACGTTCGGCGACATCGTCATCGTCTGGACCGGCGGCGACGCCCCCGCGCTGCAGGCCGCGGGCGCTGGCGTTGACGCCTACAGCGGCCCGGTGGTGGATCAGGTCGAGCAGGCGGGCCGCCGGTGAGCGGTCCACGGCGGTGGCTGCGGGAGGCCGGTGGTGCTGGAGCGCAGGCGGATGCTCTGCTGGCGGTTCTTGAGGCTGTGCTGCTGCTGGCCGACGAGCCGGTGCCGCCGGCGGTGCTGTCCGCGGTGCTGGAGGCTCCCGTCGAGAGGGTCGAGGCAGCCTGCGAGGCGCTGGCCTCGGAATACCGATCCCAGGGGAGGGGTTTCGTGCTGGCGCGGGTGGCCGGCGGGTACCGCTATCAGACAGCCCCGGAGCAGGATGTCCATGTGGAGCGCTTCGTGCGCGGCGGGCACAGCGCGCGCCTCTCGGCCGCAGCGCTGGAGACGCTGGCGGTGGTCGCGTACAAGCAGCCCGTCTCACGCAATCAGGTGGCGGAGATCCGCGGGGTCGGCGTCGACGGGGTGATCCGCACGCTGCGCCGCCACGGCCTCATCGACGAGGTTGCCAGGGCCGCCGGTCCGGGCCAGGCCGCACTGTTCGCAACGACGCCGCTGTTCTTGGAGCAGCTGGGCCTCGACTCGCTCGACGAGTTGCCGCCGCTGGACGACTTCATTCCCGCCGCGGACACGGTGCAAGAGATGGAGCGCCGCCTGCGGCTCGTCCCCGACCCCGACGAAGCCCCCGAAGACCAGGGAAACGCGTAAGCGCCTGTCACACCCCCACATAGTATGTGAACATATGTTCGCAACGGAGGAGGCGACGATGAGGGAGGCGACGATGAGGGAGGCGACGATGAGGGAGGCGACGATGACCCACCGGCAGGGGTTCGCTGTGACGGGCGGCGCCGGAGCCGCGCCGCCGGATTCCCTTCCTGGGAGCGCATCGTGGTCTACGGTGGCCAACATGGTGACTTCCGTGCGGCCCCGCACCAATGGAGCGATGAACACGCTGCTGGTGCCGGATGCGCCTGCGCACGACTGGTATCGCTTCGTCCTGTCGTTTCCACCCCATCTCGTGCGCGACTACCTGCAACGGTTCGGCCTCGGTCCTGGGAGCCGGGTACTTGATCCGTTCTGCGGTACGGGTACGACCTTGGTTGAGGCCAAGAAGCTCGGCGTGCCCAGCTACGGTCTTGAGGCCGTGCCCGTGTCTCGGCTCGCGGCCTCGACCAAGGTGGATTGGACCCCAGATCCGGATGAACTGTCGAGACACGCTGAACTCGTCGCGGAGAAGGCCCTCGCAATGTTGGCCGCCGATGGCATCTCAGACGATCCGGTGGCCTCGAACCGCAGGGCGTTCGGGTTGCGCTCGCTTCCGCCAGCGAGCGCCAAGTTGCTGTTGAGGAACTCCATCAGCGCATTGCCCCTCCATAAGGTGCTGGTGTTGCGCGAGGCTCTCAATGGCGAGTACTCTCCGGCTTTCGCTGGCCACGAGAGGCTTGCAATGGCCCGCATCCTGCCGATGGAGGTCGGCAATCTGCGATTCGGCCCGGAAGTCGGCGTCGGCACGATCAAGCAGGATGCGCCAGTGGTGTCAGTTTGGCTGGAGCGCGTGCGAGCGATGTGCGGGGACCTGCGCCAACTCGGGCCGCTCGCTGCGACGCCGGCTGCGGCCCTTGACGGGGACGCTCGCTCGGTAGGCCTTTGCTTTGAGCCCGGCAGCATCGACGCCGTAATCACCTCGCCGCCTTACCCGAACGAGAAGGATTACTCTCGAACTGTGCGACTTGAGTCGGTGATTCTCGGTCACCTCGCTAGCCGGTCGGACCTTCGAGGGATGAAGAGGGGTCTGGTGCGGTCCAATACTCGCGGTGTGTACCGTGATGACGAGGACGATGCCTGGATCAGAGACGACGCAGAGGTAGAACGGATCGCCGCCGCGATTGAGGCACGCCGCATCGAGTTGGGCAAAAATTCGGGTTTCGAGCGCATGTACCACCGCGTTACCAGGCTCTACTTCGGCGGGATGGCACGCCATCTGGTATCACTGCGCCGACTGCTCAAACCTGGTGCCCGCTTGGCATACGTAGTCGGTGACCAAGCCTCCTATCTGCGGGTCATGATCCGGACGGGCCAGATCTTGGCTGAGATCGCAGAGCGCGCCGGATACGAGGTTGAATCAATCGACCTGTTCCGAACTCGCCATGCAACGGCTACACGCGAGCAATTGCGCGAGGAGGTACTCGTGTTGCGCTGGCCCCGGCACCACGGCCAGTGATGACGCGTTCCTAGACCGCTTCAGCTGGATTCGCGTAACGTGTCCCGAGAAACCTCAAGTCTGTCGCAGCAGATAATCGAGAAGATCTTCCTCGAGCGATATCACTCAGGTCTCACGCAGGTGACCTTTACTAGAGAGGATATCGTATCTGCGGCTGCATCGCTCAGAGCGGACCGGCCCAAGAATGTGGGTGAAATCATATACTCGCTGCGCTACCGCATACCACTTCCTGACTGCATTCGACAGACGGCACCCCCCGGTCGCGAATGGGCGATCTTTCCAGGAGGCAATGCTGTCTACACGCTGCAGACGGTGCCATTCAACCTGATTGAACCACGACGGGGCCTTAGAACTATCCGACTTCCCGATGCGACGCCTGGTGTTATATCCATGCACTCTCTATCTGACGAGCAAGCGCTGCTAGCCAGAGTCCGCTACAACCGATTGCTCGACCTGTTTACTGGCTTGGCCTGCTACCCACTTCAGAGCCATCTCCGCACGAGCATCTCTATAGCGAGCCATATCGATGGTTCACCGAGTAGTTCACAGGTCGAAACCGATGACATCTATGTCGGATTGGACGAGCATGGTGCTCATTATATTGTTCCGGTACAGGCCAAGGGAGGCTCAGACTCTCTGAGCGTGATTCAGATCTGGCAGGATTTTCGAGTAGCGGAGCAGAAGTTTCCTGACTTGATCGCTCGTCCAGTTGCAGCTCAGTTCCTGGACGTGGACGTTATAGCGCTCTTTGAGTTTGAAGAATCTGACAACCAGATCACCATCGCACGCGAACACCACTACAACCTCGTTATCCCTGAAGAACTAGATCCCACTGAACTTGCCGATTATCGATCTGCGGCTCGACGCGGCGCGCACTGAGGCCGTGTGGGGCTGTAGGTGTCGAATATTTCGCCACTCGGCAGCCGTCGATTATTGTGATCGGTAGGTTTGATTCGTCATGATGTCCGTAGAGGTGCTGGAGGTTGCCGAGGACATCATTGTCGGCTGGTTCGAGCGCCGGTTCGGTGGGTCGGTGATCGAGCTTGCACGCCAGACGCGGTGGCGGCCGGTCTGGTTCGCAACCGTCGATCGCAATGGCGAGCGTCACGAACTGGTGGTACGCGGCGATCGCACCGACATGCCCCTGATCTTCCCACTGGAGCATGAGATGACCTTCCAGCGGTTGCTTGGCGAGCACGGCATTCCGGTTGCCGCCGTGCACGGCTGGATCGATGAGCTGCCCGCGTACGTCATGGACCGCGTCGCGGGCCAGGAGCACTTCGGTGACACGAGCGACGAGGACCGCGAGGCCGCGGTGGACGACTACCTAGCGATCCTCGCTCGGATGCACAAATTGCCCATCGAGCCGTTCATTGCTGCCGGAACCAGCCGGGCTGCCGATCCGGCTCAGTCTGGAACCGTCGGCCTTGAACGCTACGAGGAGCACTATCGAGCACTGAAAGCCCATGCGGATCCGCTGCTCGAGTTCTTTCTTGGTTGGCTCCGCCGCAATCGGATTGACACGGGAGGTCGGGAGGCGCCGGTTGTCTGGGACTCAGGCCAGTTCCACCATGCCGGCGGGCGGATCCTGGCAGTGTTGGACCTGGAACTCGGTCATATAGGCGACCCGATGATGGATCTCGCCGCCTGGCGCATGCGTGACACCATCGTCGGCTACGGGGACATGGGGACGCTCTACGCCCGCTACGAGGAGCTGTCGGGCGAGCCGGTCGACATCAACGCTGTTCGCTGGCATCACCTGGCGTTCACGTTGTCCAACCAGCTCGCGTTCTCACGGGCGCTCAAAGACCCGTCGCCTGCGTCGGACTTCATGACCAACCTCCAGTGGTGTGCCGAGACGAACCTGTTCGCCACTGAAGCTCTCGCCGACGAGCTGGGCATCCAACTTCCGCAGGTCGACATGCCCGAGCCCCGTCTGTCCGGTGCCGGGCAGGGCCACCGCCACCTGGTGCGAGCGCTTCGCTCGATCACCACCGGCGACCGGTTCGTGCAGCACGAGCTGCGCACCCTGTTCCGGCTCGCCCGGCATCTCCAGCGTCGCGACGAGATCGGTGACGCACTGGCCGGGGACGACCTCGACGACCTAGCGCAACTCCTCGGCACCCGCCCGGCCAGCTGGGACGAGGGCGAGGCGAAGCTCGAGCAGTTCGTCGTCAACGACCATGGCCGCCACGACGAGGAACTCGTCAGGCTCTTCCACCGACGCAACCTGCGGGCCCACATGCTGCTGGGCCCCGCCGGCTCGGCCATGACCCACCATCACACCATCCAGCGCTTCTAGCGCTCCCTGAGAGCAGGACGCCGTCAGTCTGCCCAGATGCCATGTGTATCATGTACACATGGCACGAGTGAACATCTATGTACCCGATGATCTGGCCGAGAGCGCCCGTTCGTCGAACCTGAACGTCTCACAGTTGGCCCAAGAGGCCATACGGCGAGCGCTTAGCGCGCGCGATGTCGATGCGTGGCTCGACAAGCTCGCAGTTTTGAAGTATACTGGAATAGATCAACAGATCGTGTCAAATGCTGTGACAGCGGCGAAGGATGAGTTTGAGTTCGGATCCTGATGTTCTCGTGCTTGACGCGTCCGCCATGGTCGACTTGCTCGTTCCGACGCGGCCTGCGGACGCGATCCGGCAGCGGCTGCGGGGGTGCGAGGTCCATGTTCCCGCCCACTTCGAAGCGGAGGTTCTGTCGGCGCTCGGCCGCCTCCATCGGGGCGGACACCTCTCAGCACAGGAAGTGTCGTCGCGGATCTCGATCCTGGCATCCCAACCGTTCCGGCGGCACGATCTGGGACCGCTCCTCGCTGATGCCTGGAGTCGCCGTGAGAGCCTCCGGCTAACCGACGCCCTCTACGTCGCGTTGGCCGAGCGGATGCGAGCGCCCATCATCACGACCGACGATCGCCTCGCCACCACAGCGCTTCGCGCCGAGAACCCGTCCCGTTGACTCCGTTCGCCATCGGCACTGAGTGATCGGCGCCGATGGATCACCGGTTGACGCCCTGGCGGTCCAACACGGCGTCAGCCCAGTCGAGGTGCACCTGATCGATCGGCTCGTTGTCCGCCTCCCACGACTCGATGAACTCCAGCAGGGCTTGGCTCCGGCGTCGACGCTTCACATCCGCTTCGGAATCCATATGCACCTGCTGACCTTGTACACGAGGAGAGCGGCAAGATTCTAGGTGCGGCACTCGCCGCTCGCGGGGAAGTACCATCGGGTAGCTCTCGCGCTTGCCGATCCCAGGTCCCGAGGTCCAAGCATACCCGCGGGCTGACGCACCAGCGCAGTGGTGACAGCGGCTGGGATGGAGGTGGCCGTGGACCTGCAACGGTGCCGAACTTGTGTGCAGTGGATAGCATCTCGGCATGACTCCGACTCTTTATCGCGATACTGGCTACACGCTCAGGCATATCGTGGAGGAAATCGAGCACGGCAACATCGCTCTTCCGGACATCCAGCGACCGTTCGTCTGGTCGTCGACGAAGGCGCGCGACCTTTTCGACTCGCTCTACCGCGGGTATCCGGTCGGAACCTTGATGTTCTGGGAGACCGGGGCCGATGTCAGCACACGACAAGTCGGTGGCGGTGATAATGACAAGGTGGCGAAGCTCCTTGTGGTTGATGGCCAGCAGCGCCTCACGTCGCTCTACGCTGTTCTGACGGGCAGGCCGGTACTCACTAAATCATTTGACGAGAAGTGGATTCGGATCGCCTTCTGTCCGCGAGACGAGACCTTCCAGGTCGCAAATGCAGCGACCAAGCGAGATCCCGAGTTCATCCCGGACATTACGGCGTTGTGGGACGAAGGCTACCGACCGACAGTCCGCAAGTTCCTAGCTGGACTTGCTAAGGGCCGCGATGTCGAACTTACCGAAGAGGAGGAGGACAGGCTTGAGGACCGGATCGACCGCGTCTATGACCTTCAGAACTTCCGCTTCCAGGTCATCGAGCTCAACGCTGCCGCTGGTGAGGAACAGGTGGCGGAGATCTTCGTCCGCATCAACTCCGAGGGCATGAAGCTCAATCAGGCTGACTTCATTCTCACCCTCATGTCCGTGTATTGGGAGAAAGGACGCCTGCAGCTTGAACAGTTCTGTCGTGATGCCGTCGATCCCACGGTTAGTGGCCCGTCCCCGAAGAACGCGTTCATCGACCCCAGTGCCGACCAACTCGTCCGCGCCGTCATCGGTGTTGCGTTTCGGCGAGGAAGCCTAAGGCACGCCTACAGGATCCTGCATGGCAAGAACCTCGACGCGGGCACTCCTTCGACAGATCAAAGGACAGCACAGTTCGACAAGTTGCGCACGGCTCAAGATGAGGTTCTCGACTTGACCAACTGGCACGAGTACCTGAAGTGTTTGACATATGCCGGGTTCCGGAGCGAGCGAATGATCACCTCAAGGAACGCGCTCATCTGTACCTATGCTCTGTGGCTGATCGGCAGGCGCGACTTCGGCCTCGATCTCAAGGCACTGCGCAGTGTGATCGCCCGGTGGTTCTTCATGGCCCATACCGCTGGCCGTTATACGGGTTCGTTCGAGTCCCAGTTTGAGGCAGATCTCGGTCGGATCACTGCTCTAGAAATCGGCGACGGCGCGGCGTTCTGCGCCGAACTCGATCGCATCATTAGCACTGAGTTTACCAACGACTACTGGAAGATCTCGCTTCCGAGCGAACTGGATAGCTCATCAGACAAGTCTCCTGCACTGTCCGCCTACTGGGCCGCGCTCAATATTTTCGATGCCGAGTCCTTGTTCAGCGATCTCCGGATTCGAGACTTGCTCGATCCGACCGTGACTGCTCCCCGCGCGATCGAACAGCACCACCTGTTCCCGAAGGCATACTTGGCTGCCAAGGGAGTCACGGCACGGGCGAAAGCCAATGCCATCGCCAACAAGGCGTTGCTTGATTGGCCTGAGAACGCCACCATAAGCGCTGATGATCCGCTGATCTACTGGGGAGAGATGACCCGGCACCTCGATCCCGAGCGGCTCGAACGTCAACGGTACTGGCACGCGCTGCCGGTCGGGTGGGAGCAACTCGACTACCCGACCTTCCTTGAGCGCCGCCGGGAACTCATCGCTACGGTCGTGCGGGACGGTTTCAACCGTCTCCGCGACGACAAGACGGCGCCGGAACCGTCCTCGACAATTGCCGCACTGCTCGCCGGTGGCGAGTCGCGGACCGTCGAGTACAAGTCCACGGCGCGCTTGAACCTGCACACCGGCGAGAGAGACAAGCGGATGGAGCACGCCATCACCAAGACGGTTTGCGGGTTCCTCAACGCCGATGGCGGGACACTCTTGATAGGAGTCGACGACAACGCCAACATCCTCGGCCTCGGCGCTGACATGGGCACTCTCGGCAGCAAGGCCAACCGTGACGGCTATGAGCTGTTCCTTCGCCAGCACCTCGACAACACCCTGTCGATCCCGACCGCCGGGATCGTCCGTATCACCTTCGAGCAGGTCGGCGAGGCCGATGTCTGTCGCGTGTCCGTCGCGGCGTCAGGCAAGCCTGTGTTCGCCAAGCCGCACGCGGTGGGCGGGCAGGATCCCACCGAGTTCTGGGTGCGAACCGGCAACGCGACCAAGCAACTTCACGGCGCCGGCATGCTCGAGTACCAGTCGAACCACTGGGGCTGAAAAGTCGTGGCCTCGGAGCCGTGTATCGCGCCGACCCGCTGTCGCTGCCCAGGTAAGGCAGGTCAGGTGGGCTCAGTTTCTGCTGCCGGTATGGCACCATCAGAATTACGAGCTTTGATTTCAGCTCTGCTGATGCCCAGTGTTGGGTAGCGCAGGTCAGCGATCTCGGTGTCTACGTTCCGAAGCGGGACTGTATGTGGCGGCGCCGGGCGGCGATCGATGCGCGGCGGCCAGCCTCGTCGGTCCGTGGAGTGCCTGCGGCGAGGACGTCGTCTAGTTCGTCGAGCCGGACGACGCGGGCCGTGGGGCGCCGCTCCCGCGGGAACTCCGCGACCTGCATGCCGTCGTAGCGGAGCATGACGATCCCCCGGCGCAGGCCGGTGGTGTCGAGCCAGTTGGCGAAGCCGGGGTCGTGGGCGGCGATGACGAAGGTGCACGCGCCGTCGGCGGCTATCTGGGCCTGGTCGCCTGTCAGGCTCGTCTGGCGGTTTGCGTACTCGAGCGACGACCACCACAGGTCGGTGAGTTGGATGCCCTGGTAGTTGCCGCCGGCCGGCGGGGCGGTGACGACCAATGCCTCGCCGGCAGCGAGATCCCAGGTGCCGAACGCCATGAACCTCCCATGCACACCGCCGGCCGCGCCGGGATCGACGGGCTCGGAGAGTTCGTTGGGCGGGCGGGCGTCGAGGCACAGGCGGCGCACCATCTCCGGCCACACGGCCACGTTGGCGGCGACGCCAGCGGTCGCCGCGCCGAGCCGCGCCGCGAGCATGTCGGCTGAGAGCACCGGCTTGAGGTCGCCCTCGTGTCCGACGCGGTCGATGTGGACCTCGCCCATGCCCTCGTCAACCCAATCGCTGTAGGTCTGGCGGACGATCAGTCTCGTGCCGTCGGGCGGGTTCTCGATCCAGTTGCCACCCCCGGGCTCGGGTGAGGCGATGACCTCGAAGCGCCCGCCGGCTGCGACCTCAAGCTCCTCATGCGCGAGGAAGCCGGCCGCGCGTCCGCCGCTCCACGGGTCGCCGGCGTAGATCTGGAACTCCAGCCGCCGCTCGGCGCCGAGCCGGCCCCAGATGCGGTAGGTGTCGCCGCCGTTGAGGCGCGACATGAGGTAGCGCTGATCGGCGTTGTCGCCCGCGCCGCGGACACGTGGATCGATCACCCTGAAGGAGGGGAAGTCCGGGTCATAGACCACCTCCTCCTCGAGGTATGCGATCAGCATGCTGATGAGGAACAGGTAGGCACCGGGACGGTTCTCGGCATCGGAGTAGAACGGGTGATCCCGGAGCCACGCAGCACGCGCGCCCAGCGTGTCTAGGAGAGCGTCGAATGAAGTCGCAAGCGGATCATCCATGGCAGTGATGCGCCGGTGTGCCAGTGCGCCGGGCCGGGCCAGTCCTGGGCCGCCCTGGTCAGTGAGACCCGGATTGATGCGTCTGCGTGCCCGGCTAGGTGCTGTGGGCCTCCTCGTAGGTAGGGCCTCCGCTGTCGCCGACCCAGTAACGGCGCGCCCACCCGACCCCCTTCCAGGTCTTGATGCTGTTGGGCACGAGCTTGATGAGCCAGCGGGGCTGCTGGAGGGTGGAGACAAGGTAGGTCGGCCCGTTGGGGCCCAGATACCGGTAGGACATCTGCTCGGCGATCTGCACCCACAGTCCCCCGACGTTGGGCTCCTCCTCGACGGTGGCGACTCCCTCCATGTACACCTTCGGGATCTCGATGGACTTGCCGGACTCGCCGGGATCACTGTGCGGGGCGTCGATCACCACGCTGACACGCCCGTCGGCCGCGATGTACTCGCACCACCGGGCCCGCTTGCGTCCCACGAAGTACAGCGCCTCGCCGTCCCACTGGTACCACACGGGCATCACGTATGGGGATCCGTCGGGCTTGAGCGTGGCGAGGCGGGCTATGGGGGCGCCCTGCAGGAAGTCCTCCATCTCCTCGGCCGTCAGCCCGCCAAGGTCCCCCCGAAAACTGCTCTCGGCCATCGTGTAACGCTCCTGACGCTTTCGATCTGCTCCTGTGCTTGCGCGGCGCACGTTAGCACCGCTGCACCGAGCGTCTCCAAGCCGACCGGCTGGGGTCCGGCTTGAGCGAGTTGACCGCGACTTGATGCGGCCTGCGGTTGGATGAGCCGAACTCGGTGACGTAGCCAAGAACCTGACTCATTGAGACGCGCCTAGTCACCGCGTGGCGGCTTACGGGTCAACGGGGGTGGGCAGAGTGGATCGACCTCATTGTCAGTTCAGGCTCGCGATGCGGCCGGCGATCTCGGCGACGGTGCTGCCGTCAAGTGTTCGACTGAGGCTGTCGGCACCGGAGGACACGAGCGTGTGGCCGTCGATGAGGTAGCGGCCTGGCGCGCCGATGACCGCGTGGTAGGGAAAACCGGCGCCGCGGCCCGCCACCAGGAAATAGAGGCCGCGTTCGCCACTTGCTGGGGGTTCGGCGCCGTCGACGGTGATGGGGGTGCCGTCGAGGAGCGCGGTCTCGTGTTCGATTGTGATCGTGCCGCTCGCTTGGCCCGCAAGCACTGTCTCGACACGCAGGGTGTACAGGGTGGTTCGTATGCCGGCATCGGGGTTTGCGGGGTCGGTGATGGTTCGGCCGGAGGCAACGCTGCCGATCGTTCCCACGGCTACCAGGTCGCTCGCGGCCGCCAGGTCTTCGAGCGCTGTGAAGGCAGGCCCGACCGAGGTGATGTTGATGGAGGGGGAGTCGGGTTCGCTGTCGGGCCAGTGCAGCCACAGCACGGACGCGCCGATGACGACCGGGATCGCGATGCATGCCCAGGCAGCGGCTCTGCCAAGGGTGCCGACGCTCATGGTGCGTCAGGTATCTTAGTTGCGAGCCTGCTGACAAGGAGCGATCCGGGGTCGGGGGCGTTTGGCCGAGAAGCGATCCGGGCAATGGTGCCGGCGTTCATGGTGCTTCGAGTATCCAGGTTGGGGGCATGTTGCCGCGGCGGTGCGCGGCCAGGTCGATTGTCGGGTCGACAATGCGGTGAGCGGGGTGCCCGTTCATCGAGACCCAGGCATCGGCACGAACCTCGACACCGCGGGTGCCGTGGCGACGGTAGTGGTCGGCGATGAGGTGCGCGGTGGCATGGATGAGGTCGGGACGTGTGGCCGCGTGGCCCGCCTGCCAGCCGGTGAGCACTAGCGCAGGATCGACGGTCCACTCCTTGCCGGTGCCAGGGTCGATGACCCGAAAGTCCACGTGGCCCGACTTCTCGGTGAGCATGACGCGCCAGGCGAGGTAGTAGCCCTCCTCGGTCCAGCGGACGTTGCCCTCTACGGCGTAGTGGCGCAACGGCAGTGTCAGCTGGATGAGCGCGAGGGCAGCGAGCGCGGCGAGGACGAGCGGACTGCTCGCAGGCTTGGTCGCTATGGAGTGTTGCGCGCTGGAGTGTTGTGCGCTGGAGCGTTGCTCGGTGGGCTGTTGCGCCTTGGGCTGTTGCGCTATGGAGTGTTGATAGAGCTTGCCGGGTCGCGAGCAGCCGAGCCGGCGGGGCCAGGCGGGCTCGAAGAAGATCAGGGCGCTTGCGATCATGACCCACGGGAAGATCCCGATCTGGAACAGCGCGCCCGTCGCGAGGTGGAACGCGACCAGGGCCGCGTAGGCGCAGGGCCGGGTCTTTCGCCACAGCAGGAGGGCCACAACGGAGCAGTCGAACATGGCGCCGAACCAACTCGCCAGGTACGCGACGGCGGGTTCGTCAAGGACTTCTCCAACGATCGGGAGGTGCGTGCGGTCAGCCAGCCAGAGTCGCATCGGCTGAGCCCGCAAGAGCCAGTCACCGTTGAGCTTGGCAAGCCCGGCAAAGCAATACACAACAGCGACCTGGGCACGCAGCGCCCAGACAACGCCGGCAGCTACGTGCGTGTGAGCCGGAACGCGTCCGGCGGCTGCATCGACGGACCAGTGGTGGTGCACCGGCAGCAGGAGCAGCAGCACGCCGCTGAGGGTGATGAACCAGTAGTGGTTGAGATAGAGGGCTGCGTCGATCAATTCTGTGTAGGTGAACCCGACCAGGAACAGGCCCGTGGCGAGCCGGTGCTTGAAACCGGCAGCGATGCTGACACCGAGCACAGCCAGTGTCGCCACATTGAGGTGCATCAGCGGCGCCGGCAGCGGCTGAACCCACTCGAACCAGCGGTACGAGAGGTGGTTCGCAGGCGCCAGGTAGAGCGCGTCGACCCAGCCTCTGGCCAGGAAACGGGTGGAGCCGTAGGCGACGAGCACTCCATAGACGACCCTGAACACTGCGACAGAATCCGCAGGCACCGGCGTGCGCGCTCGCGCCAGGATCCTGCTCTGCGCGCTCGGGCGGGACTCTGGGGCCGAGAGTTGGCAAGCTCTATTGGTGATCGCGACAGTGGGCAGTGTATTGGGTTAGTGCGCTGTTCCAGTTGTGGATGCGTCGGGGCATGGTGTTGAGGTGGTCTTCGATGATGGCGAGTTTGACGGGTGCGATGTTGAGGTCGGTTGCTTTGGGGAGCCAGCGGCGGATTATGCGGTTGGTGTTTTCGTTGCTGCCGCGCTGCCAGGGTGAGTGGGGGTCGCAGATGTAGACCTTGAGGTCTGGGAGGGCTTTTTCGATTTTGGGCCAGTGGGCGATCTCGCGGCCTTGGTCCCAGGTGAGGGTGCGGACCATGTGAGCGGGCTGGCGGCCCAACGCGGCGATGACCGCCGCGTTGACCTCGTCTGCGGTGTGGCCGTTGGGCAGCGCGGCGAGCAGCGCGTAGCGGCTGACCCGCTCGATGAGGGTGACCACCGCGCTGCGGTTGTGGGCGCCGATGATGAGGTCGCCCTCCCAATGCCCTGCCTCCAGCCGTGCCGCGACCGCATCGGGACGCTGCGCTATGGGCTTGAAACCGCCCAGCACGCTGCGCTTGGCGCGTTCGCAGCGGCTGCGGGGCTTGCGGCGGCGCCGGCGGCGCGCAAGCAGCCTCCAGGTGTTCTCGGGCAGGCCCCGGTCGCTGCGGTAGCACCCCTGATAGATCGTCTCCCCACAGATCGCCATGCCCTGCTCGCTGAGGTCGGCCGCGACCGTGTGCGGCGCCCACTTCCTGGCCAGCCCCGCCTTGACCGCCGCAGCCAGCAGAGGATCCCCAACCAGCTTCGGCGTCTTCGGACGACGCGCCCGCGCCTCGGCCCCGGCCTGCGCCGCCTCAGCCCGATAGGCGCAGACCCCGCCGTTGCGGCGCAGCTCCCGCCACACCGTCGAGCGGTGCCGGCCCAACAGGCCGCTGATCTCCCCCACCCCCAACCCCGACCTCGCCAGCACCTCAAGCTGCGCGCGCTCGGATGAGCACAAACTCCGTGCCATACTCCTGAACCTCCACCGGATGATCGCCGACACCTACAATCGGCCATCATGGCCGATCCGTCGCGATCACCGGTGGAGCTTGCGGTTGATCAGCTGCCGGTGTCGCCGTCGGCATCGCTGAATCCGATTGTCACCCCGAGCCGGCTCACGACCTCCGTGGCAACCGCCACCTTGAGCATCCCTATGGCGTCGCGCGCCGCTGACACCGAGTCCGCACGTTCGACGACCGCGGCGCGCAGGGGTGGGTCGATCTGGGTGACCGCTCGGCGGGCCGCGTCGAAATGCTCCCGCAGCCGCTCACTGAGATCGTCGCCCAGCAGAGGTCCCAGCCCTGGCGTCAGGTCGTTGCCGATCAGCGTCGTCTCAAGTCCGTCAAGGTGCGCAGCGAGGTCCGCGATGGCCAGACTTGCAGGACCCTCGATGATGGCCTCCACGTCAGCCACGCCACCCATATCACCAAGCGCGACTCCGAGTTCGCGGTCGGCCACTGCGTTGAGCACGAAGTAGGCGTTGTTGACGAGCGTGTCGATCTCGCCGGCGTCCGCGGCGGCGAAGATGTCTCGATAGGCACCGGTTGCTTCGAAGTCGACCGTCCAGTCCGATAAGAGCGTGCTTGCCTTGCCTGCTATCAACGCGGCGATGCCTGTGAGGTACTGGCAGCGCCGCGGTTCGCTGAGTGCGGCCAAGACGGCGCTGCTCTCGCCGGGTTCGCCCAGAAGATGCTCGATCGCGCCGAGACCTCGCTGATCGGCGCCGATGCGGTAGGCGAGACGGTCGCCGTCGAGTTCGACGGTGGTGTCGGAGACGAGTGCCTCGATCTCGTCGCTGGTGATCGGCCAGTCGATGATCACCCAGGAACGCCGTTGCATGACCGGCCCGATCCACCACGGCTCGACGTAGGACCAGTTGATTCGTGCGTCGGCCAGTGCCGCGTGAGCTGCGGCAAGATTGGCTGACGTGCGCGCCTGGCACAGCTCGGTGGTCGCAGCAGCCAGGTCGGCGGTGCTGGAGGCGAGTTCTGTGTATGCGGGCACGATGGCGTTGTCGGCGAGGTCTGCCAGCACCTCGCTGCGTGCGGGCGGGCCCCCGCCGCAAGCAACTGCTGCCGGGGCGATCATGGCCGCTGCGCAGATCAGCGAGCGACAACGCAGTTGTGAGCGGCGTGGTGTCTTCAGGTGGCGCGGTGTCTTCGAGTGGCGTGGCATTGCCGAGAGCCTCGAGAAAGGGGCGGGGATCAGGTTGCGTAGGCGCCGACGTCGCTGCGTGCTGAGCGGCATTGCTAGAGAGCCTCGAGGAAGGCCAGAAGCTGGGCTCGCCGGCCGGCTTCAAGGTTGCGGAACGCCTCGCGTGATGCGTGGGCTTCACCACCGTGCCACAGGATTGCCTCGGCGATCGTGCGCGCCCGCCCGTCGTGCAACAGGAAGCGGTGCCCGTTGATGTCGTCGATGAGCCCCAGACCCCACAGGGGCGGGGTGCGCCATTCACTGCCGCCGGCGTCGAAGTCCGGCCGGCCGTCGGCGAGCCCCTCGCCCATGTCGTGCAACAGCAGATCGGTATACGGGTGGAAGGTCTGGTTCGCCAGGACTGCGATGTCCGACGGGCCGGTTCGCAATGTGGGCGTGTGGCACGACGCGCAGCCGAGCCCGTCGAACAGCCTCGCACCGGCGCCGACATCGGGGTCATCGACGTCGCGCATCGCCGGCACCGACAAGGTGCGGTTGTAGAAGGTGACCGCACCCAGGCGCTCGCCGGTCAGCTCCGGTGTTCCGCCGTTCTGGGCCGCGCTGCAGCTCGCCTGCGGGGCCGGGCAGTTCTCGCCGGGATGCAGGTCCGAAGTAATGCCGATGTCGCCCAGGAAGGCGCCAGCGACCTGCTGCTCCACGGTCGCGACGTTGGCCTTCCAACCGAACCGGCCCAGTGTCGCGACATTCGCCACAGCGTCCCACACGGTGTTCGGCCGGCCCGAGATACCGTCGCCGTCGGCATCCTGGGGATCGGCCGATGCGCGGATCGCCTCCGCGGGCACGGCTTGAAGCAGTCCCATCCCGATGACCTGCGGCGCCAGGCGCGGGCTCATCATGATGTCGGATGCCAGCGGTCCGAAGGCCAGATCTTCGACCTCATAGGTCGGGGACAGCAACTCGAAGGGCGTGCCGTCGCCGTAGCTGCCCGCAATGATCTCGTAGCTGACGGCGAGGCGGCCCTCGGCGGGCACATCGAGCACTGCCCGGTCCTGGAGTTGGCCGCCGTAGACCGGGTCAGGCAGGGGTGCGCCGGTCGCGGCGTCGGTGCCGGGCACCGACAGCCGCAGCAGCAGACCCAGCCGGGCCTCAGCCCCGGTCGGATCCGGTGGAGCGCCGCGACCGTCGAGGACGTGGCACGACGAGCACGCCTGGGCGTTGAACGTCGGCCCCAGACCGTCCCGAGCGTCCGTGGAGGCGGGCGCGGTCACCCAGTTCTGCGAGAAGAAGCTGTCACCTCGCTCGAACAGGCGCCGTTGCTCATTCGACAGTCCGGGTGCGGGCAGGCCGAAGGAGTTGCGGGATGCATCCTCGCGGGTCGTGTCACCCCCGAGCCGGGCGTCGAGTGGAGCGGGGTCGGAACCACACGCCGCGACCGCGAGGGCAACCACGACCACGATGACAGCGGGGAAACGTGACAATGCTCAGCCTGGTTCGGATCTGACGGATCAGCTCACGTTGATGGTCACGCCGATGGCCTCCGCGGCAGAGACGATGGTGTCGGTCTGGTTCTCCAGCGCCTCGATACCTCGCAGGACCGCCATTCGGCCGGGGTCGTTGTCGGATGCTCCCTCGACGAGGTGCTGGTCGAACGGTGCCGGGATCGCCGTGACCGCGGCAAGGCTGGCACGGACCTCTGATCTGAGTTGCTCGGAGAGCTCGGGGTCGGCGGCGTCAACGAGATCCAGTATCCCCGTGCCTGAGACGCCCCTGGGATACTCGCCGGCAAGCACCATCTCTATGCCCCTCGCGTTGCCGACTATGTCCGCGGTCGTGTTGTCGCTGAAGCACGAGTGCTCATCCTCCTGGGACCGTTCCGAGTATGCAACGTTCATGCGCTCGCCCGCGAGCTCGCCCCGGCTCAACTCGCCGATTCCGGTGATGATCCGCCGCAGTGCCTCTGTGTTGTCGAGCGCCTCGAACTCGGCCCGGTAGTTGCTCTGATCGGGTGCCCAAGCGGCGACCAGGTCCGTGAGATGATTGAGCAGCAAGTCTGAGGCCACCTGCAGGTACAGGCCCCGGCGGTCGGCGTTGGCGGCGGTGGTGTAGTCGCTGACAGGCCGTGTGCCGGGTCCCTCCACGCTGAGGTCCTGGCCCCACAGCAAGAACTCGATGGCGTGCCAACCGGTGGACACGTTGGCCTCGCCGCCCTGCTCGTTAAGGGAGACCAGCAGGTTGGCATCAATCGTTGGGAAGGCGCCGGGATCGTTGATGATGCCCGCTTGGGCGGCGCCCTCGACGTAGTCGATGTATGCCTCGTCCAGCGGCCATGCGTTGATCAGTCCCTCGGTGCCGCTCTCCTCGTCGTCGATGGGCCCGCCGTAGAACCGGAACGCCTCGGTCGGGCCGTAGTCGTCACGCGCCGTCAGCCAGGCACGCTTCGCGGCTGCGAGTGAAGCCTCCGACGGATCGGCCAGGAACCGGTCGATGGCCGCGTCCATCGCCTGCGCGGACGCCAGACTCGACTCGTATGAGGCGTGCACGCCGGCTGCGTACGTCGCCACCGCGTCGCTGGCCGCGGCCTCGCTGGGGCCGCCGTCATCTGACCCGCACGACATCGTGATCAGCGCCATGCACGCTGCCAGGGCCGCACCGAGGCACGCTGACCTAGACAAGTTGTGGTTTTTCACCCTACCTCCTATCGGTAGTTAGCTATTGGATAGCAGCGATGTTAGGCAACCTTTACCAACATTGGCAACCTAGTGGTTCTTCAAGTCCTAACGCCGGAGACTGGCCGCGCCTTCAATGAACCGCGAACCTGTCACCTCGCGATCTGTGAGTCCTCCCCGCCGTCAGCGGCAGCAGCGGTGCGGCAACCAGAGCCGGGTTCGCGGGGCCCGGGCTCGGCGCGCGCCCGCCGCCGGCTCGTGTTCGAACCAGAGCCGGCTTGCCAGTACCTTGGAGTTCCTTCGTGACGGGGGCGCTGAAGTACCATCGCAGCGGTGAGCGATTCTGAGCCGGCAGTCCCAGCATCGGGATCCGGCGATGAGGCCGGTGGCATCGGCGGAGGCGTTTGTGGCGGTGCGTCTGGGAGGGACTCGGGGCCTGTGAACGGCGGGGTCGCCGATGCCGCCCTCTCGGTGCGAGAGCTCACCAAGACCTTCGAGGTGGGCGGCGGCTGGCTCGGCGGTGAGAGGGGGGAGGTGTCCGCCGTCGCCGGCGTCTCCTTCGACATCGGTCGTGGACGCACCATGGGCCTGGTGGGGGAGTCGGGCTGCGGCAAGTCCACAACCGCCCGCTGCATCCTGCGTCTGATCGAGCCGACGTCGGGTGAGGTCGTGCTGCAGCGCCGGATCCACGACGGCGGCTCCGAGCGGATCGACGTCATCGCCACCGGCCGCAGCGGCCTGCGCCGCCTGCGGCGCGAGATGCAGATCGTCTTCCAGGACCCGTTCGCCTCGCTGAACCCGCGCATGACCGTCGGCCAGACGCTGCGCGAGCCGCTCAAGGTGCACACCTCGATGACACGGGCCGAGCAGGACCACAAGGTGGCGGAACTGCTGCGCCTGGTGGGCCTCAACCCTCGCATCACCGATCGCTACCCGCACGAGTTCTCGGGTGGGCAGCGCCAGCGGATCGGCGTGGCCCGGGCGCTGGCGTTCGATCCGGGGTTCCTGGTGCTCGATGAGCCGGTGTCGGCTCTGGACGTGTCGATACAGGCCCAGGTTCTCAACCTGCTGGACGACTTGCAGCAGGAACTGGGTCTGACCTACCTGTTCATCGCCCACGACCTGGCTGTGGTGCGCCATGTCTGCGACGACATCGCGGTCATGTACCTGGGCAAGATCGTGGAGCGCACCTCATCGGAGCGGCTGTTCGCGCAGGCGATGCACCCCTACACGCACGCCCTGCTGTCCGCGGTGCCGGTCCCCGATCCGAGGCTGGAGCGCAGCCGGCCGCGGATCCTGCTCGAGGGTGATGTGCCCAGCCCGCTGAAGCCGCCCTCGGGCTGCCGCTTCCACACGCGCTGCCATGTCGGACGCGACCAGGAAGTGTGCCGCACCACGGAGCCCGCCTGTGACGAGATCAGCGAGGGCCACTGGGTCGCCTGCCACTTTCCCGAGGCCCGGCAGGTCACCTGAGGGTCGCAAGGGTGCTATCCCAGCCAGGGTGATCGGGCTTCGGGCGGCCGTCTATCAGAAGTTGAAGAGCGACATGGCTGTGCCGCCGCGGATCATGTCGCGCTCCGCCGCGCTGATGCCACCGAGGAGCTGGTCGACCACTCCCAGCGTCTCGGGGTAGCCCGGATTGTCCCGGATCCAGGGCCAGTCCGAGGCCATGAGCATGCGCTCCGCACCGAAGGCGGCGTATATCCGCTCGGTGGTCTCCTGCAGGTCCCGGTAGGGATAGGCAGCGCCGCTGAAGGCGTAGTGGCCCGAGAAGTGGACGTAGACGCTGGGATGGTCGGCTGCCAGCGCCTCAACCGCTTCCAGGCCCGCCGGCGGCAGCGCCATATCGAAGTGGGGCCGCCCGTAGCCGTCCACCCGCAGTTCCTGATGCATGTCGGGCAGGAAGCCCAGATGGTTGAGCACGACCTTGAGGCCGGGCAAAAGCCTCAGGCAACCGTCGAGAAGTGCCAACTGCTCCGCCGGCCCGTAGAACCATGCCACCAGGTCGGCAACGTGCATGCCGGACAGCACATCGAACACGTCAAGCGACTCCGGATCGGCGCCGGGCTTGCCTCCGAGCCCGTAGAACCTGATGCCCTCGACGCCGTCGTCGCAGCGGCGCAGCAGCGTGCCCAGTGGGTCGGGGTCGGTGAAGTCGTGGACGGCGACGCCGGCGAACTTTCCGGGATGGTCGGCGAGCACCTCGGCCAGGTAGTGGTCGTGCTCGGACAGGGCGCAGTAGACGGCCCGGTCCACTCCCGCCGCGTCCATCGCCGTCAAGAGGCGCTCGGCGCTCTCCTGGCGCTCGGGCGGCGCCATCTTGTCGAAAACGGCTCGTGGGTACTCGTCGCTGAGCGCCTTGAACAGGTGCAGGTGGCCGTCCACTACGTCCATGGATGCTGTCCTTTCTGGTTGTCGGGAGTTCTTGTCCGGCCGTTCTAGCCCACAGTCGTTCCCACGGCGGAGCGTTGGGGGACTGCTCGTTCGAGGCTGCTCGCTAGGAGGGTTCATCAGAGCTTCTTGCGATGTCTGGTCTGCTGCGCGATCCAGGCCAGGTGGTGTGCTGTCAAATGGCGGCGCATGAACATCACCAGCTGCTCGATCAGGTGTGGGTGCTCGCGCAGCAAGGCCGCTCCGCGCCGCGCGCTGCCGGTTGAGATCCACATGTTCTGTCCCCGAAGCCGCGGGTGGATGGCGCGCACGTATTCGTGAACCGGCTCGTCCTGGGCGCCTGTGAACACTACCCGCATGCAGCGTGCCGAGCGCTCGCCCGCATTCTGGCAGACCGCGGCTCCACCTTCGCCGGCCTTCAGCGAGCCTGCGCCGGTCGCCGGGTCGTCGCTGCCAGATACGGGGGCCTTGGTCGCCCTGCATACCCCCGCCGGCGTCGAGCCTGTGCCTGCCGTCGGGTCGCCAGCGCCGGCGGGCGGCACCGGCGCGGTGTGCGTCGTCGGCGTGGGCGTAACAGGCGTCCGCTGGTCACTGCCGTTGGATGGTGACGGGCTGATCAGCGCGTGCACCGGAGCACCCTGCTCGCTGCCCAGTTCCAGCGCGACCTGCGCCGCGGTGCCGCAAACCACCAGCCCGGCGGGGCCGAAAGCGCCGCGTACCTCGGCCAGGGCAGCGGTGACGTCGTCGGCGATCGCGGCCGGATCCGGTTCGCCATCGGACAGGCCGTGGCCGCGCAGCTCCAAGCAGATCACCCGGAAGCCCGCGGCCCTCACCGCCGGCGCGACCTGCCTCCAAGTGTCAAGGTCCTCGCCGAGGTCGTGCAGGAACAGCAGCGGCGGGCCGTCGGCCGGATGCTCCACGCCCCGCAGGACGGTCCCGTCCGCGAGGGCGATCTCCACTGGGCAGGACGGCTCGAGGGCCGCGCCCGCATCGCGCCCGCCGCCGTCTGGCTTGGGTCTGTCCATGTCCGCGACCCTCAGAACGGTTGGGGGTTGAAGCAGCGGAACCCGATCCCATCGGACACCTCGTGGGCGGGATGCTCGCTCCAGCACCGCTCCAGCGCATGGTTGCAGCGGGGTGCGAAGCGGCAGCCGGGCGGCATCATCTGCATGGGCGGGACCAGCCCCGGGATGGGCACCAGCTCGCTGCGCCTGCGCCCCACGTTGGGCAGGGCCCGCAGCAGGCCCTGCGTGTAGGGATGGCGAGGGTCCTCGAACAGCGCCTCGGCGGGTCCCTCCTCCACGATCTCGCCGGCGTACATGACAGCCACACGGTCAGCGATCGACGCCACCACCGCCAGGTCGTGGGTGATCAGCAGCATCGACATGTTGCGCTCCTGCTGGGCGAGGCGCAGCCGCTCGAGGATCTGGGCCTGCACGGTCACGTCGAGCGCGGTGGTGGGCTCGTCGGCTATGAGTATCTCCGGGTCGAGCACCAGGGCGCCGGCGATCATCACCCGCTGGCGCATCCCGCCGGAGAGTTCGTGAGGGTACGAGTCGAAGCGGTCCTGCGGCGCGGGCAGTCCAACCGCTCGCAGGATCTCGATCGCCATGGATCGGGCCTCGGCCTTGCTGACGCTGCGGTGCGTGCGGATCACCTCCGTCATCACCTGACCCACGGTGAACACCGGATCGAGCGAGGTGAGCGGATCCTGGAAGATCATGGAGATCCGTTCCGCACGGACCCTGCGGATCTCGCGCTCAGAGAGTGTCGTGAGGTCCCGGCCGTCGAAGAGGATCTCGCCCGAGTCGATCCGCACCGGCGGGGTGGGCAGCAACCCCATGATCGACAGCGCTGTGATGGTCTTGCCGCAGCCGCTCTCACCGACGAGGCAGAGCACCTCGTTCGGGTAGATGTCGAAGGACACGTCGCGCACCACGTCGAAGGTTCCCTCTGCTGTGGAGACGGCGGTATGCAGGTTGCGCACCGACAGCACGGGCGCGGGTGCGCCGCCCGAGTCGTTGGCGGCACCGGGCGCTGTGGCAGGGGCAGCGGTCATTGCGGCATTGCGTGGTGCGGGCTCATGACCTTCGGAGGCGGGGGTTGGCCACGGTGTAGCCGACGTCGGCCAGCCAGTTGCTCAAGACCACGATCGTTATCAAGACCAGCGAGAAGAACTGCGCCACCGGGTAATCGCGGCGTAATACCGCGTTCACCAGCACCTGCCCGAGTCCCGGCCAGCCGAAGATGGTCTCCACGACCAGCGCGTACCCCACGATCTGGCCGATCCGCAGGCCGGCCAGCGAGATGATCGGCACCATGGCATTGCGCAGCACGTGCTTGCCGATGATCCTCCTCTCCGGCAGCCCGCCCGCTCGCAACGTCCGCACGAAGTCCTGCCCGAGGTTCTCCAGCATGGCCGAGCGGGTCATCCTCACGGTGAGGGCGATCCCCTCCATGGCCAGCACCGCCGCCGGCAGGATCAGCTGCTTGTTGCTGCAGCATCCCGCCGACGGCAGCCATCCCAGGGTCGACGCGAAGAGCCACACCGTCAGCAGCGCCAGCCAGAAGTTGGGAACAGCCATGCCGGCCACCGAGAAGGTCATCACACCGCCGTCGGCCCAGCTGTTGCGCTTGACCGCGGCGAGGATGCCGAGTGGCACCCCTATGGCGAACACGAGCGCGAAGGCCGCGGCCCCGAGCACCAGGCTGTTGCGGCCGTGCTCGACGAGCATGTCGAATATGTCGGCGTTGTTGGTGAGGGACTTGCCGAGATCGAACGTGAGCAGCCGCCCCATGTAGCGGAAGTACTGCTCGTGCATCGGATCGTTGAGTCCGAGCAGCTCGCGGAACTCCTCTCGCTCCTCGAAGGAGGCGGAGGCCGGCAGCCGGGCGGACACGGCGTCGCCCCCCGACAGCCGGATTGCGTAGAACACCGCGATCGACGACAGCAGCAGGACGATCAGCGTGTAGACGGTGCGTGCCGCGATGCGCTTCACTGGTTGTCCACCGACTTGGCTTCGTGGCGCAGGCGGGGGTCGAACACGTCCCTCAGCCCGTCGCCGATGAGGCTCACCGAGAGCACGACCAGCACGATGGCCACACCCGGAATGGTCGACTCCCAGTGGTTGAGGCGCAGGAAGTTGCGACCGTCGGCCACGAGCTGGCCCAGGCTGGGAGTGGGGGGCTGCGCGCCCAGCCCGATGAACGACAGAGCGGCCTCGGCGATCACCGCCACGGCGACGTAGTACGAGGCCAGAACGAAGGCCGGTGCCAGGATGTTCGGGAAGATGTGGCGCCAGACGATGCGCATCGGCGAGTAGCCCCCGGCCCGGGCCGCCTCCACGAACTCGCGCTGCGAGAGCGCCAGTACCTCGCCGCGCACCACCCGGGCTATGGCCGCGGTGTTGACCAGGCCCACGGCCAGGATCACCGGCACCAGCCCGCCGCCCATGCCGCCCGCGAAGAGCACGGCCAGCAGGATCAACGGGAAGCCCCAGATGAAGTCGACGGCGCCGCCCACCGCCCGGTCGGTCCAGCCCCGCATGTAGCCGGCCAGCATCCCCAGCACGATGCCCGCGGCGAGGGCGAGCACGGTCACGCCGGCCGCCACCGTGAGGCTCACACGGATGCCCACGAAGACCCTGACCGCCATGTCGCGGCCCAGCGCGTCGGTGCCGAAGATGTGGCCGTCACTCAGAGGCGGCAGGTGTATGGCCGAGTAGTCCTGGGTGATGTAGTCGCCCCCGGTCAACCACGGACCCAGTATCCCCGCGGCGAGCACCAGCGCGCCGAGCGCCGATCCCAGCAGCAGCAGCCGGTTGTGGCGCATGCGCCGCACGCTGCGCCGCAGGCGGCCGACGTGCTGCGCCTCCTCCAGTTCTAGGAGCCGGCGCTCCCAGGCGAGCCGCCGCGCCTCGACGGACGCTTCGGGCTTCGTGCCCTGCGGGTCCGAACCCACACCGTCACACCCCGACCACAGCCGCCGGGCCTCGACGGCCGCTTCAGGCTTCGTGCCCCCTAGGCCTCGATCCACGTGTCGTTGTAGTACGGGTACAGGTTCCACACGAAGGGCTGCCAGCCGTGGACCTTGTTGTGATGAACGAACGTGGCGTTCTGGTTCATGATCGGCAGGTAGGGCAGCTGCTCGGCCCAGGCGAGCTGGAACTCCGAGGCCGCCGCCTGCGCCGCCTGCTCGTCGCCGGATGCCTGCCACGCCGCGATGGCCGCGTCGATGCGTGGCTCGACCGCGTGGGAGAAGTTCGGCACGGGGACCGTGGCCGACGATCCGAACAACGTCAGAATGTCGATGGGAATGGGCCACAGCCAGAAGAAGAGCGACATCTCCACGGAGTCGCGGCCCGGCTGGCTCTGCTCAGCGAAGGCGAGTCCACGGTCGACGACGTTGAGGTTGGCCCGAACTCCGACCTTGGAGAACTGTGCCGACACGGCCGCAGCCACGTTCTTCTGCACGGACTCGTCCTCGACGAGGTAGCGGAACTCGAACCGCACGCCGTCGCGCACGCGCACACCGTCGTCGCCCATCGTCCAGCCGGCCTCGTCGAGCTTCTGGTTGGCCAGGTCCACGTCGAACCGGTTGAACTGCTCCACGGCAGGTTCGTAGTTGCGGTCCGTCGTCGGGAACGGCCCGTAGGTGGCGGCGCCGTTGCCGGACAGGATGGCGTTCACCATCCCCTCGCGGTCCAGGGAGTGCGACAG
This sequence comes from Candidatus Aldehydirespirator sp., assembly GCA_965204875.1. GTDB lineage: Bacteria > Actinomycetota > Acidimicrobiia > Acidimicrobiales > Aldehydirespiratoraceae > Aldehydirespirator. The sequence continues at coordinate 287,367 of OZ242020.1, read as the reverse complement.
CCCCTGGCGGGTGAGCACGTCGCCGAACAGCTCGTCGTAGTCGCGGTTCATCACCAGGTGGAAGCCCGACCACTCGGGATGGCGGATCACCGTCAGGTCGGAGTTGGACTCCAGGCGCCCGATGTCCTGGTGGGCCGGGTTGATCAGCGTGTCGATGTCGCCGCTCTCCAGCTGCGCGGCACGCTGGCCCTCCTCGGTGATGACGCTCCAGCGGATGGCGTCGAGGTAGGCGGGACCCTTGTTCTCGAAGAACGGCGTGTTGGACCCGGGGTAGCCGTCCCAGCGCTTGACGAGGACGTGGCTTCCGGGCACCCACTCCTCGTGGGTGAAGGGGCCCGTGCCGTCGGCGAACTCGGTGCCGTAGGAGGACTCCGGGTTGAGGGTGCCGTCGTCGTTGAGGGTGCTGTCCTTCCAGGTGTTGATGTTGAGGATGCGCCAGTATCCGGTCTTGTGCGGTCCGAGGGCTCCGACCCAGGCGTTCTTCATCTTCATGACGACCGTGTCGCCCTCCGCGACGTAGGTGTCGACCGGGGAGGCCAGTCCGGCGACGAAGCTGTGCGCCTGCACCGACCGGTAGAACTCGGCGACCGCCTCGGCGTCGATGGTGCCTCCGGAGTGGGAGGTCTTGCCGCCGGGAATGTCGAAGGTGTAGCTGAGCCCGTCGTCAGAAACTGAGAAGCCCGAGGCGAACTGGGGCACGTCCGCGCCGGAGGGGTCGTTGGACAGGATCGCCTCGTAGATGGCGAAGAAGGCCGGGTCGTACCAGTTGGTGGTGAGCGGGTCGTGCTTGGAGACGTCGCGGTTGTAGCCCTCGCGCAGCGTGCCGCCGGTGGCCGGGCCCATCGGCTCGGGCGTTGCAGCGGCGGTCGTGGTCGCTGCCGCATCGTCGCCGGTGCCCGACGCTGCCGCGGTCGTCGTCGTCGGAGTGCCGCCCCCGTCGTCGTCGCCGCAGGCGGCGAGGATGCCGGCCGCCGTGGCCACGCCGATCCCCGAGAGTCCCAGGCGCTTCATGAAGGCCCGGCGGTCCAGCGACCTGGCCTTGTACTGGTCGGCGAACTCGGCTACCTCGTCCCCGTACTCGTCGCGTATCCAAGAATCGCTCATTGGTGATTCCCCCTGTCGTCGGCGCCCGTCTTTCCCCCGTTAGGAACGGCACTCAGGCGCGATGGCGCGACTGTATACCATCGCGGAGGTCGGGGTCTAGCCCAGCGAGTGCTGCGACGGGTAGGAGGCCCGGAAGCGGGTCTCGGCGTCTGGCGACCATGCACGTTGGCGTCGCAGCAGAGCAGGCCGGCGGAGTTGGCGCCGATGGAGAACCCGGAGAACTCGTCCCGCTCCGGGTCGGTGCCCGCCCAGGTGGACACACCCCGCACGCCGAACACCTCGGACTCGACCACGAGGCGGTCATCGAAGTGCGTGCGGACGAAGTCCTTGTTCTTGAACAGCAGGTAGTCGCCAGCGCCGACACGCAACACACCGACAGTGCACACCGAAGTTCCCTCCTATCCCAGCGACCCCGCATCTCGCGGCGTCAGTGCCCTCAGCGCCCTCCTTCTGAGCTCCTTTCTCGCCCCCAGAACGCCCCCTCTGCGCCCCCTCTGCGCCCCCTCTGCGCCCCCTCTGCGCCCCCTCTGCGCCCCCTCTGCCTCGGGTGACGGGTGATCCTCAGGTACCTTGGCGTTACACACGCTTCCAACTCCGGTTGCTCCGGGGCCCTGGAGAGACGATCAATCCGGCAGCCTGCAGTTCCTCCAGAGTGCGGCGTACTTGCCGGTCGCTGACTTCGGGGCCCAGTCGAGCGCGGATCTCCGGTCGCGTCAACCCGTCGGCAGCACCGTCCAACAGGTGGAGGATTAGATCGCGCCGCTGACGCGGACTGCTTGCACCGTAGACCGGTGGCGGGCGCAGGGACCGGTCATGCCGGAAACGCACGATCACCTCACCGGTACTATCCTCGATCTCCAGATCCGGCAGTCCGGCATCTCGGACAGCCTCTGCCATCTTGAGTGTGCCGCTTCCCCATTCCTCGATGATGCCGCGCCTGTAGAAGGTACGTGCGATCAAGGGGTTCCAGGGCTGTGACCTGTGTGGAGCGAAAAGCTTTTCGGGCGTTAGACCGAAGGGAAGCGGACCAGACGAGCTGATCTCTAGGCGGTCGTCATAGACAGCTACGCCTATAGAGCCGCCGCCGATGGAGTAATCGCGGTGGCACAGAGCGTTGGCTATTGCTTCACGTGTGGCCATGATCGGGTACAAAGGCTCATCGATTCGTTGGATGCGATCCGATTCAAAGCGTCCTGCAATGGGCAGAGTGTCGAGCAAGAACCGTTCGGCATTTGCCAGAAGCACGAAAGCGTTGCCGTTGAACTGGCGATTGTCGTGAAAATCTATCTTGTGTTTACCGCGAAAGCGGGCCACACGTAGTAAGCATTGCGGCATAGCGGAGTGCAGGCGATCTGTCTTCCCGAACAGTACTGCCGCTGCACGAAGCAACACTCCATCTTGTAATAGGCCGAGCCCCGTTAGCATGTCTAACGGCTCAGTGCCCGGGGTCTCAACGAGCCGCCCGAATCGGAGGGCTTCTGTAACGGTACGGCGAACCTCGGTCAAGTCAAGGTCGTCGACAGACCATCCGGTTGCCAGCTGGTTCTCCCAGCGCTGTTCGCTGTGGAGTCGCTCGAAGAGCATCCGCTGGTACTGATCGGCCGACAGTACCTGCGTCGTGTTTCCGACCCGCCCGTATGCATCACCCCGATATGTGTATGGCCTCAATGGCCCCCGATCCACGCTGACAACGATTACATCACGCGTGCCGTCTAGAGGAATCCGCTCGATGGTTGGAAACACGGGCGGATTGATGCGTCGGCACTCAGTGCCGAGTTCTTCAATCGTGCGTTCAGCGATCTGCTGTCCTTTGGCGACACCGGCTGGCGTTACACCGAATAGCACCCGACCACCGCCTTGGTTCAGGAAGGCACACAACGTTTGCGCAGCTTCGCGGCGCGTGCCAGTGGTCTCCTTGAACTCCACCGTCTCAGATTCGCCCAATAGGGCTAGGTCAGCGATTTGCTCAGGCGTCAAGACCCTACTCCTTGCTCAGCCATCGGCGAAGAGGGCCATGAACTCTAGTCTCACCCGTCGTCAGCCCATGCATCTACGCTTTGAGCACGGGGAGTGTTATCCGGGTGGGGTGGGTGGTGTCGACCTCGTTGGTGCTCGGCCCCGCCTGGCCGCAGCGCCCCCGCGGCGTCCACGGCATGTGCGTCCAGGGGCCGACCAGCAGCTTCTGGCCGTTGCGGGCGGCCGCGCTGCCGGCGCCCGCCCGCAGGCCGCTGACGGCGCGCCCTCGTTGTAGGTCCAGCCGTCGTAATACTGCGACGCGGTGAACCCCGGTGCGATGCTGCGCAGCGACGGTGGCCGGGTCACCGCGGCCAGCAGCTGGGTCGCTCCCACGTAGGAGAAGCCGAACATGCCCACCTGCCCGTCGCATCCGGGCAGTGCCGCCGCCCATTCGACGCTGTCGTGGCCGTCGTCCATCTCGTGGGCGAAGGGATAGAACTCGCCCCCGGATGTGTAGCGGCCCCGGCTGTCCTGGATCACGACCATGTAGCCGGACGCGGCGTACCAGGCTGGATGAGCGTTGCCGAAAGTGGACACGTTGAGCCGCTTGTCATAGGGCGTGCGTGACAGCAGCACCGGCCAGCGGCCCCCCGAACGGCTCGGGCGGAACACGTCGCCATGCAGCACAGTGCCGTCGCGCATCACCGCAGGCACGTCGCGCTCCACGGTCACGGCCATTCCTGGCAGGGTCTCGATTGTCATGGCACGACTCCAGTGTGTCACTATCGGTCGCGGCCCCTCGGCAGGCAGGGGAGCAGGCATCGATTCGGGGGTATTCCAGTGAGCGAATTCAACCAGCAGAGGCGGCTGTCCGCCCGCGCTGTGGGCATGCGCAGGTCGGAGATCAGGATGCTCTTCGATGCCGCCGCCCGGGCCGGCGGCCATGTGATCCGCCTCGAGGTGGTTGGGCCCGGCTTTGCCACGCCGGTTCACGGTCTCGACGGGACCCGGAGCTGACCTGACCGATCACGGGAGGACGATGCCATGAACCTCGCAGGAACGACCCGGATGGGCGAACTCGTTCGGGACTACCTCGCCGGCACGGGCACCGATGTGCTCGAGTTGGCCCGCGAGCTGATCCGGACGCCGTCGCCCAACCCTCCCGGCGATGAGCGGGCCGTCGCCGACCTGGTGACAGAGCGCTTGCGTGAGCTCGGGATCGACGACATCGTCACCGTCGGCGCCGAGGAGGCCCGGCCCAACGTGCTCGCCCGGGTGCGCGGCAGGGCGGGCGGCCGGACCCTGATCCTCTCGGGCCACCTGGACACCAAGCCGGCCGGCGACATGGACGCCTGGGAGACCGACCCGTGGGATCCGGTCGTGCGCGACGGCCGGCTCATCGGCTTGGGCTCCGGTGACATGAAGGCCGCAGTGGCCGGCATGGTCTACGCGGCCGCGGCCCTCAAGCAATCCCATGACGCCTGCTCACGGGGTGTCGACGGCGGCAGCGGCGGCCTGGCCGGCGACCTGCTGCTGGTGTTCACCGCGGACGAGGAGGCCGGCTCGCAGCTGGGGTCCAAGTGGCTGGCCGAGACGGGTCGCCTGCAGGCCGACGCAGCGGTGATCGGCGAGCCCAGCGGCATCACGGCCGAGTGGCAGTCCCTGCACCTGGTGTCTCGGGGGGCGGCCCTGTTCAAGGTGGCCGTAACGGGCACGCAGATGCACTCGTCGATCTCTGACCGGATCGGTGGCGTCAACGCCACGGTCAAGATGGCCCGCCTGATCGATCGCATGGACCGCGAGCTCAAGTCCTACCTGACCTACGAGCGGCACCCGCTGTGCCCGACCGGGCCCACCGTCAATGTGGGTGTGATGGCCGAGGCGGGGGTCTTCTACGGCGTCTATCCGGGCAACGCGGAGTTCGCCTGTGATGTGAGAACCCTGCCGGGGATGACCGAGGAGTCGCTGCGCTCCGATATCGGACGGTTCCTCGATGACGCCATGGCTGATGATCCCGACCTGCGAGCCGAGCTGCGCTGGCATCTGATGGTTCCCGCGGCGGAGATCGCCGCCGACCATCCCGTGGTGGATGCGCTCGCGCGGGCGGGGGAGGAGGTGCTGGGCGAGACCCCCCGGCTTGACGCCTTCCCCGGGGCGACGGACGCCCCACACTTCCAGCTGACCGCCGGCATCCCGACCGTCGCGGCTTTCGGGCCGGGGATGCTGCCCAGGGCGCACAGCCCCAACGAGTTCATGGATGCCGGCGGAGCCGCCCTGTCCGCGCAGATCTACGCGCTGGCGGCTCTGCGCTACCTCGGCGAGGCCGGCGACGATCCCATTGCCGGTGTCAGGCGTCGAGCACTCTGAAGCCGGTCTCTTTCGTGTCGACCACCGGCGGCTCGGTGGACCACGGGAAGTTGATCCAGCGGGCGGTGCGGCGCCACACGTACTCGCACCTGACCAGCGAGTGCGGCTTTTCATACAGCACCGCCGAGCGCACCTCGGCCACCTCGTCGAGGCACAGGTCGCGCACCAGCTTCAGGGTGTGTCCGGTGTCGGCCACGTCGTCGGCGATCAGCACCCTCGACCGGCGGTGGTCGACGAAGTCCACCTGTGGCGGCAGCACCACCGGAACCTCCAGGCGCTCGCCCACTCCCGTGTAGTACTCGCAGTTCATCACGTAGACGTTCTTGACGCTCAGGGCGTACCCCAGCGACCCGGCGCAGAACAGCCCGCCCCGGGCTATGGCGAGGATCATGTCGGGCCGGTAGCCGTCCTCGGCGACCATCCGGGCGAGCTCGCGCACGCCGCGCCCGTACAGCGGCCAGTCCATCTCCTCCCGTGGGATGTTCTCGTTCACGGTTGCTGACCTCCTGAGGCGTTGTCGCTCACGGTTGCTGGCCTCCTGAGGCGTTGTCGCTCACCGTTGCAGACCTCCTCCTGCTACCTGGTTCTACGCCGATTGCATGGCTGTGGCTATGCGGCGGTGGTCTCGCAGCATCCGCTCGGTGCCGGCGGCAGCGAGCCGGCCGTGCTCCACCACCGGCCGCCCCGCGACGATCGTGTGGTGCGCGGACAGCGGGCCGCAGCGCAGCCAGGCCTCGACGGGATCCGAGTGCGCCCCGGCGAAGGCGACGCCGTCGAGGTGCCAGACCGCGATGTCCCCGCACGCTCCCGGTGTCAGCTCACCGATCTCGCCGGTGCGTCCCAGGCAGCCCGCGCCGCCGCGGGTGGCCAGCTCCAGGGCCTCCCGGGCGGTGAACAGCCCGGATCGGCCGGCCCGACCGTCGCGCAGGCGCGCCACGAGCATGGCATTCCGGGCCTCGGTCCACAGCGAGCCCGAGTCCGCCGACGCGGAGCCGTCCACACCCAGGCCGACCGGCACGCCGGCGGCGCGCAGCTCCCGCACCGGTGCCAGCCCGGCGCCCAGGATCATGTTGGAGCTGGGGCAGTGCGACACGCCGGTGCCCCAGCGCCCGAGCCTGGCGATCTCGGCCGCATTGGGCTGGATGCCGTGCGCGATCCAGGAGCGGTCGGTGCCCCACCCGCAGCGCTCGAAATAGTCGACCGGGCGCATGCCGAAGCGCTCCAGGCAGAAGTCGTCCTCGCCGGCGTCCTCGGCCAGATGGGTGTGCAGCCGCACATCGAGGCGCTCGGCCAGCTCCGCGGTGGCGACCATCAGCTCGGTGGAGACCGAGAACGGGGAGCAGGGAGCGAGCGCGATCCGCACCATCGCCGCCGGCGAGCGGTCGTGGTGGGCGGCGACCAGGCGCTCGGACTCGGCGAGGATCTCGTCGTCGGTCTGCACTGTCGAATCGGGCGGCAGCCCCCCGTCCTTGCTGCTCAGCGACATCGACCCGCGCGTGGGATGGAACCGGACGCCGAGATCGGCGGCGGCCGCGATCTCCGCGGCGATCAGGTCGCCGCAGCCCGCCGGATGGACATAGAGATGGTCGGTGCTGGTCGTGCAGCCGCTCAGCGCCAGCTCGGCGAGTCCCACCCAGGCCGACACATGGGCCGCCTCCTCGTCGAGCCGGGCCCACAGGGGGTAGAGCGTGCGGAGCCAGTCGAACAGGTTGCCCCCGAGCGCCGGGCGGTAGGCGCGGGTCAGGTTCTGGTAGAGGTGGTGGTGGCTGTTGACCAGCCCCGGAGTCACCAGGCAGTCGGTTGCGTCGACCGTGCGGGCCGCGCCGGGCGGCTCCGTGCCTGCAGGGCCGACACCCGAGACGAGCCCGCCGGTGACCGACACCCACCCGCCGGCGATCTCGGTGCGCGCCGCGTCCATCGCGGCGACGAGCCGGGCGTTGCGAACCAGCAGGTCGGTCACGGCAACGGTGCGCGCATCGCTCACGCGTCAGGCGTCTTCGAGGATGAGGTGTCCGACGGCGGTGTTGCTGGCCGGGACGTGGTACAGCCGGTGCGCCTCGGTCGGCGCGCCGCCACCGGCGAGATCCGCGAGCGCGCCGCGGGCGACCAGCCACATGACGAGCTCGACCCCCTCGGAGCCGGCCTCGCGCAGGTAGTGGACGTTACCGATGTCGGCGAGGCCCTCGGGGTCACCGATCATGCGCTCGAGGAACTCCCGGTCGAACTCGGTGTTGATCAGGCCGGCGCGTGCGCCCTGCAGCTGGTGGCTCATACCGCCGGTGCCCCAGACCTGGACGTCGAGGTCCTCATCGAACGATTCGACGGCGGCGCGGATCGCCTTGCCGAGTTCGAGGCAGCGGCGCCCGGTCGGCGCCGGGTGCTGCACGACGTTGACCGCCAGCGGGACGACCCTGGCCGGCCAGGCCTCGGGCCGGTCGAACATCATCGACAGCGGGACTGTGAGGCCGTGGTCGACGGTCATCTCGTTCACGAGGGTGAGGTCGAACCCGGCCGGGATGACCGACTGGGCGATGTGTGCCGAGAACTCTGGGTGGCCCTCGACTACCGGGACGGGGCGGGGGCCCCAGCCCTCGTCGGCGGGCCGGTACGCGGCCGCCATGCCCAGCGCGAAGGTCGGGATCATCCGCATGCTGAAGGCGTTGCCGTGGTCGTTGTAGACGAGGATCACGACGTCCGGCGGGTTGTCCCGGATCCACTCGCGGGCGCCGGCGAGTCCCTCGAACAGCGGCCGCCAGTAGGGCTCGCCGGTGAGGCCCCTGTCGATCGCCGCGCCGATGGCGGGCACGTGCGACATGAACAGGCCGGCCGTGATGCCGGCGCTCACGGGTGGCCCTGCCACTCGTGGACGTAGCGGTTGCCCTCGATGGGGCGGCCGCCGCCGAGCATCATCGCGGCGTGGCCCTCGGCGTCGTTGTCGGTCATCGACGAGACGATCTGGAGATATGACAGGCCGTCGGCCGCGCCGATCTTGGCCACGAAGTAGATGTTGCCGCCCAGCTCGAGAAGGCGGTTGAAGTCCCGGTCGATGACCGCCTGCTTCTGCTCCTCGGTCATGTCCCACTCGTCGAGGTACGACCGCTCGCCGGCGGAGAACCGCGCCCGGTTCTCGGCGTGCATGAGCGACATCGCCATCTGGTTGAGGTGGTACCCCAAGCGTGCCATATCGGCGTCGAAGACGGTGGTGCCCGGAATGTCGAGGTACGGCTTGTCGATCGCCATCGCAACGAACCTTCCCCGCAGGTCTCTTGCCCCGCTGGTCTCTCGCCCCGCAGGTCGCTTGCGTAGATTATGGCTCGGGGAGACCTGTGATCATCGATTGCCACGGCCACTACACCACCACGCCGCCGCCGGTCGGTGAGTGGCGCGACGCCCAGACCGCCGCAGTGCGAGCCGACCCGCTCCACGTCGGGCACAAGGGCGTCATAGAGGTCGGCGACGACCAGATACGGGAGTCGCTGGAGGGAGCGCAGCTCAAGTTCCAGCGTGAGCGCGGCACCGATCTGGTGATCTTCTCGCCGCGGGCGAGCTGGATGGGTCACCACGTCGGCAACGAGCACACGTCGCGGTTCTGGAGCGAGCATCAGAACGAGCTCATACGCCGGTGCTGCGACCTGTATCCCGAGAGCTTCGCCCCGGTGTGCCAGCTGCCCCAGTCGCCGGGCGTCGCGATCGGTTCCTCGGTGCGCGAGCTCGAACGCTGTGTCATCGGGATGGGGTTCGTAGGCTGCAACGTCAACCCCGATCCCTCGGGTGGTCATTGGAGCGGCCCGCCGCTGTGGGACCGCTACTGGTGGCCGCTTTGGGAGAGGATGCAGGAGCTCGACGTGCCGGCCATGATCCACGTCTCGACCTCTTGCAACGAGCACTTCCACACCACCGGCTCGCACTACCTCGGCGCCGACACCGCGGCCTTCGTGCAGGCGCTCACGTCGGGCTTCATGAGAGACTTCCCCGGCCTGCGCTGGGTCATCCCCCACGGTGGCGGTGCGGTGCCGTACCACTGGGGCCGGTTCAGGGGCATGGCGCAGGACAGGGGGTGGGACCTCGACGGCCTGATGGATCACATCTGGTTCGACACCTGCGTGTACCACCAGCCGGGCATCGACCTGCTCGTCGGCGTCCTGCCGGCCTCCAACATCCTCTTCGCATCGGAGATGATCGGTGCGGTTCGTGGCATCGACCCCGACACGGGCAACCACTACGACGACACCAAGATCTACATCGACTCGGCCGACCTCGCCGATGCCGACCGCGCGGCCATCTTCGAGGCCAACACCCGCCGCGTCTACCCACGGCTGGGAGCGAGGGGATGACCAACCTCCACGGCGACCGCTGCGTCGTTGTCACCTCGATCGAGCGAGCGCCGCTCGATGTGGTCGATCAGCTCGCACCCATCGGCACCGCCACGGTGCACGAGGCGATCGGCCGCCGCGGCTACCTCGGCGCCGGCATCACGCCGATCCAGGCCGGCACGAGGGTCGCCGGCACCGCGGTGACCGCGCTGTGCCATCCGGGCGACAACGGCATGGTCCACGCCGCGGTCGAGCAGTGCCGGCAGGGCGACATCCTCGTCGTCGCCACGACGGCGCCGTCGCCCCACGGTGCGGTCGGCGATCTTCTGGCCACCTCCCTGATGGCGCGCGGCGTCCGGGGCCTCGTCACCGACGCCGGTGTGCGCGACACATCCGACCTGCGCGAGATGGGCTTCGCGGTGTGGGCCCGTCACGTGTCCTGCCGGGGGACGGTGAAGTACACGCCCGGCTCGGTCAATGTGCCGGTCCGGATCGGCGAGCAGCTGGTCAACCCCGGCGACGTGATCTGCGCCGATGACGACGGCGTCGTCGCCGTGGCCCGCGGCGAGGCCGCCTGGGCCCTCGAGCGGTCGAGCGCCCGCCTCGAAACCGAGGCCGGAACCCGCGCCAGGCTCGCGGCCGGGGAGCTCGGGCTCGACTTCTACGGCCTGCGCGACAAGCTTGCCGCCATGGGCGTGGAATGGGTCGAGACCCTCGACTGACGCGTTGGCTCCAGGCGGCGAAGGCGTCGGTTCCAGGCTGACGCTTTGGTTCAGGCTGATGCTCTAGTTCCAGGCTGATGCGTCAACTCCAGCCGGAGAGGGCGTCAGTTCCAGCCGGCGAAGGCGTCGATCATGGCCCTGGCGTCGGCGCCTAGCGGGTACAGGATCGGTGTCGTGCAGCCGTTGTCGATGTAGTGGCGCACCTTGTCCCGGCACTCGTCCGCGGTGCCCGCCGCGCACAGCATCTGCACCACCTCGTCGGGCACCAGCCTCGACGCGGCCCTCACCTGCTCCAGCGTGGCGGGCCAGGTCAGCACGGCGCGCACCTCGTCCAGCAGTGCCTCGGGAACGCCGGAGGCCTTCATGATGTGGGGCTGCTGTCCCAGGTACTGGGTTATCAGCATCCGGGCGCTGTCGAGGGCCTCGGTTCGCTCGGCCTCGGAGTCCCCCGAGGCCATCGAGCACACGATCAGCTGGGGCCGGTCGAGGTCGTCGACGGTGCGCCCGGCGCGGGCCGCACCCTCGGCCAGGTGCTCCATCGCCGCGGCGTTGTATCGGGGCGACACGAGGTAGTTGAACACGACGCCGTCGGCGATCTCGCCGGTCAGGGCCATCATCCTCGCGCCGGTGGCGCCGATGTAGATCGGCACGTCCTTGGGGCGGCGCTCCTGCTGCACGTAGTCGAGCTCCACCCCGTCGAACTGCACGAACTCGCCGTCGAAGGTGACCGTCTGATCGTTGAGCAGCGCCCGGCACGCCTCCACGATCTCGCGCATCGCCTTGAGCGGCCGCACCCGCCTCACGCCGACCTTGGAGGCCAGCGGCTCCCACCAGGCGCCGATGCCCAGCAGGATCCGGCCCGGCGCGAGGTCGTCCAGCGTGGAGAAGGTGGACGCCAGCCGGGCGGGATTGCGGGTCCAGCAGTCCACGACGCCGCTGCCGACGGAGATGCGGGAGGTGACTGCGGCTATCGCCGCCATCGGCACGACGGCGTCGCGCACCAGGCGGGAGTCGGCCTGCCACACCGCGACGAAGCCCCTCGACTCGGCGTACTGCGAGAGCTCCATCGACTCGGCGAGAGTGTGCGCGTCCTGGATGTAGAGAGCCACCGGCTGGGTCATGGGATCTCCTCGTGTCGGTTCATGGGTTCGCCTCGAGTCTGGCGAACAGTCTGGCGGCGGCCTCGGCCGCCTTGGCCCTGACCTCGCCTGCGTCCACCCGTGTGGGCCGGCCGTCGCGCAGCACCGTGGAGCCGTCGACGACCACGTCGAGGGCGCGCACGCCGGTGGTGAAGGCCAGCGACCAGGCGTCCATGCGGTCATATGACCAGGTGACGGTGTCCTCCAGCGCCTCGGGAAACAGGCGCCAGCCCGTCTCCAGCCAGCGCCAGGCCGTCTCGGGAGTGGCGGTCACATCGTCCTCGCGGTGGCGGGCGTAGGCCAGGCGGAACTCCTCCAGCATGGCGGCGCCGATCCCGTCGCTGCCCAGCGCCACCGGATTGGGCCGCGCCGCGGGGCGGGCGTAGCCGACCGCGTTGTTCATGTTCGACCTCGGGTTGTGCACGATCGTGCCTGCAAGGTCGCGGTCGAGGTGCACGGCGTGTACCACCAGCCAGTCCCCGGCGGCCAGGCCCTCGAGGCGGGCGCCGGCGGAGCGGTCTGTCGCACCCTCGGCCACATGGATGTGAACGCCGGTGCCGCGGTCGGCTGCGAGCCCGGCGGCGGCCTCCAGGGTCGCGTCGGAGCAGGTGAAGGCGGCGTGTACCCCGACGTGGCCGCGGCCGCCGGCCCGCAGGAAGCGGTCGTTCTCGGCGAGTCCCGCCGCGGCCCCGACCGGGCCGTGGCGGTCGGTCACGCCATAGCAGCAGTCCACCCGCACGCCGACCTCCGCGCAGGCTCGCGCGATCACGTCGAGGGAGCCCTCGATGGCGTTGGGCGACTCGTGATGGTCGATGATCGCCGTGGTGCCCGACTCGAGCGCCTCGAGTGCTCCGAGCTTGGCCGACCACTCGATGATCCCGAGGTCGAGTGCCGTGTCCAGGCGCCACCACACCAGCTCGAGGATGTCTGTGAAGCCCTGCGGCGTGCGCGGGGGCGCGGGCATGCCCCTGGCCAGCGCCGAGTAGAGATGATGGTGCGCGCACACCAGCCCCGGCGTGCTGTTGTCGCGGTGGTCGTCGCTGCCGGATGTGGTGGCCGGCTCTGCGTTGCCCGTCATGTCCGGGGGATGACGGGCTGGTGGACGTTGATCGGCAGGCGGTTGCGCCACTGGCCGTCCACCTGGCGCATGGCCTCGGCCACCGCGCCGGCCGTGGGCACGAGGCCGATCTCGCCGACGCCCTTGATGCCGTAGGGGGCGTCGGGCTGGGGCGCCTCCACGAGGATCACATCGACGGGCGGCATGTCCTTGGCGCGGATTATGTCGAGCGCTCGCAGGGTGTCGAAGCGCGGGCGGCCCTCGTCGTCGCACGGGAAGTCCTCGCTCAGCGCGTAGCCGAGGCCCATGTGCACGCTTCCCTCGATCTGGCCCTCGCACAGCAGCGGGTTCACGGCCCGTCCCACATCGTGCGCGGCCACGACCCTCTCCACAGCGCCCGTGTCGGGGTCTGCGATCACAACCTGGGCGGCGTAGCCGAAGGTGGAGTGGATCACCGGGTGCTCCAGCCCGTCGCTCAGCTTGTCGGTCCAGTCGATGCGGTACTCGCCGCCGTAGTCGACGCCGGTCAGGCAGCCGCCGGCGAGCGCGGCCCGGCAGGCGTCCGCGACCGCCCCGGCACCCATGAGCGTGCCCCTCGACCCGGTGGTCTGGCCTGCTCCCAGCTCCCGGCTCGTGTCCACGAGCACCCGCACCTGCTCGGGGCGCACGCCCAGCTCCTCGACCGCCACCTGCAACGCCACCGTGTGCACGCCCTGGCCCATCTCCGTCCAGCAGTGGCGCACCTCGACGATGGTGTCGGGGCCCGCCGGCGTTCCGGCGCCGCGGGCGTCGCCGGCAGCGTTGGCGTCGTCGGCCACGAAATGCACCACGGCCCTGCTGACCTCTAGAAGGCCGTTGCCCAGCCCGGAGTTCTTCAGTCCCAGCCCCAGCCCCACCGCCTTGCTCGCGGCACGGGCCTGGTCATAGGCCGGTTTGATCGCCTCGAGGCACTGCTGCGCGCCGAGGGCGCCGCCGTCCATTATCTGGCCCGGACCCCATACGGACCCCGCAGTGACGGCGTTGCGCCGGCGGATCTCCCAGCCGCTGATCCCGGCGGCGTCGGCCAGCCGGTCGAGCGCCCCCTCGGTGGCGAACTGGGCCTGGTTGGCGCCGAATCCCCGGAACGCCCCGCACACGCTGTTGTTGGTGCGGGCCGCCACCGCCTCCACGTCCACCACGGGCACCGCGTAGGGGCCGCAGGCATGTCCGGCGGCTCGCTCTAGCACCTTCATGCCGACCGAGGCGTAGGGGCCGGAGTCGCCCAGCATCCTCGCCCGCAGGGCGGTGAGCCGTCCCTGGGAGTCGCAGCCGGCCTCCAGCGCGACGCGCACGGGATGGCGCTTGGGATGCACGAGCAGCGACTCCTCACGCGAGAAGGTCGTCTTGACCGGGCGGTCGAGCAGCCAGGCGGCAAGCGCCGTCTGCGTCTGGTTCGAGCAGTCCTCCTTGCCGCCGAAGGCTCCGCCGTTGGCGACCTGCTCGACCCACACCGCGCTGCCGTCGACGCCCAGCACCGCCGCTATCTGATCGCGGTCGTCCCACACGCCCTGCCCGCCGGAGTAGACGTCGAGGCGGCGTCGGCCGTCGACGAGCCGGGGCACGGCCAGAGTCGACTCGGGCTCCAGGAAGGCCTGCTCCACGCGCTGTGTCTGGAATGTCTCGCGCACGGTGTGAGCGGAGGCGGCCAGCGCCTCGTCCACGTCGCCGCCGCGCGTGTAGGCGGAGACCGACAGGACGTTGCCGTCGAGGCCCCACACGGCATCGGCAGCGCCGGGCGCGACCGCGGCGGCCGGGTCGGTGATCGGCTCGAGGGGGTCATATGCGACCTCGACCATGGCCGCGGCACGGCGGGCTGTCTCGCGGTCATGCGCCACCACCAGGGCCATGACGTCGCCCAGGTACGAGGTGCGCCCGCCCTCGGGGATGAAGACCGGCCAGTCCTGGTGTATCAGCCCGACACGGAGGTCTCCGGGCACATCGGCGGCGGTGAGCACCGCTGCCACCCCCGGCTCCGCGGCGGCGCGCGCCGTGTCTATGGAGATGACGTCGGCTCGGGCGTGACCGGCGAGGTGCACCGCGCCGTGCAGCATCCCTGCAACGGTCATGTCGTCGATGTAGAGCTTGTCACCGAGGGTCAGCTCGGCCGAGGTGTACCTGGCCGCCCGTGAGCCGACGCCCCCGTTGACCTCGACCGGTGTGCCGGCGAGGCCGTCGGCTCCGGTTGCCAGCATCTGCACCGCGTCGAGGATCTTGAGGTAGCCGGTGCAGCGGCAGAGGTGCGCCCCCAGATGGCGCGCCGCCTGGTCCCTGCTCAGCGCGGCGCCGTGGCGGTCGATCAGCGCCTTGGCGCGCATCACGATGCCCGGCGTGCAGAAGCCGCACTGCACGGCGCCGGCCGCGCCGAACGCGGCGGCGTAGCGATGCCGCTCCTCGGTGCCGAGTCCCTCAGGTGTGACGACCTCGGCGCCCTGGGCCTTGCCGAGGGGGATCTGGCAGGCCACGCGGGCCTTGCCGTTGATCAGCACCGTGCAGCATCCGCACTGCCCCGACGGCGAGCAGCCGTCCTTGGCTGCCACCAGACCCAGCTCGGTGCGCAGCGCGGCCAGCAGGTGAGGGTGCCGGCCCACCCTCACGGTCGAGCCGTTGCAAACGAACTCGGTGACAGAGGGTGCGCCGCCGGCCGCGGCGTCATGTGCGGTCACGGCGACACTCTCGCGTTCACGGTGACGTGCTAGCCGCTCACGTTCACGGTCACCAGGTGCCAGCCCTCCGCGCCGTCGGGCCTGGGATCCTTGGGCCCCTGCGGCTGGAGTTCTCCGTCGCCGTCGGTCGCTCGCACCCGGATCCGGTGGCGGCCTGCTGTGGGCGTCCAATCGCGGTGCCACTGCACCCAGCTGTCGTTGCCCAGGGCCTCTCCGAGCACGCAGGGCTCCCAGCCCTCGCCGTCGACGTCCACCTCCACCGCGCTGATGCCCCTCGTCGGTGCCCAGGCGATGCCCGCGATCGGCGCGGCCTGCCCGGCGACGAGCCCCGAGGCGCTTCCGGCCGAGGGCAGGTCGATGCGGCTCTGGGTCTTCATCGGACCCTCCTTCGACCAGCCGCGGGGCACCCAGTAGGCGTCGAAGCCGTCCCAGGTCGTGAGGTTGATCTCCTCGATCCACTTGACCGCGGAGACGTAGCCGTAGAGCCCAGGGATCACCAGGCGGGCCGGGAACCCGTGCCTAGTGGGCAGCGGCTCGCCGTTCATGCCCACGGCGAGGATGGCGTCCCGCCCGTCGTATACGGCGCTCGTCGGGAAGCCGGCGGTCCAGTCGTCCACGGAGCGTCCCACCACCTGCCCGGCGCCGGGCTGCACCCCGGCCCGGTCGAGCAACTCGGCGAGCGGCACGCCGGTCCACCGGGCGTTGCCGACCAGGTTGCCGCCGACCCGGTTGGACACGCACGACAGGGTGATCACATGGTCGGACAGGTCCATGGCGAGGATCTCGTCGAAGGTGACCTCGTAGGGGTTGTCCACCATGCCGGTGAACCGCAGGCGCCAGCCGGCGGGGTCCACCTGGGGGACGACCAGAGCGGTGTCGATGCGGTAGAAGCCGTCGTTGGGGGAGATGTAGGTGGAGATCCCCGGGATCTCGTCGTCCAGCGTGTCCAGCGCTGCAACCTGCTCTCGCACCGATGCCACCGGTGGCTCGGGCTCCGGCGCGGTCGTGGCGGCGGTTTCGGTATCGGCGGTGCCGCTGGTTTCGGCGTCGCTCGCGGTCGAGCCATCGTCGGAGGGGCTCGCTGCCGTGGTGGAGGGGCTCGCCTCCTCCGTTGTCGGGCCCTGATCCCCGGAGGAGGCGATGGCTGCGGTGGTCGAGGGAGTCGCCACCGACGTCGAGGGCGCCGGTGCGGCTCTGGGCTCGGGCAGCACGATCTCGGCTCGGGCCTGCTCGGCTGCCGACGGGCCGCGCAGCTGCCGTCCGATGCCGATCATGGCCAGCGCCGTGGCCGCGGCGCCGGTCGCGTAGGCGAAGAATGCCCGCCTCGTGCCGGCTCGCTCTGCGGGCTCACTGGCCGCGGCCGGTGCTGCCTCGGCCGGCTCCGGCGGCATGGCCCGAGCAGGCGCCGGCGCTTCAGCCAGGGCGCTGGCGCGGTTCGTTAGCAGCAGCGTGGCGATGAGTCCCAGTGCCGCGGCTGCGAGCGCCACCAACCAGGATTCGAATGCCGGGCTGAATGGATTGCGCGCCGCGGCCCAGCCTCCGAGCAGCCCGAACAGGGCGAAGCCGGCGATGGTGACGTCTTGTCGACCGCGTGCCGCGCTACGGCCCAGCAAGCCGCCGATCAACAGCGAGGCGATGACGATCCCCGCCGTGAGCACGGTCTTCTGGCTGCTGCCCAGGTTGGCGATGCTGGCGGCCACCACATCGCCGGGCGTGTAGTCGGCTACCAGCTCGCCGACTGCCACCACCAGTGACGGGATCCGCTCGCTGGCGCCGTCCATGAGCTGCCCGAAGGCGAGCGCCACCCCGGCTCCGAGGATGCCTGCCAGCGGGCCGGCCCAGAACGGTGGCGACGCCGCCCGGCGGCTCGGGGCGGCGGGCTCTGCGGACGGCTCACCGGTTGAGGCCGAACTTGCCCGTGACGGCTCGCTGCCGGTCGGGGTGGGCGTTGCGGATGCGGGCTTACCGCCGGTCGGCGCGGGCGTTGCGGGTGATGCCTCGTCGGGGTGATCGTTGTCCATTCGTCCCCCTTCTCCAGATCGACTGGCCCGAGCGTACGCTCTGTCCCGGTGGAGCGGATGCGCAATGCTAGTCGCCGTGGAGCGCTGACGACAGCGGCGGCATCCCTTGCCGCTCGCAGCCGCGGGCGCCGGTCAACGGGTGTGAACCCCCTGTACCAGAACCCGCACTGAGGGCGCCACAACCGCCGCCACGACGCCTCGACGGCCACCTCCAACCTCTCCCGTCGTCCACCGGCACATCCAGCACCCGCACCTGCGACCACTCGCACCTGCGACAAACCCAACCGCGCCCGCATAACATCGGCACCCATCCAGGCACTCCTGAAATCGTTGAACACTGACGCAATCGATCCCGGACGATCCTTTGCCCCCTGCTCAAGGACCCTCAACCACCTAAACCCCACAACAGCGCGAAGGCTCTTGGGTGTTCGCCGGCACTACCGCTGATCGTCTCTTGCTCAAGCTGTGCACTGGCCAGCAACGCGAAGGCTCTTGGGTGTTCGCCGGCGCGGTTCGTTGATGTAGTTCGCTGATCTGATGTCGTCGGGTGTTGATCTGCGTGACTGGGGGTACGACGACTTTGTGGCCGGCACCGTGGAGCAGGGTGCGGAGGTCGGGCGCGTCCTTCAGGTGGACCGCGGGGAGTGCGATGCGGTGACCGCCGCCGGGTTCGTGCGTGTGCGCTCGGACTCTGTGCGGGCCCAGGCGGAGACCGCTCCCGTCACCGGTGACTGGGTGCAGCTCGGACAGCGCGGCGGCGTGCCGCTGATCGAGAGGGTCCTGCCGAGGCGCTGCGTGCTCAGCAGGCGCGATCCGGCCGAGCGGGAGACGCAGCAGATCCTCGCCGCCAACTTCGACATCGTCGGGATCGTTGCCGGGCTCGACAGGCCCCTGCCGCCCGGTCGCTTCGAGCGACTGCTGGTGATGGCGCGCGACAGCGGAGCCTCGGTGCTCGTGCTGCTCACGAAGGTGGACGGGCCCGTCACCGCCCAAGCCGCTGGTGCCGCGGCCGAGAGTGTGAAGGCGATCGTGCGCGATGTTCCGGTGCTGCTGCTCAGCGCCCGCAGCGGGCTGGGGATCGACGATCTGAGGGCGCGCCTGGGACCCGGCAAGACGCTGGTGCTCGTAGGTGCCAGCGGCTCGGGCAAGTCGAGCCTGGTGAACGCCCTCGCCGGTGCCGAGCTGGCCGCCACGGCCGCGGTGCGGCCGTCGGATCGGCGCGGGCGCCACACCACCATCGTCCGGCGCTTGGAGTTGCTTCCCGGCGGAGCGGGTCTGGTGCTGGACACTCCCGGCGTTCGCTCGCTCGGGCTGACCGACGTTCAGGATGCTCTGCGAGCGGTGTTCGGCGACATCGTCGAGCACGGGCGCGGCTGCCGCTTCGCGGACTGCGCCCACGGTGCCGAGCCGGACTGCGCCCTGGCGTCCGCGGTGGAGCGCGGCGAGATCGATCCCCGCCGCCTGGAGCGGTTCCAGGCGCTGCGCGAGGAGGTGGAGCGCCACCGCATCCGCGAGGCGGAGAGGGCACGCGCCGCCAACCGCGGCCACCGGCGCTGACCGGCGCTCTCCGCGGCAGCCGGCGTTGAACTGCAAGGTGGGCAAGCTCTATTGGTGATCGCGACAGTGGGCAGTGTATTGGGTTAGTGCGCTGTTCCAGTTGTGGATGCGTCGGGGCATGGTGTTGAGGTGGTCTTCGATGATGGCGAGTTTGACGGGTCCGATGTTGAGGTTGGTGCCTTTGGGGAGCCAGCGGCGGATTATGCGGTTGGTGTTTTCGTTGCTGCCGCGCTGCCAGGGTGAGTGGGGGTCGCAGATGTAGACCTTGAGGTCTGGGAGGGCTTTTTCGATTTTGGGCCAGTGGGCGATCTCGCGGCCTTGGTCCCAGGTGAGGGTGCGGACCATGTGAGCGGGCTGGCGGCCCAACGCGGCGATGACCGCCGCGTTGACCTCGTCTGCGGTGTGGCCGTTGGGCAGCGCGGCGAGCAGCGCGTAGCGGCTGACCCGCTCGATGAGGGTGACCACCGCGCTGCGGTTGTGGGCGCCGATGATGAGGTCGCCCTCCCAATGCCCTGCCTCCAGCCGTGCCGCGACCGCATCGGGACGCTGCGCTATGGGCTTGAAACCGCCCAGCACGCTGCGCTTGGCGCGTTCGCAGCGGCTGCGGGGCTTGCGGCGGCGCCGGCGGCGCGCAAGCAGCCTCCAGGTGTTCTCGGGCAGGCCCCGGTCGCTGCGGTAGCACCCCTGATAGATCGTCTCCCCACAGATCGCCATGCCCTGCTCGCTGAGGTCGGCCGCGACCGACTGCGGCGCCCACTTCCTGGCCAGCCCCGCCTTGACCGCCGCAGCCAGCAGAGGATCCCCAACCAGCTTCGGCGTCTTCGGACGACGCGCCCGCGCCTCGGCCCCGGCCTGCGCCGCCTCAGCCCGATAGGCGCAGACCCCGCCGTTGCGGCGCAGCTCCCGCCACACCGTCGAGCGGTGCCGGCCCAACAGGCCGCTGATCTCCCCCACCCCCAACCCCGACCTCGCCAGCACCTCAAGCTGCGCGCGCTCGGATGAGCACAAACTCCGTGCCATACTCCTGAACCTCCACCGGATGATCGCCGACACCTACAATCGGCCATCATGGCCGATCCGTCGCGATCACCGGTGGAGCTTGCGGTGCTTGGGAGCGTGGCGTGCCTCCGAAGTGGAGCGCAACAGCGCAAATTGGCCATTCCTGAGCGCAGCGTAACCATCAAGCCCACACAGTCCAAACCCGAGGGCTAACAGGCGTTTGCTACAGCTATGCCGTACGACGGCGATATGGGGTTGCTTAGCGGACGCGCACAACCCCCGAACCCTGAGTAGTTGGTGGTTGTCGGCACTGCCATACAAGCTGCGTAAGCGGTGGCGGCGGCCTGGTACTTTGCGGCGGCGGCTTGCTCGGCGGCGGCTTGCGCCGCCAGCGCATCCGCACACGATGCCCCGCCGATGTTCCCACACCCGGACGCCAACAGCACCGACAGCGCAACGGCGGCAATCCGTTTAGACATCATCTAGCCGAGACCCGAGCGCTGACCACCGGAGACACTAGGCTCGAGCGTACGGCAAGAGTATCAGCAAGAATACCCCCAAGCAGACGACCGCCAACCACAACATCTGCTTCGTGTTCTCCAACTTCCTATTCTCGCGCCGCAGGTGGGACAGCTCGCAGCCTTCGCACATCCCATAGAGGTAGTAGCCATCGGTGCCACACCCTGAGCACGTACTGCGCGGCATGGCCTAGCGGCGGGGCTCGACGCCCAGGCTGAACACCTTCACGCCAACGACCATAGCGTTGGCTGGGTCTGAAACAACGCGTCGTTTCGTGTTTGTGTCAAGGTGGGGGGACGCGCTGGCGCGACATTGAAATCGCGATTTCATCTGATTGATTCTGATGGCCAATAAATTAATGAAGAGAGTTGTTGAATGTCATAGGGGTATGGCATACTACTTATGTGCTGATTGAGACCGCCCGCCGGGCCGAGGCCGATGTCAAGGAGTTGGTTGCAATGACCAACCGCGGCGGGATCGATGGCGCCGAGCTGCGGCAGGCGCTGTCGGTGTCCAAGGCCATCGAGTCGGCGCTGTCGGCGTTCCGGACCAATGCGGCATCGCTCATCGCAAAGATGGAACGTCACGGCGACGGCGGCACCGGGGTGCTTGCCGAGACCGCCGGGCTGTCACGTCGCGAAGCCATCGGGCAGGTCAAGAATGCCGAGGCGATCGCAGAGGCACCGTCGGTGCGAGACGCGGTCGAGCAGGGCCGCGTGTCACAGGCCAACGCCCGGCGGCTGGCCGAGGCCGTTCAGAAGACGAGCGCCGATGCTGTTGAGGCTGATGCCGGTCTGCTTGCCAAGGCCGAGTCGCTGCGACCTGAGCAGTTCGCCAAGGAAGCCCGCCGCTGGGCCGCCGATCGTCAAGATGATGGCGGTGAGCGCGAGTATCAGCGGCTGCGGGCCAAGCGCTGCGTGCATGTTTGGGACGCTGAAGACGGCACCGTGCAGCTGCACGGCACTTTCGATCCCGTCACCGGTCGGAGAATCGGCAAACGTCTCAACGCTGAGGCTCGTCGCATGTACGAGGCCGACAAGAAGCAAGCGTCCGGCAGCGACACCAGTGGGCGCAACTTGCCGGCCGGCGGGCGCAACCGGAACGGCAAGAGCAGCGGTCACGAGCATGTCGGTGGAGGTACCGGCGAGCGCGGCTCGGGGAATGCCGGCGAGCGGCGCACCCTCAAGCAGTGCATGGCCGACGCCCTCGACAACCTCACCGCAGACCCCCACGCTGGCACGGGTCCAGGCATAGCGGCTCGGGGCGCGGATGCAAGCTCGGGTCAGCCTCGGGACTTGGTGAACGGCACCGGGCAACCTGTAGACCCGCCTGTTGACAAGAGCGCGGGCGAGGGTTCAACTGCTGGCACGGGTGCGGGTCGGTCGTTTGCGGACATCAGCGTCATCGCGCACGTCGACAACTCCACTGGCGAGCTGATCGCGGAACTCTCCGACGGGGCGCGGCTTCCCGAAGCGGTGCTCGAAGAACTCGCCTGCAACGCCCGGCTCACCGGCCTTGTCTATAGCACTGCGGGCACACCGATCTGGCGTGCCAACTCCACGCGCACAGCCACCGAGGGTCAGCGGCGGTTGCTGCTCAACCACTGGGGCGGGTGCTTTCACTGCGCGGCTGATCCGGCGATGTGCCAGATACATCACATCGTGCCCGTCTCGCGGGGCGGGGCGACCAAGATCGACAACATGGTTCCCGTGTGCTGGGACTGTCATCACAAGATCCACCATTACAGGTGGCAGGTCCGCAAGCGCCCCGACGGGCGGCACAGCCTGCACCCGCCCAACAGCAGACACCACGGACCCGCGCACGCCCCCGAACAGCCATTACTGTTCACGACAAGCGATAGTGACGACCGTGAGAACCCAGACCACCAAGGAACTCCGCCTCGATCAAGCGGCTCTGGGGTCGCCGCAGCAACCGTCCACGAGCAAGTGCGCGCCGGACCAGTTACTGCGCGGGCCGCTCTTGGGCCGCGACCGTGACGGTGCCATTTGGGTTCCGTGTGTCAGTCCGGGCGAGGTTGTGTGCGCGTGTTGCGGCTGGGTCGTTTCGGGTTCTGGTTCCGGCGGACAATCACCCGCAGGAGCCGCTCTCCCTTCCGTGCCGTGATAACGACCCAGCGCAACCGGCCCGAGCATCTGGCAAGGGCGCTCTCCCTCCGGGGCCGTGACAAGGACGTCTGGGGTTCTGGTCACCGCAGTTGGTGGCGGTTGATCTTGCCGGTTGGGTTGCGTGGCAGGCGCTCGATCAGTTCGAGGGCCTCGGGAAGTTTGTGGCGGGCCAGCGTCGTGGCGCCGAAGTGTCTGAGGTCTTCGAGGCTCGGCGGATCGCTCGGGTCGCGGGGCACGACCACTGCCAGGCCGATCTCGCCCATCACCGGGTCGGGGCGGCCTACCACGGCGATCTCGGCGACGCCGAGGTGTCCGGCCAACACGGCCTCGACCTCCATGGGGTAGACGTTGTAGCCGCCGCGGATGAACATCTCGGTGGTGCGCCCCGCCAGCCGGTACAGCCCGCCGGCGTCGACAGAGGCGAGGTCGCCGGTGCGCAGCCAGGGGCCCGACAGCCCCTGACCGGAGTGCGTTTGCTGCCTGTCGGCGCGGTCCTTCAGCACGGGTGCGGTGGTGTCGGGTGCTCCGTGATCGGGGGCTGTTTGCGATCTGCCCGCTCGCCTTCTCAGCACGGCTGCGGTGGCGTCGGGGTCGCGCCAGTAGCCCGACATGACCGCCTCCGATCTCAGCCACAGCTCGCCGACCTCTCCCACATCGGCCAGGGCTCCGTCGGGTCGGCGGACCTCGGCCTGCACCCCGTGCCGGGGGCGGCCCACGGAAGAGCAGGCCTCGTCGTCATCGGCGTCGAGGGCGGTGGCCAGGCCGACGCCCCCCGACTCGGTGGAGGAATATCGGATCGAGTAGGGCGCGCCGAAGCAGCCGCGCGCGGCCCGCACAAGCTCGGGCGGCGACGGCGCCCCGCCGGCCACCACCGCTTTGACCGCCGAGAAGTCGAGGTGGCGGGCGGAGCGGTGGCGCACCATGAGAGCGATCTGCGGCGCCACGCCGTTCACCGCCGCCATGCGATGGCGGGCGATCAGCTCCAGCGCCGCTCCGGCCGACCAGCGCCCGAGCAGGTGGGTGGTGAGGCCCGAGGCCAGCATCCACGGCAGCTTCGTCATGAACGCTACGTGTGCGAAGTGCGTGGATGAGACGCTGTCGCCGCGGCCCCAGGTCCCGGAGGCGTCCATCTCGGCGATCGCTCGCAACTGCCGGTCCGTGAACCAGGCACCCTTGGGAGCGCCGGTCGATCCCGAGGTGAAGCAGACGCACACCGGCCGGTCATCGTCGGGTGCTGCCGCGGCGGCCTCCCGTGCGGCCGGGCCGTCGCGAAGCTGCGCGCCCGCCGCGGCCGGGTCGCCGCCGGCGTCGATCACCTCGAGGCGCGTTGTGGCGGCGTGTTCGGACAGGTGGGCAAGCCGCCGGTCGGCCACCACCAGGTCGGGTCGCAGCGTCCGCAGGCAGCCGCTCACCTCGGCCGCGGTCAGCAGCGGGTTGATGCCCGCCGTGACGGCGCCGATCCGGGCCGCGCCGAGATACACGGCCACGTAGTCCAGGTCCGACGGCAGCAGCAGGGCCACCACCGAGCCCTCGGTGATGCCGCGTGCGCTCAGCCCCGCAGCGACCTGCAGCCCGGCCCGGTGCAAGTGCGCGAAGCTGAGCGGCCGCCCGCTCGGTGCAACGAACGCGGCCCGGTCGCCGTAGTCGTGGGCGGCCCGGCCCGAGGTCTCGGCCAGCAGGCTCATGCGTGCATGTGTGCTTCTGCCGGGCGGGGCACAGCCGGGTGAGGGGTCTCGGCCAGCAGGCTCATGCGTGCCTGTGTGTTCCTGCCGGGCGGGGCATCGCCGGGTTTGGGGTCTCGGCCGGGGGGCTCATGCGTGCCTGCGTGTTCCTGCCGGGCGCGCCATCGGCCAGATCTACCGTCTTCGTCGGCTGGCTCAAGCGCTAGGCGTTGACGGTGATGGTGTGCCAGCCCTCGGCGCCGTTGGGCCGAGACGCCACCGGGCCCATTCTCTGGACGGCGCCGCGCCCGTCCGCGGCTCGAACCTGGATGCGGTGACGGCCTGGCGCCGGCGTCCACTCCAGGTGCCACTGCACCCAGGTCTCATCCCCCAGAGCCTGGCCGAGCCGGCATGCCATCCAGTCGCCCTCGTCGATTCTCACCTCGACACTGCGTATCCCCCGAGTGGGCGCCCAGGCGATCCCGGCGATGCTCGTGGGCGTGCCAGCGACCAGCCGTGCGTCCCTGCGGGGCACGTCGATGCGGCTCTGGGTCTTGATCGGACCCCTCTTGGACCAGCCGCGGGGCACCCAGTAGGCGTTGAAGCCGTCCCAGGAGGTGAGATGGATCTCCTCGAGCCACTTGACCGCGGAGACGTAGCCGTAGAGCCCGGCCACCACCAGCCGCGCCGGGAAGCCGTGGCGCGCCGGCAGCAGCTCGTCGTTCATGCCGACAGCGAGGATGGCGTTGCGCCCGTCGTAGGCCGCGGTGGTGGGGAACCCGGCGGTGAAGTCGTCCACCGAGCGCCCCACTATCTGCTGGGCGCCGCGCTGCACCCCGGCGCGCTGCAGCAGCACAGCGAGCGGCACGCCGGTCCAGACGGCGTTGCCCACCAGGTCGCCGCCCACCGGGTTGGAGACGCAGGACAGCGTTATGACGTGATCCGAGAGGCTCATGGCGAGGATCTCGTCGTAGGTCAGCTCGTAGGGGTTGTCCACCATGCCGGTGATGCGCAGGCGCCAGTCGGCGGGGTGAACCTGCGGGATCGTGAGCGCCGTGTCGATCCGGTAGAACTCGTTTCGCGGCGTGATCGGCGTGATGTAGGGCGAGATCCCGGCGACCTCGCCGTCGAGCGTGTCGAGTCGCTCCACCTGCTGCATGACGGACAGGCGCCTGGGCGGCTGCGTCGTGGTGGCCGGTGCCTCTGTGGTCGTGGTCGGGGCCTCTGTTGTTGTTGTCGTGGTAGTGGTCGTCGTTGTCGTCGCCGGTGCCTCTGTGGTTGTCGTCGTGGTGGTTGTGGTTGTGGCCGGAGCTTCAATCGCCGGTGCCTCTGTCGTTGTCGTGGTCGAGGGTCGGGTGGTTGTTGTTGAGGCTTCAGTGGTCGTTGTAACCGGGGCCTCGGTCGTTGAGGTTGTGGTCGTCGTGGTGGTCGGTGCCTCGGTCGTAGTCGTCGTGGTGGCCGCCGGTTCTGTTGTGGTCGTTGTCGAGGTTTGGGTCGTGGTCGTCGAGGTGTCGGATGGCTCCTGCGGTGAGGGGTCTGGCGGATCAGCTCCCACCGGGCTTGACTCGCCGGAGGTGATCGCGCCCCCGCTACCCGGATCAGACGCTGAGGGGTCGCCGTCGATTTCGATTCCCTCGGGTGTGTCGATGTCGTCGATTTCGATTCCCTCGGGTGTGTCGATGCCGGAGCCGGGCTGGGTCTCGCCTGCGCCTGCTGCGACTGCCATGCCCGGCCTCGGCGACAGCTCGTAGATATCGCGTGCCTGCTCGGCGGCGGGCCTCCCTCTGAGGCTGCGCCCGAGGCCTACCAGCCCCAGCGCAGCCACTGCCGCCCCGGTGACATAGCCGAAGAATGAGCGGCGCGTGCCGACCCTGGCTGGCCGCGCGCCTGCCGCGCCTGCCGCCTCGCTGCCGGTCTCCGGCGTGGGGTCGCCCTCCTGCCCGCCGGAGCCGCGCAGGAGTGGCGCCACCTCGCCGGGCTCCGGTCTCAAACGGTCCGTCCTGGCGTGATCGCCCATGCGGCCGCGCGGGCGTGGCGCCACCTCGCCGGGCGCCGCTATCCGGCCGGCGACCAATACGGTCACCGCGGCGCCCAGAGCAGCGGCGCCGATCGCTGCCAGCCACGACGCCAGAGCCGGGCTCTGCGGGTTGCGTGCCGCCGCCCAGCCGCCGATCAGGCCGAACAAGGCGAAGCCCCCCACGGTCATGGCAGGGCGGCCGCGTGCGGCGAGCTGGCCGAGCAGCGCGCCGATCAACAGTGACACGACCACGATGCCTGCGGTCAGCAGCGTCTTCTGCACGCTGCCGAGGTTCTCGATGCTGGTTGCCACCACATCGCCGGGCGTGTAGTCGGTGACTGCCTCGCCGACGGCGATCACCAGCGACGGGATGGTCTCGCTGGCGCCTTCGATCAGCTCCCCGAAGCCCAGGGCGACCGCGGCCCCGGCTGCGCCCGCCAGCGAGCCGGCGATCCACGTCTCCGCACCGCGCCCGGGCGGGCGAACGTCCAGCCCCCTCGCCACGACGCCCATTGTACGCTGCGCCCCATGTACCGTCGGCGCAAACCTTCGTGACTCGCCCCATGCCATGAGACGCACCAGTCAGCCCATCTGCCGCCGGCACGGACCCCCGGCTTGGACCTCAGGCCTGATCCTGCGCTGAGCGCCTTCGCCGAGGAGGTCCGCAGCTGGCTGCAGGAGCACCTGGCCGGCGAGTTCGCCCGCTACCGCGGCCGCGGTCTCACCGGCCAGGAGGACGTGCCGGTGGAGGTGCAGCTGGCCTGGGAGCGGGAGCTGGCGTCGGGAGGATGGCTCGGGCTCGACTTCCCGGAGTGGATCGGCGGCCGGGGCTGCACGCTGGCCGAGCAGATCGTCTTCTTCAACACGTATGCGGAGGCCAGGGCGCCGGGACGGCTCCCGAACATGGGCGTCACATTGCTCGGGCCGACGCTCATGGCCTTCGGCTCGCCGGATCAGCAGCGCCGCTTCGTGCCCTCGATCCTCGCCGGCACCGAGATGTGGTGCCAGGGCTACTCCGAGCCCGGCGCGGGCAGCGACCTGGCCGGGCTGACGACGAGGGCGGAGAGGCGGGGCGACCAGTGGGTGCTGAACGGCCAGAAGGTGTGGACGTCGCTGGCCCAGCACGCCGACTGGATCTTCGTGCTGGCCCGCACCGCAGCAGGCAGCGCAGGCGGTTCGGGCGGGTCGCGCGGCGCAGGCGGCTCGGGCGGTTCGGGCGGGTCGCGCCACTCCGGTCTGAGCTGCTTGCTGGTGCCCATGGACCAGCCCGGCGTGGAGATACGACCCATCACGCAGATCACCGGGGGAGTGGAGTTCAACGAGACCTTCTTCGATGACGCGGTCACCGACGCCGACCTGGTGGTGGGAGGCGAGGGCAACGGCTGGCGGGTGGCCATGGGCACCCTGGCGTTCGAGCGGGGGGCGAGCACGCTGGGCCAGCAGCTCAGCTTCCGCCAGGAACTGGACAGCCTGCTAGCCGAGGCCCGCTCGTCGGCTCCGGTCGCCTGCGGGGTGCTGCGTGCGGAGCTGGTGAGGCGCCACATCGAGCTCGAGATCCTGCGCTACAACCAGATGCGCCTGCTGACCTCGCTGACCCATGACGCCGTAGCGGGCCCCGAGCAGTCCATCGGCAAGCTCTACTGGGCGACATGGCATCGGCGCCTGGGCGAGCTGGCCATGAGGGTCAGGGGAGCCGCGGCCATGATCGCCGACCCCGCGAGCGGGGCACACACCGGTCAGGGCGGGCTCGACTACCCGCTTGACCGGTGGCAGCGCACCTTCCTGTACTCGCGGGCTCACACCATCTATGGGGGGAGCAATGAGATACAGCGCAATATCATAGGAGAGAGGGTTCTGGGGCTGCCCAGAGAGCCTTCTGGAGAACCCTCCGAGCGAGCCGCGGCAGGCCGCGCCCGAGCCGATACCGTAGCGGCGCAGCGAATCTGAAGGGAGAGGCGATGGGCCGTCTCAGCAACACGTGGCATCTTGCCAAGACCTCTTGGACGGTGCTCAAGAAGGATCGGGAGCTGCTGTGGATCCCGGTGCTGTCGTTCCTGGCGTCAGCGGCGGTGCTGTCGGTGGTGCTGGCGCTGATCTTCGTCACCAACTCCACCGCGTCGTCGGGCGGCTCCGACGGCTCGGAGATCTCGGCCAATCCGGCGACGGTGGTGCTGGGAGTGTGTGCGGCGCTGATCCTCGGCATGATCTCGGTCTTCTTCAACGGCGCGCTCGTGGCGGGCGCCCACGAGCGCATGACCGGCGGCGACCCGACCGTGGGCAGCGCGGTGCGCCGCGCCTTCTCCCGCATCGGCGGCCTCGTTCCCTGGGCCATCCTCACGACCACCGTGGGACTGGTGCTGCAGGCCCTGCGCGAGCGGGCCGGCTGGCTCGGGCGCATCGTCGTCGGGATACTGGACATGGCCTGGGAGGTGGTCACCTTCCTGACCGTCCCCGCCATCGTGATCGACGGAGTGGGCGCCATCGACGGCCTCAAGAGGTCCGCCTCGCTGCTGCGGCTCACCTGGGGCGAGAACATCGCGGCCCGCGTCGGGTTCGGCCTGCTCGGCCTGCTGCTGATGATTCCGGCGGTCGTCGTGGCCGGGCTGTTCATCGCCTCCGGCGTGGGGGTGCTCGCAGTCGTGGGCGTCGCCGCCGCGGTGGCCTGGATCGCCGTGGTCATGGTGGTGCTCACAGCCCTCAACGCCGTCTTCCAGACCGCCCTTTACCTTTACGCCACCACGGGGCGGCTTCCCGACGGGTTCGAGCAGTCACCCCTCGAGGCGACCTTCGTCCCGAAATAGGAGCGACACCCCCCTGGGGGGGTCGACCGATCTCGCTCACTGTGCCCGCGGCATCCGGGGCCGCTTCGGTGCCGCCCTGGGCGCTCAGCTGATCCCGTCCACCGGACTCCGCGGTATCCGCGGGCCGCTTCGGTGCAGTCTTTCCTGGCGCCTAGCTGATCTCGTCCACCAGGCCCCACTCGCGGGCTGTGGCGGTGTTCAGGCTGGCGTTGGTGAGCAGCCACTCGAGGGTGCGCTGGCGGCCGATCCTGGCGGGGAGGCTCACGGTGCCCCCCGCGCCGGGGATGAGGCCCATGGACAGTTCCGGGAGCCGGAAACGGGCGCGCTCGGTGGCCACGACCCTCGCACAGAAGGCTGCAAGCTCCACGCCCGCACCCACGCACGCGCCGTCGATCTCCGCGGTGGCCCGGTGGGCCAGCGCTGCCAGCCACGGCGCCACGCCGGCGCGGCCGCGGATCAGGTGCGCGGTCACGGGATCCGGAGCCGTCCCGAACTCGGCAGGGTCGCCACCGGCGCAGAAGTTGCCGCCGGCACCGGTGATCACGACCGGTCGATCGTCAGCGCCGGCGGCGAGCGCCTTGAGAACGTCGACCAGTTCATCGCGCATGGCGGTGTCGAGCAGGTTGCGAAGCCGGGGCCGGTTGAGCGTGATCGTGATCGACGATCCGAGGTCGGATACCTCGATGCGTGCCTGGTGGCGGTCGCGGCGGACTCGCCGTCCCTGCGCTGCCAGCCAGCGGGCGTGCTCGGGGCCTGCTTGCAGGGTGGCGTAGGCGAGGCTCTCAGCGGTCAGTGCGCCGGCGGTGTCGAAGCCGGCACTGGGGCGGCGTGTCTGGGCGGCCGCCACCGGCGAGCTTGTCGTGTCGGTCGGGCCGGCCAGGTGGCGGTCACCGAGGCGGGGCGTCTGGGCGGCAGTCACCGGCGAGCTGGTCGTGTCGGCCGGGCCGGCCACGTGGCGGTCACCGAGGCGGAGTGTCTGGGCGGCCACCACAGCAGCCATGGGCGCTGCCCGAACTCCGGCCAGCACCGGATCTGGATCGTCGACCACCACATCCCAGGAGTCGCCGCCGGCGCCGGCGGCGATGGCCACCACAGGCAGCGCGGCGAGTGCGGCACCCACATCGTTCGCGGGGTCGCCGCCCACGGACACCACCACGGCCGGGGCTGCGGACGCCGCCGCCAAGCAGTCGAGCACGAACCGGTCGAAGTCGACCGAGGCCGCCGCGGCCCTGACATCCTCCAGCGGCCAGGGTTCGCTCTTCACACCCTCACCCCAGCGCTCTGTTCAACCGCTTGACGGCTGATCTTGCGTATCGGCCAGGGGTTGCTCAGCCGCACGGTTTCGCGAAGCGCTCTCGCAGCACCGGGCGCTCTGTCAATCATCGCCGGATCGGCCGAAGCGCTCTCGCAGCACGCGGCGCAGCAGCTTGCCGGTCTCGTTGTAGGGCAACTCGTCCACGAACTCCACGAGCGTGGGCACACGGCTGGAGCGGAGCCGGGTGCGCACCAGCTCGCGCAGCTCGCCGGCATCGGGCGCCGGGTTTCGGGACACGACGGCCACCGCCACCTCCTCGCCCCATTCCCGGCTGGCGACAGCGAAGGCGGCGGCGTCTATGAGGCTCGGGTGGGTCAGCAGCGCGTCCTCTATCTCGCCCGGAGATATGTTCTCACCGCCGCGCACGATGATGTCGTCGTTGCGGCCCAGCACCCACAGGTAGCCGGCCTCGTCAAGCCGCCCGCTGTCGCGGGTGCAGAACCACCCGCCGGCGTCGAGCCGCGAACCTCCCTCGGTGTACTCGCCGGCGACGTGCTCACCCCTGACCCAGATCTCGCCCACGGTGCCCGGTGCCGCTGCGGTGCCGTCATCGGCTCGCAGCGACAGCTCGACCGTCGGCAGGGGCCGGCCCACCGAGGTCAGCCGGGCACGCATTCCGGGATCATCGGAGGCGGCGGCGCGGCGGTGGTCGTCCGGGCCCAGCACGCAGATCGTTGAGCTGGTCTCTGTGAGGCCGTAGGCGTGGGAGAATGACGCGCTCGGGAACAACTCGAGCGCCCTCTCCACCACCGCTCTGTGGGACTTGCCCCCGCCATAGGCCAGGGACTTGAGCGACGGCAGCGCCAGACCGCGCCGGTCGAGCGCAGCCACGATCCGGGCCAGCATCGTGGGAACCAGCATGGCATGGGTGACCCGCTCGGCGAGGGCCAGGTCGATCCAGGCGTCGGCGTCGAATCGGGGCAGCGGCACCAGGCGGCGCCCCGAGTAGATCTGCGACAGTTGCGCAGCCACCGAGGCCACATGGTACGGCGGCACCGCCATCAGGTGAGCCTCGTCGCCGGAGGACGAGGCGAACTCGACCGTGCCGAACACGTAGGACACCAGGTGCCGGTGGCGCAGCACGGCCGACTTGGGTGAGCCGGTCGTGCCGCTGGTGTAGAGCAGCACGGCCGCCGCCTCGGGATCCATGGGCCAATCGCCCGACTCGGCGGGAGCCGCCTGATCCTGTGCGCCCGCGCCGGCCGTCTCGGCCAGGAGATCCTGGCGCTCGACGATCTCAAGGCCGTCCACGCCTGCCAGCCGCTGCGCGCCGGCGGCGTCCGCGACCGCCAGGGCCGGCGTGACGCGCGCCGCCAGCTCGCGCAGGTCTTCGTCTGGGAGCCGGAAGTTGATCGGCACGTAGGGCACACCGGCCCAGGCCGCGCCGAACAGCGCCACGGGCAGGGCGGCGCTCGGTTTGTCGCACACCACCAGGTGCTCGGCCTGCGAGGCTCGCAAGCGGCCTGCGAGAGCGGCCGCGCCGGCCAGCAGGCCATCACCGGTCAGGCCACCTCGCTGCGGGCCTGCCGCGACCCGGTCGCCCATGGCGGTTGCCGCCATCTCCAGCAGCATCATGATGTTCACGAGTGTCCCCTTGCCGGTCGGCTCGCAGCGTGAGGATGAGCGTCCCTGCCGGTTCGGATCGCAGCCTGATTGCGATGCTCGCACAGGTTCCGTTGCGAAGTGGTGGCGAGCGTCTCCGGGCTTGTGGCTCGCAGCGTTAGGTTGAGCGTCCGGCAAGCTGTGAGGCCGGGCGCGCTGTTGCGTTTCAGTCCGAGGCGGGGAGCGGTTTCGTCTGCTTGACCTCCAGCGTCGCGCCTCCGAGCGCCATGGAGCCGGTGCCCGACTTGGTGCACAACACTTCGATGGTCTCATCGGGATCGCCGTAGCGCTTCCCGAGCATGGTGCCGCCGGCGGCGTCCGGGTCAGGCTCGCCGGAGCGCTCGGCGGTGCCCGCCAGGACCATGGGCGCGCCTCCGCAGCTCAGATCGACCGGCCCTGCTCCCTTGACGACGATCACCTCCGTCATGCACACGGTGCTCTGGAACCTGGCGCCGGGACGCAACTCCACCATCATCTCCTCCTACCGCTCTGTGACTCTGGGCGGCGCGGTGTGATTCGACCACCGGCCCATTGTGACCCGCTTCGGTCGCCCGCCCAACAGCGCCAAGCTACCCACAAGCGCTGTGAGCCAGCATCGCCGGCTCACGTCGGCCGACAGCGCAAGCACTCCGGCGTCGTTCCGGCCGCTCGGGCTACCTTCTTCTGGGTGCTCGTGCCGGGTGCCTCCGAACTCGCTGCCGGGGTTGTAGCGGATCCGGCGATGGGAGCAGCCGGAATCGACGAGGAACGCTGCGTGCGGGCGTGGGCCGCGTCGGGCGCCATGCACCTGACCGGTGCGCCGTCAGGTCCGCCCGCGGTGGCGCCCGCGGGCATCGTGCGACCCCTGGTTGGTCTGGCGGGCGGTCTGGCCAGGGCCACACGCGCTCTCGGGCGCGAGGTCATGGTGGATCCGGTGGCGCTGGCAGCGCAGCGGGCCGCTTTCACCCGATCCGGCCGCCAGGGCTCGACGAGCGTGGGCGGGTCCGCGCGCATGTTGCGGTCGGCGGACGGCTGGGTGGCGTTGAACCTGCCCCGGCCCTCAGACGTGGAGTCTCTACCGGCTTTGGTGGGTGCGAATGTGAGTCCTGCAGACTGGCACGCGGTCGTGAGGCGACTGGAGATGATGCCGGTGGCCGAAATCGTGGAGCGGGCCTCGCTGCTCGGCCTCGCAGTGGCCGCGGTCGGCGCCACCGCACCGCCCGAGCAGCCCTGGCGCCTGCTGGAAGTCCAGCCGGAACAAGCAAGCCCATTGCCTGAAGCCCACCCGGGACAAATCGCCGTGGTTGACGCACCACCCCCTCCGATGCCTAGGCAACGGATGGGGATCCACACGGGACAAGCCGCCGCGCCTCGTGCCCGTCCAGGCTGTGACAGCCCTGGCCGTGCTCGTCCGGGCAAGACCGCATCGGGCTACCTGGCAGTGATCGACTACAAGACGGGCAACCCCGCACCGGTCGTATTGGATCTCACCAGCCTCTGGGCCGGACCGCTGGCGGGCGGCCTGCTGGCAGCCGCAGGGTGCAGTGTCCTCAAGGTGGAGTCCGCCACCCGGCCCGACGGCGCCCGGCGCGGCCCGCCGGGGTTCTTCGACCTTCTCAACGGCGGCAAGCGGCAGCTCAGCCTGCCTCTGGGAGAGCCGCTTGCCACCGGCCGCCTCAGGGAGCTGATCGGGGGCGCCGACATCGTGCTGGAGTCCAGCCGACCCCGCGTGATGCGGCAGTGGGGCATCGAGCCGGCCGAGCATGTGGCCCAGGGCAAAATCTGGGTGTCGATCACCGGGCACGGCCGCGGCGGAAGCGGCGGCAACCGGGTGGCGTTCGGCGACGACGCGGCCGCCTCCGCCGGCCTGATCGTGCGCGGCGATCCCCCCATGTTCGTCGCTGACGCCATTGCCGACCCCATCGCGGGCCTGGCCGCCGCGACCGTCGCGGCACAGCTGGCCGCCGAGGGTCGCCGCGGCCTGGCAGACGTGTCGCTGGCGGGCGCAGCCGCCTGGGCCGCTCGCCTCGCCGGCAAAGAGATCAGGCGGCCCGTGGTTCAGAGCCGCTCAGGCTGGCAGGTAGAACTCCCCGGCGGACCCGCACCGGTGCTGACGCCCGGCAACGGCCCCGGCAGTAACGCGCATGGCCGACTTGCCGGGTCGTGAGTCGGGGGCGGACCCCTATTTGGGCAGAGCGTTGGTCACTGTGTGGGCGACCGTCTCGGCGGCTGTCGTGCTGCTGGCGTGGTTTGTCTTGTGGTTCAACGTAGGTATCGAGGACCAACCGGTGCCGGTTCCGTGGCTGGACTGGATGCCTCTGGCGACGGTGGCAGCGGGGTTCGCGCTTTGGTTCGGCCGCAGGAAGCGGCTGCTGGGACTGGCGGTCGTGTCCTTGCCAGGGCAGGCGGCGCTGTGGATGTACACCCTCGGTCCCTGGGCGGGCGCATAGACACGTAAGTACGGTGTGGGGCATGTCGAGTGCCGGGTGCAGCAGCGAGTGAGCGACGCTTCCGGCTGGGACGCCACGCTCGAGGACTTCGAGCAACGCCGGCGGCAGGCGCGGGCCATGGGCGGCGCCGAGCGGCTGGCCCGGCGCCGGGCCGCTGGCCGCCTCGACGCACGCAGTCGTGTCAGCGCGCTGCTCGATGCGGGATCGTTCACCGAGATAGGCACCCTGGCCGGCCCCGTGCCCGCCGACGCACTCGTGGCCGGGGTGGGCGCCATTGACGGCCGGCCCGTTGCGGTCGGGGCCGAGGACTTCACCACCATGGGCGGATCGATCGGCCCCGCCGCCACCCGCAAGCGCTGGCGCATCGCCGACATCGCCCGCCGCGAGCGCATCCCGCTGGTCATGCTGCTGGAGGGGGCGGGGCACCGGCCGCCCATGCCCGGTGACCCCGGCGGCGGCGGGCCCAACGACCTGCAGGCCCAGGCCGCGCTCTCCGGGCTCGTACCGATGGTCTGCGGCGTCATGGGCGCCTCGGCGGGGCACGGCGCCGTCACGGCGCTGCTGTGCGACTTCTCGGTGATGACCGCCGACGCGGCGATATTCACCGCGGGCCCGCCGGTGGTGGAGGCGTCGCTCGGGGAGCGTGCCGGCAAGGCCGAGCTGGGCGGCCCCGACGTAGCCATCGGCGCCGGGACCATTCACAACGCCGCCCTCGACGACCACGACCTGCTCGCCCAGATCCGCTGCTACCTGTCCTACTTCGGATCGTCGGCGTGGGAGCGGCCGCCGTTCGCCGGCACCGGCGACACCGGCCGTCGCCGCGTCGAGGAGATGCTCGACCTTGTTCCCCGCGACCCCAGGCAGGGCTATGACATGTCCGCCGTGGTGCGGGCCATCGTCGATCGCGGCGAGTCGCTGGAGATACAACCCGGATACGGTCGCTCGATCGTCTGCGCCCTGGCCCGCGTCGGGGGCGAGGCCGTGGCGGTCGTGGCCAACCAGCCCGAGGCGCTGGCCGGTTCCATCGACACCGCCGCCGCACAGAAGGCCGCCCACTTCATCGCCGTCTGCGACAGCTTCCACATCCCGCTGCTGTTCCTGGCCGACACGCCCGGCGTGCTGGCCGGGACCGCCTCGGAGCGGGCCGGCGTGCTGCGGGCCGCGGCTCGCATGTACGCGGCCCAGGCCCGTGCCACCACTGCCAAGATCCACGTCACGCTACGTAAGGCGTTCGGCTTCGGCAGCTGCGTGATGGCCATGAACCCCCACGACGCCCAGACGCTCAGCTATGCCTACCCGGCCGCTGCGGTTGGCGCCATGGGCGCTGCCGGAGCCGGCCGGGCCGTGGGCGCCGACGAGCAGGCCCGCCAGGACCTGCGCCGGGCCGAGGAGGAGTCCGCCTATCGCTCGGCCTCGGCTCTCAGCTTCGACGAGGTCATCGATCCCCGCGACACGCGCAACGCCGTGCTTGCGGCGTTGGCGGCCTCGGTGCGGCGCCGCAGCCATCCCGCCGAGCCCAAGGCCCGCACAGGCATCACCCCCTGACGGGTCGCCCGCACGGCGCGGCCGCCCGTCTCAGGCGGGGTGGTCAGGCGATCAGGCGCTCGGCTATGTAGTCGATGCAGTGGGTGAGTGCCTCGATGTCCTCAGGGTCGATGGCGGGGAACATGCCGATGCGCAGCTGGTTGCGGCCCAGCTTGCGGTAGCCGTCGGTGTCCACGATGCCGTTGGCTCGCAGCGCCGTGCTGATGGCCTCCGCGCTGACGCGCTCGTCGAAGTCGATCGTGGCCACCACGCGGCTGCGTGCCGCGGTGTCGGACACGAACGGCTCGGCGATGTCCGACGCCTCAGCCCACCCGTAGAGGATGTCCGCTGAGCGGTCGCTGCGTGCCGCCGCCCACTCCAGCCCGCCGTTGCCGTTGATCCAGTCCACCTGCTGCGCGGTCAGAAAGACGGTGGCCAGCGCGGGAGTGTTGTAGGTCTGGTCCTTGCGAGAGTTGTCCAGAGCCAGTTTCAGGTCCAGGAAGGCGGGCGTCCAGCGGCCCGACGATGCCAGGCGCTCGATCCGCTCGACCGCGGCGGGTGACATCACGGCCATCCAGAGGCCGCCGTCGCTCGACAGCGCCTTCTGGGGGGCGAAGTAGTAGGCGTCGGCGGCGGCGGGGTCGAAGCGCAGCCCGCCCGCGGCCGAGGTGGCGTCCACCAGCACTACAGCGTCGTCGTCGCCCTCGGGACGGCACACCTCCAACATCACGCCGGTGGAGGTCTCGTTGTGTGGGTAGCAGTAGGCGTCGACGCCGTGCACGGGTTCCAGGCGCGGGCGGGTGCCGAAATCGCTGACGGTCACCGAAGGCTCGTCGAGATGGGGGGCGGCGGAGGTCACGGCGACGAACTTCGAGCTGAACTCCCCCAGGGAGAGATGATGGCTGCGCCGCTCGATCAGGCCGAAGCCGGCTGCGTCCCAGAAGGCGGTGGCGCCGCCGTTGCCGAGCAGCACCTCGTGCCCGGCGGGAGCGCACAGCAGTTGCGCGATCCCGGCACGCAGCTCACCCACCACGCTGCGCACACCCGGCTTGCGGTGGCTGGTGCCCAGATAATCGACGGCCCTGGCGGCTAGTGCCTCGGCAGCGGCGGGGCGGAACTTGGAAGGACCGCACCCGAAGCGCCCGTCGCCGGGCAGCATCGGCGCCGGGATGGTGATGGACTCGGGCTGCGATGACTCGTGAGTTGGCATCGCTCCGCAGTCTGGCAGCACCGGTGATTGAGCACACGCTCGGGCGGAGCGTGCGCCCACGGGCAGGCACGGTCAGCAGAGCGCTCGCCAACCCGGATACCCCAGAGATTCATTGTGGTCTCTGCCGCCCGGAGCCGGCCTCCTCGCTCATAGGTGCCGCGATTAGGCTTGCGGCCATGAGCAGCGAACGGATCTCGCGCCGTGTCGGCGCCATAGCACCCTCGGCGACCCTGGCGGTGACGGCCAAGGCCAGAGTCCTGCGCGCCGCGGGGGAGCGGGTCATCAGCTTCGGGGCCGGCGAGCCGGACTTCGCCACGCCCGACCACATCGTCGAGGCGGCCGCGGCCGCCTGCCGAGACGTCAAGCATCACAAGTACACCCCGGTCGGCGGCCTCGAGGAGCTGCGCGACGCGGTGGCGGCCAAGACCCGGCGCGACTCGGGCCTGGAGGTGGACGCCGCCGACGTGCTGATCACCAACGGCGGCAAGCACGCCGTCTACAACGCCGTGGCCGCGGTGGTGGACGCCGGTGACGAGGTGCTGCTGCCGACCCCGTACTGGACCACCTACCCCGAGCCGATAGCGCTGTCGGGCGGCACGGCGGTGCCCGTGCAGGCAACGGCTGCGAGCGGTTTCCGTGTGAGTGTCGAGCAGCTCGAGGCCGCCCGAACCCCCCGAACCAAGGCGCTGATATTCGTCTCTCCCTCGAACCCGACCGGCGCCGTCTACCCGCGCGCCGAGATCGCGAAGATCGGCTGCTGGGCCGCCGAGCACGGCATCTGGGTGCTCACCGACGAGATATACGAGCACCTCACCTACGGCGACGCAGAGCATCACTCGATGCCGGTGGTGGTTCCCGGACTGCGCGACCGCTGCATCGTGCTGAACGGTGTCGCCAAGACCTATGCCATGACCGGATGGCGGGTCGGCTGGATGATCGGCCCGGGCGACGTGGTGGCCGCGGCCCGCAACCTGCAGAGCCACAGCACCTCCAACGTCTGCAACGTGGCACAGGCCGCGGCGCTGGCCGCGGTGTCGGGCCCGCTGGATGCCGTGGTGGAGATGCGCCGGCACTTCGACCGCCGCCGCCGCACCATGCACCGGCTGCTGAGCGGCATCGACGGGCTGACCTGCGCAGAGCCCGAGGGCGCCTTCTACGCCTACCCGGACGCCCGCGCCCTGCTGGGCCGCGACTTCGGCGGCGCCGGCGCGGCCACGACCCTCGAGCTGGCCGACCTGCTGCTGGAGCAGGCCAAGGTCGCGGTCGTTCCCGGCGAGGCCTTCGGGGCGGGTGGCGGGCTGCGGCTGTCCTTCGCTCTGGGTGACGACGACCTGGAAGAGGGCCTGGGCCGCATGGCCGAGTGCCTGGGCCGATAGCGAACCATGCGGAGCGGCGTGGGCTCGCCTCGGCCGCATGGCCGAGTGTCTGGGCCGAGTCTGATCCGGCCTGCTCGGGCGAGATGTCGGCGTTTCCGGATCGGGTGTCGAGATCGGTTGGACGGGAGCGGGCGGTGACCGAGCCGGCCGTGTTGCCGCACGGGTCTTGGCCCTCGGCGGTGACGGCGCGCCTGCTGGTGCAGGGCGCCGCCGGGATCTCAGAGGTCATCGCCGATCCGGTGCGACCATGGCAGCTCTGGTGGGCCGAGAGCCGTCCCGGCGAGGGTGGGCGCACCGCGGTGATGCGCTGCGATCTGGGGAGTCGCGAGGTGCGCGAGGTCACACCCCCGGGCGCCAACGTGCGGACGCTGGTGCACGAGTACGGCGGCGGGGCGTGGTGGCCCCACGACGGTGCGCTGTTCTATGCCGCCTTTGCAGACCAGCGACTCTGGCGCCTCGACGCTGCGGGCAGCGATCCGGTTGCCCTCACCGCGCCGCCCCCGTCGCCGCGGGCCTGGCGCTACGCGGACGGCCGCAACACGCCTGACGGGCGCTGGTGTGTGTGCGTGCGGGAGTGCCACGACACCGGCGGCGAGCCGGCCAACGAGTTGGTCGCGGTTGCCGCCGACGGCTCGCAGCGGGTGTCGGCGTTGTGGTCGGACGCCGATTTCGTGATGACGCCGAGGGTGTCGCCCGACGGCTCGATGCTGGCCTGGATCTCGTGGGATCACCCGAACATGGGATGGGACGCCACCCGCCTGCACGTGCATCGCCTCGGCGACGGCGAGCTGGGAGCGGAGGTGCTGGTGCTGGGTCTCGGCGGCGACCGCAGCCTGTGCGAGCCCGGCTGGGCGCCCGGCACGGGCGAGGAGCCCGCTCGCCTGCTGGTCTGCAGCGACCACGACGACTGGTGGGGCCTGTATGAGGCCGACCTTGCCGGCGGAGGCCTGCAGCCCGTCGTCACCGGCGACTTCGATGTGGCCACCCCGCCATGGGTGTTCGGGATGCAGCGCTGGGCCGCTGCCGGCCCGATGGTGGCGGCCGTGGCCGGGATGCCGTCCGGCGACCGCATCCTGCTGGACGGCCGCGAGGCGGCCGTGCCCGACACGTCGATCTCGTCTCTGACGGTCGCCCAAGACGGACCCGGCGGTGCCGCGTTGCTGGCCTATGCGGGGGCGGGGTTCGGCCATGAGACCGAGGTGGTGACCCTTCGCATCACTGGGCGGGGCGATGGGGTCGCGCCGATCGTCGTGGAGCGGGCCGTGGTGCGGCCGGGCCGCGATCTGGGCCTCGACCCGGGATTGCTCGCCGGGCCCGAGGCGATCACTTTCCCCACCGGACCCGATGGCTCGGCGCTCGCCCACGCCCTGTACTACAGGCCCGCCAATCCGGGCTGCGCAGGCCCGCCGGGCGAGCGGCCGCCGCTTCTGGTGATGGCCCACGGCGGCCCCACCGCCGCGGCGCGCCGCCAGCTCCAGCTCGGCATCACCTACTGGACGTCGCGGGGCATCGCCGTGGCCGATGTCGATTACCGGGGCTCCACCGGCTACGGCCGCCGCTACCGCCGGGCACTGGAGGGGGCCTGGGGGGTGGCCGACGTAAAGGACTGCGTCGCTGCGGCGCAGTACCTGGCCGGACGCGGCGAAGTCGACGGTGGCAGGCTCATGATCCGCGGCGGCAGCGCCGGCGGCTTCACCGTGCTGGCCGCGCTGGCCTTCCACGACGTCTTCTCGGCCGGAGCGAGCCGGTACGGCATCGCCGATCTGGAGGCGCTCGCGGCCGACACCCACAAGTTCGAGTCCCGCTACCTCGACCGGCTCGTGGGCCCGTATCCCGAGGCCCGGGACACCTACCGGGCCCGCTCCCCGATCCACCACCTCGACGGCTTCGAAGCCCCGATGATCGTGCTGCAGGGAGACTCCGACGTGATCGTCCCGCCGGCGCAGGCCGAGATGATCGTCGAGGCGCTAAAGGCCAGGGGCGTGCCGGTCTGCTACCTGCTCTTTGAGGGCGAGCAGCACGGTTTCCGCAGCGCCGACAACATCGTTCGAGCCTTGGAGGCCGAGCTGGCTTTCTTCGGCAGGGTGCTGGGTTTCACCCCGGCCGACAGCCTCGATGAGCTGCGGATCGACGGCCTCTAGGGCTCTTCGTCCTCGTCCTCGTCCTCGGTGCCGGCCTGGTCGCTGTCACTGCCGGTCTCAGCGCCTCCGTCGGCCTCGGACTCCTCGGCACCGGTGCCTTCGGAGCCTGCGGCGGGATCGCTCACCGGGCTGCCGCCCTCGGCCGCGGTCTCAGCGATCGTGGGCCACGACGACTCGCCCGTGCCGACGTTGCGCCTGCGGCGCAGCACCGCTCGGCCCACGCCGACAGCGATCCCTGCAACGGCACCGAACTTGAGCAGGCGGGCGGTACGAGCGAGAAAGCGCGACATGCCAGCGAGCCTAGCGGCATAGGCAACCCGGCAGCGCCGGAGTTCCCGGGGTTGGCTACAGCAGCAGGGCGGTCCAGCGTCGCGGTGTCAACCATCGCTTGACCCTCGACGTCACGCCGCAGGGTGTCGCTACAGCTGCAGGGCGGCCAGGCGCTGCAGGGTGGCCAGGTCGTTGACGTAGAGCCGCGACGGGTTCTCCTCGCCGTCCCAGCTTCCCCCCTCGCGGAGGCTGAGCGTCCACAGGTCGTCGCCGATGACCATGCTGCGCACGATCAGGTAGGGACTGTACGCGGGCCAGCAGGTCGAGACGGTCTCGTCGCCGCTGATCAGGCCGAGCTCGCGTGCCGCATCTGTGTAGAACGCAGCGTCGATGCAGTCGAAGCCGGTCATGCCT
Organism: Candidatus Aldehydirespirator sp.; assembly: GCA_965204875.1. Lineage (GTDB taxonomy): Bacteria > Actinomycetota > Acidimicrobiia > Acidimicrobiales > Aldehydirespiratoraceae > Aldehydirespirator. The sequence continues at coordinate 246,025 of OZ242020.1, read as the reverse complement.
GACTGCCCGGGCTCGCAGGCGATGATCGCACCATACAGATCGGAGATGATCGATCCGAGAGTGTCGATGGCGTCAATGGCGTCGACTCCGGTGGATCCCGGGTTCTCATCGGAGGAGCGGCCCGAAGTCGCTGACTCCAGGTCGGCCTCGGTGATCCTGCGGCAGGCGGTCCGGCCGGGCTCCTCGTCGCCCTCGGTCTCATTCTCGACCCGCCCGACCTCGGTGATGGTGCCATCGGCGACGCGCAGCACCACCGCCCCCGACCACACCGATCCGTCCGACCACACAGCGACCGGTATCACCGCCAGGCTCTCGGGCTGCCACCACAGGAAGGCCCTGTGATCCCAGCCGACGGTGTGCCAGCCGTCGGGCACCGACCACACGTCCACCTCGAGGGGCGCGGTCAGGTCGCTCACGTCGAACAGCGAGACCTTCGAACCGGTGACCACGCCGTCGCTGCCGGCCTCGGAGCCGACACCGATCACCAGCGAATCGCTGATGGGATGCAGGTAGCTGGAGAAGCCGGGGATCTTCAGCTCACCCACGACGCGCGGGTCGGTCGGATCGGAGAGGTCGAGCGTGTAGAAGGGATCGATCTGGCGGAAGGTCACCACGTAGCCGACGTCACCGACGAAACGCACGGACTGCACATCTTCGCCCCGGCCGATGTCGCCGACGCTGCCCACCTCGGCGAGCGGTTCGGTGGTGATGTCGAGGACACGCACCCAGCTCTCGGAATCGTCGCCCCAGGGTCCGCTGCTCACGGTGGTCACCACCCGGAGATGGCCTGAATGCTCCGACATCGAGAACTGGTTGTGGATCACCCCCAGCACCTCGCCCGAGGCCGCGTATGCGGCCTCGGTTCCGGTGATGTCGAAGCGATGGATGTTGGTGCGGCGCTGCCGCCACGCCTCCCTCTGGTTGTCGCTGTCCGACTCGTCGTCGGTCAGCCAGCGCGCGGTTGCCACATACAGCGACTCGGGCGAGGCGTACACCGTGTCGCCGGGCGCCAGGACCGCTGTTGAGGCCGCCGGGTCGAAGTCGCCGCCGATCGGGACGCTGATGACCGTCGTGACCCCGAAACCCGAGAACAACGACGGCGCGTGAACGTTCTCGCAGGGAGTCAGCAGCGCGCCCGTGGAGCTGTCGGCCTCCCCGATCGTGTGGTGCGGAAGCCAGTCGTCGAGGCTGGAGTTGAGCACGGCCTCGCGGTTGATCCTCTCGGCCTGCTCGGCGGCGGAGTCGTTCTGCGGGAACACGAAGGGGAAGTTCCGGTGATTGTCGAAGTGCAGGATCACGCGTGCCGTGCCGTCCACGCTCCGGGCGCTGAGGTAGCTGCCCTGGGTGTTGATGGTCTCGACGATCCGCGGCGTGTCGCCACCGACGTCGATCCGCTCTAGAACGGTCTCGTTGCCGTCGCCTGCATCGGTGCTGGTCCGAGTGATCAGCAGCAGGTGGTCGCCATCGATGAAGAGTTCGCGCCCCCAGCCCTCGGTGATGGTCACCTCACCGAGCTTGCTGCGGCCGGCTGCGTCGACCACGACCAGGCGCCCTGCTGAGAGAGTGAAGATCCGGCGCCCGTCGGTCTTGATGATGTCGGCCTCGTCGACGCCGGCCTCCTGGACGTTGGTTCCCGAGAAATCCGCACCCTCCACAGGACCTGCGGCCGAATCGTCGTTACCGGCCCCGGCGCCGGCAGCGGGCTGCTCGCTCGCAGCCATTTCCGGGGTGTCCGCCTCGTCGAATACCGGCGCGTTCCATGGACCGTCCCCGAATCCCCAGGCGCCGACCCTGGCGGAGTACTCCACACGCAGGTAGTCGAGCAGGGCGTCGCAGCCGTCGAAGCGGACCAGCCCAGCAGTCAGTGTCACGTCCCCGGGCTGCAAGTCGATCGTGTCGCCGCCGGTGTCGCTGTTGCCGGTGTCGCCGTTGCTCGTGGTGCTGCCGGTGTCGCTGTCGCTTGTGGTGCTGCCGGTGTCGCTGTCGCTTGTGGTGCTGCCGGTGTCGCTGTCGCTTGTGGTGCTGCCGGTGTCGCTGTCGCTTGTGGTGCTGCCGGTGTCGCTGTCGCTTGTGGTGCTGCCGGTGTCGCTGTCGCTTGTGGTGCTGCCGGTGTCGCTGTCGCTTGTGGTGCTGCCGGTGTCGCTGTCGCTTGTGGTGCTGCCGGTGTCGCTGTCGCTTGTGGTGCTGCCGGTGTCGCCGGACCCCGCGGAGCCCGACATCGCCGGACCGTCGCCCGAGGTGCCGCCGCAGGAGGCTGCGAGCAGCAGCATGCTGATGGCCAGTGGGAGGATCTTGCGCATGGTGGCTGTGCCTTTCGTCTGCGCTGCGTGGCGCGCCCATTTCTGAACACCTTTGACGATGTGCAGTGCGCCGGCGGTTCCCGATCCTGCGCAGAATCTCGCCGCGCTGGAACCCGTCCCGCCGGGAGCCGTCATGTGTATGGAGTCTCTGATGGCCGCCTGCGGGCGCGCCCAAGTCGCCGGAGCCGGCGGTCAGGTCGAGGTGGGCAGCCAGCGGAGGCGCCGGCGCTCGTAGTCGTCGATGGCGCCGGTGTGGCGCAGCGTCAGGCCGATGTCGTCGAGTCCCTCGAGGAAGCGCTGCCGTGTCGCAGCCTCCATCGCGAAGGCGGCCTCGAAGCCGATGGCCGGCGCCTCCACGGTGCACCTGGCCACATCCACGGTGATCTCGAGGCTCGGGTCGGCCTGCACGGCCGCCATCAGCTGCGCCGCCTCCGACGCTGTGAGTTGTGCGGGCACGAGGCCGTTCTTGGTGCAGTTGTTGCGGAAGATGTCGGCGAAGCGGGGACTGATCACCGCGTCGAAGCCGTACTGCTGCAAGGCCCAAACGGCGTGCTCGCGCGACGATCCGGTGCCGAAGTTGGGCCCGGTCACGAGGATCCGTGCGCCCGCGTGGCGCTCGTCGTTCAGCACGAAGTCGCGGCTGTCGCGCCATTCCGAGAACAGGCCCTTCTCGAAGCCGGTCCGCTCCACCCGCTTGAGCCAGTCCGAGGGGATGATCTGGTCGGTGTCCACATCGCTGCGATCCAGCGGCACCGCGGTTCCCGTCACCACCTGAGTCGCCCTCACTGCGAGGCCTCCATCGGAGTCACGGCACGGTGGGACGCACTCGCCGCAGGTGTCCGGGCAACAGCGATGCCCGGTCGCGGAGCAGCATTTCGGGGGAGCGCGAGCGGGAAGGGTCGAGCGCCGGGAAGAGCGATGCCTGGTCGCGGAGCAATGCACCGGGGAGCGAGGGCGCTCATGGCAGGTCACCGGGCAGGGCGAAGCGCCCCGCGATCGCGGTCGCCGCGGCGACCGCGGGCGACAGCAGGTGGGTGCGTCCCCCCCGGCCCTGGCGGCCCTCGAAGTTGCGGTTCGAGGTGCTCGCGGCGCGCTCGGCGGGCGACAGCCTGTCCGGGTTCATGGCCAGGCACATGGAGCAGCCGGGCTCGCGCCAGTCGAAGCCCGCAGCCCTGAAGATCTCGGGCAGTCCCTCGGCCTCCGCCTGAGCCTTGACCCGGCCCGACCCTGGCACCACCAGGGTGCGAACGCCGCCGGCCACGCGACGCCCCGCCGCCACCGAGGCCGCGGCGCGCAGGTCCTCTATCCGGCTGTTGGTGCAGGAGCCGATGAACACCGTGTCCACCGGAATCTCGCGCATCGGGGTTCCCGGGGTCAGCCCCATGTAGTCGAGGGCGCGTGCCGCGGCCTCGCGCCTCGCCGGGTCGTCGAGTCCCGCCGGGTCGGGCACGGCGCCGTCCAGGGGCACCGACTGGGCGGGGTTCGTGCCCCAGGTGACCATCGGGGCGATGTCCGCGCCGTCGAGCACCACCTCGGTGTCGAAGCGGGCAGCCTCGTCGGTGCGCAGCGTGCTCCAGTCCCCCAGAGCCGCTCCCCACATCTCGCCCTGCGGGGCGTGCTCGCGGCCGTGCAGGTACTCGAAGGTCGTCTCGTCAGGCGCTATCAGCCCCGCCTTGGCCCCGGCCTCGATGGACATGTTGCAGACGGTCATGCGGCCCTCCATCGACAGCGCCGCGATCACCGGGCCGCGGTACTCGATTATGTGGCCCGCGCCGCCGGTCGTGCCGATGCGGCCTATGATGGCGAGGATCACGTCCTTGGCCGTGCAGTCCGATCCCAGCTCGCCGGTCACGGTGACCGACATCGTGGCGGGCCGCATCTGCGGGAGCGTCTGCGTGGCGAGGACGTGCTCCACCTCGCTGGTGCCGATCCCGAAGGCGAGCGCGCCGAAGGCACCGTGGGTGGAGGTGTGCGAGTCGCCGCAGACGATGGTCATCCCAGGCTGGGTGAGTCCCTGCTCCGGGCCGATCACATGGACGATGCCCTGCTTGGCGTGCCCCATCGGGTAGTTGACGATGCCGAAATGCTCGGCGTTGCGGCGCAGCGTCTCGACCTGCCTGCGGCTGACCTCGTCGGCGATGGGCAGGTCGACGTCCGCGGTGGGGACGTTGTGGTCCTCCGTCGCCACCGTCAGGTCGGGCCGGCGCACCGACCGCCCCGCCAGGCGCAACCCGTCGAAGGCCTGCGGCGAGGTGACCTCATGCACCAGGTGCAGGTCGATGTAGAGCAGGTCGGGCTCGCCGTCGCCGCCGCGGGCCACCACATGGCGATCCCAGATCTTCTGGCTGAGGGTCTGCGGCTCGCTCACGCCATTGATCCTAAGCGGCTCGGGCGGAGATGTGAGCGCGGTGAGGCAAGCGCTTGGAGAACCCTGCAGGCCTGTGCCTAGAGGCCTGTGATGGCGGGGGGCCCAGAGTCGCTTTCGGCCGCCTCCCAGACGGTCAGAGCGACGGCCGCGGCCAGCAGCAGCGCGCCGAGCGCCATGGCGAGCCTCGCCCAGCGCAGCGTCGGGGGCCGCCCGGCTTCTTCGGCGTCGCCGCGGCCGCCCCGTGTGGCCACCGGTCAGGCCACTTCGACGACGGTGACCCTCTGGCGCCCGGCCGGCGACTCGAACTCCACGGCGTCGCCCTGTGAGGCGCCGAGCAGCGCCTCGCCCATGGGGGAGGCCGGTGACACGACCGTCACATCGTCGCGCCGCTCCTCGACGAACCCCAGCAGCAGGCGCTCGGGGTCGTCGTCACCGTCGTAGGTGACGGTGACGACCGAGCCGATCGCCACTCCGAGGCTGCCGGACCCGGCATCGGCGTCGATGATCCGGGCGTCGGTCAGGATCACCGAGAGGTGGCGGATGCGGCCCTCCATCCTGGCCTGCTCCTCCTTGGCGGCGTGGTAGTCGCCGTTCTCGGAGAGGTCGCCGAGCTTGCGGGCAGCCTCGATCTTGGAGGCGATCTCGATGCGGCCACGGGTGGTGAGGTCGTCGAACTCGGCGCTGAGCCGGGCGTGCGCGGCCTGCGAGAGGTGGTGGTCTGCGGCCATCGCGTCAATCTAGTGCCGTTACCCTGAACCCGACGGCAGCGGTGACGGGCCGGGCAGCGACACCGCGCGGGCGCCGCCAGGTATCGCATCACGACACCCAGACACACGCCACACACGACACGACACACGACAACACACGGCGGCCCCGGCGGGAGGCAGGCTCGGCGATGGCACATCGAGTGGGATTGATAGGCGGCGACGGCATCGGCCCGGAGGTCCTGGCCGAGGGCATGAAGGTGATCGCCGCCGCGGGCGTCGAGCTCGCGACCACCGAATATGACCTCGGCGGCGCGCGCTACCTGCGCGACGGCACGGTGCTAGACGGCGAGACCATCGAGGAGTGGCGCGGCCTCGACGCCCTGTACATGGGCGCGGTCGGCACGCCCGGAGTGCCTCCCGGCGTGATCGAGCGCGGCCTGCTGCTTCAGATGCGCTTCGAGCTGGATCTCTTCATCAACCTGCGTCCCTTCACTGCGCCGGGCCACGACTTCGTGGTGATCCGCGAGAACACCGAGGGCGCCTACGCCGGCGAGGGCGGCTTCCTGCGCCGGGGCACGCCACAGGAGATCGCCACCCAGGGCTCGGTCAACACCCGCCACGGTGTGGAGCGGGCCGTGCGCTTCGCATTCGAGCTGGCCATGGGACGCCGCCGCCACGTCACGCTGGTCCACAAGACCAACGTGCTCACCTTCTCCGGCGATCTGTGGGAGCGCGCCTTCAACGAGGTTGCCGCCGGCTATCCCGATGTGTCGACCGCCTACAACCACGTCGATGCTGCCTGCATCTATTTCGTGGACGATCCCGCCCGCTACGACGTGATCGTCACCGACAACCTCTTCGGTGACATCCTCACCGACCTCGGCGGGGCCGTGTCCGGCGGCATCGGCCTGGCGCCGACTGCCAACCTGCACCCCGGCCGGGTGTCGATGTTCGAGCCGGTGCACGGCTCGGCGCCGGACATCGCCGGCACCGGCAGGGCCAATCCCGTGGCTGCGGTGCTGTCAGGCGCGATGATGTTGGATCATCTCGGCGAGACCGGCGCCGCTGAGCGCATCCGCAGGGCGTGCGAGCGACCCGAGTCCCTCACGGGGACGACGAGCGAGGTGGGCGACGCCATCGTGGCCCGCCTGGCCGCCTAGCACCGCACCAGCACCCGGCACCCAGCACCCACCCAGCTAGCACCGGCACACCCCGCCAACACCCGCAAGACCCACAGATCACGACTCGAACCACGAAAGTCATGACTCGAACCACGAAAGGCCACGTTTGAAATGCCCATCACACCCACCCGCCACATCTGGATGAACGGCGAGCTCGTGGCTTGGCAGGACGCCAAGATCCACGTGCTCACGCACTCGCTGCACTACGGGACGGGCGTTTTCGAGGGGATCCGCGCCTACGAGACGGGCGACGGCCCGGCCATCTTCCGGCTCACCGACCACATCGAGCGCCTCTACAACTCCGCCAAGATACTCAACATGCCGATGCCCTACTCGGTGCCGGAGATCGTCGAGGCCTGCAAGCTCGTGGTGCGCGACAGCGGCCTGCCCGAGTGCTATGTGCGTCCCATCGCCTACTACGGCTATGGCGAGATGGGCCTGTCCACCGCCGACTGCACCACCGACGTCGCCATCGCCGTGTGGCCCTGGGGCGCCTACCTGGGCGACGACGCCCTGACCAGAGGCGTCCGGCTCAAGATCTCGTCATGGGTGCGCCACCACCACAACATCATGCCCCCCGCCTCCAAGACCACCGGCAACTACGCCAACTCCACGCTCGCAAAGATGGAGGCGGTCCGCGCCGGGTACGACGAGGCCGTCATGCTCAACCCCGCCGGCCTGGTGTCGGAGTGCAGCGGCGAGAACATCTTCGCCGGCACCCCGGAGGTGATGGTCACGCCGCCGCTGTCGTCGGGGGCGCTGCCGGGCATCACCCAGCACTCGGTCATGACCATCGCCCGCGACATCGGCATCGACGTCATGATCGGCGACCTGGCCCGCAGCGACCTCTACACGGCACAGGAGATCTTCGTGTGCGGCACCGCCGCGGAGGTGAGCGCGGTCAACTCGGTCGACGACCGCGCCGTGGAGTGCCCCGGGCCCCGCACCCTGGCTATAGCCGAGGCCTACGCGGACGCGGTGCGCGGTCGCAGCGACCGCTACAAGACCTGGATCGAGCACGTCCATGAGTAGCGGCGACCGGCCGGACGCGGTGGACGGGACGCGCCGCCGCCCTGCCGCCGCGGAGGGCCGCGCCGTCGAGATCTACGACACCACGCTGCGCGACGGCACGCAGCTCGAGGGCATCTCGCTCACGGTCGATGACAAGCTGCGCATAGCCGAGCAACTCGACTACCTCGGCGTGGCGTTCATCGAGGGCGGCTGGCCGGGCGCCAACCCCAAGGACGACGAGTTCTTCAATCGGGCCCGCACCGAGCTGCGGCTGCAGGTGAGTGAGCTGGTCGCCTTCGGCTCCACCCGCAGGGCCCGCGGCAGGGTCGACTCCGACCCGGTGCTGTCCAACCTGGCCACCGCTGGTACCGGCACCGTGTGCATCGTCGGCAAGTGCTGGGACTATCACGTCACCGAGGCTCTCCAGACCAGCCTCGACGAGGGGGTCGCCATGGTGGCCGACTCGGTCGGGTTCCTGGTCGCGCAGGGCAAGCGGGTGCTCTTCGACGCCGAGCACTTCTTCGACGGCTACCGCAACAACCCCGAGTTCAGCCTGCGCGTTCTGGAGGCGGCCGCCATGGCCGGCGCCTCCACGGTGGTGCTCTGTGACACCAACGGCGGCACCCTCCCCGACGACATCTCCACCGCGGTGGCCGCCGTGGCGTCGCACGTGGACTGCGCCGTGGGCATCCACCTCCACAACGACACGGGTTGCGGCGTGGCCAACGCTCTGGCCGCCGTGGCCGCGGGCGCGACCCATGTCCAGGGCACCGTCAACGGCTACGGCGAGCGGGTCGGCAACTGCGACCTCGTGCCGATCATCGCCAACCTCGAGCTCAAGATGGGCATCCAGGTGTTGCCCGAGGGCTGCCTTGGGAGGCTCACGTCGGTGTCGCACCACGTGGCCGAGCTGGTCAACCTGCCGATCAACCCCCAGCAGCCCTACGTCGGCACGAGCGCCTTCGCTCACAAGGCCGGCCTGCACACCAGCGCGCTCAGCCGCCGCCGCGACGCCTACGAGCACGTGTCGCCGGCCCTGGTCGGCAACGGCACCAGGGTGCTGGTCTCGGAGATGGCCGGCCGCTCCACGCTGGAGATGCGGGCCGCCGAGCTGGGCCTGGACATCGACGGCCGGGTGCTCGGCGACGTGATCGACACGCTCAAGCGGCTCGAGCACGCCGGCTACCACTTCGAGGCGGCCGACGCGTCGCTGGAGCTGCTGATGCGCGGGGCGGCCGGATGGGAGCAGGACTTCTTCCGCCTGGAGTCCTTCCGGGTCTTGCTGGACCACCGCTCCGGCACGGGCGCGCGCGCCTGGAACGACGTGGCGGTCGAGGTCGACACCGAGGCCACTGTCAAGGTGTGGGTGGACGGCGAGCGCCGCGTCGCGGTGGGGGAGGGCAACGGGCCGGTGAACGCCCTGGACACCGCGCTGCGCAACGCCCTCGATGGCCGCTACCCGGCTCTGGGCGGCATCTCGCTCACGGACTACAAGGTGCGGGTGCTCGACACCCGGCAGGGCACCGGCGCGGTGACCCGGGTGCTGGTCGACTCCACCGACTCCAGGCGGGTCTGGACGACGATCGGCGTCTCGGCCAACATCATCGAGGCGTCCTGGCAGGCGCTCGCCGACTCGATCGTCTACGGGCTGCTCCACGCCGGCGACTGAGTCAGCCGATCCCCCTTCCCGTTCTCATGGCTGCTCCCCCCTACGTCGTTGCCACCGCACAGGCCGCGCCGGTGTACGGCTCGCCGCCCCGGCGCGCGGAGCCGTGGCGGGCCGTGCGACCTGGCGAGGTCGTGGGCACCGAGGTGCCGAGCGGACCGGGTTTCGGCCACCAGGGCCCCGACCAGGGATACCTGCTGAAGCTGGCCGCCGATTTCGAGGATCAGATCATGCTGGGACCGGGTGAGCACGCCGGGGACGTCCTTGCCGGATGCTGCGCGGTGGCGCTGCGCAGGGCCTCGCTGTTCGCCCGCGCACCAGTGGTTCACGACTTGCGCCACGCACTCGAACTCTTCGGCTACCTGCGCCCCGCAGGAGACGAGGACCCTGCCGCTCACGAGGCACCGGCCGCTGACGAGCAGGTGGCCTGGCGCCGCCCGAGGTTCGCCGGTGCCGCAGGCCACCACGGCTACCACTCGAGAATGCGGCTGGCCGAGTCGGTGCCCGAGGCCACGCTGCGCCTCACTCCGGCCGCGGTCGCGAGGGCGCGCTCGCAGGATTGGCGAGCCCTGCTTGGCCTTTAGCCAGGCTGCGCTTCACCCGGCCGCGGTGGTGAGTGTTGGCGCGCCCTTCTGAGGCCATAGTGGCGCGCCCGCCCAGACCTGCAGGCTTCCGTTGGCTCGACCTGGCTGCGGGTCGGAGGTTCTGAGTCCGGCGCGACGACGGTGTCGGCGTCAGACCTTGATGACCAGCGTTCCTGCCGCCTTGTCGTGCCATCCCTGGCGGGCGTTGTCCCACAACAACGACAGGTACACCAGCAGAGACAGGAGCCAGCCGACGAACGGGATGAATGCCAGGACTGTGGGAATGATCCAGCGGCCGACCGACTTGCCCCAACCGGGCACCAGGCCGTTGTCGGAGCGCACGACCTTGACACCCGTGGCCATCTTGCCGAGGGTCTGGCCCTTGAGGGCGATCATGGTCACTTCGTAGAGGATGCCGATCACGGCGGCGGCGATTGCAGTACCGAACAGGGCTGCGACCTCTGCCGCGGCTTCCTCGTCCGTGGCCGTGTCGTCCTCGGCAAGGCCGAGCGCAGCCATAACCCCAATAGCGAGCAAGATGAAGACGCCGACTCCAACGATCACCGCGTCGATGAGCCTGGCACCGAGCCTCCTGCCGGGGCCGGCCAGCTCGACCGTCTCGCCGATGCCCAGCGTGGCCCAGCCGGTGGCGGCCTGGGGACCGCCGTAGGCGGGAGGTCCGGTCGGCGGAGGGGGCTGCGAACTCAGTTCGTCCGGGGGTGGCGGTGGCAGGTTGGACATATGTCGTCTCCTCCTCGTTTGCGTGCCGTTGACGTTGGCGCTTCGTTCGACACTGGACGCTGGGACACTGACGCTAGCAGCCCGCCCCGAATCGATCCCGTAAGGCGGGTCGAATCGCACCGGCCGGTCATGCTCCGTCGAGCCCGTCGTTTTGCGCCATGAATGGGCGGGCTTGGGGGTGGGTGGCGATCCTCGCGGCTAATCTGCGCTGGGGATGGCACGCCGCCGGCGCAGAAGCAAACACGAGACGGCAATGTGGGCGACGCTGATCGCCGGAGCGTTCGTCGTGCTGGTGGCGGCGACGGTGGCGACGTTCTGGGCGTCGCGGTGGCTGTCATACGCCCTGTCGCTGCTGCTTCTGCGGCTTAGCCGCGGAGAGCGGCAGGACTGCGGCAGCCCGCCGCGGCGGCTGCAGGCGGCTGCCTGGGGGATCACGGCGGCGATCTGGGCTGCCATCGGCGCCGGTCTCGCTGCGTCGGCGCAGGCGTCGGTGCGTGCCGGTGTGCTGCTCGCGCTGCTGCTCCCGGCGCTCGGGGCGCTGCTGCATCCGTGCTGGGACAGGATCAAGGCGCTGCCGGGCGACCTGATCGAGTCGATCCTTCGCAGCGGCGAGGACAAGCGCGGCCTGGACCCGCCAACCTGGAAGCGGGCGCGGCAGATCTGCTTCGCCACCAAAGGGCGCAGCTGCCATATCCGGCTCTCGCGTTGCACGCGTGTCGCCACCCAGGTGGATCACATCGTTCCGCTGGCACGCGGCGGCGCCAAATACGATCAGGACAACCTTCAGCCCTCGTGCCGGCATTGCAATCTGAGCAAGGGCACCAAACTGATGAGCGAGCTGCCGATCGGCTTTCGGAGACTGTTCAGGTAGCCGCTGCTGGAAAGGCGGTGGCGCGACGCCGCCAGGGGGGCCGGGCGCTGACCGCTCCAGCACGGTGTGCTGCGCTTGCGGGCGGGGAGCGGGCGAGGGCGAGCACCTGGGTTCGGCATCCGGCGGCAGCGGCCGGCGACCGGCTGCCTATGCTCGGTGCGGTGAGCACCGTCCGGGTTCGGTTCGCGCCGGCCCCGACCGGCTTCATGCACGTGGGAAGCGCCCGCACGGCGCTGTTCAACTGGCTGTTCGCCCGCAACCGCGGCGGCGAGATGGTGCTGCGGGTGGAGGACACCGACGCAGCGCTGAAAACGCAGGCCTATGTGGACGCCATCGTCGAGCCGCTGCGCTGGCTGGGCATCGACTGGGACGTCGGGCCGCTGTTCCAGTCCGAGCGCAGGCAGGCGCACATCGATGCCATCGACCGGCTGGTGGCCGAGGGTCGCGCCTACTTTTGCGACCTGACCCGTGACCAGAGCAACGAGTTGGCCGCCGCGGCCGGCCTGTCACCGGGATATTACGGCTGGTCCCGTGACCGCGGCCTGCGGGACGGGCCCGGTGTCGTTGTGCGCTTCCGCTGTCCCGATGAGGGCGAGACCGTCGTGGACGACGTGGTGCGGGGCAGGGTCGCCTTCGCCAACGCCTCGCTGGAGGACTTCGTGATCCGCCGTGGCGACGGGTCGCCGACCTTCCATCTGGCCAACGCCGCCGACGACCACGACATGGGGATCAGCCATGTGATCCGCGGCGAGGACCTGCTCAACACGACGCCGCGGGTGATGCTGCTCTGGGAGTCACTCGGCTACGGCGAACCGCCTGCCTACGCGCACCTTCCATTGCTGGTGAACGCCAAGCGCCAGAAGCTGTCCAAGCGGCGCGACGACGTGGCCCTCGACCGATACCGCGAGCGGGGCTACCTGCCCGAGGCGATGGTCAACCACCTGGCGCTGCTGGGCTGGGGGCCTCCAGACGAGTTGGAGATCCGCCCGCTGTCGGAGATGGTCGAGTTGTTCGATCTGGCCGCGGTGAAGCCGGCCCCGGCATTCTTCGACCCCGCCCGCCTCGATCACATCAACTCCTCCTACATCAGGGCGCTGACGCCCGCAGAGTTCGTCTCGCGCGCCGAGCCGTTCCTTGCGGGAGTCCAGGCGGCGGCGGCCTGGCCGCCTGAGCGCTATGACCCCGAGACGGTAGAGGCGCTGGCACCCGAGATCGTCCAGCGCATCGCCACGCTGGGGGAGGCGGCGTCGTGGATCGGCTGGATCTTCAACCCCGAGGTGTCCTACGACGAGCGGGACTGGCACAAGGCCATGGTCAAGGGCAGAGCCGCGGCCTCGGTGCTGGAGTTGGCCACATCCAGGCTCGCCGCCGACGACTTCACTTCCGCCGCCAGATTGCAGGAGATCGTCATGGGGGTCGGCGACGAGCTCACCGAGCGGCTCGGGGCGAGGGTCAGGTCGCAGCCGCCGGTGCGGGTCGCGCTCACGGGCACCGGCGCCGGACTCCCGCTGTGGGAGCCGATGCGCCGGATCGGCAAGGACGAGGTACTGGCACGGCTCAACCGCGCCCTGCAGCGACTCGAGCGCGACTCCCGTGCAGCAACCGGCAGCGGTTCCTAGCCAAGCCGACGTAGCCGAACCCGCGTCGCGCCGGTAACGTTTTGCGGCTCGCGGCGGCGCCCTTGGCGAAGCGGTCGCCGCGAACTAGTGCGCTACGGGCTTCGGCCCGCGCAGCGACGCTTCCCCGAGCAGAACCCGATGTCCTTGAGGAAGTGCAGCAATGCGACGCTTCTGCGGGGGCCGCGTGCCCCGATGTGGGCGGTGCCGTGCGACTGGCTCTGGCCTGCGTCAGGCTCGTGGCCGGCGCTGTGGGTGCAGCTTGCTCCGACTTGGCCGGTGCTGTGCCGTCGCGGTGACTGCGCTGCTCACGGCGCGTGTCCTCGTTGCAGCCGTGGCCTTTGCGCTGGCCGTGTCGGTGCCTGGCCCGCCCGCGGCCGCATCCTCCCACGACCCGGCGGCGCCGGTGTTCAGGCCGCCTGTGGACGCGCCCGTGTACGACCCCTTCCGTGCTCCCGAGAATGCCTACGGCCCCGGCAACCGGGGCATCGAGTACGACACGCGGCCCGGTGATGTGGTGCGCGCCGCCGCGGCGGGGACGGTGGCCTTCGCCGGGCCGGTCGCCGGGTCGCTGTTCGTCACCCTCGACCACGGCGGCGGGCTGCTGAGCTCGTACTCGTATCTGGAGCGGATCAGCGTCACGGCCGGCCAGCGGGTCGCGCAGGGCCGGCCGGTGGGCATAGCCGGCGGGCAGCGCTTCCACTTCGGCGTTCGCACCGAGGGCGAATACGTGGACCCCGAGGCCTTCGTCGGAGTCCGGCGGGTGAGAGTGCGGCTCGTGCCCCTCTGGGGCTAGGAACCGCCGCCCCGGCGCGAGGGGGCGGTCTGCCGCCTCGTTACACTGCCCGCCGGTCCGTTGGGCCCGACGGCGTCGAGGTGGCGCCGCCGAATCACTTCGCAACCCGCGCCTTCACCCGGTCGTGCAAGCGTCCGGCGCGGGCCACGCAGAACCGGGAGAGCAACCACGCATGGCTGTCGTCACCATGAAGCAACTGTTGGAGGCCGGGGTCCAGTTCGGTCATCAGACCCGCCGCTGGAACCCGAAGATGAAGCGCTTCATCCATGGTGATCAGTCAGGCATTCATATTGTTGATCTTCATCAGACGCTGTCTCATCTTGAGCGGGCGTATATATTCGTGCGTGATCTGGTGTCCGAGGGTGGTACGGTGTTGTTCATCGGCACGAAGAAGCAGGCTCAGGACTCGGTGCAGTCCTTTGCCGAGCGTTGCAACATGCCCTATGTGAATCAGCGGTGGCAGGGCGGGATGCTCACGAACTTCAACACGATCGCCAAGCGCATCGCCAAGATGAAGCAGTACCAGCGGATGCGCGACTCCGGCGAGTTCGACGCCATGCCCAAGAAGGAGGCGCTGCTGTTGCAGCGGGAGCTGACGAAGCTGGAGCGCAATCTCGGCGGGATCCGCGACATGACCGAGCGTCCCGGTGCGGTGTTCGTTCTGGATATGAAGAAGGAGCACATCGCCGTGACCGAGGCGCGCAAGCTGGCGGTTCCCATCGTTGCCGTGGTCGACACCAACTGTGATCCGGACCTTGTGGACTTCGCGATCCCGGGCAATGACGACGCGATCCGCTCGGGACGGTTGATGGCGCGGGTGATCTCCGATGCCGTGCAGGAAGGCCGCTTCATTCACTCCAAGCGCCACGCGGCGCAGGAGTCGGCGCGCGATGTGCTGGCGGAGGCGGAGGCTGCCGCGCAGCAGAGCCGTGCCAGGGCCGAGGCGGCCGCGGCGGCCGTCGAGCGCGAGGCTCGCGTGGCCGCGGCCAAGGCCGGCGCCGCGGCAGTGTCACCGGACGCATCAAGCCAAGCCACCGCCGGGGACTCCGACGAGGCCTCTCAGCCCGCCGGAGCCCCCGCGTCCACCGAAGGGTCAGCGTCGGCCGACGCACTCGAGCCCGCGCAAGCCGCTGAGCCTGCTGAAGACCCCGCCCCCGCTGTGGCATCAGGGACCGTTGGAGACCCTGCCCCCGCCGAGGCGTCTGAGCCTGCAGACCTGCCGGTCGAGGCGTCCGAGTCTCTTGACGC
Organism: Candidatus Aldehydirespirator sp.; assembly: GCA_965204875.1. Classification (GTDB taxonomy): domain Bacteria; phylum Actinomycetota; class Acidimicrobiia; order Acidimicrobiales; family Aldehydirespiratoraceae; genus Aldehydirespirator. The sequence goes on along the minus strand of OZ242020.1, from coordinate 230,936 downwards.
CGCTGCACTCGCTGAGGCGCCTGGGCCTGCTGGAGCGTCAGAATCCGTTGAAGCGCCTGCCGCTGCTGCTGCGGCCTCGGCCGGCCGTGACTCCGGGGGGCGCTGACATGTCGGTCGGTGCCAGAGAGGTCAAGGAGCTGCGCGACAGCACCGGCGCGGGGATGATGGACGCCAAGAGGGCGCTCGTCGCCACCGGCGGTGACATGGACGCCGCCCGTCAGCTGCTTCGCGAGCAGGGCCTCGCCAAGGCGGACGCCCGGTCCGAACGCGACAACGACCAGGGTGCGATCGCCGTTGCGGGCGACTCGCAAACCGCCGCCATCGTGCAACTCAAGTGCGAGACCGACTTCTCGGCCAAGAACGACGGCTTCACGTCCCTGGCGCAGGACATGGCCGACCTAGTGCTTCAGAGCGGCCTCTCCGCCGCCGCCGAGTGCTCGGATCGGCTGGAGGACCTGAGGCTCAAGCTGCGCGAGAACGTCGAGGTCGGTGCCGTGGAGCGTGTCGATGCCTCCGCCGGCGCCATCCTCGACACCTACCTGCACCGCCAGGAGGGGCGCGGCGTCAACGCGGTGGTTGTGGAGGGCCGCGGCGTCGAGCCCGAGGCACTGCATCAGGTCGCCCTGCACGTCGCCTTCGCCAAGCCGCGGTTTCTCAGCGCGGGCGACGTGCCTGAGGAGGAGGTTGCTCGGGAGCGGGCCGCTCTGGCCGAGATCACCAGGGCCGAGGGCAAGCCGGAGAGGGCCTGGGACAAGATCATCGAGGGCCGGATGCGGGGTTGGTACGGCGAGCGCGTCCTGCTCGAGCAGGGACTCCACGGAGACAAGACGCTGGTCAAGGCCAGCCTCGGCGGTGGCTCGATCCTGCGCTTCGTGCAGGTGATGATCGGCGCCTGAGGGTGCGGAGGCCGCCCCGGTGGCGTCGCGTCCTGCTCAAGCTGTCCGGTGAGGCGTTCGCCGGGGGAGCCGATGGCGGCATAGACGGTGAGATCGTGCGCCAGATCGCCGCCGGCCTAGTCGAGGCCCGCTCGGAGTTCGATGTGGAGATCGCCGTCGTGGTGGGCGGCGGCAACCTGTGGCGGGGCACCCAGGGGGCGGGGGCCGGCATGGACCGCGCCCAGGCCGACTACATGGGAATGCTCGCCACGGTGATCAACGCGCTGGCGCTGCAGGACACACTCGAGCAGCTAGACCAGCCCACCCGAGTGCAGAGCGCCGTTCACATGGCTCAGATCGCCGAGTCCTACATCCGCCGGCGGGCCATCCGCCACCTCGAGAAGGGCCGGGTGGTGATCTTCGCGGCCGGGACCGGCAACCCGTTCTTCACCACGGACACCACGGCCGCGCTGCGGGCCGCCGAGGTCGATGCCGAGGTGGTGCTCAAGGGCACCCACGGGGGCGTGGACGGCATCTACACGGCGGATCCCGAGCGTGATCCCAGCGCCGCGCGCTTGCAGCGGGTCTCCTATCTGGAGGTTCTCAACCGGGGTCTCGAGGTCATGGACGCCACGGCCATAACCCTGTGCATGGACAACAGCCTCCCGATCGTGGTCTTCGACCTGATGGAGCCGCGGAACCTGCAACGCCTGCTTGAGGGGGCCGAGGTGGGTACGCTCGTGGCTCAGGAGGAAGGTCCCAGATGAGCGAGGAGCTGATCGACATGGTTCTCGCCGACGCGGGCGAGCGTATGGACGAGGCCGTCGCCGCCGCCCGGCGGGACTTCTCCACGGTTCGCACCGGCAGAGCCAGCTCCGCCCTTCTGGAGCGGGTGCCCGTTGAGGCGTACGGGGTGCGGATGGCGATGCGCGAGGTGGTGAGCTTCTCCATTCCCGAGGCCAGGCAGCTGATCGTCACGCCGCACGACCCCGCCAACATCGCCGCGGTCGAGCGGGCCATCCAGCAGGCGCAGCTGGGTCTGGTTCCCAGCAACGACGGCCGGGCCGTTCGCCTGTCGTTCCCCCCGCTCACCGAGGAGCGCCGCCGGGAGTTGGCCCGCCTGGTCGGGTCGATGGCGGAGGACTCCCGCACCCGGGTGCGTGGCGTGCGCCGCTCCGCACGCAAGGACCTCGACGGGATCTCCAAGGACGGGGGAGTGTCGGAGGACCTCGTGGCGCGTGCCGGCGAGCAGCTCGACGCCATCACCCGCACTCACGAGAAACAGATCGACGAGGCGTTGGCCAAGAAGGAGGAGGAGCTGCTGGAAGTCTGACCGGGGCCCCACCCCCGGGCCGGCGACCGGCCGCTGGAAGGAGCAAGGTTGTGAGCCAGCAGGACGATTACGGACGTTCCGAGTCCGGCGAGGAGTATCCCACGGTGGACGAGGGCGTCGTGGCGGGCAGGTCCGTCTTCGGCGACGATCCCGACGCCGCCGGCTGGGGCGACGCCGGCACCACGGCGGCGTCCCGCGTGACCGTGCAGGAGCCGAGGCTCTCCGAGGCCGACTCGGGCGAGATGGGCACCTGGGTCGACCATGCCTCCTCCCCCCTGTGGGACGATTCGCAGGAGCTGCTCCCGCCGCTGGAGCCTCACGAGACCGTGGGCGCCGGTGCCCGCGACGACGACTTCTTCGGCTATGACGACCAGGCCGCCTTCGGAGCGCCCTCCGGCGCGCCTGCCCAGGGCGCCTACAACGGCACCGCCGAGCGCGACATGCCGATGGCCGTGATCGTGGGCGTGGCCCTGTCGGCACTGATCCTTCTGGCCATGCAGTTCGGCGCCATGTGGGCTCTGATCGTGGCGACCCTCGTGCTCGGCCTGGCCTCGGTCGAGCTGCTCAGCGCGGTGCGGATCGCCGGGTACCAGCCCGCCGTGGTGCTGGGCCTGGCCGCGGTGGTGGCCATGCCTCTGGGGACGTACTGGCGGGGTATGGACGCCATCGTGGTCGTGCTCGTGCTGACCGTGATGTTCGGGGCGCTGTGGTACCTGACCGGCGTCGGGGTCGAGGGTCCCATGCGGGGGCTCGGGGTGACGGTGCTGGCCGTCGTCTACATAGGGGTCCTCGGATCGCATGCGGCGCTGATGCTGAAGGTGCCGACGCACGGCACGGGACTGCTGACGGCGGTGATCGTGCTGGTGGTCGCGCACGATCTGAGCTCGATGTTGATAGGCCGCGCCGCGGGCCGCACGCCGCTGTCCAAGGCGAGTCCCAACAAGACCCTCGAGGGGCTCGTCGGGGGGGTCGTCATGACCATCCTGGCCGGTGTGGCGATGGGCGTCATCGGCAGGCCCGCGCCGCTGGCCGCCGAGCCGGGGGGCATCTGGACGGTGATCCTGCTGTCGGCGATCGTGGCCGTGGTGGTGCCCATCGGCGACCTCGCCGAGTCGATGCTCAAGCGCGATCTCGGCATCAAGGACATGGGAACGCTGCTGCCGGGGCACGGCGGCGTGCTCGACCGCTTCGATGCGATGCTGTTCGCCCTGCCCGCCTGCTACTACCTGGCGCTTGTTGCCGACATCATCTAAAGAGCGATCCGCGCAGTCGAGCGGGATCGGTTGATCTTGCCTACCTCGGTCGCCGTGCTGGGCTCGACCGGTTCGATCGGCACCCAGACGCTGGAGGTGGCCGCCGGGCAGCCGGACCGGTACCGGGTGGCGGCGCTGGGCGCGGCTGCGTCCGTCGACATGCTCGCGGCACAGGCCCGGCGGTTCCGGCCCGATGTGCTCGCACTCGCGGACTCCACGCTGGCGCGCGACCTCGAGCGTCAGCTGCCGGCGGGCACGCGACTGCTCGCCGGCGAGGGCGCCATGGCCGCGGCGGCCGGGGCGGCCGACATCGTCATCAACGGGGTGGTCGGCTTCGCCGGCCTGCCGGTCACGCTGGCGGCCTTGGAGCAAGGCAAGCGTCTCGGGCTCGCCAACAAGGAGTCGCTGATCGCGGCCGGCCCCGTGGTGCGGCGGGCCCGCGCCACCCCCGGAGCGGAGATCATCCCCGTCGACTCCGAGCACTGCGCCGTGCACCAGTGCCTGCGCGCCAACCAGGACCCCCGGCGGGTGGCCGAGATCGTCCTGACCGCTAGCGGCGGGCCGTTCCGGGGCCGGAGCCGTGCCGACCTTGGCAGCGTCACGGTGGCCGATGCGCTGGCACACCCGACCTGGCGGATGGGCCCCAAGGTCACCATCGACTCCAGCACCCTGATGAACAAGGGTCTGGAGGTCATCGAGGCCCACGAGCTCTTCGGCATCGACTATGACCGGATCGGGGTGGTGGTGCACCCCCAGTCGATCGTCCACTCGATGGTCACCTACAGCGACGGGGCCACGGTCGCGCAGCTGTCCAACCCCGACATGCGGCTCTGCATCGGCTACGCGCTCGCCTACCCCGACCGGCTCGAGCGCGCCTTCGGCGCCATCGACTGGGCGGAGCTGGGCCGGCTGGACTTCGAGCCGCCCGACCGCGAGGCGTTCGGGTGCATCGACTTGGCCTACGCTGCGGGCAGGGCGGGCGAGACCGCGCCCGCCTGGCTCAACGCAGCCAACGAGGTCGCAGTGGAGGCTTTCCTGGCCGAGCGGATCCGCTGGTCCGACATCGCAGCGCTTCTCGAGGAGTTGCTGGCGCTCTGGCCCGGACACCGCGCCGACGACATGGACTCGGTGCTCGCAGCCGACGCCGAGGCCCGTCGGGCCGCGATGGCAGCCGTGGAGCGCGCAGCCGCGGGGTTCCGGTGAGCGAGGGTCCCGACGGCGCCGCTGGTGCTGTGGCACTGTGCTCGTGGAGCGCGTTGCGGGCAGGTCTGGCGAGCTGGCGGGTCGTGAGGCGGGACCGGAGTGTGAGGAAGTGGCGGGCGGTGAACCGGTGAGCGAGGGTCCCGGCGTGCGGGCTCGCTGGGCCGGCCGGCGGGGCTTGATCGGCTTGATCGCGCTGCTGGCGGTGATCGGGGCGGTGGCCGGGGTCGGCTGGCTGGTCATCATCTTCGTCCTGGTGGCCACGCTGTTCATGCACGAGCTGGGTCACTACGCCACGGCGCGCCTGTGTGGCATGAAGGTGACCGAGTTCTTCATCGGCTTCGGCCCGCGCGTCTGGTCGTTCCGCCGCGGCGAGACGGAGTACGGGATCAAGGCCGTCTGGGCCGGCGCCTACGTGCGGATCGTCGGGATGAACAACCTCGACGAGGTCGCGCCCGAGGACGAGCCGCGCAGCTTCCGCCGGCAGAGCTACCCCCGCAAGCTGCTCGTGCTGGTGGCCGGCTCGGGCATGCACTTCGTCATGGCCGTGCTGTTCCTGTTCGTCGTGCTGGTGGCGGACGGCCCGCTGGCGGGAGCAGGCGACGACGCTGCGGGGGAGTCCCTCGACTGGTCCCTGGCCACGGTCTCGGCCCAGAGCGCGGCGGCCGACGCGGGGCTGCGCCCCGGCGACGAGCTGGTGTCGGTCGGCGGCGTTGCGAGCACGACGTTCTCGGACTTCTCCGAGCAGGTGTCGCAGCTGCCGGGCGCCGAGGTGGAGGTGGTGTACCTGCGTGACGGGTCCCGCCGCAGCACCGTGGCGCGCCTGGGCGAGCGGCTCACCGCGCAGGGCGCGGCGGGCATCGTCGGCCTGATCGAGGGCGACCGGATCCTCGGCGTCGAGGGTCTCGACGTCGAGGGCGCCCCGAGCTACGCGCAGGTCGCGGAGCACGCCCGCAGCCGCGGGGGCCGGCCGCTGGAGATGACCATCGTCGACACCCGCACAGGCCGGCCCGCGGTCGTGGAGGGGGCCATCGTCACCGGCACCGTCAGCCCGTCGGAGGCGGTCAGCGGTTTCTTCGGGGTGTCGGCGGATTACGAGTCCTCCGGTCTCGGCGCCGTGGCGGCCTCCGGCGAGTCGCTGCGCCTCTTCGCCACGATCGCGCGGGAGGTGGTTCTCGCTGTGCCCAAGATCGTGACCGAGGGCCTCTTCGGCACGCTGGACGGGCTGGTGGGGGGCGACTCCGGCACCGGCGGCGCGAGCCCGGCCAGAGAGGTCGAGATCCGCAGACTCGACACCTCGCACCCCGACGAGAACCGGATCCTGTCCATCTACGGCGTGGCGCGCATCGGCGCGGAGGCGGCCTCCGACGGTGCCGCGGAGGTGCTGGTGCTGCTGGTCTTCGTCAACGTCTTCATCGGGGTCTTCAACCTGCTGCCCCTGCCGCCCCTCGACGGGGGGCACATCGCCGTGGCCACCTACGAGCGCATCCGCTCCCTCGGGGGCAGGCGACACGTGGCCGACGCCTCCAACCTCGTACCGCTCACCTACGCGGTGGTGGTGGTGCTGCTGCTGATCGGCGGCGTCGCGCTGGTGCGAGACGTGCTCGACCCCATCAGCCTCCGCTGAGAGAACGTGCGGGGCGGCTCGCCCGATGGCCGCAATCCTGCGCGAGGGGGCGGTGGGTAGGATCGCGGTGTGGAGGTGACCGCGACGTTCCCGCGGCGAGCCACCCGCCGCATCATGGTCGGGTCGGTTCCCGTGGGCGGCGGCGAGCCCGTGAGCGTCCAGTCGATGACCGTCACCAAGACGGCGGACCACGACGCGACGCTGCAGCAGGTCTACGCGCTAGCCGCCGCCGGCGCCGACATCGTGCGCTGCACCTGCAACCGGCCCGAGGCCGCCGAGGGCCTGGCCCGGATCGTGCCGCGCTCGCCGGTGCCGATCGTGGCCGACGTCCACAACAACCACCGCATGGCGCTCGCGGCGCTCGAGGCGGGGGTGCAGTGCCTGCGCCTCAACCCCGGCAACATCCGCAAGTCCGAGCACATCAAGGCCGTCGCCGCCGAGTGCCGGGACAGGGAGGTGCCCATACGCATCGGGGTCAACGGCGGCTCGCTCGATCCCGACCTCTACCATCCGACGCACGGCGTGACGCCCGAGGCGATGGTGGCCTCGGCGGTGCGCGAGCTCGACCACTTCGCCGATGTCGGCTTCGACCTCGTCAAGATTTCCGTCAAAGCGTCGAGCGTGCCTCTGATGATCGAGGCGTACCGGCAGCTCTCGCAAGTCACCGACCATCCCCTGCACCTGGGGGTGACCGAGGCCGGGCCGCCGCCCGCGGGGATCATCAAGTCCACGGCCGGCATCGCCACGCTGCTGGCCGAGGGCATCGGCGACACCATCCGCTACTCGCTGACCGCCGATCCCGTGCAGGAGGCCCGGGCCGGCCGGGCGCTGCTAGAGGCGATGGGACTGCGCGAGCGCCGCAACGTGGACCTGATCTCGTGCCCGAGCTGCGGGCGTGCCGAGGTGGACGTATTCGCCATCGCCGAGGCGGCCATGGAGGCTCTCGGCGAGCGCCGGATCCCGTTGCAGGTCGCGGTCATGGGATGTGTGGTCAACGGGCCCGGCGAGGCCCGCGACGCCGACCTGGGAATCGCCGCCGGCAACCGGCGCGGCCACCTGTTCGTCAAGGGCCAGAACGTCGCCGTCGTGGCCGAGGCCGACATGGTCGATGCGCTGGTGGATTGGGCGGAGTACATCTGCAAGCACGGTCCGGAGGCGGCGCTGCAGCGTGCCCGGGCCACCGCGGGCGCGGCGCGGCGCGCCGCGGATGAGGACCGGCGCCGCAACCTGAGCGAGCTGGGCGCCGATGCCAACGACTCCGAGGCCGTGATCGCGCAGGTCCGCCGCAAGAGCGCCGTGTCGCCGGTATCGGGGAGCTAGTTGTAGTCCTGCCAGGCCACCGTGATCGGTGAGATCCGCGGTGAGAGCGCCGTGTCGCGGGTATAGTTCGCAGCAACGTTCGATTCCTTGGAAGCGGCGTGGGCGCGTTTTGCCCACGCCGCTTGCCGGTTCGGGCCGCGATCCTGTCGAACCACCGAGAACCGTCGAGGCTGTCATGGCGATCGTTGACCGTGTGCGTGAGATCGTCGCCGGCGTCGTGGAGGCCGCCTCGGTCGACCTCTACGACGTCGAGCACCACGGCGCGACCGTGCGTGTGCTGGTCGACGCCGAGGGCGGGATAGACCTCGCCACGATCGCCCGGCTCTCGCGCTCGCTGAGCCGTGCCCTGGACAAGCACGATCCCATCGACGGCCGCTACACCCTGGAGGTGTCCAGCCCGGGCCTGGAGCGCCCGCTGCGCACCCCCGAGCACTTCAGCGGCGCGGTCGGGGTCAGGGTCAGGCTGAAGACAGGGTCCGGCTTCGACGGCCCGCGCCGTCTGAGCGGCGTCCTGGAGACTGTGAGCGGAGACGGCGTGCAGCTGCGCAGCGACGACGGGCCGACGCTCTCTGTGGGCTACGGCGACATAGCCAAGGCGCGGACGGTGTTCGACTGGGACGCGTCGGCCCGAGGCGGCACAAGCAAACCAAGCACAGGCACACAAGGAGGTGCGTTGGCATGAATGCTGAGATGGCAGAGGCGCTGCAGGCGATGGCGGCGGAGCGGGGCATCACCGTGGAAGCGCTGTATTCCGCCCTCGCCGACGCGTTGGAGTCCGCATACAAGCGGTTGCCCGAGGCCAAGGAATACGCCTGGGTCACCATCGACCCCTCCAGCATGGAGTTTCGCGTCATGGCCCAGGACCTCGACGCCGAGGGCAACCCCGTGGGCAACGAGTACGAGGTCACCCCCGGCAACTTCGGGCGCATCGCCGCGCAGACCGCCCGCCAGGTCATGACCCAGCGCATCCGCGAGGCGGAGCGGGAGCTCAAGTACGAGGAGTACGCGGGCCGCGAGGGCGACATCGTCACCGGCATGATCCAGCAGACCGATGCCCGTTACACGCTGCTCGACCTGGGCCGGGTGGAGGCGCTGCTGCCCCAGGCCGAGCAGGTGCCCTTCGAGCGTCCCGACTCGAACACCCGGCTCAAGGCCTACATCGTGGAGGTGCGCAAGACGGCCAAGGGTCCGCAGATCGTCGTCAGCAGGACACATCCGGGCCTCGTCAAGAGGCTGTTCGAGCTCGAGGTGCCCGAGATCGCCGACGGGGTGGTGGAGATCAAGGCCTGTGCCCGGGAGCCGGGCCACCGCACGAAGATCGCGGTGTCGTCCAACGACCCGAACGTCGACCCGGTGGGCGCCTGCGTCGGTGCCAGGGGCGCGCGGGTCCGCCAGGTCGTGAACGAGCTGCGCGGCGAGAAGATCGACATCGTGCCCTACAGCCCGGAGCTTGAGGAGTTCGTCACCAAGGCGCTGTCGCCGGCACGGATCAAGGAGGTGCGCGCCGATCAGATGACCGGTGACTGTGATGTCATCGTGCCCGACTACCAACTGTCGCTCGCCATCGGCAAGGAGGGACAGAACGCCCGCCTGGCCAGCCGTCTCACCGGCTGGGGCATCAACATCAAGAGCGAGACCCAGCTGGCCGAGGAGGCGGCTTACGGCGATGTCGACTGGGCCGAGGGCGAGTGGGTCATCGATCCTGAGACCGGCGAGCAGATGTGGCGGCCCGCGGACGGCAGCGAGGCGGTCAGCGCCGAGGCGTGGGCGGCGGCCGCCGGCGGGCAGGCCGGGCGGGCGACCGGTCAGGCGCAGGGCTGAGCGGCGACCCGCACCCGCACTCCCACCCGCACCTGCATCGGCTGCCGCAAGCGCCGCCCGGCAGCCGAGATGAGGCGGTTGAGCCTCGACGCCACCGGCGCGCTCGTGCTCGGAGCGGGCGGCGGGCGGGGCGCCTGGCTGTGCGAGGACGCCTCCTGTGTGGACTCGGCGCGGCGCCGCGGAGCTTTCGCCGTGGCTTTGCGGGCTGATGTGAAGCCGAGCGACATCGCTAGGCTTCGCGATGCGTGGCCGCGTCGTGCCGGGAGCCTCCCGGAAGCGCCGCGCCGCGCCGTCGACAGTCCTGAAGGGGGCCCTATTGCGAGGCAAGATCCGCGTCCATGAGCTCGCCAAAGAGCTCGGCCTGAGCAACCAGGAGACGCTCGATCTCTGTTTCGCGCTCAGCATCGGGGTGAAGTCGCACTCCTCGAGCATCGTCGAGGCTCAAGCCGACCGGGTGCGGCGCCGAGCCGCGCGCGACGGCCTGCTCAAGCCGCCTCCACCCCCGCCACCGCCGGCCGCGGTGGAGGCCGAGCCGCCGGTGCCCGATCCGGCACCGGTGCCGCGAGCTTCGCCATCGCTCACGCCTGCGGCAGTGTCTGAGCCTGCGGCGGTGTCTGAGCCTGCGGCGGTGTCTGGGCCTGTGGCGGGGCACGAGACTCTGGTGACCTCGGCCTCGGCGGTCTCGGGCCCGGCGTCCGCCGCCGAGGTTGCCCGCGACCCGCAGCCCGCGGTTGCCGCGGTCTCGTCCAAGGTCACGACCGCGCCGGCTGCTCCGGCGGCCACTGCTGACAAGGCGGTCACGTCGGCGGGCGCGGCGGCCACAGTCGAGAAGACGGTCCCGCCCGCGGGCACGACTCCGCCGCCTGCCGGGGCAGCTGCGGCGACCTCCGCCGGCGCGGGCACAGCGGTGAGGCCCGGCGGTTCGGGCAGGCCCGCCGCGCCCGGAGTTCCCGCTGCGCCGGGGAGGGCCTCTGCGTCCGGCATCGCCGGCGGGTCCGCAACGCCCGCCACCTCTGGCAGATCGGCTGAGGCGGCGCGCCGGGCCGCCGATCCACGCAGCAAGACGCCGAGGGCCACCATCGCGTCCAGCGGCAGCGTGGCACCGCCCAAGCGCGGCGCACGGGACGTTCCGCAACCCGCCCCCGAGGACAGGTCGCCGCCGCCGGCGCCTCCCAGGCGGGCGCCCGCCGGCGCTCCTTCCGCCGGCGCCGCTCCTGCCGGCGCTGCTCCCGCCCGGCCGCTCAAGCCTCTCAGCCCGCCCGTGTCGCGCTCGGGAAAGCCGATCCCGCCGCCGCCCCCGCCCCGCCGCATGCGCCCGGCGCCCGCGCCTGGGGTGTCACGCCGCCCCGACCGCACGGCCGCGGACCGGCGGCCGTCCGGTCCTGGCGCGCGTCCCGCCGGCACCCGTCCCCCCGGAGCGCGCCCAGGCATGGGCGCCGGCGCCGATCGGGGGCCGGGCCCCCGCCGCAGCGGAGGCCCGGGCGGTCTGCGGCCCCTGGGCGGCCCCCGGCCGGCCGTGCCGGGCGCGGGCGCGCGCCCCGCCGGACGTGGCGCTCCGGGAGGCGCCCAGCGCCGCCCGCCGCGCCGCAAGAGCCGTCGCCGGCGCGTGCGCGAGGAACTGCAGCCGATCGACGTTCCCACCTACACGCCCCGCCATGTCGCCGTGCCCGAGGGCGTCGTTGTGGTGGAGCGCTCCTCGGCGGCGCAGGACTTCGCCCCGCTGCTCAACCGCACCGCCGCCGACGTGGTGCGCTTCCTGATGCAGCACGGCGAGATGGTGACCGCCACGCAGTCGCTCAGCGACGAGATGATGGAGCTGTTCGCGGCCGAGATCGGCGCCGAGATCCGGCTGGTCGATCCGGGCGAGGAGCAGGAGGCCGAGCTGCTGAAGCTCCTCGAGGTGGACGGCACCGCAGATCACGGCGAGGGGCCGTCCCGCCCGCCGGTGATAACGGTGATGGGACACGTGGACCACGGCAAGACGCTGCTGCTCGACCGCATACGCGACACCAGCGTCGTCGACGGCGAGGCAGGCGGGATCACGCAGCACATCGGCGCCTACCGGGTGGAGCGCAACGGTCGCTCCATCACCTTCATCGACACGCCGGGCCACGAGGCGTTCACGGCGATGCGCGCCCGTGGCGCCGGGGCCACCGACATCGTGATCCTGGTGGTGGCCGCCGACGACGGGGTGATGCCCCAGACCGTCGAGGCCATCAACCACGCCCAGGCGGCCGGGGTGCCCATCGTCGTGGCCGTCAACAAGATCGACCGCCCCAACGCCGACACGCAGCGCACCGTCGCCGGGGTCGCCGAGCAGGGCCTGGTTCCCGAGGCCTGGGGTGGCGACACGATCTATTGCGAGGTGTCGGCGCTGCAGAGCCAGGGCATCGAGGAGCTGCTGGACCAGGTGCTGCTGGTGGCGGAGCTGGAGGATCTGAGGGCGTCTCCGGAGGGCCGGGCCGGCGGCGTGGTGCTCGAGTCCAACCTCGATATCGGGCGGGGCCCGGTGGCGACCGTGCTGGTGCAGCACGGGACGCTGCGAGTGGGCGATCCGCTGGTGGCCGGCGCGGCCTGGGGCAGGGTCAGGGCACTGCTCGATGACCGCGGCCAGAACGTGGTCGAGGTCGGCCCGTCCACTCCCGTTCAGGTTCTGGGACTCTCGGAGGTGGCGGTGGCCGGCGATGCCTTCACCGTCGCGCCGAACGAGAAGATCGCGGGGCGCGTCGCCGACACGCGCGAGCACTGGCAGCGACTGTCGAGCCTGGGCCGCGACGCCCACGCGCTGGCCGGCGGCGCCAAGCTGGAGGATCTGTTCACCCAGATCCAGCGCGGCGAGACGGCGACGCTGAACGTGATCGTGAAGGCCGACGTCAACGGCTCGCTCGAGGCCGTCATCGCGAGCCTGCGCAAGCTCGAGACCAGCGAGGTGCGCATCGCCGTCGTGCACCGGGGCGTCGGCGGGATCACCGAGAACGACATACAGCTGGCGGCTGCGTCCAACGCCACCATCATCGGCTTCAACGTGCGCCTCGACCGCAAGGCCCGCGAGTCCGCCGACGCCGAGAGGGTCGAGATCCGCACCTACGAGATCATCTACAAGCTGCTCGAGGACGTGTCCTCGGCGATGGTCGGGATGCTCGCTCCCGAGTTCGAGGAGGTCGTCACCGGCGAGGCCGAGGTTCGCGCGGTGTTCCGCATCCCGCGCGTCGGCGCGGTGGCGGGCTGCTACGTGCTGGGCGGGACCATCACGCGGGGGTCCAAGGTGCGCTTCCTGCGTGAGGGCACGATCATCTGGAAGGGCGAGCTCTCGTCGTTGAAGCGGTTCTCCGAGGATGTGCGGGAGGTCGCCGGCGGCTTCGAGTGCGGGATCGGCCTGAGCGCCTTCCAGGATCTGAAGTCCGGCGACATTATCGAGACCTACGCCGAGCGCGAGATCGCCCGCACGCTGGACGCCTAGCGTCGCCGCCGGGCCTCCGAGGACTGCGTGGACAGATGGGGCGTCCGAGGCGGCACGCGCCCGCCGATCATGGCGCGGGTTATCGCACGGCGCGGGTCGGCGAGCTGGTGAGGCGCATAGTCGCCGAGGCCATGGAGGAACTCGACGACGACCGGCTCGTCCTGGTGTCGGTGACCGGCGTCGAGGTCGACCGCGATCTGCACCGCGCCGTGGTCTGGTTCACGTCTCTGGCCGACCGCCCCGACGTCGATGCCGGCATCCTCGAGGCCTTCGCCGAGCACGGGCCGCGCCTGCGCGCCGCGGTCGGCGAGCAGGCGCGGCTGCGCAAGACGCCGAAGCTGGTGTTCCGCCCCGACACCGTGCTCCGCTCGGCGGAGCGGATCGAGAGGCTGCTGGACGGCACGGCAGATCCCGGGAGCGGCTCCTCGGGCCTCTCTGCCGAGCGTTCCCATGAGCGTTCCTCGGGCCTCTCTGCCGAGCGTTCCGCCGGCGGTTCCTCTGACCGGCCTGCTGACCCTTCCGGGGAGAATCACCGGTGACGGGCCCGGCCCGCGGCGGCTCGCGGGCGGGCGGGGCGCTCGACGGGGTGGCGGTCATCGACAAGCCTGCAGGCTGGACGAGCCACGACGTGGTGGCACGGGCGCGCAAGGCTCTGGGCACCCGCAGGGTGGGGCACAGCGGGACGCTCGATCCCGATGCCACCGGCGTGCTGGTGCTCGGCGTCGGGCGGGCCACCCGGCTGCTGAGGTTCCTGACCGTGCTCCCGAAGGTCTATGAGGCCGAGATGGTGCTCGGCGTCGAGACCGACACCCTGGACGCCTCGGGGTCGGTAACGGCCCGCCACGACATGTCCGCGGTGACCGGATCCCAGGTGCGTGCGGCGGCCGCGGCCCTCACCGGCGACATCGGCCAGGTCCCGCCCATGGTGTCGGCGCTGAAGGTGGGGGGCCGGAGGCTCCACGAGCTGGCGCGGGCCGGCATCGAGGTGGAGCGGCCGCCGCGCCCGGTGACCGTGAGCCGTTTCGAGGTGGAGCCGGTGCCCGGGCAGGCCGGCGTGTGGCGGGCGGTCATCGAGTGCTCCGCGGGCACCTATGTGAGGGTGCTCGCGGCCGATCTGGGACTGGCGCTGGGAGGCGGCGCGCACGTGGGCGCGCTGAGGCGCACGGCGGTCGGCGGCTTCGGGCTGGGCGACGCGGTCGCGCTGGAGTCGCTGGAGCCGCCCGCGCTGCTGCCGATGTCCGCGGCGGTCCGGCATCTGGCGGGTGTGCGCGTCGGCGACGGCGTGGCGGCCCAGGTGCGCCACGGGCGGGTGCTGGAGCTCCAAGCGCTCGGAGTCCCCGGCACGGCTGCGGCTGACCCGACCGCGGTTGATGACGGCAGGGCCGGCACGGCTGCGGCTGATCCCACCGCGGGCGGGCCCTGGGCGGTGCACGGCGCGGACGGCGCGCTGCTGGCCGTCTACGAGGCCTTCGGCGAGCGTGCCAAACCGGCTGTGGTGGTCGTGGGGTGAGCGGGGTGCGTCGCTAGCCTCGCGGGGTGCCGGGCGGTCACCGTGGCTGCCCGCGCTGGAGGCCCGATGGAACTTCTGCACGACTTGCGTGACCGGCTGCCCTCAACCGTTTCGGTGGCGGTGGCGGTCGGGGTGTTCGACGGCGTTCACCTCGGGCACTGCGAGGTGCTGCGCAATGTCAGGGAGTCGGCCGGGCGGCTGGGCGTGGCCTCGGCCGTGGTCACCTTCGACACCCACCCGGCCTACGTGGTGCGTCCCCAGAACGCCCCGAAGCTGCTCACGACGCTGGAGCAGAAGCTCGAGCTGCTCGAGGCGCAGGGACTCGACTACGTCTACGTCATCAACTTCGACGAGACCCGTGCCGGCACCCGGCCCGAGGAGTTCGTGGAGCAGGTCTTCCTCGACGCCCTACATGCCCGTGCGGTCGTGGTCGGCGAGGACTTCCACTTCGGCAAGGGCCGTGCCGGCAACGTGGCCGAGCTGCAGCGCCTCGGGCGCGAGTGGGGGTTCGACGTGGTCCCGCTGGAGCTGATAAGGCACCGCAGCGACGCCCGCGAGCCCGTGTCATCGACCGCCATCCGCAGGGCCCTGGCGGGCGGGGACGTGGCGCGCGCCGCGGCCATGCTGGGCCGCTGCTACGAGGTGCGGGGCATCGTGGTCGAGGGCGACAAGCGAGGCTGCACCATCGGCTTCCCGACGGCCAACGTGCCGGTGCCCAAGAGGATGGCCTGGCCCGCCGACGCGGTCTACGCGGGCCGGTGCACGCTGCCTGACGGCGCCAGGCGCGGCTGCGCGCTCAACATCGGTCGCCGTCCCACCTTCTACGAGCACGCCGAGCAGTCGCTGCTGGAGGTGCACGTCCTGGACTTCGACGGCGACCTGTACGGGCGCGAGGTGAGGGTGGAGTTCGTGGACTTCCTTCGCAGCGAGCGCAAGTTCGAGGGGATCGAGCAGCTGTCGCAGCAGCTGGCGGTGGACGTCGCCGACGCCAAGGGCCGCCTGGGCCTGGTCTAGAGAAACAGGAGGCCCGCCTCAGGGTCAGAGACCGAGAACGGCGCCGGGCAGCCTCTCGGCCTCGCGGGCCCGGAACGCCGCGTTCACGTCGAGCCTCTCCAGGTGCTGGGCGACCTGCTTGGCGCCCTGGGGCACCGGATGGGCCGACACGAAGCGGTGCACCTCAGCCGCCTGCTGCGGCGTGTCCAGCGAGACGATCCCACCGAGCATCCGCGCCAGCGAGTTGGTGGGGAAGGCCGCGGCCAGCTCGCTCCAGTTGCCGGTCAGGAAGTCCCAGGCCGCGGCCCCGCAACGGTGGTTGCCCAGCGCCCGGCGCAGCAGGTAGGGGCCGTCCTGGGCGCGCACCGTGCCGTCGAGGGTGCCCGCTAGCGCCGAGAGCACCAGTCCCGCATCGCCGAAGTCCGCCAGCGCGGCCAGGTGGCGCTGCTCGGTCTGGGGGTCTGTCGCCGCCTCATAACGCTGCCTGACGCGTGCGAAGTCGCCGGCGCCGCCGTGCACGCAGCTGACGGTGAGCGCGGCGGCGGCCAGGGTCGCATCGGGGTGGTCGAGCCGCGCCCGGCAGGCCGCGATCGTGGCCGGGTCAGCGGCGGTGGCGCCCCGCAGCCTCAGCAGCAGTGCCCTCAGCTCGCTGGTGAGGTCGTCCTCGCCGCCGTCTGCGGGCGGCTCGGGGCCCACCGCTCGCGCCGCCGGGTGGCTGGCCGCGGCCAGGAGCTCGCCGAATCTTGTGGCCGCCTCGCCGTCGAGCAATCTGCGCAGGTGCGCCAGCGGCGACTCGACGGCCTGCCACACGATGAGGTCACCCTCAGATGGCAGCCAGCCCAGCACGAGGTCGAGGAACGCCGCGGCCTCGACCCGGCCGGCGAGGGTGAAGGCCCAGGCGTCGTCGATGACGCCGTGGCGTTCCTGCTCGCTGCGGCCGTCCAGCCCGCGGCCCCCCGGCCCGCGCCCGCCGGCTCGGGCCGGCTCGAGCGCCCCCTCCGGCGGAACGCACCGGTAGAAGCCGGCGGCGCCGCTGTTGAGGGTGACCACCTCGTCACCGGCTGTGTCAATGGTGCCCTCGGGGCCGTCGAGCAGGAACTTGAGGTCGCGCTCGACGCCGCTCGCCGACCGCACCCGCAGGCGCATCGGCAGCGTCCAGAGCCGGTCGTCGCGCCGGGACGGATCGAGCGTGAAGTGCTGCTGGGAGACCTCCAGCCCGTGCGGGCCGGCTCGAGCGCTCACCGCCGGGTGCCCGCCCTGGTGGATCCAGCTTCCCATGATCTCGTTCACGGGCTGCCCGGAGGCCTCGCCCAGCGCGTCCCACAGGTCGCTGGTGACGGTGTTGGAGTGGGCGTGGCGGCTCAGGTAGAGGCGCACCCCGTCCCGGAACGGGTCCGGTTCCAGGTACTGCTCGAGCATGCGCAGCAGGGCCGCGCCCTTCTCGTAGGTGATCACGTCGAACATGTCCTCGGCTTCGGCGGGGCCGGCCACCGGGTACTCCACCGGCCTGGTGCCGGCCAGGGCGTCGGTGTAGTGCGCCGAGGCCCGGTCCCGGCAGAACATCGACCACACCCGCCAGTCGGGCCGGTAGGCGTCCGAGCACGCCGCGGCCATGAAGGTCGCGATTGCCTCGTTGAGCCAGATCCCCTCCCACCAGGCCATCGTCACCAGGTCCCCGAACCACATGTGGGCCAGCTCGTGGTTGATCACCTCGGCCGCCCGCTGCAGGTCGGCCCGGCTCGCCGCGGACGGCTCCACCAGCAGAAGCACCTCGCGAAAGATGACGCAGCCGAGGTTCTCCATGGCGCCGAACGCGAAGTCCGGCACCGCCACCAGGTCGAGTTTGTCCGACGGGTACGGCAGGCCGTAGTAGTCCGTGAACCAGCTCAGGGCGTGTGCGGCCACGTCGAGGGCGAAGGCCGTCTGGGCGCCCCGCCCCGGCCGGTGCACCACGCGCACCGGCACACCGCCGCAGTCGACCGGCTCGGTGGCCTCGAGGTTCCCCACCACGAACGCCACCAGGTAGGTGGACATGGGCATCGTCGTGGCGAAGCGCACCCGCACCCGGCCGCCCGGCACCGGCGCCCTGGAGATCTCGGCCGTGTTGGACACCGCTGTGAGGCCCTCGTCCACCACGAGCGCCGTGGCGAACGTGGCTTTGAGGGCGGGCTCGTCCCAGCAGGGAAAGGCTCGGCGGGCGTCGGTGGACTGGAACTGGGTCGTCGCGATGACCTGCGTTCGCCCCGCCTCGTCACGGTAGGTCGAGCGGTAGAAGCCCCGCAGCCGGTCGTTGAGGATGCCGTTGAACCGCATGTGCAGCCGCGCCGGCCCGGGCTCGAACGCGCCGGCGCGGTCGCCTGAGGTGAGGGTGAGCCGCTGGGCCTCGTGATCCACGGCGGCATCCAACTGCAGGCCGGCGCCTGGCGTCTCCAGCCGCGCCTCGGTGATCTCCAGCTCGACGGCGTTGCAGACGATGGCGTTCGTCGCCTCGACGACGTCGATGTCGATGGCCACGCTTCCCGCGAAGGTGGCCGCGTCGAGGTCGGGCGCCAACTCGATCTCGTAGTGCCGCGCCACGACATGTTCGGGCAGTCGAGGGTTCACAAACCCCGACGGTAGCCGTAATGCTCGCGCGCCCGCGGGCGGCGAGATCGCAACTCGAACTCATCCACGTCTTCGCTGTAACTGCTCGCGCGCCCGCGGGCGGCGAGATCGATCCTCAAGGCGCGATGTAGGCCGCGGGAAGCGTGGCGGGCCAAGCCGGGGGCCCCCTGCCTCGGCGCTGTGGTCCGGCGAGGCGGCCGCGCCCGCCGCGGGGATGCTCGGCGGGTGGTTGCGTTGCGGGGGGGGGGTGTATATTGATTGGCAGGTATGGCTCGGGAAGCGTCCGGCCGGCTTGTGGCCAGCCGGGGGTGGTATGGTCCGTGCTTGATCAGGTTCGTTCGTTCGGCGGGTTCTGCCGGTGAGTGGGAGGTTTCGGGTTGATGTCAGGGTTCGTTCGTAGTGCCCTCAAGGCTCGCGTGGGTCAGGCCGCGCCGCGGGCGGTAGGCGCTGTGCAGGCTGGTTCCGCCCGCGGGGGGGGGGGCTGGCTGATGCGTGTGGCCGGTCGCCGCCGTGGCGGGGGGATGCCTCGTCTGCTGTGGTGTGTGTTGTTGGTGGTTGGTTTGGTTGGTTCTGTGGTGGTGACGGGTCCGGTCGGGGCTGCGCCTGTGGGGGACAGCCGCGCGGAGGCTGATGTGTTGCCGGTGTTTTCTGCGTGTTTTGGTGACGCAATGGAGGATGCTGGTTTTGTGGACGTTGAGGGGTTGGTTGCTGAGGATGCGATCAATTGTCTGGCCTATTATGGGATCACCAGGGGGCGGACGGCTGAGCGGTTCGATGCCGGGTCTGAGGTGTCGCGTTCGCAGATGGCGTTGTTCTTGTACCGTGCCGCCAATGTGGCGGGGGTGGATTTGATGGGCGGCTCGGGCGCCGCCGATTTCGATGACATTGCGGATTTGGACGGGGAGCGCCGCAACGCGATCGTGGCGTTGGCTCGCAATGGCATCTTGGCCGGGTCGGGTGGGATGTTCAGGCCGGGTGCGAGCATCACGCGGGCTGAGATGGCGGTGGCTCTGGTGGGGTTCTTGCGCCTTGCTAGCCCGGGGTTGTTCGACGGGTCTGGGATGTTGAGGCTGGGTGATGGTAGCTTGGATCATTTCGCGGACGCACGTGGCGTTGTGCCTGAGGGTGTGGACACGGCGATCTCGTATGCTTTTGAGCTGGGGATCACGACGGGCAGCGCGCAGGGCGCAGACAGGTTCTCGCCGGATGGTGCGGTGTTGCGCAAGAATATGGCGTCGTTCATCACGCGAATGTTGGCGCACACGAAGGTGCGCCCGGCGGGTGTGACCGCGCAGGCTGACGGCGGCACGGTGGTGGTGTCGGTGCGCGACGCGGCGTTCGCGCCGGTGGCCGGTGCGCTGGTTGACGGGTTCTTTGTGGACTCGCAGCGCCGTTATCGGGCGTTTGATCTGCGGGGCGGGTGCAACGCGATCGTGCGGAGCGTGAACCGCACCTCCACGGTGTGCGCGATCGACGCGCGTGATCCTGTGACCGGTGCCGACGGTGATGTCGGGTTGGACGAGTTGAGCGCGTCGGCTGTTGGTCGGGGTGTGACGGTGTGGGTGTGGACCGGCAGCCGCGGCGACGGCTATAGCGAGGATGTGGATGCGTTCGAGTTGTGGATCGCCGGAGAGGCCGGCGCTGTGACGGTGCCGGCCGCGACCGCGGTTGTTCCCGCCGCCGGTGGTGGGGGTTCAGCCCCGGCCACCACGACTACGACTTCTGCGCCGGCTGCGACTACGACTTCTGCGCCGGCTGCGACTACGACTTCTGCGCCGGCTGCGACTACGACTTCTGCGCCGGCTGCCACGACGACTGCGGCGCCTTCTGCTACGACTACGACTTCTGCGCCTGCTGTTACGACTTCGACTTCGTCGACTACTTCGACTTCTACTACTATGCCGTTGGGTCAGGTGGCGGCTGAGTCGTTGAGTATTGCGCCTGATGATAAGAAGGTTGCGGCCACGAAGACTACTTTTAGTAATGGTGTTGAGAATTATAGGATGAGTTTCGGTGATTGGTCGCAGTTCACGGTGCAGTTGTTGTACACCGACGAGAGCGACAACGATAGGGTGAAGCGCGCCGCGTTCGGTGTTGATGGCAAGGGTCCGGTGTTGGTTGATGTTCGGCAGTTCAACCTGGGGGGTCATGTGACTCGTTTTTCGCAGACGTCTACTATCACGCCTGCGGTTGTCGCTCTCGACGGGGGTTCTGTGGGATGTGCTCCCCGCTGTTCGACTTCGGGTGGCAACGTTGCTCAGCACACTCTGAAGACCGATGGCACGGGTATGGCTTCGTTCGCGGTTTCGGCGCCAGCGGACCCGAACCCGGGCACCGCCGGTGACAGGGTCACGCTGATCCTGCAGTTCGTGGAGGAGGTCAACGGCCCGGCCTCGCCCGCAGCCACGAACCTGCCGAACAAGCGTTTCCATGTGATCAACGTGCTCGTGTCAGAGGGTGATCGCACGACTTCCGGGTCCGCGGTGACAACGACCGTGCCCTCCGGCAGCGCGGCCACCGGCATCACCGTGACCTCAAAGGGCGCGAAGACGGACAAGACGTTCGCGGCCGGGGAGACCAGCACGACGTTCGTGGCGGCCGATTACGGCGATGAGGTGTCGATCAAGATCCAGCTCAGGGCCGGCAATGCTGACACCACCGTGGGCGCGGACGGCACGAACCGCGCCGCGTTCCAGTTGCATCGCATCTACTTCCCCGCGGGCGGTCACGCGACCTCGGTTGGCAGGGAGGGCGCAACAGCATTCGCCTCGGCGCCCAATTCTGTCAAGGCGTCCGCCGGTTGGGACCAGTACCGTCGGACCCGGTACACCGGCGCTGACGGCAGTCTGACCTTCTCGGCCTGGATGGACGACCCCGACTCCGGCACCTCGGGCAACACAAGCAGCGTGTTGTTCCTGATCCGCTCACAGACCAACGCCCCCGGCGCCACCAACGACCTAGCCGCCACCCCCGTCACCGGCGGCATAGTAAGACTCAGCGAACCCGCCTCCGGAGGCACCACAACCACGACCACGGCCCCGGCGACGACGACCACCGCCCCGGCAACCACGACTTCTACGACTACGACGACTTCTACGACTACGACGACTTCTACGACTGTGCCTGCTGGATCGCCGGGCAAGCCGGCGGGATTGACCGTGACACGGCGTACGCCGCCTGGGAACACGAACTTCGTAGAGCTGAGCTGGACGAACCTTGGGGACGCGACCGTGACTCGGTGGCAGGTTCGATGGCACAAGCCTGGGGAAGCGAGCCCTGCTACGTGGCGCAATATTGCCAACTCGGGTGCATCGACCACGTCTCACGCCCTCGGTCCCGCAGGCGGTCTCACCAACGGGGAGTGGCGATGGCAGGTGCGGGCGCGCAACAGTAGCGGCTGGGGAACCCCCTCAAACTGGGCGACACTCACGATCGGCTCGACCGCCACAACGACCACTACAACAACAACCACGCCTGCTACGACAACAACCTTGCCGCCGGCGAACAGTTTCACGGTCATGTCTGACGGCGCAGATACCGACAAGGCACTCGCCGCCAGCACGGACTTTGTCGAAGCCACATTCGGGGACAAGGTGAGCATCGTGGTGCAGCTCAAGGACGCTGACAATAACAACACGACGGTCGGCACCGACGGTATAAATCCCGCCAATTTCAACATATTGAATGTAACTAGAACGGGACATGTGACATCGGTGACTCGAACTGGTTCGACGACATGGATATCGGGCAGCAGTGGTTACACGGTAACATCGTCCAATAAGGACTATTCGACCGGTAAGAATGGTAAATTCAGGGTGAAGCTAGAGCTGGCCGACTTTAACTCAGGACAATCAGGCAATACCGGCAGCCGTATCTTTGTGTTGAGAGCCCGGGCCAACGCACCGGGCGCTTCCGGCAGCGATACGACGACTGCGGTCAAATACGGTGTTATCAGATATAGCGATTAAGCTGGCACGAACCTTGAGCGAGGGTCTCGGCCGATCCGGGCCGGGACCCTCCCTCCCCGCTGGGGTTCAGCGAAGCGACCGTGCCCGCAGCGGGAGTTGCCGGCCGAGTGGATGGCACTGCCGGTGCGGGCGGGGTGGCGCGGCGTTGCGCTTGGCCTGTGCCGCCGTGGTGCTTGAAGGCACACGCGGTTTGTGTTGCCTGCCCGCGGGGCCGCCGTTGATAGTATGCCGCCGGCCCACGGCTTCCACCCTTTGTGTTGGCTGCCCGCAGGGGCCGCCGGGCCGCGCCGCGGTGGGTGCGCGGGGGATAGGTTGGTGGGTGGTGTGACGCCGGTGTTGCCGGGGTTGGCTTGTGGCCGGCCGGGTGGTGCTAGGGTTGTGCCGGTGTAGTCGGGCCGGCGGCGTTCCGCCGGGTGATGGCAGGAGGATGTGGCTGATGTCGCAGTCGGTTCGAGTTGGTAGTGCTTCCACCGCCGCGCGGGGGGGGGGGCTGGCTGATGCGCATGGCCGGTCGCCGCCGTGGCGGGGGTAAGCCTCGTTTGTTGTGGTCTGCGTTGTTGGTGGTTGGTTTGGTTGGTGGGCTTGTGGTTGCGGCTCCGGTTGGGGCTGCGCCCGTGGGCAGCGGCGGGGCAAAGGCCGATGCGTTGCCGGTGTTTTCTGCGTGTTTTGGTTACGCGTTGGAGGATGCTGGGTTTGTGGACATAGAGGGTCTGGTTGCTGAGGATGCGATCAACTGTCTGGCCTACTACGGGATCACGCGGGGTAGGACGGCTGAGCGGTTCGATGCCGGCTCTGAGGTGTCGCGTTCGCAGATGGCGTTGTTCCTGTACCGGGCCGCCAATGTGGCGGGCCTTGACTTGATGGGTGGCTCGGGCGCTGTCGACTTCGCTGACATCGCCGGTCTGGACGAGGAGCGCCGCAACGCGATCGCGGCGTTGGCTCGCAATGGCATCTTGGCCGGGTCGGGTGGGATGTTCCGGCCGGGTGCGAGCATCACACGGGCTGAGATGGCGGTGGCCCTCGTCGGGTTCCTGCGCCATGCCAGTCCTGGCCTGTTCCATCGGGACGGCGCGATGGCGGGTGAGCTGATCTTGGGTTCGGGTGCGACGCTGGATCATTTCGCGGACGCGCGTCGCGGTCTGGCTGAGGGTGTTGACACGGCGATCTCGTATGCCTTTGAGCTGGGGATCACCACTGGCAGCGCGGCGGGCGCGAGCCTGTTCTCGCCTGGGGGTCCGGTGTTGCGCAAGAATATGGCCTCGTTCATCACGCGCACGCTGGCGCACACGAAGCTGCGCCCGGCGGGTGTGACCGCGCAGGCCGACGGCAACAGGGTGGTGGTGTCGGTGCGCGACGACGCGTTCGCGCCGGTGGCCGGGGCGCTGGTGGACGGGTTTTATGTGAGCACGCAGCGCCGGTATCGGGCGTTTGATCTGCGGGGCGGGTGCAACGCGATCATCGGGAGCGTGAACCGCACCTCCACGGTGTGCGCGATCGACGCGCGTGATCCTGTGACCGGTGCCGACGGCGACGTGAGGTTGGATGAGCTGACCGCGGCGGTCATTGGCCGGGGTGTGACGGTGTGGGTGTGGACCGGCAGCCGCGGAGACCGTTACAGCAACGATGTGGACGCGTTCGAACTGGAGATCGCGGGTGAGGCCGACGCTGTGACGGTGCCGGTCGCGACCGCGGTTGTTCCCGCCGCAGGTGGTGGCGGTGGTTCCGTCGCTACGACCACGACGACGACGACGACGATTACGATGACGACGACTACGACGACTGCGACGACGACGACTATGCCGTTGAGTCAGGTGGCGGCTGAGTCGTTGAGTATCACGGCTGATGCTGAGAGGGTCGAGGAGAGCAAGACTCCGGATGCGAACAAGGTTGACTTTTATGAGATGAGGTTCGGTGACTGGTCGCAGTTCACGGTGCAGTTGCTGCACACGGATGAGAACGATGGTGACAGGGTGAAGCGGGCCGCGTTCGGTGTGGACGGCGCGAATCCTGTGCTGTTGGACGTTCGACAGTTCAACTTGGATGGCTTTGTCGCCAGAGGATCGCTATCGCAGTCGTCGGGTATCAGCCCGGCGTCTGTTGCGGGGGTTGTGGCGTTGGACACGGGCAGTGTGAGCTGCGACTCTGGTACTGGTACATGCTCGGGGGTGCCGGGGGGTGTTGTAGCGCCACCGGGTGCGATCGCGGGGACTGTTGCTCAGTATACGTTGAAGACCGACAGCATGGGTAGGGCGTCGTTTGCTGTGATGGCGCCGGCGGACCCGGCGCCGGGCACGGCGGGTGACAAGATGACGCTGATCTTGCATGTGGTTGAGGAGGTCAACGGTCCGGCGTCCCCGGCGATCACGAACCTGTTGAACAAGCGGCTGCACATGTTCCATGTGCTCGTCTCCGAGGGCGATCGCGTCACCGAGGGCGCGGCGCCGACGGTGACGGTGCCTTCGGGCTCGGCGGCTGACGGCATCACCGTGACCTCTGAGGGCGCGAAGACCGACAAGACGTTCGCGTCCGGGGCGACGAGCACGACGTTCGTGGAGGCCGATTACGGTGATGAGGTGTCGATCAAGATCCAGCTCAGGGCCGGTAGTTCTGACACCACCGTCGGCGCGGACGGCACGAACCGTGCTGCGTTCCAGCTGCATCGCGTCTACTTCCCGGTGGGTGGTCACGGAACCGAGGTCGCAAGGAACGCAGCGACGACGTTCAGTTCCAAGCCCGCAGCTTTGAAGGCGTCGCAGGGTTGGGATCAGTTCAGGCGCACCCGTTACACCGGCGCCGATGGCAGTCTCAGCTTCTCGGCCTGGCTCGACGATCCCGACCCCGGCACCGCGAACCAGCAGGGCAGCGTGCTGTTCTTGATCCGCTCATGGACCAACGCCCCCGGCGCCACCACCGACCTCGGCACCACCCCGGTCACGGCCGGCATCGTCAGACTCAGCGACACCAGCAGCAGCGGAGGCACCACCGCCACCACAACAACAACCACGACCACGGCCCCGGCGACCACGACCACGGCCCCGGCAACCACGACTTCTACGACTACGACGACTTCTACGACTACGACGACTTCTACGACTGTGCCTGCCGGATCGCCGGGCAAGCCGGCGGGATTGACCGTGACACGGCGTACGCCGCCTGGGAACACGAACTTCGTAGAGCTGAGCTGGACGAACCTTGGGGACGCGACCGTGACTCGGTGGCAGGTTCGATGGCACAAGCCTGGGGAAGCGAACCCTGCTAACTGGCGCAATATTGCCAACTCGGGTGCATCGACCACTTCCCACGCCCTCGCTCCCGCTGGTGGTCTCACCAACGGGCAGTGGCGCTTTCGGGTGCGGGCACGCAACAGTAGCGGTTGGGGAACCCCCTCGGATTGGGCGACCCTAACGGTTGGCACCACAACGACTACGACCACAACAACTACTACAACCACGACCACGACGACTACTGTGCCTACAACCACTACGACTGTGCCTGCTGGATCGCCAGGCAAACCGACGGGATTGAGCTTCTCGAAGAGTGGGAACGCCTTCGTCGTAACCTGGACGGCTCTTGGGGATCCGAGCGTGCGTGGGTGGAGCGTTCAGTGGCAGAGGCCTGGGAACGCGAACCCTGATGCTTGGTTGACTCTTATCGGCAAGGGTGCTAATTCCACGAGTGCGACCGTCGGTCCCACTGGTGGCATTGTTAGCGGTGTGTGGCGAATGCGGCTGCGGGCGCGCAACAATAACGGCTGGGGAACTCCCTCGGATTGGGTGACAGTCACGATCAGCTGAGCGCCAGGCTTGATCGCGGCGCTGGATCGCCGCTGCGCTCCGGTCCGGCGGCTCACCGACGCTGGGTGCCGCTAGCGAACCTTCGGCGGCACGCGTGCGGTGGACGGCGTGGACCTCGCCGTCGGTGCCGGGGAGATCTACCGGCTTCCTGGGTCTCAACGGTGCCGGCAAGAGCACCACGGTGCGGATGCTGTGCACGCTTCTCGCGCCCACCTCCGGGGGGCATCTTGGTCGTGTGGCGTGGCGCCGGCGTAGCCTGGTTGGCTGCGGTCGGCCGGGGGTGGTGCTAGGGTCGTGCCGGTTCAGTGTCGGTTGTCCGGCGGGGGGAAGCCCCGTGTGGCGCTGGCATCGCCTGGTTGGCTGCGGTCGGCCGGGGGTGGTGCTAGAGTCGTGCCGGTCAAGTCGGGACGGCGGGGTTCCGCCGGGTGATGGGTAGGAGGTTGTGGCTGATGTCGCAGTCGGTTCGAGTTGGTAGTGCTTCCACCGCCGCGCGGGGGGGGGGCTGGCTGATGCGCATGGTCGGTCGCCGCCGTCGTGGTGGCTTGCGTGGTCGTGGGTTGTGGTGCGTGTTGTTGGTGGTTGGTTTGGTTGGTGGGGTTGTTGCAGCGGCTCCGGTTGGGGCTGCGCCTGTGGGCAGCAGCGGGGCGGAGGCTGATGCGTTGCCGGTGTTCTCGGCGTGTGTGGGTGACGCCACGCGTGACGCCGGGTTCGTGGACACGGCTGGGTTGGTTGCTGAGGATGCGATCAACTGCATCGCGTATTACGGGATCACTAGGGGCAGGACGGCTGAGCGGTTCGATGCCGGGTCTGAGGTGACGCGTTCGCAGATGGCGTTGTTCTTGCACCGTGCCGCGGAGGTGGCCGGGGTGGATTTGACGGGCGGCTCGGGCGTCGCCGACTTCGCTGACATTGCCGGCCTGGACGAGGAGCGCCGCAACGCCATCGTGGCGTTGGCTCGCAATGACATCTTGGCCGGTTCGGGGATGGCGTTCAGGCCCGATGCGAGTATCACGCGGGCTGAGATGGCGGTGGCACTGGTCGGGTTCCTGCGGCATGCCAGCCCTGGCCTGTTCCATCAGAGCGGCGCGATGCAGGGTGAGCTGATGCTGGGTTCGGGTGCGACGCTGGATCATTTCGCTGACGCGCGTCGTGGTCTGCCTGAGGGTGTGGACACGGCGATCTCGTATGCCTTTGAGCTTGGGATCACTACGGGCAGCGCGCACGGCGCGAGCTTGTTTGCGCCGGATGGTGCGGTGTTGCGGAAGAATATGGCGTCGTTCATCACGCGCACGTTGGCGCACACGAAGCTGCGCCCGGCGGGCGTGACCGCGCAGGCTGACGGCAACAGGGTGGTGGTGTCGGTGCGCGACGCGATGTTCGCGCCGGTGGCCGGGGCGCCGGTTGACGGGTTCTTTGTGGACTCGCAGCGCCGCTACCGGGCGTTTGATCTCCAAGGCGGGTGCAACGCGATCGTGCGGAGCGTGAACCGCACTTCCACGGTGTGCGTGATCGACGCGCGTGATCCGGTGACCGGCGCCGACGGTGATGTCGGGTTGGACGAGCTGAGCGCGGCTGCGATTGGTCGGCGTGTGACGGTGTGGGTCTGGACCGGCGGCCGCGGCACCCGTTATAGCGCGGACGTGGATGCGTTCGAGTTGCACATAGCCGGGGAGGCTGCGGCTGTGACGGTGCCGGCCGCGACCGCGGTCGTTCCCGCTGCCGGCGGTGGCGGCGGTGGTTCCGCCACGACGACTACGACGACCACGGCACCGGCTGCGACTACGACCGCGGCGCCCGCTGGGACTACGACGTTGCCGTTGGGTCAGGTGGCGGCTGAGTCGTTGAGTATCACGCCTGATGATGCGACTGTTGCGGCTACTAAGACTACGGATGGTAATGGTGTTGATTTTTATAGGATGAGTTTCGGTGATTGGTCGCAGTTCACGGTGCAGTTGTTGTACACCGACGAGAGCGATGGTAATAAGGTGAAGCGCGCCGCGTTCGGTGTTGACGGCGCAAATCCTGTGTTGGTTGATGCGCGGCAGTTCAATTTGGGGGGTCATGTGAATGTCGGTAGCTTTTCCCAGTCCTCTGGTGCTACCGCTGCGGTTGTTGCCAACGATCAGGGTTCGGTGTCATGTACTCCTAGTTGCACGACTTCGGGTGGCAACGTTGCTCAGCACACTTTGAAGACCGACGGCACGGGTATGGCTTCGTTCGCTGTTTCGGCGCCGGCGGACCCGAACCCGGGTTCTGCGGGTGACAGGGTCACGCTGATCTTGCAGTTCGTGGAGGAGGTCAACGGCCCGGCGTCGCCCGCGATCACGAACCTGCCGAACAAGCGGTTCCATGTGGTCAACGTGCTCGTGTCAGAGGGTGATCGCACGACCTCCGGCAGCGCTGTGACCACGACCGTGCCCGCGGGCAACGCGGCTGCGAGCATTACTGTGACCTCCAGGGGTGCGAAGACGGACAAGTCGTTCGCGTCCGGGAACCGCACCAGCACTTTCGTGGAGGCCGACTGGGGTGATGAGGTGTCCATCAAGATCCAGCTTAAGGACAGTACCGGTGCTGACACCACCGTCGGCGCGGATGGCACGACCCGCGCCGCGTTCCAGTTGCATCGCATCTACTTCCCCGCAGGAGGTCACGCGACCAGGCTTGAAAGGTCCGGAGCGCGCGATTCTTTTGTTTTGCCTCGTTCTCTCAAGGCGTCCAGCGGTTGGGACCAGTATCGTCGGACCCGTTACACCGGCGCTGACGGCAGTCTCACCTTCTCGGCTTGGATGGACGACCCCGACTCCGGCGCCTCGGGCAACTCAAGCAGCGTGTTGTTCCTGATCCGCTCACAGACCAACGCCCCCGGCGCCACCAACGACCTCGCCACCACCCCCGTCACCGGCGGCATCGTGAGACTCAGCGAACCCGCCCCGGGCACCACAACCACAACAACCACCACTACCACCGCTCCGGCTACCACCACTACGACAACGATGCCTGCCACTACCACCACCATAGCCACGACCACGACGACCACGACTACCACTACGACCTCTACGACGACTACGACGACTTCTACCACTACGACCACGACCACGACTACGACTACTCTGCCGGGAGAGGCGGCGGACAGTTTCACGGTCATGTCTGCTGGCGCGAATACTGATAAGGCACTCGCCGCCGGCACGGACTTTGTTGAGGCAGAGTTCGGGGACAAGGTGGCTATCGTGGTGCAGCTGAAGGACGCTGACGGCGACAACACGTCCAGCGGCACTGACGGCGTAAGTGCCGCTTCCTTCAATATATGGCATACAACTACGACGGGACATATTGCGTCGATGACCCGGGGCAGTGCCAGTGCTGGTCTCGCGGCATGGGGATCGGGCGGTGGTTCCTACATAACTTGGACCAATAAGAACTATTCGACCGGAAATAATGGTAAATTCAGGGTACCCTTGGAGATGGCGGATCCTGATGCGGGAGCATCAGGCGACAAGGGCAGCCGAGCCTATGTGTTGAGAGCACGGGCCAACGCACCGGGCGCTACCGGCAACGATGCGAACACTGCAGTGAAATTCGGTATTGTCCGATTTAGCGAGTAAGCTGGCACGAACCTTGAGCGAGGGTCTCGGCCGATCCGGGCCGGGACCCTCTCTCCCCGCTGTGGTTCGGCGGAGCGACCGTGCCCGCGGCCTGTGCCTGGAACCGCATCCGGCGTAGCCTCGCTGAGCGCATTGCGCGCTCTTGGCCTGTCCCGCCGTGGTGTTTGGCCGTGGTGTTTGAGGGCACACACGGTCTTGAAGCGGTTTGTGTTGCCCGCCCGCGGGGGTGCCGCCGGGCCGTACTGCGGGTGGTTGCGTTGCCCGGGGGGGGGTATCTTGGTCGGGTGGCGTGGCGCCGGTGTCGCCTGGTTGGCTGCGGTCGGCCGGGGGTGGTGCTAGGGTCGTGCTTGTTCAGTTTCGGTCGTCCGGCGGGGGGAAGCCCCGTGTGGCGCTGGTGCTGCCGGGGTTGGCGTGTCTGCTGGCCGGGGTGGTGGTAGGGTCGTGCCGGTCGATTAGGTTCGGCGGGGTTCCGCCGGAATGCGTAGTAGGAGGTTGTGGCTGATGTCGCAGGCGGTTGGCGTTGGTAGTGGTTCTCGCCGCGGGGGGGGGGGCCGGCTGATGCGCATGGTCGGTCGCCGCCGTCGTGGTGGCTTGCGTGGTCGTGGTTTGCGTGGTGGCGGGTTGTGGTGTGTGTTGTTGGCGGTTGGTTTGGTTGCTGGGGTCGTGGCAGCGGCTCCGGCTGGGGCTGCGCCCGTGGGGGGCAGTGGGGCGGAGGCTGATGCGTTGCCGGCGTTCTCGGCGTGCGTGGGCGACGCGACGCGTGACGCGGGGTTCGTGGACACGGCTGGTTTGGTTGCCGAGGACGCGATCAACTGCATCGCGTATTACGGGATCACCAGGGGCAGGACGGCTGAGCGGTTCGATGCCGGGTCTGAGGTGACGCGTTCGCAGATGGCGTTGTTCCTCTACCGGGCCGCCGGGGTCGCGGGGATGGATTTGACGGGTGGCTCGAGCGCCGCCGATTTCGCTGACATAGCGGATTTGGACGCGGAGCGCCGCAACGCGATCGTGGCGCTGGCCCGCAATGACATCTTGGCTGGCTCGGGGATGGCGTTCAGGCCGGATGCGAGTATCACGCGTGCTGAGATGGCGGTGGCCCTCATCGGGTTCCTGCGCCATGCGAGCCCTGGCCTGTTCCATCAGGACGGCGCGATGGCGGGTCAGCTGATCTTGGGTTCGGGCGGGACGCTGGATCATTTCGCTGACGCGCGTCGTGGTCTGCCTCAGGCTGTGGACACGGCGATCTCCTACGCGTATGAGCTTGGCATCACTACGGGCAGCGCGGCGGGCGCGAGTGTGTTCTCGCCTGGTGATCCGGTGTTGCGCAAGAATATGGCGTCGTTCATCACGCGCACGCTGGCGCATACGGGTGTGCGCCCGGCGGGTGTGACCGCGCAGTCTGACGGCAACAGGGTGGTGGTGTCGGTGCGCGACGACGCGTTCGCGCCGGTGGCCGGTGCGCCGGTTGACGGGTTCTATGTGGACTCGCAGCGCCGGTATCGGGCGTTTGATCTGCGGAGCGGGTGCAACGCGATCGTGCGCAGCGTGAACCGCACCTCCACCAAGTGTGTGATCGACGCGCGTGATCCGGTCACCGGTGCCGACGGCGATGTCAGGTTGGACGAGTTGAGCGCGGCGACCATCGGTCGGGGTGTGACGGTGTGGGTGTGGACCGGCAGCCGCGGCACCCGTTACAGCGCCGAGGTGGACGCGTTCGAGTTGCGCATAGCCGGGAAGGCCGGGGCTGTGACGGCACCGGCCGCGACCGCGGCTGTTCCCGCCGCCGGCGGTGGCGGTGGCGATGGTTCCACCCCGGCAACCACCACTACCACTACGACCGCCCCGGCTACGACTACGACTACTACGTCGACTACGACTACGTTGTCTATGAAGGCGGCTGCGGGTTTCACGGTGACGTCTTCGGGCGCGGAGTCTGACAAGACATTCGCTACTGGCTTTACTTACGTTGAGGCTGAATTCGGTGACAGTGTGACGTTGACGGTGCAGCTCACCGACGCTGATGGCGCGAACACGGCTGTGGGTGCTGACGGGAGTGCCGCTGCGTCGTTCGAGTTGTATCGTGCGAGAGTTAGGCAGCACCTGCGGAATTGTCAAAACAGTTCCGACGGTCGGCCTGCGTTGGAGTGGTTTTCTGGGACGCACACGTCTATTGACCATGGGTCTGCTGGGACCAAGTCGACCGGCAACGACGGCAGTGTCAGTTTCGTTGTCACTATGGTTGATTACGATACCAAGCAGTCTGGCACCAAGGGCAGCATCTGTTTCATCATGCGAGCCAAGACCAACGCGCCCGGCGCCACTGACAGCAACGGTAGCACCGCGGTGAAGACCGGCATCATCAGGTTCACCGAACCCAGCGGGGCTACCACTACAACTACAACTACTGCCCCGACGACGACGACGCCTGCCACCACTACCACCACTGCCACGACAACTACGACCACCACGACCACGACGACTGTGGCTCGGGTGGCGGCGGAGTTGTTGGAGATCACGGCTGATGACACGGTGGTTGCGGCTACGAGGATGACCGATAGCGACTCGCATGCGTATTATGAGATGAAGTTTGGTGATTGGTCGCGGTTCACGGTGCAGTTGCAGCACATTGACGAGAACGACAATGATGTGGTGAAGAGCGCTGCGTTCGGTAAGGATGGCACCAACCCGGTGGTTTTGCATGCTTTGCAGCAGGACGCGGCGAAGGCGGCTACTCGGCTCACGGTTTCGGGCAAGTCTACTGTGGCCACTACCGGCGTCAGCGTTGTCTGCGGTGCTAGTAGGGCGGCGTGCGGGACGTGGACCAGCACCCACGTGCACGATCTGAAGACCGACGGTGAGGGTATGGCTTCGTTTGTGGTCGCGGCGCCGGCAGATCCCGACTCGGGTTCTGCCGGTGATGTTGCGACGCTGATGGTGCTCGTCGTTGAGGAGGTCAACGGGCCGGCCTATGCGAGTAATCCGCACGCCAACAAGCGGTTGCACATGTTCTATGTGAAGGTGTCTGAGGGCGCCAGGACCACTTCTGGCACTGCGCCGGCGACGACTGTTGCCTCAGGCACGGTTGCTACCACGGTCGAGGTGAGCACTGAGGGCGCGAACAAGGACAAGACTTTCCCGTCGGGTGACAAGGTCACCACGAAGGTGTCGGCTGATTTCGGTGAGGAAGTGACTGTCAAGGTGCAACTCATCGACGACGATGGTGAGGTCACCACCACTGGTGTGGACGGCACGGGTCCGGCTGTGTTCAATGTGCAGCGGATGTACCTCTCCGGCGGCCATGCTACTCAGATCACCAGAAAGAATGATACGCTCAGCTACAAGCCCAAGTCCCTTACCATTGTCAGCAGCGATTGGATCGACAAGGTGACTGGCACCGACGGCAGTCTCACGTTCTCGGTGTTGATGGAGGACCCCGACACCGGCAGCTCGGGCACCAAGGGCAGCGTCGTGTTCTTCGTCAGGCAAAAGGGCAACGCACCCGCCCCCAAGTTCCCCAACGGCGGCATCATCAGATACAGCGAACCCTCCTCCGGCGGCGCCACCACCACGACAACGACGACCACCACGACTACGACCACCACCACGACCGTGCCTGCTGGAGCGCCGGGCAAGCCGACGGGTTTGGACTTCTCGAAGAGTGTGGGTGGGAGCACCCTCGCCATATCCTGGACTGCTCTTGGAGATTCAAGCGTGCTTGGGTGGCAAGTTCAGTGGCACGTGCCTGGGGAAGCGAACCCTGGGTCTTGGTACACTCTTCTCGGCGTGAATGCATCGACCACGTCTGCTAATGCCGGTCCCGTTGGTGGCATTCCTAGCGGTACGTGGAAACTGCGGCTGCGGGCGCGCAACAGTAACGGCTGGGGAACTCCCTCGGATTGGAAGACAAAGACGATCAGCTGAACGCCAGGCTTGCCACAACCCCGAACGAGGGTCTCGGCCGAATCCGGGCCGGGACCCTCCTTCCCCGCTGGGATCCAGCGAAGCGACCGTGCGGCGGCCTGTGCCTTGGGCCGCATCCGGCGCGGCCTCGCTGAGCGCACCGCGCGCTCCGGTACGGCGGCTCACCGACGCTGTGCGCCGCTAGCGTCCTGCGGGTGCCGGGTCTCGTTGATCAGCCATCGCATCGCGGGGCCGCCGGCGGCAACGGCATGGCCATCGAGGCCGGCGCGCTGGTGCGAACCTTCGGCCGCACGCGTGCGGTGGACGGCGTGGACCTCGCCGTCGGCGACGGCGAGATCTACGGCTTCCTAGGGCCCAACGGCGCCGGCAAGAGCACCACGGTGCGGATGCTGTGCACGCTGCTCGCGCCCACCTCGGGGCGGGCCATGGTGGCGGGACACGACGTGGTGGAAAGCCCCGGAGAGGTTCGCGTGCGCATCGGCGTGGCCATGCAGGACGCTGCGCTCGACGAGAGGCAGACCGGGCGCGAGATCCTGGACCTGCAGGCCCGGCTGTACGGGCTGAGCGCGGCGCACCGCCGCGCCTCTATAGACCGCGCGATCGGCCTCGCAGCCATCGGGGACGCCATCGACGCACGGGTGGGCACCTACAGCGGCGGCATGAGACGGCGCCTCGACCTTGCCGCCTCGCTGATTCACAGCCCTCAGGTGATCTTCCTCGACGAGCCCACGACCGGGCTCGACCCGGTCAGCCGCACGCACGTGTGGGACGAGGTGCGCCGCCTCAACCGTGATCTGGGGGTGACCGTCTTCCTCACCACGCAGTACCTCGAGGAGGCCGACGCGCTGGCCGACCGGGTGGCGATCATCGCACAGGGACGCATCGTGAGGGAGGGCGCTCCGGCGGACCTGAAGCGCGCTGTGGGCGCCGACGTGATCATCGTCGACCTGGCGCCCGACGCCATCGCGCCCGCCGCCGAGGTGGCCGGGGCCCTCCCCGAGGCCGGCGCCGTCACCAGGGGCCGCCGCGGCATCACCGTGGCGACCGCGGACGGCGCCGCGCTCGTGGGCCGGGTGGCGGTGGCCCTGTCAGCCGCGGGGCTGCAGCCCAGCTCGCTGACCGTGCGCACGCCCTCGCTCGACGACGTGTTCCTGCAGGCGACGGGTTACCGGATGTCCGCTGCCGACTCCGACCAGGCGACGGGATACCGGACGTCGGCTGCCGACCCCGACGCAGACCGCGCCGGTCTCGGAGGCCATGGCACATGAGCCCGCCGGCGCCCGAGCCTGCCGCCGCGCCACCGGCGCGCATGGCTCGGTCCGTGGGGGTCCTCACCGACATCGCCACCGTCGCTCGGCGCTCGGTGCGCAGTCTCGCCCGAGAGCCGGAGGCGCTGGCGCCGGCGCTGATCATCCCGGTGTTCTTCTTCATCGTGAACACCGGCGCGCTGGAGTCGTTCGTGGAGCGCGTGCCCGGCATCGACTACAGGGCGTTCCAGATCCCCGTGGCCATCATCTTCGCCGTGACGGGCATCTCCCGTGCGTCGGTGCTCGTCACCGACATCCAGACGGGCTACCTCGACCGCATGCTGGTGACACCGGTGCGCCGGTCGACGCTGCTGCTGGGGATGATGGTCGCCGACGTGGTGCTGGCGCTGGCGCTGTCGCTGGTCGTGATCGTCATGGGGCTGGCGGCCGGGGTGCGCTTCGGCACGGGGCCGGCGGGGCTGGTGCTGCTCCTGGCGTTCGCGGTGGCTTGGAGCCTCGCCTTCACCGGCTTTCCCTACACCGTGGCGTTGCGCACCGGGAACCCGGCGGCGGTCAACTCGGCCTTCCTGATCTTCTTCCCGTTCGCGTTCCTCACGCCCGCCTATTTGCCCCGCGAGCTGATGACCGGATGGATGCAGGCCGTGTCGACCTGGAATCCGGTCACCTACCTGCTCGAGGGCATGCGCTCGCTGCTGTCGCAGGGGTGGGATCCGGCCGCCCTCGGCAAGGGAGCGGCCGCCATCGGCGGGCTCGGGATCGTGACGTTCGTGATGGCCTTCCGCTCCCTGTCCCACCGCGTAGCCACTGGCTAGGCCGGCGGGTCGCAAGCGCAATCGCGCACGGTGCCGCCAAGGGCGGCAAGCATTCGGGGTCGTGAGCGCTGCCACTGAAGTGGGCCGCCGGCCTGCGGACGCAGCCGCCATTCTGGGGTTGCCAGGTCGTTCATGACCCGCGGGTCACGACGTTTGGTACATCAGAACCTCGACGTTTTGTACATCAGCCAGCCGTCAAACGGTACATTGGCCCGGTATGGGGAGTCCTGGGAGAGCACTCGACTGGTACTTGCCGAGGGTGGTGGACGCCCAAGTGCAGGCTGGTCTCCGGGCGTTGCCGGCTGTGGTGCTGGAGGGCCCGCGAGCCTGTGGCAAGACATCGACGGGCCGGCGACACTCCCGCAGCGAGGTGATGTTCGGGTCCAGCCTGAGCGCTCGGCTCGCGGCGCAGGTGGACCCGGCCGGGCTGCTGGCAGGTCCGGAGCCGCGGCTTCTCGACGAGTGGCAGCTGGCGCCGGAGATATGGAATCAAGTGAGAGCGGCCGCTGACGAGGGACGCCGGACGGGAAGGTTCATTTTGGCGGGTTCCGCGACGCCGGCCGACGACATCACGCGCCGCACCGGCACGGGGCGCGTGTCAAGGATGCGGATGCGCCCCATGTCGCTGTTCGAGTCGGGGATCTCGTCGGGTGATGTGTCCATCGACGGCCTCTTCTCTGGGAACGCTATGGGAGCGGTGGAATCCGCAGCGGGGATGCGGGATCTTGTGGAGGCAGCGTGTCGCGGCGGCTGGCCCGCCACTAGGGATGCAGATCTTGCCTCTGCTCGGGACTATGCCGCCTCCTATCTTGAGGAGACATGCCGTGCCGACCTCCCGCAGCTGGATGGCCCGGCGCGGGATCCGTCGGGCGTCGAGCGGCTGCTGCGGTCGCTGGCGCGCAACGTGTCCACCGAGGCGTCGGAGAGCACTCTTGCCGCCGACACGGGAGGCGAGCGTCCGCTCGACCGTCGCACCGTCGGCGCCTACCTCGATGCGCTGCGGCGCCTCTTCGTGGTCGAGGATCTGCCCGCCTGGTCGGCCGAGCTGCGTTCCCGTGCCCGGCTGCGTCAAGCGCCGAAGCGCCACTTGTGTGATCCGTCGCTGGCCGCGGCCGCCCTGCACGCCGGACCCGAGCGGCTGATGCGGGATCTGCCGGCCTTCGGGCTGCTGTTCGAGTCGCTCGCGGTGAGAGACCTGCGCGTCTACGCCCAGTCGGTCAGGGCTCGGCTCGCCCACTACCGCGACAGCAGCGGGTTGGAGGTCGACGCCATCATCGAGAGAAGCGACGTCGCATGGATCGCCGCAGAGATCAAGCTGGGCGGGCAGGACGCCATCGACGCGGCGGCCGCGTCGCTGATCAAGTTGCGCTCCGTCGTCGATGAGCGTCATGTGGGCGCGCCGGCCAACCTCGTGGTCGTGACCGCAGTAGGTTTCGGCTACCGCCGCAAGGACGGAGTCCTCGTGGTGCCCCTGACCACCCTCGGCCCCTAAGTCGCAGTCATGATATTCGGCGTATCGATGTTCGGGTGTTCTGATAACGATTTGGGCCCGGCGCGGGCGTGACTGCGGGTCCTTAGGATCGGGTGGTGGCCGAGATACGCCTGTCGGTTCTGGTGCCCGCTGCGCCAGCGGTGGTGTGGGAGGAGCTGCGCCACATCGACCGCCATGTCGAGTGGATGAGCGATGCCGTGGAGATCCGCTTCGTCACGGAGGCCACCGAGGGTGTCGGTGCACGCTTCGACTGCCTCACCAGGGTGGGCCCGCTGCGGACGACCGACCGCATGGAGGTCACCGAGTGGGTCGAGGGCGAGCTGATGGGCATCCGCCACGCCGGCCTCGTGTCGGGCTGGGGGCGGTTCCGCCTCACCCCCCGATCCGGACCCGCGGGCGAGGCCCACACCGAGTTCGAGTGGACCGAGATGCTGCGATTCCGCTGGTGGATGGGCGGCCCGGTCGCCGCGGCGCTGGCTGCGCCCGTGCTGCGCTCGGTGTGGAGGCGCAACCTGCGCAGCCTCGCCGCCCGCTTCCCCCAGAGCTAGCCTACACTGAGGTCGTCGCTGATGGTGCTCGGCCAGCAAGATTCGAGGAGGTGGTGTAAGTGACGAAGGACGAGAAGGTCATTTCATCGTTGTCGAATGTCCTAAAGCATTACCAGAGGGACTTTTTGCAGAAGGAATATAGTGATGAGTTGAACGATACAGATGTGCTGATGGATACGTTCGGTATAACGCAATCAATAAAACGGGAAAACAAACAGTACTGGGGCCGACAGCTAGGCAAATGTTGGGAATCACTCGTTGTTTCGCTCTGTGAACTATCTTGTGACGACTATCATCCATCGTTCCGTGTAGGTGCTGATGAACCGTGTGATCTGATCCTTGGCTCAGATGCTATAGATACGAAGTACAGGGTGGGTTCTGGTGATTCTGGCACATTGAAGAAGCTAAGGGGTTATGCTCACCTGCTTATTGAACGCGGCTACAATCCTGTGATGTTGTTCGTGCGCGAGAATAATCTGCCTGCTGCAATGACCGCAGTTAGTACTGGAGGTTGGGATATCTTGACGGGGAGAGATACATTCAACTACATACATCAGAGAACCAATTTTGACCTGTACGAGTGGTTGCAAGGCCATATTGAACGACGAACCTTCTTTGTCGACAGAGGAAATGATCGGTGAAGTACGAAATTGTTTGTGGTGACTGTATTGAGGTCATGCAAGACATCTCGGATGCGACCGTTGCTGCTTGTATAACGGACCCACCCTATAACTATGAATTTATCGGGCGCAAATGGGATGCGGACGAAATTGAGCGCCGTGTTAGTCGCGTGCAAGGTAGCAGTACATTGGTTCAGAATATACCGTATGGAAGTGGGTTGGCGGGTGGTGTTCGCAACGAACGCTGGTACACGCGTAATCGCCAGAATGTTCTGGACTATACGGCTTGGTGTGTTGAATGGTGTCGACAACTGTTTCGAGTATGCAAAGCGGGATCTCCCGTCGCGGTCTTCAGTAGTACTAGATCAGCTGCGCATATACAGATCGCATTGGAAAGCGCTGGATTTTACGCTCGCGATATGCTTGTATATCGTAGATCATCCGGGATCCCGAAAGGGTTGAATCTAGGAGCCAAGCTAGAAAAGTCGGAACATCCTGATGCCACCACATGGAGCGGCTGGCACTCCTGTTTTAGAAATGAGTGGGAAGCTATTGTACTTGTACAGAAACCACTACTCGACAACTATTGGAAGACTGTTCAAGCCACGGGACTGGGCGTATTCAAGACCATAGGTTGGGATGGTTCCTTTCAGTCAAACATCTTGGAAGGGTATACCAAGAATGGTGAAGAAAAGAAGTTTGACCATTGTACAGTGAAGCCTTTGTCACTGATAAAGCGACTGATTGAATTGCTGGTTCCTGCTTCGGAAGATAATATGATCCTGGATCCCTTTGCAGGAAGCGGGACCACGCTGGTTGCCGCACAGGAATTGGGATATCCATCGTTTGGAATAGAAATCGAACCTCAGTATGTAGAGACTGCTGTCCAGAGGTTGCAGCAAGTAGAACGAGTACAAAAACTCCCCATATAGGTATAAGCGTCTCCTTACGAGTGCGAGCGGCTTTGAGCTGCGATTGGTGTGCGATTGGTGCTGGATCAGTCTGTGCCGGTTTGCTTGTAGTTCAGTTTGAGGTCGCCCAGGCGCACCAGCATCGAAGCGATCCAAGCGCCCAGGGCGTTGAAGTGCTTGTCGAGCTCGGCGCCGTCGGCCAGGCCGGCCTCGTCGAGCTCGTAGGCGCCCTCGTAGCTCACGTCGATGGCGTACTCGGTGGCGTCCGCCTCGGTGAGATCCTCCGGGTAGATCGACTCGATCCGCGGCCCGCCTCGGCTCAGCGGCTCGCCTCCGATGTCGGGGCTCACCGGCGGCAGCACGGCAAGGAAATCGGCCGGCTCGGGCACCCTGGCCAGGCACTGGGCGCGCAGCAGGATCTTGATCTCTATGCGCGGCGGCTCGACGTAGCCGTCCCCGGCATACCAGCTCAGGTAGGCGGCCTGCGACCAGGTCGGCCACACGCAGCTGACGTCGGCGCACACCCTCGGCGGCAGCTCCTCGCCGGGCAGCGTGTAGGAGTTGTCCCAGGTGACGTCACCTAGCAGCACGTCGGTCTGGAACCGCTCCTCGCCCGCCTGCCGCTCCAGCAGCGCGTCCTCGAAGGCGTCGCGCAGCGCCCCGATGGCGTCGGTGAATACATGGTCGAGCATCGTCAGCGGGCGTCGTTGCGGTGGTGGTCGAGCCTGGTCAGCGGTTTGTTGAGACGGGGTGGCGTGGGTGCGGGACTCGAACGCGGCTTGGGGTGGTCGTCGAGCATGGTCATCGGCTTGTTGAGACGGGGCATTTCAGCCGCTGCCTCCGCTGTGTAGTGGCCCGGTTGTGCCGCGTACCACCAGCTCGGGCTCGAGGGTGTGGCGCACCGCCTCGCCCGTGCCGTTGTTGATGCGCCGCAGCAGGGCCTCGACCGCCAGGCGCCCCATCGCCAGCGTCGGCTGGTTCACGGTCGTGAGCGACAGGCGGCGCAGCGCCGAGATGAAGGTGTTGTCGAACCCCACCAGCGACACCTCGCCGGGCACGGAGATGCCGGAGTGGTTCAAGCGGTCGAGGGTTCCCGCCGCGAGCAGGTCGTTGAAGGCGAAGATGGCCGTCGGCGGGTCCGGCTCGGCCAGCAGGCAGTCGATCACATCCAGGGCGTCGGCCTCGTCGTCGCCGCCGCGGCGCACGTCGATGCGGTCCTCGAGCCCGACGGCGGCCATGCCGGACCGGTAGCCGGAGCTGCGCTCGCCGGCGGAGGCGTTCGCGGCTCCGTCGATGTGGACGATCCGGCGGTGCCCGAGCGCGGCCAGGTGCCGCACCGCGAGCTCGGCGCCCGCACGATCGTCGGTCACCACCGTGTCCACACCGGGGCGGGCGCTGCCGCTGGCCACGACCACGCACGGCGAGACGGCTCCGAAGCGCGCCAGGTCGTCGTCGCCGATGCGGGAGCCGACCAGCGCCAGGCCCTCTGCCCGCAACTGCAGCAGGGTCTCGACCGCCGCGGTCTCGCGGCCCGCGTCGCGGTGGCCGTTGAGGATGAGGACACTGAACCCGTGCTCGGTCGCCGCGGCCTCGATGCCGTCGACCACCTCGCCGAAGAACGGGTTGCGCAGGTCGTCGACCAGCACCCCGATGGTGTGGGTGCGTCGCTGCGCCAGCTGGCGGGCCACCAGGTTCGGCCGGTAGCCCAGCTCCTGGGCAACGCGCAGCACCGCCTGCCGCTTCTCCTCGGAGACCTGGGGAGAATCGTTCATCACCAGCGACACCAGCGCTCTGGAAACGTTGGCGCGCCGGGCCACGTCCTGCATCGTTGGCCGGCTCACGGCGGAGCCACCGGAGAGGGCGATCCGCTCACTTCGGGCCTCACGGGTTGGGTTAGCGGTGGGCTGGTCACGGAGAGGGCGACCCGCTCACGGCGCGGGCCACGGGATCGTCGTCGGCCGACTCCCGGCATGGGTGATGAGGTGCGTAGGCCGGCTCACGGGCGGGGGCGCCGGGCGGCTTGACAGGTCACGGCGGGGACGCTAGACCATTGGAGCGCTCCAATCCAAGGAGCAGGGGGAGCAAAAGGGGAGGAGCAGTTGGAAGGCGTGACGGCGAGTTCAGTTGCCACCGCGGGTTCCACCAAGGCGCCCGCCGCGCCCGCGCCCCGCGTCCCGCTGCTCGACCGCGTGGCGACCGCGCCGATCAGCTGGGGCGTCTGCGAGATGCCCGGCTGGGGCCATCAGCTTCCCGTCGACAGCGTCCTGTCGGAGATGGCGGCCGCCGGCTTCACCCACACCGAGTTGGGCGCGCTCGGCTACCTGCCGACCGAGCCTGCCGAGCTGCGTTGCACGCTCGAGAGCCGCGGGCTGAGCCTGCTCGGGGGCTTCGTTCCGCTGGTGTTACACGATCCGGCCCGGGTCGAGGCCGCCCGAGCCGAGGCGAACCGCTGGGCCGAGCTGATCTCCGGCGCCGGCGGGCGGTTCCTGGTCACATGCGCCGTGAGTTGCCAGGACCACTGGCGGCAGGGCCCGCTGACCGGCGCAGGCTGGGAGTGCCTGTGCCGCTCGCTCGAGGGCATCGACGGCATCGCCGCCGACCACGGCCTGCAGCAGGTGTTCCACTCACACTTCGGGTCGCAGGTGGAGACCGACGCCGAGCTCGACCGGGTGCTTCAGGGCTCGGCGGTGTCGCTGGTGCTGGACACGGCGCACCTCACGCTCGGCGGCACCGACGTGCTGGGCTTCGTCGACCGCTACGGCCACCGCGTCGGCCTCGTCCACGTCAAGGACGTCGATCCCGCCCGCGCCGCACGCCTGAGAGTGGGAGGGCAGTCGCTCATGCAGGCGGTCCAGCGGGGCCTGTTCCCGCCGCTGGGCCGGGGAGCCGTGTCGATCGCCGAGATCATCACCCGTCTAGAGGAGTCAGGGCGCGACCTTTGGTACGTCCTGGAGCAGGATGCCGCCATCGCTGCCGGAGACCCCGGCGCGATCGCAGGGCTGCGGCGCAATGCCGATATGAGCCTGGCGTTCCTGCGAAGTCTGGTGCCCGCACAGGCGGGCAGCGGAGCAAACCACAACAACCACCGATTCCCGGAGGGATAACCACATGCAAAAACTACTGAAGCTGCTGGCCGTGGTGGCCGCGGTGTCACTCTTCGCCGCTGCCTGCGGTGACGATGACGACGACACCACACCGGCGGCCGCGCCGGCGACGACGGCCGCGCCCGATGTCGAGGCCCCGGAAGAGACCCCCACGACCGCGGCCGCTTCCGACGACGTCGTGGACGTCCAGGGCTGTGACAAGACCTACCACGTGATCACGCACGGCGACTCCGGCGTGTTCTGGAGCGTGGTCGAGGTCGCGGTGCGCGACGCGGCCGCCGCCATCGGCTGCGAGGTCGTGTACTTCGGCTCCAACAACGACGCCCTGGCACAGGCCCAGGAGATCGAGGCGGCCATCGCCTCGGGCTCCGACGGCATCGCAATCTCGCTGGCCGACCCGGCGGGCGTGGCCGCGGCCGCCGAGGCCGTCGTGAACGCGGGCATCCCGCTGTACACGCTCAACTCAGGCGTCAA
This sequence comes from Candidatus Aldehydirespirator sp., assembly GCA_965204875.1. Classification (GTDB taxonomy): domain Bacteria; phylum Actinomycetota; class Acidimicrobiia; order Acidimicrobiales; family Aldehydirespiratoraceae; genus Aldehydirespirator. Next base: position 188,426 of record OZ242020.1, on the reverse strand, counting down.
CAACTACAAGGATCTCGGCGCCACGACCCACGTGGGCCAGACCGAGACCGTGGCCGGCAACGGCGCGGGCGAGCGCTTCAACGCACTGGGCGCCACGCACGTGCTGTGCGCCCGCCAGGAGCAGTCGAACGTGGCGCTCGAGGAGCGCTGCGCCGGCCTTGCCGAGACCTTCAACGGAAGGGTCACCTCTGAGTTCGTCGGTCTCGACGCCAACCCCGACGAGCAGCAGAACGGCATCGCAGCGATCCTGCAGGCCGACGAGTCCATCGACGGCGTGCTCGGCGTCGGCCCGAACCTGCCGTTGCGGGCGCTGGCGGCCGGCGAGCAGGCGGGCCGCGAGCTGATCATCGGCGGCTTCGACCTCTCGGGCGACCTCATCGACGCCATCGAGGCCGGCGACGTGGCCTTCACCGTCGATCAGCAGCAATACCTGCAGGGTTACCTGCCGGTGATCCTGATGCACCTCGAGGCCACCAACAAGAACACCGCCGGCGGCGGCCTGCCGATCCTGACCGGCCCCGGCTTCGTGGACACCGCCAACGCCTCGGTGGTCAAGCAGCTGGTGAGCCAGGGCACTCGCTAGTCGCCATAGCAGTGGCAGGGGGCGGCCGGTCCCGGCCTGCCGCCCCCTGCTAACTTCGCAGCGCACGAGCCTTCCCCCCGGCTCAAGGCCGGGCACAGGCTCAGGGCCGCTTTCGCGATTCGCAGGGTGGCGGCCTCCTTACGGAACTGCACACGAACTGCACACACGATCGGGGGAACACATGGCCGAGGCCGACGACGCAAGCGTCGCACAGATGCCCGAGGCATCCGCCGCCGAGGCACCGGCCGACGGGGCGCCCGCTGCCGGCGGGACGGACGAGCGCCTGGCCCACCGGGGGCCGATCCAGCAACTGCTGACCCGCCCCGAGATCGGCGCGCTGCTCGGCGCGACGGGGGTGTGGCTGCTGTTCTGGCTGGTGTCGGGCCCCTTCGGCACGGTCGGCGGCACCGTGAACTTCCTCGACGTCGCCTCCTACCTCGGCCTGATGGCGGTGCCGGTGGCGCTGCTGATGATCGGCGGCGAGTTCGACCTCTCCTCCGGCGCCATGACCGGCGCCACCGCCATCGTGATGATCCTGCTGGCCAGCGACATCGCCGGCGCCGGGCTCGGGCTGCACATAGCGGTGCCGCTCTCGCTGGCCTTCGCGCTGGCCATCGGCTGGTTCAACGGCACGCTGGTGGAGAAGACCTCGCTGCCGAGCTTCATCGTCACGCTCGGCACCTTCTTCATACTCATAGGCGCCAAGCTCGGCTTCTCCAAGCTCTTCACCAACAAGGTGCTCGTGGAGGGCCTCGACGAGGCCACCGGCTACGAATTCTGGAACGGCATCTTCGGCGCCTCCTGGCTTCGCAACGGCCACGTCTGGGACGGTCGGGACTGGGCCTGGGCCGGCCTGCTGGTGTTCGGCGGTGTGGCGCTGCTGCTCGGCACCCTGGATCTGAGCTATGCGCGGCGGCGCAGCACGGACGCCGCATCGGTGGCCGGTCTCGTTACCTGCGGCGCGGGCACGGCGGCCGCGCTGGCGGGCTTCGCGCTGCTGCTCACCCAGCACGGCACCGGAGCGGACCGGGCGTTCGGCCTGCTCACCGGCGCGGGTGTGATCGTGGCGGTCGCCGGCTGGTGCCTGGCGCGCTACCGGCGCCCCGAGCGAAGTGGCACGGGCGTCACCGTCGGGTTCTGGAACTACCTGATCGGCGGGATCCTGGCCTTCGGCGCCGCCGTCGTGATCGCCTGGGCCATGGACGCCACGGACTCCGACCAGCTCGGCTTCCTGGGCGGGTCGCCCGGACGGTTCGTCTTCGCTGCCGGCATCGCGCTGATCGGGGTGCTCGCCGTGCTCGCCGCGCTGGGCCGAGTCACCCCGGGCTATCCCGCCATCGGCGCCTTCTTGATGCTCGTGCCCGCGGTCAGCTTCCTGGTCACCGTTCAGGCGGCTCGGACGATCCTCTTCGGCGGGTTCGCGCTGCTCAGCGTCTTCCTGCTCACCGCCGCGGCCGGCCGGATGCGGCCCTCGATCATCGTGTCTCTGGCCACCTCGGCCGTGATCGTGCTGCTGGCCTTCTTCGTTCAGGCCGAGTCGGCCTCGCGCAAGCTGCGCGTCGAGCTCTTCAGCGCGCTGCTGCTGCTGGCGCTGGTGCTGGCCGCCGCCGCGGTGGCGCGGTTCCTGAGCGCCAAGCGCACCGCGGCGCCCGCCACGCCGCAGCTCGGCCGCTGGACGCGGGTCGGCGCGGCCGCGGGCGCCGCGGTCGCCGTCGTGTTCGCGGTGGCCGAGCTGCTCGACGGTGACGACCTGCTCTACGCGCTGCTCGCCGGCGCGGCCGTCGGCGGCATTGTCGCCTTCGGGGTGTATGCCGCCGGAACCGTCTACCGGACCCTGTTCACCCGCGACGAGGGGGTCGGCCGGGCCCTGGTGACCGTCGGCATCGGGGCGGCGCTGCTCGGTCTGGCCGCTCGCCTGCTGTTCATCACACAGGCCGAGCTCGACGCCATCTGCACGCTGGGCAGCGACGGGAGGCTCAGATGCCCCGAGACCCAGTTCGGTGTGGTGGTTCTGGCCTTCCTCGTGTTCTCCGCGGTCGGGTCCTGGGTGCTGATGCGCACCCAGTTCGGCAGCTGGATACTCGCGGTGGGGGGCAACAAGGAGGCGGCCCGCTCGGTGGGCGTGCCCGCGGCGCGCACCAAGACCATCCTCTTCATGCTGGTCTCGGCGGCCGCCTGGATCACCGGGATGCTGATCGCCTTCAGGCTCACCGCGGTGCAGGCCAACGTGGGCGACGGCAACGAGTTCCGCTACATCATCGTCGCCGTGGTGGGCGGCAACCTGCTCACCGGCGGCTACGGCTCGGCGCTCGGCGCGGGCATCGGAGCGGTCATCTGGGGCATGATCTCCCAGGGCATCGGCTTCGCCCAGTGGAACAGCGACTGGCGCTTCCTGGTGCTGGGCGCGCTGCTGCTGGTGGCGGTGCTGGTCAACAACTACGTGCGGGGCCGCGCCGAGAAGGTCCGATGAGGCCCGCACCCAACCCGAGCGGCAGTTCTCGCATCCGGCGTGCAGTGCCGACCCGAGCCGCGTGACGCCGTGCCGGCCGCATCGATCCGGGCAACACATCCAACGATCCGGGCAACACATCCAACACGCAGAGAGGCGCACTCATGAGCAACAGCAACGACTTCCTCGAGCTTCGCAACATCTCGAAGTTCTACGGCAACATCATCGCGCTGACGGGCGTCAGCACCACGGTCAACCCGGGCGAGGTGACGTGCGTGCTCGGCGACAACGGCGCGGGGAAGTCCACCTTCATCAAGATCCTGGCAGGCGTGCACCAGCACGATGAGGGGGATCTGCTCCTCGAGGGCGAGGCCGTGAAGTTCAACTCGCCGCGGGAGGCGCTGGCGCGCGGCATCGCCACGGTGTACCAGGACCTGGCGATGGTGCCGCTGATGTCGGTGTGGCGGAATTTCTTCCTCGGCGCTGAGCCCAGGTTCGGCTTCTGGCCCTTCCGCCAGATCGACATCGATGGCGCCAAGAGCATCTCCAAGGACGAGATGGCCAAGATGGGCATCGACATCCGCGACACCGAGCAGGCCGTGGGCACGCTCTCGGGCGGCGAGCGCCAGTCGGTGGCCATCGCTCGGGCGAGCTACTTCGGCGCCCGTGTGCTGATCCTCGACGAGCCGACCTCGGCATTGGGCGTCAAGCAGTCGGGCGTGGTGCTCAGGCGCATCGTGGAGGCCCGCGACCAGGGCCTGGCGGTGATCTTCATCACGCACAACCCCAACCACGCCTACCCGGTGGGCGACAGGTTCGTGATCCTCAACCGGGGCCAGTCGCTGGGCAACTGGGCCAAGGCGGAGCTGTCGCAGGCGGAGCTGACCCAGCTGATGGCCGGGGGCGCGGAGCTGGAGGCGCTGCAGCACGAGCTGGCCAGCGCCGGCGCAAGCTGAGGGTGACCCGCCGCACGGGTGCCCGCCCTCTCCGGGCGCGAGCTGGGTATGACCCGCCGCGGCTGCCTCGTGTCGCCGGCGCGAGCGGGGGGATGCCTGCCGCCGGTGTTGGTCGTTGCGATGCGGCGCTCGACACAAGGGCCTGACCGGCACCGATGAGCGCGCTCGAGCTGCTCACCGTCGGTCGCGTCAGCGTGGACCTGTACCCGCAGCAGAGCGGCGTGCCGCTGCGCGACGTGTCGTCCTTCGCCAAGTCCATCGGCGGCTCTCCCACCAACGTCGCCGTGGCGGCGGCACGGCTCGGCAGGCGGGCGGCAGTGGTCACAAGGGTCGGCAACGACGGCTTCGGCGACTACGTCCGCAGTACCCTCGCCGAGCGCTTCGGGGTGGTCACCGACCATGTGTCCGTGGACCCGGAGCTGCGCACGGCCCTGGCCTTCTGCGCCCTCGACCCGCCGAGCGACCCGCCTCTTCTGTTCTACCGCGAGCCACGCGGCCCGGACATGAACATCGGTGGCGACGACATTCCCGCCGTGGCCGAGACCGTGCCGGTGCTGTGGGTGACCGGCTCGCGTTTCGCGCAGGAGCCCTCGCGCTCCGCGGTGCGCGGCCTGCTGCGGCGGCGGGGCAGGGCGGAGCACACCGTGCTCGACCTCGACTACCGCGACAGCTTCTGGCCGTCGCCTGAGGCGGCCGCTGCGGAGATCGGCTGGGCCATCGACCACGTGACGGTGGCCGTGGGCAACCGCGCCGAGTGCGACATCGCAGTGGGAACATCCGACCCGGACACGGCCGCCGACCGGCTGCTGGAGCGCGGCGTGAAGCTGGCCGTGGTCAAGATGGGCGCCGGCGGCGTGCTGGTGGCCTCGGCCGGCGGCCGGCACTCGGTGCCGCCGGTGCCGGTGGACGTGGTCTGCGGTCTGGGCGCCGGCGACGCTTTCGGCGGGGCGCTGGTGGACGGCCTCCTCGCCGGGCTGGAGCCGGTCGAGACGGTGCGCCGAGCCAACGCTGCGGGAGCCATCGTCGCCGGAAGGCTCTCCTGCTCCGACGCCATGCCCACCGCAGGCGAGATCGACGCCGTTCTGGCCGGTGCCGGCGCAGCGCCTGATCGGGCCGTCGCGGCATGAGCCGGGCCCCGACCTGGCGGGTCTGGATCGACCGCCCGCTGCCGCCGGAAGTCGTCGTTCCCGACGACATCGTGCTGACCGATGATCTCTCATCAGCCGACGCAGCGATCGTGGGGGCCGACCGTCCCTGGGATGCCGCGGCCTGCGACCGGCTACCGAGGTTGAAGGTCGTGGCCCGCTCGGGCATCGGCTACGACAACGTGAATGTGGCCGAGTGCGCAGCGGCGGGAGTGGCCGCGTGCAACGCTCCCGACGCCCCCACCGTCTCCACGGCCGAGCACGCCCTGGCGCTGCTGCTGGCCGTGTCCAAGCGGATCAAGCCCGCCGAGCGCCGCCTGCACAACGCTGCGGGAGAGGCGGCGGGGGGGGAGTATCGCAGCGGCCACGGTGCCCGGGAGCTCGATGGCAGGACTCTCGGGCTGCTGGGCTGCGGCCGCATCGGCCGCCGCGTCGCGCGCTACGCAGCGGCGCTTGGCATGGGGGTCCTCGTGCACGACCCGCACCTGGGGGCGGCCGATGTGGACGGCTTGGGCCGGCTCACGAGCCTGGACGACCTCTGGCGTCGCAGCGACGCGATCTCGCTGCATGCGCCGGCCACGGGGGCGACTCGCCACATCGTCAACGCTGCCAGCATCGCCGCCATGCGCCCGGGTGCGATCATCGTCAACTGCGCCCGCGGCTCGCTGATCGATCACGACGCGCTGCTCGCCGGCCTGGAGTCCGGTCACCTAGCGGGCGCTGGCTTGGACGTGACCGAGCCCGAGCCGCTGCCGCAGGGCCACCCGCTGCTCGGGCGCGACGACGTGATCGTGACCCCCCATGTGGCGTCCTCCACGACCGTCGGGGTGGTGCGGCTGATCGGTCACGCTCTAGGCGAGGCGGCCCAGTGGCTGCGCGGCGCAACGCCCGAGCACCTGCTTGATCCGGCTGCGGCAGACCCGGCCGTGGACCGCCGCCTAGCCCGGTGAGATGACGGCGCGGCGACGTCTCGGCATCGCCGTCATCGGCTTCGGCTGGATGGGCCAGGCCCATGCGCGCTCCTGCGCGCGCCTGCCCGCGATCTTCAGCGGTCTGCACTACCGGCCGGAGTTGACCGTGTGCGCTGACACCGTCGCGTCGCGGCGCTCGGTCGCTGAGTGCGATTTCGGTTTCCGGCGCACCGTCGAGGATTGGCGCGCCGCTGTCGATTCCGCCGAGGTGGACGTCGTCGTGGTCTGCGCTCCCAACATGCTGCACTGCGAGATCGTCGAGGCCGCGGCCGCGGCCGGCAAGCACGTGTTCTGCGAGAAGCCCGTCGGGGGCACCCCGGCCCAGACGGCGAGGGCCGAGAGGGCCTGCCGGCAGGCGGGCGTGGTCACAGGGGTGGGCTACAACTACCGCTTCGTGCCGCTGGTGCAGCACGCCCGGAACCTGATCGAGTCGGGGCGCCTCGGCGAGATCACCAACTACCGGGGCCGCTTCTTCTCGATGTACGGTGCCGATCCCCTCGGGCTGCTCAGCTGGCGCTTCCGGCTCGACGAGGCCGGTCACGGCGTCTCCACCGACATACTCAGCCACGTGGTCGACCTGGCGATGATGCTCAACGGCCCGATCCTGCGGGTGGTGGGCACCGGCGAGACGTTCATCAAGGAGCGGCCGCTGCCGTCGGTCTCGGGCACCCACTACGACCGGGGGGCCCCGGGCGATCCAACGGGCGTGGTCACCAACGAGGATTACTTCAGTGCCATGGCGGTCTTCGCCAACGGCAGCCGCGGCACGTTCGAGGTCAGCCGCACCATGGTCGGGCCCCAGAGCCAGATGGCCTTCGACGTCCACGGCACCGGCGGCGCCCTCGGCTGGAACCTCGAGACGATGAACCAGATGCAGCTGTTCACCCGCGACGGCGCCGATCAGGGGTACGCCACCGTGCATGCGGGCGAGGCGCACCCGTACCAGTCCCTGTTCGTGCCCGGCGAGGCCAACTCGATCGGGTTCGAGGATGTCGTGACGATCCAGGAGCACGAGTTCCTCTCCGCCGTGGCCGAGGGCCGGCCGCACTCTGCGGGGATGGAGCAGGCCCTGGAGTGCGTGAGCGTGCAGGCCGCCCTGCTGCGCAGCTGGGAGACCGGCGCCTGGACGGACGTGGCGTCCGTGCGCATCGACTAGAGAGAACGCAAGTCAGCGAGCGGATTGCGCCGTGGGAGGACCAGGGGAGAGGGCAGGCCGGCTGACGTGCGGGGTGTGTGCGGCAAGGTGATGAGCGAGCGGGAGGTGTGCCGGTGGAGACGGTGAGGCTGACGGCGGCGGGCGCCGTGGTGCGCTACCTGGCCGCCCAGCGCATCGAGGTCGGCGGCGAGGTTGTGCCTCTGTTCGCCGGCGTCTTCGCCATCTTCGGCCACGGCAACGTGACCTGCCTCGGCCACGAGCTCGAGCAGGCTGGCGATGCGCTGCCGACCTGGCGCGGCCAGAACGAGCAGGGCATGGCGCTGGCTGCCTGCGGCTTCGCTCGGGCTGCCAAGCGGCGCCGGATCATGGTGGCTGCGAGCTCCATCGGCCCCGGTGCCACCAACATGGTCACCGCGGCCGCGGTGGCGCTGGCCAACCGGCTCCCGCTGCTGCTGCTGGCCGGCGACGCCTTCGAGCACCGCATCGTCGATCCGGTGCTGCAGCAGGTCGAGCATTTCGGCGCGCCGTCCACCACCGTCAACGACGCCTTCCGCGCCGTGGTGCGCTACTGGGACCGGATCACCGCCCCCGAGCAGGTGGTGCAGTCGCTGCCGCACGCGCTCAACACGATGCTTGACCCCGGCGACTGCGGGCCCGCGTTCCTGGCGCTGCCCCAGGACGTGCAGGCACAGGCCTACGACTACCCGATCCGCTTCTTCGACGAGACGCTGCACCACATCCGCAGGCCGCCGCCCGACGCGGGCGAGCTGCGGCGTGCCGCGGCGGTGCTGGCCAAAGCCGAGCGGCCCCTGATCATCGCCGGCGGCGGGGTGCGCTGGTCGCTGGCCGAGGAGCAGCTCGCCGCCTTCGCCGAGGCTCACGGCATTCCCGTGGTCGAGACCACCGCGGGCCGCACCTCGCTGCCGGCCCGGCACCCGCTCAACTGCGGTCCCGTCGGCGTGACCGGCTGCGCCTCGGCCAACGCCATGGCCGCCGCCGCCGATGTCGTGCTGGCCGTGGGAACGCGCCTGGGTGACTTCACGACGGGCTCGGCGACGGTGTTCGCCGCCGGCTCTGCGAGGATCATCGGGCTGAACGCGGCCCGCTTCGACGCCACCAAGCACCGCTGCCTGCCGCTGGTGGCCGACGCGCGCGAGGGGCTGCTGGCGCTGGGCGCGGCGCTCGGCGGCTACCGCGCCGGCAGCGACTGGTCGGCTCGGGCCGCCTCGGAGACGGCGCAGTACCACGCCTACATCGACAAGATCGCAGCCCCTGCGACGGTCTTGAGCGCGGTTCCTGGGGCTTCGGGGGATCCGCACGCCGGGCTGCCCACCTACGCGCAGGTCGTGGGCGCGGTGGACCGCGCCGCGGATGCCTCGACCTATGTGGTCGCCGCGGCGGGCGGCCTGCCGGGAGAGCTGGTGAACGGCTGGCGCGCCGGCTCGGTGCACTCCTTCGACTGCGAGTACGGCTACTCCTGCATGGGGTATGAGATCGCCGGCGCCTGGGGAGCCAAGATGGCGATGCCCGAGCGCGAGGTGGTGGTGCTGCTCGGCGACGGCTCGTACCTGATGATGAACAGCGACCTCTACAGCACGGTGCTGACCGGGCACAAGCTGATCGTGATCGTGGCCGACAACGGCGGCTATGCGGTGATCGACCGGCTCCAGGTCAACCAGGGGGGCGCGTCGTTCAACAACCTGCTCGCCGACTGCCGCGTCGAGCGCCTGGTCGGCGTCGATTTCGCCGCTCATGCCGCGGCCATGGGATGCGGGGCCGAGACGGTGGGCACCGTCGCCGAGTTGGAGGCGGCCATCGAGCGGGCCCGGGCCGCGGATCGCACCTACGTGATCGCACTGCGGACCCATCCGCACCGCTGGACCGGGGGCGGGTCGTTCTGGGAGGTGGGCGTGCCCGAGGTGAGCGCCAGCGAGACGGTGCGGCAGGCTCGGGCGGCGATGGACCAGGGCCGCGCTCAGCAGCGGGTGGGCTGGTGATCGCGCTGGCCGCGGGGGCCTTTGCCGGTGGTGTGGCGCTGGTCACCGGCGGGTCCCAGGGCCTGGGCTACGCCGTCGCGCGGCGCCTGGCATCGCAGGGCGCGGCGGGCCTGCTGCTGGTGGGCCGCGACCCGCGCAAGGGGGCGGCCGCGGCGGCCTCGCTGTCGGATGACCGCTGCCGGGCCGAGTTCTTCGCTGCCGACCTCGCCGGCTCAGACGCCTGTGAAGCGGCTGTGGCGGCACTGGACGAGACCTTCGGCACCTGTCACAGCTTCGTGAACTGCGCGGCGCTCACCGCCCGCGGCTCGGTCTGGGACACCTCCGCGCAGCTCTGGGACGCCATGCTGGCAGTCAACGTCAGAGCGCCGGGGCTGCTCAGCTCGGGCGTGGCGCGCATCATGGCCCGCGAGCGCGCCGAGGGCACCATCGTGCTGATCGGCTCGGTGGCGGCGCGGGGCGGCCCGCCGAGGCTGCTGCCGTATGCCACGTCCAAGGCGGCGCTGGTGGCCATGACCCGCAACCTGGCGTTCACGTTGATGCGCCACCGCATCCGGGTGAACCTGCTGTGCCCGGGCTGGATGGACACCCCGAACGAGGACATCGTCCAGCGCACCTTCGACGGCGCGACCGACGGCTGGCTGCAGCGGGCCGAGGCTGCGATGCCCTTCGGCCGGCTCATCAAGCCCGACGAGATCGCCCGCACGATCGTGCATCTGGCCACGGCCGATTCGGGGATGATGACGGGATCGGTGATCGACTGGGATCAGTCGGTGCTGGGGGCGGGCGACACCGTCTGGCCACCCCCAGAACTCGGCCCCGAGCACCCTGCCGGGTCGTCGGGAGGCTCGCTCGAGGGCTCGGGGGCCGGGCCGTGACCGCGGCCGCGCGCGATTACGGCCTCGTCGGTGCGGACTCTCGCCGGGCTGTGGAGTCGGGCTTGGTCGAGGCCGAGTGGTTCCGTCCGCCGATCGACGCCGAGCGCCTGGCGGCGCTGCAGGTCCGCACCAACGCGCGTGCGGCGCGCGACACCGCCCTGTGGCTCGGGCTGCTGGCCGTGTTCGGCTACCTGGCCTTCCGCGCGCTGGGAACGTGGTGGGCCCTTCCGGCCTTCATGGTCTACGGCGCGCTCTACGGCGGGGCGGGCGACTCCCGCTGGCACGAGTGCGGCCACGGCACCGCCTTCCGCAGCAAGTGGCCCAACGACGTCGTGTACTATCTGGCGTCGTTCATGCTGCTGCGCCAGCCCACGCTGTGGCGCTGGTCTCACGTGCGCCACCACACCGACACCATCGTGGTGGGCCGCGACCCCGAGATCGTCTTCCCCCGGCCGTCGTCGCCGCGGGCCGTGGCAGGCGTGTTCGTGCCCCTGGTCAACGTGCCCAGAGCCATGTGGCGCACCGCCAGGCACGCCGCGGGACGCATCGACGCCGACGCCCGCGACTTCGTCCCCACCGACGAGCTGGGCAAGCTCAAGTGGGAGTCGAGGGCCTACATCGCCGTGCTGGCCGCGACCGCGGCCTGGTGCGTCGCCGCCGGCTCCATCGTCCCGGCGCTGTACATCGGCCTGCCCACGGTCTACGGGGCCTGGCTCATGGTGTTCTTCGCCGTCATGCAGCACGCCGGGCTGCGCGAGGACGTGCTCGACCATCGCCTCAACAGCCGGACGGTGTACATGAACCCGGTGCTGCGGTTCCTGTACTCGAACATGAACTACCACGTGGAGCACCACATCTTCCCGACGGTGCCGTACTACGCGCTGCCCGCGCTGCACGCCGAGGTCAAGGACTATCTGGCACCGCCGGAGCCCTCGACGCTGGCCGCCTACCGCAAGATCTTCGCCACGCTGCGACGCCAGTGGCGCGACCCGTCATATGACGATCCCCGCCCCGACGTGCCCGAGGTCACAGGCGCCGAGCGTGCCTTCGTGGACACCGGTGTCACGGCCTGGGCCGGCGAGGTGCATGACGGCCTGGTGGACCTGGGCCCGGCCGAGGGATTGGAGCGGGGATCGGTTCGCGGGGTCGACCACGGAGGCTCGACTTTCGCGCTGTACCGCCTGGATGGGCCGGAGTGCGGGGGCGGCGGGCCGGGGGCTGAGTTCGCGCTCAGCGACGGCGCCGAACCCTCGGGCGGACCGTCCCAGCCGGTTGAGCCGGGTGCCGAGTTCGCGCTCAGCGACGGGCTCTGCAGCCACGGGAGGGCGCACCTCGCGCAGGGCGCGGTGCTCGACTGCATGATCGAGTGCCCCAAGCACAACGGGCGCTTCGACCTCCGCACCGGCGCCGCCGTGCGCCGCCCCGCCACCGAGCCGATCACGCTCTACGACGTGGCCGTGCGCAACGGTCGGGTGGTGTCGCGCCTCGCTCCCCAGACCGGCATCAAACCATGAGCAAGTTGATGTGTTCAGCGCAGCCGGTTTGCAGTGTGTTGCTGGCTTTGGGTGCCAAGCCATGAGCGCGCCGGTGTGTTCGGTGTCGCCGGTTCGCAGGTTGCTGCTGGCGTGGGAGGCCGTGCTGTGAGCGGGCCGGTTCGCATCGGGTTGATCGGCTGCGGGCGCATCGGCGCAATGCATGCCGAGCTGATCGCGCGCAGGGTGCCCGGCGTGACGCTGGCAGCCGTCTACGACGTGGTCGACGATGCCGCCGCCGCCGTGGCGGAGGCATTCGGCGCCCGCCTGACGTCGAGCGCGGCGGAGCTGGTCGAGGCCGGCGACGTGGACGCGGTTGCCGTCTGCAGTTCCACCGACACCCACATCGACATGCTCACCGCCGTTGCCGCGGCCGGCAAGCCGGCCTTCGTCGAGAAGCCGCTCTCGCTGGATCTCGCCGAGGTGGACCGAGGCATCGCCGCCGCCGCCGAGGCCGGGATCACCGTGCTGGTGGGCTTCAACCGGCGCTTCGACGCAGCGCACCGCCATGTGCGCGACCGTGTGGCCGCGGGCGACGTGGGCGACGTGCATCTAGTGCGGATCTCCAGCCGTGACCCCGAACCGCCCCCCATCCCCTACATCGAGGTCTCCGGCGGGATCTTCTGCGACATGACGATCCACGACTTCGACATGGCCCGCTTCGTGACGGGCAGCGAGGCGGTGGAGGTGTACGCAACCGGAGCGGTGCGCGTGGATCAGGCGATAGGCGACGCCGGCGACCTCGACACCGCCGTGGTGGTCGTCCGCCATGCCTGCGGTGCGATCACCGTGATCGACAACAGCCGCCGCGCCGTCTACGGCTACGACCAGAGGGTGGAGGCCTTCGGATCGGCCGGGATGGCGTCGTCTCACAACCCGACGGAGGCGACCGCGCTGTACTGGGGTGAGACGGGATCGCACGGCCCGCCGCTGCCGCACTTCTTCCTGGAGCGTTACACGGCCTCGTACCTTGCCGAATGGGATGCGTTCGCTGCCGCCGTCAACGGGGCACCGTCGCCCGTGACGCTCGCCGACGGCCGGGCGCCGCTGGTCATGGGACTGGCCGCCTGGGCCTCGGCGCGCCAGGGCCGACCCGTGGCCATCGCCGAGATCGCCTGATCGGCACGGGGAGACGGGAGTCGCCGTGAGGGCTTACGTGACCGGGGGGACTGGGTTCGTCGGGTCGAACATCGTCAAGGTGTTCGCCGAGCGCCACGGTGCCGTGGTGCGGTGCCCGGTCCACCGGTTCGTGCCGGCCGCTGCGGAGGGTTTCACCACCGAGAGGCTCGACCTGCTCGACGAGGCGGCGGTGTCGGCCGGCGTCGCGGCTTTCGCTCCCGACGTGATCGTCCACTCGATGATCCTCAACGACTTCGCCGCCATGTACGCCGACCGCGATCTGGCCTGGCGCAGCTACGTCGGCACCACCACCACCCTGGCACGGGCGGCCCGCACGGTCGGCGCCAAGCTCATCCTGGTGTCGACCGACTGGGTGTTCGACGGCACCCAGGCCGGTGCGGACGAGCACACTCCGCCCAACCCGGTCAACCTCTACGGCGTGCTCAAGCTCCTCAGCGAGCAGGCGGCGCTGCTCGGCGCGGGCCGCGCCGCCGTGGCACGGGTGTCCGCGGTCAGCGGCACGCACTGGCTGCGCGATGCGACCCCCCGCACCCAGGACGGCGGCTTCGGCTATCTCGTCACCTCGATCGTCGATGCTCTGGAGGCGGGACTGCCGTTCGCTGTCTGGGAGGCCGGCGACATCAACATGGCAGCCTCGCCGTCCCTGGCCAGCGAGTGCGCCGAGGTGATGTGGCGCATCGCTGCGGACGCCTCCGCCACGGGGGTGTTCCACTGCTGCGGCGCCGAGTCCGCCGGGCGCATGGAACTGGCCCGCATCGCTTGCGAAGTGTTCGACCTCGACCCGTCGCTGCTGCGCTCGACGGCCCCGGACCCCGCCGGAGCCGGCGCCGTGGGCGAGTTCCCGATTCCCTATGACACCAGCCTGAGCGTGCGCCGCACCCGCGAGGTGCTGGACTACGAGCCCCCCGGCATCCGCGAGCTGCTCACGCGCTTCCGCGACGAGCGCGTCACCGGCACCCTGTCCAGCCGCACGGGCAGCAACCAAAAACCGAGGAGTTCGCTATGAGCGATTCAGTGTTGTTGCGGCCTGCTGGCGGGCCGGGCCGGGTCTTGCATGTCACGCCGGAGTCGGCTGGCTGGGACTACGTGGAGTTCGCCGTGGTCGAGGCCGTGGCAGGAGCGCCGTGGTCGGGCGTCAGCGCAGACCGCGAGACCGCGATCGTCCCGCTTGAGGGCGCGGGCCGGGTGGTCGTCGGTGACGGCGGGATGCTGGTGGAGCTGAGCCGCTCGTCGGTGTTCGAGCAGATGGCCAGCATCGTCTACCTCCCGCCCGGCACCCCGTACGTGGTCGAGTCCGCCACGCGGTTGCAGGTGTCGGTCGGCTCCGCGCCGGCCGAGGGCCGCTACCCGGTGCGCGTGTTCGAGCCATCCGAGATGCGGGTCGAGATCCGCGGCGGCGGGCAGGCGCATCGCCAGGTGATCCACTCGCTGGCTTACCCGCTGCCGGCGGAGCGGCTGATCCTCTATGAGGTGTACGTGCCGCGGGGAACCTGGTCGGGGTGGCCTCCGCACTGCCACGACGGCCGCGACGGCTCCCCTTACCTCGAGGAGGTCTACTTCTTCCGCCTCGACCGGCCCGAGGGCTACGCCATCCACCGCAACTGGCGCCACGACGAGGGCTACGACACCGCTGTGGTGGTGGCCGACGGCGATGTCGCGCTCGTGCCCAAGGGCTATCACACATCGGTGGCCTGCCCGGGCTCCAACATGTACTTCCTCAACTACCTGGCAGGTGAGCTGGTCGCGGACGAGCGCCGGACGCCGCCGTGCTTCATGGCCGAGCACACCTGGATCGAGGCCGACTGGACGGCGGGTGAGTGGGGCCTGCCGGTGGTGTCGCCGTGAGCTTGGAGGGCATCTCGGAGGGTGGGCGTTTCGCCGTACTGGCCATCGACCATCGCGACTCGCTGCGGGCGGTGTTGGCCCCCGACGATCCCGATTCTGTGGGCGCGGAGTTCATCACCTCGTTCAAGCGTGAGCTGGTGGGCGCCTTGGCCTCGGGTGCCACGGGAGTGATGCTCGAGCCCGAGTACTCGATCCCGCAGTTGCTGGACGGCACGCTGCCCGCCGGGGTCGGCTTCACCGCCGCGCTCGAGGCGCAGGGCTACGCGTCCGACCCGGAGGCCGCGCCCGCGCAGGTCATGCATGGCTGGTCCGTGACGGCGGCAGCGGCGCAGGGTGCGTCCGCCGCCAAGATGCTGCTGCTGTACCGGCCCGACCGTCCCCACGGCGCGCTACAAGAGCAGGTGGCCGCCGAGGTTGTAGAGGAGTGCCGCCGGGTGGGCCTGCCGCTGTTGCTGGAGCCGCTGTTCTACGGCCTGGCCGACCCGAGCGAGCGCCGCGCCATCGTGATGAGCACGGTGGAGCGTTTCGCGGCCATCGGCCCGGATCTGCTGAAGCTGCCGTTCCCGGTCGATCCGGCACACGAGCCGGACCGCTCCGTGTGGGCCGAGGCGTGTGCCGAGGTGACCGGGCTCTGCCGGATGCCCTGGACGCTGCTGTCCGGCGGCGGCTCGTATGAGTCATATCGAGACCAGGTGGAGGTGGCTGTCACAAACGGCTGTGCCGGGTTCATGGCAGGCCGCGCGCTCTGGGGCGAGGCGGCCCTGGCCCCGCCGTCGCGACGGCCCACGATCATCGAGGAGCTGGTCGCCCCCCGCCTAGCCGAACTCCGCAACCTGGTATTCGCGGGGCGCGACGTTCAGTAGCCGAGGCCGACGTCCACGAGTCCGAGGAGCTCCTCGCCGGCGAGCCAGCGGCGCACGTTCTCGCGCACACGGGCGGTGATCAGCGGCAGGCCCATCTCGCGTGTGTTGCCGATGTGCGGCGTGATTACGCAGTTCGGCAGGCGCCACAGGCCGGAGGTGTCGGGCAGCGGCTCGGGGTCGGTCACGTCGAGCACCGCCCCTGCGATCGTTCCCGCACGAAGCGCTGCCTCCAGGGCGGCGTGGTCGACATGCCCGCCCCGTGCGACGTTGGCGAGCCAGCACCGAGGCCCCATCGTCTCGAGCAGGCGCTCGTTCACGACGTGGCGGGTCTCGGCGGTCAGCGCCAGCGCCACGACCACGGCGTCGGCGCCCGCCACGGCGGAGTGGACATCGTCGAGCGTCAGCGTTCGAGCCGCACCCTCGAAAGGCACAGCAGCACGCCGCACGACGGTCACGTCGCAACCCCACGGCACCAGCAGGCGCATCAGGGAGCGGGTTATACCGCCGCCCCCGAGCACGGTGATCCTGGCGCCGAGCAGGTTGCGCCCCGACTCGGCGCACCAAGACTCGGCCACGGCGAAGGTATGGAGGTCGCGCAGGCCCATGAGCAGCGCCGCCATGATCCACTCCGCCACCGGATCGGCGTAAACGCCCTTGGCGCAGGTCCACACCCGGCGGGCGTCCAGGTGGCCGGCGAAAGGCTCGACGCCCGCATACGGGAGCTGCACCCACTCCACCAGCGGAGCTGCGGCGATCACCTCCGGGTAGTGCTGCGGCGCGAACGGGTCGGCCCATATCAGAGCCCGGGCCTGCGCCAGATCTGCGACCTCGCCACCGGCGTCGCGCACGGCAGCCGTGAAGGCGTCATACATCACCGGCCGTGTATCAGGCGCCACCGCCACCCCCCCGCTCATCGCCCCGTCCCAGGTCGTGTGTCCGGGTGGTTGTCGGCGCGTCTGAAGAGTCTGGGTTGGTCGGGGGCGTGGGCGGGTCCGCAATGCGGCCCTCCGGGTGGGCGCAGGCTGACGTTCGCGTCGGCCGTGATCACCATATGAACAGTATGCCCATCCAGCCGAACCGTGCTAAGGGGTGGTGGGGGCCACGCCTTTGCCGCTGGGCGCGAGGCGCTGACCAACACATGGTGCCGGTGTTGCGTGCCGGGGCGCGGCGTGGGTATGTTGGTGGGTGGTGTGGCTCTGGTGCTGCCGGGGTTGGCGTGTTGCCGGCCGGTGGTGTTAGGGTTGTGCTGGTCTAGCCGGGTCGGCGGGGTTCTGCCGGCGTTCGAGAGAAAGGGGAGGCTCAGATGTCTCTGATGGTTCGTAGTGCTTCCACCGCCCGGGGGGGGGGCTGGCTGATGTTGTAGCCGGCCGCCGCCCGCGTCGTGGTGGTGGTGGTGGTTTGTTGTGGTGTGTGTTGTTGGTGGTTGGTTTGGTTGGTGGGGTTGTGGCAGCGGCTCCTGCTGGGGCCGCGCCTGTGGGCAGCCGCGGCGCGGAGGCTGATGTGTTGCCGGTGTTTTCTGCGTGTTTCGGTGACGCGTTGGGGGATGCTGGGTTTGTTGATGTTGCGGGTATCGGTGCTGAGGACGCGGTGAACTGTCTGGCGTATTACGGGGTCGCTGTGAGCGTGTCTGAGGACCGGTTCGGTTCAGGTGCGGTGGTGTCGCGTGCGGAGTTGGCGTTGGTGTTGTATCGGGCGGCGGTGCTGGCGGGGGTTGAGTTCGGTGACGCCGGGATGGATGGCGACGTTGCGATGGACGCCGAGACCCGTGCTGCTGTGGCGGCGTTGGCTGCTGCGGGTGTGCTCTCGGGTGACGGTGCCATGTCCGGTGTGCCGGTGACGCGTGCTGAGGCGGTGGCGGCGTTGGTGGGGTTGTTGCGGTTGGCGAGCCCGGGCCTGTTCGACGCGTCGGGCGCGTTGAAGCTCAGTGGTGGCAGTTTGGATCATTTCAGCGATGCGCGGGACGGGGCGGCTAGCTACGCGTTTGAGTTGGGGTTGACGACGGGCAGCGCCGGCGATGGGAGCAGGTTTGATCCGGATGGTCGTGTGCTGCGCAAGAACCTGGCATCGTTCGTGGCGCGCTGGTTGGCGCACACGGGGGTGCGTCCGGCGGGTGTGACGGCGCAGGCCGATGGCAACACGGTGGTGGTGTCGGTGCGCGACGCGTTGTTCGCGCCGGTGGCTGGTGCGCTGGTGGACGGTTTCTATGTGAGCACGCAGCGCCGCTATCGGGCGTTCGATCTGCAAGGCGGGTGCAACGCGATCGTGCGCAGCGTGAACCGCACCTCCACGGCGTGCGAGATCGATGCCCGCGACCCGATCACCGGCACCGATGGTGATGTCAGGCTGGACGAGTTGAGTGCGTCTGTTATCGGTCGGGGTGTGACTGCGTGGGTCTGGACCGGCAACAGCGGCGATTCTTACAACGACAGCAGTGTGGACGGTTTCGAGGTGCGCATCGCCGGTGATCCCGACGCTGTCACGGTGCCGGCCGCGACCGCGGTCGTTCCCGCCGCCCCTGCAGGCGGCGGCGGTTCCGCCACAACAACCACCACCTCCTCGACTACTACCACGACGACCACCACTACCACGACGACGACTACCACCACCACCACCACGACGACTATGCCGTTGGGTCAGGTGGCGGCGGATTCGTTGACTATCACGCCGGATGATAAGACTGTTGCGGCTACGAAGACCACGGACGGTAATGGTGTTGACTATTATCGGATGAGTTTCGGTGATTGGTCGCAGTTCACGGTTCAGTTGTTGTACACCGACGAGAACGATGGTGACAAGGTGAAGCGCGCCGCGTTCGGTGTGGACGGCACGAACCCGGTGCTGATTGATGTTCGGCAGGCCAACATAGACGGTCCTGTAACTAGCTTTTCTCTGGCCTCTGGTGATACCGCTGCGGTTGTTGCTGTCGACCAGGGTGAAGTGGGTTGTAGTTCCGGGTGCACGATTAATGCTGAGACCATTGTTCAACACACTCTGAAAACCGATGGCACGGGGAAGGCTTCGTTCGCGGTTACGGCGCTGGCGGACCCGAACCCGAGCACTCCGGGTGACGCGTATACGTTGATACTTCATGTTATCGAGGAGGTCAACGGTCCGGCCTCTCCCGCGGTCACGAATCTGCCGAACAAGCGGTTGCATGTGGTCAATGTGCTCGTGTCCGAGGGTGATCGCACGACCTCTGGCACCGCGCCGACGACGACGGTGCCCTCGGGCAACGCGGCTGCGAGCATCACCGTGATGTCCAAGGGTGCCAAGACGGATAAGACGTTCTCACCCGGCACTAGCACGACGTTTGTGGCGGCCGATTATGGTGATGAGGTATCGATCACGGTGCAGCTCAAGGACAGCAGCAGTGCTGACACCACCGTCGGTGCGGATGGCACGAGCCGCGCTGCGTTCCATATCCACCGCATCTACTTCCCCAGAGGCGGTCACGCCAACAGCGTTAACAGGGAGGGAGCGACCAATTTCGCGGCCAAGCCCGACTCTGTCCAGGCTTCCAGCGGTTGGGACCAGTACCGGCGAGTTCGTTACACCGGCGCTGACGGTAGTCTCACCTTCTCGGCCTGGATGGACGACCCCAACACCGGCACCTCGGGCACCTCGGGCAGCGTGCTGTTCCTGATCCGTTCACAGACCAACGCCCCCAACGCCACCAACGACCTCGGCACCACCCCCTTCACGGCAGGCATCGTCAGACTCAGCGAACCTTCGGGCTAAACGCCACCAATACCGACACGGCGTACCGACCGGGAGGCCCGGCAACACAGCCGGGCCTCTCGGCGCGTCTCGGGTGCCCCGGCTCGCTCGGCTCGCTTCCCTCCCCACGGCCCACAAGGGCGCGGGCAAGGGGTGTCGCTGTCGGCGAAGTATCGGGTCATGTGGCCCTGGGTTCGGGAGCGGCAAGTCCCGATCGTGGGCAGGGCTCTGAGCAGCTGTGTCCGGCGGTGGCGTTGTGGCTCTGGGTTCTGGAGCGGCGCGTGCGCGCTGGGACGCTCAGTTTCGTGGTTGGCGGCGAGGTCGTACCGCTGGGGCGGCGCGTGCGCACGGGGATGTCTCGATTAGACTGCCGATGACCCCGTTCCGTAGGAGGCGTCCCGCGTTATGAGCACTCCTAGCAACTCCACTGCCTCCATTCCTACTGCTGCTGATGCTCAACGTGCTGCGGAGGCTCTTCGGGATGCGCATCCTGAGATCGAGGCGGTTGTGCTGTTCGGCTCGGTCGCCAAGAACGCGGCGACGGAGCGCTCCGACATCGACCTGCTGGTGGTCGTGGACACGCCGGACTGCTCGGAGTCGGAGTTCGAGGCGCTGCAGGGCGAGTTGCAAGACCGGGTGCATAGCGTCACCGGTTTCGACTGTGACGCTATGCCGGTGACGCCGCGGCAGCTTGCCTGGAGTACCCGATATGCGCGCTCGTCGGTTTACAGCGAGGCCGTCCGCCACGGGCGCACCCTGAGCGGACATTCAGAGATTGACAGCGATATCGCTGAGCGGGAAGGGGCAGCATGGGCTATGGCACGCAACGATAGGCAGCTCGCCATCAACGAAATTATGCAGGCTGCAAGGAAGGCGGAGTCGGCGGACCGAGCAGCGCGAGAGTTGCTGATTTCTAGCGGTGCCGGCAAGCGACTGCGGACACTGCAGGACGCGTTGGAAAGCTCCCATGCTTGTGCCGAAGCCTGCCTGAACGCGGTAGGACGCCTGCGTATGGGGCGCATCCTTGACCGCGATCATCGGATTGAGATCATGCTGGAGGAGCTAGCCGAAGAAGTCGATGCGTATGCGGCAGCCTCCGTGGCGCTCAGCGACCTGCCGCGCGACGACAAGGGCGAGTTCACGAGGTGGCGGCTCGCGCTCTACGCTGGGGCAACCCCGAAGCTGATGGCTGAGACAACCGAGGAGAACGCTGCGGCTCATCTGGAAGCTGCGGCGGCACTCTTGAGATACGCGGCAGCAGAGGCGCGCGGCTCGCTGGAGAGGCTGCCGCCGATCAGCGCCGATCAGGAGGAGGAGCTCGCTGATGCCGATGCAGTGGCCGAGTCCTTGCGCGCTGCGGCGGTCAGCGTGCGCGATGCGCCCGGTTCGCCCGCAGCGCCCGGCGACCGCCACTAGAGCCGAAGCTGTTCCTGCCGGCGGCGTGCCGCGTCCGCGCCAGTGCGGCAACGTGCTTGTGCGATGCGTCGTGTCAAGCGACCGGTGCCTTGCAGCTCAGGTCCCCGGTTCGTCGGTCGGCCTGCCGGATCTGGTCACGGACGTGCCGTCGGGGGGCCGTCGTCGGCAGCAGGGGGGCGAGCCGGCTGGGGCGTCGCAGTTCGTGCAGGCGCTTGGATGATGTCCATGCGCTGCTAGCCGGCCGTTCTCGGCCTTGAGGGTTTGTGGTTGTTGCGTGCCGGGGGGCGGCTTGGGTATGTTGGTGGGTGGTGTGGCTCTGGTGCTGCCGGGGTTGGCGTGTTGCCGGCCGGTGGTGTTAGGGTTGTGCCGTCTAGCCGGGTCGGCGGGGTTCTGCCGGCGTTCGAGAGAAAGGGGAGGCTCAGATGTCTCTGATGGTTGGTAGTGGTTCTCGCCGCGGGGGGGGGGCTGGCTGATGTTGTAGCCGGCCGCCGCCGTGGTGGTGGTGGTGGTTTGTTGTGGTGTGTGTTGTTGGTGGTTGGTTTGGTTGGTGGGGTTGTGGCAGCGGCTCCTGCTGGGGCCGCGCCTGTGGGCGGCAGCGGCGCGGAGGCTGATGTGTTGCCGGTGTTTTCTGCGTGTTTTGGTGACGCGTTGGGGGATGCGGGGTTTGTGGATGTTGCGGGTATCGGCGCTGAGGACGCGGTGAACTGTCTGGCGTATTACGGGGTCGCCGTGAGCGCGTCTGAGGACCGGTTCGGTGCCGGTGCGGTGGTGTCGCGTGCGGAGTTGGCGTTGGTGTTGTATCGGGCGGCGGTGCTCGCGGGGGTTGAGTTCGGTGACGCCGAAGATGACGCCGGGATGGATGGCGACGCCGCGATGGACAATGAGACCCGGCGTGCTGTGGCGGCGTTGGCCGCCGCCGGTGTGCTCTCGGGTGACGGTGCCATGTCCGGTGTGCCGGTGACGCGTGCTGAGACGGTGGCGGCGCTTGTGGGGTTGTTGCGGTTGGCGAGCCCGGGCCTGTTCGACGCGTCGGGCGCGTTGAAGCTCGGCGAGGGCAGCCTGGATCATTTCAGCGACGCGCGTTCGGGACGTGTGGGCACGGCGGCGAGTTATGGGTTCGAGTTGGGGTTGACGACGGGCAGCGCCAGCGATGGGAGCAAGTTTGATCCTGAGGGTCGTGTGCTGCGCAAGAACCTGGCATCGTTCGTGTCGCGCTGGTTGGCGCACACGGGTGTGCGCCCCGCTGGCGTGACCGCGCAGGCCGATGGCAACACGGTGGTGGTGTCGGTGCGCGACGCAATGTTCATGCCGGTGGCTGGTGCGCCGGTTGACGGGTTCTATGTGAGCACGCAGCGCCGCTATCGGGCGTTTGATCTGCGGGGCGGGTGCAACGCGCTCGTGCGGAGCGTGAATCGCACCTCGACGGCGTGCGCGGTCGACGCGCGTGATCCGGTCACCGGCGCCGATGGTGATGTGAAGCTGGACGAGCTGGCCGCCGCGACCATCGGTCGTGGTGTGACGGTGTGGGTCTGGTCCGGCGACCGGGGCGATTCTTACAACGACAGCAGTGTGGACGGGTTCGAGTTGCGCATCGCCGGTGATCCTGACGCTGTCACGGTGCCGGCCGCGACCGCGGTCGTTCCCGCCGCCCCAGCAGGCGGCGGCGGCGGTTCCGCCACGACGACCACGACGACGACGACGACTACGCCTACTACGACCACTACGACGACTACGACTACTATGCCGTTGGGTCAGGTGGCGGCCGAGTCGTTGAGTATCACGCCTGATGATGAGAAGGTTGCGGCTACCAAGGCCACCTTTAGTGGTGGCGGTGACTATTACCAGATGAAGTTCGGTGACTGGTCGCAGTTCACGGTGCAGTTGTTGTACACCGACGAGAATGATGGTGACAAGGTGAAGCGCGCCGCGTTCGGTGTGGACGGCACGAACCCTGTGTTGATTGATGTTCGGCAGGTCGACATCGATACTCACCTAAAGAACCCTTCTCAGTTCAGTAGTGCTACGCCGAAGGTTGTTGCTAACGACTATCTCAATTCCACTCGAAACGATGCTACCGTTGCTCAGCATACTCTGAAGACCGATAGCACGGGTATGGCTTCGTTCGCTGTTATGGCGCCGGCGGATCCGACCCCGGGCACTGCGGGTGACAGGCGCACGCTGGTAGTTCATCTTGTGGAGGAGATCAACGGTCCGGCATCGTCTGCGATCACTGCTGTTCCGAACAAGCGGATGCATGTGGTCATTGTGCATGTGTCGGAGGGTGCGCGCACGACTTCTGGGTCCGCGGTGACCACGACCGTGCCCGCCGGCGACGCGGCTACCAAGATTACCGTGATGTCCAACGGTGCCAAGACTGACAAGTCGTTCACGTCCGGGACCACAAGCTCGACGTTCGTGGCGGCCGATTATGGTGATGAGGTGTCGATCACGGTGCAACTCCAGGACGCTGACGGTGACACCACCGTCGGTGTGGATGGCACGAGCCGCGCTGCGTTCAATATCCAACGTCTCTACTTCCCGACAGGCGGTCACGCGAACTCGATTGAAAGGGCGGGAGCGCGCGATATTGTGATTATGCCGCGGTCTGCCGAGGCGTCCAGCGGTTGGGACCAGTACCGGCGGACCCGTTACACCGGCGCTGACGGCAGCCTCACCTTCTCAACCTGGATGGACGACCCCGACACCGGCACCTCGGGCCACTCGGGCAGCGTTGTGTTCCTGATCCGCTCGAGCACCAACGCCCCCGACGCCACCAACGACCTCGGCACCACCCCGGTCACAAGCGGCATCGTGAGACTCAGCGAACCCACCGGCTAAACGCCATCAAACACCCGAGACGGCACACCGACCGGGAGGCCCGGCAACGCCGCCGGGCCTCCCGCGCGTCCCGGAAGCCCCGGCACGCCCGACCCGTTTCCCTACCCACGGCCCACAGGGGCGTCAAGGGGCGTTTCGATTAGGCTGCCGATGACCCCGCTCCGCAGGAGGCGTCTCGCGTTATGGGCACTCCCGGCAACTCGGCTGCCTCCATTCCTACTGCTGCTGATGCTCAGCGCGCCGCGGAGGCTCTTCGGGATGCGCATCCTGAGATCGAGGCGGTTGTGCTGTTCGGTTCGGTCGCCAAGAACGCGGCGACGGAGCGCTCCGACATCGACCTGCTGGTGGTCGTGGACACGCCGGACTGCTCGGAGTCGGAGTTCGAGGCGCTGCAGGGCGAGTTGCAAGACCGGGCGCATGGCGTCACCGGTTTCGACTGTGACGCTATGCCGGTGACGCCGCGGCAGCTTGCCTGGAGCACCCGATATGCACGCTCGTCCGTTTACAGCGAGGCCGTCCGCCACGGGCGCACCCTGAGCGGACATTCAGAGATTGACGGCGATATCGCGGAGCGGGAAGGAGCGGCGTGGACTATGGCACGCAACGATAGGCAGCTCGCCATCAACGAAATTATGCAGGGCGCGCGCAAAGGATCTTCGGCCTGTGACGCTGCCTTCAGCCATAGTTCGACTAGCGAAGATCGTCCCGGGTCGTGGGCGCTGCTGAACATGTTGGAAGACTCCCACTTTTGCCTCGAGTCATCGCTGAACGCGATAGGACGCCTGCGCAAGGGGCGCGTCCTCGACCGCGATCACAAGATAGAGAAGATGCTTGATGCGCTCGTTGACGAGCAGGATGTTCACGCGGCGGTGTCTGCTGCCCTCGGTGCCCTGCCGCGCGATTCCAAGGGGGCGTTCACAAACTGGCGCTTTGCCGGATATGCGTCTTCCACTCAGGAGATGACGGAACAGACCAACGATCAGAATGCCGCAGACCACCTAGCAGCCGCCGCCGAACTGCTGGCGCACGCGTCCGCGGAGGCGCGCTCCCCGCTGGAGAGGCTGCTGCCGATCAGTGCCGATCAGGAGGCGGAGCTCGCTGATGCCGATGCAGTGGCCGGGTCCTTGCGCGCCGCGGCGGTCAGCGTGCGCGATGCGCCCGGGTCGCCCGCCGCGCCCGGCGACCGCCACTAGAGCCGAAACTGTTTCCTCTCCCTTCGGCAACGACCGGCTCAGCGGTGTCTGATGTCTGGGTGCCGGTGTCGGTGCTGGAGTGCGGCGCTAGCATCGTCGCTTCTTCGCGGACGTAGCTCAGTTGGTAGAGCGCAACCTTGCCAAGGTTGAGGTCGCCGGTTCGAGGCCGGTCGTCCGCTCCGATGCGAGGCGTCGAGAGCCTGCATGTGCTCGACGACTACTGGAGACCCGCCGGCAATGTCCGCACCGAGGTCGGCCTGCTGGTGCACAGGGCCCGGGACTTGGACGACCCGGCGGCGGCGGCCCGGCTCGCCGTTCGCTTCGCGGGCCTGGCGGCCCGGATCCCCGTGCCATCGGGCGGCCCGCCGAACCTGGTCACGGGCGTGCCCTCGGGGCCGCCATCGGCCACGGGGCAGGGCGATCCGACCCTGGTGTCGCGGCCCGGTCGGGCATCCGATGACGCCTATGCGCCACTCACCCAGGTCGATCACGCGGCAACGAGGGGGCGCGCTGCGACCGTGGCTTCGCATCTGGCGCGAGCGTTGGCGGCAGCCGGGGCGGGGGAGTGGCGCCCCGGCCTCCTCGGCCGCCGGCGCGATTCGCCCAAGATGCAAGACGTCGAGCCCGAGGCGCACGACGAGGTTGCCGCAGGGTTGGGTTACATGGCGCTGGAGCCGGTTGCGGACCGCCACATAGTGCTTGTGGACGACGTGATGCTCACCGGCGCAACGTTGCGTGCGGTCGCGAGGTGCCTGCACTCGGCGGGGGCGGCGTCGGTGACCGCAGCGGTGGCCGCCCGCTCCCGCCGGCGCTGACGGAGTCCGCTGCGACCGCCGGAGGCCGCGGCGATAACCCAACAACGTACACCGTCATTGCTGCGAACTGAAGGAGTCCGCTGCGACCGCCGGAGGCCGCGGCAGGCGCCGGTGTCGCCGGTACGCTTGGAACCCCGCGCCGGTGCCCGAGTGGCCGAAGGGAACGGCCTGCAAAGCCGTGAAGCCGCGGGTTCAAATCCCGCCCGGCGCTCGATCGCGCAGCCGCCCCGACCTCCGGGAGGTCGTGGGGGGCGCGCCCCGCGCCGCTGGGCGCCTACGAGCGCATCCGGCATTGGTGGGCCAATCCACAGGCGCACAGCAGCGCTACTGGGCACTTACTGGAGGGAAGGGTGATGCGGCGTTGCGCTTGCTCTGCCTCAGCGTGACGGTTGAGGGCAGGCCGCGGTCTTCAATCAGCCTGTGTGGTGCCCCTGCGGATGACGGAGCGCGAACAGTGGGACAACGGCTTCCGGGCAGCAGCCTGGCTTGGGGCCTTCAATGAGTGGAGCGATCCGGCCGTGCCGGCCGGGCAGGCCCAATCCGATCTCACCGGGTTGTGTAGCGGTGCTGACCGCCGTGGCCTTTGGGCAGCAGGCAGGGCTTCTTGGAGCGCGGGCCCAGGTACGCGCACACGATATGCTGCCTGGCGGCGGCGTTGGGTGGCAAGGCGTCCAACAGCGATGACGCTGCGGCTGCCGCGGTGCTGTAGTTGGCCGCCACCGCGCCCCCTTCCGGCGTAGTGGTCGGGATCAACTCGATGACGTCGGGCACCGTGTAGCGCCCGTTGCGCTTGCCGCCGATCGGCTTGAGAATGCCTGCCCGTGTCAGCGTGCGTATCGCGGTGCGTGCGGACTTGGGACTCATGCCCAATCTTCGGGCAGCCATGTCAGCCGTCAAGATCGGCATTGACGGCAGCGCCTCTAGGAGCGCGGTCGCGCCGCTCCCCGCTCTCAGACGCGCCCTATTGCGCCATTGGGAGATTAACGCCTCGGCAGATTCGAGAGCATGCCGAACGTGCTCCTCGGCTTCGGCGGCGGCGTCCCGGAACAGCAGCAGCCATCTGCTCAATCCGGACAGGCGTGCCCGCGAGTCGCCGGGCGCGCACAGCACATGCGACTCGTTGAGCGCCGCATAATATTCACGGCGCTCGCGTTCGAGCGTGGAACTGATGGGCACTGCGCCGTTCACCACTCCTCGGGCTATGAGCACCGCGTGGATGAGTGCCCTGCCGGTTCTGCCGTTGCCGTCCTCGAACGGGTGGATCGCCTCGAACTGTGCGTGAGCGGCGGCGGCTTGAAACGCCGGAGAGTGACGTGCCGAGTTGATGTAATGCGTCAAGTCCTCCAGCAGATCGGGCACATACGAGGGCGGCGGCGCCACGAAGGCAGCATCTTCGATCCGGCAGTTGGGAGGGCCTATCCAGATGGGCTCATGCCGCACGACTCCGGCAATGTGGCGATCAGGGGTGTTCTCGCAGAGGGCCGCGTGCAGCGCACGCAAGTCCTCCACGCGGCAGGCCTCGCCCTCTCTCATGCGCTCGCCCAACTCGCGGGCGGCCTCGAGTTGCCGCCCCGCGCCCAGCGTCAGCGCGCTGTTCGCGTCGAATATCGGCTGACCGGTGCGCTCTCGGTACTGCGCCCAGGCGAGGGCATCCCTCGATGTGCGGATGCCTTCGATGATGCTCGACTGGATGCTCTCGTCGCGTGCGACCACCCAGGACGCCACGGCAACCCCCAGCGGTGCGCCTCCCATGCGGCCGATCCGGGCGCAGTGCTGATCGGCGGCATCGATCGCAGCCTGCAACGCGGCGTCCGGCTCGGGGGCCCAGTCGCTCAGCGGGTCGGGCAGGTAGCCGTGATAGCGCCGCCGTTGCAGCCCGCCCGCTGAGGGCAGCCACGCCTCACTCGCCACCATCTCGCCCACCGGCACCCATGCTAACAGGGCGCATGTGCTACTCGGGGCTGTCTAGATGTCCCGTTGTCGGCGCTATGGGGAGGTCGGCTCCGTGCCGGGCCTCGGCGGAGCGGCGGTTGGCTGCTCCTCGATCTGGAATGAGCGCTCATCTACGTCCTTGATCGGCACGCGTGCCGGCCGCGCCTGCTAGCCTGCGAAGCCTCGGGGCCGTTAGCTCAGCCTGGTTAGAGCGCCTGCTCGACACGCAGGAGGTCAGAGGTTCAAATCCCCTACGGCCCACCACTGGACAAGCGCCCCTCAACTTGTGGTGCGCGCTGCGGCGCCTGTGCTCGCTTGTAGCCTACGCGATCCCTCCGAAAGGAAGGTACTGAGAAGATGGCCAGCGACGTGAGCAGCACGACACAGGCACACTCTCTCAACCGGCATCTGTTCATTGTTGACAACTGCCATTTGCTCAAGTCGCTGGATACGGCTTGCGTCGACCTCATCTGCACCGATCCTCCATTCGCGAAGAACGACACGTTCGTCGGCAAGCTCAGGCCTCCACTGACTGCCGAGGAGACTCAGATGGAGTCAGATGTTCTTGCATCATGGGGCATTCACGGTGTGAATGATGCGGATAAGGCGAGCATCGTGTGGCCGTCGGGTGACACGACAGCGAGGTTTCAGGATATATGGTCGTGGTCAGCTGACATCCACGAGGAATGGATGAACGATATTGAAGATCGGCATTCAGCAGTGAACAGTGCGATACAAGCTACTCGAAAGACACATTCTGAGAGTGCCGCTGCTTATCTAGCATACATGGCTGTACGACTCATCGAATGCCATCGTATTCTGAAGCCTTCAGGGTCAATCTACTTGCATTGTGATCATGCCGCCAACAGTTATCTGAGAATGTTGCTAGATGCGACATTTGGCGAGGAGAATTTTCAGAACGAGATCGTTTGGTCATACGGATTGGGTGGATCATCTCCGAAGCGATGGTCACGCAAGCATGATACCTTACTATTTTACACAAAGTCCGATGTCTTCCCCTTCTCCAAGCCGACGCAACCGGCCTCGTCACGTAGGCTTAGTGGAAAACAGAAGGGCATGACCGATGTGTGGAACATACCATCACTCAACAATCAGGCGAAAGAGCGCACTGGATATCCGACCCAGAAGCCGGTAGCCTTGGCCGAACTTATCGTCCGAGCATCTAGCATGCCCGGCGATCTGGTGATGGACCCTTTCGCTGGATGTGCCTATGTTCCGGTAGCTGCGGAAAGGTTAGGCCGTCAGTGGGTGGCTTGTGACATATCTCCGCGTGCGATGACTGTGCTTAGGCGGCAGTTCAAGAAGTTCGGTTACGCCGTTGATGGTGAAGCACCTGAGGGCGTGTTGGCTCACGCGGGGGCCTCACTGGCGCGCGCGGATGTCACTATGCGTGGACCGCACGAACTACCTGTTCGCTCGACATTGGAAGACGATGTGAAGTCGGTAAAGCCATTGCCACCTCGCAAGTACAAGACCCGTGCTAGCATATTCTCACGCTCGGAGATGCTTGAGTTTCTGTTGGGTCTTTCGGATTGGCGTGCCTGGTGCTGTGGATTTGCCAACTGGAAACAGGACGTGAACGGCGAGATGTTGATCCAACACACTATCAATAATTTCGTGCTAGATCATATCGATCCCAGGTCGAAGCAGGGACGACACGAAATAGACAATCGTGCACCGCTCTGCCCGTATCATAATGGCACAAAGAGCGATAGGCGGGTTCCGCTCGATGTTCTTCGCACAGAAATCGAGGGTCGAGGCGAGCTATTGGTTGCCTCGATTGACGATCTCGTAGATCTTGCCTGGGCCCGAGACGAGGCCATCGAGCACCTCATTGCCGAAAGAACTCGACGGCGGTAGCGTTTCGGGTCGTGGACTCGGGACCGGGTGACGAATTGTTGGCCGGTTACCGGTCGAGCATCGACAACATTGACGCTGCTCTGGTACTGCTGCTTGCCGAGCGCTTCAAGGTCACCAAGCAGATCGGCGCGTACAAGGCAAGCGCCGGGCTGCCGCCCGCTGATCCCGAGCGCGAGTCGCAGCAGGTCGCCAGGATGCGGGAACTGGCCGCAGCGGCCAACCTCGACCCCGCCTTCAGCGAGAAGTTCCTGCGGTTCGTGATCGACGAGGTGATCCGCCACCACGACCTCGCTCGCAACGACGCAGGCGCTGCCGAGGACTGAGGCCTTCCCGCCGTGGGCCCGCGAAGCCGACCGGGCCGCCCGGGCACGCCGGAGGAGCTGGCGAACATCCTCTACCGGCGCTTCGAGGACTTCCACCGCCGCTTCATCGCCATCACCGGCCGTGCCGGGGAGCGCTTCCTCGCACGGGACTGGCACGGCCACCGCCAGGACGCGGCCGAGCGTCTCGAGCTGCACACCGCCGCCGTGCTCGAGACCGTCGAGACCTGCCGCGACCGGGTTCCAGCCTGCGATCCGCGGGGCAGCTGGATCGAGGCCCAGCGGCGCTACGTGGAACTCGTGGCGCCGCGCGGCGACACGGAGCTGGCCGAGACGTTCTACAACTCCGTCACCCGGCGCCTCTTCGATGTAGTCGGCCTCGACCGGGATCTGGAGTTCATCTGGCTCGGCCCCACGGCGCTGCCTGCCGACGACCCCGCCGCGGGCGACTACCGCACCGCCGCTGTCGCCGCGCCCGCGGGGGCTGCGAGCTCTACGGAGGCTGCGGTGCGGGCTGTCCTGCGACGCAGCCCGCTGGGGCCGCACTTCGCCGACCTGGACCGAGACGCCCGCCTGGTGGCCGAGCGGATCGACGCGCAGCTTGCGGGCACTTGGCGGGGACTCGACGCCATCGACGTGCTCGAACCCGTCTTCTACCGACAGAAGGGTGCCTACCTGGTCGGCCGGCTGCGCTGGCTCAACCGGGTGTCGCCGTGCATCCTGCCCGTCGTGCACGACGGCACGGGCGTGCGCGTCGATGCGGCGCTGCTGACCGAGTCCGCCGCCAGCCGCCTGTTCAGCTACGCCCGCTCCTACATGCACGCCCTCACGACGCGCCCCGCCGCCGTCGTGGCCTTCCTCAAGTCGATGCTGCCGGTGAAGCCGGTCGCCGAGCTCTACACCGCCCTCGGGTACTCCCAGCACGGCAAGACCAACCTTTTCCGGGCCCTGTACCGGCACATGGAGCACTCCAACACCCGCTTCGAGCACTCGCGCGGCGCCGCCGGCACCGTCATGGCGGTGTTCGCGCTGCCCTCGTTCGACGTGGTGTTCAAGGTCATCAAGGACCGCTTCCCGCCCAGCAAGAGGATCACCCCCGAGGAGGTCAAGAGGCGCTACCAGCTGGTGTTCGGCTACGACCGGATGGGCAGGCTGGTGGACGCGCAGGAGTTCGAGAACCTGACCTTCTCCCGCGACCGCTTCGACCACGACCTCCTCGAGGAACTGCAGCGGGACTGCTCGCGCACGGTGACCGTCAGCGGCGACGAGGTGGTGCTCGGCCATGTGTACACCGAGCGGCGCGTCTACCCGCTGGACCTGTACTTGCGGGAGATGGCGCCCGACCGGGTGCGGGCGGCCGCCGTCGACTACGGCAACGCCATCAAGGACCTGGCCGCGGCCAACATCTTCCCCGGCGACCTGTTCGCCAAGAACTTCGGCGTGACCCGGCTCGGCGCGGTCGTGTTCTATGACTATGACGAGCTGGCCCTGCTGTCGGAGGTGAACTTCCGCGGGCTGCCCGCCCCCGGTGCCGACGCCGACGAGATGCTCGATCAGCCGTGGTTCCCGGTGGGCGCCGACGACGTGTTCCCCGAGGAGTTCGCCACCTTCCTGCGCTCGCCTGCGGTGCTCGGAGAGGTGTTCGCAGAGCAATACCCCGAGATCGCCACGGTCGGGTTCTGGCAGTCGATGCAGCAGC
This sequence comes from Candidatus Aldehydirespirator sp., assembly GCA_965204875.1. GTDB lineage: Bacteria > Actinomycetota > Acidimicrobiia > Acidimicrobiales > Aldehydirespiratoraceae > Aldehydirespirator. The sequence goes on along the minus strand of OZ242020.1, from coordinate 157,103 downwards.
GCAACCGCAGCGGAGACTTCCCCGACCTCTACCCCTACCCGTCCAAGCTGCGCTTCTGAGTTCCAGGGCTGAGTCCCAGGACACTTGACACAGCGCTTGATCTCGGGTATAGCTACCAGCGTGCAGCCCCGCAGCCGAGGTCGCACAGGTCAATCAGGAGGTACTGCCGTGAGGCGCAGAGTCCGACTTTCGTGTGCCGCGGTGTGCGCGGTTGCTGTCCTAGCGCTGACAGTTGCGCTGCCCGCTCAGGCGCAGACGCCGCTCGAAGCTCCTGCGGGTGTCGCCGACGCTAGCGACGACGATTCAGTCCCAGCCGCGAATGCCGGTGTGGGTGGCGGCAGCGCCTCAGACATCAATCGCGATGTCGAGACCACAGCTCCGGGACCGGTTGCTAACACAGGCGCGGCCGAGTTCGACACGGTGTGGACGGATCGGGGTGTTCCTGATGCCGTTGTAGCCCTCGAAGACGACGAGAACGTTGAATTGTGGACTCACGCGGCCGATGACGCTTCAGTGTTCATGGCCGCGTTGATCATCGACAATTCCGATGCCTCAACGAAGTATCGGTTTGAACGTGCCGTGCCTGCAGGGTATAGCGCCAAGATTCAAAACGACGGCTCGGTGAGGTTCTATGACGACTTCGGCAAGGAAGCCGGCGGGATTATGGCACCCTGGGCTGTAGACGCGGACGGCAAAGATGTGCTGACTCATTTTGAAATTAACGGCCGGGTGATTGTTCAAACGGTGGATCATCGCGGTGCGAGTTACCCTGTGGTGGCTGACCCCTTCTGGGTTGCAGTGTTTGTCGTGGTGAAATATGCCGCGCTTCGATGTGCCTCCAGCATCCCTTGTACTGCAGCGGTAACCACGGCAGTCACCGCGGGTCCGCACTACGTGCGGGAGGCATGGAGGCACAGAGATAAGCTGAACGCTGATCGGAAACCGTATACTGGAGGTCCGATTCCTCCGGCCAACAAATGCAATTTGCGCCACCGAAGCAATAGACCTGGCTGCTAGCAATAGTAGGTTGGCTCGTGGAAGTGATCAGGTCAGCGTTCAAGTCAGCGGTTTGGGCTGATGGCAGTCCCGTTGCATTCCGCACCGACTTGCTGGCGCTTATCTTGTATTGGACTAGCTCCGCATGCTATTTCGTGATGACCTGGGGAGTGATGGTGGGTTCATGGATTTTCTTCGTTGGTCTCGCGGTTATGTTGATGACGCTACTAATGGCGAAGGCGCGGTTGCGTCGCAAAGTGCGCCTTTTGGAGGCTTCAGGCTTCGTGGCGGGTGGCGCTGGCGCTGGGTCTGGCATGTCCGGGCAGGCGGTGTTGGCCGATGGTCGGAGCGTGGAAGCGAGTTGGGCGATGCTGGATCGTCCGGATTCCGATGCTCCTATAGTGCCGGAAGGATCAGATCCGGGGTCGGCTTACCTCCCGGACGGCCCCTCCGATTTCGGGTATTTCTGACGCTTGTTTACCCGCGGCATCAGATCGCTGGATTGGGAGGATCACTGTGAGAGCTGTCGTTATCGAGCAGAAGGGGCCGCCCGAGGTGCTGGTGGTTCGCGACGTGCCGGATCCGGTGCCCGGCCCCGAGGAGATCCTGGTGGACGTGGCGACCACGTCGGTCAACCGTGCCGATCTGATGCAGCGGCGCGGCCGGTATCCGGGGCCGCCGGCGGAGCATGAGATCCCCGGCCTGGAGTTCGCGGGGCGTGTCGCCGCAACCGGCGAGCGGGTCACCGAGCACGCTGTGGGCGACGCGGTGATGGGCATCGTCGCCGGCGGCGGCTACGCAGAGCGGCTCACCGTTCACGAGCGCCAGGCGATGGCGGTGCCCGCCGCCCTCGGGCTTGAGGATGCGGGCGCTCTCCCGGAGGTGTTCATCACGGCCTGGGACGCGCTGGTGCGCCAGGGCGGGCTCACCTCGGGCCGCTGGGCGCTCGTACACGCGGGCGCGTCGGGGGTCGGCACGGCGTCCATCCAGATAGCCAAGGCCATCGGGGCGCGCATCGCGGTCACCGCCTCCGCCGGCAAGCAACATGTCTGTGAGGCCCTCGGCGCCGACATCGTGATCGACTACGCCAGCGACGACTTCGTGGCCGCGGTCAGCGCCGCGACCGGCGGCGGCGGCGTGGACGTGGTGCTCGACGTCGTCGGCGGCGACTACCTGCCGCGCAACGTGTCGTGCGTGCGAACCGGCGGCCGGATCGTGCAGGTGGGCGTGATGGCGGGCAAGCCGGTGCCGTTCGACCCCATGACGCTGCTGGCCCGGCGAGCGACCCTGATCGGCACCACCCTGCGCGCCCGGCCCATCGAGGAGAAGATCGCCGTCACCCGCCGGTTCGCGGCTGAGATCCTGCCGCACGTGGCCGCGGGGACGATGCGCCCGGTCATCGACAGCCGCTTCGCCCTCGACGACGCCCCCGCAGCCCACCACCGCATGGAGGCCAACCTAAACGCCGGCAAGATCGTGCTCCACACGGCCCAGCCCTAGCTCCCAGGGCGAAAACAGGCGGGCCGGGCTGGTTCGACTGGTGCGCTAGCGGGCTTCTAGTGGCTTGTAGTCGCGGCGGTCTGCGCCTGTGTAGAGCTGGCGGGGGCGGTAGATGCGTGAGTTCTGCTCGAGCATCTCGTTCCAGTGTGCCAGCCATCCCGGGGTGCGGCCGATGGCGAAGAGCACGGTGAACATGTTGGTGGGGAACCCCAGCGACTGGTAGATGAGTCCCGAGTAGAAGTCGACGTTCGGGTAGAGGCGCCGGCTCAGGAAATACTCGTCGGCCAGCGCCACCTCCTCGAGCTTGAGGGCGATGTCGAGCAGCGGGTTCTTGCCGATCACCTCGAACACGTCGTGTGCCGCGGCCTTGATGATCATCGCCCGCGGGTCGTAGTTCTTGTAGATGCGGTGCCCGAAGCCCATCAGCCGGCGCCCCTCACGCTTGGCCGACGCCACGAAGCTGTCCACGTTGTCGTATGAGCCGATCTCGCCCAGCATGTTGATCACGGCCTCGTTGGCGCCGCCGTGCAGGGGGCCGTACAGGGCGGCGCAGGCCGCGGCGATGGCCGAGTACGGGTCGGCGTGGCTCGAACCCACCACCCGCGCCGCGGTGGTGGAGCAGTTCTGCCCGTGGTCGGCGTGCAGGATGAACAGCACCCGCATGGCCCGCACCAGCGCGGCGGGGGGCTCGTAGCTGCCGTCGATGTCGAACATCATCTTGAGGAAGCGCGTCGGGAAGTCGTCGGCGTTGTCGGGGAAGTTGAAGGGCAGGCCCCTCGAGAAGCGGTAGGCCGCCGCCGCGAGCGTCGGCATCTTGGCGATCAGGCGGATGATCTGCGCCATGCGGTTGCCGCGGTCGAAGATGTCCTTGGCGTCGGGATAGAAGGTCGACAGGCCGGCCACGCCCGAGGTCAGCAGGCCCATCGGGTGGGCGTCGTAGTGGAAGGCGTCGAAGATGCGCTTGCGGAAGTTCTCGTGGACGAAGGTGTGGCGGGTTATCTCATCCACCCAGACGTCCAGCTCGCCGGGCGCAGGCAGCTCGCCGTGGATCAGCAGGTAGGCCACCTCCGGGAAGGTGCTGTGCTCGGCGAGCTGCTCGATCGGGTAGCCGCGGTATCGCAGGACGCCCGCGTCGCCGTCGATCTCGGCTATGGCGCTGGCCGTGCCGGCGGTGGTGGCGAGGCCGGGATCATAGAACCAGATCCCCGGAAGCAGCTTGCGCCACTGCGAGGAGTCGATCCCGCCGCCGGCGATGGGGATCTCGATGCTGTCCCCCGAGCGGTTGTCGGTGATCGTGATGCTATGCGTCATCGTGTTCACAATACCCCGGCGCGCCGCCGTGGCGTCGCCGGGGGTTACAGGGGCGTGTTGTCGTGGCGTCGCCGCGGCAGCCGCTCACGCTTCGCGATCAGCATCTCCAGGGCCGCGCACAGCTCGCGCCGGGTGTCGGCCGGGTCGATCACCGCGTCGATGGCGCCGCGGTCGGCGGCGATGTAGGGGTTGAGCAGGCGCTGCTCGTAGGCCGCCTCCAGCTCGGCCCGCTCGGCGGCGCCGGCTCTGCGATGCAGGATCTCCACGGCGCCCCGCGCGCCCATGACCGCGATCTCCGCGGTGGGCCAGGCCAGCGCCACGTCGTTGCCCATCGTCTTGGAGTCCATGACGATGTAGGCGCCGCCGTAGGACTTGCGCAGCGTCACGTTGACCCGCGGCACGGTGGCGCGGGCGTAGGCGAAGGCCATCTGGGCGCCGTAGCGGATCATGCCCCGCCACTCCAGATCCTTGCCGGGATAGAAGCCGGAGGTGTCCACGAAGGTGATCACCGGAAGGTTGAAGGCGTCGCAGAAGGCGACGAAGCGGGCGCCCTTGCGCGACGCGGTGATGTCCAGCGTGCCGGCCAGGGACTGTGGCTGGTTGGCGACGAGCCCCACGGGCCGCCCGCCGAGCGTGGCGAAGGCGGTGACCAGGTTGGGGCCCCAGTAGGCCTGCGGCTCCAGCAGCACGCCGCCGTCGACCACCGCTGCCAGCACGTCGGTGACGTTGTAGGTGCCGCCGGACTCGGCGGGCAGCACCTCGTACAGCTCGCTGACGGCCCGGTCGACCGGGTCGTCGCAGCGCCGCGGCGGGGGGTCGGCGCCGTTGTGGTCGGGCAGGTATCCGAGAAGCTCGGCGACGGTCTCCTCGGCCTCGGCGGCGTCGGCTGCCAGGAAGCCGGCCACGCCCGTGCGCGCCGCGTGCGTCTCGGCGCCGCCCAGCGCGGCACGGTCGACGGGCATGCCGGTGAACTCCTCCACCATCTGCGGGCCGACGACGAACGCGTAGGCGTCGGTGGTCATCACCACGAAGTCGGCCAGCCCCAGCAGCAGGGCCGGGCCCGACACGTTGGGGCCCTCCGCGATCACGATGACGGGCACCACGCCCGAGCAGCGGGCGAGTTCGGCGGCCGCGGCGGCCCAGCCGGCCAGAGCGTCGATGCCCTCGGTGAGGTCCGCGCCCGAGGAGGCCAGCCGCAACACGATCGGCAGGCGCTGGGCGCGCGCCAGGCGGGCCGCGGCGGCCATGTCGCGGCCGTCGGCCCAGGCGAGGGCGCCGTGGTCGTCGGTGTCCGGCCCGCGAGCATCGACGTCGACGACCGTTCGCCCGCCGAGGGTGGTGACGCTGGCGCGAACGAACGCCGCGGATCCCGCCCTGACGGCCAGGCGAGCAGCGCCCGCTGGGCCGGCACCGTGGTCTGCCGGCCGGGGCGACTCGGCGGTCATGTCAGTGCGGGTGCCCGGCTCGCCGCGCCCGCGCCGGCGGGAGGCCGGCCGTGGCGTATGTGCGGCTCGCGCTCGGCCTCGGCTCGCACGATCTCGTGGATCATCTCGGCGACCGCGCGCGGGGGCGCCGACGGCGCGGCGCGACGGTTCCGTGCGAACCCGACGATGCGCGCCCCGACGCCGTCCACGGCAACCCTGCGCCAGCCGCCCGCAGAGACCCCGTGCGTGGCGCTGGCGGGCAGCAGCGCCGGTGCCAGCCCCGCGAGCGCCAGCGCGGCCAGCAGCCGCAGACCGTCGATCTCGGCTCGTGTCACCAGCTTCACCCGGGCGCGCCGCGCGTCCGCGTCGATCTCGTCGCGGAAGGCGGTCCCCCTCGGTGGCAGCAGTATCTCATGGTGTGCCAGATCGCCGAGGCTGACCCGCTCGAGGGCGGCCAGCTCGTGGTGCTCGGGCGCGATCACCGTGAGATCCTCGCTGAAGAGGTACTCGGTCTGCACGTCGGGGTCGTCCACGGGCAGGTTCACGACGGCCAGGTCGATGCGGTCCTGGACCAGCAGGGGCACCAGCGTCAAGGTGGTGGCGGCCACCACGATCAGCTCCAGGCCCGGGTGCCGGCGCTTGGAATCGTCGAGGAGCAGCGGGACGATCCAGCGTGCCGTCGTGCCGATGACGCCGAGGCGCACGGTGCCGGTCAGGTTGGAGCGCAGGGAGGCGAGATCGTCGGAGATGGCCTGCAGCTCGAGCTGGATGCGCCGTGCCCGCCCGGCGACCACCTGGCCCTCGGGGGTGAGGGTGCGGCGCGCTCTGTCGATCAGCGTCGCCCCCGCCTCGGCCTCGAGTCGGGCGACATGCGCCGAGACGTTGGACTGAACGGTGTGCAGGGCCCTGGCCGCGGCCGAGAAGCTCTCGTGCTCTGCTACGGCGAGCAGGGCGTTGAGCTGCCGGAGTTCCATCGCAGGCAACGGTATCGCCGCAGCGGTCCGACACAATCGCAGCTAGCGATAGCAAGTATCGATACAAACTGTCGCGATGATGCTTGCTCCGGCTCCGGAGGCTGTTAGCTTGACCGGTGTTCGGACTGCGGAGCGCTCCCTCCAGCGCAGGATGCACCGAACGCACTCGGGCAAACCCCCCTCTCAAAATGAGGCTCGAGTGCCAGATGAAGCGGCTGATCTCCCCCAGGTCAGCCGCTTCAGCCTTTCTGGCGGCGGCTCGCAGGCCGTTCAGCGGGCTGCGCCGCGGTTCGAGATGATGTTCAGGGCGCTGCCGGCGTGGAACCACTCGATCTGCTCGCCGCTCAGCGTGTGCAGGCCCTCGAAGGACCACATCGCCGCGCCCGGCGGCGTGACCTCCACCCTCACAGGTCGGCCGGGCGCCAGGTCCGCCAGGCCCCGCACGGCGATCCGGTCGCTCTCGCCGATCCGCTCGTAGTCGGCGGGGTCCGCGAACGTGAGCGCCAGGACCCCCTGCTTCTTGAGGTTGGTCTCGTGGATGCGCGCGAAGCTGCGTGCCAGCGCCATCGCGCAGCCCCGGTAGCGCGGCTCCATGGCGGCGTGCTCGCGGCTGGACCCCTCGCCGGTGTTGGAGTCGCCGATGAACACCCAGCGCCGGCCTGCCGCGTGATAGTCGCGGGCGATCTCGGGCAGCGGCTGCACCCGGCCGGTGAGCTGGTTGCGTCCGTGGCCCGTCTCGTAGCCGTCGAAGGCGTTGACCACGCCCAGGTAGAGGTTGCCGGAGATGTTCTCGAGATGGCCCCGGTAGCGCAGCCACGGCCCGGCGGCGGAGATGTGGTCGGTGGTGCACTTCCCGCGGGCCTTGGCGATCACCGGCAGGTCCTCGAAGTCCCGCCCGTCCCAGGGGGCGAAGGGCTGCAGCAGCTGGATGCGCTGCGAGTCGGGCGAGACCGACACCTCGACGCCCGTGCCGTCCGCGGGCGGCGGCTCGAACAGGTCGGCGCCGGGATCGAAACCAGCCGGGGGCAGCTCGATCCCCTCGGGCTCGGCCAGCGTCACCGCCTCGCCGCGGGCGTTGGCCAGGGTGCCGCGGGCCGGGTCGAAGTCGAGGCTCCCGGCGAGGGCCAGCGCGATCACCGTCTCGGGCGAGGTGACGAAGGCCAGGGTGGCGGCGTCGCCGTCGTTGCGCTTGGGGAAGTTGCGGTTGTATGAGGTGACGATCACGTTCGGCGTGCCGGGGGCGTGACCCTCCTCGCCGGAGCGGTCCCACTGGCCGATGCAGGGCCCGCAGGCGTTCGCCAGGACGGTGGCGCCCAGCGCTTCGAGGTCGGCCATCAGCCCGTCCCGGGTGATCGTGGCGCGGATCTGCTCGGATCCGGGTGTCACGAGCAGCCGGGTGCGGGCCCGCAGTCCCTTGGAGGCCGCGTCGCGTGCTATGGAGGCGGCCCTGGTGATGTCCTCGTAGGAGGAGTTGGTGCAGCTGCCCACGAGCGCGGCGCTGATCTCCAGCGGCCAGCCGTGCTCGCGGGCCTCGCCGCCGAGGCCGGCGACGGGCCGGGACAGATCCGGCGTGTGCGGGCCGTTGATGTGGGGGCCGAGGGCGTCGAGGTCGATCTCCACCACCCGGTCGTAGAAGCGTCCGGGGTCTTGCTCGGTCTCGGGATCGCCGCGCAGGTGGTGGCCCACCGCGTCGGCGGCGTCGGCGGCCTCGCTGCGGCCCGTCGCCCGCAGGTAGCGGCCCATGGATTCGTCGTAGTCGAAGATCGAGGTGGTGGCGCCGATCTCGGCGCCCATGTTGCAGATGGTGGCCTTGCCCGTGGCGCTCAGCGAGCGGGCACCCTCACCGAAGTACTCGACGACGGCGCCCGTGCCGCCCGCCACGGTGAGGACGTCGGCCACCTTGAGGATCACGTCCTTGGGGGCGGACCAGCCGCTGAGGCGGCCCGTGAGATGCACGCCGATGAGCTTGGGCCAGCGCACGTTCCATCCGAATCCCGTCATCACGTCCACGGCGTCCGCGCCGCCGACGCCCACCGCGATCATGGCCAGCCCGCCGGCGTTGGGAGTGTGGCTGTCGGTGCCGATCATCATCCCGCCGGGGTAGGCGTAGTTCTCGAGCACGACCTGGTGGATGATGCCCGAGCCGGGCTTCCAGAACCCGGCGCCGTAGCGGGCGCACACGCTGCGCAGGAACTCGTACACCTCGTCGTTGCCCGACAGCGCGGCGAGCAGGTCGCGCCTGGCGTCGCTGCGGGCGGTGATCAGGTGGTCGCAGTGGGTGGTGGTGGGCGCCTGCACCTCGTCGAGCCCGGCGGTCATGAACTGCAGCCAGGCCATCTGCGCGGTGGCGTCCTGCATGGCCACCCGGTCGGGGCGCAGGTCCACGTAGGCGTTCCGCTCGGGCACGCCGGTGGCGGAGCCGTCGAGGTGGTTGACCAGGATCTTCTCGGTCAGCGTCAGGGGACGCCCGAGGCTCTCGCGGGCCCGTCCCACCCGCTCGTCCAGCGTGGCGTACACGCGGCTGATCTCACCTATCGGAGTACTGGATGACGCGCCCATGAACTCAGCCTACGAGCGATCCCGACGCTTCAGAGGGGGGCTCAAGGGGCGTGTGCGTGCCAGAAGTGCCCGGTGCGCTTCGGGCAGGCAGGCGCAGTTATGGCCTGCGATCTGCCCGTGCCGATATCGCCTGTGAAGCGGAGGAGGGCAGCGCCGCGAGCGCTAGGGGGCGGGCCAGCGGTGTTGCGGGCGGGCCTGCCGGCGGGGGCGCTGGCCGAGGGCCCACTGGCGGCGCCAGGCGCCGGCGGCGGGGCCGGTCAGCGTGCCGCCGGCGCCGGCGTGGGCGCGCATGCGCGCCGAGTACCAGTCGGTGCCGGCCTCGTCGGCCAGGGCCGCCACTGCCGCCTCGATGCGGGCCGCGAAGCGGGGCGCCCGCTCACCCGGTTCGGGCCGCATGGGAACGCCGAAGGTCACCGACGCCTCCGCCGGCTTGGGCATCCGGCGGCCCTTGCTCAAGATGTTGCCGGTGCCGCGCACGCAGATCGGCACCACCGGCACGCCGCAGCGCAGCGCCAGGTAGGCGGCGCCGCCCCGAAACGGCTGCCCCCAGCCGTCGGGGCTCCTGCCGCCCTCCGGGTAGATCAGCAGGCTCCAGCCATCGTCGATGAGGCCGGCCGCGAGGTCGGCGGAGCGGCGCCCGACGCGGGCGCGCTCGATGGGGATGGCGCCGATGACGAGGGCGGCCGCCGCCCCTGCGGTGCGCGTGCCGAAGAAGTAGTCCGCCGCCGCGCCCACCATCATGCGGTGGCGCCACGGCTCGGGGATCGAGGTGAGCAGCAGGGGGGTGTCGATATGGCTGTGGTGGTTGGACACGAAGATCACCGGCCCCTCGAGGCCGCTGAGGCGGTCGATGCCGTTGCGGCGAGGCGAGGCGAACACCTGGACCATGGCCCGCATCGGCCCCTCCACGATGGCGGCGCGGCACATGCGAGCCGGCCAGCGGCGCGCCCACGATGTGTCGAAGCCCGAGCCGGTGCGCTGCGGCGCCTCGGTGGACTCGACGCCGCGCGGCAGCGCCGGCGCCCGCAGCGGGAACGAGCGGGCGCGCCATGCCCGAACCGGCGACGGCAGGCGCCGCCCCAGGCCGGTCAGCCCCAGATCGTGCGCGATGCCCATCAGCTCACGTCGGCGGGGCGAGTCCCGGAGCGATGCTCCGACCTCGGTGCCGGTTCGGTGCCGGAGTTCTGACGAGTCGGCGTCACGTTACGTCGGCCATGAGGATCGGCGGGTTGTGCAGGTGTGTGATCGTGGGCGACGGTCCCACCACATCGCCGGCCATCTCCAGCGCGTCCGGCAGGGTGGAGGCGGGCTGGAAGCCCATCCTGCGCACCGCCGCAGGGTCGCCGCCCACCACGATCACCCGGCCCAGCCACTGCAGGGCGTGCGCCCCCCAGTACCACATGTAGAACGGGTGGACGCCGTGATAGGCGTAGCTGGTGCGGTACAGGTGGATGTACCACTCGTCGCGGGCGAACTGCTCCTCGAACTTCGACTCGATCTCGGCGGGGTCGGTGGTGACGGGCAGCACCTGCTCGAAGAAGTCGATGTAGCTCGGATGATGCACCGGGTGGAACTCCCAGGGCGTGGGATGGCTCATGATCACCACGCCGCCGGAGCGCACCAGCGGCCGGCCCCGGTAGAGGTTGAAGAAGTACCCCAGGCCCAGGCACATGACCAGGATCGGGTTCATGGTCGAGTTCACGTTGTAGGGGCAGATGTAGGGCAGCCCCATCGTGAGCACGTCGGTCTGGCCCTCGACGGCCACCAGATGCTGTGACAGCACGTGTGAGGTGGTGCGCTCGTGCACGGCCTCGACGTCGCCGGCCTGCACCGAGGTCATCTCGTACGGGGCCAGCCAGGAGCCGAAGAGGCTGCGGCGGGCCGCGCCCGGCATGGCCCGCAGGCCGGCCTGCATCGCCATGAACGACGCCCGGTCCCGCGCGCCCCACTCCCACTCCCGCTTCTGCAGCACGGCCAGGGGGCCGGAGCGGCCGAAGGTGTTGTTGTTGACGGTGGTCTCGATTTGGAAAACGCGCGGGCCGTGGGCCTTGATCACCTCGCCCTGGCGCCAGTTCGAGCGGTGCAGCTCCGAGCGGTGGCGGTCCATGAACGAGCGAGACCGCTGCATGGTCGCCACGTTGTGATGGTGGCGCAGCGCGCTGTATCCGGCCAGGCCCGTGGCCGTGGACTTCCATCCGCCGTCCATGGCGACGAGGTTGATGTTCACGTACACCAGCAGGTCGCTCTCCGCGGCCCGGCGGTTCATGGTGACCAGCTCGTCGTGGGGGGTGCGGCCCAGCTCCACCATGCCGTCGGGATCCTCGGCGTCGTGGTTGTAGAGGGCTCCGTGCGGGGCGAACGCCTCATAGACCCGGTCGCCGAGGGCGTGGCGCAGCTCGGCCTCGGTCATGCGACGGTGCAGGGCCAGCGCCGCGATCAGGTGCACGTCGTCGACCCCGGCCGCGGCCGCCATGTCGAGCACCTGCTCGACGACGCGCTGGCGGATGTCGGGTCGTCGCATGGGCGGCAGCGGCAGCGACACGTCGTCGAAGGCGATGGTGAGGCGCATTCCCGGATGCAGCAGCGAAGGCAGCGGGTCGTCGTCGAGCGGGTTCAGCAGGGCCTCGCGTATGGCCCCGTCGGGGTCGGAAAGGCCCGCCTGCGGCTCGGCGGGGTAGATCACGCGGCTGCGCCCCGGCGGCAGCCGCTCCAGGCGGAACCCCTCGCCGTGGTGGAACAGCACCGGCGGCGTGGAGCGGTCCACCTCGACGACGAGACCGGGTCGCGGCGCCCGGTGCGGGCGGCGGTCCGGCGCCATCAGGCGGGCCTGGCGAGCGTGGCGCGCCCGCGATGGTTGAGGTTGCGGTGCATCAGGCGAGCCTGGTGAGCGTGGCGCGCCCGTGCCGGTGGCGATGGCGGTCCCGCGGCGCCATCGGCAGCAGCTTGGCCGGCGCTCCGGCGCTGGTCGACCAGTGCTCGATGAGCCAGCCGCGCCGCCGTGCCAGGGCTGCGAGCTTGGTCTCGGGGTTGACCGCCACCGGGAAGCCCACGGCCTCGAGCATCGGCAGATCCGACGTGCTGTCGGCGTATGCGACGGACTCCCGGAGGTCGAGGCCGCGCTCGGCGGCGAAATCGACCAGAGTCTGGTAGCGGGCCTCGCCGGTGGGGGGCACGCTGCGCAGTCTGCCGTCGTAGGCGCCGTCGCGGGTTCCCATCTCCGCGGCCACGATGTGGTCGAAGAGCGGTCGCAGGGGCGCCACCACGAAGTCCAGCGCGCCGGTGATGAGCAGGGTCGTGTGCCCGGCGGCTCGATGCCGGCGCACCCGGCGGATGCCCTGGGGAAAGGACCTGGCCAGGATCAGGTCGCTGAGCATCTCGGCGCACTCGGCGTCCATGCGGTCGACTCCGGCGCCGGCGAAGCGGCGGTAGAAGTAGCGCAGGAAGTCGCTGCGGTCGCGGCGGTCCAGCGCCAGCAGCCTGGGCGCCTCGGCCAGCGTGCGGGCCGCGAAACGCACCCTGGCTGCGTCGTCCAGCTCGCGGGTGGCGAGCCAGGCGTAGCTGGCCACCACGTTCGACGCGATCAGCGTGTTCTCGAGGTCGAACACGGCCAGGTGGCGCTCGGGGGCGAGCACCTGCCGCCGGAGCCTGCCCGAGCGGGTCTCGCCCCCGGGGGGCCGCGTGCCCGGCGCCATCTTCAGGCGGGCCTGCTCCACCATCGACGGCAGGTGGATCTCGTGCACGTAGCGGTCCCAGTCCACGCGGCGCGGGTCGAAGCAGAACGTCGACCGGTCGATGTCGTCGAGGGACTCCCACAGCTCCATCAGGCGGTCGAGCCCGTAGATCGCCTCGCACTCGGCGTAGGCGCCGTACAGCTCCACGTAGTCGCTGGCACGCTCCAGTTGCTGGCGGCGCTCGTCGAGGCCGGCGCTCATCATCGCGTGGCGGCCCCGCAGGGGCAGCACCGAGAGCACCCGGTCGGCCGCCTCCAGGCAGCGCTGGGCCCGCTGGAGCTGCCGGGCCACGCGCCCCCGTCCGGGGAACGACCAGCGAGGCACCCGGATCGGCTGGTTGTGCTCGTCGTAGACGGGGTGGTCGGTGAACCAGCCGCTCACGAGGTCGAAGAGTTGGCCGTACTTGAGCGGGTTGATGGCCCCGCTGGCGATCTGGACGACGTCCGGGCCGTGACCGCCGGAGTCGTGGCCGCCGGGGCTGTGACTGCCGGAGTCGTGACCCTGGGGGGTGTGACTGCCGGAGTGGTGACCGCCGGGGCCGCGTGCCGCCACCGCTGCGATGGTGGCCACGACGAGGTCCACCGGGATCACGTCGATGATCCCCTCGGGCACGCCGGGGAACTCCTTGAGCAGGCCCCGGGCGTAGGCGGCGATCACCGGCTCGGCCATCCGGAAGCCGCGGATCCATCCCGGGTAGGGCTCGGCCAGGGCGGACTCGATGATGGAGGGCCGCACGATGCTCACCGGCGTGTCGCCGCGGGTCTCGGCCAAGGCGCGCTCACCGAGGGCCTTGGTGAAGGCGTAGGCGTCGGGGAAGCCCAGGCTGGCGGCCCTGGCGCGGCCGGCGCTGCTCATCTGCTCCTCCACCCAGCGCCGCCTCAGGCTCTCCACCTTGTGGGCAATCGCCGGGATGCCGGCCGCGCCGAGCTCTCGCCGGGCCTCAGCGGACAGCGCGGCGAGGCGCTGTGGGCTCCGGCTGGCCTGCTCGGCGTCGGCGCGGGCCTGGCGTGCGCCGGCCGCCTCGTCGCGCCAGTCCACGTCGGTGAAGAACGGCGAGTCGTCGACGAGCTGCTCGGGGGCCGCGCCCCGGCGGCTGCCGGCCACGTAGCAGGTCGATACCGAGATCAGGTGTGCTCTGGCGCCGGCCTCGGCGAGCGCCGCCGCCACCCGTGTCGGGCCGAGCAGGTTGACCTCGACCGCGTCGTCGAGGGCCGAGTCGAAGTTGACGGTGGCCGCAGCGTGTATCACCGTGTCGCAGGCGGCCAGCGCGGCCAGGCCGGCGTCGTCGAGCCCCAGCCCGTCGACGCTGACATCGCCCGCGACGGCCGTGACCCGCCGTGCCGTCATCTCCTCATAGGACTCCTGAGCGCCCTGCTGCGACAGCTCGGCGCGCAAGCGGCCGAAGGCGTCGTTGCGCAGCACGTCGCGGCGCACCCGCTCGGCCGCGCCCCGGCGGCCTGGACGCACGATCAGCACCAGCTCGCAGCCGGGCACGCAGCGCAGCAGCCGCTCGGTGAGCGCCGTGCCCAGAAAGCCGGTCGCGCCCGTGATGGCGATGCGCTTGCCGGCCAGAGCCTCAGAGATCACGCCGCTAGTTCTAGCGGATCAGCCGCTATCGCACGTTTGACGGGCACCCTGTCGCTGCGGGTATAGAAGTGTGCGCGCCGCTGTCACCGCGGGCGAGCGCGGGCTTGTGAGCGGTTCACAGATCGAGACCTCCACTCTGCTTGAGCCGCAACCCGGCGCATGGGCTCTGTGGGGTGGCGAACTCCACCGGTGGTTCACAGCGCCGGAAGGGTCGTGCCGGGGTCGGTGCGGGTGTGGCGCTGCCGCCGGGCGTGGCGCTGCAGTGCCAGTTCCACCAGGCGGTCGATCAGATCCCCATAGGTGAGCCCGCCGGCATGCCAGAGCTTCGGGAACATCGATATAGGGGTGAACCCCGGCATCGTGTTCAGCTCGTTCACCAGCCAGCCTCGGTCGCCGCGGCCATTCCGTCCGTCCTCGTAGAAGAAGTCGACGCGGGCCATGCCTTCCACCCTCAGCGCCCGGCAGGCGGCCATGGCGAGGCGCTGCGCCTCGGCTACCTCGGTGTTGGCGAGCGGTGCGGGGACATGGAGTTCGGCGCCGTCGCCGTACTTGTCGTCATAGTCGTAGAAGTCCGCAGCGGGGACGATCTCGCCCGGCAGGCTCACTTGGTAGCCGTCGTCGTCCTCGACCTGATCGGTGCCGGTGGCGTCGCTGGGTGGCGGCAGGCTGGCCTCGTAGCCGTCGTCGTCCCGCATCCGGTCGGTGCCGGTGGCGTCGCTGGGTGGCGGCAGGATCGCCTCGTAGCCGTCGTTGCCGATCACGGCGATCTCGATCTCGCGCCCGCGGGAGCGCTCCTCGACGATGACGAGACGGTCATAGCAGCCCGCAGCCCGCAGCCCGTCGGCCAGCTCGTCACGGGTGCGCGCCAGCGACACGCCGACCGAGGAGCCCATGCGGGCGGGCTTCACAAAGGCCGGCAGTCCCAGATCCTCCACGATGGCTTCGATGTCGCTCGCGAGGTCGTCGTTGCTTGCCGAGGGGTCGTCGACGGTGAGCGAGCGCCAGCGAACCTGTGCTATCCCGCCTTGTGCGAGCATCGTCTTGGCTGCCGTCTTGTCCATGCACAGAGCCGAGGACAGCACGCCCGCGCCGACATATGCGACGCTGGCCAGATCGAGCAGGCCCTGGACGGTGCCGTCCTCTCCCATGGGCCCGTGCAGGATCGGCGCCACGACGGTCGGGCCGCTGTGCCGGGCACGCGCCCGCTTCCCGCCGATGACGACATCGGCTGCTGCCGAGGCGCCCGGCACGGCCGGTGAGCCGGTTGCTCCGGAGGTGCCCAGCACGGCGAGCGGATCGACCGGTGGGCCTGCCGCGCTCAGTCGCTCAGGCAGTTCGGAGGTGCCCGCCTGCAGCGCCTCGGCCGCCGCCTCTGCCCGGACCCAGGTGCCGTCGGTGGTGATGCCGACCGGCTCGACCAAGTATTTCTCCGAGTCGGCGGCGGCGATCACGTGTCGGGCCGATACGCAAGAGACCGCATGCTCGGCGGAGCGACCGCCGAACAGCACCACCAGCCGCACCCGCCGGTCAACCATGTCAGCGACGCTATCGCCGGCGGGTTGCGGGCTCTTGATCGGTCTGTTCTGCGCAACCGCCGGACTGTTCTGGGACGTTAGCCGGACAGTCCTGGGCCGTTGATCCGCCTGCTCCGCCTTCGTGGCGATCACGCGAGGCGGTCTCCTGGGCTGGGCCGGCTCGGCTGTGACAGGTCCGGCTCATGGCACAATCGCGGGCGTGCGCTGGACGGCTGAGCAGGTCGCGGACGCTACCGGGGGCCGTGTGTGCTCGGGCTCCGCTGACGCGACCCTGGACGGGGTTGCCCACGACAGCCGCGACGTGCGGCCCGGCATGCTGTTCGTGCCGCTGGTCGCCGCGCGCGACGGGCATGACTTCATAGCTGACGCCGTGTCACGGGGCGCGGCCGGCTACCTCACGGCCCGGGAGCCCGCGGTCGCGGGAGCGGCCGCGGTGAGGGTCGACGACACGGCCCGGGCGCTGCGCGACCTCGCCGCCGAGGCGCGCCGCAGGCTCGGGAACCCTGCGGTGGTGGGGATCACGGGCTCGGTCGGCAAGACCACCACCAAGGACCTCTTGGCCGCCGTGCTCGGCCGCTCGCGGCTTGTGTGGGCGAGCAGGCGGTCGTTCAACAACGAGATCGGCGTCCCCATCACGATCCTGTCGGCACCGGAGGGTGTCCAGGCGCTGGTGGTCGAGATGGGGGCGAGAGGCCCCGGCCACATCGCCTCGCTGTGCGATCTGGCCAGGCCGAACATGGGCGTGGTGACCAATGTGGGCCTGGCCCACACCAGCGAGTTCCTTACCCTGGAGTCGGTGGCGGCGGCCAAGCGGGCGCTGGTGGAGGCGCTGCCGCCCGCGGCGGAGGGCGGCGCGGCCTTCTTGAACGCCGGCGCGCCCAGGGTCGCGGCGATGGCCGCCGGCACCCGTGCGAAGGTGGTCACATACGGCGCCGGTGGCGAGGTGTCGGCTCGGGACGTCACTATCGACGACGAGTTGACGCCCCGGTTCACTCTGTGCAGCCCATATGGGCAGCAGCCCGTGGTGCTCGGGGCCAGGGGCGCCCATCTGGTGGACAACGCGCTCGCCGCGGCCGCGGTCGCGCTGCACCTCGGTGTGGCGCCCGACGAGGTGGCGGCGGGACTGGCCGAGCCGACCCTCTCGCCGCATCGCATGGAACTGTTGCGCAGCGCCAGCGGCGCGCGCCTGATCGATGACTGCTACAACGCCAATCCCGCCTCCATGCGGGCCGCGCTCGAGGCTCTGGCGGCGCTTCCGGCCCGGCGCCGGCTTGCGGTGCTGGGCACGATGGCAGAGCTGGGCGACTTCTCCGAGGAGGCGCATGCAGAGATCGGCGCGGCGGCTGCGGGCCTCGGCGTCGGGATCGTGACGGTCAACGCTGCGGAGTACTCGCTGGGAGGCGGCGTGATGGCCGAGACGGCGGACATCGACGGCGCTTTCGGGGCGCTGCGCCGGCTGGGCTGGCCCCGATCCGGCGACGTCCTGCTGGTCAAGGCATCGCGGGTGGCGGGGCTGGAGCGCCTGCTGGAGCGCCTGATCAGCTGCTGATCGCGCTGCGCTCGACGCACCCTGATCTCCGCATACATTCGGTGGATTACATTCGGTGGATTACATTCGGTGGATCACATTCGGTGGACGCCTGACGGGAGGGCGATGCGATGACAGAGGTGCCGGATTTTCGCAGTGTGACGGTGGAGGCCTTGGCGGCTCTGGTGCGCGAGCGCGCGCTCAGCGCGGCGGCCGTGACCGAGCATGCGCTCGAGCGCATCGAGGCGCTCAACGGTGCCGTCAACGCGTTCGTGGCGGTGGACGCGGACAATGCCAGGGCGCAGGCCGCGGCGCTCGACGAGCAGCTGGACGCCGGCCGCGACCCCGGCCCGCTGGCCGGCATCCCCATCGGTGTGAAGGACCTGGCCGACGCCGCCGGCTTCGTCACCACCAGGGGCGCCATGCACCTGAGGCACGCCGCGGCGGCCGAGCGCGACGCGACCGAGGTGGCCCGCCTGCGCGCCGCCGGGTGCGTTGTGATCGGCAAGACCAACACACCCGAGCAGGGCTGCATGATGGACACCTACAGCCCCCTGTTCGGGGCCGCTCTCAATCCGTGGAACACCCGGCGTTCGCCCGGCGGGTCGTCCGGCGGCACCGCGGCGGCTCTGGCCGCCGGGATGATCCCGGTCGGCACCGGCTCCGACGGCGGGGGCTCGATACGCATCCCCTCGTCGGTCTGCGGCCTGTCGGGCATCAAGACCAGCCAGGGCAGGGTCCCGAGCGGCCCGCCGCCCCTTGGCCTGGGGGACTTGTCGTGCGTGGGGCCGATGGCTCGGCGCATCCGTGACGTGGCGCTGTGCCTGGACGCTGTGACCGGCCCCGATCCGGCCGACCTTCGCAGCCTGCCCGCGCCGGACCGCTCCTGGCGTGACGCGCTCGACTCCCCGCAGCCGCCTCGCCGGGTGCTGTGGGCGCCTTCGATAGACGGCGGCGCGGTCGACTCGGAGATCGCGGCCAGCTGTGCGAGCGCCGTCGAGCGCTTGGCCGCTGCGGGTGTGGAGGTCACCGAGGCGTCGACTGTGCTCGACAGGGGGATGCCGGCGTTCCTGGCGCTGTTCTTCGGGGGCGGGCTCGCGCCTTTGTATGGCCCGCTGCGCGGTACCGCCGACTGGGACCATGTCACGCCGCTGCTGGCCGGCTGGATGGAGGACAACCTCGACACGACCACGGTGTCGTCGATGTTCGAGGCTCGGCAGCGTTGCGGTGAGCTGTCGGTGGAGCTGGCCGAGATGATGGCCGGCTACGACGTGCTGCTGCTGCCGACCGTGGCGGGTCAGACCCCGGTGGCCGAGGGGATGGGCACCATCGACGGCGAGCCCACCCCGGACTGGGTGCGGTTCACTCCGCTGGCCAACCTGACACGCCGGCCCGCGGGCACGGTCTGCTGCGGCTTCGCAGCCGACGGGATGCCCATCGGCCTGCAGGCAATGGGCCACCAGGTCGACGACCTGGCCGTGCTCGAGACGCTTGCCGTGCTCGAGGACCTCCTGGCACTCGATCCCGTGGCGCCGCTGTAGCGCCCCTGCAGCCTGCCCGAGCCCGCCTGAGGGTCTCAGCGCCGCACGGGGCCGGTGCGAGAACCGCTGTCACACGCCTGTTGTACCTTCATCTTGATGAAGAGCACATTGATGGAGAGGTTGCCGTGAGCGAGGTGGTGGGCCGGGTGCTCGGCACCGACGACGCCACGCCGCTCGAGTTCTGGGTGGCCGTGGCACCCGGCTCGCACCTGCAGCTCGATGACGTGGTGGCGATAGACCGGGTGCTGCCCAACGATGACCGGATCTGCCTCTACGGCGTCGTCAGCCAGGTGCGGGCCCGCCACGAGGGCGCCCGCTTCGACAGCGACGTCTTCCTGATCGCCGACGGCGTGCTGCCGGCCGAGGTGAGCGAGGCCGCGCAGGTGCAGCTCACCAGGGTGGTGCCGGAGACGTTCGTGCCGCCGCTGCCCGGTTCGGAGGTGCGCCTCGCCGCCGGCGAGGAGCGCGACGCGGCCCTGGACTTCGATGAGGTCGAGCCGGATCGCCGCCTTCCTGCGGGCCTGAGCCGCTACGACGAGCCCATCTACCTCGACCTCGACTTCATCGACGGCACCAAGGGCGCCCACATCAACATCAGCGGCATCTCCGGCGTCGCCACCAAGACCAGCTACGCCACGTTCCTGCTGTACGCGCTGTTCAACTCGGGTGTGCTCGCGGGCGAGGCCATGCACACCAAGGGCCTGATCTTCAACGTCAAGGGCGAGGACCTGCTCTTCCTGGACCACCCCAACGCCCGCCTCGAACCCGACCAGCGACAGCGCTACGCGGCGCTGGGGCTCCAGCCCGCTCCCTTCACCTCGGTCGGCGTCCTGGCGCCGCCCCGCCCCAACGACCCCAACGCCACCCCCGCCACCGGCGCCCGGCACTACGGGGTGCGCCCCTACTTCTGGAGCATCGCCGACTTCTGCTCGCAGCAGCTGCTGCCCTTCCTGTTCGCGGACGCCCAGGACGAGCGCCAGCAGTACACCATCGTCGTGCAGTCGGTGGCGGCGCAGCTGGCCCGGTGCGCCGATAGGACCGCGGCGGCGGACGGGTCGGTGCGCATCGGCAAGAGCACGATCCGGCGCTTCGGCGAGCTTGTGAACGCCATCGAGCGGCAGCTGATCCCCGACGATCCCGACCAGGCGCCGGACCCGCGCTGGAGCGGGCGGGCCATCGGCCCCGGCACGATCAACGCCTTCGTTCGCCGGTTGCACGCCTCGGTGCGCCACCTCCACCATCTGATACGCGCCGACGTGGCGGACGCCCCGGCCCACGCGATCGACCTGGACTCCAACCAGCTCACCGTGGTGGACATACATCAGCTCCACGACCGGGCCAAGCGTTTCGTGGTCGGCGTCGTGCTGCGCCAGGCCTTCGAGGCCAAGGAGAGCAGCGGAACCTCCAAGCCGCTGCAGTTCGTGGTGCTCGACGAGCTCAACAAGTACGCGCCCCGCGACGGCAGCAGCCCCATCAAGGAGATCCTGCTGGACGTGGCCGAGCGGGGACGCAGCCTCGGGATCATCCTGATCGGCGCCCAGCAGACGGCCAGCGAGGTGGAGCGGCGGGTGGTGGCCAACAGCGCCGTGCGCGTGGTCGGGCGCCTCGACAGCGCCGAGGCGGGCCGCGAGCAGTACGGGTTCCTGCCCGGCGTGCAGCGCCAGCGGGCCACGATCCTCAAGCCCGGCTCGATGTACGTGTCCCAGCCCCGCCTGCCGGTGCCGCTGCTGGTGGAGTTCCCGTTCCCGGCCTGGGCCACCCGCTCAGCCGAGGTCGATCCCTCCCTGCCTCCCGGCGCCGGCGGCCCCGCACAGCCCGATGACCCTTTCGAGGGCCTGGCGTGAGGCTGCAACAGGCGCGGCGCGCCGGCGTGGTTGCCCGGCTGCGGCGGGTGCGGCGATGAAACTGCTGCACACCAGCGACTGGCACGTCGGCAAGACGATCCGGGGGCGAAGCCGCGCCGGCGAGCATCAGGCGGTGCTGGCCGAGATCGCCCGCCTGGCCGGTGAGCACTCGGTAGACCTGGTGCTCGTGGCGGGCGACGTGTTCGAGACCTCCGCGCCGTCGGCCGAGGCGGAGAGGATCGTGTACCGGGCGCTGCTGGACCTGGCCGGCACAGGCGCACAGGTGGCGGTGATCGCCGGCAACCACGACAGCGGTCGCAAGCTCGCAGCCGTGGCGCCCGTGTTCGAGGCCGCCGGGCGCGTGCATGTGGTTGCCGAGCCGAGCAGGCCCGGCGACGGCGGCGTGCTGCGCTTGCGGACGCGCCGGGGCGAGGACGCCTGCGTGGCCATGCTGCCGTTCGTGTCACGGCGCGGCATCGTCCGCGCCAGGGACCTGATGGACTCCGAGGCCTACGAGCACGCGCAGGCCTATGCCGAGCGCATGCGGCTGCTGATCGAGGTGCTGGCCGGGGGCTTCGAGCCCGGCACGGTCAACGTGTTGATGGCGCACGCCTTCGTGCACGGCGGCAGGCTCGGGGGCGGCGAGCGGGCCGTGCACTTCGTCGACGAGTACGCGCTGAGCGCCCAGGTCTTTCCGGCCACGGCGGGATATGTGGCACTCGGCCACGTGCACCGGCCCCAGAGGATCGCCGGGCCTGGCCAGATCCACTATTGCGGGTCGCCCCTGCAGCTCGACTTCGGCGAGGAGCAGCACCACAAGCAGGTGAACCTGGTCGAGATTGAGGCCGGCCTGCCCCCGGCGGTGACGCCGCTGCGGCTGGGGGGCGGCCGGTCGCTGCGCACGCTGTCGGGCACGCTGGCGGAGGTCGCCGGGGCCGCCGCGGAGCTTGAGGGAGACCCGTGGCTGAGGGTGATCGTGCGGGAGCCGCGGCGGGCCGGCCTTGCCGGAGAGGTGCGCGAGGCGCTGGGCGCACGCGGTGAGAGCGTGGTGGACGTGCGCGTCGAGGACGACTCGCAACCTCGGCGCCGCCGGTCCGCGCGATCCGGGCGCGGCAGCGTCGAGCTCTTCGACGAGTACCTGGCCGAGCGCAACATCGCGGACGGGCGGGTGAGGTCGCTGTTCGTCGCGCTGCTGGAGGAACAGCACGAGGCCGATCGGGCAGAGACGCTGCGATGAGGCCCGACCCGGTTCGGAGCGTTCCTGCGGCACTCGCTCGCAGGCGTGCCGGGGGCGCGGAGGCGCCGCGATGAGGCCTGACCCGGTTCGGAGCGTTCCTGCGGCACTCGCTCGCAGGCGTGCCGGGGGCGCGGAGGCGCCGCGATGAGGCCCTTGAAGTTGAGCCTGAGGGGCTTCGGCAGCTTCCGCTCCGACACCGCGGTGGACTTCAGCGATGTGGAGCAGGCAGCCCTCGTGGGGCCTACCGGATCCGGCAAGACCACGATCATCGACGGCATCACCTTCGCCCTGTTCGGAACCGTGGCCCGCTACGACGACGCCCGGGCCGTGGCACCGGTCATCAACCAGCTGGCGGCGGAGGCGCGGGTCTCCCTCGACTTCGAGGCGGGCGGCGAGGCGTACACGGCGACGCGCGTGGTTCGCCGGACCGCCGCCGGCGCCTCCACCAGGGAGGCCCGCCTGGAGCGAGGCGAGCAGACCCTGGCCGGCAGCGCCCGCGAGATGGGCCCCGCCGTTGAGGGGCTCCTGGGCCTCGACTTCGACCGCTTCACCAAGACCGTGGTGCTGCCGCAGGGCCGTTTCGCGGAGTTCCTGCACGACAAGGCCGCCGACCGCCAGGAACTGCTGAAACACCTCATCGGCCTGGGCATCTACGACCGCGTGGGTGCCGAGGCTCGCAGGCGGGCCGCCACGGCCCGGGATCAGATCGCGGCGCTGCGGCCCGAACTCGAGCGTGAGGCGCCGACCGCTGAACGGGTCACCGAGCTTGCCGGGCTTGCCGAGGCCGCACGCGCCGCCCAGGCAGAGCTCGAAGCCCGGATGGAGCAGCTCGAGGTGGCTGTTGCTGATCGCAAGGCGGCCGAGGGCGAGATGTCGCGCCTCGCCGCCGCTGGGAAGGTGCTCGCCCGTAGCAAGGCGGTGCCAGGCGCCGTGCAACGGCTCGACGCCGAGCTTCAGGCGGCTCGTGAGGCAAGCGACGGCGCCGCGGCGAAATACGAGGAGGCGCGCGATGCCGCGACCGGGGCGCGCCGTGAGGCAGACGAGGGTCCCAGCGTGGGGCAGTGTCGGAGGCTTCTCGATGATCACGGGCGTCTCGACGCAGAGCGGGGCCGGCTGGATTCCCTGCAGGAGCGCGCCGGCGAGGCGGAGCGTGTCGCCGGGGAAGCGGTCGCGGCCGCCGAAGTCGTGCGTGAGCGACTGGCTGAGGCTGAGGGCGCAGCGGCTGCGGCGCGTCGTGCGGCTGAGCAGGCGCTCGACTCCGCAGCCGGCGGTCCGGATCGGGGCCAGATCGAGCGGGTGCGCGCGTTGCGGGCCGAACTGGAAGAGCTGGCACCGCAGGTGGCCGATCGTGCAGTTGAGCATGAACGTGCTGTTGCGGCCGAGCAGTCGGCGCAGGCCGAGCAGTCGGCGGCCAAGGGGGTCTTGTCGAAGGCAGTGGAGCGGCTCGATCTCGCTCGTGCGCTCAAGCAGGCCGAGGGACTGGTTACGCAGTTGCGAGAGGGTGAACCGTGCCCCGTGTGCCGCCGGACGGTCGTGGAACTTCCCGAACACGACCCGGACGCTGAGCTTGCCAGGCTCGATGTTGACCACCGCCGCGCCCAGTCCGAAGTTGAACGCGCGGCCGACGCCCTTGTTGAGTTGCGCAGCGCCTCGGCACGCCTCTCGTCACAGTTGCAGCAGCTATCGGCGCGAGAGAAGACGCTGCAGCACGAGCTTCAGGGCCAGCCGGACGGGGTCGAGCTGGACCGTCTCGAATCACAGGCCGACGAGCTTGCTGCCGAAGCGGAGCGGTGCAGCGCTGCGCGGCAGGCCGCGGAGCAGGCCGAGCGCGACCTGCGAGATGCTGCCGAGACGCGGGACTGCCTTAGGGCGGAGCAGGATGCCGAGGTCGAGAAGGCGAAGGTCGAGGCAGATCGGGACAGCTGCCAGCGGCAGTGCCAGGAACTCGAAGAGCGTTTGGCCGGAGAGCCCGAGGTAGCCCAGCTTGAGGCGGACATCGAGCGGGCCGGGGCTCTGGCCGCCGCCCGGCAGAAGGCCGAGGCCGCAGAACAGACTGCCCATGAGCGCAAGCAGCAAGCGGTCAAGGCGCTAGAGGCTCTAGAGGCCGACGAACAGCGAGCGCGGCGCGACTACGGCGCCAGGCGCGACGAGTTGGCTCCACTGTCGCCACCGGCACCTGAGGCGTCGTTGCTGCAGGACTGGGAGGACCTGGCCGCCTGGGCCATCGAGACGCTGGCCGCGGTCGCCAGGCAGTCAGAGGCGGCCGAGCGCCGGGCGCGCGACGCGCAGGGCCGCGAGCGTGAGCTGATCGCGTCCGCACGAACCCTGTGCTCGGCCCACTTCGAGCCCGGCGACGACTCGAGTCGCTTCGTGAGCGAGATGGCGGTGGCCGTCACAAATGCCGAGATGTCTCACAAGACTGCTACCGAGGAGCTACGTCGGCGTCAGCAGCTAGAAGCACGCGTCGGCAAGTTGCGCGCCGACGAAGAGGTAGCCGCGGAGCTCGGCCGGTTGCTGCGGGCCGACGGGTTCGAGCGGTGGCTCCTTGTGGGCGCGGTCGGGGACTTGATCGAGCGGGCCAACGAGCGGCTGCTGGAGCTGTCGGACGGCAAGTACTCCTTTGTGCCCGACGACCCCGACTTCGGGATCTGCGACCACCAGAACGCGGACGAGGTGCGCGGGGCCAAGACCCTCTCGGGCGGCGAGACGTTCCTGGCGAGCCTCGCTCTGGCTCTGGCGCTCGGCGACGGCGGGGGCGAGACGGCCTCCGCGGGGAGTCCGGCGCTCGGTTCGCTGTTCCTCGACGAGGGCTTCGGCACGCTCGACCCCGACGCCCTGGGCGTCGTGGCCGGCGCCATCGGCGACCTGGCCGAGTCCGGCCGGATGGTGTGCATCGTCACCCACATCAGCGAGCTGGGCGACGAGATGCCCGTGCGCTTCGTGGTGTCCAAGGGGCCTGACACCTCGATGATCGAGCGCGTGGAGGCATAGTGGGGGGAAGAGGGCTGTGTCTTGGCCGAGCCGTGCCCGGGAGGTGCGGTTCACAGCGGTTGACTGGGGCGCCTGCGCTGCGGGAGGGTGGCGCAAGCGGCGGCACGAGGGCCGGCCGCCGTTGAACGGCCGGGGTGCCTGCGCTGCGAGAGGGTGGCACGCGTGATCCGGAGGCGCGGTTGAGGTTCACGGTTGAGAGCTGGGCGCCCGAGTACGGCTTGGCCGCCGACTCGGAGCACCTTGAGGAGGCGACCGGCGATGTCGTCCTGTACTCCGAGCGCGCCGAGGGCCGGTGGTCGGCGGTCGACCCCGCGCCTCACGCTGAGCCTGTGGAGTCCGTCGTGTTCGTGGACGGCGTGCGGCGCATAGACGCCCGCATCTGGATCACCGACGGGGACGGGGTCCGCCCCGGCGTCTGCGCGTCGGTCGCCGCCGGTGCGGTCCGCTGTGACCCGGACGCGGCTCGGGTGGTGGGGTCGAGGGTGTTCCGGGCGCTCTATGCCAGGGCGTCCCATGCCACCGTCCCCATCGCCACCCGCCACGGCACCTACGAGCTGGTTCCCTGCGCGGCCGACGGGCCCGACGACCTCTACCGGGCGATCCATGACCAGATGACCGCGCTGGAGACGCGGATCGTCCCGCCGGAGGGAACGGATGAAGGCGATGCGGTGCTCGATCCAACCGCTGCGCAGATCATCCCGCCGGAGGGAGCGGAACTGGTGGTCTTCGACGGGCCGATCCGGGGCCGCGGCGCACCGGCCGGCGTCGGGTACGTGAAGACCCAGCACGTCCAGTACCTGCCGGACCGCGAGCAGCGCGTGATCTCGACGCTGCGGGCCGGCCAGCGGACCCCGCTGTTCTTCATCGGCGGCTCGGGCTTCGCTCGCTGGTCTTGGTACCTGCGCCTGCCGGCTGTCGCGGCGCATCCATGGTCGGGCATCGTGCGCTGCGAGATGGCGTCGCCGAGTGCGCTCGCGGACGCGGTGTGCCGCGCCGACGCTGTGTCGGCACTGCTGCCGCGCTACGCCAGCCAGCCTCACAAGGACGCCCGCGCGCCGCAGAACCTGTACCCGATAGCCGGCCTGGAGAACGAGCTGCGCCGACTGCTCGGCAGCCGCCATGTGATGGAGCGGGCCCTTCGAGTCGCAGCGATGTGACTCGGGCCGGTGGTAGTCTCACCGGTCGCGGGCGATTAGCTCAGACGGCTAGAGCGCTGCCTTCACACGGCAGAGGCCACTGGTTCAAGTCCAGTATCGCCCACCGTTAGCCTGCGTCCGCAGTGAGCGCGCGCCTCGGCTCGGAGCCGCCCCGCAAGTCCCTGCCGTTCGGGGCTCCACGAGCATCCCCCTGCGATGACGCAGCCTCCGTCGAAGCCTCGCCGCCGTAGCCCACGGCTGCGACTGTGGACCCGTGTGGCAGCGGTCCCGGCGTTGGCCGCGGTGATGGTGCCGGCGTCCGCGGGCCGGGCTGCCGCCCACGGTGTGGGCGGCCGGCTCGATCTGCCCGTGCCTGCCTGGCAGCTGGCCTGGGCCGCCTCGTTCGTGGTGGTGGCGTCGTTCGTGGCGCTCGGCATGTTCTGGGAGCGTCCCAGGCTCCGGGCCGCGGCCGCCGGGCGCGACCTTCCGGGGCCGCTGCAAACGGCGGGCCGGGCGCTCGTGCCGGTCGCACGCGCGGCGGGACTGCTGGCCCTCGGCGTGCTGCTGTATGCCGGGCTCCGGGGCAACATCAATCCTTCGGTCAACATCGCGCCGGTGGCGATCTTCATCATCTTCTGGGTCGGCCTGCAGGTCGCGTCGGTGCCGGCAGGCGATGTCTGGCGAGGGCTCGACCCCTTCGCCACGGTCGCCGACACGTCGGCCCGGCTCTGGGCGCGCCTCAGACGGCGCCCGGTGTCCGAGGCCGACCGGGGCGCCGGCGACCAGCGGTGGGCCGTCGCCGCGCTGTCCGTGTTCGTCTGGATCGAACTCGCCTACCACGACCCTTCCGAGCCCAGGTTTCTCGGCGCCTACGTGGCGGCCTATGCGGCTGTGCTGATGGTGGGCGCCGCGGTCTTCGGGCGCGGCTGGGTGCGCGACGCCGAGGGCTTCGGCGTGCTGTTCACCAAGCTCTCCGCCATCGCCCCGCTGTACCGCCACCCGAGCGGCGCCTGGAGGATGCGGCTGCCGCTGGCCGGCCTGGCCGTGCTGCCGGTCAAGCGGGGCTCGACGGCGCTGATCCTCGTCGTGCTGGGCTCCACGACATTCGACGGCCTCACGCGCAGCTCGCTGTGGCTGACGGCGGTCGAGACTCGCACGGGTTGGGGGCTCACCGCTTTCAACACGGTGGGCCTGACCTTCGTGGTGTTGGTGGTCCTGGTGCTGTACCGGGCGGCGATCGCGGTGATGGCCGCCATCACCGGCGGCAGCGAGCGGGAACTGGCCGGCGCCTTCGCCGGTTCGCTCGTTCCCATTGCGGCGGCCTACACGGTCGCGCACTATTTCAGCTACCTGCTGCTGGAGGGACAGCAGATCATCGCCCTGGCCTCGGATCCCTTCGGTCGGGGCTGGAATCTCTTCGGCACCGCCGCCTACGGCGTGGACTACCTGCTGGTCTCCACCGACACGATCGCTTGGACGCAGACCGCCGCGATCGCGACAGGCCATGTTCTGGGCGTGGCCGTCGCCCACGACCGGGCCGTGGAGCGCTGGCCGCGGCGGCTGGCCACACGCTCGCAGTACCCGATGCTGGCGGTGATGATCCTCTACACCGTCATCGGCCTGCTCCTGCTGCTCGGCGCCTGACCACGGCACCAGCGGCGAGCTTCGCCAACCCAGTGGAGTTGTGGGTTGCGTTGCCCGGGGGGGGGTATGTTGGTGGTTGGTGTAGCGCTGGTGCTGCCGGGTTGGCTTGTGGCCGGCCGGGTGGTGTTAGGGTTGTGCCGGTCGATTCGGGTCGGCGGGGTTCTGCCGGTGTTCGAGAGAAGGGGAGGCTGAGATGTCTCTGATGGTTCGTACTTCACCCGCGGGGGGGGGGCTGGTTGATGTTGTAGCTGGCCGCCGCCGTGGCGGGGGTAAGCCTCGCTTATGGTGGTCTGCGTTGTTGGTGGTTGGTTTGGTGGGTTCTGTTGTGGTGGCTGCGCCGGTTGGGGCTGCGCCTGTGGGCAGCAGCGGCGCGGAGGCCGATGCGTTGCCGGTGTTTTCGGCGTGTGTGGGTGATGCCACGCGTGACGCGGGGTTCGTGGACACTGAGGGGTTGGTTGCTGAGGCTGCGATCAACTGCCTGGCGTACTATGGGATCACCAGGGGCAGGACGGTTGAGCGGTTCGATGCCGGGTCTGAGGTGACGCGTTCGCAGATGGCGCTGTTCTTGCACAGGGCTGCTGGGATGGCGGGGTTGGATTTGACAGGCGGCTCGGGTGCCGCCGACTTCGCTGACATCGCGGATTTGGACGAGGAGCGCCGCAACGCGATCATGGCGTTGGCCCGCAATGACATCTTGGCCGGGTCGGGGATGGCGTTCAGGCCCGATGCGAGCATCACGCGGGCCGAGATGGCGGTGGCACTGGTCGGGTTCCTGCGCCATGCCAGCCCCGGACTGTTCCATCGGAGCGGCGCTATGGCCGGTGAGCTGATCCTGGGTTCGGGTGCGACGCTGGATCATTTCGCTGACGCGCGTCGCGGTCTGCCTGAGGGTGTGGACACGGCGGTCTCCTACGCGTATGAGCTTGGTATCACCAGGGGCAGCGCGGCGGGCGCGAGCCTGTTCTCGCCTGGTGATCCCGTTCTGCGCAAGAATATGGCGTCGTTCATCACGCGCACGCTGGCGCACACGAAGGTGCGCCCGGCGGGGGTGACGGCGCAGTCTGACGGCAACACGGTGGTTGTGTCGGTGCGTGACGCGGTGTTCGCGCCGGTGGCCGGTGCGTTGGTTGATGGGTTCTATGTGAGTTCGCAGCGCCGCTATCGGGCGTTTGATCTGCGGGGCGGGTGCAACGCGATCGTCAGAAGCGTGAACCGCACTTCGACGGTGTGCGCGATCGACGCGCGTGATCCTGTGACCGGTGCCGGCGGTGATGTGAGGCTGGACGAGTTGACCGCTGCGACGATTGGTCGTGGTGTGACGGTGTGGGTGTGGTCCGGCGACCGCGGCGATTCTTACAACGACAGCAGTGTGGACGGTTTCGAGTTGCGCATCGCTGGGGAGGCTGGGGCTGTCACGGTGCCGGCCGCGACCGCGGTTGTTCCCGCCGCTCCTGCAGGCGGCGGCGGTGGTTCCGCCCCGGCAACCACCACCACCACGACTACGACTACGCCCACTGCTACGACGACTACGACGACGACGACTACGACGACGACGACTACGACCACTACCACCACGACGACGACGACGACTACTACGACTATGCCGTTGGGTCAGGTGGCGGCGGAGTCGTTGAGCATCACGCCTGATGATGAGACTGTTGCGGGTTCCAGGCTCATTGATCAAAATAAGGTTTCCTATTATGCGATGAAGTTCGGTGATTGGTCGCAGTTCACGGTGCAGTTGTTGTACACCGATGAGAACGATGGTGACAGGGTGAAGCGCGCCGCGTTCGGTGTGGACGGCACGAACCCGGTGCTGGTCGATGTTCGGCAGGTCAACGGGACGGGTCGTGGAGTTGGCCTTTCTCCGTGTAGTACCAGCATTTCTGAGGCTGTTTCTAAAGTTGTCGCTAATGACCATGCTTATGTGGATGGTTTTCGGGGCGGCGACCCCTGCGCTGAAACTCCGAATAACGTTGCTCAGCATACTCTGAAGACCGATGGCACGGGGATGGCTTCGTTCGCTGTTACAGCGCCGGCGGATCCGAACCCAAGCGCTGCGGGTGACAGGGCTACGCTGGTGCTCCATATTGTCGAGGAGGTCAACGGTCCGGCTTCTCCCGCGTTCACGGGTCTGCCGAACAAGCGGTTGCATGTGGTTGTTGTGCTTGTGACGGAGGGGGCTCGTACGACTTCTGGCTCTGCGGTGACCACGACAGTTCCCGCGGGCGAGGCGGCCGCGAGCATCACTGTGACGTCCAAGGGTGCGAAGACGGACAAGTCGTTCACGTCCGGTAACAGCAGCAAGGTGTTCGTGGAGGCCGATTATGGTGATGAGGTGACTGTCACGGTTCAACTCAAGGACGCTGACGGTGCAGACACCACCGTTGGAGCGGATGGCACGAGCCGCGCTGCGTTCAATATTCACCGCGGCTACTTTCCGTCGGCCGGTCACGTGAATCGGATCAAAAGGAGTGGAGGAAGCAATTTGGAGGTTAGACCCGAGTCTATCCAGCAGTCCACTGATTGGCATCAGTGGCGGCGAACCCGTTACACTGGCGCTGACGGCAGTCTCACCTTCTCGGTTTGGATGGACGACCCCAACACCGCCGCCGGTGACACAGGCAGTGTCGTGTTCCTGATCCGCTCAAGCACCAACGCTCCCAACGCCGCCAACAGCCTCAACAACACTCCGGTCACGAGCGGCATCGTGAGGCTCAGCGAACCCTCCGGCTAACCACCAGCACGAGACGGCATACCGACCGGGAGGCCCGGCAACACAGCCGGGCCTCCCGCGCGTGCCGGCAGCCTAGGCTCGCCCGACTTGCTTCCCCTCCCTTCCGGCTAGGCGCTTGGATGAGGTCACCGCTCCGCTTGCCGGCCCTTCAAGGTCTTGAGGAGTTGTGGTTGCGTTGCGTTGCGGGGGGGGGGGGGGGGTATGTTGGTGGGTGGCACGGCGCTGGTGCTGCCGGGGTTGGCTTGTGGCCGGCCGGGTGGTGTTAGGGTCGTGCCGGTCGATTCGGGTCGGCGGGGTTCCGCCGGTGTTCGAGAGGAGAGGCTGATGTCTCTGATGGTTCGTACTTCGCCCCGGGGGGGGGGGGCTGCTGATGTTGTAGCCGGCCGCCGCCGCCGGTGTCGTGGTGGTGGTTTGTTGTGGTGTGTGTTGTTGGTGGCTGGTCTGGTTGGTGGGGTTGTGGTGGCTGCGCCGGTCGGGGCTGCGCCTGTGGGGGACGACCGCGCGGAGGCTGATGCGTTGCCGGTGTTTTCTGCGTGTTTTGGTGACGCGTCGGAGGATGCTGGGTTTGTGGATGTCGAGGGGTTGGTTGCTGAGGATGCGATCAACTGCATCGCGTATTACGGGATCACCAGGGGCAGGACGGCCGAGCGGTTCGATGCCGGGTCTGAGGTGTCGCGTTCGCAGATGGCGTTGTTCTTGCACAGGGCTGCTGGGGTCGCCGGGGTGGATCTGACAGGCGGCTCGGGCGCCGCCGACTTCAACGATGTCGCCGATCTCGACGAGGAGCGCCGCAACGCGATCCTGGCGCTGGCTCGCAACGACATTTTGGCCGGCTCGGGGATGGCGTTCAGGCCCGATGCGAGCATCACGCGGGCCGAGATGGCGGTGGCTCTGATCGGGTTCCTGCGCCATGCCAGCCCCGGCCTGTTCCATCAGGACGGCGCGATGGCGGGTGAGCTGATCCTGGGTTCGGGTGGGACGCTGGATCATTTCGCAGATGTGCCTGCGGGGGATGCGCGTGTTGCGGCGAGTTACGCCTATGAGCTTGGTATCACGACGGGCAGCGCCGGGGATGCGAGGAGGTTTGATCCTGAGGGTCCGGTGCCGCGCAAAAATATGGCGTCGTTCATCAAGCGCACGCTGGCGCACACGGGGGTGCGTCCGGCGGGTGTGACGGCGCAGGCCGACGGTGGTGTGGTGGTGGTGTCGGTGCGCGACGCGACGTTCAGGCCGGTGTCGGGGGCGCCGGTGGATGGGTTCTATGTGAGTTCGCAGCGCCGCTATCGGGCGTTTGATCTGCGGGGCGGGTGCAACGCTCTCGTGCGCAGCGTTAACCGCACCTCCACGGCGTGCGCGATCGATGCGCGTGACCCGGTGACCGGCGCCGACGGCGATGTCAAACTGGACGAGTTGAGCGCGTCGACCATTGGTCGGGGTGTGACGGTGTGGGTCTGGACCGGCGACCGCGGCACCCGTTACAACGGCGAGGTGAATGGTTTCGAGTTGCGCATCGCCGGTGATCCTGATGCTGTCACGGTGCCGGCCGCGGCCGCGGTTGTTCCCGCCGCCCCTGCAGGCGGTGGCGGTGGTGGTTCGGCCCCGGTCGCGACAACTACTACGACTGCCACGACTACCACCCCGGCTACCACTACTACGACTACCACCCCGGCTACCACGACTACTACGACTACGACTACCACCCCGGCTACCACGACGACTACGACTACCACGACGACGACTACGACTACCACGACTACGACCACTACGACTACCACGACCACGACTTTGCCGTTGAGTCAGGTGGCGGCGGAGTCGTTGCGTATTACGGCTGATGATGACAAGGTTGCGGACACGAAGGCTACGGACAGCGAGAGTGCCCATTATTTTGAGATGAAGTTCGGTGATTGGTCGCAGTTCACGGTGCAGTTGTTGCACACCGACGAGAACGACGGTGACAAGCTGAAGCGCGCCGCGTTCGGTGTCGACGGTGCCAGCCCTGTCAATCTGCATTCCTGGCAATTTGATGTGGATGGACATGCTACCGCGATGCGTTATAGTCCCCGTCGGAATAAGATGCATGAGGTCACCGAGTACATCGGCTATACCCGACTCGATCCTCAATGTGGTGATGCTGAATGCGAGACCGTTAGTGATTATGATATCGATGCTGAATATACGCTGAAGACCGACGGTACGGGCATGGTCTCGTTCCCTGTCACTGCGCCGGCGGACCCGAACCCGAGCACTGCCGGTGATAAGAAGACGATCGTGATCCGCGTGCTCGAGGAGTTCAACGGTCCGGCCTCTACGGCGATCATCAACCTGGACACCAGGAAGGTGCTGGACAACAAGCGGTTGCATGTGTTCTACGTGCATGTGTCAGAGGGCGACCGCATCACTTCTGGGTCCGCGCCGACCGTGACCGTTCCCTCTGGAACGGCTGCTGACAGCATCACCGTGAAGTCGGAGGGCGCGGATCTGCAGAAGTCGTTCAAGAAGGGGGATGAC
Source organism: Candidatus Aldehydirespirator sp. (assembly GCA_965204875.1). GTDB lineage: Bacteria > Actinomycetota > Acidimicrobiia > Acidimicrobiales > Aldehydirespiratoraceae > Aldehydirespirator. Next base: position 124,320 of record OZ242020.1, on the reverse strand, counting down.
ACAAAAAAGAACAAGAACGCCCCCGTTGAGGCCGATTACGGTGACGAAGTGGCCATCACGGTGCAACTCAGAGCAGGCAACTCTGACACCACAGCCGGCGCCGACGGCACCAGCCGCGCCACGTTTGAGCTCCAACGCATCTACTTCCCCGAACCCGGCAAGAAACACGCGAACAGGGTTAAGAGGGAGGGGGGGTCAAACGATTTCCAAGTTTGGCCCTCAGCCGTCCAGTCTTCTCCCAACTGGGACCAGTACCGCCACACCCGCCACACCGGCGCGGACGGCAGTCTCACCTTCTCAACCTGGATGAACGACACCGACGAGACTGAGACGGGCGACAAGAGCAGTGTCCTGTTCCTGATCCGCTTGCGGGACAACGCCCCCGGCGCCGATGATGACCGGGACCAGACACCCGCCACAGTCGGCATCATCAACTTCAGCGAACCCTCCGGCTAACACCACCAGCACAAGACGGCATACCGACCGGGAGGCCCGGCAGCACGGCCGGGCCTCCCGGCGCGTGCCGGCAACCCGTCACCCTGGCAGGCAACCTGTCACCCCGACCCGAGCGCGCTTGGCGAGTGGTTGTTGCTCTAGCATTGGGGGCGCATGGCCACCGAAGCGCTGAAGGCGCCGCTGGTGCTGGAGTACCCGTTCACCCGCTCGACGGGGCCTGTGATCGGCGCGTTCCTGGCCGGCCTGCGGGCTGGCGTGATCTGCGGCATACGCAGAGCCGACGGCTCGGTGCTGTGCCCGCCGCTGGAGTACGACCCGATCAACGCCGAGCCGCTCACCGAGATGGTGGAGGTCGGCCAGGGCGGGGAGGTGCTCACCTGGGCCTGGAACGGCGATCCCCGGCCCCAGCAGCCGTTCGAGCGCCCGTTCGCCTGGGCACTGATACGACTCGATGGCGCCGACACCCCGATGCTTCACGCCGTGCTCGCCGACCGTGCTGAGATGTTCACCGGCATGCGGGTGCGGGCGGTGTGGCGCAACGAGCGTGAGGGTCACATAGCCGACATCGCCGGCTTCGAGCCCGTTCCCGAGGACGGCTGCTGATGGCGCCGGATCCGCTGGCGCCTCCCGCCGCGCTGTCCTCGAAGGTCACGCTGCCGGAGTCCCTCGCCGCCGAGGATCTCGTGTCCAGCGTCTGCACCCCGCTGCGGCTCACCTATACCTACACACCGGGCCGGGCGCTGTCGCGCTACCTGCGGGCTATGGCCCAAAAGCGGATCCTCGGCGAGCGTTGCGCAGTGACCGGCCAGGTGTTCGTCCCGCCCCGCGGCGTGAGCCCGCTCGCTGGCACGGCGACGCACGAGGTGGTGGAGCTGCCCGACGTCGGCTATGTCGAGTCGTTCAACGTGACCCGCGTCCCCATCGAGCGCCGGCCCGACCTCAAGCCGCCCTACTGCAGCGCCTGGATCGTGCTCGACGGCGCCTCCGTGGGCTTCATGGGCCTGGTGGTCAACATCGCGCCCGAGCAGGTGCGCATCGGCATGCGCGTCAGGGCCGTGTGGAGGCCCGACGACGAGCTTGAGACGTCGGCGGCCAACATAAGCGGCTGGGAGCCCACGGGCGAGCCGGACGAGCGGATCGACGACTACGAGCGCATCGGCCGGGCCGCGGCGCCGTGATCGACGTGAGCTGCACGCTTGAGTCCGAGGGGAGGGCCGGGCCGACGTGATCGATATGAGATGCGCACTTGAACTGGAGGGCCGGGCCGACGTGATCGATATGAGCGGCACACTTGAGCCCGAGAGGAGGTCCGGGCCGGGATGATCGACGTGGCGGTCGTCTCGTTCGCGCAGCGCCAGGAGGCCTCGATCCCCGGCGAGTCCGAGGTCGAGTTCATGGTGCCGCTCATGGAGCGGGCCAAGACCGACGTCGGCCTCACCCAGGCTGACATCGGTTTCACCTGCTCGGGCTCGTCGGACTTCCTGGCCGGGCAGGCGTTCTCCTTCGTCATGACCATCGACGGCACGGGTCCGGTGCCCCCCATCAGCGAGAGCCATGTCGAGCAGGACGGCGCCTGGGCGCTGTATGAGGCATGGGTCAAGATCCAGTGCGGCGGCATCGACACGGCCCTGGTGTACGGCTACGGCAAGACGTCGCCCGGCTCGCTGCGCGACGTTCTCGCCACCCAGATGGATCCCTACTACGTGTGCCCGCTCTGGCCGGACAGCCACGCCGTGGAGGCCCTCGCGGCGCGCCTGCAGCTCGAGGGCGGGCACGTCAGTCAGCGGCGTCTGGCCGAGATCGCCTCGCGCAGCCGCGCCCATGCCGCCTCCAACCCCCAGGCGGTGCGGGCCGAGCCCAAGACCGTGGATGAGATCCTCGCCGAGGAGTTTGCCGTCGATCCGCTGCGCCCCTCGGACCTGCCGGCCTCCGCCGACGGCGGCTGCGCCATCGTGCTGGCCGCCGGCGACCGGGCCGCAGAACTCTGTGAGAGACCGGCATGGATACGCGGTTTCGACCACCGCAGCGATGCCCACACTCTCGGCGCCCGCGATCTCACCTCGTCGATGTCGGCACGGCTGGCCGCGCAGCACGCCGGCGTCAACGCCGACAAGCTGGATATCGCCGAACTGCACGCGCCCTACACCACCTCGGAGCATCTGCTCACCCGGGCGCTGGGCATCGACGAGGAGACGACCGCGGTCAACCCCTCCGGCGGGGCGCTCGCCGCGCACACGATGATGGCCTCCGGGCTGATCCGCATCGGTGAGGCCGCGTCGCGGATCTCCCGCGGGGAGGGCGACCGCGCCGTCGCGCACGCCACCTCGGGGCCCTGCCTGCAGCAGAACCTGGTGTGCGTGCTGGAGGGCGACTAGCGGTGGCGGCGCTACGAGGGTTGGGGCAGGCGCGCGTGTCTGATCTGCGCAGGCGTGTCGGGGGGCGACTAGCGGTGGCGGCGCATGGCTGAGCGCACCGCGGTCACCGGCGTGGGCCAGACCAAGTACGCCTCGGCGCGCCGGGACGTCTCGATCCCCGGGCTGCTGCGGGAGGCCGCCTACCGCGCCCTGGAGATGGCGCAGTGCACCTGGGACGACATCGACGCGGTGATCATCGGCAAGGCGCCGGACTTCTTCGAGGGCGTGATGATGCCCGAGATCTACCTGGCCGAGGCACTTGGCGCCGTCGGCAAGCCCATCATGCGCGTTCACACCGCAGGCTCGGTGGGCGGCTCCACCGCCTGCGTGGCGGCGTCGATGGTGCAGAGCCGGGTGCACCGCCGCGTGCTCACCGTCGGCTGGGAGAAGCAGTCGGAGTCCAACGCCATGTGGGCGCTCTCGCTGCCCCAGCCGTTCGCCACCTCCGTCAACGCCGGCGCTGGCGGCTACTTCTCGCCGATCATCCGCCGCTACATGATGATGACGGGGGCGCCCGAGCTGATCGGCTGCATGGTCGCCCACAAGGACCGCCGCAACGCATTGCTCAACCCCTACGCACACCTCCACCAGCACGGCCTCACGCTCGAGCAGGTGGTGGACTCGCCCATGCTGTGGGATCCGATCCGCTACTCCGAGACCTGCCCGTCCTCGGACGGCGCCTGCGCCATGGTGCTCACCGACGAGGCCGCCGGCGACGCCCACGAGGGTCCGGTGGCGTGGGTCCACGGCACCGCCATGCGCAGCGAGAGCAACAGCTACGGCGGCCGCAACATGGTGTCGCCGGCCGCGTCCGAGCAGTGCGCCGACGACGTGTTCGCCCAGGCCGGCATCTCAGACCGCCGGGCCGAGATCGATGCGGTGGAGATCTACGTGCCGTTCTCGTGGTACGAGCCGATGTGGCTCGAGAGCCTGGGGTTCGCCGCTGCCGGTGACGGCTGGCGCATGGTCGAGTCGGGCGCGACCGAGCTCGACGGCGGCGACCTGCCCGTCAACTGCTCCGGCGGCGTGCTCTCGAGCAACCCCATCGGCGCCTCGGGCATGATCCGCTTCGCGGAGGCCGCGCTGCAGGTGATGGGCGCAGCCGGCGAGCACCAGGTCGACGGCGCCCGCCGGGCCCTGGGCCACGCCTACGGCGGCGGCGCCCAGTATTTCGCCATGTGGATCGTCGGTTCTGCGAAGCCCTAGCCCCGGGTCTGGGTCGGGGTCTGTGCCGTTCCGGCGGCACGCGACATAGATTTCGGATAGGTTGCGGTCGTGTTGCGGTTTTGTTACGATCCCGTCTCGTGATCCGGCTTCGCAGGTTGACAATGTTCTGGGCAACCGCCGCACATGGACGATTGGCCGACGGCTACCGTCAGTCTCACTGGTCGAGGACTCTCTGGGCGGCCGGCGTGCGGCGAGGCGGCGTGATCTGCGTCGTGCTGGCGGGTGCGGTGGTCGCCGCGCTGACGGGAACCGCGGCGCTCGCCCAGCCAGATCAGCAGATCCAAGACATCCGGGTTGAGCGAGAGGAACTGGCCCGCAGCGCGGCCGAGGTTGCCAAGCAGGTGGACGCGCTCGCAGCCGACGACGCCGCCCTGGTCGCCGCGCTGTCCGAGCTGGAGACCTATATCGAGTTGCAACTGGCCCGGATCGACGCGGCCGAGAAGTCCATCGCCGCGGCCATCGCCGAGGCTGCTGCGGCCCGCGCCGAGGTCGCCTGGCTCCAAGAGGAGATCACCGCTGTGCGCGAGCGCCTGCGCCAGCGTGCCATCGAGGTGTTCGTCCAGGCGCCGGCGGACGTGATCGAGCAGCTGGCGAGCGGCGACCTCAACGAGAGCGCGGTGCGGCTCTTCCTGATCGAGCGGGCCGTGGGCAGCGAGCTGGAGATCACCGACGAGCTGCGCACGGTCGAGGCTCGGCTCGAAGTGGTGCGGCGCAGCGCCGTCGAGAAGCTGGAGGAGGCCGAGCGAGAGCGGGCCGCGCAGCAGCAGCGCCTGGCCGAGCTGGAGGACGCCCGGCTCGCCGCCGAGGAGTACCGGGCCGAGATCCAGCGCCGCATCGACGAGTACGAGCGCGAGGCGGCGGAGATCGAGCGCATCGACGAGGAGATGGAGCGGGAGATCTTCGCCATCGAGGAGGAGCTGCGGCGCGCCGAGGCCGAGAGGCGCCGGCTCGAGGAGCAGGCCCGCAGGCGTGCCGTCTCCGAGCAGCGCCAGGCTCACGAGGCTGCCAACGGCCCCTTCGAGTTGGTCGTCTGGCCCGTCGGCGGGGAGAAGACGTCGGGTTTCGGGCCCCGAGTCCATCCCATCCTCGGTTCGGTGCGCCAGCACCAGGGCATCGACCTCGACGGCGACACCGGCGACCGGGTCGGCGCCGCCCGCTCGGGCGAGGTCATCGTCGCCGGGTGGCGCTCGGGCTACGGCAACACCGTCGTCGTCTATCACGGGCTCGGCTACAGCACGCTGTACTCCCACCTCAGCTCGATCTCGGTCTCCGTCGGCGATCAGGTGTCGAGCGGCGACAAGGTGGGTGCGGTGGGATCCACCGGCCTGTCCACGGGCCCTCACCTGCATTTCGAGCTGCGCATCGACGGCAGGGCGGTGGACCCCACCCCGTACCTGCCCTAGCGGCGAGTCGGGGCGTGCTTGCGTGTCTGCGCTGAGCGAGCGAGTCGGGGCCGCTCTGTAGGGTCCCGCAGATGCGCCGCGGCCGTGCCCTGGTGATCGCCGGAGCCATACCCTCGATACCGGCCGCGCAATCGCCCGCCAGCGCGGCCGTTGCCGCTGTGAGCGAGGCTCACAAGCCCATCGCTGTGAGCGAGGTCGCGCCTCCGTCCGCCGACCCGGTCTCGGCCGCTGATGTGTCAGCGAGTGTCGGAGCGGCCGTTGCCGCTGATGTGTCGGTGGATGCCGACTTGGTTGTGGCTGCTGACGGTGGGCTTGATGTGGCTGTCGGCCTCGGCTGGCGGGTCGATGCCGTGGTGGGTGACCTGGATTCTGCCGGCGACGGCGCGCTGGCCGAGGCTCGACGGCTCGGTGTCGATGTGGTGGACCATCCCGAGCGCAAGGACTCGACCGACCTCGAGCTTGCGCTCGAATACGCCTGCCGGCGCGCCTGCGAGGTACATGTCCTGGCCTCGGCCGGTGGCCGGCTCGACCACGCCCTCGCCGGCCTGCTGGTGCTGGCATCGCCTCGCTGGGCCACAGTGGCGCTTTCCGCGACCGTCGACGAGGCCCGCGTGCAGGTGCTCAGGGGCTCGCATCGCCTGGTCGGCGATGTGGGCGAGGTGGTCTCGCTGCTGGCCGTCGGAGGCCCGGCCCGGGTCGTGAGAACCTGGGGCCTGGAGTATCCCCTCAGCGACGAGGTGCTCGACCCCACAGCGGCACGCGGCGTGTCCAACGTCATCGTCGCCTCGCCCGCCGGTGTGGAGGTGGCCGAGGGGGTGCTCCTCGCCGTCATCCCCGCCAGCTGTTCACAGTAGCGCGCAAGTGTTCACAGTAGCGCGCAAGTTGCTGGACAGCGCTCGAATGTCCGACGCCTGCGCCACCCGCGGGTTCTGCGGGCGGGGTAGCGCGCAGTAGGTTCGTGCCATGAGCTTTGACATGACGGCCCTGCTGCGGCCCGGCCTGGCCGGCGGGCAACAGCGGTGGGCGGGCGATCCGCCCTTCAACTTCGTCGGCGGCCACAACGACCCCCACAGCGTGCCCTTCGCGGGACTGTCGGAGGCGGCCGCGGTGGCGCTGTCCCGCCACGGCACCGACCTGGCGCGCTACAACCTGGGCGGCAGTCCCCAGGGACACCTGCCGCTGCGCGAGGTCGTGGCCGGGGCGCTGGAACGGCGCGCGCACATGCCCACCGACCCCGACGAGGTGCTGGTCACCTCGGGCTCGCTGCAGGCGCTCGACCTGGTGTGCGGCGCGCTCGTGGCGCCGGGCGACGCCGTGGTGGTGGAGGAGGCCACGTATGCGGGCGCCTTGAGCAGGCTGACCGCCCTCGGCGCGGAGGTCCACGGCGTGGCCCTGGACGGCGGCGGCATCCGCATCGACCATCTCGAGGAGACCCTTGCGTCGCTGGCGGCCCGTGGTCGGCGGCCCAAGCTCATCTACACGATCCCGACCGTTCAGAACCCGACGGGAACCGTCATGGGGGTCGAGCGCAGACTCCAGTTGCTGGAGGCGGCCCGGTGCCACGGTGTGGCCGTCTTCGAGGATGACTGCTACGCCGATCTGATATTCGACGGTGCGAGGCCGCCGACGATCCGGTCGCTCGACGCCGGTGGCGGTCAGGTCGTTTACTGCGGCTCGTTCTCCAAGACCCTGGCGCCGGCGCTGCGGCTCGGCTACATCGTGGCCGACTGGCCCCTGCTCGGCAGGGTCCTGCCGCTCAAGTCCGACGGCGGCTCCGGTGCGCTCGAGCAGCTCGCGGTCGCCGAGTACGCGGCCGCGCATTTCGACGACCATGTCGAGCAGCTTGTGAGCGTGCTGCGGGGCAAGTGCGAGGCGCTGTGCTCGGCCCTCAGCGAGCACCTCTCTGCGGTGCTCGCGTTCACGCCGCCGAGTGGCGGGATCTTCGTGTGGGCGACGTTGCCGGACGGCTACGACACCGCCGACCTGGTCGCGCCCGCCGCGGCGGCCGGAGTCGAGTTCAACCCTGGCGCGGGCTGGTGCACCGATCCCGGGCACGGCGCCCGCCGCATGCGGCTGTGCTTCGGCCACCTGTCCACCGAAGCCATCAACACCGGCGTCGCCACCCTGGCCGAGGTCATCCGCGCCCACACTGTTTGATCCGGCGCACGGGACTGTCAACCGCGCCCAGCAGGCAGGATCACTTACCAGACCAGCCTTGAGCCGGCCGCGCAGGGCGCCGCCAGCTGTCACAACCCCAAGCCATGCTTCTCGTGTGCCTGCGGTAACCCCGAGCGGCACGCGCAGGCACAGTTCCCGCAGATGCATTCACCATCGGCCGCGGCGGGGGACACCATCCCAGCGAACGGATCGGGGCGATGCCACACTTCACTCAGATGACCCTGACCACCACCGAGGCGCGGCTCGACGACTCGACGGTTGAGCGCTGTCTGTCCACCGAAGCGCACATCGCCGCAGCAGCATGGGCAGTCGCCGCGTCCGGTCGCCTTGCCAACCTCTCGGGACCGGAGTCGGGGCTGGTCAGCGGGATCGGGCGGATCGATCCCGGTGTTGCGGTCGATGAACTGATCGACCTGGTGCGTCGGGGTGGCGACCCGCTCGGCGAGGCGTTCGTTCGGGTCAGGCAGCCTGAACGTCGCCGCCTGCTGGGCGCGGTCTACACGCCTCCAGAGATCGTGTCCTCGATGGTGGCTTGGGCGACCGGACGCGGCCGGCCCTTGCGCGTCGTTGATCCGGGGACCGGCTCTGCTCGCTTCTTGCTGGCCGCGGGCCGGGCCTTCCCGGCAGCGTCGCTCGTGGGTGTCGAGGTCGATCCTCTAGCAGCCCTGGTGGCCCGGGCCAACCTGACAGCGGCCGGATTTGACGGACGAGCGCGCATCGTCGTCGAAGATTATCTTGAAGCCGATCTAGGCACTATGGCAGGCATGACTGCTTATCTTGGTAATCCTCCCTATGTCCGGCACCATCAGATCGGACAATCAGGCAAGCGGTGGCTGGCTGCGAGCGCGTCACGTCTCGGTCTGCGTGCCAACGGCCTTGCCGGCCTGCACGCCTACTTCTTTGTGGCCACTGCACTGCATGCGCGTCCGGGCGATGTCGGATCGCTGGTGACATCGTCCGAATGGCTCGACGTGAACTACGGACGCCTGTTGCGCGAACTCGTGTCCACCAGGCTGGGCGGGGTGTCAGTGCATGTGGTCGATCCCTCCGCGACACCCTTCAGCGATGCCGCCACGACCGCCGCGGTGACCTGCTTCGAGGTAGGCACATCTACGACCTCGATCCGCATGAGGCGCGTTCCCGGGACTGCCGCGCTGGGTGCGTTGGATGGCGGTCGTCGGTTTGATCGCGAGGAGGTGCGTGCCGCCCCGCGATGGTCGACTCTGCTCCAGCGATCACCCCGGCCGCCGGCGGGACATGTCGAACTCGGTGAGCTCTGCCGAGTGCATCGTGGGGCGGTGACCGGCGCCAACAAGACCTGGATAACCGATGCTGGGGACCCGTCGCTGCCGTGCGGCGTGCTGTTCCCGGCGATCACACGCGCCCGCGAGTTGTTCGGCGCCGGCAACGCACTGGTGGGAGGAGTCCAGGGTCTGCGAGCCGTGATCGACCTGCCCGCAGATCTTGACGTGTTCGACGCTGATGACAGGGCCCGCATCGACCGGTTCCTGCGTTTGGCGACGCATCGTGGCGTTCCAGTGGGCTACGTCGCCCGCAAAAGGAACCCTTGGTGGTCGGTGCGGCTGCGGGAGCCTGCGCCGATTCTTGCCACCTACATGGCCCGCCGCCCGCCGGCGTTCGTTCGCAACCGGGCCGCCGTGCGGCACGTGAACGTGGCTCACGGCATCTATCCACGGGAGCCGATGACGGGACCGGCTATTGACGCTCTCGCTGCTGCCTTACGCGCGGCGGCGCCGAACGCGGTCGGACGCACCTACGCAGGCGGGCTCGTCAAGTTCGAGCCGTCCGAGATGGCCCGAATCCCGGTGCCGGACCTCGCAATGCTCGAGGCGGCCGCAGCATGACTCCAGCCAGACCACCGCGCTGGACGTCGGAGCAGTTTGAGGCACAGTCCGACTGAAGAGGGCATTAACGCTGGCGGGAGCCTCCGAGTTGCAGGTGCGTTAGCGCCGTGTGGTCAGTGTTTCGGAAGTGTGCTAGGCGGTGGCTCGGGCTGACCAGCGTCCGTGGCGGCGTTCCAGCACCAGGTCCAGCCCGAAGCAGGCCGAGAGGTTGGCGCTTGTGAGGGTGTCGCCGATGGGCCCGGCGGCCAGCACCTTGCCCGCCCGCAGCAGCAGTGCGTGCGTGAACCCGTCGGGGATCTCGTCAGCGTGGTGGGTGACGAGCACCAGCGGGGGAGTGGCCGCATCCAGCGCGAGGTCTCGCAGCGTGATGATCAGCTCCTCGCGGCCCGCGAGGTCGAGTCCGGCGTTGGGCTCGTCCAGGATGATCACCCCAGGGTCGGTCAGCAGCGACCGAGCCAGCAGCACCCGCTGCCTCTCGCCCGAGGAGAGCGTCCCGAACCGGTTGCCCGCCCGGTGGGCGCACCCGACCCGCTCGAGGGCCTGCCGGGCCTGCCGGCGGTCGATGTCCTCGTAGCTGTGCCACCACGGCTCCAGCGCGGCGTGCTTCGCGGTCATCACGACCTCGACGGCGGTGAGCGCCGGTCGGAGCAGATCGGCCATGGCGGCGCTGCTGAAGCCCACCCGGGCTCGCAGGCGGCGCACGTCGGTATGCCCCAGCCGCTCGCCCAGCACCTCCACCGCTCCCTGCGAGGGGTGCTCCCACATCGACGCGATCCGCACCAGGGTGGTCTTGCCGGAGCCGTTGGGTCCGAGGACGACCCAGCGCTGACCTGAGCGCACCTCCCAGTCGATGCCGCGCAGCACCTCGGTGCCCTCGATCCTGCGGCGCACCCCGCGCAGGGCTATCACGGCGTCGCCCGCATCAGGCGCACGGTTCGGGTCGGGTGTGCTCATTGCGGATCGCTGCCTGTGGTGGAGTCGGCCGTTCTGGAGCCTTGAGTGTGGCTGTCCCAGGTCTCGAACATCGTCGCATAGCGCCCGCCGGCGGCCAGCAGATCCTCATGGCTGCCGACTTCGACGATCCGGCCTTCGCGCATCACCACTATGCGGTCGGCGCGGCGCGCCGTGCTCAGGCGGTGCGCCACGATCACCGCGGTGCGGCCGCTCAAAAGCGCATCCAGCGCCACCTCGATCTGTGCCTCCGAGCGAAGGTCCAGGTTGCTCGTGGCCTCGTCCAGCACCAGCACCCGCGGCCGGGACACGAACGTGCGCGCCAACGCCAGCAGCTGCCGCTCGCCGGCCGACAGCGTCGAGCCCCGCTCGTGAACGATCCCGTCGAGGCCGCCGAGCCTCTCCACGACGTCTTGGATCCCGACCGCATGCAGAGCCTCCGCCAGCTCGGCGTCGCCGGCGCCCGGGCGGGCGAAGCCCACGTTGTCGCGCACCGTGCCCGCGAACAGGAACGGCTCCTGGGGCACGACCCCTATCTGGGATCTGAGGCTTGTGAGCGTCACATCGCGCAGGTCGTGGCCGTCGAGGCGGATCGACCCCCCCGTCGGGTCGTAGAGCCGGGCGATGAGCCGGGCCACGGTCGACTTGCCGGCGCCGGTCTCGCCCACGAGCGCCACCGTCTCACCCGGCGAGACGCGCAGGCTCACCCCGTGAAGAACCTGCGGCGCCCCGCGGTAGGCGAAGCACACGTCGTCGAAGACGATCTCGCCGCGCACGGCGCCCAGCTCGACCGCGCCGGGCCGCTCCCTCACGCTCGGCTCGGTCTCGAAGAGCTCGCGCAGCTTGGCGACGGCGGCGCCGGCCTGCTGGTAGGAGTTGTAGAGCTGCACGAGCGCCTGCACCGGGGCGAAGAAGGCGGTTAGGAACAGCAGGTAGGCGGCGAGCTCGCCGACGGTGATCCGGCCGCTCGCGGCCATGGCCCCGCCGACCGCGAGCAGCACGGCCTGGGTAGCGATCCCTATGGCCTCGCTGCCGGGGCCGTACAGGGCGTTGGCCCGCCAGGCCCGCAGGTTGGCGTCGCGGTGGGCGAGCACGGCGGAGCGGTGCTCGGCGACGCTGGCGGCTCGCCGGCCGTGGGCCGTGATCACCCTGATGCCAGCGAGCGACTCCTGCAGATGGCTCAGCAGCTCGCCGATGCGGTGGCGCACGTCGAGGTAGTCGGCCGCGGCGCGGCGCCTGAACCAGAGCGACGCCGCCACGGTCGCCGGCACCGCGGCCGCGAGGGTGACGACCGCGAGCAGCGGGTCGTAGTTGAACAGCAGCACCGTGATCACGACCAGGGTCGCGGCCTGCAGCGCGAAGTTGATGACGCCCTCCTGGAACAGCACCGACAGAGCCTCGATGTCGGAGGTCATGCGTGTCAGCAGCACCCCGGCCCGCTCGCCGGTGTAGAAGTCCATGCCCTGGCGCTGCATGTGCCCGAACGTGCGGATGCGCAGGCGCTCCAGCAGTTCCTCGCCCAGGCGGCCGGTGAGGGCGATGCGGCCCGCGCCGACCGCCGCCGCCAGCGCCTGCAGGCACACGTAGGCGAGGGCCGCGGTCAGCAGCACTCCCCGGTCGCCTGCGCCGATGCCGTCGTCCACCCCGATCTGGGTGAGCACCGGGCCCATCTGCACGGCGACCGTCTCGATGATCACCAGCATCAGGGCGGCGGCGAGCCTGCGGCGATGGGGCCAGAGGTAGCTGCGCAGCCCGAACGGGCCGGCGGTCTCGTCGGTCTCGTGGCTCCACTCGACGACCGGATCGGGATGCTCGGGCTCCCCTGCCAGCACCCGCTGCACTCTCGCCCTCAGCTCGCCGGGCACGTCCGCATGGGGCAGGCCGGCCTGGGCGGCGGACTGCACCGACGTCGGCCCGGTTCGCATTCCCGCCGGTGAGTTGAACATCACGACATGGGCGACGGCGCAACGGCCGCCGGGGCATGGCCGGTTGGCGGAGTGCTGCCGCCGGCGGTCGCGCCGATGGCCGTTAGCACCTCGGCGTATGCGGGCGTCGTGGCGAGCAGATCGTGGTGGTCGCCGGTGGCCGCCACCCGGCCGCCGCTGATGAAGACCACCCGGTCGGCCATGGCGATGGTCGACAGCCGGTGGGCGATCAGGATGGTCGTGCGCTGGGCGCGCCGCTGCTGCAGCGCCGCGTGGATGCGCTCCTCCACCTCGGTGTCGATGGCGCTGGTGGCGTCGTCGAGCACGAGCACGGCCGGGTCGGCGACCAGCGCCCGGGCGATGGCGATGCGCTGGCGCTGGCCGCCCGAGATGGTGGCGCCGCGCTCGCCGAGCCTCGTGGCGGCACGCTGCGGCAGGGCGGTCACGAAGCCCCCGGCGGCCGCGTCCACCAGCGCCACCGCCACCGAGGCCTCGTCCGCGTCGGGTCGCGCCAGCGCCACGTTGTCGTGCACGCTGGACGCAAACAGGAAGGGCTCCTCGGTCACCACCGCCACCGCCCGGCGCAGATCCGCGAGCCGCAGGTCCCGCACGTCGATGCCGTCGATGCGCACCGCGCCGCCGTCCACGTCGTAGAAGCGCGCCAGCAGCCGGCCGACGGTGCTCTTGCCGCTGCCCGTGCGGCCCACCACGGCCACCGTCTCGCCGGCCTCGACCGCGAAGGTGAGGCCGTCGACCACCCTGGCACCGTCGCCGGTGGCGTAGGCGAAGGTCACGTCGTCGAAGGTGACCCGGCCCCGGGGGTCGGCCAGGGCCGCCGCGCCGGGGCGCTCGGTGATCTCGGGCGCCTCGTCGAGGATCTCGAACACCCGCTGGGCCGCGGCGGAGGCCCGCTGCCACTGGATCAGGACGAACCCGATCATCCGGAACGGCGCAGCCATGATCAGGACGTAGGCGTTGAAGGCGACGATGTCGCCCACCGCGGCGCGCCCGTCGATGGCCAGCAGCCCGCCGACCAGCAGCACGAGCGCCAGGCCCAGTCGCGGCAGCGCCTCCATGGCGGGCGCGAAGCGAGCGCGCGCGGCGGCGGTTGCCGTGCCCGCCCAGCGCAGCCGCCGCGCCGAGCGGGCCAGCAGCGCCACCTGTGCCCGCTCCTGGGCGAAGGTGCGCACGATCTGGGCGCCCCCGATGTTCTCGTCCGCGATCGTCGCCAGTTCGGCCATGCGTGCCTGTGTCAGCCAGGTCAGCGGGAAGACCCTGTCCCGCAGCTTTGCGCCGACGTAGAGCACCGCGGGCAGCGGCGCCATGGCCACCAGCGTCAACGGCAGCGACAGAGCGACCATGGCGGCGATCCCCATCACCAGCATCACGAGTTGCATGGCCACGATCGGTCCGAAGGAGAACAGCAGCTGTATCGAGCGGACGTCGCTGTTGGCGCGTGATATCACCTGTCCCGTCTGAGTCCTGTCCCAGTACGAGAAGGAGAGCTCGGTCAGCCGCTCGAAGGTGAGGCTGCGCAGGTCGGCCTCCAGGCTGTGCGAGCAGCGGGCCAGGCCGTAGCGGTAGGCGAACCCCAGCGCGAAGCGGGCCGCGGCGAGCGCGCCCAGACCGAGCACCCAGGGCCGCAGCGCCTCGCCGGCCGCGGCCGCGTCCACGCCGCGGCCGATCACCACCGGCACCGCCACCGTCGCCGCCACGGACGCCAGCCCGGCCGCCACCGCGGCCGCGAAGACCCGCCTGTGCCGGGCCACCACCGGAAGGATCCGCCGGATCCAGTGGCGCCCACGATCCGGGTGCAGGCCCATCGAAGGCATCGGATCAACCTAGAGGCCGATCAAGCCCACAGGACCCGCTCGCCCGCAGCAGTTGTCGTGTGGGGGCACCGGCGAGATCGACCGCCGCCGCCCACTCTCTAGCTGTCGGTTCGCGATGTTGTTGTCACGGCCCTTGGGTGGAGAGCGGCTCGTGCGGTTGCTGGTCCGCTGGGTCCGGCGCGGGGGCGCTGATCCGATGCCGGGGCAGCCGCTCTTTGTGTCTCCGCTGAGAGGGCTTCGGGGCCGTCCTGCGTGAACAGCCGTGGTCGTTCCGGGGCGCGCGCGGGCCCGTGGTGGGTGCTCTTGGGCGGGTGGAGGCTGTGGTGCCCGTCGGGGTGTTTGCGGATCTGCCAGTGGTGGTGGTGGATGTTGTTGTGGCAGTCCCAGCAGACGGGGACCATGTTGTCGATCTTGGTGGCTCCGCCCGCTGAGACGGGCACGATGTGATGTATCTGGCACATGTCGGGGTCGGCGGCGCAGTGGAAGCAGCCGCCCCAGCGGTTGAGCAGTGATTGCCGCTGACCCTCGGTGGCGGTGCGTGAGGATTTGGCCCGCCAGATGGGCGTGCCCGCAGTGTCATAGACGAGGCCGGTGAGCCTTGCGTTGCAGGCCAGTTCCTCAAGCACCGCCGCGGGCAGCCGCGCACCGTCAGGGAGTTCCGCGATCAGATTGCCGGTGGCACGGTCGACGTGCGCGATGACGCTGATGTCCGCGAACGACCGGCTCACACTCGGGCCTCCAGGTTGGCCTGCGCCGGACCCCGTGCCCGCGGCCGAGTCCCCAGGTTGCACGGCACACCCGCCCGTGCACTTGCTGGTGTCTGTGTCACTGGCTGAAGCCGGGCTTGTGTTGGGGTTCCGGTTGGTGAGCGGACCTGCGCTGGTGCCACTGTCACGTCCGGTGCTGGTGTCCCGTGTCAAGGTTTTGCCCGGGTTTGCGCCTGTGCGCGGGACTCTGCTCGTGGTTGCGTCCGCGCCGCGGTCGGGACCTGTGCCTGTGGTCGAGTCCCCCAGATGGCCTGCCCTCGGTCCGGTGCCTGCGGGTTGGTCAGTGGCCCGGCCCCTGCCGGTGGCCGAGAGGGTGTGTGAGGTGTGGTTGTCGAGGGCGTCGGCCATGCACTGTTTGAAGGTGCGCCGCGCAGCGTCGGGCAGTTCGCCAAGCTCGCCGCCGCGGGTGGCTGCCTTCTTGTCGGCGTCGTACATTCGTCCTGCCTCGGCGCGCAGCCGTTTGCCGATGCGTTTGCCGGTCACCGGATCGAACACGCCGTGCATCTGCACCGTGCCGTCGTCGGCGTCCCAGATGTGCAGGCTGCGCTTGGCGCGCAGCCGCTGATACTCGCGCTCACCGCCATCATCTTGACGGTCCGCAGTCCAACGCCGGGACTCTCTCGCGAAGTCCTCAGGCCGCAGCGTCTCCGCTTTAGTCAGCAACCCGCCATCGGCCTCCACAGCCTCAGCGCTCGTCCTGTTCACGGCTTCGGCCAACCGCCGCGCGTTGGCCTCGGTCACCCGACCGGACTCGACCGCGTCGCGTATCGATGGTGTCGCCGCGATCGTCTCAGCAGCCCGGACCCGCTCGTGAGCGTCACGCCGCGACAACCCGGCGGTCTCAGCGAGCACCCCGGCGCCGCCGTCACCGTGACGCTCGGTCCTAGAGACGATCAACGCGGCGTTGGTCTGGAACGCTGACAGCGCCGCCTTGATAGCTCTAGACACCGCCAGCGCCTCACGCAGTTCGGCAGTGTCGAAGCCGTTGCGGTTGGTCATTGCGACCAGGGCTTTGACCTCGGCTTCAGCCCGGCGGGCGGTCTTGATCAGCACAATAGTAGTATGCCATACCTTTGTGACATTTCACAACCCCTCCCGCACATTTTCACCATAACTCTAATATGGTGGTTGCGGGCCAACGAGTCCCCCTGGGTGCCGGCTCAACACCCGACCGTCGCGACCGGCCAACTGCAACCATCGGCGGAGTCCACCCACCCGTCCCCGCCCCCACCCCCCGACGCCGAACGCGAGAGCCGCATTGGCTCGGGAAGGTGCTCACTGCGCCACTGCTTCCAAGACGTGTCAATGGTGCGCCCGGACTGATCGTGCCCCGCATCACCGGAGGTTCTCAGCGCGCGGCGTTTCCGTCGCGCTGCTATGGTGCTCGTTGCCGTTCAACACCGGGGGCATCTGCCGAGGCTCCTGCACATCCACCACCTACGGGGGTTTTGGGTCGTCATGGCTCCCTTCGTGGCTGGATTTCGGTGTTGAACGGCAAACGACGCCATAACCCCCGAAGGGAGCCACCATGCCACGCCCGCTCAAGATCATCCTCATCGCTATTGGTTGCTTTGTCGTGATCGGAATAGTCGGTGCGCTCGTGTCCGACGATGAATCGTCAGATTCCGCGGCTCCCACTACGACCGTCGCTGCGCCAGCAACTTTGGAGCCTTCGCTAGCTCCAGAAACGCCGACGGATCCAGAGACAGAACCGCAAGTCGCACCTACTACTACTACTACCACCACCACCACCACCACGATGGCTACTACAACCACGACAACAACAACGACGACGACCACTACGACCACAACTACGCTTCCGCCTGAGCCTGTGATCCTGGAGGGTAGTGGTCAGGATGTGGCTGGTGCTGGTGTTCTTGGTGAGGGTCGTTGGCGGGTTGCGATGGTGTTCGAGGGTTCCAGTCAGTCGAATATTGCGGTTATTGCGTCGGACTCGGCCGGGGTAGTGGAACTGTTGGTCAATGAGATTGATTCTTCGGGTTCGTGGACATCGATATTGGATGTCGGGGTTGGGCTTTTCGGGCTGGCTCCTGGTGAGATTTGGTTCGAGGTCCAAAGTGACCCATCTACGGAATGGCAGATAACTGTCGAACCGATTTGATTGCACGCGAGCAGAGTGGATTGAGAGTAGATGGGTAAGTGAGGTCTGAGCGGGTCGGGGCGCTACCTTCTTGGGGTGCTGGCCGACCTGACCTCGCGGCGATTGGCGGTCGTGGTTCCGTGTCGTTTGTGATCCGGCGGCCTGCTGCGCGTTGCGTGCTGCTCGACGGTGCCGGGCGGGTGTTCCTGATCCGCTCGGAGGATCCGATCGATCCGCACAAGCCGGAGTGGCTGGAGATTCCCGGCGGTGGGATCGGCTATGGCGAGGACTCGGCAGCGACCTGCCTGCGGGAGCTGTACGAGGAGACCGGCATCACCGATGTCCGTATGGGCCCGTGCGTGTGGACCCAGTATGTGGAGTACACGTTCTCGGGCATCCGGTTCGAGTCCGACGAGCGCATACATGTGGCTTGGTGCGACGGCGGCGACTTCCGGCCGCGCGGGCTGGAGGCCTTGGAGGCAGCGGCGTTTCTTGAGGCCGGCTGGTGGGCGCTCGACGACCTGCTGGCCAACGGCGAGCCGACCGTGCCGGCCCGCCTGCGCGAGTTCCTTCCGGCGGTGGTGGCGGGCGACCTCGCCAGCCCACCGCTGGACATCTCGCCTCACTGACGCATGGCCGCACCCCCGCTGCGCCGCCCTGCAATGCTGCCAAGCCCTCCCAGGACCAGAGCGATTCGGGGGCCTTGGCGCGTCGCCCCGCACTCCTTTGTGCGTCTAGAGCGGTTTGGGGCGGCGGGGTATGAAGGGGCTGGTTCGCTCGATGTACTTTCTGTATTCCGGGCGGTTCTTTCTGAGGCTGCGCTCAAGCAGCGGTACCCCCGACACCCTCATCAACAACAAGGTCATGATCACCGGGGCGATCAGGCCCACGATCCCGATCGGCGTTGAGGCCGCCACCAAGCCGATACCCCACCAGGCGGTGGCGTCGCCGAAGTAGTTGGGGTGGCGGGTGTAGCGCCACAAACCCCGGTCCATCACCTTGCCGGCGTTGGCGGGATCGGCCTTGAAACGGGTGAGTTGCCAGTCGCCGATGGCCTCGAACCCGAAGCCCACCAGGAACACCACCGCTCCCACGACCCACAGCACGACCCAGCCCCGCTCCGTCTCGCTGATGCCGAGCTGGAGGGGCAGCGACACGACCCACATGACCGCGCCCTGCAGAGCGAAGACACGCACCAGGCTGGTGATCCAGAACCTGTCACCTCCCCGCTGGCGCATGGCCTGGTAGCGGAAGTCCTCCTCCTTGCCCAAGTTGCGCACCGCCAGGTGGATGGTCAGGCGCAATCCCCACACCGTCGCCATGGCGACCAGCAGCCCCGCCCTCGCGGCGTTGCCGCCAGTGACCAGCCAACCCGCCCAGGCCACGGCCACGAATCCGAAGCCCCAGAAGATGTCGACGATGCCGGCATTGCGGATGGCCGCGCTGATGGCCCACACCGCCAGCATCAACACGGCGATCACGACGGCGCTTACCCAGAAGACCATGGCGCAACCGTATCGGCCCCGCAGCGCTACGCGGGTGGGTGGCGGCCTTGACCCGTTGGCCGGTCATCTCGTCTAGGAGGTAGCCGTGTCAGCGTGGAGCATCTGCATCGGGAGCGTGAGCGGCAGTGGGAGCGTACGCGTGTACGCGTTCGGGGCGCGTGAGACTAAGTTCGTGTGCTGTTCACAGCGTAGGAGGTCTCTCGGTATTGCTTGTCTACTCAAGCAGCGAACTGAGTGATCGACCGCCTGGAGTTCCGAGAAGATCAAGTTCGTTCTCTGCCCGAGCAACGAGACTTAGAGGTGTGAGTTGTCCAGCTGTTTCTAGCTGAGCATGGACAATACGGTCTAGTCCGGCTCCCACGAGGCTTAAGGCGGTTCTTGCAGTGACGCTCAGCGATCTCGACCGAAGTGAGCCAGAATGGGAAACTAGGTTACGTTGATTGTACAGTCTTCGAAGTGACTCCGTTACGTATATCTTGATTTGATTCAGAGCCGTTGCTGGGTCATGAATAACATTTAACAGGCGGTTTTGAGCGGCTAGGTCGCTGCTGTTAGTCAGAACCAGTCGATTGCCCTTACGTAGGTGACTCTCAACTAGCTCAACCTTTTTGAAGTTCGTTGGGATAGAACGCAGCGCCACAGCAAGTGTATCGTCTGAGTTCTCTATGTGCCGGTATGCGAGAGGTGTCAACTCGGCTCGAGGTACTGAGCACGCGACGAGTAAGGCAAGACGATCTGCAGCTTGATAGTGGTGTCCTTCTCCTGGACGGATGAGAAGTGCTTCCATAGCTGCCCAGCCTCCAGTTATGGCGGCACCAATCGAGGACGATTCCATATATGATGCTAACTCTAAGGCATCATCTGTCTCTGCTGGAAGACCGCCGTCAAATCGATACACTGCACCTTGCCGGAATAGACTTCCGATTTCGACTTGTCGTGGCGTTGGTCGAATCTGATAGTTACGTGCATCTCCCGAAATTCGAGCCCATCCTTCGAGGCGAATATTGTCGTGTGATGGTTGCGCAACCTTTATTCTAGCGTCAGCTCGGGCGATTATAGCTCGAGCCTCCTCGACTGCCGCCCATGGATCGAGACTCACTATATCGAACCGAAAGCCACCTGCATGACGTCGCCTTTCTCGGTTCGGAAGTTCCTCGTGAAGCCAAGAGGCAGCTGTTTGTCCGTCCATCCAGTAGATTGGCCCAGATGCGTCTTGCGAGTCACCCCAGCGTGTAGCACATGGCACGAACACGTTGTACCTTCTTGCCGTCATCCTGCTTACCATGTCCCGTGCTGAGCCTGCAAGTTCGTTTATGTTGGTGAGAGTTGGTCCGACCGCAGTTATCCAGCGGTGAAGATGGTCAGAACTGAACCCGAGGTCTAGAAGATGTGAGGCGAGCGCCCTTGCTGAGTACTCAACCGGTGGCTCGATACCCGTATCACTCCAGTTGTATAGGTACTCGGACTCGACGCGACGGGTTAGCTCGTGGAGCCTGTCGCGCGCACTAACATCGATCTTTGAGGTTGAATCTACGTCGAGCACGTCGAGGCACCGCGCGATCGACTTAGCGAAGGGATCCGTTCCTGGATCCCGAGCCACCTCTCGCTTCGCAGTTCTTGCTACGAACTGAAGTCCGTCCGTCTTCGAGACGGTTCTGTTGAGGCACGCGTCTGCGTACTCGATCACCTCGCATAGTGCCAGGCAGGTGCCGATATTCCAAAGCCGCCGATGCCAGGGTGTTCGGTGGGCGAAGAAGTCGCCAAGGCGGGCGAGCACGAGCGAGAGCTGCGTTGGCGATTGGTGCGTCGTAGCGGGCATCTGTTCCAGTATGCTGGCATCAGACCTGGGCGCGTCTGCGCCGGTCA
Organism: Candidatus Aldehydirespirator sp.; assembly: GCA_965204875.1. Lineage (GTDB taxonomy): Bacteria > Actinomycetota > Acidimicrobiia > Acidimicrobiales > Aldehydirespiratoraceae > Aldehydirespirator. The sequence continues at coordinate 103,830 of OZ242020.1, read as the reverse complement.
CCGTCTAACCGGGAGGAGCCGCCCCTCGGGGCCGCTCCTCCCTTCACGTTTCAGCGACATGGGACGTCCGCAGCGCCCTCGGGTGCGTGGTCGGACCGCTACCAGTCGCCGTCCCGGTCGGCGCGGTCGGCGGCGCGCACGCCGTGGCCGATGATGATCGCGGGCGCCAGCACCACCGAGCCGGCCACCAGGGAGGCCGCGGCCACCGAGGCCATCACGTCGTTGAAGCCCGCTGCCAGGCCCGTCACGAACACCGCCAGCGACACCAGGTACAGCGTGTAGCCCGCCCGCCGTCCCGCGGCGGCCAGGCGGGCCATGCGCCGCCGGCGCGCCACCACCGGATCACCCGCCGGATTGCTTGTGGCGCTCACAGCGCGGTGCCCCGGGCCGTTCCCGACAGTGGCTCGCGGTCGGTGCGATGCAACCAGCAGTGGACGCCGCGGTAGCGGGCCGTCGCATCCTCGAAGTTGGTGCGGTCAGGTGTGAACACGTCGATCTCGTACACCGACAACTCGTAGCTCATGCCCACAAACGCCTCGAAATGGTCATAGCACCTCCTGCGGGCGAAGTCGCGCATCTCCTGGTCGCCGGGATAGGCAGCGGGATGGGCCACGTCGAGTTCGAAAGTGTGGAACACCTCCGCGGTGTGCGGCTCGGCGCAATCCAACCGAGCGGTGATGGACACCGTGCGCCCCGCTTGCAGGCCCTCGACATGGTTGAAGCAGTCACCGTGGGAGAGGTTGTACTGGCTGATGATCTCACCCCGGATCGCGAGCGGGTCGATCTCGGCGTCATCGCCGGCAGCGTCAGCGGCGCCTGGCGCTGCGTCGATCTCGCCGCCGCTGTCATCGGTGCCGTCCGGCGCTGCCAGGTCCTGTGGCCTGGGGTCGCTCGCCGCCACCGCCGCGGCGGGGTCATAGACCTCGGCGGCATCCTCGCCGGTGTCGTCGCTCTGGTCGCCGCAACTCGCTGCCGTCGCCCCGGCCAGCGCTAGCACCACGACCCACAAAGCGCTCCGCCGCACTCTCGCCCGTGTGCTCGCCCGGCGCCTGGCCTCGGCCTGTCCCATCGAGGCCGAGGTTAGAGCGACGCCGTCCCGGCCCATCTGCGCCAGGCGATCGAAGGCATGGGTGGTGACTGGCCGCGCAACGATCGGCCCGGCGACAGTCCCACCCGTGCCCGCGCCCCTGTGCCGCAACGGGCCCGGGATCACCGAACTCCTAGACTCGGCGCCCGTGCGGTCCCGGGAACTCGTCGCGGAGTTCGTCGGGACGGTGTTCCTGCTAGCCGGCGTGGTCGGCTCGGGCATCATGGCCGAGCGCCTCAGCGACGACATCGGCGTGGTGCTGCTGGCCAACTCCGCGGCCACCGCAGGTGTGCTGCTCATCGTCATCTACATCTTCAGCCCGGTCTCGGGAGCGCACTTCAACCCCGTGGTGACCCTGGCCGAGGCGATGCTGCGCGACCGACGATGGGCCGACGTGCTGCCATACATCATCACGCAGGTGATCGGGGCCGCCTGCGGGGCGATCCTGGCCAACCTGATGTTCGACCTCGACGCTGTCAACATCTCCACCAAGGCGCGCAGCGGCTCGCACCTATGGCTGGGCGAGGTCGTCGCCACATACGGGCTCGTGCTGGTGATCTTCGTGCTCGTGCGCAGCCGCCGCCCCCGGCTCGTGGCGGGCGCTGTGGCCGCCTACATCGGCGCGGCGTACTGGTTCACGTCGTCCACCTCCTTCGCCAATCCAGCCGTCACCGCAGGCCGCACCCTGTCGGACACCTTCACGGGCATCGAGCCGTCCTCGGCGCCGATGTTCGTGGTGATGCAGCTGCTGGGGGCCCTGCTCGCGATCGGCACCGTGCGCCTGCTGGAGCCGGCCTTACATTGATGGGCGAACCTGGACACACACACAGGCACCCGAGCACATACACAAACACGCGAGCAAGCCCACGTCGCCGGAGGTACGCACCATGACAACCGCCACAGCAACCAGCGCGGCTCGACCGGCCAGCGCGGGACAGCCCGGCATGAACGATCACGGAGTCGCCGCGCTCGGCTTCGCCGCCTTCGACGCCGACAACCACTACTACGAGGCCACGGACGCCTTCATACGCCATGTCGATCCCCGCATGCACAAGCGCTGCATGCAGTGGGCCACCGTGAACGGGCGTGAGCGGCTCCTCGTCGCCGGCAAGATCAACCGCTTCATACCGAACCCGACCTTCGACCCGGTGGCGCGGCCCGGCTGCCTTGACGACTACTTCAGGGGCAGGGTCGCGGCCTCGGACATTCGCGAGGCGTTCGGCGAGCTCGAGCCGATCTCTGCCGCCTACCGCGACCGCGAGGCTCGCCTCGGGTTGCTGGACGCCCAGGGCCTGCGGGCCTGCCTGCTGTTCCCGACGCTGGGCGTGGGCATGGAGTCCGCGCTAGAGCACGACATCGGCGCACTGACCGCTGCGTTCGGTGGCTTCAACCGCTGGCTGGCCGACGACTGGGGCTTCGCGCACCGCGACCGGATCTTCGCCGCCGGCTACCTCACGCTGGCGGACCCCGACTGGGCTCTCGACGAGCTCGACTGGCTGATAGCCAACGATGTGCGGGTGGTCAACATGAGACCGTCGTCGGTGACCGACGGCGCCGGCGGGCGCCGCTCGCTGGGCAACCCGCCCACGACAAGGTGTGGCAGCGCCTCAACGAGCACGGCATCACCGTGGCCATGCACGCGGGCGACGCCGGCTACGGCTTCCTGCACGACCACTGGGGACTCGGCAGCGAGTTCGAGTCGTTCCGTTTCGACGCCCTCAAGAGCCTGCTCACCTACTCGCCCATATCCGACGCCATGGCATCGCTGCTGGCCGAGGGCGTGCTGAGCCGGCACCGCAACATCCGGGTGGCGACCATCGAGAACGGCTCGGAATGGGTCTGGCCGTTCGTGAGGAAGCTCACCAAGACCTACCGGCAGCAGCGGCACGCCTTCGAGGAGGATCCGCTGGAGGTGTTCCGGCGGCAGGTGTGGATCTCGCCCTACTACGAGGACGACCTGATCGCGCTGCGCGACCTGATCGGCGCCGAGCGGATGCTGTTCGGGTCGGACTTCCCCCACGCCGAGGGTCTTGCCGACCCGGTGTCGTTCGTGCACGACCTCGACGGGTTCGCCGGCGACGAGATCGAGCTGGTGATGCGCACCAACGGCCTATCGCTCACACAGCGGGCCACAGCGCCCGCCTGACAGCCGTCTGCCATCACTGAGACAACTCGCCTTCCCTGCCGGCTACAGCGGGATGTCCTCCCAACCGAGCTTTGGAGTGACTGGCCGCTCGCACTTCCCTCCGGCTACAGCGGGAAGCATCCCTGACAAGGGCTGCTAGCCGGTGACCATCGGGACGGCGCGGACGCCCTGGCGGCGCCGCAGCAGGTCGACCGTGCGATCGTGGATCTCGGCGAGCGCCTCCCGCTCGTCCACTCCGAGGAGCCGGCCCCCGCTCACGCACGGGCGGCCCTGCACCCACACGTCACGCACATCGCTGGAGCGGCCTGCGAACACCAGGTTCCACAGGATCGGGTCGTGTCCCTCGGATCGGGCCACCGGCAGGAGATGCGGCTGCCACAGGTCGACGGTGATGAGGTCGGCCTGTTTGCCTGCCTCGATCGAGCCGACGTCTGTGTCGATGCCCAGCAGGCGGGCCCCGTCGATGGTCGCCATCTGCAGCGCCTCGCGGGCGCTGACCGCGGTGGCGTCGAGACGGGTCACCTTCTGCAGCAGCGACCCGATCTTCATGCACTCCCACATGCTGACCGAGTTGTTGGAGATGCCCCCGTCGGTGCCCAGACCAACCACCACGCCCGCATCCGCAAACCGTTGCAGCGGTGCGGCTCCGCCGGCCAGCTTCATGTTGCTCACAGGGCAGTGGGCGACGCCGGTGCCCGTGGCGGCCAGCACCGCGATCTCGGCGTCGTCGAGCCAGACGCAGTGGGCCAGCACCGAGCCGGGCCGCAGGATGCCCCGCTTGTTGAACACGTGGACGGGCCGGTCACCGAACAGCTCGACCACCACGTCCACCTCCTCGCGCTGCTCGCTGGTATGGGTGTGGATGTTCACTCCGTAGCTGTCGGCCAGCTCGCCCACGCGCCGGAACATGGCCTCGGAGCAGTAGGTGATGTGCTCCAGCCCCAGCCAACACCTTGATCCGCCCGCCGCCGGTGTCATGACAGTCCCTAATCAGTTGCTCGCTGGTCTCCAGCGTCTCGAAGAAGTGCTTGGTGGGGTGATCGGCGGCGTAGGGCACGAGGTGTGCGCGCATGCCCAGCTCGCCGGCCGCTTGCGCGCCCCGGTGCGGGAACCGGTACATGTCCATGACCGTCGTCGTGCCGCCCTTGAGCGCCTCCATGTAGCTGACCAGGTAGCCGAAATAGGCGTCGTCGGGTGTCAGCACCTGATGCTCGCGCTGGTACTCGGGCAGCCAGTCCATCAGCTGCGCGTTCTCGGAGTAGCCCTTGAGCAGGCTGGAGTGGCTGTGCGCGTCGATCAGGCCCGGCAGCACCGCCAGCCGTCCGGCGCCGTCGATCACCGTGGCATCGCCGGGCACAGCGACGCTGCCGGTCGGCCCGACCGCGGCGATCAGGCCGTCGCGCCACACCACCGAGCCAGGGTTGTGACACGTGAAGCCCGCATCGCAGCAGTAGACGGCAGCGTTGACGATGGCGACTGTCGCAGTCGTCTCGGCAGGGGCGTGACTCGGTCGCGGGATCATTGCCTGGCGAGGGCGTCGACGGTCGGGATCCGGGTTGCGCGCCAGACGGGCAGGGCCGCCGAGGCGGTGCCCGCAACCACCGCGCCGAGCGCGAGCATCGCGAGGGCAGGCACGGGGTAGGTCGGAGCGGACAGCTGCTCGCCGCCGATGGTCACGAAGATGGCGTCGGTGAGGAGCCCCTGGCGGAGGGTGGCAAGGGTCTCAGTGCTGATCAGGTAGCTCGGCGAGTCGAAGCCGGGGAGGCTCTGCTCGAAGACGGCGACGACCTCGGCCTCAAGAGTGCCATCGACGAGTTCGATGAGGATCGTCTCGCCGAGTCGATGGTCGCCAGCGTTGTCGGCCGATCCGGCGGCGATGGCAGCGACGCCATTGCCCGCCACGGCATCCAGGGTGCCTGCGACCACATCGAAGTCGTAGACCGCACCGGCGCCGGAGTCGATGCCTGCGATGAGGGTGGACGTTGCGTTGACCGCGCCCTCGGCCACGCTGTAACCGACGGCTGAGTACACGCCGGGAACCCCGCGGATCTGCCCGGCCAGGTTCGGGTCGAAACTTCCGCCGGGTTCCAGGTCGCTGCCGACGACGACGAGGTCGGCGCTGATCCTGGGGGCGAGGGAGCTTCCGAGCCCGGCGGCGAACGTGGCGGCGAGGATGACGAAGAAGCCGACGAAGGCCACGCTGAAGGTGAGGCCAAGGGTGGTCGAGGCCGAGCGCCGGGAGTTCCTGGCGATGTTGATGGCGGCAAGGCCGCCCTCGACGCCGGCCACGCGCACCAGCAGCGGTCGAAGCCGGCCGGAGAGGGTGCGGATCACCGCGGGCCCGGCCAGGATCAGACCCGGCACGAGCAGTGCCGCGGCGAGAAGCGGGAGGGCCGAGCTCAAGGCGGCTCCAGCAACGAGTGCCGCGACCCCTGCCGCGGCGCATCCCAAGCCGATATGGGTCCGGATGGGGCTGCCGCGGCGGGGCTCTGCCGTCACGGCACGCAACGCCGCGACCTCTTGCGGTGCCAAACTCACGATGTCGCCTCGACAATCGCATCGCGAAGCACTTGAAAGCGCAAGCTCCACCGGTGATCGCGACGGATCGGCCATGATGGCCGATTGTAGGTGTCGGCGATCATCCGGTGGAGGTTCAGGAGTATGGCACGGAGTTTGTGCTCATCCGAGCGCGCGCAGCTTGAGGTGCTGGCGAGGTCGGGGTTGGGGGTGGGGGAGATCAGCGGCCTGTTGGGCCGGCACCGCTCGACGGTGTGGCGGGAGCTGCGCCGCAACGGCGGGGTCTGCGCCTATCGGGCTGAGGCGGCGCAGGCCGGGGCCGAGGCGCGGGCGCGTCGTCCGAAGACGCCGAAGCTGGTTGGGGATCCTCTGCTGGCTGCGGCGGTCAAGGCGGGGCTGGCCAGGAAGTGGGCGCCGCAGTCGGTCGCGGCCGACCTCAGCGAGCAGGGCATGGCGATCTGTGGGGAGACGATCTATCAGGGGTGCTACCGCAGCGACCGGGGCCTGCCCGAGAACACCTGGAGGCTGCTTGCGCGCCGCCGGCGCCGCCGCAAGCCCCGCAGCCGCTGCGAACGCGCCAAGCGCAGCGTGCTGGGCGGTTTCAAGCCCATAGCGCAGCGTCCCGATGCGGTCGCGGCACGGCTGGAGGCAGGGCATTGGGAGGGCGACCTCATCATCGGCGCCCACAACCGCAGCGCGGTGGTCACCCTCATCGAGCGGGTCAGCCGCTACGCGCTGCTCGCCGCGCTGCCCAACGGCCACACCGCAGACGAGGTCAACGCGGCGGTCATCGCCGCGTTGGGCCGCCAGCCCGCTCACATGGTCCGCACCCTCACCTGGGACCAAGGCCGCGAGATCGCCCACTGGCCCAAAATCGAAAAAGCCCTCCCAGACCTCAAGGTCTACATCTGCGACCCCCACTCACCCTGGCAGCGCGGCAGCAACGAAAACACCAACCGCATAATCCGCCGCTGGCTCCCCAAAGGCACCGACCTCAACATCGGACCCGTCAAACTCGCCATCATCGAAGACCACCTCAACACCATGCCCCGACGCATCCACAACTGGAACAGCGCACTAACCCAATACACTGCCCACTGTCGCGATCACCAATAGAGCTTGCCAAGCTACGCGATGTATTGGCAAGTGGGTCAAGGTGCTTGCCGATGGCTGTGGCGGCGCTTACTTTCGTCAGTCCCTGCTTGAAGTATCCGTGCCTCTGCAAGACTCTCTCGAATGTTTCCCATGTGTTCTTGATCGCGTCGGGGTTCCGGTAACTGGCTTGGCGCGGAATACTTTCGGAGACTCTTGGATAAGCACGGCAGACGGCTCGCCACTCCCCGAAGTAACACGCTTCAAGCTCTTCTATAGCGATTCTTGTCACTACTTGCCAGTCTGAGTTGCCAGTAGCCTGTCGGGATCGAAGACCGGCGCGCTCACAGGCTAATTCCATTCTAGACTTCAGTTCGTCACAATTGTCTCTGTCGAGATCCACAATGATCACAACGCGTACTTCTTCGCCATGCTGTGCAGACATCTGGTGCTTATAGCCCTCGAGACGCTTGGGTAACTTCTTCAGCAAGTCACGCTTACCCCGAAATCTGTATATCGAAAAGCGAACTTCCCCGAGAATCCGTGGTAAACAAGCCTCAAGGAATGCTCCCATGGAGACCTCCTCTACTAGGAACTCGAGGCGAGAAGCAGGCATCGGCTGCATCTCATGCCTCATGAAACGCCGAGGTTACGCGTTGAGTTAATGGGTCACCAACATCGAAATACCCTTCCATCCAGAGGTCACCTAGCAGTGCACCAGAATCTATGAAGTCGATGACTCTGTTATGATCTTGTAAATGGAGACACCTTGTGTAGCCCGACTCATCGCGCCATAGCACGCGCACTTCCTTGGCACGCAGCGCGTCTAGAAAGTATGGTGAGTGGGTGGTCACCAAGATCTGAGTGGAATCAGTGGCCTCTCGAAGTTCCTCAGCAAGATCGTGGAGCAGGCGAGGGTGCAGGAAGTTCTCAGGCTCTTCAATCCCAACGAATGGTGGCATGTCGGGAGCGTGCAGCAGCGCCAGGTAGGCAAGCATCTTGAGGGTGCCGTCCGACGCGAAGCGGGCCATAATCGGCTCATCAAACGGGATGTCTTTGAGGTTCAACAGTAGCCTTCCGTCCGGCATCGTATTGGCGGTCACCCTCTCAACCTGAGGAATCTTCTCACTGAGCCTTGCGAAGATGATCTTTAGTCTATCGGGGTGCTCCTCGGACAGAAACTGGATGACATTGGCTAGATTGTCGCCGGTCTTGCTAAGGCGTTCTTGGGGTCCGGCTTCGGGTTGCCCTCTAGCATCGTCTGACGAGAGATAGGAGACGTGCCATCCCATGATGAAGTTACGTAGCGCTACAACTCGCGGATTGTCGGCCAATTGCCCCAGTGCATTGACGGCAAGCGTGTCAGCCGAACTTAAGGGAACGTCGATCCGCTCATCGGTCTCTTCTGGCAATTCTCCTGAGACGACTGAGCCTTGACCGTTAGCATAGTTTAGAAAATCGAAGGGTCTTCCACGTTGCCCACGCGTCCAGCGTAGGAATTCCTTCTTGACGACAGGCCGACTATTCTCCTCGTCTACCTCTAAGTGATAGGTGATGAGGTTCGACCGAGGACGCGCATCAGGTCTTTTCGCGATAGGCGATCTCAATCAGAACGGGACCCTTGCCGCCGCGCGACTTCAGTTCGCGCGCCCGGCCTCGTTTGTCCCATGCCTTGCGCAGTCCGCTATCGAAGCACTCGGATAGGAAGGCGAACACATCGAATACCGTGGACTTGCCACTTCCGTTCGGGCCCAGCAGCACGGTGAGGGGCGTCAGTTTCTTGAGTTCGATGTCTCGTAGGGCGCGATAGTTTTTCACTTTGAGCCGCTCGATCCGTGGAGGGCCGCCGTCTGCGGCTAGCGGGCTCGCGTTGTGCGTGGTCATGTGACGGCTCTCACGGACGCGGCCATGGTGTCGATTATGCGGCCTATCTCGTCGTCGGTGATCACCAGCGGCGGGCAGATCGCCAGAGCGTCGTTGATGGGCCGCACCACCACGCCGCGGCGGAGCATCTCGTCGCGCACCTCTGCCGCTGATCCGTCAAGCACCGCGGCGGCCACCGCGCCCCGGCCCCGGTGCGACACGATCAGCCCGTCGGCTGCGAGGGCCGCCAGCCCCTCGGTGAGCAGGCGCCCCACATGGTGGGCGCGCTGAACGAGGCCCTCGGAGCTGATGATCTCCAGGTTCTTCACCGCGGCCGCGGCCACCGTGGGATGGCCCGAGTAGGTGTAGCCGGTGCGCAGCATGAAGCCCGGCTCCTCCAGCCTCTCGCACACCCGGCGGCTCACGATCACGCCGCTGAGCGGCAGGTAGCCGGAGGTCACCCCCTTGGCGAAGGTGATCATGTCGGGAGTCACGCCGAAGGTCTGGGCGCCGAACCACTCGCCGGTGCGGCCGAAGCCGGTGATCACCTCGTCGAAGATCAGCAGCGCTCCGTGCTGGTCGCAGAGGCGGCGCAGCCCCCCCAGGTATCCGTCGGGGGGCGGGAAGACCCCGCCCGCACCCTGGACCGGCTCGCAGATCACCGCCGCGACACGCTCGCCCTGCTCGGCGAACACCGTCGCCGCGGCCTCGATGTCGTCGTGGGGCACCTCCACGAAATGCGGCACCAGGTCGCCCCAGCCCTCCCGGTTGGGCGCGATGCCCTGGGCGGAAGTGCCCCCGAAGTTGGTGCCGTGATAGCCGTTGGTGCGCCGGATGATCACCTGGCGGCCGGCCTCGCCGCTGCGTTGCGCCCACAGGCGGGCGATCTTGAGGGCCGTGTCTGCCGCGTCGGATCCCGTGCAGCCGAAGAAGACCCGCCCGCCGGACAGCGGCGAGCGCTCCGCGATCATCTCCGCGGCGCGCGCCGCTGGCCCGTTGGTGAACGGGTCGAACGTGTGGTAGGCGGCCACCTCGCGCATCTGCGCGGCCACGGCGTCGGCCATCTCGGGTCGGGAGTGGCCGATCTGGCAGTACCACAGGCTGGCCAGCCCGTCGATATACGACCGTCCCTCGTCGTCATAGAGCGTCGAACCGGTGGCACGCACGATCCTGATCATCTCGGACTCCGGCTTGGCCGCCGGAGCGAACGGGTGGAGGAAGGGGTGATGGGTCATGCGGCGTGCCTCCCAGTGTCGGCAGGTATCCGGCTCAGCCTACGCCCGCCCGGCGCCGCGTCTTGGGCGTCCACGCCGAACCATTCCACCGTCGAAAAGGTGCTGCGTCCCCGGCGCGTCGCTCGGGACTCCGACGGGTTGCCGGGTTGTTGTGTCGCGCCGACTGCCCGCCTGCCGACACCGCAGCGGCATCGGTTGGAGTTGCGGGCACCGCCGCAATCAGAGTGCCGGCTCGCCTGCCGACACGACTGGGGTGACGGGCGTCTGTTTCGCTCGCTGCTGTGATCAGAGTGCCGGCTTGCCTGCTGACACCACAGTGGTGCCGTCGAGGGTGATGGTGCAGTTGCGCATGGGCAGGTCGAAGTGGCCCAGCGTGTGGCGGCCGGCGGTCTCGTTGGCGCCGGTCGAGTAGAGGAAGTTGCCGGCGAAGGCTCGCAGCTCGGTGCCGTTGAGCTGCGAGCGGTCATACATGGTCATGGCGTCCCAGCGCGCCGCGGGGTTCATGCCCCATCCCACATGCGACACGGCGTAGGCGTCGCGGTCGTCCCAGGCCTGCAGGTAGCTCGACATCAGCGCAGCGTCGAGGCCGTCACCGGCGATGTCGGTGATGTAGTCGTCGGCGATGCGCATCCGCACCGGCGTCTCCAGGTAGCGCTTGAAGGTGAGGTTCACGTCGCCGGCATCGAGCACGAGGGTGCCGTTGACGGCGCCCGCGGGCGGGAAGCACAGGCAGAGGCCGCCGGGCCAGTGCGCCACGGTTCCCGGCCCTGCGGTGCAGCCCCAGCTCCCGGCGGCGGGCGCTTGCGACACGTCAATGGTGAGGTCGGTGCCGGCCCGCGAGGTGACCCGCATCTGCGACGCCTGCTCGAGCAGGGCCGCGCCGTGATCGGTTCGGGCCTTGAGCGCAGGGTCGGGCACGAGCCGCTCGAGGATCTCGGGATGCTCGTTGGAGACCATCAGCACCCGGGTGCCTGCGGCGAGGATCGAGCCGAGCTCGGGGGCGTGCAGCAGCCCCTCGACCGTGCAGTCCACCACGAACTCTGCGCCGGCGAGCGCCGCGATCACGGGCTCGAGCCCGCCGATGGCGTCGGAGGCGCCGGTGGAGCGCACCGGCACGGGCACCTTCTGCTTCGGCGTGGTGAGTCCCACCTCGAACACCCGCGCCCCGAGGCGCTGCAGGGCCAGGTCGGCGAGCCTCACGTTCACCTGCCGGCTCTGCGACTCCCACAGCACCGCGGCGGTCTCGCCCGCGGTCACGCCGCAGAGTCGGAACGTCTCGGCGAACGCCTCGATCCACTTGCCCTCGACCCGTTCCACCAGCATGGTCCGTCTCCTGCCCTAGCCCCTCACGCTCACATGATCCCGTCGCGCATGATCCGTTCGACAGTCATCGTGAGTCCTTTGCCTGAACCCTTCAGGCTCGCATGATCCTGCCGGGCACGATCCGTTCGACAGTCATCGTGCGTCCCTTGCCTGAGTCCTTCACGCTCGCATGGTCCTGCCGCGCACACGCCCGCGTGCCCGTTCGACCCGTTCGACCAGAGCGGTTCGTAGACAGACCACCGGACGGCTCAGGCGCGGCACTCGACGCCCGGCAGCACGCAGAGCATCTCGTAGATGAGGTCGGCCGCGGTGTGCGCGGTCATTCCCGAAGTGTCGTAGACGGGCGCCACCTCCACCAGGTCACAGCCCACGATGTCCAAGCCCCGGCAGCCTCGGATGATCTCCAGTGCCTGCGGCGTGGTGAGCCCGCCGATCTCGGGCGTGCCGGTGCCGGGGGCGAAGGACGGATCTAGGCCGTCGATGTCGAAGCTGACGTAGACCGGGCCCGAGCCGAGCTGCCTGCGCACCTCGGCCATCAGCGGCACCAGCGACCGGTGCCAGCATTCCTCGGCCTGAACCACGCGGAAGCCCTGCTGTCTGGACCAGTCGAAGTCCTCCGCGGCGTAGCCGGTGGCCCGCACGCCGATCTGCACCACCCGGTCGCAGTCGAGCAGTCCCTCCTCGACAGCCCGCCGGAACGGGGTGCCGTGGGCGATGCGCTCGCCGAACATCTCATCGTTTATGTCGGTGTGGGCGTCGACGTGTACCAGCCCGACGGGGCCGTGGCGCGCCCGCATGGCCCGCAGGATGGGCAGAGCGATGGTGTGGTCGCCCCCGAGGGCCACGGTGATCACGCCGTGGGACAGCAGACCGGCGAAGTGCGCCTCGATGCGGGACACGGAGTCGGCGAGGTTGTAGGGGTTGGTGGCCACGTCGCCGCTGTCGTCGATGCGCAGGCTGTCGAACGGTGCGGCCCGGGTGGCCATGTTGTAGGGCCTGATCAGCGCCGACTCGTCACGGATGCCACGGGGTCCGAAGCGGGCGCCGGGCCTGTTGGACGTGCCGATGTCGAGGGGCACACCCACGATCGCCACATCCAACTCGGACGGGTGCGAGCGCCCCGGCAGCCGCATGAAGGTGGCAATGCCGGCGAACCGTGGCATCTCGTTGCCGCCGAGGGGCTGCGGGTTCGGTGCCGCTGCGCTCACCAAGCCAACACTACGGCGCAGGCGCGGGCGGCGCTGTCGCTGATCCGGTATGGGACACGTCGGTAAGCTGGCCGCATGGCCCCGCCGGAGTCGCCCCACGTCGTGACGGTGGGCCTCGCCGGGTGCTCATATGACGTTCTCGTGGGCGACGGTGCCAGGCGGCGGCTTGGCGCGGTGATGCCCGCCGGAACGCGCCGGGCCGCGGTGATCACCCAGGAGGCGGTCGGCTGGAGCGTTGACAGCGGCTTGGAGCAGGTCACGTTCATGGTGCCCGACGGTGAGGCGGCGAAGCGCCTGGCCGAGGTCGAGCGGCTCTGCTCCGAGATGGCCCGCTGCGGGTTCACCCGGGCCGATGTGATCGTGGCCGTCGGCGGGGGAGTGGTCACCGACGTGGCCGGGTTCGTGGCCGCCGTCTACCATCGGGGTATCCGCTACGTGTCGGTGCCCACCACCCTGCTGGCGCAGGTGGACGCGGCCATCGGCGGCAAGACGGGCGTGAACCTGCCCGAGGGCAAGAACCTGGTCGGAGCCTTCTGGCAGCCCCACGCCGTGATCTGCGACATCGAGACACTGTCCACGCTCGCCCCGCGTGAGCTGCGTAGCGGCCAGGGGGAACTCGCCAAGTACCACTTCCTAGGCGGTGACCATCTTGAGGATCTGGGGCTGGTTGATCGTGTCGCCGCGGCTGTGCGGATCAAGGCGGACGTGGTGGCCTCCGACGAGCGCGAGGGCGGCCGGCGCGCCATCCTCAACTACGGCCACACCCTCGCCCACGCCATCGAGACGGCGGGCCGCAACGACCTGCGCCACGGCGAGGCGGTGGCCGTCGGCTTGATCTACGCGGCCGAGGTGGCGCTGCGGCTGGGCCGGATCGACGAGGCGCGGGTCGCTGACCACCGCCGTGTGGTGTCGTCCTACGGCCTGCCGACGAAACTCCCCCCCGAGCTTGACGGCGATGAGCTGATCCGCCTGTTCGCCCGCGACAAGAAGGCGGTGAACGGCCTGACGCTCGTGCTGGACTCCGAGGCCGGGGTGGAGACGGTGTCAGGCATCTCCGATCCCGTGCTGCGCGACGCCCTGCTGGCGCTGCGATGACCGCGGCGTCCCGGTTGGGGGAGCTTGTGCCGATCACGGCGGCGGGTCGGATCGGCAGGGTCAGGGATCGGCTGGCGGGCTGCGGCGTCGATGCGGCTGTGATCACGGAGCCGGCCAACATCCGCTGGCTCACCGGCTTCACCGGATCCAACGGCACCGTCGTGATAGGTGCCGCGCAAACACTTCTCGTGACCGACGGGCGCTACGCCGAGCAGGCTCCGGCGCAGCTCGAGCGCTCGGGGCGCTCGCGCTCGGGCTCGGGCGAGGCGGAGGTGGAGGTCGTCATCTCCCGCTCGGCATGCGAGGCGGTCGCCAAGCACCTGCGCGGCCTTGGGCGCCTGGGCTTGGAGGACAGCATCTCCTGGCGCGAGCAGCGTCGTTGGGCCTCCGCCGCCGGCCGCGAGGCCCCTGGCATCGAGATCGTGGCGCTCGACGGCATGGTCGAGCAGCTGCGTGCCGTCAAGGACGATGCGGAGGTGGCCCGCATCGAGGCCGCGGCCCGCGTGGCCGATGCCGCGCTGGCGGAGGCGCTGGCGCTGCTGCGGCCGGGAGTCACCGAACTGGCGGTGCAGCGCAGCCTCGACGATGCGCTGCGATCGGCGGGCGCCTCGGGCCCGGCCTACGACACGATCGTCGCCTCGGGGCCCAACAGCGCCCTGCCCCACGCCGGCCCACGGCATCGCCGGATGGCCGAGGGCGATCTCGTGATCATCGACGTTGGAGCGGCCGTCGACGGCTACCGCAGCGACATGACCCGCACCTTCGTGCTGGGCGAGCCGTCGCAGCAGGCAGCCGCCATGCTCGATGCCGTCACCCGCAGCCAGGCGGCCGGCGTCGCCGCGGTGCGTCCGGGGGCATGCGCCGCGGACATCGACCGCGCCTGCAGGTCGGTTCTGGAGCAGGCGGGCATGGGCGAAGCGTTCGTGCATGGCACGGGACACGGTGTGGGACTCGACATCCACGAGCTGCCGCGGGTCTCGTCATCCTCCACCACCATCCTCGAGCCCGGTCATGTGCTCACGGTCGAGCCCGGCGTGTACTTCAGCGGGGTGGGCGGCGCCAGGGTTGAGGACCTCGTGCTCGTCACCAGCGACGGCTGCCGACCCCTGACCCGTCACCCGAAGGAACCACTCATAAAGCTCCCCGCCTGACCGCCCAAGTGCGACAGATCATCTGGCGAGGCACGCAGATAGCCCGCCAGGGCTGCTAGGTGTCGGTTCGCGTGAGGTTGTGTGCGCGTGTTGCGGGTGGGCCGCCGACGGCGGTGTGGTGTCGGTGGCAGTTGTAGTGGTGGATCCAGTGGGTGAGGCGTCGGCGGCGGTCGGCTTCGGATCGGAACTTGCGGGAGTAGAGGAACTCTTCTGCGATGGTGCGGTTGAAGCGTTCGGCTTTGCCGTTGGTCTGGGGTGTGTAGGGCTTGGTGCGCCGGTGCACGATGGCCCTCTCGGCCAGCAGGTCCGCGAACTTGTTGGAGCAGAAGTTCTTGGCGTTGTCGGTGAGGACTTCGTCGACGGCCATGTTGTTGGACCAGAACCACGCCTGGGCGCGCCGCCAGAACCCGACGAGGGTGTCGGCGGTCTCGTTGTCGTGGGCCTCGACGTAGGCGACTCGGGAGTAGTCGTCCACTGCCACGTGCAGATAGGTGTACCCCACCCGCCGCCGCTTGCGTTTGGAGCGGCGGGCCTCAGCCGAGCCGCGGCCGTGCACGCGCCAGCCGCCGCCAGGGGGATGCGGGCCACCTTCTTGATGTCGAGGTGGACCAGCTCGCCTGGGGCTTTGCGCTCATAGCGGCGTATCACCCGCCCGGTGGGCCGATCCAACCAGCCAAGACGGTTCAGCCCGTGGCGGCACAGGATGCGCCACACCGTCGACGCCGGCACCCCCGTACGCGCCGACAGATACACCGGACCCCGGCGGGTGCTCTGACGCAGCCGGCAGATGCGCTGCTCCACCGCGGCCGGGGTGCGCCGCGGGCAGCGGTGAGGACGCGAGGACCTGTCAGCCAGCCCCTCCCAGCCCTCAACACGCCAGCGCCGATACCACTTCGCCGCAGTACCCCGCGACACCCCCATCTGCTTCGCGACCACCGAGATCGGCGTGCCCGCCTCGATCCGCTGCACCATCACCAACCGGCCCGCCGCGGTGAAGCGGGCATTAGCATGCGACATAGAGCCTCCTGTGTTCGTCCGATGTGCAACCACCACACTTACACAGGAGGCTCACCCCACGCTGCTACCAACCTCTATGGCCACTACAGCTAGACCGCGCAGAGGCCCGGACGTCTAGCACATGCGCCCGGGCCTCTGCCGGGGCTTCCCCCCGTTTGCCGGTCAGGTGGTTAAGGTGTGATACTGGTGTTCGTATTGGTTGGGGGTTTGTTGGTTGATGCTGCTGTGGCGGCGGGTGGTGTTGTAGCGGGTTAGCCATTGGAAGATGCTGCGGCGTGCTGTGGGGCGGTCTGGGTAGTGGCGCTGGTTGGTGTGTTCGCGTTTGAGGGTGGCGAAGAAGGCTTCGGCTGCGGCGTTGTCGGCTGAGCTGCCGACGCGGCCGGTGGATTGGAGCATGCCCCAGGATTTCAGGGTTTTCTTGTAGTCGTTGGAGAGGTATTGGCTGCCACGGTCGGAGTGTACCACAACACCTCGTGTGAGCCCTTTGCGGGTGTGTGCGGCCATTGTCAGTGCGTCTTGTGCTAGTTGGGTGTTGATGCGGTCGCTCATCTGGTAGCCCAGCAGGCGCCGGCTGCCCAGATCGAGCACCACAGCCAGGTAGAGCCAGCCCTCACCGGTGCGAATGTAGGTGATGTCCGACACCCACGCCCGATCCGGCGCACCGACACCGAAATCCCGGCGCAGCAGATCAGGCGGCCGCGCATCGGTGTTTCGTGAGGGTGTGGTGGTGCGCTTGGGGCGCCGCTTGCGGATCCCTGCGATGCCGTTGCTGCGCATCAGCCGCTCCACCCGCTTGTGGTTCACCTTATGGCCTCTGGCCTGCAGTTCCGCCGTAACGCGCGGCGACCCGTAAACCCCACCCGAAGCATCATGGATGCCGCGGATCTCGGCCACCATCTGCGCCTCGGCCCGCTCGGCTGCCGTCGGACCCCGCCGCTGCCGGCGGTGCCACCCATAGAACGCCTGCGGCGACACGCGGGCGGCCTCACAGCACAACCTCGTCGGGAATCCCATGGCCCTTTGAGCCAGCACCCACCGATAGCGGGTCACTGTCCCAACTCCCTCACCCAAAAGGCCGTTGCTCGTTTGAGCAGCTCACGCTCCTGACGCAAACGCACGTTCTCACGCCGCAGGCTCACCAGCTCCGCCCGCTCCGCCGTCGTGAGACCCTCACGCTCACCGGCATCGACGCGCGCCTGGCGCACCCAGTTCCCCAGATTCGACGCCCCCACCCCCAACGCCCGAGCCACCGACGCGATACTCCGACCCTCCTCAAGCACCAACGCCACCGCATCAGCCTTGAACTCCCCCGGAAACACCCGCCGCACCCGACCCGGACCCGCACGCGCCAGATGCTGCTGCTGCTGCTGATCATCCATAGACGACATGCCTACCTCCTAAACGAGGTGACCGGTCAACGGGGGGAAGCCCCCCACGGTGCGGCCGGATCAGGTGACATGACGCTGTTCGCGCAGGACGACCCTCACCCCCTACCCCGACCCCAAACGCGACGAGCCGGATTAGCCTCTAGCGCCGCCGGCGAACCCGGAGCCGGCATCTGCACCGCAGGCGGCCGGCAACGCCCGCCGGCGACCAGTGAAGACCAGTGAATCTGCGAGCGAAGGCATTCGAGCATTGCCCACCATCACCACCAACGACCTGAAGAACGGCATGACGCTCGAACTCGAGGGCAACCTGTTCAGCGTGGTCGAGTTCCAGCATGTCAAGCCCGGCAAGGGACACGCCTTCGTGAGGACGACCCTCAAGAACGTCCGCTCCGGCGCCGTGGTCGACCGCACCTTCCGGGCCGCCGAGAAGGTGGAGCGCGCCACCATCGACAAGCGCGACATGCAGCTGCTGTACCGCGACGGCGACGACCTGGTGTTCATGGACGCCGAGTCCTACGACCAGATCACGGTGCCGCCCCACGTGCTCGGCGCCGCGGCCCAGTTCCTGGTGGACGGATCCACGGCGGTGATGCAGATGTACGGGGCCGAGATCGTAGGCACCGACCTGCCGGCGGCGGTGGAGCTGGCCATTGCTGAGACCGAGCCCGGCCTGCAGGGCGACAGGGTGTCGGGCGCGACCAAGCCGGCCACGCTGGAGACGGGCCTCGTGGTGCAGGTGCCGCTGTTCGTGTCGCCGGGAGAGCGGGTGAAGGTGGACACGAGATCAGGCGCATACATCGGCCGGGCTTGAGCCGGTCGCTTCTGGCGGCGGGCCGGGTGGTGAGGGCGCTATTTCTGGGGAGTGGCTTGCTTCCGGCTTTGCGCGGGTCGCTTCTTGTAGCAGGTGGAGCGGTTGTGGCGGTGCTGCCAGAATGTTGCCGGGCGACAGGCGAGTGGAGAGGCCGCGCCGGCGGGGAGTGGGAGCGGCTGTGACCTCTGTGCCGGGTTTCGGTGCTCGGCGTGAGGCCCGCGAGGATGCGTTGGCGGTGCTGTATGAGGCCGAAATGGCCGGCGGCTCGTGCGAGCAGGCTCTCGGGCGGCGCGGCGTGCCGCTGTCGGACTACGCCATCGAGATCGCCCTGGGGATCGACGCCGATCGCGCTCGCGTGGACGAGGTGCTGAGCCGCCACCTGCACCGGTGGCGCCTTGAGAGGCTGGCGGTGGTGGACCGGGCCGTGGCCCGCCTGGCGGCCTGGGAGCTGATCCACCGCAGCGACGTGCCCACG
The DNA here is from genome assembly GCA_965204875.1 of Candidatus Aldehydirespirator sp. Lineage (GTDB taxonomy): Bacteria > Actinomycetota > Acidimicrobiia > Acidimicrobiales > Aldehydirespiratoraceae > Aldehydirespirator. The sequence continues at coordinate 85,422 of OZ242020.1, read as the reverse complement.
GCGGTAGTGCTCTCGGAGGCGGTCGAGCTGGCCACCCTGTACGGCGGCGCCGAGTCGCCCCGGTTCCTCAACGGGGTGCTGAGCGCGGTAGCCGACGAAGTTCGCGGCCAAGAGGCCGAGCCAGCGGGCCAGGACTGAGAATGCGGCGTCGTGCGATGAGACCGGCGGGGGATGTGGGTTGGGCGACGGCCAGGATGTCGCATGCGCGTCCTGCGGTCTGGCAGTGACTAGGCCCCGGCGCGGCGTAAGGCAGTGAGGCCAGTTCTCCCTGGCCGTCCAGTCGATGGTGACGCTGCTGCGGAGTGCCGAGGCCCGCGGCATGAGGCCGTGAAGCCCAGGGCAGGGATGATGGCGTATGCGCGCCTCCTGCGGTAGCCCCTGATACGGTCGCCAACGACCGTGAAACGGGTCCGGTGAGGCCCGAACGGAAAGGACATGATGGCCGAGGAAGAGCGGCACTTCACGGTGCCCCACAGCCGGGGCGTCTTCCGAGCCCGAACCCGGGTGATGGACGCTGAGGGCGTCGAGCGCGCCGTCCGCCGCATGGCCCACGAGGTGATCGAGCGCAACAGCGGGACGGAGTCCGTCGTCGTGATCGGCCTGCAGACGGGCGGGGTGGCGATTGCTGGGCGCATCGCTGCGGTGCTCTCGGAGATCGAGGGCACAGACGTGCCCAGCGGTTCCCTCGACGTCGCCCTGCACCGCGACGACGTGGGACTGCGGCCGCTGATGCCCCAGGCCGTCACCGAGATCCCGGTCAACCTCGACGGTCGGGTGGTGGTGCTCACCGACGACGTCCTGTTCACGGGCCGCACGGTGCGGGCCGCCCTCGACGCCCTCAACACCTGGGGGAGGCCGCAGGCGGTCCAGCTTGCGGTGATGGTCGACCGCGGCCACCGGGAGCTTCCCATCCGTCCCGACTATGTGGGCAAGAACCTGCCCACGGCCCGCGCCGAGATGGTCGACGTCCAAGCCTCCGGCGTGTACATCGGGGAGCTGGCATGAGCTCCGCCAACGTCCATGTCCGGGAGACGGGCATGAGTCCTGCCGGTGGATATATCCGGGAGACGGGCATGAGTCCTGCCGTCACCTGCGTCGGGGAGCCGACGTGAGTCCTGCCGGTGGATACATCGGGGAGCCGGCGTGAGCCCGGACGCGAGCGCGCCCCGGCGCCACCTGCTGTCGATCGCCGACCTGCACCGCTCGGACCTCGACCGCATCCTGGAGCTCACCGACTCGTTCGCAGAGGTGCGGCAGCGGCGCATCCCGCGGGTGCCCACCCTGCGGGGCAAGACGGTCGCCTGGCTCTTCTACGAGGACAGCACCCGCACCCGGCTGTCGTTCGAGGCGGCGGCCAAGCAGCTCTCCGCCGACACGCTGAACTTCTCCGTGGGCTCGTCGTCGGTCAACAAGGGCGAGTCGGTTCGTGACACGGTGGAGACCATCAAGGCGATGGGCATAGACGCCATCGTGGTGCGCCACTCCTGCGCCGGCGTGCCTCACCGGGTGGCCGAATGGATCGACGCCTCGGTGGTCAACGCCGGCGACGGCAGCCACGAGCACCCGACCCAGGCGCTGCTCGACCTCTACACGGCTCGCAGCCACTTCGGCAGCCTCGAAGGCAAGCGCGTCACGATCGTGGGCGACATCCGCCACTCCCGCGTGGCCCGCTCCGGTGTGCTGGCGTTCACGGCCATGGGCGCCGGGGTGACGCTGGCCGCGCCACGCTCGCTGCTGCCCCCGACACTCGACGACTGGCCGGTCGAGACCACCCACGACCTCGACTCGATCCTGGAGACCACCGACATCTGCTACCTGCTGCGGGCACAACTGGAGCGCCGCTCCGGAGTGCGGGTGCCCTCTCTGCGGGAGCTGCGCGCCGAGTACGGCCTCAACGCGGCCCGCGCCGACAAGCTCGCGCCGGGCGCGCTGATCATGCATCCGGGCCCCATGAACCGGGGTGTGGAGATCGACGGGGACGTGGCCGACCGCCCCAACGCCGTGATCACCCAGCAGGTGGCCAATGGAGTGGCGGTGCGGATGGCGGTGCTGTTCCTGCTGCTCGGTTCCGGACTCGACGCCGCCGACGGCCAAGAAGCGCCGGCGGCATGAGCGGCGGCCCGGTGGCGGTGCGCGGGGGCACGGTGGTCGATGCCACGGGAAGCCGGCGCGCCGAGGTCTTCGTGGACGACGGCCGGGTGGTCGCGGTGGTTGAGGGCACGGGCCCGGGCAACACCCAGACCCAGGACCTTGACGGTTACACGACGCTCGACGCCTCGGGGTGCGTCGTGGCTCCGGGTCTTGTCGACCTGCACTCGCATTTGCGCCAGCCGGGCCGCGAGGATGCCGAGACGGTCGAGACGGGGGCGCGCGGCGCGGCCCTCGGCGGCTTCACAGCGGTCGTTGCCATGCCCAACACCGACCCTGCGGCGGACTGTGCCGCGGTCGTGCGCGAGGTGCAAGAGCTGGCTGCGGGGGCGTGCTGTGACGTGTACCCGTCCGCCGCGATCACGGTGGGCCGCCGAGGCGTCGAGCTCAGTCCGATGGCCGAGCTGGTGCGCCTCGGCGTGCGCGTCTTCACCGACGACGGCCGCGGCGTCCAGGATGCCGCGGTCATGCGCAGGGCCCTGGAGTACGCAAGCGGTCTCGACCACCTCGCGGGCGGCAGGCGGGTCGTGCTGGCGCAGCACTGCGAGGTCGAAGAGCTCAGCTCGGGCGGCTGCATGCACGAGGGCGCCTGGTCGAGCCGCCTCGGGCTGGAGGGTCAGCCATCGGAGGCCGAGGAGCTGATGGTCATGCGCGACATCGCCCTGGCCCGCCTCACCGACTCGCGAGTGCATTTCCAGCACCTGTCCACCGCCGGGTCGGTGGCGATGGTCCGGGACGCCAAGGAGGCGGGCCTGCCGGTCACCGCCGAGGCCGCCCCCCATCACTTCACGCTCACCGACGCCTGCTGCGCCGACTACGACACCGTGTTCAAGGTGCACCCTCCGCTGCGCACCCCACACGACGTGGCCGCCGTCCGCGCCGGCCTCGCCGATGGCACCATCGACGCGATCGCCACCGACCACGCCCCCCACACCAGCGCCGACAAGGAGCGGCCCTTCGACTCGGCACCGCCGGGGATGCTGGGCCTAGAGACGGCGCTGGCGCTGGCCCTCACCGAGCTCGACCTGCCCATCGAGCGCGTGCTGGCGCTGCTGTCCTGGCAGCCAGCGGCCATCGCCGGCATCGAAGGCCACGGCGGGCCGATCGTTGCGGGAGCGCCGGCCAACCTGTGCGTGATCGACGCCGGCCATACCTGGAAGGTCTCGGGCGCGGCCATGGCCGGCCCCAGCCGCAACACACCCTATGAGGGCCGGACCCTCAAGGGCCGGGCGCGCCACACCCTGCTAGCCGGAGATCCGGTGGTGATCGACGGCAGGCCGCAACGATGAGCGAGTGTCCGGCACTGCTGGTGCTCAGCGATGGAGAGGTGTTCGAGGGCGAGGCCATCGGTGCTCCCGCGGACGTCGCCTCGGGCGAGGTGGTCTTCAACACCGTGATGAGCGGCTACCAGGAGGTGATGTCCGATCCCTCCTATGCGGGCCAGATCGTCGCCTTCACCTACCCCCACATCGGCAACTACGGCACCAGCGCCGCGGACAGCGAGTCGGCTCGTCCCCGCTGCCGGGGCGTGATCGTGCGCGACCTGGCCCGCCGCGCAAGCAGCTGGCGAGCCGACGGCACCCTCGACGGCTTCCTGCGGCGCCACGGCACCGCTGGCATCGCTGGGGTGGACACCCGCCGGCTGACCCGCCACATCCGTGAGGCCGGTGCCATGCCCGGCGCCTTCGGGACCGCTGGCGAGGCGGCGCTGCGGGCCGCGGCCCGGGCCGAGCCGGGCACCAGCGGAGTCGACCTGGTGAGCGAGGTCACCACGGAGGCGCCCTATGTGATCGGATCGGGGCCGCGCCGGGTGGTGGCCTACGACCTGGGCATCAAGGCCACGATCCTGAAGTGCCTGAGCCCGATGGCCACCGTCACCGTCGTGCCCGCGCACACCCCGGCGGACGATGTGCTGGCCGCGGAGCCCGACGGCGTGCTCTTCAGCAACGGCCCCGGCGACCCCGAACTGGCACTGCCTGCGACGGAGGCATTGCGCCTGCTGCTGGGAAGGGTGCCGGTGTTCGGTATCTGCCTCGGCTACCAGCTGCTGGCGCTGGCGCTCGGCGGCCGCACTTTCAAGATGCCCTTCGGCCATCACGGCGGCAATGTGCCGGTTCAGTGCACGGCCACCGGACGCATCGAGATCACCAGCCAGAACCACAACTTCGCGGTGGAGAGCGGATCGGTGCCCGGGGCCGCCGAGACCCACGTGTGCCTCAATGACGGTGCCCTCGAGGGTCTCGCCGTGCGGGATGCGACGGCCTTCGGTGTGCAGTACCACCCCGAGGCCGGCCCCGGCCCCCACGACGCCCGCCACCACTTCGCAGCCTTCGCCGAGATGATGGACACGTTCAGTGCCGCGGCGTGATGATGATCAACGGTCGATGGGCACCGTGACGCGGCTTGATGACGATCGGTTGATGGACACCGTGCAGTGGCGTGACGAGCGGGGTGGACGGCGTGCCGCGGCGTGACGACATCGCTTCGATCCTGATCATCGGATCGGGCCCCATAGTGATCGGCCAGGCGTGCGAGTTCGACTACTCGGGGACGCAGGCCTGCCGGGTGCTGCGGGCCGAGGGCTACCGGGTGATCCTGGCCAACTCCAACCCGGCGACGATCATGACCGATCCCGAGGTTGCCGACGCCACCTACGTCGAGCCCCTCGACGCCGAGGTGCTGGCGCGCATCATCAGGCGCGAGCGTCCCGACGCCCTGCTGCCCACACTGGGCGGGCAGACGGGACTCAACCTGGCCATGGAGCTGGTGCGCAGCGGCGTGCCGGCGGAGTGCGGCACCGAGCTGATCGGCGCTGACGCCACCGCCATCGCCACCGCAGAGGACCGCAAGCTGTTCAAGGACGCCATGGTCGAGATCGGCCTCGACGTGCCCCGCTCGGGCATCGCCGCGTCGCTGGGCGAGGCCCGCGAGGTGCTCGAGGCCGTCGGGCTGCCCGTCATCATCCGTCCCGCCTACATCCTCGGTGGTGCCGGCGCCGCCATAGCCGCCACCACCGAAGACTTCGAGCGAGCCGTCATCGAGGGCCTCGGTGCCAGCCCGATAGGCGAGATCCTCATCGAGGAGTCGATCGCCGGCTGGAAGGAGTTCGAGCTGGAGGTCATGCGCGACCGCGCCGACAACTGCGTGGTGGTCTGCTCCATCGAGAACTTCGACCCGATGGGGGTGCACACCGGGGACTCCATCACCGTCGCCCCCGCGCAGACCCTCAGCGACCCCGAATACCAGCGGATGCGCTCCGCGGCCTTCGCCGTGCTGCGGCGGGTGGGGGTGGAGACCGGCGGGTCGAACGTCCAGTTCGCGGTCGATCCGGCGACGGGCCGACAGGTCGTGATCGAGATGAACCCTCGGGTGAGCCGCTCGTCCGCCCTGGCGTCCAAAGCGACCGGGTTCCCGATCGCCAAGATCGCCGCCCGCCTCGCGGTGGGCTACATGCTTGACGAGATCCCCAACGACATCACGTCGGTGACGCCCGCCTCCTTCGAGCCCGCCCTCGACTATGTCGTCACCAAGATCCCGCGCTGGGCCTTCGAGAAATTCGACGGCCCGACCGGCGTGCTGGGCACGTCCATGCAGTCGGTGGGGGAGGTCATGGCCATAGGGCGAACCTTCTGCGAGTCCCTCCAGAAGGGCCTGCGCTCGCTCGAGCAGGGCCGCCTGGGCCTGGGCGCCGATCCGGCCGAGGCGGCCTGCGACAGGCTGAGCGACGCCGAGCTGCTCGCCGCGGCAGCCGTTCCCACGCCGGAGCGGGTGTTCCAGCTGGCGGCCCTGCTGCGGCGCGGCGTCACCGTCGAGTCACTCAACGCAGCAACCGGCGTGGATCCTTGGTTCCTCGACCAGATGGCCCGGATAACCGAGGAGCGCGCCGGCCTGGAGGGCAGCTCGGTCGCCGCGCTCAGCCGTGCGCAGTGGCGCCGCGCCAAGCGGCTCGGCTTCTCGGACCCGCAGCTGGCCCACATCCTGCGAACCACGCCCGCCGCGGTTCGAGAGGCACGCGTGAGGGCCGGCGTGCTGCCGACCTTCAAGACCGTCGACACCTGCGCGGCCGAGTTCGAAGCGGCCACCCCCTACCACTACTCCACCTACGAGGATGACGACGAGATCCGTCCGGCCATCAAGCCACGGGTGGTGATCTGCGGGTCGGGCCCCAACCGCATCGGCCAGGGCATCGAGTTCGACTACTGCTGCGTTCACGCCGGCGCCGCGCTGCGCGACGCCGGCTACGAGACGGTGATGGTGAACTGCAACCCCGAGACGGTGTCGACCGACTATGACGCCAACGACCGCCTCTACTTCGAGCCGCTCACCGACGAGGACGTGGCCAACGTCATCGCGGCCGAGGATCCGGTCGGGGTGATCGTCTCGCTGGGCGGGCAGACGCCGCTGTCGCTGGCCGGGAGCCTGCCGCCGGAGTTGGTGCTGGGCACGCCGCCTGCCTCGATCGACCTGGCCGAGGACCGGCAGAGCTGGAACTCGCTGTGCGCCCGGCTGGGGATCCCGCAACCCCCGGGGGGCACGGCCACCGGCCTGGAGGACGCCCTGGGAGTGGCGCGCCGGATCGGCTACCCGGTTCTGGTGCGTCCCTCGTATGTGCTCGGCGGGCGCGCCATGGCCATCGTCTACGACGACGAGGAGCTGTCAGCCGCCTTCGGCGAGATGGCGGAGCTCGGCTCGCTGGGACGTGAGGGGGGTCGGGCCGCGCAGCGCCCTGTGCTGATCGACCGCTTCCTGGAGGACGCGGTGGAGGTGGATGTGGACGCGGTGCGCGACCGCTGCGGGGAGACCTACATCGCCGCCGTCATGGAGCATGTCGAGGAGGCGGGCGTGCATTCCGGCGACTCTGCCTGCTCGATCCCGCCGACCACGCTCAACGCCGGCGAGTTGGAGGCGATCTGCGGGCTCACCCGGCGCATCGCCGGCGCCCTGGAAGTCAACGGGCTGCTCAACGTGCAGTTCGCGGTCAAGCGCTCAGCCCACCCGCCCGAGGGCGGCCTCTCCGGCGGTGTCGGCAACGAGACCGGCCTCTCCGGAGGTATTGGCAACGCGGCTGCCGGGGCCGGCGTCGGCAGCGAGACCGGCGGCGCGGCCGGTGTCACGGCGGATGCCGGCAACGCGGCTGCCGGGGCCGGTAGTGGCAGCGAGATCGGCGACGAGATCGGCGTCACTGCTGATGGCGTGTATGTGCTGGAGGCCAACCCGAGGGCCTCGCGCACGGTTCCCTTCGTGGCCAAGGCAACCGGCGTGGCCCTGGCGAAGGTCGCGGCCAGGCTGATGGTGGGCGCCACCCTGGCAGAGCTTCGGGCCGAGAAGATGCTGCCGGCTCCTCGCCACGACTCCGCTGGCCTGCCCCCCGCATCCGGCTATGTGGCTGTGAAGGAGGTCGTGCTCCCCTTCAACCGCTTCCCCGAAGCCGATGCCGTGCTCGGTCCGGAGATGCGCTCCACCGGCGAGGCGATGGCGATCGACGCAACCGCAGGCTTGGCGTTTGTGAAGGCCCAACTCGCTGCCGGCACCCGCCTGCCCGCCGCCGGGACGGTCTTCATGTCGATGGCCGACCGGGACAAGCCCGCGGGCCTGCGGGCGGCCCGGGTGCTGCACGCGCTCGGTTACCGCCTAGCGGCCACGGCCGGCACTGCCGGGCACCTGCGGCGCGGCGGAGTGCCGGTGGCCCTGGACGTGGCGAAGCTCGGTGACGGTGACGGCGACGGTATCGGTGACAGTGGTGGTGGCAGCGGCAACGGTGGCGGCCGTGGTAGCGGCGGCGGCGGTGGCATCGGCGACAGCGGCAGCGGGCGCAGGCACGCCGTGGACCTGATCGAATCCGGCGAGATCCAGCTCGTCATCAACTCGCCCCGCGGCCGGGGCCCCCGCGCCGACGGCAAGCACATCCGGTCCGCTGCCTGCCGCTTCGGAGTGCCGCTGCTCACCACCGGAGCGGCAGCGGTCGCCGCGGCCGAGGGACTGAGAGATCTGCGGCACCACGAGCCGGCGGTGCGCAGCCTCCAAGAACATCACAGCAGTCTCAGAGGCCGAGCCGATGCCACGTAGCCGGGCACCCATCCGCGCCACCTCGCGCCGGTGGCTGCCAGGCGGCTCGTCCAATCAGCCCGTCAGGCCGGGAGGGTGTTGCGTGGCCGCCGTAAGCCCGAGGGTTGGCGCCGGTTCGTTGCGCGGCTCGTCCAATCAGGCTCCGCGGGGTGTGATGTAGTCGTGCACGGATCCGGGCGAGGGCGGCAACGGTGAGATCGTTGCAGGCGCGGGTCGGCAGTGTGACGCTGCGCGCCCCGGTGATGACGGCGTCGGGCACCTCGGGCCACGCCGCCGAGCTCGCCCCCTACGGACCGCTCGACGAGCTGGGTGCAGTGGTGGTCAAGTCGCTCGGCGCCGGGCCGTGGCCAGGCAACCCGCCGCCCCGGCTGCATCCCCTGCGCCCGGGCGCGGCCGGCATGATCAACAGCGTCGGTTTGCAGGGACCTGGGGTCGCCCGGTGGCTCGAGTCCGATCTGCCGCCGTTGCTGCGCACGGGAGCGGCGGTCGTGGCCAGCATCTGGGGGCGCACGGTCGACGACTACCGCCGGGCCGGCGAGCTGATGGCGGGCGCTCCGCCGCAGGTGGTCGCCGTGGAGGTGAACGTCTCGTGCCCCAACACCGAGGACGGCCTGCGAATGTTCGCCCACTCCGCGGAAGCCACGGAGGCGGCCGTGGCCGCAACCGCGGGGTGCGGGCGGCCCCGCTGGGCCAAGCTGAGTCCCAACACCGCTGACCTGGTGGCCGTCGCCGAGGCCGCGCAGCGCGCCGGCGCGGAGGCGGTCGTGCTCACCAACACCCTCGCCGGTCTCGTGATCGACGTCGACGGCTGGCGACCCGCCCTGGGTGGTGTGCGCGGCGGCGTGAGCGGCGCGGCCCTGCACGCAGTCGCGGTGAGGGCCGTGTACGACGTGCACGAGGCCCGCCCGGACCTGCCGATCGTCGGCGTCGGCGGGGTCTCCAGCGGTGCCGACGCCGCCGAGATGCTGCTGGCTGGAGCCTCGGCGGTGCAAGTGGGCACTGCCATTTTCGCTGACCCGCGGGCACCGTGGAAGGTATTGGCGGACTTGGCCGGCTGGTGCGAGCGTTCTGGAGTCGAACGGCTGGACGAAGTCATCGGAGCTGCCCATGCCCGCCACAGCTGACACGCCTCGGGACGGCGGCGAGCGTCGTGGCGGGCCGGGGGCCGGGCAGCTCGCGCTGGCGCTCGACATGGACGACCTTGTGGCTGCCACGCGCCTCGCCCGCATCCTGTCCGGTCATTTCAGCGTGGCCAAAGTGGGTCTCGAGCTGTACTCGGCGGCCGGCCCCGAGGCGGTCGGGGCGGTGATGGACCTCGGCTACGAGGTCTTCTGCGACCTCAAGCTCCACGACATACCCAACACGGTCAACCGCTGCGCACGCGTGCTGGGCGAGTTGGGCGTGAAGTTCCTCACCCTGCACGCCGCCGGCGGCCGCGAGATGCTCGGAGCGGGCGCGGGCGGCCTCGCAGAGGGATCGGCGGGGTCGGCTCGGGCGCTGGCCGTGACGGTGCTGACCAGTGACCCTGCCCAAGCGCAGACCGCCGACGTGGTGGCTCGCCGCATGGAGCTCGCCGCCCGGTCGGGCTGTGGCGGCGTGGTGTGTGCGGCGCCGGATCTGATCCCCACCCGCCATGTCGCACCCGGACTCCTGCGGGTCGTGCCCGGCATCCGTCTGCCCGGCGACCCGTCGAACGATCAGCGCCGGGTGGCCACGCCCGCAGAGGCCCTGAACGCAGGCGCCGGCCTGCTGGTGGTGGGCAGGTCGGTCACCTCGTCCGAGGATCCTCTCGCAGCGGCCGAGCGGCTGCACCGCAGCCTCGGCGGGTAGCGCTGACGGCAGGATGGCGTCGAGGTTGGGTTGTGGCATCGAGTCACATACTCGCTAAGATTGAGAGCCATGGCTCAACCCTTTTCCATATCTGATGAGGTCCGGCGGGCGGCTCTAGCAAAGGCTGCCGAGGTGCGACGTGACCGCGCCGAACTCCGCCAGCAGCTCAAGGCGGGTGAAATCTCGCTGCCTGAGTTGCTTGATCGAGTAGACGAGGATCTCGTCGGCAAGATGAAGGTGCTGGCGGTGCTCGAATCGCTTCCCGGCGTCGGCAAGGTCAGGGCCCGCCGCACGCTGGAGGAGATCGGCATCTCCGAGACCCGCCGCGTGCGGGGTCTCGGCTCCCGCCAGCGCGACCAGCTGCTCGCTGCCTTCGACTGAAACCGGCTCCTCGAAGGCTCTTGCGCGCCTTCGACTGACGGGGCTCCCCGGAAGGCTCTTGCGGGCCTTCGACTGGGCACGGCTCCACTGAGCCCGGCTCACCAGAGGCCCCACGGTCTCTGCAGTCGGCAGGCGTCGGTAGCCTCGCGAGGTGACCCTCCTCGACAGCCGTTCTGTGGTTGTCGTCTCGGGTCCCGGCGGTGTCGGCAAGGGCACCATCGTCGAGCGTTTGCTGGCGCGTGACAGCCGCTTGTGGTTGTCACGGTCCTGGACGACGAGGCCGCGGCGCCCGTCGGAGCCGGCCGACGCCTACGTGTTCGTGAGCCGAGCGGCCTTCGAGGAGGCCATCACCGGCGGCGGGTTCCTCGAATGGGTGGAGTTCCTCGACTACCTCCAGGGCACGCCCGTGCCGGATCCGCCCGAGGGATCCGACGTGGTGCTGGAGATCGATGTCTGGGGCGGCAGGCAGGTCAAGCGCCTGGTACCCCATGCCCTGCTCGTGTTCGTCGATGCGCCCAGCGCTGAGCACCAGCGGTCGCGCCTGCGACAGCGCGGTGAGCCCGAGAAGACCGTCGCCGTGCGCATCGGCAAGGCCGACGAGGAGCGCTCCGCGGCGGCCGATCTCGGATACGTGACGGTGGTCAACGAAGAGGTCGGGCAGGCCGTGCAGGCCATCGAGCGCCTCATCGCCGCCGACCGGGAACACAGAGGCCGAGCGGGCGGGTAGCGGTCGGTAGGTGGTGTGTTGGCCGAGTGAGACCGTGGTCTAGGGCCCGCGAGCGAAGCGAACAAGAGCGGAGCACGGCAGCCCGAACCGAACACCGCAGGCCGCGTCCCTAGCGCCCCCTGGTAGCGTGACGCTCCCGATTCGGCTGATCAACTCAGGACTGACGGAGGTGCAATGGCCTACAGCTACGACACCATGATGATCCCGGCCATCGAGGATCTTCTCGAGTCGACCGAGTCGAAGTTCATTCTCGTCTCGCTCGCATCCAAGCGCGGCCGCGAGATCACCAACTATCTGGGACAGCTCAGCGTTGGGATCGGCGCCATCGTGCCGCCCCAGGTGGTCTCAACCTCCTCGAAGGCGCTCTCGATCGCATTGGAGGAGATCGCCGCCGGAAAGATCGTGGCCGTCGAGGTCGACGAGGACGATGACGACGCCACTGAAGACGGCGCCGGCGCGGATCTCGGCGATCTCGGCTCCGAGGAGCGCGCGCTCGCCCCGGCCGCGCCCCGGGGGCCGGCCCGCAGCGTCGGCCCGCGCCGCTGAGACAGCACGCCATGGGCGCGCTGACCGGCCGGCGCGTGGTGCTCGGCGTCTCGGGCGGGATCGCCGCATACAAGGCCGTTGAGGTCTGCCGCGGCCTTGTCGGCGAGGGTGCGCACGTGACGCCCGTGCTGACGCCGGCCGCGCTGAGGATGGTGGGTGCCACGACTTTCGCGGCACTCGCCTCGGCGCCGCCGGTCACGTCGCTGTGGGACGATGGCGCGGCGCCGATACCTCACACGGCGCTGGGCCGCAGCGCCGATGTGCTGCTCGTGTGCCCGGCCACGGCACGGGTGATCTCCGATCTGCGCAACGGCAGGTCCGGCGATGTGCTCACGGCCACCGTGCTGGCGACGCGCGCGCCGGTGGTGGTGGCGCCGGCCATGCATACCGAGATGTGGGAGCAGCCCTCGGTGCGAGAGAACGTCGCAGTGCTCGCGCAGCGAGGCGTGAGGATCGTGGGGCCGGTGGAGGGGCCGCTGGCCGGCGGCGACGTCGGATACGGGCGCATGGCCGATGTGGCTGAGATCGTGTCCGCCGTGAGGTCTGCGGTCACCCCGCAGGACTTCGCGGGCCGCCGGGTGCTGGTGACGGCGGGCGGAACACGCGAGCCCATCGACGCCGTCCGCTTCGTCGGCAACCGCTCCTCGGGCAAGCAGGGCAACGCCGTTGCCGCCGAGGCCGCCGCGCGCGGCGCCGAGGTCGTGCTGGTCACCACCGTGGCCGAGCGGGCGCCCGCGGGGGTCCGGGTCGTCGCCGTGGAGACCGCTGCGGAGATGGCCGCGGCCGTGCAGGTCGAGGCACCCGCGGCGGATGCGGTGGTGATGGCGGCTGCGGTGGCCGACTTCCGCCCGGCGCGACCATCGGGTGTGAAGCTCAAGAAGAGTCAGGGCGTGCCGGCGATCCGGCTGGAGCCCACCTGCGACATCCTCGCGGGACTCGGCTCGGCCAAGACCGGCGGGCAGGTGCTGGTCGGCTTCGCGGCCGAGACCGACGACCTCGAGGCCAACGCGCTGGCCAAGATGCGCGCCAAGAACCTCGACCTGATCGTCGCCAACGACGTCTCCAAGGAGCGGGTCGGCTTCGGCCACGACACCAACGAGGTCGTGATGTTCACCGCGGACGGCGTGCGCCACCATGTGCCGCTGACCACCAAGAGCGAAGCGGCGCGTGCGGTTCTCGATACCGTGGCCTCGCTCATCGCGCCCGGCGCCGGCGACGGCGCGGCTTGACAGCGCGGCTTGACGCTCACCGGCGGCAGGCGGCACTCAGCGGCAACGTCACAGCCGTAGGCTTGAACGGCGCGGCTTGAGGCTCACGGACGGCAGGGGAGAGTTCAGGGGAGAGTTGTGGAAAGCTGGAGTTTCACATCGGAGTCGGTGAGCGAGGGTCATCCCGACAAGGTGGCCGACAGGATCTCCGACGCGATCCTCGACGCGTTGCTGCAGGTCGACCCGGACAGCCGCGTCGCCTGCGAGACCCTGGTAACGACCGGCTTGGCGGTCGTCGCGGGCGAGATCCGCACCAGCGCCTACGTGGAGATCCCCAGCATCGTGCGGCGCACGATCTGCTCGGCGGGCTACGAGGACGGTCGCTTCGGGTTCGACGGCAACGCCTGCGCGGTGATGGTCGCCATCGACGACCAGTCGCCCGACATCGCGCAGGGCGTGGACCGTGACGGTGCCGGCGACCAGGGCATGATGTTCGGCTACGCCTGCAACGAGACCGACGCGCTGATGCCGCTGCCGATCCATCTGGCTCATCGCATGGCCGAGCGCCAGGCAGAGGTGCGCACCGCCGGCACCATCCCGTATCTCGGGCCCGACGCCAAGACCCAGGTGACATTCCAGTACGAGGGCAGCCGACCGGTGCGCCTGCAGACGGTGCTGGTGTCCACCCAGCACACCGACGGGATCGATCCGGACCGCATGATCCGCCCCGACGTGACCGAGCAGATCGTCGAGCCGGTCGTGCCGCCACAGTTCGCCGACGACGACTACGAGGTGATCGTCAACCCCACCGGGCGCTTCGTGATCGGCGGGCCGCGGGGCGACGCGGGACTCACCGGACGAAAGATCGTCGTGGACACCTACGGGGGCATGGCCCGCCACGGGGGCGGGGCCTTCTCGGGCAAGGATCCCTCCAAGGTGGACCGCTCGGCGGCCTACGCCTCCCGCTGGGTGGCCAAGCACATCGTGGCCGTGGGCGCGGCGGCGCGCTGCGAGATGCAGGTCGCCTACGCCATCGGTATGGCGGATCCGCTGTCGTTGCTGGTGGAGACCTTCGGAACGGAGACCGTCGACCCGGCCCGCATAACTGCGGCGGTGCGCGAGGTGTTCGACCTGCGTCCGGCGGCGATAGTGCGTGATCTCGACCTGCGCCGGCCGATATACATGCCGACCGCGGCCTACGGCCATTTCGGACGGCCCAGCGAGGGCGGGCTCTTCACATGGGAGGGCCTCGACAGGCTGGACGATCTGAGGTCGGCACTCGACCTCTGAACCCGGTCCAGGGGCGCCTCTCCCTCGAGGAGCCGCCTGAGGAGTCGCCGGCGTCGGGCGGCGCGGACGCTGACGTGTTGGAGCCTGAGGAGTCACCCGATGCGGGCGGCGGCAGGCGCGACGTCTCCTTGGCTGCGCCTGCAAACGCTCCAGGTGAAGTGCCGGTGCCCGGGGGGCCTGCGGTCGCAGATGCCGTTGGCGCCGTGCCGAAGGGTCGCGGGTTGACGGGTGCGGGTGCGGGTGGAAAGGCTGCGGCTCTGGGGCTGGTCGTGCGGGTGCTGCCGGACGTGGTTCGCCTCAACAGGACGTTCGACTATGTGGTGCCCGACGCCTGGCATGCAGACGGGCGCGCCGGCCGGTTGGCGGTCGGCTCGATCGTGCGAGTCCGGCTGGGCGGTCGCAGGCTTCGGGGCTGGGTCACCGAGGTGGGCGTCGCTCCGCCAGCGGGCGTGGAGTTGCAGCCGCTGTTGCATCTCACCGGCATGGGACCGCCGGCGGACGTGATCGACCTGGCCGGCTGGGCGGCCTGGCGCTGGGCGGGGAGCCGGGTGTCGCTGCTGCGCGCCGGATCGCCGGAACGCGTGGTGACCCGCCCGACGCCGCCCCCGGCGGGGCCTGCGGTCGCGGCGGGTGCCTCCGGTGGTGGGCGCTATGACCGCCTCTTCGAGCGGTCCGGCGCGGTTACCGTGCTGCGGTGCCCGCCTGCGGACGACGCCGTGGAGGTGGCCCAGGCCGCCGCCCGCCGCGGTGATGCGCTGATCGTCGTGCCGGGACTCGCTGCCGCTAGGCGCGTCGCCGCCGGCCTGCGGCGTCAAGGCACACGCGTGGGGTTGGGGTTCGACGATTGGGGGCGGGCCGCGGCGGGCGCGACCGTGGTCGGCACCCGCACGGCGGTCTGGATGCCCATGCCGGACCTTGCTGCCGTGGTTGTCATCGACGAGCACTCTGAGAGCCTCCAGAGCGAGCAGGCGCCTACCTGGAATGCCCGCGAGGTGGCCTTGGAGCGGGCCCGCCGCGCCGGTGTGCCGACCGTGCTGACATCGCCGGTTCCTAGCTTGGAGGCACTCGCCGCAGGCGAGCTCGAGACTGTTGGCCGCGCCGCCGAGCGAGACGGCTGGCCGGTGGTCGAGGTGCTGGACCGGCGCGGGGAGGACCCGGTGCGGGGCGGCCTGTTCGCTCCAGGGCTGCGAGATCGCCTGGCCGCGGCGGGCGGCAGGGTGGTGGTCGTGCTCAACCGCAAGGGCCGGGGCAGGCTGCTCGCCTGCAAGGCCTGTGGCGAGTTGGTGCGCACCTCCGACGGCACCGCGCCGATGCAGTTGCACGAGGATGAGCTGGTTTCACCCGACGGGAGCGAGCGCCGGCCGGTCGTTTGCGCCGAATGCGGCTCGACGGTTCTGCGAGTCCTGCGCGCCGGAGTGACACGGGCCCGCGAGGAGCTCGCCGCACTGGTCGGTGAGCCGGTCGCCGAGGTGACATCGGCAGGCAGCCCGCGAGGTGCTGGTGGGTTTGGAGGTTCGGATGGCGTGCGAGGCTCGGGCGGCCTTGGGCGCGGTTCGGCAGGTACTGGGCGCTCTGCTGGTGTGCACGGTTCGGATGGCGTGCGAGGTTCGGATGTCTTGCGAGGCGCTGACGGGTTTGGCGGTCCGGATGGTGTGCGGGGTTCGGGCGGACTGCGGGGTCCCGACGGTGTGGACGGTTTGGAGCGGATCGTGATCGGCACGGAGGCTGTGCTCTGGCGGGTCGATGCGGCGGAGGTGGCCGTGTTCTTGGACTTCGACCAGGAGCTGCTGGCGCCGCGCCAGCGCGCCGGCGAGCAGGCGCTGGCGCTGCTGGCCAGAGCCGCCCGGCCCACCGGCGGCCGGCGCGGCGGCGGGCGCCTCATCGTGCAGACCCGCCAGCCCGATCATCCTGTGGTGCAGGCGGCCGTCAGGGCCGACCCTTCGCGGGCTGCCTCCTTCGAGCTTTCTCGTCGCTGCTCGCTAGGCCTGCCGCCCTGCGGAGCACAGGCCCAGGTGTCCGGGCCGGGCGCGCAGCCGTTCGTGGACGCGCTCCGTGCGCTGGCCGTTGCGGGCGATGACGGGGGCGCGGTCAGCGTCAGAGGCCCCCGTGACGGCAGCTTCCTGCTGCGCGCCGCCGATCACGCTCCGCTACTGGACCTGCTGGCCCGCACCCCCCGGCCCGCCGAGCGCCTGCGCATCGAGGTCGATCCCCTGCGAGCCTGAGTCCGGCTGTTGCGATGCCTCGTGCGCCTGCGGTTGCGGACTGCCGCCGGTTGTTGTCCAGCCCTGGCGGCGTGCCTCGTAGACGGCTATCGCGGCCGCGGTGGACACGTTGAGCGAGCCGATCCGTCCGAGTTGCGGGATGAAGCCCAGCAGGTCGCAGGCATCGAGGGTGGGCTTGGACATGCCGTGCTGCTCGTTGCCGATCACCAACGCTGTGGCGCCCCGCAGGTCCAACTCGTGCAGGGGTCGGGCCGCGGTCGCAAGTTCCACGCCGACGATCCGGTAGCCGTCGCGGCGGGCCGCGTCCACCGCCTGTGCGGGATCGTCGAACTGGCTCCAGGGCACGTATCGCTGGGTTCCCATGGATGTCTTGGCTGCCTTGGGCTGGTCGGGGGTGGCCGACGCTCCCAGGTATAGGTGCTCCACTCGCTGGGCGGCGGCGGTGCGGACTATCGCGCCGACATTGAGCGGGTTCTGCACGCGGTCCAGCACCAGCGCCAGGCGGGAGTGCCCGAGATTGCGCCACTCGCGGTGCAGGCGCTTCAAGCCGGTCCAGTCAAGCTGGCTCATCGGCCGCCGCCGCCCGTGTGAGCGGTGCCGCTGGGCAGCACCTCGAGGATGCGGTAGCCCGAGCGTGACAGCAGGCGCGTCACCCGGTGGCCTCGCGCGGTGAGCCAGCGGGCCAGCGAGTCGCTTCCGAGGTGGCGATGCACCACCAGATGGGCTTGACCGCCGGGCGTCAAGCGGTCGAGCCATAGCGACAGAATCTGCCGAAGCGCGGTCTTGCCGATCCGCACTGGCGGGTTGCTCAAGATGCGGTCGAAGCGCAGCGCCGGGTCCATGCCGTCAGGATGTGCCACGGTCACGTTGGTCGCACCGTTCGTCGCGGCGTTGCGTGCCGTGAGGCTCAGGGCGCGCCGGTTCACATCCACCGCCCACACATCGGCACCAGGACAGCCAAGCGCGACAGCGCAGGCGACCGGCCCCCAGCCGCAACCCAGGTCGAGCACGCGCCATGGCTGGGAGAGTCCGCGTGGATGAGCCGGTTCATCAACCGCAAATGGTCTGCCGTCAGCCGGGCGTTGTTCTCGACGAGTTGGGGTACTTGGCTGCCGGGCAGTCGGCAGGGGTGCCTCCAGCAGCAGCAGGCGGGTGCCGGGATCAAGGCGATCGGGGGAGAACAGCCCCGAGTCGGTCTCGAAGCTCAGCGACCTGCCGTACACGTTCACCGCCACGGTCCGCGGCCTCGGGGCAGCGATGGGCTCCGCCTCGAAGTACTGGCCAGAGTGTCGCTGCGGTCCTGGGGCCGGATGCTGTGCCGTCAGCGGGCGCAGGGGCTGGAGGTCGGGCTGCCCCGAGGGCGGCGCGGGTCGCTTCTCGGGTTCTGGCTCCACCATCCGCAGACGGTAGCCTGCGAGGTCGTGGCACCTTATGACATACGCATCATCGGTGATCCGGTGCTGCGGCGGCGGGCCTCGGAGATCGAGGACATCGACGGCACGCTGGTGCGAATCGTCGACGGGATGGTCGAGACGATGTACACCGCCGAGGGCCTCGGCCTGGCCGCCCCGCAGGTGGGAATCCAGAAGCGCCTCTTCGTGTGGGATGTCGGCGAGGGGCCGCGCACGATGGTCAACCCGCGCATCGTCGAGTCCGACGGTGACTGGGTGTATGAGGAGGGGTGCCTGTCCGTTCCCGGCCTGTCGTGGGAGATCGTGAGGCCCAAGCAGGTTCATGTGGTGGGCCGCGACCTCGACGGCAACGAGATGTCTGTGGAGGCCGACGAGATCGAGGCACGCCTGTTCCAGCACGAGCTCGACCACCTCGACGGCACGCTGCTGATCGAGCGCCTCGATCCCGATGATCGCAAAGCCGCGCTGCGCAAGCTCCGCGAGCTGGGAATCGGCGCGGTCCCGATGCCCGCAAAGGGCCGGCGCGGTGAGGCGTCCGGCGGCGCCCTGCGCCTTCCGTGAGGCCGCCACCGGCGGCGAAGTGACTGCCTCTGGGTGGCCGCCGGCTGATTGGTGAATCCGTGGCGTCGCAGTTCCTCGGCTCAGCCTCCGGGCCGCGGATAGTCTATTTCGGCACGCCGGAGGTGGCCGTGGCGCCGCTTCGGGCGCTGGTCGCTGCCGGTTGTCAGGTCAAGCTGGTCGTGACCCGCCCGCCGCGCCGGCGGGGCCGCGGCGGTCTTGCGACGATGTCGCCGGTGGGTACCGCCGCGAGCGGGCTGGGACTCGAAGTGACCTGGAGCCTCGACGACGCGGCGGGCCTGCCGGCGGACCTCGGCGTGGTCGTCGCCTATGGCGAGATGATCAGCGACAGCGTGCTGCGGGCGCGTCGCACCGTCAACCTCCACTTCTCGCTTCTGCCGCGCTGGCGCGGGGCGGCACCGGTGGAGCGGGCGATCCTCGCCGGCGATTCCGAGGCCGGTGTGTGCCTGATGGAGGTGGTCGGCGAGCTCGACGCCGGACGGGTCTACAGCAGCGCGCGCACCCCGATCGCTCCCGATGACACGGCAGAGTCGCTTCGTGCACGGCTGTGCGCGCTGGGCACCGGGCTTCTGCTGGATGCCCTGGCGGGCGGCTTCGGCACGCCGCAGCCCCAGGCGGGCACGGTCACGTGGGCAGCCAAGATCGACCCGGCGGAACTGCGCATCGACTGGGCCGCGCCCGCCGAGCACGTGCTGCGCCTGGTGCGTGTCGGGGGTGCCTGGACGACCTTCCGGGGAAAGCGGCTCAAGGTGCTGGCGGCACGACCGGCACCGGCTGCGGCCTCGGCGGATGTTCGCCTTGCTGGCGAGTCCGGCCCGGACGCCTTTAGTCAGAACGTTGCTCAAGTCGGCGCCAAGGCGAGCACAGCGACAGTGCAGCGGGGCGCCAGCGAGGGGCCGCTTCCCGAGCTCAAAGTCCCGCTGGAAACTGTCCGGGTCACGGTCGGGCAGCGCGGCGACAGCGAGCGGACGTTCCCGGAGGGCATCGTCGCGCCGACTGCAGGAACGGTCACAGTGCGGCGGGGCCCAGACGGCCGCGAGGCGGTGCTCGTAGCCGCCGGCGATGCCGGCATCGAGCTGCTGACCGTTCAGGCCGAGGGTCGCGGCGCGACCGGGGCGCGTCAGTGGAGCAACGGCGCACGCCTCAGCCGCACTGAGAGGCTGGGCGAGTGAGCGGCGAGTCCGGCTCGGTGAGTGTTCCAGCAGCGGCGGCGACCAAGCCGGTGCGTCCCGCGGGCGCGGCCGGCGCGGTCACGGCGCGGCGCACGGCTCTGAGCGTGCTCGTGCGCGTGGATGTCGAGGGCGCCTACGCCGATGCCGCGCTCGCGTCGGCACTAACGGCCTCTGGCCTGGACCGGCGCGACCGGGCGCTGGCGACCGAGCTCGTGCACGGCGTCACCCGGCGCCGGAGAGCGCTCGACTGGTCGCTCGATGCCTTCCTGGTGCGGCCTCCGCCGCCGCTGGTCCGCGCCGCATTGCGCATGGGCGCCTACCAGCTGCTCCAGACGCGGATCCCGTCGCACGCCGCGGTCTCGGCGACCGTCGCGGTGGTGCCGCGCAGGTTCCGCGGACTGGTCAACGCCGTGCTGCGCCGTGTGGCACGGGCCGGCGTTCCGCAGTGGCCCGACGAGCCCACCCGGCTCAGCTACCCGGACTGGATCTACCGGACGCTGGTATCCGACCTGGGCGCCGACACCGCGGTGAGGGCGCTGGAGGCGATGAACACGGCGGCCGTCGTCCACCGGCGCAGCGACGGCTACGTGCAGGACATCAGCTCGCAGCTGGTCACCGATGCCGTCGAAGTGGCCGCAGGCGACTTGGTGGCCGATCTCTGCGCGGCTCCGGGCGGCAAGGCCTCGGCGCTGGCAGGCCGCGGCGCGCTGGTGGCGGCGCTGGATGTGCGCCCGGGCCGCGCCCGGATAATGATGGAGAACGCCCAACGCCTCGGTGCCGCCTCCATGCTCGTGCTGGCAGGCGACGGGCGCGTGCCCCCGCTGCGACCCGGCCGGTTCGATCTTGTGCTGGTGGACGCTCCGTGCAGCGGTCTGGGGGTGTTGAGGCGCCGCCCGGACGCGCGCTGGCGCATCGAGCGCTCGGCTGTGGAGCGTCTGGCTGGGTTGCAGGTCGAGTTGCTCGGTGCTGCGTTCGATCTGCTGCGGCCCGGCGGGCGGCTCATCTACAGCGTCTGCACGCTGACGGCCGCCGAGACGCTGCAGGTCGCGGCGTGCGTCTCGCTTGACGGTCGCCTGGAGGCGCTGGGACCGCCTCCATCACCCTGGCTGCCGCATGGCACCGGCGGGATGCTGCTGCCGGATGACCGATCCGACGGCATGGCGATGTTCTCCTGGCGCCGCCGCCGGTAGGTTCTGGCCGTGGAA
The DNA here is from genome assembly GCA_965204875.1 of Candidatus Aldehydirespirator sp. Taxonomy (GTDB): domain Bacteria; phylum Actinomycetota; class Acidimicrobiia; order Acidimicrobiales; family Aldehydirespiratoraceae; genus Aldehydirespirator. The sequence continues at coordinate 64,636 of OZ242020.1, read as the reverse complement.
CCCGCCGGCGAGCCCCCTGGCCCCGCAGCGTTGCAGGCGAAGGTGTTGACCGTGTCCGACGGCGTGGTCGCCGGGACCCGCGAGGACCGCAGCGGCGAGGCTCTGCAGGCGTACTTGTGCGAGGCGGGCTGGCAGGTGGTGGGGCGTGCCGCCGTGGCCGACGGGGTGCAGGCCGTGGCAGGCGAGCTGAGGCGGCTGGCGGCCGGGTTCCACGGGCTGATCGTCACGACCGGGGGAACCGGCTTCGGTCCCCGCGACGCCACGCCCGAGGGAACGAAGGCGGTGCTGGAGCGCGAGGCGCCAGGATTGGCCGAGGCGATGCGCTTGGTCAACCCGCTGGGGCGGCTGTCGCGTGCGGCTGCCGGCACGGTCGGAACCGCGCTCGTGCTCAACACTCCCGGCTCGTCGAAGGGGTGTGTGGAGACGCTCAACGCCGTTATCGACGTGGTCGGCCATGCCGTGCGCCTGATGGTGGACAATCAAGATCCCCATCCCCACAGCGGCGACCACAGCGAGCCGCACTCCCACGGCGGCGACCACCACAGCGAACAGCATCCCCATAGCACCTGAGCATCGTCGCGGTACAACGCCATCGGCGGCCCACCGGTAACACGTGCACACAACCTCATGCGAACCGACACCTAGTCACGTTCGCGGCTTCACATTGGATGTTCTGGCAACGGGTTCACCACCACGACGAGTCGCTGGCGACCCGAGCACCAGCGTTGGCGGCGCCCCGGCTTCGGGTGCTCGCCCCGGCGGGTAGCCTCAAGCGCCGCTGCCGACCCCCGCGAGGCCTCGATGCTGAAGCTCGTTCTTCCCAAGGGATCGCTCGAGAGAGCCACCCTCGAGCTGTTCGAGGCCGCCGATCTGCCCGTGCGCCGGTCCTCCGATGTGGCCTACCGGGCGTCTGTGGCCGATCCGCGCATTTGCGATGTCAGGATCCTGCGGCCACAGGAGATCCCGGTGTATGTGGCCGACGGGCTCTTCGATCTGGGCATCACCGGCCGGGACTGGGTTTCGGAGACCGGCAGCGATGTCGTCTCGCTGGGTGAGTTGCGTTATTCCAAGGCGACCTCGCTGCCGATCAGGGTGGTGCTCGCCGTTGCCGAAGACTCGCCCTATGAGGGTGTTGGCGACCTGCCGCAGGGGGTGCGGGTCTCGACCGAATACCCCGAGCTGACCCGACGTTTCTTCGCCGAGGCCGGGATCGAGGCACAGATCGCGCTCAGCTACGGGGCCACCGAGGCCAAGGTGCCCGACATCGTCGACGCCGTGGTCGAGATCACCGAGACCGGCCGGGCCCTGCACGCTGCGGGCCTGCGCATAATCCACACGCTGCTGGTCTCCTACACAGAGTTGATAGCCAACCCGGCGGCGGCTGACGACAGCGGGAAGCGCCACGCCATGGGCCAGATCTACACGCTTCTTCAGGGTGTGCTGGATGCACGCGGCAAGGTGCTGGTAAAGCTCAACGTCGGCAACGAGGCGCTCGACGACGTGATCGAGATCCTCCCGTCCATGAAGGCGCCGACAGTCAACGAGCTGTTCCGGGGAGCAGGCTACGCAGTCGAGACGGTCGTGCCCCGAAGCGAGATAAACATCTTGATACCCGCCCTGCGCGACCTAGGCGCCGCCGACATAGTAGAAATCCCCATCTCCAAAATCGTCCCCTAGAACCGTGGGAGCCACCAACCAGGACGTGCTGACATGTACTCGATCAACTCGGTGAGCCTAAAGAACTTCCGCTGCTTTCGCGATGAGCAGAAGGCTCGGATCGCGCCACTAACTCTGCTCGTAGGCGACAACAGCACCGGAAAGACATCCTTTCTGGCCATTCTAAGGGTTCTCTGTGGAGCCGCTGGCGACAATATTGTGCCAAATTTCAGAGAGGATCCGTATGACCTGGGTAGTTTCGACGAAATTGTCCATTATCGGGGACCGCGCAGTCGTCGAGTGGCTGACTTTGAAGCAGGGGTCGAATATACGATAACATCCCGAGACTCATCCGAACTGACATACACGGATTCTCGTAATGGTCTTCTTGTATCTTTCGGCGAAGATAAGACAGCACCCGTGATCATCAGGCGCAAATTTTCGCGCAATAAGGCATGGATTGAGGAGTGCTTCACAACCAATCGTCGGGCGGAGATTCGCATAGGCACATCTCGCGGTTCCTGGCTATACACGGAGCCATCTCTGTTCACTAATGGCGGCCTTGGGTTGTCAGATCCACCGCTACACGTAGTTCTTGGTCATACATTTCCGGGTCCATCAGGTGAGCGCAGCGACAATTATCTTCCCTCGGAAAACTCGCCGAAGTTTACCGAGCAAGATCTGTTTGAAGTAGGTGAGATATTGGGTGACATGTTGACCTTCCAGGATCACGATCCGCCGTACGCGAGTGCACCGGTGAGATCCAAGCCCCGTCGTACTTATGACCCGGCACGAGTGTTTCCTGATCCTGAAGGCGTGTACATTCCCATGATGTTGGCAAATTTAGCCTTTCGTGACTCAACGTCTTGGGGAGCGCTAAAGGCAGCGTTGGAGGAGTTTGGAAGAACCTCGGGCTTGTTCGATGACATTGATGTCGTGCAACTAGGCGAGCGGCCGAGTGCACCCTTTCAGTTACGCATTAGGAAGTCGGGTCGCAGGTTGAAGGGGTCGCAGCGCAACCTGATCGACGTGGGTTACGGTGTCAGCCAGGTATTGCCAGTTATAGCAGAACTGCTGCGGGAGGACGCACCACGCTTGTTTCTGCTACAGCAACCGGAGGTGCATCTTCATCCGAGCGCCCAAGCTGCTTTAGGTAGCCTGTTCTGCAAGCTAGCCAGTGAGGGGCGCCAACTAATCGTGGAGACCCATAGCGACCACTTGCTCGATCGAGTACGCATGGATGTTCGCGATAGGGTCGGAAACCTGAAGCCGGAGGACGTATCGATCTTGTATTTTGAGCGTGACGAGCTGCAAGTCAAGATACACCCTATTAGATTAGATCAACTGGGCAATGTCCTGGATGCGCCGAGCAGTTACCGTCAGTTCTTCTTGGAAGAAATGAAGCGGTCCGTAAGGTTTTGATCATGTGCGCAATTGTTGATGCGAATGCGGCGACTGAGGTGTTCGGAAGTGGCGAATCGGAAGCAGGGGACAAGTTCCTTGATTGGCTATTCGGTCGACGCGGACGTCTTGTAGTCGGTGGCAGACTGCTGGATGAGTACCATCGCGCCGGGGTAGGCACGCGCGCGATGTATCAACAATTGCAGGTTGCGGGTCGGATCCAAGAAAAGGCACGTCAGGATATTGACCAGCGAGCGCAAGAGATCGTTGGTGGTGGCACGTGCCGCTCCGATGATGCCCACGTTCTCGCGTTAGCTCAAGTCAGTGGTGCCCGTTTACTCTATACGAACGACTACAAGTTGCAGCAGGACTTCAATGATCCGGCACTGATCAATAGGCCTCGTGGAAAGGTCTACACAACGCGACACAGTTCCAAGTTTACGAAGGCGCGGCGGGATACTCTTCAGAAAGCTGTGTGCCCCTCAGTGCGTTATGCCCACAACATCTAGCGAACAAGAATCTCCCGTCGTCGCATCCCAGGCCCTAGAGGCCCAGTTCGAGGTTGGTGATGTTGTTGCGCTGCGATCTGATCCGAGCATACGCTTGCCGATCATCTCGGTTAGGGCGGGTGGAGCCGAGACCTCCTACGTGGTGTTCCAAGAGGATCGTAAGGCCACGTACTACGAGAGTCAGTTGCAGCACAACGAGGCCGCCGATGAACCGGACGTGCTCGGCGCTGAGGATCTGCGTGCCTACCTGACGAGCCTGCGCCTGCTCTCGCCGTCCACGGCCAGCCTCTACTCACTGCGATCGGGGCGCGTGAACTTCGTGCCATACCAGTACCGACCGGTTCTGAGGTTGATCCGTGCTGACAGGCCTCGCCTGCTGATCGCCGACGAGGTTGGTGTGGGCAAGACGATCGAGGCAGGCCTGATCATCAAGGAACTGCAAGCCCGGTCGAACATTTCTTCGGTGCTCGTGATCTGCCCGAAGGCGCTGGTTGCGGAGCGCAAGTGGGAATCGGAGATGAAGAGGTTCGATGAGCACTTCGTCGCGCTGGACGGGCTGATGTTGCGACACTGCCTGCGGGAGACGGACTTGGAGGGTGAGTGGCCGGATCGCTATGCCAAGGTCATCATCCCCTCGTCCCTGTTCGGCTCGGACCTGCTCGTCGGCAACGAGGGGAGGGGATCACGTTCTCGCAAGGGGCTTCTCGCGCTCGATCCGCCGCCTCGCTTCGATCTGGTGATCGTCGATGAGGCCCATCACATCCGCAACTCCGACACCTATCTTCATCAGGCCGTGCGCTACTTCTGCGACAATGCAGAGGCAGCGGTCTTCCTCACGGCGACCCCGGTGCAGCTCGGGAGCCGGGATCTGTTCACTCTGCTCAACGTTCTGAGACCTGATCTCATCATCGATCATTCGAGCTTCGAGCACATGGCCGCGCCCAATGAGTTCATCAACAAGGCCGTTGCCCGCTGCCGTGCCGGCGGCGCTGGCTGGCAGTCAGTCGCCAGCGACCACTTGCGCCGGGCCGAACAGACCGAGTGGGGCAGCATCTTCCTTCGGGGATCGCCAGCGTTCCAAGCGGTCCGTGCGTGCTTGGCCAAGAAGGGTGTCGATGACGCTGAGCGCATCCGCATCATCGGCCTGCTGGAGGAGTCGAACACCTTCAGTTCCCTGATCAACCGCACGCGGCGACGGGACATCGGAGAGTACACAACCCGCCAACCGGAAACACTGACGGTCGAGTTCACGCCCGCCCAGAGCGCGCTGCATGACAACCTGCTAGAGCTAGTAAGTCGCATTCTCGAGTATGAACATGACACGCAGAACATCAAGTGGATGACATCCATGATCCGCCGCCAGGCTGCTAGTTGCATCTTCGGTCTTGCACCCCTGTTGCGTGACCTGCTTGAGCGAAGGCTCGACAGTCTCCAAGCAGCAGAAGGCATCGACGGTGCACCGGACAACGCTGACCTCGTCGATGCCTTGTTCCTCCGGAAGATCCGGGCCGATATCGAAGCGTTCGTGCAACTGGCCTCAGACCTTGATCGCTTCGATCCCAAGGTTGAGGCGTTTCTCAAGGTCCTGCGCGACAAGAGCGGGATGCTCAACAACAAGGCGCTCGTCTTCAGCACCTTCCGTCACACCCTATCCTACCTTGAGAGGCATGTGTCGGCTGAAGGGTTTCGCTATGGACTGGTGGGGCTTCCCCCCGTTGACCGGTCACCTCGTTTAGGAGGTAGGCATGTCGTCTATGGATGATCAGCAGCAGCAGCAGCATCTGGCGCGTGCGGGTCCGGGTCGGGTGCGGCGGGTGTTTCCGGGGGAGTTCAAGGCTGATGCGGTGGCGTTGGTGCTTGAGGAGGGTCGGAGTATCGCGTCGGTGGCTCGGGCGTTGGGGGTGGGGGCGTCGAATCTGGGGAACTGGGTGCGCCAGGCGCGCGTCGATGCCGGTGAGCGTGAGGGTCTCACGACGGCGGAGCGGGCGGAGCTGGTGAGCCTGCGGCGTGAGAACGTGCGTTTGCGTCAGGAGCGTGAGCTGCTCAAACGAGCAACGGCCTTTTGGGTGAGGGAGTTGGGACAGTGACCCGCTATCGGTGGGTGCTGGCTCAAAGGGCCATGGGATTCCCGACGAGGTTGTGCTGTGAGGCCGCCCGCGTGTCGCCGCAGGCGTTCTATGGGTGGCACCGCCGGCAGCGGCGGGGTCCGACGGCAGCCGAGCGGGCCGAGGCGCAGATGGTGGCCGAGATCCGCGGCATCCATGATGCTTCGGGTGGGGTTTACGGGTCGCCGCGCGTTACGGCGGAACTGCAGGCCAGAGGCCATAAGGTGAACCACAAGCGGGTGGAGCGGCTGATGCGCAGCAACGGCATCGCAGGGATCCGCAAGCGGCGCCCCAAGCGCACCACCACACCCTCACGAAACACCGATGCGCGGCCGCCTGATCTGCTGCGCCGGGATTTCGGTGTCGGTGCGCCGGATCGGGCGTGGGTGTCGGACATCACCTACATTCGCACCGGTGAGGGCTGGCTCTACCTGGCTGTGGTGCTCGATCTGGGCAGCCGGCGCCTGCTGGGCTACCAGATGAGCGACCGCATCAACACCCAACTAGCACAAGACGCACTGACAATGGCCGCACACACCCGCAAAGGGCTCACACGAGGTGTTGTGGTACACTCCGACCGTGGCAGCCAATACCTCTCCAACGACTACAAGAAAACCCTGAAATCCTGGGGCATGCTCCAATCCACCGGCCGCGTCGGCAGCTCAGCCGACAACGCCGCAGCCGAAGCCTTCTTCGCCACCCTCAAACGCGAACACACCAACCAGCGCCACTACCCAGACCGCCCCACAGCACGCCGCAGCATCTTCCAATGGCTAACCCGCTACAACACCACCCGCCGCCACAGCAGCATCAACCAACAAACCCCCAACCAATACGAACACCAGTATCACACCTTAACCACCTGACCGGCAAACGGGGGGAAGCCCCGGTACACGGCGGAGTTGCCGAGGATGAGCGCGCCCAACTGAGACGCCGCTTCGCCTTGCCAAAGGATGACCCTGAGGCAGTCGACGTCATGTTGTCGTCGGAGGTCGCCAGCGAGGGCCTCGACTTCCAGTTCTGCGACCTGCTGATCAACTATGACCTGCCGTGGAACCCGATGCGCATCGAGCAGCGCATCGGTCGCATCGACCGTTACGGCCAGCAGAGCGAGAGCGTTGCGATCGTCAACCTGATCACGCCGGGAACGGTGGACTTCGACATCTACGAGCGCTGCCTGTCGCGCATCGGCGTCTTCCGCAATGCGATCGGAGGCAGTGAGGAGATTCTTGGCGAGATCACCCAGGAGATTCAGAGCATCGCCGACAATTTCACCCTGACCACGGAGCAGCGTCGGGCGCGCTTGCAGCAACTAGCCGACAACAAGATCCGAGAACTGCAAGCAGAAGGCGAGTTGGAGGACAAGCAGGGCGAACTGTTCGGACTGACCGTTCCCAACCAGTCGTGGCGGGAGGAGATCGAAGATGCCGAGAGCTTCTGGCTTTCCGCGGAGGCACTACAACGTTGCGTTTCTGCCTATCTGTCAGACGTGGCAGGAACGAGCAGCGGCTATCTGCTCGGCAGCAAGCCGCTCAAGACACTGAGGCTTGGCCAGTCGGTGCGGGCGACGCTGCTTGAGGACTATCGCAGCCTTGGCACCTCGAAGGATGCTGTGGCTCGGGATGCTGTGGCACGGCGATGGGAGCGGTGGCTCAAGGGCGGCGAGCCGCACCTGCCGGTCACGTTCGACCAGGAAACCGCCGCCTTCGACCCCACGCTCACCTACCTCAACGTACTGCATCCCCTGGTGCGCCAGGCAGCGCATCACCTGAGGCGCATCCAGGTAGTGCAGGTTCGTCTCAGTGCCTCAAGCGATGCCGTCCCGCCAGGCGAGTACACGTTTGCCCTCTACCAGTGGCACAAGGTCGGCGTCCGTCCAGATGACACGCTGGTAGCGGTCACCTCGGACCCGAGCCTTGACGCTGCCATCATGTCGCTACTGGAAACCGCAACCGACGAGTCCGATGGCGGTCCGCCCGACGACTGGACCATCGCACTGCTCGACGAGCGGCATCACGCCGAATGGAGCCAAGCCCGAGAAATCCACATGGCTGACAACGAGAAGCTAGTGGAGCACCGCAAACACAGCCTAAGCGTCAGCCACCAGAAACGACACAGGGTCCTAGAAGATCGGATCGCCACGGCTACAGACGATAAGATACGTCGCATGAGAGAAAGCGAACTAGCCCGAGCAGACAACGACCACGAACAGCGCCTCGCCGAACTAGAGCGACAGGCAAGCAGCGCCGATATCCACACAACTCAGATCATGCGCGGCAAGATCCATATCGAACGAGCGTGATGTCATGGTTCAATCCGGCATCACATATGAAGTATCTGATGAAGATTGGCTCAGTGATCTCAGTCAACGTCGGCAGAAATATGTCGATGGAGTCACGGCCAATCGCGATTCCATCAATCTAGATTTTCTAGGCTCCGCTTATCCAGATACTGCACACCTAGTCTACGAACTCCTTCAAAATGCTGAGGATGCCAAGGCCACTGATGTACTGTTCCAACTTAAGCCCGCAGGCCTCACGTTCAAACATAACGGTCGCCCCTTCAATCGACAAGATGTCGATGCGATTACTGGCATAGCCAATAGTCCCAAGCGTAACGATCCTGACAAAATCGGCCAGTTCGGAATCGGCTTCAAAGCAGTCTACGCATACACGGAGACTCCGCACATCTGGTCCCCAACATTCTCTTTCAAGATCATAGATTACGTCGTGCCAAAGACCGTATCTCCGGACTCGACTCTAGCGCGCTCGACACGGTTCTTCCTTCCCTTCGACTCATGCAAGGTAACGCCGCGAGAATGCTATCGGCAGATCGAGGCGCGTCTTGCGAGCTTTCCCCCTGAAACACTACTGTTCCTTTCCCACATCGAGTCGATTCGATGGGAAGTTGGCGACGGTCTAGAACATCGCCTCGTTCGTGCCGAACATCCAAGCGGTCATGTTGAGATTCGCCTAGAGGTGCCAAATTCGCCAGTCCACAGTTCGAACTTCCTTCGCTTCACCGAACCGGTGCAAGACATCGCTGAGCAGCGAATCGCCATCGCCTTCAAGCTGGAGGCATTGTCAACTTCACAAGCCGAGAGCGCAAGCCTTGATCATTCTAGCTCAAACCGATTTCGGATCATACCAGACGAACCGGGACAGGTTGCAATCTACTTCACACTAGCGAAGGAGACCTCCAATCTACGCTTCCACATTCATGCTCCGTTCGATCCCGACTTGACCCGATCTGGTGTCAAGAACACACGAGTGAGTGAGTCCCTGTTCGAACAACTCGCACAATTCGTTGCCCGTTCCCTAGTCGATATTCGTGATCTCGGCTTGCTCAATCGTGACTTTCTGGCAGTGTTGCCCAATAGCGATGATCAACTGCTCGAACCGTATCAGTCGATTCGATATGCCATTGTGACCGCGATGAAGGAGAAGCCACTGACACCGACCCACAAGGAGGTCGGCCACGAGCCTGCGCAGCACTTGCTTCAACCCGATGATATGGTGTTGAAGGATCTATTGGAGAGCGACGATCTGCGGCTCCTGAAAACCGACGACATTCCATATGACTGGGCTATATCGCCACCGAGAAAAGGCAGTGATGTCGATCACTTCCTGAGCGACCTCGATATTCGACGATATGGCATCAAGGAGTTCGCTGACACCCTGCAAAATCGCCTTCCAAATAGATGGACCCGCAATCCAGATCATGAAATTGTGAGCTGGATGAGCATGAAATCGGTAGCCTGGCATCGTCGACTGTACGCGTGTCTCTCCAAAGTGTCCGACGGGTTTCGCTCAGTACGTATCGTGAGGTGTTCAGATAACGAGTATCGGACATCAGATGAATGCTACCTCTCGAGTGCAGCCACTCAGAACGATGTCGGACTACATGCGGTGGAGAGAGAGGTCTATGAGGGAGGGAACAAAGAAGAACAAGAGGAGGCGCAGAAGTTCCTGAAGAAGATCGGTGTAGAACCGATAGATGAATGGAAGATCGTCAAATCTATTCTCAAGTCGAGCTATGACGGCCGAGATTCAACGCCACATGAGGAAGATCATTTTGTAGAGCTAGAGCGTGCCGTGCGTTTATTCAAGACCGATTCGAAAAGGGCCAAACGGGAGTTCGGCGATTATCTTCTCCTTATGAATGATCATGGCGAATTGACGCGACTTTCCGACTTATTCTTGGATGCTCCTTACCTTGCTACTGATTTGCATGCATACTACGATGTCCGATCGGAATCTCCGATGCGATTGTCTGATGCATATCAGAGATTTGAATATTTGACAGATCTTGTCGAGTTGGCTAAGTCATTTGGTGCGATAGATCGTTTGAGCATTGTGCGAACTACCTGCGCGGACAATCCGCATTTCAGCGCTGGAGGCTATTTTCGGTTCGGATATGTTACAGGTATTGACGAGGATTACTATGTGCCGCACTTGCAGACATTGTTGAAGGAACCTACTATACCGTTAGCCAGACTGATATGGAAGACTCTTGCCGATCCTGCGCTGGCTCCGGGGATGCAATGGGCTACTTATAGAATCAACAATAGGCGTAAGAAGGTTAGGGTCAGATCGCAAATCGTGTGTCATCTACGTGACGCGGCATGGGTTCCACAACAATATGACAGTGATTCTGAGAAATTTACCTTTGTGCATCCCGTTGACGCGAGCGCGGATCGATTGCCGGATGACTTCGGCTACAGGCGCGACGCGGAGTGGCTCAAGGCTATCGACTTTGGTGCGCGATCGCGGGAGCGTATGCAGCGGGATCGCGAGGCGCTTGCCTATCTGAGAACCGATCGGGAGCCTGATTGGAGCGATGAACAGGAGCAGCGGGCACGCGAACTCCTAGACGAAATCAAGAATCTTCCGATGGAGAAGTGGGGAGACCTTCTGGCGGATGTGAAGAGATACAACCAGCCAGTCGACTTGCCAACAGGGAAATCGAGTAACCCGAGTCGGCGGGAAAGAAAAGTTCGAGCTGAAGCGCGTAATGCTCCAAGACGTGAGACTGAATCTCGCTCACGCTCTGTATCGGCCCATGGTAATAGGATCAGGGAGGAGGCTAGGTCGGACCTCATAGACTTGTACACGAAGAATGGTATGATGATTTGCCAGGCGTGCCAAGGAGTTCTTCCGTTTCAACTCGCAGATGGAAACTACTATTTTGAGGCAGTTGAGTTACTGTCGGAATCGGAGCTAACTAAGCATCATCCTCAGAACCATATAGCATTGTGTCCCAACCATGCGGCGATGTTCAAGCACGCAAATCCATCGAAAGATACGATGAAAGAGCGATTTCTGGAGATGGAGAACGGTCAGCTGGAGGTTTTGCTTGCCGGAGAATCGGTGACATTGTACTTTAGTGAGATGCATGCTGATGATCTTAGGTGGGTAATTGATGATCAGGATGGTAGGGGGCTTCCCCCCGTTGACCGGTCACCTCGTTTAGGAGGTAGGCATGTCAGTTATGGATGATCAGCAGCAGCAGGCGCGGGCGCGTGCGGGTCCGGGTCGGGTGCGTCGGGTGTTTGCGGGGGAGTTCAAGGCTGATGCGGTGGCGTTGGTGCTTGAGGAGGGTCGGAGTATCGCGTCGGTGGCTCGGGCGTTGGGGGTGGGGGCGTCGAATCTGGGGAACTGGGTGCGCCAGGCGCGTGTCGATGCCGGTGAGCGTGAGGGCCTCACGACGGCGGAGCGAGCGGAGCTGGTGAGCCTGCGCCGCGAGAACGTCAGGTTGCGCCAGGAGCGTGAGCTGCTCAAACGAGCTACGGCCTTTTGGGTGAGGGAGTTGGGACAGTGACCCGCTATCGGTGGGTGCTGGCTCAAAGGGCCATGGGAATCCCGACCGTGTTGTGCTGCGAGGTCGCCCGCGTCTCGCCGCAGGCGTTTTATGGGTGGCACCGCCAACAGCAGCACGCCCCGAGCGCACGCCAGCGAGCGGAGGCGGAGCTCGTGGCGCAGATCCGCAGCATCCATGATGCTTCGGGTGGGGCTTACGGTTCGCCGCGCGTGACGGCGGAGCTGCAGGCCAGAGGCCTGCGGGTGAACCACAAACGGGTCGAGCGGCTGATGCGCTGCAACGGCATCGCGGGGATCCGCAAACGGCGCCCCAAGCGCACCACCACAGGTTCGCGAAGCATCGCAGCCAATCCGCCGGATCTGCTGTGCCGTGATTTCGGTGTCGGCGCGCCGGACCGGGTGTGGGTCACCGACATCACCTACATTCGCACCGGTGAGGGCTGGCTCTACCTGGCTGTGGTGCTCGACCTGGGCAGCCGGCGCCTGCTGGGCTACCAGATGAGCCACCGCATCGACACCCAGCTAGCACAAGACGCGTTGACAATGGCCGCACACACCCGCAAAGGGCTCACCTGTGGTGTAGTGGTACACTCCGACCACGGCAGCCAATACCTCTCCAACGACTACAAGAAAACCCTGAAATCCTGGGGCATGCTCCAATCCACCGGCCGCGTCGGCAGCTCAGCCGACAACGCCGCCGCCGAAGCCTTCTTCGCCACCCTCAAACGCGAACACACCAACCAGCGCCACTACCCCGACCGCGCCACAGCTCGGCGCAGCATCTACGAATGGCTAACCCGCTACAACACCACCCGACGCCACAGCAGCATCAACCAACAAACACCCGACCAATACGAACACCAGTATCACACCTTAACCACCTGACCGGCAAACGGGGGGAAGCCCCGTAGTATTTCGGGCTAGTTCGGTGGTGATCGGTTTTGTCATCGGCTCGTTTCGCCATTAGTCGGGAGTTGAAGTTAGGGCGCGGCGGGTGAACTTGGCGGTGTCTGCTGTTACGGCGTCGGGGCCGTATGCGTTGGCTACTAGGGCTAGCAGGTGGTCTGGGTCTGTGATGTTGAGTTCGCGAGCTAGCCGGACTGCGTCTTGGAGGTCCTGGTCGCGTGCGGCGTGGAGCTTCATGGCTAGCAGCACTGCGGGGGACGGGGCTTCGACGGTGAGGCAATCGCGGTGGAACAGCACCTGGGGTTGAAGATCGCCTGCGGGTGTGAAGATCGCGACCGCTCCGTTGAGCCAGCTGCGCGGCAGTCCCTCTGCTTCTGCGATCAGTCGAGCCGCGCGTACCAACTCGGCTGGGAAGCGCATCGAGATGAAGTCCACCGCTGCGGTGCGCGTCTGAGACCCGGCACTTGCCGGGGCGCGGAAGCGGTGCTCGAGGACGTCGATGTCGTGGGTGCTGCGATCCTCCCACATGAGCGCGAGAGCGGCCCCGCCGGCGATCATTAGGCGATTGCCGGTTGAACCGGCCTCGCGTAGATGTGACGCGAGCGGTCGAGCAGGTACCGGATGTCGGCGGCGCCGAGTTGGCGGTCGCGCGGGAAGGCGGCTCCTGGACCGGTCATGTGGAGCGGAGGTCTACGGGCGCGAAGTAGACCCGGTGGTAGTGGCAGACGCCGGGGGCGTTCTGGCGCAGGCGTTGGCCGTGGGGCGACTTCAGGTCGACGTGCGGTATGAGCGGCACGTCTACATTTGAGCGCTTGGAGTGAACCCACTCCGGCACCCGGTGGCCGTCACGCTGGCAGAGCGCGTGTACCACGGCGGCGATCTTGGCGGCGGTCGTGGCCTCGGTGTCCTCGGGAAGCCCGCCAGCCAGCATGAGCGCCCTCGACTCCGGCTGGTTGTTCCAGTCCTTGATGAACTGGATCAGCGGCCAGAAGCCGGCGTTGCGCCCGCCGGGGATCGCCATGGCGGCGGGCAGTTCGCTCACGACCACATAAGGGCGGCTCTGCAGCGGCCCTCCACGCGCGGCACCGGGATCCGCTGGCAGGCCCGGAGAGGGCATCCTGCTCCTACGGCGTGTCGTCGTGCGGTTACGGGGTGCCTTCGTTGGCCGGCACCTCTGTGGGCTGCTTCTTGAGTTCGACGAAGGCCATGCGGAGCTGCGACAGCCCGTCCCGCAGGGTCGCCTCGGACTCATCGAGCCGGTCCTTCATGCCGTCGAGCAGCGCGCCGAGCGCGTCGATGGCCACGGCGGCCTCGGTGAAGTTGGGAGGCTGGTCAGACAGGTGCAGGGCGGCGAGCTCGTAGAGGCCCATGGCGTGGTTCGCCACCACCACCGCCGCCGGTGCCTGCCTGATGCGCTCTCGGGCCTCGGCCACCTCGCGGATGTACTGCTCCGCTATCTCGCGGTCCTCCGGCGAGAGGCTGTCAAGGTCGATCTCGCCGGTATCGCCCGCCGCGGCTGCCGAGGCCGAGGCTGCGCTTCCGGCGCTCATGCCCCCGGCGTCACCGTCAAACGGATCGCCCTGCGGCGGTCGCTCGCGCCGGGGCGAGGGCTCGCCCCGCTCACGCCGGCCCGGCCGATCACCGATCGGCACCTCGCCCCCAGGCGTCCACAGAGTGCTCATAGGTGTGCCTCACAGTCCGTGGCTGTCGATGGTCGTGGTCGTGCGGCGCGGCCAGATTGCCATCGCAGCACTCCGCTGCCGGCCGGAGCCCCGGTACGGAAGGTCGATGGTCGTGGTTGCACGGCGTGACCGGCTGCTACCCTACCGGCGTCAATCCAGCGGACACTCGCCCGGCACAGGCTGGGCGGTGCCCCCGAACTCGGAGGTTCCGTGGTCACGAGGAGTGAACGGCGATAGCCCCGCCCAGCGAAGAGCCAAGGATCAATGACCAGATCCGTGCCACAGAGGTGCGTCTGGTAGCCGAGGACGGCCAGCAGATCGGGATCAGAACCCTTCAGGAGGCACTCAACCTGGCCCGGGCCGAGGGCCGGGATCTCGTGGAGGTCGCTGATCAGGCCAACCCGCCCGTGTGTCGCATCATGGACTACGGCAAGTTCAAGTATGAGGCGGCACAGCGGGCCAAGGAGTCCCGGCGCAAGTCGACCAGCGTCCTGGTCAAGGAGATGAAGTACCGGCCCAAGATCGGGCGGGGCGACTTCGACACCAAGACTCGAATGGTCGAGAAGTTCCTGAACGAGGGGAACAAGGTCAAGATCACCATCATGTTCCGGGGCCGCGAGGTGCAGCATCCGGAGTTGGGCCGCAAGATACTCGACGAAGTGGCGGCGTCGGTCGAGCAGATCTCCAAGGTCGAGTTCCAGCCCCGCCAGGACGGCCGCAACATGGTGATGGTGCTTGCGCCCGACAAGCAGGCCCAGGCCCGCAGGCGCCGCAGGCTCGAGGCGGAGGCGGCCGCCGCGGTCGCAGCCCCCGAGCCGTCCCGGTAGGTTCCCGGCCACACGGCACCAAGCAGGAGCAAGAGACCAACCATGCCCAAGATGAAGACACACCGGGGCGCGGCCAAGCGCTTCCGGCGCACCGGCACCGGCAAGCTGCGCAGGCGGCGGGCCAACAAGAACCACATGCTCGAGAAGAAGGCCCCGAAGCGCAAGCGCCAGCTGCGAGCGCTGACCGACGTGTCGCCCGCGGACGCTTCGGCGCTGCGCGACCTGGGCGTCTGACGCAGCCTTCGCTCGACCACAGTCCCAAAGAAGCACAAGCCGGAGAGGGCACCAGCGGCCCACGGGGCACGAATAGTCCACGCCCCGGAGAAGCGTCGGCTTGGAAGCACCTGAGCACGGTCACGGAAGCAAAAGGAGAACGAGACGATGGCCAGAGTCAAGCGCTCCGTCCAATCCAGGAAGCGGCGCCGGGCGACGCTGGAGCGCGCCAAGGGTTACTACGGCAACAAGTCGCGCACCTGGCGAGCGGCCAACGAGCAGCTCATGCACTCGGGCAACTACGCGTTCCGCGACCGCAGGGCCCGCAAGCACCAGTTCCGCCGGCTGTGGATCCAGCGGATCAACGCGGCCTGCCGCCAGAACGGCGTCTCCTACAGCCGCTTCATCGCCGGAACCAAGGCCGCCGGCATCGAGGTGGACCGCAAGGTGCTGGCCGATCTGGCCGTGGACGAGCCCGCGGCCTTCGCCGCGCTGGTATCAGCGGCGAGCGCGGCGCTCGACGCAAGCACCCAGGCGGGCTGAACCCAGGCCGAGACCGGGCCGGGTGAGGCTGGCCGCAATGGCTCCCGCCCCCTGCCGGAACCGGGTCTTTGCCTTTGGTTGCCGCTGCCTGAACCCTCACCATCATGATCGATCAGCGCAATCACCTTTGGAGTCAGGCGTGGACTCTCCTCCGGCGAGCACGGCACACCTCGCCATCATGACCGGCCAACCGCAACCAGCGTTGCCACCGGCGTTGGAGCCAGTCGTGCATCGTGTCGAGACGAGGTCTTCTTCATGGCAACCGGCGCCGACGGCCTGCGCCGCATAGGCGGCCCGCAGAGCGCAGCGCTCGGGCCTCGGAACCGCCGGGTCGCCGAGTTGCGCCGGCTGATCCGCAAGCGCAGCCCGACCGTCCCTTACGCGATCCTCGAAGGGCCTCGCAGCGTTGCCGAGGCTGCCGCCGCCGGGATCAAGCCGTCGCTGGTGGCAGTGCCGCAGCGCGCTCTGGACGCTGCCGAAGTCAAGGCTGTGCTGGAAGGCTTGCACCCTGGGACCACGCTGCTTGTGATCTCCGACGGGGTGTTCGACTCGCTCGCTCCCGCCACGACGCCCCAGCCCATGCTGGCCATCGCGGAGCGCCCCAACGCAGGGATTCCCCGGACCATGGAGGCGGGAGACCTGGCCCTCGTGCTGATCGACGTCGCCGATCCGGGCAACGTGGGCACGATCATCCGCAGCGCGCATGCCTGCGCGGTCCGGTGCGTCGTGGTGGTCGGTGGCGCCGACCCGTGGGCGCCCAAGGCCGTGCGGTCGTCGTCGGGCTCGATGCTGCGGGTGCCGGTCGTTCGCAGGCGTGACGCGGCCGACGCGATCGGGGCGCTGCGGGCCGCGGGCGCGGCCATCGTGGCCACCGATGTGCGTTCGGGCCTGCCGCACGACTCGGGCGTGCTGTCCGCGGACCGCGGCCCGGTGGCGGTGCTGGTCGGCTCGGAGGCCCGCGGCCTGGATCGCTCGCTCGACGATCTGGTCGACTGCTGGGTGCGCATCGACATGGCGGGCGGCACCGAGTCGCTCAACGTTGCCATGGCCGCCACGCTGCTCGCCTTCGAGTACCGCCGGAACCGCCGAAACTGACAGAGCCCACAAACCAGCTCGCCGCAGCGTTCACAGCCAACGGCCAGGGTCCATCTCGCGTCCGGTGACGGGGCACCGTCAAGGGAACCGCCGCGGATTCGGCCCTCGTCATAGCGATCACGGCTCGTTCGTGTGCTGCGATGGATGACGCCCGTGGGGAGTGCCGGGTTGACTGGCCGCGGCGAAACACAGTGTGGGACCGCGAGGGGGGAGACTCGACTGGACTGGTTGCGCTGCGCCGTAGCCTTCCGGGATGCTTGCCGAGTTCGAGAAGGCCGCGCCCGGCCTGACTGCCCGCCTAGTGGAAGCCGGCGACCTCGAGGCTGTCGACACAGCCGAGCGAGAGCTGCTTGGCCGGCGGTCCGACCTCGCGGCGGCCAAGCGAGCGATAGCCGACCTAGACCCCAGCGAGCGGGCCGAGGCCGGCAGGCAGCTCAATGAGGTGCGCCGCGTCGTCGAGGCTTCGATTGCCGCGGCCCGGGAACAGCTCACGGCCAAGAGCTTGGCGGCCCGCTACAAGGCCGAGCGCCTCGACCTCACCGAGCGGCTCCAACCCCTTGCCCGCGGCCGCCTGCACCCGGTGACCCAGGCCCGCGACCGCCTCGAGGACGTGTTCGTGTCGATGGGCTTCACCGTGGCCGAGGGGCCCGAGGTGGAGACCGCCTGGTACAACTTCGAGGCTCTCAACATCCCCGACTGGCATCCGGCGCGGGGCAGCTTCGACACGATCTTCGTCAATCTCGGCGAGCCCGAGCAGGTGATGCTGCGGTCACACACCTCGCCCGTGCAGATCCGGGTGATGGAGAGGCGCGAGCCCCCCATATACATCGTGGCGCCGGGCCGAACCTTCCGGACCGACACGGCCGACGCCACCCACCTGCCCGCCTTCAACCAGATCGAGGGCCTGGTGATCGACCGGAACATCACCATGGGCGACCTCGCCGGAACCATCGACGCCTTCGTCAGGGCGTTCTTCGGGGGGGAGGTGAAAAGCCGCCTGCGCCCCTCCTACTTCCCTTTCACCGAGCCCTCGGCCGAGTTCGACATCTCGCGACCCGACGGTTCGTGGCTGGAGTTGGGCGGCTGCGGCATGGTGCACCCGAACGTGCTGCGCAACTGCGGTATCGATCCCGAGCAGTGGCAGGGCTTCGCCTTCGGGTTCGGCATAGATCGCCTGGCGGTGCTGCGCCACGAGATCGACGACATCCGCGAGTTCGTCAACAACGATGTCCGCTTCCTGCGCCAGTTCTAGCCCGTCAGGGGATGCGGGAAGTGAACGTGAGGGCGAGCGGACCGTGGGGGCGGGTGTGAACGCCAGGACGAGCCCGCCATGAAGGTGCTGCTGTCGTGGCTGCGGGAGTTCGCGCCCGGAATCGAGGGCGATCCGGCGGTGCTGAGCGACCGGCTCAGTGCTCTGGGCCTGACCGTCGAGGAGATGACGGTCACCGGGTCGGTGCCCGACGGCGTGGTGCTGGGCCGGGTGCTGGACCTGCGGCCCCATCCCGACGCCGACCGGATCCACCTGGTGGAGGTGGACGACGGCTCCGGCGCGACCCTGCAGGTGTGCTGCGGGGCGTTCAACATGGCCGTGGGAGACCTCGTGCCGCTGGCGCGGGTCGGCACGGTGATGCCGGGCGGGATGGAGATAGCCCGCCGCCGGCTGCGGGGCCAGGTTTCGGAGGGAATGTGCTGCTCGGCCGCCGAGCTGGCGCTGGGCGACGACGCCGAGGGCATCATGATCCTCAACGAGCGCACCGTTGCCGCCGCGCCTGCCGGAACGCCCCTGGCCGAGGCGATCGGCTTGCAGGCCGACGTGCTGTGGGACCTTGATGTCGGCGCCAACCGGCCCGACGCCATGTCGGTGATGGGAGTCGCCCGCGACCTCGCGGCAGGTCTGGGCGTGGAGTTCGAGCCGCCGGACTGGACCACTCCAGAGAGCGGCGAGGCCGCCGGCGTCGCTGCCTCCGCAGAGATCGTCGATCCCACGCTCTGCGGGCGGTTCGGCGCACGGGTGCTTCGCAACGTCAAGGTCGGGTCGTCGCCGCCGTGGCTGGCGAACCGGCTCACGGCGCTCGGCATGCGCCCCATCAACAGCATCGTCGACATCTCCAACTACGTGATGCTCGAGCTGGGCCAGCCCAGCCACACCTTCGACCTGGCCCGAGTGAGCGGCGGCATGCTGCGGGTGCGCCGAGCCCGCCACGGCGAGACGCTGGTCACCCTCGACGGCACCCGCCGCACGCTCGCGCCTGGCGACGGCGTGATCGCGGACGGCGACGACGAGGTCATCGGCATCGCCGGCGTCATGGGGGGCGCCTCCACCGAGATCGGTCCGGCAACCACCGAGGTGCTGGTGGAGATGGCCTGGTGGGACCCACCGTCGATCTCGCGCACGGTGAAGCGGCTCAACCTCGCCAGCGAGGCGTCGACGCGCTTCCGCCGGGGAACCGACTGGGGCAGCAACCTCGACCGCTGCATGAACCGCTTCGCCTGGCTGGCCGCGCAGTCCGGCGCACAGCTCGCGCCGGGGATGCTCGATGAGCGGGGCGACCTTCCGGACCGGGCGCCCCTGCGGGTGCGGCCGGCGCGGGTCAACGGGCTGCTGGGCACAAGCCTGAGCGCGCAGCAGATGGCCGAGCACCTGCGCTCGATCGGTTTCGGAGCACAGCTCTCCAGCGGCACCGGCTCGGGCGGTTCCGACGGCAGCGGCCGTGGCGAGGCCGAGGACTCTGATGGCGTCGGGCCCGGTGCCGGCGCCGGTAGCGGTGATGGCGGCGAGCGTGGTATCGGCGAGATCACCTTGCTCGAGGTGACGATCCCGACCTGGCGATGGGACACCGCCACCGAGACGGACATCGCCGAGGAGGTGGCCCGCCTCCACGGCTACGAGAACATCGAGCGCACGGTGCCGACCGGCAAGGGGGCTGGTGGGTTGTCGCCCTACCAGAGGGACAGGCGCGGCGTGCGCGAGGTGCTGGTGGGGGCAGGCTGCTACGAGGCCCAGCCGATGCCGTTCGTGGCGCCCGGCGCCCTGGCGGCCGTGGGCCTGCCCGAGGACGGCGTCACCCTCTCGAACCCGGTGGACGACAGCGAGTCGGTGTTGCGGACCTCGCTGATGCCGGGACTTCTGCGGGCGGTGGCCCACAACCAGCGCCACTTCAACGGCGACGTGCGTTTCTTCGAGATCGGTCATGTCTTCCTGCCGCCACCTCAGGGCCAGATGCTGCCCGACGAGCGGGAGTTCCTGGCAGTGGCCCTGTCGGGCACCGAGGCGCCCGCAGCCGTCGCGGTGCTCGACCTGCTCGCGGACTCGCTGGCTCTGCCGCCGGTCGAGTTGCGGGCGGTCGAGCTGGCCGGGCTGCACCCGACCCGCTCAGCCGAGGTGGCGGTCGCCGGCAGGGTGCGCGGTGCGGTGGGCGAGATCGCGCCCGGTGTCCTCGACGCCTGCGGTGTGGCGGGCAGGGTGGCCTGGCTGCAGCTAGATCTCGGCGAGGTGGTCGGTGGCCCGAGGGCTCGGCGGCGCTACCGCCCCGCCAGCAAGTACCCGCCCAGCGATGTGGACCTCGCCTTCGTCGTCCCCGACGGTGTGGCCGCCGGCCGGCTGGAGCGCTCGCTGCGCTCCGCGGGCGGCGAGCTGCTCGCCGGCTTGAAGTTGTTCGACGTCTACCGGGGTCCGGGCGTGCCCGAGGGCTCGCGCAGCCTTGCTTTCCGCCTGCGGTTCCAGGCGAGCGATCGGACCCTCACCGACGCCGAGGTGGCCGAGGCCCGCCGGCGCTGCATCGAAGAGGCAGCCCGCCGCCTGAAGGTCGGCCTCAGGGAGTAGGCGTTCGCGCAGGCTCGGGCGGTGCCGGTGTTCGTCAAGCCCGACGCCGGAGGGGCAGCCTCACCCATGCAAGCGCAGCGCCACAGGCCGGCCGGAACTGCAATATTGTGCGAAATCTCGCGCAGAGTTGCATCAGACGGCGGACTTGGCTAGAGTAGCGCTATGCACAAGGTTGCCATCGTCGGCGCATCGGGGTTCACCGGCGCGGAGCTCTTGAGGATCTGCGCGTCGCACCCCGACCTCGAGGTGGTGCTGGCTACGGGCGACTCGATGGCGGGCCAGGCCGTGGCCGAGGTCTACCCGAGCCTGGCCGCCGCCTACCCGCGCACCCGCTTCGTGCCCTACGAGCCCGGCGCGGCCGCCGGTTGCGACCTGGCCTTCTGTGCCCTGCCGCACGGCGCGTCGCAGTCCCTCGCAGGCGATCTGCGCGACGACGCCGGCTGCATCGTGGATCTGGCCGCCGACTTCAGATTGGATGATCCCGGCCTGTACCCGGACTGGTACGGCGCGGAGCACTCCGCTGCGGAACTGCTAGACGAGTTCGTGTTCGGCCTGCCGGAGCTGTTCCGCGACGAGATCAGCGGCGCCCGGCTGGTCGCCGCGCCCGGCTGCTACGTGACCGCTGCGGCGCTGGCGCTGGCCCCGCTCGTGGCCGCCGGGGCCGTCGAGCCCTCGGGGATGGTGATCGACGCGGCCAGCGGGGTGTCGGGCGCGGGCCGGCCGCCCAAGCCGCACACCTCGTTCTGCGCGGTGGACGAGGACTTCTGTGCCTACGGCCTGCTGAGGCATCGCCACACACCCGAGATCGAGATGGCGCTGACCCGCCACGCCCGCACTGATGTGCAGGTGCTGTTCACCCCACATCTGGCCCCCATGAACCGGGGGATCCTTGCGACCTGCTACGCCCGGCCCACCAGTGCGACGAGCACCGACGAGGTGCTCGGCCTGCTGGCCGCGGCCTACGAGAGCGAGCCCTTCGTGGTGGTGAGCGAGCGCTCGCCCTCCACCAAGGCGACGCTGGGATCAAACAGCGTCCACATGACGGCCAGGGCCGATCAGCGCACCGGGTGGGTGATGGTGATCTCGGCTCTGGACAACCTGATGAAGGGGGCGTCGGGCCAGGCCGTGCAGTGCGCCAACCTCGCTCTGGGCATCACCGAGACCGCCGGGCTCGCCGCAGCCGGGGTCTACCCCTAGAGGCGGTGGCTGTGATGCCCGCCGCCCCGATCTCCCCACTCGCTCCCGAGGCATTCCCGGCCTTGCCCGCCGTGGGCGGGTTGCGGCTCAGCAGCGTCGCCGCCGGGATCCGCCGCTCGGGTCGAGACGACCTGATGCTGGCAGAGCTCGCGCCCGGCACCACCGTGGCCGGCGTGTTCACCCGGTCGCTATGCGCCGCCGCGCCGGTGGACTGGTGCCGGGAGGCGCTGGCCGCCAGCGGGGGAGCCGGCCGGGCCGTGATCGTCAACTCAGGCAACGCCAACGCCTTCACCGGTGCGGCCGGGCATGCCGCCGCCCGGCGCACGGCCGAGTCCCTGGCTGCGGCCCTCGGCACGCATCCGAGCGAGGTGCTGATCGCCTCCACCGGCGTGATCGGCGAGGAGTTGCCGGTAGAGCGCATCGAGGCCGCCCTGCCGGCGCTCGTTGCGGGCCTGTCGCATCCCGGCAGCTCCGCCTTCGAGGCCGCGGCAGCCGCCATCGGCACCACCGACACCTTCCCGAAGGGGGCATGGGCCGCGGTGGGCGACACCGGCGCGCACGTCGTGGGCATCGCCAAGGGCAGCGGCATGATCGCGCCGGACATGGCCACGATGCTGGCCTTCGTCTTCACCGACCTGTCCGCCGGAGCGCACAGGACTCAGGAGTGCCTGGCCGCGTCGGTGGCCGCGAGCTTCAACCGCATCACCGTCGACTCCGACACGTCCACCAGCGACACCGTGCTGCTCGCCGCGACCGGAGCGTCGGGCACGAGCGCTGAGCAGCACGCCGGGGCCTTCCGCCGGGCGCTTGACGCTGTGACGCTGGACCTCGCCCATCAGATCGTGCGCGACGGCGAGGGCGCCTCGAAGTTCGTGGCCGTCACCGTCAGCGGCGCCGAGAACGACGGTGCGGCCGAGCGCATCGCCCGGGCCGTGGCCGACTCGCCGCTGGTGAAGACCGCCCTGGCCGCCTCGGACGCCAACTGGGGACGCATCGTGGCGGCGGTCGGCAAGGCCGGCCAGCGCGCCGAGCGCGACCGGCTCTGCATCTGGATCGGCGACGAGCAGTGTGCCGAGCATGGCGTGCGCCGGCCGGGCTACAGCGAGGCGCGGGCGACCGAGCACCTGCGAGGCAGCGAGATCGAGCTGCGCGTGGACGTGGGCGTGGGAGGCGGCCGGGCCACGGTCTGGACCTGCGATCTCACCCACGGCTACATCGACATCAACGCCGGGTACCGCACATGACCGGCCCGGCCGCCGCGCCCGGCAAGGCTGCCGCGCTCGGTTCGACCGTTGCGTCCGATGAGGCTGGCGCTTCCCGATCGGCTGCCGCCTCGCAGGGCTTCGAGCCGGAGTTGCGGGCGCGGGCGCTGGTGGAGGCACTGCCCTACATCCGGCGCTTCCGTGGCGCGGTCGTGGTCATCAAGTACGGCGGCCACGCCATGGTCGATCCCGATCTGGCGGACTCCTTCGCCCGCGACATCGTGCTGGTGCGCTCCGTCGGACTCCAGCCCGTGGTGGTGCACGGCGGCGGGCCCCAGATCGGTGAGCACCTGGCGCGGCTCGGAAAGCAGAGCGAGTTCCGCGACGGCCTGCGGGTCACCGACGCCGAGACGCTCGACGTGGTGAGGATGGTGCTGGTCGGCAAGGTCGGGCGCCGGATCGTGAGCGCGGTCAACGCCAGCGGCGGAGCCGCACTGGGCCTCTCCGGCGAGGACGGTCACCTCGTGACCGCCGCGCCCCGGGACCCCGAACTCGGCTTCGTCGGCGATGTCGCAGAGGTGCGCCCCGGCGTCATCGAGCGGCTCCTCGCCGAGGAGATCGTCCCCGTCGTCTCCTCCATCGGAGCCGGGGCCGACGGTCAGGCCTACAACATCAACGCCGACACCATGGCCGCGGCTCTGGCCGGAGCGCTGGGCGCTGCCAAGGCCGTCTACCTCACGGACGTGCCCGGCCTGCTCGCCGATGCTTCGGAGGTGTCGTCTCTGGTGGGCCGGGCCACAGTCGCCGAGGTGGAGGCCATGATCGCCGCGGGATCGGTGAGCGGCGGGATGATCCCCAAGGCCAGGGCCTGCGTGGACGCGGTGCGCCAGGGGGCCGCATCGGCCCACATGCTCGACGGGCGGATCCCACACGCCGTGCTGCTGGAACTGTTCACCGACGCCGGCATCGGCACGATGATCACCGCCGGGGATTTCGCCGCTGGCACACTCACCGCCGGGGAGCCCGCCGCCGGCACACTCACCGCCGGCGCGGCTCGCGAACCGGCGCCTCCGAACGCCGCGGCCACGGGCACCCTCGACGGATCGGCCGGCACACCGGAGGTGCAAACGTGAACAGAGCCGCGCTGATGAACAACTACGGCACGCCGCCGGTCACCTTCGTGCGTGGCGAGGGCGCTGAGCTGATCGACGATCAGGGACGCCGCTACCTCGACCTGCTTTGCGGTCTGGCCGTCACCGGGCTGGGCCACGCCCATCCGGCGGTCACCGAGGCCGTGGCGTCTCAGGCGGCCACGCTCATCCACACGTCGAACCTGTTCGCCAACGAGCCGACGGCAGAGGTGGTCGACACGCTCGACGAGTTGGTCCGCAAGGGCCCCGGCGGCGACCCGGATCCGGGTCGGGTGCTGTTCCAGAACTCCGGAGCGGAGGCGGTCGAGGCCGCCCTCAAGCTCGCCCGCAAGTACCAGGGCCGCGGCCGCCACGGCGTGGTGAGCGCTTACGGCTCGTTCCACGGGCGCACCCTCGCGGCGCTGGCCGCCACCGGGCAGCCCCAGAAGCACGAGCCCTTCCAGCCGCTGCCCAGCGGGTTCCGCCACGTCGCCTTCGACGACATCGACGCGCTCACCGCCGCGCTCGACCCCACGGTGGGCGCGGTGCTGCTGGAGACCGTGCAGGGCGAGGGCGGCGTGATCGCTGCCGGCGCCGACTACCTGCGAGCCGTGCGCGCCGTGTGCGACGAGCGGGGGATCCTGCTGGTGCTCGACGAGATACAGAGCGGCCTCGGCCGCACGGGCCGGTGGTTCGGCTACCAGCACGCCGGCATCCAGCCCGACATCGTGACCATGGCCAAGGCACTGGGCAACGGTGTGCCAGTGGGTGCGGTCTGGGCCCGGCCACAGGTGGCCGCCGCCTTCAGCCCCGGCGACCACGGGTCGACGTTCGCGGGCCAGCCCCTGGCGCTCGCCGCGGCGAGGGCGGTGCTGCGCACCATGGTGGCCATGGACGCGCCCGCGGCGGCCGAGCGCCTCGGCAGCGCCCTGGCCGGCCTGCTGCGCGACATCGACGGTGTGGAGAGCGTGCGGGGCCGGGGCCTGCTGCTGGCAGCCGAACTGTCGGAGACGGCGCGGGCCGGGCGCACGGCCAGGGAGATCGCGTCGGCGTGCCTGCAGCGGGGCCTCGTGGTGAATGCCGTGACGGACACCGCGCTGCGCCTGGCACCGCCGTTCATCGTGTCGGAGCAACAGCTCGCCGCCGGCGCGGGCATCCTCGGCGAGGTTCTCAGCGGGCCGAGCACGCAGCGGGCGGGGGGACAGTGATGCACCCTTTTCATGAGGGGGGACGGTGATGCGCCATTTTCTAGAGGTTGACGATCTGGACGCCGGAGAGCTTGCCGACGTGCTCGACCTGGCCCAGTCGCCGCACCAGCACCGGCATCCGTCGCCGCCGCAACAGCACTCGTATCCGTCGCCGCCGCACCAGCACTCGCACCCGCAGTTGTTGGCCGGGCAGGGCGTGGCCCTCGTGTTCGAGAAGCCGTCGCTGCGCACGCGCAACTCCACCGAGATGGCTGTGGTGCAGCTCGGCGGTCATCCCGCCTACATCCTTCCGGACGAGGTGGGCCTCGACGAGCGCGAGAGCGTCGAGGACGCAACCCGCACCCTGGCCTGCTATCACGCCGTGGTCGGCGCACGGGTCTTCGCTCACAGCACGGTCGAGCGGATGGCCTCGGTGAACGCGGTGCCCGTGATCAACCTGCTGAGCGACGACGCCCACCCCATGCAGGCGCTGGCCGACGTGCTCACGCTGCGTGCGGTGCTCGGTCCTCTGCCGGGCCGCGCCGTTGCCTACGTGGGCGACGCCAACAACGTGGCGCGGTCGCTGACGCTCGCCGCGGCCATGTCGGGCATGGGGGTGCGCATCGCCAGCCCCGCCGGTTACGGCTTCGACGAGGCATCGCTGGCGCGGCTGCGGGCTGCCGGCTGCGAGCCGGAGACGACCGAGTCCCCGGCCGAGGCCGTGAGCGGCGCGGATGCCGTGTACACCGACGTCTGGGCCTCCATGGGCCAGGAGAGCGAGGCTTCCGAGCGCCGGCGGGCGTTCCGCGGCTACACCGTCGACGAGGCCCTGATGGCGCTCGCCGCTCCCGGCGCTGTGTTCTTGCACTGCCTGCCCGCGCACCGCGGCGAGGAGGTGGCCGCCGAGGTCATAGACGGTCCCTGCAGCCGGGTGTGGCTTCAGGCCGCCAACCGGATGCACGCAGCCCGCGGCCTGCTGCAGTGGCTCCTCACGTCGTCATGAGCGCCATGAGCGGGGCGAAGTCATGAGCAGGGTGTCAGAGCGGGCGAGGCCATGAGCGGGGCGAGGTCATGAGCAGGGCGAGCCGCTGGCATCTCATCGGGCGGATCCTGGCCGAGCACAAGGTCGCCAGCCAGAAGCAGCTGGCCGAGCTGCTCGCGGCCGAGCAGGTCACCGTCAATCGAGCCACACTATCGCGCGACCTCAACGGACTCGGCGCCATCAAGGTCAGGTCTGCAGGTGGTGGCACCGTCTACGCCATTCCCGACGATCCCAGCGAGCGCATCGCGCCCACCGAGCACCTGCGCCGGGTGATGGGCGAGTGGGTGGCCGGCATCGGCGCCTCCGGGAATCTCGTGGTGGTGCGAACCCCGCCGGGCTCGGCGCACGTGGTGGCCTCGGCCCTGGACCGGTCCGGCCTCCCCGAGGTGCTGGGGACCGTGGCCGGAGACGACTCGCTGATCGTGGTCGCAGCCGAGGGCACGCCCGGCAGCGCCGTCGCAACCCGCCTGCGGGCCCTGGCCGGGCTCGACCCGGAGCCGTGACCGCAGTGTGCCGATCCGCCCGGCGGCGGCGACACTCCCTGGCTGCGATCCCACAAGTCTGAGAGGAGCTGAACCGATGCAAGCAAAGCCGCAAGTCGCCGCGGGCGCCGCGGTGTCCAAGGTGGTGCTCGCCTACTCGGGCGGGCTCGACACCTCGATCATCCTGCGCTGGCTGCAGGAGACCTACGGCTGCACGGTCGTCACCTTCACAGCCGACATCGGCCAGGATGACGAGCTGGAGCCGGCCCGGTCCAAGGCGCTGGCCATGGGCGTCGCACCCGGCGACGTGTTCATAGAGGACCTGCGCGAGGAGTTCGCGCGCGACTTCGTGTTCCCGATGTTCCGCGCCAACGCCGTCTACGAGGGCGAGTACCTGCTGGGCACCTCCATCGCACGCCCGCTGATCGCCAAGCGCCTGGTGGAGATCGCGCACGCCACCGGCGCCGACGCCATCAGCCACGGCGCCACGGGCAAGGGCAACGACCAGGTTCGCTTCGAGCTCGGCGCCTACGCGCTCGCGCCCGACATCAGGGTGATAGCGCCGTGGCGCCAGTGGGATCTCGGCTCGCGCGAGTCGCTCATGGCCTACGCGGCCGCCCGCTCCATTCCCGTCGAGCGCAAGAGGGGCGTTGAGTCGCCCTTCTCGATGGACGCCAACCTGCTGCACATCTCCTATGAGGGTGGGCCGCTGGAGGATCCGTGGCGGGAGCCGCCCGCGGAGATGTGGCGCTGGTCGGTGAGTCCCGAGCTGGCCCCCGATGAGTCGACCTACGTGGATCTCACCTATCGCTGCGGCGACATCGTCGCCGTCGACGGCCGCTCTATGCCGCCCGGCGAGGTGCTGGCCCGCCTGAACGCGCTCGGCGGCGCCAACGGCGTCGGCCGGATCGACATCGTGGAGAACCGCTATGTGGGCATGAAGAGCCGCGGCGCCTACGAGACGCCGGGAGGCACGATCATGCTGCGTGCGCACCGGGCCATCGAGTCGATCACCCTCGACCGTGAGGTCGCCCACCTCAAGGACGCGCTGATGCCCCGGTATGCGGAGATGATCTACAACGGCTACTGGTGGAGCCCCGAGCGCGAGATGCTCCAGACGGCCATCGACCACAGCCAGCGACACGTCAACGGCGAGGTGCGGGTGAGGCTCTACAAGGGCAACGTGGACGTGGTCGGGCGACGCTCCGGCGACACGCTGTTCGACGAGAGGGTGGTGACCTTCGAGGAGGACGAGGGCGCCTACCACCAGGGCGACGCCACCGGGTTCATCGCGCTCACAGCCCTGCGGTTGCGCAACCTGGCCCGCAGGCGCTCAGCCGGGGGGTCCTAGTCGTGGACGATCCGAGGGTGGCCGTGAACGATCCGGGCACTGACGGACCGGGCACCGCTGAGGACGGCTCGGGCATGACCGTGGACGATCCGGGCCGAGCCGAGGCCATGGGTGCTTCCGGGACGCTCTGGCACGGGCGCTTCGAGGGTGATCCCGCCGAGGCGTTGCGCGCCCTCAATGACAGCCTCGCATTCGACTTCCGGATGTTCCGCGAGGACATCGCCGGCTCGCGCGCCCATGCGTCGATGCTGGCCGCGGTGGGGCTGCTGACCACCGCTGAGAGCGATGCCATCAGCGCCGCCCTCGACGAGGTGGAACAGGAGATGGCCTGCGGCAGCTTCACGGCCGCGCCCGGCGACGAGGACATCCACACCGCTGTCGAGCGCCGCGTCACCGAGATCACCCCGGCTGGTGCGAAGCTGCACACGGGTCGCAGCCGCAACGACCAGGTGGCCGCCGATCTGCGCCTGTGGACCCGGGGCGCGCTCGGCGGGGTCGCCCGCGGCGTGCTGGACCTGCAGGCGGTGCTGCTGCAGCAGGCCCGTGCCGCCGGCGGCGCGCTGCTGCCCGGCTACACCCACCTGCAGCAGGCCCAGCCCGTGGCGCTGGCGCACCATCTGCTGGCGCACGGCTGGGCGCTGTCCCGCGATGTCGACCGGCTGCTGGAGGCACGCCGCCGTGCGGATGTGTCGCCGCTGGGAGCGGGTGCGCTGGCCGGGTCGTCGCTGCCGCTCGATCCGCAGCACACGGCGCGGCGGCTCGGGTTCGCGGCCACCTTCGACAACAGCCTCGACGCGGTGGCCGACCGCGACTTCGTGGCCGACGCCCTCTACGCATTGGCGGTGCTGGGCGTGCACCTGAGCCGCATCGGTGAGGAGCTGGTGCTGTGGGCCTCGGCGGAGTTCGGGTTCGTGGAACTCGACGACGCCTACGCCACAGGCTCGTCGATGATGCCCCAGAAGAAGAACCCCGACATCGCTGAGCTGGCCAGGGCCAAGGCCGGGCGGCTGATCGGTCATCTGACCGGGCTGCTGGCCACCCTCAAGGGACTGCCGCTCGCCTACGCCAAGGACCTCCAGGAGGACAAGGAACCGCTGTTCGACGCGGTCGACACGGTCCAGCTGACGCTGGCCGCGCTCGCCGGGCTGATCGCCACGGCGCGTTTCGACACCGCTCGCATGGCTCGAGCAGCGGCATCGCCGTATCTGGCGGCCACCGACCTGGCCGAGTGGCTGGTGGCCGGGGGCACCCCGTTCCGTGAGGCCCACGCCGCGGTCGCCGAGCTGGTGAGGAGGTCGCTGGCGGGCGAGGGCTCGCTCGCCGATCTGGTTGCCGCTGATGACCGGCTCGGCCCGGTCGTCGACGCACTGCTGGAGCCGGGCGCCTCCGCGGCCCGCCGCGGCACCTCCGGATCCAGCGGCACTGAAACCGTTGCCAAGCAGATGGAGCGGTTCCAGCAACGGCTGGAGTCCGACACGGCCCGAGCACATTGAGCGTGCCGCGGCTCGGCCGGGAGTTCTACGCCGCTGAAGCGGCCCGCAAGGGGAGCAGGGACGGCGGCGTGAGCGTGCCGCGGCTCGGCCGGGAGTTCTACGCCCGAGGCGCGCTGGAGGCGGCGCCCGAGTTGCTCAACAAGGTGCTCGTGGCCCCAGGCGGGCGCAGCGGCCGGATCGTGGAGGTTGAGGCCTACCGGGGCGCGGACGACCCGGGCAGCCACGGCCATCGCGGCCCCACGAAGCGCAATGCCACCATGTTCGGGCCACCCGGCCGCCTGTACGTCTATTTCACCTACGGGATGCACTGGTGCGCCAACGTGGTGGTGGAGAGCGAGGGCACCTCGGCCGCAGTGCTGTTGCGCGCCCTGACCCCTCTGCAGGGGCTGGACGCCATGTACGCCGCTCGGGGTGCCGCGGCCCGCCGGGACCGCGACCTGTGCAGCGGCCCGGCCAAGCTCACCCAGGCATTGGGCATCGACGGCAGCCTCGACGGCACCGACCTAGTGGTTGGCGATTCCGGTGTGACCATCGTCGACGACGGCGTCGCTGCTCCCACCGAGCCGGTCCGCTCCCGCCGCATCGGAGTCAGCCACGGCGCCGAACGGCTGTGGCGCTTCCACATACCCGGAGTCCCCGACGTCTCCGCGCGGTGAGACATCAACGCGCTCGCGATCCGCGATCCGCTGCCAATGGCAGGCGAACTCACACGTGCGGCATCCGCAGCGACAACAACCGAGTCGAATGCTGGAAGCAGGACAGCTGATATTGCCGTAAGAGCGTGTCTTCAGCGCAGGCTGACCGTCACACTTTATCCATGCGTGTCCGCCGTCTCCAGCGCACCCGTTGGCCCGTTGCCCTGGCTTGGTCGACCTGGCTTACACGTCGCCGGGGATCTGACAGGCGTCCATGTCGTTGAGGCGGGCGAAGCCGTCCATGCGCTCGGTGTAGGTGCTGCCCTCGGTCATGTCCACCAGCAGGAACCGCAGCTCGCGGTCCGGGGTTGTCTCGTCGGCTGCTCGCAATCTCCGGGCGTGGCCTTCCCGGTCGGCGATATAGGTTCGCCAGTCGGCAAGCCAGGCTTCCGCCAACTCGGCGTCAGACACACCGGGGTTGTCCGGGGCGGGGGCCGGCAATGATCCGGCGGCACGAGTCAGGTCCTGCACCAGGTGCCGCACCTCGGCCGTTCCCATGTCCACCTGGTCGGCTCGCTCGGCATGCGTGCGGGCCTCGCGGGGCGTGGGCAGGGCGTCTATGGCCGAGCGCGCCCGCGCGCAGCGCTCGTCGGCCCAAGCCGCGAAGTCGCGGTCGTCGAGCCGGGCCGGGTTCTCGCGGCGCGCCCAGGGCGAGAACGCCCACGCCCAGAACACGAAGCTGGCCACCACGAACGCGCCGGCCAGCCAGCGCCCGGCCCTCCTCCATCGCCGCCTGCCGGCAGGCCGATCGGTACCGGCAGGCCGATCGTGCGCCGCCATCGAGCGGGACGCCGCCGCCTCGCGCCCCGCGGCCTCGAGCCCGCTCACCGCTCGAGACCGGTCATGGGCCGCGTCGCGGTCATGGGATGGGCTCGGTTTCGGTTTCAGGTGGGGGCTCGGCTTCGGTTTCAGGGGCGGGCTCTGATACGGGCTCGGGTGCGGGCTCCTCCGGGAAGGGTTCTGGGATCGGGTCCGCGATGGGTTCCGGGATGGGCTCCACGCGGATCGTCGCCGTGCCTCCGAGGTCGAGGGCGGTGCCGGGTGCGGGATCCTGTTGCCAGACGACGCCCGGGTCCCCGCTGAACTCCCCGGTCTCCTCGTTGAAGTAATACTCGGCCAGCACCTCTACGCCGAATCCCGCCGCGGCCAGCACCCCACGGGCATCACCCTCGCTCAAGCCCACCACGTCGGGCATCAGCACGGTCGGGAGCTCCACAGCGGCGGCCACCTCCACCGTCACGGTCACGCCGGCGGGATGCTGCGTGCCCGCGGCGGGCGCCTGACCGATGATCGTGCCCTCGCCGAACTCGGCGGTCTGCACCTCCACGGCAGCGAAGCGCAGGTTGAGCGCGCCCAGATCGGCACTCAGCCGCGCCGCGTCGAAGGGCAGGCCCACCAGATCCGGTATCTCGACCGCGTCGGGCGCCGGCGGCCGGGTCGGCGGGAGCGCGCTCGGCGGAGGAGGCAGGTTCGCAGCCGGGATCCCCTCGTGCATCGCCACCATGATCTCGCGCCAGATGCGCGCCGGGTAGCTGCCGCCCGTCACCCGGATGTCGGTGGTGGGGGGCACCATCGGGATCTGCGCCGAGGCGAAGCCCACCCACACCGCGGCGGCGCGCTGGGGCGTGTAGCCGGCGAAGGTGGCGTCCCCGTAGTTCTGCGCGGTGCCGGTCTTGCCCGCCGCGGGGCGGCCGATGTCGGCGTCGCGCCCCGTTCCGCCGGTGATCGTTCCCTGCAGCACCCAGCTGATCTGGTCGGCCACGGACGGGTCGAGAACGGGCACCGGGTTCGAGACGTGCCGGTAGAGCGCCGTGCCGTCGGGTTTGCGGATGCTCGTGACGGTCACCGGATCGACGCGGCGACCCGAGCGGGCGAAGGTGGCATAAATGTTGGCCAACTCCATCGTGTTGACGTCCTCGGTTCCCAGCACCGCCGCGCACACGGGCGCGATGCGACTGTCGGGCAGTCCCAGACGCTCGGCCATTGTCACGAAGTTGGCGGGCCGCACGTCCACCATGAGCTGCGCGTACACCGTGTTCACCGAGCTGCTCATGGCGCGTGCCAGGTCCACCTCCACCGGTTCCTCGGCCGTGGAGCCCCGCCCGCCTCGAACCTTCCACACCGGCCCGCAGACGTCGGGGCGGTCGATCTCGATCTCGTCCGGCGCGTCGTAGGACTCGGTCACCGAGTAGCCGCGGGTGAGCGCCGTGGCCAGGGCGATCGGCTTCATCGCCGATCCGGCCTGGCGGCCCTTGCCGCTGGCGAGGTTGAACTTGGCGTCGGTGCGGTCGCCGAAGAAGTCCCTCCCGCCGACCATGGCCAGGACATGGCCGTCCTCGGCTCCCCCCACGCCCAGCACGGTGGCGGCCGCGTCCGGGTTGACGCCGTTGTCGGGCAGTATCGCCGCCACAGCCGCCTCCGCCCTCGCTTGGAGCCCCAGGTCGATGGTGGTGTGGATGTCGAGGCCGCCCTCGAAGAGCAGTGTCGTGCGGTAGTCCCGGGTGGGCCCGAAGGCGGGGTTGTCGAGGAACCACTGCTTCACGTCCTCCACGAAATGGGCCGCCGGATAGCGCGCCTCGGAGATCGGGACGTCCTGCACGAGCAGGATGGGCTCGTCGTAGGCGCGGTTGTGCTCTTCGACGGTGATGTAGCCGTTGGCGAGCATCCGCTCCAGCACCAGGTTGCGCCGCCGGCGGGCGTCCTGGGGGTTCCTGTAGGGGTCGAACGCGCTGGGACGCTGGATGAGCCCGGCCAGCAGGGCGGCCTGCTCGAGCGTCAGCTCGCTCACCTTCAGGCAGGGGCCGTCGCCGTCGCGCCCGGCCGCACTAGCGGAGGTGGGGGCCGACTCGCATTCGGGCGCTCCGAAGTACTCCCTGGAAGCGGCCTCGATGCCGTAGGCGCCGTTGCCGAAGTACACCCAGTTGAGGTAGCGCAGCAGGATGAAGTCCTTGGTGAAGTACTGCTCGAACCGCCTGGCCATGAAGGCCTCGCGCATCTTGCGGGCGATGGTCTGCTCGGAGCGGTCGAGGAAGACGTTGCCCACGTACTGCTGCGTGATCGTGGAGCCGCCCTGGCCGATGCCCCCGCTGGAGACGTTGGAGCGGGCCGCCCTCAGGATGGCCTTGAGATCCACGCCGCTGTGCTCGTAGAAGCGCTCGTCCTCGATCGCGACCACCGCGTTGCGCACCACCTCGGGGATCAGCTCGATGGCGGTCACATCGGTGCGCCCCTGCTCGCCCCGCAGCTCGGTGATGAGCGTGCCGTTGCGGTCATAGACCCGCGACGACTGCGCCGTTGCCAGCCTGCCGACGTCGAAGGTGAAGTCCGGGGTCTCATAGGAGCAGGCGCCGGCGAGCAGGGCGGCGGCGAGTCCGGCGGCGACAGCGACGGGGAACCGGCCCATGGTCTCATTCTGATGAGTCGCGCCCCCAAACCCTCAAATACCTGCGGGGCTTGGGCCTCGTTAGCCTTGGCCGCCGCTCATCTTTTGGTGTGGACGCCGGGCCGCTGTCCGAGGCGGCCGTTGGCTGCAGGGTTCGGGGCGATGGCGGGCTTGGGCCTCGTTAGCCTTGGCCGCCGTGTCAGGGGCTGAGTTGATCGCTGATCTGCGGGCGCGTGGGCTGGTGCACGACCACACCGGCGAGCATGAGCTGACCGCGCTGCTTGATGATCCGCCCGCAACCCTCTATCTCGGCATCGACCCCAGCGCGGACAGCCTGCACGTGGGCCACCTCGTGGGAGTGCTGGTGCTGCGCCGATTCCAGGACGCCGGGCACCGGCCCCTGGCACTGGTCGGTGGCGCCACGGGAATGATCGGTGATCCCAGCGGGCGCTCCGACGAGCGCAGCCTGCTGGACGCGCGGACGCTGGCGGCCAACATGGCCGGGATCCGCGGCCAGCTGCGGACGCTGTTGAACTTCGAGGGTGCGGGTGCGGATGCGGCCCGCGGCGCCGCACACTTCGCACACATGGTCAACAACCACGACTGGACCGGCGACGTGACGCTGCTCGAGTTCCTGCGCGATGTGGGCAAGCACGTCACCGTCAACCAGATGGTGGCGAAGGAAGCGGTTCGCAGCCGCATGGACAGCGAGCACGGGATCTCCTTCACGGAGTTCAGCTACATGCTGTTGCAGGCGTTCGACTTCTGGTGGCTGCATGAGAACCACGGCTGCCGCTTGCAGATCGGCGGGTCGGATCAGTGGGGCAACATCACCGCGGGCATAGACCTCGTCCGGCGCCGCAGCGGCGCCGCAGTTCATGGGCTGACATGGCCGCTGATGACGAGTGCCGACGGCCGGAAGTTCGGCAAGACAGCCGAGGGGGCGGTGTGGCTCGACCCGGGCCGCACCCTGCCCTACGAGCTTCACCAGTACCTGGTGAACACCGACGACAGCGACGTTCGGCGGCTGCTGCTGCAGCTCACGATGCTGCCGGTGCGCAGCGTGGGCGAGATCATGGCCGCCCATGACGCGGCCCCGCACGAGCGCCGCGCCCAGCACGCGCTGGCCGACGAGGTCTGCACCCTGGTGCACGGCAGCGCCGCCACCGAGCAGGCCCGGCTCGCTTCCGGCGTGCTGTTCGGTTCGGGCGTTCCCGGCGCGCAGGGTCTGGAGGCGGTGCGCGGCATCGTGCCCGAGACCGTCGTGGCCTCGGAGTCCCTCGGCGGCGGCGAGCCGCTGGTCGACGCGCTCGTGGCGGCGGGGCTGTGCCCGTCGCGCTCCGACGCCCGGCGCACCATTGCCGCAGGCGGCATCCGGGTCAACGGCCGCCGGGCGGAGGCGCCCGACGAGCGGGTCGCGCTCGTGGCGGAGCGTTACGCGCTGGTGCAGAGGGGGCGCCGCCGGCGCCATCTCCTGGTCGTCGCCTGACCGCTTGCGTGACCGGTTCGCTTGACTGCCCACCGGACCTCCAGGGGACCCGGCCTGCCGTCCTGGGCCCGCTGCCTGAGCGTTGCTGGGGTGCAGCCCGGCGGCCTGCGGCGTCGCCTGACCGCTGCCCCAAAAGATTTCTTGCCGCACGGGTTGTTGCAGGTTTGCGGTGCCGCTATTGTGCCGGCCCGCCCCCGTGGAGGCCTCCGGGCCTGCGACGGGGCGGCAGCAGCTCCGGCGTGATCAGGCCCGAACTTCGTTTCGGATCTCCCTCGTCGCCGGAGTGGATTGCTTCTTGAAAACGGAAGAGACGGACGCACAGCGAGTGCGGGCGTCGGCTCGGGCCTGCGTGGCTCGAGGCGATGTCCGTCAACGATGAGAAGCCCGGCGCCTCGGCGCCGGGTGAGCCGGAGTCTCCGCCGCTCGCGGCGGGGCCGGCTCTCTTGAAACGCACGGCTGCCCACGCAACCGCCTTCGAGCGGTCGGCAGCCGGGCAATCCGATCGACGGCCCGGCCACCATGGCCGGTCCCGAGATCTCAACGGAGAGTTTGATCCTGGCTCAGGACGAACGCTGGCGGCGTGCCTAAACCATGCAAGTCGAACGAGGTGTCGGCCTTCGGGCCGGCATCGAGTGGCGAACGGGTGCGTAACACGTGAGAAACCTGCCCCGGAGACCGGGATAACCAGAGGAAACCCTGGCTAATACCGGATACCCCCGGATGATCGCATGATCAACCGAGGAAATGCTCTGGTGCTCCGGGAGGGTCTCGCGGCCTATCAGCTTGTTGGTGGGGTAATGGCCCACCAAGGCTACGACGGGTAGCTGGTCTGAGAGGACGATCAGCCACACTGGGACTGAGACACGGCCCAGACTCCTACGGGAGGCAGCAGGTGGGAATATTGCGCAATGGGCGAAAGCCTGACGCAGCAACGCCGCGTGGGGGATGAAGGCTTTCGGGTTGTAAACCCCTTTCAGCAGGGACGAAAATGACGGTACCTGCAGAAGAAGCCCCGGCCAACTACGTGCCAGCAGCCGCGGTAACACGTAGGGGGCAAGCGTTGTCCGGATTTATTGGGCGTAAAGAGCTCGTAGGCGGTTGCGTAAGTCGGATGTGAAAACTCAGGGCTCAACCCGGAGACGCCATCCGATACTGCGGTGACTAGAGTCCGGTAGGGGAGCATGGAATTCCTGGTGTAGCGGTGAAATGCGCAGATATCAGGAGGAACACCAGTGGCGAAGGCGGTGCTCTGGGCCGGAACTGACGCTGAGGAGCGAAAGCGTGGGTAGCGAACAGGATTAGATACCCTGGTAGTCCACGCCGTAAACGTTGGGCACTAGGTGTGGGGCCTCCTTAACGGGTTCCGCGCCGTAGCTAACGCATTAAGTGCCCCGCCTGGGGAGTACGGCCGCAAGGCTAAAACTCAAAGGAATTGACGGGGGCCCGCACAAGCGGCGGAGCATGTTGCTTAATTCGAGGCAACGCGAAGAACCTTACCTGGGTTTGACATGCACGGAAAAGCCATAGAGATATGGTGTCCTTCGGGGCCGTGCACAGGTGGTGCATGGCTGTCGTCAGCTCGTGTCGTGAGATGTTGGGTTAAGTCCCGCAACGAGCGCAACCCTTGTCCTATATTGCCAGCACGTAAAGGTGGGGACTTGTAGGAGACTGCCGGGGTCAACTCGGAGGAAGGTGGGGACGACGTCAAGTCATCATGCCCCTTATGTCCAGGGCTGCAAACATGCTACAATGGCCGGTACAACGGGCTGCTATGCCGCGAGGTTGAGCGAATCCCTAAAGCCGGTCTCAGTTCGGATTGGAGTCTGCAACTCGACTCCATGAAGTCGGAGTCGCTAGTAATCCCGGATCAGCAACGCCGGGGTGAATACGTTCCCGGGCCTTGTACACACCGCCCGTCACACCACGAAAGTCGGCAACACCCGAAGTCAGTGGCCTAACCCCTCGGGGAAGGAGCTGCCGAAGGTGGGGTTGGCGATTGGGGTGAAGTCGTAACAAGGTAGCCGTACCGGAAGGTGCGGCTGGATCACCTCCTTTCTAAGGAGTTATTCTCGACGGGGAATCGAACCATCCGGTTCGGTACCGTTGTCGAGGATCCCCCAAGTTAAGGCACTCGCAGCGTGTTCGTCTCTTCCGCTTTGAGGAAGCAATCATTCGTGCTGGCGGCACCACCTTCCAGGTGGTTGCCCGTCCGGCACAATTGCTTCGAGGCGCTCCGGGATTTCGAGTCGAGATCGAAACGAGATCGAGATCGAAGTCCCGCCGCCTCACTCGCCCTTTGAGAGTTGCATAGCGAGCACGAGCATCTTTGCACAAGATGCAATAGAAAATGAAACCCAAGCTACTAAGAGCCAACGGTGGATGCCTTGGCACTGACTACCGATGAAGGTCGTGAGAGGCTGCGATAAGCCGCGGGGAGCTGCCTACTAAGCTTCGATCCGCGGATCACCGAATGGGGAAACCTGGCACTCGTCATGGAGTGTCACTGCCGCCTGAACACATAGGGCGACTAGAGGGAACCGGGTGAACTGAAACATCTAAGTAACCCGAGGAAAGGAAAGCAACAGCGACTCCCTGAGTAGCGGCGAGCGAAACGGGAAGAGCCTAAACCTAGGTGGTGTATAGCCTGGCGGCGTTGCCATCTAGGGGTTGTGGGAACCGATGGGAGGAGCGCCAGATCCTCCACAGAGTTACAAAGACAGCGGGTAGTGGAATCGCTCTGGAAAGGCGAGCCACAGAGGGTAATGGCCCCGTACACGAAACTTGTCTGTCCTCTGATCGGATTTCCCGAGTAGCGCCGGATCCGGGAAAGCCGGCGTGAATCTGCGAGGACCACCTCGCAAGGCTAAGCATACGTCAGTGACCGATAGTGAACTAGTACCGTGAGGGAAAGGTGAAAAGCACCCCGGGAGGGGAGTGAAATAGTACCTGAAACCGTTGGTTTACAAGCAGTCAGAGTGTCGCCTTCCATAATCATTTGGAAGGTCACGATGGCGTGCCTTTTGAAGAATGAGCCTGCGAGTTACGGTGTGTGGCAAGGTTAACCCGTGAGGGGAAGCCGGAGCGAAAGCGAGTCTGAATAGGGCGCTTTAGTCGCATGCTGTAGACCCGAAGCCGAGTGATCTAGCCATGGGCAGTGTGAAGCGGGGGTAAGACCCCGTGGAGGCGCGAACCCACTTCGGTTGAAAACGGAGGGGATGACCTGTGGTTAGGGGTGAAAGGCCAATCAAACTCGGTAATAGCTGGTTCTCCGCGAAATGTATTTAGGTGCAGCGTCGCATGTTCAGCCGTGGAGGTAGAGCACTGGATGGGCTAGGGGCCCCACAAGGTTACTGACCCCAACCAAACTCCGAATGCCACGGCTCCAGAGTGCGGCAGTGAGTCCTCGGGGGATGAGCTTCGATGGACGAAAGGGAAACAGCCCAGACCGCCAGTTAAGGCCCCTAATTCTGTACTAAGTGGTAAACGATGTGGGATTGCCCAGACAGCCAGGAGGTTGGCTTAGAAGCAGCCACCCTTGAAAGAGTGCGTAACAGCTCACTGGTCGAGTGATCCTGCGCGGACAATGTAACGGGGCTCAAGTACAGAGCCGAAACTGCGGATGTCTGCCTTGCGGCAGGCATGGTAGCGGAGCGTCGATCTCGGTGTGAAGCGACGGTGTGAACCGGCGTGGACCGGGGTCGAGTGCGAATGCAGGCATGAGTAGCGAGAGAGGGGTGAGAAACCCCTCCACCGGAAGTCCAAGGGTTCCTGGGCAAGGATAATCCTCCCAGGGTAAGTCGGGAGCTAAGACGAGGCCGACAGGCGTAGTCGATGCACAACCGGTTGATATTCCGGTACCACCGAGCGAGCGCCCATGCAGAAGCGAGATTGCTAAGAGGATACCCTCCGCCCCCACGAAGGGGGAGGGGGGAGTAATCGACCCATCTCGTGGATCGCAAGCGAAGCGGGGACACAGGAAGGTAGGTGAGCCCAGGCGATGGTTGTCCTGGGGTAAGCGTGTAGGAGGAGGTCCAGGCAAATCCGGCCCTCACACAACTTCGAGACGCGAAGCCGAGCCGCCACAGGCGAAGTCACTGATCCTATGCTGTCAAGAAAAGCCGCTAGCCAGCTCACTCGGTGCCCGTACCCCAAACCAACTCAGGTGGACAGGTAGAGAATACCAAGGTGATTGGGTGAACTATGGTTAAGGAACTCGGCAAATTGCGTCCGTAACTTCGGGAGAAGGACGACTCCAATAGAGTGACGGCCCTCGCGGCCCGAGCTTGAAGGAGTGACACAAACCAGAGGGAAGCGACTGTTTACTAAAAACACAGCAGCGTGCCAAGCCGCAAGGCGATGTATACGCTGTGACGCCTGCCCGGTGCTGGAAGGTTACGGGGAGAGGTTAGCCTTCGGGCGAAGCTTTGAACCTAAGCCCCAGTAAACGGCGGCCGTAACTATAACGGTCCTAAGGTAGCGAAATTCCTTGTCGGGTAAGTTCCGACCTGCACGAATGGCGTAACGACTTCCCTACTGTCTCAACCATAGACCCAGCGAAATTGAAGTACGAGTAAAGATGCTCGTTAGCTGCAGAAGGACGGAAAGACCCCGTGCACCTTTACTATAGCTTGGTATTGGTTTTTGGTATGGTTTGTGTAGGATAGGTGGGAGACTTGGAAGCGGCGGCGCCAGCCGCCGTGGAGTCAACCTTGAAATACCACCCTTTCCATGCTGGGAATC
Source organism: Candidatus Aldehydirespirator sp. (assembly GCA_965204875.1). Classification (GTDB taxonomy): domain Bacteria; phylum Actinomycetota; class Acidimicrobiia; order Acidimicrobiales; family Aldehydirespiratoraceae; genus Aldehydirespirator. The sequence goes on along the minus strand of OZ242020.1, from coordinate 24,667 downwards.
TAACCTAGGTCCGTTATCCGGATCAGGGACAGTGCCAGGTAGGTAGTTTGACTGGGGCGGTCGCCTCCTAAAAGGTAACGGAGGCGCCCAAAGGTTCCCTCAGCCTGGTCGGCCATCAGGCGTTGAGTGCAATGACACAAGGGAGCTTGACTGCGAGACAGACATGTCGAGCAGGTGCGAAAGCAGGGCATAGTGATCCGGCGGTTGCGTGTGGAAGCGCCGTCGCTCAACGGATAAAAGGTACGCCGGGGATAACAGGCTCATCTTCCCCAAGAGTCCATATCGACGGGAAGGTTTGGCACCTCGATGTCGGCTCATCGCATCCTGGGGCTGAAGCAGGTCCCAAGGGTTGGGCTGTTCGCCCATTAAAGCGGTACGCGAGCTGGGTTTAGAACGTCGTGAGACAGTTCGGTCCCTATCCTCTGCAGCCGGAAGAGACTTGAGGAAAGCTGTCCCTAGTACGAGAGGACCGGGACGGACGCAGCTCTCGTGTGCCAGTTGTTCCGCCAGGAGCATGGCTGGTTGGCGACCTGCGGAAGGGATAACCGCTGAAAGCATCTAAGCGGGAAGCCTGTTCCAAGATGAGGTCTCTCACCGGGTTAACCGGGTAAGGCCCGTGGCAGAACACCACGTTGATAGGCCGGAAGTGTACGCACGGCGACGTGTTCAGCTGACCGGTACTAATCGGCCGAGGGCTTGGTTCAATTTCGCATCGTGTGTTCGGTGCTCGTGCTCGCTATGGAGTTCTTTGAGGGCGTCCCTCGCATCTGTGGGATTGCACCGCAGGACAACAGGTTTCGGTGGCGATAGCGGCGGGGTCACACCCGTTCCCATTCCGAACACGGAAGTTAAGCCCGCCAGCGCCGATGGTACTTGGGTGGAGACGCCCTGGGAGAGTAGGACGCCGCCGGATTTCTCATACGAGAGGGGTCCCGCTGCTGCGGGACCCCTCTCGTCGTTCGGCCGTAGCGTCCCATCGAATCCGGTAGGCTTTGATGATGGCGCCTGCATCCACGGAGCCTGGGCGCCGCGGCGTGTTGCCTCGCAAGCGTGCTCCGCTGCCGAGCGTGCCGCGCCCGATACGTGACCCGGGGGCGGAGCTGGTGCGCCTGCTCGGCGAGTCCCGTGGCCGCGGCGCGGCGCGCCGGTTGCGGGAGGCGTCGAAGTTGTTCGCGTCCGAACGTTTCGAGGAGGCGCGCCGCCTTCTGGCGCCGATCGCACGCGACGCTCCCGAGGTGCCGGAGGTGCGCGAGCTGCACGGGCTGGTGCTCTACCGGATGGGCCGCTTCAAGCAGGCCATACGCGAGCTGGAAGCGTTCAGGGTGCTGAGCGGCTCTGTGGAGCAGCATCCCGTGCTCGCGGACTGTCACAGGGCGCTGCGCCACTGGGCCGACGTGGAGGCCCTGTGGCGGGAGCTGGGCGAGGTGTCTCCGGCGGCGGACCTGGTCACCGAGGGTCGCATCGTGCTCGCCGGGTCGATGGCCGACCGCGGTGATCTGGCTGCTGCGGTGCGCACGCTGGAAGCCGGCTGGAAGCTGCCGTCGCGACCGCGGCCGCATCACCTGCGACGCGCCTACGCGCTTGCGGACCTCTACGAGCGTGCCGGCCGCCCGCCCAGGGCCCGCGAGCTCTTCGCTTGGGTGGCGCGCAACGATCCCGACCTGGCCGACGTGTCAGACCGGATCGCTGCTCTTCGCTGAATCCCGCCGCACGGTGGCCGGCGCGAACTGAATCCTTAGGCGGTGTATCGCCGCTTGACCGCCGGTGCCCGCCGATACTCTGGCAGGCACGAAAACCTCTGACCGGGAGCACTCTCGTGGACATTCCCAGCCTGCTCGGTGGCGCAGCCGAGTCACTCCTAGAGCACGAGTGCAGGACGTTCGAGCGCGACACGCTGACCCTGCCGGGCCCCGACTTCGTGGAGCGGGTGCTGGTGGCCAGCGACCGCTCGCCCCAGGTGCTGCGCGCCATCCAATCGATGTTCTCCGCAGGCCGGCTCGCTGATACCGGGTATGTGTCGATACTTCCGGTAGACCAGGGAATCGAGCACTCCGGCGCTGCCTCGTTCGCTCCCAATCCCGCCTACTTCGATCCCGTTCGCATCGTGGAGCTCGCCGTCGAGGGCGGCTGCAACGCCGTTGCCACAACCTTCGGGGTGCTCGGGCTGGCCTCACGCCGGTACGCCCACCGCATCCCCTTCATCGTCAAGATCAACCACAACGAGCTGCTCAGCTATCCCGAGTCGCACGACCAGGTGATGTTCGGTTCCGTCGAGCAGGCCTGGGATCTGGGAGCGGCGGGAGTCGGGGCCACGATCTACTTCGGCTCCGAGCATGCCCGGCGCCAGATCGGCGAGGTGTCCGAGGCGTTCGCGGCGGCACATGAGCTGGGCATGTTCACCGTTCTGTGGTGCTACCTGCGCAACCCGGGTTTCAAGGCGGGCGGCGTCGACTACCACGCGGCCGCCGACCTCACCGGCCAGGCCAACCATCTGGGCGTCACCATCGAGGCCGACATCATCAAGCAGAAGCTCCCCACCAACAACGGCGGCTACGGCGCGGTGGGCTTCGGCAAGACGCACAGGCTCGTCTACGAGCGGCTCAGCAGCGACCATCCCATCGACCTGTGCCGCTACCAGGTCGCCAACTGCTACATGGGCCGAGTCGGCCTCATCAACAGCGGCGGGGCGTCCTCCGGCAAGGGCGACCTGGCCGAGGCGGTCGCCACCGCGGTGATCAACAAGCGCGCCGGCGGCACCGGGCTCATCTCGGGCCGCAAGGCCTTCCAGCGCCCCATGGCCGAGGGCGTCGAACTGCTCAACGCCATCCAGGACGTCTACCTCGACCCCTCAGTCACGGTCGCCTGAGCGTCCGGCGCTCGCATCCTCGAAACACCCCGGCAAATGTTCGTGCGGTTCCGCATGCCGCGTTGGTTCCGCATGCCGCGTTAGGGTGCGGTTGAGTGAGCGGGTCAGGGTCGCCGGCGGGGGCGCGCCGGGGTCGCGCCCGCAGCCGGCCGATGCAAGGGAGCATCTGTGACTGACACTGCCGAGCAAACCGTCCGAGTGCGCCAGACCGACGGGATCGTGCTGCGCTTCGCCGGCGACTCTGGCGACGGCATGCAGCTCACGGGCGACCGCTTCACCTCCGCCAGCGCCCTGTTCGGCAACGACCTGGCCACGCTGCCCGAGTTCCCGGCCGAGATCCGCGCCCCGGCCGGCACGCTGGCCGGCGTCTCCTCGTTCCAGGTGCAGATCTCCGACCACGACATCACCACACCCGGCGACGCGCCGACCGTGCTGGTGGCCATGAACCCGGCGGCCCTGCAATCCGACCTCCGCCTCCTGGCCCCCGGGGGCACGCTGATCGTCAACTCCGACGCCTTCAACGAGCGCAACCTCGCCAAGGCCGGCTACGCGGCCGACCCGCTGACCGACGGCAGCCTGGAGGGCTACACGGTCGTCACCGCACCCATGACCGACCTCACCAAGCGGGCCTGCGCGGACCTCGGCGTGAAGCCCCGCGACGCCGAGCGCTCCAAGAACTTCTTCGCGCTGGGGCTCGTGTCGTGGCTCTACTCGCGACCGTCGGAGCCCACGCTGGACTGGATCGACGGCAAGTTCTCGGGCCGCGAGACGGTCATCGCGGCCAACAAGGCCGCCTTCGCCGCCGGCCACGCCTTCGGCGAGACGGCCGAGCTCGGCGCCAGCCGGCTGATGGTCGCACCGGCCGAGCTCGAGGCCGGCACCTACACCAACATCAACGGCAACACGGCGCTGTCCTGGGGCCTGATAGCGGCCTCCCAGCAGGCCGGGATCCCGCTGTTCCTCGGCTCCTACCCGATCACGCCGGCCAGCGACATCCTCCACGAGCTGGCCCGCCACAAGAACTTCGGGATCCGCACGCTGCAGGCCGAGGACGAGATCGCCGCGGTCGGGGCCGCCCTCGGCGCGGCCTACGGCGGCCACATCGGCGTCACCGCCACCTCCGGCCCGGGAATGGCACTCAAGGCCGAGACGGTGGGCCTGGCAGTGAGCCTCGAGCTGCCGCTGGTGGTGATCGACATCCAGCGGGGCGGGCCCTCCACCGGCCTGCCAACCAAGACCGAGGCAGCCGACCTGCTGATGGCCCTGCACGGGCGCCACGGCGAGGCGCCGCTGCCGATCGTGGCCGCCCAGAGCCCGTCCGACTGCTTCTTCGCCGCCATCGAGGCGGTGCGGCTCGCGGTCGAGCACCGCACGCCGGTGGTGCTGCTCTCCGACGGCTACCTGGCCAACAGCAGCGAGCCCTGGCGCATCCCCGACATCGACGGCCTGCCCGCCATCAACGTGGACTTCGCAGCCCGTCACAACCATGTGACCGGCGACGGCACCGAGGTGTTCTGGCCCTACAAGCGGGACGAGAGGCTGGTACGCCCCTGGGCGATTCCTGGCACCGCCGGCCTGGCGCACCGCATCGGCGGGATCGAGAAGTCCGACGGCAGCGGCAACATCAGCTACGAGCCCGACAACCACCAGGCCATGGTGCGGCTGCGCGCAGAGCGGATCGCGCTCATCGCCGACCACATCGGATCTGCCGAGATCGTTGGCGATCCCGAGGCCCCGGTGGTTGTCGTCGGCTGGGGCTCCACCTGGGGGGCCATCACCAGCGCCCGCCGCCGCCTCGAGGCGGCGGGCCGGCGCCTGGCCCACATCCACCTGCGCCACCTCAACCCCCTGCCCGCCAACCTCGGGGGGCTGCTCGCCGGGTTCGAGCGGGTGCTGGTGCCGGAGATGAACCTCGGGCATCTCTGCCGGATCCTGCGGGCCGAGTACCTGGTGGACGCCAGGCCGGTGTCGAAGGTGTCGGGTCAGCCCTTCACGGCCGCGGAGCTGCTCGAAGCTCTGTGGGAGGCGATCGCCGAGGTCGGGGCGCTCTCCGAGGTCGGAGCGACTGCCGATGTCGGGGCGGTCTCCGGGATCGGGGCGGTCCCTGGGGTCGGGGCCGGACGATGACCGACGTTCCTGTCACGACACGCAAGGACTGGGCCACCGACCAGGAGGTCCGGTGGTGTCCGGGTTGTGGGGACTATTCGATCCTCACCGCCATGCAGCTGCTGATGCCCGAGCTCGGGGTGCGGCGCGAGAACACCGTGTTCGTGTCGGGGATCGGCTGCGCGGCGCGGTTCCCGTACTACATGAACACCTACGGCATGCACTCGATCCACGGGCGCGCGCCGGCCATCGCCACCGGCCTGGCGATGGCCCGGGGCGACCTCGACGTGTGGGTGGTCGGGGGCGACGGCGACATGATGTCGATCGGCGGCAACCACCTCATTCACGCCCTGCGCCGCAATGTCAACCTCAACATCCTGCTGATCAACAACCAGATCTACGGGCTCACCAAGGGGCAGTACTCGCCCACGAGCGAGCGGGGCAAAGTGACCAAGTCGACCCCGCAGGGCTCGGTGGAGCAGCCCTTCAACGCGGTGTCGCTGGCCCTCGGGGCCGAGGCGTCCTTCGTGGCCCGCACCCACGACATGGACCGGGGCCACATGCAGGAGATGTTCCGCCGGGCGCAGGCACACCCGGGGGCCGCCTTCGTGGAGGTCTATCAGAACTGCAACGTGTTCAATGACGGTGCCTTCGCGGCTCTCACCAAGCGCGACGCCCGGGACTCGATGCTGATCGGCCTGCGTCACGGCGAACCCGTGCGCTTCGGTGCCGGCGGCGAGTTCGGCGTGGTGATCGATCAGGGGCGCGCTGAGGTGGTGGAGGTCGCCCGGGTCGGCGTGGACGCGCTGGTGGTGCATGACGAGACCGATCCCGATCCTTCGGCGGCGTTCGCGTTGAGCCGGCTGGCCGGCGCCAACGACGTGCCCACTCCCATCGGCGTGTTCCGGGCCGTCGAGCGTTCCGAGTATGGGGCCTCGGTCACCGCACAGATCGCCGCGTCGCAGTCCAGCGCCGGCCCCGGCGACCTGCGCGAACTGCTCCATTCCCGGCCGACCTGGCAGGTCGCCTAGCCCGCCCGCACACCGCCGCTGCGGCGAACCTCTGGCACAGCGAGCCTGCTCAGCGCCCGAGAACGCCTGTGCACTCGACTTGCGGTCAGGCGCCGGCGGCGGTGTCGGGGATCGCGATCCGCAAAGGGAGACGGTGGACCGCTGCTGCCGCTGCGTCGCGGGGTGGCGGCTTTGCCAGACTTCAGACTATGGAAGTGCGAGTGAGCGCGGGCGAGGGTGAGCGGCTCCAGAAGGTGCTGGCCCGCCTGGGGTTCGGGAGTCGCAGAGCCTGCGAGGCCATGATCGAGCGGGGCCGGGTGCGCGTCGACGGCGTCACCGCTCGTCTCGGCTGCCGCGTCGACGTTGATCGCGCGTCCGTCGAGGTGGACGGTTTGGCCGTCGGTGTGGCGCCCGACCTGGTTCACTACCTGCTCAACAAGCCCGCCGGCGTCGTCTCCACGGCGAGCGATCCGCAGGGGCGCCGCGCGGTCGTGGACCTCGTGCCGGCGCGGCCCCGCGTGTTCCCGGTCGGGCGTCTCGACCTCGACACCGAGGGCCTGATCGTGCTGACCAACGACGGCGACCTGGCGCACCGGCTGACCCACCCGTCCTTCGGGATCGAAAAGCAGTACCTGGCACACGTGTCGGGAACGCCGGGGCCGGCGGCGCTGCGGCAACTGCGCTGCGGCGTGGTGTTGGACGGTGTGCCCACAGCACCGGCGCGGGTCTCTCTTGGTGGGCCGGAAGTGCTGCGCATCACCGTCCACGAGGGGCGCAACCGCCAGGTGCGTCGCATGTGCGAGGCGGTGGGCCATCCCGTGCGCCGCCTGGTGCGCACCCGGATCGGCCCGCTCGCGGACTCTCGCTTGCCGCCAGGCCGCTGGCGGAGGATCGAGCCGGCCGAGGCCAGAGAGCTCGAGCGGGCCGCGTCCGGCCACGGCGACCGTCCGGGAGGCGACGGAGGGCCCTGATCGATCTGCGTCTGCGGAGGGCCGGCAATCGACCGCGCCCTAGCGGCGTCGTGCGCTCCGATGAGGGTGCCTCCGCTGCTCGCTCGCCAGCCGGCCCGCAGTGGCCAACCGGCGCATCCGGCAGTGACGGCAGCGACCGGTAGCATCGCCGGTCATGGCCCGAGGCCGTAATGCGATCGTCGCTGGCACGGGCCTCATAGGGGGCTCGGTGGGCATGGCCCTGCGCCGCGGCGGATGGCACGTGACCGGCGTCGAGCCGGACGCCTCCAGGGCCGGGCGCGCCCTGGAGATGGGTGCGATCGACTGCGTGGGCGAGCCTGGCGCCTGCGACCTCGCGGTCGTCGCCACCCCGCCCGCCGAGCTGGTTGTCGCCGCCAGGAGCCTGCTCGATGCCGGCGCGAACACCGTGACCGACGTCGGCAGCGTCAAGGCCCCGGTGTGCTCGGCGGTGGCACACCCGCACTTCGTGGGCGGCCACCCGATGACCGGAAGCGAGCAGGACGGCCTGTCGGGCGCCGACCCCGAGCTCTTCCGGGACGCCGTATGGGTGCTCACCCCCACCGATGCCACCGAGGACGGTGCCCTCGCCGGGGTGCGGGCGTTCGTCAAGAGCCTTGGGGCCCAGGCGATCTCGCTGTCGCCGGAGCGTCACGACGCCCTCGTGGCGGTGGTGTCGCATGTCCCGCACCTCACGGCCGCGGTGCTCATGCGCATAGCGGAGGGACGCTCCAGCGAGCACCGCGCCCTGCTGCGCCTCGCCGCCGGAGGGTTCCGCGACATGACCAGGGTGGCGGCGGGACATCCGGCCATCTGGCCGGAGATCTGTGTCGAGAACCGCGCGGCCATCACCGATGTTCTGAACGAGTTGCTCGACGAGCTGCGCGAGATGAGGCTGATCGTGTCCGGCGGCGACCGCGACGAGCTGCTGACCCGGCTCGAGGCCGCCCGCACCAGCCGTCGCAGCCTCGCGGCCGGTGCGCCCGAGCCGTCGCGGCTCACCGAGGTGCGCGTCGCCATACGCGACCAGAAGGGCGAGCTGGCCAGGATCACCACCCTCGCCGCCGATCTCGACGTGAACCTCTACGACCTGGAGATCGCGCACTCCGCGGAAGGCCGGCGCGGCGTGGCGCTGCTGCTGGTGGACAGCGAGGCCGCAGACCGTTTCGGGGGCGCCCTGGCCGAGGTCGGGTACCGCCCGTCGCTCAAGCCGCTGGGATGACCGCGGCCGCCGTGATGACAGGTCGGCTGGTGTTGCGCGGCCACCGTGATGACTGGGGCTGCTGCGATGGCGGGCCGTCTGGTGTTGCTCGGGCTGCCGCGATGAGGGGTCGGACGGGATGACGCGCCGGCCTCCGAGGATCCTCGACATCGCGCCGTTGCGCGAGCCGCCCGCGGCGTCTGTCAGCCTTCCGGGCTCCAAGAGCATCACCAACCGGGCGATCGTCTGCGCCGCGCTCGCTTCAGGCACCACGACGCTGCGCGGGGCGCTGTTCGCCGACGACACCGAGGCCATGGCCGGTGCCGTGAAGGTTCTGGGCGCCGGCGTGGACGGCGACCGGGCGGGCGGGCGGCTTCGGATCCGGGGCGTGGACGGCCGCCTGTCACCTCAGGCACCAGGCGTCATCGACGCCCGCATGTCGGGCACCACGGGACGGTTCCTGCTGCCCGTGGCGGCGATGGCGCACGAGCCTGTGACCGTGGACGGCGATCCGCAGCTGAGAGCCCGTCCCTTCGGCGATCTTGTCGCGGCGCTGCGCCGGCTCGGAGCCTCGGTCGAGGAGCCGCCCGGCGGGGAGTCCCTCCCGCTGCGGGTCAGCGGACCGATCCGCGGGCGCGAGGCGACCGTCGCCGCCGGCCGCTCCAGCCAGTTCCTGTCGGGACTGATGCTGGCCGGGCCCCTGGCACCCGAGGGGCTGACCCTTCATCTCGACGGCCCGGCCGTGAGTCGCCCGTACCTCGACATGACGGCCGCGGTGATGACCTCCTTCGGTGCGGCGGTGGAGGTGGGGCCCGACGCCGTGAGGGTCGGCGGCGGCGGCTACCGGTCGCCGGGCAGCTACCGGGTGGAGCCTGATGCCTCCTCAGCCTCCTATTTCTGGGCCGCCGGCGCGATCACCGGCGGCAGCGTGGGGGTCGAGGGCATCGGAGCAGGCTCCATCCAGGGAGACGCGCGGTTCGTCTCGGTGCTGGAGGCCATGGGAGCGACCGTCACGGTGTCGGGCTCCGGCACCGCCGTGGCCGGAGGCCCTCTGAGCGGCATTGACGTCGACCTCGCCGACATGTCCGACACCGCGGTCACGCTGGCGGTTGTGGCCTCGCTCGCGGCCGGGCCCACCACAGTGGGGGGGATCGGCTTCATCCGCCACAAGGAGAGCGACCGGATCGCCGCGGTGGTGGCCGAGCTGCGCCGTTGCGGCGTGGACGCCCGCGAGCTTGCCGACGGCTTCGCCGTGTCGCCCTCCGGTGCGCCCTCGGGCTCGCTGATACGCACCTACGACGACCACCGGATCGCCATGGCCTTCTCGGTGCTGGGACTGGTGGTGCCGGGCATGCGAATCGAGAATCCCGGGTGCGTCCACAAGACGTTCCCCCGGTTCCACGAGACGCTCGAGTCATTGCGCGGCACTCCAGGGCCGGCCGCCGGGCCGGGCGGCGCTGGCACGATCCCGTCGCGGTCGAAGGAACAGGACGAGGCTGCGCCTGCCGCCGGGCCGGGCGGCTCCGGCGGCCCCCGATCCGGCGGCGGCTCGAACCGATGACAGCCGGCGGCGGCCGGGCCGGCCCCGGAGGCGGCGATCCCGCTAAGACACAGCGGCAGCGCCGGCGCGACGATGCCGGGCTCCGCGGTGGTCACGGTGCGCAGGGCGATCCTGCTCAAGGGCGGCGGCAGCGCCCGCGGGTGATAGCCATCGACGGGCCGGCCGGTTCCGGCAAGTCGACGGTGGCGAGATTGCTTGCCGGCAGGCTGGGCTTGGAGTGCCTGGACACCGGCGCCATGTACCGGGCGGTTGCCTACGCGGTGCTGCGGGCCGGAGGCGATCCCTTCGATGAGGCTTTCGTTGCGTCGGTGGCCCGCACCATCGCGGTGCGCATGGAGGGCGGGCGCGTCATCGTCGACGGCGTGGACGCGACGGTCGAGATCCGCGGCGCCGCGGTCAACCGGGCCGTCAGCGCCGTGGCGACCAACGCGGCGGTGCGCTCCGAGCTGGCGGCGCGGCAGCGGGAGTGGGTGCGACGGCGCGGCGGGGGAGTGCTGGAGGGGCGCGACATCGGCACCGTCGTGTTCCCTGACGCCGAGGTCAAGATCCACCTCGTGGCTAGTCCCGACACTCGAGCACGGCGACGCGCCCGCCAGAGCACCGAGGCGACTATGGAGCGAACCGGTCATGCTCAGCACGCCGCGATGCGCACCGCCGCTGGAAACCGCGCTGGGCATGGACCCGCGGTCGCCGAACCCGCGGTTGACGCGGTGGCGGTCGAGACCGCTGCCGCCGATCTGGCGAGGCGCGACCGGATCGACTCGACACGCGCGCTGGATCCCCTGTCGGTGGCCGAGGGTGCGGTGATCATCGACACCACCCACGCCACCTGCGAGGAGACGATCGAGCAGATCCTGGAGCTGCTGTGAGCCGGTGCGGTGAGCGGGCAGTGCCGTGTTCGGCGGGGGTCGAGCGGGTCCTGGAGCTGCTATGAGCCAGAGCGTCTATGGCCGGCGAGGCGATGGGGAAAGCTCCGGCGGCGGCGTGTGGAGGAGCCGGCAGTCCTGGTGGGGCCGCGCCGCCTACAAGACCCTGTGGTGGCTGGTGTTCATCCTGGTCAAGGCCCTGTTCCGGCTGCGGGTGCACGGCCGCAAGAACTTTCCCGCGGGCCCCTTCATCCTCGCTCCGATGCACCGCTCCTTCATCGACACGCCGATCGCCGGGATGCTGACCCGGCGGCGCCTGCGGTTCATGGGCAAGGAGAGCCTCTGGGAGCACCGGCTCCTCGGCACCTTCCTCTCGGTCATGGGGGGCTTTCCCGTGGAGCGCGGCACAGCCGACCGCATCGCGCTGCGGGCCGCCACCGACGTGCTCGCCCTGGGGGAGCCGCTGGTGATGTTCCCCGAGGGCACGCGGCGCAGCGGCGACCGCGTGCGGCGCGAGGACATGCTCGACGGCCCGGCGTTCGTGGCGTCGCGCGCCGGCGTGCCGATCGTCCCGGTCGGGTTGGGGGGTACCGTGCGCGCCCTGCCGGTGGGGTCGCGCCTGCCGCGCCCGCGCCGCGTGGTGGCGGTGGTCGGAGACCCGATCCCGCCGGTGCCCAAGAGCGGCGGGCGCGTGCCGCGCCGGGCGGTGAGCGAGCTGACGGACCGGCTCTTCGAGGAGCTGTCCGACCTCTACGTCGAGGCCCGCGTGCTCGCGGGTGACGAGCCGGCGCCTGCCTGAAGGCTCTCGAGCACCTCGCTGGCGGAGGTGAGGCGGTCTTGGAGCCGCACCCGGCCGGCGGGGCCGGCGCCCAGGGTCACGGTCGCGGCCAGCTCCACTGCGGCAAGCAGGTCGCGCAGGCTGCGCGGCGGGGGGAAGTACTCGTCCTCGTCCACGACGGTCACCTCCTCGACACCCTGAGCCGGCGAGAGCCGCTCGATGACGCCGCGCACCACCTCCTCGGGCGCGGACGCTCCCGCCGTTACGCCGATCGTGCCCGCCAGGTCCTCGGGGACGTCACCGGCATCGTTGACCCGCAGCACCCTGTCGCAGCCCGCCTCGGTGGCCACATCGACCAGCGACAGTGTGTTGGAGGAGTTGGCGGAGCCGATGACCAGCACCGCGTCGCAGCGCGGGGCGATGTCCGTCAGCGCCCGCTGCCTGTTCGTGGTGGCGAAGCAGAGGTCGCTGCGCGCCGGCTGCCACACGTCGGGAAAGCGCTGCCGGGTGGTGTCCAGGACGCCCTGCCACTCGCGATGCGACAGCGTCGTCTGCGCCAGGATCGCCACCGGCGTGTCGAAGTCGGGCAGCGAGGTCACGCCGCCGGCGTCGTGAACCCGGTGGATGGACTGCGGCGCGACCGCGATGGTGCCCACGGCCTCCTGGTGGCCCTCGTGTCCCACGTAGACGATCTGGTAGCCCATCGAGGCACGTGTCTTGGCCTCATGGTGGACCTTGGTGACGAGCGGGCACACGGCATCGACCACGTAGCCGCCCCGGTCGCGGGCCGACTGCACCACCTCGGGGGCCGATCCGTGGGCCGACAGCATGATCGGGCGACCCTCGGGCACCTCGGCGATGTCGTCGACGAACCTCACCCCGAGGCTCTTGAAGCGCTCGACGACCTGCTCGTTGTGGATGATCTCGTGGTAGCAGTAGACGGGCGGCTCGAAGGCCCTGACCAGCCAGGCCAGCGCCTTGATCGCCATCTCCACGCCGGCGCAGAAGCCACGCGGGGCCGCCAGCAGCACCCGATCGACCATTGCCGCCGATGCTACCGGCATGGCCGTGCGCCGTTGCCCGAGCACCATGGCCGAAGCACCCGATCGACCATTGCAGCCGATGCTACCGGCAGCCGCCGCGCCCTAGCCGCCCCCGATCACGACCAGCGCCCGCTCGGTGGTCTCCATCCGAAGGCTGGACGCCGCGCCCGGCAGCGCGGGGGCGATCATCAGACCGACATCGAGGCTCAGGGTCACCGCGGCCTCCCAGCGGTCCGGCGGCCTGTGGCTGATGAGCACGGACTTCACGGATGCGTCCGGCAGCGGGCCGCCGGCAACCGCGGCACGGACCAGGCGCAGCGCCTCGGCCTGATCGAACGACACGGCACCCGTGCTGCGGAGCCTGTCGGCGTCGAGCGACCCGATGGCGTCGTTGGCGGCCGATGCGGCGACGGCGCGCAGCTGCTGCGTGCGCACGTGGGCCAGTCCTACATCGAGGGTGAGCGCGGCCAGCACCAGAACCACGAACACCGCAGCCGGAAACAGCAACAGCACGCTGCCCCGGTCTCTGGCAGGTCGTCTGTTCGTGGGGTCGCCGGGTGTCAGCGGGTCGGGGCCGCGCGGAGCGCTGCTCCGGCTTGTGAGGGTTCGGCCGGTCTTGGGATCGCCGGGTGTCGGTGGGTCGGGGCCGTTCCACACGCTGCGGTGACCGCTGGTGGGTCGGCTCGGGCGGGGGCGCTGCCGTCGCGGGCTCAGCATCGCACGTCGCTGCCGGAGACGGGCAGGCCGGAGCGGTAGGGATCGACGACCTCCGAGAACGTTGAGGCGACCGGCTGCAGCCGCCCGAGGCCGCCGATGAACGGCACGGCGATGACGGGCAGGTCATAGGAAACGGTCAGGCTCACCCGGCCACACCGGCGGAAGCCGCCGTCAAGCACCGGGGAGCCGACCGCGGCCCTGCTGCCGCCCCGACCGTAGGCAGCAAGCGTCTCGCCTGCCCGCCGGACCGCCGACCGTGCTCCCGAGACGGGGTCGGCCGCCTCGACGTAGGCGCGGACTCCCTCGCGCGCCGCCGCGGTCACTGCCAGCTTGGCGTCGATCACGCCCCAGGCATTGGCGATCAGCAATGTCGCCGAGACGAACAGCAGGAAACCGAAGGGAAGCACCTCCATGCCGCCGACCTGGCCGCCGTCCCCGCGGCGGCGCGCCCGTCGGGTCATCTCATGTCCTCCACACGTACCTCGACGGTGCGCTGGAGTCGCCCGAGTCCGGCCAGGCCCGCGAGGCCGGCCGGCAGGATCGTGGGATGCTGGGCGCGAACGGTCACCCGAACGACCTCGGGGTCGCTGCAGGTCCAGGCGAGCGTGGCGGCACCGCGCCGGCTGTAGTCGCCGAGCCGCCTCAGGAAGGCGCCCTCGGCAACCCTGGTGGCGGCGCAGCGGTCCGTGACGTTGTCGTAGCCGGCGACCTGCCGGGCCGCGTCGAGGGCCGCGCCGGTCACGACCGTGGTGGCATACAGGTTGAACAGCACCTGTACCGCCGCCACCAGCAGCAGCATGAACACCGTGAAGCCCGCCACCATGCCGAACAGCCCGGCACCGCGCTGGCGACGGGACGCATGGTCCACGGTCGCCAGCGCCGTGCGCGGGAGCGGCGCGACCCGCCGAAGAGTCAGTCCCATTCAGCGGACTCCGTCATGGTCGTCACAGAGGGGGGGGGAGGGGCTTCGCCGTCACCAGCGCCGTGCTCGGCGCGGTTCGGACCGCCATCAGCGCGCGTTCAGCCGCTTGTAGAGGACGACTGCGAGCCGATGCTGTTCACCTGGGTGTTTATCTTTGTCTCGGCGCCCTCCCAGATGGTGTTGAACGCCACCCACATGGCTGCTCCGAGGAAGGCGATGATCAGCACGGCGATCGCTGCCGAGATCACTCCCTCGCCGCGGTCGCCGTGCCTGCGCCGGGGCTTGCGGTCGCCTAGGCGGCGCGAGGCCGCAACAGGCACCGGGGTGGTCCCAGCAACGGCCCCGGCACAGGCGGCTACCAGGTTCGGGGGCATGGTCGTGGAGGGGGTCTCCGGCAGCGAGACGGCGAGCGCCGCGGCTACGGCTTGCGCTGCCGGTGGCGTCACGGCAGCCTTCGCTGGCGAGATCATGGCGAGCGCCATCCGGGTCTGTTGCTGACCTGGCAAGGCGAGTCGCCCGTCAGCGCCCGTGGCGTGCGCTTCCGCTGGGGTGGTGACGAGAGTCACCGGCGAGGCTGCGATTCCGGTCGCGGCAGCGGCGGCGGGCGTCGCAGATGCTGGGGTCGGCGCGGCGACGGGCAGCGCCTCCGGGGTCGATGGGGTGGATCGGGTCATGGAGGATCACCTTCCTGTTGGTGTGATGGGGCGGGCGGTTTGCAGAGGGAAGCGGGGTGACATGGCCGCAGGCACCTATCGGTGGCTGCGGAGGCGGTCGTCCGTTGCGGGCTCAGGTTCAAGGAGCCGATAGCCGGGGAAGTGAAAGTCGAGCCAACTCGTGGTCGAAGATCCGGGCGGTTCGGGAGAAGCCGGTAGTCGGGACTTGAAAGGACATGCGTGTCGATGCAGCGGGCACACACTTGGGCTTGGGGAAGCCGAATGGACGGGGGAAGTGGTATGGGGGCCGTCAGGCCGAGAACAGGGTGAGCGCGTCCACGAAGGGAACGCCCATCAGCATCACGCCGGGAATGAGGGTGGCCGCGGTGACCGGCACCCAGACCTGCTGGGTGCGCTTCTCGATCGCCTCGATCAACTCGCGCTGGGCCTCCTGGCGCACGGCGGCGGCCTCGTCGCCGACCAGGCTGCCGAGGTCCGCCGTGTCGTGGTTGAGCGCCAGCACGGCCACGAGGCGGTGAAGCGCCGCAACGTCGGCGAGCTCGGCCCACTCGCGCAGTGCCTCGCCCTCGCTCAGTCCCTGTCGAATCCGCGCCAGGACCCTCCTCAGGTCGGTGGCGCAGGCGCCGCCGCCCCGCTCGCTGACACGCGCCAGCGCCGACCCCAGCGACCAGCCCGCGGCCAGCAGCATGCCCAGCTGCTCGGTCACCACCGGAAGCTCCAGGAAGATGCGCCGCTGCCAGCGTTGCGAGGCTCTCGCCACCTGCTGCTCGAGCACCAGGAACGCCAGGGTCGGAGCCCCCAGCACCACCGACACCGAGATCAGCGCGCCCGCCCCCGAGGCGATCGAGAGCAGGCCCCCGGCACAGAGGGCGGCGGCGGACCAGCCGACCTGCCTCATCCTGAAGGCCGTCACCGACAGCGGGGAGTGAACCCGCTCGAGGCGGATCTCCAGCTCCTCGGTGACGCGGAAGGCGCGGGCGACGCGCTCGCCGAGCGCGCTCGACAGCGGCGCCAGCACCTCGGAGAACGTCGCCACCGACAGCATCCCGGCCCGCCCGGGGCGGCGACCGGCGCTGGTGTACACCTGCAGGCGCTCGGCAAGCCCCACCCGCCGGAAGAAGCGCACCTCCGAGAGGAGCAGGGTCAGCCCGGCGAAGGCCGCCAGCGCGCAGGCCGCGATGATCCGGTCGGTGCTCATCGGTCGAACACCCGCTGGGGCTCGGGCAGGCGCATGATCTGCCTCGACCACAGCCAGCAGAGCACTATCAGGCCCAGCGCGACCAGCACCACCGCCTGGCCGACCGGGCTGCGGTAGGCGTCGCGGCCGTTGCCGATCGACATGCCCGCGAGCGCCATCCCGGCGGGCACCACCAACACGAAGAGCCGTGCGAAGCGGGCACCCGCCTGGCGGGACCTCGCCTCCTTGCGTCCCAGGACGTCGCGCCTGCGGTCCTCGGCCAGTGCCTGCAGCCGCCGGTCGAGGTCGGCTCCCCCGAGCTCGTGGGCCACCAGCAGGGTCTCGCACGCCATGTCCGCGGTCGGGTCGGCCAGGGCGTCCTTGAGCACCTTCAGGGTCCGGGCCAGGTCGGTGGTGAGCAGCCACTCGCTGCGGGCCAGCTCGAAGGCCGGGCGCAACTCGGCGGGGCCGCGTCGCCCAACATCGAGCAGAGCCTGCGGGACGCTCCTTCCCAGCGAGGTGGTCTGAAGGCGGATCTCCTCGATCATCCGGGGCCAGGACTCCTGCGCACGCCGGCGGCGCGCCGTGATGCGCAGCCGGTATCCGGCCACCGGGAAGGAGGCTGCGAAGGCGGACACGGCAAGCGCCGGGGCCAAGCCGCCGAATAGGGCGAAAGCGGCGACGCCGGTGATGGCCGCCAGTGAGACCACGACCCCGCAGAACTCCTTCTTGTCGACGCCGCCGAGCCCGGCCTGCGCGATCCAGGCGTCGGCGCTGCGGGGTTTCCGCCGCTGACCTGGGGCGATTCCGGGCCCGAAGCCGAGCCCTCGCCATCGCAGCGCCAGCGCGGTGTAGACCCAGTACGTCCCGAGCGCCGCGATCACGGCCAGCGCGGCGGCGGTCACGGCACCCTCCCGCGTGTTGCCGGCGTGGCGCCGTGTCGGACGGCCGTGGTCATGGCATCTCACCGGGTGTCGCGGGCGTGGGGGTGTGTCGGGCGGCGGCGGTCACGGCACCCTCCCGGGTGTTGCTTGCCTGGTGCCACGGGTAGCCGCGGTCACGGCGCCGCCTGGCGGGTCGTCCTGCAGCAGGTCGCGCACGTCGCTTCCGGACGCGGCCAGCGCGGCGGCCACCCTGGTGGGAAGCAGGCCCGTCCAGCGCAGCTCGCCGGCCGCCGAGCGCGCGAACACATCGGTGACCGTGAACTGCGTGCCGTCGGCCGGGCCCAGGGAGTCCTCCACGCAGACCACGCCGGAGAGGCGCGGCCCCTGGTGGCTGCGCTCACAATGCACCACGACGTCGACCGCCTCGCTGACGAGGCTGTTGAGCGCGGCCATGGGCAGCTCGTTGGAGGTGTCCGCCAGCTGGCAGATGAACCGCAGCCGGGTCAGCGCCTGCCGTGCCGAGCCGGCATGGATCGTGGTGTACCCCGTCACACCCGAGGACAGCGTCAGCAGCAGCGGCAGCGCCTCGCGGTCGCGCACCTCGCCCACGATGGCCACGTCGGGCGCCATCCGCAGGAAGCCCGACACCAGCCGTCTCAGGTCCACCGCGGGGCGGTCGGCGCGAGCGGCCCGGGTCTGCATGCCGGCGACGTTGGCCAGGGGTATGTCGGCCTCGAAGACCTCCTCGGCCACGACGACACGCAGCGTCGGGTCGAGCTCGGCCGCGCAGCAGCTCAGCATGGTGGTCTTGCCCGAGCCGGGCGCCCCTGCGAACATGATGGTCAGGCGGGCCTTCACGCAGGCTCGCAGGAACCTCGCGGCCGCGTGGGTGAGCGTGCCCCGCTCCACCAGCTCGTCGAGGTTGCGGAAGGTCACGCCTGTGAACTTGCGGACGTTCACCATCATGTGCCCGCCTCTGGCGATGTCTCCGTGGACGATGTGCAGGCGGGCGCCGCCGTCGAGCCGGGCGTCCTGCAGTCCCTCGGCCGGGTCGAGCTTGCGGTGCGCGCCGGAGGCGTCGTCGAGCACCTTGGTGAGCGTGCGGGTCACGTGCTCGTCGTTGTGGAAGACCTCGTGGTGGTAGCCGCTCGGCCCGCGGTGGCGCTTGACGAAGATGGCATCGGGCCGGTTGATCATGATCTCCCAGACGTCGTCGTCCTCCAGCAGCGGCCCCAGCGGCCCGTAGCCGGTCAGGTTGCGCATCGCCCGCTCCGCCAGGATCTCCGGGTCGGTGACCGCGAAGGGCCTGACGCCGCGCCGAAAGCCGTCGTTCCAGGCCGCGATCTCCTCATCGACGAGGCGCCTCAACAGGCCGGCCGCAGCGTCGTCGTCCAGGCTCACCGAGATCTCGCGGGCGCGCTCCTGGACGACCTGCTCTATCTCGCTCAACGGGGTGGGCGCCGTGGTCATGGGCCCTCGCCGTGCGGGGCCGGTGCTGCGGTCACGGGCTCGGGCTCGATGGTGTTCTCATCGGAGGCCGGGCGGCCGAGCGACTGCAGGCGTGCTCGCACCTCCGCGGCGAGCGGTCGGGCCAGCGATCGGGTCGGGGCGATCCCGTCGCGCAGCGCCGGCTCGACGGAGCGCCGCTCAGCGACCAGCACGGGCTCACCGATACGCGGGGCGCGCGTGTCAGCGAGCAGCGAGGCCAGCGCGGAGGCCGCGGCGGAGCGCCGAGCCGAGCCGCGCGGCAGGCGGTTGATCACGGCCAGGAGCCGCTCCTGCGCCAGGCCCGACTCGACCAGCGTGTCGATCGTGCGCACCAGCGAGCACAGGCCCTTGGTGCCGCCGGTGCCGACCACCACCACGAGATCGGCGCGGCCGAGCGCCGTGCGGGCCATCACGTTGCGGCTCTCCACATCGTTCGATCCGGTCTCGGCGACCCCCTCGGCGTCGGCGTCCACATCGGCGACCACGTACCGGTAGGTGCGCAACAGGATGCCCATGACGGCCTCCAGGGGCCGCGGCGGGATGGCGACCCAGTCGCGGTGGCGCCGCAGGCCCAGCAGCAGGTGATAGCCGCGTCCGAAAGGCTCGAAGACCACGGACCGCGCCGGCTCGCGGCCCGTCCTGCCCTGAGTGAACGCCTCCAGCAGGTCCTGCACCCCGGGGATCACGTCACGCGAGTCGTGCATCATCGCCTGCTCCGCGTCGAGTGCCAGGTCCGCCAGCAGCACCATGCGCCGGTTGGAGGCGCCCCGGGCCAGCTCGGCCGCGAGGCACATCGCCAGCAGCGACGAGCCGGCTCCGCCGGGGCCGGTCACGCAGACGAGGCGGCCCGTCCAGCCGGCGGGGTCGGGTGCCGGCACGGCAGCGGCCGCACCGGGTGACTCGATGTGTTCGGCGGCGTGCTCGGTGAGGGCGGCGACGAGATCGTCGCGCTCGAACGC
The DNA here is from genome assembly GCA_965204875.1 of Candidatus Aldehydirespirator sp. GTDB lineage: Bacteria > Actinomycetota > Acidimicrobiia > Acidimicrobiales > Aldehydirespiratoraceae > Aldehydirespirator. The sequence continues at coordinate 5,447 of OZ242020.1, read as the reverse complement.
CTCCGGCAGCACGGCCGCGACCCCGAGCTGCTCCCAGCAGCTCCCGGACGGCGCCCCCACGCCTATGAGCGCGCACCCGTGGTCGCGGGCGTCCGCGGCGAGCCTCATATCGACTCCGGCGGCCGCGGCGCCCACGAGGATCGCCGAGAGGGCCTCGCCGACGATCAGCCGCGTCCGCACCTCGTCGGCTGACAGGCACTTGACGAAATCGACGGGGATGGCCGCCTCGGTCGACAGGCGGGCCATCTGCGCGAACCACTTGGAGCTGGGCTCGGCGATGCCGGCGACCCGCCACCTTCGACCGCTCACGGTGCGACACTCACGCCGGCGGCTCCCGATCCGCCGGCGCCCTGCCCGTCCGGCCCGGAACCCGCGGATCCGGAGATCTCGGGCACACCGAAGTACGCCGGGTACTCGTCGCCGATGGCTCTGGTGGTCCTGATCACGGTGATGTCGCCCAGCAGGGCGAGGTGGGCCAGGCCGCCGGCGGTGACGGCTTCGTCCAGTGCCAGCGTCAGCACCCCGGATCCCGAGATCCCGTCACCGGCGGCCCAGCCCAGCACCACGGCGTCCTCCACCGCCACCACCGTCACCGGCGCCTCCGGCCCGTCGAGGGTCGCCAGCACCGTGACCCGGTCGCCGGCGGCCGTGCGGGCGACGATCCGCTGGCTCGGCACGGCCAGGGCCAGTTCGTGGACGGCGCCGATCGGCGCGCCGCCGATGGCGGGCGCGGTGATCACGTCGCGCCGGGTCAGCAGGTCGCCGACCTCGAGGTCGCGTGTGGCCGTCGCGGCCTCGAGCGGTGCCAGAGACTCCCAAGCGGCAGCGGCGGCAGCGGGCGGGATGACCATCGGCTCCAGCCGCACGTCGCCGGCGCTCAGCAGCGTCCCACCCGCCACCCTGCGCGCGACCACGGCGTAGGAACGGTCCGGCCCGCCGGCGTCGCGGCTCGCAGCCGCGAAGGCGCCGACCGCGGCCACGGTCACCAGCAGCGCCCCGACCACGGCGCGGCCGCTGGGCAGCCCGCGCCGGGGCCTGATCGTCCGATCCGCCGAGTTCGGTGCATATCCACCATCCGCGTGTCGCTTCGCCATACAATCTCCCTCGATCCGATCCCCTCGTAGGACGCTGCTGTCCGTGCGGTGGGCATCGGATCACATCAAACACTACGAAAAGGGTGGAAAGAAACTATAGCCATGATCGACCAAGAACAAACCGAGCGAGAGCAAATCGAGTGGCTCGGCACGACCGCGGCCGCGAAGCGCCTGGGAATCACCACCCGGACGCTCTACCGCTTCATCGACGAGGGGTATATCGCTGCGTACCGGATGGGCCGCGTGATCCGCGTGATGGGCAAGGACATCGACAGCTACATCGCGACCTGCAAGATCCCGCCGGGCACGATCTCGCACCTCTACCCCGAGGTGGCGCCGCGCTCCGGCAGCTCTGGCGACGCCGACACAGGCGAGGCTGACACGGAGGCGGCGATGGACGCCGGCGTCGAGGCCGGTACGGAAGCCGGTTAGTACCGATCGCAGCGGCTGCCGGATCGCGCCGGTGGCCGCCGCCGCCTTCACGAGGGGTGGCCATGCCTGGCCGCCCCTGCGGGGCCAGGCTCGCAGGATGTATCGGGCCGCGGGCGTGGTGCCCTCAGCGTCGGATCTCGTAGTACCAGTTGGTGGGATCCCGATCGACCTCGTGGCGCGTGAAGCGGGTGAACCCGGCGTCGCGCACCATGTCCTGGAGCAGCGCGGGATGCAGTCCGAGCGTGCCCAGACCCGCGCCGCCGCGCTCTGACAGCCCCGAGGACATGCAGTAGAAGACCGACATCGCGTACATGTAGGGCAGCACCGGGATCTTGCGGTTCGACTCCAGGTCGCCGCGTCCCTTGATGTCGGCCACCAGCCACCAGCCGTGCTCGGTGAGGCAGTCGCGGGCCGCGGCGATCGCCTCGTCAGGCCGGGCCAGGTCGTGCAGCACGTCCAGCGTGACGATCAGGTCGGCGGGGCCGAAGCGGTGCAGGTCGTCGAAGGCGCCCTGCTCATAGCCGAGGTTCGCGAGGTGTGCCGCCCGCGGGTCGCTGCGGGCCGCGGCGATGGCGCGGGCCGAGGGATCGATGCCTGTGACCGACGCTTCGGGGAAGCTCTCTGCGAGCACCCGGGCCGCCACCCCCGTGCCGCAGCCCACATCGACGATCCGGGCGCCGCCCGCGGCCAGAGCCTCGACCGCCCCGTCGAATGCCGCCAGCACGACCGGCACCAGCAGCGCCTGCTGGCGAGCCGATGACATGGCCGCCTGCATGCAGCAGGCGTGCTCGCCGTGCTCCTCCCAGGTCATGCCCACGCCGCTGTGAAACGCCTCCACGGTGCGCTCGATCTCGCGGTGGGTCATCGGCGGCCCGAACACCCCGGGCATGTACGCCCAGTGGTCGGCGTCGGTGAGTGCCACCTCGGCCTCGGGTGTCAGCGCGAACCGGCCGCCGGCGTGCTGCACCAGGCCGGTGGCGGCCAGGCCGTGCAGCCACTCCCGCACCCACCGCTCCTGCAGTCCGGCGGCAGCGGCCAGCTCGGAGCTGGTGCATGGCGCCGAGTCGGACAGGGCCGTCCAGAGGCCGAGGCGCGTCCCCAGGTGCATGAGTGCCGACACCATCTCGCCCTGCTTGATCCGGAACAGCTCCAGGATCGTGAGCGGAAGCTGCTCGGAATCCACCTCGGTGCGCACGGTGAGACTCAGCCCTGCTGGGGTCTCAGCCTGCGGGGGCGCCGGATCGGGGGACCGCCTCCGATGACAGCGCCGCGTCAAGGTAGATGCCGCGCGCCATCAGGGACAGCTCCACCTCCCGCCGCGCGCGATAAACCCGCGCCCTCACAGCATGCACCGCCGCATCGGAGGGCGCGGCCTGTGAGGCCCATTCCGCGAGCTGGCAGGCGAGGGGAGCGTCGCCCGCCTCGCACACCTCGGTCGCTCGGGCGGCCAGCGCGGCCGGACCGCCGGCCAGTGCGGCCACCTCGGCGGCGACGGCCGCGTCGGGTGGAGGCTTGAGGCGGGCGGGGTTGCCGTCGTGCCAGCCGCCGTAGAGGCGCCAGATGTTGCGCACCACGAACTCGGGCTCGTCGTAGCTCGGTCGCAGGTAGGGCTGTGCCAGCAACTCCTCGGGGACGCGCACCGTGTGCAGGATCTCGTCGAGCCGTGCGCCGGCGTTCATCATCTCCAGCGTGGCCGAGACCAGGCCCTCGAGCGCGCCGGCCATGTTGTCGAGCACCCCGGCGATACGTGCGGCACCCTCGATCGGCAGCCCGTGTGCCGGGAGCAGCAACTCGGGGCCCAGATCGATCATGCGTCGCAGCGCGGCCGCCCACTCCGCGGGATAGCGCTGCACCTTCTGGGGGTTGCCCGCGTTCGGGAACGTCCACATGAGCATGTCGCCCACGAAGAGCATCCGCCGCTGCGGCACCCACACCACGGTGTGGTCGTCGGTCTCGCCCCTGGCGTGGTGCAGCAGCAGCCTGGTGTCGCCCAGCGTCAGATCGAGATCGTGCCTGTAGGTCTGCGCGGGCCGCACCCAGGCGCCGCCGAACAGCCCGGCGCGGTTCACGCCGAACTGGCGACCGTTGATGATCTCGTTGTACTCGCGGGTGAGGTCGTAGCGGTCGAAGCGGTGCCCGACGGCCTCGTGCCCGACCACGGTGGGGCGGCGGTGGCCCCGCCCCGCGGCGTCGTCCATGAAGGCCGGGGCGCCTCCCACGTGGTCCAGGTGGCCGTGCGTGTAGACGATCACCTCGATCTGGTCCCGGCGCCAGCGCCGCAGGTGCTTGAGAGCCGCCGGAGCGAATCCGGGCAGCGATGTGTCCAGCACGGCCAGGCCCCCTCCGGTGTCCAGTGTCCACACGTGTGAGAACCCGCAGGTCACTGAGAGGCCGTCGGACACCTCGTGGAACGACCCGTCCACGGGGTTCACAGACCTGGGCCCCTCGTAGGTGGCTGTGTCGATGTAGCGGCTGGAGCGCTCCAGAAGCGGCTCTGTCATCGAGATGCTCCATCCGTGGCGGGTCGGGGTCGGTTCGCGTGCGTGGCAGGGGGTGCCGGTCGGTCGGCGTGGGCTGGTCGGCGCGCCTTGAGGCGGCGGTGGGTTGATTGGCGTGAGTTGCCGCGGCTTGTTGCAGCGGTTCGGGTTGTTGCAGCGGTTCGGGTTGTTGAAGCGGTTCGGGTTGTTGAAGCGGTTCGGGTTGGAGCGGCGAGCGGGCGACCGGAATCGAACCGGCATCATCAGCTTGGAAGGCTGAGGTTCTGACCGTTGAACTACGCCCGCGCTACCACACCAACCTAGAGCCTGCGCGCCCCGATGGCAGCGGTCCGCCGGCTCGCGCCGCGGACGCCCGCCGTTACACTCAGCCCCCGTGCGCAGCAGCGTCGAGGTGCTCGAGGACAACCGGGTCAAGCTGACCGTCGAGCTGGACGAGGCGGAGTTCGAGCCCGAGATCGACGCTGCGTTCAAGCGCATCGCCCGCGATGTCCGGCTGCCGGGCTTCAGGCCCGGGCGGGCGCCGCGTCGCCTGCTCGAGGCTCGCCTCGGCCACCAGGCGGGCCGCGCCGAGGCCCTGAGATCGTCGCTGCCCGACTATTACGTCCGTGCCGTGGTCGAGCACGACGTCGACGCGATCGACGCGCCGGACATCGAGATCGTCGAGGGCTCGGAGTCGGGTCCGGTGTGCTTCGACGCGGTCGTCGAGGTGCGTCCGACGGTCATGATCTCGGGCTATGACAATCTGCGCGTCGAGATACCCAGCCCGCTGGCCGACCCGGCGCAGGTCGACGCCGAGATCGACAGGTTCCGCCGGCAGTTCGCCGAGTTGTCGCCCGTGGCCCGGCCGGCGCTCGACGGCGACCACCTGCGGATCGACATCTCCTGCACGCTCGCGGGCGAGACCGTCGACGGGCTCACGGCCTCCGACTACGACTACCCGCTGGGCAGCGGCGCCGTCGTGGCCGAGATAGACGAGAACCTGCGCGGTGCATCCGCCGGCGACATCCTGGCGTTCGATGCGGTGCATCCCGATCCCGGCGAGGACTCCCCGCTGCGCTTCCGCGTGCTGGTGAAGGAAGTGCTCCAGCCCCTGCTTCCCGAGCTGGCCGACGAGTTCGTGCAGGCCAACTCCGAGTTCTCCACGGTTGCGGAGATGCGCGAGGCGCTGCATGCCGGCCATTCGAGAGCCTCGGCGATGCGCTCGTTGATGGCGCGCCAGGAATCCGTCGCCGAGGCGCTGGCGGGCCTGGTGGCAGGCGAGGTTCCCGAGGCCCTGCTGGAGGCCGAGGTGCAGGCTCGCCTCGAGGGGATCTCCAACGACCTGTCCCGGCGCGGCCACGACCTCGACGACTACCTGGCAGGCATCGACCAGCAGCGGGACCGGTTCGAGGCCGGGGTGCGCGAGAGCGCCCGGCGCAGTGTG